>CAVSPN010000002.1:0-3411546 GCA_963730035.1 uncultured Actinomycetota bacterium | reverse complement strand
ACCGGCCTCCGCGAGCCAGTCCCGCAGCGCTGCCATCCGCACCTGACGCTTGCCGACGTTGACCGCCCGCAGCAGCGCCACGTGCCGGTGGAGCGGAGCGTCGGGATCGCGCGTGGCCACCGTCGCACGGTACTGACCGTCCCGGCCCGGCGCAGTGTCGGTCAGTAGGGTCGCCTGGTGGCTGTCCGCACGTCGGTCCCTCCCGAGTACGCCGAATTCGTCGACGACGCCGCGGTGTTCCCGCCGCGTGAGGCGCCGCTCGAGGAGGCGGTCCGCGAGCACGACGAGCTCCGGGAGGCGCCGTACGCCGCGCTCGTCGGCCCCTTCGTCGTCGACGACCGCCGGCTACCGGCGCTCGTGGACCTCCTCGAGCGGACCCCGGGCCGGTCGCCGCTCCCGGTGACCGTGGTCCTCACCGGCGGTGCCGGCACCGTCGAGCCGGCGGTGCGGCGTGCCACCGGCAGCTCCGTCACCGCGCTCCGCGGGGTCGAGGTGGCGCTCCGCGACCTCGACGACCTCGCGGGCAACGCCCGCCGGGTGGCCACGGCGGTCCGGGCCGTGCAGGACCAGGCGCCCGAGGCGGCGACGTACGTCGAGGTGCCGCTCGTCCACGTCCCCGACCCGACGGGGTCGCGGGACTGGCTCGCCGCCCTCGACGAGGTCGCTGCTGCCGACCTCCGTCTCAAGCTCCGCACCGGCGGGCTCGAGGGCGACGCGTTCCCGACGACGGGCACCCTCGCCGGCGCGGTCGACGCAGCACTCGACCGCGAGCTCTCCTTCAAGTGCACCGCCGGGCTGCACCACGCGGTCCGCCACCGCGCCGCCGACACCGGCTTCGAGCACCACGGCTTCCTCAACCTGCTCCTCGCCACCGCCGCCGCATGGGACGGAGCAGGCCGCGACGAGGTCGCCCGGCTGCTCGGCGAGCACGACTCCGGGTCGGTCGCGGCGGCGGCGCGGGACGCCGGATCCGCCCTGGCGTCGGTCCGGCGGTGGTTCACCTCCTTCGGTTGCTGCGCCGTTGCGGACCCGCTCGGGGACCTGCTGGCTCTCGGGCTGATCGGGCGCGTTCTGTGACCTGGCTGCCATGAGCAGCGTCTAGGGTGCGGGCATGACGACGCGACTGACACGCACCGTGGTGGCCGCCGCCGGGCTGGTCCTCGCCTCCGCCCTGACCGGCTGCGGGTCCGACACCCCCGAGGACGCCGGCAGCGGCGGCGACGCCGGCACGAGCGGTGGCAGCGACCTGCAGACGCTCGAGCCGGGGACCCTCAAGGTCTGCTCCGACATCCCGTACAAGCCCTTCGACATCTTCGAGGGCGACGTCTTCACCGGGTTCGACGGCGACCTCGTCAACGAGATCGCGACCGGGCTCGACCTCGAGCTCGAGGTGCAGGACGCCGGGTTCGACAGCCTGCAGTCGGGCCTCGCGCTCAACGGCGGCCAGTGCGACATGGTCGCCAGCGCGATGACCATCACCGAGGAGCGCGAGGAGAACCTCGACTTCACCGAGGGCTACTACGACTCCGAGCAGTCGCTGATGGTGCCGACCGGCTCCGACATCGCCTCGATCGAGGACCTCGCGGGCAAGCGGGTGGGCGTCCAGCAGGGGACCACCGGGAAGTCCTACACCGAGGAGAACGCCCCGAGCGACGCCGAGGTCGTGAGCTTCCCCAGCGACGCGGAGATGTTCAACGGCATCAAGGCCGGCCAGGTCGACGCGCTGCTGCAGGACCTGCCGGTCAACCTCGCGCACACCGAGGACGGCGACTTCGAGATCGTCGAGCAGTACGACACCGGCGAGGAGTACGGGTTCGCGGTCAAGCAGGACAACACCGGCCTGCGTGACGCGGTGAACGAGCAGCTCGCCGCGCTGCGTGAGGACGGCACCTACGACACGATCTACGACGAGTACTTCTCGACCACGTGACCACCCGATGGCCATGAAGCGCTCGACCCGTCGGCGCCTCACCCGCGGCGCGCTCTACCTGCTGCTGCTCGTGGGGCTGGTGGTGCTGCTGGTCAGCGTCGACTGGGTGGCGGTGAGGGAGAACTTCCTCGACACCGAGGTCCTGCGCAGCATGTGGCCGGAGCTCGTGACGGTGGCGGCCAAGAACACCATCATCTACACCGTCATCGCGTTCGCCGGCGGGCTGGCGGTCGCGCTGGTCCTGGCGCTGATGAAGCTCTCGCCCATCGGGCCGTACCGGTGGCTGGCCACCGGCTACATCGAGTTCTTCCGCGGCCTGCCTGCGCTGGTGGTGATCTTCGCGTTCGCCCTCGCGGTCCCGCTGGTGCTCGGCCGGCCGCTGCCGTACGGGACCATCGGGGCCGGGGTCATCGCGCTGATCGTCGTGTCGGCGGCGTACATGGCCGAGACGCTGCGAGCGGGGATCCAGGCAGTCCCGAAGGGCCAGGTCGAGGCCGCACGCTCGCTGGGGATGAACGGCGTGTGGACGACGACCTCGGTGGTGCTCCCTCAGGCGTTCCGGATCGTGATCCCGCCCCTCACCAACGAGTTGGTGCTGCTGATCAAGGACACTTCGCTGCTGGCCGCGGTGGGGATCGCCGTCGGGGAGCGCGAGCTCACCCAGTTCGCCCGCGACGTGATGTCGGAGAACGCCAACGCCTCGCCGCTGGTCGCCGCTGCCGTGATGTACCTGGTCATCACCCTGCCGCTCACCCGGGTCGTGGCGGCGCTCGAACGCCGGCAGCAGAGAGCGAGATGAGATGACCCGCGCCATCGAGGTCCGCGACCTGCACAAGAGCTTCGGCGACAACGAGGTGCTCAAGGGCATCGACTTCCACGTCGACGACGGTCAGGTCGTCTGCGTGATCGGGCCGTCGGGGTCCGGCAAGTCGACGCTGCTGCGCTGCGTGAACCGCCTGGAGGAGCCGACCTCCGGGACCATCCTCATCGAGGGGATCGACATCACCGACCAGGAGGTCGACCTCGACGAGGTCCGCTCCCGGATCGGGATGGTGTTCCAGTCCTTCAACCTGTTCCCGCACCTCTCGGTGCTCCGCAACCTGACGATCGCCCAGCAGCGGGTCAAGCGGCGGAGCAGGGACGAGGCGACGGCCGTCGCACGACGCAACCTCGAGAAGGTCGGGCTCCTCGAGAAGGCCGACGCCTACCCGGCCCACCTCTCGGGTGGTCAGCAGCAGCGCGTCGCCATCGCGCGGGCGCTGTCGATGGACCCCGACATGATGCTCTTCGACGAGCCCACCAGCGCCCTGGACCCCGAGCTCGTCGGGGACGTCCTCGCGGTCATGAAGGACCTCGCCTCGGAGGGCATGACGATGATGGTGGTCACCCACGAGATGGGTTTCGCCCGGGAGGTCGGCGACAACCTCGTCTTCATGGACGGTGGTGTCGTCGTCGAGGAGGGCGACCCGCGCCAGGTGCTCGGCGACCCTCAGCACCAGCGGACCCAGGCGTTCCTGTCCAAGGTGCTCTGACGGGGTCGGTCGGTCGGTCGGTCGGCCCCGGCGCTCCCCGCAAGTGGCACCACTTCCGGGGTTCACCCCCTCGCGACCCCGCAAGTGGCACCACTTCCGGGGTTCACGCCCCTCGCGACCCCGCAAGTGGCACCACTTCCGGGGTTCACCCCCCTTCGACCCTCGAAGTGGCACCACTTGCCGACCCCTCAGGAGCGCCCTCGGGCGGCCCACTCCCGGACCCGGTCGATCCGCGCCTGGAGCTGCTCGGCGGTCGCGACGGCCGCCGCCGGCCCGCCGCACTCCCGCCGCAGGGCGGCGTGGGTGACGCCGTGCGGCTGTGAGGTCCGGTGGTGCCAAGCGGCGACGAGGCCGTTGAGCTCTCGGCGCAGGACGGCGAGCTGCTCGTGGGCGGCCGGCATGTCGGCCGGGGCGGTGGGAGCCGTACGCCGCTGCGACCTCGCCCGGTCGGACTGTCGCTGCTGGAGCAGCGACCGCATCTGGTCGTGGTCGAGGAGGCCCGGGATGCCGAGAAAATCCATCTCCTCCTCGGACCCGACGTGCACCTCGCCCTCGTGGCCGAACTCGCCGCCGTCGTACAGCACCCGGTCGAAGCGCGCCTCGGAGCCGAGGGCCTGGAACGGCACGAGCTGCTCGCCCGAGGCGACCGCCTCCGCCGCCTGGGCCCGCGCGAGCAGCTCCTCCTCCGCGGCGAAGACGTCCTCGTCGGACCGCACCGCCCGCCCGAGCACGTGGTCCCGCTCCAGCTCGAGCTCGGCGGCCAGTCCGAGGAGGTGGCCCGTCGAGGGCAGGAAGACCGAGGCGGTCTCCCCGCGCCGCCGCGCCCGGACGAACCGGCCCACCGCCTGAGCGAAGAACAGCGGCGTCGTCGTGGTCGTGGCGTAGACCCCGACGGCGAGCCGCGGCACGTCCACACCCTCCGACACCATGCGGACCGCGACCATCCACCGGTCGTCGCTCTCGGCGAACTCCGAGATCCGCGTGGAGGCGGCCTTCTCGTCGCTCAGCACCACGACGGGCCGGTCGCCGGTGAGCTCCCGCAGCAGCCCGGCGTACGCCCGGGCGGCGTCCTGGTCGGAGGCGATGACCAGCCCGCCCGCGTCGGGGACGTGGCGGCGCACCTCGGTGAGCCGCCGGTCCGCCGCCGCCAGGACCGCCGGCATCCACGACCCGCCCGGGTCGAGCGCCGTGCGCAGCGCCTGCGCGGACTGGTCCTTGGTGAGCGGCTCACCGAGCCGCGCCGCCACCTCGTCCCCGGCCCGGGTGCGCCACTGCATCTCACCGGAGTAGGCGAGGAACAGCACCGGCCGCACGACGTGGTCGGCGAGCGCGCGGGCGTAGCCGTAGCTGTAGTCCGCCACGCTGCGCGGGACCCCGTCGGCTCCGGGGGCGTAGGTCACGAACGGGATCGGGTTGACGTCGGACCGGAACGGCGTGCCGGTCAGCGCCAGCCGCCGGTGCGCCGGCTCGAAGGCCTCCCGGACCGCCTCTCCCCACGACAGCGCGTCGCCGGCGTGGTGCACCTCGTCGAGGACGACCAGCGTCTTGAACCGCTCGGTCCGGACCCGGACCGCCAGCGGGTTCGCCGCCACCCCGGCGTAGGTCAGCGCGACGCCCTTGAAGTCCGCGCTCGTGCGTCCCCGCCCGCCGGCGTACGTCGGGTCGAGCGGGATGCCGGCACGGGCGCCGGCCTCGGCCCACTGCGTCTTGAGGTGCTCGGTCGGTGCCACGACGACCACCCGGTCGACCAGCCGCCGCGACATCAGCTCGGCGGCGACCGTCAGCGCGAAGGTCGTCTTGCCCGCACCCGGGGTGGCGACGGCGAGGAAGTCGCGCGGGAGCGCGGCGAGGTAGCGCTCGACGGCCTCGGTCTGCCACGCGCGCAGGCGCGACACCGTGCCCCATGCGGCCCGACCGGGGTACGCCGCGGAGAGACCCGCCTGGCTGGGACTCAGTCGTCGTCCTTGGGCAGGTTCTCCCAGATGTCCTTGCACTCCGGGCAGGTCGGGAACCGCTCGGGGTCCCGGCTGGGGACCCACACCTTGCCGCAAAGCGCCCGGACCGGTGTGCCCATCACCATCGCCTCGGTGAGCTTGTCCTTCTCCACGTAGTGCGAGAAGCGCTCCCGGTCCTCGCCGTCCAGGGGCAGGGTGCGCCGGTCCTCCACGGTCTCGGCGCCGGGGCTGAACTGGGTGCTGGTCACCGGGCAAGTGTAGGGATCGGCGGTCCGCCGCGCGCGCCGGGACTCAGTTGTGGCCGGGGTCGATCGGCATCGTCGCGACCCAGGCGAGCGGGCCGTGCTGGCGCCGCAGCACCTGGCGCCACAGGTCGTCGGGGGACGGGGCGAAGATGTCCGCGGTCTCGGCCCGGACGACGTACCAGGAGCCCTCCTCGAGCTCGGCGTCGAGCTGGCCGCCGCCCCACCCGGCGTACCCCGCGAAAATCCGCATCCGCGTCATCGCCGGCGCCAGGACCTCCAACGGAGTGTCGAGGTCGACCATCCCGGTGGGCCCGAAGAGCCTCCGGAACCCCACCGGGTCCTCGCCGTCCGCCTCAGGAACGCAGGCGACCGCGAGCGCCGAGTCGCCGCTGACCGGCCCGCCGTCGAAGAGCACCGGCGGGTCGTCCACGGTGCCGGCCCACCCCGGCAGCACCGAGGCGACCAGGACGGTCGTCGGCCGGTTGAGGACGACCCCGAGCGTCCCCTCCTCGTCGTGGTCGAGCAGCAGGACGACGGTGCGGACGAAGTTGGGGTCGAGCAGCGCCGGGCTGGCCACCAGCAGCCGGCCGGCCGCGGGCTCCTGTACGACCAGCGTGAACCGCTCGATCCCCTCTTCGCTCACGAGTGCCGGCGCCCCGCCGCCGTCCCGACCGCCTCGGCGACCGCGTGGTGCACGTCCGCGTGGAACACGCTCGGGATGATGTAGTTCGCGTTCACCTCGGTCTCGGCCACCGTCGAGGCGATCGCGTCGGCCGCGGCGAGCAGGAGGGTCGAGTCGACCCGGGTCGCCGAGGCGTCGAGCAGCCCCCGGAAGACGCCGGGGAACGCCAGCACGTTGTTGATCTGGTTGGGGTAGTCCGACCGCCCGGTCGCCACCACCGTGGCGTGCCGTCGCGCGGTCGCCGGGTCGATCTCCGGGTCGGGGTTCGCCAGCGCGAAGACGATGCTCCCCGGCGCCATCGAGGCGACGTCGTCCTCGGTGAGGACGTTGGGGGCCGAGACGCCGATGAAGACGTCGGCCCCCGCCATCGCCTGGTGGAGGTCGCCGCGCAGGCCCTCAGGGTTGGTGGCGTCCGCCACCCAGTGCAGCGACTCGTGGAGGTCGGCGCGGTCGCGGTGCACGACACCCTCGACGTCGGCGACGAGGACGTGGCGGGCGCCGGCCTCGAGGAGCAGCCGCAGGATGGCGGTGCCGGCGGCTCCGGCGCCCGACATCACGACGCGCACGTCGGGCAGCTGCTTGCCCACGACGCGGAGCGCGTTGCGCAGCGCGGCCAGCACCACGATGGCGGTGCCGTGCTGGTCGTCGTGGAAGACCGGGATGTCCAGCAGCTCACGCAGCCGGGCCTCGATCTCGAAGCAGCGCGGGGCGGCGATGTCCTCGAGGTTGATCCCGGCGAAGCCCGGGGAGACGGCGCGCACGATCGTGACGATCTCGTCGACGTCCTGGGTGTCGAGACACAACGGCCAGGCGTCGATGCCGCCGAACCGCTTGAAGAGCGCAGCCTTGCCCTCCATCACCGGCAGCGCCGCGGCGGCCCCGATGTTGCCGAGCCCGAGGACGGCCGAGCCGTCGGTGACGACCGCGACCGAGTTGCGCTTGACGGTGAGCCGCCGGGCGTCCTCGGGGTTGCGGGCGATCGCCTGGCAGACCCGCGCGACGCCGGGTGTGTAGATCAGCGACAGGTCGTCGCGGTTGCGGATCGGGTGCTTGGAGGCCATCTCGATGGTGCCGCCGAGGTGCATGAGGAAGGTGCGGTCCGACACCTTGTGCACGACGAGCCCCTCGACCGCGCGCAGCTTCTCGACGAGCAGCTCCGCGTGCTCGGTGCCGCTGGCGGCGCAGGTGACGTCGATCTGCAGCCGGTCGGCGCCGGAGGCGCTCACGTCGAGCGCGGTCACCTCACCGCCGGCGTCCTCCACCGCGGACGTCAGCTGGCTGATCGCGGAGCCGCCCGCCGGGAGCTCCAGCCTGATCGTGATCGAGTACGAGATGCTCGGCGCCGCCACGCGGACATGGTGGCACGACCCCGGCCCGGTCGAGCGGAACCCTGCCGGGGCGGGACCTCACCGGCCGACCCTCACCCCGCCGCCGCGCAGCGGCACCAGCTCGACCCAGACCCGCCCGGGCGGCAGCTGCACCGGCTTCCCGTCGACCTCGAGCACCAGCCCGCTGCCGAGCTCCGCCTTGCTCCACCGTCCCCGGACCAGCCGACCGCCGGAGAACACCATGGCCGGACCGGACCCGACGAGCCGGGTCTCCGGGACCGGGTTGCCGGCCGGGTCGCGGTAGCCGGCGTCGCCGACCTGCACGCGCAGCACCAGCACGGTGTCGGCTGTGAACCGGTCGGCCTCGGCCGCGTTGCCGTCGGTGTTGTCGTAGTGCCCGTCGCGGAAGCTGAACGACGTCGAGCTGGAGCCCGAGAAGGTCGCGGTGAGCGAGCGCGCCGGCACGCCGTCGGGCAGCGGCTCGCCGCCGAAGGGCAGGTACGGCGGGGCCGGCTGCGCCGGGAGCAGCGTGTCCGCCAGCTCCTGCAGGTCGACGAAGAGGTTGTACGGCGCGACCCGGTCGGCGACCCGGTAGAAGCCGGGCGCTCCCTCGACGTACGTCGTGATGCCGGCGTCCTTGAGCCGGGCGTTGGTCTGCGGCGCTGCACCGCTGGCGACGAGGGAGGCGCCCAGGGGCTGCACGATCCCGATGTCGGTGGCCCGCATCGACCGCACCGGCCCGACCTCACCGGGCAGCCGGCTCTGGTAGAAGACCGCGAGGCGGGTGATCCCTCCCTCGACGAGCTCCTCGGTGACGAGGTCCGCCGATCCCAGTCCGACCTGCGGTGCGCTGGCCCCGGAGTTGTCGATCTTGACCGCGAGCACCGGCCGGGACGCGGCGTCGCCCTCGAGCTCCTGGCCGGTCAGCGGCGAGACCGCGTCGAAGGTCGCCCCGTCGGCGACCTGCTGGCCCTGCTCGCCCGCGGTCGCGCCGTCGCCGTCGTCGCCGCTGCAGCCGGCCAGCGCCGCGAGGGTGACGACAGCCACAGAGAGCGCCACCGGCCTCGAGACTGGGCGCGGGCGCACCCTCCCGGACAATGTCATGCGTCGAGGATGACATTGCAAGGCGCAGGGAGCGGGAACAACACGCGGCGGGCCCGGCTGGTGCCCCGCCTCGGCGGAGGCCCTCACCGGCTCACTCTGGCAGCGTCACCGGCGCAGCGTCGCGGCGAACCAGGAGTCGGTCCAGACCTTCTCGACCCGGACCCTCGTGCCCGGCCTCGGTGCGTGGACGATCGCCCGCTCGCCGTCGCGACGGCCGACGTACACCCCGACGTGGTAGACGCCGGACGACCCGGTGAAGAACACGAAGTCGCCGCGACGCATCCGCGAGCGCTTGATGCGGTCCATGAAGCGGCCCTGGTCGGCCGAGGTCCGCGGGACCCGGGCGAAGCCGGCGCGGTGGGTGGCGTAGTACACCAGCCCGGAGCAGTCGAACCGGCGCGGGCCCTCGGCGCCGTACCGATAGCGGTCGCCGATCTGGTTCCGCGCAATCCGCAGCGCCCGGTCGACGCGCTCCAGGTTCCGCGCGCCCACGAGCCGCAGCGGCACAGCGGTGCCGGCGGCAGCATCGCCGGGACCGCGTCCGCCGGTGCCCGGGGCCGGGCCGCCGGCGACGACGAGGGCCGCGAGCAGGAGGGCCAGCAGGGCTGAGGTCAGGCGGGGCAGGTGGGCGAGGGCACGGAGCGGCACAGGTCGGGTCCTGTCGTCGAGGGTGATGTTGCTCACGACCCTAGGTCGGCGCGCCGCGACGACGGCTCGGTTCGACCGACGTCGGGACCCTCGACGGGACACACGTCCCGGTCGGTCAGAGCTTGGCGCCGCCGTCGACGTAGAGGGTCTGACCGGTGATGAACGACGCCTCATCACTGCAGAGGTACGCCGCGGCGGAGGCGATGTCGCCGGGCTGACCCACCCGGCGGACCGGGGTCGCCTCGGCGCTGAGCCGCTGCAGCTCCTCTGGTGCCATCGCGAGCCGCCGAGCGGTCGCGTCGGTCATGTCGGTCACGATGAAGCCGGGGGCGACCGCGTTGACGTTGATGCCGAACGGGCCCAGCTCGAGGGCCAGCGTGCGGGTGAACCCCTGGATCCCCATCTTGGCGGCGGCGTAGTTGGCCTGGCCGCGGTTGCCGAGCGCCGAGACGCTGGAGAGATTGAGGATCTTCCCCGAGCGCGCGGCGGTCATGTGCTTCTGCACCTCGCGGCTCATGAGGAAGGCGCCCTTGAGGTGGACGCCGAGGACCAGGTCCCAGTCCTCCTCGGTCATCTTGAACAGCAGGTTGTCCCGGGTGACCCCGGCGTTGTTGACCAGCACGTCGACACGTCCGAGGTCCGTCACCACCCGGCTGACGGCACGTTCGACCGCCGCGGCGTCCACGACGTCGCAGGCGAGCCCGAGAGCGCGCTCGGCGCCGAGGGCCGCCGCGGTGCGGGACGCGTCCGCCTCGTCGAGGTCGAGGACCGCGACCGACGCGCCCTCGTCGGCGAACCGCTGGGCGGTCGCCGCTCCGATCCCCCGCGCCGCACCGGTCACGATCACGACACGGCCTGCGTACCTGCTCATCCAGGGTCCCTTCGGTTGCTTGCGACGGCTGCTCGGACAGGCCGTGACCGCAGGTGTGACGACCGCCTCGCTCCGAGCGCGCCCGCGCCCCGAACGGTAGCCTGACGGCCATGCGTGACGAGGTGGGCACCGCGGCGGGACGCGGATCGGCTGCGGCCCAGCTGACAGGACCGGTGCGCGGCCAGTTCCGCTTCGCGGTCATGGTCGCCCTGGGGATGTCGGTCGCGACGCTCGTCGTCGCCTGGGTCTACGACCTCCCGGTGCGCGACCCCGACAGCGTGGCGGGGCCGACGTACCTGCGACTGCCGCTCATCCTGCTCGGCGCGTTCCTGCTCGACGTGGTCCCGCGGGTCGGGGCGCGGGCGTGGCGTCGCCGCGACCTGCGCGAGCTCCCGCGCACGGTGCGGGAGGTGGTCCAGGAGCGGTGGGGGCTCCCCCACCTGGCCTTCGCGCTCGTCGGCCTGGGCGCGTGGTACCTCACCTACGCCTCCTTCCGGAACCTCAAGTCGTTCGTCCCCTTCGTCAACCTCCACCTGTGGGACGCCACGCTCGCCGACATCGACCGCGTGCTGTTCTTCGGCCACGACCCGGTCGAGCTCAGCCACGCGCTCTTCGGCACCGGCGTCGTCGCCGCGGAGCTCTTCTCGTTCCTCTACATCGCCTGGATCGTCTTCGTCCCGGCCTCGCTGGTCGTCGCGCTGGTGTGGAGCCGCAACTCCGTCGCGGGCGCGTGGTACGTGACGGCCGTGGCCGTCGACTGGGTGCTCGGCGCGATCGTCTACTACCTGGTGCCGAGCCTCGGCCCGGTGTACGCCCGTCCCGAGCTGTTCACCGAGCTGCCGCGCACCGACGTGACGGCGCTCCAGGAGCTGATGATGGCCGAGCGGGGCGAGGTGCTGGTCAACCCGTTCACCACCGAGGCCGTGCAGACGATCGCCGCCTTCGCCTCCCTGCACGTCGGCATCTGCGTGACGATGTGCGTGATGGCCGAGCTGCTCCGGCTGCACTGGGGCGTCCGGGCCTTCCTCTGGGTCTTCCTCGCGCTCACCGTGCCCTGCACGGTGTACCTCGGCTGGCACTACGCCGTCGACGCGGTCGGGGGCGCGGTGCTGGGCGTGGCCGGCGTCTGGATCGCCGGCAAGGGCACCGGCAACGCCTTCCGCCGCCGTCCCGTCGAGGCTCAGCCGGCGGAGTCCGGCGGCTCGGTCACCGCCCGCAGCCGCGCGGCGTAGTCCGCCCGCTCGGCGTCGTCGGCGTACCTCGTCCGGGGCCAGAAGAAGCCCCGGAGCCCGTCGCCCTTCGTGCGCGGGACGACGTGGAGGTGCAGGTGCGGCACGCTCTGGCTGACGGTGTTGTTCATCGCGACGAACGACCCCTGGGCGCCCAGCCCCTCGACGACCGCGGCTGCCAGCCGCTGCGCCGCCGCGAGGAACGGGTCCCGCAGGGACGCCGGCAGCTCGGGCAGCGTGACGACGTGGGTCCGCGGCACCAGGAGCACGTGACCCTTGAACACCGGGCGGACGTCGAGGAACGCCACCAGGTCCGGCTCGTCGAGCACCACGGCTGCGGGGACGTCGCCTGCGACGATCCCGCAGAAGGTGCACCCGGTCACTGCTGCGGTCCTCGACACACGACCTCGGTTCCCGCCTCCGTCGCGGTTCACACCGCCGACCACGGGGGACAGGGAGGACGTGTTCGCCTCCGGAGGGCGTCGTAGTGCGGCGCGCGGCGCCGCCGAGGCGATGCGCACGCGCGCTGCCGCCGACTTCCTCGGGCTGGACGAGGAGCAGCGCGCGCTGCGGCTCCTCGTCGAGGCGTACGCCGGGCTGGACGCCGGTCCTGCCGGTGCCGCCGCCGCTCTCGCAGCTGCAACCCCTCCTCCAACAGGCCGACGCGGCGAGCGCGCGGTGGATCGAGTCGTGCGACCGCCACGACGGCCTCGTCGCCGCGGCCGACACCGACGTCGGGCTGCTCCGGCAGGCCGAGGAGGACTACCGGCAGGCTGGGTCGGCGGCGGCCGCGGCACGGGCGGCGCTGGCCGACTACCGCACCCGGCACCCCGACCTCGAGGACCGGGTGCAGCGCGGCTGGTCGCAGGTCGCGCCACGGGTGGCGGAGGCGGAGGCGGCCGTCGAGGCCGCCCGCCGCGCGGTGGCGGACCTGCACGCCGCAGGGCTCCGGTCCCCTCGGGTCGACGCTGCGCTCGAGCGCGCCGAGGAGCTGGCGAGGCCGGTGGCCGAGGGGCCGCACCGCCACGGGGTCGCCGCGACGCTGCGCCACTGTGCCGCGGCGCTCGCCGCCGCTCGTGACTGCACGGCCGCGGCGGACGGGCTGCGCGACCTGGCCTCCCACGGGCGCAGCCGGCTGACGTCGACCGCCACCCGCCTGGACGGCGTCAGCGGGCGGCTGGAGCAGGTGCCCGCGACGCTGTCGCGGCTGCGCCGCAACTACTCCTCGCGCTGCTCGGTCGACCTCGACCCGGTGCCGTCCCAGGCGGCCGCGGGGCTGGAGGAGGCCCGCAGGCTGTTGGCGCGGGCCCGCGGCCTCGCCGCCGACGGTCGTTGGGAGGAGGCCTCCGACGCCCTCTCCGCGGCCCGCGAGCGCGTCGCCGAGGCCGACCGTGCGGTCAGCTCGGTCATCGACCGGGAGCGGGACCTCGAGGCGGTCGTCGCCGACCCGCGGGCGGAGAAGCAGCGTTCCTGGTTCGCGGTCCGGGACGCGCAGCGGCTGGTCCTGGCCGCCGGCGACCGGGTCCCGGCCAACGAGACCACGATCCTCGACAACCTGGCCGCCCGCCTCGAGCGCGTCGATGAGGTGCTCGAGGCGAACCGGCCGGACTGGTGGGCCTACCTCGGCGAGCTGCGAGCGGTGCGTGAGCTCGCGTCGGGGGTGGTCCGCCGGACCCGCGCGGCGATCGCCGACAGCCGCTGACTCACGGGTCCGCCTGACAGCGCAGCCAGGCCGCGACCTCCTCCCCGGCCAGGACACCGGCCGCGCTGGTCACGGTGACGTGTGGCCGGGTCCAGCCGACCGAGTGCAGCTCGCCGTGCGCGGGTCGGATCCCCGCGTCGGCCGCGTCCAGCAGCTCCCGGTCGAGCAGCGAGTCGCCGGCCGCGACCATCCGGTCCGCCCCGAGCAGCACCGCGACCTCCTGGGCCGCCGCCGCCTTGCTCAGCGCGGCGGGGACGCAGTACACCTTCCGGCCCTGCACCGACACCGCCCAGCCCCGCTCCCCGGCGTACGCCGTGAGGTCCTCGACCCACGACGCCGGCAGCCGGTCACGGTCGACGACCGCGTAGCAGAACAGGCCGTCGGCGTCGCGGACCTTCTCCACGAAGGGGTCCACCGCGGCCAGCGCGCGGTCGAGCGGCGCACGCAGCTCGGGCAGCGGTGCTCCGGCGCCGCCGAGCCGGTCGGCGACGGCCGCGGTGAAGTCACGGTCCTCCACGCCGTCGCGGAGCAGCCGCCCGCCGTTCGCGCAGAGGGCGTACGCCGGGGGTGGGCCCGGGAGGTGGACGCGGCGCAGCTGCGCGACCGTGCGGGTCGTCGCCGGGACCAGCACCTCGGCCTCGGCCAGCCGGACGAGGTCGGCAGCCGCCCGCTCGGTGACGAACGAGAGCGGCCGCCCGGCGTACACCTCGACGCAGAGCAGCCTCGGCGCCTCCTCGTCGGGCCCGGGGAGCCCGAGGGCGGCGGCGGAGTAGATGAGGGTCCGGTCGAGGTCGGCGACGACGACGGTGCTCACGGCGGGCTCACGGCGGGCTCACGACGGGCTCACGGCGGGCTCACGGCGGGCTCACGGCGCCGACCCGACCCGGGTGCCGGCGGCCCCGACGGCGCCGCGGGTGAACCGCGGGTGGATCAGCCCGACGCAGCTGTACGGGAGGTCGGCGACCGGCTCGACCGGGACCCCGCGCTGCGCGGCGAGCAGCCGTACGTGCGCCAGCTCCTCGCCGGCGTCGGCGCGGCACAGCACCTTCCACGGCACCCGTCGCAGCAGCACCCGGGTCGTCTCGCCGACGCCGGGCTTCACGAGGTTCACGTCGCCGATGCCGTGCTCCCGGCTGATCGCCTCCACGGCGGCCCACCCTGCCCAGGTCGGGGTCCGGTCGGCGGCGAGGTGCCCGGGCAGGGCCGCGGCGACCGCCGGGCGGACGTCGGCGAACCGGTCGGCCACGGCGTCGACGAAGAGCCGGGACACGTCGGAGGAGGCGAGGTCGCGGTAGTACTTGGCGCCGTGGTAGTCCCCGGGCCCGGTGAGTGCCGGGTTGAGCACCGTGCGGGACACCAGCCCGGACACCGTCGCGTTGAGGCAGGCCGACGGGATCAGGTAGTCCTCGCGAGTGCCGTAGACCGACACGCAACGACCCGGGTCGGCCAACACCGCGAGGTCGGGCCGGAAGCCGGCGCCGTCCCGGAGCCCGAGCGCGTCGTTGGCCACCGCCACCGAGTCCGCCAGCTCCCGGGTGATCGCGCCCTTGCCGGTCCAGCCGTCGACGAAGACGACCGCGCGAGGGTCGTGCGACCCGGCGAGGTGGCGGAGCGCCACGTGGTCGATCCCCCGCCCCCGGACGATCGACACCGCGTAGTGCGGGAGGTCCAACCCGTGCAGGACCTCCGCCCACCGCCGGATCAGCACACCCACCGGCGTTCCGGCCCGGGCCAGTGACGCGAGCACCAGGTCGCGGCCCCGCTCGGCGAGCAGCTGCTCGGTCACCAGCCCGACCGCGTGCGCCAGCCGGTCCGCCGACTCCGCGAGCGCGGTGTGGAAGAGCCGCTGGTACGCCGCGTCCGGCTGGTACTCGATCGGCAACGACTCGGCGTAGTGGGCGCCGCCGGACTGGACGGCCTCCTCGCGCTCCTCGGTCGGCGCCTCGAGCGCCACGTGGGAGAGGTCCTGCAGCAGCCACGCGACGTCGTCGCGCGGGTAGGAGCCGAACTCCGGGTGCCGCAGCGGCGGCGGGGTCAACGACGTCGACCGGGCCGTCGGCAGCGTCTCCGGCACCACGACGACCAGCACCTCGTCGGCGACCCCGCAGAGCTGGTCGACCAGCCCGCCGGCGGCGTGCAGCGCCGGCGTGTCCCCCGCCGGGTCCACGACCAGCACCACGGTCGCCGGCCCCTCACCCGCCGGGCCGGTGAGGTTGTAGGCGTACCGGGTGCCGCGCTCGTCGGCGGGGTCGTCGTGAGCGGGGAACTGCAGGCCGGAGCGGACGGCGTAGCCGGGCGCGTCGACGACGAGCACGGGCGAGCGGGTGGTCGTCGAGACGACGACCTCTCGACGCGTGGTCGCGGCGAGCAGCTCGGCCAGCCGCGTGGGGACGTACATGAGCTCCTCGGTCCCCAGCACGTGGAGCCGTCCGGAGGCCTGCGACGCCGCCGTCACCCGCGCGGCGAGCCGCGGCAGCAGCTCCTCGAGGGCGGCCGCAGCAGCGCCGTCGACCCCGTGCCGCGCCGACCCCACCCCGCCGCCGAGCCGCCCCTCGTGCCCGATCGAGCCGCCCTCGGTGACGTGTCGAGCCGCCCGCCGTGGCGGGCGGCTCGACACGTCACGAGGGGCGGCTCGGCGGCCCGGCTGGGCGGCGCGATGCTGGGCGACCAGTCGCCGTCCCCGCTCGAGGACGTCGGACGGCAGCGCGATCTGTCCCGCCGCGAGGCTCACCACGTCGATGCGGGTGTCGAGCTCCGCGGCGAGCCGGTCGAACTGCGCCGCGTCGAGCGGTCCCCGGAGGTCCACCAGCGAGGCGACGACGTACCGGTCGCGCGGCGCCAGCCGGTGCAGCGCCCGGACGGTGTTGAGGGCGGTCGTGCCGGTCGAGAGCTCGTCGTCGACGAGCACCAGCGGCCCGCTGCCGGTGAGCAGGTCGGGGTCGCGGGGCAGCAGCAGGTGCGACGTCGCGTGGGAGTGCTCCTCCTCGAAGCCCGCGGCCTCGGTCGCCCCCGGGACCCGCCGCCGGGTCGAGTGCAGGTAGCGCGCCGAGGACGACGAGCCGAGCAGCGCGTCGAAGACGGCGTGCCCGAGGCCGGTCGCGGTCTCGGCGTACCCCAGGACCGTGACGGGTTCCTCGAGGACCGGCCCGCCCCGGCGTACCGCCTCGACGAGCGCAGCCGCCGCGGACGGCGACCCGGCGAGCGCCGCGCGCAGCGGCGCCCCCTCCGGGAGCGCAGGCTGCCCGCCCGCGAGCACCGACGCGACGAAGCGCCCCAGCAGCAACCCCGTCCCGTGCACCAGCCGGGGATCGGTCGGGACGTGCTTGCCCAGCACGGTCGAGACCAGCAGGTGCGCGCGACGCGGGTTGTCGCGGACCGCCAGGCCGACGAGGTCGGCCACCTCGACACCGGCGGGCCCCGCGGTCGTCACCAGCCGTACGTCGAGGCGCTCGGCCACCCAGGCGCCGGCCCACTCCGCACGCTCGTCTAGCCCGTGGGTCACGGGATGTCGATCCCGGCGGCCAGCAGGTCGACGAACGTCACGTCCTCACCCGCGACGCCGAAGACCCGTGCGCGCCGCATCGTCCGCTCGGCCCACGCCCGGTGCGGCCGCCCCTCGTTCATCTTGTTGCGGTAGCTGGACGCCTGCACGCCGCCGCCGGCCATGCCGGCTCCGAGGACGTCGCAGGCGTCGGCGTACTCCTCGTGGGTCACCACCGAGAGCGCGTGGACGGCGGCGACGTGCGTCGGGTGGATGACGGTCTTGCCGGTGAGCCCGTTGGCCTTGTCGAGCACGACCTCCCGGATCAGCCCGTCGAGGTCGCGCACGAGCAGCTCCTCCCGCAGCGCCGGCGCGTCGTGCTCGGCGAACGGAGTCTCCCGCAGGAGCGGCTTGAACAGCCGGTCGGTGCCCTGGAAGTACTCCCACACCGACCCGGTGACCACGTGGCCGGTGCCGTCGGCACGGCCCAGCACGTTGACCACGTCGGTGATGACCTCGCAGACGAGCCGGACGTCGTACACGGTGAGGTCGCGTCCCCGTCGCACGCCGTACGCCGCACTCAGGTCGGTCGCACCGATGCGCACCGCGAGGACGAGGTCGCGGTGCTCGTCCAGGAGCTCCGCGATCCCGAGCAGCGACGGGACCCGACTCTCGCGGTGGATCACCTCGGGCGACTCGATGACCGGCATCGCCCGCAGCGGCAGACCGGTGGAGGCGCGGGCGCGCTCCAGCGCGTCGAGGTACGCCGGACCGGTCGCCGCGGTGAACTTCGGCAGCACGAACCCCGACAGGACCTCGGCGTGCTCCCCCAGCCCCGCGATCACCAACGGGATCTGGTCGGGCTGGCGGACTCGGACGAAGGTCAGCGGGAAGCGCTCGTCGACGCCGTCGTCGGAGGCGGCTCGGGCCAGCTGGGCCACGACGTTGGCCTCGGCCGCCACCACCTCGTGGTCGGCGACAGCGTCCTCCAGGCAGACGACGCTGCTCACCACTCCCTGCGCCCCCTGCCGCACCAGGTCGTCGACGAGGGCGGGCCGGGTCGCGGGCATGTAGAGGGTCGCGCCCAGCGCCACGGCGAGGACGTCCTTGTCGCCGTGGCGCTGGAACGACTCCGGCGGCAGCGCGAAGAGCCGGGAGCGCTGCTCGGTGTCGAGGTGGTGGAAGTGCTGCACGGCGGCCCCTCCGCTCACGGCGCCTGCCGGCGCCCGCCTCCGACCGCCCGGGACGGGCGGCCGGCCCACCGCGCGGTCAGCGCTGGGCGGTGACCGGCTCCCGCTCGTCGACCGTTTCGCCTTCCGCCGCCAGGCGGCGGTTGCGCGCCAGCGAGGAGACGAACGCCGCGACGATGAACGCCAGCCCGATCAGCCCGGTGATGACCTCCGGGACCTCGTACTTGATGGTGACCAGCAGGATCGTGGCGAGGGCACCGATGGCCCACATCGCCCCGTGCTCGAGGTAGACGTAGTTGCCGAGGGTGCCCTTGTCGCACCAGGTAGACGGTGAGCGACCGGATGTACATCGCGCCGACACCCAGACCGATCGCGATGACGAAGATGTCCTGGGTGATCGCGAACGCGCCGATGACGCCGTCGAACGAGAACGACGCGTCGATGACCTCGAGGTAGAGGAACAGGAAGAAGCCCGCCTTGCCGGAGGCCTTCGCCAGCTGCGAGGGGCCGCCGGAGACCCGGTCGAGCTCGATCTTGTCCGACGAGCTGCCGTGCACGCCCTCCGGGCCGTCGGTGTCGCGCGCGAGCTCGTCGGCGTCGTCGTGGCTGCCGCCGGCCTCGAAGAGCTCGCCGAGGCCGTTGACGAGCAGGTAGGTGAGCACCCCGAGGACCCCGGAGATCATCACGGTCTCGGCGTGGTCGGCGGCGAGCGTCTCGACTGCGAGCACGAGGGCGCCGAGCGCGACCACGACGGAGAGCTGGTCGAGCTTGCCGATCCGCGCGAGCGGCCCCTCCAGCCAGGTCAGCCACTTGATCTCGCGGTCCTCGAACACGAAGTCGAGGAACAGCATGAGCAGGAACATCCCGCCGAACGCCGCGATCGTCGGGTGCGCCTCGTGGAGCAGGTAGGCGTAGGTGCCCGGCGTCTCGATGCTGCCGCCCTCGGCTGCGAGCCTGACCGCCTCGACCGGACCGAGGGAAGCGGTGATCCCGACGATGAGCAGCGGGAAGACCAGGCGCATCCCGAAGACGGCGATGAGGATGCCGATGGTGAGGAACATCTTCTGCCAGAAGGCGTTCATCCGCTCGAGGATGGTCGCGTTGACCACCGCGTTGTCGAACGACAGCGAAATCTCCAGCACGCAGAGGATCGCCACGAGCAGCAGGGCGGTCGGTCCGCCGTAGAAGAGCGCGCCGATGAGGCCGGCGGCGGTGACCGCGAACGACCACCCGAAGATCCTGAGGACCACAGTTCTCCCTAGATGTGTGCTGGGTTGCGAGTCAGCCGACGTTGACGCCGTAGTCCTTCGCGATGCCGGCGAGCCCTGAGGCGTAGCCCTGGCCGATCGCGCGGAACTTCCACTCGCCGTTGTGGCGGTAGAGCTCGCCGAAGATCATCGCGGTCTCGGTCGAGGCGTCCTCGGAGAGGTCGTAGCGCGCGAGCTCGGACCCGGTGGTCGCGTCGACCACCCGGATGAACGCGTTCACGACCTGGCCGAAGGACTGACCACGGGTGCCGGCGTCGTAGATCGACACGGGGAAGACGACCTTGTCGACCCCCGTCGGGACGGCGCTGACGTTGACGGTGATGACCTCGTCGTCACCCTCGCCCTCGCCGGTCAGGTTGTCACCGGTGTGCTCCACGGAGCCGTCCGGCGACGTGAGGTTGTTGTAGAAGACGAAGTGGCGGTCGTCGAGGACCTTGCCGTCGGGACCGCAGACGAGCGCACTGGCGTCGAGGTCGAAGTCGGCGCCCGTGGTGCTGCGGACGTCCCAGCCCAGCCCGACCGCGACCTTGGACAGGCTCGGTGCGATCTTCGTCAGGCTGACGTTGCCGCCCTTGGCGAGCGAGATGGACACCGGTTCTCCCTCCGCTGGTCCCGGGCGCGCCCGGCGTACTGCCCCCTCGAGGACGTGACGACCCTAGCGAACCGGACTGATGATCCGCTGAGAGCAGCAGCGGCCCCGACCCGTGAGGGCCGGGGCCGCCGCGAGCGGGACGGAGACGTCGCTGAGGCGTCAGCCGACGTTGACGCCGAAGTCCTTGGCGATGCCCGCCAGGCCCGAGGCGTAGCCCTGACCCACCGCGCGGAACTTCCACTCCGCACCGCTGCGGTAGAGCTCGCCGAAGATCATCGCGGTCTCGGTCGAGGCGTCCTCGGAGAGGTCGTAGCGTGCCAGCTCGCTGGAGTCGGCCTGGTTGACCACCCGGATGAACGCGTTGCGCACCTGGCCGAACGACTGCGAGCGGGCGTCGGCGTCGTAGATCGACACCGCGAACGCGACCTTGTCGACCTCGGCCGGGACCGACGCCAGGTTGACCTTGATCTGCTCGTCGTCGCCCTCGCCCTCCCCGGTGCGGTTGTCGCCGGTGTGCTCGATCGTGCCGTCCGGGCTCACGAGGTTGCCGTAGAAGACGAAGTGCTGGTCCGAGGCGACCTTGCCGTCCGTCCGCACACCGAGCGCGGAGGCGTCGAGGTCGAAGTCGGTGCCGGTCGTGGTGCGGATGTCCCAGCCCAGACCGACGGTGACGGCGGTCAGTCCGGCCGCACCTGCCTGCTTGGTGAGCGAGACGTTGCCGCCCTTGCTGAGGCTGACGCCCATCAGGGGTTCTCCTGTTCGTCGAAGGTCGCGCGTGCCGCGAGACTAGCCGCGAGACTAGCGGCGACACCAGCGAGGAGTGCGCCGGGCTCAGCGTTGGGCTCAGCGTTGGGTGATCCCGGGCAGCGGCTGGTCGTCGGTCTCGTCCGGGGCGTCGGAGGCCAGCTTGCGGGCGGGTTCGGCCGGGTGCTCGACCAGCGCGATGACCCGGCCGGTCATGAACCGCGCGGTGCGCACCGGGGTGCCGCCCCGCGTCACCTCGGTGACCTCCACGATGCCGCGGCCCGTGGTCACCTCGACCCGGCGACCGGCGCGCGTGGCCCGCACGTCGTAGACCCGGATCGAGTCCCCGGAGTCCACCACCACCTCGACGCGGTCACCCTTCACGAGGGGTCTGTACCCGCCCGGAGGCGAGGCACGCTAGGCCGTCCACGCCCCCAGGTCTCGCCCGAGGAGCCTCCCGAGCAGCTCCACGTCGGGGCGGAAGTACTCGGTCAGCTCCCGACGCACCTCGGGAGGAGCCGTCGGAGGCGGGGCAGGCTTGTACAGCTGGTCCTTGAGGCGGTGCACGACCGGCAGTCGGCTGGTCCGGGACCACTGCCGCAGTGCTGCCACCGCCGGCGCCAGGGCGCCGGGCGGACGGTGGGTGGCCCGGTGGACGGCGGCGGAGCGGTAGGTCTTGGTGCTGGGGTTGAGCACGCCGAACTCGGGCACGAAGCGACGGTCGAGACCGCAGAAGTCGACGACCGCCGCCCACACCGCGGACGGGTCCTCGGCCAGGTCGTCGAGGACCACGAAGTGCACCTGCTCACGCGGCACCACGTCCAGCAGCCGCCGGACGGCCGCGCCGAGCCGTCCCACCCGGGGGTAGTCGACGAGTCCCTCCGCGAGCGGGGCGTCCTCGGGGAGCCCGCCCGCCACGCTGCGGCGCCAGGCAGCGGCGACGTCGGGCTCGGTCTCGTTGAGCGCGACGAGCTGGGTCCGGTGGAAGGAGATGACGAGGTCGGCCGGGTTGCGCAGGCAGACGACGAAGCGGGCCTCCGGTACGGCGTCGAGGATGGCGGGCACCGCGACCTGCGAGTAGAGGTAGGTGGTCGAGCCCTCGCCGCGGAGCCGGGCGGAAGTGGCCTCGGAGGAGGCGAACAGCGCCTCGTACGCCGCGCGGGTTGAGAAACCGTGGTGCGCGCGCTGGCCCGGGTAGTCCGCGGCCCAGAAGTACGGCTCCTTCGGCACCGACCAGTAGACGTCGGGGTGTGCGCCCAGCCAGGAGGCCAGCGACGTCGTCCCGGCCTTCGGCGCCCCCACCAGGTAGAGCTCCGGCAGCATGACCCCGTCCCCTCAGCAGTGCCCTCCAGAGCCGCACGCTAGGCCGCGAGCCGGTGCCCTGACCACGGCAGCGCTGGGGGGACTAGGCCGGTCGATCAGAAGCGGTGCTGCAGCCGACGGACGAAGAGCCGGGTCCGCTCCTGCTGCGGGTCACCGAGCACACGGGACGGTGGGCCGTGCTCGACGACGACGCCCTGGTCGATGAAGACCACCTCGTCGGCGACCTCCCGCGCGAAGCTCAGCTCGTGGGTGACGATGACCATCGTCCAGCCCTCCTCGGAGAGCTCCTTGATGACCGCCAGCACCTCCCCGACGAGCTCGGGGTCCAGCGCGGAGGTCGGCTCGTCGAAGAGCAGCACCTGCGGGTGCATCGCGAGTGCCCGGACGATGCCGACGCGTTGCTGCTGCCCGCCGGAGAGCTGCGCGGGATAGGCGTCGCGCTTCTCGGTCAGGCCGACGCGGGCGAGCAGCCGCTCCGCCTCGGCGACGGCCTCGGCTCGGTTGCGGCCGCGGACCTGCACCGGCCCCTCGATGACGTTCTCCAGGACCGTCATGTGCGGGAAGAGGTTGTACTGCTGGAACACCATCGCGCTGCGGTCGCGGAGCACCCCGACCTCCCGCCGGCTCACCGGCCGCGAGAAGTCGACCTGCACCTCGCCGCCCACGGTGATGACGCCGCCATCGGGGGTCTCGAGGCCGTTGAGCGACCGCAGCACGGTCGTCTTGCCCGACCCCGACGGGCCGATCAGGGCGATGACGTGCCCCTGGTGGACCTCGAGGTCGATCGAGCGGAGGACGACGTGGTCGCCGAACGCCTTCTGGAGCCCGGTGACGGTCAGGACCGGTACGTCGCTGCGTCCGGCCGTGACGCCCTCGGGGTCAACGGGCGACATAGCGGTCGAGCCTCCCTTCGAGACGGGACTGGCCGGCGGAGAGCACGAGGCAGATCACCCAGTAGACCGCTGCGGCCTCGATGTAGATGACGAGCACCTCGTTGTTCGACGCCGAGATCTGCCGGGCCTCCCGGAACAGCTCGGTGACGAGGATGAGGGACGCCAGCGAGGTGTCCTTGACCAGGCTGATGAACGTGTTCGACAGCGGCGGCACCGAGACGCGGGCGGCCTGCGGCAGGATGATCCGCCGCAGCGCGAGCCGGTCCGACATCCCGATCATGTGCGCCGCCTCCCACTGACCCTTGGGGACCGAGAGGATCGCGGCGCGGATGACCTCGGCGGCGTAGCCGCCGACGTTGAGCGAGAACGCGATGATCGCACTCGGCCACGGGTCGATCAGCACGCCGACCGAGGGCAGCCCGAAGAAGATGACGTAGAGCTGGACCAGCAGCGGTGTCCCGCGGATCACCGACACGTAGGCCCGGGCGGCCCCGGCCAGCACGCGTGACCGGCTCAGACGCATGAGCGCGATCACGAGGGCGATCACGAGCCCGATCGCGAAGGACGCGAGGGCGAGGGGGATCGTCCCGGCGACCGCCCCACCGAGGATCGGCCAGAGCGAGCTCCGGATCAGCTCCCAGTCCACGGACGTCAGCGCGAGACGTCCTCGCCGAAGTACTTCTCCGAGATCTCGGCGAGCGTGCCGTCCTTGCGGAGGGTGGCGAGCGCCTCGTCGACCGCCGCGACCAGCTCGTCGCTGCCCTTGCGGAAGGCGAAGGCGTTGTGCGCCTCGTCCTCGGTCGTGACCGCGATGTCGAGGCTGGTGTCACCCTCGGTGTTCTGGTAGTCGAGGAAGGTCAGCTCGTCGTTGACGGTGGCGTCGACACGCCCCTGCTTGAGCAACGCGACGGCCTCCGCCCAGCCCTCGACGTCCTGGATCTCCGCGCCGCTCTCCTCCGCCAGCGCGTACCAGTTGCTCGTCAGCGACTGCGCGGTGGTCTTGCCGGCGAGGTCGTCGAAGGAGGCGATGCTGTCGTCACCGTCCTCCACGACGATGACGCCGGGGCTCACGGTGTAGGGCTTGGAGAAGGCGTAGTCGGCCTCCCGCTCGGGCGTGATCGACACCTGGTTGGCGATCGCGTCGAAGCGGCCCGCGTCGAGCCCGGCGAAGATCGCGTCCCACTGGGTCTCCTCGAACTCGACCTCGACGCCGAGCTCGCCCGCCACGGCCTCCATCACCTCGACGTCGTAGCCGGTGAGCTCGCCGCCGTCGGCCTCGTGGAAGGTGAAGGGGCGGTAGGTGCCCTCGGTGCCCACCGTGAGGACGCCGGCGTCCTGGATCTCCTGCAGGGAGGTGCCGTCAGCCGGCGACGAGCCGCTCCCGGCGTTCCTGTCGCTGGTGTCGCCGGATGCACAGCCGGTGAGGACGAGCGCGCCGGCCGCCAGTCCGGCGAGGGCGGCACGGCGCGAGGACAGGGTCTTGATCAACGAGGAAGTCACGGTGGGAGAGCAATACCCCGACCTGACCTGTTCCACCTCGCGGGTGCAGCCTTCGTCACACGGTTGAGGCGTCAAGCTCACGCGCGGTCGACGCAGGGGTCAGCGCAGCGCCATGCAGCCCGAGACGTCCGGCTCCCAGGGCAGCGTGGCGTCCCGCTCGATGCGCTCGTCGAGAGCGGCCGCGACGTCCTCGGGCCACGGAGCGGTCCGCCGGGTCTCCATGTCGATGTGGAGGAACACCTCCTCCATCACATAGCTCAGTCGCCGGCGGGACTCGTCCAGCAGGTACACCAGCACGTGTGCGGCGCGCTCGGACCGCCCCAGCAGCCGCACGCGCGTCGACATCCGGTCGCCGGTCCGGAGCTCCGCGAGGTAGGTCAGGTGGTGCTCGGCGGAGAAGCAGGCGTGGCCGTGCGCCGGCCAGTTCTGGGGGATGCCGAGGTCGACCAGCGACTCGTCGAGCCCTTCGCTCGCGATCCCCGTGTAGTGGCGGACGTTGAGGTGGCCGTTGACGTCCTCGAACGCCACCGGCACGGGCTGCTCGGCGTACACCGGCAGGTCGGCCAGCTGCTCGTAGGTCGGGTGGTCAGTGGTCACGATGCGCTCCTCACCGGTGGCCCACGGACCCGGCGGGCGCGAGGTCCCGCTCGGAGTGGTCCGCGGCCACCAGGTCCAGTGCCGGGCGGGTCAGCTCCGGATCGGCGTACACGAGGCCGATCCACCCGGTCTCTCCCGCGGGCAGCACCATCGTGGTGTCGTCGCGGACGTGCGCGAGGACCGCGATCCGGCCGGACCAGACATCACCGGTGCGGTCGTCGACGAGGGCGATCCGCTCCCGGGCCAGCACGAGCTCCGCGGTGCGGCTGCCGAGGACCGGACCGTCCTCGCGCTCCTCCGCCGTCTCGTAGAGCCGGACCGGTGCCCGGTGGAGGACCTCCTCGTCAGGCGGGAGCGCGCCCCCTGCCCGGCTGGCGACCCGCGGGAACGGCACGCGGGGGCCCTCGTCGTCGGGCTCGAAGAGCGCCGCCACGGTCGCCGCGGCGTCCCGTTCGGGGACCGGTGCCACCAGGACGCGGAGGCGGCGTGCGGCCGCGTTGCCCACTCTCGCGAGCGCCGTCCGCACCGGGCTGGCCGGGTCGCGGGCCCAGCGCACGCCGCGGACGAGTCCCGCCAGCGCCGTCAGCGCGGCGAACGCGCCGCCGAGGAACAGCAGGCCGACGAGCCAGAAGGGCAAGGGGTCGTCCGCGACCTGCGACCCGGCACGGACCTTCGTCGTGCGGTCGAACCCGTCGGTGGCGGCCACCACGAGCCGGTAGCTGCCCTCCTCGACGTCCGCGCTGATCGTCCCGCGCCCGTCGGTGGTGGCGACCTCACCGGACTCCACCACGGTGCCCTGGGGATCCACCAGCTGCCACCGGACGTCGGTGCCGGCCTCGGCGGTGACAGTGGCGCCGAGCATCCCGTCGGCCGCTGCATCCTCGTCAGGAGTGACGGCGAGCGTCGGCGGGACGGTGTCGACGGTGATCCCCGGCAGCTGCGCCCGGCCGCTCCGGCCCCGGGTGTCGCGCACGACCACGGTGGCCGCCGGGTGGCTGCCGTCCTCCAGATCGAGCTCGATCGTGGCCGCGCCGCGGCGCATCACGAACGCGACCGCGTCCTCACCGGGGAGCCGGAGCACCCCCCGCTGCGCCGTCGGGGTGGCGCGGACCTGCACCTCCTGGGTGCGCTCGGTGGGCTCGCCGACGTACTCGCTCGTCACGGCCAGCTCCGGGACCCGGACGGCCACCGTGGAGACCGAGGTCCGCGTGTTGCCCACGCCGTCCTTGACGACGACCTCGACACGGTGGCGACCGTTCGCCAGGTCGATGACGACCACTGCTCGGGGGGCGGTCGCCGTGCCCGACGCCCTCGACCGGCCGCCCGCCCAGATGCGGTACGTCGAGCCCGCGTCGGTGCGGAAGACGACGCGGGTCCGGGTGTCCGACGGCTTGCCGGGTGTCAGCCGGACCGCACGGAGCCGCGGCGCGAGCGCGTCGACCACGACCCTTGTCTGCGCTGACCCGCTGGTGTTGCCGGCCCGGTCGGTCGCCGTGACGACGTAGCGGTGGGCGCCGTGCGACGCGGTCCACGCGAGGCTCGAGTACCCGCCGGTGCCGGTGCCGGTGGCGACGACCGGCCCGCCGAGCTCGGTCACCACCACGTACGACCCGCCCTCGGCGATGACCGGGAGGGACACCCTGCCGCCCGCGCCGACGCCGGGGCCGCCCAGGGCCGGCGTCGCCGGCGGGACGCGGTCGCGCTTCTTGCGCGGCTTGTTGTCCGGCTTCTTGTCCGGCTTCTTGTTCGCCTTCTCGGGCTTCTCGGGCTTCTTGTTCGGCTTGCCGGGCTTCCTGTTCGCGTTCTCGGGCTTGTCCGGCTTGTCGCCGGGCTCGAGGGCGACCGGCGCCACGGCGCCGGCCGGCGGCACGAGGACCTGCCCGGTCAGCAGCTGGCCGGCCAGCACGACGACGCCGGCCAACGCGACGCGCTGTCGGGCTCGCATCAGGTGACGCTCCTCGCTGGCGGGACCACGGACCGTCCCACGGTAGAGCGTCCCACCGACCTCCAGGAACCTGCTGCGGTGGGTGGAACGGCGCAGGCCGGTTCGCGCCGCGTTTCGCCGGATCAAGCGTGGGTTAGGTTACCGACCAGGTGTCGACCTCGAGGAACGAGACGTCATGGCTCACTCCGAACGCCAAGAGATGTCCCGGCCGCAGCAGCAGGAGCCCGAGCTCCATCGCGCCATCACCGGCAGGCTCCTGTACTTCTACGTCCTCGGCGACGTGCTCGGGTCCGGGATCTACGCGCTCGTCGGGGTGATGGCCGCGCAGGTCGGCGGGGCGTTCTGGATGTCCTTCGTCATCGGGGTCTCGGCCGCGATGCTGACCGGCCTGGCCTACGCCGAGCTCATCACGAAGTACCCACGGGCCGGCGGCGCTTCGAGCTTCACGCACCGCGCCTTCCGGATCGAGGTGATCACCTTCCTGGTGACCTTCGCGATGGTGGCAGCCAGCCTGTCCTCCGCCGGCGCGCTGTCCCTGGCGTTCAGCGGCTACTTCCTGGAGCTCCTCGACCCGGTGCTGAACCTGCCGGTGCTGGCCACCGCCGCTGTGTTCATCCTCCTGCTCGCGGTGGTCAACTACCGCGGCATCTCCGAGTCGGTCAAGGCGAACGTGGCCATGACGCTGACCGAGGTGACCGGGCTGGTCATCGTCCTGGTCATCGGTGTCGTCGTGATCGTCAAGGGCGACGCGGACTTCGGCCGGCCCTTCGAGTTCAACGACGGCAACCCGGCACTGCTCGTCCTCACCGGGTCCGTGCTGGCCTTCTTCGCGATGTCCGGCTTCGAGAACTCCGCGAACGTGGCCGAGGAGGTCCAGAACCCGTCGAAGGTCTTCCCGCGGGCCCTCCTGGGAGGCATGGTCACCGCCGGCCTCGTCTACCTCGTCATCGCGTTCCTCTCCTCGCTCGTGACCTCGGCCGACGTGCTGGGGGACTCCGACGTCGCGCTGCTGGAGGTCGTCCAGACGGGCATGCCGTCGTTCCCGTCCTGGCTCTTCGCCGCCATCGCCTGCGTGGCGATCACGAACACCTGCCTGGTCCAGCTGATCACGATGTCGCGGATCATGTACGGCATGGGGCGTGAGGACGTCGTCCCCCGCGTCTTCTCCAAGACCCACCACCGTCGGCGTACGCCGTGGGTCGCCATCATCGCGACCACCGCGGTCGTGCTGGTGATCATGCTGGCCGTCGGTGAGGGCGGGGTCAGCACGCTGGCCAACGCGACCGTGCAGTTCCTCCTCGCGGTGTTCACCGTGGTCTGCGTCTGCGGCCTCGTGCTGCGCCGCGACGGCGTGGACCACGACCACTACCAGGCCCCCACGGCGCTGCTGGGGCTGGGCGTCGTGGTCAACCTCGCGCTGTTCGGCTACGTCGTCGTGACCGACCTCCGGGACCTGGCGCAGGGTGACCTGGAGCTCCTCGAGAGCAGCACCGTCGTCTGCGGGATCCTGCTCGCGGTCGGCCTCGTGCTCTACGTCGTCAACAACCTCACCCGCGCGAAGCTCGACGAGGTCCCCCCGGGCGTCCCCCGATGACTCACGCCACGACCAGGAGGCACCCATGACCCACGTCCTCGTCGCCACCGACGGCTCCGGACAGTCCCTCAAGGCGGCGCGCTACGCGCGGACGCTGGTCGGCCCGGCACTCGAGCGGGTCAGCGTCGTCGCCGTGATCCGGCCGCTGGCCGCCGTGCCGTTCGCCAGCGACTTCGGCGACGAGGGAGAGGTCGCCCGCGACCAGGACCCGACGGGGCTGGCGTTCCGGGCCGCGGCGCAGGCGGCCGTCGCACGGGTCGCCGAGGTCTTCTCCGACACCAGCGCCGCGGTGCAGACCTACGTGCGCGCCGGCGCGCCCGCCGACGAGATCGTCCGGGCCGCCAACGAGCTCGAGGCCGAGCTGATCGTCGTCGGCGGTCGAGGCAAGGGGGCCGTGGAGGCGATCCTGCTGGGCAGCGTCTCCTACCGCGTCCTGCACCACGCGCCGTGCCCGGTGCTGGTCACTCGCTGACCTGCGCCGAGCGCTGACCGCGGGACCAGTGCCCCGCGGGGCGCACCTGCCTCTTGCGGTTTTGGAGTGCACGTTACAGAATGGCGGCATGGCCAGGCCGCGCAGCTTCGACCAGGAGACCGTCCTCACCGCGGCGATGCACGCCTTCCGTCGCCACGGGTACGCCCGGGCCTCGGTGTCCACGCTCGAGGAGGCGACCGGGCTGCGGGCGAGCAGCCTCTACAACGCCTACGGCGACAAGGCCGAGCTCTACCGCAGGGCGCTGGACCACTACGTGACCTCGTTCGTCGGGCCGCGGCTCGAGATGTACGCCGGGCCGGAGGCGACCATCGAGGACCTCGAGGGGTTGTTCCTGTCGCTGCTCGTCCCGCCGTTCGACGACGGTCACGGGTGCCTGGTGACGAACTCCGCCGCCGAGTTCGGCAGTACGCCGTCGATCGCCGCTGCGGGCGTGCGTGCCGGTGTCGACGCCGTACGCCGGCACGCCGAGGACGTCCTGCGGCGCGAGCTCGGACCCGACGAGGCCCCGACGGCCGCCGCCCAGGTGGTGCTCCTCTACCAGGGGTTCCTCGTCCTGGGTCGGGCCGGCCTCCTCGACGACAGCCACGTCGCAGCGGTCCGCGCGGCGTTCGCCCAGCTGCGGCAGCGTCGCAGCCACTCCCGTCCCTCCACCCTGGAGGAGCAGAGCCGAAGGAGCTCCCGATGATCCGTGCAGTCAACCCCAGCACCGTCCTCACCTCGCCGTACTACAGCCAGGGAGCCGAGGTGCGCGGCGCCGAACGGCTGCTGTTCGTCTCCGGGCAGGTCGGCGTCGACTCCGAGGGTGCGGTCAAGGACGGCGTCGAGGAGCAGTCACGGCAGGCGGCGGCGAACCTCGGCGCCGTGCTCGCCGAGGCGGGCATGTCGGTCGACGACCTGGCCAAGCTCACGATCTACCTGACCGACCCCGCCCACGTGGCCGACTTCATGGCCGGCGCGGGCGGAGCGCTCCCGACGCCGCCTCCGGCCACCACGCTGCTCCTGGTGCAGCAGCTCACCGACCCCGACCTCCTCGTCGAGATCGAGGCCGTCGCCGCGCGGTGACCGCAGCACGGCCCCGCCGGACGTGGAGGCGGACGTGCCGGGACAGCACCGTGCCCGGGACCCTGGCGGGTCCCGGGCACCGTCCTCAAGAGGCTGCACGCGGTGGAGCTGGCGGGAATCGAACCCGCGTCCTTGACCGCCGTTCCAGGTCTTCTCCGGGTGCAGTCCGTACAACGTTTTCTCAGCCCCGACACTCGTACGGACACGTCGTCGACAGGCTCAGTCGGAGAAAAGTCCCGAGCCGCCCCTCCGACGAGGGCGACCCAGCAAGCCTCCTAGATGAGGCCGGCTACTGAGGCGGAGGCGCCCTCAGACCGACCCGTTGGTCACTCGCTCAGGCGGCGAGTGCGAACGAACTGCGCTTGGAGTTGGCAGTTATGGGTTTCCAGAGTTCGTTAACGAGATGTCCCTGGATCCTCGACCCGCTTCCCCTGGGACGCAACGTCCCAAGTCGAAACCGTTCAGCCCCTCTTGAGTTGTCAAGCCGCCGCCGGCGAGCCGGCGACGTCTGCACTGTACCCAGCCCAACCCGCCCCGCGCAGCCCTTGTTCCCGCGACCACGTGGGCTCAGGCAGCAACGGTCGCGGCGAGCGCCGTCGCGCGACGGACCGGTCGCGGGAGGTGAGGACGCGGGTCGGGTCACCCCATACCCTTGGCACGCCGCCCGATCGCGACCTCGGCCTCGCGCTTGGCGGTGCGCTCGGCGATCGCCTGGCGCTTGTCGTAGCTCTTCTTGCCGCGGGCCAGCCCGATCTCGACCTTGGCCTTGCCGTCCTTGAAGTACAGCGCCAGCGGGACCAGCGTGTAGCCGCGCTCCCGGACCTTGCCGTCGATCTTGGCGATCTCCTCGCGGTGCAGCAGCAGCTTGCGGACCCGCCGCGGCTCGTGGTTGGTCCAGGTGCCCTGGGTGTAGACGGGGATGTGGACGCCGTGGAGGAAGACCTCGCCGCCGTCGACCTCGGCGAACCCGTCGACGAGTGACGCGCGTCCGGCACGCAGCGACTTCACCTCGGTGCCGACGAGCGCGATGCCGGCCTCGTAGGTGTCCTCGACGGCGTAGTCGTGGCGCGCCTTCTTGTTCTGCGCGATCAGCGTGCGCCCCGTCTCCTTGACCACCCGCCCATCCTCCCAGGCGCCACGAGGGCGGGCGAACTGCCGGGGGGTTCACAGCCAAGGCGCCGGGTCGACGGCGACACCGTTCTGCAGGACGGTGAAGTGCAGGTGGCACCCCGTGGACCAGCCGGTCGTCCCGACGTACCCGACGACCTGGCCGCGCCGGACGTGCGCGCCGGTCGGGACCGCGTAGCTGCTGAGGTGGTTGGAGATCGTGGTCAGGCCGACGCCGCGCTGCAGCCCGTGGTCGATCAGGAGCCGGTTGCCGTACGAGCTCGAGGCGTACTCCGCCAGCACCGTGCCGTCCGCGGCCGCGACGACGGGTGTGCCGCAGGATGCGCCGAGGTCGACGCCGTCGTGGAAGGCGCCGTAGCCGAAGATCGGGTGGGTCCGCCAGCCGAACCCCGACGTGAACCAGCCCTGGGTCGGCGTCGTGAGGTAGCCGCCGCCGTCGACCGCCGCGCTCAGCGACGAGTGCGCGGTCCTCGCCCGGATCAGCGCGGTGATCCGGTCGCGCTCGGCCTGGAGCCGGTCGAGCTGTCGCAGCGCCGCGCGGCGGACGCCCAGCGCCGACGCCCGGGCACCGGCCTTCACCTGGACGAGCTCACCGACGCGGGCGGCTGCGGCGCGGGCCTGCGCCTCGAGCGCTCGTCGACGTTCGAGGTTCGCCGCCGCCTCCTCACGGCGCTGCGCGACCTCTGCCTCGGCGGCCGCGGTCTCCTGCTCCTGGACGTCGAGCACGACCCGGCTGGCGGTCAGCCGGTCCAGCAGCGCCGACTCCGAGTTGAGCGCGTTGCTCGAGGTGTTGAGGCGGCCGGTGAGCTGGGCCGGGTCCTGACTGGTGAACACCAGCGAGAGCCCGGTGAGGCCGCTGCCGCCGCCCTCGTAGGTGGCGGCCGCCATCCCCCGCAGCTGCTGCGCCTGCGCGGAGACCGCGGCCCGGCCCTCGGCGAGCGCCGCGCGCGCCTGCGCGAGCCGTGCCCGGGCCGCGTCGAGCCGGGCCTGCATCCGGGCGTCCCGAGCCCGGGCGACCGTCAGCGCCTGCCGGGTGACGGCGAGCTCGCCCTCGGCATCATCGAGGTCGGCACGCGCCCGCAGGAGCGCCGAGGTGGCCCGGCGTACGGCGGCGCCGGACTCCGCGAGGTCCTCCTCTGTGCGGTCGAGCCGGCCGGCGACCGCCTCGCGCTGGTCCACCAGGGAGCCGCTGGCCGAGGGCGGGAGCGCGCTCGAGGGCGGGTGCGGCACGACAACCACCGTCAGGAGGCCCGTGGCGGCCGCGGCGAGACCGCGCGCCGCCGCAGCGCGGCGTACGGACCGGCGCGTCCGAGCGTGGGGGAAGGTCACGTCGGGACTCTCGTGAGGGACCGACCCGTGGTCGGCGTGGAGCGTGCAGGGAAAGGCAGGACCAAGGTCCCCTGACGCTAGGCCACGCGGCTCAGACCCTGAGGTATTTCCTGGTCAGCAGGAGTGTCGGGAGCAGCGTGAGCGCGAGCCCGACGACCGCGACCGTGCCGATCGCCCAGGCGCCGTCGGTGTAGTCAACCCACGCGACGAGGTTGGAGTTGGGTCGGAGCAGCCGGTAGACGACGACGTAGAGGAACAGCAGGATCGCGGCGGCTGCGAGCACCACGCCGATGACTGCTGCGACCAGCGACTCCAGCAGGAACGGCAGCTGGATGTAGAGCGAGGACGCTCCGACCAGCCGCATGATGCCGATCTCGCGGCGGCGGGCGAAGGCGGCCAGCCGGATCGTGTTGCCGACCTGGAGGATCGCGGCCAGCAGCAGGAAGCCCGCGATGACGATCGCCCCCCACTTGAAGGCGCTGATCCAGAAGTAGATGGGTTGCAGCACCTGGCGCAGGTCGCGGACCGAGCTGACGCCTGGGAGCTCCGCGACCGCGGTCTTGACGGCCTCGAACTCGCGCGGGTCCTCGAGGGTGATCCAGTACGACTCCGCGAGGTCGCTCGGCCGGACCGCGCTGATGACCTGGGCCTGTGTCTCGTCGTCGCTGGTGTAGACCTCACGCCACTTGCGGTACGCCGTCTGGCTGCTCTCGTAGTGGAACGTCTCGACCTGCGGGTGGCCGTCGAGGAGCCCCTCCACGGCGTCCTTCTGTGCGCCGGTGACCTTGCCGTCGATGCAGGCGGCGCCGGGCGAGTTCGGGGTGCAGAGGAAGACGGTGATCTGGAGCCGGTCGCCCCAGAACTCCTCGGCCTTGTCGGCCTGGGTGTTGAGCAGCAGCCCCAGTCCGACCAGGGTCAGCGAGACGAACATCGTGACGATCACCGCGATCGTCATCGACAGGTTGCGGCGCAGCCCGGTGCCGAGCTCGGAGAACACGTAGGTCAGTTGCATGTCCGCCTCCTCAGGCCGTGTAGCCGTAGGCGCCGCGGGCCTGGTCACGGACCAGCTCCCCGCCGGCGAGCTCGATGACCCGCTTGCGCATCTGGTCCACGACCGAGGAGTCGTGGGTCGCCATGAGCACCGTCGTCCCGGTGCGGTTGATCCGGTCGAGCAGCTTCATGATCCCGACCGACGTCTGCGGGTCGAGGTTGCCGGTCGGCTCGTCGGCGATGAGCAGAGCGGGCCGGTTGGCCACCGCGCGGGCGATCGCGACGCGCTGCTGCTCACCGCCCGACAGCTCGTCGGGGAGCCGGTCGGCCTTGCCGCCGAGCCCGACCATGTCGAGCACCTCGGGGACCCGCTCGCGGACCTGGGCGCGGGGCTCCCCGATGACCTGGAGCGCGAACGCGACGTTCTCCGCCACGGTCTTCTTCGGCAGCAGCCGGAAGTCCTGGAACACGGTCCCGATCTGGCGGCGCAGGGCGGGGACCTTCCACGAGGCGAGCCGGTTGAGCTCGCGACCGGCGACCCGCACGGTGCCACGGGTCGGCCGGTTCTCGCGCAGCACCAGCCGGAGGAAGGTGGACTTGCCCGAGCCGGAGGCGCCGACGAGGAAGACGAACTCGCCGTCGACGATGTCGACCGAGATGTCCTCGAGGGCCGGCCGCTGCTGGCCGGCGTAGGTCATCGAGACGTTGTCGAAGGTGATCACAGGAGGTCCAGCGGCCGGTCTCGGGGACAGGGATCGGGTGCGGCCCGCAGCGAGGCGCGTCTCCCCATCGCCAGGCAGGGGCCGTCCGGCCGACTCACGAGCATAGGACACTGCGAGCGTCCCGCCGGGCACGCCGTGCCGGGCGGGACGCTCCTGGCTGGGCCGGTGTCAGGTGAGGAAGCGCACCACCCGGTCGTCCGCGGCGACGTGCGGGAAGCCGAGGTCCGGGTCGTTGTTGCCGGTGGTGAACCAGATCGACCCGTCGGGAGCCGCCTCGACCGCCCGGATGCGGCGGAAGGTGGTGAAGAAGAACTTCTGGAACGTCCCTCGACCGGGGGTCGTCAGCTTGACGCGGAAGAGGGCCTCGCCGCGGAGCGCACCGACGTAGGCGTAGGCGCCCTTGACCGCCACCCCTGCAGGTGAGCAATCGGCGGGGCGCCAGATGGTCAACGGCTCCCTGCCCACGCCGTCGGCGGGGCCCTCGCGGGTCGGCCAGCCGTAGTCGCCGCCCCTGACGACCTGGTCGAGCTCGTCCCACAGGTCCTCGCCGAACTCGACGGCCCAGAGCCGGCCGCCGGCGTCGAAGTCCATCCCCTCGACGTTGCGGAAGCCCTTCGCCCAGACCGCGTTGCCGAACGGGTTGTCCGCGGGGATGCTGCCGTCCGGCCGGATCCGGAGGATCTTGCCGGCGAGTGAGCCGTTGACCCGGGCCTGGGCCGGCGTCCCCTTGTCGCCGACCGAGACGAACAGGAACTGCCCGTCCGGGCTGAAGCGCAGGCCACCGCCGTGGTGGTCGCTGCCGAACGGGATGCCGCTGAAGATCACCCTCGGCGTGCCGAGCCCGGTCGGCGCGTAGGTCATGGCGATCACGCGGGCGTCGGTCGTGGTGCGGACGTGGGCGTAGAGCAGCCGGTCGGTGGCGAAGTTCGGTGACAGCGCCAGCCCGAACAGCCTCCGCGCGCCGCCGCCGACGGTGCCGACGAGCTGCTTGGCGGCGCCCGTCTTGAGGATCCGGTAGACGTTGCGGGTGTCCCTCTCCCCCGTCAGCGCGTTCCCGTCGGGCAGGAAGGCAAGCGACCACGGGATCTGGAGCCTGCTGGCCAGCACGGTCGGCGCGTGCGGCACCGCCGTGGCGGACGTGGCGGTCGCGAGCGGTACGGCGGTCGCCCCGGCGGCGACCAGACCGGTCTTGAACAGGGTGCGTCGGTTGAGGTCCGTCATGTCGATCCCCCCGGATCGTCGGTGTGCTGATGCCTCAGTGGACGCCCGAGTGACGGGAGCGTCAAAGGTCGAAGGTCCCCCGACTAGCCCGATGGTCCTGAACCGGCGCAGAGCTCAGCCGGCGGCTCAGCTGGCAGCAGCGACCTTGTCGGCGCCCATGCGCCAGCGGATGCCGGCCTCCAGGAACCCGTCGATGTCGCCGTCGAAGACCGACACCGGGTTGCCGGTCTCGTACTCGGTCCTCAGGTCCTTGACCATCTGGTACGGGTGCAGCACGTAGGACCGCATCTGGTCGCCCCACGAGCCCTGCACGTCCCCGCGGAGCTCGTCGAGGTGGGCCTTCTCCTCCTCGCGCTTCTTCGCGAGGAGCTTGGCCTTGAGGATGACCATCGCCGAGGCCTTGTTCTGCAGCTGCGACTTCTCGTTCTGGCAGGAGACGACGATGCCGGTCGGGATGTGCGTGAGCCGTACGGCGGAGTCGGTGGTGTTCACCGACTGCCCGCCCGGGCCGCTCGACCGGTAGACGTCGACCCGCACCTCCTCCTCGGGGATGTCGATGTTGTCGGTCTTCTCGATCACGGGGACGACCTCGACAGCGGCGAACGACGTCTGTCGCCGGCCCTGGTTGTCGAAGGGGCTGATGCGGACCAGCCGGTGCGTTCCGGCCTCGACCGACAGCGTGCCGTAGGCGTACGGCGCGTAGATCGCGAACGTCGCCGACTTGATGCCGGCCTCCTCGGCGTAGGAGGTGTCGAAGACCTCCACGGGGTACTTGTTGCGCTCGGCCCACCGCGAGTACATCCGCATGAGCATCTCGGCGAAGTCCGCGGCGTCGACTCCCCCGGCCCCGGACCGGATGGTCAGCAGCGCCTCGCGGGCGTCGTACTCACCGCTGAGCAGCGTGCGGACCTCGAGCGCCTCGACCGACTTCGCGACGCGCGGCAGGTCGGCCTCCGCCTCGGCGAGCGCGTCGGCGTCGCCCTCCTCCCGGGCGAGCTCCGCGAGCGTCTCGAGGTCGTCGAGCCGGGCTTGGAGCCCGGTGTACCGCTCCAGGTCGCCCTGGAGCGCCGAGAGCCGTCCGGTCACCCGCTGGGCGTTGGCCTGGTCGTCCCAGAGGTCCGGCGCGGCCACCTGCTCGCCGAGCTCCGCCAGCTCACGCTGCATGCGCTCGGGGTCCAGCACCTGCTCGATGGTGTGCATCGTCGCCTTGAGCTGCCGGATGCGGGTCTCGAGATCAGGTCCTGCCACGTCCTGAACGTTACCGCCCCGCGAGGGCCGGTCGAGCCGTGCGCATCACCCGGCGACGCGCCGCAGCAGGGACAGCCGAGGGCGGAGCGTCAGGTGCGTCGAGATGCCGAGCAGCCGCCGCGCGGCCAGCCAGGTCGCCCCGTAGAGGACCACCGACACGGCGGCGGACGACGCTCCCAGGCCGACGACCCCGCCGACGAGCGCGCACACCGTGCCGAGGACCACGCGGCTGGAGACGGCCGACCAGGTGACCACCGCCAGGCGCCCTTCCTGGTGCGCCATCGAGAGCACGGCGCCCGACATGCCGCCGACCGAGTTGAGCAGGTAGCCGATGCTGACGAGCGCGAGCGCCGTCGCGCCGCTGGTGAACGCCTCCCCGAACACGGTCTCGAGCACCGGTCCCGGAGCGAGGAGCATCGGCAGGAACAGCACACCGCTCGCCACAGTCATGATCGAGGAGGCGGTCCGCACCAGCCTCTCGAGCTGCTCACGGTCCCCGCTGTGGGTGAGGCGCGAGATCGCGGGGCTGAACACGATCGTCAGCGACGTGGCCGGGATGATGAGCAACCGCCCGATGCGCTGCACCGCCGCGAAGACCGAGGCCCCCTGCGCCGGCAGCAGCAGCGCGGCGAGCCAGATCTCGATGCTGGCGTTCACGAGGCTGCCGCTCTGGCTGAGCATGAACCGCCAGTCCCGCCGGACCACCAGACGCAGGTCGTCGAGGGTCCGGCCGGCGCCGGCCGCGGGCCAGCTCCGGTGCAGGACCCAGCCGGCCCAGGCCAGCGGCCCGGCGTACCCGACGACGGTCCCGAGCATGACCCCGGTGAGCCCTGGGTCGGGGGCCAGCAGCGCGACCAGCGCGACGCACGCGGTCTGCGCGACCGCGACGAGCGCGCCGCCGGACCGCCCCGAGAGCAGGCTCGCCTCGCGCACGCGGCCCAGGCCGCGCAGGAAGTTGGTGGCCGCGATCTGGTAGCCCGACTCGTACACGAGCACCGCGGTGAGCGCTCCCAGCACCAGCCCCTCGCGGTCGGGGCCGGTCACCGCGACCAGCACGGCACCGGTCACCAGCGAGGTGAGCGGCAGCGGGACGCGCAACACGGCGCGGAGCCCCCTCCGCAGGCCGGCGAGCGTGGCGGCGTCGTCGGCGCGCGCCGCCTCGCGGAGGCCGGCGCGGTGGACGCCGAGCAGGCTGACCTGACCGAGGAGCGTGGCCACGGTGACCAGCACCGCGTAGTAGCCGAAGCTCCCGGAGCCGAGCACCCGGGCGGCGATGACGTTGAGGCCGAGGTAGCCCAGGATCGCGAGGCCGTACGACGGCACGAACCAGGCGAGGGACCGCCCGAGGGAGGTCGGCCGTCGTGGGACCGGTGCGTCGCCGGACGGCTGCGAGGTCTCGGAGCCCACTGCCGCCTTCCCGTCCGGCGTCGCGAGCATCGAGGGTAGCGCCCGGCGACCCACTCTCAGCCCCTTGGCGGTCTGTACCGGCCGTTGGCGCCGACCGGCGCACGCACTAGCGTCCCGAGCCACCGTTCGGGAGGAGGCGCCCGTGACCGTGCTGGTGCTCGGGGGCAACGGCCAGCTCGGCGCCCGGTGTGCGACGGGGCTGACCATGCGCGGCGTACCGGTGCGAGCGACGGTGCGGTCGACGGACCGCGCCGCTCACCTGGAGGCCCTCGGCGCCGACGTCGTCGTGCTCGACCTCGCGAAGGACGCAGCCCGGCGACGCTCGGCCCTGGCGGGCGTCGACACCGTCGTCGTCAACGCGAACTCGGTGGTCCCGCGCGCCGGTGACCGACCCGGGGAGCTCGAGGAGGCGCTGCTGGTCCTCGTCGACGAGCTGGTCGCGGCCGGGGTCGCCCGTGTCGTCCTGCCGTCGCTCGCGGTGCGGGAGGAGGCGACCGACGTCCCGTTCGCGGTCGCGCGACGCAGGCTCGAGCAGCGGCTGCTCGCCACGTCGCTCGACGCGTGGGTGCTCACGATGCCGCCGTTCATGGAGGTGTGGCTGGCGCTGGTCGGGTCGTCGGTCGTCCTGCGCGGCGAGCCCCACGCGACCGCGGGGCGTCCCTCTCCGTTCCTGCGGACCTTCCGGCGCGGGACCGCCACCCTCGTCGAGGACCGCGGCCTGATGCTGGTCCCGGGGAGCCCGGGCCACCGGCATGCGTTCCTGTCGGTGCGGGACGCGGCGCGCGCGACCGTCGAGGCGGCGCTGAGCCCTGGGCGAGCGGACGGCCCGGTGCAGGTCGCCGGGCCGGAGGTGCTGACCTGGCGCGACGTGGCGGACACGTTTGCCCGTGTGCTCGAGCGACCGGTGCGGATCCTGAGCACGCCGGGCGTCGTCTACGCCGTGGCGAGCAGGCTGTTGCGGCCGGTCGCGGACGTGCCGTCGCGGACCATGGCGCTGAACCACTACATGGCAGGCGACGAGTCGCCGTGGACCTCCGCCGGCGGCGGGCTGCTCGACCCGGCGTCGATGACCACCGTCGAGGAGCTCCTCCGGGAGAAGGTCGCTCTCCCCGCCGCGCTCCCGACCGTCGTCTGACGGGGAGCACCTCGGGTCAGCCGCTGGCGAGGCCCAGCGCCAGGTGGCGTCGGTGCAGGCCGAGCGAGGCCAGGAGGACGACCAGCCCGGCGACGGACAGCACCGCTCCGACGACGGCCGGCGCGCGGTAGCCGTACCCGGCGGCGACGATCCCGCCCAGCCACGCGCCGAGTGCGTTGGCGATGTTGAGCGATGCGTGGTTGGCCGCGGAGCCGAGGATCTCCGCGTCCCCCGCGACCAGCATCAGCCGGAGCTGGAGGTTGATGGCCAGCACGCTGGTGAGCACCGCGATCGCGAACGGGAGCGGCAGCAGCCACCACCCGAACGGGGCGACGGCGGCATAGAGCAGCAGCACGGCGCCCATACCGATCGCACCGGCGAACAGCGACCGGAACACCGACCAGTCCGCGAGCTCCCCGGCCAGCCAGGTGCCGGCGACCATGCCGAGCCCGAAGGACAGCAGGAAGAACGGGACGGTCGACTCCGGCAGCCCGGCGACGTCGGTGACCGTCGGCGCGATGTAGGTGTAGACCGCGAACATCCCGCCGAACCCGACCGCACCGACGAGCATCGTCAGCCAGACCTGCGAGCTCCCGAACGCAGCCAGCTCCTTGCGCGCCGACCCGCTCGGGTCGGCCGGCGTCGCCGGAACGAAGGCGCGGACCAGGACGACGGTGAGCGCGGCGAGCGCGGCGACGACGACGAAGGCGGCCCGCCAGCCGAGGTTCTGCCCGAGCCAGGTCGCCGCAGGCACGCCGACGACGTTGGCGATCGAGAGCCCGAGGATCACCTGCGCGATCGCCCGTCCCTTCCGCTCGGGCTCGGCCATGCCGGCCGCCACGAGCGACGCGATCCCGAGGTAGGCGCCGTGCGGCAGCCCGGCGGCGAAACGAGCCGCGGTGAGCAGCTCGACGTTCACCGCGACCGCCGACAGGCCGTTGGTGACGGCGAAGACCGCCATCAGGAGGAGCAGCAGGCCGCGGCGGGGCAACCTCGCGCCCAGGACGGCGATCGACGGCGCTCCCACGACCACCCCCACGGCGTACGCCGAGACGAGGTGGCCGGCGCTCGGGACCGACACGTCGACGCCACGTGCGATCTGAGGCAGCAACCCCATCGTCACGAACTCGGTGGTGCCGATCGTGAAGGCGCCGGTCGCCATCGCGACCATCGCGAGCGCCAGGCGTCGCCCACTCGGGGAGCTCGAAGAACGGCTGTCAGGGGAGGAGTCGGTGGTCGGATCAGGGGCCGCAGTCGCGGTCGTGAGCACAGTGAGGACTTCCGACGTTCGCAGGAGGGAGGCGGGGGGCGCCCGGACTCCTACCCGAACCGGACAGCACCTCCTCCTCTTCCGGTGCCGCTCGCGGCGTGAGTCGACCCACACCGGCGCGGTCTACTCGCTGACCGCGACGTACGCCGCGGCGCGGCCCGTCACCGTGCTCCCCGACCATCCCGGCGGCGCGATCGGGAGCTCGAGCGGTGCGGCGACCTGCACCTCCACGGAGTCGACGGTCGTCCGGACCTCCCACCGGAGCCCGGCGTACCGGCCGGCTGCCGTGCTGGTGAGGTAGGCCGAGACGTAGCTCCTGGCCGCGGCCGGGTCGAGGACCGCCCGCTCCCCCAGCCCCTGCTCGTAGAGCTGGTCGGTGCGGAGGCCGTCGACCGCCGCGAGCGCCGCGCCGTCGGCCAGCGAGTCGAGACGCTGCCGGCGCAGGTAGGCGGCGGAGGCGTCGACCACCACGACCACGAGCAGCGCCACGACCACGAAGAGGCCGACGAGCAGCACCGACGTCTGGCCCTCCTCCGTGCGCGGGCGGTGCCTCACCGGTCCTCCCGGAAGGTGCCGTAGGCGACGGTGTGGCTCGCCTCGACCCGGACCGACGGTCGGCCGCCGCCGAGCGCCTGCGGAGCGAGGGGCAACGGGACCTGGTACCGGACGTCCACCGAGATCTCGCTGCCCGGTGCCAGGCAGTTGCCGGGAACGGGTCGGCAGGACACCCGGAGAGCGACCTCCCCCGGCGGGATGCGCTGGTCCTGGAGCGCGACCGCCGCGGCCGCACGGGCGCGGGCCGGCGCCGACCCCTCGTCCGGGGCGAGTGAGTAGGCGCGGGCGGCGGCGCGCGCGGCCCCGGACACGCCGTAGGCGGCGCGCTGCACGCCGAACGCCGCCACCAGCACGTACAGCAGCGGGAGGAGGAGCAGCACCGAGAGCCAGACGATCTCGACGAGGGCGGATCCTGCCTCGTCGGGGGCGCGCCTGCGCGTCACGGGGACACCTCCTCGACCGCGTGACCGGTGAGGGTGAGCCGCACCGCGGGGCCCCACAGACCGAGCGGCGGCACGTCCGCACGGACCCGGACCTCGACGCCCTGGACCCCGTTCACCGTGACCGGGCGGGCGGTGACCTGCCGCGCGAACCGACCGGCGAGCGCGTCGCGGATCTGGGCTCGGGTCCGTGCCACGCCGGCTCCGGGTGACCGGTCCACGGTCGCGGCGTACCGCGCCCCCTCGGACGCGGCGGCCGTCAGGGTGTTGCGGACGTGCAGGACGAGGCCCAGCTGGAGCAGGCCCAGGACCAGCGGCACCACGACGACGACCACCAGCACGAAGTCGACGACGGCCGCGCCGTGCTGGTCGCGGCGTCGGCGGGCGGGCATCGGCACGCTCACCACACCGTCACCCGCGCCGTTAGCGGACCGAGTCGAGCGCCTGCTTCAACATGTTCTCGAGCGCAGGGCCCGCGATCGCCCAGAGCCCGGCGACCAGCCCGGCGGTCATGACGGTGATGAGCACCCATCCCGGGACGTCGCCCCGTTCGTCGGCCCTCGGCCGGCGGAGCCGCGAGATCCAGGGGGCCGACAGGACGGCGTGCAGGAGCACGAGGATCGTGACGAGGACGTGCGAGGTCGTGCGGTGCATCAGGTCTCCTCGAGGGGGCGGGCGGGCGGGGCTGCAGTAGGGGTCAGGAGGTCGCCAGCCGGATGCCGACGAGGCCGGGCCAGAAGGCGAAGAGCACGGTCACCGGGAGGACCAGGAACACGACCGGCACCATCATGAGGACCTCCCGTCGTGCGCCGTTCTCGATGAGGTCCCGTCGTCGGGCCTCCCGCACGTCGGCTGCCTGGGCGTGCAGGACGTCGGCGAGCGGCGTGCCGCGCTCGACCGCGACCGAGATCCCGTCGGCGAACCGGGCGACGACCGGGAGGCCGGTCCGGGCGGCGTAGCCGTCGAACGCCGACGCCACCGGCGTACCGGCGCGGATCTCGGCGAGCACGCGTGAGAGGTCGGTGGCCAGGGCGCCCGAGGTGCGGCGCACGACGCGGTCGAGGGCACCGACGGGTCCCTCGCCGGCTGCCACCGAGAGCGCGAGCAGCTCGGCGACGGCGGGCAGCTCCTCCAGCACGCGACGCTCGTGGCTCGCGACCTGGGCGCTCAGCCGGTTCTCCCGCAGCAGGACACCCAGGACGAACGCCAGGCAGCAGAGCACAACGAGCGGCACAGCTCGTGTCGGGCTGCGCAGGGCGACGACGACCGAGAGGGCCGAGGCCGCCGCGAATGCGACGAGTCCCCAGACGACCTGCTGCGCACGGACCTCGGCCACGGTGAGGTCGAGGCCCGCCCGCTCGAGCCGGCGCCGGATCGACGCGCTGCCGCCGAGCACCTGCTCGAGTCGGGCAGCCAGTCCCCGGAGGAGGGGCCCGATGAGGAGCTGGAGCTGCGTCCCGGTGCTGTCGGTCGGGCGGTCGGGCGCGAGCTGAGGGAGGTCGCGGAGGTAGGCCGTCACTCTTGCGTCGAAGTCCGCACGACGGACCGCCTGCGCCCGGGAGAGCGCGAGGAGCGCACCCGCGCCGGCGGCGGCACCGATCAGCGCGCCGGCCGCCGCGCTCACGACATCACCCGCCGTTCCGTCGGGAGCCGGCCGATGCGCAGCATCACCCGGTAGGCGCCGACGCAGGCAGCGGCGCCGAACGCCAGCACGAGGACGCCGGCGGTCGAGGCGTACCGGGTGATGACCTCCCGCTGGAAGGAGAGGAGGAGGAGCACGAGCCAGGGCGCAGCGACAGCGAGTCGCGCGCCGTTGACCGCCCAGCTCTGCCGGGCCTCCAGCTCGGCACGGGTCCGCGCGTCGTCGCGGAGGTGTCCGGAGAGGTTGCGCAGCAACCGGCCGAGGTCGCCACCACCCACTTCGCGGGCGACCCGGAGCCCCTCCACGACGCGATCGCCGACGGGGTCGGCGAGCCGCTCCTTGAGCCGGTCCAGGCACTCACCGAAACGCCCGGACGTCTGGTACTCGCGAGCGAACGTCCGGAAGGCCGGCCGCAACGGCTCGGGTCCGCGCACCGCCAGGCCGCTCACGGCCTCGGCCAGGGACATGCCGGCTCGGACGGCGCTCGCCAGGTTGTCGACGGCGTCCGGCCACACCTCGGCGAGCTCTGCCTGGCGTCGTCGTACGCGTCCGGCCACGACGACGAAGGGTGCGTAGCCGGCCATGAGCCCGAAGGCGAGTGCCACCGGCCAGGTCGAGGAGAGCACGAGGACCGCCAGGGTCACGACCACGAACAGGCACAGCGACAGGGCCACGAGCGTCCGGACCTGGACGCCGACGAGACCCGCCCGGTCCAGGTTCTTCCTCACGGCCGACGAGCCAGTGCCCGACGGGGCGCGCGGCATGGTGAAGGCGCTCCACACGAGGAGCAGCCCCACACCGACCCCGAGTCCCACGACGACGCCCACTCAGTGCTCCTCGCTGAGCAGCGCGTGCACGTCGATGCCGGCCTGGGTGAACCGGTCGATCCGGGGCGGCATCCCGCCCGCGGCGACGAGCTCGGCCCCACGGCGTACGAAGACCGCCTCGGTCTCGATCGCGTCGCCCTCGACGCGGCCGGGAACCGCCACGACCTCGTTCACGTGGCGCCGTCCGGACAGGTCGATCCCCAGGTGCACGACCAGGTCGACCGAGGCCGCCACCGTCGGGACCACGAACCGCGCGGAGATGTTCTCGCCGCTCAGGAGCGGCAACGTGCACATCTTGACCAGCGTCTCCCGCGCGCTGTTCGCATGAAGCGACGCCATCCCCGGCAGCCCGGCGTTGAGAGCCAGGAGCAGGTCCAGACACTCCTCGGACCGCACCTCGCCGACGATGATGCGGCTCGGCCGCATCCGCAGGCTCTCCTTGACGAGGTCCCGGAGCCTGACCTCCCCCGTCCCCTCGAGCCCGCGCTGGCGGGTCTGCAGCGCCACCCAGTCGGGATGAGGGAAGTCGAGCTCGAAGACCTCCTCGGCGCTGACCACGCGCTGGCCGCCCGGGATGGACGCCGCCAGGCTGTTGAGCATCGTCGTCTTGCCGGCCTGCGTCCCTCCGGACACGATGATGTTCAGCCCGGCGACGACCGCCGCGTGCAGGAAGCGCGCGGCATGGCTGGAGAGGCTGCCCAGGTCGACGAGGTCGTCGAGCCGTGAGGCGCGGACCACGAACTTGCGGATGTTGACCGCACTGAACCCGCGGCTGATCCCCTCGAGGACCACGTGGAGCCGGTGGCCTCCAGGGAGCAGCGCGTCGACGAACGGCTGGCTGATGTCGACCCGCCGGCCGCTCGACTTCAGCATCCGCTCGACGAGCTCGGCGACCTGCGACCGGGTCAGGATCACCGGCGTCAGCTCGTGCCGGCCCCGGCGCGCCACGAACACCCGCGAGGGGTCGTTCACCCAGATCTCCTCCACCTCCGGGTCGTCGAGGTAGCGCTGCAGCGGCCCGAACCCGGCGACGTTCGCCACCAGCGCCTCGACCGCTGCGTCCGGGTCCGTGACCGGCCGGACCGCGCCGGTGAGGCTCCGCTCGTCGTGGTCCCCCACCACCCGCTCGGCCAGCCGGCGGACCGTGAGAACGTCCCGCTGCGGGTCGACACCGGTGCGCTGCACCTGCTGGCGGAGATCGGCGTCGAGCGCGCTCAGCACCTCGTCGTCGTACGCCGTGCGCGTGAGGCTCATCCCGAGTGCCCTTCGCCGATCGACCGGGACCCTGCGACCCGACCGACGCCACCGACGCGACCGGGCATCGGGACTGCCGACGATCCTTACGACTTTTACTTTCAGATGCAGCCCCGGTCCACCCGACCTGTGGACAGGCGACCGCCGCACGTCGCCGGGACTGACAGGGCACCCGGTTCCGCCCTACGAACCAGACGAGGCTCTGAGGACCCGGAGGACGCCGTCCGCGAGCTGCCCGAGGCGCACCAATGACGAGACGCTCACCAGTCGCCGAGTTGGGAGTGAACGTACGACCTTCGAGGATCCTGAACCGCTACGCCAGCGCTCTGAATCTCAGGTCGTCAACCACGAAGGTGTCATCCGGCACCTTCGCGCTGAGCGTGACTCGACCCATCCCTCTGAAGTGAGCGACTCGGATCAAGACGTACCCGACCACCGTCGTCGTGATCGACGTCCGCGCCACGACGTGGCCACGGCGCCTGCCGGTCAGCGTGTAGGTCGACTCGCCAGCGGCGGATCCATTGGCCACATACATCTCCACGCTGCGCTGCAACCCGGAGAAACGGAGATGTTCGGGCGTGGTGGCGTACGTCGACCCGTTGAAGGCCAAGAACTCCTGCCCACTGCGGGCACCTACGCCGAAGTTCCCGCACTCGTTGATGATCGCCCCTCCGGTGCTGGAGCTGGCACCGCTGAAACTCACCCCGAGGCTCGCGTACTCGTCACGCAGTGGCGCCGTCTGCTGGAAGAGGCAGGGGGACGTGCCAGTGTCGAACGTGATGAACGACCGCACGCTCGTGCTGTCGGGCGCGCTCGCCGGCACGTTGGAAGCCGTCGAACCGACACCGTTGAGAATGTCCGGCTCAGAAGCCTCCGCCACAGTGGACGTGCCTAGGGCGCAACCAATAAGGACGGCAACCGCTAGTGCGGATCTTCGTGTGGTCATGGCTCCCCCTGGCTCAGGACACGAAACAGTGCCGCACTGTCTCACCGGCGGCAACGATCCTGGGCGCCTCTCGCACGACCAGTTCTTGTTCGGCGATCCACCGTTCCGAGGTCGCACGGGGTCTACCCAGCGCTGGACTGCGCTTTGACCGGTCGACGTCGGCGCGAGCGCTCATCCCGCAGCTGGTGTTCACTCGGCGTCGCCCTCCGGGTGGTCTAGTCGCTCTGCGGCCAGATGGAGTGAGCGGACGGCTCAGCGGTAGTTCACGGTCTCGCAGTCCGCGTCGACGACGTCGGTGCGGTAGACGTAGACGACGTCCGCGCCCGGACCGCAGGTCACCTCGTCGACGTCCACACCGAACTCATGGGTGGGCCAGTTCTCGTAGTAGTCGTCCCCCGCGCCGAGGTCGACGACGTCGCTGCCCCAGGAGGTGTACACCTCGTCGTCCCCCGCGGCCGCGGAGACGGTGTCGTTGCCGTCCCAGGTCTGGATCCGGTCGTTGTAGCGCGTCCCGACGATCGTGGCGTCGGCGTCGGAGGGCGCGAAGGTCTGGACGTTGATCGACTCGCAGTCGGCCCCGAACGAGTCGAGCGGACCCGTCGGCTGCTTGTCCATGACGAGGCGGTCGACCCCGTCCCCGCACCGGATGGCGCTGACGAAGGGCTCGCCGGAGCGCTCGGTGCTGCTGATCTCGTCATTGCCGGCTCCGCCGTCGAGCGTCACGGCGTGGCCGAAGACGGCGTCGTCGCCGGGGCCGCCGGACAGCAGGGCCACACGGGTCAGCGGACCGCCGACCCTCTCGGCGGCCAGCACCTGGTCCGCCCCCTCGCCGCCGAAGGCCCGGCTGGCCGGGTCCCCGAGCGTCCCGATCCCGAGGACGTCGTCACCGTCGTCGCCGTACACGGTGTGCACCCCGCCGACCTGGACGTCGAGCAGGTCGTCACCCGGTCCGCCGTGCAGCAGCCAGTCACCAGCGGCCGCGGTCCGGAACCTGTCGCGGTCGGCACCGGCCCACACCGTGTCACCGGGGCCGACGGTCGTCGTGTCCGAGCCGTTGCCGCCCTTCAGGACGTCCGGGCCGCCGCCGCCGTTGAGGACGTCAGCCCCGTCGCCGGCGTCGAGGACGTCGGCGCCGGCCTCCCCGAAGAGCGTGTCGTTGCCGCCGAGCCCCGAGAGACTGTCGGCGCCGGCACGGCCCGCGATCCGGTCCGCCGCCTCGGTCCCGACGATCGTGTCGTCGCCGGGTGTCCCGGTGAGGTCGAGTGCGTACGCCGCCGGCGCAGCGACCAGGACGGTCGCGGCGCAGAGGGCGAGGGCAGGAACACCTGACAGTGAGCGCACGAGCGACCCCCCGGTTCGTGGACGTCCGAGAAGCATGCGCCGCCCGCTGCGGCTTGTCACTGCCCCACTGGGGTGGTCGTCCGATTGGGCGTCAGACGCTGCCCCGCCGCTGAGCGAGCAGGTCGCGGATCTCCGTGAGCAGCGCGACGTCCGCCGGCTCGCCGGGCTCCGCGCTGGGGAAGTACCGCTCCTTCGCCTTCGTGTAGGGCAGGACGATGAGGTAGTAGACGACGGCCGCCATGATGGCGAACGAGATCAACGCGGTGAGCCACGCGCCGAGCGAGACCCCACCCGGCGTGTAGTCGGAGAAGTCGGGCGTGCCGCCGATCTTGCCGACGACGTCCATGATCACGTCGACGGTCGCGGTCACCACAGCGGTGAAGGCGAGCGCCATGATCAGGGCGACGGCGAGCTCCACCAGGTTGCCGCGCAAGAGGAAGTTCTTGAATCCGGTCATCGTTCCTCCGTGGTTGCGAGCCCCGAGGTCGATCCACCAGCTGGTTTCGGCTCGGGAGCAGACTAACGGGGGCCGGCCCGCGCGAGCGGGCACGACGTCCCGCCGGGAGGAGCTCGATGGTCGCGTTCACGCGACGGCGCCAGGACGTGCTGACCCTGCTGTTGGCAGCGGCCTTCATCGCCGTCATCAGTGTGGTCTGGGCCTCGACCACGACCGACGACGACCCCGGGTCCCGTCAGGACGCGCCGGCGAGCTCTTCTTCGCGCCCGACGGAGGGAACGTCCGAGAGCGCTGACCCCAAGAGCGAGGAGCCCGAGCGCGAGGAGCCGAGACGCGAGCGGCCCCTCTTCGTCGAGGACTTCGAGGGCGGGCTCGACGGCTGGGACGTCGTCGGGTCCGCGGTCGTCACCGACGAGACGTCCTCCCAGGGCCGCCGGAGCGCCACCCTCACCTCGACCGAGTGCGGAGGCGACGCCTTCAGTCGCCTCGTCCCGGTCGACGCCGGGTCGACGTACCGCCTGCGGACCGACTACCGCACCGACGGGGGCGGCGGCTACATCGGCGTCAGCCTGTACGACGCGGACGGCGCCGAGCTCGGCGAGAAGTGGCTCATCGGGGACGGCGGGACTCGGACCCCTGGGGACGTCCGTTGGCGCTACCACGTCGACGCCCGTGAGCCCGGGGACCTGGGGGTCTGGGCGCGCTACTCAACGCGCTACCGGGTCCCGGACGGCGTGGCGTCCGTCGCCGTCAAGGTCGAGGACTGGGGGTGCGGAGGGCTGCCGGACGACCCCGCGGCGGCGCCCGTCTACTTCGACCGCATCTCGTGGACGCTCGTCTCCTAGCTAGCCCCGGCCTCGTCACGAGGGGCGGCTCGACCGGTCATGAGGGGCGGCTCGACCGGTCACGAGGGGCGGCTCGACAAGTCCAGCCGTCCCCGCACGGGCGCCGTCACCGCAGGTCCTCAGCCGGCCAGCGCCTGCCCGAAGAGGTCCCCGTGCTGCTCGATCCGGGCCAGCACCTCGGTGTGGGTCAGCTGCTCGAAGGCGAGCACGTCCTCCGCACCCTCCTCGACCTCCTCCCAGGTCCGCGGCGCCGCCGCGTAGGGCGCGGCGGTCCCCCGCAGGGAGTACGGCGTGATCGTCGTCTTCGACCCGGTGTTCTGCGACCAGTCGAGGAAGACCTTCCCGGGCCGCTTGGCCTTGGTCATCGAGCTGATCACCAGCGGGTGGTCCTTCTCCAGCCCTTCGGCGATCTGCTTGGCGGCCTCCCGGACCTGGTCGGCGGTCAGCGCGCCGGGCATCGGCGCGTAGAGGTGCAGCCCCTTGCTGCCGCTCGTCACCGGCGCCGACGGCAGCCCGAGGTCGGCCAGCCGGTCCCGGACCAGCAGCGCCACCTGCGCGCACTCGTGCAGCCCGGCCGGCAGCCCCGGGTCGAGGTCGATGACCATCCGGTCGGGGTTGACCGGCTCGCCGGCCCGGAACGTCCACTGGTGCACGTGCAGCTCCAGCGACGCCAGGTTCGCCAGGTAGGTCAGGTCCGCAACCGAGTCGATGAACGGGAACACGATCCGGTCGCCGTACCGCGACTCGCCCCGCGACCCGGTCGTCGGCACCTCGGCGGTCCGCAGCCACCCCGGTGCGCCGTTGGGCACGTTCTTCTCGAAGAACGACGGCCCGGCGGTCCCGTGCGGCCACCGGATCCGGGTCACCGCCCGGTCGGCGACGTGCGGGAGCAGCGTCGGGGCGACCTGGGCGTAGTAGTGCAGCACCTCCCCCTTGGTCGTCCCGGTCTCGGGGTAGAGCACCTTGCCGAGGTTGCTCAGCGTCAGCGTCCGGCCGTCGACCTCGACGCGGACCTCGGCCGGCTGGTCAGCCATCCTCGCCCCCGACCGCCAGCAGGTCCTCGGCGGTGAGGTCGGTCCGCAGCCCCACGTACGCCGGCTGCCGCAGCCGCTGGTCCCGCGGGGTCAGCCCGAGCGACTCGATCTCGACGACGACCTCCGGGCGGACCCAGGTCGTCCCGAGCGCGTCCTCCCTCGGGACCGTCGTCGCGAACGGCGGCTCGCCGGCGGTCAGCGGGGCGAGCAGCTCGCGCAGCCGCAGCGCCACCGCGCCGGTGACGCCGCTGCCCACCCGGCCCCGGTAGACCAGCCCGTCGGCCGTCGGCTCCCCCACCAGCAGCGCCCCCAGCCGCGCGGCCGAGCCGGTCTCGAGCCGCCAGCCGCCCACGACGTAGGACCCGCCCGGGCGGTGCGGGAACTTCAGCCACTCCTCGCTGCGCCGGCCGGGGAGGTAGCACGAGGTCCGCTTCTTGCTGACGATCCCCTCCAGCCCCTGCGCCCTGGTCGCCGACTGCAGCACCAGGCCGTCGTCGTAGGTCGGCGGCACCTGCCACCGCGGCGACTCCAGCCCGAGCTGCTCGAGCAGCGGGCGGCGGTCGGAGAGCGGCAGCGTCGTCGCGTCGAGGCCGTCGAACGACAGCAGGTCGAAGAGCATGAGCGTCACCGGGTTGCGGGCCGCCGCCTGCTGCGCCTTGCGGGCCTGGGCGACGTGCATCCGGTCGGCGAGCGCGCCGAAGACCGGCCGGCCGTCGAGGAACGCCACGATCTCGCCGTCGAGGACGACGTCGTGCCCGCCGAGCACGGAGCGGTCGGCCAGCCCCGCGAGGTCGGGGAACGACACGGTGACGTCGTTCTCGTTGCGGGAGGTGAGCGTCAGCCTGCCGCGGCGTACCGACGCCAGCACCCGCATGCCGTCCCACTTGACCTCGTGCACCCAGTCCGCGCCGCTCGGGACCCAGGTGCCCCGCGTGGCGAGCATCGGACGCATGACGCCAAGTGTCGCCCATCGCTAGCGTGGGGCATGGAGCAGCACCGGCTGCGCGGGTAAGGGGGACACATGCGGGCGATCTGGAAGGGCGCGGTGTCGTTCGGGCTGGTCAGCGTGCCGGTCAAGCTGTACTCGGCGACCGAGAGCCACGACATCTCGTTCCGGCAGGTGCACGCCAAGGACGGCGGCCGGATCAAGTACCAGCGGGTCTGCTCGATCGACGGCGAGGAGGTCGCCTACGCCGACATCGCCAAGGGCTTCGAGACCGAGGACGGCCAGATGGTCATCCTCGACGACCAGGACTTCGCCGAGCTGCCGACGACGAGCAGCCGCGAGATCTCGGTCGAGAAGTTCGTCCCCAGCGACCAGATCGACCCGCTCATGCTCGAGAAGTCCTACTACCTGGAGCCGGAGAAGAGCGGCCTCAAGCCCTACGCGCTGCTCCGCGACGCGCTCCGGGAGAGCGACCGGGTGGCGGTCGTGACGGTGGCGCTGCGGTCCCGGACCGCTCCCGCGGTGCTGCGCGTGCGTGACGACGTGCTGGTGATGCAGACGCTGATGTGGCCCGACGAGGTCCGCACGCCGGCCTTCGGGTCGCTGCAGGACATCGACGACCCCAAGCCGCAGGAGCTGAAGATGGCCAAGCTGCTGCTGGAGACGCTGGCGGGTGACTACGACCCCTCCGAGCTCGAGGACGACTACGCAGACGCGGTGCACGCGCTGGTGGAGGCCAAGCTCGCCGGCGGCGAGGTCAAGCAGACCAAGGAGCCGGCGCCGTCGGCCGGTGAGGTCGTCGACCTCCTCGCCGCCCTCCAGCGCTCGGTCGCCGCAGCGAAGACCGCCCGGGGCGAGGACGCCGAGGACGACGCTGACGAGGCTGCTCCTGCAGCCGCCGCGGACGAGCCTGCAGAGGCGCCTGCTGAGAAGAAGCCGGCGAAGCGCAGCGCGGGGAAGGCGACGGCGAAGAGCGGGTCGAAGAAGAGGAAGGAGGCCGAGGAGCCCGCCGAGAAGCCCGCCGCGAAGAAGTCGACGAGCCGGAAGGTCGCGGCCCGCAAAGCCAGCTGACACCCGCACGGCACGCGGACCTGGAGTTCGTGCGCCGCCTCGCGTTCAGCGGGCCGGTCCGGGGTACGACTGGCGGTGCGCCAGCCCGCTCTGACCCCGACACCAGGAACGAGATGACCGACACCCGCTTCGACCTCGCCCGTGCCCTGGCCGACGCAGCGCAGGCGATCAACGCTCCCGGCACCCTCGTCGAGACGTTGGACGCGATCGCGCACACCGCGCGGCAGGCGGTGCCGGGCTTCGACCACGTGGGCATCAGCGTCGTGCAGGGGGACGGCACCGTCACGACGATGGCGGCCACGAGCAACCTGGTGCGGCAGCTCGACACGCTGCAGTACAAGCTCGGGGAAGGGCCGTGCGTGGCGACGCTCCGGGACCAGACGATGGTCCTCGCCGCGGACCTCGCGGACGACCGGCGGTGGCCGCGCTACGTCCCCCGGGCCGTCGAGCTGGGGGTCCGCTCCCAGCTCGGCGTGCAGCTGTCGACCAGCGAGGAGACCCTCGGTGGGCTCAACTTCTACTCCACGACCTCGAGCGCGATCGACCCGGACGCGCCGCAGCACGCCGCGCTCTACGCGACGCACGCGGCGCTCGCGCTGGACCACGCGCGCCACGCCGACCAGGCGAGCGAGGCGATCCCGACCCGCCAGCTCATCGGACAGGCCGTCGGGATCCTCATGGAGCGGTTCGAGCTGCCCGAGGACCGGGCGATGTACTACCTGGTGCGCGTCGCCTCGGCGGGCCGGCTCAAGCTCCGCGACGTGGCCCGCGAGGTCGTGGACCAGGTCAACCTCCGGGCCGAGGTCGGCGAGGACGCCGGGGGCTGAGGCCTCCTCATCTGTCCTGTCGAGAGGTCAGCCGCCCTCGCCCCGTCGGAACGCCACGACCGCCAGCGTCCCGACCACGAGACCGAAGAGCGCGAGGTACGCCGCGGGGGCGGCGACGGCCGTCAGGCCCTCTCCGCGCACCAGCACGTCGAGCATCCCCTCGTTGAGGTGGAACAGCGGGAACACCGACGCCAGTGTCCGCAGCCAGCCCGGAGCGCCGTCGAGGGGGAAGAACGACCCGCTGAGGAACGCCATGGGCAGCACCACGAGGTTCGCGAGGTTCACCGCCCCCTCGGCGGTCCGCGACACCGCCCCGGCGAACAGGCCGATCGCCATGAAGCAGAGCGTGCCCAGGACCAGCAGCGGCACCGAGAGCCACCAGGACCCTGCGAGCCGGAGGCCGAACGCCGCGACCGCGAGGCCGACGAAGATCGCCATCTGCACCAGCGCGATGCCGACGGTGACCACGACCCGGGCCGACACCACCGACGCCGAGCGGGCCGGGGACAGCTGCAGCCGGGCGAGCAGCCGCGACTGCCGCCAGCCCTGCAGCGTCGCGGCGGCCCCGATGGCCGCACTCGTCGCGATCGCCCAGCCCAGCAGCCCCGGGGTGAAGAACTGGATCGGCTGCAGCGACTCGTCCTCGACCTGCTCGGACCGGAACGTGTACTGCGGCGGCTGCCCGGAGGCGTCGAGGTTCGCTGCGTCGACGAACCTCACCAGCGCCCCCTGGACGGTGGCGGCGCCGACCTGGTCGGTGCGGGTGTAGTGGGCGACGAGCTCGTCGCCCTGCTGCTCCACCGCGACGTCGGCGTCCCCGGATCGGACCTCCTCGAGCGCGGCGTCGAGGTCGTCGACCCTGCGTACCTCGAAGATCTGGTCGAAGGCCTGCTTCGCGCCGCCGGACAGGTCGTCGACGAGGGGCACCTCCCCCACCTCGACCAGGTCGCGCTTGGTGCTGTCGAAGTCGAGCACCCCGCCGAAGAGCACGAGGAACATCAGCGGGAACACCAGCGTGAAGAACAGCGAGGTCCGGTCCCGCACGAAACCCTTGACCAGGGCGGTGGCCACCCCGCGGAACGCGGTCACGACCGGTACTCCCGACCGGTGAGGTCGAGGAACACGTCCTCGAGCGTCGCGCCGTGGACCGTGACCCCGTCGAGCGCGTCGAGCTCGGCCAACCGCTGCAGCAGCGGTCCCGGCGCCCGGGTGCTCAGCACGAGGCCGGCGGCCTCCGTGCCGACCTCCAGCACGCCGGGCAGGTCACCGGCAGTGCCGGCCGGCAGCCGGTCGGGCGCGACCACCACCCGCGTCGGCGCGTCCAGGGTCCTCACCAGCGCCGCCGGCTTGTCCTCGACCAGCACCCGGCCGTGGTCCATGATCGCCACCCGCTCGCAGAGCACCTCGGCCTCGTCGAGGTGGTGGGTGGTCAGCACCACCGTGCGGCCCTCACTGTGCAGCGAGCGCAGCAGGTCCCACAGGTTGCGGCGCGCCTGCGGGTCGAGCGCGGCGGTCGGCTCGTCGAAGAACACCAGCTCCGGCTCGTGCACCAGCGCGCAGGCGATCGCCAGCCGCTGCTGCTGACCGCCCGAGAGGTCGTTGGTGCGGGTGTCGGCCTTCTCGTCCAGTCCGACCCGGTCCAGCCACCCGTCGGCGGCGGTGGCCCCCACGCCGTACAGGCTGGCGAAGGTGCGCAGCTGCTCGCGCGCGGTCAGCCGCTCGAAGAACGCCGAGGCCTGGAACTGGATCCCGAGGCGGCGCACCAGGGCGGGGTCGCGGCTCCACGGCTCCCGGCCCAGCACCTCGACGGTGCCCGCGTCCGGGCGCCGCAGGCCCATGACGATCTCGAGGAAGGTCGTCTTGCCGGCACCGTTCGGCCCCAGGATCCCGACGAACTCCCCCGCTCCCACCTGCAGCGACACCTGGTCGACGGCGAGCGTGCTGCCGTAGCGCTTGGTCACGGCGTCGGCTCGGATCGCGGTCACCGCAGCAGTATGGACAGCCGGGCCGCGCAACCCGTCAGGGAACCGCTGCGAGCTTGCGCACGACCCGCAGGCCGACCGACATCCGGGCGAGGTCGGCCTGCTCCTCGGAGCAGATGTCCTCGAGCGTCCCGACGGCCCGCTCGACGAGGACGCGGTTGCGCTCCTCCCACGCCGCGATCCGCTCCTGGAACGGCTGCGCGGCGTCGGTGCTCTCCAGCACCTGGGCGGTGAGCGCGCCGTGCACCGCCTGCAGGTCGTCGCGGAGCGCGGCCCGCGCCATCGTCTGCCACCGGTCGTCACGGGGCAGCGCGATGATCCGCTCCACCAGCAGCGAGGTCATCAGCCGCTCCCCGAGCGCGAAGTGGAGCCGCCCGACCTCCAGCGGGTCCTCACCGCCCGCACGGTGCGCGGTCTCGAGGATCGTCAGCACGGCGTACGCCGGGGCCAGCACAGCCGCTCGCTCGGCGAGCTCGTCGGGGACCCCCCGGGACTGCAGCCGCGCCCGGCGCGCCTCGAAGGCAGCCAGGGTCCGGCCGGTGATCAGCTGCGGCAGCACCGGGAGCAGCTCGGCGACGCCGGGTCGGAACTCCGCGACGGTGCCCTCGCTGTCCAGCGGCGGGCGTCGGTTGCTCACCAGCCATCTGGAGGCCCGCTCGACGAGGGTGCGCATCTCGATCCGCATCCGCATCTGGGTCTCGGAGTCGATCCGGTTGTCGTAGGAGTAGACGGTGTCCACGTAGTCCCGGGACCCGAAGACCTCGCGGGCCACGAAGTTGGCGCGGACCAGCTCCTCGGCCGACGCACCGGTCTCCCCCGAGAGCCGGTGGAAGAACGTGATGCCGGCGCCGTTGACGAGGTCGTTGACGACCTGGGTCACGACGATCTCCCGGCGCAGCGGGTGGGTCGCCATCTGCGGCTCGTAGTCCTGCTGCATCCGTGGCGGGAAGTACTCCCGCAGGTCGATCCTGAGGAACGGGTCGTCGGGCAGCTCGGTCCCGAGCAGCTCATCAGCCAGGGCGATCTTGGTGTAGGCGAGGAGCACCGCGAGCTCGGGGGCGGTGAGCCCGCCGCCCTGCTCGAGCCGGGCCGCGACCTCCTCGCTGCTGGGGAGGAACTCCAACGCGCGGTCGAGGACGCCCTCCCGCTCCAGCCGCAGCATCCAGTCCTCGTGGACGTGGAGCAGCTGGGGCGCCTGCATCACCGCGCTCGCCAGCGCGACGTTCTGCTCGTAGTTGTCCCGCAGCACCAGCCGCGCGACGTCGTCGGTCATCGAGGCGAGCAGGGCGTTGCGCTGCTTGGTGGTGAGGTCGCCGTCGCGGACCACCCGGTCGAGCAGGACCTTGATGTTGACCTCGTGGTCGGAGGTGTCCACGCCGGCGGAGTTGTCGATGAAGTCGGTGTTGATCCGACCCCCTTCGCCGCCGCAGCCCTCGACGGCGTACTCGATCCGGCCGCGCTGGGTCAGGCCGAGGTTCCCGCCCTCCCCGACCGCCCGGCACCGCAGCTCCGCGCCGTTGACCCGGATCGCGTCGTTGGCCTTGTCCCCGGCGTCGGCGTTGGTCTCCGAGGTCGCCTTGACGTAGGTGCCGATCCCGCCGTTCCAGAGCAGGTCGACGTCGGCGAGGAGGATCGCCCGCATCAGCTCCGCGGGCGTGAGCCGGGCGACGCCGTCGCGCAGCCCGAGCGCGCGCCGGACCGGCTCGGCGACCGGGATCGACTTCGCGCTGCGGGACCAGACCCCGCCGCCCTCGGAGATCAGCGCAGGGTCGTAGTCCTGCCAGCTCGAGCGCGGCAGGTCGAACAGCCGCTTGCGCTCCTGCCACGACACCGCCGGGTCCGGATCGGGGTCGAGGAAGATGTCGCGGTGGTCGAACGCGGCCACCAGCTTGAGGTGCTGGCTGAGCAGCATGCCGTTGCCGAAGACGTCCCCGGACATGTCGCCGATCCCGACGCAGGTGACGTCCTGGGTCTGGCAGTCCACGCCCCGCTCGCGGAAGTGCCGCTTGACCGACTCCCACGCGCCGCGCGCGGTGATGCCCATCGCCTTGTGGTCGTAGCCGACGGAGCCGCCTGAGGCGAAGGCGTCGCCGAGCCAGAACCCGTAGTCCTTCGCGACGGCGTTGGCGGTGTCGGAGAACGTCGCGGTGCCCTTGTCGGCGGCGACCACCAGGTAGGCGTCGTCGCCGTCGTGGCGCACCACGTCCGGCGGCGGCACCGTGGCGCCCTCGACGAGGTTGTCGGTGATGTCGAGGAGCCCGGAGATGAACGTCGTGTAGCAGGCGACCCCCTCGGCGAGCCACGCCGCCCGGTCGCCGGCGTCGGGCAGCTGCTTGCAGAAGAACCCGCCCTTCGCCCCGACCGGAACGATGACGGCGTTCTTGACCATCTGCGCCTTGACCAGCCCGAGCACCTCGGTGCGGAAGTCGTCGCGGCGGTCGCTCCACCGCAGCCCGCCGCGGGCCACCGCCCCGAACCGGAGGTGGACGCCCTCGACCCGGGGTGAGTAGACGAAGATCTCGTAGCGCGGCCGCGGCTGGGGCAGGTCGGGGATCGCGCTGGGTTCGAGCTTGAGCGAGATGTACGGCTTCGGGTCGTCGCTGCCCGCCGCTCGCTGGAAGTAGTTGGTGCGCAGGGTCGCGCCCATGATCGTGAGGTAGCTGCGCAGGATGCGGTCGTGGTCGAGGCTGACCACGTCCTCCAGGGCCCGCAGGATCGTCTGCTCGAGCGCCCCGGCGCGCGCCGCGCGGGCCTCGTCGTCGCGCTGCGCGGGGTCGAAGCGGGCCTCGAAGTAGGCGACGAGGTGGCGGGCGATGTCGAGGTTCCCCTTGAGCGCGCCCTCGATGTAGTCCTGCGCGAAAGGGGTGCCGCCCTGGCGCATGTACTTGGCGTAGGCACGCAGCACGGTCGCCTGACGCCAGGTCAGCCCCGCCTCCAGCACCAGCGCGTTGAAGCCGTCGGCCTCGTTGAGCCCGTGCCAGACCGCCGCGACCGCGTCCTGCACGAGCTCCCGGCACTGCGCGGGGATCGGCCGGCTGTGGCGCAGCCCGAAGTCGTAGAGGTACGTCGGGCGCGGCAGCCCGTCGAGCTCGTAGGGCCGCTCGTCGACGACCTCGACGCCCATCGTCGACAGCATCGGCAGCACCCGGCTCAGCGACAGCGGCGGTCCCACGCGGTAGAACTTGAGCCGCGCCTCCCCGGGTGCTGAGTCCATCGGCTGGTAGAAGGACAGCGCGATCCCCTCGCCCTGGTCCCCCGCCTGGCGCAGCAACGCCTCCAGCCGGCCGACGTCGACCGCGCCGGTGCGGGCCGGGTAGTCCTCCTTGTAGGCCTCGGGGAAGGAGTCGACCCAGGTCCGGGTGAGCCGGGCGCCCTGCGCCTCGCCGTGCTCCTCGCGGACCGCGTGCGCGAAGTCGTCCTGCCAGGAGCGTGCGGCCTCCGCGAGCTTCCGCTCGATGTCGGCGACGTCGTACTCAGCGGTCATCGGTGCACCGCCCGGTGCACGGACGACGAAGTGGACCCGGGCCAGCACCGACTCGCTGACGCGGGCGGTGTACTCCACACTGCCCCCGCCGAGGTCCCGGGTGAGGATTGCGGCGATCCGCTCCCGGACGGTCGTGTTGTAGCGGTCGCGCGGCAGGTAGACCAGGCACGAGAGGTAGCGGCGGTAGGTGTCGGGCCGGACGAACAGCCGCACCTGCCGTCGCTCGCGGATGTGCAGGACCGATCGGGCGATCGGGACGAGCTCCTCGAGCGGGGTCTGGAACAGCTCGTCGCGCGGGTAGGTCTCCAGGACGTCCATGAGCGCCTTGCCGGTGTGGCTCATCCGCTCCACCCCGAGGGCGTCGACGACGGCGTAGGCCTTCTCCCGCACGACCGGGATCCGGGTGAGCGACTCCGTGTACGCCGCGGAGGAGTAGAGCCCGAGGAAGCGGCGCTCCCCGACCACCTCGCCGGCGGCGTCGAAGACCTTGACGCCGACGTAGTCGAGGTAGGCCGGGCGGTGGACCGTGGACTTGGAGTTCGCCTTGGCGAGCACCAGCAGCCGCTTCTCCCGGGCCTTGGCGCGGACCAGCGGCGGGAGCCCTCCCGGGGTGGTCAGGTCCTGGTCGCTGCGCAGGATCCCGAAGCCCGTGCCGGGGACCGCCTGCAGCAGGGTCTCGCCGTCGGTCTCGGTCAGCTGGTACTCCCGGTAGCCGAGGAACGTGAAGTGGTCGTCGGCGAGCCAGCTCAGCAGCGCCCGCGCCTGCTCGACCTCGTCGGCGGGCAGCGGCGGCGGGCCCTGGGCCAGGTCCGCGACGACGACCTCGACCTGGTGCCGCATCCGGTCCCAGTCCTCCACCGCCTCGCGCACGTCGGAGAGGACCGTCCGCAGGGCGGCCTCGATGTCCGCGAGCTCCGAGGGGTCGGCGACCCGGTCGACCTCGACGTGCATCCACGACTCGCGGCAGACGTCCCGCTCGCTCGCGGGGGACAGCGACTCGTCGTCGATGACCTCCACGAGCGCACCGGTGATGTCCCGGCGTACCAGCAGCTGCGGGTGGACGACGAGGTGCACGCCCCTGCCCTGCCGGTTGAGCTCCATCGTCACGGAGTCGACGAGGAAGGACATGTCGTCGGTGACCACCTCCACGACGGTGTGGCCCTCCGCGGCCCAGCCGTGCTCGGCCACCGTCGGGGTGAACGCGTGGACCGACGCGGTGCCCTGCGGTCGTTGCAGCGCGAGCCGGTAGTGGCTCATGGCGGCGCCGTAGACGTCGACGTCGCCCCGGGCGGCGAGGTCCTCCACGGCGACGTGCCGGTAGTACTGCCGCACGTAGCCGGCGGCCGCGTCCGGGGGGAGCCCGCCTGCGCCGCGCCGGCGCGCGGCGAGCCCGACGGCCCGGGTGACGACGTCCTCCCCGGGCGGCTCCTGCGTGGTGGTCGTCACTCCGCCGAGGCTAGAGCACGGCACCCGACGCGAGGAGGCCTTCGAGGACGCCCGGCCCGCGGCGGTCCGCGCGGCCGCTGCGAGGATGCCGCCATGGAGCTCTCGCACACCCACCGCTACGCCGCCTCCGCAGCCGAGGTCCAGCAGATGCTCACCGACGCGGCCTTCCGTGAGCGCGTGTGCGAGCGGCAGCACGCCCTGTCGCACGAGGTCTCGGTGACCGGGGCCGGGCCGGTCGCGCAGGTGCTCGTCCGGCAGACCCAGGCGATGACCGGTGCCCCCGCCGTCGCCACCCGGCTCACCGGCGACACCGTCTCGCTCGAGCAGCGGGAGGTCTGGCGCTCGGCGACGACCGCGGACCTCTCGATCAGCCTGCCGGGCAAGCCCGTGGAGCTGCGCGGCGGGCGGCTGACGCTGACCGACCTGCCCGACGGCGGCTGCGAGCAGGTGGTGAGCGGCGACCTCAAGGTCAAGGTCCCCCTGGTCGGCGGGAAGCTCGAGGCGATGCTGGCCGACGTCATCCGGGCGGCGATGCGGCGCCAGGGAGAGGTCGGCGACGCCTGGCTCGGCCAGGGGTGACTGCCAGGCGGGGGGGCCGGTCGGGCTACTCCGGCCGCGGCGGGTCGTCGGCGTGGGCGTCGCGCCGGCGCTGGTAGCGGACGACCACGCCGAGGACGACGAAGGGCCCGAACGCCAGCAGCGCCACGAACGCCTGCTCGACCGGGTGCAGCGCCCCGAGGTGAAGGGCGGTCACCGCAGCGGGCTCCACGTCAGCCCATGTGCGGGTAGCCGTAGTCGGTCGGCGGGTCGAACGTCTCCTTGAGGCTGCGGGGAGAGGTCCAGCGCTGGAGGTTGACTGCGGCGCCAGCCTTGTCGTTGGTCCCCGAGGCACGGCCGCCGCCGAAGGGCTGCTGCCCGACCACTGCGCCGGTCGGCTTGTCGTTGACGTAGAAGTTGCCCGCTGCGAAGCGGAGCCGCTCCGCCGCCCAGGCGACGGCGCGCCGGTCCTGGGCGATCACCGCGCCGGTGAGGGCGTACGGCGCGAACGACTCGAACTGCTCGACCGCGTCCTCGAAGTCGCCGTCCTCGTAGACCGACACCGCCAGGATCGGCCCGAAGTACTCGGTGCGGAACATGTCGTCCTTGGGCGTCGAGGACTCCACGATCGTCGGCCGGACGAACCACCCGGTCGCGTCGTCACACGTGCCGCCCGCGAGGACCGTGAGGTGGTCGGTCGCGTGCGCCCGCTCGAACGCCTCGCGGTGGCGTCGGAAGGCGCGGTCGTCGATGACGGCGCCCATGAAGTGGGAGAGGTCGGTGACGTCGCCGACGCTGAGCGACTCGGTCTCCGCCACCAGGTCGTCCCGCATCCGCTCCCAGACCGACCGCGCGACGTACGCCCGGGAGGCCGCCGAGCACTTCTGGCCCTGGTACTCGAAGGCCCCGCGCAGCAGCGCGACCCGCAGCACGTCGGGGTCGGCGGAGGGGTGCGCGAGGACGAAGTCCTTGCCGCCGGTCTCCCCGACGATCCGGGGGTAGCCCTTGTAGCCGGTGATGTTCTCCCCGACGGCGCGCCACAGGTGCTGGAAGGTCGCAGTTGACCCGGTGAAGTGAATGCCGCCGAGGTCGGGGTGGGGCAGCGCGACCTCGGAGACCGCGAGCCCGTCCCCGGGCAGCATGTTGATGACGCCCGGCGGCAGCCCGGCCTCCTCGAGCAGCTGCATGGTGAGGTGCGCCGCGACCTGCTGGGTCGGCGACGGCTTCCAGATCACGGTGTTGCCCATGAGCGCCGGGGCGGTCGGGAGGTTGCCGGCGATCGCGGTGAAGTTGAAGGGCGTGACCGCGTAGACGAAGCCCTCGAGCGGCCGGTGGTCGGTCCGGTTCCACACGCCGCGGGCGTTGGCCGCCGGCTGCTGGGCGAGGATCTCGTGGCCGAAGTGGACGTTGAACCGCCAGAAGTCGATGAGCTCGCACGCCGCGTCGATCTCGGCCTGGATCGCGGTCTTCGACTGGCCGAGCATCGTGGCCGCGTTGAGCCGTTGCCGCCAGGGACCGGCCAGCAGGTCGGCCGCCTTGAGGAAGACCGCCGCGCGGTCGTCGTACGACGTGGCCGCCCAGCCGGGCGCGGCGTCGCCGGCAGCGGCGATCGCGGCGGCCGCGTCCTGCTGCGTCGCGTTGCGCAGCACGCCGAGCACGTGCTGGTGGTCGTGCGGCTGCACGACGGGGACCTCGGCGCCGCTCCCGTGGCGCCGCACCCCGCCGATGGCAGCGGTCAGCTCCAGCTGCTCGGCCTCCAGCGCGTCGAGCTCGCGGACGAGCGCCTCGCGCTCCGGTGAGCCCGGCGCGTAGGTCAGTACCGGCTCGTTGATCGGCGCAGGCGGTCGGGTGGTGGCGTCCATGGGCCGATCGTGGCACGCCGGAGGACGCGGGCCCAACCGCGTCGCGCTCAGCCGCCGGGCGGGGCGTCCAGCAGGGCGTCGAGCTCCGAGGCGGCCCACCAGCCGAGGTCCTCGTCGAGGCACCGCTCGACGACCGGGTCGTCCTGCGCGGCGCCGTGAGCGAGGGCGTCCCGCGCCGCGCGCACGAGGGGTCCGGCGTCCGGGCCGTCGACGAGCAGCGCTGCGAGCCGGCGCAGCGGGACCTCCTGGAGCGCCACGCGCGACGGCACGTCCTCTGCTTCCGGCGGAGCCGTGTCCTGCACCGAGGGCACGTCCACGGCGGCGACGACGCGGCGCGGCGCCGTGTCCCCGTCAGGTTCCCGGGCGAGCAGCCGCAGCGAGTCCAGCGACGCGGCGACCGAGGCCGCCCACTCGAGCTCCTCCTCCCCCACCTCGGGGCCGAGCGCCGCGAGCCGCGGGGTCACCGCGTGCGCGTCGACCGGGGCGGGCCCGAGGCCACCGCGGTCGCGGGCCTCCCGGAGCCGGCGCAGGGTGGTGGGCACGTACGCGCGCACCGTCATCGCGCCCCCCGTCGTGTCGTCTCCGCCACCTTCATGCGCCTCTCAGACCACCGTGTCATCCTGGGTCGCGATCATGGCAGGCCGGTCGCCCGGTCGCGCAGTACGCCGACGAGGAGGATCGTCCGTGCACCCGCTGCTCGCGGCGCCGCAGCTGGCGCCGGTGTCCGGTCTGCCGGTCTTCTCCCACGGCTTGGGCGGGAGCCAGGACCTCCCCATCCCACTGAGCCTCGCGCTCGCCGGCGGCGCCGCAGCCCTGGCGGTGTCGTTCATCATCCTCGCCCTGGCGTGGACGACCCCCCGGTTCGACGCCGATCTCCAGGGCCGGCCGGTGCCGGCGCTGCAGCGGGTGGTGGACTCCCCCGGGTTCGCCTGGACGCTGCGGGTGCTGGGTCTTGCCGCCACGGCGTACGTCACCTGGGCGGCCGTCGCGGGGCCGGACAACCTGGCCAACCCGACGTTCGGCGTCGTCTACGTCCTGCTCTGGGTCGGGCTGGTGCCCGTCTCGCTGCTGTTCGGGCCGGTCTACCGGGCGTTCAACCCGTTGCGGACGCTGCACCTCCTGCTGTCCAAGGCCAGCGGCGGCGACCCCGAGGCGGGGGCGGTCGGGCTCCCCGAGCGGGTCGGGCTGTGGCCGGCCGCGTTCGGCCTCCTGGCCTTCGTCTGGCTCGAGCTGGTGTTCCCGGAGAACAACTTCCTGTGGTCGGTCCGGCTGTGGTTCGCGGTGTACGCCGCGGTCCTGCTCGTCGGCGCCGCGGTGTTCGGGTCGCGGTGGTTCGCCTACGCCGACCCCTTCGAGGCCTATTCGACGCTGCTGTCCCGGCTCTCACCGTGGGGCCGGACCGCCGACGGCATGCTGGTCGTGCGCAACCCGCTGCGCAACCTCGACGGCACCCCGGCGGTGCCGGGCCTCGTGGCGGTCGTGTCGGTGCTGGTCGGCAGCACCGCGTGGGACAGCTTCCAGGACTCGCTGGCGTGGGCGCGCTTCGAGGTCGGCCTGACCGGCGATCCCGTCCTGATCGACACGGCCGCGCTCGTCGCCTTCTGCGTCGCGGTCGCGGCGACGTTCTCGCTGGCGACCATGGCGACGAAGCCCGCCCGCGGCCTCGCCCGCCGCTCACTGCCGACCGGGCTCGCGCACTCGCTGGTCCCGATCGTCGCGGGCTACCTGCTCGCGCACTACCTGTCGTACGTCGTCGAGGTCGGCCAGCAGACGCTGATCCGGCTCAGCGACCCGATGGTCGACGGCTCGAACTACCTCGGGACCGCGGACTGGTCAGCCAGCTTCTGGCTGTCCACCCACCCGACACTGCTCGCCTGGCTCAAGGTCGGGTTCATCGTCGGCGGCCACGTCCTGGCGGTGGTCGCCGCCCACGACCGTGCGCTGCGAGTGCTGCCCCGGCGCGACCAGCTCACCGGGCAGCTGCCGCTGCTGCTGGTCATGGTCGGGTACACCCTCGGCGGGCTCTCCTTGCTGCTCAGCGTCTGAGAGGCCTGTGACCAGCGTCAGGCCGGGCGCACGCGGCGGACCTGTCCCCGCTCTCGCGCCACCTCGGCCTCGACGTCGGCGCGCGCCTTCCTGCGAGCCCGGGCGAAGTACGTCTTGGGGTCACGCAGGATCTGTTCCACGCGCTCGTCCCGGCGCTTCGCCTGGATCTTCACTGCCATGTCGACCCCCTCCGCTCGTCCCAGTATGCCGCGATCATGATCACCGAACCAGACCGACCGTGGGAACGACGTCATGGCATCCCCAACGCCACCGCGAGGAATCCGGCCAGGAGCCGGAGCACGCTCATGTCCTCGACACTCAGGCTCCCAGGCTCCCCCGCATCGAGTGTCATCATGCCGAAGGCCGTGTCGCCGGCGATGACGCTGACGGCGATGAACGTCCTGTAGGAGCGTTCCCTCGTGCCGTCCCATCCTGGCGGTGGCGCTGTAGCGACGTCCTCGCACAGCAGGTCGCCGTCCGACAGCACCAGGCCGACAGCGAAGTCTCCCGCAGCGGTGCCGGCGACGAAGACGGTGGATGGAGGTCCAGCGCGCCCCGCGAAGTCGGTCGGTGCAAGGCGTGCGGGCGGCCCCGGCTCCAACGGGAACCAGCACGCGCGCGAACGATCGGGTCCGACGAGCTCGGCGGCGGTGGCGAGGATCAGGGGGACCACTTGGGCACGCAGCTGCGGACGCAGCGACGGATCAGGCTCCTGTGCGAGGTTGCCGAGGAGCCTCAGGACCGGGTCGAGCGCGTCGTTGAGCGCGACACGGGTCTCGACGCGGGCCTCGATCTCACGCTCCTCCGCGGTCGCCTCTGCGCGGCTCGCCGCGAGCTGCCGGAGCTGGGGCACGAGGAACGCGAGCCCCGTGCAGATCAGGCTGACCACGCTGAGGACGACCGCGCGCGCTCCTGAGGAGGATCCGGCCGCGCTCCACGTCACGGGGGACAGCACCACGAGAACGGCGGTGACCGCTACCCACAGAACCGCTCCGCGTGAACCAGCCGAGCGGCCGGGTCGTCGTTCCGCCACCTCGGTCACCTCGACTCCGCCACCTCCACAGGATCCCAGGCGGCTCCGACGATCCTGGGTGACGTGACGATCCGTTGGGCCGTCGCGATGCGCCCGCCGTCAGCCTGTGCGGCGGCGGAACCGGCGTGCCGGCCGTCGGACGGACTCGGTCGCCGGGAGGTCCAGGACCTCCAGGACCTCGGTCGTGAGATCGGTGAACGCCCGTCGCAGTGCGGAGTCGCCTGACTCGAGGAGCGTCCGCCCGGTCACGAGGGCGCGGTCGGCCGCGGCGACGTCCTCGGGGAGGAAGCAGACCCGCGCATCCGGCGCCACCCGCTCGAGCAGCCCGACGACGTCGCGCCGGTCCCACCCGAGGCTCGAGCGCATCCGGTTGACGGCCACGACGTCGGCGCCGGCCGGGCGGACCTCGGCGAGGTCGACCAGCGCGCGGGCAGCCCGCTGCAACCCGACGGGGTCCGGGGCGACCAGGGCCACGACCGCGTCCGCCTCGGCCAGCGCCGTCCGAGTGTTCTCGTCCCGGTTCGGCGTCGCGTCGAACGGGTCGTCGCTGCCCGGGTCGAGACCAGGTCCGGTGTCCACGACGACCAGGTCGTCGAGACCGCGCGCGACGGTGAGGACCTCGGCGAAGGCTGCCGGCCGGACCTCCGGCCACCGACCCGGGCGTGGCAGTCCCGTCAGCACCCGCAGGCCCGGGATCAGCCTCCGGGCCAGCGCGGCCAGTCGGGTGGGGTCGAGCTGGCCCGTGTTGGCGAGCCGGGTGGCGCCGAGGAGCCCTGACATCTCGTCGAGGACGGCCAGGTGCTGGGCGACCGCACCGCCGTACGGGTCGACGTCGATGAGCGAGGTCGGGATGCCACGGGACGCCGCGTCTGCGGCGAGCGTGACCGCGGACGTCGTCCGACCGGGCGCACCGCGGGTCCCCCAGACCGCGACGAGCCGACCGACGCGACGCCGTGCGGCCTCGGATGGACCGTCGGCACCCTCGGCGTCCGGGTCCCGGTCGGTTCGAACCACCGGCGCAGCGCCGACCTGCAGGGCCACGTCCCGCACCCGTACCGCGAGGACGGGGAGGTCGTCCGCGCTGAGCACGAGGTCGACGTCCAGGCGGCGCAGCGCCTCGGCGGGGAGCCGCGAGCCGGATCCGCCGTCGCGCACCACCACCACCCGAACGCCGTGGCGGTGCAGCCGCGCGACGCTGTCGGCGTCGACGCCGTTCAGCAGGTCGGACACGACAGCCACCTCGGCGACGCCGGTGGCTGCCGCGCCGAGCAGGTCCGGGAGGTCGAGGCACCGCTGGACGAGATGGACCGCCTGGGTCGGGTCGGCCAGCAGCGCGACGGCGTCGGGCTCCCACCCCGCCGAGGCGGCTGCGAGCAGCACAGAGACCGGCCCGCCGCCTTTCCTGCCCGACCCCGCGCCCGGCCGGTCGCTCACGACGCCGTCCTCAACCCTGACGGCGGACGAGCACCACCGTGCCCCGGCTGAGCCGTGCCAGCACCTCGGAGAGCTCGTCCTGGGCGGTCGGCGGCACGCCGACCACGACCGGACGGAGCTCGCCACCGAAGCCGGTCGCCGACGCCGCGGCGCTGCCGTCCGCCAGCACGGCGACGTCGGCGAGGACGCGGACCGCTCCACCTCCGTCGCCTGCACCGCCGTCCGCGGTCCGGGTGACCCAGACGTCGACGTGCGAGCCGACCTCCACCGAGGAGGGGATCCCTGCAGCCTCGACGGACAGTGGCACCTCGACCAGCGTCTCCTCGGCCTCGTGCGTCAGCGCCTCCCGGGGCAACAGCTCCCCGGCACCGAGGTCGCGTGACACCGTCGTCCCGTCGGGGAGGGAGTCGGCGGCTGCGACGTACCGGTCCGCCGACCCGGGGTCGGTGAACCGGACCTGGACGGGCACGAGGTCGGCGGTCGCCACGCCTTGACCGCGGACCAGGGACGTCCGCGTCCCCCACACGGCGACGGTGTCGTCGGCCGTCGCGAGGACCCGGGCACCGAGCAGCACCGAACCGCAGAGGAGGAGGACCCCGACGGCGAGCCGCGGGTCGCGCCAGCCGGGACGGTGCGAGCGGCGTGCGGGTGGGGAGGTGGCGGGGGCAGGTCGCTCCGAGGTCGAGCGTGCACCAGGTGCCGAGACGGTCACCGTCACATGATGCGGGAGCCCGGGGTCGGACAACAGTTCTCCACAGGCAAAGAACGCTCACGAGCGGCCAACCGCGCCCAACGGTGCCACACTTGGCCCATGACCGCCGGACCTCGGTTCCTCACGCTCCCGGACGTCGCCGAGGTCCTCAACACCTCGCTGGCCCAGGTGACCGCCCTCGTCAAGCGGGGAGAGCTCCGCGGCATCCAGATCGGTGGCCGCGGGCAGTGGCGGGTGGAGACCACCGAGCTCGAGGACTTCATCCAGCGGATGTACGCCCAGACCGAGGCTCGGCTCGAGCAGCAGCGGCACACCGGCCAGGAGCTCCAGGACCTCTGAGCCTGGTCCTCACACCCGTCGGACGACCGACAGCGCCGACATCGGGAGCACCTCGGTGGTGCCGGACTCCCCCACGAGCTCGACGAAGTCGGCTCCCACCCGTCCGAGCCTGCCGCGCCGCACCTCCCCGTCGACCCGGACGACCACCACGGCGTCCTGCTCGGCGGCTACGCCCCGCAGGGCGGAGCCCAGGCGGAGCCTCGCTGCGACCCCTCGCACCTGGTCCGCTGCTGCCCGAGGTGCGAGCCCTCGCGCCGAGAGCAGCCGCTCGAGGTTGACGATCACCTCCTGCGCCGGCGCGCTCGTCGGCTCGACCAGGCACCACCCGCTTGCCGCGCGGAGGAGGCGCCCACGGACCGGACCTGCGCCGGGAACCACGAGCTCGACCTCGGCGCCCACCGAGGCGTACAGCCGGGACGCGAGGTCGACCTCGGTGTAGAGGTCGCGCGCCCGCTCGCTCGCCTCCGCGTCACGGGCCAGCAGCGCGAGTCCCTCCGCCTGCTGCTCGAGGTCGTCGAAGACCTCGAAGAGCCGCTCCTCCCAGGTCACGCCGCACCCTGCACGGCCACGCCGGACGGTGTCAACCGACGACGACGGCTCCTGCACAGGGGCGGTCGGCGCCTTGACGGGGCCGAGACGGACCCTGTTCACTGCTCAACGACGCCAAACAACGTTGAACAACGCTTCTCATGGTCGAAAGGGGTCGAGATGCGGTCAGTGCGAGCATGCATGGTATTCGTGCTGGTCGCCGCGGCGACCTGTGGCGTCGTGAGCGCCGCCCGTGGACCCGCCCTCGACGGCTGGCGGTCGCTCCGCGCCGACGGCTCTCCTGCGGGTCTGCCCATCTCTGACCTCGTGGGGATCCTGACCGGCGGTTGCGCCCTGCTGCTTGCGCTCGCCTGGCTCTGGCTGGCGGCGGCGGTCGCGGCCTGCACGTGGGAGGCGCTGCGGGACGTGCCCGTGACCGACGGCCTGGTGCGGTCGTCGGTCCTCCGGCCACGCCTGGTGCGGACGCTGGTGACCGGGTTCCTCGGAGTGAGCACGCTCGTCGGTCCTGCCGCGCAGGCCCACGCGCCGGTCACCCCCGGCCACGCCCTCCCGGACGACCTCGGCGCCGGCACGCTCAGCACGGCCACGGCGACCCGCAGCATCCTCGACGGACTGCCGGTCCCGGACCGGGTCGCCGGGACGGCCCGGCGGGTGTCCCCGGGCGGCCGCAGCGGCACGGCGCCCTCCGTGCCCCCGCCCCAGCCTGCACCTGCGCGCCTCGAGGTCGTGGCGGGCGACAGCCTGTGGAGCCTCACCGCCGGGCTGCTGCCGACCGGCGCCCCGGCCAGCACCGTCGCGACCGGGTGGCGGCTGCTGTACGCCGCGAACCGTGAGGTCATCGGCTCCGACCCCGACCTCCTCCGACCAGGGCAGACGCTGCTCGTCGGTCCTTCGCTCGCCGTGCTGGTGGAAGCCGGCCGCGACCACCTCACCGGTCGTGCTCCCCAGCCCTTCAGCCCTGACTCGGGAGGTCCCCGATGACCCAGCCCACCGCCCGGATCCTGGTGAGCCGGCCTCCGCTCGCGGTGCAGGGGACGCTCGCCCTCGACCTGGCGTCGCTGCGCGCTCCGGCGGACCACGGCCCGCCGCGGACCCCCGAGCTCGACCCAACCCGTCAGTCCCGGCTCACGCACCCCGAGGACGCCGAGGTGCGCGGCTGGGCGGCGCGCTTCGCCCAGGCCGTCACCGAGTCGGTGAGCGGGCTCCGGCCGACGACGCAGCTGGTGCGGTGGACCAGCCAGGAGGTGTTCCGCGACCTGGACCGCCGGGCACAGCTGGTGCGGCGAGCGGCCGGTCCGGCCAGCCGACCCGTGCGGCCACAGGTCCGCAGCGTCCACGTCTGCCGGCCGGACCACGCGTCCGCCGAGGTCAGCGTGCACATCCGGCACGGACACCGGTCTCGTGCGCTCGCCCTGCGGCTCGAGCGCCGCGACGACCGCTGGGTCTGCACGGCGCTCGAGTTCGGCTGAGCCGGAGCTCAGGAGACGCGAGCGGTGAGGCCGGTCGGCCCACCGGGCGCGCCGTGGCACTTCTTGTACTTCTTGCCCGACCCGCACGGGCAGAGCGCGTTCCGGGAGACCCCGTCGAACGCGTCGTCCACCGCGACCGACGTCTGAGACACCTCCGTGCCGCCCTGCTCCGACGGCGCGGTGTAGGTCAGCTCGGTCGGGGTCTTCGGCGCGTCGAGCCCCTTCGCACGGATCACGGGGTGGTGGTCCTCGGTCGAGGGCTTGCCCAGCCCGACCGGGGCGCCGACGCCGTCGGCCGCGCCCTCGGCGCGGGCACCGCTCGCGGCCGCACCGTTCTGGCCGCCGCCGACCGCCACCGGGGTAGCCGTCCCGTCGTCGGTGAGCTCCTCGCCGTCGACGACCTCCTCGGCCGCCGGCGCGGGCTCCTCCTCGACCTGGACCTCGAGGTTGAACAGGAACGCGACCGACTCCTCCTTGATGGCGTCCATCATCGCGCCGAACATGTCGAAGCCCTCGCGCTGGTACTCCACCAGCGGGTCACGCTGGGAGTAGGCGCGCAGCCCGATCCCCTCACGGAGGTAGTCCATCTCGTAGAGGTGCTCGCGCCACTTGCGGTCGAGCACCGAGAGCAGCACCCGGCGCTCGAGCTCGCGCATGACCTCGCTGCCGACCTGTGCCTCGCGCGCGTCGTACGCCGCCTGCGCGTCGTCCTGCAGCACCTTGACCAGGTGGTCGGCGTCGAGGCCGTCACGACCACCGGCCTCGTCCTCCAGGTCCGCGAGCCGGACGGTCACCGGGTAGAGGGTCCGGAGCGCGGTCCACAGCGACTCGAGGTTCCACTCCTCCGGGAAGCCCAGCGTCGCGCCGCGGACGTAGCCCTCCACGGCATCGTCGACCATCTCGCGGATCTGCTCGTGGAGGTCGGCGCCCTCGAGGACCGCCCGCCGCTCCCGGTAGACGACCTCGCGCTGGCGGCTCATGACGTCGTCGTACTTCAGGACGTTCTTGCGGGACTCGAAGTTTTGCGCCTCGACCTGCGACTGCGCCGACGCGATCGAGTTGGTCACGCGCTTGTTCTCGATGGGCACGTCGTCGGGCACCTTGAGCGTGGTGAGCACCCAGTCGACCCAGTCGGACTTGAACAGCCGCATCAGCTCGTCCTGCAGGGACAGGTAGAACCGGGACTCCCCCGGGTCGCCCTGCCGTCCCGACCGGCCGCGCAGCTGGTTGTCGATGCGGCGGGACTCGTGCCGCTCGGTCCCGAGCACGTAGAGCCCGCCGGCCTCCTTGACCTCGTCGTGCTCCGCGCCGACCTGCGCCTTGATCTTCTCGACCATCGCCGGCCAAGCGACGTCGTACTCCTCGGCGTTCTCGACCGGGTCGAGCCCCTGCTTGCGCAGCTCCTGGTCGGCGAGGAAGTCCACCGAGCCGCCGAGCATGATGTCGGTGCCGCGACCGGCCATGTTGGTGGCCACGGTGACCGCGCCCTTGTGTCCGGCGAGAGCGACGATCTTCGCCTCGCTGTCGTGCTGCTTGGCGTTGAGGACCGTGTGCGGGACGCTCTTGCGCGTGAGCAGGTCCGACAGGTGCTCGGACTTCTCCACCGACACGGTGCCGACGAGGACCGGCTGCCCCGCCGCGTGCCGCTCGGCGATGTCGTCGACGACGGCGGCGAACTTCGCCTCCTCGGTCCGGTAGACGAGGTCGGCCTGGTCGAGGCGGACCAGCGGCCGGTTCGTCGGGATCGTCACGACGCCGAGCTTGTAGATCTTGTCGAACTCGCTGGCCTCGGTCATCGCCGTGCCGGTCATGCCGCCGAGCTTCTCGTAGAGCCGGAAGTAGTTCTGGAGCGTGATCGTGGCGAGGGTCTGGTACTCCTCGCGGATCCGTACGCCCTCCTTGGCCTCGATCGCCTGGTGCAGGCCCTCGTTGTAGCGGCGGCCGTGGAGCATGCGCCCGGTGTGCTCGTCGACGATGAGCACCTCGCCGTCGAGGACGACGTACTCCTTGTCGCGGCGGAACAGCTCCTTGGCCTTGATCGCGTTGTTCATGAACGAGATCAGCGGGGTGTTCACCGAGTCGTAGAGGTTGTCGATCCCGAGGTAGTCCTCCACCTTGGTGATCGCGCCCTCGAGGACCGAGATCGTCCGCTTCTTCTCGTCGACCTCGTAGTCGACGTCCTTGCCCATGCGGGCGGCCAGCTTGGCGAACTCCGGGTACCACCGGACCTCGTCCTGCGTCGGTCCGGAGATGATCAGCGGGGTCCGCGCCTCGTCGATGAGGATCGAGTCGACCTCGTCGACGATCGCGAAGTAGTGCCCGCGCTGCACGCACTCGTCGAGGCTGTTGGCCATGTTGTCGCGCAGGTAGTCGAAGCCGAACTCGTTGTTGGTGCCGTAGGTGACGTCACAGGCGTACGCCGCGCGGCGGTCCTCCTTCGACAGCTGGGAGAGGATCACCCCGTGCTCAGCCCGAGGAAGTGGTAGACCCGCCCCATCCACTCCGCGTGGTACTTCGCGAGGTAGTCGTTGACGGTGACGACGTGCACGCCGCGGCCGGTGAGCGCGTTGAGGTACGTCGGGAGCGTGGCGACGAGCGTCTTGCCCTCACCGGTCCTCATCTCGGCGATGTTGCCCATGTGCAGGGCCGCGCCGCCCATGAGCTGGACGTCGAAGTGACGCTGGCCCAGCACGCGCTTGGCCGCTTCGCGGACGGTCGCGAACGCCTCGGGCATCAGGTCGTCGAGGGTCTCCCCGTCGGCGAGCCGCTGCTTGTACTCCGCGGTGGTCGCGCGCAGCTCCTCGTCGGACATCGCGACGAAGTCGTCCTCGATGGCGTTGACGGCCCTGGCGATGCCCTCCAGCTGGCGGAGAGTCTTCCCCTCGCCCATGCGGAGGATCTTGTCGATGATGGCAGGCACGAGGGTCAGCCTACCCAGCGGCACCGTCGGCGCGGGCCGGGACGAGGGGGCTCCCGACGGGTGTCCCGACGGGTGCCGCGACGGGGGGCTCGACGGCTGCCGCGCCGCCGGGGACGGCGCCCGCCAGCGCGGGAGCGAGGTCGCCGCGCGGCGCCACGGCCACCTGCTCGAGCCCGAGCCACGACGCCAGCCGGGTGAGCTCGGCGGCGAGCTCCTCCGCGGTCGACGCCGGCGCGCCGGGCTCGGCGTACGCGGCGTGCACGAGCAGCGTGCGGCTCGCACGGTCGGCCTTCAGGTCGACCCGGGCGACGAGCCCGTCCCCGAGCAGGAACGGCAGCACGTAGTAGCCGTGGACCCGTCGCTCCTTGGGGACGTAGATCTCGATGCGGTAGCGGAACCCGAAGAGCGCCTCGGTCCGCTCCCGTCGCCACACCACCGGGTCGAAGGGGTTGAGCAGGGCGCGGACGTCGACCCGGCGCGGCATCCGGGCGTCACGGTGCAGCCACGCCGGCTGGGTCCAGCCCTCGACGTCGACGGGGACCAGCTCGCCCCGCTCGACGAGCGTCGCCGCGGCGGCGCGCACCCGCTCGAGGGACGGCATCCGGAAGTAGTCCTTGAGGTCGGCGGCCGTTGCGACCCCGTATGACGCGGCCGCGCGTCCTACCAGCTCAACGTCGGCCTCCTCGGGCGTCGGCACCGGCGCGTCGAGGACGCGGTCGGGCAGCACCCGTTCCGGCAGGTCGTAGCGGACCTCGAACTGGCTCGTGCGACCGGCGATCGCCAGCTCGCCACACATGAAGAGGTAGTCCAGCCCCTTGCGGGCCTCGGACCAGTTCCAGCCCCAGTTCTCCTTCGAGCGGGGCAGCCCCGCGTCGAGCTCGCGTGCGGTGCAGGCTCCGCGGGCGGTGACCTCGGCGAGGAGCCGGGCGGCCAGCGCCTCGGGGACGCCGCCCCACCACTTGCCGCGCTGGTCGCGGTAGGTCGCCATCCGGTGCTGCATCACCGGCCACAGCTCGACCGGCATCAACGCCTGGACGTGCGCCCAGTACTCGACGAGCCGGCGGTCGGCACGGCCGCTCGCAGCCCGGGTAAGCAGTGCCGTGTCGTAGGGACCGATCCGCGACCACAGCGGCATGTAGTGGGCGCGCTGCAGGACGTTGACGGAGTCGACCTGCAGGACGCCGGTCCGCGCGACGGTGCGGACGAGGGTGCGCAGGGTCGGTGCCGCGTGCGGCGGGTCGAGGAAGCCCTGGGCGGCGAGCGTGGTCCGTCGCGCCTGGGCGAGGGACAGGGTGGTCCGGGGGTGCCTCACGCCCTCATTCTGGCGAGCCGCCCCTCGTGACCGGTCGAGCCGCCCCTGATGACGAGTCGAGCCGCCCTCCATGGAGGGCGGCTCGGCACGGGGTGTGAAGGGTCAGGGGATCTCGAGGAGCTTCTCGCGGACGGCGTACATGACGGCCTCCATGCGCGAGTGCAGCTGCAGCTTCTCCAGGATGTTGCGGACGTGGTTCTTGACGGTGTTCTCGCTGATGAAGAGCTGCTTGGCGATCTCGCGGTTGTTGAGTCCCTGGGCCACCAGCCGCAGCACCTCGAGCTCGCGCTCGGTCAGCCGCGGCGTCGCCGGCTGCGACCGGTCCGTCCGCGACATCTGCTTGAACTCGTCGAGCAGCTTCATCGCCATCGACGGGCTGATGAGGGACTGGCCGTCGGCCACCACGCGCACCGCCTGGGCGACCTCGTCGATGGAGGCGTCCTTGAGCAGGTAGCCGGAGGCCCCGCCCTTGATCGCCTCGTAGAGGTCGGCCTCCTCGTCGGAGACGGTGAGCATGACGATGCGGGCGTCCGGAGCGGCATTGCGGACCGCGGTGATCGCCTCGATCCCGCTCAGCTTGGGCATCCGGACGTCCATGAGGACGATGTCCGGGGAGCTCGCCGCCGCGAGGGCCGCGGCGGTCGCGCCGTCGCCGGCCTCGCCGACGATCGTGATGTCAGGCTCGACGCTGAGCAGCATCGTGAGGCCACGGCGGAAGAGCTCCTGGTCGTCCACGACGAGGACCCTGATCGCGGACCTGGGCGCCGGGGACCCGAAGGGGGGTCGGGGCTGCGTTGACGGCCGGGGGACCGCCGGAGGAGGGATCGACACCCCAGGAGAATGGCACGACCTGACTAGTCCGTACGGAAGTTCACAACAAAGAGGGACCCCTCAGGACGTTGGTCCCCGTGGCCCTTCGGTGTCCCCGGGCCTGGTCACCGCCGTCGTCAGGTCGAGCGCGATGACGCCGTAGTCGTAGCCCCGTCGCCGGTAGACGACCGAGGGCCGGCCGCTGTCCTGGTCGACGAAGAGGAAGAAGTCGTGACCCACGAGCTCCATCTCGTAGAGCGCCTGCGCGAGGTCCATCGGCGCGGTGGTGTGGGTCTTCTCCCGGACCACCAGAGGCCCCTCCCCCTCCACCGACAGCGGGCCCACCTGACGTGTGCCGGCCTCCTCCTCAGGAGTCGGGGCCGCCCCGTTGAGCCCCTGGTCGATCCTGGCGAGCGCCTGGGACACCGACATCGGGGTGTGGCGACCGTGGTGGACACGTCGCCGGTCCGCGGCGCGCCGCATCTGAGCGGCCATCTTGTCGACCGCGATGTCGAGCGCGGCGCGCTTGTCGTCGGCACAGGCCTCCGCCCGGATCACCGGGCCCTTGGAGAACGCGGTCAGCTCGACGCGCACGGCCCGGCCCTGCTGGCGCGGGTTGCGCTCCATGTCCACCTCGACGTCCAGGCGGAACACCCGGTGGTCGTGCTTCTCGAGCCGGCTGAGCTTCTCCTCCGCGTGCTCCCGGAACGAGTCCGAGATCTCGCAGTGGCGGCCTTTGACGACAACGTCCATGCAACACCTCCCTGTTGAGCGAGCCCTGTCAGCCGGTAAGCGAGACGCTCGACCGGGAGGAGTCCGTCCGGCCGACCTGGTCTTCGACCCCACACCCGCCTGCTGAGGCTCTCGCAGCTTCTCCGCCACTACCCGCCTTCTCGACCGTCACGCCACGTCTGGCGGCGTGGGGCCGGCAGGACTTACTCCTAAGCCGCACCGTGATCTCCTCGCGGACGAGGATTACGTGGACCGCTTCGCCTGCGACTGGCATCGGCTTGCCGGAGGACCGCACAGAGAGGCGCTGAGGCCTGCCCGTGCTCTCCCGACCGGCGCAACCACGGACCCGGACGGACTCCATGACCTGACGCTAGTGCAGCGGACCAACCCACGGAAGTGGACCGGTCTGGTTCACCCGGTGTGTCGCGGCTCGCGGGGTGCGGTCCGCCGTCGGGTCGCCGCGACGACGGCAGCACCGACCGGCGCCACCGAGGCGGCCTCGAGCGCCCGCTGGGCCTCGCGCAGCGTCGCGCCGGTGGTCACGACGTCGTCGACGAGCAGGACCTCGAGCGCAGACCGCGTGAGGGTGGTCGAGGCCCGTCCCGTCCGTAGGACGAACCGGCCCTCCAGGTTCTGGAACCGTGCGGCCGCGTCGAGCCCTGCCTGGTCCTGCGGTCGCTGGACCACCCGGAGGAGGGTCGCGACGCGCGCGTCCAGACCATCGCGCCGCAGCTGCGCAGCGGCCACCTGGGTCATCCGCAGCAGCGGGTCGTGCCCGCGTTGCCGCACGACCGCCGGGTGCGACGGCACCGGCACCAGCAGCAGTCGCGACCCGCTCGACGACCCGCTCGACGACCCGCTCGACGACCCGGCGCCCGACGGGAGCGCCCGGCCTGCCCCTGCCGCCCGCCAGGCGTCCGCAGCCGAGAGTGCCAGCACCCGGCCGAGCGGTCGCGCCAGCGCGAGCCGGCTGTGCTCCTTGTGGGCGAGCACGAGCGCACGGAGCAGCCCGGCGTACTCCCCGGCGGCGGCGGGCCGGACCAGCCCCGGTGGCACCGGCGTCGGCCACGCGGCCGCAGCCCGCTGCGGAAGGCTCCGCTCGCACCGCCGGCACAGCGCCCGACCGGGCACGCCGCAGCCGGCGCAGCAGGACCCGAGCGCGAGCTCGAGCGCGGCGTCGACGCCGGCACGGACTCCGCCGACCCACCGACGCGACGGTGGGAGCGGCACGACGCCAGGGTGGCGTGCTCGGCGGACCCTCGCGACGCAGTAGCAGCAGGGTGTGGAGGACCGGCGGGTCCCGCGGTCAGCCGACGAAAGTCGGCGCCCGAAGACCCTGCTCGAACACGTCGAGGTCCCACGACCCCTCGGCGTCGAGCGCGTGCAGCCGGCGCTGGCGGTCCCAGAGCAGCAGCGCGGTCGGACCTCCGGGCGAGGCCAGCAACGTCCGGACCCGGCCCGGGAAGTCGTCGATCCGGCTGCGCGCGGTCGGCAGGCTCGTCGCGCCGTCGCACGGGAGAAGCACGACCCGGCCGACGCGGCGTGCGGGTCGGGTCAGGACGGCCAGCGTGGTCGGGTCGCGCCAGCCGAGGGACACCGGACGCGTGAGGGTGACCCCTGTCGACACCGGCAGCGCCGCCGACAGCCGCACCGGCACGCCTCTCGCGGTGCGGTGCACCCGCGCGACGACGACCTCCGGTCCCGCGGAGGTACGTCGGACCGCGGCGAGCCGGCTGCCGTCGCGGGACAGTGCTGTCGCCACGACGTCCTCCCCGGTCACACCGGAGGCGCCGAGCTCGGTGAGGACCCCGTCACGACGGACCAGCACTGCGGCCCCGGCGGACGTGCGGTCGACCACCCAGAGCAGGTCGGCGTGGTCCCACATCGGCCGCAGCGGGTCCGACGTCGGCAGCAGCCGGACACGTGCGGCGCCCTCGGCGCGGGCCAGCACCCCCACCTCCCCCCCGTCGCTGCTCACCAGTGCGAACTGCTGGCCGGCCATGTCGACCCCGAGCGAGCGCGGCCGGGCGAGCTCCCCGTCGAGCCCGGCGAGAGTGGCCGCGGTGATCTCGTCCTCCTCGAGCACCTGGCGGACCTCGCTGTCGCGGAGCCCGAAGACGTCGGTCGACGCCGCACCCACGACGGGGCTGTAGGCGTCCCAGCCGCTGACGCTCGCGTCCTGCCCGCCGTCCGGCAGCTCCAGCGCGGTGCCGTCGACGGTCACCCGCAGCCGCTCGACGTCGACGACCTGTCGGAGGGTCCACGCGAGCTGGGCCAGCGCGAGGTCGAGCTGCTCCTCGTCGAGGTCGAGCACCTCCTCGGTGAGGGGGACGTCAGCCACCCCGTCGACGACCGGTACCCCGACGCCGAGGCGGGTGCCCCGCGGGAGGAACGTCCGGGTCACCGACGGCCCGCCCGACCTCGCGTCGCGCAGCCGACCTCCCGGAGGTCCCTCGAGGAGGCCGCTCACGAGCTGGGTGGGCGCCTGCACGCCCCAGGGGACGTACACGGGCTCGGGCACGAGCGTCGTGCCGCTCGGGTCGAAGAAGAACAGGGAGTACTGCCGGTACCGCGACGCGAAGTGCGTCTGGGGGATCGCCACGCCGTCCGGCGGGTTCGCGAGCCGCCACTCCCCCTGCTCGCGCTCGAGCCGGAGGGCGAGCCGCATCGGGGCGTCCTCCCCGGCCCGCCGGGACTCCCCCGACAGCCAGCGGCCGCTGGCGTCGAGCACGTCGGTCCCGGTGAGCTCCAGCGTCACGCGCGTCGTCGAACGGGGGCCGGCGGCTGGAGGGTCCCCCGCGACGGGGACCACGGTCTCGGAGCCGTAGACGACGGTACGCCGGGTCGGCCGCCAGGTCTCGACCGCGCGGGCGGTGAGGAACTGCTCGGCCACCTGGGTCGTGACCGGGGTGGCCTGCAGCGCGTTGAGGAAGCCGGTGACGACCTGGTCCGGGGTCGCGCCGGGGCGAGGTCCGGGCGGGTTGAAGTCGAACGGCGCCGAGGTCGTCGTGGGCTCGACCGAGGTCGCGGCGTTGACCGGTCCGTCCACCGGCAGCGAGGAGCACCCGCTCGCGACCAGCGCCACGGCCGCGGCCAGCCCGGCGGGACCTCGCCTCACGCGCGCACCCGCTGCCGTCCCGCGTCCTCGGGGACCAACGGCAGCGGGCTGGCGGTGATGCGCTCGCCGGCGCGCCGCGGGAGGGTCAGTCGGAACTGCGCCCCACCCCCCGGGACGCCCCAGGCCTGGAGCCAGCCGCTGTGCAGGTGGGCGTCCTCGAGCGCGATCGACAGCCCCAGGCCGGTGCCCCCGCTGGTGCGGGCGCGGGCCGGGTCGGCGCGCCAGAAGCGGTTGAAGACCCGCACCTCGTCGCCGGGTCGCAGCCCGACGCCGTAGTCGCGGACGGTGAGCGCGCTGCCCTCGGCGTTGCAGCGGACCCGCACGACCACGTCGCTGCTCTCGGCGTGGTCGACCGCGTTGCTCACCAGGTTGCTGACGATCCGTTCGATGCGGCCCCGGTCGGCCTCGACGAGACAGCCCCCCGGCGGGACGTGCACCCGGATCCGTGCCCCGGTGCGGTCCGCCAGCGGTCGCACCGAGGCGGCCACCGTGCGCGCGACCTCCCCGAGGTCGAGGTCCTCCAGGTGCAGCGCCGCAGCGCCGGCGTCGAACCGGCTGATCTCCAGCAGGTCGGTGAGCAGCAGCTCGAACCGGTCCAGCTCGTGCTGGAGCAGCTCCGCGGACCGGGCGGTGACCGGGTCGAACCCGTCGCGGGCGTCGTGCAGCACGTCGCTGGCCATCCGCACCGTCGTCAGCGGGGTGCGCAGCTCGTGCGAGACGTCGGAGACGAAGCGTCGCTGGGCCGCCGACATGTCCTCCAGCGCCCGGATCTGGTTCTGCAGGCTCGCGGCCATCTGGTTGAAGGAGGTCGCGAGCCGGGCGATGTCGTCCTCCCCGTGGACCTGCATGCGCTCCTCGAGGCGGCCCGCCGCCAGCCGCTCGGCCACCCGGCGCGCCCACCGGACCGGCGTGACGACCTGCCGCGTGACCAGCCAGGTGAGCGCCGCCACGAGGATGAGCAGCAGTGCCCCGCTGGTGAGCAGCGCACGCTGCACCAGCCCGACGGTGGCGCGCTCGGCGCTCATCGGGAACAGGTGGTAGAGCGCGTAGCTGCCGCCGTCCGCGGGCAGCCGCAGCTGGGTCCCCACCACGACGCCCGGCACCGGCGGCCGGTCCGTGTCCTCGTCGTACGACAGCGTGCTGAACGTCCACGAGCTGCCGGTGCTGTCGGCGTCCTCCACGGTGGCCTGGAGCCCGCTCGGCACGCTGGAGAGCTCGAGCCCGGGGGTGAACCGCTCCCCCGCCGCCGGCGAGGGGGCACCTCCGGACTGCGGCAGCGGGCCGACCAGGACGACGTCGTAGCCCTGCGCGGCTGCCCGGCTGACGATCGCGGACACCAGGACGGGGAGCTGCGTCGAGGCGTCGAAGTCCGAGGTCGCGGCGCTCAGGCTCTCCTGCACGTCGGTGCTGCTGCGGGCGGCTTCCTCGAGCGCCACGTCGACGCGGTCGCCGACGAGGCCGCTGGTGATCTGGCGCATCAGCGCCCACCCGACCAGGCTCACCACCACGGCGGACAGCACGACCGTGCTCAGCACGACCCGCAGCTGGATCGACCGCCGCCACGCGCTGAGTGCGCGCTGCAGCGGCCCTTTCGTCGAGGGGGAGGTCGTCGCCGGCGGGGCCACCGTCCCGTCCAGGGCCACCACGGTCAGCCCGCCTTGTACCCCACGCCCCGCACGGTCACCACGATCTCGGGGTGCTCGGGGTCGTGCTCGATCTTCGACCGGAGCCGCTGCACGTGGACGTTGACCAGCCGGGTGTCGGCGGCGTGCCGGTAGCCCCACACCTGCTCCAGGAGAATCTCCCGGGTGAAGACCTGCCAGGGCTTGCGTGCCAGGCAGACCAGCAGGTCGAACTCGAGCGGCGTCAGGGGGATCGGGCTGTCGTCCCGGGTGACGCGGTGGCCGGCCACGTCGATCCGCAGGTCGCCGACCTGGAGGCTCTCCGGCGGTTCCGCGTCGTACTTCCGCACCCGCGCGCGGACCCGGGCGATCAGCTCCTTGGGCTTGAACGGCTTGACGACGTAGTCGTCGGCGCCGGACTCCAGGCCGAGCACGACGTCCACGGTGTCGCTCTTCGCGGTGAGCATGACGATCGGCGTGCCGGACTCCGCCCGGATCTCGCGGCAGACGTCGAGCCCGTCCTTGCCGGGCAGCATGAGGTCGAGCAGGACGACGTCCGGCCGGAAGTCACGGAAGGCTGCCAGCGCCTGGTCACCGGTCGCACAGACCCGGGACTCGAACCCCTCGTTGCGCAGCACGATCGTGAGCATCTCGGCAAGTGCCGGGTCGTCGTCGACAACGAGGACCCGGCCCCTGCCGGAGGACGGGGTGTGGTCAGTAACGGTAGTGCTCCGGCTTGAACGGTCCGTTCTTGTCCACCCCGAGGTACGCCGCCTGGTCCTCTCGGAGCTCGGTGAGGGTCACCCCGAGGGCCTCGAGGTGGAGCCGCGCGACCTCCTCGTCGAGGTGCTTGGGGAGGGTGTAGACCCCGACCGGGTACTCCTCGGGCTTGGTGAAGAGCTCGATCTGGGCGAGGACCTGGTTGGTGAAGGAGTTCGACATGACGAACGACGGGTGGCCGGTTGCGTTGCCGAGGTTCATCAGCCGGCCCTCCGACAGCACGATGACCGAGTGTGCGGTCCGGTCGCCGCTGCCCGGGAAGGTCCACAGGTCGACCTGCGGCTTCACGGTCTTGCGGACCACGCCGGGGTAGGTCTCGAGGCCGGCCATGTCGATCTCGTTGTCGAAGTGGCCGATGTTGGCCACGATCGCCTGGTGCTTCATCCGGCTCATCTGCTCGGCGGTGAGCACGTCCTTGTTGCCGGTCGCGGTGATGACGATGTCGGCGACCGACAGCACGTCCTCGAGCGTGGTGACCTGGTAGCCGTCCATGGCCGCCTGCAGCGCGCAGATCGGGTCGATCTCCGTGACGACGACCCGTGCGCCCTGGCCGCGCAGCGACTCCGCGCAGCCCTTGCCGACGTCGCCGTAGCCGCAGACGACCGCGACCTTTCCGCCGATGAGCACGTCGGTCGCCCGGTTCAGACCGTCGATGAGCGAGTGCCGGCAGCCGTACTTGTTGTCGAACTTGCTCTTGGTCACCGAGTCGTTGACGTTGATGGCGGGGACCAGCAGAGTGCCCTGCCGCATCATCTCGTAGAGCCGGTGGACGCCGGTGGTGGTCTCCTCGGTGACCCCGCGGAGCTCGTTGGCGATCGGGGTCCACCGGGCGGTGTCCTCGGCGAACGAGGCGGTGAGGAGCTCGAAGATGACCCGCTGCTCGGTGCTGGCCGCGGTCGCCGGGTCGGGGGCGACGCCCTCCTTCTCGGCCTGGACTCCGAGGTGGACCAGGAGCGTGGCGTCACCGCCGTCGTCGAGGATCATGTTCGCGAACCGCTTCTGGCCGTCCGACCCGTCGGGCCAGCGCAGGATCTGCTCGATGCACCACCAGTACTCCTCGAGCGACTCGCCCTTCCACGCGAAGACCGGGACGCCTGCAGGCGCGTCCACCGTGCCCTCGGGCCCGACGGCGACGGCGGCCGCCGCGTGGTCCTGGGTGGAGAAGATGTTGCAGGAGGCCCACCGCACCTCGGCGCCGAGCGCGACGAGCGTCTCGATGAGCACCGCGGTCTGGATCGTCATGTGCAGCGACCCCGCGATCCGGGCACCGGCGAGCGGCCGGCTCCCGGCGTACCGCTCCCGCATGGCGATGAGTCCGGGCATCTCGTGCTCGGCGAGCGTGATCTCGGTCCGGCCGAAGTCGGCGAGGGTCAGGTCAGCAACCTTGAAGTCCATGCCTCCAGTTTAGTGGGCGGCCGGTTCTCCGTGGTTGCGGCGCAGCGGCACGACGAGGAGCACGGCGAGGACGACGGCCCCAACGACGAGCCCGACGACCGCTGAGCACAGCGTGTTGACCGCCCAGCCCAGGAACCCACCGATGGCTCCGGTGGCCTCGTGGACCGCCTCCTCCGCGTGGTGGACCAGCTCGTAGGGGGCGTGCCACCCGAGGTCGTCGAGCCCGACCAGGAGGATGTGGCCGCCGACCCAAAGCATCGCCGCGATGCCGACGGCCGAGAGGAAGCGGAGCAGCAGCGGCATGCCGCGCACCAGGCCGAGCCCGATCCGCTGGGCGCCGCGGGACGCGCGCTGGGTGAGGTGGAGCCCGACGTCGTCCATCTTCACGATGAGCGCGACGGCGCCGTAGACCAGGACGGTGATCCCGAGGGCGACCGCGACGAGGATCAGGGCGCGGCCGACGAAGGGCTCGTCGGCCACCTCCTTGAGCGCGATCACCATGATCTCGGCGGACAGGATGAAGTCGGTGCGGATGGCGCCCGAGATCACGGTGTCTTCGGAGACCGCCTCGTCGAGCACCGCCGGCCCGTGCTCGGTCTCGTCCCCCCGGACCGCGTGCCAGAGCTTCTCGGCGCCCTCGTAGCACAGGTACGTCGCTCCCACCATGAGCAGCGGGGTGATGAGCCACTCGAGGAACTGGCTCATCAGCAGGATCGCGGGGAGGATGAAGAGGAGCTTGTTGCGCAGCGACCCGGTCGCGATCTTGCGGATGATCGGGAGCTCGCGGTCAGCGGTGACGTCGCTGACGTACTGCGGGGTGACGGCGGTGTCGTCCACGACGACGCCTGCGGACTTCAGTCCGGCGCGAGCCGCGGCTGCGCCGATGTCGTCCACGGACGCCGCGGCGAGCTTCGCCATCGCCGCGACGTCGTCCAGAAGCGCGAAGAGACCCCCGGCCATCAGACGCCCTCGGACCGGACGGGTGCGACAGGGAGCGCGGGAGGACGCACGGCGGGCGCGGCGGACGGGGGCGCGGCGAGGGCTGTCACGCGGGCAGGCTACCCAGCCGGGGCGTCGTCATCCCGGTCACGACCCCAGGCGGCCGAGCCCGATCCCGAGGTACGCCGCGGCGTAGTGGCCCTGCCCGAGCAGCGAGGCGTAGCCGGCGATCCCGCACGAGGCGACGGCCGCCGCAGGGCTGGTGAGCGTCTCGACCCGGACGCGGCGGGCAGTGGCCTCGGCGGTGAGCCGGCCGCGCTGCTCGCGGACCGTCGGCTCGTCGTTGCCGTCGTCGAGCACGACGAGCGCCGGACGCAGCGCCGGCTCGCCGTCGATGTCGGCGAACGGGTCCTCGAAGACGTCGTGGACCGCCGTGGAGGCGATCACCGGGAGGAGGTGCTCGGCGTCACCGGCGAGCGCGGTCCGCCCGCTGGCACGGCGTACCGACTCTGCGATGCGGCGGGCGGCGCGGGCCGCGAGGACCGACCCGCCCCAGACCAGCGGGGTCGCGTCGCCGAGCGCGATCGCGAGCATCTTGGCGGGGTTCACCGCGAGGTCGCGGTGCGGCGAGCAGGCCAGGGCGACGTCGTCGAGCGCGACGGCCACGGCCTCCGCGTCGGTCTCCGGTCCCAGCCCCACTTGGCTGAGGAAGTCCAGGACCACGACGGCGACCGCGAGCTGGTCACCGCTGCGCGCCGGCAGGACCGCGGTGTCCCGGCCGGCGGCGTGCTCGGCCACGAGGGACCCGGGCGGGCTCGCGACCACGACCCGGCAGCCGCGGCGGACCGCCTCGGCGACTGCGGACGCGCTGCCGGTGTCGGACCCCTCGGGTGCCAGCACGACGACGAGGTCGAGCGCCCCGGCCCACCCGGGCAGCCCCGGTCCCGGCCAGGCGACGAACGGCACCGGGCACCACGGCTCGAGGACCGCCCGCAGCAGCCGGGAGTCGGGACCCGCGGCGATGACGGCCCGGGGCCGGTCGTCGCGGGCCAGCCGGACCGCGTCCGCGACGGCCTCGGCCGCCTCGACCGCCTCGCGACGGACCCGGGCGCCTGCCTCTGCCAGCGGTCGCAGCACGAGGTCGGCGCGCTCGAGGGTCTCGGGATCGTCCAGGCGGCTCTCCTCGAACCAGTCAGGCACGGTCACCGTCCGGACCGCCGGCGGGCAGCCGCGCCTCGTCGACGAGCAGCACCGGGACCCCGCCGCGGACCGGGTAGCCCCGACCGCAGTCAGCGCAGACCAGCTCGTCGGCGTCGGCCCCGGTCGGGGAGACGAAGCTCCCCCGGCAGGCGGGGCAACGGAGGATGTCGAGGAGTGCGACGTACGCCGGCTCCGCAGCCGCTGCCGGGTCCTGCTCGGGCACCGTGCTCACTCCTCGCCGGGCCGCAGCACCCGCAGGTGCGAGCGGCGCTCGCCGGGCCGACCCGCCCGCGCGCTGGGCCGGTCGGAGGTGCCCTCAGCGGCACGGCCGGCCGGCACCGACCGGACGTGGCTGCCGGCCGGGACGGCGCCCGGGTGCGGCTCACGGGCCGCCTCGCGCACGGCGTCGGCGAGCGCGAGGAGGTCGTCGGTGGAGGGACCGAGCGCGTCGGGGTCGAGCGCGAGGCGGACGACCTCCCAACCGCGCGGGGCCGAGAGCCGCTCGGAGTGCTCGTCGCAGAGGTCGTAGGCATGCGGCTCGGCGTAGGTCGCCAACGGCCCGAGCACCGCGGTCGAGTCGCTGTACACGTAGGTGAGCGTGGCGACGGCCGGTCGCCGGCAGGCGGTCCGGGAGCAGCGACGGGCGGTTGTCACGAGGCAGACCGTACCGTCGGGGCCCGCCCCCCGTCGCTAGGCTCGCGGTCGTGGATCAGCCGCGCGGCACCCGCCGCAGCCGCGACCGACGAGGTCGTGGTCGCCGGGGACCGGCCGTGCTGCCGGGGCCGCTCACCCCGCACGGGGTCCCCCTGACCCGCAGTGACCGGGAGCGCTTCGACCTGCTCGTGCTCGACGCGGTCAGCGCGCTGCTCGAGCAGTGGCCCGAGGAGCTCCGCGAGGTCGAGTTCGCGGTCGAGGACACTCCGCTGGTGCCCGAGGACTGGTCGGCACCGACGGTCCCGCTCGCCTCGCTGGTCCGGCGCGAGGGCAGCCGCGCACCCCGGGTGGTGGTGTTCCGACGACCCGTGGAGCTGCGTGCCGAGGGGTTCGGGGACCTCGCCGCCCTCGTCCACGCCGTGGTCGTCGAGCAGGTGGCCGAGCTGCTGGGGCGGGAGCCCGAGGAGGTCGACCCGAGGTACGGAGAGGGCTGAGGCTCCCCGTCGGGCAGACGTCAGCGGCGCCGGTCAGACCGCCCGCTTCTTCAGCTTGCGGCGCTCACGCTCGGACAGGCCGCCCCAGATGCCGAAGCGCTCGTCGTTGGCGAGCGCGTACTCCAGGCACTCGGTGCGGACGTCACAGGTCAGGCAGACCTTCTTCGCCTCGCGGGTCGAGCCGCCCTTCTCGGGGAAGAACGCCTCGGGATCGGTCTGGGCGCACAGTGCGCGCTCCTGCCAGCCGAGCTCCTCGGACTCCTCGTCGGTCTGCTCACTGAACGGGGCCTCGATGATGTACAGCTCCTGCACGGTCATTCTCCCTTCGACCCGGGGACCCTCCGGGGTCCCCTCGTGAGGCGGCTCGTGGAACGGATCGGTGTCACGAGTCGCACGAGGCGAGACCACGGATGCCGGGGGGAAAGTCGGGCCGCGTCCAACGAATGACACTGGTGGGATTACACGCCTGTCATCCACCGTTCGTCAAGCCGCATCTGTTATACGGAGCCCGCGCGGGACACGGGCTGGCAGGTGGTAGGACAGGCGGCATGCCCGCGTCCGCTCCCCGCGCCCCGTCGGTGGTCGTCCTGTCCGGCGGCTTCGGAGGGGCCCGCTTCCTCCGCGGTCTGCTGGCCGCGCTCGGGCCGGAGGCCACCAGTGCCGACGGGTCGCCGCGCGTCACGGTCGTGGCGAACACCGCGGACGACTGGTGGGTCCACGGGCTGAAGGTCTGTCCCGACCTCGACACCGTGATGTACACCCTCGGCGGGGGCATCGACGAGGAGCGCGGGTGGGGCCGGCGGGAGGAGACCTTCCACGCCCGCGAGGAGCTCGCCGCGTACGGGGTCGAGCCCACCTGGTTCGGCCTCGGGGACCGCGACCTCGCCACCCACCTGGTCCGCACCCAGATGCTCGAGGCGGGCTACCCGCTCTCGTCGGTGACCGAGGCGCTCTGCGCCCGGTGGCGGCCCGGTGTGCGGCTGCTGCCGATGAGCGACGACCGGGTCGAGACCCACGTTGCGGTCGACGACCCGGACGAGCCGTCCGGACAGCGCGTGGTCCACTTCCAGGAGTACTGGGTGCGGCTGCGAGCCGGTGTCCCGGCCCGGGCGGTGGTGCCGGTCGGGATCGAGGCGGCGACGCCGGCCCCGGGCGTCCTCGACGCGATCGCCGCCGCGGACGTCGTGCTGCTGCCGCCCTCCAACCCGGTCGTGTCGCTCGGGACCGTCCTCGGCGTGCCCGGGATCAGGGAGGCGCTGCGTGCGACCGCCGCGCCGGTCGTGGGGCTCTCCCCCATCGTCGCGGGGCACCACGTCCGCGGGATGGCCGAGCAGCTGCTGGGAGCGGTCGGCGTCGAGGTCAGCGCGGCGGGGGTCGCCGAGCACTACGGCGCCCGGTCCCGTGGCGGGGTCCTCGACGGCTGGCTCGTCGACAGCAGCGACGACTCCCTCGTCCCCCGTGTCGAGGCCGCGGGGATCCGGTGCGCCGCCGTCCCGCTGCTCATGACCGATGTCCGGGCGACCGCCGCCATGGCGCGCGCGGCGCTGGACCTCACCGGCTCGACGACCCGGTGAGGCCGTCCCAGCCGGGGTCCCCGCCGGAGCCCCAGCCGGGGCCCCCGCCGGAGCCGGCGGCACCGCCGGCGTACTCCGTCGCACCGGTCACCGGCATCGGGGAGGTGACCCCGGCGACCGACCTCGCAGCGGAGGTCCGCGCGCGGGTCGCGCTCGCCGACGGCGACGTGCTGGTGGTGACCAGCAAGGTGGTGAGCAAGGCCGAGGGACGCCTGGCCCCGGGGGACCGGGACGGGCTGCTGGCCGGCGAGACCGACCGCGTGGTGGCCCGCCGCGGCCCCACGGTGATCGTGCGGACGCCGTGGGGGCTGGTGATGGCCGCCGGCGGCATCGACGCCTCGAACGTCGCGCCGGGCACGGTGGTCCTGCTGCCTCGGGACCCGGACGCCTCCGCGCGCCGGCTCCGTGCGGCGCTCGCGGAGGACCCCGGCGCCAACGTGGGCGTGGTCGTCAGCGACACCAGCGGCCGCGCCTGGCGGACGGGCCAGACCGACATCGCCGTCGGAGCGGCCGGGGTCCGGGTCCTCGACGACCTGTCGGGCCGGGTCGACCGTCACGGGAACCCGCTGCGGGTGACCGCTCCGGCCCTGGCCGACGAGCTGGCCGGTGCCGGCGACCTGGTCAAGGGCAAGCTCCGCGGCTGCCCCGTCGCGGTCGTCCGCGGCCTGGGTGCCCTCGTCCTGCCGCCCGGGGACGACGGTCCGGGTGCGCGGTCGCTGCTGCGCAGCGAGGAGGAGGACCTGTTCGGGTACGGCGCCCGCGAGGCGGTGGTGCGCGCGGTGATCGCACAGGCCGGGCTCGACGAGCACGGCGTCGCTGGCCGCGGGTTCGGCGCCGTCGCGGACCCGGCCGAGGTGCGGCAGGCGGTGGCCGCGCTGCTGGGACGTCGCGCCGCAGTCGAGGTGCGGGGAACGGGGGTCGCGGTCTTTCCCCGCGACCGGCTTGACCCGGCCGACGACGTGCGTCTGGGCCTCCTCGCGGTCGCCCACCGGTGGCGGGCGGCCGGCCGCGACGGCACGACACTCATCCTCGAGCCGCAGGACCGTCCCGGTCCGCCGCGTCCGTAGACTGCAGTCGACCTGACCAGTGCCGACCGGAGACCGGGGACACCATGGCCAAGAAGGGCAGCTCCAGAGCCGGCAAGGACGCCGGGCGTCGCGCTGTCGTCGAGCAGATGCGCCGCGAGCAGCAGGCCAAGGAGCGTCGCAAGACCTTCCTGCTGATCGGAGCGGCGGTCCTGGTCGGCGCGCTCATCATCGGCACCGCCGTGTGGCAGCTGCTCGAGGAGCAGGAGTCCGACGACCGCGACCTCGTGGCCATCGGCGCCCCAGCGGCCGACGCGGGCTGCCGGGACGTCACGACCAAGGACGCCGGCGAGGCGGGCGAGCACCGGCCGGTGGGTGAGGGCATCGTCTACCCGGACTCGCCCCCCGCGTTCGGTCCGCACTGGGAGAACTTCCTGCAGCCGACCGAGGTGCGCACGTTCTACACCGCCGACGACAGGCCCGAGGTCGAGCGGCTCGTCCACAGCCTCGAGCACGGCTGGACCATCCTCTGGTACGACGACACGATCGCCGACGACGACGGCGCGCTCGACGACCTGCGCGCGATCGCCGGCAAGTTCACCGACGCTGACGCCACCGACCCGAAACTCATGGTCGCGCCGTGGACGGAGGAGGACGGCGCCGCTTTCCCCGGCGACACCCACCTCGCGTCCACGCACTGGTCGCTGGGCGGCACGCGCGGCAACCCCGAGGGTCCGCAGGGTGTCTGGGAGTACTGCGGCCAGGTCAGCGGCGAGGCGGTCGCGGACTTCATGGGCGACTACCCGTCGAGCGACTCGCCCGAGGCGGGTGCCTTCTGACCGACCGGGCCGCGGGTCCCATCTTCGCCGAGCTGCTCGCGCGGCAGCTGGACGTCTCGGCGGGGCGACCGCTGGTGACCTTCTACGACGACAGCACCGGTGAGCGGGTCGAGCTCTCGGTGGCGACCTACGCCAACTGGGTCGCCAAGACCGCGTCGCTGCTCCAGGACGAGCTCGGGCTGGTGCACGGGGACCGGCTCCTCGTCGACCTCCCGACGCACTGGCTGTCGCCGGTGTGGCTCGGGGCCGCGTGGAGCCTCGGGCTCGTCGCCGGCCCGCCGGGCGGGAGCGACCGGGCCGACGCGGTGGTGTGCGGTCCCGACGGCGTCGAGCGGTACGCCGGGAGCGGCGCCGGTGTGCCGGTCGTGGCGCTCTCGTTGCTGCCGATGGCGACGCGGTTCCCTACCGAGCTGCCTCCGGGGGTGCTCGACTACGGGCTCGTCGTCTGGGGCCAGCCGGACGCGTTCGCGGCCTACGACCCGGTGCTGCCCGACGACCCCGCCTGGGAGGACCCGACCGGATCGCTGACCCAGGCGGAGGTGGCCGCGCTGGACCTGGGGAACGACCGTCCCGTCGACCGGCTCCTCACCGACCGGTCCCCGGTGTCCCGCGACGGGCTGGCGGCGTTCGTCGAGCCGCTGCGGGCCGGCGGTGGCACCGTGTGGGTCGCTGCGCCGGCACCGGACGGCTGGGACGCCAGGGCGGTCGCCGAGCACGCGACGGCCGTCCTGCGGGGCTGACCCGGCGCTGGGCGCCGGGCGCCTGGGCGCCTGGGTCAGCCGAGCAGGTCGTAGGCGTCGAAGCCGGTGCCGATCAGCCGCCGGTCACCGAAGCCGTCCCGCGTCCCGGGGAGCAGCCAGAGGTCGCCGGTGCTCGCGCTCCGGGCGATGAGGTCGCTGCGACCCCGGCCGTCGACCTGGCCGAAGGCGCTGATCCAGTCGTAGCCGCGGGCGCCGCTGCCGACCTGACGGGTCGGGACGAGCTCACCGGCGCCGTTGCCGGTCCACAGCCAGAGGCTGCCGTCGGTGAGGCGGACCACCGAGTCGGCGGTGTCGTCCCCGTCGAAGAGTCCGACGCCGACCAGGCCGGCGCCCTCGGTGGCGGTGCGGGCCACGTAGCTGGCGCGGATCCCGCCACGACGGTCGTTCGGGTAGACCCGGAAGGCGCCGGTGCTGTCCTGGGCCATGAGGTCGGGGTAGCCGTCGCCGGTGACGTCGCCGGCCGCGGTGACGTTGCTCGCCCAGCTCCACCCCGTGGCCGCCACCGTCGGCGCGACGAACCGATCCTGTCCCCTCCCTGCGTACAGCCACATCTCGCCGCTGGCCCGCCGGGTCATGACGTCGCCGTGGCCGTCGCCGTCCCAGTCCCCCACGTTGAGGAGCAGGTTGGTGCGACGGAGGGTGATGCCGGTGTCGACGGTCCGGCCGAGGTTGCGACGGCCCGTGTTCGGATACACCCGCAGGTCACCATTCTCGGCGTCCCAGCCGACGATCTCGGGACGGCGGCCCTCCGCCAGCTGTCCGGCAACGGCGAGCCACGAGGCCCCGGCGAACCGGCCCCAGCCGCCGGTGCGGGGTCGCAGCCCGCCGGCGCCGTCGCCCGGGACGACCCAGGTGGTGCCGCTCCGGGCTCCCCGCACGAGCAGGTCGGGGTGGCCGTCGCCGCTCACGTCTCCTCGTCCGGCGACGAGGTCACCGCGCCAGTGACCCGGGAGCCGGACCGGCGCCTCGACCAGGCGGCCCGTGCCGCGGACGAGGAACAGGTCGCCGCCCGCGCGGGCGACGAGGTCGGGATGACCGTCCTCGTCGAAGTCGTCGACGCCCACCGTCGTGTCGTAGTCGCTCCAGTCCTGGGCGAGGGTCCGGGCGGTGTCGAAGCCGCCGTCGGCCGTGCCGCTCCACAACAGCAGCGCGCCGTCCCTGCGCCCGACGAGGTCAGGCATCCCGTCGCCGTCGAAGTCGCCGACGCCGGTCAGCTGGTCGACCCTGCTGAAGCGCCCGAAGGAGCGGCTCGGCGGACGCAGCCCGCCGGCGCCGTCGCCGGGGCGGAGCGACGTCCTGCCCGTGGCGGCGTCGCGGACGAGGAGGTCGGCGGTCCGGTCGCCGTCGAGGTCGCCGGGGGCCACGACGAGGTCGACGGCGTCCCAGTCCCGGGCCGCCACCACGCGTCGACCGAAGGCGAGCTGCCCGGCCGTGCGGACCACCACAGCGTGCTTCGTCGCGGAGTCGCGCACCACGAGGTCCGGCCACGGGCCACCGCTGAGGTCGGCGTCGCGGTCCGACGCGGTCACCTCCGGTGACTGCTGCAGCCGGGCCGCCTCGCGCCGGATGTCGGGGAGGCGCTCGTAGAGGTAGCGCCCCGGGCACGCCGTCGACCCTGCGTCACGGTGGCCGTTGACGGCCTGGAAGGAGTCGCCGTTCACCTGCTGGCTCGGGTCGTCCGCGGCGATGCCGTGGAGCGACAGCTTCCAGGCGAAGAGCCCGGCGTACGCCGAGACCATCGCCTCGGACGGCCGGGTGATGTCGAAGTTGCCGATCGCGGACATCGCGAAGGAGTCCTCGTTGTACCCGAGGGTGTGCGCGCCGATGACGGGTCGGTCGACACCGCCGTACCGGCCCTCCCAGACCTGGCCGAACCGGTCGACGAGGAAGTTGTAGCCGACGTCGCTCCAGCCCCGTGACTGCGTGTGGTAGGCGTAGATCCCGCGCAGGATCGAGGGGACGTCCTCGCGGTCGTAGTCGTTGGCGTTGACGGTGTGGTGGACGAAACCGGCGTGCACGTCGCCGTAGCTCGGTGAGCCGTCCCGCAGCGACTCGTCGGCCCCCCACTGCGCCCGCGAGAAGATCTGCGGCCTCGGTGTTCCTCCGGCCCGCCCGGTCGTCGCGGCGGACAGCTCGGCCGCAGGGTCCCCGCCCTCCGCGGCGGTGGCGCCGCTCAGCGGGAGGTCGCCGGACTCGGTCGCCGGCTCCTGGTACGCCGGTGCGACGTCCTCGCCCGGATCGACGACCGCCAGCGCCAGCCCGGCGGGGGCCTGGCCGGTCACGGTCGCGGCCCGCACCTGGACGTCGTCGACGTCGCCGACGACGACCGCGTCGGTGCCGGGCGCCGCCGCCTGCTCCGCCTCGGGCGTGCCGGGGTCGGGCTCGTGAGCGGGGTCGTAGTGCAGCTCCTGCCAGGGCGACCACGCGCCCTTGGTCCTGGTGCGCACCGAGACCGTGATCTCGTCCTCGTCGAGCTCGGCCCCCGGCGCCCACGTGACGCCGACCGTGGCGTACCCGGTCGCCTTCTCGGGCGCGGAGACCGCGCTGATCCGCTGTCCGGTGCCGTTCTCGGGAGTCGCAGGACGGCGGTGGTCCCGTCCGCCGCTCACCTGGGCGCTCAGGCCCCCCAACGGCACCGTCCGGACGGTCGGGGTGACCGGCTCGCTCGACACCAGGGAGGCCGTGCCGGGGCTGCCGGCGCTGCCCGGGCCGGCCATCCCGGCACCGACGCGATCGACGTGCGGGCGGACGATGTCCAGCTCGACCACGTCGGCGGCGGAGAGCGCCACTGCGCCCACCACGAAGAGGGCGGAGGTCTGCTGCGCAACGAGCACGAACCGGCCTCGGCCGGGGGTCAGCGTGGGGGTCAGCTTCGGGGCTCGCATGAAGGGTTTACTCCAACGGGTGGGGGCTCGCTTGTCCCAACCGTCACACCCGTCACAGCACCCTGCAACGCGTTCCGCCGAACTACAACGCTGTTCTTTGTCAACGCGACAAGAACTACATCGGTGTCATTCCTCCGGGTCCACGCCGGACGGTCAGATGTCCGCGCCGAGCTGGGCGTCGATGTCGTCGTCGTCCCGGTTCTCGTCGGAGGAGACGTCGTCGGGGTCGTCGTCGTACTTGAGGTACGCGATGCCCTCCTTGACCGGACCGTCGTAGCCGAGGGCGCCCTTCTCGAGGACGAGCACCCGGTCGCACATCCGGCGTACCGACGGCGCCGAGTGGCTGACGTAGAACATCGTGCGGCCCTCGCGGCGGATCTCCTCCATGCGCGCCAGGCACTTCTTCTTGAACGGCTTGTCCCCCACCGCGAGGACCTCGTCGATGAGGAAGATGTCGGAGTCGGTGTGCACCGCGACCGCGAAGCCGAGCCGGGAGAACTGGCCGGAGGAGTAGTTGCCGACCGGGCTGTCGAGGTGGCGGCCGATGTCGGCGAACTCCACGATCTGGTCGAACTTGCGTCGGGTCTCGGCCTCGCTCATCCCGAGGATCGCTGCGTTGAGATAGATGTTGTCGCGGCCGGACAGCTGCGGGTGGAAGCCCGCTCCGGTGGCGATCAGCCCGGCGATCCGGCCGCGGGTCAGCACCTCGCCCTCGTCGGGCCGCATGACGCCGTTGATGAGCTTCAGCAGTGTCGACTTGCCCGAGCCGTTGAGGCCCATGAGCCCGACCGACTCCCCCTGCTCCACGGTGAAGGTGACGTCGTCGACGGCGAGGAAGGTGTTGCTGATCTCCTGTCGGCGGACGGCGGCGACCGCCATCTGCTTGAGCGTGCGGTGGTAGCGCAGCGTGAACCGTTTGCTGGCGTGGCGGACGACGATCGACTCCAAGGCGGGCACCGACCCCTACAGCCGCTCGGCGAAGTTGCTCTCCAGCCGGGAGAAGAGCCACTGGCAGACGAGGAGGAACAGCATGCCGACGCCGAGCATGACGAAGCCGCGGGTGAACAGGTGGTCGGGCATCGCGCCAGGACCGGTGCACTCCTCCTGCCCGAGGCAGGTCGGCACCCAGAAGGCGCGCTGCAGCAGCAGCACCGCCTCGGCCAGCGGGTCGGCGAGGTAGAGCTCCTCCCACCAGGTGCCGCCGATCGGGCTCTCGGAGACCCGCGTGTAGGGGTAGATCATCGGGACGGCCCAGTGGGTGAAGATCGTGAGCACGCTGACGAACTGTCCGAAGTCACGGAAGTAGACGTTGCAGGCGCTGAAGAGCAGGGCCAGCCCGGTGCCGAAGAGTGCGAGGACCGCGAACCCGAGCAGGCCCGCGCCCAGCGCGGTCGCGTCGGGGCTCCACCCGAGCCAGATCGAGGCGATCACGAGGATCACCGCCTGGGGGAAGGCGTGCACCGCCGAGACGATCATCGAGGCGACCGGGAACATCTCCCGCGGCATCGCCATCTTCTGCACGATCGCCTTGTTGCGGACGATCGAGCGCGTCCCGGCGCTGAACGTCTCGGTGAAGAAGGTGACGAAGACCAGGCCGCAGAACACGTGGATCGCGAAGTTCGGGACGTTCTTGTGCAGCCCGATGATGATGCCGAGCACGAAGAAGTACATCGCGAACCGCACCAGCGGCATGACGTAGGACCAGAGCAGCCCCAGCACCGAGCTGTTGTAGCGGGCCTGGATCTCCTTCTGGACCAGCAGCTTGAGCAGGTAGCGGCGCCGGAAGACGTCGTGCAGCCCCCCGGTCCCGAAGGACGGCACGAGCGGGACGTCGGCCAGGTCCGGGCGTACGACGGGAGCCGCGGCGTCGAGGTCCGCGGCGGTCCCCTTCTCGAGCACCACCGCCGGATCGACCGTGGCCGGCGTCGCGCGGTCGGCGCTCACCGGGTCAGCGGCGGGTCGGAGAAGGTCCGCTCCCACGCCTCCGGCGAGGTGATCGCCGGCAGCGCCTCGCGGTAGCGGGCAGCCAGCGCGGGCCACTCCCGCAGCATGCGCTGGTGGACCTCGACGGTCCGGGCGAGCAGGTCGCGGAAGAGGTCGGGGTCGCGCTGGTAGAGCGCGGCCGAGGTCCCGTCCGGCATCGACACGACGGCCGCGTCGAACCGGGTGAGGTGGTACCACTTGGCGTCCATCGCGGCGATCTCGGTCTCCGGGAACTGCTTGGCCAGTGGCCGCACCGGCCGCAGCTGCTTCAGCGGCGCGGTGCCCGCGGCGAGCAGCATCGCGAGCCGACCCGGGATCGCGCTCTCGTCACGCCCCTTGCGGGGCGGCTTCTTCCGACGCACCGGCGGGAAGGCGTCGGGGTCGGCCTGCAGCCGGGCGTCGGTGTAGGCCTTGGCCGCGGCGCGGATCTCCGGCAGCTTGGTGGGGAGGTCCCCGTGCAGCTGCTCGGGCCCGGCCAGGACGTCGAGGAGCGCCCGGTGGCGCAGCTCGACGGTGGAGTACTGCATGGAGACCAGGTGCTTGACCTGGTGGTTGAAGCTCTCCTGCACCATCCGCCCGCCGTGGCGGTAGGGCGAGTGGAGCAGCGCGGCGACGAACCGGTTGCGCTGGTGGAAGTAGGACTGCCAGTCGAGCGCGTCGTTCTTGTCGGTCCACGGGACGTGCCACACCGCGGCGCCCGGGAACGTCACCGTCGGGTAGCCGGCCCGCTTCGCGCGGAGGCCGAACTCCGAGTCGTCCCACTTGATGAACAGCGGCAGGCTCAGACCCAGCTCGTCGAGCGCGCGGAGCGGGATCAGGCACATGAACCAGCCGTTGAAGTCGACGTCGACCCGACGGTGCAGCCAGCGTGCGGACCGCAGGTTGCGGGTGCTGAAGTCCCAGTCGACGAAGACGCCCGGCGCCGACTGCCACCAGAACCGCCAGGGCTGCACGACCTCGCCGAACGAGTGCAGCCGCGACTTCGCGTAGAGGCTGAACATGTGGCCCCCGACGATCGTCGGGCGCCGCGCGAGGTCGGCGAAGGTGACCGCCCGGATGATCCCCTCCGGCTCGCACACGACGTCGTCGTCCATGCACATGAAGTAGTCGGCCGTGCCCTTGCGCAGCGTCTCGAGCTGGCCACGGGCGTAGCCTCCGGAGCCGCCGAGGTTGCCCTGCTCGATGACGCGCAGCTTGGTGTCCAGCGAGCGGGCCGCACCGGGGTACGCCGGCGAGTCCACGACCCGCTTGTCGCCCTGCTCCACCACGAGGACCTCGTCGAGGAACGGCCGCAGGTCGGCGTCGTCCCCCAGCTGCCGGAGCAGGTTCGCGCAGAAGTCAGGGCGGTTCATCGTCGTGATCCCGACGGTGGTCCGCCCGGGCTGCGCCCGGTCGACAGGGACCTGCGCGGTCCACTCGGCGCTCGCGACGACGACCGGCTGGTCACCGGCCACGACGTCGTACCAGTACCAGCCGCCGTCGGCGAACGGCTGCAGGCTGAGGTCGAAGGTGAAGGTCCCTCCGCTCGCGTCGGCCGTGGTTGCGGAGTCGACGCGCTGGGAGCGCCCGTTGGCCATCGAGCGGTAGACGGTCACCGTGGCGCCGTGGCCCTCGAGGGTCACCGTCAGCGTCACGCTCGAGACGACCGTCCAGCGCCGCCAGTAGCTCGCCGGGAACGCATTGAAGTAGGTGCCGAACGACACGCGCTCGCCCTCGGGGACCCGGAACCGGTGGCGCGACTCGATCTGGTCGGGGTGCACCTGCACGGGTGCGCCCACCGACTCCCGCAGCGACGCGGCGTGCAACTCGCGCGCGCTCCGGTTGGTCCCGATCTCGTAGCGGTCGGCGTCGAGCGCGGCTGCACCCGGGTCGGCGTACAGGCTCATCACGTCAAGGTCGCGGTCGAGCGGCAGGACCTGCCGCTGCAGCAACCGCGTCGTGGTGGCGACGTCGGGCAGCGTGGACGTCGTGGTGGCCCCCGTCGGACCCGGGAGCGAGGCCTCGGACGCGGCGGTCGGCGGCGGGGTCGGTGCGGTGGTCGTCATCGGTCATCGTCTCCGCTGGCGAGGGGCTGGCCGGACTCGAAGTGCGGCCGGAGCCTGTTGTCGAACATCGACAGCGCCGAGCCGATGGCCATGTGCATGTCGAGGTACTGGTAGGTGCCGAGACGGCCACCGAAGAGCACCCCGGGCTCCGCGGCCGCCCGCTCGCGGTAGCGCTTGAGCTTCGCGCGGTCCTCGGCGGTGTTCACCGGGTAGTAGGGCTCGTCGCCCTCCTCGGCGAAGCGGGAGTACTCGTGCACGATCACCGTCTTGCCGGGGAGGTGGGTCCGCTCGGGGTGGAAGTGCTTGAACTCGTGGATGCGGGTCCACGGCACGTCCTCGTCGTTGTAGTTCATCACCGAGGTGCCCTGGAAGTCGTCGACGTCGAGGACCTCCGGCTCGAGGTCGACGGTGCGCCACGACAGCCGGCCCTCGCAGTTGTCGAAGTACTCGTCGACCGGCCCGGTGTAGACGACCGGCACCTTCCCGACGTACTGCCCCTTGAGCGGGAGGAAGTCGGTCTCCAGCCGGACCTCGATGTTCGGGTGGGTGGCCATCCGCGTCAGCCACGCGGTGTAGCCGTCGGTCGGGAGCCCCTCATGGGTGTCGTTGAAGTAGCGGTTGTTGAACGTGTAGCGGACCGGGAGCCGCGTGATGATGTCGGGGCTCAGCTCCTTGGGGTCGGTCTGCCACTGCTTGGCGGTGTAGCCGCGCACGAACGCCTCGTAGAGCGGCCGGCCGATGAGGCTGATCGCCTTCTCCTCGAGGTTCTGTGCGTCCCCGGTCTCGATCTCGCTGGCCTGCTCGGCGATGAGCGCGCGGGCCTCGTCCGGGGTGTGGCTGCGGCCGAAGAACTGATTGATGAGCCCGAGGTTCATCGGGAAGGAGTAGACCTGGCCCTGGTACTTCGCGAAGACCCGGTGCTGGTAGCCGGTGAAGCCGGTGAACCGGTTGACGTACTCCCAGACCCGCTCGTTGCTGGTGTGGAAGAGGTGGGCGCCGTAGACGTGGACCTCGATGCCGGTCTCCGGCTCGGGCTCGGAGTAGGCGTTGCCGCCCAGGTGGTGCCGCCGCTCGAGAACCAGCACCTTGAGCCCCAGCTCGGTGGCGCAGCGTTCGGCGATCGTGAGCCCGAAGAAGCCGGACCCGACGACGACCAGGTCGTGATCCACGAGGGCGCTCCTGACGTTGGGTGGTGCCCGCCCGACCGGGCCGGCCCGGGCCGCTCGGGCCCCGTGGAGTCTATCGACCGTGGGTCGGTGGACATTGCCGCGCGACCGGCTGCGGCGCGGCATGTCGCCCGGGGTTGCCGGGTCCCGCGGCCGGGTTCCGCCGCCGGTTCCTCAAGGGATGCAGGCATGTCGACACTCCCCACGGGTCACGTGCCGTGGGAAGTGCCAGGACGCCGTGGGGAGTCGTCGCCGGCCCGTCTGGGCTCGCCGTCGTGCGAGCGGCGGTCTTCGCCGAGTACGGCGACCCGTCGGTCCTCCGGGTGCGCGAGCTCGACGACGGTCGTGACGAGGGTGGTCACCCCGGGGCGGCGCGGCGTCGAGGAGAACCCGAAGCGGCACGGCGGGTCCACCGGTCGCAACGCGCCGAGCGCGACGCCGTCGAAGGTCCCCGACACCGAGCGGACGGAGCGGGCGCCGGTCGCGCCGTAGTACTCGCGCCGTCCCTCCCGCGCGGTCCCCCGTGTCCGCACGCCGCGCAGCAGCACGCGGGCGACAGGGTCGGTGAGCCTGCACCACGCCGGGCTCGTCGCGAGCCGGGTCGGCACCAGTCGGAGCAGCAGCCCGATCACGGTCGTCCGACCGGTCGTGAGCCGCAGCGTCAGCGACCTCGATGCGACCTCCCACCGCGGCCCGTCGACGCGCACCCGCACCGGCTCGAGCCGCACCTCGTCGAAGGAGTACGTCGACGCGACGAACGCGGCGACCTCCTCGGTCGGCGCGAGCAGCACCCGCCGGCCGGCCGCCGTCTCGACCATCACGTCGGAGAAGGGACCCAGGGGCGACACGGGCCAGTGGCCGACCACGACCCGGGTGCCGGACTCGCTGCCGACCCCGGCGATCATGCCCTCGAACCGTCGAGCCGCCCTCCGTGGTGGGCGGCTCGACCGGTCACGGAGGGCGGCTCGACCGGTCATGAGGGGCGGCTCGCGCGGGGTGGGGTGGTGCGGGCGAGCGCGCGGGCGTCGCGGACCGCCCGCAGGACGTTGCGGGCCTCGTCGCGCCGGCCTCGCGCCGCTGCCACGACGAGGACGCCGAGGGCGAGGAGCCAGGGCTTCTGCCGGACCAGCACGTTCTCCCCGTAGCGTTGGTGGACCACGAAGAGGTTCCGGTACATGTAGTAGCCCTTCCACGACCCGGTGTCGTGCTGCTGGTCGAAGTCGAGCTGCCGCACGAGCACCGCGTCGCGCAGCGCGAGCACCGTGAACCCCGCGCGCCGCGCCCGGACGGCGAAGTCGGCGTCGTCGTAGAAGATGAAGAACCCCGGGTCGGGCAGCCCCACCGCGTCGACCACGCGCCGGTGCACGAGGAACCCCTCGAAGGCGACGTTCTCCACCACGACCTCGGCAGGCATCGCGTCCCGGGTGCGGTAGGTCGACTCGACCGTCGCCCGCTTCGGGCGCAGCGCGAGCGGGTTGCGCAGGTCGAACTCGGTGGCCGCCTTCTCGCAGAGCCGACCGCTCCGGTCCTCCCGGACGGCCACCAGCGCGGGGCCGGGATGGGCCATGAGCACCTCGAGGCACGTCGGGTCCGGGACGACGTCGTCGTCCATGAGCCAGATGCGGTCGAACCCCTCCTCGTGCGCCGTCCTGACCCCGAGGTAGAATCCTCCCGCCCCGCCGAGGTTCTCCGCCGGGCGGAGGACGCGCAGCGGGAGGTCCCCGACGACAGCGCGCGCCTCGAGCACCGCCGCGGTGTGGTCGGTGCTCGCGTTGTCCACGACGAGCACCGCGTCCGGCCTGCGGGTCGACGCCGCGAGCCCGTCGAGGCAACGGACGAGCAGGTCGGCCCGGTTGAAGGTGACGACGACCACCGCGACGGTCTCCGGTCCGGCCGGGACCGGGGCCGGTGCGGCGGTCGCGGGCTGCCCGAGGAACCGACGGTGACCGGTGAAGTCCCCCCGCAGCGCCGCGACGAGTGCCTGTGCGCTGAGCCGGAGCCGCCCGGGCCGGGGCTTGGTGAACAGGTAGAACCAGAGGGTCTTGACGAGGAACGCCGCGACGCCGAAGGTGCCGACGTACTCCCGGAGGTTCGTGACGTTGTTGCGGACCATGCAGTAGTGCTTGAGGTCCGACGGACTGTGGTTGTACGTCGTGCGGCCGAGCATCATCGGCGTGCCGAGGTCGTCGGTGGCGGGATGGCGGAACCGGCTGCCCACGACCGTCGCGACCCGGGCGCCGGCGCGGCGGGCCCGCCAGAGGTACTCGACGTCGTCGCCCCAGATGAAGAACTCCTCGCGGGGCACCCCGAGGCGCTCGACGAGGTCCCGGCCGAGCAGGACGCCGTTGAACGGGATGACGACGTCCTCGAGCACGCCCCCGACGGCGGCGCGCTCGACGTCGGGCAGCGCGTGCACGACGCGCGCGGTGCCGGGGAGCCGGATCGGGAAGCACAGCCGGCTCTCGTCGTGCTCCGCGACCACCGCGGGACCGAGGAAGTCGTAGCGGTCGGTCCAGGGCAGCAGGTCACCGAGGCAGTCCGGCGGCGGGACGCCGTCGTCGTCCATGAGCCACAGCAGGTCGGCCCCGGCGCCGAGCGCGGTCCGGATCCCCTCCGCGAACCCACCCGCCCCGCCGGTGTTCGTGGCCAGGCGACGCACCACCAGCGACACCGAGAGCTCCGACCCGAGCCGGGCCAGCACCTCCGGCGTGGCGTCGGTGGACGCGTTGTCGACGACGACGACGGCGTCGGGCGGGCGGGTCTGGGCGTCCAGTGCGCGCAGGATGCGCTCGAGGAGCGCCGCGCGGTTCCAGGTGACGACGACGGCGACGACCTGGGGCACCTCGCCGACCCTACCGACGCGGCTTGACGGTGAGGTCTCAGCAGGCCTTCGACAGGTCGTCGGCCTGGTTGGCGCGGTAGCCCCCGGACAGGCTGCCGATCGACCCGCCCGTCGAGGGACCGGCCGACCCGGCCGAGAAGCCCTTGGACGGCCGCGGCCCTGGCCTCCGGTCGGAGTCGCCCTCGGAGCGGTCGACCGCCGTCTCGATCATCGAGCGGATCTTGGCGATGTCCGGTGCGGAGGTGCTGATGGCGGGCGGCACGAACGAGACCGTCGAGATCTTCTGCGACCGCGCCTGGAGCGCCAGCTGCGCGAAGGTGTCGAGCTCGGAGGTCGGCAGGTTCGTCGAGAGGATGTCCTCCCCGGCCTGGGCGAGCGCGGCGAACCGGGTGATGACCAGCTCCGGGCTGAGCTGCTGCAGCATCGCGCTCATCACGCACTTCTGGCGGGCCATCCGCGAGTAGTCGTCGGCGGACTCGCGCGACCGCGCGAACCACAGCGTCTCGAACCCGTCCAGCTCCTGCACGCCCGGCTCGATGTAGCGGCGGACCGGCAGCCCGATCGGGATCCGGTCGCGGACGTTCAGCGTGAGCCCGCCCATCGCCGCCACCAGGCTCCGGAAACCGTCGAGGTCGACCATCGCGTAGTAGTTGACCTCGAGGCCGGTGATCCCCTCGACGCCCTGAACCGTCGCGGCCATGCCCGGGTCGGTGACCCCCTCGAAGCGGTCCTGGTGGTCCGCCGCCCAGGTGGCGAGGCTGTTGAGGGTGCAGGTCTCGCAGTCGTAGCCCTCGGGGAACGCCTCGGCGAGCACCGAGCCGTCCGGGAACGGGAAGTTCGTCATGTTCCGTGGCAGGCCGAGGAGGATCGTCCGCCCGGTGTCGGCGTCGATGCTCGCCACCGTGAGGCTGTCGGTGCGCAGCCCCCACCGGTCGCTCCCCGAGTCCCCGCCCACGAGCAGGACGTTGTAGCGGCCGTCGTGCGCCGCGCTCGCGGCCCCGTCTCCCGACACGGCGAGGATGAGGTCGCGGTGGACCGCCACCAGGTGGGAGGTGAACAGCAGCGCGCCCGCGACCAGGAAGCACAGCGTGCCGTTGAGCCCGACGACCACCAGCCGCTGCCGCTGCCGGAGCCCGAGCGGCTCGCCGAGCCGCCAGGCGTCGAGGAACAGCAGTGCCCAGCCGACGGCGAGGGCACAGAGCCCGATCCGCACCGCGGAGAGCACGGCCGGGTTCAGCCCGACCCAGAACAGGAAGCCGGAGGACAGCAGCCCGACCATCACCACGGACAGCAGCAGCGCCCAGCAGCCCAGCCAGACCCGGAGGGCCGCACGGCCGACGCCCTTGCGTCCCAGCACCAGCTGCGCCGAACCCGGGAGCACCAGGGTCATGCCGAGCAGGGTGAGGGCACGACGGAAGCGCACCTGGGCCGCCTCGTCGTCGCGGTCGCGCGGGGTCCGTGCCGTCATGCTGCGAGGCCTTCCGAGGCGGTGAGGACGAGCACGCAGCAGTATCAACGGCCCCACGTGTCACAGCAGCCACGGCGCGCCGCACGTCCCGCAACGGTGTACGGCGCGCCCGGGGAACGCCGGTCCTGCCAGTCCTGCGCGGTAGCGTCGAGGCCATGTCTGACGGACGCGGCGGCGCCGACCGCGGGAGCTCCGGGGACGACCGGACCCGGGACGGGTCCGACGGCTACGACTGGCTCTACGCGTCGGACGGCGAGCGCGGCCGCTCCTCGGGAGGTGGCCGAGCAGCAGACGACCAGCCCACCGAGCAGTGGGGTCCGGGGGGCGAGAGCGACCCGGGCACCGAGGCCACCCAGGTCTTCCACGCCTCCGACCCGCGCGCGAGGTCGGGCTCGCCCGCCTCGACGGACCCGGCGTCGACGTACGAGCGCTTCGGCGGGCCGCCGCCGGCCCGCATCGCGCCGACCCCGGGCGGGCCCGGATCGCCTCCTGGTGGCCCGCGCCGCCCGCCTCCCGGTCCAGGTCCTGCCGTCAGGCCGCCCAGGTCGCGGCGGCGGCGCCGGTTCCGGCTCCGCTGGCTGTGGCTCCTCCTCCTCGCCTACCTGGCCTTCCTGGTCGCCGTCCCGGTCTACGCCTGGACCTCCGTCAGCAGGGTCGACGCCACTCCGGCCGGCGCCCGGCCGGACGACCAGCCCGGCACCACCTACCTGCTGGTCGGCTCCGACGCGCGGGCCGGCCTCGCCGGCCAGCGCACCGACACGATCATGCTGCTCCACACCGGCAGCGGCCCGAACCTGCTCCTGTCGGTCCCGCGTGACTCGCTCGTCGAGGTGCCGGGCCAGGGCGTCCAGAAGATCAACGCGGCGTTCGCCGTCGGCGGTCCGCCGCTGCTGGTGCGGACGATCGAGGGCGCGACCGGCATCCGCGTCGACGACTACGTCGAGATCGGGTTCACCGGATTCGTGCGCATGGTCGATGCCGTCGGCGGCATCACGATCTGCCCCGAAGCCGCGATGCGGGACCCGCAGGCCCGGTTGCGGATCCGCAAGGGCTGCCAGGAGGCCGACGGCGAGACGGCGCTCGGGTACGCCCGCTCCCGCAAGACCCAGGCACTCGGCGACATCGACCGCGCCCGGCACCAGCGGGAGGTCGTCTCCGCGATCGGCTCGGAGGTGGTCTCGCCGTGGACGGTGCTGAACCCCGTGCGCTACTGGCGGGTCGTCACCGGCGGCGCGGAGTCGGTGCGGGTGAGCGACGGGACCGGGCCGGTCGCGGCCGCTGCGTTCGCGACCGCGATGACCCGGGTGGACGGCGAGAACGGGCTGACCTGCGGCGTCCCGATCGCCGACCTGGCGGTCAACTGGGACCGGGAGCGCGCGGACGCGCTCTTCGAGCTGATCCGCACCGACCGCACCGACGAGGTCGGGCCCGGGCTGTGCACGCCGAGCGGCCGGCCGGCGGGCTGAGGGCAGCCTGGCAGAATGGTGGGAGCGTCCCCCGCCTCGAGAGGAACCCGTCGTGTGTCACCCCGTGCGCTGCAGGATCTGCGGCAAGGTCACCTGGTCCGGCTGCGGTGACCACGTCGAGCAGGCGCTCGCCGGCGTCCCCTCCGAGCTGCGCTGCGCCGGGCACGCCCAGACCGCGCCGCAGGGCTGAGCGCGGTGACGACCACTCCCGAGGCGCTGCCGTGGCTCGACCCCGAGGCGGTCCGCTTCATGCTCGAGGACTGCGCGACCTGGGCGGTGGTCGGGTTGTCGGGCGACCCCGCGCGGACGGCGTACTCGATCGCGGCGCTCCTGCAACGCCGCGGCAAGCGGATCGTCCCGGTGCACCCCGCCGCGCCGGTCGTCCTCGGCGAGCAGGGCTACCCGTCGCTGGCCGACGTGCCGTTCCCGGTCGACGTCGTCGACGTCTTCCGACGCTCGGAGGCCGCCGGCCGGTTCGCCGACGAGGCGCTGGCGGTCGGCGCCAGGGGGGTGTGGTTCCAGCTCGGCGTCGTCGACCACGACGCCTTCCGGCGGACCACCGAGGCCGGGGTACCGATGGTCATGGACACCTGCCCCGCGATGGAGTGGCCCCGGCTCGGCTGAGTCGCCGGACCCGGTCCCCTCCTGCTAGCCCGCGGGAGCCTGCTCGGTGACAACCGTTCCGGCGGTGCGGACGCCGGACCAGCGGGCGACCTCCGCGTCGAGGTCGAGCGCGCTCGATCGACGCCTCGTTCTCGAAGCGACCCCACGCCTCGCGCGGCAGCAGCCACATCACCTCGAACTCGTTGCCGTCGGGGTCGGCGCCGTAGAGGCTCTTGGTCGCACCGTGGCTGGACTCCCCGGTGTAGGCGCCCACCTCCCGGAGCGCCTGGCGCACCTCGACCAGCTCGTCGATGGTGTCGAGCTGCCACGCCAGGTGGTAGAGGCCGATCCCGCCGCGCTGCTTGGGCGGGGCGGACGAGCCGACGCCGAAGAGGCCGAGGTCGTGGTGGTTGCCCGAGCGCGGCGACCGCAGGAACGCGGCGTTGGCGCGCGGCTCGCGCGCGGCGACCTCCATGCCGAGGACCTCGATGTAGAACCGCTCCGCGCGCTCGAGGTCGGCGACGAAGAGCACGGCGTGGTTGAGACGGACGGGTGGGACGGCCATGGCGACTCCTCGGATGATGCTTCAACGCACTGTGGCCCGCCGGAGGGCTCGTGCCAACCCCTAGAACCCGGCGCGCGGCGCACCGCCCTCGCGGACGACCCTCCCCTTCGCGCGGGCCGCGTCGGCCAGCGACTCCTGGAACTGCCGCATGCGCCGCTGCAGGTCGGGGTCGGACGCCGCGAGGATGCGGACGGCCAGCAGACCCGCGTTGCGCGCGCCGCCGACGGCGACGGTCGCCACCGGGACGCCGGACGGCATCTGCACGATCGAGAGCAGCGAGTCGAGGCCGTCGAGGTGGCGCAGCGGAATGGGGACGCCGACGACGGGGAGCGGGGTGACGGCTGCGAGCATCCCCGGGAGGTGGGCCGCTCCTCCGGCGCCCGCGACGAGGACGCGGAGCCCGCGGCCGGCCGCCTGCTTGCCGTAGGCGAGCATCTCCTCGGGCATCCGGTGCGCCGACACCACGTCGGCCTCGTAGCCGACGTCGAACTCCGCGCACGCCTCGGCGGCGGCCTGCATGGTGGGCCAGTCGCTGTCGGACCCCATGACGATCCCGACCTGCACTGCCGTCGGGGTCGACGGCTGCGTCACGGTGGTCACTCGCTCTCCTCCCCGAGGTCGCCGCGGAACCACGCGGCGGCGTGCCGGGCGCGGCGGCGGACCTCGTCCAGGTCCGAGCCGTACGCCGTCACGTGACCCACCTTGCGCCCCGGCTTCACGGCCTTGCCGTACAGGTGGACCCTGAGCTGCGGGTCCCGGGCGAGCACGTGCGGGTAGCCGGCGTACAGCTCCTCGGAGAGCGCGCCGTGGCTGCCGCCGAGCACGTTGACCATGACCGTCCAGGGCGACCGCGCCTGCGGTGAGCCGAGCGGCAGGTCGAGCACCGCGCGCAGGTGGTTCTCGAACTGGCTGGTGACCGCGCCGTCGATGCTCCAGTGGCCGGTGTTGTGGGGCCGCATCGCCAGCTCGTTGACGAGGACCCGGCCGTCCCTGGTCTCGAAGAGCTCGACCGCGAGGACGCCGGTGACGTCGAGCTCCGCGGCGATCCTCATCGCGATCTGTTGTGCCTCGAGCGCCAGGTCCGCGGCGAGGTCGGGCGCGGGGGCGACGACCTCCTCGCAGATCCCGTCCCGCTGCACCGACTCGACGACGGGGTACGCCGCGACCTGGCCGGACGGGGAGCGGACCACGAGCGCGGCGAGCTCGCGGCGGAAGTCGACGAGCTCCTCGGCGAGCACCCGGGCACCGGTGCGGGCCGCGGTCTCGAGCGCGGTGCTGCTGTCCGCAGGGTCGTGCACCACCCAGACGCCCTTGCCGTCGTAACCGCCGCGCGTCGTCTTGAGGACGACGGGCCCGCCGGTCTCCGCGGCGAAGGCTGCGACCTCGGCCTGCCCCCCGACGATGCGGTGTTGCGGGCAGGGGACGCCGAGCGCGACCAGTCGCTCCCGCATGACGCCTTTGTCCTGGGCGTGCACGAGCGCCGCAGGGCCGGGGCGGCACGGCACCCCACCGGCCGCGAGGGCCTCCAGGTGCTCGGTCGGGACGTGCTCGTGGTCGAAGGTCACGACCGCGCAGCCCTCGGTCACCGCCCGCAGCACGTCGAGGTCGCGGTAGTCGCCGACGACCGTGTCGGGCACGACCTGCGCCGCCGAGACGCCCTCGGCCTCGGCCAGGAGACGCAGCGGGACGCCGAGCGCGAGGGCGGCCTGGGCCGTCATCCGGGCGAGCTGGCCGCCGCCGATGACGGCGACGACGGGCGTGTCCGGTGCGGCAGTCACGCACCGAAGGGTAGCCGCGCAGCGCGGTCGGGCACGCGCCCCTCGGGGGCGGCTCAGCTGGCGCGCGAGCTGCCTCGCCGTGCGACCGGCGGCTTGACCTCGAACCGGAGCCCGCGGCCGCGCAGCGTGGTGATGAGCGTCGGGTGCCGGGTGTCGTCGCCGAGCTTGCGCCGCAGCCAGCCGAGGTGGACGTCAATGGTCTTCGCCGAGGTCCAGAAGGTGGTGTGCCAGACCTCGTTCATCAGGGTCTCCCGCGTGACGATCTCACCGGGTCGACGAATGAGCGCGTGGAGGAGGTCGAACTCCTTGCGCGAGAGCCGGATCTCCACGCCGTCACGCCAGACGCGGCGGGCGGCGGGGTCGACTTGGACACCTTGGACACTGTGCATACCCTTAGTTAAAGGGCGAACCGGACAGGTCGGCGGCCGACCAGGCGGCTTTGACTCGAAGGGACTACCGCGGGACCGTCCGTTGCGCCGGGCCGCTCGGGACCTGTGTCCGGTCCCGGCGGGCCTGCCGGGTCCTGTCGACGTCCGCGCAGGTCAGGCGGGGTTGACGGCGGGTCAGCGGCGGGTCAGCGACGGATCGCCCGGCGTACGGCGATCGGCTCGACCACCCCGAACCCGCGCAGCGGCCGTGCGGTGAGCCGGCGGACGTCGTGACGGCCCGGCGTCAGTCGTGCGACGGTCTCCTCGTCGACGAGGACGCGGTTGCGTCGGGCCAGCGCGGTGAGCCGGGCCGCGAGGTTGACCGGTGGCCCGAAGACGTCACCCAGCCGGCTGATCGCGTCGCCGCTGGCGAGTCCGAGGCTGACGTCCGGCAGCCGCGGGTCGGCGCCGATGACGTCGATGATGCCGTAGGCGATAGCGAGCGCGTCCTCCGCGTCCTCGGCGTAGAACAGCACCGAGTCGCCCAGCGTCTTGATCATCCGGCCGTCGCTCGCGGCGATGACGTCGGCGCAGCGGGCCTCGAAGATCTCGACGAGCTCACCGAGCCGGTCGGGGTCGAGGTCGTTGGAGAGCGCGGTGAACGCCACGAGGTCGGCGAACCCCACCGTCACGGAGATGAAGGTCTCGGCGGTGTCCTCGTCGGGGTCGACGTCGAGCCGGGTGAGCGCCGCATCGAGGTGGCGACGCCACGCGTGGACCAGCACCTGCTCGAGAGCGCCGGCGACCTCGAGGGTCACCCGACGCGTCTCGTCGCGGCACTGCTCCGGGACGAGGCCGGCGCGTGACCGGGCCACGGCCTGCTCCGAGGACTCCCCCGGCTCACGGCGGCGTCCGGGGCTGTCGGACCGCGACGCGATCGCCGCGACCTGCCACTCCGACATCCGGGCGACGTTCTGTCCCACGGCCCTGGCGAGGCGGACGGCCGCGGCCAGGTTGAGGCCGGCGTTCTCGACGGCGGCCTTGAGGGCGGCAATCGCCGCGAGGTCGGCCTCGGTGTAGCCGGCCTCGTCGCCCGCGTCGGGCAGGCCGAGCGCCCGCCAGAAGCGGCGTGCGTCCTCCTCGGTCAGGCCGACCGCCGCGGCGACCTCGGCGCTGGTCAGCCGTAGCTCGACCTCGGTCTCAGGAACGGTGGTCGAGGCGGAGGCCACGGGTGCTGTCCTCTCCGAGGAGGTCGAGGTGCGGGTACGCCGGGTCGGGCCGGCGGTGGGCGTCCTGCCGGAGCCGGTGGACCTGCTCGGCGACGCGCGTCTGGACCTCCTCGACGCGGGGGACGTCGTGGAGCTCGATCCGGCCGTCCTCGCCGCCGTCTGAGACGACGAGCGTCCCGCAGCCGAGCACCCGGTCGAGCAGGCCTCGCTCGACGTCGATCGCGGCGACCCGGTCGAGCGGGACGGTCCTGCCTACGCGCGCCAGGACGCCGGAGCGCGCGACGAAGCGCCGGTCGGTGAAGGTGTAGGTCGTGCTGGACCACCGCAGGAACGGCAGCACCACCGCGCGGACGAGCACCAGCGCGGCGACGGCGGCGACCGCCGCGACCGTGGCGGCGAGCGGGGTGCCGGCAAGCTCCCGGCCGGCCCGGCCCACGGCGAAGGTGGCGAGGAACGCGGTGAGCAGCAGGACGAGGACCGGACCGGCCAAGGTCTTCGCGTGGGCCCGGCTGGTGACCACGACGTGCTCGCCGTCGTTGAGCAGCCTGCGCGGGAACCCCACGGTCGTCATCCTTCCACGGCGACCCGCATCAGGTAGGGCCGTCGACCAAGAAGGCGAGGTTCCGACCGGCCTCCACGGCCGCCTCCGACGTGGTCACCTCGACCCGCGGATCGGCGGCGATCGCCAGCATGTCGTCGACCGGGACGGGGAGGTCGAGCTGCCGCGGGCGCCCGGTGATCGCAGGGCCGCTGGAGAACAGCAGCACGTCGGTCCGGCCCCTCGACACGAAGACGTAGACGACGCCGGGGTGCTCTCCGGGGACCGCCCCTCCCACGCCACGAGCCCGTCCGCCGTCCGTGCACAACCGGCCACGCCCTGGTCCCGCCAGGCGCCGCAGCCTCCGCCGAGCTCGTCGAGCCCGCGTCCCACCCCGACCGAGATCAGGAAAGGATCCGGAGCCGCCCTCGTCGCCGTACCGGAGGTCCACACCGGCGGCGAGGCCGTCGCCGAGCTCCTCGAAGTCGGCCGCAGGCCCGACGAAGACGCCAGCGCTCCTGCCTGGCTGCTGCCGGGCTGCTGCCGGGCTGCTGCCGGGCTGCTGCCGGGCTGCTGCCGGGAGCGCACGAGGCGTGCGCCGGCGCACCGGTGAGGACGGTCATGCGGCGACGACGACGGCACCAGCGTCCGCTGCGAGGCGTCTCACGGTTCCTCCCGGGTGAACGCGCGGAGGACCCCGTCCCGCTCGCGGGACGGCAGGGAGTCCGCGACGAAGACCTCCACGAGGTCCCGGCTCAGGCGGACAGCCAGCACCTCGTCGGAGGAGTAGCCGCGCACGGACCAGACCGCCACCTGCGTCGGGTCGTCCGGCCACACCGACCCAGCCGGGTCCAGACCCACGTCCTGACAGTCGGCGAGGTCTGCGGTGCCGGCACGGACTCCGGGGTGTCCGGTCGACCCGTAGCCGGTGTAGACGGCGCCGTGGAACCGGACCTGTGCGGCACAGTCCGCGGCGGTGGCCGAGTCGGGCGCGGAGCCGGGCGCAGCCCCGGCGCCGCACGCGGTCAGCAGCACAGCAGCGACGGCGGGACCGCTCGCGCGGAGCGCTCGACTGCGCCGGATCGTCACCTCCGTCAGACGCGCACCGGGTCGGCCGGGTTCCACCCCGGCGCCGGACCTGTGTCGGGTTCGGTCAGGCCGGGTCGAGCTCGACGGCGTACGACGTGATCACGCGGAGCAGGCCGTCACCGCCGAACTCGTAGACGTCCGCCGAGGAGACGACCGAGACGCTGCCGTCCGGGCTGGTGTAGCGCCCGATCGCGTCGACGGCCGCCCTCCGGTCCTCCGCCACCGAGACGAAGCGGGTGAAGGTGGCGCTGCTGAGCCCTGCCATCTCGGCCGCGGAGGTCGCGCAGGCCGCGACCACGGCGTCCTTGCCCTCGATCGTGGGATGGCCGGGCAGCACCCACAGGACGTCGGGAGCGAGGTGGTCGTAGGTCTCGTCGAAGCGGTGCCCCGAGAACGCCTCCGCGATCTGTCGCGTCTCCATGCCGGTCCCCCGTCAGCCGTTGTGGTGCGGGTGATCATCGCGCGCGTCGGCCGGGCAGGTCGAGCGCCGGTCCGGCGCCGCTAGGTCGCCGGGACCCACAGTGACGTGGCCCCGAAGCGGCGTCCGGTGCACGCGACGCGTGCTGCCACCTGCCCGCCCTGCCACAGCGACGTCTTCACGTCCCGCTCGCCGAGCCGGGGGGAGGTCTGAGCGTCGGCATGCACCCGGATCGTCGTCCCGAGGTAGCGGGATGGGCCGTCGGTGACGCGCAGCTCGACCCGGTAGGGCGGACGCAGGTCACCACCGTCGACGCGCAGCTCTTTCGGCCCGGTCACACCCAGCCAGTCGCCGGTGACCGCGAAGACGCCTGCCGTGGCACATGCTGGGGCGTGGAACCAGCGGGCCGCCCTCGCGGGCAGGACATGTCCCTCCCGGACGAAGAGGGTGCCGCCCAGGAGCACGGCCGTCCGCAGTGGCAGGTCGGCGAGCTCAGCGAGCTCCACGGCGGCAGCAGGCTCCGACGGGACCTGGCCGCCGCTGTCGTCACAGGACGGGACGACGCCGCGGACCACCCGGCCCGTGACGGCCGGCACCCGCTTCAGGTCGCCGTGCCCGTAGTACACAGCGCCGTCGTACTCGACGACCGCCGCGCACGACGCCTGTCCCGCGCCCTGGGACCCGGTGCCCTCGGTCGCTGTGTCCTGGGTGCCTCGGGTGTCGGTCCCGAGCTCGCCACAGCCGGTGAGTCCCGCGCAGAGCAGGAGCGGGAGGGCCAACCTGCACAAGAGCTTCCTCGAGCGTCGCACCCCGGTTCGACGCACGCCGCTCCTCCCCGGTTCCGACGGACCGGTCATGGATGCCCGAGCGGCCGAGGCCGCACGTGCACCACGTCCCCCGCGGTCACGGCGGTACGCCGCTCCCCCGCGGCGACGACGAGCGCGCCCTCGCCGTCGACGTCGACCGCCGGACCCTCGAGGACCCCACCCGGCATGTCGACCCTGACCTGACGCCCCACGGTGTCGCTGCGCGAGAGGTACCGGTCCCGCAGCGCCCGGTCCCCACCGGCCGACTGCCACGCGGTGTACTGCTCGTGCAACCGCTCCAGCACCGCGCACAGCAGCTCCGTCCGGTCGACCGCGAACCCGGCGGCGGCCAGCGACGTGGCCGTCGGGACCGGCAGCTCCGACGGACCCTGCGAGACGTTGAGCCCCACGCCGACGACCGCCGCCGGACCCCGGGGCGACTCGAGCCGCTCGGCGAGGATCCCGGCGACCTTCGACCCGTGGACGAGCACGTCGTTGGGCCACTTGAGCGCCGCCTCCGGCCCGCCGACCGCCGCGACGCCCTCCACGACCGCGACGCCGGTCAGCAGCGGCAGCCACGGCCACCGACGGTCCGCCACCGGCGGGTGCAGCAGCACCGAGAACGTGAGGCCGGCGTACCGCGGCGACTCCCACACCCGGCCGAGCCGTCCCAGTCCCGAGGTCTGGTGCTCGGCGACCACGACCAGCCCCTCGGCCGCACCCGCCCGCGCCCTTGCGGCGACGACCGCGTTGGTCGACCCGACCTCGTCGAGCACCTCCGTGCGGGCCCATCCCGGCAGCACGCGTGCCAGCGTCACGGCGTCGAGCGGTCGCCGCTCGACACCCGCAGCGGCGTCGGTCACGAGCACTACTGTGACCCAGGTGACCGCCCCACCCGAGACCGACCCGACGGCCGGCAGCCAGTTCGCCGAGGACCACGTCGAGCCCCACGACGACCTGCACACGACCCGGGGCAAGATCGCCGAGCTCGGACGCCGCCTCGACGAGGCCGTGCACGCGGCGTCGGCGCGCGCGGTCGAGAAGCAGCACGCCAAGGGCAAGATGACCGCCCGCGAACGGATCGCCCGCCTCTTCGACGAGGGCTCGTTCGTCGAGATCGACGAGCTCGCGCGGCACCGCTCGACGGCGTTCGGCCTGGAGAAGCGCCGCCCGTACGGCGACGGCGTCGTCACCGGCTACGGCACGATCGACGGCCGCCAGGTCTGCGTGTTCTCCCAGGACTTCACGATCTTCGGTGGCTCGCTCGGCGAGGTGTACGGCGAGAAGATCTGCAAGGTCCTGGACCTCGCGATGAAGACCGGCTGCCCGATCATCGGCATCAACGAGGGCGCCGGCGCGCGCATCCAGGAAGGCGTGGTCTCCCTCGGCCTCTACGGCGAGATCTTCCGCCGCAACGTGCACGCCTCCGGGGTGATCCCGCAGATCAGCCTGATCATGGGGTCCTGCGCCGGCGGCCACGTCTACTCCCCGGCCGTCATGGACTTCATCGTCATGGTCGACAGCACCTCGAACATGTTCATCACCGGCCCCGACGTCATCCGCACGGTCACCGGCGAGGACGTCTCGATGGAGGAGCTCGGCGGTGCCCGGGTCCACAACAGCCGCTCCGGCAACGCCCACTACATGGGCACCGACGAGGAGGACGCGCTGGAGTACGTCCGGACCCTCATCGGCTTCCTCCCCCAGAACAACCTCGACGAGCCCCCGACGTACGACGGCGCCTTCGCCGACGACCTGGAGCCCACCGACACCGACCTCGCGCTCGACGAGCTCATCCCGGACTCGCCGAACCAGCCCTACGACATGCACGCGGTCATCACCGCGGTCCTCGACGACGAGGACTTCCTCGAGGTCCAGGCGCTGTTCGCGCCGAACATCGTCGTCGGGTTCGGCCGGGTGGAGGGCCGCCCGGTCGGCATCGTGGCCAACCAGCCGATGCAGCTCGCCGGCACGTTGGACATCGACGCCTCGGAGAAGGCCGCGCGCTTCGTCCGGTTCTGCGACGCCTTCGGCCTGCCGGTCCTGACCTTCGTCGACGTCCCCGGGTTCCTGCCCGGCACCGACCAGGAGTGGAACGGGATCATCCGGCGCGGCGCCAAGCTCATCTACGCGTACGCCGAGGCCACGGTCCCGCTCGTCACGGTCATCACCCGCAAGGCGTACGGCGGTGCCTACGACGTCATGGGCTCCAAGCACCTGGGGGCCGACATCAACCTCGCCTGGCCGACCGCGCAGATCGCGGTGATGGGGGCACCGGGCGCCGTGGGGATCCTCTACCGCAAGGAGCTGAAGAAGGCCGAGGACCCCGAGGCGCTCCGCGCGGAGCTGATCACCGCCTACGAGGACACCTTGGCGAACCCCTACATCGCCGCCGAGCGGGGGTTCGTCGACGCGGTCATCACCCCGCACGAGACCCGCGCGGAGATCGTCCGGGCGCTGCGGCTGCTGCGGACCAAGCGCGAGACCCTGCCGCCCAAGAAGCACGGGAACATCCCGCTGTGACGCCGCCGGAGAACGCCGCCCGGCCCCCGCTCGTGGTGGTCCGCGGCGAGGCGAACGAGGAGGAGGTCGCCGCGCTCACCGCGGTCGTCGCGGCGATGGCGAGCCAGGCTGCTGCCGCCCCCGAGCGGCGGCGGCCGGTGTCGCAGTGGGCGTCCCGCGCCCGGCAGGTCCGCAGCCTCCACGTCGCGGGCCCGGGCGGCTGGCGGGCCAGCGGCCTGCCCCGCTGAGGCGTGGTCGAGGACCGGCCGCCGGTGCGGCGACGGACGGTGCCGGTGACCGCCGTCCTCGTCGCGGCGCTGGTGGTGGCGCTGGTCGTGGCGCTCGTCTGGCTCACGCTCCGCCGCGGCCCGGACGGCCCGGACGGCACCGACAGCCCGACCGGCTCCGACAGCCCGGCCGGCCCGGACCGCACCGACCCCCTGCCGCAGCGCCGCCCCGGACCGGTGGTCCTGGTGCCCGGGTACGGCGGCGGCACCGCGGTCCTCGACGACCTGCTGCGCGCGCTGGAGGACCGGGGTCGTGAGGCGGTCGTTGCGCCGCCGGTCGACGCCAACACCGGCGACCTCGATGTCCAGGCGGATCGGTTGGGGCAGACGGTCGAGGACGTCCTCGACCGGACCGGCGCGAGATCGGTCGACGTCATCGGCTACTCCGCCGGCGGGGTGGTGGCCCGCCTCTGGGTGCGCGACCACGGCGGCGCCGAGCACGCGCGTCGGGTGCTCACGCTCGGCTCGCCGCACCACGGCACCGACCTCGCCGGGCCTGGTGCGGCCGTGGGCTGCCCGGCGGCCTGCCGGCAGCTCATCCCGGGCAGCCCCCTGTTGACGAGCCTGGCTGACGGGGACGAGACCCCGGCCGGCCCACGTTGGGCGTCGGTGTGGACGACCGAGGACCAGACGGTGGTGCCGCCCGACAGCGCCGACCTCGAGGGCGCGCTGACGTTCACGGTCCAGTCCGTCTGTCCCGGGGCGACGACCTCCCACGGAGCGCTGCCCGCTGACCCGGTCGTCCTTGCCTCGCTCGACTCGGTGCTCGGCACCGACCCGCCGCGCTCGCCCACCGGCGTGGCGTGCGGAGGCTAGGGTCGGCCCCCGTGAGTGACCCCGTGCCCGACCGCCGCGCTCCGTCCCGCCCCGTCGACGCGGTCTGCGATGCCTTCGTGGAGGCGTACGCCGCCGCCGACCCGGTCGTCGCGACCGAGATCGGCCTCCCCGGCCACGACGGCGAGCTCACCGACCTGTCCCCCGAGGGGTACGCGCGGCGCGAGGAGCTGCTCCGGCGGACGGTCGCCGCGGCGCGTGCCGTGGAGCCGGCCGACGAGCGGGAACGGGCGGCCAAGGACGCGTTCCTGGAGCGCCTCGGGCTCGACCTCGAGCGGTACGAGGCCGGGATCCCGCAGTCGGAGGTCTCGGTCATCAGCAGCGGTCTCCACGAGCTGCGCACCAGCTTCGACCTCATGGAGACCGGCTCCGAGGCCGGCTGGCGCGCCGTCGACAGCCGTCTGGCCGGCGTACCGGCGGCGCTGGAGGACTACCGCCGCACACTGCTGGAGTCGGCGGCCGCCGGACGGGTCTCGGCGAGGCGGCAGTACGTCGAGGTGGCCGGTCAGGTCCGCGGCTGGACGGGGCAGCAGGGGACGCCGGGTGTGTTCACGACGCTCGTCGACGCCTACGAGGCCGGGCCGCCCGACGGCGCGCTCGCCGCAGACCTCAGACGGCACGCTGAGGAGGCCACCGCAGCGGTGGCGGCGTTCGGGGAGTTCCTCACCGGGGAGCTCGCGCCGCTCGGCCGGGAGCTCGATGCCGTCGGCGAGGAGCACTACGCACTCGCCTCCCGCTACTTCCTCGGCGCCGAGGTCGACCTCCGCGAGACCTATGCGTGGGCATGGGACGAGCTGCTCCGCATCGAGCAGGAGATGGCGTCGGTCGCGTCCGCGGTGCAGCCCGGTGCGTCGGTCGCGGAGGTCGCCGCGCGCCTCGACGCGGACCCGGCGTACACCGTCAACACCCCGGAGGCGTTCCGCGACTGGATGCAGGCGCTGGCCGACCGGGCGCTCGACGAGCTCGCGGACGTGCACTTCGACCTCCCCGGTCCGGTACGACGGATCGAGTGCTGCCTCGCCCCGACGCAGGACGGCGGCGTCTACTACACCGGCCCGAGCGAGGACTTCACGCGGCCCGGGCGGATGTGGTGGTCGGTCCCGCAGGGCGTGCAGCGGTTCAGCACCTGGCGCGAGACCACGACGGTCTTCCACGAGGGCGTCCCGGGTCACCACCTCCAGGTCGCGCAGACGGCGTACCGCAGCGACCTGCTCAACCGCTGGCAGCGGAAGATGTGCTGGGTCTCCGGAAGCGGCGAGGGCTGGGCGCTGTACGCCGAGCGGCTCATGGCCGAGCTCGGCTGGCTCGACGACCCGGCGGACCGGCTCGGCATGCTCGACGCGCAGGCGTTCCGGACCGCCCGGGTCGTCGTGGACATCGGCGAGCACCTGCAGCTGCGGGTGCCGGACAACGCCTACGGCTGGCGGGTCGGCGAGACCTGGACCCCGGACCTGGTCTGGGAGTTCATGCGCGCGCACTCGCACGAGGGCGACGAGACGCTGCGGTTCGAGGTCAACCGCTACCTCGGGTGGCCGGGCCAGGCGCCGTCGTACAAGGTGGGTGAGCGGCTCTGGATGCGGGCCCGCGCCGACGCGCGAGCCCGGCAGGGGTCGGCGTTCGACCTGCGGTCCTTCCACCGGGCGGCTCTCGACCTGGGGTCGATCGGCCTGGACCCGCTCGTGGCGGCGCTGGCGCGGCTGTGACCGCAGGAGCCCCCCGCGTCGTGCTGGCGTCGCAGTCGCCGGCGCGACTCGCGACGCTGCGCGCCGCCGGGCTCTCGCCCACCGTCGTCGTGTCCGGGGTCGACGAAGCAGCGGTGACCCTGAGCGACCCCGCTGCGCTCAGCCTCGAGCTGGCACGGCGCAAGGCGGTGGCCGTCGCCGACGGCCAGCAGGACGCCCTCGTCCTCGGCTGCGACTCGGTCCTCGAGCTCGACGGAGCAGTGCACGGCAAGCCGGCGTCGGAGGCGGAGGCGGTCGCCCGGTGGCACCGGATGCGCGGGCGGTCGGGTGTGCTGCACACCGGGCACTGGGTCGTCGACACGCGCTCCGGGCGGTCGGTGGGCCGGGGCGCCCGCACCACCGTGACGTTCGCGGCGGTGTCGGACGAGGAGATCGAGGCCTACGTCGCGTCCGGGGAGCCGCTCCACGTGGCGGGCGCCTTCACCCTCGACGGACTGGGCGGCGCGTACGTGACCGGCATCGAGGGGGACCCGCACAACGTCGTGGGGATCAGCCTGCCGCTGCTGCGGGAGCTGCTCGGCGAGCTCGGCGTGCCGTGGCACTCGCTGTGGCGGAGCTGAGGAGCCCCCGCCGGGTCAGGACCGCTGGATCCACGCCTGGGCCCGGGCCGACCACGTGGCGATCCTCGCCGCGAGCACGAAGCACGCAGCGACGAGGAGGACCAGGACGACCTTCTCGACGGGTCCGGTCTCGGGTCTCGCCAGAGCGATGATCAACGAGAGAGTGATGACCGCCAGCGCGAGCGTGAGTGCCACTCGCGCCAGCCGCACGATGGTGAGCATCGTCCGACGTTACGCCTCGCACACCCGTCCCGGAAGCCCCCGGACCGGGTGTGCGGACCAGGGTCCGGCGCCCTACATTCAGCCGCATGGCACCGCGCTCCGCCGACTACCGGGAGGCGTTCGCGAGCGCCGCGCGGTGGTTCCTCGGCACGGTCGACCAGGTCGGCTCCCGGTGGGACGAGCCGGCGCTCGGCGAGTGGGACGTGCGATCGCTGGTGGGCCACACCAGCCGGTCGTTCCTCACGATCGAGACCTACCTCGGGCGCCCGGCGACGAGCATCGAGGTCCCCTCCACCGCCGACTACTACCGCGCGACCGCCCGGCTCGCGGCGGGACCGGACGTGGCCGAGCGCGGCCGCCAAGCCGGCACGGCTCTCGGGCCGGACCCGGTGAGGGAGCTTGCGGCGGTCGCGGAGCGCGTGCTGCCGCTGGTCGAGCAGCACGACGGGGACGTGCTGCTCACGACGATCGCCGGCGGGATGCGGTTCGCCGACTACGTGCCGACCCGGACCTTCGAGCTGACCGTGCACACCGCGGACCTGGCGACCGCGCTCGGGCTGCCGCGGGACGTCCCGCCGGCGGCCGCTCGGGAAGCGATGCGGATCGTCACCGACCTCGCGGTGACCGGGGGGAGCGCGGGCGTCCTGCTGCTCGCGGCCACCGGGCGGCCGGTCCTGCCCCCGGGTTTCTCCGTGCTCGACACCTAGTCGGACCGCGGCGCGACGAGCATGATCGGGTGATGGCCCCCGCCCGCCTCCCCCGCCGCCGCGACATCTTGCTCGACGAGCGCGGCGAGGGCCGCGCGCTGCGGGTGACCTGGCACCACGAGGCGTCCGTCGTCGTGGTGTCGGTCTGGCGCCAGGACCAGTGCTCGGGAACGGTCCGCCTGGCCGCGGAGGACGTCCCGGCGCTCGTCGCGGTGCTGACCGAGGGTCTGTCCGAGGGCTACACCGGCGCCGTCCGCGTCGACGAGGCGTCCTGAGCGGCCCGGTTCGAGGACGCGACCCTGCGGAGGACAGATGCCCGAGACCGTCCCGTGCTTGTGGTTCGACGGACAAGCCGAGGAGGCCGCCGAGTTCTACTGCTCGGTCTTCCCGAACTCGGCGGTCACCCACGTGCAGCGCTCCCCCGAGGGCAGCCCGTTCCCCGCTCCCTTCCCTGCCGGGACGGCCATGACGGTCGAGTTCGAGCTCGACGGTCGACCGTTCACCGCCCTCAACGGCGGGCCGGAGTTCGCGTTCAGCGAGGCGACGTCGGCTTCTCCTGGCAGGTCGTCCCGAGCATGCTGCGCAGCTCGGGCCCGCCGACCCGGCGAAGGAGAAGGCGGTCGCCGAGGCGATCTTCTCCATGAAGAAGCTCGACCTCGCGGCGCTGCGGCGCGCCTACGACTCGGCCTGACGCACGTGGGCAGTCACTCGACCGGTCACTCGACCGGCAGCCCGAGCCCCCGCGCGATGAGCATCCGCTGCACCTCCGAGGTGCCCTCGCCGATCTCCAGGATCTTCGCGTCCCGGTAGAACCGCGCGACCGGGTACTCCTCCATGAACCCGTAACCCCCGAACACCTGGGTGGCGACGCGGGTCGCGGTGACCGCCGACTCCGAGGCGTAGAGCTTGGCCACCGAGGCGGCCTGCTTGAAGCGGGCCACGTCCGCGGGCCCCGAGAGACCCGCGTCCTTCATCGCGGCGGCACGGTAGGTCAGGGCCCGCGCGGCCTGGGCCATCACCTCGAGGTCGGCGATCTGGAACGCGACGCCCTGCTTGCGGCCGATCGGCCCGCCGAAGGTGGTGCGCTCGCCGGCGTACTGCACGCTCAGGTCGAGGCACGCCTGGATGCACCCCACCGCCAGCGCGGCGATCGCCACCCGGCCGTCGTCAAGGGTCGCGAGGAACTGGGCGTAGCCGCGTCCCCGCTGCCCGAGCAGGTGGTCCTCGGGCACGCGGACGTCGTCGAGGGTCAGCGGGTGGGTGTCGGAGATGTGCCAGCCGAGCTTGTCGTAGGCCGGCTCGACCACGAAACCCGGCGTGCCGGCCGGGACGAGGATCGCGCTGATCTCGGGTCGCTCGACGCCCGTGGCGCTGGTCGTGGTCCCGGTGCGGGCCGTCACCGTGACGACCGACGTCAGCGTCGAGCCGGAGTTGGTGATGAACTGCTTCGAGCCGTTGACCACCCACTCACCGTCGGTCAGCTCCGCCCGGGTCCGGGTCGCGCCCGCGTCCGATCCCGCGCCGGCCTCGGTGAGCCCGAACCCCGCGAGGCGGCGGCCGGCCACGAGGTCGGGCAGCCACTGCTCGCGCTGCTCCTGCGTTCCGTAGGTGAGGATCGGGTTGATGCCGAGCCCGACGCCGGCCTCCAGCGTGATGCCGATGGACTGGTCGACGCGGCCGAGCTCCTCGATCGCCACACAGAGACTGGTGAAGTCGCCGTCCTCCCCGGCCCCCCCGTACTCCTCCGGCGCGGTCAGCCCGAAGAGCCCCAGCTCGCCGAGCTGCTGCACCAGGTCCGTCGGGAAGTGGTGGGCCTTGTCCCAGGCCCCGACGTGCGGGGCGATCTCCTTCTCGGCGAAGTCGCGGACGATCTGACGGAACGCCTCGTGCTCGGGCGACAGCTGGAACGACATGTCCTCAGTGTTGCTCAGTGCTCGCGGCGCTCCCTGGGACCGGGTCCCCCTAGACTCCGACCGCCCCCACCGAGAAGGAGCTGTCGCGTGACCGGAGCGTCGACCGAGAGCCCGCAGCCGCGTCCCCTCCGCAAGGTGCTCGTCGCGAACCGCGGTGAGATCGCGGTCCGGGTCGTCCGCGCGTGTAAGGACGCCGGCATCGGCAGCGTCGCGGTGTACGCCGACCCCGACCGCGACGCCCTGTTCGTGCGGCTGGCCGACGAGGCCCACAGCCTCGGCGGCGCGACGCCGGCCGGGTCCTACCTGTCGATCGAGAAGATCCTCGAGGTCGCCCTCCGCAGCGGTGCCGACAGCGTCCACCCCGGCTACGGCTTCCTCGCCGAGAACGCGGCGTTCGCCCGCGCCGTCACCGACGCCGGGCTGACCTGGATCGGCCCCCCGCCGTCGGCGATCGACGCGCTCGGCGACAAGGTGCAGGCGCGCCACATCGCGCAGCGGGTCGGCGCACCGCTGGTCGCCGGGACCCCCGACCCCGTGTCCGGCGCTGAGGAGGTCGTCGCCTTCGCGCGCGAGCACGGCCTCCCGATCGCGATCAAGGCCGCGTTCGGCGGCGGCGGGCGCGGTCTGAAGGTCGCCCGCCACGAGGACGAGGTCGCCGACCTCTACGAGTCCGCGGTCCGGGAGGCGGTCGGCGCCTTCGGTCGCGGCGAGTGCTTCGTCGAGCGCTACCTCGACCGACCGCGCCACGTCGAGACCCAGTGCCTCGCCGACCGGCACGGCAACGTCGTCGTGGTCTCGACCCGCGACTGCTCCCTCCAGCGGCGGCACCAGAAGCTCGTCGAGGAGGCGCCGGCGCCGTACCTCTCCGCTGAGCAGGTCGCGACCCTCTACGACGCGTCCAAGGCGATCCTCCGCGAGGCCGGCTACGTCGGCGCCGGCACCTGCGAGTTCCTCGTCGGCCAGGACGGCACCATCTCCTTCCTCGAGGTCAACACCCGGCTCCAGGTGGAGCACCCGGTCTCCGAGGAGGTCACGGGCCTGGACCTGGTGCGCGAGATGTTCCGGATCGCGGCGGGCGAGGAGCTCGGCTACGGCGACCCCGAGGTGCGGGGCCACTCGATCGAGTTCCGGATCAACGCGGAGGACGCCGGGAGCGGATTCATGCCGGCCCCGGGGACGCTGGCGACCTGGCGGGTCCCCGCCGGACCCGGCGTCCGCATCGACGAGGGGTACGCCGAGGGCGAGACCGTCCCCGGCGCGTTCGACTCGCTGGTGGCGAAGCTCGTGGTCACGGGACGGGACCGCAGCCACGCGCTGGCCCGTTCCCGCCGGGCGCTCGCGGAGTTCGTCGTCGAGGGGATGCCCACGGTCATCCCCTTCCACCGTGCCGCCGTCGAGGACCCGGCCTTCGTCGGCGACGACCATGCCTTCGGGGTCCATACGTCCTGGATCGAGACCGAGTTCGACAACCGCATCCCGCCGTACGCCGGCGCGGCGGCTCCGGCACCCGAGCCGGTCGAGCGGCAGTCGGTGACGGTCGAGGTCGGCGGCAAGCGGCTCGAGGTCGTGCTCCCGGCAGGGCTCGGGATGGTCGCCGGCGCCGTCGCGGGGGTGGCGGCGAAACGGCCCCGGCGCTCCGGTGGCAAGAAGGCCGGTGCAACGGCGTCCGGGGACGCCGTCACCTCCCCGATGCAGGGGACGATCGTCAAGGTCGCCGTCGCCGACGGGGACACCGTGGCCGAGGGCGACACGATCCTCGTCATCGAGGCGATGAAGATGGAGCAGCCGCTCAAGGCGCACAAGGCCGGGACCGTCACGGGGCTCCGCGCCGAGGTGGGCGCCACCGTCACCAGCGGCGCGGTCCTCTGTGAGCTGAAGTCCTGACGGCCCACGGCACGCCGGGGCGCGTCAGCGGAGGCGGAACCAGCTGGACCGGAGCCCGAACCTGGAGCGGAAGGTGTCACCCGAGACCGTCGCCCGGTCCCGGCTGCCGACCAGCGTCATCGACCAGACCCGCCCGTTCCACTGCCCGTTGCCGTCCCGGCTGGTCACGTGGATCGTCCGAAGCCTCCCGATCGACGGCCACGCCCGGCTGACCGCCGCCGCCGACAGCGAGACCGACCAGTCGTGCACGGAGTTGCCCGACCAGTCGTCGTACGGGTCCTCCTTCGCACGGAGGTACGGCATGCTGCCTGCCGAGGTCCAGCCCCCCGAGCTCGCCGAGAACTGGGTGAAGGCCGGCGACCCGTCGTAGCGCAGCACCTGCTTCGACGTCGCGGCGACGGCCGCGTCGCCCAACGGGTGCTCACCGGCCACGCCGCGGTACACCTGGCAGGACGTCGTGTCGCAGATGTGCGCGTAGTCGGACCGGTCCTCCGCCCGGTCCCAGGCGCCGTAGGTCCGGGCCGCGACCGCCTGGGCCTGCACCGCCTCGGGCTCCCACGAGGCGGGCATCTCCGCGGGAACGACCCCGCGCACGTAGTCGTCGAGCCCGACCACGTTGACGGTTGCCCGGTCGCTCGACCCGGCGCTGGGGACCGCGTGCCGGAGCGCGCCGCGGTACTGCGCGGACCCCGACGGCAGGAACAGCGTCAGCGGACGGCCCTCCGCCGAGAACTGTCCCTCGCCGGCGAGTGCGTCACGTCCCCCGGGACGCCAGCGGTGCCACGACCCGTCGTACCAGTCGACGACGTCACGGCCGCGGTCGACCGTCAGCCGCCAGCGCGTCGCACCCTGGCCGCGCGGCAGGTCGTACGCCGTGTCGCTCCCCCGGTCCCGCAGCCGCAGCCCCCGGCGGGCCCCGACGACGAGGTCGGTTCCGGTGTCGGCGGTGAGGAGCACCCGGATCTTGCGGCGAGCCGTGCCGAGGTCGGTCCCGGGGTAGTAGAAGTCGAGGATCTGCTCGTGGCGCAGGCCCCGGAGCGCCGCGCCCTGGGCGCCGTGCTGCGACATCCCGTGGCCGTGCCCGTAGCCGTGGCCGCTGACCGTGTAGGACCCGTCGCGCGGCACCGGGTACCACTGGTCGGTCGCCACGGCCGCGGCCGGGCCCGCCCCGACGCTGCCGGCCAGCGCGGCGGTCAGGCCCCCGGCGAGCGTGGCGGTCAGGACGGCGGTGAGAGCGCGGTGGGACCTCGACATCGGGCCATCGTCGCTCACCGGGCGACCGCGCGGGGCGGGTTCAGCGCACGTGGTGCAGCCGCCGCGCCGCCTCGGCGACGGAGCCGCTCATCGACGGGTAGACGGTGAACGCCTGCGCCAGCTGGTCGGCGGTGAGCCGCTGGGCGACGGCGAGCGAGATGACGTGGATGAGCTCGCTCGCGCGCGGGGCCACCACGACGCCGCCGACGAGGGTCCCGGACCCCGGCCGGCTGAAGAGCTTGACGAACCCGTCGCGGACGCCCTGCATCTTGGCCCGCGCGTTGGTCGCGAGCGGCAGCGTCACGGTCTCCACCTCGATCTCGCCGTCGTCGACGGACCGCTGCGACCAGCCGACCGTGGCGATCTCGGGGGCGGTGAAGACGTTCGAGGAGACCGCCTTGAGGTTGAGCGGGGCGACGGCGTCCCCGAGCGAGTGCCACATCGCGATCCGCCCCTGCATCGCGGCCACGGACGCGAGCATCAGCACCCCGGTGCAGTCGCCGGCGGCGTACACCCCGCGGGCGGTGGTGCGCGAGACCTTGTCGACGGTGACGTAGCCGCCCTTCCCCAGCTCGACGCCGGCCTCGGCCAGCCCGAGGCCGTCGGTGTTGGGCACCGACCCGAGTGCGAGGAGGCAGTGGGACCCGACGACCTCGCGCCCGTCCTCGAGGGTCACGGTGACCGTGTCGCCGTCACGGCTGACCGACGCCATGCGTGACCGGCTCAGCACGGTCATCCCGCGCCGCTTGAAGACCTGCTCGATCACCTCCGCGGCGTCCGGGTCCTCCCCGGGCAGCACCCGGTCGCGGCTGCTGACCAGAGTGACCTCGAGACCGAGGGCGTTGTAGGCGCCCGCGAACTCCGCCCCGGTGACGCCGGAGCCGACGACGACGAGGTGCTGGGGCCGCTCCTGCAGGTCGTAGAGCTGCTCCCAGTCCAGGATCCGCTCACCGTCGGGCTGCGCCGTCGGCAGCGTGCGGGGCGACGCGCCGGTCGCGACGAGGACGGTGTCGGCCTCGAGGACCTCCTCCCGGCCGTCGGCGGACGTGGCGACCACCCGCTGGGGACCGTCGAGCCGCCCCTGGGCCCGGACCACGCGGACGCCGTCGCGGACCAGCCGGCCCTCGATGTCCGCCGACTGTGCGCGTGCGAGTCCCACCACCCGCTCGTTGAGCTTGACGAGGTCGACCGCGACCCCCGCGCCGTCGCCGGCCGGGAAGGAGACACCGAGCTCGGGTGCCCGCTCGCCGATCGCCATGATCTCCGCGGTCGAGATCAGCGTCTTGCTCGGCACGCAGTCGGTGAGGACCGCCGAGCCGCCGATGCCGTCGCTGTCGACCACCGTCACGTCCGCGCCCAGCTGCCTGGCCACGAGCGCCGCCTCGTACCCGCCGGGTCCCCCGCCGATGATCGCCACGTGAGTCACCCCGCCAGTGTCCCACCCGGGTCCGCGGGCGGTCGGCGGTCGCATCGGGAGGACCTCCGGCGGTCACTATCCTGCGGCGGTGACCCTCTACGCGGCGTACGGGCCCAACATGGACCCCCAGCTGATGTTCGAGCGCTGCCCGCACTCGCCGCTGCAGGGGACGGGGTGGCTGCTCGGCTGGCGGCTCACCTTCGGGGGTGAGGAGTTCGGCTGGGACGGCTCCCTCGCGACCGTCGTCGAGGACCACCTCGACCAGGTCTTCGTCGCTCTGTACGACGTGACCGAGCACGACGCCGCGCGCCTGGACGAGATCGAGAGCGCGACGACGGGGCTCTACATCAAGACGCGCGTCCGCGTCGCGTCGCTGCGGGGCGAGCAGCTCGCCTGGACCTACGTGCTCGGCGCCTACGAGGGCGGGCTCCCGTCGGCGTCGTACCTCGGGATGCTGGCCGACGCCGCCGAGGCCGCCGGGGCGCCGTCGGACTACGTCGGGGCGCTGCGACGGCGCCCGTGCCGGTCCAGCGGGGCGTGACCCGGACGGCCCGGGCGCCCTCCGCTACCCTGCGGCGGTGCCTGAGACGTACGCCGAGAGCGCCGCTGCCGCTGCCGCCCGGCTCCACGAGCTGACCGGCGTCGCGTCGCACGACGTGGCGCTGGTCCTCGGGTCGGGGTGGCTGCCGGCCGTGGACGCTCTGGGCGACGTGGTCGCCGACGTCGCGTCGACCGACCTGCCGGGGTTCGCGCCGCCCGCCGTCGCCGGCCACGCGGGCCGGGTCCGGTCGGTGCGCGCCGGTGACCGGACCCTGCTGGTCTTCCTGGGCCGGACCCACCTCTACGAGGGGCGAGGTGTCCGTGCGGTCGTCCACGGGGTGAGGACCGCCGCGGCGGCCGGGTGCCGGGCCGTCGTGCTGACCAACGGGTGCGGCGGGCTCCGCGAGCACTGGGCGCCGGGCACGCCGGTGCTCATCAGCGACCACGTCAACCTGACGGCGACCAGCCCGCTGGAGGGCGCCACCTTCGTCGACCTCACCGACCTCTACTCCCCGCGGCTGCGGTCGCTGTGCCGGGAGGTGGAGCCGGCGCTCGAGGAAGGCGTCTACGTGCAGTTCCCGGGGCCCCACTACGAGACGCCTGCCGAGATCGCGATGGTCCGCGCCATCGGCGGCGACCTCGTGGGGATGTCGACGACGCTCGAGGCGATCGCCGCCCGCGAGGCCGGGATGGAGGTGCTGGGCCTCTCGCTCGTCACGAACCTCGCCGCCGGCATCACCGGGGAGCCGCTGGACCACGCCGAGGTCCTCGAGGCCGGGCGCGCCTCGGCCGCGCGGATGGGCGAGCTGCTGGGCGCCGTCCTGCCGCGGGTCTGAGGTGGCCGGCGCTGCCAGGACCGGCGGTCCCGCGGACGGAGGGAACGGTCGTGGCGGCCTCCCGGCGCCCTTCGACCTCAGCGGGCGGGTCGCCCTGGTCACCGGGGCCGGAGCGCCGGACGGCATCGGGCTCGCCACGGCCCGGCTGCTGGGCGCGCTCGGAGCCCGCGTCGCGGTGGCGGCGACGACCGGCCGAGCCCACGAGCGGGCCGCCGAGCTGAAGGTCGACGGCATCCGGTCGGTCGGGGTCGTCGCCGACCTCACCGACGAGCACCAGGTGCGCGACGCGGTGCTGTCGGTGCAGCGAGCGCTCGGGCCGCCGACCGTCCTGGTGAACAACGCGGGGATGACGAGCCTCAGCGCGCCGGTGCTGGAGCCGTCGTCACGCGGCGGCGCCGAGTCCGGGACGGTGACCGGGATGAGCCACGAGCAGTGGCGCCGTTCGCTCGCGCGCAACCTCGACACCGCCTTCCTCACCACCCGTGCGGTGCTGCCTGGGATGCAGGACCAGGGCTGGGGCCGGGTGGTGATGGTGGCGTCGGTGACCGGCCCGGTCATGGCAATGCGTGCCGAAGCGGCGTACGCCGCGGCGAAGGCCGGCATGGTCGGGCTGGCGCGGGCGCTCGCGGTCGACCACGCCGGGGACGGTGTGACCGCCAACGCGGTGGCGCCCGGCTGGATCCGGACCGGCAGCCAGACCGAGGACGAGGCACGCCAGGCGTTCCGCACACCCGTCGGGCGGAGCGCGACCCCGGACGAGGTGGCTGCTGCCATCGCCTTCCTGTGCTCGCCGGGTGCCTCCTACGTGACCGGGCAGTGCCTGGTCGTCGACGGCGGGAACAGCGTGGCCGAGGAGCGAGGATGAGTCGCCCGGCTGCGGACCCCCGGCGGTGACACGTCAGCGACGGCCCTCCGCGCCGCCGCCGGTGGCGCCAGGGACGTCGTAGAAGGCCAGCACGCGGCCGTCCTGGGCCAGCCAGGGCGCGACGAGGGCGCGGGCCCGCTCGGGTTCGCGGTGGAACAGCCCGACCCTGACCGCGAACACGAGGTCGAACCGGCGGCTGTGCAACGGCAGGTCCTCGAGGTCGGCGACGAGGAACTCCGCCGTGCCAGTGTCGACGTACCGCCGGTTGCGCCGCCGCGCTGCGTCGACCATCGCCGGTGACCGGTCGACGCCGGTGTAGCGCCCTGACTCGAGCCGTTCGCAGACCAGGGTCGCGGCCACGCCGTGACCGCAGCCGATCTCGAGGACCCGGTGGTGGGGCTCGACGCCGAGCCCGTCGACCACGGCTACGAGGCGCTGGCTCATCGCTGCTGAACCTACCGTCCCACTCACCGATCGCCGGGGCGCCGTCGTGCCACCTCCGCGAGGCCACGTGACGGATCGGCGCTGCACGGCGACACTGGGGCATGACCGAGTCAGGCGACCTGGATCCGCTCCCCGGTATGGACCCGTCCGAGCCGGTACCCGACGACCCGGCCGAGCTCGAGGAGCCGGGAGCGCTGCCACCCCCGCCGATCGAGGCGACGCCGGACGACCCGGGCGGGGATCCCGGGACTGAGCCGGCGCTCCCCTGAGCTGCGAGGGGTCGGCGGTCTCTCACGTCCGCAGGATGCGGTAACGGCCGCCCGGCTGGGGTACCAGCGTCCGGCCGGGGAGATGGGCCAGCGTGTGGTGGCGCGCGCACACGAGGACGAGATCGGCGAGGTCGGTGCGGCCGCCGTCGACCCAGCGCTGCTTCCAGTGGTGGGCGTCGCCCCAGGCTGCGGGCCGGTCGCAGTGCTCGACACCGCACGTGCCCTGCTGTTGGACCGTCAGGGCGACGCGTTGCGACGTCGACGCGGTCCGCGCGCGCCGCCCGAGGTCGAGGACCTGACAGGCGGTCCCGAGGACTGCCGGCAGCACACCGGCGGCGCAGGCCAACCTCCGCGCGGCGGCGGGTGACAGCTGGTGGGAGGTCCCGAGCAGGTCCGCGGCCCGCAGTCGTCCCTCCAAGGTCTCCAGCGGGATGGTGACGACCACCGTGGCGTTGACCCCGCCCGTCCTGGGCAGAGCGGTGACCGGGAACCGCTTGACGTACTCCGCGAACGCATCGCCCAGCACCACCGGGGTCGGGCGACGTCTGCCGTCGGCGTCGGTGCGTGGGACCGGGTCGGGGAGAGCCGGGTTCGCCAGCGACTGCAACGCGGTCCGGAGCATGTGACCGACGAGGGTGGGGATGCGGAACCGGCCGTGGGTCGTGCCCGTCCCGTCGTCGGTGAGCGAGAGGCTGGTCGCCCTGGCGGCCGCGGCCTCCTCGGCTTCGAGACGGCGCGCCAGCTCTGCGTCGGCTGCGTCCGGATCGATCACCTCGAGCACCCGCCGACCGAGGACCTTGAGCGCGGCGGCGTCGTGGGTCGCGGCGAGCGCGACGAGGTGCTCCTCCGCCCGGCAGCGGTCCTCGAGGCCGACCGAGGGCGGCAGCGCGTCGATCGCCCCGACGATGACCTGCGCCTGGTCGGCCAGCACCCGACCTCGGGCGGTCGCGGCGGCGGTCGACGCGTGGACCTCCTGGTCGAGGGCCGTCGCGAGGGCGACCTCCCGGGTGGCGCCCGGCCCGGTCACCGGGACCCGGCTCCGCAGCCACGCTGCGGTCGACGGGGCGTCGCCGGACGCCGCCAGATCGATCCGGTCCGCGTGTGCGAGGACCGCGAGCTGCACGGCGCGGAGCCGCGAGACGGCCGTCGTCAGCTCCACGAGCGCCTCTGCCGTCTCCTCGCGGCTCAGGGACAGGGCGGGGACCTCGGCGAGGTCGTCCAGGTCGGCGCTCAGCCGCCCGGCGAAGACGTGCAGCGGGTGCTGCCGCTCCTCCACCGGTGTCCTGACCGCACCAGCAGCCGCCTGCTCCGACATGCCTTCACGGTGTCACCCGGCACCGACAGCGTCCGGCTCCGACAGGACCGCCTGTGCACAACCGCCCGACGCCGCCGACCACGCGCGGACCCGCCCGTCACGAGGGGCGGCTCGACCCGTCACGAGGGACGGCTCGGCGGGGGCGGAGGCCCTCCTCGAGCTCCGCGAGCGCCTGGCCGAGGTCGACCGTCGGCGCCCAGCCCCAGCGCCGGGCCCGGTGCGCGACGACCTGCCCCGTCCAGGCAGGCCCCTCCTCCCAGACCGGCTCGAGGCCGAGCGCCCTCGTGACCGTCCCGTAGTAGTCCCGGGCCGACGCCGGTCCTCCGGCGACGTTCACGGCCGTGCACCCGCCCTCGACCGGTCCCTCCTCGGGGTCCGTCGACGTCGCGACCCGGTCGCACGCCAGGTCTGCCACGAGGCGGACGAGGTCGTCGACGTGCACCCAGGCGAAGCTGAGGTCCGGGACGGTCCGTCGGGCCGCTTCCTCCTGTCCCATCTGGGCCGGACGGAGCGTGTTCCACATCGACCGCTCACCGGGTCCGAGGATCGCCGGCGGACGGACGAGGACGCGCGTGAGCCCCTCGATCCTCGCAAGCGCGGCGTCGGTGTCGCGCTTGGTGACGGCGTACGGCCCGGCGTCGTCGCTGACCAGCGGTGACCCCTCGTGGACGTCGCCTGCGCCGGTCGACCGGTCGTAGACGGCCGCCGTCGAGAGGTGCACCAGGCGCGGTACGCCGGCGTCGCGGGCCGCCCGGCCGACGACCGAGGTGCCCTCGACCGCGGTCCGACGCTGGGTGTCCGGGTCGGAGCCCATGGGGTGCACCGTGGTGACGACCGCGGACGCACCTGCGACGACGAGGCCCGCGACGTCCGCGTCCTGGAAGTCGCCGACCCGCTCCTCGACACCCGCGAGCGCCGGGGCCGTCCCGGCACGTCGTACGACGGCCCGCACCGACCCACCGCGCTCGGCCAGCGCCGCGCAGACCCTCGAACCCACGAACCCGTTCGCCCCCGTGACGACCACCAGCGGCTGTGCCGACTCGCTCATGCCGCCACCCTGACACGGCCCCCTTGCGCGCCTCGCGACCAGCGGACCCCGCTCAGTCCGCGTCGAGGACGTGCCGGAGGTAACGCATCGGCGCCTCGAGGTACCGGCGCCAGTGGTGCACGAGCTCGAGCTCCTCCCACTCCGCCCGCCGCATCCCCCAGGGCCCGAGCTCGAGGATCCGGGCGCCCGGGAGGGCCGCGAGCAGCGGTGAGTGCGTGGCGCACAGCACCTGCGCGCCGGCCGCGGCGAGGTCGTGCAGGGTGCTGACCAGCGCGACCTGGGCGCTGAACGAGAGTGCCGCCTCCGGCTCGTCGAGGCAGTAGAGGCCCGGTGAGTCGAAGCGGGTCCGGAGCACCTCGAGGAAGGAATCGCCGTGGCTCAGCTCGTGGAACGACGGGTCCCGCTCGGTGCTGTACTCCTCCTGGCGCGTGAAGTAGCCGTGCATGGTCTCGGCCCGGAGGAAGAACCCCCAGCGGGACGCCCCGTGGACCGCTCGAGGGTGATCCACCGGTGCAGCGGCGACTCGGTGGCCCGGGTCTCCCGCTGCACGTTGCGGGTGCCGCCCTCGGCGGCCAGCCCGAACGCCATCGCCACGGCCTCGACCAGCGTCGACTTCCCGCTGCCGTTCTCCCCGACGAGGAAGGTCACGCCCGGCGGCAGCTCCCACCCGTCGCGCAGCAGCTGACCGACGGCCGGCACGGACGCGGGCCACTCCCCTGGGTCCGCCGGCGCCCCCTCGCTCGCGACGACCGTGCGCACGGACCGCTGGTCACGGGTCCAGTCCCTCGGGCGGTCCACCACCGGAACCTACCGAGGAGGCCCGACCAGCGACCCGGGCACGCTGGTCCGGCGGGCCTCAGACCCGCAGGGCGTCGACCCCAGGACCGGTCAGCGAGCCGAGGACGACGGCGCGACGGCCGGTCAGGAGCAGCAGGAGGGACAGCGCGGTCCCCGCGACCTCCGGCCCCTCGCCGACCGTCCAGTCCGTGTCGGTCGCGCGCAGCGTCAGACCTGCGAGCCGCTTCCTGGCCGAGAACGGCCACCCCATCCCCCACACCCGCTCCAGACCGCGGCGGGTGGCTGTCGGCGGCACGGCGAGCTGCCTGCCCACCGGCAGCGCGATGTCCTGACTGTGGACGATCACGTCGAACAGGGAGTCGCGGGTGTCCAGCGTCCGCGCCGTACGGCGGTCCGCCGCGTGCTCCCGCAGCTGCGTGAGGATCCGCTCCGGGGGCTGGGAGCCGGCCCGGACGGCGAGCGAGGTGTTGATCCGGTTCGGGTCGAACCGAGCGCGCGGAGCGGCGGCGACCATCTGCCACGTGGTGATGACCGGCACCAGCGCCAGGTGACCGGCGACGTCGCGCACCCGCCACCCCGCGCAGAGCGAGGGCGCGTCCCACTCCGGTGGCGACAATGACTCGAGCAGGTCGGCGGTGCGGAGCCGCAGGTCGCGTACCGCTGTCCAGTAGTCCTCGTCCGTCATGGCCGCCTCCTCGTACGCCCCTCCACATTAGTCCGAACTTCGGACTACGTGCAAGCATGGGCCGGTGACCGACGACGACGCGCCGCTGAACCTGGGCCTGCTGCTCTTCATCCCCTACCGGTCGATGGAGTCCGCGGTCCTGGCGGCGTTGCGGGCCAGGGGACACGAGCTCGGGTTGAGCCAGGCCAGGGTCTTCCAGCGGATCGACCCCGGCGGGTCACGCATGGCTCATCTCGCCGCCGCCGCCCAGCTGAGCAAGCAGACCCTCGGCTCCATCGTCGACCAGCTCGAGGGAGCCGGCTACGTCGAACGCGTGCCGGACCCCGCCGACGCGCGCGCACGGCTCGTCACGATCACCGCCAAGGGCCGGGAGCTGGTCGAGCTCAGCACTCCTGTCGTCGAGGAGGTGGAGGCCGCCTGGGAGGCGCACCTGGGGCGCACCCGCTTCCGTGAGCTGAAGGAGACCCTGGCGGCGCTCCGCGACATCACCGACCCGTTCGCGACGCCGGACCGCTGACCGGGCGGGCCGCCCCCGGCGACCGGGGACCCTGGACTGTTCTGGTCCGGGGGCTGCCACGCGCACCGGCGCCTCGCTACTGTCGCCGGATGTCCACCGACGCCGTGGTCCCCTTCCCCGACGAGTCCTTCACGCGCGTCCTCTGCGTCGTGGCCCACCCCGACGACGTCGAGTACGGCACCTCCTCGGCCGTGGCCGCCTGGACGAGCCAGGGGATCGACGTCGCCTACCTGCTGCTGACGCGCGGCGAGGCCGGGATGGACGCCCGGCCACCGGAGGAGACCGCCGAGCTGCGGGTGCGTGAGCAGGTCGCCGGCTCCCACGCGGTCGGGGTGACCCGCGTCGACTTCCTGCACCACCCGGACGGGGTGCTGACCTACTCCCTGGAGGTGCGGCGCGACATCGCCCGGGTCATCCGGTCCTACCGACCCGACGCCGTCCTCGTCGGGTCGTGGGAGGTCGAGTTCGTGGCCGGCCTCAACCAGGCCGACCACCGCGTCGCCGGGCTTGCGGCGGTCGACGCCCTGCGCGACGCCGGCAACCGGTGGGTCTTCCCGGAGCTGCTGGAGGAGGGTCTCGAGCCCCACGCGCCGCGCTGGCTCCTCGTCTCCGGGGACACCCGCCCGACGCACGGCGTCGACGTGACCGGCGAGCCGCTGCAACGGGGCATCGCCTCCCTGGAGGCGCACCGCGAGTACCTGGCCGGCATCCCCGGCCACCCGCCGCCCCGCGTCATGATCACCGCCATCACCGCGATGCAGGGGCAGCGCCTCGGCGTCCCGCACGCGGTCCTGTTCCGCGCCTACGACTTCCACGCCCCGCCGCCGATCGCCGTGGCCGCCATGGCGCTCGCGGCGCAGAGCGCGGACGCGGCCTCCGACGCGGGCGCCTGAGCCGGGCATGGGCCTCATGGTCCGCCCGGCGACGCTCGACCGGTTCGACGACGTCGCCACGATGCTCGGGCCCAAGCGGCCCGACGCGTCGGTGTGCTGGTGCCTCAGCCACCGGGTCGACGCGAGGCTCAACCGCTCGCTCGTCGGTCCGGCCCGCGGGGACTTCGTCCGGGACCTCTGCAGCCGCGACCGCGCACCCGGCGTCCTCGGCTACGAGGACGGCGAGGACGGCGAGGACGGCGAGGCATCGGCGAGGTCGGCGAGGTGGTCGGGTGGGCGGCGGTCGCCCCGCGGTCGGAGCTGCCGTTCGCCCGGTCGACGAAGATCCCCCACGTCGACGACCTGCCCGTGTGGTCCGTCTGGTGCATCCGGGTCCGCCCCGGGCACCGCGGCAAGGGCGTCTCCGCCGCCCTCCTCGAGGGCGCGGTGGCCTACGCACGGTCGCAGGGGGCGCCGGCGGTCGAGGGCTACCCGGTCGACAACCACGGTCGCCGCGTCGACCTCACGATGGCCTACGTCGGGACGCGCGGGGTGTTCGAGCGGGCCGGCTTCGCCAAGGCGGCGGACACCGACGCGGTCTCCGGCGGCTTCCCCCGGGTGCTCATGCGGCGCGACCTCCGCTGACGCGGGCTGCCTACCATGGCGCCGTGACGACCACCTCGACCCGCGGCATCACCTGCACGGTCGACGACGGGCTGGCGCACGTGTGGCTCGACCGGCCCGACAAGCTCAACGGCCTGACGCTGGAGATGCTGGCGGAGCTCGTCGCGACCAGCCGCCGGCTCGCGAAGGACCGGACGCTGCGCGCGGTGGTGCTCACCGGTGCCGGCGAGTCGTTCAGCGCCGGGCTGGACTTCGCCTCGACGATGCGCAACCCTGCGCGCGTCGCGCGGTCTTTCATCCCCTCGGTGGTCCGCGGGACCAACGTCTTCCAGGAGGCGGCGTGGGGGTGGCGGCGGCTGCCGGTGCCGGTCATCGCCGTCGTCAAGGGCCACTGCTACGGCGCCGGTCTGCAGCTGGCCCTGGGCGCCGACTTCCGGATCAGCACGCCCGACGCGCAGTGGTCGGTGCTGGAGGCCCGGTGGGGCCTGGTCCCCGACATGTCCGGGGTGCGGAGCCTCGCGCAGCTGGTCGGGATCGACAACGCGAAGCTCCTCACGATGACCGGCGCGACGATCTCCGGCCACCGGGCGCACGAGCTCGGACTGGTGACGACGCTCGCGGAGGACCCGATGGATGCGGCCGAGGAGCTCGTGCGCCAGCTCGGCGAGCGCTCCCCCGACGCCGTGGCCGCGACCAAGCGGCTGTTCGAGAGCACCTGGGGCGCGACGCCCCGGCGGACGTTCGCGCGCGAGCGCGCCGAACAGCTCGCGCTGCTGCTCAGCGCCAACCACCGGGCGGCCCGGGACGCCGCCGTCCGGCGGCAGCCGCCGGTGTTCTCCGCTCGGAAGCGGTGACCCGGGGCAGGCCCCGGACACACGCGACGAGCGCGTAGGTTGCGCTCCGTGACCGACCTCGACGGATTGCTGGAGCAGGCACGGGCCTGGCTGGCCGAGGACCCGGACGAGGAGACCCGCGCCGAGCTGGAGCAGCTCGTCGTCGACGCCTCGGCCGACCCTGAGGGACCGGCCGCGGCCGACCTGGCCGACCGGTTCGCCGGCACGCTGCAGTTCGGGACCGCCGGCCTGCGCGGCGCCCTCGGTGCGGGTCCGATGCGGATGAACCGCGTGGTCGTCGTCCGGGCAGCCGCTGGGCTCGCGGCGTACCTGCGGGAGCAGGGCGCCACCGGCACGGTCGTCATCGGGTACGACGCGCGCCGGAACTCCGAGGTCTTCGCCCACGACACGGCCGCGGTGACGACCGGCGTCGGCTTCCGCGCGCTGGTCCTCCCCCGACCGCTGCCCACGCCCGTCCTGGCGTTCGCGGTCCGCCACCTCGGGTGCGCCGCCGGGGTCATGGTGACCGCGAGCCACAACCCGCCGCAGGACAACGGCTACAAGGTCTACCTCGGCGACGGCAGCCAGATCGTCCCGCCGGCCGACGCCGGCATCGCCGCGGCGATCGACCGCGTCGGGGCGCTCGCCGACGTCCCGCGAGGGGGTCCGGGTGAGGTCCTGGGCGAGGACCTGCTGGAGACCTACGTCGAGGCGGTCGCCGGCCTGGCGGTCGACGGCCCGCGCGACGTCACCGTCGTCCACACCGCCCTCCACGGGGTCGGCTCGGACACCGTGGCCCGCGTGCTGCGCCGCGCCGGGTTCCCGGCCGTCCGCGCGGTCGGCGAGCAGGCCGAGCCGGACGCGGCGTTCCCGACGGTCGCCTTCCCCAACCCGGAGGAGGCCGGCGCCATGGACCTCGCGCTGGCGCAGGCTGCCGCGGTGGGCGCCGACCTCGCCGTCGCCAACGACCCGGACGCCGACCGCTGCGCGGCTGCGGTGCCGACGACCGACGGCCGGTGGCGGATGCTCCGTGGCGACGAGCTCGGCGTGCTCCTCGGCGACCTGCTGCTGCGCCGCGGGACGCACGGGGTCTACGCGGCCTCGATCGTCTCCTCCTCGATGCTCGGCAGGCTGGCTGCGGCGCACGACCAGCCGTACGTCGAGACGCTGACCGGCTTCAAGTGGATCGCCCGGGTCCCGGGGCTGGTGTACGGCTACGAGGAGGCGCTCGGCTACTGCGTGGCCCCGCACCTGGTCCGCGACAAGGACGGCGTCTCCGCCGCGCTGCTCACCGTCGGGCTCGCTGCGGCGCTCCGCGCGGAGGGGCGGACGCTCCAGGACCGGCTCGACGACCTGGCCCGGGAGCACGGGGTGCACGCCACCGACCAGCTCAGCGTCCGGGTCGCGGAGCTCGAGCAGATCAACGCGGCGATGAGGCGGCTGCGGACCACTCCGCCGGACCGGCTCGGCGGGCTCGAGGTCGTCCGCCTCGACGACCTCAGTGAGGGCAGTGAGGACCTGCCGCCGACCGACGCACTCCGCTTCACCCTCGCCGACGGCGTCCGGGTCGTCGCACGCCCCTCCGGGACCGAGCCGAAGCTCAAGTGCTACCTCGAGGCGATGGTCCCGGTCGACGCGACCACCGATGTCGGGCTGCACGACGCGCGCGCCACCGCCGGGCGACGGCTGGTGTCGGTCCGCGACGACCTCAGCGTCGCGCTGGGCGTCCCGGCACCGGCCTGAGGGCTCCTCACCGACCGACGAGCCGGGTGCCGGGGTCGCGGCACCACGCGAGCACCGACGGCCACGCGCCGTACCCGGCGTCGAGGTCGAGGTGCTGCCCGCCGGGGACGACGTCCACATCGAGCTCGGGGTGGACCGACGCCGCGCCACCGGGGCAGTACGGGTCGTCGTCGCTGCAGACGAGCCGCGTGCTGCCCGCCGCGGCCCGGAGCGCCTCGGCGTCGTGGCGCACCGACGCGAACTCCGCCACCTCGGGGTGTCGGGCAAGCACCGACGGGCTCGCCGGGGCCACCAGCAGCACCCGGTCGACCCGCTCCTGCACCGGCAGGTCCACGGCCGCGTGCAGCCACAGCGACACCGAGAGGGAGTGGGCGACGACGACCCGCTCACCCCGCCCGAGCTGGGCGAGCTCCGCGTGCAGCACCTCGGTCCACGCCGCCAGCGACGGACGGTCGGGGTCCGGCAGCTGGGGGTACAGGACCTGCTCGCCGTCGGAGCGCAGCGCCTCCACGAGCTGCCACTGCCAGTGGCCCGTCGGCCGTCGGTTCTGCCACCCGTGCAGGACGAGGAACCGACGCGCGTCGGTGGTCACAGGGCGACGAGGCTGAGCACGAACGCCAGGCCGCTCGCGGCCAGCGCGGCCATCTCGAGCCACGCCCAGCGCCGGCGTACCGGCGGGACGTCCCGGCCGTCGCGCCGCGCGGACCGCGCGAGGTCGTCGATCCGGTTCTCGACGAACGTCGCGTAGTCCCCGACCGTCCCGATCTCTCCGCCGGCGCCGACCGCCCCCATCCGGTCGTCGGTCTGCTCCAGCCCCAGTACCGAGAGGGCACCGCGGTTGCGACGCCCGAGCATCTTCCGGGTCGAGCGCGCGATGCCGGCGCAGGTGTAGCGCTCGTCCCCGATCCACACCACGAGCACGTGCCGGACCACGGCGGCGTCGATCCGCGCGAGCGGCAGCGTGGTGTCGCTGAGGATGCCGCGCAGCACCAGTGTGTCGTCGTACGCCGCGGCGCGGGGGCGGAGCAGCACGAGCCAGATCAGGACCGCGACGAGGACCGCCCCGAGCGCGACCCGCACCCCGACGACGTGCTGCTCGGAGGACGCGACCACGCCGATGACGAGCGCGCACGCGGCGAGGCCGGCGTAGCCGGTCGCGGGGCCGGTCGTCGGCTTGAACTTCTGCACCGGGCGGGCGAGCGCGGTCGACATGGAGCGATTGTGCCTCGCTCCGGACGCCGGTCCTAGACTGCTGTGATGACCACCGCACCTCCGCTCCCGGCGCGGGAGGCAGGGTCGGGGCACTCGCTCGCGGACGTCGTCGCCTCCGACGCCGCACTGCGCCGGTTCCTCCACGGGCTGCCCGGCGTCGACCAGGTGGGGGCCGAGGCACGGGCCGGGATGCTGGCCACCCGGTCGATCAAGGCCGCCGCGAAGGAGTTCGCCCTCGAGCTCGCCGTCCGCATGGTCGACCTCACCACGCTCGAGGGGCAGGACACCCCGGGGAAGGTCCGGGCGCTCTGCGCCAAGGGGATGCGGCCCGACCCGACGGACCCCACATGCCCGCCGGTCGCGGCCATCTGTGTGTACGGCGACCTCGTCGGCGTCGCGAAGGCGGCGCTCGGCGACAGCGGGGTCCACGTCGCCGCGGTCGCGACGGCGTTCCCGTCGGGGCGGGCGGCGCTGCCGGTGAAGCTCGCCGACACTCGGGACGCGGTGGCCGCCGGGGCCGACGAGATCGACATGGTCATCGACCGGGGCGCGTTCCTGTCCGGCCGGTACCTGCAGGTCCACGACGAGATCGTCGCGGTGCGGGAGGCCTGCCGCCGCCCGGACGGCAGCGCCGCGCACCTCAAGGTGATCCTCGAGACCGGCGAGCTGCAGACCTATGACAACGCCCGGCGGGCCTCGTGGCTGGCGATGCTGGCCGGGGCGGACTTCATCAAGACGTCGACCGGCAAGGTGAACCCGGCCGCGACGCTGCCGGTGACGATGGTGATGCTGGAAGCGGTCCGCGACTGGCGCGGGGCCACGGGGGAGGTCGTCGGCGTCAAGCCGGCCGGCGGCATCCGGACCGCCAAGGACGCCGTCCGCCACCTCGTGGTGGTCAACGAGGTCGCGGGACCCGACTGGCTCGACCCCGACCGGTTCCGGTTCGGCGCGTCCTCGCTCCTCAACGACCTGCTCATGCAGCGCTCCAAGACCCGGACCGGCCGCTACTCCGGCCCCGACTACGTGACGGTGGACTGAGTGCCCGAGCCGACCCCTATCGCACCGACGAGCCCCGCAGCGGTGTTCGACTACGCCCCCGCCCCGGAGTCCCGCGCCGTCGTCGACCTCCGGCCGTCGTACGGCCTGTTCATCGACGGCGCCTTCACCGACCCGGCGGACGGCCGGTCGTTCAAGACCGTCAACCCCGCGACCGAGGAGGTCCTCTCCGACGTCGCGGAGGCCGGCGAGGCCGACGTCGACCGCGCCGTCGCCGCCGCCCGCGCGGCGTACGACTCGGTCTGGTCGAGGCTGCCCGGCCGGGAGCGCGGCAAGTACCTGTTCCGGCTCGCCCGGCTCCTCCAGGAGCGCTCGCGCGAGCTCGCGGTGCTGGAGACCCTCGACAACGGCAAGCCGATCCGTGAGTCGCGCGACGTCGACGTCCCGCTCGCGGCGGCGCACTTCTTCTACTACGCAGGGTGGGCGGACAAGCTGCGCTACGCGTTCCCGGGGACGGTCGACCCCCGGCCGCTCGGCGTCGCCGGCCAGGTGATCCCGTGGAACTTCCCGATGCTGATGCTGGCGTGGAAGGTCGCCCCGGCGCTGGCCTGCGGCAACACCGTCGTCCTCAAGCCGGCGGAGACCACGCCGCTGACCGCCTTGCTCTTCGCCGAGCTGTGCCAGCAGGCCGACCTGCCGCCGGGCGTCGTCAACGTGCTGCCGGGCGCGGGCGCCACCGGCCGGGCCGTCGTGGCCCACCCGGGCGTCGACAAGGTCGCCTTCACCGGCTCGACCGAGGTCGGCAAGGAGATCGCCCGCACGGTGGCGGGGACCTCGAAGTCGGTGACGCTGGAGCTCGGCGGCAAGGCCGCGAACATCGTCTTCGACGACGCCCCGCTCGACCAGGCGGTCGAGGGGATCGTCGACGGGATCTTCTTCAACCAGGGTCACGTCTGCTGCGCGGGCTCCCGGCTGCTCGTCCAGGAGTCGGTCGCCGAGGACGTCCTCGAGCGGCTCAAGCGCCGGATGGCGACGCTGCGGATCGGCGACCCGCTCGACAAGAACACCGACGTCGGCGCGGTGAACTCCGCGGTCCAGCTCGACCGGATCCGTGAGCTCGCAGACGCCGGGGACGCCGAGGGCGCGGAGCGGTGGTCCGCCCCGTGCGCGCTGCCCGACCACGGCTACTGGTTCCCGCCGACGCTGTTCACCGGCGTGACGCAGGCCCACCGGATCGCGCGGGAGGAGATCTTCGGGCCGGTGCTGTCGGTGCTGACCTTCCGGACGCCGCAGGAGGCCGTCGAGAAGGCCAACAACAGCCCGTACGGGCTCTCGGCCGGCGTGTGGAGCGAGAAGGGCTCGCGGATCCTCTGGACGGCCGACCGGCTGCGCGCCGGGGTGGTGTGGGCGAACACGTTCAACAAGTTCGACCCGACCTCGCCGTTCGGCGGCTACAAGGAGTCCGGCCACGGCCGCGAGGGCGGCCGGCACGGCCTCACGGCGTACCTCGCGGGGGTCGGCCGGTGACTGCGCCACGGAGCCGCCTCGACGTGCGCAAGACCTACAAGCTCTACGTCGGCGGCGCGTTCCCGCGCTCGGAGTCGGGCCGGTCGTTCCCGGTGACCGCGGCGGACGGCACGTTCCTCGCCAACGCGTCGCAGGCGTCCCGGAAGGACGCCCGCGACGCGGTCGTCGCGGCGCGGAAGGCGTTCGCCGGCTGGTCGGGGCGCACGGCGTACAACCGCGGGCAGGTCGTCTACCGGGTCGCCGAGGTGCTCGAGGGCCGCCGGGTGCAGTTCGTCGAGGACGTCCGGCGGGCCGAGGGGCTCTCCGTCGGCGACGCCGAGGCCGCGGTCGACGCCTCGGTCGACCGGCTGGTCTGGTACGCGGGGTGGGCCGACAAGGTCGCCCAGGTCATGGGAGCGACGAACCCGGTCGCCGCGCCGTACTTCGACTTCTCGCTGCCCGAGCCGACCGGGGTCGTCGGCGTCCTGGCACCTCCCGGCTCCTCGCTCCTCGGCCTGGTGAGCGTCGTCGCGCCGGTCGTCGTCACCGGGAACACCTGTGTCGTCCTCGCGTCCCCGGACCGGCCGCTGCCGGCGGTGACGCTGGCGGAGGTGCTGGCCACCTCGGACGTCCCGGGTGGGGTCGTCAACGTCCTCACCGGACCGCTCGCGGACACCGCACCCACGCTGGCCTCCCACATGGACGTCAACGCGATCGACCTGACCGGAGCCGGGGACCTCGCGGCCTCGCTGGAGCTGGCTGCGGCGGACAACCTCAAGCGGGTACGCCGCCCGGCTGCCTCCCCCGAGGACTGGTACGCCGAGCCGGGGCTGGAGCGGATGACCTGGGCGCTGGAGACCAAGACGGTGTGGCACCCGGTCGGCATCTGAGCGCGTCGTGCCGGACCAACAGCCCGCCCGCGTCATCGTCGTGGCCGGGCCCTCGGGGTCGGGCAAAACCGTGCTGTGCCGGCTGCTCAGCCAGGACCGGGGCTGGCCGGTGGTCAACCTCGACGACTTCTACAAGGACGGCGACGACCCGACGCTGCCGCTGGTCGACCTGCCCGGCGGTGAGCCGGTCGTCGACTGGGACTCCCCCGAGTCGTGGTCGTGCGCGGCGGCGCTCGACGCGCTCACGACGCTGTGCCGGGACGGCCAGGTCGACCTGCCGGTCTACGACATCCCCAGCAACGCCCGGGTCGGGACGCGGACCGTCGAGCGGGGCGCCGCGGCGTACGTCCTGGTCGAGGGGATCTTCGCCGACCGGGTCGTCGGGTCGTGCCGGGACCAGCGGCTGCTCGCCGACGCGGTCTGCGTGCACAACCCGCGACACGTGACGTTCGTGCGGCGGCTCGTCCGCGACCTCCGGGAGCACCGCAAACCGCCGCTGGTGCTGGTGCGCCGGGGGCTGTCGCTGCTGCGCGCAGAGCCGGTCATCGTGGCGCGGGCCCGGGACGCCGGCTGCCGGGTCCTCAGCTCGCCGCAGGCGTTCGAGGAGCTGCGCGCCCTGCCCGCCTGACCCGGGACGGCCCGACCCGAAAAGTGGCACCACTTCCGACGGGATCAGGGGCAGTGCAGGTCGGCGAGACCGGTGTCCCCGAGCGGGACCGCCCGCCAGCGGACGTCAGCGGTCCCACCGTCGACGTCGAGGACGAGGTCGAGCCGGTGCGGGGTCTCGAGGAACAGCACCTCGGCCCGGAACCTCCCGTCGTCGCCCCAGCCCCCGGACGCCGCGACCGGCACCGTGTCCCCACCGGCGGCGGTGGGCTCCGAGACCGCCCACTCCCCCGGCCCGACCTGGACGCTGATCCGGTCCCGGGTCTCGACCAGCGCGAGCGTGGGTCTCCCGGCGACGGTGGACAGCTCGACCGACTCCACCCGCACCTTGTCCCCCGGCGTCACCGGGAGCGTCCACGACCCCGACCGGTCAGGACTCCCCGGACACGGCGGGAGCGCCAACCCGGCCAGCCTCGAGGCCAGCTCCGCCTCCGCCGGGCCGCCAGAGGAGGAGGCGGAGGACGACAGACCCGGCAGCAGGTGGGTCCAGAACACGTCGAGGACCGCCTGCATCGCCTCGGTGCACGCGGTGGTGGCGACCACGACGTCCTCCTCGGGCAGCACGACGCAGAACTGCCCGAAGGCACCGTCCCCGCGGTACCCGTGCCGGGCGATCCAGAACTGCCAGCCGTAGCCCTGGGACCAGTCGGGGTTCCCTCCCGGTTGCGCGTTGTCGACGTGCCTGCGGGTCGCCTGGTCGACGAGGTCCTCGGGCAGCAGCTGCTCGGTCCCCCACCGGCCGCGCTGCAGGTAGAGCTGACCGAGCCTCGCGAGGTCCTCGGTCCGCGCGTGCAGCCCCGAGAAACCGACCTCGCGGCCCTCGGGGAACTCGTGCCAGCCCACCGGGCCGATGCCGAGCGGGTCGAGCAGCCGGGGTCGGAGGTACTCCGTCAGCCGCTGCCCCGTCGCCCGCTGCACCGCCGCGGCCAGCGCGTAGGTGCAGAGCTGGTTGTAGGCGAACAGCGTCCCTGGCTCCCCGTCGGGAGGCGTCGCGAGCAGCGCCCGCACCGGCTCGTCCACGTGGTGCTCGCCGAGGTCGTAGAGATCCCGGTCGTGGCCGCTCGCCATCGCCGCGAGGTCCTCGAACGTCGTCGCCCGGCTGCGCGGGTCGGTGACGTCGCCGTCGAGCTCCGGGAAGTGCGACAGCACCGTGTCCCGCAGGTCCAGGACTCCCTCGGCCTGCGCCAGCAGCGCCGCGGTCATCGCGAAGCTCTTGCTCACCGAGTAGAGCAGGTGGGGCCGTTCCGGGGAGTACGGCGTCCACCACCCCTCGGCGACGACGTGCCCGTGCCGGACGACCATCAGGCTGTGCATCTCGATCGCGGGGTCCGCCTCGAGGGCGTCGAGGACCCGGAGCAGCGCACCCGCGTCGACCTGCTGCTCTCCCGGCGTGCTGCGCGGCAGCGGCACGGCGCTCACCCCCCGAGCGCGGCGTACGCCGGCTTGATCTGGTGCTCGATGATGGTCAACCTCTCGTCGAACGGCAGGAACGCCGACTTCATCGCGTTGATGGTGAACCAGCGGAGATCCGCAGGGCCGTAGCCGAACGCGTCCACCAGCTTCTGCAGCTCACCGGTCATCGACGTCCCGCTCATCAGCCGGTTGTCGGTGTTGACCGTGACCCGGAACCGCAGCGCGGTCAGCACCCCGATGGGGTGCTCGGCGATCGACGACGCGGCGCCGGTCTGGAGGTTCGAGGTCGGGCAGAGCTCGAGCGGCACCCGGGTGTCCCGGACGTACGCCGCGAGCCGCCCCAGCTGCGGGCGGAGCTCGGCACCGGTCAGCGTGATGTCGTCGATGAGCCGTACGCCGTGGCCGAGTCGGTGGGCGCCGCACCACGACAGCGCCTGCCAGATCGACGGGGTCCCGAAGGCCTCTCCCGCGTGGATGGTGAAGCGGCAGTTCTCGCGCTGCAGGTACTCGAACGCGTCGAGGTGGCGGGTCGGCGGGTAGCCCGCCTCCGCGCCGGCGATGTCGAACCCCGCGACCCCGCGGTCGCGGTTGGCCACGACGAGCTCGGCGATCTCCCGCGACCGGGCCTGGTGGCGCATCGCGGTGAGCAGCTGCCGGACCACGATCGGGGTCCCCGCGGCGCGCGCCTCCGCCTCTCCCTCGAGGAAGCCGTCGCGGACGGCGTCGACGACCTGCTGCAGCGTCAGCTCCTCCTGCAGGTGCTGCTCGGGGGCGTAGCGGACCTCGGCGTACACCACGCCGTCGGCGGCGAGGTCGGCGACGCACTCCCGGGCCACCCGGCGCAGGTCGTCGGGGCGCTGCATGACCGCGACGGTGTGCTCGAAGGTGGCGAGGTAGCGCTCCAGCGACCCGCTGTCGCACATGTCGCGGAACCACCGGCCGAGCGCGTCGGGGTCGGTGGTCGGCAGCTCGTGGCCGACCTCCTGTGCGATCTCGACGACCGTGGCCGGCCGGAGGCCGCCGTCGAGGTGGTCGTGGAGAAGCACCTTGGGCGCGCGGCGGACCACCTCGGACGTGGCGGAGACCGGCGCCACGAGCTCCTCGACCGGGTCGTCACCCAGGCCGTCGGTCGGTGGCATGCCCCATTCGACCATCACCCGATGCGGTCGAGGACGAGAGGGGTCGCCTCGGGTCGACCCGTCCCGACGTCGATCCCGCCCGCCAGCGCCGCCCGGGCCCGCTCGAACCGTGCCGGCTCGTCGGTGTGCAGGGTGAGCAGCGGCTGGCCGCGGCGCACAGTGTCGCCCGGGCGGGCGTGCAGCTCGACGCCGGCGCCGGCCTGCACCGGCTCCCCCTGCCGCGCGCGGCCCGCGCCCAGCCGCCAGGCCGCCAGTCCGACGGCCATCGCGTCCAGCCGGGTGAGCACGCCGTCGGCCTCGGCGAGCACCTCGTCCCGGGAGCGGGCGGTCGGCAGCGGCGCGTCGGGGTCGCCGCCCTGAGCAGCGATCATCCGCCGCCACACGTCCATCGCCGAGCCGTCCGCGAGCCGGTCGGCGGGGTCGACGTCCTCACGGCCGGCACCGGCGAGCATCTCCCGAGCCAGCGCGAGGGTCAGCTCCACGACGTCGTCCGGACCGCCTCCGGCGAGCACCTCGACGGACTCGCGGACCTCCAACGCGTTCCCGGCGGTGAGCCCGAGCGGTGTGCTCATGTCGGTGAGCAGGGCGACGGTGCGGACCCCGGCGTCGCTGCCGAGCGCGACCATCGTCGACGCAAGCTCGCGGGCCTGGTCGAGCCGCTTCATGAAGGCCCCGGTCCCGACCTTGACGTCGAGCACCAGCGCGCCGGTCCCCTCGGCGATCTTCTTGCTCATGATCGACGAGGCGATGAGCGGGATCGACTCGACGGTGCCGGTGACGTCCCGCAGCGCGTAGAGCTTGCGGTCCGCGGGCGCGAGACCGGTCCCCGCCGCACACACCACGGCGCCGACGTCCTCGAGCTGGGCCAGCACCTCGGCGTTGCTCAGCGACGCGCGCCAGCCGGGGACCGACTCGAGCTTGTCGAGCGTGCCGCCGGTGTGGCCGAGCCCCCGCCCGGAGAGCTGCGGCACCGCGACGCCGCAGGCCGCCACGAGGGGCGCCAGGGGCAGGGTGATCTTGTCGCCCACCCCGCCGGTCGAGTGCTTGTCCGCCGTCGGTCGGGAGAGCCCCGAGAAGTCGAGCCGCTCACCGGTCGCGATCATCGCCGCGGTCCATCTGGAGACCTCGCGGCGGGTCATCCCGTTGAGGAGCACCGCCATCGCCAGTGCGGCCATCTGCTCGTCGGCGACGACCCCGCGGGTGTAGGCGTCGACCACCCAGTCGACCTGGCTGTCGGTGAGCGCGTTCCCCTCGCGCTTGGCGATGATCACCTCGACGGCGTCGTGCGGCTCGGTCGCCTGCTGGCTCCCCGGCGCGGTCGCCTGCTCGCTCACCGCGGGTCCCCCTGGACCGCCGCCAAGTCGTCGGCCCCGAACCCGTCGGGGAGCACGTCGGTCATCGGCCGCACCCCACGCACGGTCATCACCAGCAGCCCCGGCCCACCGGCCTCCCAGAGCAGCTGCCGGCACCGGCCGCACGGCATGATCACCATCCCCTTGCCGTTCACGCAGACGAAGTGGGTCAGCCGTCCGCCGCCCCCGGCGTGCAGGGCCGACACCAGCCCGCACTCGGCGCAGAGCGCCACGCCGTACGCCGCGTTCTCGACGTTGCAGCCCACGACCAGCCGGCCGTCGTCGACCCGGGCGGCCGCACCCACCGGGTAGTGCGAGTACGGCACGTAGGCACGCTCGGCGATCTCCCGGGCGGCCGCGACCAGCGCCTCCCAGTCCTCCTCGGCAGGGTCCGTCACGGTCTCAGCCCTTCACGTAGGGCTCGCCGTCCGCCGCAGGCGGCCGGACGCGGCCGACGAAGCCGGCGACGGCGATGATCGTGGCCAGGTAGGGCACCGCCCCGAGGAGCTCGCTCGGCAGCTTGTCGGCGAAGCTCAGCTGGGTCTGGAGGTTCAGCATGAACCCGAAGAACACCGCCGCGGCGGTCGCGCCGACGGGGTGCCAGCGGCCCATGATCACCGCGGCGAGCGCGATGAAGCCGGTGCCGGCCGACACGTCGCGGTCGAAGGCGCCGGTCGAGCCGACCGTGTAGTACGCGCCACCGAGCCCGGCGAACACGCCGCCGAGGAGCACCGCCTGCCAGCGCGTGCGGTTCACCTTGATGCCGACGGTGTCCGCGGCCTTCGGGTGCTCCCCCACCGAGCGCACTCGGAGCCCCCAGCGGGTCTCGTAGAGCAGGAACGTCACGACGGCGACCGAGAGGTACATCAGGTAGACCAGCACGGTCTGGTTGAACAGCGCGTCGCCGACGACCGGGATGTCGGCCAGGCCGGGGATCCGCAGCCGGGGCAACGTCGGCGGTTCGTTGAAGTACTTCTTGACGTCGGGGTCGCCGGGGATCTGTCCGAGGAAGAAGCTGGTCAGCCCTGAGGCGAGCGCGACGAGGACGACGCCGAGGACCACCTGGTTGACCTGGTAGCGCAGCGCGAAGACGCCGAGCAGCGCCGCGATCCCGACCCCGGCGAGGACGCCACCGAGGAGACCGGTGTAGGGCTGGAACGCCAGGCTGGCGGCGACCGCGGCGAAGAACGCGCCGGCGAGGAACTGCCCCTCGATCGCGATGTTGATGACGCCGGCGCGCTCGCACAGCACGCCGGCCAACGCACCGAGGACGAGCGGGGTGGCGATCCGGATCGTGCCGGGGACCGGGTTCGCGATCGCGCTGACGAACCCCTCGCCCTGGTCGGCGTAGGCCCACATGAGGAAGCCCAGCCAGGCCATGACGCCGACGAGGAGCCCGAGCGCCACGCCGGCGGCACCGCGCGGGAACCGGTTGAGGGCCGCCAGCACCAGCGCGACGACCGCCACCGCGACCGCTGCCCACGAGACCGGTCGGCCGTTGAGCGGCCGGGGCTGCTCGTCGCGGGTGACCCGCTCTCCGAGGATGTAGCGGACCTGCGGGTCCTCGACCAGCAGCGCGAGGAGCAGCAGCAGCGCGGCGACGATGCCGAAGGTGATCACCAGCCGCAGCTGCCGGGCGCGGTCGGCGCGGTCGCGGACCCGCGGCGGCTCGGGCTCGGAGCGGGTGTCGGGAGGCTCCGCCGCCGGCTGGGTGACCGCGGTGCTCATCCTGCCCACCCCTTCGCCTGGAGGGTCCCGGCGGGACCCTCGGCCCGGACCCGCAGCACCGCCCGCACGAGGGCGGGAGCGGCGACGAACAGCACGATGAGCGCCTGCAGCACCTGCGCCAGCTCCGGGGGTACGCCGGCCGCGGCCTGCATCGCCAGGCCGCCGGAGGACAGCGCCCCGAACAGCAGCCCGGCGAGCACGGTCCCCAGCGGCGTCGCGCGTCCGAGCAGGGCGACGGTGATGGCGTCGAACCCGACGCTGCCGGCGAGGTTCTCGCTCAGCGAGTTCTGCTGACCGAGCACGAGCATGACGGCGGCGAGGCCGGCGAGCAGTCCGGCGAGCGACATCGCCAGGACGTAGACCCGCCGGACGCTCATCCCGGCGGTCCGGGCGGCGTCCGGGGCGGACCCGACGGCGCGCATCTCGAACCCGAGCGTGCTGCGCTCGAGCAGCCACCAGACGCCGGCGGCGGCGACGACCGCGAGCAGCACGCCGACGTGGACCCCGAACACCTCGGGGAACGCCGCTGAGCCGGCCACCGGCGGCGAGAGCTGGTTGTCGCTGCCCGGTCGCTGGAACGCCTCCTGGGCCAGCAGGTAGACCAGCAGGAACCGCCCGACGTAGTTGAGCATGATCGTCGTGATGACCTCGTGGGCGCCGGTCTGCGCCTTGAGGAAGCCGGCGATCCCGCCCCACACGGCGCCGGCGGCCATCGCGCCGACGGCGGCGACGAGCAGGTGGATCCCCGGCGGGAGCGAGAACGCGAACCCGACGTACCCGCCCGCGATCGCGCCGGCGACGAGCTGGCCCTGCGCCCCGATGTTGAACAGCCCGCTGCGGAACGCCAGGCTGACGCCGAGCCCGGCACAGATCAGCGGCGCCGCCCGCTCGAGGGTCCGCTCGATCGCGCCGAGCGAACCGACCGAGCCGTCGACCAGCGCGCGGTAGCCGTCGAACACCGCGATGCCGGCGAACCGGAAGAAGTCCCAGGGGTAGGTGAAGAAGTACTGCAGCGACTCGATGACCCGCGGCGTCGAGAAGACGATGAGGACCGCACCGACGAGCAGCGCCAGGACGACCGCGGCCAGCGTGCCCTTGGCGGTCGGGAGGTACGCCGCGACCCGTCGGTTCACGCGGCCCCCTCCCGTGCGACCGGGTCCGCGGGTCCGTGCGCGCCGGCCATCATCAGCCCGACCTCCTCGCGCGGCACGTCCGGCGTGACGGTGCCGACGACCCGGCCGTCGTACATGACCGCGATCCGGTCGCTCAGCGCGTAGATCTCGTCGAGCTCGGTCGAGACGATGACGACCGCGGTCCCCTTGTCGCGCTCGGCGATGATCCGCTGGTGGATGAACTCGATCGACCCGACGTCCACCCCCCGGGTCGGCTGTGAGGCGAGGAGGAGCGTGAGCGGCCGGGAGAACTCCCGGGCGACGACGACCTTCTGCTGGTTCCCGCCCGAGAGCGCGCTGACCGGGGTGTCGGCCGACTGGCAGCGGATGTCGAACTCCTCGATCCGCTGCTGGGCGTTGGCCTCGATCGCGTCGAGCCGGAGCGCGGCGCCGCGGGCGAACTCGTCATTGGCGTAGAGGTCCAGCACCAGGTTCTCCCGGACCGTGAACGTCCCGACGTACCCGTCGTGCGCCCGGTCCTCGGGGATGTAGCCGATGCCCGCGTCCAGGCATTCCCGCGGCCCCTGCCGGGTCAGGTCGCGGCCGCTCAGCGTGATCCGCCCGGCGTCGGGGCGGACCAGCCCGAGCAGCGTCTTGACCAGCTCGGTCTGCCCGTTGCCCTGGACCCCGGCGATGCCGAGCACCTCCCCGGCGCGCGCCTCGAGGGAGACGTCCTTGACGACCGTCGCCCCCCGGGGGTCGACGACCGTGACGTGCTCGACCCGCAGCACCGGCTCGCCGACGCTCGGCGGCGCCTTGTCGACGACCAGCTGCACTGCGCGACCGACCATCATCTCCGCGAGCTCGGCCTCCGGGGTGCTCGGCGGCGCGGTGCCGACGACCTTGCCGCGCCTGATGACGGTGATCCGGTCGCCGACCGCCTTGACCTCACGGAGCTTGTGGGTGATGAAGACGATCGAGGTGCCCTGCTCCTTGAGCGAGCGCATGATCGCCATCAGCTCGTCGATCTCCTGCGGCGTGAGGACGGCCGTGGGCTCGTCGAGGATCAGCACCCGCGCCTCGTTGGCCAGCGCCTTGAGGATCTCCACGCGCTGCTGGACCCCGACCGGGAGGTCCGCCACGCGCGCGTCGGGGTCCACCGCCAGCCGGTAGCGCTCGGAGAGCTCGCGGACGAGGACGGCGGCCTTCTTCCGGTCCAGGACGCCGAGACCGCGGGTCTGCTCGCGACCGAGCATGACGTTCTCCGCCACGGTGAAGACCGGGACCAGCATGAAGTGCTGGTGGACCATGCCGATGCCGGCGGCGATCGCGTCGGCGGGGCTGGTGAAGTGCACCTGCTCGCCGTCGACGCGGATCTCGCCCTCGGTCGGCTCGAGCAGGCCGTAGAGCATGTTCATCAGCGTCGACTTGCCGGCCCCGTTCTCCCCGAGCAAGCAGTGGATCTCGCCGGGCTCGACGGTGAGGTCGATGTGGTCGTTGGCGGTGAACGTGCCGAACCGCCGGGTCAACCCCGTGATCTCCAGCTGCACGTGCCCTCCCGGGTCCGGTAGTCGGTAGTCGGTAGTCGACCGTAACCGGCGACGGCCGGGGCGGGGAGAGGTCCCCGTCCCGGCCGTCGCCGTCGCGCAGCGTGCCGTCGTCCGCAGACAGTGCCGCCGGCTCAGCCGGCGCCCACCGTCACCTCGATCTCGCCGTCGATGATCTGCTGCTTCAGCTCCTCGAGCTGGTCGGCGAGCTCGGCCGGGACCGCGCTCTCCTGCTCGTGGAACGGCGCAAGGCCAACCCCACCGTTCTCCAGCGTCCCGGTGTAGGGCGTGTTGTCGAAGGCGCCCTCGACCGAAGCCGTGATGGCGTCCTCGACCGCGACGTCCATGCCCTTCATGACCGAGGTCAGCAGCACGTCGCAGTACTCCGCCGCGGACTCGCAGCCGTCGGTGTCCACCCAGATCGCCTTGAGGCCCTGGTCCTGCACCGCGTCGAGCGCGCCGAGACCAGCAGGTCCGGCGACCGGGAAGATGATGTCGGCGCCCTGGGTGATCTCCTCCTCGGCAGCGTTCTGGCCCCGGGTCTTCGACTCGAAGTCCTGGGTGAACGTGCCCTTCTGGGTCTCCCGGTCCCAGCCCACCAGCTGGACGTCGCCGCCGTTGTCCTCGTTGTACTTCTCGATGCCGAGCTGGAAGCCGTCCATGAACGCCGTGACGCTCGGGATCTGGGCACCGCCGAAGGTGCCGACGATGCCGCTCTCGCTGACCCCGGCGGCGAGGTAGCCGGCGAGGAAGGACGGCTCGGCGGTGTTGAAGCCGAGCCCCTTGAGGTTCTTCGGCGGCTTGGCGTACCCGAAGTCGACGATCGAGAAGTCGACGTCGGGGTTCTTCTTGGCAGCCGCCTCGGTGGCGTCGCCGAGGAGGAAGCCGACGGTCGTGATGCTGTTGCAGTCCTGCTGCACCATCGCGTCGATGTTGTCCTTGAACTCGTTGGGGTTGTTCGACTCGACCTCGCCGGTCTGGATGCCGAGCGCCTCGGCGGCGGCCTCGAGCCCGTCGTGCGACGTCTGGTTGAACGACTTGTCCTCGAAGCCGCCGGAGTCCGAGACCATGCAGGCCTTGAAGTCGGCGTTCTCCGCGGCAGGTGCCGAGCTGTCGGTGACCGACGGGCTCTCGGACGCGGTGGCGTCGTCCCCCCCGTTCGTCGAGTCCTCGCGCTGGCCACAGCCGGCGAGGGCCATCGCTGCGATGCTCAGGGCGGCAGCGGCTCGTGCGGTCCTTCTCACCAGACCTCCTGGGGTCTCCTGCTGGTCGGGGTACAGCGCCTCACCCTAAGCGCCGCGCGACCGAGACCCGTCCCCGCGCACCCCCGCCCCTTCGAACTGTTACCGCTTTGGTAGCAAGGCCTGGTGCGCGCTCTGCGCCAGCACCTTCGCGCCGATCCCGACCGCGCGGTCGTCGACGCGCAGGTCGCCCTGGTGCAGGTCGTACGTCGTGCCGCCCGGTGTCCGGGTGCCCAGTCGTGCCATCGCCCCGGGCACCGACTCCACGAACCAGGCGAAGTCCTCGCCCCCGAGGCTCTGGGCGGTCGAGACGATGGCGTCCTCCCCGAGGACCGCCTCGACGGCGTCGCCGAGCAGCGCGGTCGACCCGGCCTCGTTGACGACCGGCGGGACCCCGCGGACGTAGTGGACCTGCGCCTCGACGCCGTAGGGCTCGACGATCTGGCAGATCAGCTCCCGGATCAGTCCCTCGGCCTCGGACCAGGCGACCGCGTCGAGCATCCGGACGGTGCCGGCCGCCTCCCCCGAGGCGGGGATCACGTTGGTCGCGGCGCCGGCGCGGAGCATGCCGAAGACGACGCTCGCCCCGGCGCGGGGGTCGAGGCGGCGGCTCAGCGCGGCGGGCAGCTGGGTCACGAGCGTGGCGAGCGCGTAGGTGAGGTCCTGGGTCAGGTGCGGGCGGCTCGTGTGCCCGCCGCGTCCGGTCAGCCGGACCCTGAGGGAGTCCGCGGCGCCGGTCAGGGGACCCACCCGCAGCCCGATCCGCCCGACGTCGAGGCTGGGGTCGCAGTGGAGGCCGAAGACCCGGTCCACGCCGTCGAGCACGTCGGCGGCGATCATGTCCAGGGCGCCGCCCGGCATCACCTCCTCCGCCGGCTGGAAGAGCAGCCGCACCCGGCCGGACAGCCCGCCGCCCCGCTGGTGGAGGGTGTGCAGCGCGAGCCCGGCGCCGACGAGCGACGCGACGTGCACGTCGTGGCCGCAGGCGTGAGCCACCCCGGGGACGGTGCTGCGCCAGGGGTCCGTCACCCGGTCGTCGACCGGGAGGGCGTCGAGGTCGGCGCGGAGCGCCACGGTCGACGGCGCGTCCTCGGGGCCGGTCTCGGCCACCAGGCCGCTGCGCGGCAGCTGCTGGACGCGGAGGCCCGCCTCCTCGAGGCGCTTGGCGACGAGCGCGGTCGTCCGGTACTCCTCCCAGGCCAGCTCGGGGTGGGCGTGGACGTCGCGCCGCAGCTCGACGAGCTCCTCCTCCGCGGCGTCGACCGCACCGGTGATCGAGGCGGTCGCAGCGGCGAGGGAGGCGGACATCGTCTCCAGGTTAGTGGGTGGGACGGTCGAGAGCGGCCAACAGCCGGTCGGCGGCGACCGGCGCCGGGAGCCTGCCCGCGAGCACCTCGGCCCGCACCGCGTCGCGGACCGCGGCGACGCCGGGTGAGCGTCGGAGCCGCTGCTCGAGCTCGTCGCGGACCAGCGCCCACATGAGCTCCAGCTGCTGCTGCGCGCGCTTGTCCCGCAGCCCGGTCCCGCCCAGGGACGCGCGGTGGGCGAGCACCTGCTCCCAGACCTCCGGGACGCCGGCTCCGGTGAGACCTGCACAGGTCAGCACCGGTGGCACCCAGGAGCGACCGACGTCGGCGCCGGAGGTGCGGTGCACGACCCGGACCGCGCCGGCGAGGTCCCGGGCCGCCGCGCGGGTCTCGGGCTCCCGGCCGTCGCTCTTGTTGACCGCGAGGACGTCGGCGAGCTCGAGGATCCCGCGCTTGATCCCCTGGAGCTGGTCACCGGTCCGGGCGAGCGTGAGGAACAGAAAGGTGTCGACCATCCCCGCGACCGTGACCTCGGACTGACCGACCCCGACGGTCTCGACCAGGACCACGTCATACCCGGCGGCCTCGAGCACCACCATCGCCTGCGCGGTCGCGCGCGCCACCCCACCGAGCGTCCCGGCGGTCGGGGACGGGCGGACGAACGCCCGGGGGTCGGCCCCGAGCCGCGCCATCCGAGTCTTGTCACCGAGCACCGACCCACCGGTCCGCACCGAGGACGGGTCGACGGCGAGCACGCCGGTGCGGAGCCCCTGACCCGTCAGGTGGGTCCCCAGCGTCTCGATGAACGTCGACTTGCCGACCCCGGGGACGCCGGAGACCCCGACCCGCACCGCCGTGCCCGCGCTCGCCGCCAGTGCCTCGAGCAGTCCGCGGGCGGACTCCCGGTGGTCGGGCCGAGAGGACTCGACGAGCGTGATGGCGCGGGCGACCGCCGTACGCCGGCCCTGCCGGACCCCCTCGACGAGTCCGGCGACGTCGGGCGGGCCGGGGGCGCTCAGACCTCGGTCCGCCCGTCGTGGTCCCCGGCGCCCAGGCCGGCCCGCCGCCCGATCTTGCTGCCCAGCCAGACCAGCGGGTCGAACTTCTTGTCCACCACGCGCTCCTTCAGCGGGATGATCGCGTTGTCGGTGATGTGGATGCCCTCCGGGCAGACCTCCGTGCAGCACTTGGTGATGTTGCACATCCCGAGCCCGGCGGCACCCTGGGCGAGCTCGCGCCGGTCGTGGGTGTCCAGCGGGTGCATGTCCAGCTCGGCGTACCGCAGGAAGAAACGCGGTCCGGCGAACGCCGGCTTGTTCTCCTCGTGGTCACGCACGACGTGGCAGGTGTTCTGGCACAGGAAGCACTCGATGCACTTGCGGAACTCCTGCCCACGCTCGACGTCGACCTGCGCCATCCGGCGCTTGCCGTCGGCGTCGCGGGGCGGCGGGGCGAAGGCGGGGAGCTCGCGGGCCTTCTCGTAGTTGTAGGACACGTCGGTCACGAGGTCGCGGATCACGGGGAACGACCGCAGCGGCGTGACGGTGATCGTCTCGTCCTCCCCGAAGTCCGAGAGCCGGGTCATGCACATCAGCCGGGGCCGGCCGTTGACCTCGGCACTGCACGAGCCGCACTTGCCGGCCTTGCAGTTCCAGCGGACGGCGAGGTCACCGGCCTGGGTGGCCTGGAGCCGGTGGATGGCGTCGAGCACCACCTCGCCCTCGGACACCTCGACGGTGTAGTCGCCGAGGGCGCCGCCGTCGGCGTCGCCCCGCCAGACGCGGAGCGTCAGGTCGTAGCCCATCTGCGGCTCCTCACTCGGGTCGTCGGCGTCATCGGTCGGTGTCGAACAGCGTCTTGAGCTCCTCGGGCATGACCGGCAACGGCTTGTCGTGCAGGTCGACCCCGGTGCCGGCTGCGTCGAGGGTCACCACGAGGTTCCGCGCCCCCCACTCCGAGGAGGTGGCGGGGAAGTCGTCGCGGGTGTGGCCGCCGCGGGACTCCTCGCGCGCCAGCGCCGCGCGGGCCACCGCCTCGGAGATCAGCAGCATGTTGCGGAGGTCCAGGGCCAGGTGCCAGCCGGGGTTGTACTGCCGATGGCCCTCGACCAGCAGGTGCTGCGCCCGCTGCTTGAACCCCTCGATCGCGTCCAGGGCGCGGCTGAGCTCCTCGGCGGTGCGGATGATGCCGACGAGGTCGTTCATGCACTGCTGCAGCTCCTGCTGGACCGTGTAGGGGTTCTCGGTCCCGGCGACCCCACCCGCCGCCGCACCGCCAGCGCCGCCAGGGCCGCCCTCGAACGGCGCCAGCGCCGTCCGTTGCGCCTCCGCGACCTGCGCCTGGTCCGACGCCCTGCGCAGGGAGCCGGCGACCACCCGCTTCGCGGCGGCCTCCCCCGCGAGCTTGCCGAAGACGAGCAGGTCGGAGAGCGAGTTCCCGCCGAGCCGGTTCGACCCGTGCATGCCGCCCGAGCACTCGCCGACGGCGTACAGCCCCTCGACCGCGCTCTCCTGGGTGTCGGGGTCGACCTCGATGCCGCCCATCACGTAGTGGCAGGTCGGGCCGATCTCCATCGGCTCCGCGGTGATGTCGACGTCCGCCAGCTCCTTGAACTGGTGGTACATCGACGGGAGCCGCCGCCGGATGAACTCCGCGCTCCGCCGGGACGCGATGTCGAGGAAGATCCCGCCGTGTGGCGAGCCGCGGCCGGCCTTGATCTCGGAGTTGATCGCGCGGGCGACCTCGTCACGGGGCAGCAGCTCGGGCGGGCGCCGGTTGTTCGCCTTGTCCTCGTACCACCGGTCCGCCTCCTCCTCGGTGTCGGCGGTCTCGGCGCGGAAGAAGTCCGGGATGTAGTCGAACATGAACCGCGCGCCCTCGGAGTTGCGCAGCACCCCGCCGTCCCCGCGGACCGACTCGGTGACGAGCAGGCCCTTGACCGAGGGCGGCCACACCATCCCGGTCGGGTGGAACTGGACGAACTCCATGTTGATCAGCGAGGCACCGGCGCGCAGCGCGAGGGCGTGGCCGTCACCGGTGTACTCCCAGGAGTTCGAGGTGACCTTGAACGACTTGCCGATGCCGCCCGTCGCGAGGATGACGGCCGGCGCCTCGAAGAGCACGAACCGCCCGGTCTCGCGCCAGTAGCCGAAGGCGCCGCTGATCGCCCCGGCGTCCGTGAAGAGCTCGGTGACCGTGCACTCCATGAAGACGTCGATGCCGAGCGCGACCGCTCGCTGCTGCAGCGTGCGGATCATCTCCAGCCCGGTGCGGTCGCCCACGTGGGCGAGCCGCGCGTACCGGTGCCCGCCGAAGTCGCGCTGCGAGATCAGGCCGTCCTCGGTGCGGTCGAACAGCGCCCCCCAGTCCTCGAGCTCCTGGACCCGCTCCGGCGCCTCCTGGGCGTGCAGCTGCGCCATCCGCCAGTTGTTGAGCATCTTGCCGCCGCGCATGGTGTCGCGGAAGTGGACCTTCCAGCTGTCCTCCGGCCAGCGGTTGCCGAGCGCGGCGGCGATGCCGCCCTCGGCCATCACCGTGTGGGCCTTGCCGAGCAGGGACTTGCACACGATCGCGGTCCGGGCTCCCGCGTCGTGCGCCGCGATCGCAGCCCGGAGCCCGGCACCGCCGGCGCCGATGACGACGACGTCGTAGGCGTGCCGCTCCAGGCCCCCCGCGGCGGACCCTGACATCTCGTTGCCGGTCATCGGGTGGCGGGACTCGCCGCCGCTCCCGGTCAGGCTGGTGGCACCCATCAGAAGAACCTCGGGTCGTCGAACGCGCCGGTCGCGAGAAGGTAGACGTAGAGGTCCGCGAGCGCCACCGAGAACAGCGAGAGCCAGGCGTAGCGCGCGTGGTGGGCGTTGAGCCTCGAGACCCAGGTCCAGAGCCGGTAGCGGACCGGGTGCCGGGAGAAGTGCCGGAGCCGGCCCCCGACGGCGTGCCGGCAGGAGTGGCAGGACAGGGTGTAGAGCCAGATCAGCACGATGTTGACGAGGAAGACGACCGTCCCGAGGCCCGCGTGGCCCCACTCGCCGTCCTCGTCCCGGAAGGCCAGCAGCGTGTCGTAGGTGAGGATCGCGGCAACGACCAGCGCGGCGTACCAGAAGTAGCGGTGGAGGTTCTGCACGAGCAGCGGGAACCGGCTCTCGCCGGTGTAGCGCCGGTGCGGCTCCGCGACCGCGCACGCAGGTGGGGAGAGCCAGAACGCCCGGTAGTAGGCCTTGCGGTAGTAGTAGCAGGTCATCCGGAACCCGAGCGGGAAGACCAGGATCAGCAGCGCCGCCGACAGCGGCCACCAGCCGAAGGGCTGCCCGAAGTCCGAGGCGCCCTCGACGCAGTTGCCCAGGCACGGTGAGTAGAACGGCGAGAGGTACGGCTTGGCGTAGTAGTCGGCGCCGGAGAAGGCCCGCCACGAGGCGTAGACGACGAACGCGGTGAAGACCACGAAGGTGGTCAGCGGCGGCAGCCACCACCGGTCGCGTCGCAGCGTCCGGTCCTCGATGCCGGCCCTGCCGGGCGAGCGCACCCCCGTGCTCATGGCCCGGAGTCTCGCTCATGAGGTGCCCGTCGGTGACCCAGCCGCGCCGACAGCCGCTCGAGCAGGTCGAGCGCGGCCTCGGCGAGCACGGTGCCCGGGCCGAAGACCGCGGCGGCACCCGCGTCCCGCAGCAGCGGGACGTCGTCGGGCGGCACCACGCCGCCCACCACGACCATGACGTCCTCGGCCCCCAGCTCGGTGAGCGCCTCGCGGAGCGCCGGGACGAGCGTCAGGTGACCCGCGGCCAGCGAGTTGACGCCGACGACGTGGACGTCGTTGTCGACCGCCTGCTGCGCGACCTCCTCCGGGGTGGAGAACAGCGGCCCGACGTCGACGTCGAAGCCGAGGTCCGCGAACGCCGAGACGACCACCTTCTGACCGCGGTCGTGACCGTCCTGCCCCACCTTCGCCACGAGGATCCGCGGACGGCGGCCCTCGTCCTCCTCGAACCGGGCCGTGGCCTCGAGCACCCGGGCGACGGTGTCGCTCCCGCGACCCGCCTCGGCCTCGGACCTGTACACGCCGGTGATCGTACGGATCACCGCCCGGTGGCGGCCCCAGACGTCCTCGAGCGCCTGGGATGTCTCCCCCACCGTCGCGCCGGCGCGGACGGCCTCCACCGACCGCGCCAGCAGGTTGGTCCGCATCGAGCCGTCCCGGGCCCCGTTCTCCGCGGCGTCGCGGAGCGCCGCCAGCGTCCGGCGTACGGCGTCGGGGTCGCGCTCGGCACGGAGCCGCTCCAGCTTGGCGCGCTGGGAGGCGAGCACCGCGGCGTTGTCCACGCGCAGCACCTCGAGACCGTGCCCGGCGTCCTCGCCCGGCAGCCGGTAGGTGTTGACCCCGATCACGCGCTGGCTGCCCGCGTCGATGCGGGCCTGCGTGCGCGCCGCTGCCTCCTCGATCCGGAGCTTGGGGATCCCGGCCTCGATCGCCGCGGCCATCCCGCCGGCGGCCTCGGCCTCCTCGATGTGGGCCCACGCGGCTGCGGCGAGGTCGGCGGTGAGCCGCTCCACGTAGTAGGAGCCGGCCCAGGGGTCGATGACGCCGGTCGTGCCGGACTCCTGCTGCAGGAGCAGCTGGGTGTCGCGGGCGATCCGAGCGGAGAAGTCGGTCGGCAGCGCGAGGGCCTCGTCGAGGGCGTTGGTGTGCAGCGACTGGGTGTGCCCCTGCGTCGCGGCCATCGCCTCGATGCAGGTCCGCTGGACGTTGTTGAAGACGTCCTGGGCGGTCAGCGACCACCCCGAGGTCTGGCAGTGGGTCCGCAGCGAGAGGCTCTTGGGGTTCGTCGCGCCGGCGTCGCTCGCCAGCCGCGCCCAGAGGGCGCGGGCCGCGCGGAGCTTCGCGACCTCCATGAAGAAGCTCATCCCGGTGCCGAAGAAGAACGACAGCCGCGGCGCGAACCGGTCGACCTCCAGGCCCGCCGCGACCCCGGCGCGCAGGTACTCCACCCCGTCGGCGAGCGTGTAGGCGAGCTCCAGGTCGGCGGTCGCCCCGGCCTCCTGGATGTGGTAGCCGGAGATCGAGATCGAGTTGAAGCGCGGCATCCGCTCGGCGGTGTAGGCGAAGATGTCCGAGACGATCCGCATGCTCGGCCCCGGCGGGTAGATGTAGGTGTTGCGGACCATGAACTCCTTGAGGATGTCGTTCTGGATCGTCCCCGTGAGCTGCTCGGGGGCGACACCCTGCTCCTCCGCCGCCACGACGTAGAGCGCCATCACCGGGAGCACCGCGCCGTTCATCGTCATGCTCACCGACATCCGGTCCAGCGGGATGCCGTCGAAGAGCGTGCGGGCGTCGAGGATCGAGTCGATCGCGACGCCGGCCATCCCGACGTCTCCGCGGACCCGCGGGTGGTCGGAGTCGTAGCCGCGGTGGGTGGCGAGGTCGAAGGCCACCGAGAGGCCCTTCTGACCGGCGCGGAGGTTGCGCCGGTAGAACGCGTTCGACTCCTCGGCGGTGGAGAAGCCGGCGTACTGCCGGACCGTCCACGGCTGGGTCGTGTACATCGTCGGGTAGGGACCGCGGGTGTACGGCGGGAGCCCGGGCCAGGTGTCGAGGACGCCGGCGGCGCGGAGCTCTTCGAGGTCGGCGTCGGTGTAGACGGCCCGGACCGGGATGCCCTCGGGGGACGGCCACGGTGCGGGCAGCGGCGGGAGGACGGCGCCCTCGGAGCCGGGCGGGTCGCTGAGAGGCAGGTCGGCGAAGCTGTCCGGGACGCTCACCGCGACAGCTCCCGTCGGAGTCGGCGCAGGAAGCCGAGGGCGTCGGTGCCCCGCGCACACGAGTCGTCGACGAGACGGGCCGGGACCGTGCGGGCGCCGGGCTTGCCGGCCAGGACGACGTACGTCGCGCCGGCCCCGCGGAGCGCCCGGACGACGTCGGCGCCCCAGGCGGCGTACGCCGTGTCGGTGCCGGCCACGCAGACGACCGGGGACCCGCTCGTGCGGTAGGCCTCGAGCACTTCGGCGACGCTCGACGTCGGCCCGGCCGGGACGCTGCGGACGCCGCCGGCCGCGAGGAGGTTGGCGGCGAAGCCCGCACGAGCGGTGTGCTCGGCCACCGAGCCCATTGTGGCGAGGAACACGGCCGTGGCCGGAGGGTCGTCGCGGAGCAGCTCGAAGGGGAGTCCGTAGCGGTCGGCGGCGGGTGCGCCCTCGGGGTGCGGCGGTCGCTCGGGCAGGACCTCGTCGAGGTCGGGGAACTCCGTGACGCCGGTGATGGGGCGGCGCCGCGTGGCGACCTGGCGGCGCCGTGGCTCCTCGGCCTGGTGCCGGACCCGGTCCCGCAGGCCGCCCTCGTCCGCGGTGACCGACGCGAGCACGCCGCCCTCGGCCTCGAGCTCCTGGAACTGGGCCCAGCCGGCCTGAGCGAGGTCGTCGGTGAGCCGCTCGACGGCGTAGGCGCCGCCCGCCGGGTCCGTCACCCGGGCGACCTGAGCCTCGTGGACCAGCAGCGCGGAGGTGTTGCGGGCGTTGCGGCGGGCGAGCGCGTCGGGGAGACCCAGCGCGGTGTCGAACGGCAGCACGGTCACGGCGGCCGCCCCTCCGGTGCCGGCGGCGAAGGCGGCGAGGGTCCCGCGGACCATGTTCATCCAGGGGTCGTACTTGGTGAGCACCGGCCGGCTCGTCACGGCGTGCTGGCGCTGGCCGGCCGCGTGCGGAGCCCCCGACAGCTCGAGGACCCGGTGCCAGAGGCGTCGGGCCGCTCGGAGCTTCGCGATCGTCGCGAACTGCTCGACGGTCGCGGCATAGCGGAACTCCAGCAGGCCGGCGGCCTCCTCGACCGGCAGTCCCGCGGTGCCGGTGAGGACCCGGAGCAGCGCCGCGCCGACGGCGAGGGTGTACCCCAGCTCCTGGGCGTCGGTGGCCCCGGTGTCGTGCACCGCGGTCCCGTCGACGGCGCATGCCAGGACCCCGTGCTGCCGGGCGAGGGCGGCGAGCGTCCCGACCTGGCCGGCGAGCTGGCCGGCGTCCGTCGCGAGCCCGCGGAGCAGGGTGCTGACCGGGTCGACGGCGAGCACCGTGCCGGCCGCGGGCCGCACCCCTCGGTCGTGGAGGACGCCGCAGAAGGCCTCGGCCGCGCCGAGCGGGTCCTCGGGACAGTCGAGCACGACTGGGGCGAGGTCGACGTGCACCTCCCGGAGCACGTTGGGCAGGTGAGTGAGGGGGATCCCCCCGGCGCCGAGCGAGAGCCAGAGGCTCGTGACGCCGTTCTCGAGGTCGAGCAGCGCGTCGGCCGCGGCGCGCGCCGGGTCCGGCTCGGCGAGGTGGGCCCGGACGTCCCACCCCTGGTCGGGCGGCGTGAGCGCAGCTCCGCGGGTGTAGGGCACGGCGCCGGGGACGCCGGTGCCCGGCATCCCCTCGAGATCGTCGGCGACCCCGAGCGGCGGCACCTCGATGCCGTCCAGCGTGGTGCGGGTCAGCTTCTGCCACACCAGGTCGTCAGGGTCCTCCGGACCCATCCTGCCGGACGTCCGCAGGACGTCCGCCGCCGCCTTCTCCCAGTCGGCACGGCGGTGCGGGCCGCCGGTCAGCAGGGTGGACGGGTCCATGCCGTGAGCCTAGGGAGCCCGTCGCGTCGGAGGCCAGGCGGTCCGACCCGTCGGGCTCATGCGAGCAGCGAGGCCACCGTGCGGACGACGATGACCGAGCCGACCGCGCAGACACCGGCGGCGGCGCCGTACCCGAGGACCGCGCGGAGCGGGCCGCCGAGCAGGCCCCGGCGCTCCGCCGCAGCCTCGAGCCGGAGCACGGCGCCGCGTGCGGCGACCCCGACGACCGCCAGGGACGCCGCCATCCCGATGCCGAACGCGACCACCAGGACGACACCGAACCACGACCGTCCGAGCGCGACCGCGGCGAGCAGGAGCAGCAGCGCCGAGGGACTCGGCACCAGGCCGCCGACGAGCCCCATCACCCAGAGCCCGACCCGTCCCGGTCGCTCCGTGGTGACGTGGTCGTGACGGTGCTCGTGGGACGGCGCTGCGGGGAGCACGACGCGGACGACGGTCGCGGTCGCCGTTCCCGTCGCCGTTCCCGTCGCTGCTCCCGTCGCTGCTCCCGTCGCTGCTCCCGTCGCCATGGTGGGGACGACGGGAGGCGGCGCCGGTGCGTCGCCCGGCCCGTGGCCGTGGCCGTGGCCGTGGCCGTGCCCGTGCCCGTGGCCGTGCCCGTGGCCGTGGCCGTGCCCGTGGCCGTGCGCCTGGCCCGTCCGGCGGGCACCCCGCAGCAGGCCGACGCCCAGCCCGAGGATCAGGACGCCGGTGACGAGGGTGAGCCAGGGGTAGAGCCGCGCGGGCACGAAGGAGGCGCTGAGCGAGACCAGCAGGCCCAGCACCAGCACCGAGCCGGTGTGCGCCGCGGTGACCGTGGCGCCGACGCCGAGGGCCGCGCGCCAGGACGAGCTGCCCCGCTGGCTCAGGTAGAACGCCATCACCGTCTTCCCGTGACCCGGCGCGAGGGCGTGGCTGGCGCCGAGGACGACGGCGAGGCCCACGGCGAGCAGTGCTGCGAGCAGCCCGGCGTCCCCCAGGAGCTCGGTGGCCCGGGTCGCCAGCGCGCCTCCCGGCGCCGCCTCGGTCGCGGTGTCCGCGACCCCCGGCAACGAGGCCGCGGCCCCGCCGGCGGTCACGGTGAGGGCGGCGGTCCGGACGTCGAGCGGTGAGGACAGCAGGTCCTGCGGGTAGCGGGTCAGCCGGTCGCTGCGGCTCTCGGCCGGGACGTCCGCGCCGGTCAGCGTCATCCGGTCCCCGACAGCGGTGATCTCCCGCCAGCCGACGACGCCCGGCGCCGACCGGTCGACGAGGGAGACGGCGGTCGCGCCGGCGGTGGCGAGGTCGGCGGCGCCCGTGAACCGGCAGGTGATCCTCGTGATGGGCAGGGCTCCCTCCCCCGGCGCGGTCGAGGCGTTCGACCGGTCGAGCCGGAGGGGTACGGCGGTGCCGGACGCGGTCAGCCGCAGGTCGTCCCCGGCCCGGGAGCACTCCTGTGCGGCCAGTCCTGTCAGGTCCTGCAGCCGGTCCCCCAGCTGGGCGGTCGGGATCTCGGCGAGGTCGACGACGTGGTCCAGGGTGAAGCCGTCCGGGGACACCAGCACCCCGGTGTAGCGGTTGACCGTGAAGTTGCCGAGCGGGTGCGCCGCAGCCGGCCCGGCCAGGACGATGCCGGGCAGCAGCACTGCGGCGAGCACCACGAGCAGCGCGCGAGCGCGGGACCCGGTCACCGGGTCGCCAGCCCTCGGAGGACGGCGCGGGCCTGCGCGGCCTGCCAGGGACTGGCTCCCGGGTCGATCCGGAGCCCGTGCCGGAGGTGGGTCCGGGCCGCGTCGGACAGGCCGAGCGACGCTTCGATCCGGCCGCGGTGCAGCCACAGCCGCGCCTCCTCGGTGCCCAGGCGGGTCGCCTGCCGGGTGAGCCGGAGTGCGGCGCGGTCGCGTCCGTCGACGTGCAGCGCCCAGGCGAGCGCGTCGGCGACGTGGACGCTCGCGCGGCGCTGCCACTCCGTCCGGGCGACCCGCAGCGCGTCGGCCGTCGATCCGTGGTCGGCCTCGAACAGCGCGGTCTCCAGGTCGGTGTCCACCCCGTTGCCGGCCAGCAGCCGGATCGTGGCGGTGACGACCGAGAACTGTCGTCGGGCCTCGGCGCGGTGCCCGAGCACGAGGTGCAGCTCCCCCAGCTCGGTGAGGTACTCGGGGAGGGGGAGCCGGGCGACGACGGCCTCCCAGCGGCGGACGGCCAGGGGAAGGTCCCCCTCGGCGACCGCGAGCCGGGCCCGGCTCGCCAGCGCCGGCACGTAGTCCGGGCTCTGCTCGAGCGCGGTGCGCAGGTGGCGGCGGGTGGCGGCGAGGTCACCGCGTCGGCGGTCGAGGTCGGCGCGGAGGGTGGACAGGAACGCGAGGTCGGCCGGCGTCGCGCTGTCCTCGGCGCGGCGCAGCACGGCGGCAGCCTCGTCGAGGTCGCCGCGGAGCTCGGCGGCGTAGGAGTACCGCGCGAAGACCGGGAGACCCGGCTGCCGGCGGTCGGCCACGCGGAGGGCCCGGAGCTGGTCCCGGTAGCGTCCGAGCTCGGTCAGGGCGTCGACGCGGACAGCGAGCGCACCGGGGTCGTAGGGGTCGATGACCAGCGCGGCGTCGGCCTGGCCGAGCGCCTCGCTGAAGTCGTGGCGGGCTGCGGCGAGGGCCGCGGCCGTGGCGTGGGCGGCGGCGTTGTCCTCCGGCTCGACCTCGAGCGACCGGTCGACGGCGTCCTCGGCCTTCGGGTAGTACGCCGGGTTGCCGCTGACCCGGGCCAGCTCGACGTACGCCAGGCCGAGGGTGGCCCAGCCCTGGTGGTCCCCGGGGACCCGGCGCAGCGTCTGCTGCAGCGCCGCGACGGTCGCACCCAGGTCACGGCCGGAGCCGGGCTGGACGACGGCGGCGTCGGCGCCCGCGACGGTGCCCGCACCGGCGCCGGGACCGGCGCCGTCCCGGCTGACGAGGCCAAGCGCACCGGAGGCGGTGAGCACGACGGCGAGGAACGCGACGGCGAGAGCTCGCACGAGCTCCTCCTTCTGTGAGACGGGTGTGACGGAGGTGCCGACCGCGGCCGGCCCGCAGGAGCGGGCCGGCCGCAGCCGTCGAGCGTCAGGCCACGGCCACCTTGCGGCGCCGTGCCATGCCCACGAACCCAGCGGTGAGCGTCAGCAGGCCGACCGCGAGGAGCGCACCCGGGACTGCCGGGTCCTCGAAGCCGGGCAGCCACGCGAGCGCGCCGGCGTCCGTGTCGGACTGCGTCCGAGCCGCCCCGGGGGACGGGTGCGGGTCGGGGTTGCTTCCGGTCGTCGGCAGCGCAAGGTACGGGAACGCGCCCCCGAAGCCCTGGTCGTTGCTGTTGACCCCGTCCGCGAGGTTGTTCGGGTTGCCCACGAGCTCGCCCTCGACGACCTGGAGCGCGATGTCCAGGACGTCGTCACCCAGCCGCCGGCCGTTCGGGAAGCCCTGGGTGTCGCCACCGATGACCCCGAGCCGGTTCTCCTCAGCGGTGCCCTCCGTGACCGGAGTGGTCATATTCAGGCGCAGCTGCTCGCTCGGCGTGACGCCCTCCGGCTGGTTGATGCCCTCGATGCCGGTGAGGAACGCAGCGACGAGGTCGTTGCGCGGCGTCTGCGGCGCAGGAATGCCGTAGACGGCCTCGACGACCTTCGGCAGGTAGGGATCGGTCACGTAGTCCAGGAACTGCGCGTCCTGCGCGGGGCGGGAGGCGTTGAACCTGTTCTTGTCCTTCAGCAGCACCACGACCTCGTTGACCAGCGGGTTGCCCAGTCGGGACACCTGCCGCCAGTCACCGCGGGCGTTCTTGCGCTCGGTCGTCGACCAGACGCCGATCACCGGGTTCTTCGTCGTGTTGCCGCCCTTGGCCAACTTGTACCGCGGGACCTGGAGCGCGACGGAGTTGACGTTGAAGCCGGCGAGGGTGTCGTCGCCGACCTCGGAGAAGTCGCCGCCGTAGAGCAGGTCGAACACCCGCAGGTCGAGGAAGAACGGGTCGTCGGCCTGACCGGCGAATGTGCGGATCCCGTTGCGGCCCTCGTCGATGGTCTTCACCGCCTGGTTGCGGAGCTTGCCGTAGTCGGGCATCGACGCGTTGCCGACGCGCGAGGGCGCGACCGGGAAGTTCCGGGCGATCACCCGGGACTTGCCGTTGCGGACCTCGGTCAGCGTGTAGGTCTGGCGGAAGTTCAGGTCGGGGTCGTTGAGGCTCGTGACCGAACCGGTGTTGTAGAGGATCGTGTCCTTGGTCCGGTAGTGGTCCTTGAACCGCCACCGGTAGGTGATGTCGGCCGCGGCGTCCCCGTCGTTGTCCACCTTGACCGTGTAGCGCGCGTCCTCGGCGAACGGGTAGAAGTTCGGCCCACCCGCGGGCTCCTCGAACGGGATCCAGTTGGCGGCGAGGGTGATGCTCCGTTTCCTCTCCGGGCTCCGGAACGCGTAGACATCGGTGGTGTCGTACTGCGGGAGCCCCGCGATGAGCGGCGCCTCCCGGTGGCTCGAGGCCTGGGCGCCGGCGGGACCGAGCCCGGCGAAGCCGACGGTGGCCAGGAGGCCGCCGGTGGCGGCCAGGGCGAGCGCACCGCGCCCGCGGCCGACCTGTGGACGTGAGTTCATGCTGTTCCCTTCCATCCGGACGCACGCAGAGTGACGCGCGCCACTGGCGGGTTCGCCCGCCTGCACGAGCCGGATGGGTCACGACAGGTAAAGACCCGTCCGAGGGTCAGCCGACTAGACCGAGAGGGAGGTCCTGGTACGGCGTCCAGCCGTCGCCGTCGCGGTGGAGGGAGAGCGTCACCCGGGACACCTCGAAGCGGCACTCGAACCCGGCCAGCTCCTCGAACGCCCGGTTCAGGAGGAGGTCGTCGACGTCGTGGGCGACGGTGACGTGCGGGTGGTAGGGGTACTGCGTCTCGACCGCGAGCGGCCCGCCGCGGACGGCTGCGGCCAGCTGCTCGCAACGGGAGATCCCGTCGACGACGTTGACGAAGACCACCGGCGACACGGGACGGAACGTGCCGGTGCCGCGCAGGTGGACACCGAACGGGCGCACGGACCCGGCCGCCGCTCGCACGTGCGCCTCGATGGACGGCACCAGGTCGTCGTCGACGTCGATCGGCGGCAACAGCGTGATGTGGGTGGGGATGCCGGCGGCCGCGCGGTCACCGAGGGCGACGCGGTAGTCCTGCAGCTGCGTCCCCCACGGGTCCGGGACCGACACCGCCACGCCGATCGTCGCCACGGGTGGTCACCCTACTCACGGCGCGCGGCGCCGACACGCCGACCGGAGCGGTCAGCCCGGCGGGAGGAACCCGACCCGCTCGTAGACGTCGGCCAGCGTGCGGGACGCCACCTCCCGGGCGCGCTCGGCCCCTGCGCGCAGCACGTCGTCGAGCCCGCTCCGGTCCTCGAGGAGCTGCAGGGTCCGGGCGCGGATCGGCGTCACGAACTCGACGACGACCTCGGCGAGGTCCCCCTTCAGGTCGCCGTAACCGCGCCCGGCGTACTTCTCCACGAGGGTCTCGACGCTCTCCCCGGTGAGCGTGGCGTAGATCGTCAGCAGGTTCGCGACTCCCGGCTTCTCCTCGGGGTCGAAGCGGACCGGGTCGCGGACCTGGCCCGGGGTGTCGGAGTCGGTCACGGCGCCGCGGATCTTCTTCGCCGACGACCGCGGGTCGTCGAGGAGGTCGAGCACGCCGGCGGGCGGGGAGGTCGACTTCGACATCTTCGCGGTGGGGTGCTGCAGGTCGGTGATCCGGGCGGTCTCCTCCAGGATGTAGGCCTCCGGGACCCGGAACGTCTTCCGGTAGCGGGTGTTGAACCGCTGTGCCAGGTCCCGCGTCAGCTCGAGGTGCTGGCGCTGGTCCTCGCCGACCGGGACGTACGCCGGCCGGTAGAGCAGGATGTCGGCGGCCTGCAGGACCGGGTAGGTGAAGAGCCCCACGCTCGCCGAGCCTTCACCGCCCTTCGTCGACTTGTCCTTGAACTGCGTCATCCGCCGGGCCTCGCCGAAGCCGGTGAGGCATTGGAGCACCCACGTGAGCTGGGCGTGCTCGGGCAGGTGGGACTGCACGAACAGCGTCGAGCGCTCGGGGTCGATCCCGACTGCGAGGAGCTGCGCCGCGCAGCGCAGCGTCCGCTCGCGCAGCCGCGCCGGGTCGTGCTCGACGGTGATCGAGTGCAGGTCGGCGATGAAGACGAAGGCCTCGTGGCTCTCCTGCAGCACCACCCACTGCCGCACCGCGCCGAGGTAGTTGCCGAAGTGCAACGAGTCCGCGGTCGGCTGGATCCCCGAGAGGATGCGGGGCCGGACGGCGGGGGCGTCGGGCGTCGGGTCGGGCACGGTCCGATCCTCTCAGAGGCTGCGGCTCCCGCTCGACCGGACAACGCTCACGGTCAGCCGCCGGCGGCCGTTCCCTCCGGTGCCTCCCCGGGCGCGTGCCGGGTGACCGTGGCGGCCGGCTCCGGCGCGGCCGCGACCCGGACGCGGCTGACGCGCCGTCCGTCCACGACGAGCACGGTGATGGTCCGGTCCCCGAGGCCGACCTGGTCGCCCGGCTCGGGGATCCGGCCCAGCCGGGCCATGAGGAAGCCCGCCACGGTCTCGTAGGGACCCTCGGGCAGCTCCACCCCCGTCTCGTCCTCGAAGTCGTCGAGGTTGAGCAGGCCGTCGACCTCGATCTCGCCCCGGGGGTGGCGGGTGGTCTCGGCCCCGTCGACGTCGTACTCGTCGCGGATGTCCCCGACCAGCTCCTCCACGAGGTCCTCCATGGTGACGATGCCGGCGGTCCCGCCGTACTCGTCGGCGACCATCGCCAGGTGGATGCCCTCGCGCCGCATGTCGGTGAGGGCGGCGAGGATCGGCCGGGTCCACGGGAGGGTGAGGACCTTGCGGGACAGCTCGCCCACCCGCACCGACCGGTTGGCCAGCTGGGGGTCGAGCAGGTCGCGCACGTGCACGAACCCCTGCACGTCGTCGGAGGAGCCGCGGATGACCGGGTAGCGCGAGTGCGGGCGGGACAGCGCCTCCTGAGCGGCCTTGTACACCGGCATCGAGGCGTCGAGGAACGCGACGTCGGTGCGCGGCACCATGACCTCGCGCAGTTGCCGGTCGCCGGCCTCGAAGACGTCCTCGAGGATCCGGCGCTCCTCCTCCCCCAGCGTCTCGTGGGACCCCACGAGCTCACGGAGCTCCTCGTCGGTGATCTGCTCGCGCTGGGCGTGCGGGTCGCCGCCGAGCAGCCGCACCACGACGTTCGTCGAGACCGAGAGCAGCCAGATCACCGGGCGGGAGATGCGCGACATCCGGTCGATCGTCGGGCCGAGCGCCAGCGCGAACGCCTCGGTCCGCTGCAGCGCGAGCCGCTTCGGGACCAGCTCGCCCAGCACGAGGGAGACGTAGGAGATCGCGAGCGTGATGAGCACGAGGGCGGCGGGCCGGACGACGCCGTCCGGGACGCCGGCGCGCCGCAGCAGCGGCTCGAGCTCGACCGCGAGCAGGTCGCCGCCGAGCGCGGCGGAGAGGAAGCCGGCGAGGGTCACCCCGACCTGGGCGCCGGCCAGGAAGCGGTTGGGGTCCTTGTTGAGCTCGGCGACGATGCGGCCGCGGCGACCCCGGGTGGAGAGCGCAGCCGCCTGGCTGTCGCGCAACGAGACCAGCGCGATCTCGGCGGCGACGAACACCGCACCGACGACGATGAAGGCCAGGACGATCCCGACGGAGGCGAGGATGTCGCTCACGCGTCGCTCGCGGGTCGCTCGAGGAGGGCAGCGGTCACCGTCGGCTGCCGTCGGTCATGTGCTCCAGGATAGTGGCGCCATGGAGTTCCCCCGCGACGTGCCGACGCTGACCTCGGGCTCCGTGACCCTGCGGGCTGCCCTTCCCGAGGACGCCGACGGCGTCGTGGAGCAGTGCCAGGACCCGATGAGCATCCGGTGGACCACGGTGCCCCTCGGCTACACCCGGCAGGACGCCCTCGGTTTCCTCACCGAGCGGATCCCCGACGGGTGGCGGTCGGGGTCGGCGTACACGTTCGTCGTCGAGGTGACCGGCGACGACGGCGTCCCCCGGTTCGCCGGGACGATCTCGCTGCGCGACGAGGGCGACCGGCGCGCGGAGGTGGCGTACGGCGCGCACCCGCGGGCTCGTGGCCGCGGCGCCATGGTCACCGCCGTGCGGCTGCTGCTCGAGTGGGGCTTCGCCGAGCTCGGGCTGCTGACGGTGGTGTGGTGGGCGAACACCGGCAACTGGGCCTCGCGCAAGCTCGCCTGGCGGCTCGGGTTCAGCGTCGACGGCGAGGTGCGGCAGTGGCTGCCGCAGCGCGGGGAGCTCCTCGACGGCTGGGTGGGGACGCTGCGCGCCGGCGACCCGATGCAGCCGGTCCACCCCTGGTTCGACGTGCCGAGGATCCTCGGGACGCGGGTGGTGCTGCGCCGCCACGACCCGGCCGACGTCGCCCGGATGGTCGAGGGAGCCGCCGACCCGGTGCTCAAGCGCTGGCTGGGGCACTTCCCGCAGCCGTACGGCGAGGAGCAGGCGGAGCAGTTCGTCACCACGAGCCTCGAGCGCCAGGCGCGCGGCGAGGGTCTCGACTGGACGCTCGCCGACCCGGGGACCGACGAGCTCCTCGGGAACGTCGGCCTGTTCCGGGTGGAGCGGGGCTACGAAGCCGAGATCGGCTACTGGCTCCACCCGGCGGGCCGGGGTCGGGGCGTCGCCACCGAGGCGGTCCGGTTGGCGCTGCGGCACGCGTTCCTCCCGCCCGAGGTCGGCGGCCTCGGGCTCGCCCGGGTGCGGGCGGTCGCCGCGGTGGGCAACGAGGCCTCCCAGCAGGTGCTCGAGCGCGCCGGGATGTCGCTGCAGGGCCGCGCCCGGCGGGTCTGCACGCTCGCCGGCGGGGTGATGGGCGACGGACTGGTCTACGACGTGCTCGCCGAGGAGCTCGCCACGGGCGGCTCCGGCTAGAGCGAGGCCAGCGCCTCGTTGAAGGTCGCCGACGGGCGCATGACCTCCGAGGCGAGGGCGTCGTCGGGCTGGTAGTAGCCGCCGACGTCGACGGGACGACCCTGGACGCCGACGAGCTCGTCGTGGATCGTCTGCTGGTCCGCGGCGAGCCGCTCGGCGAGCGGGCCGAATGCTTCGGCCAGACCGGTGTCGTCGGTCTGCCGGGCGAGCTCCTGGGCCCAGTACAGCGCAAGGTAGAAGTGGCTGCCCCGGTTGTCGATCCCCCCGACCCGGCGGCTCGGGGACCGGCCCTCGTCGAGGAGCGTCCCGGTCGCCCGGTCCAGGGTGTCCCCGAGCACCTGTGCCCGGGTGTTGCCGGTCCGCGAGGCGAGGTGCTCGAAGCTCACCGCCAGCGCGAGGAACTCCCCGAGGCTGTCCCACCGCAGGTAGTTCTCCTTGAGCAGCTGCTGCACGTGCTTGGGGGCCGAGCCGCCCGCTCCGGTCTCGAAGAGTCCCCCGCCGTTGATCAGCGGGACCACCGAGAGCATCTTCGCGCTGGTGCCGAGCTCGAGGATCGGGAAGAGGTCGGTGAGGTAGTCGCGCAGCACGTTGCCGGTCACCGAGATGGTGTCCTCGCCGCGGCGGATCCGCTCGAGGGAGAATCGCATCGCGTCCTCGGGAGCCATGACCTCGATCTGCAGCCCCGCGGTGTCGCCGACCAGGTCGGCCTGCGGCAGGTACTCCCGGACCTTCGCGATGAGGTTCGCGTCGTGGGCACGGGTCTCGTCGAGCCAGAACACGGCCGGCACGCCGGTGGCACGGGCCCGGGTCACGGCCAGCTTCACCCAGTCGCGGACGGGGACGTCCTTGGTCTGGCACATCCGCCAGACGTCCCCGGGCTCGTTCTGGTGCTCGAACAGCACGGTGTCGTCGCGGGTGAGGACCCTCACGATCCCGGCCGCGCCGAGCTCGAAGGTCTTGTCGTGGCTGCCGTACTCCTCCGCTGCCTGCGCCATCAGCCCCACGTTGGGGACCGACCCCATCGTCGTGGGGTCGAAGGCCCCGTGGGCGCGGCAGTCGTCGAGGACCACCTGGTAGATACCGGCGTACGACGAGTCCGGGATCACCGCGAGGGTGTCGTCCTCCTCGCCGTCGGGACCCCACATGTGTCCGGACGTGCGGATCATCGCCGGCATCGAGGCGTCGACGATCACGTCGCTCGGGACGTGCAGGTTGGTGATCCCGCGGTCGGAGTCGACCATCGCCAGGCGTGGCCCGTCGGCCAGCCCCTTGTCCACCGCGGCGCGGACCTCGCCGGCTCGGTCGGCGCCGAGCTGGTCGAGCCCGGCCAGGACGGCGCCCAAGCCGTTGGTCGCCGACAGGCCGGCCTCCGCGAGCGCGGTGCCGTGCTCCTCGAAGACGCCCGGCAGGAACGTCTCGACGACGTGCCCGAAGATGATCGGGTCCGACACCTTCATCATCGTGGCCTTGAGGTGCACCGAGAACAGCACGTCCTCGGCCTTCGCACGCTCGACCTGGTCACGGAGGAACGCGCGCAGCGCGGCCACCCGCATCACCGTCGCGTCGACGACCTCGCCGGCCTGGACCGGGACCGACTCCTTGAGGACCGTGCGGACGCCGTCCTGGTCGACGTGCTCCACGCGCAGCGTGTCGTCCTGCGCCATGACGTGCGAGACCTCGTTGTGGCGGAAGTCGTCGGACGTCATGTGCGCGACCGCGGTGCGCGAGTCCGGGGACCACGCGCCCATCGAGTGCGGGTGCTTGCGCGCGTAGCTCTTGACGCTCGCGGGTGCCCGCCGGTCGGAGTTGCCCTCGCGCAGCACCGGGTTGACCGCACTGCCCTTGACCCGGTCGTAGCGGGCCCGGGCGTCGCGCTCCTCCTCGCTGCGGGGGTCGCCCGGGTAGTCGGGGAGGTCGTAGCCCTTCTGCTGGAGCTCGGCGACGGCCGCCTTGAGCTGCGGCACGGACGCCGAGATGTTCGGCAGCTTGATGATGTTGGCCTCGGGGAGCTTGGCCAGTGCGCCGAGCTCGGCGAGCGCGTCGTCGACGCGCTGCTCCTCGGTGAGCCGGTCGGGGAAGCTCGCGATGATCCGTCCCGCCAGCGAGATGTCGCGGATCTCGACCGCGACGCCGGCCTTCGCGGCGTACGCCTGCACCACCGGCAGCAGGGAGTACGTCGCCAGCATCGGCGCCTCGTCGGTGTGGGTGTAGATGATCGCGTCGGTCACGGGGGTCATCCTGCCACCGCGGGCGCTCCGGCCGACGGCGGCCGACGGCGGCCCACCGGCGGCCCACGGCGGCCCACGGCGGCCCACGGCGGCACCCCGGCTCGCCTGACCTGCCGGGCTGACCGGCGCCGCTGCTAGCGTCGGCCCAGCCGCCTCGCCGACCCGCCAAGGAGCGACTCCGTGACCGAAACCGCTGCAGGCTCGCCCGTCAAGGTCGCTGTCACCGGTGCTGCAGGGCAGATCGGCTACAGCCTGCTGTTCCGGATCGCCAGCGGCGACCTGCTCGGCCACTCGACGCCGGTCCAGCTGCAGCTGCTCGAGATCGAGCCGGCGCTCCGGACCCTCGAGGGTGTGGTCATGGAGCTCGACGACTGCGCCTTCCCGCTGCTCGCCGGGGTCGAGATCGGCTCCGAGGCCGAGCGGGTCTTCGACGGGGTCAACCTCGCGCTGCTGGTCGGCGCCCGGCCGCGGACCAAGGGCATGGAGCGTGGCGACCTCCTCGAGGCCAACGGCGCGATCTTCACCGCGCAGGGCAAGGCGCTCAACGCCGTCGCCGCCGACGACGTCCGCATCGGGGTCACCGGCAACCCGGCCAACACCAACGCGTTGATCGCGCTGTCCAACGCGCCCGACATCCCGAGCGAGCGCTTCACCGCGCTCACCCGGCTCGACCACAACCGGGCGATCTCGCAGCTCGCGGCCAAGACCGGCGCCCGGGTGACCGAGATCAAGCACATGACGATCTGGGGCAACCACTCCGCCACCCAGTACCCCGACCTGTTCCACGCCGAGGTGGGCGGCCAGAACGCCGCCGACGTCGTGGGCGACCAGTCGTGGATCGAGGACACCTTCATCCCGACGGTCGCGAAGCGCGGCGCAGCAATCATCGAGGCCCGCGGGTCCTCCTCGGCGGCCTCGGCGGCCTCGGCGACGATCGACGCCGCCCGCGACTGGCTGCACGGCACCCCCGAGGACGACTGGGTGTCGATGGCGGTCGTCTCCGACGGGTCGTACGGCATTCCCGAGGGGCTCGTCTACTCCTACCCGGTGACGACCCGCGGCGGGAGCTGGGAGGTCGTGCAGGGGCTGGAGATCGACGACTTCTCCCGCAGCCGGATGGACGCGACCGCGGCGGAGCTCGTCGAGGAGCGCGACGCGGTCCGGGAGCTCGGCCTCATCTGACCCGCCGCGACCGCCGCAGCGCGGTCCGGGCAGCCCACGCCAGCACCGGGTGCCGGTCGGCCCGCTCGAGCCCCGCGACGCGGGCCTGGAAGCTGAGCGCCCGCACCCAGCTGCCGGCGCGCTCCACCGGTGCGGAGTCCTCGGTCCCCGACCCGACGGCGCGGCGGTAGCGGCCCGAGAGGGCGCCGTGGGCGCGGCCCAGTGCGGCCAGCGCCTCCTCTGACGCCGCCAGCAGCTCCTCCGGGGTCACGTCGTCGATCCGGCGCTCGGTGCCGGCGCCGTCGGCGGTCGGCGCGGACTGCCGGAGCTCCTCGAGGTCGCCGTGGACCCGGTAGCCGCGCTCCCGCAGCCCCGCCACGAGCTCCTCGCTCCGCTCAGCGACCCAGCCGAGGTCCTCGGGCGGCAGGGCGAGCCGCCTGGTGCCGGACCTCCGCAGACCCGGCCGGATCCCGCCCCCCACGACGGCGAGGTACTGGCGGCGAGGGAGCCCGTCCAGGCGCGTGTTCAGCCGGCGGACCACCTCGAGCTCGACCGGGCCGAGCGAGGTGTTGCGCCGGGTCCGTCGAGCCTCAGCACACCCGGTGCGACCCCGACGGCCTCGGCGAACCGGTCGAGGAGGACCTCGCCCTGCGCCTCGGGCGGGGACACCGTCACGAGGTGGATCCGGTCGCGGGGGACGACCTGCTCCCAGGTGTCGAGGATCCCGAGGACGTCGTACCGGAGCCAGAACGCCACGCCCGCGCGGACCGCCCCCCGGTCCGGGTCGCGCACGGCGTCGGCGAACGTGCGCCACCCGAAGGTCTGGGCGTTGACGACCTCCTGCTGCCAGGCCGACAGCAGGGTCCGGCCGAGGTCCCGGACGCCGACCACCACCTCGAGCTCGTGACCCGCCAGCGCCCGGTGCAGCCGACGCACGTGCCGGGGCCGCGCCAGCGCGAGCAGCTCCTCCGAGACGACCGCACGGGGAGCCCCGCAGGAGCCGACGGACTCCACCAGCCGTCGGAAGGAGCCGGCGACGGGCTCGGGGTCGCCGGAGATGCGCCGGCCGACGAGGTCGTACGCCGCGCGGCGCTGGGCGTGGTGGCGTCCCCCCGGCAGGCACAGCCCCTGGTCGGCGTACCGCTCCTGGGACTGCTCGAGCGCTGCCTGGATGGAGGTGGTCCCGGTCTTCGCCAACCCGATGTGGACGAAGACCCGGGTCATGCGACGGGCTCCCGGATCAGCGCGGCGACGACGAGGAGCCCGACGCCGAGGACGACCAGGGTCGAGACGTCGACCAGCTTGCGGCGGACGCCGAGCATGCCGGCCTGGCCGTTCGGGAGGACCAGGCGGGCGCACCCCGCTCCGAGCAGGGCCGCGCCGCTGAGGATGAGGCCCGCGTGCCAGTGCGACAGCGCGACGACGACGACCCCGGTGAGCGTGACCGCGAGCACCAGCAGGAAGACCACGCCGCCCACGGTCCGGGGACGCCGGGGCGCGAGGCTGTGCTCCGCAGCGGCAGACGCGGCCGGCTCCGGCGCGGGCTCCGGCGTCTGCTCGGGGCCGGCAGGGTCCTCGGGTCCGCGAGTGGTCACGGCGCGGGCCTCGAGGCTCACGGGGCCGCGTTCTCGGCGAGCTCGACGATGTTCGACAAGAGCATGGCGCGCGTCATCGGTCCGACCCCTCCGGGGTTGGGCGAGACCCAGCCGGCGACGTCGAGGACGTCCGGGGCGACGTCCCCCGCGATCCTGCCCTCGGCGTCGCGGGAGACGCCGACGTCGAGGACCGCGGCGCCGGGCTTCACCATGTCGCCGGTGATGATGCCGGGCACGCCGGCCGCCGCCACGACGACGTCCGCGCCCCGGGTGTGCGCGGCGAGGTCGCGGGTCCCGGTGTGGCAGAGCGTCACCGTGGCGTTCTCGCTGCGCCGGGTCAGCAGCAGCCCGAGCGGGCGTCCGACGGTGACCCCGCGGCCGACGACGCAGACCTCCGCGCCCGCCGTGGGGACGCCGTGGCGGCGGAGCAGCTCGACGATCCCCGCCGGCGTGCAGGGCAGCGGGGCGGCGCGGCCGAGGACCAGCCACCCGAGGTTGGTCGGGTGCAGCCCGTCGGCGTCCTTCGCCGGGTCCATCCGGCCGAGCACCTCGTTCTCGTCCATGTGGCGGGGCAGCGGCAGCTGGACGATGTAGCCGGTGCAGCGGGGATCGGCGTTGAGGTCGTCGATCGCCGCCTCGACCCGGCGCTGCTCGGCATCGGCGGGGAGGTCGACCCGGATCGACTCGATGCCGACCTCGGCGCAGTCACGGTGCTTGCCGGCGACGTACCACGTGCTCCCGGGGTCGTTGCCGACCAGGACGGTAGCCAGGCCCGGCCGCACCCCGCGCCCAGCCAGCGCCCCCACCCGTTCGGTGAGCTCGGCCTTGATCGCCGCCGCGGTGGCCTTGCCGTCCAGGACCTGTGCCGTCACGTCGGGCATCCTCTCACCGAGGCGGCACGGGTGTGGCCCTACCACCCCGGGCTAGGTAGACAGGCGGACTAGTCAGCGTTACTGTCTAGTCGTGGACGAGCAGCAGTGGCCGGGTGACTGGCTCCGTGGGGTCCTCCCGCTGTGCGTGCTGGCGGTCGTGGCGGAGGGCCGGACCTACGGGTACGCCGTCGCGCAGCGCCTCCACGAAGCAGGGCTCGGGACGATCAAGGGCGGCACCCTCTACCCGGTCCTCACGCGCCTTGAGCAGGAGGGTCTCCTCAGCTCGAGCTGGCGGGAGGGCGAGGGCGGTCCGGGACGCAAGTACTTCGCGGTGACCGCCGCCGGCCGCAGCGCGCTCGACGAGCGGGCCGCCGCCTGGCGCGTCTTCACCGACCGGGCCGCCCGGCTGCTCGACCCGGTCCACCCCTACCTGGCACCGATCGACGGGAGGGTCACCTCGTGACCACCGACCTGACGTCCTACCGCACCCGGCTGCTCCTCGCCCTGCGCGAGCGGGACGTCCCCGGTCCGCAGATCGCCGAGGCGCTGGCCGAGGTCGAGAGCCACGTCGCCGAGACCGGCGAGGAGCCCGAGAGCGCCTTCGGCCCGCCTCGGCAGTACGCCGACGCGGTCGCCTCCGCGCTGTCCGAGGACGGTCGTCCCCTGGGTGAGGGGAGCTGGATCACCTGGGGCCGGGCCGCCGCCTGCGGCATCGCCGGCTACCTCGGCGCCGCTGCCCTCATCGACGGCGCGGTCGGGGTCTCCTCCTCGGAGCCCGGGGTGTTCGGCACTCCCGCCGGGTTGTCCCTCGGGGCAGGCGTGCTCGTCCTCGCGCTGCTCGCCGGGTTCTTCACCGTCTGGGCGCGCCGCGCAGACGACGCCGTCGTCGATCCCCGCACCGGACGCGACATGGCCCCGGTGGTCCCGATGTGGGCGTGGGCAGTGATGACCGCGCCGCTGGTCCTCGCCGTGGCCGTCGCCGTCGCCCTGGGCTGGGCCGCGAGCTGACCGCGCGCCCTCAGTGGGCGAAGTGGCGGGTGCCGGTGAGGTACATGGTCACGCCGGCCCGCTGTGCGGCCTGGACGACCTCCTCGTCCCGGACCGACCCCCCGGGCTGCACCACCGCTGAGACGCCCGCCTCGAGGAGGATCTCGAGGCCGTCGGCGAAGGGGAAGAACGCGTCGCTCGCGGCGACCGCGCCGCGCGCCCGGTCACCGGCCCGGGCGACCGCGAGGCGGCAGGAGTCGACGCGGTTGACCTGGCCCATCCCGACCCCGACCGACGCCCCGTCGGACGCCAGCAGGACCGCGTTGGACTTCACCGCCCGGCAGGCGACCCACGCGAACGCCAGGTCGGCCAGCAGCGGCTCGGAGGCCGGCTCCCCCGACACCAGCCGCCAGGCCGACGGGTCGTCGCCGCCACCCTCGACCTCCGCGTCGACCAGGTCACGCAGCTGCAGGAGCAGGCCGCCGCTCACCGACCTCGACTCCGCGCCGCCGCGCTGACCGTCAGCAGCGACGCGCAGCACACGGAGGTTCTTCTTGCGCGCCAGGACCTCGACCGCCCCCTCGTCGTACGCCGGAGCCACCACCACCTCGGTGAAGACCTCGCCGACCTGCTCGGCCATCGCGACCGAGACCGGGACGTTGGTCGCGATGACGCCGCCGAAGGCCGACACCGGGTCGCAGGCGTGCGCCTTGCGGTGCGCCTCGGCGACGTCGGCGCCGACTGCGATGCCGCAGGGGTTCGCGTGCTTGATGATGGCGACGGCCGGGACGTCGAAGTCGTACGCCGCCCGCCGGGCCGCGTCGGCGTCCACGTAGTTGTTGTAGGACATCTCCTTGCCGTGCAGCTGCTCGGCGCCCGCCAGTCCTCCTCCGGGGAAGCCGGTGTAGAGGGCCGCGGGTTGGTGCGGGTTCTCGCCGTAGCGCAGCACCGCGGCCTTCTCCCACGTCGCCCCCACCCAGGCCGGGAAGCCCGTGCCGTCGCTGGTGTCGGCGAGGACGTTGCCGGTCCAGGAGGCGACCGCGACGTCGTAGGTCGCGGTGGTCGCGAACGCCTCGGCGGCCAGCCGGCGGCGCTGGGCGAGGGTGAAGCCGCCGCCTGCCGCAGCCGCGAGCACCTCGGGGTAGCGCTGCGGCGAGGTCACCACCGCGACCGAGGGATGGTTCTTCGCCGCCGCCCGCACCATCGACGGGCCGCCGATGTCGATCTGCTCGACGCACTCGTCGTGCGAGGCACCCGACATCACGGTCTCGGTGAACGGGTAGAGGTTCACCACCACGAGGTCGAACGGCTCGATGCCCAGCTCGGCGAGCTGCTCGCGGTGCGACGCGAGCCGGAGGTCGGCGAGGATGCCCGCGTGGACGCGGGGGTGCAGCGTCTTGACGCGACCGTCCAGGCACTCGGGGAAGCCGGTGAGCTCCTCGACCGCGGTGACCGGCACCCCTGCGTCGGCGATCCGGGCCGCGGTGGAGCCCGTGGACACCAGGGCGACGCCGGCGTCGGAGAGCCCGCGGGCGAGCTCCTCCAGACCGGTCTTGTCGTAGACCGAGACCAGCGCCCGCCGCAGCGGGCGACGCCCCTCGTCCGCGCTCGGCTCGGCGGGGGCCTCGTGACGAGGCTCGTGGGTCTGGGTCATCGGGCGAACCGGACCTTCCTGCCGTCGAGGGTGAAGCCGTCCCGGGCCATGCGGCCCACGGCGTCGACGAGCATCCTGCGCTCGGCGACCTTGATGCGTTCGTGGAGCGAGGCGACGTCGTCGTCCTCGGCGACCGGCACCGCGGTCTGCGCGACGACCGGTCCGGTGTCGACACCGGGGTCGACGACGAAGAGCGTCGCGCCGGTCACCTTGACGCCGTAGGCGAGTGCGTCCGCCGGCGCCTGCGTCCCCGGGAACGCCGGGGACAGCGCCGGGTGGGTGTTGACGCAGCGTCCGCCGAAGCGGTCGAGGAAGGCGTCGCCGACGAGCTTCATGAACCCGGCGAGGACGACCAGGTCGGGCTCGTGCCCGGCGACGGCGTCGGTGAGCGCCCGGTCCCACGCCGCGCGGTCGGGGTGGTCGCCGACCCGCTCGACGAAGGTCGGCACGCCGTCCCCTCGCGCGCGTTCCACTCCCCCGGTGCCGACCCGGTCGGCGCCGACGGCGACCACCCGGGCGCCGTACGCCGGCTCCCGGCAGGCGTCGAGGAGGGCCTGGAGGTTGGTCCCCGAGCCGGAGACGAGGACGACGAGTCGCGCCGGTCCGGGTCGTCCGTCAGCGGGCACCGGCACAGGCTAGCGGCGTCCACTCGTCGGCGGTTCGGGCTCGTCGGCGCGGTGCACGGAGACCGTGGCCTCGTCCGCGAGGTGGACGACGCGGGGGGCCGCCTCGTCCTCGGGGAGCTGCTCACCGAGCGTGTACTGCTCCCGCCACGGTCGCGACCAGGGCCGCGACGACCAGAGCCACTCCGTGGCCGAGCGGCGCACCGAGCCGCGGACGTCGGCGAGCGCCGGACGCAGGGCGGGCCGCTCGAGCGGCTCCGCGTCGTCGACCTCGTGCCGGCGGGCCCACCAGGTCGCCGCGGGGCCGCCGACCGCACCGCCGGCCGTGAACGCCGCCGCGCCGAGCAGGAGCACCTCGCCGAGGGGGGCGCCGAGCTCGGCCATCCGACCGGGACCGACCGAGCCGCCGGCGACCGCCGTGACGACGGTGAGCCCGAGCGCGGCGACGGCTCCCCCGGCGAGCCCCCGCACCGCGCCCTGCACCCAGGACCGGGTCGGGAGCCGGCGCCCGGCGCGCCACCCGCCCCACGCCCCGGCGAGCAGCGGGAGCACCAGGACGGTCCCGAGCCACGGCGACGGCGTCCCGGACGCCGGGAGCGCCGCCAGCAACGGGACCGCGGGGACCGGCCCGAGCACCACCGCGCTCGGCGAGACGACGGTGCCGGCGCCGACGGCGAACCCGGGACCGAGCAACCAGGAGGTGGTCAGCGCCACGGCGTTGGGGAGCAGCAGCAGCGAGACGAGAACACTGAGGACGGCGCCGGAGACGCCGCCGTCGAGCCGGTCGACGACCCGGGCCGCCGTCCCGCCGTGCCAGGCCAGCGAGCCCAGGACGACGACCGCTGCGCACGCACAGGTCGCGAGGACGGTCACCATCCCGCCGTACAGCGCGGACCGGACCGCGACCGGCAGCCAGGAGCGCACCCGGCTGCGAAGCCCCGCCCCCGTCAGCAGCCCCGCACCACCGGTGGCGGCACCGACGAGCAACGCACCACCGAACGCCCGGAGCGCGCCGGGGGCGGCCCCGGGGAGCGAGCAGAGCAGCGCCGCCGTCATCGCGGTGACCGCGTAGACACCGGCGAACACGACGGCGCAGTGACCGACGCCTCGGAGGTCAGTGACCTCGGCGCTGCCGGCCCACCGCGCGCAGCGGTAGCAGAGCAAGGCGCAGAGCAGAGTGATCCCCAGGGGCAGGGCGGTGACCGTCGCGCCCTGGGTCACCAGGCCGCTGCCGTGCCCGAGCAGCCAGGCGTCGGTGCCCACCCGCAGCGCGGCGGTGGAGGTGCCGTGACCGCCGCCGTCCGAGGAGTACCAGCCCGCGAGGGCCACCACCCAGAGCGCCACCAGCGCCGTCCCCGCCGCGGCCAGGGCCGCCGCGGCGGCGCGCGCGGGCGACGACCGCAGCGGTGACCAGGCGGGTTCCGGCGCGTGTCGCGCGTCGCGCGAACCCCCTGGCGCGGACGCGAGGTCGTCCCGGGACGGCGTGCGGCTGAGCAGGTCGGTCATCGCGTCCCAGTCTCGGACAGCCGTCGCCCGCTGCTGCGGTCCCACGCCGCTGCGTCGCGGCCACGGCCCGGGCGTCGGCCCCGCCGCCTAGAGTCGGGAGGGTGACGACGACCGTGGGACCGGCGGGGACGACCACCCGCGACGACGCCGCCCGCCTGGACGCGGCGAGCCCGCTGGCGGACCGGCGTGCGCTCTTCGACCTCCCCGACGACCTGGTCTACCTGTGCGGCAACAGCCTCGGGGCACTGCCGCGGGCGGTATCCGAGCGGATGGCCGCCGTGGTCCGCGACGAGTGGGGCCGAGGGCTGGTCGGCTCCTGGAACACCGCCGACTGGGCCGCGGTGGGCCGCCGGGTCGCCACCCGGCTGGCGCCGCTCGTCGGAGCCGCACCCGAGGACCTCGCGTCCGGCGACTCCACGAGCGTCTCGCTCTTCGGGTTGATGGTCGCCGCCGCGCGGCTCCGCCCGGAGCGACGGGTGCTGGTCGTCGAGGACTCGACCTTCCCGACCGACGGGTACGTCGCGGCAGGGGTTGCGGACCTGCTCGGCCTCGAGCTGCGCTGGTGCGAGGCGTCGGACCCGGCCGCCGCTCTCGACGAGGACGTCGCGGTCCTCGCGCTGACCCACGTCGACTACCGCACCGGCGCGATGTTCGACCTGGCGGCGGTGACCCGCGCTGCCCACGAGGTCGGAGCCGTCGCGCTGTGGGACCTCTGCCACTCGACGGGCGCGGTCCCGGTCGACCTCACCGCCGCCGACGCCGACCTCGCGGTGGGCTGCGGCTACAAGTACCTCAACGGTGGCCCGGGCGCGCCTGCGTTCCGCTGGGTGCACCCGCGGCACCAGGAGGCGCTGCGCCCGCCGATCCAGGGGTGGTGGGGCCACGCCCGCCCCTTCGACATGGTGCGCGACTTCGAGGCCGCCCCCGGGGCGGTCCGGCTGCAGGCGGGGACCCCGCCGGTGCTCGCGCTCTCCGCCCTCGAGGCCGCGCTGACCGTCTTCGACGGGGTGAGCCCTGACGACCTCCGGGCGGCGTCCCTGTCGCTGACCGACCTCTTCCTGCGGCTCCTCGACGAGCGGCTCCCCGACCTCGAGGTCGTCACCCCCCGCGAGCACGCGCGCCGCGGCAGCCAGGTGTCGGTCCGTCATCCCGACGCCTACGGCATCGTGCAGGCGCTGATCGCCCGGGGAGTGGTCGGGGACTTCCGGAGCCCGGACCTCGCGCGGTTCGGGTTCGCGCCGCTCTACGTCCGCCACGTCGACGTCCACGACGCGGTCGAGCACCTGGTCGCCGTCCTGCAGCGGGAGGAGCACCGCGACCCGGCGTACGCCCGGCGCAACGCGGTGACCTGAGCCGGGCAGTCGACCCCGACGGCGATCTGCACAGGACCTTCACACGGTTGCCACCGCTCTGCTCCCCGCCACTCCTAGCCTGAAGGCATGCCCGACGTCCCTGCCTCCGACCAGCGGACCCGCCCGCGGGTGCTGGTTGTGGAGGACGAGCCGGTCATCAACCAGGCGCTCGCGGACCGGCTGACCGCCGAGGGCTTCGACGTCGCCCAGGAGTACGCCGGACCGGCGGCCGTCGCGACCGCCGCCGCCTGGGAGCCCGACGCGGTCGTCCTCGACGTCATGCTCCCGGGCTTCGACGGACACGAGGTGTGTCGCCGGGTGCAGGCGGCACGACCGGTGCCGGTCCTCATGCTCACCGCGCGCGACGACGAGACCGACGTCCTCGTGGGCCTCGGGGTGGGAGCGGACGACTACCTGACCAAGCCGTTCAGCATGCGCGAGCTGGTCGCCCGGCTCAAGGCGCTGCTGCGCCGGGTCGAGCGGGCCGCCGCGCTCGCCGGCCCGGGAGCGGAGGCGGGGACCGCGATCCTCGACCTCGGGCCGCTGCGGATCGACCCGGTGCGGCGCGAGGTGAGCGTCGACGACCGGGCGGTCCACCTCACGCGGACCGAGTTCGACCTGCTCGTCCGACTCGCCGGGGCCCCCGGCGCCGTCCTGACCCGGGAACGGCTGCTCGCCGAGGTGTGGGACTGGCCCGCCGCGTCGGGGACCCGCACCGTCGACAGCCACGTCCGCTCGCTGCGCAGCAAGGTCGGCGCCGACCTCATCCGGACCGTGCACGGCGTCGGCTACGCGCTGCAGGTGCCGTGATGGCGCCGACACTGCCCGCGAACACCCGCCCGAGGCCGCTGGACAGGGTCGGCTCGATCCGGGCCAAGCTGGGCATCCTCGTCGCGGTCACCGTCGCGGTCTCCGCGGCTGCGCCGACGCTGGCGGGCGCAGTCGGCATCCCAGCGCTCGTGGCGATCCCCGCCGCGGTGCTCGTCGCGCTGGCCCTCACCCAGGTGCTCGCCCGCGGAATGACCTCACCGCTGCGGGAGATGACCGCCGCAGCCCGCCGCATGGCGCGCGGCGAGTACGACCAGAGGGTGACCGCGACCTCGCACGACGAGGTCGGCCAGCTCGCCCGGGCGTTCAACACCATGGCTGCCGACCTCGGCGCCGTCGACGCGCGACGCCGAGAGCTCATCGCCACGGTCTCCCACGAGCTGAGGACACCGGTCAGCGCGCTCCACGCGGTGCTGGAGAATCTCGCCGACGGCGTCGCGTCGCCCGATCCGCAGACGCTGCGGTCCGCACTCGCCCAGTCCGACCGGCTCGGCCGCCTGGTCACGGACCTGCTCGACCTCTCGCGCGTGGACGCGGGAGTGACCCCGTTGCACCCGGAGCTGCTCGACGTTGCGACCTTCCTCAGCGAGGTCGTCGAGGAGGCCCGGCTCACGGGGCGCTCCGGGCGCTACGAGGTGGCCTGCGAGCAGGGGCTGCTCCTGACTGCGGACCGGGCGCGGCTGCACCAGCTGGTCGCGAACCTGCTCGACAACGCGGCCCGGCACAGCCCGCCGGGAGGCACCGTGACGATCCGGGCGGCCCGCGACCAGGACGCCGTGGTGGTCGAGGTCATCGATCGAGGCGAGGGGATTCCCGTCGAGGACCGGGCCGCGGTCTTCGAGCGCTTCACGACGGGAAGCCATGCCACGGAGGGAACCGGACTCGGCCTCGCGGTCGCCCGCTGGGTGACCGACCTGCACGGCGGCACGATCCAGGTGGCGGACCCACCGGAGGGGACCGGCTGCCTGATCCGGACCCGACTTCCCTCGACACCGGTCCCCCCGAGCGTGGCGCTGCCCGCACCGCTTCCGGCGCCCACAGTCGCCGCCCCGTCGTACGCCGCGCCTGCGGACGAGTCGCTGATCGAGGGGGTCTTCGGCGGCTGGTGGCCGGAGCGGGACGCGCCCGCCCGACCCCGTCTCGTGCTGGGCGCGCTCGGCGTCGGAGCACTGGCAGCAGTGGTGCTCCCCGACCGGTCCCTGGGCATCGGCACCTTTCTCGTGCTCTGCACCGCAGCCGCGGTCGTGGCGGCCGCCGACCGCCGGCTCCGTACTCCGCTCCACCTCGGCGGACTGGCGCTCGCGTTGGCGCTCGGCGCGATGACGTTCATCCGTGACGCCGAGTGGGTGGTGGTGCTGTGCGTCCTGGCGGGGGTCGCCGTCGCGACCGCGACGCTTGCCGGGGGCCGATCCTTCACCTCGCTCGCGCTCGCGGCCGTGGCCGTGCCGCTGGGGGCGCTGCGCGGACTGCCGTGGATCACACGCTCCGGCAGCCTCGGAGGGCGAGCCGGCCGCTCCCTCAGAGCGGTCCGCACGGTGGTTCTCTCGCTGGTCGCGGCGGGGGCGTTCCTCGCGCTGTTCGCCTCAGCCGACGCGCTCTTCGCCAGCTGGGTGGACGTCGTGGTGCCTGACGTGTCGGTCGACCAGGTCGTCGGGCGCAGCGTCCTGCTGGTCGTGGCGTCGGCCGCGGTGCTCGTCATGGCCTACGTGGCCCTCAACCCGCCGCGTCGGGACGTCGCGGTCCGGGTGCGGCCCGGAGGGACGACGGAGTGGCTGATACCGGTCCTCGTGACCGACCTCGTCTTCGCGCTCTTCGTCGCCGCCCAGGGGACGGCGCTGTTCGGCGGGCACGAGTACGTCCAGCGGGCAGGGGGGATCACCTACGCCACGTCCGCCCGTCAGGGGTTCGCGCAGCTGACGGCAGCGACGGCACTCACCCTCGCGGTCGTCGCGGTCGCCGCGGCACGCGCGGACCGCGAGAACCCCGCGGAGCGCCGACTGTTGCGGATCTCGCTCGGGACGCTGTGCGGGCTCGCGCTCGTCGTCACCGCATCGGCGCTCTGGCGGCTGCACCTCTACGAGGTGGCCTACGGGTTCACCCGGCCGCGGCTGGTGGCCGGCTTCTTCGAGGCCTGGTTGGGCCTCGTGCTCCTGCTCGTCGCGGCGGCTGGCATTCGTCTCCGCGCCGGGTGGCTCGCGCCGACCGTGGTCGCAACGGGAGCCGGCGCCGTGCTGCTGCTGGCCCTGATCAATCCCGACGGGTACGTCGCTGACCGCAACGTCGACCGGTACCTCACGACCGGGAAGCTCGAGGACGGGTACTTCGACGGGCTCTCCGCCGACGCCGCCCCGGCGCTCGCCCGGCTGGCCCGCGAGGGGGGCTGCAACGGCGCCTCCATCGGATTCACCGCAGACCAGGACGACTGGCTCGAGTGGAACCTCGGCCGGTCCCGGGCGGCCCGCATGTCCGAGGATCCGCCGTGCTGAGCGCGGGTGCACCGACGAGCTCCCCACGGCGTACCTGACCTCCCCACGGTCGGTGACGCGTGGGGAGTGGCGACTCGCCTGCATCCCTTGAGGAACCCGCGACCCTACCGGGACTGGAGGATCTCGCGCATCAGCCGGGCGGTCTCCGACGGGGTCTTCCCGACCTTGACGCCGACCGCCTCGAGCGCCTCCTGCTTGGCCTGTGCGGTGCCGGAGGAGCCGGAGACGATCGCGCCGGCGTGGCCCATCGTCTTGCCCTCGGGCGCGGTGAACCCCGCGACGTAGCCCACGACCGGCTTCGTGACGTGCTCCTTGATGTACGCCGCCGCGCGCTCCTCGGCGTCGCCGCCGATCTCGCCGATCATCACGATGGCTGCGGTGTCGGGGTCGTCCTCGAACGCCTGGAGGCAGTCGATGTGGGTGGTACCGATGATCGGGTCGCCGCCGATGCCGATCGCGGTCGTGAAGCCGAAGTCCCGCAGCTCGTACATCATCTGGTAGGTCAGCGTGCCGGACTTCGACACCAGCCCGATCGGGCCCTTGCCGGCGATGGTGTGCGGCGTGATGCCCGCGAGCGACTCCTCGGGGGTGATGATGCCCGGGCAGTTCGGACCGATCATCCGCGTCGACTTGCCGTCGAGGTAGGCGAAGACCTGCGCGCTGTCCTGCACCGGCACCCCCTCGGTGATGACCACGAGCAGCCCGATGCCCGCGTCGATCGCCTCGATGCAGGCGTCCTTGGTGAACGCGGGCGGCACGAAGACGACCGAGACGTCGGCGCCGGTCTCCGCCATCGCCTCCTTCACGGAGCCGAACACCGGGAGCTGCTTGCCCCCGAGCTCCACGGACGTGCCGGCCTTGCGGGCGTTGACGCCGCCGACGATGTTCGAGCCCGCCTCGACCATGAGCGTGGTGTGCTTCGAGCCCATGCCGCCGGTCATGCCCTGGACGATGATCTTGCTGTCCTCGTTGAGGAAGATCGACATCTCTCTGCTCTGCTCTCTCTTGAGGCTTCGGCTCAGGCGCCGTGGGCGAGTGCAGCGGCCTTGTCGGCCGCCCCGTCCATCGTGTCGGCCAGCGTCACCAGGGGGTGGTCCAGCTCCTGGAGGATCGCCCGGCCCTTCTCGACGTTGTTGCCGTCCAGGCGGACCACGAGCGGCTTGGTCGCGTCGTCGCCGAGGATCTCCAGAGCGCCCTTGATGCCGTTGGCGACCTCGTCGCACGCCGTGATCCCGCCGAAGACGTTGACGAAGACGCACCGGACCTGCTCGTCGCCGAGGATCACGTGGAGCCCGTTGGCCATCACCTGCGCGTTGGCGCCACCGCCGATGTCCAGGAAGTTCGCCGGCTTGACGCCGCCGTGCGCCTCGCCGGCGTACGCGACGACGTCGAGGGTGCTCATGACCAGCCCGGCGCCGTTGCCGATGATGCCGACCTGCCCGTCGAGCTTCACGTAGTTGAGGCCGAGCTGCTTGGCCTCGGCCTCCAGGGGGTCGGCCTCCTCGCGGATCTCGAACCGCTCGTGCTCGGGGTGGCGGACCTCGCTGGCGTTGTCGTCGAAGGAGACCTTGCCGTCCAGAGCCTCCAGCCGGTCGCCCTCGAGCCGGGCGAGCGGGTTGACCTCGACGAGCGTGGCGTCCTCCTCGACGTACACCCGCCAGAGCCGCTGGACCATCTCGACCGCCTGGTCGCGCAGCTCGGCCGGGAACTTCGCCTCGTCGACGATCGCCGCCGCCTTCTCCGGCGTCACGCCCTCCAGCGCGTCCACCGGGATCTTGCGGACCGCGTCGGGGTTGGTCTGGGCGACCTCCTCGATCTCGACGCCACCCTCGACCGAGACGATGCACAGGTGCGACCGGTTCGCCCGGTCCAGCAGGAACGAGAAGTAGTACTCCTCCACCGGCGGCGTCGCCGGGGTGACCAGGACGCGGTTGACCCGCAGCCCCTTGATCTCCATGCCGAGGATGTTCGAGGCGTGCTCGTGGGCCTCGTCGGGCGTCCGCGCGAGCTTGACGCCCCCGGCCTTGCCGCGGCCGCCGGCCTTGACCTGCGCCTTGACGACCGTCACGCCGCCGAGCTCCTCGGCAGCAGCCCTCGCGTCGTCGGCGGTCTCCACGACCCTGCCGAGGGTGGTGGCGACGCCGTGCGCGGCGAAGACCTCCTTCGCCTGGTACTCCATCAGGTCCACGGCTGCCCGCCTCTCGTCAACGCCGTCGTCGCGGGACGACCTTAGACCCGGGATCCGACGGACGGCTCAGGTGGTGCTCCTAAGCGCGTGGCGCAGGTCGCGGTTGAGCTGGGAGATCACGTCGAGCGGGATCTCCTTGGGGCACTGCGACGCGCACTCCCCGATGTTCGTGCAGTGGCCGAACCCCTCGTGGTCGTGCTGCGCCACCATGCCGAGGACCCGCTGGTCGCGCTCCGCCTGCCCCTGCGGCAGCTCCCCGAGGTGGGTGATCTTGGCGCCGAGGAACAGCGAGGCCGACGCGTTGGGACAGGCCGCGACGCAGGCCCCGCACTGGATGCAGGTCGCGGCGTCGAACGCCCGGTCGGAGTCGGCCTTCGGGACCGGGATGGCGTGGGCGTCGGGCGCCGAGCCGGTGTTGACCGAGATGTAGCCGCCCGCCTGGACGAGCCGGTCGAGCGCGGTGCGGTCGACGCAGAGGTCCTTGAGCACCGGGAAGGCGCTGGCGCGCCACGGCTCGACGGTGATCGTGTCGCCGTCCTTGAACGAGCGCATGTGGAGCTGGCAGGTGGCCGCGGCGTACGCCGGCCCGTGCGCCAGCCCGTTGATCATCAGCCCGCAGCTGCCGCAGATCCCCTCGCGGCAGTCGCTGTCGAACGCGATCGGCTCCTCGTCGCGCTCGTTGAGCTGCTCGTTGAGGACGTCGAGCATCTCCAGGAACGACATGTCCGGGGAGACGTCGGTGACCTGGTAGGTCTTCAGCTCCCCCGTCGCGTCCCGGGTCGGCTGTCGCCAGATCTTGACGGTGAGGTTCACTTGTAGCTCCGCTGCTTCATCTCGACGAACTCGTAGGTCAGGGGTTCCTTGTGGAGGACCGGCGTCCCCATGACGTGGTCCTCGCTCTCGCCCGGCCACTCCCACGCGGCGACGTAGGCGTACTCGGCGTCGTTGCGCAGCGCCTCGCCGTCCTCGGTCTGCGACTCCCCACGGAAGTGGCCGCCGCAGGACTCGCGCCGGTTGAGGGCGTCGATGCACATCAGCTCGCCGAGCTCCAGGAAGTCGGCGACCCGCGCTGCCCGCTCGAGCGACTGGTTGATGCCCTCGGGCGTCCCGAGGACCTTGACGTTGCGCCAGAAGTCGACCCGCAGGGTGCGGATCTGGTCGATGGCCTTGCGCAGTCCCTCCGCGGTCCGCTCCATGCCGCAGAACTCCCACATGATGTTGCCGAGCTCGCGGTGGTAGGAGTCGACGCTGCGGGTGCCGCGGGCGTTCATGAACAGGTCGATCCGGTGCTGGACGTCGCGCTGTGCCGCGACGACGTCGGGGTGGTCGACCGGGACCTTCTCGAACGGCCCGTCGGCGAGGTAGTCGCGGATGGTGTTCGACAGCACGAAGTAGCCGTCCGCCAGCCCCTGCATGAGCGCGGACGCGCCGAGCCGGTTCGCGCCGTGGTCGGAGAAGTTGGCCTCGCCGGTGACGAAGAGCCCGGGGATCGTCGACTGCAGGTCGTAGTCGACCCACAGGCCGCCCATCACGTAGTGGACCGCCGGGTAGATGCGCATCGGCACCTCGTAGGGGTCCTCGCCGGTGATCCGGGCGTACATGTCGAAGAGGTTGCCGTACTTGGCCTCGATCGCCGGCCGGCCGAGGCGCTCGGTGGCCTCGGCGAAGTCGAGGTAGACGCCCCGGCGGACGCCCTCGACCTCGGGGCCCACGCCGCGGCCCTCGTCGCAGACGTTCTTGGCGGCCCGGGACGCGATGTCGCGCGGCACCAGGTTGCCGAACGCCGGGTAGATGCGCTCGAGGTAGTAGTCGCGGTCCTCCTCCGGGATCTCCCGTGGGTCCTTGTCGCAGTCAGCAGCGTTCTTCGGCACCCAGATCCGGCCGTCGTTGCGCAGCGACTCGCTCATCAAGGTGAGCTTGGACTGGTGGGCGCCCGACACCGGGATGCACGTCGGGTGGATCTGGGTCATGCACGGGTTCGCCATGTAGGCGCCCTTGCGGTGCGCGCGCCAGGTGGCGGTGACGTTGCTGCCCATCGCGTTGGTCGACAGGTAGAAGACGTTGCCGTAGCCGCCGCTGGCCAGGACCACCACGTCGGCGAAGAAGGTCTCGATCGCGCCGGTCACCGAGTCGCGGACGACGATCCCCCGGGCCCGGCCGTCGACGACGATGAGCTCGAACATCTCGTGGCGGGAGTAGGTCTTGACGGTCCCCGCTGCGACCTGGCGCTCGAGCGCCTGGTAGGCACCGATGAGCAGCTGCTGGCCGGTCTGGCCGCGGGCGTAGAACGTCCGTGACACCTGCACGCCGCCGAAGGACCGGTTGTCGAGCAGGCCGCCGTACTCGCGGGCGAAGGGGACGCCCTGGGCGACGCACTGGTCGATGATGTTCCGGCTGACCTGCGCGAGCCGGTAGACGTTCGACTCACGCGACCGGTAGTCGCCGCCCTTGATCGTGTCGTAGAACAGCCGGTAGACCGAGTCGCCGTCGCCCTTGTAGTTCTTCGCCGCGTTGATCCCGCCCTGGGCCGCGATCGAGTGCGCTCGGCGCGGCGAGTCCTGGTAGCAGAACGCCTTGACGACGTAGCCGGCCTCCCCGAGGGTGGCCGCGGCGGAGGCGCCGGCGAGCCCGGTGCCGACGACGATGACGCTCAGCCGGCGGCGGTTCGCGGGGTTGGCGATCCGCGCCTCGAACTGGCGGGTGTCCCACCGCTCCTCGAGCGGACCTCCCGGGGCCTTGGTGTCGTGGATGTCGGCGCCTCGGACGTAGTAGCCCGCGGCGTCGTCGTAGGACTCCTCGCCGTCCGCGGTGGGGGACGACGGGAAGACGGTCGTGGTGTCGGGCAGGTCCGACTGGGTGCTGGGCATGGGCTGGATCCCTGGTCTCGAGGCGGTCTCGGGGGGCGTCGTGCGGCGGGTCGAGGGGTCGGAGGGGAGGTCCGGTCCGGCGTCAGGCGCCGGGCACGAGGCCGAGGAGGATGCCGAGCGGGACGATCGCGAAGCCGACGGCCACGACGACCGCGACCGTCCACCCGACGCGGTTCCAGAACGCCCGCGCCGACTGGCTGCTCGTGTAGCCGAGCGTCTGCGCGGAGCTGAACACCCCGTGCCGCAGGTGCATCCCGAGCGCCACCATCGCCAGCAGGTAGAGGACGGTCACCCACCAGTTCTCCGGCGCGAAGGTGTTGAGCATCCGCTGGTAGGGGCTGTCGGAGTCCCCACCGGGGGTGATGGTGCGGGTCGTCAGGTTGAGGATGTGGAAGGCGATGAACAGCAGCAGCGCCGTGCCTCCCCAGCGCATCGTGCGCGAGGAGAGCGTCGACCGGGTGGCCTTCTTCACCGCGTAGCGGTGGCTCCGGGCGCCGGCGGCGCGCGCCCACAGCCGGTACGCCGCGACCGCGTGCACGACCAGGCTGAGGATCAGCACCACGCGGATGATCCAGAGCGCTCCCGCGTGCGGCAGGATCGGCTCCCCGAGCTCACGCAGGTGCTCGGCGTACCCGTCGAAGGACTCCTGGCCGGCGAACACCTTGAGGTTCCCGTACATGTGGGCGACCACGTAGCCGATGAACACCAGCCCCGTGAGCGCCATCGCGATCTTCCAGACGATGGTCGAGCGCCGAGCGCGCATCACCGCCGGTTCAAGCGTCGAGGTCACATCGACAACTTAGCCGTCAGGCAGCCGAACCGGGGGCCGGCACGGTGTGACCTTGCCGGTGGCGCCGACCCGCGGCGCCGTTCTTCCACAGGCGGGCCGGCGACGGTTCCGCGCGGCACGGTCGCCCTCCTATTCTCGGTCGTCCCGACGAGAGGAGCGCCCGACCCCGTGACGAGCCGCAGCCGTCGACCCCGGCACCGGGCCCCGACCCGGTCCGCGCTCCCCCGCGCCGTCGTGGCGACGCTCGCGGTGGCTGCCGGCGTCGCGGCGCACCTCGCTGCAGGTGGTGGGGCGGCACCGCTGCCCGTGGCGGCCGGCGTCACGCCGCCCGCCGCGAGCATGGAGGCCCGCACGGTGCTCGAGCGGTCGCGGCCGGTGAGCCGCGACTCCGCCCGGGAGGCGCTGGCGGAGGCGACCGGGCGTCCGTTGACGGCACCCCGCACGGGGCAGGCCCGGCAGGAGGACGGCGGGCTCGCCGAGCTCGCTGCCCGGGCGGAGGAGGAAGCCGCCTCCCTGGCGCGGGCGTGGGTGCTGCCGCTCGGACCGGGGTACCGGCTGACGGCCGGCTTCGGCGAGTGCTCGAGCCTCTGGGCGCGCTGCCACACCGGGCTGGACCTCGCCGCGCCGAGCGGTACGCCGCTCCGCGCCGTCGCTGGCGGGACGATCACCGAGGTCGGTTGGGCCGGCCCCTACGGCAACCGGACGGTCCAGACGCTCGAGGACGGCACCGAGCTCTGGTACTGCCACCAGGAGACGATCGGCGTCCGGCTCGGGGACGAGGTGACCGCCGGGCAGGAGATCGGCCGGGTCGGATCGACGGGGAACACCACCGGCCCGCACCTCCACCTCGAGGTGCGACCCGGGGCGGGTGACCCCGTCGATCCCGCCGCCGCGCTCACCGCGCACGGCGCCACCCCCTGACCTCCCCCCTTGCGCCGAGCCGCCCCTCATGCCCGGTCGGTGAGCCGCCGAGCCCTTGTGCGGTCGTTGTGATGCACCAGGTGGACCAAATGCACCGCACAGCGCCCACCCGCATCGAGCCGCCCCTCATGCCCGGTCGAGCCGCCCGCCATGGTGGGCGGCTCGACACGTCACCAGGGGCGGCTCGACACGTCACCAGGGGCGGCTCGACACGTCACCAGGGGCGGCTCGCGGAGGGGCGAGAGGGTCAGATCTTCTCGACGGGGGCGTAACGCAGCAGCAGCCGCTTGACCCCCAGCGACCCGAAGTCAATCGAGGCCACGGCCTTGTCGCCGACCCCCTCGACGGTCACGACGCTGCCCATGCCGAACGAGTCGTGGCTCACCCGGTCCCCCGCCGCGAGCGAGGGGACCGCACGGGTCGCCGACGACTTGCGCTCGGCGTCCGCGCGGATCGCCGAGGTGCCGAAGCGCGGCTGCGCCCGTCCCGGACCCGGCCGGGCCGGCAGCGAGGGCAGCACCGTCCGGTTCCACGACGTCTGCTCGGCCTCGGTGCGCCGCCAGTCGACGAGGTCGATGGGGACCTCGTCGACGAAGCGGGACGCCGGGTTGTGCGACGGCGCTCCCCAGGCCGAGCGGACCAGCGCGCGCGACAGGTAGAGCCGCTGCTGGGCGCGGGTGAGCCCGACGTAGGCGAGCCGGCGCTCCTCCTCCAGCTCCACGGCGTCGCCGAGCGAGCGCATGTGCGGGAAGACGCCGTCCTCCAGCCCGGTGAGGAACACCACGGGGAACTCCAGCCCCTTCGCCGTGTGCAGCGTCATGAGCGTGACAACGCCGACGTCCTCACCGCCTGCGTCGGGGATCTGGTCGGAGTCGGCGACCAGCGCGACCCGCTCGAGGAAGGCCGGTACGCCGGGCGAGGCGTCGTTGAGGTCCGCGGGGTCGGCCGATGGCGGCGGGACGGGCTCGTCGGAGAACTCGCGTGCCACCGCGACCAGCTCGGCGAGGTTCTCGACCCGGGACTCGTCCTGCGGGTCGACGCTCGCCTCGAGCTCGGCGAGGTAGCCGCTGCGGGCGAGCGTCTGCTCGAGGACGACGTCGGCCCGTTCCTCCGCGGCCACCATCGCCATCAGCTCCTCGACGACGCCGACGAAGGCGCGGATGCAGGTCACCGACCGGGTCGCGATGCCGGGCGCCTCCTCGGCGCGTCGCAGCGCCTCCCAGAAGGTGGTGCCGTCACGACGGGCCAGCGCCTCGACGCACGCCTCCGCCCGCTCGCCGATCCCCCGCTTGGGGACGTTGAGGACCCGGCGCAGGCTGATCTCGTCGGCCGGGTTGACGAGCATCCGGAGGTAGGCGAGGGCGTCGCGCACCTCGCGCCGCTCGTAGAAGCGGACACCGCCGACGACCTTGTAGGGCAGCCCGACGCGGATGAACACCTCCTCGAAGACCCGGGACTGCGCGTTGGTCCGGTAGAACACCGCGACCTCGCGCGGCTTCGCCAGCCCCTCGTCGGTCAGCCGGTCGATCTCCTCGGCGACGAACCGCGCCTCGTCGTGCTCGTCGTCGGCGACGTAGCCGACGATCTGCTCCCCTGCCCCGGCGTCGGACCAGAGGTTCTTCGCCTTGCGGCCCCGGTTCCGGGCGATCACCGCGTTCGCGGCGTTGAGGATCGTCTGGGTCGAGCGGTAGTTCTGCTCGAGCAGCACGGTGCGCGCGTCGGGGAAGTCCTCCTCGAACGCGAGGATGTTGCGGATGTTGGCGCCGCGGAAGGCGTAGATCGACTGGTCGGCGTCGCCCACGACCATGAGCTCGGACGGGCCGACCGCGCCGTCGTCGTCGGGGAGGTCCGGGTCGTCGCCGCCCGGCGCGGCCGGCCGGCCGACGGCGGAGCCGCAGAGCTCGCGGATCAGCGCGTACTGCGCGTGGTTGGTGTCCTGGTACTCGTCGACGAGCACGTGGCGGAACCGGCGCCGGTAGGTCTCCCGGACCTCGGGGAACGCCTGCAACAGGTTGACCGTCGTCACGATCAGGTCGTCGAAGTCCAGCGCGTTCGCCGCCTGGAGCCGCCGCTGGTACTCCGCGAAGGCCGCGGCGTAGCTGTGCTCGAGGTCGTTCACCGCGGCGGCCGCGGCCGCCTCGTGGTCGCGCAGCTCGTTCTTCTGGTTCGACACCCAGGTGAGCACCGACCGGGGCGGGTAGCGCTTGGGGTCCATCTCGAGGTCGCGGCAGACCAGCGTCATGAGCCGCTTGGAGTCCGCCGCGTCGTAGATCGAGAATCCCGACTTGAACCCGAAGCGCTCGATCTCCTTGCGCAGGATCCGCACGCACGCGGAGTGGAAGGTCGAGACCCACATGATCCGGGCGCGCCGCCCGACGAGCTCCTCCACCCGCTCCCGCATCTCCGCGGCCGCCTTGTTGGTGAACGTGATCGCGAGGATCGAGCCAGGGTGCGCCCCGCGCTCCGCGATCAGCCAGGCGATCCGCCGCGTCAGCACCCGGGTCTTGCCCGAGCCTGCGCCCGCCACGACGAGCAGCGGCGCGCCCGCGTGGGTGACCGCCGCGCGCTGCGGCTCGTTGAGCCCCTCGAGCAGCTGCTCGGGCGACGTGTGCCGTCGGCGGGTCGCGGCCGGCGGCTCCCGGTCAGCCAGCACCTCCTCGGGCTCGAACAGCACCTGCTCCTCCGGCTGCACCCGACCCGCCCCTCCCGCCCGCACCGAGGGCCCCGCTGCGAGGGGGCCGGCGAAGGCGGCGAAGGCGGGGTTCGGCGAGGTGCTCATGACCGGCTCAGGGTACGTCGGGGCGGGGACGTTCTCGGAACAGCGGCGGCATGTGGCGCACCATGAGCGCCGACCAGGTGAGGTGGGTGAGCACCGGCGCCTGCAGGCCACCGGTCGCCCGCCGCTGGAGGCCCCACAGCGACCCCATCGCCCCCGCGGCGAGGACCAGCGCGGGGTTGCGGGTCGGGAGGGTCGCCACGACGTAGACCGCGGTCGAGCTCACGACCGGTCGCTGCTCGAAGGCGGCGTAGAGGGCACCACGGAAGAACAGCTCCTCGGCCACGGCGTTGGCCAGCGCCGTCCCCACCACGAGCGAGGTGCGGCCCTCCTCGGCGTACTGCAGGACGCTGGTGATCCACCGCCGCAGCGGCGGCACCCGGCGGGCCACCCGCGCCGCCGCGTAGAAGCCGCCGAACGCCGCGGCTCCGGTCGCGACCGGGACCAGCACCGGCCGCCGCATGCTGTGGTCCTGCTGCTCGATCCATCCCAGGTGCAGCGGCCCCGACGCGAGGGCGCCGACGACGTCGAGGCCGGCGGTCGCGTAGGTGGCGGCGAAGAACCGGCGGGACCCGGGCTCGGCGGTCAGCCCCACCCCCAGCAGCGCCGCGCTGAGCAGCGACGTCGCGCCGACCACCCGCTGCCGGCGCCGGACGGTGGCGGTGGACTCCACCGCTTCGGGGACCTGGTGGCGCAGGGACATCGGCAGGTTGCGCCGCAGCTTCTCGCCCCAGTCCTGGTCCCGCCGGTCGCCGCGCTCGTCGAGCGCCCTGCGGACGGCGTCGTCGAAGGCCGTCCGCTGGAACGGCAGCAGCCGTGCGAGCTCGTCGTCCTCGACCACCACCTCGTTGACCATGGAGTCGACGAGGGACCGGCCGGCCTTCGCGTCGACGTCGGTGACCAGCCCCAGCCAGTGCGACGAGAGCCGGGGGGTGAGGACGGGCACCGGGAGGATCACCAGCTGCCGGTCCTCGACCTCCGCGACCCGCCGCATCATGTCGGAGTAGCGCAGCACCTCGTCGCCGCCGACCTCGAAGGCCCGACCGGTCGTCTCCGGGACCCTCAGCACGCCGACGAGGTAGCGCACCACGTCGTCGACCGCGATCGGCTGGGTCCGGGTGCCGACCCACCGCGGCGTGATCATGAAGGGCAGCCGCTCGACCAGCTGGCGGGTCATCTCCCACGACAGCCCCTGGTAGCCGATGACGATGCCGGCACGCAGCGTCGTCACGGGGACGCCGCCGGAGCCCAGCAGCGCCTCCACCTCCCGGCGGCTGCGCAGGTGCGGCGACAGGTCGTCCTCGTCGCGGCCCAGCCCGCCGAGGTAGACGATCCGCCGGACCCCGGCGTCGGCGGCCGCGCGCCCGAAGGCCGAGGCCGCCTCGGCGTCGAGGCGCCGAAAGTCCGGGGAGGCCAGCGAGTGCACGAGGTAGTAGGCCGCGTCCGCCCCCTCGAGCGCGGCGGCGAGCGAGGCCCTGTCGCTGATGTCGCCGGGCACCGCCCGGCCGGCCCCGTCGTACGACTCCGGGCGCCGGGTCATCGCGACCACGTCGTACCCCTCGGCCGTCAGGGCCGGGCACAGCCGTCGCCCGATGAACCCGGTCGCCCCGGCGACCACCACCCGCTCGTACCGCTTGTCGCTCACTCCCGCCCGGTACCCCGATCGGGCGACGCCACCAGACTCGGGCCGACACGGCCCGGCGACCTCAGAGGAGCCGTCGGTCCGCCGCCCACCGGGTCAGCTCGTGGCGCGAGGAGAGCTGGAGCTTGCGCAGCACGCTCGAGACGTGGGTCTCGACGGTCCGCACCGAGATGAACAGCTCGGCGGCGACCTCCCGGTAGGAGTAGCCCCGGGCGATGAGCCGCATCACCTGCCGCTCGCGCTCGGTCAGCCGGTCGAGGTCGTCGTCGACCTGCGCGACCTCGATCGTTCCGGCGAACGCGTCGAGGACGAAGCCGGCCAGCCGCGGTGAGAACACGGCGTCCCCGGTCGCGACCCGCTCGACGGCCGCGACGAGCTCGGGGCCGGTGATCGTCTTGGTCACGTAGCCGCGCGCGCCGCCGCGGATCGTGGCGATGACGTCCTCGGCGGCGTCGGACACCGACAGCGCGAGGAAGCTGGTCCGCGGCGAGGCCGTCGCGGCCCGGCGCATCACCTCCGCGCCGCCGCCTCCGGGGAGGTGGACGTCGAGCAGCACGACGTCGGGGCGGTGGTCCCGTACGGCGGCCACGGCGCTGTCGACGTCCGCAGCCTCCGCGACGACCTGCACGTGGCCGACGAGCTCCGCGCGGACCCCGGCCCGCCACATCGCGTGGTCGTCGACGATCACGACGCTCCTCATGCCGACCTCCCCTGGCGCCGGGTCTCGGACCCCCGCCGCTGCACCGACAGCCGCACCTCCGTGCCCTCCCCGGGCGCCGACCGGACCGCCGCGGTCCCGCCGTGGCGCTGGACCCGGTCGACGATGCTGCGCCGCACGCCGTGCCGGTCCGCGGGCACGGCCGCCGGGTCGAAGCCGCGGCCCCGGTCCCGCACGAACACCTCGACCGACTCCCATCCGGAGGAGCCCGGGACCACCTCGGCGTAGACGTCGACGCGGTCGGCGCCCGAGTGGCGTGCCGCGTTCGTGACCGACTCGCGGACCGCTGCCACGAGCGCCTGGAGGTCGGTGTCGCCCTCATCGGGCTCGGCGCCCGTCCAGGTCTCGGTGTCGCCGACGGTCACGACCTCGACGGGCGTCCCGTGGGCGCCCTCCACCTCGGCCGCGACGGCCCGCAGCGCGGCCGCGAGCGACGCCGGCGCCGCGGTGGCCGGTCCGTCGCCGCCCCCGAACATCCACTCCCGCAGGTCGCGCTCCTGGGCCCGGGCCAGCCGCGTCACCGTGCCCGGGTCGGCGGCGCTGCGCTGGATGAGGGCCAAGGTCTGCAGCACCGAGTCGTGCAGGTGGGCCGCCACGTCGGCCCGCTCCTGCGACCGGACCCGCTCCGCCCGCTCGTCGGAGAGGTCCCGCGCCAACCGGAGCAGCCACGGGCCCAGGGTCAGCGCGAGACCCATGACGCCGAGCGAGGCCGCGAGCAGGACGTCGCGCGCCACCCCCCACTGACCCGACCGGGCCGCGAAGAGCAGCAGGGCCACCGCGAGCAGCCCGATCCCGGTCGCGACCCGGGCGTACGCCGCCGTGGCGCTCCCCGGGCCGAGGAACACCCGGCGGACGTCGGCCCGGCCGGTCACGTCGGACCAGCGCTCACGCTGCGCCTCGTCGGCCTGCCGCCACAGCACCGCGACCCCGAGGACCGCCAGGGCGGCGGGCCAGACGACCGCCGGCCTGCCCACCACGAAGCCCACGAGACCGGCCACCCCGAGGGCGACGGCGGCACCGGCGACGAGGACGCCGGCGTCCCGGGGTCCGCCGGCGACGCGCGCCGACCGCTTGCCCTGCCGGGTCGCCGCGTCGAGCCCCGGGGCCGACGCAGCCCGCGCGGACGCGAGCGGGAGCGCCAGCCAGAGGCCGGCGTAGAAGAGCACGCCGAAGCCGGTCACCGCGGTCACGACGAACGCCACGCGGACCCACAGCACGGGGACCCGGAGGTGGTCGGCGAGCCCGCTGGCGACCCCACCGAGGTAGCCCTGCTGCGGCAGCCGGACCGCCCGGCGCACGGGGTCCGCGACGGCGGTCTGGGCCCTGGGGTGCGTGCTGGGGTGCGCGCTGGTCTGGGCGCTGGTCTGGGCGCTGGTCACGGCGCCGGCGCTGGCCTCGGTCATGTCCGCTTCATCGTCACACAGCACCGGCCCCCGCGACCCCCGGGAAGCCCGCCTCGTGACCCGGAGCCGGCTCCGGGTCGCGACCGCAAGGACCAGGGTCTTCCCGGATGTGCCGACCCGCTCGGGGCGGCCAGGCTCGCTGTCATGACCGACACCGCTCCGCCGCCCCCACCCCCGGGGGCCCGCACCGACGACCCGCCGCGCGACGGCCCGCGCCGGCCCGCCCGACGGCCCGCCCGGCCCCCCGCCGGGTCCCGGCGGGCCCTTCCCGGGACCGCTCTCGAGCCGCACGCTGCGCCGCTCGGCCACCGACCGCAAGGTCGCCGGCGTCGCGGGCGGGCTGGGACGCTGGCTCGACGTCGACCCGACCATCCTCCGGGTGCTCTTCGTCGTGCTGACCTTCTTCGGCGGCGCCGGCCTGCTCCTCTACGGCGTCTCCTGGCTGGTCGTCCCCGAGGAGGGCGCCGACCAGGGCGCGGTCCCCACCGGCGACAACGTCCGCAACGCCGTCCTCATCGGCGCCGTCGTCGTCGCGCTGCTGGTCGCGTTGGGGGGCGACTCCCTCGACGGCCAGTTCTTCCCGTGGCCGCTGCTCGTCGTGGGGCTCGTCGTCGCCGCGGTGCTGCTGGGCCGCGACAACCGTCGACGCTCGGTGCCCCCGACGCCTCGGACTCCCCCTCCTCCGTACGGGTACGCCCCGACGGCGTACGCACCGACGGCGTACGCACCGGGCACCCCCGCCGGGACCGAGCCGACCGTCGTCCTGGAGAAGCAGCCGGCCTGGTACCCGCCCGTCGCCGCGCCGCCTCCCGTCCCGCCGACCCCGCGCCGCACCGGACCGCTCCTCTTCGGGCCCGCGCTGGCCCTCGTCGCGCTCGGGCTCGGCGTCCTCGGGCTGTACGACGCCACCGGCGGCGCCGTCGCGACCGCGGCGTACCCGGCGCTCGCGCTGGCGCTCGTCGGCCTGCTCCTCGTCGTCGGCGCCTTCGTCGGCCGTCCCGGCGGCCTGGTCCTCCTCGGACTCGCAGCGGCCGTGAGCCTGCTGTTCACCGCGGTCGTCGACCCGGCGTACTCCGGTCCGCGCGAGGTCGAGCTGCAGCCGGTCTCTGTGGCGGCCCTGGACGGGACCCGCCACGTGCCGAGCGGTCGCATCGAGCTCGACCTCACCCGGGTCAGCGACCCCTCGACCCTCGACGGCCGCCGCTTCGACCTCTCGGTCGGCGCCGGCGAGGTGGTCGTCATCGTCCCGCGGTCCGTGGCGGTCGAGTACGACGCAGCCATCGACTTCGGTGGGCAGGTCGACGTCGCCGGCCGGACGGCCGACGGCTGGTCACCGGAGCTGAGCGGCACGCTCGGCCCTCCCGATCCCGAGGCCACGGTCACCCTGGACCTCGCCGCCGACTTCGGACACCTCCAGGTGGTGCGCTCATGAGCACGCTCCCCGACCCGACCCCCGCGCCTCAGGACGAGCCGGACGACTGGCGTGCCGACCAGCCCGCCGACCAGCCCCCCGACCCCGCGGCTATCGCCCGGCGCCCGAGCGTGCTGCACCTCGTCGTCGGCCTGGTGTTCCTGGGTCTCGCCGCCCTCTGGGCGCTCTCCGCGTCCGGAGCGGTGAGCAGCGACGACACGTGGCTGCTGCCCGGACTGCTCGTCGTGGCGGGTGCCACCGGGCTGGTGGCTGCCCTGGCGGGAAGCCGTCGCAGGACCCGGTAAACGGTTCGTCGTGCGACTCGCACCCGGCATAGCCTGGTGCGAGTGCGGCACCTCCCCCTCGAGCACCCCGGCGTCGCGGACCACCGGTCCGCGACGCGCTTCTTGTGGTGGGTCGTGCTCGGCCAGTGGGGCACGATGCTCGCCGCCGTCCTGCTCGCCGTCGTGTGGATGGGGTGCCAGGCCGTCATGCCGGCGGTCATCGGGATCGCGATCGACCGCGGGGTGACCGCGCAGGACGGCTCGGAGCTGCTGCGCTGGACCGGCCTCATGCTCGCCCTCGGGGTGCTCCAGGCGGTGTCGGGGATCCTGCGGCACCGCTACGCCGTGGTGAACTGGCTGACCTCGGCGTACCGCGTCGTCCAGCTCGTCACCCGGCAGTCGGTCCGCCTCGGCGCGACGCTGCCCCGCAGGGTCGCGACCGGCGAGGTGGTGAGCATCGGCAACACCGACCTGGTCCACATCGGCAACGCGATGGACGTGACCGCCCGCGCGGCGGGGTCGGTGGCGGCCTTCGTCGTCGTGGCGGTGCTGCTGCTGGGGACCTCCACGACGCTCGGGCTCGTCGTGCTCCTCGGCGTCCCGCTCATGCTCGTCGCGCTCGGCCCGGTGCTCAAGCCGCTGCAGCGCCGGACGCTCGGGCAGCGGGAGATGATCGGACAGCTCGCCAACAGCGCCACCGACATCGTCTCCGGGCTGCGGGTGCTGCGAGGCATCGGTGGCGAGCGGACCTTCTCCGAGCGCTACCGCCGCCAGTCCCAGGAGGTGCGGGCCGCGGGGGTGGCGGTCGGTCGGCTGCAGTCGGTGGTCGACGCGACGCAGGTCGGGCTCCCCGGCTTCTTCGTCGTGGTCGTCGTGTGGCTCGGGGCGCGGTCGGCGGTGCAGGGCCAGATCACCGTCGGCGAGCTCGTGGCGTTCTACGGCTACGCCGCCTTCCTGGTGCTCCCGCTGCGCAACGCCACGGAGGCGATCAACAAGTGGATCCGGGCCTACGTCGCCGCCGGGCGGATCTGCCGGGTGCTCTCGGTCCAGCCCGAGGTCACCGACCCGGCGGACCCCAGTCCGGCACCGCCCGAGGACTCGGACCTCGTCGACGTCACCAGCGGCGTGCGGGTCGAGCACGGCCTGCTCACCGCGCTGGTCTCCGAGCAGCCCGACGACACCGCGTTGGTCGCCGACCGGCTCGGTCGCTACGCCGAGGGTGACGTGCGCTGGGGTGAGGTGCCGCTCGACCGGCTCCCGCAGGACGTGGTGCGCCGGCGCATCGTGGTCTCCGACACCGGCGCCACGCTGTTCTCCGGCGAGCTCGGGCCGCAGCTCGACGCGGCCGGCAACGGGCCGGACGCGGTACGCCGCGCGCTGCACGCCGCCGCCGCGGAGGACGTCGTCGAGGCGCTCCCCGACGGCCTCGCCGCCCGGGTCACCGAGCGGGGGCGGTCGTTCTCCGGCGGCCAGCGGCAGCGGCTGGTGCTCGCCCGCGCGCTCGCCGCCGACCCCGAGGTGCTGCTGCTCGTCGAGCCCACGAGCGCCGTCGACGCCCACACCGAGGCGCTGGTCGCGGCCCGGCTCCACGAGGTCCGGGCCGGCAGGACGACCGTCGTCACGACCACGAGCCCGCTGCTGCTGGACCGCGCCGACCGGGTCGTGTTGCTCGTCGACGGCCGGGTCGAGGCGGTGGGGTCGCACCGCGAGCTGCTCGACCGGGTGCCGGCGTACCGGGCGGTCGTCACCCGCAGCGAGGAGGTCCGCGCATGAACCCGGTGACCTTCGAGGAGCTGCTCCCCGACACCACACTGCCCGTCGCGACCGGGCCGCAGGTGCGCGGCCACCTCCGCACGCTGGTCCGGCGCCACCGCCGCGGCTTCCTGGTCGCGCTCGCGCTGCACTGCGCGGCGGCGGCGGCCGGGCTGGTCGCGCCCCGGCTGCTCGGCGCGATCGTCGAAGCCGTCCAGGCCGGCACCACGACCGGGCACGTCGACGTCCTGGCCGGGACCATCGCCGCCGCCCTCGTCGTGCAGACGCTGCTGACCCGCGCGGCGCGCTACCGCTCCTACGTGCTGGGCGAGCAGGTGCTCGCCGAGACCCGCGAGGAGTTCGTCGACGCCGCGCTGGCGCTGCCGCTCGGCACCGTGGAGTCCGCCGGCAGCGGCGACCTGCTGACCCGCACGTCGCGCGACGTCGACCAGCTCGGGTGGTCGGTGCGCTGGGCGATCCCCGAGTGGGTCGTGGCGCTGATCTCGGCGGTCTTCATCGTCGTCGCGGCCCTCCTGGTGGGTCCCTGGGTCGCGGTGCCGCTGCTGGTCGGCGTGCCCGGCGTCGTCATCGGCAGCCGGTGGTACCTCCGCCGCGCCAAGGACGGCTACCTGTGGGAGGGCGCGACGTACTCCGCGATCAACGCCTCGCTCACCGAGACCGTCGAGGGCGCGCGGACGGTGGAGGCACTCCGGCTGGGCCGGTCGCGGATCGGGCGCGTCGACCGCGACATCGCCGCGTCGTACACCGCGGAGCGGTACACGCTCTGGCTGCGGACCCGGTTCTTCCCGAGCGTCGAGGTGGCGTCCTACCTGGTGCCGGGCGTGGTGACGCTGCTCCTCGGCGGTTGGCTGTACATCCGCGGCGACGTCTCGCTGGGCGACGTCACGGCGGCGACGCTTTACGTGCAGATGCTCATCAACCCCGTCGACCAGGTGGTCGCGATCCTCGACGAGCTCCAGGTCGGCGGGGCCTCGCTGGCGCGGCTCCTCGGGGTGTCCCACGTCGAGGACGACCGTGCGGTCTCCGGGCGGCGGCCGGCCGGGGACGAGCTGACGGCCGAGGACGTCCGGTTCTCCTACGTCGAGGGGCGCGACGTCCTGCACGGCGTCGACCTCTCACTGCAGGTCGGCGAGCGGCTCGCGATGGTGGGGCCGTCGGGGGCCGGGAAGTCGACGCTCGGGCGGCTGCTCGCCGGCGTCCACCCGCCCCGGACCGGCTCGGTGACGGTCGGCGGGGTCGGGCTCACCGAGCTGCCGCTGCGCGAGCTGCGCGGCCAGGTCGCGCTCGTCACCCAGGAGCACCACGTCTTCGTCGGGACCCTCCGGGAGAACCTCGTGCTCGCCCTCGACGACGACCGCCTCGACGAGGGCGTGCGCACCGACGCGCGGCTGGTGGAGGCCCTCGAGGCCGTCGACGCCGCCGACTGGGTGCGGGCACTGCCCGAGGGGCTGGACACGCTCGTCGGCTCGGGCGGTCGTGCGCTGACCCCGGCGCAGGCCCAACAGGTCGCGCTCGCCCGGCTGGTGCTGGCCGACCCCCACACGCTCGTGCTCGACGAGGCGACGGCGCTCATCGACCCGCGGGCCGCTCGGCACCTGGAGCGCTCGCTGGCGGCCGTGCTCTCCGGCCGGACGGTCGTCGCGATCGCCCACCGGCTGTTCTCCGCCCACGACGCCGACCGCGTGGCGGTGGTCGAGGACGGCCGGATCACCGAGCTCGGCTCCCACGACGAGCTGGTCGCGCAGGACGGCTCCTACGCCGCGCTCTGGCGCTCCTGGCAGTCCTGACCCGGTCGAGCCGCCCCTCGTGCCCGGTCGAGCCGCCCCTCGTGACCGGTCGAGCCGCCCCTCGTGACCGGTCGAGCCGCCCACCACGGTGGGCGGCTCGGCCGTTAGGCTCGCGCGGTGACGGAGGAGGCACCGACACCCCAGCAGGTACGCCGGGCCCTGGCCCGTGTCGGCCGGGGTGCAGCGCTCGACCCCGACGAGGCAACGGTGCTCCTCGCGGCCCGTGGTCACGACCTGGAGCCGCTCCTGGCAGCCGCGGCCCGGGTCCGCGACGCCGGTCTCGAGGCCGCCGGCCGGCCGGGGACCGTCACGTACTCCCCCAAGGTCTTCCTGCCGCTGACCCGGCTCTGCCGTGACCGGTGCCACTACTGCACGTTCGTCACCGTCCCCGGGAAGCTCGCCGCGGAGGGGCAGGCGGCGTACCTCTCCCCGGACCAGGTCGTCGCGCTCGCCCGCCGCGGCGCGGAGCTGGGCTGCACCGAGGCGCTCTTCACGCTCGGGGACCGCCCGGAGGACCGGTGGCCCGAGGCGCGGCAGTGGCTGGACGAGGCGGGCTACGACTCGACGCTCGAGTACGTCCGCGCGATGGCGGTGCTGGTGCTCGAGGAGACCGGGCTGCTGCCGCACCTCAACCCGGGGGTGCTGTCGTGGTCGGAGCTCAACCGGCTCAAGCCGGTGGCGCCGTCGATGGGGATGATGCTCGAGACGACGTCGACACGGCTGTGGACCGAGCGTGGACAGCCCCACTTCGGCTCCCCGGACAAGGACCCGGCGGTGCGGCTGCGGGTCCTCGAGGACGCGGGCCGGCTGTCGGTCCCCTTCACCACCGGCATGCTCGTCGGGATCGGGGAGACGCTGCGGGAGCGGGCCGAGTCGGTGTTCGCGATCCGGCGGGTCGCCCGCGCCTACGGTCACGTGCAGGAGGTGATCGTCCAGAACTTCCGCGCGAAGCCGGACACGGCCATGCGCTCGGTCGAGGACCTCGGGCTGGAGCCGTACCTGGCTGCCATCGCCGTGACCCGGCTCGTGCTGGGGCCGCAGGCGCGGGTGCAGGCGCCGCCGAACCTCGTGGACCTCCAGGAGTGCCGGCTGCTCCTCGCCGCCGGCGTCGACGACTTCGGCGGCGTCTCCCCACTGACGCCCGACCACGTCAACCCCGAACGACCCTGGCCCTCCCTCGACCGGCTCCGGGAGCTGTGCGCCTCGGTCGGCTTCGTGCTGCGGGAGCGGCTCACGGTGCATCCCGAGTACGTCCGGGCCGGCGAGCCGTGGATCGACCCGCGCGTCCTCCCCCACGTCTCGGCGCTGGCCGACGACACCGGCCTGGCCCGTCGCGGTGCCCGCCCGACCGGCCTGCCCTGGCAGGAGCCCGACGGTGGCGCGGCGCCGGCGGCCCGCGGCCGCACCGACCTGCACGCGAGCATCGACACCACGGGCCGCTCGGAGGACAGGAGGTCGGACTTCGACGCGGTCTACGGCGACTGGGACGCCGTGCGCGCCGCCGTCCCGGCCGGTGCCGGTACGCCGGCGCGCGACTCGGACCTCGCCGGAGCCCTCCGACAGGCGGAGCGCGACCCGCGGCGGCTCACCGACGCCCAGGCGCTGGCGCTCGTGACGGCGGAGGGACCGGCGCTCGAGGAGGTCTGCCGACTCGCGGACGGGCTCCGCCGCGAGGCGGTCGGCGACGACGTCACCTACGTCGTGAACCGCAACATCAACTTCACGAACGTCTGCTACACCGGCTGCCGCTTCTGCGCCTTCGCCCAGCGTCGTACCGACGCGGACGCCTACACGCTCTCCCTCGAGCAGGTGGCCGACCGGGCGCAGGAGGCCTGGGAGCTCGGCGCGACCGAGGTCTGCATGCAGGGCGGGATCGACCCGGAGCTGCCGGGCACGGCGTACTTCGACCTCGTCACCGCGGTCAAGCGGCGCGTCCCCGACATCCACGTGCACGCGTTCAGCCCGATGGAGGTCGTCAACGGGGCCTCCCGCACCGGCCTGTCGGTCACCGACTGGCTGCTCAAGGCGCAGGAGGCCGGCCTCGACACGATCCCCGGGACGGCCGCGGAGATCCTCGACGACGAGGTCCGCTGGGTGCTGACCAAGGGCAAGCTCCCGACCAGCGCCTGGGTCGAGGTCGTGACCGCGGCGCACGGGCTGGGGATCCGGTCCAGCGCGACCATGATGTACGGCCACGTCGACCACCCGCGGCACTGGGTCGCCCACCTGCGTCTGCTCGGCGAGCTGCAGGACCGCACCGGCGGCTTCACGGAGTTCGTGCCGCTGCCGTTCGTCCACACCAGCGCGCCGATCTACCTCGCCGGCGTCGCGCGTCCCGGCCCGACGCTGCGCGACAACCTGGCGGTGCACGCGCTTGCCCGGATCATGCTGCACGGCCGGATCCCGCACATCCAGACCAGCTGGGTGAAGCTCGGCACCGAGGGCACCCGGGCGATGCTCCGTGCCGGCGCCGACGACCTCGGCGGCACGCTCATGGAGGAGACGATCTCCCGCATGGCCGGCTCGCAGCACGGCTCGGCCCGGACGGTCGTGGAGCTCACCGAGATCGCCGCGGGCGCGGGACGGCCGGTGCGGGAGCGCACGACGACGTACGGCGTCCCGCCGGCGCGCTGAGCCCGGCACCTGTCGCCCGTTGCTGCCCTGCGCGGGCGCCGACCCCCGAACTGTCGCCGGTTGCCGGTGCCCGGGGGCCCACGGCTCAGCGGCCGTCGAGCAGCACCGGCATCGCGTCGAGGCCGTAGACGATCGACCGCTCCCGCATTGCCCGCGGTCCGGGCGCCGCGGCCAGGTCGGGGAAGCGCTGCGACAGCGCGGGGAACGCCGTCCGGAGCTCCATCCGGGCGAGCTCGGCACCGACGCACCGGTGGAAGCCGTGCCCGAACGCCAGGTGCGCGCGGCCGGCCGCCCGGTCGGGGTCGAACCGGTCGTCCCACCCGACCCGCGGGTCCCGGTCGGCCGCGGCGAGGTGCACCATGACGAGGTCGCCGCGTCGCACCTTCTGTCCGCCCACCTCGACGTCCTGACGCGCGAAGCGGGGGAAGCCGACCTGCACGACGCTGAGGTAGCGCAGCAGCTCCTCGACCACCCGCTCGGTGTGTGCCGGGTCCGCGGCGACCCTGGCGTAGACCTCGGGGTGCTCGAGCAGGACCGCGGTCCCCATCGAGAGCATGCTGGCGCTGGTCTCGAGGCCCCCGGTGAAGACGCCGTCGGCGAGCCCGCCGAGGTCGTGGTCGTTGATGCGGTCGCCGTGCTCGCGGAGCAGCTGGCCGACCAGCCCGTCGCCCGGGTCGGCCCGCTGCCGCCGGACGAAGTCGAGGAGGTACTCACGGCTGCCCGAGACCGCCCCGAGGGTGCCCCGGCCCCCTCCGCTGACGTCGAAGCGAGCCGCGCCGAGCCGCCGGAACGTCTCGCGCTCGTCGTCGGGGAGCCCCAGGAGCTCGCAGATCACCAGGAACGGCACCGGGAAGGCGAACGTGCGCACGAGGTCGACGGCAGCGCCGCCCTCCCCCTCGGCGGCCATCGCGTCGAGCCGGGCCGCGGCGATCGCCTGCACCCGCGGCCGCAGCCGCTCGAGCCGGCGCATCGTGAACTCGGGGGTCAGCAGCTTGCGCAGCACGCTGTGGGCGGGGGGGTCGGTGAAGCCGAGCCCGCCGACGCTGCTGTTGGCGGCGGCGCCGGCCTCACCGACGTACGGGCGGATGTCGTTGCTGAACGAGACGCCGTCGGCGAGCACGGTGCGGGCCTCGGCTTCGCCGGTCACGACCCAGACGTTGAGCCCGATGAACGACGTCAGCCGCGCGACCGGGGCGCGGTCGCGCAGCCTGCCGAGCCGCGGCAGCGGGTCGAACCCGTCGCGCGCGAGCGGCCAGGCGAACCGCTCCGGGACCCGGTCGACCTGCGTGAGGTCGATGCCGCCCGCGCGCCTCAGGAGCCGCCCCCGGATGGGGTCGGTGAGGCGACGGGTGATCGCGGGCATGGCGCCTCCTGCTCACGGTCCGGTTCCGACGTGAGCGCAGCCTAGAGCCTTACCCTGAGCGATGTGGCAGCACACGCACCACCTCGTCGTGGACCTCGGATGACCGACGTCGCGGAGCGGGCCGGCGTGTCCCACCAGACGGTGTCGCGGGTCGTCAACGGCTACCACGGGATCCGGCCCGAGACCCGCGCCCGGGTCCTCGCCGCGATCGAGGAGCTGGGGTACCGCCGCAACCTCGCCGCCCGGATGCTGGCGAGCTCCCGGTCCGGTCTCATCGGGGTCGTCTCGTGGGGGTCCGGCCTCTACGGGCCCTCCAGCGTGGTGGCCGCGCTGGAGGACGCGGCGTTGCGCCGCGGCTACGACCTCTCGCTGGTGACCCTCCGCGACTTCGGCGACGAGTCGGTGTCGGGAGCGATCGAGCGGCTGCTCTCCCAGGCGGTCGAGGCCCTCGTGCTCGTCGTGCCGCACCACGCCACCCTCCGCGGGCTCGAGCGGGGTGCGGTGGAGGTCCCGGTCGTGACCGTCCTCGGGGACACCACCGGCTCGGCGTCGACCGCGGCGCTCGACAACGTCGGCGGCGCCCGCGCCGCGGTGCGCCACCTGCTCGACCTGGGCCACCGGACGGTCGTCCACGTGGCGGGGCCTGACGAGTTCGGCGACGCCGCGGCACGAGCAGAGGGGTGGCGGGCCGAGCTCGCGGCGGCCGGGCGCGAGGTCCCGCCACTGCGGCTGCAGGGCGACTGGAGCGCCAGGAGCGGGTACGCCGCCGGGCAGGCGCTCGGTGCCGACCCGGAGGTGACGGCAGTCTTCGCCGCGAACGACCAGATGGCCCTCGGCGTGGTCCGCGCGCTCCACGAGCTCGGTCGCGACGTGCCGGGGGACGTGAGCGTGGTCGGCTTCGACGACCTGCCGGAGGCGGCGTACTTCACCCCGCCGCTCACGACCGTGCGACAGCCTTTCGACGTGCTCGGCCAGACGATCATGAGCCTGCTGGAGCGCGCGTTCGCCGGCGAGCAGCGACCGCAGGTCCCGCTGCTGCCGACCGAGCTCGTCGTCCGCGCCTCCAGCGGTGCTCCTCCGGCTCGTCGACCCCGGGCGGCGACCGCGGGACCTTGACACCGCTGACGCCCCCACCCAGACTCGGGAGGGCCGTCGATATGTGAGCGTTAACAAGACCGAGGAGCCGGATGGCGACCGTCGAGGGGACCCAGGACCAGACCGCTCCCTCCTCCGGCGACGCGGTCGTCGTCGGGATCGACTTCGGGACGCTTTCGGGCCGGGCCGTCGTGGTGCGGGTCGCCGACGGCGCCGAGCTCGGAGCGGCGACCCACGCCTTCTCGCACGGTGTCCTCGACCGCCAGCTCCCCGACGGCACCCCGCTGCCGCCGGAGTGGGCGCTGCAGGTCCCGACCGACTACCTCGACGTGCTCCGTACCGCGGTCCCCGCCGCCCTCGAGAGGGCCGGGGTCGGCCCTGGCGCCGTCGTCGGCATCGGCACCGACTTCACCGCCTGCACGATGGTGCCGACCACGGCCGACGGCACCCCGCTCTGCGACCTCCCCGAGTACGCCGGCGAGCCGCACGCCTACGTCAAGCTCTGGAAGCACCACGCCGCCCAGGGCCAGGCCGACCGCATCAACGCGCTGGCTCGCGAGCGAGGCGAGACCTGGTTGGCGCGCTACGGCGGGCTCATCTCCTCGGAGTGGGAGTTCGCCAAGGGCCTGCAGCTGCTCGAGGAGGCGCCGGAGGTCTACGCCCGGACCGAGCGCTTCGTCGAGGCAGCGGACTGGATCGTGTGGCAGCTGTGCGGCACCTACGTCCGCAACGCCTGCTCGGCCGGCTACAAGGGGATCCTCCAGGACGGTCGCTACCCCTCCCCCGACTTCTGCCGCGCGCTCAACCCCGACTTCGGCGACTTCGTCGCGGCCAAGCTTGACCAGCCGATCGGCCAGCTCGCCGACCGCGCGGGCGGGCTGTCGGCGCGGGGTGCGGAGCTCACCGGCCTGCCGGAAGGCATCGCGGTCGCGGTCGGCAACGTCGACGCCCACGTGACGGTCCCCGCCGCGGACGCCGCGGCCCCCGGCAAGCTCGTCCTCATCATGGGGACCTCGACGTGCCACGTCATCAACAGCGAGAGCCTCCACGAGGTCGTCGGCATGGGCGGCGTCGTCCACGGCGGGGTGACCGCGGGGCTGTGGGGCTACGAGGCCGGCCAGAGCGGGGTCGGCGACATCTTCGGTTGGTTCGTCACGCAGGCCGTCCCCGCGGCGTACACCCAGGAGGCCGAGGAGCTCGGTGTCAGCGTGCACCAGCTCCTCACCGACAAGGCGTCGGGCCAGGCGATCGGCGAGCACGGTCTGGTCGCGCTCGACTGGCACAGCGGCAACCGCTCGGTCCTGGTCGACCACGACCTGTCCGGGGTGGTCCTCGGACTGACGCTGACCACCCGTCCCGAGGACGTCTACCGCGCGCTGCTGGAGGCGACCGCCTTCGGCACCCGACGGATCATCGAGTCCTTCCGCGAGGCCGGCGTCGCCATCGACGAGGTCGTCGTGGCGGGCGGACTGCTCAAGAACGCCTTCCTCATGCAGGTGTACGCCGACGTGGCCGACCTGCCGCTGTCGACGATCGTGTCGGAGGAGGGACCGGCGCTGGGCGCCGCCATCCACGCCGCCGTCGCCGCCGGTGCCCATCCCGACATCCACGCCGCCGCGGCCGCGATGGGCCGTCGGGACCTCGGGGTCTACCAGCCGGTCCCCGAGCGCGTCGCCGCCTACGACGAGCTCTACCGCGAGTACCTGCAGCTCCACGACTACTTCGGCCGCGGCGGCAACGAGGTCATGCACCGGCTCAAGGCCCTGCGCCGACGGGCCACCACGCGGCGGGGCGGCCGGACCGCCGGTGGGGACGGGGCCGCGTGAGCGTCGCCGGCGACGTCCGGTCGACGGTCGCGACGCTGCGTCGCACGGTGGCCGAGCTGCACCGGGAGCTGACCCGCTACCAGCTGGTGGTCTGGACTGCGGGCAACGTCTCGGCGCGGGTGCCCGGTCAGGACCTCCTGGTCATCAAGCCGTCGGGGGTCTCCTACGACGCGCTCGACGCCGACGCGATGGTGGTGTGCGACCTCCACGGGCGGCTCGTCGAGGGCGAGCACCAGCCGTCCTCGGACACCGCCGCCCACGCCTACGTCTACCGGCACATGCCCGACGTCGGCGGGGTCGTGCACACCCACTCGACGTACGCCTGCGCGTGGTCGGCCCGTGCCGAGCCGATCCCCTGCGTGCTGACGATGGTCGCCGACGAGTTCGGCGGCGACGTCCCCGTCGGCCCGTTCGCGATGATCGGCGACGACTCCATCGGGAAGGGGATCGTCGAGACGCTCTCGGGGAGCCGCTCGCGCGCGGTGCTGATGCAGAACCACGGTCCCTTCACGATCGGCGCGGACGCCCGTGCCGCCGTCAAGGCCGCCGTCATGCTCGAGGACGTCGCACGGACCGTCCACATCGCCCGCCAGCTGGGCGACCCGGTGCCGATCGCCCCGCACCACGTCGACGCGCTCTTCGACCGCTACCAGAACGTCTACGGCCAGGGCGCCGCGTCCGGCCCGCGAGGAGGTCTCGATGGCTGACCAGCAGACCGACCAGGTGGTCTGGTTCCTCACCGGCAGCCAGGGGCTGTACGGCGACGACGTCCTCGCGCAGGTGGCGGAGCAGTCACGGACGATCTCCGACGCCCTCGACGCCTCCGATGCACTGCCGCTGCCGGTCGTCGCCAAGCCGGTCCTGACCGACGCCGGGGCGATGCGCCGGGTCGCGCTGGAGGCCAACGCCGACGACGCCTGCGTCGGGATCATCGCCTGGATGCACACCTTCAGCCCCGCGAAGATGTGGATCACGGCGCTGGACCAGCTCGCCAAGCCGTTGCTGCACCTGCACACCCAGGCCAACGAGGCGCTGCCCTGGGCGACCATCGACATGGACTTCATGAACCTCAACCAGGCCGCCCACGGCGACCGCGAGTTCGGGTTCGTCCAGACCCGGCTGGGGGTCCCCCGGAAGACGGTCGCGGGACACGTGTCCGACCCGCGCGTGGCGGAGCGGATCGGGGTCTGGGTGCGAGCCGCTCGGGCGCGGACCGAGCTGGCCACCATGCGCGTCGCGCGCTTCGGCGACAACATGCGCGGTGTCGCGGTCACCGAGGGCGACAAGGTGGAGGCCGAGCTCCGCTTCGGGGTCTCGGTCAACACCTACGGCGTGAACGACCTGGTGGCCGTCGTCGACGCGGTCGAGGACGCGACCGTCGACGCCCTCGTGGAGGAGTACCTCGACCTCTACGACGTGGTCCCCGAGCTGCGCCCCGGCGCCGAGCGTCACGAGAGCCTGCGGTACGGCGCCCGCCAGGAGGCCGGGATCCGGGCGTTCCTGGGCGCCGGCGGCTTCACCGCCTTCACGACGAACTTCGAGGACCTCGGCGGGCTGCGCCAGCTCCCGGGACTGGCGTGCCAGCGGTTGATGGCCGACGGCTACGGGTTCGGTGGCGAGGGCGACTGGAAGAGCGCGGTGCTGCTGCGGACGCTCAAGGTCGCCGCCGCCGGACTGCCTGGGGGCACGTCGTTCATGGAGGACTACACCTACCACCTGGTCCCGGGCGAGCAGAAGATCCTCGGCGCCCACATGCTCGAGGTGTGCCCGAGCATCGCCGCGGGCCGCCCGTCGGTGGAGATCCACCCGCTGGGCATCGGGGCGCGCGAGGACCCGGTCCGGCTGGTCTTCGACACCACCCCCGGACCGGCCGTCGTGATCGGGATGTCCGACCTCGGGGACCGGTTCCGGTTCGTCGCCAACGAGATCGACGTCGTACCCCCCGACGCGCCGCTGCCCCGCCTCCCGGTCGCCCGCGCGGTGTGGGAGCCGCGGCCCGACCTCAGCACCTCGGCCGAGTGCTGGCTCACCGCGGGTGGGCCCCACCACACCGTGCTGTCGCTGGCGCTGACCAGTGAGCACCTCGGGGACCTGGCCGAGATGACGCGCACCGAGCTGGCGCTGATCGACGCGTCGACGACGCCCAGGACGTTCCTCCGTGAGCTGCGGTGGAGCCAGGCCTACCACCGGTTGGCGCTGGGGTTCTGACCCCCGTCCCCCCGCCGAGCCGCCCCTCGTGACGGGTCGACCCGCCCCTCATGACCGGTCGACCCGCCCCTCATGACGGGTCGAGCCGCCCACCATGGAGGGCGGCTCGGCGGCCGCGAGGGGCAGCTCGGCGGCCGCGAGGGGCACTCCCCACGGCGTACTGCCGCTCCCCACGGTTGGTGACCCGTGGGGAGCGTCGACTCGCCGGCATCCCTTGGGGAACCGGCGGGCTGACCGGTCAGGCGGCTTGGAAGGAGCGCTTGGCCAGTCCCATCATGTAGCCGTCGATGGCCGTGGTGACCCCGGCCGTGGGGTCGGTGGCGGCACCCAGCGTCACGAACAGCGGCGTGAAGTGCTCGACGGTGGGGTGGGCGTACCGGAGCCCCGGTGCCCGGGTCGCGAAGTGCTCGAGCTCGTCGACGTCCCCGCTCTCGAGGGCGGACGCGACCCACTGGTCGAAGTCCGAGGACCAGCCCGGCACGTGCGTGGGACGCCGCCAGTCGACGAACGGCAGGCCGTGGGTCATGAACCCCGACCCGACGACGAGGACACCCTCGGAGCGCAGCACGCGGAGCCGCTCGCCGAGCGCGAACAGCGCCGCCGGGTCGTGCGTCGGCATGCTCAGCTGCAGGACGGGCACGTCCGCCTCCGGGTACATGATCTTCAGCGGCACCCAGGCGCCGTGGTCGAGCCCCCGACCGCGGTGCTCGTGGAGCCGGGTCGCTTGCGGGAGCACCGCGCGCAGCCGGGCAGCCAGGTCGGTGTTGTCCGGGGTGTCGTAGCGCATCCGGTAGTACTCCGGCGCAAAGCCGCCGAAGTCGTAGACGAGCTCGGTCGGAGCGGTGCTGGTGATGCCGAGCTCGTCGGACTCCCAGTGGGCGCTCACGATGAGGACCGCCCGGGGCCGCGGGAAGGACAGCGCCCAGTCGTGCAGCTGACGCATCCACACCGGGTCCTCGAAGGTCGGCGGCGCGCCGTGACTCAGGTAGAGCGTCGGCAGCGGACCGTCGTCCGGCGACCACGCCGGGTGCGGTACGACGAGCCGCCGCGCGGCGGCACGACGCACGTGGACGGCGTAGGGGTGAGTCGCAGGCAGCCCCGCGTCGGTGCTCACAGCGCCCCCAGCTCGAGGGTGTGCGCGGTGTGCGTGCGCTTGGCCTCCAGGTAGCGGACGTTGGCGGAGGTCTGGTGGACCCCGGTGCGCACCCGCTCGGTCACGGTGATGCCGTACGCGTCGAGCTGGACGGCCTTGTCCGGGTTGTTGCTCAGCAGCCGGATGCGGTCGGCGCCCAGGGCCCGCAGCATCTGGGCGGCGGCGCGGTAGTCGCGCTCGTCCTCGCCCCGGCCGAGCGCGACGTTCGCCTGGTAGGTGTCGAGCCCGGCGTCCTGGAGCGCGTAGGCGTCGAGCTTGCGGTACAGCCCGATCCCGCGGCCCTCCTGCCGGAGGTAGAGCAGGAAGCCCCCGGTCGCCGCGATCCGCTCGACCGCCTCCTGCAGCTGGGGCCCGCAGTCGCACCGCTGCGAGCCGAGGACGTCGCCGGTGAGGCACTCGCTGTGTGGCCGGACCAGCGGCGCCTCCCCACCGTCGGCCGCGCGCGCCAGCGCACCGCGCCAGTCCCCGAGAGCGAGCGCCAGGTGCTCCCGCCCGTCCGCGAGGCCGGTGAACGCGACGACCTCCGACGAGGTCGTGAAGCCGTCAGCGAAGGCGAGCGGCACGGTCACCCGGGTCCGCACCTGCGCAGCGGCGCCCGCAGCAAGGACGGTGTCGGTGGTCCCGAGGGACGGGAGATCGGTGAGGGTCATGGTTGGCTCCGGTTCGTGGGCGTCCCCCCAGCCTAGAACAAGACGCTTGACACTTCAAGTGTTACGTCGGTCGGAACGGGTCGTCGTTGAGGATCCGCTGGTAGAGGTGGTGGTCGCGCCACGCACCGTCGATGAACAGGTAGCGCTCCGCCGTACCGAACCAGGTGAAGTCGAGGCGCCGCAGCACACCCTGCGACGCGGTGTTGTGCAGCAACGTCCCGGCCTCGAGCCGGTGCAGCCCCAGCCGCTGCCCCTCGGCACACGCGTGCGCGCCTGCCCACGTCGCGACACCGCGGCCGGTGTGCGCCGCGTCCACCCAGTAGCCCATCGACGCCGAGCGGAACGGCCCGTGCACGACGTTGTTGAGCGCGACCCGCCCCACCACCTGCCCCTCGTGGTGGACCGCCCAGGCGGCCTGCCGGCCGTGCGCCACCGCGTCGAGCTCGACCGCGATGCGCTCCCGCTGCCCGTCCTCGGTCCAGAAGGCGGCCGGCCGCGGCGGGTCCCACGGCGCCAGGTGCGCGCGGTTGCGGGCGTACGCCGACGCCAGTGCCGGTGCGTCCTCGAGGCTCAGCGGTCGGAGCTCGTAGCCCTGGGCGGCGGGGTCGTCCACGGGGTCACGCTACGACCGGTGCGCGGCCACCTCGACAACCCCTTGGACCCGCGCACCCGTGCCTTCCGCCCGGGCCGCCTGTCCCCTTAGGTTGGCGGCTCCGACCCCGCGCAGGAGGAAGCCATGACACCAGGTGCACGGGCGTCGGTCACCAAGGAGCCCTTCGGGGAGACCGCGGCGGGCGAGCAGGTCGACCGCTACACGTGCACCAACACCCAGGGCATGCAGATGAAGGTGCTCACCTTCGGCGGGGTCGTCCAGGAGCTGCGGGTGCCCGACCGGGACGGCCGGCTGCGCAACGTCGTGCTGGGCTTCGACGACGTCGCGGACTACGAGGCGAGCACCGACCCGTACCTCGGCGCGCTCATCGGCCGCTACGGGAACCGGATCGCCGGCGGCCGGTTCACCCTCGACGGCCAGACCTACGAGCTCCCCACCAACAACGGCCCGAACTCGCTCCACGGCGGGGACCGCGGCTTCGACGACCGCCTCTGGCGAGCCGAGCCGGTGGAGCGCAGCGGCCACGTCGGGCTCGCGCTGCGGCTCACCAGCCGGGACGGCGACCAGGGCTACCCCGGCACGCTGGAGGTGGAGGTCACCTACCTGGTGCGCAACGACAACACCGTCCGCATCCACTACCGCGCGACGACCGACGCTCCGACCGTGGTCAACCTGACCCAGCACTCCTACTTCAACCTGCGCGGCAACGGCCGGGGGACGATCGACGACCACCGGCTCCGGATCGAGGCCGACCGGTTCACGCCCGTCGACGCGACGATGATCCCGACCGGCGAGCTGCGCGAGGTCGCCGGCACGCCGTTCGACTTCCGCGAGGCGAAGCCCGTCGGGCGCGACATCCGGGACGCGACCCAGCAGCTGGTCTTCGGCCAGGGCTACGACCACAACTGGGTGCTCCGCGACCCCGGCCCGGACCTGCACCTCGCGGCCACCCTCCACGACCCGGACTCCGGCCGCACGCTGCAGGTCCGCACGCAGGAGCCGGGCGTGCAGTTCTACTCCGGCAACTTCCTGGACGGGACGCTCGTCGGGACCGGCGGCACGGCCTACCGCCAGGGCGACGGCCTCGCGCTGGAGACCCAGCACTTCCCCGACTCGCCGAACCACCCGGACTTCCCCTCGACGGTGCTGCGGCCCGGGGACGTCTACGACACCACGACGGTCTGGGAGTTCAGCGCCCGCTGAGCAGGGTCCTCGGTGTCGCGATGCACCCGGCGCCGGTCACGCCTCTCCCCCGCCGGGGCCGTCGCTCCACTCGTCGACCAGGTCGACCAGGTCCGCAGCAGACTCCCGCACGAACGTCGGCCGGTAGGGGAACCGCTCGACGGCGCCGGCGGTGGTGGAGCCGGTGAGCACCAGCACCGTGCGCAGCCCCGCCTCGAGTCCCGAGATCACGTCGGTGTCCATCCGGTCGCCGACCATGACCGTGGTCTCGGAGTGGGCGCCGATGCGGTTGAGGGCCGAGCGCATCATGAGCGGGTTCGGCTTGCCGACGAAGTACGGCGCGACCCCGGTGGCGCGCGTGATCAGCGCCGCCACCGAGCCCGTGGCCGGGAGCGGCCCGGCCGCGGAGGGACCCGTCGGGTCCGGGTTGGTCGCGATGAACCGCGCGCCGAGCGCCACGAGGCGGATCGCGGTCGTGATCGCCTCGAACGAGTAGGTCCGGGTCTCCCCCAGCACGACGTACTCCGGGTCCCGGTCGGTCATCACGTAGCCGATCGAGTGCAGCGCCGTGGTCAGCCCGGCCTCGCCGATCACGTACGCCGTACCGCCGGGCCGCTGTCCGCTGAGGAACTCGGCGGTCGCGAGCGCGCTGGTCCAGATCGACTCCTCGGGGACCTCGATCCCGCTGCGCGCCAACCTCGCCTGCAGGTCACGGGCGGTGTAGATCGAGTTGTTCGTGAGCAGCAGGAACGGCATCTCCCGGTCACGCAACCGGCGCACGAAGTCGGCGGCCCCCGGGATCGCGAGGTCCTCGTGCACCAGCACGCCGTCCATGTCCGACAACCACGCGGACACCGGCTTCGACGACTCGGTCATGCCGTCATCCTCGCACCGGGGCTCACGGCCAGGTCGTCGCCTCCGCCTCGAAGGTGTCGCTCTGCACGGGGACCACGCAGAAGACGAGGCCGGCCGGGTCGTGCAGGTGCACCGCGGCGTCCTGCCCGCCGACCACGACCGCGCCCAGAGCTCGGAGGCGGGCGACCTCGGCGTCGGGGTCGTCGGTCTCGATGTCGAGGTGGACGCGGGCGTCCCCGTCGCGCAGTCGCTGGTGCACCAGCTCGACCCCCGAGCCCAGCGTGGCGAGCGTCGTGAAGGTGCCGTCGGCGTCCGTCGCCGACCCGCGGCCCAGCGCCGCCGCCCAGAAGGCGACCTCCGCGTCGGCGACGTCGGGCGGGGAGTCGATGAGGACGACCTGAACGCGGCTCCGGTGCACGGTCGGAGCCTAGAGGTCCGGTCGGGCCCGGGCGGCAGCACGCCGCCACCCGGCACGGTCCTCAGCTGCGCTGGATCCGGGCGAGGTACTGCTGGAGGGTGACCACGCCGAGCAGGATCGAGCCGCTGACGACCGCCTGCCAGTCGGAGTCCAGCGAGCCGACCTGGTTGATCACGTTCTTGATGACCTGGAGCAGCAGCACGCCCACGAGCGTGCCGAGGACGGTCCCCGCACCGCCGGTCAGCAGGGTGCCGCCGAGGACGACGGCGGCGATCGCGTCGAGCTCGGTGCCGACCCCGACGATCGTGACCCCGGAGGAGGTGTAGGAGGCGATGAGGACGCCGGCGAGCGAGGCGAGCAGTCCGGAGGCGACGTAGGTGACGACCTTGATCCGCGCGACCGGCAGTCCCATGAGGGCGGCCGCGTCCTCCTGACCGCCGATCGCGAGCACGGCGGAGCCGAACGACGTCCGGCGCAGCACCAGGCCGCCGATGAGGAACAGCGCGATCACCATCCACACCGCGTAGCGGATGCCGAAGAGGCTGTCCTGGCCGAGGACCCGGAACGACGAGCCTGCCGGCACCTTGTAGGTCGTCGCGCCCTCGTCGGTGATGAACAGCAGGAGCCCGCGGGCGAAGAGCAGCCCGGCGAGCGTCACGATGAACGGCGGCAAGCCGCCTCTGGCGATGATGAGGCCCTGCACGGCGCCGATGGCGGCGCCGACCCCGAGCGGGAGCGCGATCCCCACCAGGGTGCCGTGCTGGCTCCCCCACGCCGCGAGGACGCCGCCGAGCGCGAACACCGACCCCACGGAGAGGTCGATGCCGCCGGTGAAGATCACGAAGGTCATGCCGAGGGCGATGACGGCGAGGAACGAGCTCTGCAGCGCGATGCTGTTGAGGTTGGCGGTGGAGCCGAACGAGTCGAACGCCAACGACGCCGCCACGCAGAGGGCGACGAGGATGACGAGCGCTCCCTGGCTCTGGACCAGCCGTACCCAGCGGGCGCGACCTGGTGCGACGCCGGCGGTCGGCGGGGCGACGGTCGCGGTCGAGGTCATGTGGCACCGTCCCGCCGACGACCGACCTGGATGTAGACGGCGGCGATGACGATCCCTGCCTGGATCATCTGCGCGGCGGAGTCGGAGATGTCGTGGAAGATCAGCGTCGCGGTGACGAGCTGGATGACGAGCGCGCCGGCGACCGTGCCGAGGATGCGCACCTGGCCGCCGGAGAGCGGGGTGCCACCCACCACGACCGCCGTGATCGCGGAGAGCTCCATGAGGAGCCCGAACTTCACCGGGTCGCTCGCCTGCGACCGGGCGGCGAGGAGGACCCCCGCCACCGCGGCGAGGACGCCGGAAACGACGTAGGTGATGACGAGGATCCGCGCCACCGGGATGCCGGCGAGCACCGCTGCCCGCTTGTTGCCCCCGACGGCGATCAGCTGGCGGCCGTAGGTGGTGCGGCGCACGACGAAGGCCACCACCACGGCCAGCACCACGGCGATGAGAACGGTATAGGGCACCTCCGCGACGCTGCCGGACCCGAGAGTGACGAGTCCCTCGTCACGGATCGTCTTGATCTCGCCGCCTACGAGGTTCGCGACCCCCCGGCCGGCGACCATGATGCCGAGGGTGGCCACGATCGGCTGCACCCCCACCTTGGCGACGAGGACCCCGGCGAGCAGCCCGGTGACGACGCCGGCGAGGACGCCGACCACGATGGCGACGGGCGCGCCGTACCCGATGTAGAGGGGGATGATCGCCGCCGTCAGCGCCATGACGGCACCGACGGAGAGGTCGATGCCCTCGGTCCCGATGACGAGGGCCATGCCGAGCGCCACGATGACGACCGGCGCCACCTGGATCAGCTGCAGGCGCAGCACGGTCTCGGTGAGGAAGTTGTCGGTGATCGCGACGTTGAGGACGACGAGGACGACGAGCGCGACGTACACGCCGTTGCGGCGCGTCCAGTCGGCCCAGTCACGCTCGGCTGCCGGGGGTCCGGCAGCCAGGCTGGTGTCAGCTGTCGACTCGGTCATCGCGCTCCGTCTCGGGGTCGTCGCCGGCCAGCGCGGCGAGCATGCGGGAGTTGTCGAGGTCGTCGCCGGCGAGCATCGCGGACACCGCTCCCGCCCGGAGCACGAGGACCCGGTCGGCTCCCTCGACGAGCTCCTCCATCTCGCTGGAGATCAGCACGACCGAGAGACCGTTGGCGGCGAGCTCGTCGATGAGCAGCTGCACCTCGCGCTTGGCGCCGACGTCGATGCCGCGGGTCGGCTCGTCGAGCAGGAAGACGGTCGGCTCCGTGCAGAGCCAGCGGGCGAGCAGGACCTTCTGCTGGTTGCCGCCCGACAAGGAGCGGACCAGCTGGCGCGGGCTCGAGGCCTTGATCCGCAGCCGTTGCATGAAGGTCGCCACCAGCGCGTCGATCTTCGCCTCCGAGACGATCCCGAGCCGCGACATCCGTGGCAGCACCGCCAACGCGATGTTGTCGCGGACCGAGAGGTCCGGGATGATCCCCTCCGCCTTGCGGTCCTCGGAAAGCAGGGCGATGCCCGAGCGGAGCGCGCTGCGGACCGAGTGCGGCCGGACCCGACGGCCCTTGACGGTGACCTCGCCGTGCTGGGTGGGGAGGTCGCCGTAGATCGCCTTGACCGTCTCGCTGCGCCCGGCGCCGAGCAGCCCACCGAGACCCACGACCTCTCCCGGCCGGACGTCCAGGTCGATGTCGGTGAGCTGGCGACGGACGGTGAGCCCGCGGACCGAGAGGGTCGGTTCCGTGGCCCGGAGGTGGGAGTCGCCGAACTCCGTCGCGCCTGCCCGCTGCACGCCTTCCACGCTTCGGCCGAGCATGAGCGAGACGAGCTCCAGCCTGCTGAGGGAGGCCATCGGGCCGGTGTGGACGCGGCAACCGTCCCGCAGCACGGTGACCGAGTCGCAGAGCTCCCACAGCTCGTCGAGCCGGTGGCTGACGAAGACCAACGCGACCCCCGCGTCACGAAGGCCGCGGGCGACGTCGAAGAGCGTGGCGACCTCGCGCGCCTCGAGGGACGAGGTCGGCTCGTCCATGATGACGACGCGGCTGTCCACCGACACCGCACGGGCGAGGGCGACCATCTGCTGGGTGCCCAGGCCCAGCCGGCCGAGGTCCTCGCCGGCGTCGACGTCGATGCCGAGGCGCTCGCACAGCTCCGCGGCCTGGCGTTCCATGGCCCGGGTGTCGATCAGGCCGAACCGGCTCCGCGGCTCGCGGCCCAGGAAGATGTTCCGGGCGACCGAGAGCAGCGGGACCAGGTTCACCTCCTGGTAGATCGTCGAGATCCCCTGCTGCTGGGCCTGGGCCGGCGACGAGAAGGCGACCGGCGACCCGGCGTACCGGACCTCACCGCCGTCGGGGTGGTAGACGCCGGTGAGCACCTTGATCAGCGTCGACTTGCCGGCGCCGTTCTCGCCCACGAGCGCGTGGATCTCCCCGGCGGTGACCGCGAAGTCGACGCCCCGCAGCGCCTGGACACCGCCGAAGGATTTCGTCACCCCGTGGGTGACGAGGACCTCGTCGCCCCGGGCGGGGGGCCGACCCGGAGCCCGCTCCTGGGCGACCGTCATCCCCGCGCCTCCCTGCCGTCCGGACCTCTCTCGTCGAACCCTCAGAACGCGTTCGGGAGCTCGGCCTCTGCGTTCTCCGGGGTGTACTCCTTGTCCTCGATGATGACGTCCTCGGGGATCGCCTTACCGTCGAAGAAGTCCTGCAGCGTGGAGAAGGCGAGCGGGCCGAAGCGCGGGTTGGACTCGATGACGCCGTTGTACTTGCCGTCGACGATCGCCTGCACGGCGTCGCGGATCCCGTCGATCGACACGATCTTCACGTCGGTCCCCGGCTGGAGCCCGGCGGAGCTGATCGCGGTCATGGCGCCCACGCCCATCTCGTCGTTCTCGGCGTAGATCGCGTCGATCTCCGGGTTCGAGGCGAGCAGCTGCTCGGTCACCTGCTGGCCCTCGTCGCGGGCGAAGTTGCCGGTCTGCTCGGCGACGACCTCCATGTCGGGGTACTCCGCCTCGAGCTGGTCCTTGAAGCCTGCCGTGCGGTCCGCGGTCACGTTGTTGCCCGACGACCCGAGCAGGATCGCGACCTTGCCCTTCTCGTCGGTGGCCTCCGCCAGGGCGTCGGCAGCGCGCTTCCCCTGCTCGACGAAGTCGGAGCCGAGGAAGGCGATGTAGTCCTCGCACGGCTCGGCGGTCACCTTCCGGTCGATCGTGATCACCGGGACGCCCTGCTTCTTCGCCGCGTTGAGCGCCGGCTCCAGCCCGTCGGAGTTGACGGGAGCGACGATCAGCACCTCGGCGCCCTGGTTGAGGAGGTCCTGGATGTCGGAGATCTGCTTGGGGAGCTCGGCGTTGCCGTTGGTGACCAGCAGCTTCTTGACACCGAGCTTGGCCGCCTCGTCCTTGATCGACTGCGTCTCAGCGGCCCGGAACGCCGCAGTGTTCGGCTCCGACTGCGAGAAGCCGACGACGGCCTTGGTCAGGTCGATCTTCTCGGCCCCGTAGGTCTCCAGTGTGCAGCCCTCACCGCCGGAGTCCCCTGGGCTCTGGCTCTTGACGACCTGCTCGCCGCCGCTGCCGGCGGCCGACGGCGAGTCCTCGCTCTCGGTCCCGCTGTTGGCGCAGCCGGCCAGGGCCATCGCCGCGACGCTGCCGAGGACGGCCAGCTGCCCGAGTGGCCGAAGCGGCCGGATCGTCCGAGTCATGACGGTGCTCCTTGCGACGAGGCTGAGGCTGTGGTGGGGCGGAGTTGAGCGAACACGTCCTCACCAGGATGCACAAGCGCCACGGAGGCGATCGTCACGATCGTGACCGGTGCGTGACCTCGCCGGCCCGGCCGCGCCCCAACGCATCACCAGCCCGTCACGTCAGCCCATCACCAGGCCCTCGATGTCGTGCTTCTGGGTGATCGGCGGGAGCTCGTCGACGACGGGGCAGGACAGGTGCTTCTTCACCCGGTCGGGAAGCGACTCCCAGAAGGCCTTGGTCACCGCGGGGTCGTGGTGCGCGTCGTTGCCGGCGCCCGGAGCGTCCACCCCCAGCACGAGCACGGGCCGGGACGTGTCGGACACGTTGGGCGTGCCGCGGTGGATCGTCAGCGCCGACCGGGCCGAGATGTCCCCGCGCTGCGGGTACTTCTTGACCGAGGCTGCTTCGTACCGGTCGTACTCGGACTTCGCCGGGAACATCTCGTGGTCGAAGTCCTCGCCGGTCTCCCACTGGGTGCCGAGCGCGATCTGGAACGGGCCCATCTCCTCCACGGTGTCGACCGTGGTGAGGTTGAACGCCAGCGACGTGAGCCTGCGCTCCTCCCGGGTCTCGCGGGGACTGCGGAAGTCCCGGTGCCACGGCTGGTGCTTCGCCCCGGGGAACGGGGTGTCGAAGCCGACCTCGACGATCTGGTAGTCCGGCCCGAGGACCGTCTCGCAGACCGTCCGCACCCAGGGGTGGTCGACGAGGTCGACGAAGCCACGCAGCGCCTCCGGGTGGACCTCGACATACCAACGCTGCGGGCCGCGGCTCACCGCACCACCCTCACGGCTGCGCGCCTCCTCGAAGGCGGCCTCGAGGTCCTCGCGGAGCCGGTCCACCCACTCGACCGGGAAGGCGCCCTTGAGCGCGATGATCCCCTCGGTCTCGAGACCGCGGCGGATCGCCTCGGTGTCGTACTCCTGCTCCACGCCGGTCGTGGTGGACACGTGGCCTCCTCTGGGCGTCTGGGTTGCCGTTGTCCATCAACCTTCTCACCCGCGCCCCTGACGGAAAACCCCGCCGCGGTCCGCCGCAGACTTGTGCAAAGCACCGCGTGGGAGGCGGTCGCGGTCATAACCTTGATGCCTCAAGTGCCCCCGCCTGTGAGGACGTCCATGCGCAACGCCGTCAAGCCGCTGATCCTGACCCTGGCCGTGCTGATCACGTTGGTGGCAGCGCCGGCGGAGGCCTTCCGGGGGCGTGGCGCCGTCGAGGTGCGCGAGACCAGCTGCTCCAAGCCCACCCGGTCCGAGCCGTGGGGCGGGATCTCTGTCTCGCTGGCGCTCGACAAGCGTCTGCCGCCCAAGGGCGAGCCGTACCTCGTCGTGGTCGACGACGCCGAGGGTCACGAGGTCGACCGCTTCTTCGCCGACGCCCCGCGGTACCGGCTGACCTTCACGGTCGCCGCCGACGGCCTTGCCAAGACGCCCGACCTGGTGATCACCGCCTCGGTCGGCGGCGACCTGCTCGGCAGCGCCCGGGTGCTCCGCAACTGCGGGAGGCTGAATCCCAGCCCGCCGCAGCCCCCGGTGGTCGCCGGCGTGAGGGTGGTGGGTTGTGACGTGTCGGTGACGGTCAGGAACCCCTCGGACGAGGCTGACACGATCGTGGTCGCGCTGTGGCCCCAGGGGTCGAACGTGGCACCCATGCGCGCGGTCGACCTCCCCGCCGCAGCAACGGGCTCGGTGACCTTCGAGGCTCAGGTGCCCGGCGTCTACAGCGCCGATGTCGACTCGGTCAGGACGTTCCTGAGCAGCGAGACACCGTTCGACATCCTGGTCCCGGAGGGTTGCGCGGCCGCGTGATCGGCCGGCCGGCCCGCGTCACTCCCACTCGATCGTCCCCGGTGGCTTGCTGGTGATGTCGAGCGTCACGCGGTTGACCTCGCGGACCTCGTTGGTGATCCGGGTGGAGATCGTCTCGAGGACGTCGTAGGGGAGCCGCGCCCAGTCCGCGGTCATCGCGTCCTCCGAGGTGACCGGCCGCAGGACGACGGGGTGGCCGTAGGTCCGGCCGTCGCCCTGCACCCCGACGGACCGTACGTCGGCCAGCAGCACCACGGGGAACTGCCAGACGTCGCGGTCGAGCCCGGCACGCGTGAGCTCCTCCCGGGCGATGGCGTCGGCGGCGCGGAGCAGCGCGAGCCGGTCCGCGGTGACCTCCCCGACGATCCGGATCGCGAGGCCGGGGCCCGGGAACGGGTGGCGCCAGACGATCTCGGCGGGCAGCCCGAGCTGCTCCCCCACCAGCCGGACCTCGTCCTTGAACAGCGTCCGCAGCGGCTCGACCAGCTCGAACTGCAGGTCCTCGGGGAGCCCGCCGACGTTGTGGTGGGACTTGATGTTGGCGGTCCCCGCGCCGCCGCCGGACTCCACGACGTCGGGGTAGAGCGTCCCCTGCACGAGGAACCGTACCTTCTCGCCCTGCTGGGCGGCCTCCCCCACGATCTCGAGCTCGGCCTGCTCGAAGACGCGGATGAACTCGCGGCCGATGACCTTGCGCTTCTCCTCGGGGTCGCTGATCCCTGCCAGCGCGTCGAGGAACCGAGCCTGGGCGTCGACGACGTGCAGCGCCACCCCGGTCGCCGCGACGAAGTCACGCTCGACCTGCTCGGCCTCGCCGGCGCGTAGCAGCCCGTGGTCGACGAAGACGCAGGTCAGCCGGTCGCCGATCGCCCGCTGCACGAGCGCTGCCGCGACCGCGGAGTCGACGCCGCCGGACAGACCGCAGATCGCACGGGCGTCGCCCACCAGCTCTCGGACCCGCTCGAGCTGGTCCTCGACGATGTTCACCATCGTCCAGGTCGGGCGGCAGCCGGCGATGCGGAGCAGGAAGTGCTCGAGGACCGCCTGACCGTGCTCGGTGTGGAGCACCTCGGGGTGCCACTGGACGCCGGCGAGACCGCGGTCGACGTCCTCGAACGCCGCCACCGGCGAGCCGTCGGTCGAGGCCAGCACCGTGAAGCCCGCCGGCGCCGCCACCACCGAGTCGCCGTGGCTCATCCAGACGCGGTGCTCCCCGGGGACCTCCGACAGCAACGTCCCGGGCTCGGCGACCACGACCGGCGTACGCCCGAACTCCGAGCGGCCCGTGCGGCGGACCTCGCCGCCCAGCGACTGTGCCATCGCCTGGAACCCGTAGCACATCCCGAACACCGGGACGCCGGAGCCGAACACCGTCGCGTCGACCTGGGGGGCGTCGGGCGCGTAGACCGAGGACGGGCCGCCGGAGAGGATGATCGCCTTGGGTCGGCGGGCCAGCAGCTCGGCCAACGGGGTCGTGTGCGGGACGATCTCGGAGTAGACGCGGGCCTCGCGGACGCGGCGGGCGATGAGCTGGGCGTACTGCGCCCCGAAGTCGACGACGAGGACCAGGTCGTGGTCGGTGGTCACGGGCGACCTTCCGTGGGGGGCGGTGGAGCGGGCGGTGCGAGCCCCGGCAGTCTACTGACGCCCGCTCCGCCCGGCCGCCGCGTCGGACTCTGCCCCACGGTGCTAGTCCCTGCAGGCGTCCGTACTGCCCGGACGGACCGGTGCAATTCCCGCTGTGCCTCTCGCACACTGGAGGAGTGCGCCTCCTCATGCGGGCCTCCCGGCGGCCGGTCGCTGACTCCCGGCCGGCCAGCCGGGTGGCCGACCGCGTGGCCGCGGCCGACCCCCACCCCTGGAGGTCCGCCCTGCTCCGGGCCGCCCTCCGGGTGACGCCGTCACTGGGCCACGCCGTCGTCACCGGCTTCCCCGACGACGAGGGCAACAGCGTCGAGGTCGTCCGGGCCCTCGCCCGGCACGTGCCGGTGTACTGGCTGGTGGCCGGTACCCGGGACGAGGTGTCCTGGCTGGTCGAGGACGCGGAGGGGGCCGACCGGATCCACGTCGTCGCCAAGAGCTCCCCCGCGGCGTACGCCGCCTACCTCACGGCCTCGTGGGTGTTCTTCACCCACGGGCTCTTCGGCTCCCCCCACCCCCCGGCGCACAAGACCTTCGTCAACGTCTGGCACGGGGACGGCCCCAAGCGCCGCAAGGGCTTCGCCGACGTCGGCTCGACGTACATCGTGTCGGGGACCCGGCTCTGGGGCGAGATGCGCGCCGACCACTTCGACATGCCCGAGGACCGGGTGCTGGTGACCGGCTACCCCCGCGTCGACCAGATGCACCGGCCGGCGCCGCCCGAGGCACTGCGCGCCCTGGGGCTGGACCCCGACCGGCCGCTGGTGCTGCTGATGCCGACCTACCGGACCACGGACGCGCCGAGCCAGCGGGTCGGCGAGGCCCTGAACTGGTCCGACGGCGACGAGCTGTCGCGGTCGGAGGAGAGCCGGGCGCTGCTGGCCTCCGCCGCGCGAGCCGCGGAGGAGCGCGGGCTGACCCTCGCGGTGAAGCCGCACCCGCTCGACGCCGACCGCTTCGAGGGGACCGGGATCCGCCGCCTCGACAACGCCGACCTCGGGCGGGCCCGGATTACGCTCTACCAGCTCCTCGGGAGCACCGCCGGACTCATCACGGACTACAGCAGCGTCTGGCCGGACTACCTCACCGTCGACCGCCCCATCGGCTTCTACTGCCCCGACCTCGACGTCTTCGAGGCCGAGCGCGGGCTCAACGTCGAGGGGTACCGGGACCTGGTGCCGGGGCCCCTGCTCGCGCGGCCGGTCGACTTCGAGGCGTTCCTCGACCAATGCCGCAGCGAGTCCGCCGCGTCCAGGGCGCTGCGCCACGAGCGCGGCGTGGCGATCGGTGCGGTGACCCGGCCGGGTGCGGCTCGCCGGCTGCTGGTCGCCGTCGGGGTCGAGCGCGCGCGCCGCTGACCCCGTCGGATCCCCAAGGGATGTCGGCAGGTTGGTGCTCCCCACGGGTCACGAACCGTGGGAGGTGTCAGTACGCCGTGGGGAGTCCCGCACCTCTGCCGAGCCGCCCTCCATGGCGGGCGGCTCGACCCGTCATGAGGGGCGGGTCGACCCGTCACGAGGGGCGGCTCGGCGGATACGGACGGGGCCCCTGGCCGTGCGGACGTCGACGACCTCACCGCGCTGGGTGACCTCGACCTCCCCGGTCTGCGCCAGCCGCCACGCCGCCTCCCGGGCCGGCTCCATCAGCGGCCGCCAGCCGGCGTCATCGTCGCCGCCGACGGCCCGGGCGGCCTCGGAGGGGCAGATCGTCCCCTCGCGTCCGGCGAGCAGCAACCGGATCGCGTCCTCGAGCGCTTGGTCATGAGGGGCGGCTCGACCGGTCATGAGGGGCGGGTCGACCCGTCATGAGGGGCGGCTCGGCGGGAGCGGGCGGCGAGGACGACCCCGGCGACGGCGGCGCCGAGCGTCCCGAGCGCCTCGTCGCCGAGCGTGTCGGTGTACGCCGTGTCCAGCTCGGTGCCGTGCCGGATGAACGTCCACCACTCCGCCAGCTCCCAGCCGATCGCCAGGACGGCCCCGATCCCGAGCACCGCGGTCCCGAGCACCCACGCCGGACGGACGTCGGCGCGGACCAGCATGAGACCCACGCCGAGGCCGAGGAGCAGCCAGTTCGCGAAGTGGTTGGCGTCGTCCCACCAGACGACGGCGTCGTACAGGTCGAGGGTGTTGCCGGTGACGTCGACGAGGAACGGCGCGGCCACGAAGGCGAACGCCGCCCAGGGCAGCGGCAACCGGGACCCCCGACGCCGGGCGACGAGCCACCAGACAGCCACCGGCGCGGCCATGAGCAGGGGGTAGGCGATCAGCCGGGACCCGAAGGCCTTGCCCTCGAACTGCGGGAGTCCCGGCACGAACGTCGCCACGGCGAGCTGGCCGACGGTCAGCACGAACAGCACCACCGCGACGATCCGGGCGCGGTCGGAGGTCGTGGCGGGCCGTTCGTCGACGAGGGACATGGCAGCGCGGCTCACTCGGCGGTGACGACGACCTCGACCCGCTGGAACTCCTTGAGCTCGGTGTAGCCGGTCATCGCCATCGACCGCCGCAGCGCCCCGATGAGGTTGAGCGTGCCGTCCGCGGCGTACGACGGGCCGAAGAGCACCTCCTCCAACGTGCCCGCGGTCCCGATGGAGAGCCGCTCGCCGCGGGGGAGCCGGGCGTGCCACGCCTCGGAGCCCCAGTGGTAGCCCCGCCCCGGCGCCTCGGCGGCCCGTGCCAGCGGCGAGCCGATCATCATCGCGTCGGCGCCGCACGCGATGGCCTTACCGAGGTCCCCGGACCGGCCGATCGACCCGTCCGCGATGACGTGGACGTACCGGCCGCCGGACTCGTCGAGGTAGTCCCGGCGCGCCGCGGCGACGTCGGCCACGGCGCTGGCCATCGGCACTGCGATCCCGAGGACGCTGCGCGTCGTGTGGGCGGCCCCACCACCGAACCCGACGAGGACCCCGGCCGCGCCGGTCCGCATCAGGTGCAGCGCCGCGGGGTACGTCGCGCACCCGCCGACCACCACCGGGACGTCGAGCTCGTAGATGAACTCCTTGAGGTTCAGCGGCTCGGTGTGCCCGGAGACGTGCTCGGCCGACACCGTCGTGCCGCGGATGACGAACATGTCGACCCCGGCGTCGACGACGGTCTTGGCGAACTCCCGCGTCCGCTGCGGCGACAGGCTGCCCGCGACGGTGACCCCGGCGGCGCGCATCTCCTGGAGCCGGGCGGTGATCAGCTCGGGCTTCACCGGCTCGGCGTACATCGCCTGCATGCGCTTGATCGCCGCGCCGTCCTCGAGCGTTGCGACCTCGTCGAGCATGTCGGTCGGGTCGTCGTAACGGGTCCAGAGCCCTTCGAGGTCGAGGACGCCCAGGCCGCCGTACCGCCCGAACTGCACGGCCGTCGCCGGAGACATCACCGAGTCCATCGGTGCGGCGAGGAGCGGGATCTCGAAGCGGTAGGCATCGATCTGCCAGGCCGTCGAGACGTCCTCGGGGTCACGGGTGCGCCGCGACGGGACGATGGCGATGTCGTCGAAGGACCACGCGCGGCGTCCGCGCTTGGCACGGCCGATCTCGATCTCCTGCACGAGGGGTGAGCCTAACGGCCGTGCGCCCCCGGCCCGAGCCTCAGGCGGCGCGGCGCAGCACGGTGAAGCCGAAGCCGCCGTGGGCCTCCCTCACCCCGGTCATCCCGGGCAGCGCCACGGGCGACCGGCGTGCGGTCCCCGCCCGGTCCCCGAGCTGGCCGTAGGTGTCCTGGCCCCAGCCCCAGGCCTGTCCTACGAGGGGGTGGACCACGGCGTGCTCACGTCCGCAGCCCGCGCCGACCATGGCCGGCAGTCCCCGGACGACCCCGGGGACCGTCCGGGTCGCGGTCCCGCCGCTGCCGAGCTGACCCCGGTTGCTGCGCCCCCAGGTCCACACCGAGCCGTCGCCACGGACCGCCACCGAGAACTCGGCACCGGCGGCGACGTCGATGACGTCGGTGAGGCCCAGGACCCTGGCCGGCCGGTTGCGGTTGACCTGGGTGCCGTCGCCGACCTGGCCGTAGGTGTTGTCCCCCCACGCCCAGACGGTCCCGTCCTGCAGCCGCGCCAGGACGTGGTTGCGGCCGCCGGCGAGCTGCGCGACGCCGCTCAGCCCCGCGACCGGGACGGGGGTGGTCTGCGACGTCGTGTTCGTGCCGTTGCCGAGCTCGCCCGCGGTGCCCCGACCCCACGTGCGGACGGTCCGGCTGGCACCCACCACGGCCATCGCCATGTCCCTGCCCGCGGCGACCTGCCGGACGTCGGTCAGCCCCGACACGCGCACCGGCGTCAGCCGCCGGGTGAGCGTCCCGTCACCGAGCTGGCCGTTGACGTTGTAGCCCCAGGACCGAACGGTGCGGTCCCCGAGCAGCACGTAGGAGCCGTAGTGGGCAGCAGCCACCTGGAGGACGCCGCTCAGCCCGGGCACCGCACGCGGGGTCAGCTGGTCGGTCGTGCCGCCGAACCCCAGCGCACCCTGGCCACCGTTGCCCCAGGAGTACACCGTCCCGTCGCGCATCGCGAGCGCGTGCTGCCGACCGCCGGCGATGTCGTCGACCCCCGCGAGTCCCGAGTCCGCGACCAGGGCGAAGGACGCCCGGTTGTCCGTGCTCCCGTCGCCGAGCTGCCCGTCGGCGTTGAGGCCGGCGGTCCACACCGACTCGCCCGGCGCTGCGTGAGCCGGCCCGCCGGCCCCTGCGGCGTACGTCGTGAGGCCCAGTGCGAGCGTGCCGCGCAGGACGGTACGCCGCGTCGGGCGCAGCGCAGTGTGGTCGATCGTCATGGTGCTCCCCCTTGTGGGCCCCCCCGGCCCGTCGGGGGATGGTAGTCCGGCTCCCGGGGCGACACCAGGGACGGAGGTCCCTGGGACAGCCCCGGTCAGCGGGAGCCGTAGTTCGGGGCCTCGACCGTCATCTGGATGTCGTGCGGGTGGCTCTCCTTGAGCCCGGCGGAGGTGATCCGGACGAAGCGGCCCTTGGCCTGCAGCTCCGGGATCGTCCGCGCCCCCACGTAGAACATCGACTGCTGCAGCCCGCCGACGAGCTGGTGCGCGACCGCACCGAGCGGGCCCCGGAAGGGCACCTGGCCCTCGATGCCCTCGGGGACGATCTTGTCGTCGGAGAGCACGTCGGCCTGGAAGTAGCGGTCCTTGGAGTAGGACTTCTTGCCGCGCGAGGACATCGCCGCGATCGAGCCCATGCCGCGGTAGGCCTTGTACTGCTTGCCGTTGACGAAGACCAGCTCGCCGGGGCTCTCCTCGCAGCCGGCGAGCAGCGACCCCACCATCACCGTGTCGGCGCCGGCGACGAGGGCCTTGGCGATGTCGCCGGAGTACTGCAGGCCGCCGTCCCCGATGAGCGGCACCCCCGCCGGCCGGCAGGCCTGCGCGGCCTCGAGGATCGCGGTCACCTGCGGGACCCCGACCCCGGCCACGACCCTCGTCGTGCAGATCGAGCCGGGCCCGACCCCCACCTTCACGGCGTCCGCGCCGGCGTCGACCAGCGCCTGGGCACCGGCCCGGGTCGCGACGTTGCCGCCCACGACCTGGACGTCGCGGGTCGCGCGGTCGCGCTTGAGCCGCTGGATCATCTCCAGGAGCAGCCGGGCGTGGCCGTGGGCGGTGTCGACGACCAGGACGTCGGCGCCGGCCTCCACCAGCGTCGTGGCCCGGACGTAGGCGTCGCCGAAGTAGCCGACCGCGGCGCCGACGAGCAACCGGCCGGAGGCGTCCTTGGAGGCGTTGGGGTACTGCTCGGACTTCACGAAGTCCTTGACGGTGATGAGGCCCGCGAGCCGGCCCTGCTCGTCGAGGAGCGGCAGTCGCTCGCGCTTGTGCTGACGCAGGATCGCCGCCGCGTCCTCCCGGCTGATGCCGGTGGGCGCGGTGATGAGCGGCATCGGGGTCATGACCTCGCCGACCAAGCGGGTCGCCCACTCCGCGAGCGGCACGAACCGCAGGTCGCGGTTGGTGATGATGCCGAGGAGGAAGCCGCCCTCGTCGACCACCGGTAGCCCGGACACGCGGTACTCGCCGCAGATCCGGTCGAGCTCCTCGAGCGTCGCCTTGGGGCCGACGGTCACGGGGTTGGGGATCGTGCCGGTCTGGGTCCGCTTGACGAGGTCGACCTGGTAGGCCTGGTCCTCGATCGACAGGTTGCGGTGGAGAACGCCGAGCCCGCCCTCACGGGCCATCGCGATCGCCATCCGCGACTCGGTGACGGTGTCCATCGCGCTCGAGAGCAGCGGCACCCGGAGGGTGATCCCCCGGGTCAGCCGCGCGGTCGTGTCGACCTCGCTCGGCACGACATCGGTCTCCCCCGGCAGCAGCAGCACGTCGTCGTAGGTCAGTCCCAGCGGCAGGGGGACCTCGGGGACTCCGGTGGGGACCTCGCTCAACGGGGACCCTTCCTCACGGCGGGACGGGGGGTGGCGCCAGTCTAGGCGAGCAGCACCCTGCCCCCCGACGACGAGAGCGCCGCCGCACGCGAGCGGTACGCCGGAAACGGTCAAGCGCGGCACCGAGCCCACGGGGAGGATGGCCGCATGCCCGCAGCCGCGGCGACCTCGACCGCCACCGACACGTTCCTCCGGTTCGTGGACGGCCTCACCGACGCGCTGGAGGGGCAGGTCGACCAGGCGGGGACGGCCGAGGTCTGGGCGCGCGAGCTGCACTTCTCCCGCGACCATTTCGACCGGCTCGTCCGGTCGGTCGCCGGTGAGCCGCCCGCGACGCTGCGACGGCGACTGCTGATCGAGCGTGCGGCGTACCGACTGCTCTGCGGGGAGCCGGTCATCGACGTAGCGGTCGAGGCGGGCTACGGCTCGCACGCGGCCTTCACCCGGGCGTTCAGCCGGGCGTACGGCGTCGCGCCGAGCGACTGGCGGCGACGGCCGGGACAGACCCAGATCGGGGCGCCGAACGGCGTCCACTTCCATCCGCCGGCGGGCCTGCGGCTCCCGGCACGAGACGAGGTGACCGGCATGGACCTGCTAATGCGGATGGTGGAGCACCACGTGTGGCTCACCTGAGAGCTCGTGAGCGCCGCCGAGCGGCTCTCCGAGGACCACGAGTCGCTGGCCTCCCTGCGACACCGGCTCGCCGCAGAGGCACCGGCCTGGCTCGGACGGGTCCGGGACGTCGTCGAGGGGTCCCGGCTGGACGAGACGTTCGTCGACGCGCTGTGCGACCCGCCCGAGGTGTTCACCTACGGCGGGATGGTCGCTCACGTGCTCACGTTCGCGGCCCACCGGCGCACCCTGGTCGCGCTCGCGCTCGACTCCGCCGGCGTGGGCGGGATCGGTTGGGGCGACCCGATGCGCTGGGTGGCCGCCCCTACCGGCTGACCGGTCACCCGTCCCGGGAAAGCCGGAGCCGGCGTGGACAGGTCTCGTCCACGCCGGCTCGGCGATGAGGTTCAGGGCGCGGTCAGTGCCCGTGTCCGTGCCCGTGACCGGCCGCGGCGGGAGCCTCGTCCTGCTCGGGCTTCTCGACGATCAGCGTCTCGGTCGTGAGCAGCATCCCCGCGATCGACGTGGCGTTCACCAGCGCCGAACGCGTGACCTTGACCGGGTCGAGGATGCCCTGCTCGAGCAGGTCGCCGTACTCCCCGGTCGCGGCGTTGTAGCCGTGGCCCTCGATGCCCTCGCGGACCTTGGCCACGACGAGTCCACCGTTCTCGCCACCGTTCTCGGCGATCCAGCGCAGCGGCTCGTCGACCGAGCGGCGGACCACCCGGACCCCGACGGCCTCGTCACCGATCAGCTCCAGCCCGGTCTCGAGCACGCGCGCGGCGTGCACGAGTGCGGAGCCACCGCCGGCGATGATGCCCTCCTCGATGGCGGCGCGGGTCGCGGAGACAGCGTCCTCGATGCGGTGCTTCTTCTCCTTGAGCTCCACCTCGGTGGCCGCGCCGACACGGACGACGCAGACGCCGCCGGCCAGCTTGGCGAGCCGCTCCTGCAGCTTCTCGCGGTCCCAGTCGGAGTCGGTCGCCTCGATCTCGGCCTTGATCTGGTTGACCCGGCCGCTGACCTCGGACGCGTCGCCGGCACCGTCGACGATCGTGGTGTTGTCCTTGGTGACGACGATGCGGCGGGCGGTGCCGAGCACGTCGAGCCCGACCTGGTCGAGCTTGAGGCCGACCTCGGGCGCCACGACCTGCGCGCCGGTGAGGACCGCGATGTCCTGCAGCATCGACTTGCGGCGGTCGCCGAACGCCGGCGCCTTGACCGCGACGGCGTTGAAGGTGCCGCGGATCTTGTTGACGACGAGCGTCGACAGCGCCTCGCCCTCGACGTCCTCCGCCACGATGAACAGCGGCTTCCCGGCCTGGATGACCTTCTCCAGCAGCGGGAGCAGGTCGGCGATCGAGCTGATCTTGCCCTGGTGCAGGAGGATGTAGGGGTCGTCGAGGACGGCCTCCATGCGCTCCGCGTCGGTCACGAAGTACGGCGAGATGTAGCCCTTGTCGAACTGCATCCCCTCGGTGAACTCGAGCTCGGTGCCCATCGTGTTCGACTCGTCGACGGTGATGACACCGTCCTTGCCGACCTTGTCGAACGCCTCGGCGAGCAGCTCACCGATCTGCGGGTCGCGGCTGGACACGGTGGCGACCGCCGCCATGTCCTCCTTCGAGTCGACCTCGCGGGCCGCCTTGAGCAGCGCGTCGCTGATCGCCTGGGCGGCCTTGTCCATGCCGCGCTTGAGGCTCATCGGGTTGACGCCGGCAGCGACCGCACGCAGCCCCTCGTGGACCATCGCCTGCGCCAGGACCGTCGCGGTCGTGGTGCCGTCACCGGCGACGTCGTTGGTCTTGGTGGCGACCTCCTTCGTCAGCTGGGCGCCGAGGTTCTCGAACGGGTCGTCGAGCTCGATCTCCCGGGCGACCGTCACGCCGTCGTTGGTCATCGTGGGGGCGCCCCACTTCTTGTCGAGGACGACGTAGCGGCCCTTGGGGCCGAGCGTCACCTTGACGGTGTTGGCCAGGACGTCGACGCCGCGCTCGAGCGCGCGGCGGGCGTCCTCGTCGAACTCCAGGATCTTCGGCATCGAAGACGTCCTGCCTTCCTCCGGTGTTGCCGGGGGTCTGAGGTGGTGTGGCTGGGTGGTGCGGGTGTCGCGGAGGGCTGGATCAGCCGAGGACCGCGAGCACGTCGCGGGCGCTGAGGATCAGGTACTCCTCGCCGCTGTACTTGACCTCGGTGCCGCCGTACTTGCTGTAGATGACCTTGTCGCCGACGCTGACGTCGAGCGGGACCCGGTTGCCGTTGTCGTCGACACGGCCGGGGCCGACAGCGAGGACCTCGCCCTCCTGCGGCTTCTCCTTGGCGGTGTCCGGGATGACCAGGCCGGAAGCCGTGGTCTGCTCAGCGTCGAGGGTCCTGACGAGGATCCGGTCCTCGAGCGGCTTGATGTTGACCGACACGGTTGGTCGACCTCCCCTTCCTTGTGTGTTCAGATCACAGGTCGGGCCCGTCCGTCGGACGGCCCGTCACGACTGTCGCCCGGCCGCCGCACGCCGTCGCGGGGCCCGCACGTCACCGGGCGATAGCACTCTCGGGTGGAGAGTGCCAGAGCCGAACCTACGCCCGGCCTAGCACTCGGTCAAGTGGAGTGCCAACCCGTGTCGGACGCCGGACGCGGGTGCTCGACCGGCGGTTGGCACGATGCCGGTCCATGGACGCCGACACCTTCGCACGGCTGCTGACGCCCAGCGGTCAGGAGGTCGTCGCTCGAGCCGTCGAGGCCGACGCCGAGGCCGGCGGTGACCCGGTGCGGGCGGCCGGCCTCCTGCGCCGCCGGGTCGAGGGGGTCGATCCAGCCCTGGCTGCCGCGGCCATGACGCAGGCGGCGCTCCGGGTGCGGGCCCGCGTCAAGTTCGGCGCGGACGCGGAGCGGATGTGGTTCACCCCCGACGGCCTGGAGCAGGCGACCCGGACCCAGGTCGCCGCGCACCGGGCGGCCCGGGTCTCCCGGTGGCTCGCCGCTGCGAGGTCGCGCACGCCGCCCGGCCCGGCGGTGGGGACGGTGCTCGACGCCGGCTGCGGCATCGGCGGCGACCTGGTCGCGCTCGCCCGCTCCGGTGCGGTCGTCGCGGGCATCGACCTCGACCCGGTGCGGGTGGGGGTCGCGGAGGCGAACCTCCACGCCCTCGACCTCCCTGGCGCCGTCCGGGTCGGCGACGCCACCACCCTCGACCTCTCCCCGTTCGACGTCGTCTTCGCCGACCCCGCGCGGCGTACCGCCCGCGGCCGCACGTTCGACCCCGACGCCTACCTCCCGCCGTGGTCGTGGCTCGAGGGGCTGCTGACCCGGCCCGCCTGCGCGAAGGTCGCACCGGGGATCCCCCACGACCGGGTCCCGCCGGGCGTCGAGGCGGAGTGGGTGTCCCTGGACGGGGACGTCAAGGAGGCCGTGCTGTGGTCGCCGCACCTGGCCACGGTCGCCCGCCGGGCGACCGTGGTCCGTGGTGCCGGCCTCGCGACGCTCACCGATGCCGACGACTCGGGGCAGGTTGCGGTGCGACCACCCGGGCGCTACCTGCACGAGCCCGACGGCGCTGTCGTCCGCGCCGGGCTGGTCACCGCCGTGGCGGCCCGGGTGGACGGCTGGCTGCTCGACGCGCACATCGCCTACGTCTGCTCCGACGCGGCCGGGGGCGCAGGAGCGCTCGCCCGCGGCTACGAGGTCCTCGAGCAGCTGCCGTACCAGGAGAAGCAGCTGCGCGCCGCGCTCCGCGCGCGGGGGGTCGGTCGGCTCACGATCAAGAAGCGCGGGGTCGCCGTGGTGCCCGAGCAGCTGCGCGCCCGGCTCGCGCTGCGCGGGGACGCCGAGGCGACCCTCGTGCTGACCCGGGCGGCCGGCAAGGGGACCGCGCTGCTCGTCCGTCCCCTCGCGTGAGCCACCGGGGACCCCTCAGCCGGGGGTGCCCGCGGTGTCGGGACGCGCCGCGAGCACGGCCGCGCGGGCCGCGGCCACGAGCTCGGCGTTGTCGGTGGCCGGGGAGCCGTCCGGACCGGTCAGCGTGTCCTCGAGCCCGATCCGGGTGGCGAGGCGGGCCCGGGCCGCGATCGCCACCGCCGGCCAGCAGCTCGAGCCCTCGCCGTGGAGCAACAGCTGCTGACCCGGCCCGAGCGTCCCGACGGCCTCGCGGAGCGCTCGCGCCTGATGGAGCGTCTGCTCCTCGTCCAGCCCGTCGGGCAGCTCGAGGAGGACCCGGGAGCACCGGTCCCGCACCGGCGACCGGGCCCAGGTCGCGGCCGCGGCCTCGTGCCGCACGCCCGCCTCCACGGCGATCCCCCGGCGGAGCAGGACCGCGGCGAGCTCGTCGGCGCCGTCCTCGTGCCAGTTGACCGAGGCGAAGTCCGGCAGGGCCGTCCAGGCGGCGACCGCCCGCAACCGGTCCGCCGCGTCCGGCAGCACCCAGGCGCCGGTCGTCACCCCCACCGGCACCGCGCTCACCTGGCGCACCCGGCGCAGCACCTCCGCGAGCAGGTCGGCGTCGAAGGTGTCACGGCCGGCGTCGTCCTTGACGTGCAGGTGCACGGCACCCGCGCCCGCTCCGACGACCCGGAGGACGTCGTCGGCGAGCTCCACCGGGGTCACCGGCAGCGACGGGTGCTCCGCCCGGGTGCGTGGGCCGTTGAGGCACGCCTCGAGCAGCGGGACCGGTTCCAGCGTCGTGTCAGCCACGCGGGCGAGCCTAGGTGCACCCAGGCCCGGTCACGGACCTGACGTCGGCGGTCCCCTGCTGGGACACTGCCGCGGTGGTCACCACCGGACAGCTCCTCGGCTTCGGCGTCACCGCGCTGGTCATCATCGCGATCCCCGGACCGAGCGTGGTGTTCGTGGTCGCGCGTGCGCTCAGCTACGGCCGCGCGGTCGCCCTCCTGAGCGTCCTGGGCAACACGACGGGACTGGGGGTCGCGATGGTGCTCGTCGCCCTCGGCCTCGGGACCGTGGTCGCGGACTCGGTGCTCGTCTTCTCGGTCGTCAAGCTCGCCGGCGCGGCGTACCTGGTCTGGCTCGGTCTCCAGGCGCTGCGCCACCGCAGCGGCGTCCACGTCGGCGAGGTCGTACGGCGCGCGCCGCCGGCCGGCCTCGTCGCGGCACGTCAGGGGTTCGTCGTGGGGGTCGCCAACCCCAAGGCGTTCGTGATGTTCGCCGCGGTCCTGCCGCAGTTCGTCGACCGGGGAGCAGGCGCGGTCCCGGCGCAGATGCTCGTCCTCGGATCGCTCGCGGTCGTCCTGGGCCTGGTGTGCGACACCGCGTGGGCACTGCTCGCCAGCCGGCTGCGGCAGTGGTTCGACGCCTCGCCCGCCAGAGGACGGGCGATCGGCACCGCCGGTGGGTGCTCCATGGTCGGGCTCGGCGTCGGGCTGGCGTTCACCTCGCCCCCGGGCTGACGCGCCTGGCGGAGAACATCCCCGCGCTCGTGCAACGTCCGAGTGGCGGCGTGCGTCCTGGGGTCGAAGGAGGTCACGATGGTGGTGATGACCGCGACGCCGGGGCCGACCCGGGGCGCCCTCCGGGACACGACCGTCCCGGGGACCCGGGACGCCGAGTTCTCCGAGTACATGGCCGCTCGTCAGCGGAGCCTGCTCCGCACGGCGTACCTCCTCACCGGGGACCGTCACACCGCCGAGGACCTCGTCCAGACGGCCTTCGCGAAGCTGTACCTCAGCTGGGACCGGGTGCAGGACCGCGAGTCGGTCGACGGCTACGTCCGCCGCATCCTCGTCAACGAGCACAACTCGCTGTGGCGCCGGCCGTGGAAGCGGCGCGAGCGCGTGACCGCCGACCTCCCCGACGAGCCGTCGACCCACGGCCCGGCGACGAGCCGCGACCACGACCTGTGGGCGCTCGTGCAGACGCTGCCCGCGAAGCAGCGGGCCACCGTCGTGCTCCGCTTCTACGAGGAGCTGACCGAGGCCGAGACGGCCGCGGTGCTGGGAGTGTCGGTCGGCACGGTGAAGTCCCAGACCAGCCGCGCCCTCGCCGCCCTGCGCACCCGCGCCGACGACCTGCGGCCGGGCACCGCGCCGGAGGAGGAGCGATGAACGAGACCGACAGGCTCGCGGAGGCGCTGCGGCGGCAGGCCGAGGGCGTCCCCGACCAGCACCTCACGCTCGGCGACGTCCAGACCCGGGCCCGCGGGATCCGCCGACGCCGGTACGCCGCGACCGGCCTCGCGGCCGCGGCCGTCCTCGCCGTCGTCGTGCCGCTCGGCCTGGCCGCCGGCGACCGCCTCGACCGCGACCTCGGGCCCGTGGGTGACCCGACCCCGAGCCTCGAGGGCCCGCTGCGTGTCCCCCTGACGAGCGGCGTCGCGGAGGGGACGACGCCGCCTGCCACGGGGTACGTCGAAGGTGAGGCGGTGCACCTCCCCGACGGCTCGACGTTGCCGGTCCCCGGTGGCTACGACACGCTGGTGCCGCTCGGCGACGGGTGGGTCGTCGGCGGGGACGCCGGCGACGGCGAGCGGTTCGCGGCCCTGCTCGACGCCACCGGGTCGGAGACGGAGAGGTTCGGCACCCTCGGACGGGTCGCGGTCTCCGCCGACGGGTCGCTCGCCGCCTACGTCGAGCCCGAGGACGGCGTCGCCACGACCCTCGACAGCGCGGGAGCACGTGAGCAGGTCGCCCTCACCGCTCCCGAGGAGCCCTTCACGGTCGCCGCGGTCCACCCGTGCAACGCGACCGACGACTGCCTGCTCGTCGCGGACGTGGAGGTGGCCCACCGGGCGGCGACCATCCAGGTGGACCGTGACGGGACGCAGCACGACGCCGGCTTCCTCAGGGTCGGCGACCGGTCCCTCGACGGGACCGTCGCGGGCCGCGTGACCTCCGACGGGTCGGGGTCGGTGTGCTCCTCGGTCCGGCCGCTGACCGGACCGGGCTGGGACACGTGTCGCTGGGAGCTCGGCCGGTTCTCGCCGTCGGGGCGGCACCTCCTGGGCTCCTCGCTCGAGGACGGCCGCGGTCCGCGGACCGTCGCCCTGCTCGACGCGCGCGACGGCACGGTGCTCCGCGAGTACGCCGCGCAGGGGACCGCGGACGTCTTCGTCCGCCAGGCCGTCTGGGAGTCCGACGACTCGGTCCTGGCGACGGTCTGGGACACCGACCGCTGGTCGGTGCTGCGGCTGGGGCTCGACGGGACGGTGACACGGGTCCCCGTCGACGGGCTCGGCGACGGCGGCGATGCCGACGCCCCACCGGTGTTCCTGGCCGCCCGACCGTCGCTGTCCTAGTCGCGCGCGCCGAGTCGCCGCGCTACCGGGCGACGACCTCGGTCACCGGGAGGCTCGAGTCGGCCGGGAGGTCGAGGGAGGAGGGAGGGCGGCCGCGGGCGACGAGCTCGGCCCCCAGCGCAGCCACCATCGCGCCGTTGTCGGTGCAGAGGCCCGGGCGGGGGACCCGGACCCGGATCCCGTGCCGGGCGGCCCGCTCCTCGGCGAGCGCGCGGAGCCGCGAGTTCGCCGCGACGCCCCCGCCGATGAGCAGGTCCTCGACCCCTCGGTCACGGCACGCGTCGACGGCCTTGCGGGTGAGCACGTCGCACACCGCTTCCTGGAACGAGGCGGCGACGTCGGCCACCGGTACCGGTTCGCCCGCGGCCTGGCGCGCCTCGACCCACCGGGCGACCGCGGTCTTGAGCCCGCTGAACGAGAAGTCGAACCGGTGCCGCTCGAGGTCGCGTCGAGAGGTGAGCCCGCGGGGGAAGTCGATGGCGACCGACGACCCCGAGCGGGCCTCCCGGTCGATGTGCGGCCCGCCCGGGAACGGCAGCCCGAGCAACCGCGCGACCTTGTCGAAGGCCTCGCCCGCGGCGTCGTCGATCGTGGCTCCGAGCGGAGCGACCCCGGTCGTGACGTCCTCGACGAGCAGCAGCGAGGAGTGGCCTCCGCTGACCAGCATCGCCAGGCACGGCTCGGGCAGCGGGCCGTGCTCGAGCTGGTCGACCGCGACGTGGGCGGCGAGGTGGTTCACGCCGTACAGCGGCTTCTCGAGCGCGACCGACAGCGCCTTGGCGGAAGCGACCCCGACGAGCAGTGCGCCGACGAGCCCCGGGCCGCTCGTGACGGCGACCGCGTCGACGTCGGTGAGCGCGACGCCCGCGGTCTCGCACGCCCGCTCGATGGTCGGCACCATCGCCTCCAGGTGCGCCCTGGAGGCGACCTCGGGGACCACGCCGCCGAACCGCGCGTGCTCGTCGACCGACGACGCGACGGCGTCAGCCAGCAGCGCGTGGCCGCGGACGACGCCGACGCCGGTCTCGTCGCACGACGTCTCGATCCCCAGCACCAGGGGCTGGTCAGCCACCGCTGCCCTCCCTCCCTGCCACCAGCGGCAGCTGCAGCACCAGCGCGTCGGACCCGTCGCGGTAGTAGCGGCGGCGGCGGTCCAGCTCGACCGCCCCCCGCGCGGCGTAGAAGGCCCGGGCCCCCCGGTTGGTCTCGCTGACCTCGCAGAGCAGCCGCTGTGCACCCGCGGCCCGGACCCGGACGGCGTCGAGGAGGGCGGTCGCCAGACCGGCACGCCGGTACGCCGCGACGACCGCGACCCGCTCGAGGTCGGCGACGTCCCCGGCGACGGAGAGGACGGCGTACCCGGCGATGCGGTCCTCGACCTCGGCCACCACCGCGGCGCGCCCGGGGCCCGTGAGCGCCTCCGCCACCACCGTCGGCCCCCAGGCGTCGCGGCCGAAGAGCTCCTGCTCCGCCGCCGCCAGCGGTGCGAGGTCCTCGCATGAGGCGTCCCGGAGTGTCACCGAGCCGGTGCTCACGAGACCCGCTTCCGGGGGCTCGGGGCCGCGGCGTCCGGACGGCGCAGGTAGATCGGCTCGGGGTCGAGGAGCTCCGCCCGCTCGTCCGCGACGACCCGCACCAGCGTGGCGGCGTCCGGTCGGGTCGGGCCGGCGGCACGGGGGAACACCGACGGGTAGATCTCGGGGCCGGCGCCGACGACGAGGAGCTCGCCGGGGAGCGTCTCGGGTCGACCCACCCAGGGACCGTCGGTGCGGGCGCCGTCCTCGTCGTAGGCCGCCCAGAACAGCTCCTTGCGGCGGGCGTCGGTCGTCGCGAGGAACGGTCCGGCAACACCGGCGTCGCCGGCTCCGTCCACGGCCGCTGCCGCCAGCACGTCGAGGCTGCACACGCCGTACACCGGGATGCCGAGCGCGAGCGCGAACGTGCGGGCGGTGACGATCCCGACCCGCAGGCCGGTGTAGGGCCCGGGGCCGACCCCGACCGCGACCGCGGTGACGTCCTGGCGCAGCGCGCCGACCTCCGCCAGCGCCGCGCTCATCATCGGGGCGAGCTGCTCGCCGTGCTGCATCGGCCGCGTGCTGGACGCCGAGGTCAGGACGGCACCGTCCTCGGCGAGCGCCACGGAGACCAGCGGCGTCGAGGTGTCCAGGGCGAGCAGCACGCCGCCCAGGGTAGGGGGCCGCCGGCGTGCAGCCTGCCGACGCCGTCCGGCGCGGTCAGCCGACGAGGTCGGCCACGTCGGACCCGACCCAGCGGGCGCCCAGCGGGGTGAGCCGCACGGTGCGGACCTCGGCGTCCCCGGCCGGGCCGCCGCCCGGGCCGCTGCCCGGGCCGCCGTCGCCGCTGGTCCGGGTGATCGCCACCTCGAGCCGGTCCTCGGCGAGGCCCTCTGCGATCCCCTCCCCCCACTCGACCACCGTCACCGAGTCCGCCAACGACTCGTCGAGGTCCAGGTCGTCGAGCTCGGCGACCCCGCCCAGCCGGTAGGCGTCGACGTGGACCATCCCCGTGCCGTCCGACGTCGCCCGGTGCACCCGGGAGATGACGAACGTCGGCGAGGTCACCGGGCCCCGGACGCCGAGACCGGCGCCGACCCCCTGGGCGAACGTCGTCTTGCCCGCCCCGAGCTCGCCGGTGAGGATCAGCAGGTCGCCGGTCCGCAGCACCCCGCCGACGCGGCGCCCCAGCTCGCGCATGGCGTCGGGGTCGCGGACCTCGCACGCGACCGGCAGCTCCCTGCCGAGCGTGAGGTGGACCTCGTCCTGCGACAGCTGCCCGAACCCGGCCCGGGTCCAGAACGCGACGGTGGCGGGCAGCTCCGTGCGGGCCAGCAGCGTCACGCGCCGCAGCCCGCGCGCGCGCCCGACGTCGAGCGCGGTCCGCAGCAGCGCCCGGGCGACGCCCTGCTGCTGGGCCTCGGGGAGCACCGAGACCCGCCGCAGCCGGAGCGTGTCCCGGTCCCGGCCCAGGAGGAGCGCGCCGACGGGACGGCCGTCGAGCGCGGCGAGCAGCCCGCCGTCCTGGGCGAGCACCGCCGCCACCGACTCCACGGTCTCGTCGAGCGCCGTCGAGGGCGGGTCGAGCACCGGCCGGTCGGCGAATGCGGCGCGGACCACGGCGAGCACGTCCTCGACCGCCGCCGGGCCGACCTCGGCCACCTGGAGCCCGTCGGTCCCCGTCACGCGTCGCTCCCCTCTCCGACGTACCGCCGCACGAACCGGCCACCGATCCGCGTGACGATCTCGTAGGAGATCGTGCCGCATGCCTCCGCCCACTCCTGCGCGGTCGGCTCGCCGGCGCCGCCCGGGCCGAAGAGCACGACCTCGTCGCCGGCCGCAGCGGCGTCGCCCTCGAGGTCGACGACGAACTGGTCCATGCACACCCGCCCCGCGACCTGCCGGCGCCGGCCGCCGAGGAGGACCGGCGCGCGGGAGGACGCCGCACGGGGGACGCCGTCGCCGTAGCCGACCGGGACGACCGCCACCGTGGTCGGTGCGGCGGTCCGGTAGGTGTGGCCGTAGGAGACACCGGCGCCGGCCGGCACCGGCTTCACGAGCGCGAGCCGGGCGCGCGCGGTCATCGCGGGGACCAGCCCGAGGTCGGCGGCGCCGGCAGACCTGCGGCGCGGGGGAGAGACCGTACGCCGCGAGGCCGCACCTCACGAGGTCGAACCGGGCGCTGGGTCGGGTGAGGGCGGCCGCGGAGTTCGCGAGGTGGCGCACCTCGGGAGCGAGCCCGACGGCGTGCGCGACCTCGAGCGCGGCACGGAACGCCGCCTCCTGGGTCTCGTTGGCCGGGTGCTCGGGCTCGTCGCTGCAGGCGAGGTGGGACCAGATCCCGGTCACCCGCACCGCCCCGTCCTCCTCCGCAGCCGCTGCCGCCGCGACGACGGCGGGCCAGTCGGCGGCTGCGGCACCGCCGCGGCTCAGTCCGGTGTCCACCTTGAGCTGGAGCAGCGCCGGCCGGCCGAGGCGCCGGGCCGCGGCCGCGACCTCACCGACCTGCTCGACGGTGGACGCCGTGAGGTCGATCCCGGCGTCCACCGCAGGGGCGTAGTCCTCCCCGGGCACCGCCAGCCACGTCAGCACCCGGCCGGTGTCGCCGGCGGCGCGCAGCGCGAGCGCCTCCTCGAGGAAGGCGACCCCGAGCCAGGCCGCGCCACCGGCCCGGGCCGCCCGGGCCACCGGCACCATGCCGTGGCCGTAGCCGTCGGCCTTGACCACGGCCATCACCCGAGCCGGTGCGGCGCGAGTGACGAGGGTCGCGACGTTGGCACGGACCGCGTCGAGGTCGATCACGAGCTCGGCCCGGGCCTGGCTCACGGCGCGTCCAGCAGCCGGGCGCAGACGTCGCCGGGACCGCGCGCGCCACCTCGCCGGCGGTGACCGGCCCACCGGGACGGGCGTACGCCGCGGCCGCCCCGTGCAGCCACGACCCGGCGCTCGCGGCGTCGAAGGGGTCGAGCCCGGCGGCCAGGAGTGCTCCGACGACGCCGCCGAGGACGTCCCCGGCACCGGCCGTCGCCAGCCACGGCGGGCCGACGGTGTTCACCCTGACCCGCCCGGCCGGGTCGCCGACCACCGAGTGGCGCCCCTTGAGCAGCACCACCGCGCCGTACCGCGCGGCGGCGAGGCGGGCGTGGGTGAGCGGGTCGGACTCGACCTGTCCGCGCTCGACCTCCAGCAGCCGCGCGAGCTCCCCGGCGTGCGGGGTGAGGACGGCCGGCACCTCGAGCGGCCCCTCGAGCGCGCCCAGCGCGTCCGCGTCCACCACGACCGGCACCGCGTCGGCGAGCGCCTCCTGGAGCTGCCGGCCGGCGGCGGCCCCGCCCCCGGAGCCGACCACCCACGCCTGCACCCGACCGGCGCCCACGACGACCTCGGGGTGGGCGGCCTGGACGAGGTCGGCCACGCCGGCCCCCGTCCCGGTTGCTCCTCCCCGGCCCGACCGGCGCGGGCAGGAACCGGACCATGCCGGCGAGCCCGCAGGCGGCGCCGGCAACGCTCAGCACGGCGGCTCCGCGGTACTGCTCGGACCCGGCCCTGACGCCGACGACGCCCCGGGTGTACTTGTGGGCGTCGGGCGGCCGGACGCGGCAGCAGCCGCGGCGACGTCCTCGCCCTGCAGCGCCTCCACGACGGGGGCGCGGGAGGTCCAGGCCGAGGTCGACGAGCTCGACGGTTCCGCAGGCCGCGGCCCCGGGGTCGACCAGGTGGCAGGGCTTGAGGCGTCCCGAAGGTGACGGTGAGCGCCGCACGGACGTGCGCGCCGGGGATCCGGCCGGTGTCGACGTCGACCCCCGAGGGGGTGTCGACCGCGACGAACGGGGTCCCCCTGAGCCGGTCGACGTGCGACCGCCGCGTCCGGACGCAGCGGACCCGCGCCGCCGATCCCGACGATGCCGTCGACGGCGACCGCGTACCGGCCCCGGGGCGCATCCACCACGCGGCCGCCGGCACCGCGCAGGGCGGCCAGCCCGCCGGGGTGGGCCTTGTCCGGGCTCAGCAGGACCGCCTCGACCTGGGCTCCTCGACGCGCAAGGCGCGCCCCGGCGTACAGCGCGTCACCGCCGTTGTTGCCGGCCCCGACGAGCAGCACCAGCCGGGTGCCGTAGAGGCGGCCGAGGAGGTCGGTGACGGCCTGGGCGAGCCCCGCGGCCGCTCGCTGCATGAGGACCCCGTCGGGACCCCCCGCGACCAGCGCCGCCTCGGCGGACCTCACCTGCTCGACCGTGTGCGCCCGCCTCACGAGCGCCAACGGTACTGGGGTCGTGCGGTCCGGCGTGCGCTCGGGCGCACGCTGACCCGCACGACCTCCTCGCTGTGGAGCCGGGCGGGTCAGGACTCGAGGACGACCACGGCGGTGGCGACCCCGGCGTCGTGGCTGAGCGTGACGTGGACCCCATGCACGCCGAGCCCGTCCGCCACCGCGCGCACGGTGCCGCGGAGCACCAGCACCGGGCGCCCCGACGGCTCGGAGACCACCTCCGCGTCGTGCCAGTGCAGGCCGCCCGGCGCTCCGAGCGCCTTGGCGAGCGCCTCCTTGGCCGCGAAGCGCGCGGCCAGCGAGGCGGTGGCCGTCACCGCCGGGCGGTCCTGCTCGGCAGGGGTGAAGAGCTTCGCGGCCAGCGAGGGGGTACGGCGCAGCGACTCCTCGAAGCGGGCGACGTCGCAGACGTCGACCCCGATGCCCACGATCATCCGACCGGGGTCACTCGACGGTGACGGACTTGGCGAGGTTCCGCGGCTGGTCCACGTCGTGGCCGCGCAGCGTCGCGAGCTCGCAGGCGAAGAGCTGCAGCGGCACGATCGCCGCGAGCGGCTGGAGCAGGGTCGAGGAGCGCGGGATCCGGAGCAGCACGTCGGCGTACGGGACGACCGTGTCGTCGCCCTCCTCGGCCACCACGATCGTCCGTGCCCCACGCGCCCGGACCTCCTGGATGCCGCTGATCATCTTGTCGTGGAGCTGGTCGCGGCCCCACGGCGGCACGACGCAGAAGACCGGCAGCCCCTCCTCGACGAGCGCGATCGGCCCGTGCTTGAGCTCGCCGGCGGCGAACCCCTCGGCGTGGATGTAGGCGAGCTCCTTGAGCTTCAGCGCCCCCTCGAGCGCGACCGGGAAACCGACGTGGCGGCCGAGGAACAGCACCGACCGGGCGTGGTCGAGGCTACGGGCCAGCGCGTAGACCTCCTCGCTCCGGTCGAGCATCGTCTGGATCCGGCCGGGCATCTCGGCGAGCTCGTCGACGACCCGCGCGACCTCGTCGCCGTACGTCGTGCCGCGGACCTGTGCCAGGTACAGCCCGAGCAGGTAGCAGGCCACGAGCTGGGTCATGAACCCCTTGGTGGACGCGACCCCGATCTCCGGCCCGGCGTGGGTGTAGATGACCGCGTCGGACTCCCGCGGGATCGTCGAGCCGTTGGTGTTGCAGATCGCGAGGACCTTCGCGCGCTGCTGGCGGGCGTGCCGGATCGCCATCAGCGTGTCCGCGGTCTCCCCGGACTGGCTGATCGCGACGACGAGGGTGTCGCGGGTGAGGATCGGGTCGCGGTAGCGGAACTCGTGGGCGAGCTCGACCTCGCAGGGGATGCGGGTCCAGTGCTCGATGGCGTACTTCGCGACGAGCCCGGCGTAGAACGCGGTCCCGCAGGCGGTGATGATGATCTTGTCGACCTCGCGCAGCTCCCCCTCGCTCATCCGGACCTCGTCGAGCTGCAGCCGGCCTGCCGCGTCGTGACGGCCCAGCAGGGAGTCGGCGACGGCGCGCGGCTGCTCGAAGATCTCCTTGCGCATGAACCAGTCGAAGCCGTCCTTGGCGGCGGCGCTGAGGTCCCAGTCGACGTGGAACTCCCGCGCCTTGGCGTCGTCGCCCGCGAAGTCGGTGACCTCCACCGCGTCCCGGGTGATCGTCACGACCTGGTCCTGCCCGAGCTCGAGGGCCTCCCGGGTGTGCTCGATGAAGGCCGCGACGTCCGAGGCGACGAAGTTCTCGCCCTCCCCGAGCCCGACCACGAGCGGGGAGTTGCGACGGGCCGCGACCACCCGGGTGGGGTCCTCGGCGTCGACGGCGACGAGGGTGAAGGCGCCCTCGAGCCGCCGGCACAGTGCCTGCATGGCCTCGGTGAGCGGCGTCCCGGCGACCACTGCGGTCTCGAGGAGCCGCGCCGCGACCTCGGTGTCGGTCTCGGAGACCAGCTCCTGACCCGCCCGCTCGAGCTCGCCGCGGAGCACCGCGAAGTTCTCGATGATCCCGTTGTGCACGAGCGCGACGCGGCCGGTCTCCCCCCGGTGGGGGTGGGCGTTGGTGTCGTTGGGCGCTCCGTGGGTCGCCCACCGGGTGTGCCCGATGCCGACGTGGCACTCGGGCAGCGGCGTCGCCGCCAGCGCCTCGACGAGGTTGGCCAGCTTCCCGGCGCGCTTGTCGCCGACGAGGGTGCCGCCGTCCACGAGCGCGACGCCGGCGGAGTCGTAACCGCGGTACTCCAGCCGCCGCAGCCCGTCGACGACGACGCGCTCGGCCGACCGCGCACCGACGTACCCCACGATCCCGCACATGCGGCTGAGTGTAGGTCTGGGCCACCGCTGCGCCGGGTCGCCCGCCGTCCCGCGCGCCGCCCCGCTGCTCCGTGCGAGGTCGCCGCGGGGCGACAATGCGGCCATGGCCGCACCCGCCTCCCCCGAGGCGCACGACCGATCCCCCGACCGCCAGCCCGCGTCGCCGTACGTCGAGCTGCAGCGCGACGCGTGGGCCGCGCTCGGCGTCAGCACCGAGCAGCCGCTGACACCGGCGGAGATCGAGCGGGTGCGCGGCCTCGGGGACGGGCTCGACGTCGCGGAGGTCGAGCAGGTCTACCTCCCGCTGTCCGGGCTGCTCAGCCTGTACGTCGAGAGCGCGGCCGTCCTGCACCGGGCGCAGGCGACCTTCCTCGACGGCACGAGGTCCTGGCCGCAGCCGCCGCGGACACCGTTCGTGATCGGTGTCGCGGGATCGGTGGCGGTCGGGAAGTCCACGACGTCACGGCTGCTCCAGCAGCTGCTCGCGCACTGGCCGGCGCACCCGTCGGTGACGCTGGTGACGACCGACGGGTTCCTGCTGCCGAACGCCGAGCTCGAGCGCCGCGGGCTGCTGGGCCGCAAGGGGTTCCCGGAGTCCTACGACCGCCGGGCGCTGCTCCGCTTCGTCATCGACCTCAAGTCCGGGAAGGACGAGGTGCTGGCCCCGACGTACTCCCACCTCGTCTACGACGTGACCCCCGACGACCCGCTGGTGGTCCGCAACCCCGACATCGTCGTGATCGAGGGCCTCAACGTGCTGCAGCCGGCCCGCGTCCACGCCGACGGCCGCACCGGGCTGGCCGTCAGCGACTTCTTCGACTTCTCGATCTACGTCGACGCGGCGACCAGCGACATCCGCCGCTGGTACACCGAGCGGTTCCTGCGGCTGCGGGAGACCGCATTCCGGGACCCCACGAGCTACTTCCGCAAGTACGCCGAGCTCAGCGCGGAGGAGGCCGTCGAGGAGGCGGCGAGGATCTGGGACACCATCAACGGGCCCAACCTCGAGCGGAACATCAAGCCGACCCGGTCGCGGGCCAACCTCGTGCTCCGCAAGGCCGGGGACCACTCGGTCGACTGGGTGCGGCTGCGCAAGATCTGACCGGTCCGCGTCGCGGTCAGAGCCGGCGCTGGAACTCGCCGAGGCGCTCGACCGGACGGAACCCGAGCCGGTCGTTGATGGCCACCATCGGCGCGTTCACCTCGGCGTTGAAGGTCACGACCTGGCGCAGCCCGGGCTGCTCGGCAGCGAGCAGCTGTAGGGTACGGGCCTTCACGGCCAGTCCGAGCCGGTGGCCGCGGTGGCCCGGCAGCACGAGCGTCCCCCACTGGTACGCCCGGCCGTCCTCGTGCCCGGCGACGAGCACCTCGTTGTAGGCCACGCAGGCACCGGAGCGGTCCAGCGCGACGGTGGCGTAGCGGACCCGCGCAGCCTGGTCGAGGGCGTCCTCGTCAGCGCGGATCCGCTCCGGCGGGTATTCCTCCAGCTCGATCTCGAGCTCGCCCAGCGGCGCCTCGGTGACCACCGAGCCGAGCAGCACGCCGTACCCCTCGAGGAGGTCCTCGGGCACACGGCCGGTGAATTGTCGGATGCGGTAGTCCTGGTGGTGCGGCGCCGCCTCCCGGACCAGCGACTCCAGCCGCGCGGGGTCAACGGGGAGGTCGAGGACCCGCTGCACGTCACCGAGGCCGAAGCTGAACCCCCGGCGGAGGACGAACTCGACGTCCGGATGCCCACGGCCGTCGGCGGGCCCGTCGTAGGGGTAGGCCACCATGACGAGCACGACACTGCGGCCGAGCGCCGCGACGCGGGAGACCGCGTGCTCGAGCAGCGTCGAGCCGTAGCCGCGGCGGCGGTGGTCCGGATGGGTCGAGAGGACGAGTGCGGCCAGGTTGGTGTTGTCCAGCAGCGGGAGCTCGAGGTAGGCGCAGCTCACCAGCCGGTCCTCCGCGCACCCTGCCCAGAGCTCGTACGACGTGCCCGGACCGGGCGTCCGGAACGCGGCCCGGAGCTCGGGGAGGTGCCACGGCACCGCGTGCGGCCGGCCGTGCCGGTCGGCCTCGAGGTACGTCGCGTGCCACTCGGCGAGCGCCTCGTCGTCGAACGGGTCGACGGCGCGGACCTCGAGGCCGGTCACGAGGGGCTCACCGGCTAGAGCGCGAGGCGCTCGCGGACGACGGCGGCCAGCCGCTCGGCGACCTGACGGGCCTGCTCGGCGGTCGTCGCCTCGACCATGACGCGGACCAGCGGCTCGGTCCCGGAGGGGCGCAGCAGCACCCGGCCGGTGCCCGCGAGCGCGGCCTCCTCCGCGGCCACCGCCGCGGCCAGCGCCTCGTCGGAGCCGGCGCGGCCCTTGTCCACCCCGGGGACGTTGACCAGCACCTGCGGCAGCCGGGTCATCACGCTCGCGAGATCGGCCAGCGACCGGCCGGTCGCGGCCATCCGGGAGAGCACCTGCAGCGCGGTGAGGATCCCGTCGCCGGTGGTGGCGTGGCGGCTGAGGATGACGTGGCCGGACTGCTCGCCCCCGAGGGTGTAGCCGCGGGCGCCCATCGCCTCCAGGACGTAGCGGTCGCCGACCTTCGTCTGCTCGACCTTGACGCCCTCGCGCTCCATCGCCTGCAGGAACCCCAGGTTGCTCATCACCGTCGCCACGACGGTGTCGTCGGCCAGCGCCGCCTCCTCACGCAGCGCGAGCGCGAGGACGGCCAGGATCTGGTCGCCGTCGACGACCTCGCCGGAGGCGTCGACGGCCAAGCAGCGGTCGGCGTCACCGTCGAGGGCGAACCCGGCGTCGGCCTCGTGGGCCAGGACGGCGGCCTGCAGCGGCGCGAGGTGCGTCGAGCCGCAGCCGTCGTTGATGTTGCGGCCGTCGGGCTCGGCCGAGACCGCGACGACCTCGGCGCCGGCCTGCCGGAGCGCGAGCGGGCCCGCGACGTACGCCGCGCCGTGCGCGCAGTCGAGGACGACCTTGAGGCCGCGCAGCGGCGTCGTGGTGGTGGCCCCGAGGTGCTCGGCGTACTCGGGGACGGCCGCGTCGTAGTCGGTGATCCGTCCGACGGCGGCGCCGGTCGGCCGTTCCCACGGCTCACGCAGCCGCCGCTCGATGACCCGCTCCACGTCGTCGTCGAGCTTGACGCCGCCGCGGGCCAGGAACTTGATGCCGTTGTCGGGCATCGGGTTGTGGCTGGCGGAGATCATCACGCCGAGGTCGGCGCGGAGCGCCGCGGTGAGGTGGGCGACGCCGGGGGTCGGGAGCACGCCGAGGCGGCGCACGTCCACGCCGGCCGAGGCGAGCCCGGCCGTCACCGCGGCCTCGAGGAACTCACCGGACACCCGGGTGTCGCGGCCGACGAGCGCCACCGGGCGGTGACCGGCGAACTCGCCGGCCTCGCCCAGGACGTGCGCCGCGGCGACCGAGAGGTCGAGCGCCAGCTCGGCGGTCAGGAGCCCGTTGGCGAGGCCCCGGACGCCGTCGGTGCCGAACACGCGTGCCGGCGCGCCCGGTCCCGAGCCGAGGGGGGAGCCCACCCGCGGGTCAGCGCTTGCTGTACTGCGGCGCCTTGCGGGCCTTCTTGAGCCCGGCCTTCTTGCGCTCGATGACGCGGGCGTCCCGCGTGAGCAGGCCGGCCTTCTTCAGCGAGGGCCGGTTCGCGTCGACGTCGATCGCGTTCAGGGCGCGGGCGACCCCGAGGCGCAGCGCCCCCGCCTGGCCGGTGATGCCGCCGCCGTGGATGCGGGCGATGACGTCGAAGCGGCCCACCAGGTCGGTGGTCACGAACGGCTCGTTGACGACCTGCTGGTGCAGCTTGTTGGGGAAGTAGGACTCCAGGGTCCGGCCGTTGACGGTCCACTCGCCGGTGCCGGGGACGAGCCGCACGCGGGCGACAGCCTCCTTGCGGCGGCCGGTCGCGCCGGCGGGCGCGATCGTGGCCGGGCGCTGAGGCGCGTCAGCGGTGCGGGCGCTCTCGGTGCTGTAGGCGACGCCCTGGTCGTCGACCTCGAAGGTCTCCTCGACGTCCTGCTCGGTGCTCGTGTCGGTCACGCGTGTGTCCTCGTTGCTCTTCGGTGGCGGCGGCGGGTGTGCCGTGCGGGCTGGGGTCGGCGGGTGATCGGCCGGCTACTACTGCGCCAGCTGGGTGATCTCGAAGGGCTGCGCCTTCTGGGCCTGGTGCGGGTGCTCCGGGCCGGCATAGACCTTCAGCTTCTTGATCATCTGCCGGCTCAGCCGGTTCTTCGGCAGCATGCCCCAGACGGCCTTCTCGACGGCCTTGCGGGCGTCCTTCTGCAGCAGGTCGCCGATGGTGATCTCGGTGAGGCCACCGGGGTACCCCGAGTGGCGGTACACCTTCTCGGTCTGCCGCTTGTTGCCGGTCAGGGCGACCTTCGAGGCGTTGACGATGATGACGAAGTCGCCGCCGTCGACATGCGGGGCGAAGGTCGGCTTGTGCTTGCCGCGCAGCAGGGTCGCCGCCTGCACGGCGAGCTTGCCGAGCACCACGTCGGTGGCGTCGATGACGTGCCACTGACGCTGGACGTCGGCAGGCTTGGGGCTGTACGTGCGCACGGTCGTGTCCTTCGGATGCGAGCCTGGGGTCGGGCGCGGTGCGCCCCCGAGCGCACTCGCTCCGGGGGGCGTCCTGCCACAGGTGCAGCAGGACTGGCCGCGACCGTCAAGACTACCGGCGCGCCCACAGGCCGGTCAAAGCGGCCGGTCGGGCCGGTCGGGCACCCGTCGGCGCCTGCAGGAACGCCGCGTTCCCTCGCCATGGGGGAGGGACTAGGTTGTGGGCACTCTCGGGTCCACCCCCGGAACGATCCTCCTAGGAGCCACTGTGACCGACACGCAGTCCCTCACCGTCCGGGACAACAGGACCGGCCAGGAGTTCGAGCTCCCGATCACCGACGGGACGGTCCGCGCCGCCGACCTCGGCCAGATCAAGGCGGACGGGGACGACCCCGGGCTCGCCGTCTACGACCCGGGTTTCACCAACACCGCGTCGTGTCGCAGCGCGGTCACCTTCATCGACGGCGACAAGGGGATCCTGGAGTACCGCGGCTACCCGATCGAGCAGCTGGCCGAGGGCTCGACCTTCCTCGAGGTCGCCTACCTGCTGCTGCACGGCGACCTCCCCGAGAAGGACGCCTACGAGCGGTGGGAGCACGAGATCACCTACCACACGTTCGTCCACGAGAACGTCAAGAACTTCATGCACGGGTTCCGCTACGACGCCCATCCCATGGGGATGCTCATGGCCTCGGTCGGGGCGCTGTCGACGTTCTACCCGGACGCGAGCAACATCAAGGACCCCGACAACCGGCACATGCAGATCGTCCGGATGATCGCGAAGATGCCGACGTTGGGGGCCTGGGCGTTCCGGCACGCGCAGGGCAAGCCGTACGTCTATCCCGACAACGAGCTCTCCTACACCGCCAACTTCCTCTCGATGCTGTTCAAGATGAGCGAGCAGCGTTACGAGGCCGACGAGCGCCTGGTCCGCGCTCTCGACATCCTCCTGATCCTCCACGCCGACCACGAGCAGAACTGCTCGACCAACGCCGTCCGGTCGGTGGGCTCCTCGCAGGTCGACCCCTACTCCGCGGTCGCGGCCGGCATCGCCGCGCTGTACGGCCCGTTGCACGGCGGCGCGAACGAGGCGGTCCTGCGGATGCTCAAGCGCATCGGGACCCGCGAGAACATCCCCTCCTTCATCGAGGGCGTGAAGAACGGCGACGAGCGGCTCATGGGGTTCGGCCACCGCGTCTACAAGAACTACGACCCGCGGGCCACGATCATCAAGAAGGCCTGCGACGACGTGTTCGAGGTCACCGGCGTCAACCCGCTGCTCGAGATCGCCCAGGAGCTGGAGAAGATCGCGCTGGAGGACGAGTACTTCGTCACGCGCAAGCTCTACCCCAACGTCGACTTCTACTCCGGTCTGATCTACGAGGCGCTCCAGTTCCCGCCGGAGATGTTCACCGTGCTCTTCGCCATCGGCCGGACGCCGGGATGGCTGGCGCAGTGGCTCGAGCTGGTGCAGGACAAGGAGCAGAAGATCGCCCGTCCCAAGCAGATCTACACCGGCGACCGGGGCCTCGACTTCACCCCGCGCGACCAGCGCTGGGCCTGACGACGTGGGCCTGACGACGCGGGCCTGACGACGTGGTCCTGACGACGTGGGCCTGACGAGCTGGGCCTGACCCCGCCCGGTTCCCCAAGGGATGCAGGAAGGTTGCTGCTCCCCACGGGTCACACGCCGAGGGGAGTGTGAGTACGCCGTGGGAAGTGCACGTCGCGCGCTGACCGATCCCCGTGAGCCGGTATCAGCCGGCCCGCGAGGTGCTCCTCGGAGGGCATGACCAGTCCCCATCCGCTCGCCGCCTGGGTCGAGCGCGCCCAGACCGTCCAGGCTCGCCGCACCCCCGGTGAGCGCTTCCCCGAGCTCGACGAGGACGACCTCGACGAACGGCGACGGCGCCGGGCCCGCTCCGTGGCTCGCGTGAAGCGGGCGCGGGCCGCCACGGTCAGCCGCGTCCGTTACAGCTGACCGGCCCGGCTCAGGGCCCGGCGGTCAGGTCGGCCAGGAGGTCGTCCCAGCTGTCCTCGAGCGCGTCGAGGTGACCGGCGTCATCGAGGACCCGGAGCCGCGCGCCGGGGACGGCGGCGGCCAGCCAGTGGGCGTTGCGCACCGACGCCTGCCCGTCGAGTGCTCCGTGCACGACCAGGACGGGGCAGCGTACGGCGGTCACGTCCCACGACCACGCCCGGAGCATGACCGCCGCATCCCGGAGGTAGCCGTCCGGGCACGACAGCGCCTCGACCTCCTGCCGGACGGCCGGGTCGTCGGTCGACCGCGACGAGACCTCCGCGAGTCGCTGGTGCCGGTACGCCTCGAACTCCGGGCGCAGCAGCTCCACGGCCGCCGCGACGGACGCTGCGGACCTGACGCGGGCGAGCAGCTCCGCCTCCTCGGCGGACGACCCGTTCCGGTGCTGGGGCGGGTCCATCCGGGACAGGTCGCCCGGGCAGGCGACCGTCGCCACTGCCGCGACCCGCTCCGGGTGCCGGGCCGCACAGGCCAGCGCGTAGGTGCCGCCGACCGACATCCCCAGCAGCGCGAACCGCTCGGCCCCGAGCTCGTCGGCGACCGCCACGAGGTCGTCGGCCACGGTCAGGTGGGTCGACGCAGCGGCAGCGGACGCGCCGTACCCGGGACGGTTCACCGCGACCAGCCGCACCCCGGCGCGGCGGGCCGGCGCGTCCCCCGGCAGGGCCGCCCATCGGCTGTCGGGACAGCCCGGGAGGAACACCACCAGCGGCCCCTCCGCCGCGCCACCCCGCCACTGCTGGAGCCGGCTCACCGGACGCTCACCTGGTCCGGGCGACCCGCGTCTCGTCCCAGACCGCCTCGTCGGACTCGTAGACCGTGCCGTCGGCACCGTAGACGAGGAACCGGTCGAAGCCGCGGGCGAACCAGCGGTCGTGGGTCACCGCGAGGACGGTGCCCTCGAACGCAGCCAGCCCCTCCTCGAGCGCCTCCGCGGACTCGACGTCGAGGTTGTCGGTCGGCTCGTCCAGGAGCAGCAGCGTCGCCCCCGAGAGCTCGAGCAGCAGGATCTGGAAGCGCGCCTGCTGACCGCCCGACAACGACTCGAACCGCTGCTCCGCCGCGTGCGCGAGCTCGTAGCGGTCCAGCGCCCGCGAGGCCTGCTCCCGCGCCATCCCCGCGCGGCCCCGGCCGTCGGGAGTCGTGTCCCCGCGGTGGAGCACCTCGAGCAGGGTCTTCCCGAGCAGCTCGGGGTGCGTGTGGGTCTGCACGAACCACCCGGGCCGGACCCGCGCCCCCAGCCGCGCCCGCCCGGCATGACGGACCGGCTCGACGGCGTGGTCCCCCACCGGCCGGTGCTCGACGTCGGGGTCGGAGCCGCCGGCCGCGAGCAGCCGCAGGAAGTGGGACTTGCCCGACCCGTTCGACCCGAGGACCGCGACCCGCTCGCCGTACCAGACCTCGAGGTCGAAGGGCTTCATCAGCCCGGTGAGCTCGAGCTGCTCGCAGATGACGGCCCGCTTGCCGGTGCGGCCGCCGGTCAGCCGCATCGTCACGTTCTGCTCCCGGGGCTGCCCGGTCGGCGGCCCGGCCTCCTCGAACTTCCGGAGCCGGGTCTGCGCAGCCTTGTACTGCGACGCCAGCCCGTCGTTGTACTCCGCCTTGATCTTGTAGCGCAGCACGAGCGCCTTGAGCTTCGCGTGCTCCTCGTCCCACCGCCTGCGGAGCTCCTCGAAGCGCGCGAACCGGTCGCGGCGGGCGTCGTGGTACGACGCGAAGCCGCCGGGGTGCACCCAGGCGGTGTTCCCGGCGGCGCCGAGCTCGACGGTGACGACGCGGGTCGCGGTGTTCGCCAGCAGCTCACGGTCGTGGCTGATGTACAGGACGGTCTTCGGGGACTCGCGGATCCGCTGCTCGAGCCACATCTTGCCCGGGACGTCGAGGAAGTTGTCCGGCTCGTCGAGGAGCAGCACCTCGTCGGGCCCGTCGAGGAGGAACTCCAGGACGAGCCGCTTCTGCTCGCCACCCGAGAGCGTCGCCAGCGACCGGTACTTCGCCCGCTCGTAGGGAACGCCGAGCCCGGCGGTGCAGACCTTGTCCCAAGTCACCTCGAGGTCGTAGCCGCCGGCGTCGCCCCACTCGGCGAGCGCCTCGGCGTACCGCATCTGGGTCGGTTCGTCGTCGGCGTCCATGAGCGCCAGCTCGCAGCGGTCCACCGCCGCAGCCGCGCGCTGCAGCCGCTCCGGGGAGACCGACAGCAGCAGCTCGCGGACGGTGCTGGCGTCCCGGCCGACCATCTGGCGCATGACCCCGAGCCCGCCCGAGCGCGTCACCGCGCCGGCGTGCGGCACCAGCTCGCCGGTCACGATCCGCAGCAGCGTCGTCTTGCCCGCGCCATTGGCGCCGACCAGCGCCACCTTGGCGCCCTCGCCGACCCGGAACGACACGTCGTCGAGCAGCACCCGGCCGTCCGGCAGCTCGTACCGGACCCCTGCGACCTCCACGTGACCCACGAGCGACCATTGTCCGGGGTCAGGGGCTCGGAGCGCGAGCGAGTTAGCGCTGGGTTGGCCTACGCTCCCCCCATGGCTGGGCCGCGGACGACGTACCTCCTCGTCGACGGGGAGAACATCGACGCGACTCTCGGGTCCTCGATCCTGCGCCACCGGCCGACCCCTGACGAACGGCCGCGGTGGGACCGGGTGCTGGACTTCGCGGGCCGCACCTGGGGCCAGCCGGTGAAGGGACTGTTCTTCCTCGCAGCCAACAACGACCTCCCGGGCCCGTTCGTCCAGGCACTGCTCGCGATGGACTTCCGGCCGGTCCCGCTGTCGGGCGGGGCGAACGAGAAGATCGTCGACATCGCGATCCAGCGGACCCTCACCGAGCTCTCTCGCCGGGAGGGCGACGTCCTGCTGGTCAGCCACGACGCCGACTTCGTCGACCAGGTCACCACGCTCGTCGACGACGGCACCCGCAAGGTCGGGGTGGTCGGCTTCCGGGAGTTCCGGAGCCAGGCCTACACGCCGCTGTTCGAGCGGGGACTCGAGAGCTTCGACCTCGAGCTCGACGTCCGGGCGTTCCGGACGCCGCTGCCGCGGGTCCGGATCATCCCGATCGACGAGTTCGACCCCGCCGAGTTCCTCTGACCCGGGGCTCGCCCGCGTCCGGTCAGTCCGCGGTCTGGGCCGCCCAGAGGTTGACGCCGGCGTCGACCGCGTCCTGGTCGATGGCGGCGAGCTCGTCCTCGGTGAACTCCGGCCCGGACAGTGCGTCGATGTTCGAGTCGAGCTGGTGGACCGAGGACGCCCCGATGACCGCGCTGGTCACCCGCGGGTCGCGCAGCGCCCACTGCAGCGCCATCTGCGCCAGCCCCTGCCCTCGGCCCCGTGCGATCTCGTTGAGCCTGCGGACGTGCCCAAGGGTCTCGTCGGTGAGCTGGTTCGACCCGAGCGTGGTGTCGCTCCGGGAGGCGCGGGAGCCCTCGGGGATCCCGTCGAGGTAGCGGTCGGTGAGCAGGCCCTGGGCCAGCGGCGTGAACACGATGCACCCCATGCCGGCGTCCTCAAGGGTGTCGAGCAGGTCCCGCTCGATCCACCGGTTGAGCATCGAGTACGACGGCTGGTGGATGAGCAGCGGAGTCCCGAGGTCGCGGGCGATCCCGGCCGCCTCGGCGGTCTTGGACGCGGAGTACGACGAGATGCCGGCGTAGAGCGCCCTGCCCGAGCGGACGGCGGTGTCGAGCGCCCGCATCGTCTCCTCGATCGGGGTGTCGGGGTCGAAGCGGTGGCTGTAGAAGATGTCGACGTAGTCCAGCCCGAGCCGCTCCAGCGACTGGTCGAGCGAGGCGAGCATGTACTTGCGCGACCCCCCGCCCTGCCCGTAGGGCCCCGGCCACATGTCCCAGCCGGCCTTGGTCGAGATGACGAGCTCGTCGCGGTACGCCGCGAAGTCGCTCTTCATGAACATGCCGAAGTTCTGCTCGGCCTGCCCGTACGGCGGCCCGTAGTTGTTGGCGAGGTCGAAGTGGGTGACGCCGCGGTCGAAGGCCCGCCGGAGGATCGCGCGCTGGGTCTCCAGCGGCTTGTCGGCGCCGAAGTTCTGCCAGAGGCCGAGCGAGATCTGCGGCAGCAGCAGGCCGGAGCGGCCGCAGGGCCGGTACTGCATACCGGTGGCCTTGGCGTCGTAGCGGTCGGGGGCGGCGAGGTAAGGGTCGCGGGCGTCGTCAGTCACCGGCTCATCCTTCCCCGCTCGGTGCCGCCGCACGCGGGCGGACCTCCAGCACCCGGAACCCCTTGGCGCTGGCCAGCCGGAGGGTCGCGAAGCCCTGCTCCTCGAGCCACCGGTGCAGCGAGTCGGCACCGAGGTTCTTGCCGACGACGAGCAACGCCCGGCCCCCCGGCAGCAGCCGTGGCAGCCAGGTCAGCAGCACGGCGTGCAGCGCGGGCTTGCCGATGCGGATCGGTGGGTTGGACCAGATCTCGTCGAACCGGAGGTCCAGGGGCACGGCGTCCGGCTCGGCCACCCGGACCCGGTCGACAATCCCGAGGGAGGCAGCGTTCTCCCGCGTCAGCGCGAGCGCCCGCTGGTTGACGTCGACGGCCCACACGCGGGCGTCCTCGCGAGCCGTTGCGAGGGCGAGCGCGACGACGCCGTACCCGCACCCGAGGTCGAGGAAGGTCGCGCCGGACGCCGGCGGCTCGGTCTCGCGGAAGAGCACCGCGGTGCCGGTGTCGAGGCGGCCCTGGGCGAAGACCCCGGCGCCGCTCCGGAGGTCGAGGGTGCGGCCCCAGACCTGGGCCCGGACCGGCGTACGCGTGAACGGGACGGTCGGGTCCGCGGTGAAGTAGTGCTCGCCCGTCCCCGACGGCTCAGCCACGGGTCCGCACCACCCGTGCTCGTGTCGCCTGCTCGGCCAGCTGGTCGTCGGCGGGGTAGGCGACCTCCTCGAGCGTCAGGCCGCGGGCCGCCACCACCGGTACTGCCGGGTCGCGGACCGCCGCCCCGAGGACGTCGGCCGCCCAGGCCGGTGCCTGCCGGCCCTCGCCGACCGCGACGAGGCAGCCGACGAGGGCCCGGACCATGCTGTGGCAGAAGGCGTCGGCGCGCACGGTGGCCACCAGGATGCCGCGTTCGTCGCGCCGCCACCCCAGCTCGAGGAGCCGGCGCACGGTCGTGGCGCCCTCCCGACGCTTGCAGAAGGCGGCGAAGTCGTGCTCGCCGAGGAGCCCGGCTGCCGCGGCGTTCATCGCCTGTTCGTCGAGCGGCCGGGTCCAGGTGAGGACCTCGCGGCGCCGCAGCGGGTCGGGGAGCGCGGTGGGGTCGGCGATGCGGTAGGCGTAGCGGCGCCAGAGCGCAGCGAACCGGGCGTCGAACCCGGCCGGCGCGGGCCGGCAGCCCGCGACACGGACGTCCTCGGGGAGGACCCCGTTGAGCCGGCGGGCCAGCCGCTCAGGGCCCTCCGCGCTCGGTTCGACGTCGGTGTGCACGACCTGGCCCCGCGCGTGGACGCCCGCGTCGGTGCGTCCGGCACAGGTCGTCGGCGCCTCGGCGATCCGCAGCACGGTGCAGAGCGCCTGCTCGAGGGTCGCCTGGACCGTGCGGAGCCCCGGCTGCGAGGCCCACCCGTGGAAGCCCGTCCCGTCGTACGCGAGGTCGATCCGCAGCCGCACCCCGCCATCCTCCCAGCCGTCCGGACGCACAGCGAGGGCGATCCGTGCACCTGGTGCACCGGATCGCCCTCACACGTGCGGTGGAGCCGGTCAGGCCTGCTGGCCGGGCTCCTGGTCCTCTGTCGACTCTGTCGGCTTCGGCGCCGCGGCGGCCTCCGGAGCGTCGACGTCGGCCGTCGTCGGCTCGACCTCGAGCACCTCGGTCTCCTCGGTGCCCACCGTCGGTGCCTCGACCTCGGCCGGAGCGCCCTCGGTCGCCGCCGGCTCGACCGTCGCGGCCGGCTCGACCGTCGCGGCCGGCTCGACCGTCGCGGCCTCGTCGGCGGACACCGTCTCGTCGACCACGGGAGCCGCAGCCGGAGCCGCAGCCGCCGCAGCGGTCGTGGCCGCCGGAGCCGGACGGCTGGACGCCTTCGGCGCGTAGGCCTCGGTCACCAGCTCGATCACCGCCATCGGGGCGTTGTCGCCCTTCCGGGGGCCGATCTTGGTGATCCGGGTGTAGCCGCCCGGGCGCTCGGTGTAGCGCGGCGCGATCTCGGTGAAGAGCGTGTGGACCACGCCCTTGTCCCGGACCGTCCGCAGCACGAGCCGCCGGTTGTGCAGGCTCTCGACGGAGCCGAGCTCAGCCTTCTTCGCCTTGGTGATCAGCCGCTCGGCGACCGGCCGCAGCGCGCGGGCCTTGGCCTCGGTCGTCGTGATCCGGCCGTGCTCGAAGAGCGCGGTCGCGAGGTTGGACAGGATGAGCTTCTGGTGCGCCGGGCTGCCGCCGAGGCGGGGACCCTTCTTCGGCGTGGGCATGTCGGGATCTCGTTCCTCCCCGGCCGGATGAGGTACCGGGGTAGTGGGGGCGGGTCAGTACTGCTCGTCCTCGACGAACGAGTCGTCGTCGTCCTCGTCGTAGGCGCCGATCACCGACGCCGGGTCGAAGCCCGGGCCGCTGTCCTTGAGCGAGAGGCCCATCTCGTGCAGCTTCAGCTTGACCTCGTCGATGGACTTGGCGCCGAAGTTGCGAATGTCGAGGAGGTCCTGCTCGGAACGCGAGAGGAGCTCACCGACGGTGTGGATGCCCTCGCGCTTGAGGCAGTTGTAGGACCGGACCGTGAGGTTGAGGTCCTCGACCGGCAGCGCCAGGTCGGCCGCGAGCTGCTCGTCCACCGGCGACGGGCCGATGTCGATGCCCTCGGCCTCGACGTTGAGCTCGCGGGCGAGCCCGAAGAGCTCGACCAGGGTCTTGCCGGCCGACGCGAGGGCGTCACGCGGGCGCATCGACCGCTTGGTCTCGACGTCGATGATGAGCCGGTCGAAGTCGGTGCGCTGCTCGACACGGGTCGCCTCGACCTTGTAGGTCACCTTGAGCACCGGCGAGTAGATCGAGTCGACCGGCATCCGGCCGATCTCGTTGTCGGCGCCCTTGTTCTGCGCCGCGCTGACGTAGCCGCGGCCACGCTCGACGACCAGCTCCATCTCGAGCCGGCCCTGCTCGTTGAGGGTCGCGATCTTGAGGTCGGGGGTGTGGACCTCGACACCGGCAGGCGGCGCGATGTCACCGGCAGTGACCTCGCCGGGACCCTGCTTGCGCAGGTACATGGTCACCGGCTCGTCGTGCTCGGAGGAGACGACGAGCTCCTTGAGGTTGAGGATCAGCTCGGTGACGTCCTCCTTGACCCCGTCGAGGGTCGAGAACTCGTGCAGGACGCCGTCGATCTTGATGCTGGTGACCGCTGCCCCCGGGATCGAGGACAGCAGGGTGCGCCGCAGCGAGTTGCCCAGCGTGTAGCCGAAGCCGGGCTCGAGGGGCTCGATGACGAACCGCGAGCGGAACTCGTCGACCGACTCCTCGGAGAGGGTGGGGCGTTGTGCGATGAGCACTGGTGTGTTCCTTCCAGGAGCCGCCCTCTATTTGACGGCTCCGACTGAGGGTCCGGGGGCTGCTGCCCCCGGTGGGTCTTACTTCTTGGAGTAGAACTCGACGATGAGCTGCTCCTGGACCGGGATCTCGATCTGCTGACGCACCGGGAGCTGGTGGACCAGGATCCGCATGCGGTCCGGGACGACGTCCATCCAACCCGGCACGAGCCGCTCGCCGAAGGTCTCGCGCGCCACGATGAACGGCGTCATCTCCAGCGACTTCTGCCGCACGTCGATCACGTCGTACTGGGTGATCTGGAACGACGGGATGTCGACCTTCTTGCCGTTGACCAGGAAGTGGCCGTGGTTGACCAGCTGCCGCGCGTGGCGCCGGGTCCGGGCGAACCCGGCGCGGTAGACCACGTTGTCCAGGCGGCACTCCAACAGCTGCAGGAGGTTGTCACCGGTCTTGCCGGGACGCCGCGAGGCCTCGTGGTAGTAGCGGATGAACTGCTTCTCCAGGATGCCGTAGGTGAGGCGGGCCTTCTGCTTCTCGCGGAGCTGCAGCAGGTACTCCGACTCCTTGGGCCGCCCGCGGCCGTGCTGGCCGGGAGGGAAGGGACGGCGCTCGAACGCCATGTCACCGCCGACGAGGTCGACGCCGAGACGGCGCGACTTCTTGGTCATGGGGCCGGTGTAACGGGCCATGTCAGGTGTCTCCTCGCTCTCGGGGGGTCAGACCCGGCGCCGCTTGGGCGGGCGGCAGCCGTTGTGCGGGGTGGGCGTGACGTCCTGGATGGTGCCGACCTCGAGGCCGATCGCACCCAGCGACCGGATCGCCGTCTCGCGGCCGGACCCGGGGCCCTTGACGAAGACGTCGATCTTCTTCATGCCGTGCTCCTGAGCCCGGCGACCCGCCGCCTCGGCGGCCATCTGCGCGGCGAACGGGGTCGACTTGCGCGAGCCCTTGAAGCCGACGGTGCCGGCCGAGGCCCACGCGATCACTGCGCCGGTGGGGTCGGTGATCGTGACGATCGTGTTGTTGAACGTGCTCTTGATGTGCGCTTCGCCCTGCGCGATGTTCTTCTTCTCCTTGCGGCGCACCTTGGTCTTGGCGCTCGCCTGCTGGCGACTTCTGGGAGGCATGGTGGTTCTCCTGGGAGCTGTTGCGGGTTCGGGATCGGGAGGGCCGGGAGAGGCCGGGGCTTACCTGGCCTTCTTCTTGCCGGCCACGGTGCGCTTGGGCCCCTTGCGGGTCCGGGCGTTGGTCTTGGTCCGCTGACCCCGCACCGGCAGGTTCATCCGGTGCCGGCGGCCCTGGTAGCTGCCGATCTCGATCTTGCGACGGATGTCGGCCTGGACCTCACGACGGAGGTCGCCCTCGATCTTGAAGTTGCCCTCGATCTCGTCGCGGAGCCGCACGAGCTCCTCGTCGCCCAGCTGGTGCACCCGCATGTCGGGGTTCACACCGGTGGCGTCCAGCAGCTGCTGGGCGCGGGTACGGCCGATGCCGTAGATGTAGGTGAGTGCGACCTCGATGCGCTTGTCGCGCGGCAGGTCGACACCAACAAGACGTGCCATGAGTGGCGGTGTCCCTTCGGGTCTCCGGAGGTGTTGGTCCGTGCCGCGTCCCGTCCCAGGTGGCCTGGGGAAGCGGGCTCCGGCCTCTGGTCCGGAGGTGACCCCGCCCGGAGCGGGCGGGGAGCGGTCACGATGCAGGTGTGTTCAGTTGTGTGTTCAGTTGTCTCGGCGGCCGTGGGCTGGATCAGCCCTGGCGCTGCTTGTGACGCGGGTTCTCGCAGATGACCATCACGCGACCGTGGCGCCGGATCACCTTGCACTTGTCGCAGATCGGCTTGACGCTCGGGTTGACCTTCACGGCGAGCCCCTCCCTTTACTTGTAGCGGTAGACGATGCGACCCCGGGTGAGGTCGTACGGCGAGAGCTCGACGACGACCCGGTCCTGGGGAAGGATGCGGATGTAGTGCTGGCGCATCTTGCCGCTGATGTGGGCGAGGACCTTGTGCCCGTTGCTCAGCTCGACCCGGAACATCGCGTTGGGCAGAGCCTCGACGATCGTCCCCTCGATCTCGATGACGCCTTCCTTCTTGGGCATGTCCTCCGCAATCCGTCGTCTCTGGTGTCGTTCGGTCACAGCACGGCTGTGGTCGCTCGTGGTCGTGCCTCGTCGTGCGTGGTCGGGCGCGCCCCGGCCGGTCCGGCGCGTGCGGGCGCAGCGCGTCCAGGCGCGGCGGAGCAGCACGGACAGACCCACGGGGGGCCGACCGATGAGTCTAGGCGATCAGGAGCACCGAGCGTTAATCAGGCAGCGGGGCTGCAGGGCACGCCCCGTGGCGCACCCGCCGGCGTCGGGCTTCGTATGCTCGGCGCGTGGTCAGACCGCCTCTCCCCCGCGGCCGAGCCGTGCGCAGGGCCGCTGCTGCGGCGGCGTACGGCGGCGGTGGGCTGACCCTCGTCGGCGGGTCCCTGTACGGGTTGATGTTCGCAGAGGCGCGGGTCGCCCGTCGGACCATCGGCAACGCCGACGGCCAGGCTCCGGCGCCGTCGGGGTGGTACGGCCAGAGCCGCCCCGGTCCGGCGATCAGGATGGCGCTGATCGGCGACTCGTCGGCCGCGGGGTACGGCGTCGCCTCGGTGGAGGAGACCCCCGGCGCGATCCTGGCCTCGGGGCTCGCGGAGGCGGCCGACCGCCGGGTCTGGCTGACGTCGGCGGCCCGCGTCGGCGCCCAGTCGCGGGACCTGAGCGGCCAGGTCGACCTCGTGCTGCCGCACGAGCCCGACGTCGCGGTGGTCTTCATCGGCGCCAACGACGTGACCCACGCGGTCGGGGTGCGCAGCTCGGTGCGGCTGCTGGACGCCGCGGTACGCCGGCTCCGCGCGGCCGGTGTCGAGGTCGTGGTGGCGACCTGCCCGGACCTCGGCACGATCGAGCCGCTGGCGCCGCCGTTGCGCCAGGTCGCGCGGCTGTGGTCCCGGCGGCTCGCCGCGGCGCAGGCGACGACCGTGCTGGAGGCCGGAGGGCGGACCGTCGCGCTGGCCTCGATCCTCACCTCGGAGTTCCAGACCCTCGCCGAGGTCTTCTTCGGGCCCGACCGGTTCCACCCCTCGGCGGCCGGCTACGCGCGGATGGCGTCGGTCGTGCTGCCGACGGTGCTGGCGGCGCTCGAGCTCGCGCCGGAGGAGGACACCGCGCCGGCGTACGTCCGTGGGGACGCGCTGCTCCCGCTCGACCTCGCGGTCGTCGAGGCCGCCCGTCACCCGGGCGCCTCCATCGAGCCGGTCGCGCAGGACACCGCGCCGCCGGCCGGGGCCTTCGGACGGTTCGTGCTGCTGCGGCGCCGTCGCCGTCGTCCGGAGCCGGACGTGGAGCCGCCGACCCTCGAGGAGCCGGTCCCCGTCGTCGAGTGACGCCCGAGCGACGCCTGAGTGAACGACGCGGGCGCCCGGGCCGCAGCCCGGGCGCCTCGTGTCAGGCGGGGTGAGGAGGGTCAGTCGTTGCCGCGGAGGATCGCCAGGATCCGGAGCAGCTCGATGTAGATCCAGATGATCGTCACGGTGAGTCCGAAGGCCGCCCGCCACGACTCGCGCTCGGGGAGCCCGGCCTGGATGCCGCGCTCGACGAAGTCGAAGTCGAGGATCAGCATGAGCACGCCGAGCCCCAGGCCGATGAAGCTCGAGATCAGACCCATCGGGCCGAACCCGTTGAAGCCGAAGCTGTTGCCGAACATCGCGAGCACGAAGTCGAGCAGCGAGACCGCGACGAACCCGAACATCGCCGCGACGACCCAGGTGCGGAACCGGCTGCTGACCTGGATGTCGAAGAACTTGTACGCCGCGAGCGTGCCGGCAACCGCGCCGATGGTGCCGAGGACCGCGCCGATGACGAGCCCATCGCCGAAGTTGGCCTCCATCACCTTGCTGAAGGCGCCGACGAACAGCCCCTCGAACGCGGCGTAGGCGAGGACCAGGCCGGGGCTGACCACTCGCTTGAAGCTGTTGACCATCGCGAGGCCGAAGCCGACGAACGCGCCGACCATCGACAACGTGTAGAGGGTCGCGAGCGTCTGCTCGCCCTCCGTCGTCCGGGCGGTCGGATCCCCGGTCAGGAACCAGGTCAGCGCCGCGAAGAGGGCGGTCACCCCGAGGGTGATGCCGGTGCGCTGGACGACCGAGTCGATCGTCATCCGCTTGGCGCCGGTGGGGGCGGGTGCGTACGGGTCGACGTACCCCTCGGGCCCTGACGGGTAGCCCGGCTGGGTGCCCGGCGCGCCGCCGGGCTGACCGGTCGGCTGCGAGCCGTAGCTCGGGTAGCTGACGCCGTTGCCGGCGTAGGTGCGGTTGCCGTCGGGGTCGGCGCCGCCGCGCCCGTTGAACCCCTCGGCCTTGCGGAAGACGGGGTTGCTGCTCTGCATGGTGGTCACTCCTCGGGACCGGACGGCTCGCCCGGAGGGGCGGCTGCCGTCACCTTTCGTTGCCTCCAGAGTAGGTCGACGACCTGAAGCGACCCTTAGAATCACCCCTGGTCAGGGCGACTGCGGCGGAGCCGGTCGCCGCTCACCCGACCAGGCTCCGCGCCTCGTCCGCGGCGCCGATCATGCCCGCGTCGTTGCCGAGCGCCGCGAGCCGGACCTCGGGTCCCGGACGGTGCGTGCCACCGGTCAGCTCCCGGTCGAGCGCCGCGGTCGTCGGCCCGAGGATCAGGTCGCCGGCCTCGCTGACGCCCCCGCCGAGCAGCACGAGCGACGGGTCGAGCACCGCGACCAACGAGCCGATGCCGACCGCGAGCGCCTCCGCCATCTCCGCGAACAGCGCCACCGCCTCCGGCGAGCCGGCCTTCGCGTGCTCGGTCACCATCGCCCCCGTCACCTGGGTGGGGTTGCCGCCGGCGGCCTCGAGGAGGGTCGGCGCCCGACCGGTCGCGGCGGCCGAGCGGGCCTCCCGGACCAGCGCGCTGCCCGATGCGTACTGCTCGAGGCAGCCGTGACGGCCGCAGCCGCAGGGGATCCCGTCGCGGACGACGGTGAGGTGCCCGACCTCCGCCGCGACGCCGTGGCCGCCCCGGTAGACCTCCCCGCCGAGGACCAGACCGCCGCCGACGCCGGTGCCCAGCGTCAGCAGCAGCTGGTCGGGGACGCCGCGGCCCGCGCCGAACACGTGCTCGGCCCAGGCGGCCGCGTTGGCGTCGTTCTCGACGAGCACCGGCAGCTCGAGGACGCGCTCGAGCATGTCGGCGAGCGGCTCGTCGCGCCAGGGGAGGTTGGGCGTGAAGAGGACGCTGCGCCGGTCGGCGCCGATGAAGCCGGGAGCGCCCACCCCGACGGCCGTGATCTCGTGGCGGGTCCGCAGGTCCCCCACCAGCTCACGGATCGCCTCGAGGAGCGAGAGCTCGTCGGTCGTCGGCGACTTCTTGCGCACCTTCTCGAGGATGGCGCCGGTGTCGTCGACGACGCCCGCCGCGATCTTGGTGCCACCGACGTCCACGCCCACCGTGAGAGACATGGCGTCATCCTGCCGGACGTCGTGGCCGCGGCACCGGCCGGTCGCGAGGTCGTGCGTGCCCCCGGTGGGACTCGAACCCACACTGTGAGGTTTTTAAGACCCCTTCCTCTGCCGTTGGGATACGGGGGCCGACGCCGTCAACGGTAGGTCGTGCGCGGCTCCTCGCCCGCCGCGGCGTCGGCCAGCGCGCGGGCCCGGTGCATGACGGCGTCGGTCATCGGTGCGGTGAGCTTGCCGGTGAAGGTGTTCTGCTGGCTGGGGTGGAAGCAGCCGAGGACCACGAGCGAGCCCGCCGGTCCCGCGACCGTGACCTCGACGCCGTGCCCGAACCGCACCTTCGGCCGCGGGACGGCGTACCCGACCTTCCCCAGGGCCCGGAACGCCGCGTCCCACGCGAACGACCCCAGGCAGACGACGACCCTCAGCGACGGGCCGACGAGCCGGAGCTCCCGGTGCAACCAGGGAGCACAGGTGTCGCGCTCCTGCGGCGTCGGCTTGTTCTCCGGCGGCGCGCAGCGAACCGCCGCGACCATCCGCGTGTCGAGGAGCTGCTGACCGTCGCCGGCGTGGACCGAGGCCGCCTGCCGCGCCAGGCCCGCGCGGTGGAGCGAGGCAAAGAGCCAGTCGCCGGAGCGGTCACCGGTGAAGATCCGTCCGGTGCGGTTGCCGCCGTTGGCCGCGGGCGCGAGCCCGAGGACGAGGACCCGAGGAGCGTCGGCACCCCAGCCGTGGATCGGCCGACCCCAGTAGGGCTCGCCGGCGAACGAGGCGCGCTTGTCGACGGCGACGTCCTCGCGCCACCGGACCAGCCGGGGGCAGGCACGGCAGACCGACACCCGGGCGGTCAGCTCCTCCAGGGACGCACCGGCCGAGAGCTCGCGGACGTCGGCTGCACCGTGTGCGACAGGGGTCGCCGCGGTGGCGGGGTCGCCCGGCCACCCGGTCCCCGGCGGCACCGGGGAAGCGAACCCGCCACCCGCCAGCGGGTGCGGCAGCAGCGGGCCGCTCACGCCAGCGACCAGGCGATCCCGTCGAGGATGTCGTGGACCGACACCCGCACCACCGGCACGGCGGTGCGGGCCAGCACCCGGTCGAGCACCAGCGCGCCGGCGCCGATGACGTCGGCACGGCCGGGGTGCATGAACGGCAGCGCTCGACGCTCGGCGACGGTCATCGCGAGCAGGCGGTCGACCGCCGCGTGGAGGTCGGCGGTCGGGACCTCGGCGCCGTCGAGCCGCAGCCGGTCGTAGCCGTCGAGGTCCAGCGCGGTGGCGGCGACCGTCAAGCCGGTGCCGCTGACCGTGACGACCGACCGCGCCCGATCGAGCCGTACGCCGTGGTCCGGCAGCACGTCGAGGGCCGCGTCGACCTCCGCCCGCGCGGTTGCGACCTCGGTCGGGGTCGGCGGGTCGGAGTGCAGCCGGCGCTCGGTCATCCGCACCGAGCCGACGTCGACCGAGTGGCCGGCCTCGACGACCGCGTCCCCCGTGGCCGGGTCGACGTCGCCGAGCACCAGCTCGGTGGAGCCACCCCCGATGTCGATCACGAGCACCGGCCCTGGCACCGGCCCCGGCGCCGACCCGGGCACGGCCTGGCCGGGGAGTCCCGCGAGCGGCCGGACCGCCCCGGAGAACGACAGCACCGCCTCCTCGGCCCCCGACACGACCTCCGGCACGACGCCGAGCCGCTCGTGCACCCCGCGGCGGAAGACGTCGGCGTTCTCGGCGTCCCGCGCGGCCGACGTCGCGCAGAACCGGACCCGCTCGACGTCGTGGGGGGCGACCAGTGCGGCGAACTCCTCGACCGCCGCGAACACCCGGGCCAGCGCCTCGTCGGCCAGCCGCCCGGAGCCGTCGACCCCCTGGCCGAGCCTGACCATCCGTGACTCCCGGACCAGCTCGTGCTCCTCGCCCGTCGCGGGGTCGAGGTCGGCGACCAGCAGCTTGATCGTGTTCGTGCCACAGTCGACCGCGGCGACGCGGGTCACGACGACTCCACGGTGACGCAGGGGCCGGCGGCCCACCACGTCCCGAGGCGGTCGAGCACCTCGTCGCCAAGCGGGTTGACGCCGCGGCCCTGGGCGAGCGCCTGGGCGGCGAGGACGTGCAGGCACTTCACGCGGGTCGGCATCCCGCCGGCCGACACCCCGGCGATCTCCGGCACGTCGCCGAGCGCGCTCCTGGCCTCGAGGTACCGCTCGTGCGCCCGGGCGTACGCCGCGGCGAGGTCGGGGTCCGCCGCCAGCCGCTCGGCCATCGCGCCCATGAGGCCCGACCCCTCGAGCGACCCGATGAGCGAGGCGGCACGCGGACAGGTGAGGTAGAAGGTCGTCGGGAACGGCGTCCCATCGGGGAGCCTCGGCTCGGTGACGACGACGTCGGGGTTGCCGCACGGGCAGCGGTGCCCGACCGCGCGAGCGCCCCGTGGGGGGCGACCGAGCTGCGCCTCGACGACCGCCCGGTCCTGGGCGTCGACGCCGGCCCCGCAGGTGGGCGGCGCGGTCACGGGCTCTCGGGGTCCTCGGGGATCGCCGACCGCGGGACCGTGATCTTCCCGGCCGGCTCCTCCTCGTCCGGTGGGTTGCCGGCGGCCTCGAGGCTGCTCAGCGTCTCCTGCCACCACTCGGGGTCGTCGACCTGCTCCGCCGGGTCGGTGAGGGAGTCCTCGTGGTCCAGCGGCCGACCGTCCTCGTCGAGCACCTGGAACCCCACCTCGCCGGGGAAGCCGAAGGCGAAGCGGGCACGCGCCTGCGCCACGACGTACGCCGGGTCCTCCCACCGCTGCTTCTCACGCTGGAGCGCGGCGATCTCGGTCCGCGAGTCGGCGATGCTCGACTCGAGCTGCGCGATGTGGTGGCGCTGGTCGAGGTAGGCGCGGAACGACGAGGCGTAGGAGACCATCAGCCCCGCGACGACCAGCACCAGGACCGCGGCCCGGCCGGTGAGGCGAGCCCGGGGCGGGGTGCCCGGGTCGCTGCGGCGCGGGCGGCGTGCTCCCCCGTTCCGGGAGCCGCCGGGACGCGGTGGGGTCCCGCGACGGCGGCGGTCGGGCACGACCCTGGGGATCGGGGGCATCGGCGGGGCGTCAGCCGCTCAGGCGGTGAACCGGGGGAACGCGGCGCGGCCGGCGTAGCGGGCGGCCTGGTCGAGCTCCTCCTCGATCCGCAGCAGCTGGTTGTACTTGGCCACCCGCTCGGACCGGGCGGGCGCGCCGGTCTTGATCTGGCCGCAGTTGGTGGCGACGGCGAGGTCGGCGATGGTGGTGTCCTCCGTCTCGCCCGAGCGATGGCTCATCATGCAGCGGAACCCGCTGCGGTGGGCGAGGTCGACGGCGTCGAGGGTCTCGGTGAGCGACCCGATCTGGTTGACCTTGACGAGCATCGCGTTCGCCGACCGCTCCGTGACGCCCCGCGACAGCCGCTCGACGTTGGTGACGAAGAGGTCGTCGCCGACGATCTGCACCCGGTCGCCGAGCGCGGAGGTCAACTGCTGCCAGCCAGCCCAGTCCTCCTCGTCGAGGGGGTCCTCGATCGAGACGATCGGGTACGCCGAGAGCAGGTCGGTGTAGTAGGTCAGCATCTCCTCCGAGGTGCGGGACTTCCCCTCGAACCGGTAGCCGCCGTCGCTGTGGAACTCGCTGGCGGCGACGTCCATCGCCAGCGCGATGTCGTCGCCCAGGGTGAAGCCGGCGCTCGACACCGCCTCGGCGATGAGGTCGAGGGCCGCGCTGCTGGAGGGCACGTCGGGGGCGAAGCCGCCCTCGTCGCCGAGTCCGGTGGCCAGGCCCTGCTTCTTCAGCACCGACTTGAGGGCGTGGTAGACCTCGGTGCCCTGCCGCAGCGCCTCACCGAAGGTGGCGGCCCCGACGGGGGCGACCATGAACTCCTGCACGTCGACGCCGGTGTCGGCGTGGGCGCCGCCGTTGAGGATGTTCATCATCGGGACCGGCAGCAGGTGGGCGTTCGGTCCGCCGAGGTAGCGGTAGAGGGGCAGCGCGGCGGAGTCGGCGGCAGCCTTCGCGACCGCGAGCGAGACCCCGAGGATCGCGTTGGCGCCGAGCTTCGCCTTGTTGCTGGTGCCGTCGAGGTCGAGGAGCACCTGGTCGACGAGCCGCTGCTCGGAGGCCTCGAAGCTGACGAGCTCGGGCGCGATGACGTCGAGCACGGCGTTGACCGCCCCGGTGACCCCCTTGCCGCCGTAGCGCTGGCCGCCGTCGCGGAGCTCCACCGCCTCGAAGGCGCCGGTCGACGCACCCGAGGGGACTGCCGCGCGGCTCAGCGTGCCGTCGTCCAGGGCGACCTCCACCTCGACGGTGGGGTTGCCGCGGGAGTCCAGGATCTCGCGCGCTCCGACTGCTTCGATCGCCGCCACGGGGGTGCTCCTTCGCCTCATGCCTCGGTCGGCTCAGCCTAGTGCCGGGCGGGGACCCGCCTCCCCAGGCTCGCCCACGATGCGGCGTACGGCGTCGCGCAGCTCCTGCTCGGGGTCGAGCCCTTCGGCGCGGGCCCGCGCGACCAGGGCGAGCAGCTCGTCCCCCACCGAGCCCTGCGCCGGGCCCTCTACCGGGGCCGGCAGCTCCGGCGCCCGACCGGCCCGCTCCAGGCGGCCGAGCGCCTTGTCGGCCCAGGCCAGCGCCGGGAGCGTGGGGGGGATCCCCTCGAGCAGCCCGGTGCGCTGCTTCTCCACCGCCTTGAGCCGCTCCCAGTTGCGGTCGACCTCGTCGGCGTCGGCGACCTCGACCCCCGCGAAGACGTGGGGGTGGCGGTGGACGAGCTTGTCGACGATGCCGCCGGCGACGTCGTCGACGTCGAACCCGCCTTCCTCGGGACCGCGCTCGGAGGCGATCCGGGCGTGGAAGCAGACCTGCAGCAGGAGGTCACCGAGCTCTTCGCGCAGGTGGCGCCGGGTCGTCGCCCTCGATCGCCTCGAGGGTCTCGTAGGTCTCCTCGAGCAGGTACCGGGCCAACGACCGGTGGGTCTGTCGGCGGTCCCACGGGCACTCCCGGCGCAACCGGTCCATGACCGCGACGAGCTCGAGCAGCCTGCTCACGAGGTCCCCGGCGCGCGCGTGCTCAGCCGGCGCTGCAGGAGAGGTTGGCCGGCAGGTCGGTGCCCACGCCGTCCGCCGTCGCACTGGCCTTCGCCTGGTCCGACACCGCCACGCTGAGCGACCCGTCGGAGGCCTGCACCTGGCCGCGCGCGAAGGTGCCGAAGCGCGGGTCGACCGACACGCCGACCTCCCTCGCGTGCCGGTTGCGGAGCCGCTGCCCCTCGGCGAGCGCGGCCTGGTCGTCGGGCTCCTCGGTCCCCTCAGCGCCCAGCGACTCCCGGCCCAGCACGGCGAGGCCGAGCTGGGCGATGGCGAACCCCTCGACCGCCTCGTCGAAGGGTCCTCGGAGCCGCTCGGGAAGCGCCTCCCGGGGCGCCGCCACCTGCTGCCGGAAGGCGTCGAGCTGCTCGTCGTCGACCGCGTCGGGGTCGATGATGCCGGCGGCGAGCTGGTTGTCGAGGAGGATCTGCAGCGCCTGCCGGCGCACCTGCTGGGTGGGCACGGGGCCCTGCGCCTGGCCTGCGTCGTCGGACAGCACGCAGAGCGCCTCGGCGAGCTCGTCGACCTGCTCGTCGCTGATCCGGTCGTCGCCGACCTGCGCCGCGACGCCGGGCGCGTTCTGCGCACAGCCGGTCACGAGCAGCACCGCGAGCACGGCGGTCGCCAGCCGCCCCGGCCGTGCCTTGCGCGAGCTCTGCACCCCTCGACTCCTCGTCCTCGCTGTGGTCACCGACCCACGACCGCCGGCTCCCGGTCGACGACGGTGTCGACCACCTCGCGGGCCCAGTCGAGCAGGGCCTCGTCGCGGAGCGGCTGACCGGCGACGGGGGCCGTCGTCGGTCGGGGCACGAGGATCGTACGCACGTTGTCCTTGACGATGCTGCGGGGGTACAGCCGGGCGAGCCGCACCCGGCCGGACTCGGGCAGGCTCACCGGCGCGAAGCGCACGTAGTTGCCCGCGACCGTGACGTCGGTGAGCCCCGCCTGCCGGGCCCGGGCCCGGAACCGAGCCACCGAGAGCAGGCTCCGGACCGGCTCGGGCGGCTCGCCGTACCGGTCGACGAGCTCCTCCCGCAGCAGTGCGACGTCGTCGTCGGCGCGGACCTCGGCCAGCCGCTTGTACATCTCCAGCCGCAGCCGCTCGCTCGGGACGTAGTCGTGGGGCAGGTGGGCGTCGATCGGCAGCTCGATCTTCATGTCGGCCGGCTGCTCGGTGGTGACGCCCTTGAACTCGTTGACCGCCTCGCCCACGAGCCGCACGTAGAGGTCGAACCCGACGTCGGCGATGTGGCCGCTCTGCTCGCCCCCCAGCAGGTTGCCGGCACCGCGGATCTCGAGGTCCTTCATCGCGATCGCCATGCCGCCGCCGAGGTCGGAGTGCTGCGCGATGGTCGCGAGCCGCTCGTGCGCGGTCTCGGTGAGCGGCTTGTCCGGCGGGTAGAGGAAGTAGGCGTAGGCGCGTTCCCGGCCTCGGCCGACCCGGCCCCGCAGCTGGTGGAGCTGGGAGAGCCCGAGCGCGTCGGCCCGCTCGATCACCATCGTGTTGGCGTTCGACACGTCGAGGCCGGACTCCACGATCGTGGTGCAGACCAGGACGTCGAACCGCTTCTCCCAGAAGTCGAGCATGATCTGCTCCAGCTGGTGCTCCCCCATCTGCCCGTGCGCGGTCGCGACCCGCGCCTCGGGGACCAGCTGGCGGATCCGCGCGGCCGCCTTCTCGATCGACTGCACCCGGTTGTGGATGTAGAAGACCTGGCCCTCCCGGAGCAGCTCGCGGCGGATCGCCGCGACCAGCTGGCGGTCCTCGAAGGCGCCGACGTAGCTGAGGACCGGGTGCCGCTCCTCGGGCGGGGTCGTGATCGTCGACATCTCGCGGATGCCGGTGATCGCCATCTCCAGGGTCCGCGGGATCGGCGTCGCGGACATCGCCAGCACGTCGACCGCGGTGCGCAGCCGCTTGAGCTGCTCCTTGTGCTCCACGCCGAAGCGCTGCTCCTCGTCGACGACGATCAGCCCGAGGTCCTTGTAGGCGATGTCGGGGTTGAGCAGCCGGTGGGTGCCGATGACGATGTCGACGGTGCCGTCGGCGAGGCCGGCGAGGGTCTCCCGGGCCTCCTTGTCGCTCTGGAACCGGCTGAGCCCCTTGAGGACGACCGGGAAGCCCGACATCCGCTCGGCGAAGGTCGAGAAGTGCTGCTGGACCAGCAAGGTGGTGGGCACCAGGACGGCCACCTGCTTGCCGTCCTGCACCGCCTTGAACGCCGCCCGCACCGCGATCTCGGTCTTGCCGTAGCCGACGTCGCCGCAGACCAGCCGGTCCATCGGCATCTCCCGCTCCATGTCCTGCTTGACCTCGTCGACCGTGGTGAGCTGGTCCGGGGTCTCGGTGAAGGGGAAGGCGTCCTCGAGCTCGCGCTGCCACGGGGTGTCCGGCCCGAAGGTGTGGCCCCTGGTCGCCGCCCGCGCGGCGTACAGCTTGATGAGCTCGGCGGCGATCTGCCGGACTGCCTTGCGGGCGCGGCCCTTCCGCTTCGCCCAGTCGGCGCCGCCGAGGCGGTCCAGGCTGGGCATGTCGCCGCCGACGTAGCGGGTCACCTGGTCGAGCTGGTCGGTGGGGACGAAGAGCCGGTCCGGCGGGCCACCGCGCTTGGACGGCGCGTACTCGAGCAGGAGGTACTCCCGGGTGGCGCCCTGCACCAGTCGCTGCTTCATCTCGACGTAGCGGCCGACGCCGTGCTGCTCGTGGACGACGTGGTCCCCGGGCTTGAGCTCCAGCGGGTCGATCTGCTTCTTGCGCCGCGTGGGCATCCGGCGCATGTCCTTGGTCGAGGACCGCTGCCCGGCGATGTCCTCGCCGGTGAGCACCGCGAGCTGCTGGGCCTCGTCGACCAGGCCGTGCGCGACCGTGCCGCAGGTGACGACCGCGACGCCGGGAGGGAGGTCGTCGGGCGAGTCGACGTCGTCGGCGAAGCGGGCCGGGACGTCGTGCTCGCGGAGCACCTCGACCATGCGCTCCGCCGGGCCGTGGCCCTCGTAGAGCACGGTCAGCCGGCCCCCGGTCGCCAGCCACGCGCGGATGTCGGCGACCGCGCGCTCGACGTCGCCGTGGTAGGCCTCCGCCGCCCGGACCGGGACCGCGACCGACTCCGGCGCCCCGGCCTCGTCGACGTCGGGCGCCGTCGCGGGACCCACGACCGCGGTGGCACCCGGGTCGAGGCCGAACGGGCTGAGGCTCCACCACCCGCGACGGGAGGCGAGCGTGTGCAGGCGCACGTCGGCGAGCGACCGGTACGACGCGGCGCCGAGATCGATGGGGGCGGTGCCGCCGGAGGCCGCCGCGGCCCAGGACGCCTCGAGGAACTCCTCGCTGGTCGCGACCAGGTCGTGGGCGCGGGTGCGGACCCGCTCGGGGTCGAGAACCAGGACGTGGCTGTTGGCGGGCACCAGGTCGACGAGCAGCTCCATCCCGTCGACGAGGACCGGCGCGAGCGACTCCATCCCCTCCACGGCGACGCCCTCCGCGAGCTTGTCGGTGATCTCCCGCAGCTCGGGGTTGCGGCTGCCGAGCGCGCGGGCCCGGGCCCGCACCGCGTCGGTGAGGAGCAGCTCGCGGCACGGCGGCGCCCAGAGCCGCTCCGCCTTCTCCAGCGAGCGCTGGTCGGCGACGGAGAACGCGCGGATCTCCTCGACCTCGTCGCCGAAGAACTCCACGCGCAGCGGGTGCTCCTCGGTCGGTGGGAACACGTCGACGATGCCGCCGCGCACCGCGAACTCCCCGCGCTTCTCCACCAGGTCGACCCTGGAGTAGGCGGCGCCCGCGAGCCGGCGGACGACGTCGTCGAGGTCGGCCTCGTCGCCCAGGCTCAGCTCGACCGGCTCGAGGTCGGCCAGGCCGGCGACCTGGGGCTGCAGGACCGAGCGGACGGGGGCGACGACCACCTTCACCGGTCCGTTCGACGCGTCGCTGCCCGGGTGGACCAGCCGGCGCAGCACCGCGAGCCGCCGACCGACCGTGTCGCTGCGGGGCGAGAGCCGCTCGTGCGGCAGCGTCTCCCAGGCGGGGTAGTAGGCGACGTGCTCCGGCTCGAGCAGGCAATGGAGCGCCGTGACGAGGTCCTCGGCCTCCCGGGTCGTGGCGGCCACGGCGAGGACGGTGCGACCGGCGTCCACGAGCCCCTTGACGATGAACGGGCGCAGCGCCGCCGGGCCGGTCAGGTCCAGCGCGGGGACCCGCGCACCGACCGCCTCCTCGAGGGCGCCGGTGAGCGTCGGCTCGGACAGCACGAGGTCGGCCAGCCCGACGAGACCCATCGTCACTCCTCACCTGCCGTCGACCCGCGGCCGACACACGACGAACACCCCTCGACCGGAAGGAGGAGGGGGTCACCTGCCAGTCTACGGCGTGTGAGCGGCCCACCCTGGGGGCACAGGACCGGCGTCGGACGCCGCCCGACGTCCGCCAGCCCGCAGGAGGGAACCCGATGTCCGAGCCGGTCAAGGCCAGCGAGCACCGCACACCCGAGGAGGTGTCGGAGCAGACGATCGAGGGCGTCGGCAAGCTCTCCGAGGGGTTCGAGTACATCGAGCGCGCGAAGGGCCACCTCTACTCCTTCCACCAGCTCATGGGACGTGCCGACTTCCTCGTCGAAGAGGCCGCGGGGCTGCTCCGCGAGGCCGGTCACGACGAGTTCGCGGACCGCCTCGAGCGCGACCTGGTGGGGCGCAACGTCCTCGACGGCCGCTGGACCTTCCAGGTCGTGGAGGAGTTCGACGACACCTACTACGAGTTCTTCCGAGGCATCGAGCGCGAGTCGCGGGCGCTCACCGGCGGCGTGCGCCACCTGCACGAGGCGCGGATGAAGGAGCAGCGGCGGACGTCGGGGCGGCCCGCCCACGACGCGGACCCGCAGTAGCCGTGGCGGGCAAGAGCCCGGCGGTCGAGGTCGAGGTCCCCGGCCCGACCCCGGACTCCCCCGAGCGCGTCGTGCGCGTGAGCAACCCCGACCGCGTGTACTTCCCGGCTCGTGGCGAGACCAAGCTCGACCTCGTCCACTACTACCTCGCGGTCGGCGACGGGATCGTCAACGCGCTCCGCGAGCGACCCTGCATGCTCCACCGGTTCCCCGAGGGCGTCGCAGGTGAGAAGGTGCACCAGAAGCGGGTCCCGCACGGGGCGCCGCCGTGGCTGGAGACGGTCCGGGTGTTCTTCCCGCGGTACTCCCGCACCGCCGACGAGCTCTGCGTCACCGAGCTGGGCAGCGTCATCTGGGCGGTGCAGATGTCGACCGTCGAGTTCCACCCGTGGAACAGCCGCCGGGCCGACACCGAGAAGCCCGACGAGTGGCGCATCGACCTCGACCCGGGTCCGCTGTGCGACTACGCCACGGTGCGGCGGGTGGCCGCGGTCGCCCACGAGGTGCTCGACGAGCTCGGCGCCGTGGGGTGGCCGAAGACCAGCGGCGGCAACGGCATGCACGTCTACGTCCGGATCCGCCCCGACCACGGCTTCCAGGCCGTCCGCCGGGCCGCGCTCGCGTTCGCCCTGGAGGTGGAGCGACGGGCCCCCGACGACGTGACGACCACCTGGTGGCGCAAGGACCGCGACCCCCACGCGCTGTTCGTCGACTACAACCAGAACACCCGTGACCACACCATCGCGGCGGCGTACAGCGTGCGCGGGAACCCCGACGGGACCGTCTCCACCCCGGTGCAGTGGGACGAGGTGTCCGTGCTCGACCCGCGGGACCTCACCATCGCCACGGTGCCGCAGCGGTACGTCGAGCTCGGGGACCTGCACGCGGGGATCGATGACGCCGTCTTCGACATCGCGCCGCTGCTGGAGTGGGCGGATCGGGACGGCCTCGACTGACCCCGGGCGGCACCGGTTCCCCAAGGGATGCAGGCACGTTGACGCTCCCCACGGGTCACGAGCCATGGGGAGTGCGAGTACGCCGTGGGAAGTGCCGGCGACTCGTCACGAGGGGCGGCTCGACCGGTCACGAGGGGCGGCTCGACCGGCTCCGCAGCCCCGGCGCTCCGCACCCCCCGCGCTCCGCACCCCCCCGGGGTCAGAGGTGGCGGCGGACGAACGCGCTGATCGGCTCGGCGAGCTCGGGACGGCAGACGAGCAGGTCCGGGAGCAGCACGTCGTCCTGGTTGTAGACCAGCGGCGCACCGTCGGCGCGGCTCGTGTGCAGCCCCGCCGCGCGAGCGACCGCGACCGGCGCCGCCGAGTCCCACTCGTACTGGCCACCGGCGTGGACGTAGGCGTCGGTCACGTCCCGCGCGACGGAGATCACCTTCGCGCCGGCCGACCCCATCGGGACCAGCTCGGCGTCGATCTCCTCGGCCAGCTCCTGGACGAAGGCCGGAGGGCGGGTCCGGGAGACCGCGATGCGGGGACGGTCGGAGGTCCGCGGCGGCACGGTGAGCGGGGCCGCCGTGGAGAAGGTGGTGTCGAGCCCCGGCTGGGCGACCGCGCCCGCGACGAGGTCGCCGCCGTCGCCCTGGCGCTGCCACAGCGCCACGTGGACGGCCCAGTCGTCACGGGGGACCTCGGAGAACTCCCGCGTGCCGTCGAGAGGGTCGATGATCCAGACCCGGTCGGCGGTGAGCCGGACCTTGTCGTCCTTGCCCTCCTCCGAGAGCACGGCGTCCCCGGACCGGTGCTCGGCCAGCACCCGCATGAGGAACTCGTGCGCCGCGAGGTCGCCGGCGTCCTTGAGTGCACGGCCCTCGAGCCCCTGCTGGCGCACCTCGAGGAGCAGCCGGCCGGCGGCCTCGGCCGCCCAGGCGGCGAACGCGTGGTCGTCGGCGCCGGTCGGCGGTGTCTGGTCTGCAACGGTCACGTCAGTGGTCACCCTCGGTCGACGATCGGGGTGCTAACCGTACGCATCCGCGACCCGTCGTCCGACCGGGGTCCAGCAGGCGTCGGTGCGCAGGGAGGCTAGCCGCCGTTGTAGCGCTGCTGGGCGGCCTCGAGTCCCGACTCCACGAGCAGCTCGACCGCGTCCGCCGCCCGCTCGACCTGCTCGGGGAGGTCACGGCGCTCGGCGGCCGCGTAACCCGACAGCACGAAGTCCGCGGCCGACTGCCGGCCCGCCGGGCGGCCCACCCCCAGCCGCACCCGGTGGAAGTCGCCGGACCCGAGGGCGCCACGGATCGACCGCAGGCCGTTGTGCCCGTTGTCGCCGCCGCCCCGCTTCAGCCGCAGCGCCCCGAACGGCAGGTCGAGCTCGTCGTGGACCACGACGAGCTGCTCGACCGGGACCTTGTAGAACGCGAGCAAGGACGCCACCGGGCCACCGGACTCGTTCATGTAGCACCGCCCTCTCCCGAGGACGACGCGCGGGCCGGCGACGCGGAGCCGGCCCTCGAGCACCTCGGCGCGCCCGGAGCGGTGGGCCCGCAACCGGCCGCCCACGCGGCCGACCAGCACGTCGACCACGGCGTACCCGACGTTGTGCCGCGTCCCGGCGTACGTCGGGCCGGGGTTGCCAAGCCCGACGACAACCCACACGTCCGCCTCGGCCTCGTGTCCGGCCTCGTGTCGGGCCGGCGCCGTCGAGCCGGGCCTCGGGGGTCACCCCGCGGACTGCTCCGAGGCCGCAGCGGCCTCGCCGCTCCGGGTGACCTCGTCGGCGTCGTCGGAGACCGGGCCGGTCTCGTCGGCCTCGGCCGGCTCCTCGGCCGGGCCGGTGTCGGTCGCCTCCTCGAGCTCGACGGCCGCGGTCACGTTGACCACCAGTACGTCGTCCTCGGCCTGGGCGACCGTGCCCTCGGGGAGCTCGAGGTCGGCGATCGTGATCTGGGTGCCGGCCTGGGCGCCCTCCACCGAGACCTCGATGACCTCGGGGATGTGGGTGGCCTCGGCCTCGACCGAGATCGTGGCGTTCTCGACGGTCACGACCGTGTCGCTCGCCGCCTCGCCGGTGGTGTGGATGCGGACCTCGACGGTGACCTTCTCGCCGCGCTCGACGATGAGCAGGTCGAGGTGCTCGAGGAAGCCCTTGACGGGGTCGCGCTGGACCTGCTTCGGAATGGCGAGCCGGGTCTGGCCCTGCAGGTCGATCGACAGCAGGGCGTTCGCGCCGCCGTGCTTGAGCGCCATCATCGTGTCGTGCCCGGGCAGCGACACGTGGATGGGGTCCGTGCCGTGGCCGTAGAGGACCGCGGGCACCTTCGAGTCCCGCCGGAGGCGCCGTGCAGCGCCCTTGCCGAACTCGGTGCGGGACTCGGCTTGCAACGTGGTCTCGGACATCCGCCGACTGCTCCTCTGGATCTCAACGTGTGCGCAGGCAGGCCGCGCTCTTGTGGTCGGTGGTCGCGGTGGCGACGAGGAGGCGCTGCGGCCCCGACGCGCGAGCGCGCCGGAGGTGGACCGCGTCGATCACGGAGGCACCGGGAATCCTTCCCCCGGGACCGCTGCTCTCCCTCGCCGAGGCAACCGGGCGATCCTACAGAGGCCGCGGATCAGACGCGAAATCGGGCTGCCCAACTGGACCACGGACCAGCCTGACCAGCGGTCGCCTAGGCCGAGCCGTCGAACATCTTGGTGACAGAACCGTCCTCGAACACCTCGCGGATCGCCCGGCTGATGAGCGGCGCGATCGACAGCACGGTGAGCTTGTCGAACTGCCGGTCCGCGGCGATCGGAAGGGTGTTGGTGACCACCACCTCGGTGGCCGGGCAGTTCTTGAGCCGGTCGACCGCGGGGTCGGAGAGGATCGCGTGGGTGGCGGCGATGACCACGCTGGCCGCCCCCTGCTGCTGCAGCGCCTCCGCGGCCTTCACGATCGTCCCGCCGGTGTCGATCATGTCGTCGACGAGGATGCAGGTGCGGCCCTCGACCTCGCCCACGACCCGGTTCGCCACCGACTCGTTGGGACGGTGGATGTCCCGCGTCTTGTGGATGAAGGCCAGCGGCGCTCCGCCGAGCCGCGCCGACCACTGCTCGGCGACCTTGATGCGGCCGGCGTCCGGCGACACGATCGCGAGGTCGCGGGTCGCGTCGAGCCCGGGCTCGGAGGCGTACTTCTCGCAGACGTAGCGGCTGAGGATCGGCAGCGCCATGAGGTGGTCGACGGGTCCGTCGAAGAAACCCTGGATCTGCGCGGTGTGCAGGTCCACCGCCATCAGCCGGTCGGCGCCTGCTGTGTGGAACATGTCGGCCATCAGCCGTGCCGAGATCGGCTCGCGGCCGCGGTGCTTCTTGTCCTGCCGGGCGTAGGCGTAGAACGGCATGACCACCGTGATCCGCTTCGCCGACGCCCGCTTGAGCGCGTCGACCATGATCAGGTGCTCGATGATCCACTCGTTGACCGGCGCGGTGTGGCTCTGGATGACGAAGGCGTCCGAGCCGCGGACCGACTCCTCGAACCGCACGTAGATCTCGCTGTTGGCGAAGTCGTAGGCCGTCGTCGGGGTCAAGGTGATGCCGAGGTCGGCCGCGACCTCCTCGGCGAGCTCCGGGTGGGCGCGGCCGGTGAAGACCATCAGGTTCTTCTCCGGGGTCCGTTTGATGGTGCTCACGAGTGGCTCTCCTGGAGGGTGCGCGCCCGGCGCCCGACGTACGACGGGTCCCTCGTCAAGACTGTCACGCGCCGGGGCCCCCAGCCACGTCCCCGACCGACGCGTGGGACGCCGTGTCCTCGGCGGCCTCGAGCGGCCTCGGTGGCAGCCTCGGTGGCGGCGGCCGCTGACGGGGTGCCGGCGCGGTTCTTGAGGACCCAGCCCTCGAGGACGCGCTGCGGACCGCCGGAGACCGCCAGCGCCCCGGGCGGGACGTCGCGGCGCACCACCGTGCCACCCCCGGTCGCGGCGCCGTCGCCGATGGTGACCGGCGCGATGAACGTGTTGTTCGACCCGGTCCGGGCGTGCCTGCCGACGGTCGTGCGGTGCTTGGCCACCCCGTCGTAGTTGGCGAAGATCGTCCCCGCCCCGATGTTGCTGCCTTCGCCGACCTCGGCGTCGCCGACGTACGACAGGTGGGGGACCTTCGCGCCGCGGCCGAGCCGGGCGTTCTTGCTCTCGACGAAGGCTCCGAGCTTCGCCTCCTGACCGAGGTCGGTGCCGGGACGGAGGTAGGAGTACGGACCGACGGTGGCGCCGGCGCCGATGACGGCCCCGGTGCCGTGGCTGCGGATCACGGTCGCGCCGGCGCCGACCGCGGTGTCGGCGAGGGTGGTGTCCGGACCGATCACCGCGTCCTGGGCGACCGTCGTCGCGCCGTGGAGCTGGACGCCGGGCAGCAGCGTCGTGTCGGGCTCGAGCGTGACCGTGACGTCCACCCAGGTGCTCGCCGGGTCGACCACGCTGACCCCGGCCCGCATCCAGCGGTCGAGGGTACGGCGGTTCAGCTCGGCACCCAGGTCGGCGAGCTGGACCCGGTCGTTGGCGCCCCGGGTCTGCGCGACGTCGGCCAGGACGTGACCCTGGACCTGGCGGCCGTCCTGCGCGGCGAGGCCGACGACGTCGGTGAGGTAGTGCTCGCCGCCGGCGTTGTCGTCGGTCACCCGGCTCAGCGCGTCCTCCAGCCACGGGCCGTCGAAGACGTAGATGCCCGCGTTGATCTCCCGGATCCGGGCCTGCGCGTCGTCGGCGTCCTTCTCCTCGACGACCGCGCGGACGGCGCCGTCGGCGCCGCGGACCACGCGGCCGTACCCGTGGGGATCGGGAACCTCGCTGGTGAGGAGGGTCGCGGCGCACGGCGTCCCGTCGCTCCCCCGGTGACCCCGGTGGGCCGACACCATCGTCGCGAGGGTGACGCCCTCCAGCAGCGGCGTGTCCGCGGTCGTGACGACGACCTCGGCGGGCACCCCGCCGGTCGACTCGCGCAGCGCGGCCACCGCCACGGCGACCGCGTGCCCGGTGCCGGCCTGCACGTCCTGGACGGCGAGGTGGGCGTCGGGGATCAGCGCGTGCACCGCCGGCGCGACCTGCTCGCGGCCGTGGCCGACCACGACGACGACGTGGGTCGGCGCCAGCTCCTGGGTGGCCACCAGGACGTGGCCGAGCATCGACCGGCCGCCGAGGGTGTGGAGCACCTTCGGCGTCCGCGAACGCATTCGCGTGCCGGCGCCCGCGGCGAGCACGACGACGGCGAGCGAGTGGTCGGTCGGGGGCTGGCTCACGGCGGGGGCTCCTCGCTCGGCTCCTGCTGGCTCCTGCTCGCCCCGCTTCCGGGGGGCCGAGGCGCTCCCCGGGTAGGAGTCGAACCTACGTCGCTTGTCCTGATTCAAAGTCAGGCGGGCCCTGCCGACAGACCAACCGGGGATCGGCTACGGCGGTCAGGAGCCTACGCGATGGGCCACCGCGAACACGCGGCGGAACGGCAGCACAGTGCCGTGCGGACCGGCGGGGTACGCCGCGCGGAGCCGCTTGCGGAAGACCGCCTCGAAGTCCTCGCGGAGGCCGTCGGGGAGCGCCTGCAGGGTGGGTCGGGCGCCGGTCCCGCTGACCCAGGCGAAGACCGGGTCGGCGCCCTGGAGCACGTGCAGGTAGGTCGTCTCCCAGGCGTCGACCCGACAGCCGAGCGCCGACAGCCGCTCGAGGTAGACCTCGGGGTCGGCCGCCTCGGGGACCGCGACGCCGGTGGTCCAGGGGGCGAACCGCGGCTCCGCCGCGAGCTCGCGGCGCAGGACGTGGCTGGGCGCGTCGAAGTTGCCGGGCACCTGGAGGGCGAACCAGCCGCCCGGCGCGACGGCCGCGACGAGCTGCGGGAGCAGCTCGAGGTGCCCCGGGACCCACTGGAGCGTCGCGTTGCTGACCAGCACGTCGACCGGGTCGGCGGGCCGCCACTGCCTTAGGTCGCCCAGCTCGACCCGCACCCCCGGGACCTCCCCGGCCGCCGCGACCATCTCCGGGGAGGCGTCGACCCCGAGGACCTCGGCGCCGGGCCAGCGCTGGGCGAGCAGGGCGGTGAGGGTCGCCGGACCGCAGCCCAGGTCGACGACCCGGCGGGGGGCGTCCGCTCCGACGCGGGCGAGCAGGTCGAGGAACGGGCGGTTGCGCTCGTCGGTGTACAGCAGGTAGCGGTCCGGGTCCCAGCGGTGCTCCATGCAGCGATCGTGCGCTCCGTGGTATCTCGATGTCAAGATTCTTGAGCAGTAGGATCCTCCGCGTGCGCGACGAGGTCGACCGGCTCGTCGAGGCCTGGCGGCGCGAGCGTCCCGACCTCGACCTCGGTCCCATGGAGGTGCTCAGCCGGGTGAGCCGGGTGAGCCGGCAGCTCGACGTCGCCCGCCGGGCGGCGTTCGCCGAGCACGACACCGAGCAGTGGGAGTTCGACGTGCTGGCGGCGCTGCGACGGGCGGGTCCGCCGTACGAGCTCTCCCCGGGACGGTTGCTGCGCGAGACGCTCGTGACGAGCGGGACGATGACCAACCGGGTGGACCGGCTGGCCCGGCGAGGGCTCGTCGAGAGACTCCCGGACCCCCGGGACCGGCGCGGCGTGCTCGTGCGGCTGACCGGTCAGGGTCGGGAGACCGTCGACGGGGCGCTGGCGAGCCTGCTGGAGCTGGAACGGCCGCTGCTGAGCGCGCTCGGGCCCGAGGACCGGGAGGTGCTCGCCGGGCTGTTGCGGCGGCTCGCGGCGTCGGTCGGGAGCGGCGACCGGGGCTGAGCTGGCCTCGCGCCGGGAGCTGTCGCCAGTTCCGACCTCCAGCCGGGTCCGACCCCGCACCTGTCGCCAGTTGTGACGTGGTCCGGCGGGAGCTCCGCAGGAGCGGTCACAGACGACAGCCTCGGGGCCGTCGAGGGTGCCGGCTGTGACCACTCACCGAGCCCGACCCCACAAGTGGCACCACTTAGGCAACGGCCTGGAGTCCACCCTCAGCCGGCGACCTCCGCGGCGACCAGCCACTCCTCCTCGAGTGCCTCCCGGGCCGCGACGACCTCGCGCAGCCGCCGGTCGAGCCGGAGCAGCTGCTCGTGGTCGGTGGCGGCGGCGGCGAGCTCGGCGTGGAGCTGGTCCTCCTGCTGCTGGACCCGCGCGAGCTGCCGCTCCACGCGAGCCAGTGTCTTCCGGGCCTCCCGGAGCTCCGCCGGGCTCGGACCGGCCGGCCCCGGAGCCCCGCCCGGACGACCGGGAGCCCCACCAGCGGCCGGTGCCGACGGGCGGGTGGCTCCCGCGCGGGTGGCGGCAGCCCGCCGCTCGAGGTACTCCTCGACCCCACGCGGCAGCATCCGCAGCGACCCGTCACCGAGCAGCGCCCAGACGGTGTCGCAGGTCCGCTCGAGGAAGTACCGGTCGTGGGAGACCACGACCAGCGTCCCGGGCCAGCTGTCGAGGTGGTCCTCGAGGACGTTGAGCGTCGTGATGTCGAGGTCGTTGGTCGGCTCGTCGAGCAGGAGCACGTTCGGCTCCGCCAGCAGCAGCCGCAACAGCTGGAGCCGGCGCCGCTCGCCGCCGGACAGGTCGCCGACGCGGGTGGTGAGCCGGTCGCCGGTGAAGCCGAACCGCTCGAGCATCGACGTCGCGGTGATCTCCCCCGCCGCGGTCCGCGCCACCCGCTTGATCTCCTCGACCGACGCGAGGACCCGGGTGGCGGGATCGACGGGGCCGCCGCTCGCGTGCTGGGTCAGGTGGGCCAGCGCGACGGTCCGCCCCCGGCGTACCCGTCCCGCGTCCGGCCGCAGGTCCCCGGAGAGCAGCGAGAGCAGGGTCGTCTTGCCCGCGCCGTTGACCCCGACGACGCCCACCCGGTCGCCCGGCCCGAGCCGCCAGGTCACGTGGGAGAGCAGCGCCCGGTCCCCGAGCCGCAGGTCGACGTCCTCGACGTCGAGCACGTCCTTGCCGAGCCGCTGGGTCGCGAACCGCTGCAGCTCGAGCCGGTCCCGCGGTGGCGGCACGTCGTCGATGAGCGCGTTGGCGGCGTCGATCCGGAACTTGGGCTTCGACGTCCGCGCCGGTGCCCCGCGCTGGAGCCAGGCCAGCTCCTTGCGGACGAGGTTCTGCCGCCGGGCCTCGGTCGCGCCGGCCTGGCGCTGCCGCTCCGCCTTGGCCAGGACGTACGCCGCGTAGCCGCCGTCGTACTCGTCGACAACGGCGTCGTGGACCTCCCAGGTCCGGTCGCAGACCGCGTCGAGGAACCAGCGGTCATGGGTGACGACCACGAGCGCGGTCGGTCGTGACACCAGGTGCCGTGCCAGCCAGTCGACCGCTTCGACGTCGAGGTGGTTGGTCGGTTCGTCGAGCACCAGCAGGTTGTGGTCGCCGAGCAGCAGTCGCGCCAGCGAGCAGCGTCGACGCTCGCCGCCGGAGAGCCCGCTGACCTCGCGGTCCAGCGCGACTCCCGCAAGCAGGACCTCGACCACCTCCCGCGTGATGGGGTCCGCAGCCCACTCGTGGTCGGCGAGGTCGCCGAGGACGATCGACCGCACGGTCGCCGCCGCCTCGAGCTCGTCGCCCTGGGTCAGGTGGCCCAGGCGCAGCGCGCGCGCGTGCGAGACCCGTCCGGTGTCCGGTTCCTCGATGCCCGCGAGCAGGTGGAGCAGGGTCGTCTTGCCGTCGCCGTTGCGCCCGACGACGCCGATCCGCTGGTCGGCGCCGACGCCGAGGCTGACCTCGGCGAGCAGCGGCCGGACCCCGTAGGACTTCGACACCCGCTCGAGGTTCACGAGGTTGGGGGCGGGCGCACTCACAAGGTTCCCCTCCCCCGGCCCGGGAGCGGCTCCTCGACCGGGCGCGCGCCCGCCGCCGGCGAGGACACCACGAACGGCGCCGTCGCTCCGCCGCGGCCCAGGGCGTCGTCGAGGTGGCGGGCGAGCTGCGCGGCGTGGTGCTCGTCGGCCGCCAGGAAGACCGTCGTGGGCCCGCTGCCGCTGACCAGCGCCCCTAGTGCGCCCGGGACCTTGTCGCTCCCCGCGCGGCCTGCCTGCAGCACCTCCCCGAGGTCGGGCCGGAAGGAGAGAGCGGCGGGCTCGAGGTCGTTGCGCAGCGACGCCCCCAGGAGGGCCGCGTCGCCGGCGGCGAGCGCCGCCAGCAGCCGCTCCGGGACCACCGGCGGGGCGACGGCGCGGTCCGCGTTCAGCCGGTCGAACTCGGCGTAGACGGCCGGGGTCGAGAGCCCACCGGCATCCGGCACGACCACCCACCAGAACACCCCCCGGGTCTCCACCGGCTCGACGAGCTCACCCCGGCCAGAGCCGGCCGCTGTCCCGCCGAGGAGGCAGAAGGGGACGTCGCTGCCAAGCCGACCGGCCAGCGCGAGCAGCTCCTCGCGGGGTGTCCGGAGGTCGAACAGGAGGTCGGCCCCCACCAGCGCGGCGGCGGCGTCCGCGCTCCCGCCCGCCAGCCCGCCGGCCACCGGGATCGCCTTGGTGAGGGACAGCTCGACCGAGAGCTCCCTGCCGTGGTGGGCGCCCAGCAGCTCCACCGCGCGGACGGCCAGGTTGTCGGCACCGGTGGGGACCCCGGCGGTGGCGACGCTGCCCCGGACCGCGAGGACCCGGACGCCGCCGTCGCGGCACTCGAGCGCGACCTCGTCGTACCGGCCGAGCGCCTGGTAGACGGTGGCCAGCGGGTGGTAGCCGTCGTCCCTGACCGGCCCTACTCCGAGGCAGAGGTTGATCTTCGCGGGTGCGGCGACGCGCACGACCGCACCGAGCGGGGTCACCACAGCCCCTCGAGGACCAGGTGCTCGGCGATCCGGGCGTAGGCCGCGACGTCGAGCTGCTCGCCGCGCAGGCCCGGGTCGACGCCGGCGCCGGCGAGGGCGCGGTCGACGAGGTCGGCCGGTCCCAGCGGCCGCAGTGCGGCGCGGAGCGTCTTGCGGCGCTGCGCGAAGGCGGCGTCGACCACGCGGAACACCTGCTCGCGGGAGGCCGTCGTCACCGGCGAGTCCCGCCGCTCGAAGGCGACGAGCCCGGAGTCGACGTTGGGTGCGGGCCAGAAGACGGTGCGGCCGACCGAGCCGCTGCGGCGGAGCTCGGCGTACCACCGCGCCTTGACCGACGGCACCCCGTAGGTGCGACTGCCGGGCCCGGCCACGAGCCGGTCGGCGACCTCCGCCTGCACCATGACCAGGCCGTGACGCAGCGACGGCAGCAGCTGCAGCAGGTGGAGGAGGACCGGCACGGACACGTTGTAGGGCAGGTTCGCCACCAGCGCGGTCGGCTCCGGGCCCGGGAGCGCCTCGAGCCGGAGCGCGTCGTGCTCCACGAGCGTGAAGCGCGAGGCGTGGTCCGGGGCGTACGTCGCGACGGTGCTCGGCAGCGCGCGGGCGAGGACCGGGTCGACCTCCACGGCGACCACCCGGTCGACGACGCCCAGCAGTGCGAGGGTCAACGAGCCCAACCCCGGCCCGACCTCGAGCACCACGTCGCCCGCGTCGACGCCTGAGGCGCGGACGATCCGCCGGACCGTGTTGGGGTCGATGACGAAGTTCTGACCCCGCTGCTTGGTGGGCCGCAGCGCGAGTACGTCCGCCAGCGAACGCACCTCCGCCGGTCCGAGGAGCCTCGGACCGGCGGAGGTGGTGGGTTCGGGGCTCATCGGGGGACGAGCCTACGGGGAGGGCTCAGCGGGGCAGGCCGAGCTGCGCCGAGCAGTGCGGCCAGGCGCCGTAGCCGCCGCTGGCGTCCCGGAGCCGGGTCGCCACCGCGATCTGGGTCTCGCGGCTGTTGGCGCTCGGGAGGCCCGTGCCGCCGTACGCCTGCCAGGTCCCGAGGCTGAACTGCAGGCCGCCGTAGTAGCCGTTGCCGGTGTTGATCGCCCAGTTGCCACCGGACTCGCAGTTGGCCAGCGCGTCCCACACCGAGCTGCCGGAGGAGGAGACCGCCGCTGCCGGCGCCGGGGCCGGCTTCTCCTTGGTGCCGACCTTGACCAGCGCTGAGGTGGGGGCGACGTAGCCGCTCACGTCGGCGAGGGTCCGCTTGACGAGCCGGCCGTTCTCGAAGCGCAGGGTGAAGGTGAGGTCGCGCGAGCCGTTGCGGCCGGCGCGTGCCACCTCGCTCTCGCCCTCGTAGATCGAGGCGTCGGAGACCGTGCGGGTCGGGAAGGCGACGGGCTGGTCGAGGACCTTGCGGCTCACGACCCGGACCTTGGTGACGGTGATGCGGTTTGCGCGCTTCTTGCTCAGCTCCGTCGCGAGGCGGGGACGCACGCGGTCGTTGCGGTCGACCTTGATCCCGCGCTCGGCGAGCGCCTGGCGGACGGTGAGCGCGGTGACCTCCCGACGCACCGGCTTGGCGCCGGCGACGGCGAGCGCCACGGTCTTGGGGGTCACCACCCGCAGGGACAGACCGCTGCGGCTGATGCCGGCGCTCCGGCTCACCGAGAGGTCCGACCCGCCGAGGCGGAGACCGATCTGAGACAGGGCGGTGGTGACGCTCGTCGCGGTCACCCAGTGCTTGCTGCGGTCGCCGTCGAGGTTGACGGTGAGGGGGCGGCCGAACTTGACCGCGATGCGGGTCCCGTCGTTGACCAGCGCGTCGGGGTCGGGGGCGACGACGTCGTGCGAGCCCAGCTCGAGCCCCTCCGCGGCGAGGACGTCCGCCACGGTCTCGCCCTCGGTCTCGAGGGTCGTCACCTCGCCGTCGAGCGACAGCGTCACGGTGCGGGTGCGGTTCAGGGCCTGGTAGCCGACGAGGACCAGCGCCAGGGCGACGAGGGCGGTCAGGGCGACCGCGAGGGTCTTGCGGGTCGGGGTTGCGGCGAGCTGCACGCGTCTCCTGAGATCGGGGTGTCCGGGGCGGCGGGGCGACCACCGGCGGCTTGCGGCGCCAGTCCTGCGACAGTGCAGGAGGACCAGGGTCCGGTGGTCTGCCAGGTCGTACTGCGCTCCCGGCTGACAGGACAGGACCGTAGAGGTCAGGTGTGAGCGCGCACAAATCGGGGTGTGAGGGCGGTCACCGCGGACGGCGGGACTTGGGTCCTTCTGTCCCCGTCCGTTCCGGTCCGCACACCGCGTCGGCGTCCCCCATGAGTCACATCAGTCACACCAGTCACACCAGTCACAGTGAAACGTGACTCCACTCACGGCTGCACCCCTTGCGGATGCCCGAGACCGCCGGCGGTCCGCGCTACCACGCCCCGCCGTACGCCGCGAACGTGTTGGCCTCGAGCGCCCCGCAGAGCTCCTCGAGGTCGGCGCCCCGCTCGCGTGCCAGGGCTCGGACCGTGAGCGGCACGAGGTAGGACGCATTGGGGCGGCCGCGGTGCGGGGTGGGGGTCAGGAAGGGTGCATCGGTCTCCACGAGCAGCCGGTCGGAGGGTGCGACGACGAGGGCTTCGCGCAGGTGAGAAGCGTTCTTGAAGGTCACGGTGCCGGCGAAGGACAACCAGAAGCCGCGCTCGAGACAGGCGCGTGCGAAGTCGGCGTCCCCGGAGAAGCAGTGCATGACGACCCGGTCGGGCGCGCCCTCCTCGTCGACGACCCGGAGCACGTCCTCGTGGGCGTCGCGGTCGTGGATCACCAGCGTCTTGCCCAGCGAGTGCGCCAGCCGGACATGGGCGCGGAACGACTCCTCTTGGGCCGTTCGTCCCTCCGGACCGGTCCGGAAGTGGTCCAGACCAGTCTCGCCAACGGCGCGGACCCGGGGGTCAACGGCGAGCCGTCGGACCTCCTCCCAGGCCGTCTCGAAGGTCCCTGCGGCGGCCAGCCGCGGCGCCTCGTTCGGGTGCAGCGCAACGCCCGCGACGACCTCCGGGTGATCCTGGGCGGTCCGGACCGCCCAGCGCGCCCCGTCGAGGTCGCACCCGATCTGCACGATCCGAGGGACCCCGACCGCGGTGGCGTGCGCGAGGGCATCCGCGACCGACAGGGCGGTGCTGCCGTCGGGCGCGATGTCGAGGTGGCAGTGGTTGTCCACCACCGGGGCCGGCAGCGGCTCGGGGAGGGGCGGCCGGTCGGGGCCGGGGCGGCTGCTCATGCGCGGGAGGGTCCCCCGACGGGCGCCTGCACCACCGCGTCGTACACCCGACGCTTGGGCAGGCCGAGCCGGTCCGCGACGGTGCGGATCGCCTCCTTGCGGGTGGCGCCCGCGGCCTCCTCGCTGGCGACCTCCGCCGCGAGGTCTGCCGCGGTCGCCTCGGTCGCGACGGGCTCGGCGCCGGCCACCACCAGCGTCACCTCGCCGCGGACCCCCGCGGCGGCCCACGCAGCGAGCTCGGCCACCGTGCCGCGGACGACCTCCTCGTGGGTCTTGGTGAGCTCGCGGCAGACCGCCGCGCGGCGGTCGGGGCCGAAGGCCTCGGTCAGCGCCGCGAGGGTAGCCGCGGTCCGGTGCGGCGCCTCGAAGAAGACGGTGGTGCGGGCCTCGGCCGCGAGTGCGGTGAGGCGGCGCGACCGTTCGCCGGCCTTGCGGGGGAGGAAGCCCTCGAAGCAGAAGCGGTCCACCGGGAGGCCGGAGACGGCGAGCGCGGTGAGGACGGCGCTCGGGCCGGGGACCGCGGTGACCCGGACACCGGACGCCACCGCAGCGGCGACGAGCCGGTAGCCCGGGTCCGAGACCGAGGGCATCCCCGCGTCGGTCACGACCAGGACCCGGGCGCCGTCGAGGAGGACCGCGACGAGGTCCTCGGCCCGGGCGGCTTCGTTGCCCTCGAAGTGCGACACCACCCGACCGTGGATGCCCACCCCGAGGTCGGCGGCGAGTCGGCGGAGCCGGCGGGTGTCCTCCGCGGCGACGACGTCCGCGGTGGCCAGCTCCTCCGCGAGCCGCGCCGACGCGTCCGCCACCCGGCCGATCGGCGTCGCCGCGAGGACCAGGACCCCGCTCCCTGCACGCGTCTCGCCCACGGTCACAGCGGCATCCTCCTAGGCTGGTGCGGTGACCGCGACGGGGGTTGCGCCGGTCAGGCGTACGCAAGGCTTGTCGCGGACCGCGCGGGGCCGCCCGGTCCCCAGCGTGCACCGCCGGTTCGCCGGCCCGACCGTACCCCCGCCCGCGGCGGACGACCGGCTCGTCGGCTGGGTCGTCGCGGTCGCGCTCGCCGCGCTGGCGGGCGGGCTGCGCTTCTGGCGGCTCGGCTACCCGAACGAGCTGCTGTTCGACGAGACCTACTACGCCAAGGACGCCTGGTCGCTCTGGCAGTACGGCTACGGCCGCACCTGGGCCGAGCGCGCCGACACCGCGATCGAGCGCGGCCGCTACTCCCCCGACCTCATCCGGGCCGACCCCCAGATGACCGTGCACCCCGACGTCGGCAAGTGGCTCATCGGCGCCGGCGAGCAGCTCTTCGGGCTCGATGCCTTCGGCTGGCGGTTCGCCAGCGCGGTCGTCGGCACGCTCATGGTCCTCGTCATGGTGCGGCTCGTCCGCCGGCTCACCGGGTCGACCCTGCTCGGCGGGGTCGCCGGGCTGCTGCTCTGCTTCGACGGGCTGCACTTCGTGCTGTCGCGGTTGGCACTCCTCGACGTCTTCGTCGCGTTCTTCCTGCTCTGCGCGGTCTCCTGCCTGGTCGCCGACCGGGACTGGGGCCGCGCGCGGCTCCTCCGGCTCACGGCGGGCCAGCCGACGACGCACGGGTGGGGACCGGTGCGCGGGATGGCCTGGCGGCCCTGGCGGGTCGCGGCCGGGGTGCTGCTCGGGCTCGCGGTGGGCTCGAAGTGGAGCGCCGTCGTGCCGGTGGCCGGGCTGGGCCTGCTCGTCGTCGCCTGGGACGCGGGAGCCCGCCGCGCTCTCGGCGTACGACTCGCGTGGTGGCGCGCCGCCCTCGTCGACGGTGTGCCGGCGTTCCTCTCGCTCGTCGGCGTCGGCTTCGTCGTGTACGTCGCCACGTGGGCGGGCTGGCTCGCGCACGCGCACGCCTATGAGCTGGCCCTGTCCGACAACCAGTACGGGCCTTTCTGGGGGGCCTACACCCGCAACGAGGCGGACGGTTTCGCCGCGGTGACGCAGGGGTTGCGGAGCCTGTGGCACTACCACGCCGACCTCTGGCAGTTCCACCGCGGCGGGCTGAACGACGCCACGCACTCCTACCAGTCGGACCCCGTCGGGTGGCTGCTGCTCAACCGCCCGGTCGGGGTCGCCGCGGACCTCGGGATCGAGCCCGGCCGTCAGGGGTGTGACGCCCCTGCGGACAGCACGTGCCTGCGGCAGGTGCTGCTGCTCGGCACGCCGACGCTGTGGTGGGGCGGGGCCGCGGCGCTGCTGTACGCCGTCTACGCGTGGCTGCTGCGCCGTGACTGGCGGGCCGGCCTCGTCGTGGTCGGGGTGCTCACCACGTGGGCGCCGTTCTTCCCCAACGCCGACCGGCCGATCTTCTCCTTCTACGCCGTCACCACGCTGCCGTTCATGATCATCGCCGTCTGCCTGGTGCTCGGCCGGTTGCTCGGACCGGCCGTCCCGAGCCGGCGGCGGATGTGGGGCGCGGCGCTCGCGGGGTCCTTCGTCGTGCTGGTGGTGCTGCACTTCACCTGGCTGTGGCCGGTCTACACCCACTCGTTGATCTCGACACCGGACTGGCTCGACCGGATCTGGTTCAAGGCCTGGATCTGAGCGGCCCGACGGACCCGGACGGACGCTGCGGCGGCCACCGTCCCAGGACGGTGACCGCCGCAGCGGGTGGATCGGTGGAGCCGGCTCGGACGGTCAGCGGGTGATGCCCGCGGCCCGGTCGACCTTGTCGTGGTAGCGGTGCCCGACCATGCCGCCGATGACCGCGGCGAGCAGCGTGCCGAGCAGGACCGCGACGGCGGTGATCGCGCCACCGGTACCGAGCTCGGTCAGGTTCAACGGCAGCCGCGGGAGGCTGATCCGGTCGAAGATGTCGTACTGGGTGCCCGCGACCGCGCCGAGGGCGGTGACGAGCAGGGTGACGACCAGGCCGATGACCCACGTCGCGACGCCCTGACGAGCGCCGTCGAAGCGCGACATGCGGCCGGCGACGTACCCGCCGGTGAAGTAGGCGAGCATCAGCACGACGAGCAGCGTGATGCCGGCGCCGATGCCGACGCTGCCGGCGGCGTTCCGCGCGTCGCGCAGCGTGATGTCGACCTGCGAGTCGATCGCGCTGAGGACCGCTCCGACGATGCCGGCGAGGATGATCGTCATGCCGATTGCGACCAGCCACCCGAAGAAGCCGGCGCCCCAGTTGATGCCGCCGAAGCGGTCACGGGCGGCGCTGTCGTCGCGGTGCTCGTCGAGCGGGCGGCCCGCCACCGGCGGCTGCACGTGGGTCACGTGCTCCACGTGCTGGGTGCTCGGGTCCGAGCTCTCCCGGGCCATGTCGACGCGCTCGGTCGGGCGGCTGTCGCCCGAGACGCGGTGGGCGCCGGTGCTGGATCCGGCGGCTGTTGATCCGGCAGCGGTCGAACCCGTGGAGAGGTTGCTGCCGGAGCTGTTGTCTGTGCTTGCCATGGTGGGGTCTCCTGGGGCTCGCGTGCCTGATCCGACCGGCTCTCCCGGCCGGTCGGACGCCGAACACCGCGGTGGCGGGCCGGCGCATCCGCACCCTTCCCCGGACAGAGCCGGACAAACGCGCGGGTCATGACCGGGAGTGGCGCCCTCTGCCGGACGGGGTCGAACCGGCGAGCTCGCGCAGCGGTGCCAGCGACCCGGACCGTGCCACCTCCCCGAAGACGACGGCGCTGGGGCGCACGGTCCGCCGGAAGTCGTCCTCGCGGTCGACGCCGACGAGACCGAAGGTGGGGCCGTAGCCCCAGGCCCACTCGAAGTTGTCGAAGGCCGACCAGTAGAGGTAGCCCCGGACGTCGACGCCGTCACGGAGGGCAGCCGCAACCTCCCCGAGGTGCGCGGCCAGGAAGCGGATCCGCTGCGCGTCGTCGTCGGTGGCGATGCCGTTCTCGGTGACGATGACCGGGAGCCCGGTCTCCGCGATGCGCCGCAGCACCTGGCCGAACCCCTCGGGGTAGACCTCCCAGCCCATCCCCGTCGTCTCCGCTCCCTCGGGCACCGGCCCGCCCCAGCCCGGGACGCGTGCGTCGACGAGGGTCCGGCTGTAGTACTGCAGCCCCACGAAGTCGCCGGTGTCCCCCCCGGCGGCGAGGTCGTCGAGGTGGGTGTCGACCATCAGCGCGCGCAGCGCGTCCGCCGCGGCGACGTCCTCGGGGTCCTCCGGACGCAGCGGCTGGATCACCGACAGCTGGAGGCAGGTGCCGATCTGCGGGAACCCCCGACCCGCGCGCAGCGCCGCGACGGCCGACCGGTGCGCGGTGGCGAGGACCGCGTTGACCCGCCGGGCCTCGTCGAGGTCGTGGTGCCCCGGGGGGAACTCGCCGGTGTGGTGGCCGTTGTTCGCGACGACCTGGGGTTCGTTGATGGTGCAGGCGTACGGCATGAGGTCCCCGAGGGCGTCGGCCACCCGCTCGACGTACCGACCGAACACCTCGACCGCGTCCGGCGCGAGCCACCCGCCTCGCTGCGCGAACCACCGTGGCAGCGTGAAGTGGTGCAGCGTCGTGACGGCGGTCAGCCCGTGGTCGGCGAGGCGGCCGAGCACCCGGCGGTAGTGTGCGAGCGCGACCGGGGAGAACTCGCCCTCGGCGGGCTCGATGCGCGACCACTCCAGCGAGAGCCGGTGCGCGTTCTGGCCCAGCGCCGCCAGCAGCGCGAAGTCGGCGTCGTAGCGGTTGAGGTGGTCGATCGCGTCCCCCGACGGCTCGGTGGCGGTGCTGCCGGGGGTGTGCTCCCACTCCCACCAGTCGTTGTTCGTGTTGCCGCCCTCCACCTGGTGGGCAGCGGTGGCGCTGCCCCACAGGAAGCCGGCCGGGAAGTCGGTCACGCGGGATCCTCCTCGGGATCGGTGCAGCTGCCGTGTCGGAGCTCGAAGTGGTCGAAGGAGGCCACGAGACCACGCCGGTAGGCGTCGGTGCAGGTGAGGCCGACCATCGTCCCCGTGAAGCCCCGAGTGGTCTCGTCGGACATGTAGGTGGCGTCGACCACCGGTCCGAGCGCCCGCCACCCGCCGTCGCCGGAGCCGCGCCACCCGAACTGCAGGGTCCCGACGTCCAACGCGACGCGGAGCTCCACGGGTCCGTCCCCGACGGCGTGCCGGTGCAGCAGCAGCTCCTGCTTGGCGCCGTCGCGGACGAGGACCACGCCGACGGCCCGGGAGCCGAGGCTCTCGCTGCGGTACACCCGCGCGTAGGCCCAGTTGTCGTTGTCGTAGAGGACCACGAGCCCCGCCGAGTGGGAGAGGTGGTGCGGGTCGACCTCGACGCGGGTGCGGGCGACCGCCGTGGGGTCCTGCAGCTGCGTCGCCACGACGCTGACATCGAAGCGCGAGCTCGGCGCCTCCCCGCCGCGCAGCGAGAGCACGCCGGGACGGGCACCGACCGTCAGCCACTCCTCGGACGCGGGCCGACGCAGCGTCGAGAGCCGGCGGTCGAGCCCCGGCCCCTCGAAGTCGGCGCGGAGGTCCAGGGGGCCTGGCCGGGACGGCGCGGGGGACGGGGACGGCGAGGCAGATGCGGACGACGTGCGCGGGGCGGGCGTTGTGAGCCGCGGGAGGGTGCCACCGGCGGTCAACCGCAGCCAGCCGTCGTCGGTCCACTCCACCTGCTGGAGCGCGGTCTCCCTGCCGAGGACCGACCGGTGGTCCGGTCCCACCGGCCGGGCGCACAGGTGGGCGACGTACCACTCGCCGTCCGGGGTGTCCACGAGCGACCCGTGCCCGGCCTTCTGCAGCTCGGCGGCGGGGTTGAACCGCTCCGGTCGTAGGTGGTCACGGTCGTCGCGGCCGAAGTACGGCGCGGGCCAGCTGGTGAGGAGCGGGTTGACCGGGGACGGCTCGTAGGGTCCGGTGAGCTCACGGGAGCGGGCGAGGGCCACCCCGTGGCCGAAGCCGGTGCCGCCCTCCGCGGTCATGAGGTAGTACCAGCCGTCCCGCCGGTAGAGGTGCGGCCCCTCGAGGCAGCCGCGGTCGGTCGACCCGCGCGAGATCACCCGGGTGGGACCGACGACCTGCCGCGCGCCGGCGTCGTACTCCTCCAGCACGACCGGGCCCGGGTGCTGGTAGCCCTCGCGCGGGTCCCACTCGAGCGTCACGACCCAGTGCCGACCGTCGTCGTCGTGGAACAGCGACGGGTCGAACCCGCCGCTGCCGAGGTACGCCGGGACGCTCCACGGACCTCGGACGTCGGGCGCGGTGACCACGAAGTTGTCGAGGTCGAAGTAGCCCGCCGCAGTGCTGCGGACGTAGGAGTACGCCAGGTGGAACAGGCCCGAGGCAGGGTCGAAGGACAGGTCGGGTGCCCAGATCCCGCCGTTGGGGTCCAGCCCCCGGAGCTCGTGGACGCCGCCGGTCAGGCCGTGCCCGACCAGCTCCCAGGTCGTGAGGTCACGGGAGTGGAAGATCCGGATGCCCGGCTGCCAGACGAACGTGGAGGTGGCGAGCCAGTAGTCGTCCCCGACCCTGAGGAGGGACGGGTCGGGGTGGAAGCCGGGCAGGACGGGGTTGCGGATCACCACGCCGGCGCGGCGCCGGCGGTCCCGCGGCGGGGCGGAGCGTGGAGGGCGGGCCGCCCTCCACGCTCCTGGACGGCGTGCGTCACGTCCTCGCCGCGGAGGTCGAGCCCGTCCGCCGCCGTGACAGCGCGTCGATGCTGGCGGCCATGATGAGGACGCCCCCGGTGACCAGGAAGGTGATGCCAGCCGAGTAACCGAGCAGTCCGAGCCCGTTGGTGATCATCGAGATGAGCAGCGCGCCGACGGCCGCCTGGGCCAGCCGACCGCGGCCACCGAACAGGCTGACGCCACCGACGACGGCGGCACCGACACCCGGCAGCACGATGTCGCGGCCCGTGGAGGCCTGCACGACGCCGGTCTGGCTGATCGTGAAGAGACCGGACACGACCGCGAGGGTCGAGCAGAGGATGAAGCAGACGATCCGCACCCGGACGACGTTGATGCCGGCGCGCCGGGCCGCCTCCGGGTTCCCGCCGACGGCGTAGATGTGCAGGCCGAACCGGGTCCGGTCGAGCATCGCCTGACCGAGGAAGAGGATCGCGAGGGCGATCGGGACGACGATCGGTACGCCGCGGATGGGGATGAGCCCGTTGGACCGGTTCTGGCTGAGCAGCAGGACCACGAGGAAGCCGCCGACGGCGAGCGCTCCGACACGGGCGGCGAGCATGCTGAGCGGCCGGACCGGGACGCCGGTCGCCTGGCGCCGCTGACGGTCGTAGAGACCGGTGCCGAGTGCGATCCCGACGATGACGACGAGCATGAGCCAGCCGGCCCACAGCGGCATCGACCTGTTCATGATCGCGGTGATCTCGGGCGTCTGGACCTGGTAGGTGCCGGCGTCGCCGAGCATGACGAGCATCAGCCCCTGGAACCCGAGGAAGAGCCCGAGCGTGACGACGAAGGACGGGATGCCTATCTTCGCCACGAAGTACCCGATGAACGTGCCGATCGCCGCGCCCACCAGGAGGGCGACGGCGAGCGCGAGGACCCAGTTCCAGTTCTGCTCGTTGAGCAGCAGGATGAAGGCCGCCATCCCGACCCCGCCGGTGACGCCGGCGGAGAGGTCGATCTCGGTGAGGATGATGACGAAGGTCAGCGCGATCGAGAGCATCATCAGCGCCGCGGTCTGCGTCAGCAGGTTGGCGATGTTCACCTTGGTGAGGAAGAACTCGTTGAGGAAGCTGAAGAGGATCGTCAGCACGACGAGTCCGGCGAGCGCCGGCAGCATCCCCATGTCGCCACCGCGGACGCGCTGCCCGTAGGCCGCGACCTGGTCGCGCACGGAGCCCTCGTAGCCGGTCGCGATGGTGTGGGGAGGCGGCTCGGCGGCCGAGGCGCCGGAGGCGGTGGCGATCGTCTCCGCAGCCGTGTTGGTGGGAGGGTTCGACGACTTGTCGAAGCCTGTGCTCATGACAGTGTCTCCTCGAGGACCGTCCCGCGCGTCTTGGTGCCGGTGATGTAGCCGATGACGTCGTCGTACGTGGTCTCGGTGGTCTTGAGCTGCGCGACCATGTTGCCGAGGTAGAGGACGTTGATGTAGTCGCAGACCTCGAAGACGTCGGCGAGGTTGTGGCTGATGATGAGCACCCCGACTCCCTGGTCCGCGAGCCTGCGGACGAGAGCCAGGACCTGGGCGGTCTGGGCGACGCCGAGTGCGGCCGTCGGCTCGTCGAGGATGACGACCTTGGCCTCCTGCAGCACCGCTCGCGCGATGGCGACGGTCTGGCGCTGGCCACCGGAGAGCGAGGAGACCTTCTGCCGGACGGACTTGACGGTGCGGACCGACAGGCTGCCGAGCGTTGAGGTCGCGCGCTTCTCCATCTGCGCCTGGTCGAGCATCCCGTTGTGGGTGTCCTCGCGGCCCAGGAACATGTTGTTGACGATGTCGAGGTTCTCGCAGAGTGCGAGGTCCTGGTAGACGACCTCGATGCCGAGTCCCGACGCGTCGTGCGGGGAGGTCAGCGTCACCGGCTGACCCGCGAAGAGGACCTCGCCGGAGTCGTAGGGCTGGGCACCCGACAGACCCTTGATCAGCGTCGACTTGCCCGCGCCGTTGTCCCCGACGAGGGCGCTCACCATGCCGGGATGGATCTGCATGTCCACGCCCTGAAGGACCTGGACGGGGCCGAAGCCCTTGCGGATGTCCCGCAGTTGGATCAGGGGTTCCATCTCATTCCTCCTGGGTCGTGCGAGACGGGGGGTGCGGCCACGCCCGGTTGGTCACCGAGCCTGGACCGCATCCCCCCGTCCCGCAACGTCGTCGGCTGGATCAGCCTCGACTGATCAGCTGATCTCGGCCTTCTTGCAGGCCGCGGCGGCGGGACCCTTGCAGACGTCGGCGACCTTCGCGTTGCCGTCGTCGAAGACCTGCTGCATGTTCTCGGTCGTCACGACGATCGGCTCCTGCGGGATGAACGGCGTGCCGTCGGGCGCCTCCTCGGTGACCTCCGGCGTCTCGCCGTTGGCGAGCTGGACCACGAGGTCGACCGCGGACTGCGCCTCGAGCTGGAAGGGCTTGTAGACGGTGCCGGCTTGCTTGCCCAGCAGCACGTTCTGCAGCCCCACCGGCGTCGCGTCCTGGCCGCTCACCGGGATCTTCTTCCCGTTCTTGTCGAGCACCTGGATGACGACGCTGGCGTTGGTGTCGTTCGCTGCCCAGACCGCGTCGATGTTGCCCTGGAGCGCGGTGTAGGCCTGCTCGAACGCCGGGGCCACCTTGGTCTGGTCCCACGTCCCGGCGGTCTCGAACGCCGGCTTGATGCCGGCCTCCGCCATGACGCTGTCGGCGCCGTCGTGGAACTGCTTGGCGTTGCCGTCGGTCGGGTCGCCACCGACGTAGACGACGCTCGCCTCGGCCGGGTCGACACCCGCCGCGTCGAGACCGTCGACGATCATCTGGCCTTGCAGCTCACCGACGTGGAAGTTGTCGAACGAGATGTAGTAGTCCGCGCCGTCGATCGGCCGGTCGTAGGCGATGACCGGGATGCCCTGCGCCTTGGCCTTCGTCGCGACCTGCACGCCGGCGCCGTTGAGGTCGACCAGCAGCATGACGCTGCAGCCCTTGGTCAGCATCTGGTCGGCGATCGTGGAGTACTTCTGCGTGTCGTTGAGCGCGTTCTGGATGTCGGTGGTGAAGCCCTCCGCCTCGAACGACTTCTCGAGGGCGGGCCGGTCACCGTTCTCCCAGCGGCTCGAGGAGTCCGCGTCGGGGAGCAGCACACAAGCGCGCTTGTCGCCGCCGCCCGAGTCGCCGCCGTCCCCACTGGCTCCGGTGTCGCCGCCGCCGCCGTCGTCGCCGCACGCAGCGAGCGCGACGAGGCCGAATGCGGCGAGGGCAGCGGCCCCGGTCCTCTGTGACTTCAGGATCATGCTGTGTACTCCCTGGGGGTTCGCTCGAGTCGCGGACTCGAAAGGTTTCGATCGTCTTTCGACTCCCAGCAGCGTGCTGCACCCCTCCACCCGTGTCAAGGGTCACACCCGGTTTGAAACCCTTTCGCGACCTGCACTACGGTCCTGGTCCTCCCCAGATCCTCCGAGGCGACGAGGGCCGGCATGAAGTTCAACGACGGGTACTGGCTCCTGCGCGAGGGGGTGACGGCGCGCTACGCCACCGAGGCGCTGGACACCCGGACCGCGGCGGACGGTGCCTCGGTCGCGGTCCTGACCCGCCGGGTCGAGCACCGGGGCTCCCACCTCAACACCGCGACGATCACCGTGGAGCTCTCCTCCCCCGCGCCGGACGTGGTCGCGGTCCGGGCGAGCCACCACGTGCCGACTGCGCCGCCGTCGGTCGCCTTCGACCTGACCCACAGCCCGGTCGACCTCCAGGTGCAGCGAGACGCCGACGCGCTGCGCGTCACCTCGGGCCGGCTGACGGCGGAGGCGACCCTGACCGGACCGTGGGGACTCCGCTTCTCGGCCGACGGTCGCACGCTGACCGCCTCGGGCACCCGGTCGTTGGGGTCGGTGCGTGACGCCGACGGCAGCACCCACATGGTGGAGCGACTGGTCCTCCCGGTCGGTGCGAACGTCTACGGGTTCGGCGAGCGGTTCACCCCGTTCGTGAAGAACGGCCAGGCAGTCGAGACGTGGAACCAGGACGGCGGGACTGCGAGCGAGCAGTCCTACAAGACGGTCCCGTTCTTCCTCACCGACGCCGGCTACGGCGTGTTCGTCAACTCCCCGGCACGGGTGTCCTTCGAGGTGGCCTCGGAGGTGGTCTCGACCGTGCAGTTCTCCGTGCCCGGCGAGACCGTGGAGTACCTCGTGGTCCACGGCCCGTCGCCGGCGGAGATCCTCGAGCGGTACACCGCGCTCACGGGCCGTCCGGCGCTGCCGCCCCGGTGGTCGTTCGGGCTCTGGCTCTCCACCTCGTTCCTCACCGACTACGACGAGGAGACCGTCAGCCACTTCGTCGACGGGATGCGCGACCGCGACATCCCGCTCAGCGTCGTGCACTTCGACTGCTACTGGATGAAGCCGCTGCAGTGGTGCGACTTCGAGTGGGACCGTGACGCCTTCCCCGACCCCGAGGCGATGCTCGGGCGGCTCGGGGACCGCGGGCTCCGGCGCAGCGTCTGGATCAACCCCTACCTCGGCCAGCGCTCGCCGCTGTTCGCCGAGGCGGCGGAGGCCGGCTACCTGGTCCGCCGTCCGGACGGCTCGGTGTGGCAGTGGGACATGTGGGTGGCCGGCATGGGCCTGGTGGACTTCACCAACCCCGCGGCCCGGGACTGGTTCGCGGGGAAGATCGGGGCGTTGCTCGCGTCGGGGGTGGACGCGGTGAAGACCGACTTCGGCGAGCGGATCCCGGTGGACGTGGTCTGGCACGACGGGTCCGACCCGGAGCTGATGCACAACTACTACCCGCACCTCTACAACAAGACCGTCTTCGACGAGGTACGACGCCGGCGCGGCGAGGGGGAGGCGGTCCTCTTCGCGCGGTCGGCCACCGCGGGCGGACAGCAGTTCCCCGTCCACTGGGGCGGTGACTGCGAGTCCACGTGGACCTCGATGGCCGAGTCGCTGCGCGGCGGGCTGTCGCTCGGCCTCAGCGGCTTCGGCTTCTGGAGCCACGACATCGGTGGCTTCGAGGGGACGCCGTCGGCGGACCTGTTCAAGAGATGGGTCGCCTTCGGTCTCCTCTCGTCCCACTCGCGGCTCCACGGGTCGGACTCCTACCGCGTGCCGTGGCACTTCGACGAGGAGGCGGTGACGGTCACCCGCGACTTCGCGCGGCTCAAGAACCGCCTGATGCCCTACCTCTGGGGGGCCGCGGTCGAGGCCCACCAGCGCGGGATCCCGGTGATGCGGGCGATGGTGCTGGAGTTCCCCGAGGACCGGACGTGCGCCTGGCTCGACCGGCAGTACATGCTCGGCCCCGACCTGCTCGTCGCGCCGGTGTTCAGCCAGGACGGGGACGTCGACGTCTACGTCCCGGAGGGCACCTGGCGCAGCTACCTCGACGGGTCCGCGGTCGCCGGACCACGCTGGGAGCGCCAGCACCACGACCCGACCTCGCTCCCGCTGCTCGTCCGCCCCGGAGCGGTGGTCCCGGAGGGCGGTCGCAGCGACCGGCCCGACTACGACGACGCGGTCGCGCCGACCTTCGAGGTGTTCGAGCTCGCCGACGGCGACCGGCGGCAGGTCCGGCTGCTGGGCGCGACCGGCGAGGAGAGGGTCGTGGTGGAGGTGGCTCGGGACGGTCAGGCCCTCAGGGCGGAGGTCCTCACCGGTCAGGAGCACCTCACCGAGGGCTGGGGGCTGTGCTGGGTGACCGGGCCCCGCGGGGACGACCGCGGTCCGTCGGTGCGCGGGACCGCCGACGCAAGGGAGCTCTCGCTCACGCTCCCGTGACGTCGGTGGCCGGGTCCGCACCGTCGCCCCGGGGCGGTGCCGTCGAGCCGCGGACCACGAGGTGGGTGGCCAGCTCGACGCGGGGCGCCGCGAGCGGGTCCCCGTCGACGAGCGTCAGCAGGTTGTGCACGGCGACGCGCCCCATCTCCGCGAAGGGCTGCCGCACGGTCGTCAGCGGCGGCGCGGACCACTGCGCCGGCGCCATGTCGTCGAAGCCGACCACGCTGAGGTCCTCGGGGACGCGCAGGCCACGGGACCGGGCCGCCTCGATGACCCCCAGCGCCTGGAGGTCGTTGGAGGCGAACACCGCGGTCGGTCGGTCGGAGAGCCGCAGCAGCCCGTCGGCCGCCTGGTAGCCGGTCTCGAAGGTGAAGGGACCCGAGCGCAGCAGCGCCGGGTCGGGCGCGATCCCGGCGCCCGCCAGCACCGCGTGGTAGCCGTGCAGCCGGGCGACGCTCACGAGCGCGTCGGGAGGTCCCTGGATGAAGCCGACCCGCCGGTGACCCAGTGACAGCAGGTGCTCGGTCGCCTCGATGCCGCCGTTGAAGTTGGTCGCGCCGACGCTGGGTACGTCGAGGTGCGGGATGTCCACGGGATCGATGAGGACGACCGGGACCCCGACTCGGACGAAGGCGCCGTGCAGCTCACGGCTCACCCGGGTGGTCACGAGGACCAGCCCCCGGTGCTGGGCCTCGGCCACCCGGTCGGCCCACGCGGTGCTGCGCGCGTCGTCGGGGACGATCTCGACGACGACGTGGGCGCCCACCGCGGCGGCCGCCTCGGTCGCGCCGCGGATCATCTCGAGGTTGTTCGGCGTGCGCATCGCGTCGAAGGCCATGGCGAGGGTCGTGGCGGCGGCCTGGTGGACGGGACGACCGGCGTACCCGTGCTCGACGAGCAGCTGCTGGATCCGGGCCCGGGTCTCAGGTGCCACGTCGCTGCGTCCGTTCACGACCTTCGAGACGGTCGGCACGGACACCCCGGCTGCCTGCGCCACCGTCGTGAGCGTCACGCGCCGGAGCGTCGCCTCTCCCGACATCGTGACCTCCTCGTCCGGGCCGCCCGTCGACCGGGGCCTTCGTCGACCGGGGCGTTCGTCGGTCACCCTAACGCCGGGGCCGCAAAGGTTGCGAAAAACCCGTAGGGTCTGCGCAGAACACCGTCAGTGGGCGACCAGGGAGGCAGCGAGCGTGCACGCTCACCGGACGACGCGGGCTGTCTATCCGAGCCTCCGCGGTCGCACCGCGCTGGTCACCGGCGGGGCGTCGGGCATCGGCGCCGCGATCGTGCGGAGGCTCGCCGGCAACGGCGCCCGGGTCGCGTTCCTCGACGTCCAGCGGGCGGCGGGTGAGGCCCTCGCCGCGGAGCTCGGCACGGACGTCCGGTTCCTGCCATGCGACGTGACCGACGTCGCGGCCGTCCGCGCCACCGTCGCCGCGGTGGAGTCCGCTCTCGGACCGGTGACCGCGCTGGTCAACAACGCTGCCAACGACCAGCGTTACTCGATCGACGACATCACGCCCGAGCAGTGGGACGCCTCGCAGGCGATCAACCTCCGCCAGCAGGTCTTCACCACGCAGGCGGTGCTCCCGGCGATGAGGGCCGCGGGCGGTGGCGCCGTGGTCAACCTGTCCTCGACGGCCTGGCGCTGGGGCGCGCCGACCATGGTCCCCTACACCGCCGCGAAGGCAGCCGTGGTCGGGCTCACGAGGTCGCTCGGCGCAGCGCTCGGCGAGCACGGCATCCGGGTGAACGCCGTCGCGCCGGGCGCGGTGATGACCGAGCGCCAGATGCGGCTCTGGTACACCGAGGAGGCCAAGGCCGACATGGTGGCGCGGCAGGCGATCCCGCACGAGATCCTCGAGGACGACGTCGCCGACGCCGTGGCGTTCCTGTGCGCCGACGACTCCCGGATGATCACCAAGCAGCTGTTGACCGTGGACGGAGGAGCCCGATGACGCACCCGCCGAGCGGGGCCGGTGGCCTCACGATCGGCCTCAACCCCTACGGCCTCACGTGGGCGGTGGGCCTCCAGGGCCTGGGCACCGCCCGCGCCAACCCCGCGGGAACCGGTCTCGAGGGCTTCCTCGGGATCGCGGCCGACCTGGGCGCGGAGGTCGTCGAGATCTACAGCCCGTGGCTCACCGCGCTCGGTCCCGAGGGCCGGCGGGCGCTCCGCGACCGGCTGGAGCGGGACGGCCTGGTCGCCGTCGCGAGCGCGAGCCTGTTCGGCGAGGAGGTGCCGGACGTCCTGCGCAACGCCGTCGACCTCGGGGTGTCGACGATGCGGCTGGGCCTGTCGCCGGTCCTGTGCGGGGACCGCAACGCCTACGGGGCCGCGCGGTGGGCGCAGCGGATCGCCTCGATCCGGGCGGACCTGGCCAAGCTCGCCCCCGCCGCCGCGGAGCACGGCATCGCGCTCGCGATGGAGAACCACCAGGACTTCCGCAGCGCCGAGCTCATGGACCTGGCCGAGGAGGCGGGGGACAACGTGGGCATCACGCTCGACTGCGGCAACGCCTTCCCGGTGGCCGAGTCACCGCTGTCCTTCGCCCGCACCGTCGCACCGCGGGTGCGCCACGTGCACCTCAAGGACTACCGCGTGCAGTTCACCGACGAGGGCTTCCGCCTCGTGCGCTGCGCGATCGGGGACGGCGCGGTCCCCTTCCGCGAGATCTTCGACCTCCTCCTCGCCGACGGACGATCGCTCACCGCCGTCCTGGAGCCGGGTGCCCTGGAGGCGCGGCACGTCCGGCTGTTCACCCCGGAGTGGTGGCGCGGCTATCCCCCGGTCGACGCCCGCGCGCTCGCGGAGACGTTGCAGGCGGCGCGGGTCAACCTGCTGCCGGAGGACGAGGACTACCGCACGCCCTGGGAGCACGGCGCCGAGGGTGCGGAGCTGCTGGCCTACGAGCACGACATGATCACCCGCAGCGCCGCCAACGTGCGCGCGCTGCAGCTGGCCGGACGATGACCGACGGGACGAGGATGACCGACGCACACAGGCCCCTGACCGGCAAGACCGCCTTCGTCACCGGCTCGGGACGGGGGCTGGGCCGGGCGATGGCCGACAAGCTGGCCTCCCTGGGCGCGGACGTGGCGGTCCACGACCTCGACCGGACGCGGGCGGCGACGTACGGCGAGGCACACGACATCGACGAGGTCGCGCGCGACGTCGCGCGTCACGGGACCCGCGTGAGCACGGTCCTGGGCAACATCGGGGACCCGGCAGCCGTGGCCGAGATGTCCCGGCAGATCTCCGCCGACCTCGGCGAGGTCGACATCCTCGTCAACTGCGCCGGCGGCGACATCGGCAGCCGCGGCGGGAAGCCCGACCCGAACACCGCCCTCGACATCGCGCTCGAGGACATCCAGACCGAGACCAACAACAACCTCATCGGCACCTTCCTGGTGTGCCAGACCTTCGTGCGCCCGATGCGGGACCGCGGCTCGGGCTGCGTGGTGAACGTCGCCTCGGCCGCGGCCCACATGGGGGTCACCCCCGAGGTCGTCTACTCGACGCTCAAGGCCGCGGTCGTGCACTACACGCGCTGCCTTGCTGCGGAGATGCGCCCCTACGGCGTACGGGTCAACGCCGTCAGTCCCGGCCCGACCAAGACCGCACGCTTCGTGGCGACCCGGGAGACCGACCCCGGGATGATGGTCACCGACGGGTCGCTGGACCGCTACGCCGACCCCGAGGAGATCGCCGACGCCGTCGCGTTCCTCGCCGGCCCGCAGGCGAAGTTCATCCACGGGCAGGTGCTGCGCGTCGACGGCGGCCTCACCCTCTTCCCCGGCTGACGCACGACGACAACGGAGGCAGCGACCTTTGAACGACCTCTTCGACCTGAGCGGCCGGCGAGCGCTGGTCACCGGCTCGTCCCAGGGCATCGGTCTCGCGCTCGCGGGAGGCCTCGTCGCCGCGGGCGCGTCGGTCGTCCTCAACGGGCGCGACCGGGCCAAGCTCGACGACGCGGCCGCGGGTCTGCCGGGCAGCCGCACGCTCGCCTTCGACGTGACCGACCACGCGGCCGCCCGCGCCGCCGTCGACGGCTTCGAGGAGGCGGTCGGCCCGATCGACATCCTCGTGAACAACGCCGGCGTGCAGCACCGGTCGCCGCTGGAGGAGTTCCCGGAGGACGCCTTCGAGCGGCTGCTGCGTACCAACGTCTCGAGTGTCTTCAACGTCGGGCAGGCGTGCGCCCGGCACATGATCGGCCGGGGGTCCGGGCGGATCGTCAACGTGGCGTCGGTCAACGCGCTGCTCGCGCGCTACTCGATCGCGCCGTACACCGCCACGAAGGGCGCGGTCGCCAACCTGACGAAGGGCATGGCCACCGACTGGGCGCGGCACGGGCTCACCTGCAACGCGATCGCGCCCGGCTACATGCGCACGCCCCTCAACGAGGCGCTGTGGTCGGACCCGGCCTTCAACGAGTGGCTCGAGAAGCGGACCCCGGCCGGCCGGTGGGGTCAGGTCGAGGAGCTCGTCGGCGCGTGCGTCTTCCTCGCCTCGGACGCCGCGAGCTTCGTCAACGGCCACGTGCTGTACGTCGACGGCGGGCTGACCGCGTCGCTCTGACCCCCGGCGCGGAGCCTCAGTCCTTCTCGTGCAGGGCGGTCGGCTTGTGGACCGCCTCGCCGCCGCTCTTGTCGCTCCTGACCAGGTACTGCGGGTCGTCCTTGCTGGCCCGCACCTGACGCCCGGCCTCCTCGGTGTCGGAGGTGATCTTCTTGACCACCTCGCCCTCAGCCTCGCCGCCGTGGCTCTTCCACGTCACGTGGTCGCCCTTGTGGAACTCGTCCTTCGCCATGGCGGGCCCGTACCCCGCACCGCCCCGCCCATGTGCCGAGCCGCCCCTCATGACCGGTCGAGCCGCCCCTCATGACGGGGTCGAGTCGCCGCTCGGACTGATCCGGTGCTCAACTGCTCCTCACGGACCCCCCACGGACATCTGCCCACCGGATGACGGGGCAGCGGCGTACGAGGGTCCGAGGGCGCCCGGGGGTGAGGTTGAGGCCGACGAACCGGGACTCCCCACGGCGTACTCGCACCTCCCACGGCACGTGACCCGTGGGGAGTGCGAACTCGCCTGCATACCTTGGGAAACCGTCGGCTTGCGGCGTACGCCGGACCGGCGGCGCGCTCAGCCCGGGTCAGCGGACGGCGCCCTGCCACGGCGGCTCCTCGAGGCCGTCCCAGCCCCAGCGCCGGACCCGCAGGCCCTCCGGCACGTCCGCAGCCGACTCCGGGTACCGGGCCAGGCTGGTCCGCGTCGACCAGCTGAACCAGTCGTGCAGGACGGCCCGCACCGGGGCGTCGTCGGTGAGCCCCCTGTCGGTCATCGCCTCGTCGAAGCACGCGACCGCGCGGTCGTCCATGTCCTCGTGCTCCCCGTTGCCGCTGTGCATCCGGACGACCGACGACTCGTCACCGTAGGCCCGGTGAACCGCGACGGGCCTCCGAGCGCCTCGACCCAGTACGCCGCCAGGCGCTCGGTGTGGTGAGGGTGGATCCCGTGCCGGGAGGCGTGCCCGACCACCTCGAGCACCGGGAGTGCAAGGCGCTCCCCCTTGTGCCGCGCACGATGAGCGAGCAGCAGTGGGCCGACTCCGAGCGGGCGGCACCCGACGGCACCCGGTGCGGCTGGTCCCCTTCCTGCTCGACTGGGTCGCCGACGACCTGCCCCCCGCCGCGCTGGGCCACCTGCTGCGTCAGTCCGGACCGGCGTACGCCGTCTTCCTGCGGCTGGTGCGGCCGCTCCACGAGCGCGCCGAGCGGCGCACCTTCCGGTACGCGTGACCGGTGTGCCGGCGCCTCCGACGGTCCGCCCGCGCAGGTGCGGATCGGCCGGGGACTCCCCATCCGGGCCGCTGCGGGCTACCGTCACGTGACGCCGACGGAAGGCCTGCGGATGAAGAAGCTGATCAACGACCCGGAACGCGTCGTGGACGAGGCGCTCGAGGGGATGGCGCTCGCTCACGGCGACCTCGTCGAGGTCCACCTGTCGCCGCACTACCTGGTCCGCGCGGGGGGTGCCCCGTCGGGGAAGGTCGGCCTGGTCTCGGGAGGTGGCAGCGGGCACGAACCGCTCCACGGCGGCTTCGTCGGGCACGGGATGCTGACCGCTGCCGTGCCGGGGGCCGTCTTCACGTCGCCCACGCCCGACCCGATCCAGGCCGCCACGGTCGCGGCCGACGGAGGCGCCGGCGTCCTGCACCTGGTGAAGAACTACACCGGGGACGTCCTCAACTTCGAGACCGCGGCCGAGCTGGCCGCCGTCGAGGGCATCGAGGTCCGCAGCGTCGTCGTGGACGACGACGTCGCGGTGAAGGACTCGTTGTACACCGCGGGCCGACGCGGGGTCGGCGGGACCGTCCTGGTCGAGAAGATCGTCGGCGCCGCCGCCGAGCGCGGCGACGACCTCGATGCCTGTGAGTCCCTCGCCCGCCGCGTCGTGTCCCAGGTCCGGTCCATGGGGATGGCGCTCACGTCGTGCACGGTCCCCCACGCCGGCCGTCCGACGTTCGACCTGGCCGAGGACGAGATGGAGATCGGCATCGGGATCCACGGGGAGCCCGGCCGAGAGCGCGTGCCGGCCGGGACCGCGGACCAGGTCGCGGCCCGGCTCCTCGACCCCGTGGTCGAGGACCTGCGGCTCGAGGCCGGCAGCCGGGTCGTCGTGATGACCAACGGCATGGGCGGGACGCCGCTCATCGAGCTCTACATCGTCCACCGGGCGGTCGAGCGGATCCTCACGGACCTGGGCGTCCAGGTGGAGCGACGGCTGGTCGGCAACTACATCACCTCGCTGGAGATGCAGGGCGCCTCGGTGACCGTGCTCACGGTCGACGACGACCTGGTGGAGCTGTGGGACCAGCCGGTGTGCACGCCGGCCCTGCGATGGGGGATGTGACGCGTGACCGACGCCGCGGAGCTCGACGCCGCTCGCGTCGTCCAGTGGGTCAGGGCATGGGCGGCCGACGTCCGCGAGGACCGGGACCGGCTCATCGACCTCGACCGTGAGATCGGGGACGCCGACCACGGGGCCAACATGGACCGTGGGGCTCACCGCGGTCGTCGCCCAGCTCGACGCCGCGGACCCGACGAGCACCCCTGGGCAGGTGCTGAAGCTGGTCGCCACGACGCTGATCTCGACGGTCGGCGGCGCCGCCGGTCCGTTGTACGGGACCGCGTTCCTGCGTGCGTCGAGCGCTGCGGGCGACGCCGAGAGCCTCGACGCCGCCGGAGTCGCCGCGTTGCTCCGCGCAGCCAGGGACGGGATCGTCGCGCGCGGCAAGGCGGAGGTGGGCGACAAGACGATGGTGGACGCGTGGGACCCGGCCGTCAGCGCGGCCGAGGAGGCCGTGGCGCACGAGGGTGACCTCCGTGCGGTGGTCGCCGCGGCCGCAGGTGCGGCTGCTGGAGGCGCCGCCTCGACGGTGCCGCTCGTGGCGCGCAAGGGTCGTGCGTCCTACCTCGGCGATCGGAGCGCCGGGCACCTCGACCCCGGGGCGGCGTCGACCGACATGCTGCTGCAGGCCCTCGTCCGCAGCGTCGGCTGAGGTGGCGCCGGTCGCCCTCGTGGTGGTCAGCCACTCCGGCGCCCTCGCAACCGGCGTACGGGAGCTTGTCGTCCAGATGGCGCCCGATGTCACGGTCACGACCGCCGGCGGGTCGTCGGACGGGAGCCTCGGGACCGATCTCGAGCGGGTCCAGGCGGCGATCGCCGCGGCCCTCGAGGCTGGCGAACATGCGGTGGTGCTGTGCGACCTCGGCAGCGCCGTCATGACCGCAGAGATGGCCGTCGAGCTGCTCGACGACCCCGATCGCGCCGTGCTGGGGCACGGGCCGCTCGTCGAAGGGGCGCTGGCAGCAGCGGTCGCGGCGCAGGGCGGGGCCGGGATCGACGCCGTCCTGGCTGCCGTGCGCGACTCCGGTCGGTCCGAGGAGCCGGCCCCGGAGGCGGGCGGAGGCATGCGTGGGTCCGTGGCCGCGGACGTCGCCGCCCGCGAGCGCACGGTCACCCTCCGCAACCCGCTCGGGCTGCATGCGCGTCCCGCGGCGCAGGTGGCCGCCCTTGCGGGAGCCGCCGCGGGCCGGGGGACGCTGCTGCAGGTCGGCCGGGAGGGCGACCCGCTCACCGACGCCGCGGCCCTGCTCCGCGTCGTCGCACTCGGGCTCCGCGGCGGCGACCGGGTCCGGGTGGTGGCCAGCGGCACCCAGGCCGAGCAGGCGCTGGACCAGCTCGCCGACCTCCTCCTCTCCGGGTTCGGTGAGTCGGAACGAGACCCGGCGCCGACCGGGTCTGCACCCTCCCCGACGCCGGTCCCCCCACCCGCGGGCGGGCTCCTCCAGGGGATCGCGGCGTCCCCGGGCACCGCGGTGGCCCCGGTCCTCGTCCTGGGCGAGCCGGCGCCGGACCTCGGGGACGAGGTCGCCGCGGACCCGGAGGAGGAGCGGCGGAAGGCCGACGCCGCTCGCGACGAAGTGGCTCTCCGGCTGGGAGCCATGCCGCCCGAACACCCGGGGGCCGACGTGCTCGCGATGCACGCCGCCCTGCTCGCCGACCCGGACCTCGACGCTGCCGTCGCCGCGCGGCTGCGCGCAGGACGACCCGCGGCGAGCGCCTGGTGGTCCGGCGCGCTCGAGGTCGCCGACGGGCTCGCCGGTTCCGGTGACGCGTTCCTCGCCGAGCGGTCGGCGGACGTCCGCGACGTCGCGCTGCAGGTGCTCGAGGTCCTCGGCTCCGGAGCAGCGCCACCCCCGCGGGCGGAGGTGGCGGGTCGCGTCGTCGTCGCCGACTCGCTGCCTCCGTCCTGGGTGCCGGTGCTCGCGGAGCGCGGGACGGTGGGACTGGCGCTCGCCGGCGCGGGTCCCACCGCGCACGCCGTCGTCCTGGCGCGAGGGCTGGGTCTGCCGTGCGTGGTGTCCCTCGGTCCGTCGCTGCTCGACCTCGCCGGCGCCCTCGCACCGGACCGCGAGGTGGTGCTCGACGGTTCGGCGGGGACGGTGGCGCTGTCTCCTCCGGACGAGCGCGTCGCGACGGCCCGAGCGCGGGCCCGGGCCGAGAGCGCGTCGGCGGAGGCGCGACGCGCCGGGGCACAGGCCGCCGTCACCGTGCAGGGGAGAGTCGTCCCGGTCCTGGCGAACGTCGCGTCGGTCACCGAGTCGGCACGGGCCCGACAGGAAGGGGCCGACGGCATCGGACTGGTGCGGACCGAGCTGATGCTCGCGGACCGCACCTCACTGCCCACCGAGGACGAGCAGGTGGAAGCCCTGACGGCGATCGCCCGGGAGCAGGGGGCCCGACGGGTCGTGGTCCGGACCTTCGACGTCGGCGGCGACAAGCCGGTGGCCGCGCTCGACCTCGACCCGGTCCGCCACGGCTTCCTCGGTGAACGCGGGTTGCGGCTGTCCCTCGCCAGGCGCGACCTCCTGCGGGTCCAGCTCCGGGCGGTGCTGCGGGCCGCCGCCGAGGTGGCCGGGGACGGGACGCAGCTCGCGCTGATGGCGCCGATGGTCACCGTCTCCGAGGAGGTCGTGACCCTGCAGGAGGAGCTCACCGCGGCGCGGTCGGCGCTGCAGGCCGAAGGGCGTGAGGTCGGCGAGCTGGCGGGCGTCGGGGTCATGGTCGAGGTCCCGGCGGCGGCCCTCGCCGTCGAGGAGCTCGCTGCGCTGGTGGACTTCGTCTCGGTCGGGACCAACGACCTCGTGCAGTACGTGATGGCCGCGGAGCGGACCAACACCGCGGTCGCCCACCTGTACCGACCGGACCACCCGGCGGTCTGGCGCACCCTGCAGATCCTGGTCGACGGGGCGCACGCGGGCGGGTGCGAGGTGGGCGTGTGCGGACAGATGGCCGCCGAGCCCGAGCTCGCGCGCCGGCTGGTCGCGCTCGGCGTCGACGACCTCTCGGTACCACCCAGCGACGTCGGGCGGGTCAAGGACGCGCTCCGGGGCTGAGCCGCCGGTCCGGTCGCCCGCGCCCTCTCCCCCTCCCCCGTGCCGAGCCGCCCCCCGTGACCGGTCGAGTCGCCCTCCATGGTGGGCGGCTCGACCGGTCATGGGGGGCGGCTCGACGGGTTGCGAGGTCGGGGAGGCCACCTGCCACGGCGTACTGGCACTTCCCACGGATTGTGACCCGTGGCAGGTGCCGGTTTGCCTGCATCCCTTGAGAAACCGTGCGCCGGCCGCCCACAGCGCGGCCCGTCCGGAGCGTGGGGTGGTACAGGCGCGGCACGTGGGGTACGACGGACTCGGCCGGCGCCGTGAGCCGGTCCACCACCCGTCACCGGAAGGTTCGCCGATGCACTACGTCCACCTGGGTCGGACCGGCGCCCGGGTCAGCAGGCTGGCGCTGGGCACGATGAACTTCGGCTGGCACACCGACGAGCAGGCCAGCCAGCAGATCATGGACGCCGCCCTCGACGTCGGCATCAACTTCTTCGACACCGCCGACATCTACAGCGGCGGCGGGTCCGAGTCGATCCTCGGCCGCTGGTTCACCGACGACCCGTCCCGACGGGACAAGGTCGTGCTCGCCACCAAGCTCTACGTCCCGACGAGCGACTGGCCGAACGCCGGGGGCCTCTCGGCGCTGCACATCCGCAAGGCGTGCGAGGACAGCCTGCGCCGCCTGCAGACCGACCACATCGACCTCTACCAGTTCCACCACGTCGACCGCGCCACGCCGTGGGAGGAGATCTGGGAGGCGACCGACCGGCTGGTCCGCGACGGCAAGGTCGTCTACGTCGGCAGCAGCAACTTCGCCGGCTGGCACCTCGCCGCGGCGCAGGAGGCGGCGTCCCGACGGCACACCCTCGGGCTGGCGTCCGAGCAGTCCCTGTACAACCTCATGGAACGCACGATCGAGCTCGAGGTGCTGCCCGCCGCCCGCCACTACGGCATCGGCCTCCTGCCCTGGAGCCCGCTGGCGGGTGGGTTGCTCGCCGGCGCCGCCGCAGGCGCCGCCGCCGGTCGACGGGGCGACGACAGCGCGCTGCTCGCGCACTCGACCCGGGAGCGGCGCATCGCAGCCAACCTCGACCGGCTCCAGCAGTACGAGGACCTGGCCGCCGGGCTCGACGTGACCCCGGCCGCGCTCGCGCTGGGCTGGCTGCTGGCGCAACCCGGGGTCACCGCCCCGGTGCTCGGCCCGCGCACGCTGGACCAGCTCACCGGCGCCCTGCCGGCACTCGACGTGGGGCTCGAGGAGGAGACCCTCGCCACGCTCGACACGCTGTTCCCCGGCCCCGGCGGTGAGGCCCCGGACGCCTACACCTGGCCCTGAGCCGTGCCGGCCGACCTCCGCGACCACGAGCCGCCCACCGACCCGACGCTCCCCACCGAGCTCGAGCGGTGGGTGGCCGAGCACCTGACCCGCTGCCGCGCCCCGGGTCAGGACGGCATCGAGGACGTGGCGGAGGTCGCGCTGCACCCGACGCTCGACGTCGTGGCGTGCACCGTGGCGGTCCGGGAGCCGGCGCAGGACCCGCCGGTACGCCGGCACGTGGCGCTGGTCGACCTGGCGACCGGACGGCACCGTCTGGTCGACGTCGGGGAGCCGGAGTCACGCGGGGCTGCCTGGTCACCGGACGGCCGGCGGCTGGCGCTCGTGGCGACGCCACCCGACCGCCCGGGGCGCGCCGTGGTCACGGACGAGGCCGACTGGTCACCCCGCACCTGGCTCCCTGACCAGCCGGCCGCCCGTGACCGGACAGCCGGGTCCTGGCGGCCGCCGCTGGCCGCGGAGCCGCGCGCTCCCGGGCTGGTCGAGGTCTGTGCCTGGTCGCCCGGCAGTACCCGGCTGGCGCTGCAGGTGGCCCTCCCGGGAGCCGGGATCTCCGACGTCGACGGCACCGGCACGATCGGCGGGCCGGACGAGCCGACCTGGCGGCCGCGCGTTCTGCCCGCAGCGGCGAGCGCCCGCCGGGTCGTCTGTCTCTGGTCGGTCGACCGGCCGGGGGACCACGTCGAGCAGGTCGGCTCCCGCAACGTCTGGGAGCTCGCCTGGTCCGGCGACGACGCGATGGTGCTGCTGACCAGCGAGGGAGGCGGAGAAGGCGCCTGGTACGCGCCCCTGCTGGAACGGGTCGACCTGGCGACCGGGGAGGTGACGACGCTGCACGAGCCCGCGCACCAGCTCGCACAGCCGCGCTCGGCTCCCGACGGCAGCCGGTGGTCGGTGCTCTCCGCCGTCCAGAGCGACCGCGGACTACCGGCCGGCGACCTGGTGGTGGGACGGGGTCGTGAGCACCGCGTGGCGAACACCCGCGGCGTCTACACGACCGACCACCACTGGCGCGACGACCGGACGGTGCTGCTCACCGGGTTGCGGGGGCTGCGGACCGTGGTGGCCTCCCTCGACGTCGAGCAGGACACGTGGACCGAGGTCTGGGCGGGAGAGGAGACCAGCGGGGAGTACCAGCCGGAGATCGCCGGAGCGCCGGGTCGTGCGCCGGTGGTCGTCCTCGAGGGTCACCGCAGCCCGCCGGCCCTCGGCGTCCTCGAGCCCGGCGGCTTCCGACCGGTGCTCGCCGTGGCCGGCCCGGGTGCCGCCCACCAGGCGGCTGTCGCCGGTGAGACCTCGACGCTCTCCTGGACCTCCGCGGACGGGCTGGAGGTCGAGGGCCTGCTCACCGTGCCGCCGGGGCCGGGACCCCACCCCCTGGTCGTCGGGATCCACGGCGGTCCCGTGCATGCCTGGCGCGCCACCTGGGCGGGCCGCGACCCGCACGTGTCGGTGCTGGTGGCGCGGGGGTACGCCATGCTGCGTCCGAACCCGCGGGGCAGCACCGGACGCGGCAGCGACTTCGTTGCGCAGGTGTACGGCGACATGGGCGGCCGGGACGTCGACGACGTGCTGACGGGTGTCCGGCTCCTCGTCGAGCGAGGGGTCGCCGATGCGGAGCGCGTCGGTGTGACGGGCATCAGCTACGGCGGGTTCCTCGCGTGCTGGATGCCGTGCGTCAGCGACGTCTTCACCGCTGCGGTGGCGCGCTCCCCGGTCACCGACTGGGTCACCCAGCACCTGACGAGCAACATCCCGGAGTTCGACGCGGCGTTCCTCCAGGGCGACTGGCGCGACCCGGCCTCGCAGTACCGCACGCGCAGCCCCCTCGCCTCCGCCGACCGCTGTCGTACGCCGTTGCTGGTGACCGCCGGGCTGCAGGACCTCGCCACCCCGGTGTCGCAGGCCCAGGTGATGCACGCGGCGCTCGCCGAGCGAGGGGTCGAGACGACCCTGGTCGTCTACCCCGACCAGGGCCACGGCGTGTGGAGCCTCGAGACGCTGGTGGACCAGTGCACCCGGATGCTGGCGTGGTTCGAGCGGTTCATGCCGCCCGACCGACTTCCGCCAAGGAGCTAGCCGAGGACGTTGGCGGGACCCGAGCCGATCCGCCGACGACGCGAGAACGTGCCGAGGTCGACCTCGAGGCCGGTGCGCGGCAACCGGAGCCGGACCGGCTCGGCGTCGTGGTCGTGGCCCGCCTCGACGGCGTCGACCAGCGCAGCCAGCACCCGACCCACGACGGGCGCGTTCTTGAACTGGTTGCCACTGGTCCCCATGGCGACGAAGAACCCCGGCTGGTCGGTGCGGTCGTAGATGGGGGTCCAGTCGTCGGCGACGTCGTACACGCCGGCGATCCCGGTCGGGCGGTTCGGCACCGGGAGGTCGGGGTAGCGGCGCGCCGCCCGGGTCACCTGCGCCTCGAACCGCGCCTGCGTCGGCCGGGCGTCCGCGGCGTCCGGGTCGTCGAGCCACTCCAGCGGGTCGCACTCCGGCTCGAGGCCGCCGACCAGCAGCGCGGCACCGTCGGGCCCGCTGGGTCGTGAGTACGTGCCGAGGTCCGGGTCCGCGAGCACGACCCCGGGAGCCCTCGGTCCCCCGGGGACGACGTGGACCTCCTGACGCAGAGGCCGCGTCGCCACACAGAAGTCCCCGCCGACACCGGCCAACGCGTTGAGCCGGCCGGACCACGGGCCGGCGGCGTTCACCACGACCGGCGCGCTGACGACCTCCCCGGCCGCCGTGCCGACCCGCCAGCGGTCGTCGGGACGGGCGGCGGCGACGACCTCCCGCCGGAGCAGGAACCGGGCACCGTGGCGCTCGGCGGCGGACGCGAGGTCCGAGGTCGCAAGCGTCGGGTCGTCGACGTACCCGGCGTCCGGGGTCCAGAGGCCGCCGAGGAGCCCGTGCGGGGGGTCGAAGAACCGCTCGGACGTCACCGGGACCGGCGGACCGAACGCACCCGGGTCCAGGCCGGGCAGCCGCCGCGCCACCTCGTCCGGCGACCAGTACTCCCAGGGGACGCCGGCGCGGTCGAACAGCGCGGTCGTCGTGCGGTCGGGTCCGCCCAGCACCAGCATGCCGGTGCGCACGAACGCGGCCTGCTCGCGGGGATCGCGGTTCCCGAGATGGCCCTCCCAGTCGACCCAGGCCGCGTGCGACTCCCAGGCGAGCGCGACTCCGGCGAAGGTCGAGTAGCCGAACCGGACGATGGCGCTGGACGCGCTGGTCGAGCCGTGCCCGACGGCCCCGGCCCGGTCGAGGACGACGACCGAACGCCCCGCGCGGGCCAGCTCCAGCGCGACGGACGCGCCGATGACCCCCGCGCCCACCACCACGACGTCGGCGGCGACGTCCGCGGCGGTGGCAGTGGCAGTCACGGGACCGGCACGAAGCGGGCGCCGTCGCCGGCCGAGCGGTAGCCGGCCAGCGCCACCTCGAGTGCTCGCAACCCGTCCGCGCCGTCCGCGCACGGCGGCAGCACCTCACCGGCCCTCACGGACGCGGCGAACGCCGCGACCATCGCGGCGTCCGGGTCCTCGCCGAACCCGACCAGCCGCAGCCCACCGCCGGCCCGGGCACTGACCAGCTGCACCGACTCCGCGAGGTCGTCGACCTCCACCGAGCCCTCGGTCCCGACCAGCTCGAGGAAGAAGTCGTAGTCCCACGGGTTCCCCGCCGGGATCGACCAGCTGGGGTCGAGGCCGGCGACCGCGCCCCCGGTCAGGCGCAGCGACAGCAGCGCGCAGTCCTCGACCCCCGCCGACCACAGCAGCGACCCGGTCTCCGCGGCCACGGCGGCGACCTCCTGCCCGGTGAGGTAGCGGACGAGGTCGGTCAGGTGCACCGAGTGGTCGATCAGCGCACCGCCGCCGGAGTCCGCCGGCGTGGTGATCCAGGCCGGGTACTGCGGCGGGAGCGGCGGCCGCCCGCGGTTTCCCGCCCGGATCCCCACGACGTCGCCGAGGCTGCCGCTGTCGACAGCGGCCTTGACCCGGTCGACCACCGGCAGCATCCGCGAGACGAACGCCAGGTGCAGCTGCACCCCGGCCTCGCCAGTCGCCCGCACCATCGCCTCGCCGTCCTCGAGGGTGGTGGCCAGGGGCTTCTCGCAGAGCACGTGCCGGCGGTGCCGCGCGGCGAGCTCCACGTCGCGACGGTGCTGCGCCGTGGGGCTGCAGACCACCACGGCCCCGACCTCCGGCGACGCGACCAGCGCCTCCACGTCCGCGACGTACGGCGCTCCGAAATCGTCGGCGACCGAGTGACCGAGCTCCGGGTCGGGGTCGTGGACCCCGACCAGGCGGGTCGTCGGGCCGGTGGCCAGGGCACGGGCGTAGGACCACGCGTGCGGACGGTGGGCGCAGCCGACCACCGCCACCCCCAGCGGGGCCTCGCTCATGTCGCCTCCCAGGTGGTCAGGTCGACGGGCTGCCCGTTCTCCAGGGACCGGTGAGCCGCGAGGGCGGTGCGCAGCGCCTGGTACCCGGCTCCGACGGGCACTGGCGCGGGGCCGCCGGCTCGGACCGCCTCGGTGAAGGCCGCGATCTCCGCGGCGTACCCGCGCTCCTCCAGCGGGAAGAACACCTCGCTGGACCCGTCGCTGCGGTGCAGCCGGCCGTTGCTGATCGAGCCGTAGTCCCAGCTCACCCGGCCCTCGGTGCCGACGAGCTCGCAGGCCAGCCGGAACCCTCGCGACGCCGGGTCGGCCCAGCTCGCCTGGACCTGGCCGATCGCGCCGTTGTCGTAGCGCACGGTCGCCAGCGCGTAGGTGTCCGGGCCGACCGGGGTGTCCCCGGCGACCGCGTGCACGCGGACGGCCCGGCTGCCGCTGACCCAGGCGAGGTAGTCGAAGCTGTGGACGGCGAGGTCCAGGAGCGGGCCGCCCGACCGTTCCGGGTCGGCCAGCCAGCCGCCCTCGCTCCAGCTGGGGAAGGCGCTGGTCATCGAGTGGGTCATCATGGCGACCCGGCCGATCAGGCCGTCGGCCACGAGCCGCTGCGCGGCGGCGTGCTCGGCCTCGAAGCGGGCCACGTGCCCGATCCCGACCACCAGGCCCGCGTCCTCCGCGTCCCGGGCGGCTCCGAGCAGCCGGCGGGCGTCGGCGAGGTCGCGGGCGACCGGCTTCTCGCACATGACGTGGCAGCCGGCGCCGAGCGACCGCAGCGCCAGGTCGACGTGGCTGTCCGGAGGGGTGCACACGCTCACCACGTCGACCCCGAGGGCCAGGAGTGCCTCGAAGTCGGGTACGGCGGCCGCGCCGGTGGTCGCGGCGAGCTCCTCGGCCTTGGCCGGCCGGTCGTCGCACACCGCCGCGACCTCGACACCCGGGGTGTCGGCGTACGCCCTGCTGTGGCAGCCCCCGATCATCCCTGCGCCGACGATCCCGACCCTCAGCGGGTCGCTCACCGGACGGCCTCGTCCTCGTTCAGCCCTTCACCCCGGACAGTGCGATCCCCTGGATGAACTGCCGCTGGAACACGATGAAGACCAAGATCATGGGGATCGTCGCGATGACCGAGCCGGCGAACAGCAGGTTCCACGACGTGCGGTTCTGCACGACGAACAACGCGAGCCCGACCGGGGCGGTGTACTTGTCGGGGTCGGACATGATGATGAGCGGCCAGAAGAAGTCCTCCCAGGCGCCCTGGAAGGTGAAGATCGCCTGGGCCGCGAGCGCGGGCACGCACAGCGGCATGACGACCGACCAGAAGATCCGGAACTCCCCGGCCCCGTCGATGCGGGCCGCCTGGAGCAGCTCGTCGGGGATCGACAGCATGTACTGGCGGATCAGGAAGATCGCGAACGCGCTGACGACGCCCGGCATGATCAGTCCGAAGTAGGAGTCCAGCCAGCCGTGGCCGCCCGTGCCCGCCCAGTCGTTGCCGCCGAAGAACGGGATGTGCTGGATGATGATGTAGTTGGGGATCAACGTGACGTAGCCCGGCACCATCATCGTGGCGAGGAACAGCACGAAGATCACGTCGCGACCCGGGAAGTGCCGCTTGGCGAAGCAGTAGGCGCACAACGCGCTGAAGAAGGTCTGCAGCACCGTGATCGCGGTGGCCACGAGCGCGCTGTTGAGGAACCAGCGCCACTCACCGTGGCCTTGTCCCTGCTGCGCCTCGGTCAGCTCACCGACGTTGAGGAAGCCCTTGTAACCGGACAGTGTCGGGTCGGACGGGACCCAGGTGGGCGGGGTCTGGAAGATGTCGCTCAGCGGCTGGAACGACGCGCTGATGAGCCACGCGAACGGTGCCACGAACAAGATCGCCACCGGCGCGAGGATCAGGTAGGTGAGCAGCTTCGCGCGGAGGCTGAAGCGCGTGGCGGGGCTGTCGTGCTGCTTTGGCTCGACCGGGTCCGGGGGGACCGGCGCCGGGGCTTCGGCGTCCTTCTCGATGATGCTCATGAGCTGCCCACCGGTGTCCTCACGCCTCCTGCCGGAACAGCCGCAGCTGGAAGGCCGTGAAGGCCAGCAGCATGGCGAAGAGCGCAAAGGCCAGCGTGCTGGCGTAGCCCATGTCGTAATACTTGAAGGCCCAGAGGTACATGTAGTAGACCATCGTCGTCGTCTTGTTGACCGGTCCGCCGCTGGTCATCACGAAGATCTGCGTGAATACCTGCAACGAGCCGATGATGCCGATGACGAGCAGGAACAGCGTGGTCGGGCGCAGCATCGGGATCGTGATGTGGCGCAGCCGTCGCAACGGTCCCGCCCCGTCGATCATCGCGGACTCGTAGAGCTCGGCCGGGATCGACTGCAGCCCGGCGAGGTAGACCACCATGCTGAAGCCCACGCCGCTCCACACGCTCATGAGGATCACCGCCGGCATCGCGAGGTTCTGCGAGGACAGCCACAGCAGTGGCTCGTCGATGATGTGCGCCTTGAGCAGGTAGAAGTTGAACAAGCCGTAGTCGCCGTTGTAGAGCCACTTCCACAGCAGTGCGGAGACGATGAACGGGGTGACCACCGGCAGGTAGTACGCGGTGCGGAACACCGCCCGGAACCGGATCGGCAGGTTGAGCAGCACCGCGAGGGCCAGCCCGATGCTCATGCTGAGCGGCACCGAGGCGCCGGTGAAGTAGACGGTGTTGACCACCGACTCCGCGAACCGCTCGTCGTTCATCATGTCGCGGTAGTTGGTCAACCCCACGAACGGCTTCGCCGGCTCGATGATGCTCCACCGGTGGAAGGTCAGGTAGAAGGCGAAGACCAGCGCCGCAAGGGTGAAGATCGAGAAGACGATGATCCCCGGCGCGAGGAACAGGTACGCCGAGCGCTCCCGCCAGATCCGGTGCCCGAGGTGGCGGACGCGGGAGTCCCGGATGTCGGGCGGCGGCGCCTTACGGCTGGCAACCGTGGTCATCCCGCGATCAGCCCCGTGCCAGGATGGCCTCGCCCTGCTGCGCCGCGTTGTTGATCGCCTCTTCGGCCGTCTGCTCGCCGTACATCGCCTTGCCGAGCTCCTCGTTGAGGATCGTCTCGACCCGCGGGAACTTGGGGTTCGACACGGTGCTGGCGACGCCGCACTCCATCAGGTCGATGAAGCCCTCGAGGACCGGCTTCTCCTGGACGATCTCGTCGGACTCCAGCAGCGAGGTGAGCGGCGGCAGCAGCGTTCCCTCGGTGAGGTAGGTCATCTCTGCCAGCTGCTCGGGGCGGGAGAGGTACTCCATCCACAGCCACGAGGCGTCGGAGCTCTCGGTCTGGTTCATCATGATGACCGCGTCGCCGGCGATGGTGGTCTTGCAGCCGGCGGGCCCCTCCGGCAGCGGGGCGCTGGCCCACTTGCCGTCGATCTGCGGGAACTCGTCGGAGAGCACGCCGGCGAACCAGGCGCCGGCCATGTACATCCCGACCTGACCCTCCGCGAACGCGACCCGGCCGTCGTAGGAGTTGGAGTTGAGGTAGTCCTTCGGCGAGTACTTCGCGAGGTTCACGTAGAACTCCGCCGCCGTCTTGGCCTCGTCGCTGGTGAACAGGATCTCGCCGTCCTCGCTGAGGAGGTCGCCACCGGCCTGGTAGAGCCAGGGATACCAGTAGTAGGCGGCCTCACTGGCGAACAGCTCGTAGCCGTACTCGTTCTTGGCGGGGTCGGTGAGCGCGGCAGCAGCCGCCTCGAACTCCTCCCAGGTCGTCGGCGGCTCCTCGATGCCCGCGGCCTCGAACATGTCGGTCCGGTAGAACAGCCCGGTGGTCTCACCGTCGATCGGCAGCCCCCACATCTTGTCCTCGTAGGTGACGAAGGTCTTGAACGCCTCGACGTAGTCGTCGGGCTTCACGACGTCACTGCGGCTGATGTAGTCGGTGAGGTCGACCAGCGCGCCGCGCGCGGCGTAGTCGGCGGTGTCGCTGGCGTTGACGAAGGCCACGTCCGGGGGGTTGTTGCCGGCGATGCGCGTGGTCAGCACCTGCGCCGCGGAGTCCGCGGGCACGTTCTGCAGCTTGATGTCGATGTTGGGGTGGAGCTTCTCGAAGTCGGCCACCGTCTTCTTCATCTCCGGGGAGTTCCCGATCCAGGAGAAGAACGACACCGTGGTGGGCTCCGTCGGGTCCTTGACCGGCCCCTCGCCGGCGCCCTTCTGGGTGTCGGGGTTGTCCGTGCCCGAGGACCCGTCATCGCCGCCGCAGCCGGCGAGCGCGGCGCTCGCGGCCAGGACGAGGGCGGCCACCGTGGTGGTCGAGCGGATCTGGCGAGTTCTCATGGACGTGCTCCTCTGATCGGCCGACGCTGCTCCAGAACCGCTCCTCGACGCACCCGACGAGGTCCCCCGGAGGCCATGCAAATCGTTTGGCTGCGGTCAGCATCAGCGTCGCGCGACAGGCTTGTCAAGACACCGTGACGGGACTGTTGCGGACGTGTGACCTCTCCGGGAGGGCGGACTCGCGAACCACCCGCGGCCCTACCCTGGGGCGCCTCCACCAGGGTGGCGCCCAAATCGATTGCACCAGGGATAACATCGACCAACTCCGGACGCGGCCCAGCCGTGTCCGGGCCTCGACCTCCACGGAAGGCCGTCGATGGCCACCAGCCGCACCACGACCGAGCAGCCCCGGGTGACGATCACCCAGGTGGCGGAGCTCGCGGGTGTGAGCGCGACGACGGTGTCGCACGTGCTCTCCGGCAAGAGGCTGGTCGCCGCGAGCACTCGCGAGACCGTGCACGAGGCGATCCGCACCCTCGGCTACCGGCCGAACCACACCGCCCGCTCGCTGCGCACCCGCCGCTCGCAGATGATCGCGGTGGTCGTCCCCGACATCACCAACCCGTTCTTCAGCGTGCTCACCCGGGGTCTGGCCGACGTCGTCTACGACGCGGGGTACGGCACGTACGTCTGCAACACCGACGGCGCCGCGGACCGGGAGACCGCGTTCCTCGAGGACATCGTCGACCGGGGCGCGGACGGCCTCGTGATGGCGTCGGTCGACGGCGCGTCGGGCGGTGCGCGGATCCCTGCGGACCTCGGCGTCCCCGTGGTGTGCATCGGGGAGGCGCTCGACCACCCGCTCATCGACGTCGTCGCCCCCGACGACGGCATCGGGACCTACACGGTCGTCAGCCAGCTCGTCCGGCGCCCGGTCCGCAGGGTCGCGATGATCGAGGGTCCTCTCGCCACCAGCCGCACCGAGGGCTTCACCCGGGCCGTCCGGGACGCCGGCCTCGCCGTCGACCCCACGCTGCTCGTCCCCGGGGACTGGACGCGCCGCGGCGGGTACGACGTCATGTGCCGGCTGCTCGCCCACCCTGACCGTCCCGACGCGGTGTTCTGCGCCAACGACCTCATGGCGATCGGAGCGATCGACGCCGTCCACAAGGCCGGGTTGTCGGTCCCCCACGACGTCGCCGTCGCCGGGTTCGACGACGTCGACGCCGCCACCATCGTCAGCCCCGCGCTGACGACGGTCGTCAACCCGTCGTACGACACCGGCGTCGCCGCCGGCCGGCTGCTGCTCAGCCGGCTCACCCAGGAGTACGTCGGCGTCGGCCGTCGGGTCGAGGTCCCCTGCCCGCTGGTGGTGCGCGAGTCCGCGTGACCCTCCCGGCCCGGGCACGACCGGGGAGGATCACCGGCACCTGGTGCCGACGATGCTCCCCGGTCGGACCGGGCCGGGAGTCGTCCCCAGACGGGGCCTCTCACGCGTTGCCCACAGGGCCGGTCGGCCGGCTGAGGGCCGACGGGCGTTCTCCGCGACCCTCGTGCCGTGCCCGGCCCCGAGGAGCAGCAGCAGCGCCAGGACGGCGTGATCTCGCGTGCGCAGGCGCTGACCGCCGGACTGACCGACAACGACGTCGAACGGCGACGGCGTCGACGGGAGTGGGCGCAGGTGCACCCCGGCGTCTACGTCGACCACACCGGACCGTTGACCTGGCAGCAGCGGCTGTGGGCGGCGGTGCTGTTCTACGGGGACGCCGCGGCGGGCGACGAGTCGGTCCTCGCTCTCGCCGGACTCGGCCCACCCGTCACGCCGACGAGTCCGGTGCACGTGGTCGTGGACCACGGTCGGAGGGTCATCGTGCTGCCCGGTGTGCAGCTCCGCCGGATGAGGCGCTACCGGTCGTCTTTGCATCCCGTGCGGATGCCGCCGCAGCTCCGGCTCGAGGTGGCCCTGCTCCGGGTGGCCTCGAGGAGCCGCAACGAGGACGCTGCCGTGGCGGTGCTGGCAGACGCCTGCCAGGCGCGCCGTACCCACGCACCACGATTGCTCGCAGCCCTCGGTGACCAGCCGGTCCTCCCGCAGCGGCGCCTGCTCGAGGAGGTGCTGACCGACGTCGCCACGGGAGCGTGCTCGGCGTTCGAGCGGCGCTACCTGCGCGATGTCGAGCGTGCGCACGGGCTGCCGGCGGCGCAGCGGCAACGACGCCTCCGACGGCGTTGCGGAGTCGTCTACCGCGACGCGGACTACCTCGGAGGGCGGGTCGTGGTCGAGCTCGACGGTCGGCTCTGGCACTCCAGCAGCGTCGACCGCTGGCGAGACCTGGACCGTGACCTCGAGAGCGCCGAGTCCGGCAGCGTCACCGTGAGGGTCGGGTGGGGTCAGGTCCTCGACCCGTGTCGCCTGGCCGGCGCCCTGGGACGGCTGCTCCGAGCGCACGGGTGGCCGGGCGAGGTCGCGTCCTGCGGCGCCACCTGTCGAGCGGTGGTCGCGGCAGCCGCCTGACGGCTGGACGCAGGGACCGGGGAGGATCACCGGCACCTGGTGCCGACGATGCTCCCCGGTCGAGCCTGCGACGGGCTCAGGGGACGACGGTGGCCTTGACGAAGCCGGGTGGTTTGGCCACCGCGGTGGCGAAGGCCGCAGCGACGTCCTCAAGCCCGAACGTGTGGGTGAGGAGCGGCGCCTGGTCCACCAGACCGGCGCCGGTCAGGCGGGCTCCGATCCGCATGCCGCGCAGGATCACCGCGAGGTCCCGGAAGTGGCCGTTCCTGAGGTCGTAGGCCATCCAGTTCCAGGCGCCCAGCGGGATCGACCGCTCCGCACCCTGGTGGAAGCCGACGAGCACGACCTTGCCGCTCATCCGCGTCACCTCGCCCACGGTGCCGAGCGCTGCCTGCGTCCCGGTGCACTCGAAGCAGACGTCGGCCATGCCGCCCCCGGTCGCGGCGGCCACCTCCTCGGCGGGGGACTCCTCTCCCACCAGGACGGTCCGGGTCGCCCCCGCGGCCCGTGCCTGCTCGAGGGCGTCGGGCCGGGTGTCGGCGACCACGACCTGCCGCGGCCCGCGCATCGCCACCAGCCGCTGCACGAGCAGGCCCATGTAGCCCGCGCCGATGACGACCACGTCGTCGCCCAGCCGCACGTCCGCGAGCTCGACGGCGTTGACCGCGCACGCCAGCGGTTCGGCGAGCACGGCGTCGAGCGGCGCGTCACCGACGTCGAAGCAGTGCGCCGCCGGGACGACGACCTGCTCGGCGAAGCCGTGGCTGGTCACCCAGGCACCCACCCGGGCGCCCACGGAGACCCCACCGGGCCCGTCACCCGGTCCGTCGCCCGGCCCGTCCGGCCCGTCGAAGAGCCCGTCACCCAGCGCCGACACGGTGCCGCTGACCTCGTGCCCGAGGTAGCGCGGGTACGCCGTCGGCACCCGGCCGGTGAAGGCCTCGAGCTCCGACGCGCAGACCCCCGACACCGCCACGTCGAGCAGGACCTCGCCCGGTCCCGGGACCGGCGCCGGCACGTCGCGGACCTCGAAGGTCTCCGGTGCGGTCAGCACCGCGAGCCTCACGACGGGTCGTCCGTCCGCAGCTCGAGGATCGTGTACACGCCGAGGGGAGGGACCGTGATGCTCACCAGTCCTTGGTCCCCGACGGTCCGGGGGACCACCGGGACGTCCACGGCGGGACCGTCGGCGGGGTGCAGGACCGCGCTGCGGACGGTGGCCGGTCCGGCCTCCGAGACAGGCAGGCGCACGGCGACGACCAGCTCACCGGTGGGCCGGGCGCCGTCCGCCCCGACGTCGTAGTTGACCAGGTGCAGCGCGGCGCCGCCGGCGACCCGGTGCACGCCGATCCCGACGCCCTGGGCGCCCTCGACCTCGACCTGCCGCCCCTGTGGCGTGAGCGTCTCGACGTCCTCCGCGCTGCCCCGTCGTACCCCGGGGTGCGCGAGGACCCGGTCGCGCACCTCGGCCGGCAGCGTCTCGCCGAACCGGTCGGTCACGACCACCACCGTGCCGGCGGCCAGCGCCTGCTCGAGCGCCGACGTCTGGGCGGTGGTGAGGTCGAAGCAGTCGGGGAGGACCAGCGTGCGGTACGACGCCAGGCCCGCGTCGGCCACCTTGTCGGGGGCCGTCACGCCGTCGGCGAGGACCACGACGTCGAAGGGGACCGAGGCCCGCGACAGCGACTCGGTCGCGATCCGGTAGGGGATCCGCACGGTAGCGTCGACGGCGTTGGTGAGGTTGTCGGAGGCGTCGGCCCGCCCGATGAGCTCCCGGGTGCTGGCGACGGAGAACGCCACCGCGACCTCGTGCCACGAGCGGGTCGAGAACAACCGGTCGTGGTCGGCCAGGAAGGCGGAGACCTCCGTGGCGAGGTCGTGCGGCGGGGAGAAGGAGTCCTCGATCGTGCTGCCCATCCAGGCGCCGTACGGCACGCTCATGTTGGCGCCGAACGCGGCGCGCCTCGTAGACCGACAGCCGGAACAGGTCGTGGCCCCGCCCCACCCCGAGCAGCGCGACAGCTCGGGGACCACGCCGCCGTAGGGGTTCTCGACGACGACGACCTCCTTGGGCCCGGCCGCTCCTCCGGCGTAGGCGGTGAAGCCGGCCACGTAGCGGTACCACTCCGGCTGTCGGTACGTCGTGTTGCGCATCTCGGTGATCACGAGATCGACGTGTCGGCCAGCGCGAGGTACGTACGGGTCGCAGGTTGAAGAAGTTGCCCGAGACCAGCACCTCGCGACCCGTGCTGCGCGGCGTACTCGCGGGTGTAGCCGGCGAGCTCGCCGAAGTGCCGCTCGATCGCCCGGCACTGGAAGCCGGTAGTAGTCGCCCGAACAGCGGCGTCGCTCTCCCGGTCGTCCTTGAAGTCGAAGCCCCGCGCGAGCAGCCAGTCGCCGTAGTGGAAGGTGTCGAGGTCGACGCCGCTCAGGGCCGGGTCGAGCCGGTCCTCGGGCAGCTCGCGCAGGTAGCTGCGGAAGCCGCGACATGCAGTCCGTGCAGAAGCAGGCGCCGTACTGGAACGCCCCCATCGGCAGCTCGGCCTCGTCGAGCTGGACGCCGTCGACCCCGGCGTCGATCTGGATCCGGATGACCGCCTTGAGGTACTCCCGCCAGACCGGGTTGTTGCGGTCCATGTAGAAGCACTGGTGGTCGCGGTCGGGGCACTCCACCCACCGAGCGTGGCAGGGCTGCTGGTGGATGTCGCGGGCGACGCACTCCTCGATGAGGTCGATGACCTGCTCGCCGTGGCTGTTGACCAGGCCGTCCGGGAAGTACTGCTCGACCGGCGGGCCACAGCGTCGGGTAGCGGTTCGGAGGAGAACTCGCGCAGCCCCAGCCAGTCACGGTTGCCGACCCCGCGCAGCTCGTTGAGGGCGAGCACCGTCCGACTCGTCCTCGTTCAGCTCGACCGGGAACTCCCAGCCCTGGGCCTCGAAGACGATGCCGAACACCTTGATCCCCCGCGCCTGGCAGGCGGCGATGAACTCGCTGTCGTTGACGAAGCCGTAGAACCGGTCGCGGGCGCTCGATCTTCCCGAACGCCTCCTGCTCCAGGTAGGGCAGCGAGAGCGAGCCACCGCCCAGCGCCGACCACACCAGCACCGTGGCGCGGTAGTCGACGAGGTCGTCGACCATCCGCAGCCGGCGCGGCGGCAGGCTCGGGTGGTAGCAGTGCTGCCGCGGGAACCAGGCGTCGAAGTAGACCCCACGCTGCACGGCTTCAGCCTTCCTCTCCTACGCCGTCGACCGACCGACCTCCGGCCGGTGCCGCCACGAGGGGCGCCAACGCCTCCCGTGCCAGCTCCAGCCCGTGCAGGACGCGCTCGACCGAGCCCGTCCACACCGGGTCCTCGTGCTCCACCGACACCACGCCGTCGTACCCGGCGGTCGCCAGCGCGCCGACGAAGGCCGGCCAGTCGACCTGGCCGGACCCCGGCAGCCGGTAGCGCCACCAGCCGCTGGCCCAGGGCGCGGCCGCGCGGTCGACGGCGTTGCCGAAGACCCCGTAGCGGTTGCGGTCGACCTCCGAGACCTCGACGTCCTTGGCCTGCACGTGCAGCACGCGGTCGGCGTACGGCGCGACGACGGCGACGGGGTCGATCCCGAGCCACACCAGGTGCGACGGGTCGAGGTTCAGCCACAGCCCGAGCCCGGCCATCCAGTCCCACAGCTGCGGGGAGTACGCGAGGTTGGCGGGGTAGCCGTCGGGGTGCCAGCCCTCCATCGGGCAGTTCTCGACGACGAGCCGTACGCCGCGCTCGGCGGCGTACTCGACCAGCGGCGGCAGCACCTCCTCACCGAGCCGGAGGTTCTCCTCGACCGTCAACGAGACGTCGCGCCCCACGAACGTCCCGACGAGCCCGCAGCCGAGCCGCTCCGCCGCGTCGATGCAGCACCGCAGGTGCTCGTGCACGGCGGCGCGGCGCACGGGGTCGGCGTCGAGGTTGTTCTCGTAGTAGGCCACCGCCGAGAGCTCCAGGCCGTGCTCGTCGAGCAGCGCCCGGACCGCGCGGGCGCCGCTGGCCCCGAGGGCGACGACGTCGAGGTGGCTCGCCTCCCAGTCCCGGCCGGGGACGTCGGGCCAGGCCGCGACCTCGAGCGCGTCGTACCCGGCTCCGGCAGCCCGCGCCGCCACCTCGCTGAGCGGGAGCGACGGAAGGCAGGCCGTCAGGAACCCCAGCCGCACGCCGGCCTCAGCCGCCGGAGGGCACGTTGGCGTAGGTGTTGCCGGCGAGGTCGCTGCCGCGGGCCAGCCAGATCTTCCAGCCCTCGTTCTGCGTCGACGTCCAGCATCTTCACCGAGGACGGGAAGTAGCGCATCGTGTAGCCGGTGCGGCGCACGGCGCTGGTGTTCGGCTTGGCGCCGTGCACGATCCGGCCGTCGTGCATCGAGAACTCGCCGCGCTGCGAGCTCGAAGTCGACCGCCTCGGCTCTCGTCGACGTCGGCGATCTCGGCGTGGAAGGTCTGCTCGGCTCATGTCGGTCGGGACGTAGTTGTCGGAGAAGCCGCCGTCGAGGTGGCTGCCCGGGATGACCCGCATGCAGCCGTTCTCGACGGTTGCTCGGGTTCTCGAGCGCGAGCCAGATCGTGACGATGCGGTCGTAGGCGTCGAAGCGACCGTTCCAGAAGGCGCTGTCCTCGTGCCACGGCGTCGCGCGGCCGGTGAACGGGTCCTTGGAGATGAAGTGGCTGGTCCACAGCGCGATGTCGGGCCCGACCAGCGGCTCGACCGTGTCGAGCACCTCGTCGGACAGCAGGAAGTCGAGCAGCCGCTCGTCGCGGTAGTGCGGGGTGTCGAGCTCGTCGGAGAGCTTGTCGCCCTTGTCGGCGAGGTGCTCGTTGAAGATCTCCTCGAGCGCGTCGAGCTTCTCCTCGCGAGAAGAGCTGGCGTCGCGGCAGCAGGTAGCCGTCGCGGCGGAAGTTCGTCGACGTCGCTCGGTCGCGTCAGGCCCTGGCGGTACCGACGGGGAATCGACGGGGGTCATCGACGTACTCCTGTCCTGGGTTGATCGAAGCGGTCACGGGTCCTGCTCGAGCCGGCGGATGATCTCGACGAAGAGCTCCATGTCCTGCACGAAGTCCTCGGGCGTGGTCTTCGGCGGTGCCGCCCGTCGGTCACGCACGTCGTGGAAGTACTCGAGCTCGTGGGTGTAGGGGTCCTTCAGGTGCGGCCGGACGACCGTCCGCTCGGTACGCGTCGCCGATCGGTCTCGCTCGAGGTGCAGCGTCGTCGGGCAGGTGCCGGACGTACGGGGTGTCGTACTGGAGCCGGATCGACGCCGACTCGCCGTAGACCTCGAGGTGCGCGTCGAAGCGCAGCTGCTCGTCGACGCCGGTCTCGTAGGTGACGACGAAGTCGTCGTAGTCGAGCAGCGCGGCGATGTAGCCGCCCGTGCTGCCACTGCCGCGCGGCGGCGACCCTGCGGCGGTCGCCCGAGCAGCTCGCGCATGCGCCGACAGGTCGTGGCTGCCGAGGCCGCAGAGCAGCCGGTAGGTGCCGGCGAGCTCGTCCGGCGACGTCGCCGAGCGCCTCCCGGACCAGCGTGCTCCCGCGGTCCCACCGGTCGCTGCATCGCCTCGGCGGGCAGGTCGTCGGGGCGGACGACGTACGAGCGTCTGGTCGATCGATCAGCTGGTTGCGCCCGATGACGTCGTGCACCCGTGCGTAGCGGACCGGTCCGAGCTCGGGGCAGCTACGCCTTGGCCTCCGCGGAACGCCGGGGCGAACCGCCGCATGTAGCCGACCATGACCACGGTCAGCCCGGTCCGGTCGCGCGCCTCGATGATCGCGCTCGGCCTCGCGCGGCGCCAGGCACATCGGCTTCTCGACGAGCACGTGCAGGCCGGCGTCGAGCGCCGCGACGCACGCACTCGGCGTGGTACTCGTCGCTGTTGAGCACCAGCACGCAGTCCAGCTCGGCCTCCTGCACCATCACCGAGACGTCGTCGTAGCGCCGGGTGATGCCGTAGCGGTCGCCGACGACCTTGCGCAGCGTCGGCGACATGTCGCAGACCGCCGTGAGCTGGTAGAGGTCCGGCAGCGTCTCGATGACCGGCAGGTGGACGACCTGCGCCACCTCGCCGAGGCCGACGACGCCGACGCGGAGCGGAGCCATGTCCGTCCTCCTGGGTGTTGGGGGTGGGTGTGCGGGTCGAGCAGCGGTCAGGAGCTGGAGAAGGCCGCGTCGAACGCGGCGGCCGGTGGCTCGATGCGGGTCAGCCGGCGGACGAACTCCAGCGCGTCGGGCGCGCCGACCTCGCGGTCCATCCCGGCGTCCTCCCACTCGACCGAGATCGGGCCGTCGTAGCCGATGCTGTTGAGCATCCGGAAGACCGGCTCCCAGGGGACGTCGCCGTGGCCGGTGGACACGAAGTCCCAGCCGCGTCGCGGGTCGCCCCAGGGCAGGTGGGAGGAGAGCCGGCCGTTGCGGCCGTTGAGCTGCCGCACCGACTCCTTGCAGTCCACGTGGTAGATGCGGTCGCGGAAGTCCCAGAGGAAGCCCACCGGGTCCAGGTCCTGCCACACGAAGTGGCTGGGGTCGAAGTTGAGCCCGAACGCCGGCCGGTGCTCCACGGCCTCCAGCGCGCGCTGCGTCGTCCAGTAGTCGTAGGCGATCTCGCTCGGGTGCACCTCGTGGGCGAACCGGACGCCGACCTCGTCGAAGACGTCGAGGACCGGGTGCCACCGCTCGGCGAAGTCGGCGTAGCCCCGCTCGATCATCTCCGGCGGGACCGGCGGGAACATCGCGACCGTGTGCCAGATCGAGGAGCCGGTGAACCCGATGACCACGTCGACCCCGAGGCCGGCGGCCGCGCGGGCGGTGTCCTGGAGCTCGGCGGCCGCGCGTCGGCGGACGCCCTCGGGCTCGCCGTCGCCCCAGATCCGGGCGGGCAGGATGCCCTGGTGCCGCTCGTCGATCGGGTGGTCACAGACGGCCTGGCCGGCGAGGTGGTTGGAGATCGCGAAGACCTGCAGCCCGTGCCGCTCGAGGATCGCGCGGCGGCCGTCGAGGTAGTCGTCCTCGGTGACCGCGCGATGGACGTCGAGGTGGTCCCCCCAGCAGGCGATCTCGAGGCCGTCGTAGCCCCACGACGCCGCCTTGGCGCAGACCTCCTCGAAGGGCAGGTCGGCGAACTGGCCGGTGAACAGTGTGACCGGACGTGTCATCGGATCTCCTGCCAGGTGGAGCGCTGCTCGGACGAGCGCTCGACGGCGTCGAGCACGCGCTGGACGTAGAGGCCGTCCTCGAACGACGGGCTCGGGTCGCGGCCCGCCGCGACGTCCCCGACGAAGTCGGCGATCTCGTGGACGAACGTGTGCTCGTAGCCGAGCCCGTGACCGGGCGGCCACCAGGCGCCGGCGTACGGGTGGTCGGGCTCGGTGACGACGATCCGCCGGAAGCCGGCCTCGGCGGACGGGCCGCTGCCGTCGTAGAAGAACAGCTCGTTGAGGCGCTCGAAGTCGAACGCCAGGCTCCCGCCGGAGCCGTTGAGCTCGATCCGCATCGCGTTCTTGCGGCCGGTCGCGAAGCGGGTGGCCTCGAAGGTCGCGAGGGCGCCGCTCTCGGTGCGCCCGAAGAAGGCCGCCGCGTCGTCGACCGTCACCGCACCGAGCTCCCGCTCGCCGCTGCTGCCGGTGCTGCCGCCGCTGCTGGCGCTCAGCCCGCTCGCCGAGGTCGGCAGCGGCCGCTCCTCGACGAACCGCTGCAGCGTCCCGGACACGCCGGTGAGCCGCTCGCCGAGCAGGAACGCCGCCAGGTCGACGACGTGCGCGCCGATGTCCCCCAGCGCACCGGAGCCCGCCTTGTCCTTCTGCAGCCGCCAGACCAGCGGGAACTCCGGGTCGACGATCCAGTCCTGCAGGTAGTCGGCGCGGACGTGGTGGATCCGGCCCAGTCGGCCGTCGGCGACCAGCTGCCGCGCCAGCGCCAGGGCCGGCGTACGCCGGTAGTTGAAGGCGACCATCGACCGGACGCCGCTGTTCCGCGCCGCCGCGGCTGCCTCGACCATCTCCTCGGCCTCGGCCACGGTGTTGGCCAGCGGCTTCTCGCAGAGCACGTGCTTGCCGGCGGCGAGCGCGGCGAGCGCGATGTCGCGGTGGGAGTCCCCGGGGGTGCAGATGTCGACGACGTCGACGTCGTCGCGCGCCACGACCTCGCGCCAGTCGGTGGCCCACTCCGCCCAGCCCAGCTTCTGCGCCGCAGCCTCGGTGGCGTCGGCCGTGCGCCCGCAGAGGACGGCGAGCTCCGGGGTCTCCGGCAGGTCGAAGAACCGGGGCGCGGTGCGCCAGCCCTGGGAGTGGGTCGCGCCCATGAAGGCGTAGCCGATCATCGCCACCCGCACAGCGGCTCCCTTCGATGCAAAACGATTTGTGGAGGCTGACGCTAGGCGAAGTCGGTGACGCGGCACAAGAGGCCCTGGCGACAGGATCTGTGACCCGCGCTCCCGAGGCCGGGCCGGCCCGCAAGTGGCACCACTGACGCCGCCCCGGACCCGGCCACCCCGCAAGTGGCACCACTGACGCCGCCCGTCACCCGGCCACCCCGCGCCACCGCCATCCCGGACCCGGCCACTCCGAGTGGCACCACTGACGCCGCCCGTCACCCGGCCACCCCGCAAGTGGCACCACTGACGCCATCCCGGACCCGGCCACCCCGCAAGTGGCACCACTGACGCCATCCCGGACCCCGCCACCCCCCAAGTGGCACCACTGACGCCACCACTCAGGGCAGCGTCGAGATCCGCTCGAGGAAGTGGCGCCGGAAGCCCTCCGCGTCGACGTCGACGCCGATCCGGCAGTTCGCACCGGGCGGCGCGGCACCGGCCAGGAGGTCCGCCACCGCGACCCCCCGGGTGCGGTCGCTCCCGGTCTCCACCGTGACGTACGCCGGCCGCCACGAGACCAGCTCCGGCCTGGACACCACCGCCATTGCCAACGGGTCGTGCAGGGCGCAGCTCCCGCGGTCGAGGTCGTCACCGGGCGTCGTGCGCTCCAGGTGGTCGATCCAGCCGGTGGTGCAGTCGGCGGCGAACATCGCGAAGTCCCCACCCGTGTCGGAGAGCTCCTCCGCGTCCGCTCGGGAGAGCCGCACCTGCCGGGTCACGTCGAGGCCCACGAGTCGCAACGGCACGCCGCTGGCCAGGACGACCGCCGCCGCGTCCGGGTCGACCCAGAAGTTCCACTCCCCCGGCATCGCCGCCACGTTCGTGGTCCCTCGGTAGACCCCGCCCATGACCACGACCTCATGGACGGCTCCGGCGACCCTCGGCTCGAGGGCGATCGCCAGCGCGAGGTTGGTCAGCGGCCCGATGCAGACCACGGTGAGCGCGCCCGGCTCGGCCATCACGCGCTCGACGAGCGCCACCGCGGCGTGGGACACCCGACGGCCGCTCGGGTCGGCACCCGGCGGCCACATGGTCTCCGCGTCGGACGGCGACCGCGGCCCCGCGCGGACCAGCGGCGCCGACGCCCCGCGGACCACGGGTACGTCGGACGCCCCGAGCCGTTCGAGGAGCTCGAGGGTGAGCCGGGTGGCGTTGTCGACGTGGGTGTTGCCGTTGACCGTGGTGACCAGCTCGAGGCTGATCTCGGGATCGGCCACCGCGAGGGCCAGGGCGAACCCGTCGTCGATGTCGGACCCCGGTTGGCCCATCGCCAGGTCGGTGTCGAGGAGGACGCGGACCATCAGCCGGCGGCGCCCCGCCCCGCCGGTCGCGCGGCCCAGAGCAGGCCACGCTCGGTCAGCGACCGGACCTCCGGCACGTCGAGGTCCTCGAGCTTGTGACCGATGGTCGAGACGAAGACCCGGCCGACTCCCCACTGCCGGGTCCACACCGCCGGGACGACGAGGTCCTCCCGCCAGGGGGTGTCGGCCGTGGCGACGAACCGCGAGGTCGCCAGCACGTCGTTGAGCCCGTCGGTGAGGCACCAGTACTGCTCGGTGTGGTGCCTCCACCGGTCCAGTCCCGCGACGATCTCGTGCTCGGCCCGGTCCGGGACCACCTCGACCTCGTAGTCGACGAAGTCGCCCGGGTGCGCCGCCCACTGCCCGCCGGTCAGGTGCAGGTAGTCCGGGGACGCCCGGAAGGAGTCCACGATGCCGCCGTGCCAGCCGGCCAGGCCGGTCCCGGCCCGGACGGCGTCGGCGAGGTGGGTGACCTGCTGGTCGGTGGCCTCACCCTGGGTGAAGCACTGCAGCACCAGGTCGGTCGCAGCGAGCGTCTGGGCGTCGTCGTAGGCGTGAGGGCCGTCCTGGACGTCGACCTCGAACCCCTGGTCCTGCAGGAACGGGATGAACCGCTCCGTCGCCTCCACCGGGCTGTGACCCTCCCAGCCGCCGCGGACGACAAGGGCGCGACGCGTCGTCACTTGACGCGGCGGCGAGCCCGCAGGCCCCGACGGCGGTCCGGAGCGTGTCGCAGCCCGCGGAGGACCGCGCGGTAGGCGGGCTTGGCCCGGAGGGCGTCGCCGAACGGGAGCGGCCGTCGCGGCGCGCCGTCCTCCCGCGGGTAGTCCTCCTGCAGCCAGGTGTAGCGGTCCGACAGCCCGAAGTTGATGACCGCCTTGACTGCGGGCTCCTGGAGCGCCACGTCGAGGTAGTGGCGGTAGATCGAGGCGACCGCCCGGTCCCTCCGGGTGCGGTTCGCCGCGAGCCCGTCGTCGAGGACGTCCATCTCGGTGATGAAGATCTTCATGCCGCGGTCGGCCAGCTCGCTGAGGAACCGGCGGTAGGTCCGCTCGTGGAAGCGCTCGTGGAACCGGTCGGCGAGCAGGTGCGCCTGGATCCCGAAGGCGTGCACCGGGTGGCCCCGCTCGAGCAGCCGGTCGAGCACCTGCAGGCTCGCCCGCTGCTTGTCCTCCGGCCGGTCCCCGAACTCGTTGACGGTCTCGTACCCGAAGTCGTTGAGCATCAGCATCGCGTGCGGGTCCTCGTCGTGGGCGAGGTCGAACGCGTGACCGACGTACTCCGGTCCGATCGTCTGGAACCACGGGACGTCCTTGCGCAGGCCGTGGTGGCTCTCGTCGGTCCCGTTGACGATCGCCTCGTTGACGACGATCCAGACCGGGACCCGGCCGCGGTAGCGGTGCACGGTCGCGCGCAGCGTGTCGAAGAGCACCCGGCGGGCGCGCCGCTCGCTCATGCCGAAGAGGTCCTCCTCGGTCCAGCCCTCCCCGAAGCCCTCGTCCCACACCAGGTGGGCACCGAGCACGATCTGGCGGTGCCGTTCGGCGAACTCGATGATCTGGTCACCGAAGCTGAAGTCGAGCTCGGAGTCGGGCGTGGGCTTCAGGCGGTACCAGAGCAGGTCGTCCTCGGTGAACAGCATCGACACGTGCCGGGCGAAGAGCCGTGCGTAGGCCTTGTCGGAGAGCTGCCAGGTCGCGGTCGAGGAGCCGTAGACCAGGCCGTGCCGGTCCGCCGCACTCCACAGCGGGGGTACCCGCAGCCCCCATCGCCTCTCCGCGGCGCCTCCGGAGCCGACGGCTGCCTCCGCCGTCCAGGGCACGAAGCCCGTGACAGTGGCCAGCCCCGCGGCGCCGGCGCCGGTGAGGAAGTGACGCCGGTCCAAGCCGGCAAGCATGGTGTCGTGATCGGTCATTCCAGTTCCCCCAGCATGTGCCTCGAACCTCTCGGACCCGGCCTCGTGCAAAACGATTGCGGTCCCCCTGTGACGCGGGACACTAGGCGCTTGGACGCGCGGCGGCAAGAGCAGCGCACGAGAGGCCCCGGTGATCCGTCCTCGCTGACCAGGACCGACGGTCCCGGCGACACAGCTCCGCTCACCGACGAGCAGGTCTCCGGGTTCCACCGGGACGGCTTCCTGTGCGTCGAGGCGCTCACGAGCGCGGAACGAACACCACCGACGAGCCGCGGCGCGCGCAGATCAAGGCGTTCCGGGCGCCGCCGACGCCCCGGGGGGACGGCCGGTCGTTCAGCTGGCAGCCGGCGTCCTGGTACGAGTGATCCGGTCCCCGAAGGTCTCGACGGCGTTGTCCACCCGGACCCGCTGCCGGATCCCCGCGGGCAGGGACGTGAGCGCGTGGCGGGGTGAGTCGAAGTCCCAGTGCGGGTAGTCGGAGCTGAACATCAGCGTCCGGTCGGCGTGGACGATCTCGCACACCGCGTGCAGGTGCGCACGGCGCTCGGGCTCGGGGAGCGGCTGGGTGGTGAAGCGGACGTGGTCGACGACGTACTCGCTCGGGAGGCGACGGACCCACGGCACCTCGTCGCGCAGGCCCCTCACGTTCTTGTCGAGCCGCCACATGACGTCCGGGACCCAGCCCAGGCCGCCCTCGGTGATGACGACCTTCAGGGTCGGGAACCGCTCGAAGACGCCGTGGCACACGAGGCTGATCAGGTTGGCCTGGAAGACCTGGCTGAGCCCGGTGTGCCACTCGACGTAGTACGTCGGCGGCGCCCCCGCCAGCGCGGGCGAGGTCCGGAAGATGCCCTCGCTGGAGTTGGGGTGCACGACGACCGGCAGCCCGAGCTCGGCGGCAGCCTCGTAGATCGGGTATAGCTGGCGCTGTCCCATGAGGACGCTGGTCATCGGCAGCAGCACCCCGACGAACCGGTCGTCGGCGCCCGACCGCCGGATCTCCTGGGCCGCGAGCGCGGGGTCCTGCGCTCCGACGACGAGCGTCCCGCGATAGCGGTCGTCGGCCGCGAGCCAGGTGGCGGCGAGCCAGTCGTTGTACGCCGAGGCGATGAGCGCGGCCGCGTCGGGGTCCGGCATCGCACCCAGGCCGAGCACCTCGCCCCCGATCAGCACGGCACGGTAGATCCCGTGCGCGTCGAGGTGGTGCGCCGCGGTGAACGCGGGGTCTGCGCCCGGCGCCGAACCGTCGGGCGCATGGGCGTCACCACGCAGCACGCCGGCCGGGTTCACGTAGAGCTGGTTGCGCGGGATCGACACGGCTTCGCGGTGCCCGCTGGTCGTGAGGCCGCGTCGTCCGTCGATCCCGAGGCGGTGCTGCGCGGCCGTCGACAGGAACGGTCGGAGGTCGCCCAGGCCGCCCTTCATGATCGGGTGGACGTCGCAGTCGACCAGCGAGAGGCCGTGCGACCCGTCGCTCGTCGCGGGGCTCGTCGCGGGGCTCGTCGCGGGGCTCGTCGCGGGGCTCGTCTCGTCGCGGGAGCGGATCGGGGGAGCGAGCTGTTCGGTCATGCGGACTCCTGGGAGGGCGTGGCGCTCGACCGCGCGACGCGTTCGGTCCATGATGTGCAAAACGATTGCCGCTGGGAAGACGCGGCGGCCCTCGACCCCGAGGAGGTCGGATGCAGGTCCGGGTCGGGAGCGTGGAGGAGGTCCGCCGCGACCGGTGCCGGGTCGTCGAGGCCGAGGGCCGGCGGATCGGCGTGCTCAGCATCGGGGACGCGTTCTACGCCGTCCACGACCGGTGCCCGCACATGGGTGCGTCGATGTGCGCCGGGACGGTCAGCGGCACCTTCGTCGCAGCGCTCCCTCACGAGCTGGTGTACGGCCACCACGACCAGGTGATCCGGTGTCCCTGGCACGGCTGGGAGTTCGACCTCGCGACCGGGCGCTCCCTGCTCGAGCCCGGACGCGTCGGCCTGAAGACCTACGAGGTCACCGTCGAGGACGGCGAGGTCGTGCTGCACCGCTGAGGCGCCGCTCCCCCGTGCACGCGCAACAATGGGACCCGGCGGCAGGTCGTCCCCTCCAGGACGGGCCGGGGAGGTGCCAGTGGGCGACGAGGACCACTTCACGCGACTGCACGAGACCTACGTCTGGTACGTCAACGCCGCCGTCGGGGAGGGTCGCTACGACCTCGTCGAGCAGCTGGCCGAGGAGTACCTCGACGACGCCCTCGCGCTCCTGACCGCCGACGGGTCACCGGGCTGCGGCAAGGCGGACTGTGTCGCGTGCCGACGCCCGGCCGCCCCTCCGGTCGCCCGCCGGATCCGCCGGACCCGCCGGTGACCGCGCCGGACCCGTCGGTCACCGGGTGGCGCCGCTGGCTCCGCCGCACGTCCCGGCCTACCCCCGCCAACCCCCGCCGAGCCGCCCCTCGTGACCGGTCGAGCCGCCCCTCATGACGAGTCGAGCCGCCGTGCTCGACGTACGCTCGACCGGTGCGCCTGCTCCTCGTCCGCCACGGTCAGACGCCGTCGAACGTGAGGGGCGCGCTCGACACCGGGTTCCCCGGCGCCGCGCTCACACCGCTCGGCGAGGCCCAGGCCGCGGCGGTCCCGGCCGCCCTCGGCGACGAGGACGTCTCCGCGGTGTACGCCTCGACGCTGGTCAGGACGCAGCTGACCGCTGCGCCGCTGGCGCGCGCCCGCGGTCTCGACGTCACCGTGTGCGACGGGCTGGAGGAGGTGTCCGCCGGCGACCTGGAGCTGCGCGAGGACCCGGACGCCGCGCAGGCCTACGCCGCCTGCGTCGCACGCTGGATGTCCGGCGACCTCGCTGCCGGCATGCCGGGAGGCACGACCGGGCACGCGTTCCACGCCCGGTACGACGGCGCCGTCCGAGCCCTGCTCCGGGAGCACCGTCCCCAGGACACCGTCGCGGTCTTCAGCCACGGTGCAGCGATCCGCACGTACGTTGCACTGGCCGTCGGCCTCGATCCCGAGGTGGCGACGGAGCTGCGGATCCTGAACACCGGCATGGCGGTGCTGGACGGTGATCCGGCGACCGGATGGCAGCTGACCCGGTGGCGCACCGAGCCACTCGGCGGGCCCGCCCTCAGTGACACCCGCAGTCAGGACGTCATCGGCGAGAGCGCCGAGGAGACCTTGCAGGGCGCGTGAGGGGCGCGGCGACCGGCACGCCCGCATGATGTGACGGTGCAGCGCGTCGCGAGGCTCCATGCCGTAGGTGACCTGCGCGTCGAACGCGGACCGGGTCCGCCTCCACCGCGCGAGGGCTGGTCGACGGTCGCGGTGACGTCGGTGGGGCTCTGCGGCTCCGACCTGCACTGGTACACCGAGGGCGGGACGGGTGAGGACACCATCGCCGCGCCCGTCGTCCCCGGTCACGAGTTCGCCGGCGTCGCGCTCGACGGCCCGCACGCGGGGCGGCGCGTCGCCGTCGACCCGGCGATCACGTGTGGTCGGTGCGAGTCGTGCCGGGAGGGGCACGGCAACCTCTGTCCCCAGGTCCGGTTCGCCGGTCACCGCGATCTGGACGGCGGGCTGCAGGAGCGCCTGCTGTGGCCCGACGAGCTGCTCCACCCGCTGCCCGACACAGTGAGTGACGACGCGGGAGCCCTGCTGGAGCCGCTCGGCGTGGCGGTCCACGCGGTCCACCACGCACACGTCCGACTCGGCCACGACGTGCTGGTCGTCGGTGGCGGCCCGATCGGGGTCCTGGCCGGCGCGGTCGCCCGGCGCGCCGGCGCCGCCCGAGTCTTCGTCAGCGAGCCGCTCGAGCACCGTCGCAGGACCGCGCTGCGCTTCGGGGCCGACGCCGCCTGGTCACCCGACCGGGTCCAGGACGAGCTGTTGTCCGCTACGTCGGGCCGGGGCGTCGACGTCGTGGTGGAGATGGCAGGCGTCGACGAGGGCATCGCGACGGCCATCGTGTGCGCCAGACCCGGTGCCCGCATCGCGCTGGGTGGGATCCCATCGACCCCGCTCCTCTCGTTCGCCGCCGCGCCGGCACGCCGCAAGGGGCTGACCTTCACGATGGTGCGGCGGATGCACGGCACCTACCCGCGAGCGGTCCACCTCGCCACCACGGGTATCGACCTCGACGACCTCGTGAGTGACGGGTTCCCGCTGGAGAGGTCCGCCGAGGCCTTCGAGCACGCCGTCAGCCGCAGCGGCGACAAGACGGTCATCCGCGTGACCTCGTCCTGACCCGGCCCGGGGGTCCCGGATCGTGACCTGTCGGTCGCGCGGTGAACGCGGACGCCCTCTCGTGACTCTAGAGAGGTGGAAGCATGACGTCGGGCGGGCGGTGACGGCACGTGAGGAAGCGGGATCAGGACGAGTTCGAGCGGGTCTTCCGCTCTGCCTACCGCGCCGTGCTCCACACCGCGTTCGTGGTGCTGCAGGACCGGGGACGGGCCGAGGAGGTCACGCAGGACGCCTTCCTCCGCCTCTACGAACGCTGGGGAGGCGCCGTGTCCTTCGAGTATCCCGAGGCGTGGGTACGGCGGGTCGCCGTCCGGGACGCGGTCCGTCGCGCGCGGCGCGAGCGGGTGGTCCCGGTGACCGCACCGGTGGACAGCCAGACCACCGGTGACCGGCTCCCGGACATCGACCTGCTCCGCGCCGTCGGGACCCTGCCACCCAAGCAGCGCGCGGCGGTGGCGTTGTACTACCTCGAGGACCTGCCGGTCAGTCGGGTGGCGGCGCTCATGGAAGTGGCCCCGGCGACGGTCAGGCAGCACCTCTTCAAGGCGCGGTCTCAGCTGGCCGTCAGCCTCGGGGAGGTTCTCGAGGAGGTGGTGGGGGATGTCGATCGATAAGCGCCTGCGGGCTGGTCTGCCGGCAGCTCTCGACGACGTGCGTCCCGACGTGGACGCCGAGCTGGCGGTTCTGCTCCACAGGGCGGGGCGACGCAGCCGGACGCGTCGGGCGGCATCTGCCGTCGGTCTGCTCGCCGCAGCCGCCGTCCTCGCGGCGACCCTTGGGCTCGGAGGGGGCGACTCCCCTCGGTCGGTGGACCCAGTGGGGCCCGGCACCGAGGTGCCGGTGCTGAGCTCAGCCCGTGGCAGCGCCGGGGTCCCGGCGCCGTTGCAGGAGGGTCGTTACGCGATCCCGGTCATCGGGGCGGTCGAGGACGCCCCTCGGGCGGAGGTCGACGTGCCGCTTGGGTGGGGGCAGGACCGGTTGGCGCTGGCTACCGGCCCGGACCTGGACCGGCACGTGCGGCGGGTCGAGCTCTTTCGCTGTGGACTGGGTCGCACCGGACCCGTGCGGAGGCGCCATGCATCCGGTGGCTCCCCAGGTGTCCGCCGTCGTGGCAGCGCTGAGCGAGCAGCGCACGGTGCAGCCGGGTCAATCCCAGCCCGTCTCGGTCGGTGGGTACTCCGGTCGACTGCTGCAGTTCCAGGTGCCGTCCGATCTCGATGTCGGGACGTGCTGGGACGGTCAGGGCGGGCTCAGGCCCATGGGCGTCTGGGGCAGCTGGACCTCGGTCTTCCCGGGCTGGACCTACCGGACCTGGGTCCTCGACGTCGAGGGCGACCCGCTCGTGGTCATGGCCGCACACGGCCCGCGCACCACCCCGACCGAGCTCGCCGAGGTCGCCGACATGGTGGAGGGCATGGACTTCGTCGCCCCCGAGTGAAAGTGATGCAGCTCAGCGCGTCGGAGCCTTCGGGGGCTTCGGGGGCTTCGGGGGCTTCGCACGTGCCCGCTCGACCGCAGGGCGCACCCAGGCGTCGAGTGAGGCGGCATCAGGGAGGTCCGCCGCCGCGACGAGGACGACGCCGCCCATGGTCCGCTCCCCCATCGTCGCCGGACGAGCCCCGCTGTCGAGCGCCTCGCCGACGCCGTCCTTACCGACGTGGACCATCACGTCGTCGTCGCCGGTCCCGACCGCCATGTGGGTGTTGACGGTCCAGCAGAGCCCGCCGAACATCTTGATCTCGCGGTAGCCCGTCGTACCGGCCGCAGCCTCGACCGCGGACCGGATCCTGTCCGCCAGCCGCTCGTCGTACGCCATCGCTCCTCCTCGAACGACCCAGCCTCAGGCGACGGACGTGGGCCGAGCGCACACCGTAGCGTCAGCCTCCCCGCGGCGGACGGTCCGGTCGCGCGGGCCGGTCCCCGTCGTGACGGGTGCCTGCCCAGACCACACCACCCCCCTCCCACACGACCAGGTCGAAGGCCAGGTCGCCGCGTACGGCGCGCAGGTGGTCCACGTGGTCCTCGACCACCCGCCAGCCCGCAGCGGGCAACGCGACCCGGTAGTGCCCGAGCGGGTCGACCCGCTCGGTCAGGACGAACCGCCGGTCGCAGCCGCCGACGCCGCTCGCGCCACCACCGCCGAAGTACCCGACGTGGTCGATCGAGTCGAACGCCTCCTGCGACCTGCGCTGCGCCCGTGCCCCCGGCCCGGACCCGTCGTCCTCCTGGGAGACGCACTGCGGTGTGGCGTCGAACTGGACCTCACGCTTCTCCTGCAACGCGCCCGGGGTCACCATGAGCATCCCGAGCACCATGAGGACCGGGATCCCGAGGGCGACCCGTCGCACCCAACGTCGCCGCGACACGAGCAGCGCCACCACGGCGAGGACGCCGACGAGGACGAGCGCGAGTCCGCCGGTCCCTGCGGTGAACCCCCACAGCCACCCCTCGACGGCCGACGCTGCGATGTCGCCGTACTCCGTGGTGAGGCTGTCGTGGAGGAGCACGCCGGACGCCGCGAGTCCTGCCTCGACGACCAGCACCCCGACGGAGACGGCCGTGCGCGTCGTCGTTGTCATCCCGCCAGCCTCGTACGCACGACCTCGGGTGTCATGAGCACGACTACTCACCCGACGGTCAGGCGACGAGCCTGTACCTGTCGGCGTGGAGCCGGCTGGCGACCGAGCCCACCACCTGCGCGGCGACGGGACCCAGACGTCCGTGCAGGATCGAGCGCAGGGTCCGACGCGGCGGCAGCCGGAACGCCACGACGACGGACTGGAGGGCGAGCGCGACGACGCTGCACAGTGCCATGGCGACGTCGCCGACAGCCACGCCGTACGCCGCCCACAGCAACCCGCCCACCCAGCCGAGCGCGGTCGCCCACGGGTCGAGTCCCCACAGCGGCACCCGTGCGAGCGCCAGCCTCGCCTGCGGCCACATCTTCACCGAGGTGAGGAGGGTCCCGGACAGCGCGAGCGCCAGGGGGCTCACGGCGACGGTCACCGTGGCTGCTGCCGCTGCCGCCACAGTGAAGGCGACGGTCAGCAGTCCGGACCATGCGCTGCGACCCTCGGCGACGGACACCGCGACGGCCAGGGCCAGGAGCAGCCCGACGGCAACGACGTTGTAGGCGAGCATGACGTGGTCCGTCACGACCACCGAGTACACGCCCCACCACACGGCCGAGGAGAGGTTCAGGAGCAGCGAGCCCCACGACACGCCGTCGGCGCTGCCCTCCCTGGAGGCCCGGAGGATCTGAGGAACGGTCGAGGACAACGCGAAGAACGACGCGGCAGCGCCGAGCACGACGAGCACGGGAAGCACTCCAGGTGACGGAGGGACGGGGCGGCGACGCGGTCCGCCGTCCTGCAGTGACACGTGACCTGGTGCTTCCCTCTCCTACGGCTGTCCCGGCCGCGATCCGAGGGTTTCCGGTCCGCAGCGTCGTGAGACGGCTGTCACCACGGAACGGCCGCCGTGCTCACCGGGCGTGCTCCGGCGAGCGGGTCTCCACAGCGTCGCCAGGACGTCGGCTTGACGGGCTCGCGCAGCCAGACGTCGAAGAAGCCGCCGAGGTCCTGCCCGGACACGTCCTCGTAGACGTCGATGAAGTCCTCGGTCGTCGCGGTGCCGGCCTCGAAGCTCCGCAGCCACTCCCGCACGCCCGCGAAGAACTCCTCGTCACCGAGCCGTGCGCAGCGCGTGGAGGGCAGCGGCACCCCGGCGTCGTCCGGCACCTGGCGTAACCCCGCCGGCTCGTCGTCGACCGAGACCGAGGTGACGTCCAGCCCTCGCAGGTCGAGGTTGAACGTCTCGACCCGGACCGGACCGCTCAGCGCCCTCGTCCGGTACGCGTCATGACCCGGATCGGGTGAGTCCCACCAGGAGCACCCCGGTCATCGTGACGGCGCAGGCGACATACCCGGTGAGTGCGACGAGCAGGGCGATGCGGAGCCTCATGCCCTCATGCTCGGCGCAAGCGCTGACCGATGGGTGAACAGGAGCCGGCCTGCTGGAGAAGCCTCGGCCTCGTGTTCGCCGAGGCCGTGTGCGGAGAGGCGGGCGGAGCCACGGGCGGGGGCGACCTCGTCGATGGACGCTCAACGGCCCTGGGGAGGTCACCGGCTGTTCACCATCGCGACTGCGCGGAGGGCCATGCTTCGAGCCATGAGGCTCCTGCTCATCCCGTTGTTCGCCCTGACCGGCTACTTCCTGTGGGTCACGACCTTCTCCGCCGCTCTGCCGGAGCTCGTCGAGGTGAGCCGGGACGACGTGTTCGGGATGCGCCAGTCGAGCGAGTAGTCGCCGTCCTCCACTGCGAGCAGGGTCAGCAGTCGCCGTAAGGTCGCCGGCATGGACGAGGCCCGCGACGACACGCCCGCCCTCCGGGCGCTGGAGGAGTCCGGGATCCGGTACGCGGTCACGCGGCACGGCCAGGTCCGGTCCCTGGCCGAGGCAGCGGCGGCGCGCGGCGTCCCTCCCCACGCAGTCGTCAAGACGATGGTCGTCCGGCGTGGTGCGGGTGACCACCTCTTCGTGCTGGTGCCCGGGGACCGGGAGATCTCGTGGCCCAAGCTGCGCGCAGTGCTCGGGGTCAACCGGCTCTCGATGCCCGACGCCGAGGCGGCACGGGCGGTGACCGGCTACCAGCGCGGCACGATCACGCCGTTCGGCTCCGCGACCGACCTGCCGGTGATCGCCGACGAGCGCCTGTCAGGCCGGACGATCTCCCTCGGGGCAGGCACTCACGGCGTCGCCGCCACGGTCGCCGCCGACGACGTGATCGCCCACCTCGCGGCGCGAGTGGCCGACGTGACCGACCCCGCCTGAACCGGACCCTAGGGCTGACGCGGCAGGGCGATCCACTCCGCCCAGGTCAGGTCGCGGCCGACGTAGCGGGGCGCGGTCAGCGGCCAGTCCGACGCGATCCACGCCGGGACGAAACCGTCGAGGGCCGCCTCGACGGAGGACCCGACGTACTCGTCACGCACCCACCAGGAGATGTCGGCGTCGGCACCCGCCTTGTCGGTCGGATCGATGTAGACGCACCCGATCAGCTCGGTCTCGTCCGCATCGAAGAGCGCGTAGTTGAAGGACTCGTGCCGTTCGATCTCGTCAGCGTGGTGCTGGAGGTCCTCGCGGTCCTGTTCGGCGGTCATGTCCGCCGGCGGCCAACCCCACGCCTCACCGTAGATCGCCCACAGTCGTTCACGTGACCCCATGACGGCTGGCATGTCGAGCTCGGTGTCGTCCGGGCTGATCGGCCGCAGATGGTGTCCGGTCGGCAGCGGGACACGGACCGGGTGGTTCCAGTCCACGGGCAGCCAGGTCGTCTCGGTCATGTCTCCCCCTTCCATCCGTGCGCCTCAACGCGTCTGGACTGCCAAGCGTCCGGCAAGGGCGGCGAAGGTCGCGGCGAACGCCTTGCGGATCCCCTGGACCAGCCGCGGTCGGCTCAGCACCTGGTCGCGGAGCGCGGCTGCCGCCAGACCGTAGCCGGTGAACACCACGAACGTCATGGCCATGAAGACCCCGCTGAGAACCAGCATCCTGAGCAGGCTCCCCGGCTGCCCGGCCGGCACGAACTGCGGGAGGAAGGCGAAGAAGAAGAGGGTGAGCTTCGGGTTGAGAAGGTTCAGCGTGATGCCGGAGGAGACGACGCTCCGCCACGACGTCGGGCCCGCTGACTCGTCGATGCCGAGCGCTCCCTTGTCCCTCCAGGTCGTCCAGGCCGTCCAGAGCAGATAGGCCACGCCGGCGTACTTGAGGACGTTGAACGCGAGCCCGCTCGCGTGCAGCACTGCCGCCAACCCGGTGACGGCCGCGACCATGTGAGGCACGGTCCCGAGGGTGCAGGCGAACGCCGCCAGCACGCTGGCGCGCGCCCCACGGGTCAGGCCGGCGGCGAGCGTGAACAACGCGCCGGTGCCCGGTGTGGCGACGATGACGAGAGAGGTGAGCAGGAAGGTCACGACCACCGGGGGACGACAGCGCCACCGGTGCACGGGCCGCTGGGGCCGCGTGTGGTCGAGGACGGACCTCGGACCTAGGCTCCGACGCATGACGGAGTACCAGGTGACCCGGTGGCGCGAGATCCCGTCGATGGTGGCGGCCCGAGCGGGCGACGAGGTCGTGAAGTCCGAGCTCGCGCCGCGGTTCCAGGAGGCGATCGACGAGGCGGCGATGCGGCTCTCGGACACCGGCGCCGACGCCTACCTCGCCGGCTGGGAACGCACTGCGTGGACCTCGGCCGACGGTACGCCGGCCGAGGTCCTCGACCGGGTCGCCGCCGAGCTCGACGCGGAGTGGCCGGCCGACAGGATCGCCGTCTACCTCGACGGGCTGGGCCGGTGAACCGTCGACGGAAGTGGGCGCGTCGGTAGCGTGCCGCGCATGCCCATCAAGCTCGAGAACGTCGCCATCGCCGTCCGGGACCTCGACGCGGCGATCTCCTTCTTCACCGACCTCGGCCTCACCGTCCTCGGCCGTGACACCGTCAGCGGCGAGTGGACCGACACCGCGGTCGGCCTGGACGGCAACCACGCCATGATCGCGATGCTCCAGACGCCGGACGGCAACGGCCGCCTCGAGCTCTTCGAGTACCTCCATCCCGACGCGATCGAGACCGAGCCCACCAGGCCGAACGAGATCGGCATGCACCGCGTGGCCTTCTCGGTCGACGACATCGACGAGGCCCTCGCGATCGCGGCACGGCACGGCTGCCACCCGCTGCGCGGCGTCGCGACCTACGAGGACGTGTACAAGCTCACCTACGTCCGCGGACCCAGCGGCATCCTCGTGATGCTCGCCGAGGAGCTCAAGAAGGGCTGACCCCGGGCCGGTCCGCGTCGGTGCCGGCCCCTCGCGGCATCAGCAGGCCCGACAGCAGGAGCGCGAGCGCCACCACCGCCGAGCACACGAACACCGGGTGGACCGCAGGCGCCAGCACCCCGGGCGTCAACTGGGCGAGGTCGAGCGAGCCCCCTGCTGAGGCGCCGCCGGTCAACCGGCTGTTCACGATCGCGCCGAACACCGCGATGCCGACGGCGCTGCCCACGGACCTGGAGAACATGTTGGTGGCAGTGGCCACGCCGCGGTGCTGCCAGTCCACGGAGGACTGGGCGACGATGACCCCGGGGCTGGCGACGTACCCGAACCCGATGCCCATCACGAAGCAGGGCAGCGCCAACGCCCACAGCGGGCTGTCGGCGCTCACCGGCACGAGCAGCGCCGACCCGAGGATGACGAACAGCGCTCCCATCAGCACCGTCCGGCGGAAGCCGATGGTCAGGTAGAAGCGACCACTCGTGGAGGCCGCGATCGGCCACCCGATCGTCATCGCTGCCAGTGTCAGCCCTGCCACCAGTGCACCGTGGCCGAGGACGCCCTGGGCGTAGAGCGGCACGTACGACGTCAGCCCGAGCATCAGCACGCCGACGACGAACGCGCCGGAGTTCGACGCGTTCAGCACCCGGCGCCGGAAGATCCACAGCGGGAGGACCGGCTCGGGCGTGCGCGACTCGACCACCACGAAGGCAGCGAGGAGCACGGCCGCGGCGACGAAGACCACGACGCTGGCGGCCGAGCCCCAGTCCCAGCGCACCCCGCCCTCGAGCAGCCCGAGGAGGAGAAGGGTGCCACCGACGGCGAGCAGCACGGCGCCCAGGTAGTCGATCGTGTGCTTGCGCGACTCGACGCGCTCGTCGTAGCGGCGCCACATCACCCAGCCCGCTGCGAGACCCAGCGGCAGGTTGACGAAGAAGATCCAGCGCCAGGACAGGTAGTCGGCGAAGACTCCACCCAAGGTCGGCCCGACGATCGAGGCCGTGGCCCAGACACTGGCGATGTAGCCCTGCACCTTCGCGCGCTCGGCCATCGAGTAGATGTCGCCGACGATGGTCATGCCCATGGGCTGGACCGCGCCGGCCCCCAGTCCCTGCACGAGCCGGAAGAAGATCAGGGCCGGCATGCTCCAGGCGACCCCGCACAGCAGGGACCCGACGACGAACAGACCGATGCCGAGGAGCATCACCGGCTTACGCCCGTACAGGTCGGCGACCTTGCCGTAGATCGGCACCGAGACGGCCTGCGCGAGCAGGTAGATCGAGAACAGCCAGGGGAACGACGTGAACCCGCCGAGGTCGTCGACGACCGCCGGCACCGCGGTCGCCAGGATCGTCGAGTCGATCGCGACCAGCCCGATGCTGAGCATCACCGCGAGCAGGATCGGCCCCCGCTCGCTGCGGAGCCCGACGCTGGCGAGCGTGATCTCGGAGGCAGTCACGGGCACTCCAACCGACGCTGGCCGTGCAGTGTTCCGGCGGAACCGCGGGCCGGTCGGCCCTCCGCAGGTCCGGAGGGGTGCACCCTGGGCAGGTGATGTCCGCTGGCCGCGTACGTGAGGCCTACCAGCTCCTCGCCGACGAGGGCGTGCGGTGCTGGGTCGTCGGTGGATGGGGCATCGACGCGCTGCTGGGGCGCCAGACGCGCGAGCACCAGGACCTCGACGTCCTGCTCGTCAGGTCCGAGCACGCGCGCGCCTGGCACCTGCTGCACCGCGCGGGCTTCTCGCTGGCGTACCGGTGGGGGGAGAACCAGGACGACGCCGAGGGTGGTCCCGGCGGTGCCCTGTGGCCGACCGCCTACGTGCTCACCGACGACGAGGGAGGGCAGATCGACGTCCATGTCCTACGGGATGACCTGACACCGATGTGGATCACCGATCGTGCGCTCGACACGGGTGCGCTCGACGCGAGCGGCGCTATCGACGGACTCACGGTGGCGTGCCTGTCGGCGCCGGCGCAACGCCTCGCCCACACCGGGTACGAGCTGCCCGCGGAGCAGCGGCGCGACCTCCAGCTGCTCGACGAGGTCGACCCGGTTCCCCCGGTCCGCGGCTGAGGTGTTGTTGAATCGGTACGGGTGTGCCATATTGGTGGCACACCCGTACCGATTCGAGAAGGGGTCACCATGGCCTGGGCGCTCGTGGTCCTCGCCGGCCTGTTCGAGACCGGCTTCGCGCTGTCGCTGAAGGCGAGCGCCGGCTTCACCCGGCTGGTCCCCAGCGTCCTGTTCGTCGCGTGCGCGGCAGCGAGCTTCCTCTTGCTCGCTACGAGCCTGCGCACCCTCCCGGTCGGGTCGGCCTACGCCGTCTGGACCGGCATCGGCGCTGCCGGCACCGCGGTCGCCGGCATCCTCTTCCTCGGCGAGTCGTCCCAGGTCCTCAAGCTGGTCTCGATCGTGCTCATCGTGGCCGGCGTCGTCGGGCTGCAGCTCACCAGCACCGCCCACTGACGTGAGCCGCGATCCCGGCGGGCGCTACGCCCGGGGAGTGCGACGACGGACCGCGCTGGTCGAGGCCGCGGCTGACCTGCTCCTCGAGCAGGGGTTCGGCGCGATCAGCCATCGGGCCGTGGCCGCACGTGCAGGACTGCCGCTGGCCTCGACCACCTACTACTTCGACTCCGCCGACGACCTCCGTGACCAGGCGCTCGAGAAGATCGCCGACGCGTGGACGGCGCGTGCAGGCGCCGTGGTCGCCGCCCTCCCGACCCACCTCGATCCGGCCGGAGCGGCCCGCGCCGTGCTCCGCATCATCGGCGCCGACACCCCGAGCCCCCAGATGCTGCTGCTGTACGAGCGCTACCTCGAGGCCGGCAGGCACCCGCGGCTCCGCCCGGTCGTCGTGGCGTGGAACGGCCGCCTCAACGAGCTGGTGAACGAGGTGCTGCGCCGCGCCGACCTGCCGTCCGGCGAGGACGACGCCCGCCTCGTCCTCGCCGTCGCCGACGGCGTCGCGGTCACCGCGCTGGCCGAAGGAGCACCACCGGACGTGGCGGTCGCTGCCACGCTCGACCGCGTCTTCTCGTTGCTGCGCCCAGCGGCACCGCGGCTGGATCGCCCCTGAGCGCCGGTGTCGAGGTGGAGCCGAGGGGCGTTCCGCGGACCCAGACCGGGTGGTCCTGCGCCGCTGGGCGGCGGCTCGCTGTTCTCCTCCGCAGATTGCCCGAGCGTCATCGCCACCACGAGCGCAGTCGAGTCGGCGAACCACCGAGGCGAACGGGTCGGCGAGCGCGCCCGGAGAACGGCGCTGGCGTGCCGGGGCAGACTCGTCATGTGCGGATGCTGAGCGGACTCCTGGCCTTGCTGGTCCTCACCCTGGCCGCGTGCGGCTCCGGGACCGCCTCGCCCGCCGACGGCGCCGCGAGCGAGGTCTCGTCCACCCGGGAGATGGCCGACGTCGGGTTCTCCGCCCGCACCCTGGCCGGGGAGCCCTTCGAGGGCGCCAGCCTTGCAGGCACGCCGACGGTCCTGTGGTTCTGGGCGCCGTGGTGCCCCACCTGCCGGGCGCAGATCGCGACGGTGAGCGGCCTGGGCCGGGAGTACGACGGCCGGGTCAACGTCGTCGGCGTCGGCGGCCTGGACACCCAGGACGCGATCGAGGAGCTGGCCGGCGGGATCGAGGACATCACCCATCTCGTCGACGACGAGGGCGAGGTGTGGAGGCACTTCGGGGTCACCGCGCAGAGCACCTACACCGTGATCGACGCCGACGGTGCGATCGTGCACGAGGGCTACCTCGACAACGGCGCTCTCGAGGACCTCGTGGCCTCCCTCGCCGGCTGATGGACGCCCTGCCGCTGGCGCTGGGCGCCGGCATGCTGGCTGCGGTCAACCCCTGCGGCTTCGCCCTGCTGCCGGCGTACCTCGGGATCTTCGTGCTCGACGACCGCCCCGGGCGCACTGCAGCCCTGGGTCGTGCGCTACGGGCGACCGCCGCGATGACGCTGGGCTTCGCTGCGGTCTTCGCCCTCTTCGGGTTGGCCATCATGCCGGTCGCCTCATCCGTGCTCGGCTATCTGCCTTGGTTCACCGTCGTGCTCGGGGTCGCCCTCGCCCTGGCCGGCGCCTGGGTGGCAACGGGCCGGAGCCTGCCCCGGCTACCGGTGCCGCGGGTGCGCCAGGTGCGCCGGAGCAGCCGGCCCGTCACCGACAGCTTCGCCTCGATGGCCGGCTTCGGGGCGTCGTACGCCGTGGCGTCGCTGGGTTGCACCATCGCGCCCTTCCTCGCGGTGGTCGTGACCGCATTCCAAGCCGGGTCGTCCCTGGAGGGCGGTCTCCTCTTCCTGGCGTACGCCGCGGGGATGGGACTGGTGGTCGGCGCCGCAGCGGTGGCCGTGGCACTGGCGCGCACCGGCCTCATCGACCGCGTCCGGCGTACGGGGTCGGTGCTGCCGCGGGTCGCCGGCGCCGTGCTGCTTGGTGGCCGGCCTCTACGTCGCCTGGTACGGCTTGTGGGAGCTGCGGGTGCTCCATGCCGGTGCAGGCAGCGACCCGGTGGTCGACGCCGCCGCAGGCATCCAGCAGTGGCTGGCCACGACCGTGTCACGCCTGGGCTGGCCGGTCTTCGCCGCGGCCATCGCGGTGCTGCTGTCGCTCGGGCTGTTCCGGCGGCGGGCTCGGGTCTGATCGCAGCTGACTGGGCCCGGCCGGGTCAGGCCAGGGTCCCCAGCCAGGTCGTCGCGGCGTACAGCGCGACATAGGTGGCGACCGCCACGCCGAGCGCGACCGCGAGCCGCCGCCAGTTGCTCCGGACACCGCCGAGCGTGCACTGGTCGCGCCGCCGCAGCGCGGCGGTCACCAGCACGGCCAGCAGCACCATCCTCCCCGACCCCCGCCGCGCTCTGTGACCGCGCACGGAGGCGATGGACCAGGTCGTGGTCTGCGTGATGAGCCAGACCGACGTACGCCGTCTGTTGCTGGGCGACCCCCGCATCGCCACCCGCATCGCCGAGACCATGGGCCGTCGGCTCGGGGAGCTCGAGCGGCGGCTCAGCGACACCGTCGTCACCTCGGTGCCCGAGCGGGTGGCCGCGACCCCGGTCACGCTGGCGCAGCCACGCAGCCTGCTGCGCGGAGGTGCGGTGCGTATCACCCACGAGCAGCTGGCAGTGCTCGCCGGCACGTCGCGGGAGGCGACCACGACGGTGCTCGGCGACCTCGCCGGCCGGCACCTGGTCGTCTTGGGGCGGGTCCGGATCACCGTGCTGGACCTCGACGGGCTCCGAGCCCTCGGTGGCTAGGTGAGAGCGGGCCACGCGGGCCTACCGTGGTGGGCATGACCGACGAGCACGTCGACCACCTGTTGCGCAGCGCCGACCATGCCGACAGCCCGAACGGACCCCGCCGGCCGTCCTTGGTCGTCTTCGACGTCAACGAGACGCTCTCGGACATGTCGCCGATGGCTGCACGCTTCGACGACGTGGGGGCGCCCGCGCACCTGGCGACGACCTGGTTCGCCGCCCTGCTTCGCGACGGCTTCTCGCTGGCCGCGGTGGGTGTGAACGAATCCTTCGCCACCCTGGCGGCGGAGTCGCTGCGGGTGGCCCTTCAAGGCCAGTCACTGGATCGCAGCACCGACGATGCGGTGCAGCACGTGATGGAGGGGTTCGCCGGCCTGCCGGTGCACCCGGACGTCCCGGACGGGGTCCGCGCCCTGGCCCATGCGGGCATCCGCCTGGTCACGCTCAGCAACGGGTCGTCCTCGGTCGCCGAGTCGTTGTTGAATCGGGCGGGCCTTCGCGACCAGTTCGAGGCGCTGCTGTCGGTGGAGGACGCGCCGTTGTGGAAACCGGCCGCAGCGGCGTACGCCCATGCGCTCGAGCAGTCAGTGGTGGACCCCATGGACGCGATGCTCGTCGCGGTCCACCCCTGGGACATCGACGGTGCCGCACGCGCCGGGCTCGCCACCGCCTGGATCAACCGCGGTGACGGCCGCTATCCGAGCTACTTCAGGACACCCGACCTCACCGTCAGCTCGCTGACCGAGCTTGCCGACGAACTCACCAGCTGACCGACCGACGGCCTGATGATGCCGGGTCCAGCCCGGCTGGCTGCGGCCTGCCGGGCGCACGCAGGCGTGGAGGACTCGACGAGTGCGGTTCTGCCGTCGTCGCCCTCGGCGGCATCGGTGCTTGGTCAACCCTGGGACCAGGCACCGAGTTCACTGCCCACGCCGCTTCAGTCCCCTACCCGGCCGGTGCCGTAGGCCCACCATGCGACGTGGGTTTTCGGCGGTCGTCAGGCCGATGAAGAGATCGGCGTCGCTGGTGCGCCTGGTTCTGGCGCCCGCGACGATGACGCTGCTGGGCGACGCGACCTGATGGCTTCCGGCGTGGCTGGACCGCTGCTGCCGACCTGGGACCTGAACGGCGCAGTTGACGACCTCCCCGGTCCTGTGGAGCCCGACCCGGAGCAGCGTCCTAGCCAGCAGCCGGTACGGGTCGGGTAGGTCCACCCTCGGCCAGCAGATGAGGCAACGATCCGGGTGGCGGTGCGAACCGGGGACGCAGAGGAATTGAGTTTACGTACTCAGTTCCCCCGAGTCGGACACAGATAGCGTGGCGTTCAACAGCAACGGAGCAGATCATGAGCATGGCTACGAACCGATCGGCGCCACATCTGGTCAAGGCGCGCAGCGCAACCGGACTGGCCGTACCAGTGGTCCTCGCCTTCACCCTCCCTCCGGTCGGCTTCCTGGCGTCCCTGCTACTGCCGCTCTTCGCGGCCCGAGCCCGCTCCCGGCTCTGGCCTCAAACCTCCCCGGACCTCGGGCACCGCTGCGCGGCACTTGCAGTGACAGGGCTCTGGCTACCAGCGCTCTTGGCTGTTGTCACGGGCGGTCGCTTCGGTTCCGAGGCCACCACATGGCTGATCCTCCCGTTGTGTGCCCCGGCCGGAGCAGCGTTGGTGGTGCCCGCCGCATTGGGCGCCGGGGTGTACCTGATCGGCCTCACGGTCGGCGCCGTCGTTCGTAGCCCCTGGCCCTGGGTCCTCGGGGCATGGGCCGCGCCCCTGGTCTATTCGGCGGCCAGTCGTTGGCTCGTCGACTTCGCCTGCTCCGCATGAGCTCACCGTCAAGGGTCGAGGGCGATCGACGGCGTCGCGGGGCTGACGCCAGGGATCGGCACTGTAGACACTCGTCGTCGTGACTACGCGGGCTGGCAACCGGTCGACCGACCGCTCGGCGACATCGGCCGCCACGCCTCTGCAGCCGGCGACGGCACGCGCCTTGTCATCGACGGGGTCACCGATGTCGTGACCCTCCTGATCCTCGACCTCAGCGGGAAGGCTGAGCGGATCGTTGCTCAGTCAATCTGTGTCGGGGCGGGAGCGCACGGCGTCGCCGCGACAGTCGCCGCTGAGGCCGTCGTCTCCCGATGCGCTGCGGAGAGCGAAGCGACAGGCCCGGGATCCGGCGTCCGTCCGACTGACGCAACGTCGGTCAACGTCGAGGTGCGGGCGATCCGGCGCCCTAGGATCCCGAAGGCGAACACCACTGCAAGGGCAAGGCTGCCCATCGAGGTCACCTGCAGCATGGCGAATGCAAGCGGGATCGCTGCTGCAAGCAGAACCGCGGGCAGGACGGGGCGGACCCGCTTCACCAGCAACGTGACCCCCAACGCGCTGGACCCGAGCAGCGTCAGCAGCAGTCCCGGCACGGTGACCAGGAAGGCGGCTGAGAAGAGCGCTCCTTCGATGCCGTCGCCGTTGTAGGCGCCGGTCCATTGCGTCCAGTAGTCCAGGAACACCGCGGCGCAGGAGACGACGTAACCGGTGATCGCGACTCGCCAGGCCCATGTCTCCGCGCCGTCGGGTTGACGCCTCCGGTAGACGACGTACGCGCAGAGGGTGAACGCCACGAAGACCGGCAGCCACACCTTGCCGTAGGTCACGTAGACCACCTCCGGGCTGCCCCAGGCGAGCAGTGGATCGAGCAACACCGCTGCAGGCTCCGCCCAGGCTTTCACCAGCGGCAGCTCGAGGTCCGCGCGGCCGTCCGGGGTGGCGAAGCGGGAGAGGGCGTGCAGCTGTCCCACCACCAGGCCGACCCAGGCCATCACCCACGAGAATCGGCCGATCCGCCGCTGGATCTCCTCTGACTCGAACATCGGTCTCCTCCGGTCCCGCGGCGGTTGTCGCCGCTGACCCGGACGCTAGAAGCGTCGGGGGCTCACGACGTCGGCCCCGGGTTGACAGTCGTTCTCCACCCCAGGTAGGACGCCACCTGCATCCCGCGGCCGTAACCTCGGACGGTGGAGGGACCGCGCACCGGTTGGCGAGATGCCTGGCTGCCGGCGCTCTTGGTGGCGCTCGGCGCTGCCGAGCTCGCGTCCCTCGGCACGCGCGGATGGTACGTCGCTGTGGGGCTGCAGGCGGTCGCGGGCCTGCTGTTGGTGTTCCGCCGCCGGTACCCGCTCCCGGTCGGCATCCTCTCCTCAGCGGCCTTGCTCGTCATCCCGTGGGTCGGCCCTCGCATGGACGAGGTGGCGATGCCGATTCCGTTCATGGTCCTGGCTCTCTACTCGTTCGCGCGCTGGATGGCCGGCCTGACCGGACTGGTGGGCCTGTTCACGGTTCTCGGCTTCTTCCTCCTCGACTACGCCTTGATCGACCCGCGGAACCACAGCTGGACCGACGTGGTGTTCGTGCTGTCGCTGGCCGTGCCGCCGTACGTCTTCGGCCGGATCGTGCGGCGCCTCGACGAGCAGCGAGTGCTGCTGACCGCTCAACAGGAGGTGATCCGCGACCAAGCGGTCGCCGCCGAGCGCGAGCGCATCGCCCGCGAGCTGCACGACGTGATGGCCCACTCGCTGAGCGCGATGGTCGTGCAGACCGCCGCTGCCCAGGACCTCCTGCGGTCCTCGCCCGACCGTGCGGCCGAGCTGCTGCGATCGGTGACCGACACCGGACGGCAGGCCTTGGAGGAGACCGGCCACCTGCTGCACCTGCTCCGCGACGAAACCGGCGCCGACGAGCTCGGCCTCCGCCCGACGCCAGGCATGGAGGATGTCTCCGCTCTCGTCGACAGGTTCCAGGCCCACGGACTTCCGGTCGCGGCCAGGATCGACCTGCCCGAGGATGACCTGCCCGGCGGGATCGCTGTCTCGGCGTACCGGGTGGTGCAGGAGCTGCTCACGAACGCGACCCGGTACGCCGATGGCCCCGTGGAGCTCGAGGTCGCGGCGGAACCACACCGGCTTCGGATCTCCTGCGCGAACCCGACGGGTCGCAGCCGAGACGCTGCGGGCTCGGGCCTGGGCTTGCAGGGGATGGCCGAGCGGGTGACCCTGTTGGGCGGGACCCTCAATCGGAGGGACGACGGTCGGCGGTTCGCCGTCGAGGTCGACATCCCGCTGACCGGTGAGGCCGTGCGGTGATCCGGGTTGTCGTCGCCGACGACCAGGACTTGGTGCGCACCGGGTTGCAGCTGGTTCTCGAGGCTCGGGGTTGTGAGGTGGTCGGGACCGCCGGAGACGGTCGCAGTGCAGTCGAGGTGGCACGCCGGACCCGGCCGGACGTGGTCCTCATGGACATCCGGATGCCCGTCCTCGACGGGATCGCCGCAACCCGCGAGCTCACGGCGGCCGACGTCCCGACCCGGGTCCTCGTCCTCACGACCTACGACCTGGATCGCTACGTCTACGACGCCCTCGCTGCCGGCGCAGCGGGCTTCCTCCTCAAAGCAACCCCGCCGGACCGGTTGATCGAGGGCATCCGGACGGTCAACGCCGGTGAGTCGCTGCTGGCACCGACCCTCACCCGTCGGCTCATCGAGGAGTACCTACGCCACCCGCCCCCGTCGGACCACCGGCACGACATGGCCCGAACGCTCACCGAGCGGGAGCGCGAGGTGCTGGTGCTCATGGCCCGAGGGCTCTCCAACGACGAGATCGCGGGGCAGCTCGTGGTCTCCACGGCGACCGTGAAGACCCACGTGAACAGGCTGCTCTCGAAGCTGGGCGTGGTCTCGCGGGTGCAGGCTGTGGTCCTCGCCTACGAGACCGGGCTGGCCCGGCCAGGCGGCTCACCTCGCACACGACCGCGGCGGCATCCTTGATGCCCCGGGGTGCAGCTCGAACGTCCCGTTGCCGGAACGATGATGCGCGGGCGCGCACGGTCAGAGCACGCCGAGGGGTCAGCTCGAAGGTTCAACCCCGACTGCACACGTCAGCCGCGAAGTCCTCGGCACTGCGCCCGACCAGCTCCGACGCGTCCGGGTCGGTGTCGTTGACGTAGACCGTCCCCGGCTCCAAGGAGGCGAGATCCCCGCCGCGGAACGCCACCTGGCCGAGCACCTCACGGTCCTCCTCACCGACCGCCGTCGCGATGTACCCCCGGTCGGCAACCACCTCGACGGACTTGCCGGCCCACGGACCAGCGGGCGCGTGCAGGGCCAGCTCGCTCGTCCCGCGCACCGGCGCGTCGGAGACCCACGTCCCGACTCGCACGTTCTCCTCGTCGTCGGTCGCACCCTCGCGAGCGAAGAACAGGTCGACCCTCGTCGCCACTCCCTCGCACGCCTCCACCACGACGACCGGTCGCTTCGTCTCGTCAACGGTCACCCCCAGCGCCCCGACCACCTCGACGTCGGGCGCGACGCAGCCCGCCAGGGCGGCGACCACGACCGTCAGCCTCGCCACCGCTCCTGCCCTGCTGCCGACAGCCACCTCCGGAGTGTGGCAGCCAAGGGCTGGAGAACGCGGAAAACGCGGTCGCCTCCGTTGACCGCCTCCGTCGTCCTCACCGGCGCCCGGCCGCGCCAGAGCTGGAAGAACCCCGACCATGCAGGACGCCACGGCAACGACGGGCACGTCGGCCCCTCCGCTTGTGTGCGAGGGCGGCTGGGCGGACCATGGCTTCGTGCGGCAGCGCGACCCTCAGTCGCCGACCTTCCTCCCGAAGGCCAAGAAGCACGTCTCGCTGATGCTCCGCACCGGTGCCGTGCTGCCGAACCCCAGCGGCACGACGCCCGCGCTGCAAGGTCCTGCGCGTTCCTGTGTCGATCTCCGCGACAGCACCGCGGCCGGCTCGCCGTGACCGTCGACGTGCTGGTTCAGACGACCATCGCTCGGTCACCGTCGGAGGTAGCGGCGTACGCCGGCGATCCGACCAACGCACCGGAATGGTATGTGAACATCACGTCGGTCAAGTGGCAGACGACCGGAGCCTGTGGGGTGGGCTCGCGGATGGACTTCGTGGCGCAGTTCCTGGGACGGCGCATCTCCTACACCTACGAGGTGGCTGAGCTCGTGCCGGGTGAGCGGCTGGTGATGCGAACCGCCGACGGGCCGTTTCCGATGGAGACCACCTACACCTGGGAGCCGGTCCGCGGCAGCATGCCGATGACGCGGATGACGTTGCGCAACCGCGGGAACCCGAGCGGGTTCGCGCAGCTGACCGCCCCCCTGGTGGAGCGAGCGATGCGGCGTGCCATGACCAAGGACCTCGCCAGGCTCAAGGCACTGCTCGAGTGCTGACGCGCTCCCTGATGGAGACCCTCCGACAACGTCCTCCGTTGTCCCGGCTGGACCTGCTGGTCAGCGGAGCTCCGCGGAAGGTGCCGGAGGGTGACGGATGCCGGGGAGTGTCGGTGACGCGACGACAGGAGTAGAACGGATGGATGAACACCTCGTGCCGGTCAGCCGCAGTGAGCGCGCTGCTGGGCGGAGCGCTGGTCCTGACCGCTGCTCCCCTCAGTTCGGCCGCACTCACTGGGCACGGGAGTGCCCACGCGGCGGTGCCCGTGGTGGCCCCGAAGGTGGCGTCCGCCGCTGATGTCGGCGAGCGCGTCCGGCGTCTGCCGATCGTGTCCTCGGTGACCGAGGCCGCAGCACCCGACGGCTACCGGTTCTTCCGGATCCAGGTGACTCAACCGGTCGACCATCGCCGTCCTGGGGGACGCATGTTCGAGCAACGGGTCACGTTGCTGCACAGCAATGTCGTCCGTCCGATGGTGATGTACACCAGCGGCTACGACGTGCTCGGCGTGCCCGTGCGCAGCGAGCCAGCCCAGATCGTCGACGGGAACCAGCTGAGCATGGAGCACCGGTTCTTCCAACCCTCCCGGCCTCGCAACCCCAACTGGCCGCGACAGCTGACGATCTGGCAGGCGGCCACCGATCAGCACCGCATCATCAAGGCGTTTCAGCGGATCTATCGGCAGAACTGGCTAACCACCGGTGGGTCGAAGGGCGGCATGACCGCGACGTACCACCGTCGCTTCTACCCGCACGATGTCGCAGGCAGCATCGCCTACGTCGCCCCCAATGACGTGATCGACCGTCGCGACCGCTATCAACGCTTCATCGCGACCGCGGGTACCAACCCGGGCTGCCGTGAGCGTCTGGTGGGAGTGCAACGACGCATCCTCGGCAGCGACCGAGCCTGGTTCACCGCTCGGACCCTCCGTCTGGCCGAGGAGCTGGGGGTTACGTGGCGGGTCGTCGGAAGCCTGCCGAAGGGCTTGGAGGCGGCCGTGGTCGACCTGCCCTTCGCGTTCTGGCAGTACTCGCGACAGTCCGACTGCCCATCGGTGCCTCGCGCCGCAAGCGCGTCCCGGACGGAGGTCTGGAAGTTCGTGGACCTCGTGTCGTCGCCGATCTTCTACTCGGACCCGATCCTGCGCTTCTTCACGCCCTACTACTACCAGGCCGCCCACCAGTTGGGGGCTCCTACCGGCTACGACGTGCGCATCCGGAACCTGATCCGCTTCCTCGGCTCCTTCGACCCCGAAGCCTTCGTCCCGGACCGGCTGGAGCCGATCCGCTTCGACCGGCGCGCCATGCCCGACATAGACCAGTGGGTGCGGCTGCGGTCGACGCGAATGCTGTACGTCTACGGCGAGAACGACCCGTGGAGCGCCGAGCCGTTCCGCTGCGGCGCAACCGGGCTGCATCGCGGCTGCCACCGGTTCATCGTCGAGGGCGGCAATCACGGCGCCTCGATCAGTGAGCTACCGGCCCGGCAGAAGGCGCGGGCAACCCGCATGGTGCTGCGGTGGGCCGGGCTACGGCTCACCGACCCCGCCGTACGGCAGCTCGCGCGGACCGGTCGCCCCGACAGCCGGCCCACGCTGGACACCGGATGGCAGGACTACCTACGACGGGACCGCGCGGGTCTGCTGGGCTAGCGACATCCGCCTGCGGCGTCGAGAGGGGCTGACCGCGTTTCCGCAGGTCGAGCCCTCGCCATGGGTGGAGCTGAGGGGATTCGAACCCCTGACCTTCTCATTGCGAACGAGACGCGCTACCAACTGCGCCACAGCCCCAGGGCGCCGGGGTCACCGGCGCGATCGGAAGGCTACCACCCGCGTCCGGCACGACCGGCCCGAGCCGGGCCGCCGCTCACCGCGGCCCGCTCCCCGTCAGCCGCCGACCACGCGCGGTGCGTCGTCGCCCGGCTGACTGCCGGTGCCGGCCTGGGCACCGGCGACCAGGGCGCTGTCCGCGGCGTCGCGGCCCGAGCTCGAGACGCCGGGTTCCCCGAGGCTGATGGTGCGGACCGAGCGCATCGCGCGCTGCTTGCCCACGTACGTCGGGAGCGTGACCGGCAGCGGGTCCCACAGGGTGCCGGCGGGCGCGTGGTCCCCGGGTGTCGAGCCGGCCCGCTGCGCGGGGACCCCGGCCACGAGATCCTGGAAGGCACCCGTGTCGTCCAGCGAGCCGAGCGGCGACGAGGACGGCTGCGCGACGACGCCGACCGGCTCGGCGACGGGCTGGGAGATGGGCTGGGCGATGGGCTGGGCGACTGGGCTGGGCGACCGGCTGGGCGACCGACTGGGCGACGGGCTGGGCGACCGGCTCGGTGACCGGCTCGGCGACCGGCTCCTGCACGGGCGCCGTCGTACGCCGCGCCGCCAGCCGGCGCGCCTGGTCGCGCCGGACCACGACCCTGCAGAGGACGAGGAACCCGAGAAGCAGCACCGCAGGGACGGCCGGTGCCCACAGCGGTGCGAGGGCGAACGCCGCAGCGGCACCCGCGCCGAGGCAGGCCACGAGGAGGACGCCGAGGATCCGCCGGCGGCGGCGCGCGGCGACGGCGCCCGCACTCGGGGGGACCGCGGTCGCACCGCGGGAGCGTCGGGTCCGGCCGCGCCGGCCGGGTCGGGCCGCCGGTGCCACGACGACGCGGGCCTGCTCGGACACCTCGTAGACCGACCGCGTCCGGGCCACCTCGTCGGAGTGGCGCAGCGCCTTGGGCAACAGGTAGGCGGCCCAGACGAGCGCGAGGACGACGAAGATGACGCCGGAGAGATCCACGAGGAAACCGTAGGACGCCGCATGGCCCCTGGGGCGCAGGCGGCACGTGTGTCGGTTGGGACTACTGAGGTCGTTCGTGCACGAGTCGGGCGAGGAGCCCGTCCGGCGCCTGCTCGGCGGTGACCGAGAACAGCCGGTGGTCACGCCAGTCGCCGTCGATGTGGAGGTAGCGCGCGGCGTAGCCGTACTCCACGTAGCCGAGCTTCTCCACCACCCGCAGCGACGCGGCGTTCTCCGGCCGGATCGCGATCTCGAGGCGGTGCAGCCGCAACCCGAACAGGCAGTAGTCCGACGTCAGCGCCACGGCCACCGGCGTGTACCCCCGGCCGGCGAACCGCCGGTCGATCCAGTAGCCGACGCTTGCGAACCGCGCCGACCCGCCGACGATGTTGTTCACGGTCACCTGGCCGGCGAACTGGCCGTGCACGGTCAGCACCAGCGGCAGGCACCGACCGGCGGTCGCCTGCCGGCGCAGGTCGCGCACCATCGCGCGGAACGTCAGCGGCGCGACCTCCGGCTCACCCGGTGGCCGGGTGGCCTCCCACTGCTGCAGCCAGCCGGCGTTCCGCTCGCGGACCCGCTCCCACTCCTTGCGGTCCCCGTAGCGGATCGCGCGGAGCACCACGTCGCCGTGCTCGAGCCGCAGGTCCTGCCACGGCACGCGTCGCGGGAGCCGGTGGTCGGCCTGCCGGGGCGTGCTTCCCGGGCTCGTCCCGGGACCCGCTCCCGGGCTCAATGGTCGCTCCCCCGGACCTGCTCCACCGCGTGACGCAGCAGCGGGACGACGACCTCCAGCCCGTCCCGCACGCCACCACGCGAGCCCGGGAGGTTCACCACGAAAGCGTCCCCGCACACGCCGGCCAGCCCCCGCGAGAGCGCGGCGGTCGGCACCCCCTTCGCGACCCCGTGCGCCCGGATCGCCTCCGCGACCCCCGGGACCTCCCTGTCGAGCAGGGCCCGGGTCACCTCGGGGGTCCGGTCGGTCGGGGTGAGCCCGGTCCCCCCGGTGGTGAGGACCGCGCGGGCCCCGGCGTCCACCGCGGCGCGGACCGCCGTGCCCACGGACTCCCCGTCGGGGACCACCGCGGGCGGCCCGACGGCGAAGCCGGCCTCCCGCAGCGCGTCGACGATGAGCGGCCCGGTGGTGTCCTGGTAGACCCCGGCAGCCGCACGGTTGGACGCCACGACGACCGCGGCCGGCACGGCGTCGGCGGACGTGGGGTCGCGCCGCGGGTCGGTCACGGGCGCCCCGGTCCGGCGGCCGTCGGGCGGTGCCAGTCGCCGCTGCGCCCACCCGCCTTCGCGAGCACGCGTACGTCGGTGATGGAGGCGGACCTGTCCACCGCCTTGACCATGTCGACGACCGTGAGGGCCGCGACGGAGACCGCCGTGAGCGCCTCCATCTCGACGCCCGTGCGGTCGGTGGTGCGCACCGTCGCGGTGATCTCGACCGCGTCGTCGGTGACCTCGAGGTCGACCGTGACCCCGCTGACCGCCAGCGGGTGGCACAGCGGAACGAGGTCGGGGGTGCGCTTGGCCGCCATGATCCCGGCGACTCGCGCAACCCCGAGCGCGTCGCCCTTCGGCACGCCCTCCCCCCGCAGCAGCTCAACGACCCGGCTGCTGACCAGGACGCGTCCGGCCGCGGTCGCCGTGCGGTCGGAGACGTCCTTGTCCCCCACGTCGACCATCCGGGCAGCCCCGGTCTCGTCGACGTGGGTCAGCCGGTCGGTCATCAGAAGTCCCGGTCCAGGACGTGCACCGGCACTGTCGTACCGGCCTCGACCGTGGTGGTGTCGGCCGGCACGGCGATGAGCGCGTTCGCCGCGGAGAGGTCCCCGAGCAGGTGCGAGCCGTGGCCGCCGACCGCGGTGACCGTCGGGCCGTCGTACCCGACCTGGTAACGGGCGCGGGCGTACTGCGCCTTCCCGGGCGCGGACCGGAACGACTCGGTGACGCGGGCAGGCGTGGCGGGCCGGCGGTAGGGCAGCCGAGCCGTCATCCGCCGCAGCGCCGGCAGCACGAAGAGCTCGAAGGAGACGTACGACGAGACCGGGTTGCCGGGCAGCGCGAAGATCGGCGTCCGGTCCTCCCCCACGTGACCGAACCCCTGGGGCTTGCCCGGCTGCATCCGCACCTCGCCGAACCACACGGTGCCGAGCTCGGAGAGCACCTCCTTGACCACGTCGTACTCGCCCTTGCTCACCCCGCCACTGGTGACGACGAGGTCGGCGCGGACGAGCTGGTCGGAGAGCGTGTCGGCGAACACCGCGGGGTCGTCCGGGACGATGCCGACCCGGTAGGCCACCGCCCCGGCGGTCCGCACCGCGCCGGCCAGCATGTAGGAGTTGGCGTCGTAGATCGCGTCGGGTGAGAGCCGCTGCCCCGGCTCACGGAGCTCCGCCCCGGTCGACAGCACCACCACCCGCGGGCGTGGCCGCGCGCGGACCTGGCCGCGGCCGACGCCGGCGAGCAGCCCGAGCTGGCGGGGGCCGAGGACCTCGCCCTCGTCGAGGACGAGGTCACCGGCGCGGACGTCCTCGCCCTGGCGCCGGACGTGCTGACCGACGGTGGGCGCCCGGGTGATCCGCACCGTGGCGGCGCCGGCGTCGGTCCACTCCACGGGCACGACGGCGTCGGCGCCCGTGGGGACAGGAGCCCCGGTCATGATCTTGGCCGCGGTCCCCGGTGCGAGGGCGAAGAGCGTCGTCCGGCCCGCCGCGGCCTCTCCCACGACCGGCAGCGAGACCGGGTGGTCGGTGTCGGCGCCCGCCAGGTCGGCGGTGTGGACGGCGTACCCGTCCATCCCGGAGTTGTCGAACGCGGGCAGGTCGATGCCCGCGACGATCGGCTCCCCCACCGGGAGGCCCAGGGCGTCGAGCAGCGGCTGGTCGTAGGGAGGCAGCGGCTGGATCCCGTCGAGGACCCGCTCGAGGTGCTCCTCGACGGAGACGCTCGGCTCGGTCGACGTCGGGGCGAAGGCCATGCTCCGACCCTAACGGCGGGCTGGTGCGCGGCCGTGGAGCGGCGGGTCAGCCCTCGAGCCGGGTCCCCGCCTCGATCCGCCCCGGCGCACCGTCCGGGCCGAGGCGGACGTCACCGACGACGACCACGCCGGCCTCGAACGTCCAGTCGCCCTCGACCCTCAGGCTCGTGGCGTCCTTGAGCGACGGCACCCCGTCGGGGAACCGCTGCTCGAAGCCCGAGACCAGCTTGAACTCCTTGGACAGGTCGACGAACGGCAGCTGCGAGGGCACCTGGTGGAGCACCGCGTCCTCGTCGAGCCGGTAGCAGTCGCTGCGCAGCACAGCGAGGTCGTTGGTCGTCTTGACCGGCACGAACCGGTCCCGACCGACCTCGATCGTCCGCGAGCCCTCGAACACCTCGATCGCCGCGCCCATCGCGCTCTCGATCTGCACCACCTCCGGGCTCGAGGAGTCGGCTGGGTCGACGGTCTTGACGTTCTTGATCAGCGACAGTCCCAGCACGCCGTCGCGGCGGTCCAGCTCGGCCCCCATCGCCTCGAGGTCGAACCAGAGGTTGTTGGTCGAGGCGAACCGGTGGCGGCCGAGGTCGGCGAGCGCGGCGAGGTCCTCGGGCAGGGTCTGCGCGGTCTCGCGGAGCACGATGCGCCCGTCGCTCCTGCGGATCGCGAAGTGGCCGCCCTTGCGGTCGCTCGGGGTCCGCCGCACCGCCTCGATCGCGAAGGGGGCGCCCGACGCCGCGAACCACCCCGCGACCCGTGGGTCCGGGACGGCGCCGAGGTTGTCGGAGTTCGACACGAACACCCGTCGGTAGCCGGCGTCGAGCATCGCGTCGAGCAGTCCCTGCCCGCGCAGCGCGGTGTAGAGGTCGCCGTGACCCGGCGGGCACCACTCCAGCGAGGGGTCGTCCGGCCACACCACCGGGGTGAGGTCGTCGGCGCGGAGCTTCGGCTCCTTGTTCTGCAGGAAGTCCAGCGGCAGCTCATCGGTCGCGAGGTCGTCGTACGCCGCCAGCGCCGCGAGCGTGTCCTCGCGCGTCCGGAAGCTGTTCATGAACATCAGCGGCAGCCGTGCGCCGTGACGGCGCCGCAGGCTGAGCACCTGCCGGGCGATGACGTCGAGGAAGGTGGTGCCGGCGTCCACGTCGGCACCGGAGCGGACCGGGAGCAGCGACTTGGCGCGCGCCATCCCCATCGACGTGCCCAACCCGCCGTTGAGCTTGATGACGACGGTCTCCCCGAGCGCCCGCGAGCCGGTCTCGTCCGGCACCTCGAGGTCGGCGAGCGCCTCCATGTCGAGCGGCTCGATGCTGTCCTCGGGGACCATCCCGGTCTCGCCGCGCTCCACGAGGCGGTAGTAGTGGCTGAAGACCTCGATCGCCACCGGGTCGACCCCTTCGGCCGCCATCTTCGCGCGTGCCTGCTCCAGCCCCTCGTCGCTCATGAGCGCATCGTAGGAGCCGCGTGGGTCCGTCCCAGGACGCGGCCCCGGACGGGTCAGGCCGTAGGGTCGGCGCCGTGGAGGTCGCCGCAGCCAAGACCGCCCTGCGGGACCAGGTCCTCGCCGCCCGCCGACGGCGCCCGCTGCTCGAGCGGCAGGCCGTCGCCGCCGGGATCATGGAGCGGCTGCTCGCCTGGGACCCGGTCGCCCGGGCCGCCACCGTCGCGGCGTACGCCTCGGTCGGCAGCGAGCCGCCCACCGGCCTGCTCCTCGACCGGCTGCTGGGCCTCGGCAAGCGCGTCGTGCTGCCGGTGCTGCGACCCGACGCCGACCTGGACTGGGCGGTCTACACCGGCGACCTCGTGCCGGCCCGACTCGGGCTGCTCGAGCCCGCAGGGCCGCGGCTGGGGCCGGACGCGGTCGCGACCGCCGACGTCGTCCTGGTGCCCGGGGTGGCGGTCGACCGCAGCGGCCGCCGGCTCGGACGCGGCGGCGGATCCTACGACCGCGCCCTCGGCCGGGTCCCGGTGGGGACGCCGGTCGTCGTGCTGCTCCACGACGACGAGGTGGTCGCGGAGGTCCCCGTCGCCGAGCACGACCGGCCGGTGACCGCGGTCGTGACGCCGTCGGTGCTGCGGGTCCTCTAGCCGGCGGTGAGCCGGAGCCGGTCCTCGCCGGCCGCGTCGACGGACTCGCGGCCGAACGGCCACGGCAGCGTCTCGCCGCGCGCCCAGAGCTCGGTCTGGTCGGTGTAGTGCTCGTCGAACGCGTGGCCGCTCGCGCCGGTGAGGTTCACCCAGGTCGAGGTGTCGAGGTCCGCCAGCGAGACCACCATCCGCATCGAGGGTGCCGCGGTGACCTGGTAGCCCTCCTCGGCGTCCCACGAGGTCGCGTCGACGACCCCCGAGCCGCCGCCGACCTCCCAGGGGCCCCGGTTGAGGAGCCGCTCCACGACGCCGATGCCGGACTGCCCGAGCGACTGGTTCTCGAGCTCCAGCGTGTGCTGGTGACCCCACGTCCAGTTGTCGACCCGCCGTGACTGCAGGCGGACCAGCTCGTCGCGGGCGTCGCGCAACGCCGCGCGGAGCACGTCGTCGCGGCCCTCGCGCACGCCGTCGGTCCCCGTGTCGTCCCACCACGGGTTGCCGGGCTCGTCGAGGAGCCGGCCCACCACCTCGAACCAGCGCTCGCCTCCGGTCACCGGCACGTCGGCCGGCAGCTGGTCGTCGAAGGTGAGCGTGAGCAGGTTGCGCCAGACGGCGTTGAAGTACGCCGCGGCGGCCGAGTCGGGTGGCTGGGTGAAGTCCCACGACCGGAGCAGCTCCTGGCCGCCGGAGTAGTAGCGACCGCCCGCGTCGACCTCGAGGAGGAACGGCACCAGCCGCGGTGCGAACCCGTTGCGGGTGTCGAGCTGCAGCCGGGTCATGTCCTCGGCGCTCAACGTCCCCTTCCTCGCCACGACCTCGGCGATGCGGTCGCTGCGGTACCCCGGGGCCCAGTCGTCGGTCAGGCGGTAGGGGTAGCCCGGCCCGACGACCGCCTGGTTGGCGGTGACGACCCAGCCCTCCTCGGGGTCCAGCACCGACGGCAACGCCTCGAAGGGGACGTACTTACCGGTCCAGTCGTAGGAGCGGTCCCAGCCCGGCGCCGGCCAGTTCCCGTCGTGCGCCGGACCGCGCAGCGGGACCAGCCCCGGCGCCTGGTAGCCGATGTGACCGGCCGTGTCGGCGTACACCATGTTCTGGCTCGGAGCCGCGAAGTCGCGGGCGGCCTCCCGGAACGTCGCCCAGTCCGAGGCCTCGTTGATCGCGAAGACCGCGTCGGCGGTGCGGTTGGGGGTCAGCGCCGTCCACGCCAGCGCGACGGCGTACCCGGTGCCGCGCTCGGGGCTGCCGGTGGGGACCGGTGCGTCGGCGCCGACCGACGCGTACGCCGGTTCGACGTCGGAGAGCAGCGGTCCGTGGACCGAGGAGTGGACCGTGATGGTGACTGGGTCCTCGCCGGCGACCTCGATCGTCTCCTCCCGCCGGTCGAGCCGCTTCCACCCCCCGCCGCGGCGGTAGCGCTCGCCGTCCACCGCCTCCAGGTAGAGGTCGCTGACGTCGGGGTCGAGGTTCGTGAAGCCCCAGGCGATCGAGGCGTTGTGGCCGATGATCACGCCCGGGAAGCCCGCGAAGGTGAAGCCGGCGACGTCGAACGGGCAGTCGGTGTCGACCTGGGTGCAGTGCAGGCCCATCTGGTACCAGACGCCCGGCAGCGTCGGCGCGAGGTGCGGGTCGTTGGCCAGCAGCGGGGCGCCGGTCGAGGAGTGCTGTCCGTCGACCACCCAGGCGTTGCTGCCCAGACCGGTGTCGCCGCCCGAGCCGCCCGCACCGAGGCCCCCCAGTGCGCCCGGGACGGCGGCCGTCGTCCGGCGGACGTCCTCGAGCGCGCGGAGCCCCCCGGCCCGGAGCACCGCCCGGCCGAGCGCCGCCCGGGCCGCGGCGCCCGGCGGTCCTGCCCTGCCGTCCGCGTCGAAGCGGCCGCCGACGACGGCGCCCCGCGTGACGATCGGCCGGTGCCGCGCGAAGGGGTACGGCGGGTAGAGCTCGGCGACCCGCTCGTCGTCGAGGACCGTCGAGGCCGTCGCCCGGTCGATCTCGTCCTGCATGTTGCCGCGCAGGTCCCACGCCATCGCCTTGAGCCAGGCGACGGAGTCCGCCGGGGTCCACTCCGCGACCCGGTAGTCGAGGCCGCCGGCGTCGAGGAGCGTGTACTCCAGCGCCATCTCGCCCGGTGAGTGCGAGCGGATGTAGGCGTTGACGCCGGCGCTGTACGACTCGAGGTAGCCGCGGGTGCGCGGGCTCAGCAGGCTCAGCTCCTGCTCGGCGACCCGTCGCCAGCCCATCGTCCGGACGGCCAGGTCGACGTCGACGGTGTCACGGCCGAAGAGCTCCGAGAGCCGACCCGCGGTCTGGTGGCGTCGGACGTCCATCTCGTAGAACCGGTCCTGGGCCTGGACGAACCCCTGCGCGAGGAAGAGGTCGTGGGCGTCCTCGGCGTACAGCTGCGGGACGCCGTGGGCGTCGCGGACCACCTCGACGTCGGCGTGCAGCCCGTCGAGCCTGAGGGTCCCGGTGGTCTGGGGGAAGGGCCGGCGCACCGTGGTCACGACGACGGCAGTCCCCGCGACGAGCGCGAGCACGACCAGGAGCGCGGCGTACGTCGACCAGCGCAGCCACCGGGGGCGCCCCTGCCAGCGCCGGCCGACCGACGGAGCAGGCTCGTCGGCCTCGGGACGGGTCGCAGTGGGGGTCGCTGGCGGGGTCGCTGGCGGGCTCGGTGCCGGGCTCGGTGTCGGGGTCGCGTCGGGGGGCTGGGTCACGAAGGGGTCAGGCGGCGCTGGTCGAGGAGCCCGAGGACGCCGGCGTGGTGCTCGAGCCGGTCTTCTCCCCGGGGGCCGCGGGCTTCGGCGGCGTGGCGCCGTCGGTGCCGCCGGACGACGAGGCCGACCCGCTGTCGCCGGAGCCGCCGGTCGAGGCGCGGCTGTCGGTGCGGTAGAAGCCCGAGCCCTTGAAGACGACGCCGACCGCGTTGAACACCTTGCGCAGCCGTCCCTGGCACTGCGGGCAGACGCTGAGCGAGTCCTCGCTGAAGCTCTGGAACTGCTCGAAGAAGTGGCCGCACTCGGTGCACGAGTACTGGTAGGTCGGCACGGGGTCTCCTCGGGTCGTCGGACAGCCGTGGTCGGGGGGCTGGCAGTCCTGGCCGTCGAGTGCCAAGCGTACCTGTGGAGGACGCCCGACGCCGAGACGTCAGGCTGTCTACGCTGCCTGCCGTGCCTCCTCCGTACGTCGGCCCCGCCGAGGCCGGCCCGCGTTCCCTGGCCGGGCTGCGGACGACGGTACGCCGAGGATGGCGCCGGGTCCTCGCACGGCGCCGACCGCTCGCCGCCCTGTGCGCCGCGCTGGCCGTGCTGACCGCTGTGCAGGCTGCCTCGGCCGAGCCGTCACCCGTCGTCGAGGTGCTGGTCGCGGCCGCCGACCTGCCAGGAGGTGCCACCGTCACGCCTGCTGACCTCACTCTCGCGACGTTCAGGACCGACTCCCTCCCCTCGGGGACGCTCCGGTCCCCCGACGACGTCGTCGGCAGGGTCCTCGCGTCGCCGGTGCGCGCCGGGGAGGCGCTGACCGATCTCCGTCTGGTGACGCCCCGGCTGCTCGAGGGGTACCCGGGTCTCGTCGCCACCCCGGTGCGGGTCGCGGACGCCGCGAGCGTCGCCCTGCTCCGCGTCGGGGACCGTGTCGACCTGGTGGCCGCCGACCCCGAGGGTCGCACGGCGGAGCCGGTGGCCCGCGGCGCTCCCGTCGTCGCACTGCCCCGGTCCGCCGCGGTCGACGCCGACCTCGAGCGCGGGGGGCTGGTCGTGGTCGCCGTCCCGGAGGCCGAGGCGATGACGCTCGCCCGGCTGGCGGTGTCGCACGTCCTCTCCTACGTCCTCAGCGGCGCCTGACTGCTGGCCGGCGGTCGAGAGGCCGGCCGTCGAGAGGTCAGCCTCCGTGGTGCGGCGGCACGTTGTCCCGCAGCCACCGGTCCCCGTCCGGTGGCGGACCGGGCTCGGGACGGTCGTCGAGCGTCGACCCGTCGAGGACGTCGCCGAACACCTGCCGGCGGAGCCGCTGCTGCGCGGCGCGCCGTCGCGTCGCCGCCGGACCGTCGAGGCCCGGCTCGGCCGGGCCGGCCTCGCCCGCCGGCTCCTTCTCGCCCGGAGCGGGCGGCGTCACCGCAGCGCGAGGGGACGCGTGAGGGTCGCGGCGAGCCAGGAGGCGTCGAAGGCCTCGCGGCGCGGCGCCCAGCCGGTCGTCCCCATGAACGCCGACGAGCTGACCCGGAGCGACCGGGTCATCGGCTCGAGCTGGCGCCCGCGCCAACCCGGCGCGAGGGTCAGTCCCGAGCGCATGCCCGGCCGCAGCCCCGACCGCAGCGCGCGCCGGCCGGCGGCGGACAGGCACGACTCGAGCAGCTCGGCCCGGCGGACCGGTGAGGCGCCGACGTTGTAGATGCCGCTGGGTGCCTCGAGGGCGGCGTGGACGGCCGGAGCGACGTCGTCGACGTGGAGGACGTGGGTGAACCCCTCGTCGTCCGACGGTCGACGGGTCGCGACCGCCCGCAGCCACGAGCGGGTGCTGCCGGGGTCGCCGAGGACGAGCCCCATCCGCAGCACGACCCCGTCGCGGCACGGTGAGACGAAGGTCTGGACCGCGACCTCGTCCATCGACGCGGACTCGGTCAGCGACGTCACGCACAGCGGTGAGCGCTCGGTGATCCAGTCGGGCCCCTGGTCGGCGTACATCAGGGTGACGCTGCGCTGCACGACCCGGCGCACCCCGGCGGCACGCGCCGCCCGGACCAGGTCGACCGCGCGGCTGCTGCCCGCTGCTCCGCCGCTGGAGAGGTTCACCAGGGCGTCGCACCCCTCGAGCGCCCTGACCAGGGCGGGACTCGCTCCGGCCTCCGGGTCCGCACTCCGGTCGGCGGCGCCGCGCGGCCCGGCCGACGGAACAGGCACGACCTCGTGCCCGGCCGTCACCAGAGCCGGTCCGCACCGTTCCAGGACCGGACAGGCGCCCGCGAGTGCCAGCCTCACATGCCCTCCTGCTCGAGCTTCCCCGTCGGCCAGTGTGTGGCACGGGTTTGCACCGAGCAAGTCAGGGGTACCGCGCGGCGCGTTTTCTTTACCCGGATCCGGGAACCCGCCGGACGTTCGCCGCCCGGACCCGGGTTGGACCGGACCGGTCCTCCTCAGCCCGTCGTCAGCGACTGGTAGAGCTCGACGGTCCGCGCCGCCACGGCGTCCCAGCCGAACTCGGCCACCGCCCGCCGCCGGCCGGCCAGACCGAGCTCGCGCGCCCGTCCGGGATCGCCGACCAGCGCGTTGACGGCCTCCGCAAGCCGGCGCTCGAAGGCGGGGGCGTCGGCGGGGTCGGCGGGGTCGAGGTCGACCAGGAGCCCCGTCTCACCGTCGGCCACGACCTCCGGGATGCCGCCGACCCGGCTGGCGACGACCGCGGTCTCGCACGCCATCGCCTCCAGGTTCACGATCCCCAGCGGCTCGTAGACCGACGGGCAGCAGAACAGCAGCGCGTGGGTGAGGACCTGACGGACGTCCTCCCGCGGCAGCATCTCGGAGACGACGAAGACACCGTCGCGGCTGCTGCGCAGCTCGGCGATGGCGGCATCGGTCTCGGCCTTGAGCTCCGGGGTGTCCGCGGCACCGGCGAGCAGCACCAGCTGCAGGGAGGGGTCGAGCTGGAGGCCGGCGCGCAGCAGGTGGGGGACCCCCTTCTGCCGGGTGATCCGGCCGACGAAGGTGAGGTAGGGCCGGTTGAGGTCGACCCCGATGCGCTCGAGGACGTCGGTGCCCGGATCCGGGCGGTAGAGCTCGGTGTCGATGCCGTTGTGGATCACGTGCACCCGCGCGGGGTCCACCGCGGGGTAGGCCGCGAGCACGTCCTCGCGCATGCCGGCGCTGACGGCGATGACCGCGTCCGCCGCCTCGTAGGCGGTCCGCTCCGCCCACGACGAGACCTGGTAGCCGCCCCCCAGCTGCTCGGCCTTCCACGGCCGTTGCGGCTCCAGCGAGTGGGCGCTGACGACGTGCGGGACGCCGTACAGCAGCTTGGCCAGGTGGCCGGCGGTGTTGGCGTACCAGGTGTGGGAGTGCACGAGGTCCGGGGGGGCGGGGCTCCCCAGCGCGCCGACCATCGAGAGGTCGGCGGAGAGGATCCGCAGCACCGCGTTCGCCCCGGTCAGCCGCGGGTCGTCCTCGGAGTGGGCCGTCGCTCCCTCCCGCGGGGCACCCATGCAGTGGACGTCGACGTCGATGAGCCGGCGCAGCTCACGGACCAGGAAGTCGACGTGCACCCCGGCGCCGCCGTACACGTCCGGGGGGAACTCCCGCGTGAGAACGGCTGCCCGGAGGCGGCCCGTGCTGGCGGTTTCCGTGCCCGGCGCTTCGACCATGGCTGAAAGGTAGCGGCCCGAGTAGGGTCCCCGACATGGCGAGGGTCTTAAGCATTGTGATGGCCGGTGGCGAGGGCAAGCGGCTGATGCCCCTGACCGAGGACCGGGCCAAACCCGCCGTCCCCTTCGGAGGCTCCTACCGGCTGATCGACTTCGCGCTCTCGAACCTCGTCAACGCCGGTTACACCCGGATCGCGGTGCTGACGCAGTACAAGTCGCACTCCCTGGACCGTCACATCTCCCGTGCCTGGCGGCTGACGCCGATGCTCGGCCACTACGTCGCCTCGGTCCCGGCGCAGCAGCGCCGCGGGCCGCAGTGGTACCAGGGCAGCGCCGACGCCATCTACCAGTCGATGAACCTCATCAACGACGACAACCCCGACTACATCGTGGTGTTCGGCGCCGACCACGTGTACCGCATGGACGCCTCGCAGATGGTCGCCGCGCACATCGAGTCCGGCGCCGGGGTGACCGTGGCCGGGATCCGGGTGCCGCGCAAGGAGGCGTGGCAGTTCGGGGTGATCAAGACCGGCGAGGACGGCGTGATGATCGAGGAGTTCCTCGAGAAGCCGGCCGACCCGCCCGGGCTGGTCGACTCCCCCGACGAGTCGTTCGCCTCGATGGGCAACTACGTCTTCACCCGCGACGCGCTCTGCCAGGCGCTCGAGCGCGACGCCCACGACGAGTCCTCCCGTCACGACATGGGCGGCGACATCATCCCGATGCTCGTCGAGCAGGGACGGGCGGCCGTCTACGACTTCAAGCGCAACGCGGTCCCTGGGGCCAGCGACCGCGACCGCGACTACTGGCGCGACGTCGGGACCATCGACAGCTACCACGAGGCGCACCTGGACCTGGTCTCGGCGCTGCCGGTCTTCAACCTCTACAACGACCGGTGGCCGATCTTCAGCGCCAACAACCAGCTGCCCGGAGCCAAGTTCGTCGCGGGCGCCTCGGTCCGGGACACCGTCGTCGCGGCCGGCTCGATCGTCTCTGGCGCCTCAGTCGACTCCTCGGTCCTCGGGCTCAACGTGCACGTGCAGGACGCCGCCAGCGTGCAGCGCTCGGTCCTCCTCGACAACGTCCGCATCGGCAGCGGCGCGGTCGTCCGCAACGTCATCGCCGACAAGAACGTCGTCATCCCCGACGGGGCGCTGGTCGGTGTCGACCACGACGAGGACCGGCGGCGCGGGCTGACGGTCAGCGAGGGCGGCGTCACGGTCATCGGCAAGGGCGTCACGCTTGGCTGAGCCCTCCCGGGCGCCGACCCACCTCTGGGTGCGGGCGGAGGTCCGCTCGACCGAGCGGCGGGCACCGGTCGTCCCCTCCGACGTCAGGCGGCTCGTCGACGCGGGGTTCCGGGTCACCGTCGAGGAGTCCGCGCAGCGGGTGCTCGACCCCGCGTCGTACGCCGAGGCGGGAGCCTCGCTCGTGGCCACCGGGAGCTGGGTGGACGCGCCGGACGACGTCGTGGTCGTCGGCATCAAGGAGCTCCCTGACGAGCCCGCGGCGCTGCGCCACCGCCACGTGTACTTCGCCCACGCCTTCAAGGGCCAGAGCGACGCGGTCACCGTGCTCGAGCGGTTCCGTGCGGGAGGCGGGACGCTCTCGGACATCGAGTACCTCACCGACGCCCGAGGCCGGCGGGTCGTCGCGTTCGGCTACTGGGCGGGGTACGTCGGAGCCGCCCTCGGGGTCCTCCACCTCGCCGGTGCCCTCGAGACGCCGCTGCAGCCGATGGCCCAGCACGACCTCGACGCGCTGCTGCTGTCGGTCGCGGAGGACGTGGCGGGGTGCCGCCCGGTCGTCACCGGCGCCCGTGGCCGCTCGGGGACCGGCGCGTGCGACGCGCTCGGGGTCGCGGGGCTGCTCCCCGGGCGGTACGACCAGCGGGAGAGCAGCGACCTCGGCAACCGCGGGCTGCTCGACTACGACCTGCTCGTCAACTGCGTGGGCATCCGCGAGCCGACGGCGCCGTTCGTGACGCGGGCGGACCTGGGCGTGCCGCGCCGGCTGAGGGTGGTCTCCGACGTGACCTGCGACGTCACGTCGGACAAGAACATGATCGAGGTCAACGACGCCATCACGACGTGGGACGAGCCGGTGCGCAACGTCGCCGGCAGCGGGTCCCCCGCGCTCGAGGTGATCGCCATCGACAACCTGCCGTCGCTGCTGCCGCGGGAGGCGAGCATCGGCTTCTCCGAGGAGCTGACCGCTCAGCTGCTCGGGCTGGTCGACCCGGCCCGGCCGACCGGGCCCTGGATCGCCGCCGAGGTGGCGTTCCGGCAGGCGCTCGCCACGCTCGACTGAGGGCTCGGCCACCGTCCGGCGGGGTCGTGCGTGCCAGCGAGCGCTGGAGCGCACCCGCACCCGCACCCGCACCCGCCAGGAGGCGACTCCCCACGGCGTACCGGCACTCCCCACGGCAGGTGACCCGTGGGAAGCACCGGTTCGCCGACATCCCTTGGGGAACCGACGCAGCCGGCGCGGGCGGCGGGGTCAGGCGCAGAGACCGACCTCGGCCGCGTCGGCCGACTGGGTCGGCGACGGCGACGGCGAGCCGCTCCGCTGCTTGGACGGTCCGGCTCCCGACGCCTCGGACGCCTTGGCCGCGTCCGAGGTGAGCCTCGGCCCGAGGGGTACGTCGGCACGCAGCTGTCGCCACAGCAGGCGGGCCGCCGGAGCCGGGGCGAGCCGGTTCGGGTCGGGCTCGTAGGTCTCGAACGGCATCGACAGGAACTCGACCTTGTCCAGGCCGATCCCGCGGACGTCCCGCGCAAGGGAGTAGAGGTCCTTGACGTCCGCGAAGTCCTCGTCCATCGAGAGCGAGCGGGTCGCGGCGTTGAGGAAGGACAGCAGCCGGCCCGGGTTGAGCAGCGTCCCGGCGGAGACCGCCTTCTTCACCATGGAGGCGAGGAACGCCTGCTGGCGCTTCATCCGCCCGATGTCACCGGTGTCCGTGGTCCCGATGCTGTGGCGCACCCGGACGTAGCCGAGCGCCTCCTCGCCGGTGATGTCGTAGCGACCGGCGCGAAGGTAGATCTTGCCGATCGGGTCGTTGACCGGTTCGGGAAGACAGACCGGCACCCCGCCGAGGGCGTCGACCATGTCCTTGAAGCCGTTGAAGTCCACGGTGATGAAGTGGTTCACCCGGACCCCGGTCATCTGCTCGAACTGGGCGATCGTGCACGGCTCGCCACCCAGAGCGAACGCCTCGTTCCACTGCGCGACCGAAGCGGCCGGCGAGACGCCGGAGCCGTCCTTCTCCTTGCAGGCCGGTCGGGCGACCATGAGGTCGCGCGGCACGCTGACGCCGTACGCGCGCTCCCGGTCCGCGGACAGGTGCAGCAGGATCGTGGTGTCCGACAGCCCGGGCGTGCTGCCGAGCACCGACCCCTGCCCGGCGCGACTGTCGGAGCCCATGATGAGGATGTTGAGCGGCTTGCTCTCACCCTCGATCCGCACCGGCTCCTCGGTCGGCCGGTCGGCGAGGATGTTGTCGAAGGCAGGGACCTTCGTGATGTTGCCCTCGAGGTGGCGGTAGGTGAAGAACACCGCCCCGGCCAGCACGGCGAGCACGAGCGCGGTCGACCCGGCGACCGCCTTGAGGACCGCGTGCTTGGGCGTGCCGAGGTGCTTGCCGGCGTAGCTCAATGTTCCCCCGAGATCGTGCGGACTCCCCGCCCTCCATCATGACGGGTCGGCGGGCATGCTGCGACCCGACGGGAGCGTGGGCCCCGACACCCGGCGTGGCAGGATGTGTGCCGCGCGGCCGGACCACCCGCCGGCGTCCGCCCCAGTAGCTCAGTGGATAGAGCAGCCGCCTCCTAAGCGAAAGGTCGCCAGTTCGACTCTGGCCTGGGGCACGTGTCGGTCCGGTCCGCCCCGCGAGTGTGGAGCGCTGCGCTCGCGGCAGCGGTCGGCGCGCTCCTCGCCTCCGTCCTCGTGGCCTGCACCCCCGGAGCCGGAGCCGGCCCCGGAGCCGGAGCCGGACCCGGACCCGGCGTGGAGGTCCACGAGCGTGGTCAGGTCGGTCGCCCGGGGTGTCGAGGGGTGAGGTACGCCGAGGTGCGCGGCCCCCGACCCGGCTACGGCCCCCGTCGTCTCGGGCCGTTCACGGGTGAGCGCGCCGTGTGCGCGGCGTACTGGCTCCCCGCACTCGACCAGCGCTTCGTCCCGCAGGCGCTCGCCGTCGACGGCGGCACGGTCTGGGTCGGCGGCTACCGGTGGAGCAGGCAACACGGCGTGCGGTTGTGCGCGATCGTCCGTCTCGACCGTACGACGGGGCGGCCGCTGGCCACCGAGTGGCTGGTCACCGGCGCGGTCGGTGGGCGGGACCCCCGGCTGTGCCGCCACGGCGGCGGGCTGGCGCTCACCGACGAGGGGCTGTGGCTCGTGGAGACGCGGCGGCTCTGGCTGCTCGACCCGGACCTCGTGGGGACGGGGACGAACCCCGTCCGGCGCGGGTGGCTGCTCCAGGAGCCGCTGCGCGGGTCGGTGCTGGTCGAGGGGGACGGCGAGCTGGGGCTGGGGGCGTTCTCCCGGACCCGGCGCACGGCGGTCCACTGGTTCAGGACCGCGGACCTGCTGGCGTCCGGCGCTCTGGACCTCGCCGTCACGGCGCGCACCCCGGTGCACGTCGCGGCGGCACGTCGTACGTCTGCCCCGTCGTGGTTGCAGGGCGGTGACGTGGGACGGGGCGGCACGTGGCTGACCCGGAGCACCACGCGCTGCGGGGTGATCGTCGCCCCGGGCGGCCGACGGGTGGCGGCCCCGGCCGGGATCGAGGACCTGGAGCTGGTCGGCCGCGACCTCTGGGCGGTCAGCGAGTCCGGCGCGAAGCCCTACCAGCAGCGCGGTGGCCGGCCCTTGGTCCCGATGGTGCTGCGCCTCGACGCCGACGCCGTCCTCGGCGGCCCGAGGACGCCGTGCACCGTCTGACCGTCGCGGTGCGGTGTACTAGCCGACGACCGAGAAGGACATCCCGGCCCGCGTCAGCCGGGTCAGCAGGTCCTCCCCCATCGCCGCAGCCGGCGTCACCTGGCCCGCGGTCATCGGGCCCTCGTCGAAGGCCAGGCTGAGCGCCGACTCCCCCAGCATCGTGGCGGTGTCGGTGTAGGCGGGGTCCCCGCCGCGGACGCGCGCGTGCACCCGCTCCCCGCCGCCCTCGCCGACGAGGTCGACGGTGAACCACGAGCGCTTCCGCCGCTGCTCGTCGGGCCCCGACCCCCGCGGCACGCGTCGCTCCAGGAGGCTGCGCACCGGGGGGACCTGCGCGGCGCCGAGGAGGCCTGTGGCGGCGGCTGCGCCGCCGACCGCGGACGGCAGCGCCTCGAACCCCGCGTAGTGGCGGTAGGTGAAGTCCGGCCCGTAGTCCGCGCGGGCCGCTGCAGACCTCTTGACGACGACCGGGTCGATCGTCGGCAGCGGGACCAGCCAGTAGCCGAGGTCCGGGTCGCGGTGCGGCCGGCCGGCCCGGGCGCGCACCCGACGACCCCCCTCGGGGCGCTTCTCGAGCCGACGGCGCTCGGTCGCCGCCTGCCGCGACTGGCGCAGCCGCGCCATCTGCCCGAGTGCCGAGGAGAACGTCCCGCCGGACACCCCCGCGCTCGCCCTCACCACGCCGCGCACGTGCAGGGGGACGCCCGTCGGCAGCTGCTGGACCGTGAAGAGGACCCCGAGGTCGTGCGGGACCGAGTCGAAGCCGCAGCAGTGCACCAGCCGGGCGCCGGTCCGCACCGCGGTGCCGTGGTGCGCGAGCCACATCCGGTCGACGAACTCCGGCTCGCCGGTCAGGTCGGCGTAGTCGGTGCCAGCGGCCGCGCAGGCCGCGACCACGCCCTCGCCGTGCTGCAGGTACGGGCCGACTGTCGACGCGACGACCCGCGCCGAGCCGGCCAGGGCACGCAGGGACGCCGGGTCGGTGACGTCCGCGGCGATGACGCTGGGTCGGACCCCCGCCGGGTGGGCGACCGTGAGCTGCTCCCGCACCGTCCTGAGCCGGCCGAGGTCCCGACCGGCGATCGCCCACTGCCCGTCCGCAGGCATGTGCTCGGCGAGGTACGCCGCCGTCAGCCCGCCGGTGAACCCGGTGGCGCCGAGGAGCACGAGGTCGTAGGGACGGACGTCGTCGAGCATCTGGGGTCCTCTCCGGTCCGCGCTGCTTCGGACCGAGTGGGTGAGGTGAGGATCCCCTACCCTGACCGCATGTGCCGCAACATCCGCCCGCTCCACAACTTCCAGCCGCCGGCGACGCACGAGGAGGTGCACGCGGCGGCCGTGCAGTACGTTCGGAAGGTCGCCGGCGCGACCCGGCCCAGCCAGGCCAACGCCGCGGCGTACGACCTGGCGGTCCGCGAGGTCGCCGAGGCGACGCAACGGCTCCTCGACGCGCTCGTCACGACCGCGCCGCCCAAGGACCGCGAGGTCGAGGCGGCCAAGGCGCGGGTCCGCTCCGCCGCGCGCTACGCCTGACCTCTGCGGTGCGCCCGGGGCACAGGGACGGGCCCAGACGGACTCAGGGCCGGGTGACGAAGACTCGAGCGGCCACCGCGTCGTCGATCTCGGCGGTCTCCCCGCCGGACCCGACGAGGACGCCCTCGGGTCCCCGGCGGACCACGACGTCGCGCTCGGGCAGCGCACCCACCCGCCGCAGCGCACCCATGACCGCCTCGTCCTTCTGGACCTCCTCGCTGATCCGCCGGATCCGCACCCGGGCGTCCAGGCCCGAGTCGGCGACCGCGGTGAGCGGCTCGACGCCGTCCATGAACGCGTCGCCCTCGTCCCCGCCGATCTCGGTCAGCCCGGGGATCGGGTTGCCGTACGGGGACTCGGTCGGGTGGTCGAGCAGCTCCATCAGCCGGCGCTCCACGGCCTCGCTCATCACGTGCTCCCAGCGGCAGGCCTCGGCGTGGACCAGCTCCCACTCCAGCCCGATGACGTCGATGAGCAGCCGCTCCGCGAGCCGGTGCTTGCGCATCACCCGCATCGCGAGCCGGTTGCCCTCCTCGGTCAGCTCGAGGTGGCGGTCGCCCTCGACCGTCACCAGGCCGTCGCGCTGCATCCGCGCGACGGTCTGGCTCACCGTCGGGCCGCTCTGGTGGAGTCGCTCGGCGATCCGGGCCCGCATCGGCGTCACGCCCTCCTCGACCAGCTCGTAGATGGTCCGCAGGTACATCTCCGTGGTGTCGATGAGGTCGCTCACCTCGCCATCATCCCTGACGCCCGGGCGCTGGTCCGCCCGCGCTCGGCGCTTCTCATGAGTCGCGCCCGTCGGGGCACGGGGACGTCATGGTCACCTCCGTCATGTGGTTCCGCCGCGACCTGCGCCTCGCCGACAACCCGGCTCTGCTCGCGGCCTGCGCCGCCGGCGAGGTCGTCCCCCTGTTCGTCCTCGACCCGCTGCTGTGGGCCCGGTCGGGCGACCCCCGTCGCGCCTACCTCGCGGGGTCGCTCGCGGCGCTGACCCGGTCGACCGGCGGCGCGCTCGTGGTCCGGTCGGGCGACCCCGCGGAGGTGGTGCCGGCGGTCGCGGCCCGGGTCGGTGCCCGCAGCGTGCACTGCGCCGCCGACTTCGCCCCCTACGGTCGCCGCCGCGACGCCATGGTCGAGGAGGCGCTCGCCGCCGCCGGCGTCCGACTCGAGCGGCTGGGGTCGCCCTACGCCGTCGCGCCCGGGACGCTCCGCAAGGCCGACGGCGACCCCTACCGGGTGTACTCACCCTTCCAGCGCGCCTGGGCCGGCCACGGCTGGAGCGATCCGGCGCCGCCGCCGACCGGTGTCACCTGGGCCGAGGTCCCCCGCGAGGACGGCGACGGGATCCCGGCGGTCGCGCTGCCGGAGGGCGTCACCCTGCCCCGCGAGCCGGGGGAGGCGGCGGCCCTGGCGGCGTGGGCGGAGTTCCGCGACAAGCGGCTCGAGCACTACGCCGACGACCGGAACCTGCCGGGCAAGGACGGCTCCAGCCGCATGTCGCCGTACCTGCGCTGGGGGGAGATCCACCCCCGCACCCTGCTCGCGGACCTGCCCGACGAGGAGTCCACGAAGACGTGGGGCAAGGCCTCCTCGAGCGTCTACCGGCGCGAGGTCGCGTGGCGCGACTTCTACGCCGACGTGCTGTTCCGCAGGCCCGACAGCGTCTCGACCGACCTGCAGCAGGGCATGGCCGCGATGGCGTACGACGACCCGGGCGAGCGCTTCGAGGCGTGGAAGCAGGGACGCACCGGCTACCCGGTCGTCGACGCCGGGATGCGGCAGATGAACACCGGCGGCTGGATGCACAACCGGGTCCGGATGATCGTCGCGAGCTTCCTCGTCAAGGACCTGCACGTGCACTGGAAGCTCGGCGCCCAGTACTTCATGCAGCGGCTCGCCGACGGCGACCTCGCCTCGAACTGGCACGGCTGGCAGTGGGTCGCCGGCGTCGGGACCGACCCCGCGCCGTACTACCGCGTCTTCAACCCCACGACGCAGAGCGAGCGGTTCGACCCCTCGGGGGACTACATCCGGCGCCACGTCCCGGAGCTCGCCGACGTCCCCGCCGGCCGGATCCATGAGGCACCCGGCGTCCGCGGCTACCCGGCGCCGATCGTCGACCACGCCCGCGAGCGCGCTGAGGCACTGGCCCGTTACCAGGCCGCCAAGGGGTAGCGACGGCAGTCCCTCCCCGTCACGGGGGGCGGCTCGACCGGGCACGAGGGGCGGCTCGACAGAGGTCGTCGCGGAAACCGGTTGTCCCGCGCCGGGACCCGTCCTACGCTCGTCGTACACGGGAAAGGAGGTGGTCCGAAGCATGCATTCTTCTGGGACACGTGAGGTGGCTGCTCGCTAGCAGCGCACCGCTTGCCAGTGCCCTCAGTCCTCGTGACTGACCGAGGGCCGCGCGTCACCCGCGTCAGGAGTGGGCGTCGTGCGCGCTGGCAATACCAGGCAGTCACCCGGCCCGCAGGCGCTCCGAGTCGTCTCATCGGAGGAACAACCGCCTGCGGGCCGTCTGCTGCCCGGAGCAGGACGACCGGAGGTCCTTGCACGGCTAGATGCCGACTGCGACCCCGAGACCGTGCCGGTGAGCGATGCGGGCCGCCTCCTGGCGGCCGCGGACGTCGAGCTTCCGCAGGATGTTCGTGACGTGGACGCTGACGGTCTTGACGCTGATGAACAAGGCGTCCGCGATCTCCTGGTTGCTGCGCCCGGCGGCCAGCTCGGCGAGGATCTCGCGCTCCCGGGCCGTCAGGTTGTAGCCGTCGAGCGCACCCGGCTCGGCCGGAGCCGGGTCCTCCGCGAGGTCCACCCGGTACCACCGGGCCAGCGCCTCCAGCTCGGCGACGAGCAGCCGCATGCCCATCGCCGTTGCCTCCGCACGGGTCCGGCGCAGCGCGGCGGTCCCGTCCGCGGTCCGGCGGGAGGCGAGTGCGGCCTCGGCCTCGCGCCAGCCGGCGTAGGACGACCGGACCGGGCAGTTGACCGCCGACCACGCCGCGCGAGCCTCCTGCCACCGGCCCGGGTCGGTGCACTTGTCGACCCGTGCGAGCTCGGCCCGGCAGGTCGCGGCGGCCGCGGCCGAGCGCGGGGACGGGCCGGCCGCAGTCCCTGCTGCCGTCGGCGCCAGCGGGTCCCAGCCGAGGACGTCCGCGGCTGCGAGCAGTGCGGCACGGCTTGCCTGAACCCGGCGCGCTGCGGCGTCGTCGACGCTGAGGTCTCGCAGGTCGGCGAGCGCCCGCAGCCCCAGCATCAGCAGGACCTCACCGAAGTCGGACTCGTCGGTGTCCCGGAGGGCCGTCAGACCGGCCAGTGACTCGTCGAGGGCGACGTCCGGCCGACCAGCCCACAGCTCGGCCTCCGCGACCGCTTCCGTGACCACCCGCACCCAGGCGACCGGGGCTGCACCCTGTTCGATGACACGTCGGGCGTGCTCGCAGTGGGACCGGGCGGCAGCGACGTCGCCGCGGACGGTCGCGAGCCGGCCGGCCTGGAGGAGCACCGGCGCCGCCATGATGCCTCGCGGGGACAGGGACGAGCCGCGCTCCACCAGCTCGGCCGCCTCGTCGAGACGACCCGCGTCGAGGAGGGCTTCGGCGCCGTTGGCGAGCAGCAGGCTGCCGCTCTGCTGCACCAGCCCGACCCGGGTGAGGACGTGGGCGCCCTCGCGGCAGGTCTCCGCCACCTCGTCGAGGCGGCCGGCCAGAGCGAGCACGTGGCTGAGGTTGACGTATGCCGCCGCGAGGTCGTCCGCGTCCTGCGTCCGGTGCGCGACGGCGAGGGCAGCGCGGATGTCGGTGGCCGCCTCCTCGAGCCGGCCGCGCGCGGCGCGCAGGACGCCGCGGGCGTTGAGCGCCACACCCCGTTGCTGCGCCGCGCCGGTGAGGTCGGCGAGCCGGAGCGCCGAGGCGCAGAACCGCTCGGCCTCGTCGAGCTGGGACCACGCTGCCGCGTGCTGGGCCAGCGCCGCGTGGACCGCCGCGGCCAACGGGGTCTCGTCGTCGGCCACCAGCGCGAGGGCGGTCCGCAGCTCCCGCTCGGTCGCAGGACCGTCACCGGAGATGAAGTGGATCGTCCCGAGCTGGTGGTGGAGCTCGGCCCGACGCAGCCGGCCACCGCTGGAGGCGGTGTCCTCCAGGGCGCGCTCCAGCAGCGCGATGGCCTCCTCGTGCCGACCGGTCAGGCTCGCGGCCCGGGCGGCGCGGACGCGGAGCTCGACGGGGTCGATCCCGAGCCCGGCACCGTGACCCTGCTCGGCGAGCGTGACGGCCCGCGCCAGGCTCAGGTGGGCGTCACCGAAGGCGTACACCTGCTCGGCCTCGTACCCGGCGGTGACCGAGCAGGCCATCGCCCGCTCACGGTCACCTGCCCGCTCCCAGTGCCGCGCCACCTCGCTCGCCGCACCCGGGTTGGTCAGCTGCTCCGCCGCCGCCCGGTGCAGCCGGCGGCGCTGCGCCGGGAGCAGCTCGGAGTAGGCGACCTCCGCGAAGGCCGGGTGCCGGAAGGAGACGGTGTCGCCACGGACCGTCACCACCTGGTCCCGGATCGCGTCGAGGAGCCGGACCTCGGTCTCGTCCTCGTCCGTCGCGACCACCGCTGCCAGGGTCCGGACCTCGACCGGACGTCCCACCACCGCCGCCCCTGCCAGCACGTCGCGGGTCTCCGGGGGCAGCCGATCCAGGCGTGAGCTGAGCAGGTCCTTCAAGGTGACGGGGAGACCTCCGGCACCGTCCAGCCCGTGCAGCACCAGCTGCTCGATGAACAAGGGGTTGCCCGCCGAGTCCCGCAGCGCCCGGTCGAGCTCGTCGGGCGTCGGAGCCCGCCCGAGCAGGTGGCGGACCACCTCTCCGGTCTCACCCGGGCTCAGTCGGGGCAGCGGGAGCCGCTCCACCGAGGGCAGCCGCGCCAGCTCGGCGAGCCATGCGCGCAGCGGCGCGGCGAGCGGCACGTCGTCGCGGTAGGTCAGCACGACCAGCACGTGCTCCGCGGTGAGGTTGGTCGCGAGGAAGCTGAGCAGGTCCAGCGTCGACGGGTCCGCCCACTGGAGGTCCTCGACGACGAGCACGGCCGGGGGTCGGGCCGTGGGTACGGCGTCCCCGATCCGGCCGAGCAGCCCGAGCACCGACTGGAACAGCGGCAGCGGGGACGTCGCCGCCGCGCGCAGGTCCGGCGACCCGTCTGCTTCGACGACTGGGACGACCAGCCGTCCCAGCGGGCCCGGGACACCCAGCTCCTTGGCCACCTCGGGCAGCGCCGACGCCATGCGCAGCGCCTGACAGAGCGCGGCCAGCGGGAGCGCTCCTCCCGCCACCGGGACGCACGCGCCGACGAGCGCCGGCGGGCGGTGCCGCCGTAGGAACTCCTCGACGAGCCTGGTCTTGCCGATGCCGGTCTCGCCGGAGAGCAGCAGGATCCCCGGGGTGCCGATCGTGGCGCGGTCGACGGCGGACCCGAGCCGCTCGACCTGTCTGTCACGTCCGCAGAACCTGACGGTGGAACCGTCCATCTGGTCATCATCACTCCCCCGGGCTCCCACGTCACCGGGGTTGTCGGTGCCGGCCACCGGCGATCTGAGGTGGGACGGTCCCGGATCTGAGGTCACTTCCCGATGCCGCCGCCCCGGCGCCGGTCCTAGCGTCGAGTCATCGAAAGCCCGGCTCCCCGGGCTCCACCACGGAAGGAACCACCATGAACCGACGTACCACGCGCACCCTGGTCGCCGCGACGGCCGCCACCGCAGCGCTGGTCTCCACGGGCGCTGCGCTGACCGGGGCCGCCGGCGTCGTCCGCCCGGGGACGTCGCAGGCCGACGTCACCGTGGGCCTGGACAACGACAACGCCGACAACCCCTTCGTCCAGCCGCCCGGGGTCGTAGCCAAGCAGCACATGGACAACACCGACGTGCTGTTCGGGCGGGGCAACGACGACCTGCTCATCGGCAAGCTCGGCGGGGACACGCTGCTGGCCGGAGGCGGTGACGACATCACCGTCGGCGGCCCCGAGGGCTTCGTGGCACCGAACAGCGACGTGCTGGTCGGCGACCGGGGCAACGACGTGAACATCTGGGCTCCGGGCGACGGCAGCGACGCCTTCATGGGCGACGGAGGACGGGACTCGATGGTGTTCGCGCCGTTCGTGACCAAGCCCGGGGGGTCGCTGCTGCTCGAGCGCTTCCACGGCCGCAAGGTGCCGCGGGTCGACATCGACGGGCTGCCCCAGTTCAGCTGCAGGATCGTCGACGTGCCGGCGTCGGAGCGCCTCGGGGTGGACTTCCTGGTCCGCTTCAACGTGGACGGCACGCCGGCGGTCACGGTGCGGCAGCGCGACGTCGAGCGGGTGCTGTGCCCCAGCCCCCGCGAGGGCAAGGTGAAGGTCGCCGACCTGCGCGACGCCCACCCGAGGTTCCACAACGTCCCGCTGCACGACATCGGTGGCGTGACCGGAGCCATCATCGCGCCGACCTCTCCCTGAGGTCGCTGCTCCCCAGCGCGCCGGGACCTGCTCACTCAGGTCCCGGCGCTCTTCCTCGCGTCCGAGGCGCGCGGGCGGCGCCTACGCTGGCGCCGTGACCGGTGCGGAGAGCAAGCGGCTGGCCGACCTGCGGGAGGAGTACACCCTCGGCGGCCTCGACCGGGACGACCTCGACGCCGACCCGGTCGTCCAGCTCGAGCGGTGGCTCGCCGACGCGATCGACGCGGACCTGCGCGACCCGACCGCGATGGTGCTCGCGACGGTCTCGGCCACCGGCCGGCCCTCGTCGCGCATGGTGCTCTGCAAGGGGTTGTCGGCCTCCGGCCTCGTCTTCTACTCCAACTACGGGTCGCAGAAGGGCGAGGAGCTCGCCGGCCAGCCGTCCTGCGCCGCGCTCTTCCCCTGGCACCCCCTGCAACGGCAGGTGCGCGTCGAGGGCACCGTGAGCCGGGTGGACGCCGCCGACAGCGACGCCTACTTCGCCACCCGGCCACGCCCCTCCCAGCTCGGTGCCGTGGCGTCCCCCCAGTCCCGGGTGGTGCCCTCCCGCGCCTGGCTCGACGAGCGGTACGCCGAGGTGGAGGCGCGCTACGACGGGCAGGACGTGCCGCGGCCGGCGTCCTGGGGCGGCTACCTGATCCGGCCGGAGCGGTTCGAGTTCTGGCAGGGCCGCAAGGGCCGGCTGCACGACCGCTTCCGGTACCTGTGGATGCCGACGCTGCAGCGGTGGCAGGTCGACCGCCTCGCCCCCTAGCCCGGAGGTGGCCTGGTGGAGGAGCGCCGGTTCGTCGTGCAGCGTCACCGCGCACCCGCGACCACTACGACCTGCGCCTGGAGCTCGATGGGGTCCTGGTGAGCTGGGCGGTCCCGAAGGGCCCGTCTCTCGACCCCGCCGCCCGACGGACGGCCTTCAAGGTCGGCGACCACCCGCTGGAGTACGACGACGTCGAAGGCGTCATCCCCCGCGGCTCCTACGGCGGCGGCGACGTCACGGTGTGGGACTGGGGCCGCTGGCAGCCGGCTCGCACCGAGGACCCGGCCGCAGCGCTGCGCGCGGGTGAGCTGCACGTCGACCTGGACGGGGTCAAGCTCCGCGGTCGGTTCGCCGGTACGGCGGGCGCGGGACGGGGAGGACGACGCCTGGCTGCCAGTCAGGAAGCGCGATGCCGCTGCCGTCGCAGGCTGGCACAAGGAGCTGCCGACGTACGCGCTGGTCGACCTCGACCCCGGACCGACGACGACGTGGGAGGACGTGCTCGCGCTGGCCCGGCTGCATCGCACCGCCTTCGAGCACCTGGGCGTGCGACCTCGTGAGCTGGACGTGGGAGGTCGCGAGCCGCGCCGGCAAGGCCCGTCTCGACTACACGCAGAACGCGGTCAACAAGACGCTGGTGGCGCCTGGGAGCACCCGACCCGCGCCGGGAGCCCCCGTCTCGGTGCCGATCACCTGGGAGGAGCTGGACGATCCCGACCTGCGCCCCGACCGCTGGACCCTCCGCGAGATCGGCGAGCGGCTCCTCACCGCCGGTGACCCGTTCCGGGCGGCGCTCACGGTCGAGCAGCGGCTCCCGGTGCTGGCCTGACCAGCCGCTTCCCGAGGTGACGGGCGTTCGGGTAGCCCTTGTAGTAGCCGAACGGCGGGACCGGGACGTAGCCGGAGCTCTCGTAGAGCCGGATGGCCTCCGGCTGGCGCAACCCGGTCTCGAGGACGAGCACGTCCGCACCTGCCTCGGCCGCGGTGTCCTCGAGGTGCGCCAGCACTGCGCGGGCGATCCCGGTACGCCGGGCACCGGCCCGCACGTACATCCGCTTGATCTCCGCGACCCGGGTGCCCCCGAGGGCCGCCACGTCCTCCCGGGCCCGCCAGGCCCCGGTCGCGACCGGCTCGTCGCCGAGGAACGCGACGTAGAAGGCACCCGTCGGGGGGTCGAACATCGTGTCCTCCATCGGCGCCCCGTCAGGACCGCCGTAGCGCACGACGTACTCCTGCTGCACCTCCTCGACGAGCTGCTGCACGACGGGGTCGGTGTAGGCCAGCCGCTCGATCCGCAGGGTGCGGACCGGGCTCACGGATCGGTCGGTCGTCATCGGGGACGAGCCTAGTGAGGGAGGATCGAACCGTGCCTGACGCCCTCCGCATCCCCGAGTCGATCACCCCCGTCGACGGCCGCTTCGGCGCCGGCCCGTCGAAGATCCGCCTCGAGGCCCTCGACGCGCTCGCCGCGACCGGGCGCTCCCTGCTCGGCACCAGCCACCGCCAGGCGCCGGTCAAGAACACCGTCGGCAGGGTGCGGGAGGGGCTGCGTCAGCTCTTCGGCCTCCCCGACGGCTACGAGGTCGTCCTCGGCAACGGCGGCGCGACGGCCTTCTGGGACGTGGCCACCTTCGGGCTGATCCGCGAGCGCAGCCAGCACCTCTCCTTCGGGGAGTTCAGCAGCAAGTTCGCCACCGCGGCGAGGAGCGCTCCGTTCCTCGGCGACCCGACGGTCCTCACCTCCGACCCCGGCAGCCGCCCGACGCCGGTCCCCGAGGCCGGGGTCGACGCCTACGCGTGGGCCCACAACGAGACCTCGACCGCCGTCATGGCGCCGGTCCACCGGGTCGAGGGCGCCGACGACGACGCGCTGGTCCTCATCGACGCCACCTCCGGGGCGGGCGGCCTGCCGGTGCAGATGGCCGACGTCGACGCCTACTACTTCGCTCCGCAGAAGTGCTTCGCCTCCGACGGCGGGCTCTGGGTCGCGCTGCTCTCGCCACAGGCCCTGCAGCGGGTCGACGAGATCGCCGCCTCGGGTCGGTGGGTGCCGGCGTTCCTCGACCTGCCGACCGCGGTCGACAACTCGCGCAAGGACCAGACCTACAACACCCCCTCGGTCGCGACGCTGTTCCTCATGGCCGAGCAGCTCGACTGGATGAACGCCCAGGGCGGGCTCGAGGGCATGGTCGAGCGGACCACGCGCAGCTCCGACATCCTCTACGGCTGGGCCGAGAGGACCGAGTGGACGACGCCGTACGTCGCCAACCCCACCGACCGCTCGCTCGTCATCGGCACGATCGACTTCGACGAGCGGATCGACGCCGCGCAGGTCGCGAAGGTGCTCCGCGCGAACGGGATCGTCGACACCGAGCCCTACCGCAAGCTCGGCCGCAACCAGCTGCGGATCGCGATGTACCCCGCGGTCGACCCGGCGGACGTCGAGGCGCTCACCGCCTCGATCGACTACGTCGTCGAGCACTCCTGAGGAACGCGACGCCGATCCCGGTCGCAACGGCGGCCAGCGCCACGAGCGTCACGGTCAGCGTGACCGCACGGCCGTCGAGGTCGGGCAGGCCGGGCTCGTCGACGTCCGGGCGGTCCGGGGCCACCGGATCGTCCCCGTCCCCGTCCCCGTCCCCGTCGCCTGCGGGCGGGCCGGCCGCGTCGTCGTCCGCGAGCGCCTCGGCGAGCTCGTCGGCCAGCGGCACGGACAGGACCGGCGTCCGGGCGCCCTCGGAGGAGACCAGGAACGAGTCGGGGTCGTCGGTCACCGCGATCCCCTCGCCCTGCCGCTGGTCGGGCAGCGGCATGTTCGCCAGGTAGCGCCAGGTGTCGGACTCGGCGAGCCAGACCCGGCCGTAGCCGCGCAGCAGCGCGTGGCGGCCGTCGGGGGTGAAGGCTCCGTCGGTGAGCAGCCCGTTGACGGAGGCCACCGGCTCCAGCACGTTCGGGCCGTCCTCGTCGAGCCGGCGGGGTGCGGCGAACACCTCGCCGCCGAACAGCTGCTTGGTGACGACGTAGAGGCGGCCGTCGCGGGGATCGGCCAGCAGCGTCTCGGCGTTGTGCGCGCCGTCGCGGTAGGTCAGCTCGTAGCGCGTCGCCTCCACGGCCCGGTCGCCGCGGCCGACCGGCGGCAGCGCGTACACGGCGACCGAGTCCCGCTCGGTCGCGTTGTCGCCGATGTCACCCACCCAGACGGTCCCGTCCGGGCCGACCGCGAGCCCCTCGACGTCCTCGACCTCGTCGGTGGTGTACGTCGTCCGACCGACGGTCTCGCCGGTGTCGGGGTCGACGGCGTAGACGACCGGGTCGTCCCCGGAGTCGTTGACGGTCAGCGCGAGCCCGTCCTGCAGCGCCAGCCCGCTGGACTCGTCGATGTCCCGGTCGGCGAACGAGAACACCTCCTCGACCCGCGGCGCCGGGTCGGCGACCACCGCGACCGCGGCGATCGCCACGGCGGCGAGCCCGACGTGGGGCCAGCCCCGCGTCACGATCGCTCCCCGAGCAACGTCGCCAGCCGGGGCGTGACCTGCCAGGCCGAGGTCAGCGCCGCGAGCTCGGCGGCGGTGCCCGGCGGAGCAGCACCGGTGCGGACCGCCCGCAGGAGCGTGTTGCGGGGCGTGTGCCGGCTCTCGACGAACTCCACGACGTCGACGCGGTAGCCGGACAGCCGCAGCGTCGCCGCGCGCAGGGCGTCGGTGAGCGTGTCGGCGAACCGCTCCCGCAGGATGCCGTCGCGCAGCAGCAACGCGTACGCCGGTCGGCCGCCCTCCTCGGGGGGGCGACGCCGCAGCTGCGCGGCGACGTCGTGGTGGCAGCAGGGGGCGGTGAGCACGAGCGGGACCTCGGCGGCCACCGCGGACGCCAGCGCGTCGTCGGTGGCGGTGTCGCAGGCGTGCAGCGCCATCACGACGTCCGGGGCCCTTCCGGGGGCGGCGAGGTCCAGGAGGTCGACCTCCCCGATGAGCCCCTGCACGAAGCGGACCTGCTCGGTGACGCCGAGCCTGGTGGCGACCTCCTCGTTGTGCGCGAGCGACTGGGACTTGGCGTCGACGCCGACGACCGTGACGGGCCGGCGGCGTACTGCCGTGAGCCAGCGGTGCGCCGCGAACGTGAGGTAGGCGTTGCCGCAGCCCAGGTCGACCAGCACCCACGGGTCCTCCGGGGTCGGGGTCCGCAGCGCACCTGCCGCGACGGCGTCGTCGAGGCCGGCGCCGAGGAGCCGGAGGAACTCCTCGACCTGGCGGTACTTCGCCTGCCGGCTCGGTCTGACCGTGCCGTCCCCGCCGGAGATCCCCAGCACCTGCAGCACCGGGTCGTCCTCCGGGAGCAGCCGCGTCTTGGCCCGGTCGTGCGGCCGCGTCCCGTTCCCGGGATCGGGGTCGCTCTCGCGGCCGCCGGAGGCACGCCGCTCGGACAGCAGTGCGCGGCCCTTCTTGGTCACGCGCAGCGCCAGCTCCCCGTCCTCGGCGAAGACGTGCCAGCTCCCGAAGGGCTCCGCCAGCAGCACCTCGACCTCGGCGACCGCCGTCCCCGGGTCGTGGTTGGCGGTGAAGGCCTGGGTGGCGTCGTAGGTCGTGACCTGGAGCCGTCGACCGGCCTTGAGGTCGACGTACCTCAGCTCGACCCGGCGCCAGCGGGGACGGTCGGGACCGCGTCGCTGTCCTGCGGCGACGGCGCGGACGAGCCGTGCGTCGTCGAGAAGGACGCTGCGGACGCGGTCGAGCCCCTCCGCGAGCGCTGTCCCCGCTCCGGGCCCCGCTCCGGGCCCCGCTCCGGGCCCCGCTCCGGACGCAGCTCCGGACGCAGCTCCGGACCCCGCTGCGCGGTCAGCCACGGCTCACCGACGCGACCACCACGATCGCCAGCAACAGCAGCAGCGCGCCCGGGATCACCAGTCGGCGGTAGCGGGGGTGCACCCCCCGAGTCTACGGAGGCCGGCCCCTCAGGCCTCTCGGTCGCGGGGTCCTCCGCCCCCTCCTCGTCGGTCGCCCGCAGCCAGCTGCCACGCCAGCTCAGCGGGACGCCGCGGCGCCGGGCCGCCCGGACGAAGAGCGCCAGGGACACCAGGGTCCCGACAGCCGAGGCGAGCCCGCCACCGACGAGGCTCCAGCGGGCGCCGAAGTGCTCACCGACGGCCCCGAGGAGCGGCGACCCCACGGGCGCCCCGCCCATGAAGACCATGAGGTACAGCGCCATCACCCGGCCGCGGAGCTCCGCCGGGACGGTGAGCTGGACGGTGGTGTTCGCCGAGGTGATCGTGGTCATCGACGTGATCCCGAGCAGCGGGGTCGCGAGGGCGAACGTGAGGTAGCTCGGCATCAGGCCGATGGCAACGGTCATCAGGCTGAAGACGAGCGCCGAACCGAGGACGAGCCGCAGCCGCGGCGCCGCCCGCCGGGCCGCCAGCAGGGCGCCGGAGATCGAGCCGAGCGCGAGGGTCGTGCCGAGGACGCCGTACTCCCCCGCGCCCTTGCCGTAGACCTCGGTGGCCATGAGCGCCGAGAACAACTGGAAGTTCAGACCGAAGGTGCCGACGAAGAACATCACTGCGAGCACCAGCACGAGGTCGGGTCGGCTTCGGACGTAGGCGATGCCGTCCCGGACGGCGTGCTTGCGGCTGAGCCCGGGCGGTGCGCTGCGGAGCCGGCCGCCGCTCATCCGCTGCAGCGCCAGGAGCACCGCGCCGTAGCTGGCGGCGTTGACGAGGATGACCGCTCCGGTCGCCTGGACCCCCGAGCCGAAGGCGGCGATGAGGAGGCCGGCCACCGCGGGGCCGATGACGCGGCCGGCGTTGAACGACGCGGAGTTGAGGCTCACCGCGTTCTGCAGGTCCCCGGGGGTGACCAGCTCGCTGACGAAGGACTGCCGGACGGGCGCCTCGAACGCAGCCGCGACGCCGAAGAGCAGCGCGATCACGTAGACGTGCCACTGCTGGACGACGCCGGTCACCGCCAGCAGTCCCAGCACGAGGGCGGGCGCCGCCATCATGACCTGCGCGAGCTGGAGCAGCCGGCGCTTGGGGAAGCGGTCGGCGATCGACCCGGCGTACGGCGAGAGCAGGAGGATCGGCAGGAACTGCAGGCCGGTGGTGATGCCGAGGGCGGTCCCGTCGTTGTCGCTGAGGACGAGCACCAGCCAGTCCTGGGCCACCCGCTGCATCCAGGTGCCAACGTTCGAGACCACGCCCCCCGCGGCGTACCGCCGGTAGTTGTCGTGAGAGAGCGCACGGAACATCGGGCTCACGGGCGGCTCAGGCGGTACGTCGGGGAGGGGGACGTGCTCACGACTGGCTCAGCCGGTCGAGGATGGGAGCCGCCTGCCGGAGCAGTCCGCGCTCCTCGGGGGTGAGCTCGGCGAGGCGCTTGGCCAGCCACGCGTCGCGGCGGCGCCGCTCGGCGAGGACGAGGTCGCGGCCGGCGGCGGACAACCGGACGACCACCTGACGACCGTCGGTCGGGTGCGGGCTGCGTTCCACGAGGCCGTCCTGCTCGAGGCAGTTGACGGTCCGGGTCATCGACGGCGGCTGCACCCGCTCGGCGGCGGCGAGCTGCCCGAGGGTCCGCTCACCCTCGCGGAAGAGCTGCCCGAGCACGGAGAGGCCGCCGATGCTCACCGCGGGTCCCCGATCACCGACGGTGCTCTCGGTGCGCAGCCGGCGCCCGAGCCGGGTCACCGAGACGCGCAGCGACGAGGCCAGGCCACTGTCGGTGCGGACGACCTTCTCGACGGTGGGCATGTCCTTAGCCTACCTCATTAGCACTGCTAACCAAGTCGGGGTTCTCGGTTTCCCAAGGGATGCAGGCGAACTGGTGCTCCCCACGGGTCACGAGCCATGGGGAGTCGCAACAAGCCGACATCCCTTGGGGAACCGGGTGTCGCGCCAGGCGTCAGACCGACCGCCAGTCGTCGGTCAGCCCGTCGTGACCGTGCGCGGCCATGAGGCTCAGCCCGCCGTCGACGGTGAAGGACGAGCCGGTGACGTACGACGCCCGCGGTGAGGCGAGGAAGGCGAGGACGCTGGCGACCTCGTGGACATGTCCCGGTCGGCCGACGGGGTTGCCGGGCCGCCGCTCGGCGTACGCCTCGCTCTCGTCCTTGCCGGTCATCGGCGTGGCGATCTCACCCGGCGCGACGGAGTTCACGGTGATCCCCTCCGGCGCCAGCTCGAGCGCCAGGCACTTGGTGAGCATGCCGAGGCCCGCCTTCGCGACGCAGTACGCCGCGGCGCCGACCCTCGGGACCTTCTCGTGGACGCTCGTCACGTTGATGATCCGGCCGCCCCGGCCGCCGGACACCATGTGCTCTGCGGCGCGCTGGGCACAGAGGAAGGGGCCGTCGAGGTCGGTGGCGAGGACCTGCCGCCACCGGGACCACGCCAGCTCCAGCGCGGCGCTGCTGTGCCCGGTGCCGGCGTTGTTGACCAGGACCCCGAGCCCGCCGAGCTGCTCGACGAGCGCGTCGACGACCCCGGCCGCCTCGGGCGTCGCGAGGTCCTGCTGGGAGACGAAGCAGCGCTGGCCGCGTTCCCGGACGGCGGCGGCGGTGTCGGCCGCACCGGCCTCGTCGGTGTTGAAGGTGATGCCGACGTCGAACCCCTCGGTCGCGAGGAGCTCGGCGGTGGCCTTTCCGATGCCGGAGTCGGCACCGGTGACGATCGCGAGCCGGGCGGGGGCGGGGCGGACGTCGGGGGTGGTGTCGGGAGTGGCGTCGGCCGCGGGCTCGGTCATGCCGAGGGCTGTACCCGCCCGCGCGTCACCCGACGCCCAGCACCGACCGGATGGGCTCGATCGCGAAGTAGACGACGAACAGCGCCGCCACGAGCGCCATCAACGCAGGCACCTCACGGGCCTTGCCGACCACCAGCTTGAGGAAGACGTAGCTGATGAACCCCGCACCGATGCCCGCGGTGATGCTGTAGGTGAACGGCATCAGCACGATCGTGAGGAACGCCGGGATCGCGATCTCCAGGTCCCCCCAGTCGATGTGGCGGACCTGCTGCATCATGAGGAAGCCCACGAGGACCAGCGCCGGCGTCGCGGCCTCGTTCGGGATCACCTCGACCAGCGGCGTGAACACCGTCGCGACGAGGAAGAGCAGGCCGGTCACGACGGAAGCCAGCCCGGTGCGTGCGCCCTCGCCGACACCGGACGCCGACTCGATGTAGGAGGTGTTCGAGGACACCGACGCCGCGCCGCCGGCCATCGCCGCCAGCGAGTCCACCACGAGGATCGACTCGGTCCTCGGCGGCATCCCCTCGGCGTCGAGGAGGTTGGCCTCGGCGCCGATCGCCGTCATCGTCCCCATCGTGTCGAAGAAGTCGGCGAGCAGCAGCGTGAAGACCAGCAGCGCGATGGCGATGAACGCCGCGGCGTCGTAGGACGCGATCGCCGAGCCGAGCCCGCCGACGTCGTCGAGGATCGACAGCCGCCACAGGTCGCCGAACGTGCTCAGGTTGGCGATGACGTCGCTCGGCAGGTCGGGGACGTTGAGGTTCCAGCCCTGGGGGTTCACCTCGTCGGGCGAGACGAAGCTCGGGCCGGTGTCGGTGAGCGCCTCGACGACGACCGCGAGCACGGTCGTCACGAGGATCGACACCAGGATCGCGCCCTTGACGCCACGGACGTAGAGCCCGATGACCAGCAGCAGCCCGACCGCGAACACCAGGGTCGGCCAGCCGTCGAGGTTGCCGCCGATGCCGAGCTCGACGGGGACCGGACCGGTGCCGGTCCGCCGGACGAAGCCGGCGTCGACGAGGCCGATGATCGTGATGAACAGCCCGATCCCGACGCTGATCGCGGTCTTGAGCGAGCTCGGCACCGCCCGGAACACCGCCAGGCGGAATCCCGTGAGCACCAGCAGCAGGATGATGACGCCCTCGAGGAAGACGAACGTCATCGCCTCGGTCCAGGTGTACTGCGTGGCGATCGAGAAGGTGACGAACGCGTTGAGCCCCAGGCCCGTGGCCAGCGCCAGCGGGTAGCGCGCCACCACCCCCATGAGCAGCGTCGTGACCCCGGCGACCACGGCCGTCGCCAGCGCGACCAGCGGGAGGTCCGGCGCCTCGGTGCTGCCGCCGAGGAAGCGACCGCTGCCGTCCTTGACGGTCCCGATGATCAGCGGGTTCAGCACGATGATGTAGGCCATCGTGAAGAAGGTGACGACCCCGCCGCGCACCTCCCGGGCCACCGTCGACCCGCGCTCGGTGATCCTGAAGAACTGGTCCACGGCTCCTCTACTCGGCTCGGGCCGCGCGGGCCTGGGGCGCCGCCGGCCGGCGGGCGCGGCTCATGGTGCCAGAGCGGACCGACGGTCCTGGGCCGCTCGCGGGTAGGGTCCGGTCCGTGGAACCGCGCGCGACCGAGCCCGAGGCGTTCCCGCCTCCGAGCCTCACCCGGCGGCCGTCGGCGAGCGGCGAGCCGGAGGTCGAGGCCGGGACCGGACGGCGCTACCTGATCGCCGACGTCGACCCGCTCGACGTGACCGGCGTCCGCACGGTCGTGGTCGGCACGGGGTTGTTCGTCCTGGCCTTCCTCGGGCTGCTGCCCTTCACCGACGAGCTGCGCGAGCAGGGCCGGCTCTGGTGGCTGTGGACCTGCGGCGCCGGGGTCGGACTGGGTGTCTTCGGCATCTCCTACTGCCGCCGTCGGGCCGCCGCGACCGCCGCCCGGTCCCGCAGTCGCTGACCCGGTCGCCAAGGCAGGTTTGACCTCGGCGCCCCCGGCAACGGTCACGCCATGACCTCCCCAGCCCGTCGGGGCGACGTCGTCCTGTTCGACGTCGACGGCACGCTCGTGGACTCGACGTACCACCACGCGGTCGCCTGGCACCGCGCCTTCACCCGTGAGGGCATCCAGGTGCCGATGTGGCGGGTGCACCGCACGGTCGGGATGGGCGGCGACAAGCTCGTCGGCGTCGTGGCCGGGGACGAGGTCGAGGAGGAGCGCGGGGACCAGCTGCGCGAGGCCTGGAAGGAGGAGTACGCCGAGCTGATGGCCGAGGTCGAGCCCCTGCCCGGCGCCGCCGACCTGGTGCGCAGCCTCGACGAGGCCGGGTACGTCGTCGCGCTCGCGTCCTCCGGGGAGAAGCCGTTCGCCGACGCTGCAGTGGCGGACCTCGGGGTCGCGCGGCAGATCGCGGCGCTCACCACGACGACGGACGCCGACAGCTCCAAGCCCGACGCCGACATCCTCGTGGCGACCCTCGACCAGCTCGAGGGCGTCGAGCGGGCGGTCCTCGTCGGGGACACCCCCTACGACGTCGAGGCGGCCGCACGGATCGGGCTCGGCTGCGTGGGGCTGCTGACCGGCGGCTTCAGCCAGGCCGAGCTGGAGGAGGCAGGAGCGGTCGCGGTCGTCGAGGACCTCACCGACCTGCGCGACTTCGACTGGTCCGCACACCTGCGGCCACCGCGCGACGAGGGGACGGAGTCCTGAGATGGTGCGTTTCGGCTACACGCTGATGACCGAGCAGACCGGCCCCAAGGAGCTCGTGCGGTACGCCGCGCGCGCCGAGGACGTCGGCTTCGACTTCGAGGTCTCGAGCGACCACTACTTCCCGTGGCTCTCGGCGCAGGGCCACGCGCCGTACGCCTGGTCGGTGCTGGGTGCGGTGGCGCACGTGACCGAGCGGGTCGAGCTCATGACCTACGTCACCTGCCCGATCCTGCGCTACCACCCCGCCGTCGTCGCGCAGAAGGCGGCGACGCTGGGCGTGCTCTCCGACGGCCGGTTCACCCTCGGGCTGGGCAGCGGGGAGAACCTCAACGAGCACGTCGTCGGCGCCGGGTGGCCGACCGTCAAGGTGCGGCAGGCCATGCTGGCCGAGGCCGTCGAGGTCATCCGCGAGCTGCACACCGGTGAGCTCGTCGACCACCAGGGTGAGTACTTCGACGTCAGCAGCGCCCGGGTCTGGGACCTTCCCGACGGCGGCGTACCGATCGCGGTCGCGGTGAGCGGCGAGGCGTCGATCGAGACCTTCGCGCCGCTGGCCGACCACGCGATCGCGGTCGAGCCGGACGACTCGATCGTCGAGACGTGGAACGGCGTCCCCGGGGCGCGGCGGCTCGGGGGCAGCGGCGGTGGCCGGGTGATCGGGCAGATCCCGGTCTGCTGGGACCCCGACGAGCAGGAGGCGGTACGCCGGGCGCACGAGCAGTTCCGCTGGTTCGCCGGCGGGTGGTCGGTCAACGCCGACCTGCCCACGACTGCGGGGTTCGCTGCGGCCACCCAGTTCGTGCGGCCCGAGGACGTCGCCGGGAGCATCCCGTGCGGTCCCGACCTCGACGCCATCGTCGAGGCGGTCTCGGCGTACTGGGACGCCGGGTTCACCGACGTCGCGCTCGTCCAGATCGGCGGGGACACCCAGGAGCGCTTCCTCAGCGAAGCCGCCGGTCCGTTGCTCGAGAAGCTGCGCGCCGCGTCGGCGTCGGCCTAGCCCGGACGCCGTCGGAGCTCGCCGTGCGGGTGCTCGTCGACGAGGTGACCGGCCGTCCCGGCAGGACGCTCGGCGAGCCCGGCCCGGGGGCCGCGCTCGACGCCGCCCTGGAGGAGCTGTACGCCGTCCCGCGGCTCCCCTGGCTGCGGGTCAACATGGTCGCGTCGCTCGACGGCGCCGCGACGGGCGCGGACGGCCGCACCGGGTCGATCAACAACGCCGCCGACAAGCGCGTCTTCGACCACCTGCGCGCCACCTCGGACGCCGTCCTCGTCGGCGCCGGCACCGCGCGCGCCGAGGGGTACGGGCCCGACCGCGTCCCGATCGTCGTCGTCAGCCGCAGCGGCCGGGTGCCGGCCGGCCTCGCCGGAGGGGCTGCCGGACAGGTGGTGCTCGGGACCACGGCGTCCGCTCCGGGGCTCCCCGAGGCGCGGATGACGCTCGGGGACGACCACGTCCTGGTCGCGGGCCGCTCGGACGTCGACCTGGCGGCGCTCCTGGGTCAGCTCCACGCCCGCGGGCTGCGCCGGCTGAACTCCGAGGGAGGTCCCAGCCTGCTGCGGGACCTGCTCGCCGCCGGTCTCGTCGACGAGCTCTGCCTCACGTCCGTCCCCCGAGTGGTCGCCGGGGACCACCTGCGGGTGACGGCCGGACCGCCCGTCGACGTACCGCTGCAGCTCCGGCTGCTGCTCGAGCACGAGGGCACCCTGCTCGCCCGCTGGTCCGTCGGGCGCTGATCCTCCGGGGTCGACCGAAAGTGGCACCACTGTCGACCTCCGGGCGGGGCCGGACCCGCAAGTGGCACCACTGTCGACCTCTGGCCGGGGTCGGACCAGCAAGTGGCACCACTGTCGACCCCTGGCGGGGGTCGGACCCGCAAGTGGCACCACTTCCGACCCCCGGGCGGGGCCGGACCCACAAGTGGCACCACTGTCGACCCCCGGGCGGGGGCCGGACCCACAAGTGGCACCACTTCCGACCCCCGGGCGGGTCGGACCCACAAGTGGCACCACTGTCGACCCCTGGCGGGGGTCGGACCCGCAAGTGGCACCACTTCCGACCCCCGGGCGGGGCCGACCCGCCCGGACCCACAAGTGGCACCACTTCCGACCCCCGGGCGGGGCCGGACCCACAAGTGGCACCACTTCCGACCCCCGGGCGGGGCCGGACCCACAAGTGGCACCACTTCCGACCCCCAGGCGGGGCCGGACCCACAAGTGGCACCACTGGCGACCTCCCGGAGCCCAGCGCCGCGTCGGCGCCGGCTCAGCCCCCGGTCAGAGCACCTGCTCCAGCGGGGTCGCGGCGAGCCCGTGGGCCTGCGCGACCGGCGCGTTCGTCAGCTGCCCGGCGTGGGTGTTGAGCCCGAGGGCGAGCGCGGAGTCGTCGCGGCAGGCCTGCTGCCACCCCTTGTCCGCCAGCGCGACGGCGTACCGCAGGGTGACGTTGGTCAGCGCGTACGTCGAGGTGTGCGGCACCGCCCCGGGCATGTTGGCGACGCAGTAGAACACCGAGTCGTGGACCTGGTACGTCGGCTCGGCGTGGGTCGTGGGCCGGGAGTCCTCGAAGCAGCCGCCCTGGTCGATCGAGATGTCGACGAGCACCGACCCGGGCTTCATCCGCGAGACGACCTCGTTCGAGACCAGCGTGGGCGCCTTGGCACCGGGCACGAGGACCGCCCCGATGACCAGGTCGGCATCGAGCACCGCCCGCTCGATCTCATAGCGGTTCGAGGCCACGGTCTGCATGTGGCCCTGGTAGATCCGGTCGGCCTGCCGGAGCCGCTCGATGTCGAGGTCGAGCAGCAGCACCTCGGCCTGCATCCCGAGCGCGATCGCGGCGGCGTTCATCCCGGAGACACCGGCACCGATGACGACGACCTTCGCGGCGTACACCCCCGACACCCCGCCCATCAGCACGCCGCGGCCGCCCTGCGCGCGCATCAGCGTGTGGGCGCCGACCTGCGGGGCGAGCCGACCGGCGACCTCGCTCATCGGGGCCAGCAGCGGGAGCCCGCGGTCGGGGGTCTGGACGGTCTCGTAGGCGATCGCGGTGACCCCGCGGTCGACGAGCTGCCGGGTCAGGGGCGCGTCCGCGGCGAGGTGGAGGTAGGTGAAGAGCACCTGCCCGTCGCGCATCCGGGCGTACTCCTCCTCGACCGGCTCCTTCACCTTGAGGACCATCTCGGCGTCGCCCCACACCTCGTCGGCCGAGCTGACGAGCTTGGCGCCGGCCTCGGCGTACTGGTCGTCGGGGATCGAGGAGCCGACCCCGGCGCCCGACTCGATGAGCACGTCGTGGCCGTGGACGACGAGCTCGTGGACCCCCGCCGGCGTCATCGCGACGCGGTACTCGTGGTTCTTGACTTCCTTCGGGACCCCGATCCTCATCGGTCCTCCTGCTCAGCTGGGCGCGCCGGTTCGGCGGGAACGGGTAGCATCCTCCCGGTCCTGCGTGACGACGGCGCCGCTGCCGAAGACTGTTCGGTCGTACGCCGCGACGCGGCCGGTCCGTTCGAGGTGGAACGATCAAGGAGCACCGTCCCGTGAACGACGTTCGGCCCATGACCCCCCCACTCCCGCCAGCCGGACCGGTCACGCGCTCGCCCCGGCCTCCGCGCTCGCGGGAGGTGGAGTACGACGAGACCGACCGGGAGCTGCTCCGGCTGCTGGCTGCCAACGCCCGCGTCCCCAACAACGTGCTGGCCCAGCAAGTCGGGATCGCCCCCTCGACCTGTCTGATGCGGGTCCGCCGGCTGCAGAGCACCGGCGCGATCCGTGGGTTCCACGCCGAGCTCGCTCCTGAGGTGCTGGGCCGGCCGCTGCAGGCGATGGTGGTGGTCCGGCTGCACGGCCACGCGCGGACCCGGATCGGGGAGTTCGGCGGCTGGCTGGCGGGGCTGCCCGGCGTCCTCAACGTCTACTTCCTCGCCGGTGCCGACGACTTCCAGGTGCACGTCGCCGCGGAGTCGCCCGACGACCTGCGCGACTTCGTGGTCCGCAACCTCAGTGCCTCGCGCGACGTCGCGATGACCGAGACGCACCTGATCTTCGAGCACATCCGGACCGGGACCGTCCTGGCCTGAGCCGCGACGCTGCTCGGGCCCTCCCGGGCGGGAACTGGAGACAGCTGCCGCGCCTCAGACGTCGGTGAGCCGGACCCCCGCGTGGACCTTGTAGCGGCGGTTGACGCTGATGAGGTTGGCCGTGAGCGCCTCGACCTGGGAGGCGTTGCGGAGCCGGCCGCCGTAGATCCCGCGGACGCCGGGGACCACCGCCGCCAGCGCCTGGACGAGGTCGGTGGCCTCCCGGTCGTCGCCGAGCACGAGCACGTCGAGGTCGACAGCGGTCACCGCGGGGTCCTCGAGCAGCACCGCGGAGACGTGGTGGAACGCCGCGACCACCGTGGATCCGGGGAGCACAGCAGCGGCCTGCTCGGCGGCCGAGCCCTCGGGCACCGCGAGTGCGAAGGCACCGCGCCCGTCGAAGCCGAGCGGGTTGACGCAGTCGACGACGACCTTGCCGACGAGGACCTCGGCCAGCCCCTCGAGCAGCTCTCGGTGGCCGTCCCACGGGACCGCCACGACGACGACGTCCGCGCCGGCCGCGGCGGTGGCGTTGTCGGTCCCGCTGAGCGCCACCTCGCGGCCGTCGGCGGCGAGGGACCCCCGCAGCTCCTCGGCGGCGGCTCCGGCCCGCTCCGCGTCCCGGCTGCCCAGGACCACCGGGACGCCGCCTGCGGCGAACCGGCGAGCAAGGCCGCGACCCTGCGGGCCGGTCCCGCCGAGCACGGCCACGGTGAGCCCGGCAAGCAGCGGGTCGAGCCCGTCGGTCCCCGCGGAGTTCGCGGTCAGAACGGCTCCAGGTCCTCGGTGCGCAGGGTGTCCCACACCGGGTCGGGCAGCGGCTGCGGCTGGTCGCGCCGGGCGAGAGCGACCTCGGAGTGCGCGCCGCAGCCGTGGTCGTAGGAGACGACGCGGCCGTCGTCGTTGGCGAAGCCGTTGGCGCAGACACCGAACACCCGGCTCAGCGGACCGGCCATCCTCACCAGGAACCCGCAGGTGGCGCAGGGTGCCGGTGCCGCCTGGGCGATCGGCGCCTCGGGGCCGGACACGCCGTCGTACCACCGCTCGGCGGCCTCCTCGCGGCCCTCCAGCGAGAGCACCCGCGGCCGGCCCAGGCCGAGCTCGTCGGCGACCGAGCGGACCTCGTCGGGGTCGAGGCCCTCATCCGGGGCGGCGTAGCCGGGCACGAGCCGCGCGTCGTCCTCCTCGGCCGGCAGCAGGTCGCCCGGGCTGAGGTCGCCGGGCTGGACACGCTCGCGCCACGGCACCCACGGCGGCGCGACGAGTGCGCCGTCACCGGGCAGCAGCACGACCTCGTCGACGGTCACGGTCTTCTGCCGGGGTGCCCGGGACACCGTCACCGACCAGCGCCAGCCGCGGTACCCCCGGCGCAGGCACGCGAAGAGGTGGGTGACGACCTTGCCCTCCTCGGGAAGGACCCCGAGGTGCTCGCCGACGTCGTCGGCCGGGACCAGCTCGAGCAGGCCCGCGCGGGCGGCATCGACCGCCTCGGTGCCGACGGCATCGAGCTTGGGCGTCCGGGCGCGCTTCACGGGAGACATCACCCCCATCGTGACAGAAGATGAGCCCATGCCAGAGGCCGGGCCGAGCAGCGAGCCCGACGGTCCCCCCGCGGGCCGACCCGCCCCGGTGAGGTCCGCGGCCGCCGCGACCGCACGCGGCGCCAGGGTCGCCGGCGGGGCCACCGCCCGAGGGGTACGCCGGACGGGGTCGGCCACCGGCCGCGGCGCGACGTACGTCCTGCGGCAGGCCCGCCGCGCCAGCCGGTCGGAGGGGGCCGGCGACAGCGGGCTGTCCCGGCTCCTCGAGCTGCACGCCTGCCACGCGGCCGGCGACGCAGCGGTGGCGATCAGCCTCGCCGGGACGTTGTTCTTCCAGGTCCCGACCGACCAGGCGCGGGGGCAGGTCGCGCTGTTCCTCGGGCTGACGATGCTCCCCTTCGCGATCGTCGCGCCGCTCATCGGCCCGGTGCTCGACCGCTTCGGCCACGGTCGCCGGTGGGCGGTCGGCGCCACGATGGCGGTCCGGGCGTTCCTCTGCTGGGTACTGGCGGGCGCCGTCGCCACGGAGTCGATCGGGCTCTTCCCGGCGGCGCTGGGGGTGCTGGTGGCGTCGAAGGCCTACGGCGTCACGCGGGCGGCGGCGGTGCCCCGCGTCGCCCCGCCCGCCCTCGGGCTGGTCCGGGCCAACTCCCGCATCTCGCTCGCCGGCCTCACCGGCGCGGCCGTCTCCGCACCGATCGCCCTGCTCGCCTCGCTGGCGGGGCCCGAGTGGTCGTTGCGCTACGCGTTCGCGGTGTTCGTCGGCGCGACGATCCTCGCGGTGCTGCTCCCGGCGCGGGTCGACTCGGCCGCCGGCGAGGAGACCGCCCAGCTCGGCGGGACGACGTCGGCGCGGGTGCCCGCGGTCGTGGTCCGGGCGCTGCGGTGCAACGCAGGGCTCCGGCTGCTCTCGGGGTTCCTGACGCTCTACATGGCCTTCCTGCTCCGCGCAGAGCCGTTCCCGGCGTTCGAGGGGAAGGAGGCGCTGCTGCTCGGACTGGTCATCGGGGCGGCGGGGCTGGGGAACACCATCGGGATCGCGCTGGGCACCCTGCTGCGCTCGCTGCGGGCCGAGGCCGTGGTGGTGGTGGCGCTCGTCGCCGCGTCGACCGCGGCCGTGGTCGCCGCGGTGCTCTACAGCCTGATCGTCGTCGTGCTCTTCGCGCTGACCGCGGGGGTCTCCCAGTCACTGGCCAAGCTCTCGCTCGACGCGCTCATCCAGGAGCGCGTCCCCGAGCGCACCCGCTCCAGCGCGTTCGCCCGTTCCGAGACCCTGCTCCAGCTCTCGTGGGTGGTGGGCGGGTTCCTGGGGATCGCCCTGCCGCTTGTCCCCGCGGTCGGGCTGGGGGTGGCGTCGGCGGTGCTGGTCGCGCTGTCGGCGTGGGTCCTCACCGGCGTACGCCGGGAGCGCGAGCTCGGCCTCAGCGGGGGGACGTCGTGAGCGTCCCGCCGCCGGAAGGACACGTCAGGTGCCGAGCTCCAGCTCGTCAGCGAGCGCCCGCAGCAGCATCGCCGTCGGGGCGACGACCTTGGGGTCGGGGTGGCGGCCGCGGCGGTAGGCCTGCTCCACGTTGTCGAGGAGCCGGTGCAGGTCCTCGATGATGTTGACCATGTCCGCGGGCTTCTTGCGCAGCGCCTTGGACACCGACGGCGGCGCGTCGAGGACCCGGACCCGCAGCGCCTGGTCACCCCGCCGACCGGCGGCGATGTCGAACTCGACGCGGGTGCCGGCCTTGAGCGGCGCCGTGCCCTCGGGCAGCGCGGAGGAGCGGACGTAGACGTCCTCACCGCCCTCGCGTGAGAGGAAGCCGAAGCCCTTCTCGGCGTCGTACCACTTCACCTTGCCCGTTGGCACCGGTGCACCCCGTCCTGCATGTCCGAGGCCCGCCCGGCGAGCCCTCCCCTGAGATCCGACCTCCACCCTAGTCGGGCGCGCGGGGGCACCCGACCGCACCGGGCCCGGGTCACCGCCAGCGGGCCGGGTCCGGCAGCCGTTCGTTCATCGACCCCGACCGGAACCCTCGCGGGTCGACGCGGGCCGTTGCGAACCCGACTTCCCGGACGGCCGCGGTGAGCGCGGTGGTCGCCGGCTCGTCGAGCTGGAGCACCAGGTCGCGGTCGACCTCGATGCTGGCGGCGTCCCCGAGGTCACGCACCCGCAGGTCGGACGCGGTGAGACCGAGACCGGCCAGCGTCCGGCGTACCGCCTCCTCCGCCCGCTCGACCCGGGCGAGCCCGGCCGGGGTGACCTCGAGGCCGTAGGCGATCCGCGAGCTCAGGCACGCCGCGGCCGGCTTGTCCCAGGTCGGCAGCCCCCAGCGGCGGGAGACCTCACGGACCTGCGCCTTGGTGAACCCCGCGTCGGCCAGCGGCGTCCTGGCCCCCCGTGCGGCCGCGGCACGGATCCCCGGCCGGAACCCCGCCACCACGTCGTCGGCGTTGGTCCCGGTCACCACGTGCGCCAGGCCGTGCGCCCGCGCCAACGGCGTCAGCACGTCGAGCAGCTCGGCCTTGCAGTGCCCGCAGCGGTCCCCGGCGTTGCGGCGGTAGCCCTCCCGCGCCATCTCGTGGGTCTCGGGGGTCAGCACACGGACGCCCAGCTCCTCGGCGAAGGTGCGCGCGGGGTCCCGCTCCCGTTGCGGCAGGGAGTCGGAGTACGCCGTCGCGGCGGCCACCCGATCGGCGCCGAGGACCCGCACCGCGGCCGCGAGCACCAGCGCGCTGTCGGCGCCGCCGCTGAAGGCGACGAGCACCGACCCGAGCCCGCGGAGCCGCGACTCGAGCGCCACCGTGCGTCGCTCGAGGACGTGCTCGTCGAGCCAGGCCGGGAAGTCGGTGAGCGAGCCCAGCACCACGTCGGTCCCCGCCGCGCGCAGCTCTGCCTCCGTGCTGCTGCCGGTCCGCACACTGACGCTCGTGGCGCCGGCGGCGCGGGCGCCCTCGACGTCGTGCACGTGGTCGCCGACGAACACCGACGCCCCGTGCTCCCGCAGCACCGCGCCCTTGCCCGCTCCCCAGGTCCCGCCGACGACCTCGTCGACGTCGAAGGCGAGCGCGTCGGTGTGGAGCAGCGCGTTGGGGCCGTGCTTGCCGGTGACGACCAGCGTCCGGCCACCGTGGGAGCGGACCGCCGCGAGCGCCTCGTGGGCACCGGTGAGCGCGAGCGTGGGAGCGACGGCGATCCCGGGGTAGAGGGCGCGGAACCGGTCGACGAGCTCCTGAACCCGGGCGGCGCCGAGCTCCGGGTGGTCCGCGCTCAGCACGAGGTCGAGCGGCGGGCCGAGGCGCGCGGCGACCCCGGCGGCGTCGATCGGCACGCCGGTCTCGGTCCGGAGCGCCTCGAGCGCCGCGGTGAACCCCGGCCGGGTGTCGATGAGGGTCATGTCGAGGTCGAACCCGACGACGAGGCCGGTGCCCTCCTCAGCATCCGCACCGGCTCTCACGGACCCAGCCTACGGCGCGCCCCCGCCGGTACTGTGGGACGGATGTCCGCGACCGTGCCCTCCCTGGCACCGCCGCGCACCCTCGCCGACCAGCTCCGGGGGTGGCCCGACGACCGGCTCGCCGCGTTGCTCGCCGCCCGACCCGACCTGGTGACCCCCGCGCCGCAGAGCTCGGCACAGCTGGCGTCGCGCGCCTCGACGCGGGCCTCGGTGCTCCGCGCGCTCGACCAGCTGACCCGCCTGGAGCTGCTGGTGCTCGACGGGCTCGCCGCGCTGGGCGGGCGGGGCCCGTTGCACCGGCTCCGGGCGGTCGTGCACGCCGCCGGAGAGCCGCTCGGGGCGGCGCTCGACCGGGTCCGCGACCTGGCGCTGGTCTGGGGCGAGGACGACGACCTCCGGTTGGTCAGTGCGGTCGCCGAGACGCTGGGGACGACGGTGAGCGGCCTGGGTCCGTCGGCCGCGACGCTCCTGGCGGCGTACGGGCCGGAGCGGCTCGCCGCGCTCCTGACCGACCTGGGCGAGCGGTCGACCGGTGACCGTGGCGCCGACGTCGACCGCGCCGCGACGGTGCTGGTCGACCCGGCAGCGGTCGACCGGTTGCGGAGCGAGGTCGACGCCGCCGCGCGGGAGGTGCTCGACCACCTCGACTGCACCGGCACGACCGGGACGACGGCGGAGGCCGGCGCGGTGGTGCGGGCCGCGACCGCGCGTACGCCGGTGGAGCAGCTGCTCGCCCGCGGGCTGGTGCTGCCTCAGGACCGGCGTCACGTCGCGGTCCCGCGCGAGGTCGGGATGGCGCTGCGCGGCGGGCGCTCGACCCGGGACCGTGCCGACGAGCCGCCCGACCTCGTCACCGGGGAGCGCTCGGACCGGCTCGTCGACTCCGCCGCGGCAGGCGCCGCGCACGAGCTCGTTCACCGCGTCGAGACGCTGCTCGAGCACCTGGCCGAGCACCAGCCGGTGGTGCTGCGGCAGGGCGGGATGGCCAAGCGCGACCTCCGCACGGTCGCCGGGGCGCTCGGCGTCGACGACCGGGTGGCGGCGCTGCACGTCGAGGTGGCGGCGGCGGCCGGACTCCTCGGCCGCGGCTCCGGCCCGGGCCTCGACGTCGTCTGGCTGCCCACGCCGGCCTACGACCTGTGGAGCGCGACGGCCCCGGCCCACCGGTGGGAGCGCCTCGCCGCGGCCTGGCTGACCTCGCCGCGGCTGTTCGGGCTCGTCGGCGGGCGGCTCGGGGACAAGCCGGTCAACGCGTTGGCGCCGGAGCTGGAGCGGGTGTGGGTGGCCGACACCCGCCGGTCGGTGCTGAGCGAGCTCGACGGCCTTGGGGCGGGGCAGGTCCTCACCGACGTCGGGTCGCTGGTGGCACGGCTCACCTGGCTGCGTCCGCGGCGGCCCGCAGGCCGCGCCGACGCGGTGGGGTGGACGCTCGAGGAGGCCGCCGTCGTGGGGCTGGTCGGGCTCGGCGGACTGGCGCGCCATGGGCAGGCGCTGCTCGGGGAGCCCGGAGCCGCGGCGGCCGCGCTCGCGCCGTTGCTGCCCGCGCCGGTCGACCACGTGCTCATCCAGGGCGACCTGACCGCGGTGGCGCCCGGGCCGCTCGAGGACGACCTCGCCCGGGACCTCGCCGCCGTGGCACAGGTCGAGTCCCGTGGCGGGGCGACGGTCTACCGCTTCACGCCCGAGTCGGTGCGCCATGCCTTCGACCTCGGATGGTCGGCGCTCGAGGTCCACGAGGCCATCGGCCGGGCAGTGGCGGAGGCAGGCGGTCGGGGCGAGGTCCCGCAGGCGCTGCGGTACCTGGTCGACGACGTCTCCCGCACCTTCGGCCGGGTCCGGGTCGGCGCGGTCGAGGCGTTCCTGCGCAGCGACGACGAGACGGCGCTCGCCGCCCTCGTGCACGACCCGCGGGCTGCCGCCCTCGGGCTGCGCCGGATCGCGCCGACCGTCGTGGTGAGCACCACTCCGCTCGACGTCCTGCTGCCGCGGCTGCGGGCGCTGGGCGCCTCGCCGGTGGTCGAGGGGCCGGACGGGGTCGTCCACGTCGCGCGGCGCGAGCCGGCGCGGGCGCCCTCGGCCGGGCCGGCCGTCGCGCCGCTCGAGCCACCCACGCCGTCTCGGGCCCGCGCCGCCGCGACCGTGACCGCGCTGCGGGCCGGCGACCGGGCGGCGGAGGTCCGCCCCGGCGCGGTCGCCCGGCAGTCCCCGGCGGCGACGCTCACCGTGCTCCGGGAGGCCGCCGAGACCGGGGCGACGGTGTGGATCGGCTACGTCGACAAGGACGGCTCCGCGCTGGACCGGCTCGTGGAGCCCGAGCGGGTCGAGGGCGGGTGGCTGCGGGCGTTCGACCAGAGGTCGCACCAAGTGCGGTCCTTCGCGGTGCACCGGATCAGCTCCGTGCGCCCGGTCTGAGGGGCGTCGGTTTCCCAAGGGATGTCGGCGTGTTGCGACTCCCCATGGGTCGTGACGCATGGGGAGCACCAGGTTGCCGACATCCCTTGAGAAACCGTCGGGACCACCGGCCGCCCTGCGGCGTACCGTCGGACGCGTGACCGGACGCATCACCGCCGCCGACCTCACCGCCCTGGGCCTGCCCGACTGGCGCGTGCTGCGCCGGGAGATCGAGGCGAACTTCGAGGCGGGTTCGTACGCCGCCGCGGGTCGCTTCGTCGCCGACGTCGCCGCGCTCTGCGACGAGCTGGACCACCACGCCGCCGTCGACCTGCGCTACCCCGGACTGGTGCACGTCGTGTCGACCACCCACTACCTGGACGCGCTCACCGACCGCGACGTGACGCTGGCCCGGGCCGTCACCGCCCTCGCCGCCGAGCAGGGACTCAAGAGCACGCCGCGCGACAGCATGCAGCTCGAGGTCGCGATCGACGCCGTCGACATCGACGCGGTCGTGCCGTTCTGGCGGACCGTCCTCGGCTACGTGCCCGAGCACGCTGCGGAGGGTGCGGCGGTGCGCGGCCTCATCGACCCCGAGGGGATCGAGCCGGCGGTCTGGTTCCAGCAGATGGGCGAGCCGCGGGCGGGTCGCAACCGGGTGCACCTCGACGTCCACGTCCCCCACGACGTCGCGGAGGAGCGCGTCGCCGCCGCGGTCGCGGCGGGCGGCCGGGTGGTCAGCGACGAGGCCGCGCCGTCGTTCTGGGTGCTCGCCGACGCCGAGGGCAACGAGGCGTGCGTCTGCACGTGGCAGGCGCAGGGCTGACCGTGGCGGACGAGCCCGCGGTCCCGGTCCCGGACACCAAGGACTGGACCCACGTCATCACTGGAGGCTGCGCTGCCTGTGGGTTCGTGCCCCCGACCGACCCGTCCCGCACCGGTGAGCGCCTCCGCGCGTCCCTGTCGCGGTGGTATGAGGCGCTGGGCCGGCCGGACGCTGCGCTGCGGCCAGCCCCTGAGGTCTGGTCGACCGTCGAGTACGCCGCCCACGTGCGCGACGCGTGCCGGGTGTTCCGCGGCCGGCTCGAGCTGATGCTGGACGAGGACGACCCCCTGTTCACCAACTGGGACCAGGACGAGACCGCGCTGGCCGAGCGCTACTGGGAGCAGCCGGCGGACCGGGTCGGGCACGAGCTCGCCGACGAGACCGGTGCCATGGCGGTGGCCTTCGACCGGGTGAACGGGACGCAGTGGGACCGGACGGGTCGCCGCAGCAACGGGTCGGTGTTCACGGTGAGCACCCTGGCGACGTACTTCTTGCACGACGTCGAGCACCACCTGCACGACGTCGGGGCCTGAGACGACGGAGCCGCCCGTAGGATCACGAGGTGAACGACGGCCCGCTCATCGTCCAGTCGGACAAGACCCTCCTCCTCGAGGTCGACCACCCACAGGCCGTTGAGTGCCGCAAGGCGATCGCGCCGTTCGCGGAGCTGGAGCGGTCTCCCGAGCACGTCCACACCTACCGGCTGACGCCGCTGGGGCTGTGGAACGCCCGCGCGGCCGGGCACGACGCCGAGCAGGTCGTCGACACGCTGCTCCGCTACAGCCGGTACGCCGTGCCGCACGCGCTGCTCGTCGACGTCGCCGAGACGATGGACCGCTACGGGCGGCTCCGGCTCGAGAAGCACCCGACCCACGGGCTGGTGCTGGCCAGCACCGACCGCGGGGTGTTCGAGGAGGTGCTCCGGGCCAAGAAGGTCGCCGGCATGCTCGGCGCCCGCCTCGACGAGCACACCGTCGCGGTCCACCCCAGCGAGCGCGGGAACCTCAAGCAGGCGCTGCTCAAGCTGGGCTGGCCGGCGGAGGACCACGCGGGGTACGTCGACGGCGAGGCCCACGAGATCGCGTTGCGGCAGGACGACTGGCACCTGCGGCCCTACCAGCAGGAGGCGGTGGAGTCGTTCTGGCACGGCGGGTCGGGCGTGGTCGTCCTCCCCTGCGGTGCCGGCAAGACCCTCGTCGGCGCGGCGGCGATGGCGACCGCCGGCGCCACGACGCTCATCCTCGTCACGAACACCGTCAGTGCGCGGCAGTGGCGTGACGAGCTGCTCCGCCGGACGTCGCTCACCGAGGACGAGATCGGGGAGTACTCGGGGGCGAAGAAGGAGGTCCGGCCGGTCACCATCGCGACGTACCAGGTCCTCACCACCCGGCGGAAGGGCGTCTACGCGCACCTCGAGCTGCTGGACGCCCGCGACTGGGGGCTCATCGTCTACGACGAGGTGCACCTGCTCCCGGCGCCGATCTTCCGGCTCACCGCCGACCTGCAGGCGCGGCGGCGGCTCGGGCTCACCGCGACGCTGATCCGCGAGGACGGCCGGGAGGGCGACGTCTTCAGCCTCATCGGTCCCAAGCGGTACGACGCGCCGTGGAAGGACATCGAGTCGCAGGGGTGGATCGCGCCGGCTGAGTGCATCGAGGTCCGGGTGACCCTGCCGGAGGGCGAGCGGCTGGCGTACGCCACGGCGGAGCCGGAGGAGCGCTACCGGCTCGCGGCGTGCACCCGCGGCAAGACCCGGCTGGTCGAGCGGCTGGTCGGCCAGCACGCAGGCGAGCCGACGCTGGTCATCGGCCAGTACCTCGACCAGCTCGACGAGATCGGGGCCGCGCTCGCCGCTCCGGTGATCAAGGGCGACACCACAGTCAAGGAGCGCGAGCGGCTCTTCGCCGCGTTCCGGGCCGGGGAGGAGCGCCTGCTCGTGGTCTCCAAGGTCGCCAACTTCTCGGTGGACCTGCCGAGCGCCGCCGTCGCGATCCAGGTCAGCGGATCCTTCGGGTCCCGTCAGGAGGAGGCGCAGCGGCTCGGTCGGCTGCTGCGACCTAAGAGCGACGGCAGGAGCGCCCGCTTCTACACGCTGGTCACCCGCGACACCGTCGACGCCGACTTCGCGCAGCACCGGCAACGGTTCCTCGCCGAGCAGGGGTACGCCTACGCAATCAAGGACGCCGCCGACGTGTGAGCCCGGGGTCGGCCTCGGACCCGCAGGTGGTGCCACTTGCAGGGTCGGACCCCCGCCGGACCCACAAGTGGTGCCACATGCGAGGTCGGAGCGCAGCGCGACCCACAAGTGGTGCCACATGCGAGGTCGGACCCCCGCCGGACCCACAAGTGGTGCCACATGCGAGGTCGGAGCGCAGCGCGACCCACAAGTGGTGCCACTTGCAGGGTCGGACCCCCGCGGGACCCACAAGTGGTGCCACTTGCAGCGTCGCCCCCCGCGAGGCCCGACGGGTCGAGAGCCCCGTGGTCGCCGGCCGGTGTGGACGGCCCGCGTAACCTAGCCCTCCGTGGACCTCCTGCCCCTGGTGTTCTCGAGCGGCTGGGCCAGCGGCGTCAACGCCTGGCTGGCCGTGCTGGTCCTCGGGATCGCCGACCGGCTCGTCGGCCTCGAGCAGGTGCCCGACGCGCTCGGCCGCTGGGAGGTGCTGGCCGCCGCCGGGGTGCTGTACGCCGTGGAGTTCGTCGCGGACAAGGTCCCCTGGGTCGACTCGGCCTGGGACGTGGTCTCGACCGTCGTCCGGCCGGCCATGGGCACCGGGCTCGGCCTGCTCCTCACCGGCGACGCGCCCACCCAGGACCAGGTCGTCGCAGCCGCGACCGGCGGCGGCGCCGCGCTCGTCAGCCACCTGCTCAAGGCCGGGATCCGGGCCGGCATCAACACGCTGCCCGAGCCGGTCAGCAACATCCTGCTGTCGCTGACCGAGGACGCCACGGTCGTCACCGTCGTCACGCTCGCGGTGTTCCACCCCTGGATCGCGGTCGGGGTCGCGCTGGCCGTCTGGGCGGTGGCGGCGGTGCTGCTGGTCGTCGCCCTCCAGGCCGTACGCCGGGCGCTGCACCGACGTCGCGAGCGGAGACTGTCGGTGACGTCACCTGGTGGGCCGACGGTCGAGGACCCACCTCCGGGAGCAGGCCGGCGTGGCTGACGGGCTCCTCGACGCACGTGCGCGCGTGCTCCGCGACCTCGAGGCGACCGGCGCCGCGACCCCGGCATCGGTCTCGGCGCTGGAGGCGGCGGTCATCGACCGCCGCTGGTGGGTGAGCCAGTGGGAGACCGGCGAACGCTTCGCCGCGGGACTCGTGGCGCAGGACGTCCAGGACGCCCTGCTCGAGGAGGTCGGTCGCTGGCCGCTCTGCCCGCTGTGCGACGGCGCGACACACGCGCTGTACATCCATCCCGAGATCGGCGGCCCCGACCCGATCTGGGTGTGTGAGGAGACCTCGCGACCGGTGGCCCCGCTCGGGTTCCTCAGCCGACCGACTCGATGACGACCTCGTCCAGCGGGGCACCGTCGCCAGGAGGTTCCGAGCCCGCCTCCGCGACCTCCGCGACGACCGCGACGCCCGCGTCGTCGACCTGACCGAAGACCGTGTACGCCGCGGGGAGCGGGCTGTCGTCGTACACGATGAAGAACTGCGAGCCGTTGGTGTCGGCCCCGGAGTTGGCCATCGCGAGCGTCCCCGCCGGGTAGGTCTCCTCGCCGGTGAGCTCGTCGTCGAACCGGTAGCCCGGTCCCCCGCCCCCGGTGCCGCTCGGGTCGCCGCACTGGAGGACGAAGATGCCCGAGGTCACCAGCCGGTGGCAGGGCGTGTCGTCGTAATAGCCCTGCTCGGCCAGCCAGCTGAACGACCCCGCGGTGCACGGGGCCTCCTCGGTCCTCAGCGTGACCGCGAGGTCCCCTCGGTTCGTCGCGATCGTCAGCGACTGCACGGGGTCCGGCGTGCTCGGCGGCGGGTCCACCTCACGGGCGGCGGAGCCCTCCGCGACGTAGGTGCAGGGGCCGCTGTCCCCGGCCGCCGGAGTCCCCTCCGGCGTGTCCTCGCCGCACCCGGCGAGGAGGGCGGTGCCGAGCAGCGCGACGGCGAGCGGGACGGAGCGGGGGCGGGCCCGGAGCGGCAGCACGGCCGCCACGCTAGCCGAGCCCCCGTCCGCGCCCCCAGCCGAGACCCGGGAGGCTCAACGCCTCCGGACCAGCCACCGCACGAGCAGCAGGAGCAGGAGCGCCGCGGCGGCCGGCGGTCCGTACTGCCGGGCGAGGACCGGCAGCACCGTGGCTCCCAGGTCGATCGCGTCATCGGGTGCGGACGAGGGCGCGGACGAGGGTGCGGAAGCCGGCGGGTCCGGGCGCGGGACCGGCGGCGGCGCACCGACCGCCGTCGGAGGACCCTCGGAGGCCCCGGGGTCCGGCGGGACCGCAGGCGCGACCGGGTCCACGAGCACGGCGGGGTCCGCCGGGCCCGCCGGCTCGGAGGTGGCCGCGAGGGCGTCCGCGGTCGTCCCGATCCGCTGCTGCAGGCAGTCGACGAACTGCCCGAGCAGCTTGTCGGAGACGTCCTGGATCACCCCGCGCCCGAACTGCGCGGGCTTGCCGGTGATCTGCAGGTCGGTGAGCACCTCGACGTCGGTCTGCGCATCGCCGGCGGCGGTGAACGTGGCCCGGATCGTCGCACCGGCGGTGCCGTTCCCGCGCTTGTCGCGGCCCTTGGCCTCGACGACCATGCGACGCGTCTCTGCGTCGCGCTCGAGGAACGACCCCGTCCCGGCGTACAGCATCGCGATCGGGCCGAGCTTGACCTTCGCCGTCCCCTCGAAGCTCTGCCCCGAGACCGAGGTGACCGTAGCGCCGGGGAAGCACTCCGCGACCGACGCGATGTCCTCGAAGGTCGCGAACGCCTCGTCGACCGCGACCGGGACGGAGAAGCGGTGCGTGAGCTCCACGGTCACCCCCCTGCGGCGGCGAGGACGGCCCGCCGGGTGAGGACAGGGGCGATGCTGCGGCGGTACTGCGCGTCCCCGTTGAGGTCGCTCGGAGGGTCGGTGCCCTCCGCGGCGGTCTCCGCAGCCCGGCGTACGGCGTCCTCGGTCGCCGGCTGCCCGACGAGCGCCTGCTCGACCGACGTCGCGCGCAGCGGCCGGTCGGCCATGTTGGTGAGACCGACCCGCGCCTCGCGGATCGTCCCGCCCTCGGCCAGCACGGTCGCGGCGACCGCGACGATCGACCACTGGTGCGAGACGCGGACAAACTTCTCGTAGTGCGCCCCCCAGCCGGTCCGCTTGGGGAACCGGATCGCGGTGAGCAGCTCGTCCTCGCCCACCGCGGTCTCGAACAACCCGAGGAAGAACTGGTCGGCCGGGACCGTGCGGCTGCCCGACGAGCCCTGGACGGTGAACGTCGCCTCGAGGGCCAATGCCGCAGCGCCGAGGTCGCCGGCGGGGTCGGCGTGGGCCAGTGCCCCGCCGATGGTGCCGCGGTGCCGGATCTGGGGGTCGGCGATCGTCTCGGTCGCCTTGGTGAGAAGCAGCAGGTGCTCGTGGACCGACGGGTCGTCGAGGAGTGTCTGGTACGTCGTCATCGCCCCGATCACGACACCGTCGCCGTCGTCACGGACACCGCGCAGCGACTCGACCTTGCCCAGGTCGATGACCAGGCTCGGCGCGTTGAGCCGCATCCGCAGCACCGGCAGCAGGCTCTGGCCGCCGGCGATCACCTTGGCCTCGTCCCCCGCCTCGACCAGCGCGGCGAGCGCCTCCTCGACGGTCGAGGGGGCGACGTAGTCGAACGGCGCCGGGATCACTGGGCACCTCCTTGGTCGGTCGTGCCGGTCCTGGTCCCCGTCGCCCCGGGATCGGCGTTGTCCTCCGCGCCCGCGACGAAGTGCGGCTGCCCGGAGCCCTCACGGGGGGCGTCCCCGCCGAGCGCGCTGACGTCCGCGGCCGTCGCGTCGCCGGTGCCGACCGAGGCGCGGATCGCCTTGTAGACCCGCTCCGGCGTGCACGGCATGACGATGTCGTCGACGCCGAGGTGGCGGACCGCGTCGACGACCGCGTTGACGACCGCCGGCGTCGAGGCGATGCAGCCGGCCTCGCCGACGCCCTTGGTGCCGAGCATCGTGTACGTCGACGGGGAGGTGGTGTGCCCGGTGTCGAAGCTGATCGTGTCGGCGGCGGTGGGGAGCGTGTAGTCCACGAACGAGGCGGAGACCAGCGTCCCGGACTCGTCGTACACCGCGTCCTCCCACAGCGCCTGGGCGATCCCCTGCACCAGCCCGCCGTGCACCTGCCCCTCGACGATGAGCGGGTTGATGATCGTCCCGATGTCGTCGACGCAGGCGTACTTGCGCATCGTCGTGGCCCCGGTCTCGGTGTCGACCTCCATCGCGCACAGATGGGTGCCGTGCGGGAACGAGAAGTTGTCCGGGTCGAAGGTCGCCGAGGCGTCGATCGACGGCTCGGCGCCGTCGGGCAGGTCGTGACCGGTGAAGCTCGCCAGCGCCACCTCCTGGATGCCGACGCCCTGGTCCGTGCCGCGGACCGTGAACCGGCCGCCGGCGAACTCGAGGTCGTCCTCGGACGCCTCCAGCATGTGCGCGGCGTGCGTGCGGGCCCTCTCGATGACCTTGTCCGCGGCCCGCACCACCGCCTCGCCGCCGACGACGAGCGACCGCGACCCGTAGGTGTCCATGCCGCGGTGCGAGATCTGGGTGTCCCCGTGGAGCACCTCGACGTCGTCGAAGGGGACCCCGAGCCGGTCGGCGACGATCTGTGACCACGCCGTCTCGTGTCCCTGCCCGTGCGGCGAGACCCCGGTGACGACCTCGACCTTGCCGGTGGCGAGCATCCTGATGTCGGCGTGCTCCCAGCCGCCGGCGCCGTAGTTGAGCTGGCCGAGGATCCGCGACGGCGCGAGCCCGCACATCTCGGTGAACGTCGAGATCCCGATCCCGAGCTGGACGCCGTCGTTGCGGGCCCGACGCTCCGCCTGCTCGGCGCGGAGCTCGTCGTAGCCGAACAGCTCCTTGGCCTTGGCGGTCGCCGCCTCGTAGTTGCCGGAGTCGTAGGTCATCCCCGCGACGGTCGTGAACGGGAACTCCTCGTGCTTGATCCAGTTCATCTCCCGGACCTCGAGCGGGTCCCTGTCCAGCTCGGCGGCGAGCTCGTCCATGAGCCGTTCGATGGCGTACGTCGCTTCGGGCCGGCCGGCTCCACGGTAGGCGTCGACCCAGGTCTTGTTGGTGTAGACGGTCGTGACCTCGAACCGGTAGGCGTCGAACTTGTAGATCGAGTTGAACATCCAGGCGCCGAGGACGGGGACCCCGCCGCCGACGAGTGCGGCGTACGACCCGAGGTCGGCGAGGAGGTCGACCTTGAGGCCGGTGACGCGTCCCTCGCGGGTGGCTGCCAGCGTGAGCCGTTGCCACTGGTCGCGGCCGTGGTGGGCGCTCATCAGCGACTCCGACCGGGTCTCGGTGTACTTCACCGGCCGTCCGAGCCGTCGGCCGAGGAGGAAGGCGATCCATTCCTCGGGCGTGATCTGGAGCTTCCCGCCGAAGCCGCCGCCGACGTCGGGCGCGATGACCCGGATCTTGGACTCGGGGACGCCGGTGGTGGCTGCGAGCGCGAACCGGACGATGTGCGGGACCTGCGTGGCACTCCACAGCGTGACCTGCTCACCGGTCGGGTCGCAGACCACCGAGCGCGGCTCCATGAAGGCGGGGATGAGCCGCTGCTGGCGGTACTCCCGCTCGAGGACGATGCCTCCGTCGCGAGCGGCGGCTATCGCGTCGTCGACCGAGCTGCCGCTGCCCTGATCGGCGGAGTCCAGCCGCCAGGTGTCCGAGATGTTGGTCCCCAGGTCGGGATGGGCGAGGACGGTGTCCTGAGCGGCGTCGCGCAGGTCGAGCGCAGCGGGGAGCTCCTCGTAGTCGACCTCCACCAGCTCCGCGGCGTCGCGGGCCTCGGCGGCCGAACGGGCGACGACGACCGCGACGACCTCGCCGGCGAACGTCGCCCGGTCGACGGCGATCGGCGGGTGGTCGGGCGTCTTCTGCTCTGACGACAGGGGCCAGACGGTGAAGAGGTTGCCCTGCTCCGCCGCGACCTCGCGACCGGTGACGACCGTGACGACGTTGGGTGCGTCCTTCGCCGCGGTGGTGTCGATGGCGGTGATCCGGGCGTGCGCGAAGGGGCTCCGCACCATCGCCACGTGCAGCATGCCGGGCAGCTGGATGTTGTCGGTCCAGCGGGTGCGGCCGGTGATGAGCCGCAGGTCCTCCTTGCGCCGCCTGGACTTGCCGATCTCCCGCTCGGTGTCCTGCGAGGGCTCCTCGGTCAGCGTCATGCCACGCTCCCCTCGGTCACACCGGCGGTCGACCCGCTGGTGCCGGCCTCCGCGGACGCGCCGCTCGGAGCGCCGGCCGCCTGCTGCACGGCCTTGACGATGTTGTGGTAGCCGGTGCACCGGCACAGGTTGCCCTCGAGGCCATGGCGGACAGCCTCCTCGCTGGGCTGCGGGTTCTCGTTGAGCAGGTCGATCGTCTGCATGATCATCCCGGGCGTGCAGAAGCCGCACTGGAGGGCGTGGCACTCGTGGAAGGCCTGCTGCACGGGGTGGAGCTCACCGTCCACCGCCAACCCCTCGATCGTCGTGACCTCGGAGCCGTCGGCCTGCACCGCCAGGACGTTGCACGACTTCACGCTGCGGCCGTCGAGGTGGACGGTGCAGGCGCCGCAGTTGCTGGTGTCGCAGCCGACGACCGTCCCGACCTTGCCGAGCCGTTCTCGGAGGTAGTGCACGAGCAGCATCCGCGGCTCGACCTCGTCGGTGTAGCGGGCTCCGTCGACCTTCACGTCAATACGCGTCACTGCGTCCCCTTCGCCGTCCTGGGCGGGGCTCCCCGCCCAGGCCATCCTGGGACAGGCCGGTCTGGTCGGCAAGGGACCCGGACCCGGACGACGGGCCACCTCGGTCGGGCGGCGTGCCGGTCAGGGGTCGTGGTGGATGCGGCCGGTCGACGCGCACAACCGGTCCCCGTGCCCTCCCCACCGCAGCGCGATGACCTCGGCGGCGATGCTGACCGCCGTCTCCTCGGGGGTCCGCGCCCCCAGGTCCAGCCCGATCGGTGAGGAGAGCCGCGCAAGCTCCGCGTCGGTCAGCCCGGCCGCCCGCAGCCGGTCGAGCCGGTCGTCGTGGGTCCGCCGGGACCCCATCGCGCCGACGTAGGCGACCTCGGGCAGCCGAAGCGCGACCTCCAGCAGCGGGACGTCGAACTTGGGATCGTGGGTGAGCACGCAGAGCACGGTCCGGCCGTCGATGCGCCCAGCTGCTGCTTCGCCGGCGAGGTACTTGTGCGGCCAGGTCACGACGACCTCGTCGGCCGAGGGGAACCGGGTGGCGGTCGCGAACACCGGCCGTGCGTCGCAGACCGTGACGTGGTAGCCGAGGAAGCCGCCCATCCGGGCCACGGCCGCAGCGAAGTCGATCGCCCCGAAGACGATCATCCGTGGCGGTGGGGCGAACGCCCACACGAAGACCCGCGTCCCCTCCCCGCGCCGCTCGCCGTCGGGCCCGTAGCTGAGCACGCCGCTGTGGCCGGTCGCGAGCAGCCCGGTCGCGTCGTCGCAGACGGCGGCGTCGAGACGCACGGAGCCGAGCGACCCGCGCCGCCCTGGCGCCGGCTCTCTCCCGTCGCTCCCGCGGTCCGCCGTAAGGTGCGGGGCGGCTCCCACCGTGGTCGACGCGGGGTCGGGGGAGACGAACATCCGCCTCCCGACGAGCGCGGGGTCGGGGTGGTCGACGACGGTGGCCACCGCGACCGGCCGGTCGGCGGCCACGTCCTCGGCGACGGCACCGAGCTCGGGGAACGTCGTGCGGTCGACCCGCTCGACGTACACGTCGAGGATCCCGCCACAGGTCAGCCCCACCTCGAAGGCGTCGTCGTCGCTCACGCCGTACCGCCGCAGCAGCGGGGCGCCGTCCGCGACCACCTGCTGCGCGAGGTCGTAGACCGCCCCCTCGACACAGCCGCCGGAGACCGAGCCGACCGCCGACCCGTCGGGCCCGACCAGCATCGACGCTCCGGGAGGCCGCGGCGCGGAGCGGAAGGTGGCCACGACCGTGCCCATCCCCACCGGCTGACCGCCTTCCCACCACGCGAGCAGCGGCTCGAGGACCTCACGCACGGGCGACCACCTCCAAGACCTCCGCGAAGGCCGCCACCGAGTGGCCGGCGACGAACGCGTCGACGTGCGGCAGTGCCGCCGCCATCCCCGACTGCACCGGCTGGTAGCCGTCCGCACCCTTGTGCGGGTTGACCCACACCACCTTGTGCGCGAGCCGCTGCAGCCGCGCCGTCTGCTCGGCCAGCAGCGTGGCGTCGCCGCGCTCCCAGCCGTCGCTGAAGATCACCACGACCGCACCGCGCACCAGTCCCCGCTGTCCCCAGCGGTCGAGGAACACCTCGAGGCTCTCGCCCAGCCGGGTCCCGCCGGACCAGTCGGGAACGGCCTCCCCGGCCGCCACCAGCGCCTGGTCGGGATCGCGTCGCTGCATCGCCGCGGTCAGCCGGGTGACGCGGGTGCCGATGCTGAAGGTCTCGACCTGCGGCCTCCGACGCCGCGCCGGCCCGGCCGTGCCGAGGGCGGTGCGCCGGACCGGTCCGCGGCCGGCCCGGTGCGCGAGCCGGAGCAGCGCGTCGGCGTAGCTGCTCATCGAGCCCGACACGTCGACGAGCAGCACGACCCGGCGGGTGCGGACCGACCGGTGCCGGTGCGCGATCTCGACCGGCTCCCCGAGCCGACGCAGTGTGCGCCGCAGCGTCGCCTGGGGATCGACGACCCCGCGCGAGGACGGTCGCCTGCGGTACGACGAGCGATGGGGCGGGCGCGGGTCGAGGCCGGCGAAGAGTCGGGTCAGCCGGGCCCGCTCCGCGGCGTCGAGCGAGGCGATGTCGCGGTGGCGCAGCAGCTCGGCGTCGCTCGCGGCCACCCGCAGCACCTCGGCCTCGGTGTCCTCGCCGGCGCCCGAGAGGTCCGTGTCCTCGAGCGGCGCCTGCTCCAGGGTCCGGGCGGGGAGCCGTCGGCGGTCACCCCCGGCGGGAGCGCCCGCGTCGGTGAACCACGCCTCGAACACCTGGTCGTAGGCCCGGAAGTCGTCGGGCCCGCTGCACAGGGTGGCGCGACCGGCCCAGTAGGTCGCGGTCCGGTCCCCGAGGCCCACCGTCCGCACGGCGTCGAGGTACGTACGAGCCCGGTCGGTCGTCACCGCGACCCCGGCCGCTCGCAGCGCCCGGGTGAAGCCGAGCAGCAGCCCGTCGGCCGGGATCACCGCGCGAGCATCCGGTCCAGAGCGGCGCGGACGCGGTCGGCGTCCTCCCGGTGCTTCACCGCAGCGCCCAGCGTCCGGGCGGCGGCCTCGACGTCGAGCTCGCGGCTCCCGATGCGGTCCAGCGCCCGCGCCCAGTCGATCGTCTCGGCGACTCCTGGCGCCTTGACCAGCCCCCCCGTCCGCAGCCGCTGCACCAGCGCGACGACCTGCGCGCTCAGCTCACGCGACACCTCCGGCGCACGGGACCGGACGATCTCGACCTCGCGGTCGAGACCGGGGTGGTCGATCCAGTGGTAGAGGCAGCGCCGCTTGAGCGCGTCGTGGACCTCCCGGGTGCGGTTCGACGTGAGGACGACGACCGGCGGGGTGGTGGCCTTGACGGTCCCGAGCTCGGGGATCGTGACCTGGTAGGTCGAGAGCACCTCCAGGAGGAACGCCTCGAACTCGTCGTCGGCCCGGTCGACCTCGTCGATGAGCAGCACCGCGGGGCTCTCCCGCAGCGCGCGCAGCACCGGACGCGCGAGGAGGAACCGCTCGGAGAAGAGTCCGGCCTCCACCGCCTCGAGGTCGGCTCGACCGCCGTCCGCGCTCGCCGACGAGACGCTCTCGACCGCCCGCAGGTGCAGGATCTGCCGCGGGAAGTCCCAGTCGTAGAGCGCCTGCGCCGCGTCGATTCCCTCGTAGCACTGCAGCCGCACCAGCGGGAGTCCCAGACCCTCGGCGAGCGCCTCGGCCAGCGCGGTCTTCCCGGTGCCGGGCTCCCCTTCGAGGAGCAGTGGGCGGCCGAGCTCGAGAGCGAGGTAGCCGATCGTCGCGAGCGCCTCGTCGCAGAGGTAGCCGGTGCTCGCCAGGAGCTCGGCCAGCTGCTCCGGAGCCGTGACCCCGTGCGGGTTCACCGCGGCCCCTCGTCCCCGACCGGGGTGGCGGCCAGGTCCTCGGGGCGGTCGGTGTCGCGCCCGGTGGCCAGGTCGTCGCAGCTCACCTCCCGGACTGTATGTCGGGCCAGGTAGCGCTGGGCGCCGGTGTCCCCGACGAGCTCCGCGATCAGGGGCTGCCAGTGGTCGCGACCGAGGAGAACCGGATGTCCGGGCGCCCCGGCGTACGTCGCGCGCAGCAGCGCCCCGGGACGCGCGCCGTCCTCCTGCCACTCGTGGGCGACCCGGCGGTGCACCGGCGCGCCGACGTCCGGCAGGTCGACGAGGGTCACCAGGACCCCGGCGGGCCCCGGTCGCCGCAGCAGCTCCTCGAGGCCGGTGCGGAGGGACAGACCCATCCCCTGCTCCCACCCCCGCGCCACGACGGTCACGACCCGGTCCCTGACCTCCGTTGCGCCCGCGAGGAGGCGACCGGCCTCGTCGGCGGAGGCACCCAGCACCACCAGCGTCTCCTCGCAGCCGGCCGCCTGCAGCGCACGGGCGGCGAGCACCGTCCGAGGCGTGCCGGCCGGGTCGGTCAGGAGTGCCTTCGGGACCCCCATCCGGCGGCCCGCTCCGGCCGCGAGCACGAGGCCGAGCAGGTCGCCCCCGGGGACCGGGGGGACGGCGTCGTCCGGGGTCACGCGCCGCGGACGGAGCCCTGCCGCGCCATCGGCACCCAGACGGCGTACCGGTCGGCGCGGTAGGTGGAGCGCGAGACCTCGACGGGTCGGCGGTCGCACAGCGCCCGGCGGGAGATCCGCAGCACGGCCTCGCCGGGCGCGATGCCCAGCCGGAAGGCCTCGGCCTCGGTGGCCAGCCCGCCCTCGATGTTGTCCTCACCCCACGTCGGGGACAGCCCCCGGCGGTCGAGGTCGTCGTAGAGGGAGTCCGGCGGCGGCTCGGCCGGAGCGGCGTCGCGACGGTCGACGAGGCTGGGCACCAGGCCGGCCGGCAGGTAGACGTCCTGCACGCACATCGGGGCTTCGTCGGCGCAGCGCAGCCGCTGCCAGTGCACCACCGGTGCGCCCTGATCGAGGTCGAGGGCGCGAGCGACCCCGGGGCCCGCGGACTCCACGCGGAGCAGGAGCGTGCGGGACACCGGCCGGCAGCCGCGCCGCTGCATCTCCTCGGAGAAGCCCAGCAGTGCGGCGGTGAGCCCGGTGCGGGCCTCGGCGACGAAGGTCCCCCGGCCGGGGATGCGCTCGAGCAGGCCCTCGGCCACGAGCGCGTCGAGCGCCTGGCGGACCGTCATCCGGGCGACGCCGAAGCGCTGCACCAGCTCGCGCTCCGACGGTGTCGGCGTCCCGGGTTCGGCTCCGTCGAGGAGCGACCGGACGTACTCGCGCACCCGTACGTGCTTGGGGACCCCGGTGACGTGAGCCGGGGCGTCCACGGTCGTATTGACCATCGCGACCTCTCCTGCCGGCGCCGACCGGACCCCCTCGTCCAGCCAGCGCCTCCTCGGCTGCCTCACCTTAGCCCCGTGCGCCCCAGGTGTGCTCGGGTTGGGACCGACCTGGACCGGGACGAGCAGCTGCGGCGGCCGCTCCGCGTCGTGGGTCACCTCACTCCGCGGTGATCGCGCGGAGGACGTCGAGCCTGGCTGCGCGGCGCGCAGGGACCACGGCCGCCACCACACCCACGAGGGCGGCCGCCAGCACGAACAGCAGCAGGCTGAACCACGGGATGACGATCTCGGTCAGCCCCTGGTCCTCAAGGGCGAGCATCAGCCCGACACCGAAGGCGACGCCCAGCGCGATCCCCAGCAGCGCGCCGAAGACCGCGATGACGATCGACTCCAGCCGGATGACCGTGCGCAGCTGCCGCCGGCCCACGCCGATCGCCCGCAGCAGCCCGACCTCGCGGGTCCGCTCGATGACCGACAGGGCGAGCGTGTTGACGACGCCGAGCACCGCGATGATGACCGACAGCCCCAGGAGCGCGTAGATCAGGTACAGGAACTGGTTGATCTGCTCCTTCTGCTCGTCGGCAAAGCCCTGCGGGTCCTTGACGGTGACCGTCGGCAGGTCGGCGACGATCCCGCGCAGGTCCGAGCGCACCGCGTCGAGGTCGGCGTCCGGCGCCGCGTTGACGAACACGAAGCTGTCAAGAGGCGCCAGGCCACCCTCGACGAAGGTCTCCGGGGTGACGAACCACTCGCTGGGCGCGGGTGCTCCCTGTTGCATCACGGCGGCCACCCGGAGGTCGACGTCACCGCCTTGGAAGGTCATCGTGACCGGGTCGCCGACGCCCAACCCCCGCTGCTCGGCGACGTTCGCGCTCACGACGACGGTCCCGGTGCCGAGGTCGGCCATGTTGCCGGCCTGCATCGGCAGCACGAGAGCGAGCCCGAAGTCGCGCGGGTCCACCGCTCCGACGAAGATCCGGTCCCCGTCGACCCGGGCCGGGCCCTGGCGCAGCTGCGCGACCGTGCTGACGCCCTCGACCTGGCGGGCCTGCTCGGCGACGTCGGTCGAGAAGGGCTGGCCCACCACGTTGGAGATCACGAACTGCGAGGTCAACGCCTCGTCGAGCGCGGCGTCGGTGCTCGCGGAGGCCGACTGGCCGAGGATCGACATCATCGCCACCAACGCCATCCCCACCATGAGGGCGCTCGCGGTCGCGGCGGTGCGGCGCGGGTTGCGCAGCGCGTTCTGGGTCGCGAGCACGCCGACGGTGCCGAAGAGGGGACGGTAGACCAGCTCGAAGACGCGGATCACGGGGCGGGCGGCGAGCGGGCTCAGCAGCGCGACCCCGACGAGGACGAGGAGCATCCCGAGCCCGATGAGGCTCAGGCCGGTGCCACCCTCCCCGACGAAGCCGCCGACCACGGCACCGATCCCGAGGACCACGAGCACGGTCGCCACGACCGCTCGGCGGCGCAGCGTCTGCTCCGGCAGCGCCACCTCGTCGCGGAGCGCGGCGACCGGCGCCACGCGCGCCGCTCGGCGGGCGGGCAGGTACCCGGCGATGACGGTCACGACGATGCCGACGGTGTACGCGGCGACGACCGTCCTCGGTTGGACGGGGAACTCCGCGCGGCTGAGGTCCAGGCCGAACAGGCCGAACACGAAGCGGAGCCCGAGCGCCAGGACGTAGCCCGCCCCCAGCCCCACGGTCGAGCCGATGACGCCGACGGCGAGCGCCTCGAGGAGCACCGACCGGTTGACCTGCTTCCGCGAGGCGCCCATGGCGCGCAGCAGCGCCAGCTCCCGGCTGCGCTGCGCCACGAGGATCGAGAACGTGTTGATGATGAGGAAGACCCCGACCACCAGGGACACCGCGGCGAACACCAGCAGGAAGGTCTGGATGAACCCGATGATCTCGTCGAGCGACTTCTTGTTCTCCTCGACGAGCTCGTCCCCCGGGGTCGCGGCCACGCCGGCGGGCAACACCGTCTGCGCGGCCTCGGCGAGCTGGGTCTGACTGACCCCTGGCGCGGCGTCGAGCGAGATCGTGCTGTAGACGTCCTCGCCGCCGAAGAACTGCTCCTGCATGTACCGCTGCTCGAAAAGGGTCAGCGTGGCGCCGTTCAAGCCCCCGGAGCCGAACTCGACGAGGCCGGTCAGCTCGGCGCTGAGCTGGGGAGGGGTCCCCGGGGTGACCAGCTCGACGGTGTCCCCGACGTCGACGCCCGCCTTCTCCGCCGTGTCGACGTCGATCGCGACCTGTGCCGGCCCCTCGGGCAGGTCGCCCTCGACGAGGCTCAGGATCGGCTCGCCCGCCACGGACTCCGCCGTGGTCGGGCTGAACGCGAGGCCGGGTGGGCCGTTGCCGCCGACGACCTTGCCGTCGGTGCCGATGACGTAGACGGTCTGCAGCGCGGTCACCGGGTGGACGCCGGCCGCCTCCGGGAGCTCCTCGAGGTCGTCGACCACCGACGCCGGGATCGTGCGGTTGTCCTGCACGGCGTCGAACGCGTTCGCTCCCGCGTAGGCGACCTCGACGTCCGAGGTCGAGCCCTCGATGATGTCGTCGAACGCGCCGCCGAGCGCGTCGGTGAAGACCAGGGAGCCGGCCACGAAGGCGACCCCGAGGACGATCGCGAAGGCGCTGAGCAGCAGTCGGACCTTGCGGGCGACCAGGTTGCGCCAGGTGACCTTGAGCACCGGCTCAGCCGTCCACGTGCGTGGCGCCCGGACCGGCGCCGTCCTGGCCCGTCGCGCCACGAGCGGCACCACGGACCGGGACGCCGGCGGCCAGCTGAGCCATCCGCTCGAGGACGAGCTCGGGCTGGGGGTCACGGAGCTCGTCGACCACCGCGCCGTCGGCGAGGAACACCACACGGTCGGTGTAGCCGGCGGCCACCGGGTCGTGGGTCACCATGACGACGGTCTGCCCGAAGTCGTGGACAGACCGCTGCAGCAGCCCCAGCACCTCCGCGCCGGATCGGGAGTCGAGGTTGCCGGTCGGCTCGTCGGCGAAGACGATCGCCGGCTGGCTGACCAGGGCACGAGCGACGGCCACCCGCTGCTGCTGGCCCCCAGAGAGCTCGTTCGGACGATGTCCCAGCCGGTCACGGATCCCGACAGCGTCGATCACCAGCGCGTACCACTGGGGGTCGGGGCGGCGGCCCGCGATCGACAGCGGCAGCAGGATGTTCTCCTCCGCGGTCAGGGTCGGCACCAGGTTGAACGACTGGAAGACGAAGCCGATGCGGTCACGGCGCAGCAGCGTGAGGTCCTTGTCCTTCAGGTGCGCCAGCTCGGTGTCGCCCAGGATCACCGAGCCGCTCGTGGCGTCGTCGAGGGCCGCGCAGCAGTGCATGAGGGTCGACTTCCCGGACCCGGAGGGACCCATGACGGCAGTGAACTCCCCGGCGTACAGGTCGAGCGAGACCCCGTCCAGTGCCCGCACCTCGGTGTGCCCGCTGCCGTAGACCTTGGTCAGGTCCCGGATCCGGGCAGCCGGGACGCGGCCCTCGGGCACGGCCTTGTCCAGGGTCAGCGGGCGCGCGTCGGGACCTGGTGGTGGGACGACGCTGCCCACTCGGTCCTCCGAGGTGGTGGTGGTCGAACCCGGTCGGCGTAGTCGTGCCAATGTTCATCCCTCGTCCGCTGCGGACCGGAGTCGTCCGGCTCCGGCTCCAGCAACCTAGCGGCTGGTCCGGACATGGACCCAACCGTTTCCGTCCACCTGTGTAGAACATGCGTTCGAACCGGTGTACCCTCTCCTCCCATGGCGCTCGCAGTGCAGCCGTCGCTCTTCGACACCGCCGACGACGCCCTCCGGTTCGCCGATCTCGCGGGCGTCCGGCGTACGCCGCTGACGCGCGGCGCATGGGTGGACCACCTCCCGGACTGGCTCGGCGGTGCGGACCAGCTCTTCGCCGACCTGGTCGAGCAGGTGCCGTGGCGCGCGGAGCGGCGCGAGATGTACGAGCGCGTGGTCGACGTGCCGCGACTCCTGTCGTTCTACGGGGAGGACGACCCGCTGAACGGGGGACTCGTCGAGGCGCGCGTCCGGCTCAGCGACCACTACGCCGCCGAGCTCGGGGAGCCGTTCCGCACGGCCGGGCTCTGCTACTACCGCGACGGGCGCGACAGCGTCGCCTGGCACGGGGACCGCATCGGGCGGAGCCGGCGGGAGGACACGATGGTGGCGATCCTGTCGCTCGGGGAGAGGCGCAAGCTAATGCTCCGGCCCGACAGCGGCGGCGCGGGTCGCACGCGCTCGTTCCTGCTCGGCCACGGGGACCTCGTGGTCATGGGGGGCTCCTGCCAGCGGACCTGGGAGCACTGCATCCCCAAGACCGAGCGACCCTGCGGCCCGCGGATCAGCGTGCAGTACCGGGTGCGCGGCGTCCGCTAGGACGCGGTTCCCCAAGGGATGCAGGCAGGTTGGCGCTCCCCACGCGTCACATGCCATGGGGGGTCGCCGTACGCCGTGGGGAGCGCGGTCCCGACGTCGAGGCCGGTCATCAGGGGCGGCTCGACCGGTCATCAGGGGCGGCTCGACCGGTCATCAGGGGCGGCTCGACCGGTCATGAGGGGCGGCTCGGCGGGTGGTCAGGAGGCGCGGAGCCGTTCCTCGAGCCCGGCACGGACCGCCGGCCACTCGTCGGCCAGCACGCTGAACACCGCCGTGTCGCGGAACGACCCGTCCTCGCGGCGGGTGTGCCGGCGCAGCACGCCCTCCCTGACCGCCCCGAGCCGGCTGATGGCCGCCTGCGACCGGGTGTTGAGGGCGTCGGTCTGGATCTTCACCCGGCCGTAGCCCAGGTCCTCGAAGCAGTGTCCGAGCAGCAGCAGCTTGGCGCTCGGGTTGACCGCGGTCGCCCACCACCGGCGTCCGTAGAAGGTCGACCCCAGGTGCACCGACTCGTTGGCCAGGTCCGCCTCGAGCAGCGCCGAGGTCCCCACCAGGGTCCCCGCGGAGCCGAGGGCGGTGTCGCGCCGGAGGCGGACGGCGTACGCCCGGCGCCCGCCGCCCCGGCCGTCGAGGACGCCGTGCCCGCCGAGGAACCGCTCCCGCACCAGTGCCCGTCCGTCCGCGGCGTCCACCGGGCGGCGGTGCATGGCGTAGCCCTGCGCGTACGCCTGGGGGTCGGCCAGGAGCGGCCAGAGCTCGTCGGCGTCCTCCTCGCGCAGCGGGTCGAGCCGGACCTCGTGACCCGCGAGCGAGCGGCCGTCGGGGAGCAGGCTCACGACGCGACCTCCCGGGGAAAGGCCGAGGGGCCCGGCAGTGCCGGGCCCCTCGGGTGGAACAGGTGCTACTGGTGGGTTCGGCTCAGAAGTCCATGCCGCCCATGTCGCCGCCGCCACCCGGCGCCGCCGGGGTCTTCTCCGGCTTGTCCGCCACGACCGCCTCGGTCGTGAGGAACAGCGCCGCGATCGAGGCAGCGTTCTGCAGTGCGGAGCGCGTGACCTTGGCCGGGTCGATGATGCCCTCGGCCAACATGTCGACGTACTCGCCGGTGGCCGCGTTGAGGCCCTGACCGGCCTCCAGGTTGCGGACCTTCTCCGTCACGACGCCGCCCTCGAGGCCGGCGTTGACCGCGATCTGCTTCAGCGGGGCCTCGGTCGCCTGGCGCACGATCTGCGCACCGGTCGCCTCGTCGCCCTCGAGCTCGAGCTTCTCGAACGCCGCGGCGCTCGCCTGGATCAGCGCGACACCGCCGCCGGGGACGATGCCCTCCTCGACCGCAGCCTTCGCGTTCCGGACGGCGTCCTCGATGCGGTGCTTGCGCTCCTTGAGCTCGACCTCGGTGGCCGCGCCGACCTTGATCACCGCGACGCCGCCGGCCAGCTTGGCCAACCGCTCCTGCAGCTTCTCGCGGTCGTAGTCGGAGTCGCTGTTCTCGATCTCGTTGCGGATCTGGTTGACGCGCCCCTGGATCTGCTCGGCGTCACCGGCGCCCTCGACGATGGTCGTCTCGTCCTTGGTGAGGACCACCTTGCGGGCCTGGCCGAGGAGCTCCAGCCCGGTGTTCTCCAGCTTCAGGCCGACGTCCTCGCTGATGACCTGGCCGCCGGTGAGGATCGCGATGTCCTGCAGCATGGCCTTGCGACGGTCGCCGAAGCCCGGCGCCTTGACGGCGGCGGACTTGAACGTGCCGCGGATCTTGTTGACGACCAGGGTCGCCAGCGCCTCGCCCTCGACGTCCTCGGCGATGATCAGCAGCGGCTTGCCGCCCTGCATGACCTTCTCGAGGACCGGGAGCATGTCCTTGACGTTGGAGATCTTCTGGTTCGCCACGAGGACGTAGGCGTCCTCGAGGACGGCCTCCATGCGCTCGGGGTCGGTCATGAAGTACTGCGAGATGTAGCCCTTGTCGAAGCGCATGCCCTCGGTCAGCTCGAGGTCGAGCCCGAAGGTGTTGCTCTCCTCGACGGTGATGACGCCTTCCTTGCCGACCTTGTCCATCGCCTCGGCGATGATCTCGCCGACCTGGGGGTCAGCGGCGGAGATCGAGGCGGTGGAGGCGATCTGCTCCTTGGTCTCGACGTCCTTGGCCATGCTGAGCAGCTGCTCGGACACGGCCTCGACCGCGCGCTCGATGCCGCGCTTCAGCGCCATCGGGTTCGCGCCGGCGGCGACGTTGCGCAGCCCCTCGCGGACCATGGCCTGCGCCAGCACGGTGGCCGTCGTGGTGCCGTCACCAGCGACGTCGTCGGTCTTCTTCGCGACCTCCTTGACCAGCTCGGCGCCGATCTTCTCGTAGGGGTCCTCGAGCTCGATCTCCTTCGCGATGGAGACACCGTCGTTGGTGATCGTCGGCGCACCCCACTTCTTCTCCAGGACGACGTTGCGTCCCTTGGGGCCGAGGGTCACCTTGACGGCGTCCGCGAGCGTGTTCATGCCACGCTCGAGGCCGCGCCTGGCCTCTTCGTTGAATGCGATCAGCTTCGGCATGTTCTGGCGGTTCCTCCCGCGTCGTGCCGTCGGAACGGACTGTGGAGTGGTCGGGGAGGCGCCCGCGACGGCCGGCCCGCACGGCTGCGGCGGACCCTTCCCGCCGCGGCTGCGGACCTCGCCCCTCCCGCCCAGCGGATGGTGCTCGGTTGTCACTCTCACCAGGAGAGTGCCAACGCATTACTAGCACTCTCGGTCGTCGAGTGCAAGAAGCCCGGCACGGTCCGAGCGCCCGGTGGACAGGCCGGCGCCGGCGGGCCATTGACCGTCCCCGGGCGCGGACCTAGCCTGTCCCCAACCTCGTGGGTGCGACGAGGCTCCGGGCCGGAGGCGGCGAGAGCCACCTCCGGCCCCCTCGCGTCCACGGAACTCCGGAGGAGCTCAGCCCCCGGCGACCGCCGGGATGACCGAGATCGAGGACCCCTCCGGGGTGGGCGTCTGGAGACCGTCGAGGAAGCGGACGTCGTCGTTGCCGACGTACACGTTGACGAACCGTCGAAGCGCGCCGGTCTCGTCGAGGACGCGCGCCTTGATGCCGGTGTGGTTGCGCTCGAGGTCGTCGAGGACCTCGACGAGGGTCCCGCCCTCGGCGGTCACCTCCGAGGCACCGCCGGTGTAGGTGCGCAGGATCGTCGGGATGCGGACGGTGACGGGCACGGGGCTCCTCCGGGGCGGTGGTCGGTGCGGGACGGGCGGGTCAGGTGAGGCCGAGCCCGCTGAACGCGGGGTACGACGGGTCGATGGTGGCAGTCGGCGCCACCCGCCCGGCCACCGCGTCGAGGGTCTTGAGCCCGTCGCCGGTGTTGAGGACGACGGTCTCCGCCTCGGGGTCGAGCTGACCGGTCGCCACGAGCTTGCGCAGCGTCGCGACGGTGACGCCGCCGGCGGTCTCGGCGAAGATGCCCTCGGTCCGGGCCAGCGTCAGGATCCCTTCGCGGACCTCGTCGTCGGTGACGTCCTCGACCGCGCCGCCGGTCCGCCGGGCGACGTCGAGCACGTAGGGGCCGTCGGCGGGGTTGCCGATCGCGAGCGACTTGGCGATCGTGTCCGGCCGGACCGGGCGTACGACGTCGTGGCCGGCCTTGAAGGCGGCGGCGACCGGGGAGCACCCGGTGGCCTGCGCCCCGAAGATCCGGTAGGGGGTGTCCTCGACCAGCCCGAGCCGGACCAGCTCCTTGAACCCCTTGTCGATCTTGGTCAGCTGTGAGCCGCTCGCCACCGGCACCACGACCTGCTGCGGCAACCGCCAGCCGAGCTGCTCGGCGATCTCGAACGCCAGCGTCTTGGACCCCTCGGCGTAGTAGGGCCGGACGTTGACGTTGACGAACGCCCAGCCCTCCTCCTCGCCGGCGATCTCCGAGGCGAGCCGGTTGACGTCGTCGTAGGTGCCGCGGACGGCCACCAGGGTCCCGCCGTAGACGGCGGTCATCTGCACCTTGGCCGGCTCGAGGTCGTGGGGGACGAAGACGACTGTGCGGATGCCGGCGCGGGCGCCCGCAGCGGCGACCGCGTTGGCGAGGTTGCCCGTGGAGGGGCAGGCGAAGACCGTCGCGCCGAGCTCGCGTGCGGCGGAGAGCGCCATCGCGACGACCCGGTCCTTGAAGGAGTGCGTGGGGTTGCCGGAGTCGTCCTTGACCCAGAGGCTCCGCACGCCCAGCTCGCGGCCGAGGTTGCCGGCGCGCACGAGCCGGGTGAAGCCCGGCTCCATGTTCGGGCTCTCGGCGATGTCTGCGGGCACCGGCAGCAGCGGCTGGTAGCGCCAGACGTTCTTCGGGCCGGCCTCGATCTGCTCGCGGGTCACGCGCGGGAAGTCGTAGCCGATCTCCAGCGGGCCGAAGCACTCCCCGCAGGCGTAGAAGGGGCCCAGCGGCTGGACGGCGCCGCACTCCCGGCAGACGAGCCCGGTGGCGTTGCCGAAGGCGCCGGGACGCAGCCCCGGGACCGGCTGCGGGCCGAGCCGCGACTCGTTGACGACGGTCGGTGCGCTCAAGGAGTTCCTCCTTCTCATCTTCCCCGGGACGCGACCTTCGCGGCGGGACGGACGTAGCACCGTCACCACCGCGACGACCGGCCGTGGATCGACCGGGCGGAGGATGCGGTAGCGGGTTGCCGGGGCTTCAGCGGGCCGTGTCCCTCTGCCCCTCTCGATGAGCTGTGTCCAGCCTAGGGAGCAGCCTCGGGATCGTGCACGTCGGTACCGATGCGTGAGACGGTCGTCCGCATCTCGGACAGGGGTGCCTCAGGTACCGGCGTCGGCGGCGAGCCTGCGGAGCAGGTCCATGACCCCGTCCGGTCCCGGTACGACCAGGTCGGCGCGGTCCACCAGCGCCTGCTGCTCCTCCGACCCCGAGCAGACGAGGAGGGCCGGGAACGCCTCGTCCTCGCGCAGCGCCGCGAGCGCCTCGAAGGCCGCGACGTCACCGAGGTCGTCCCCGGCATAGAGCATCGCCCCGGCGCCGAACTCCCCGTGGAGCGTCCGTACGGCCTGTCCCTTGTGCACCCCGGGCGCGCGGGCCTCGAGCACGGCCCGGCCCGGCTCGAGCACCAGACGGTGCCGCTGCGCGGCCGCCGCGAGCAGCGGCTGCAGCCGGTCGAAGGCCCCCTGCGGGTCGGGGAGCCGGCGGGTGTGCACCGCCACCGCCAGGCTCTTGTGCTCGACGCGGGCGTCGGGGTACCCGGCGGAAGCCAGCAGCTCCGGGAGCTCCGCGGCGAGGGCGGCGAGCCCGGCCGGCGGGTCCGGGGAGACGACCTGCCCGTCGGAGGCGCTCCACCGCTCGTGGCCGTACTGACCGAGCACCAGCAGGTCGCCGCCGGTCGCGCTCACCCGCGGAGCGAGCTCCTCGAGCCCGCCGAGTACGAGCGCCTGGGCGGCCGGCCGGCCGGTCACCACCGCGACCGCCCGGTAGCCGGCTGCCAGCCGGACGAGCAGCTCCGGAGCGTCAGGATGGATGTGCGCGGCGTCGGGGTCGTCGACGATCGGGGCCAGCACGCCGTCGAAGTCCAGGCAGAGGACGGCACGCCGACCCGCGGCGACCACCGCGGCGTACCGCTCCGGGCCCTCGGGGGTGCGGAACTCCAGTGGCTCGGACACGGCGTCGGAGGTGCTCAGGCGAAGTCGGCGGTGAGGATCACCGTCAGCCGGTCCATCGACATCGGGTCGACCGCCGGCATGACCCGCGGCACCCCGAGGTCCTTGGAGAGCAGCCTGGCGGCCTTCTCGAGACGGGCGGGATAGTAGATGGTCGTCGCGGGGATGGTGCCGTACCAGTTGTCGGAGCCGACCACCTGCCACCCCACGGCGCCGATGCGCTCTGCGGTGGTCGCCGCGAGCCCGCTGATGTTGCTGTTGTTGAAGACGCTCACGTAGACGCTGTCGCGGCGCGGCACCTTCTCGACGCGGGGCTTGACGGTCGCCTTCCGCTCGGTCCGCACCCGCTCGGTCGGCTGCGCGGGGTCCGGCTCCGCGGCGACGGGGTTCACGGCCGGGCGGTCCTCGGGTGGGTCGCTGGTGAGGAACGCCAGGCCGGCCATGATGACCGCGGCTCCGCACATGAGCGCCACCGGCGAGGACATGGCGAACCCCGACTCGTCGGACCGCACCTCAGACCTCGAACCCGAGCCGCCGGGCGGAGCGGGCGCGCTGGCGGGTGGCCCGGAGCCGCCGCAGCCGCCGGACCAGCAGCGGGTCGTGGGCCAGGGCCTCGGGACGGTCGATCAGCGCGTTGAGCACCTGGTAGTAGCGGGTGGAGGACATCCCGAACTTCTCCTTGACCGCGTGCTCCTTGGCGCCGGCGAACTTCCACCACTGCCGCTCGAAGTCGAGGATCGCCTGGTCGCGCTCGGAGAGCTCCTCGCCTCCCGGGACGCCCGGGGAGGTGGTCTGGCCGCCGACGGCGTTGGCGCTGTCCATGGCAGCATCCTAGGCGTCGAACTACAGCAGTGTCATTCGCAAGGCCGCCGTGTCGGCCGGCGTCGGGGCCCCTCGTAGGCTGACCCCATGACCGATCCGGTGGACCTCGTCGTCGTCGCGAACCGGCTCCCGGTCGATCGGGTGGTCGCCGACGACGGCACGATCACCTGGCGCCACTCCCCCGGCGGGCTCGTCACCGCGATGGAGCCGGTCATGCACCAGCACGAGGGCGCCTGGGTGGGGTGGGACGGCGGACCGGACGGACCCGACGACGTCTTCGAGCAGGACGGGATCACCCTCGTGCCCGTGCCGCTCTCGACCGAGGAGGTCGAGGGCTTCTACGAGGGCTTCTCCAACGGCACGCTCTGGCCGCTCTACCACGACGCGGTCGCCAAGCCGACCTTCCGCCGCGACTGGTGGGACGCCTACGTCGCGGTCAACCAGCGCTTCGCCGACCGGGCCGCCGAGCTCGCGGCGGAAGGCGCCACGGTCTGGGTCCACGACTACCAGCTCCAGCTGGTCCCCGCGATGCTCCGGAACAGGCGCCCCGACCTGCGAATCGGCTTCTTCCTCCACATCCCGTTCCCGCCGGGGGAGCTCTTCGCCCAGCTGCCCTGGCGCCGCCAGGTGCTCGAGGGGCTGCTCGGGGCCGACCTCGTCGGCTTCCAGCGGGTCGGGGGCGCGCAGAACTTCGTCCGGCTCGTCCGTCAGCGTGTCGGCCACAAGACCCACAAGGACCGCATCTACCTTCCCGACGGACGGTTCGTCGAGGCGGTCGCGTTCCCCATCAGCATCGACTTCCAGGCGCTCGCGACCCTCGCCGCCACCGAGGAGGTCGAGGCCCGGGCCCGGGACATCCGCGAGCAGCTCGGCAACCCCGCGATGCTGCTGCTGGGGGTCGACCGGCTCGACTACACCAAGGGGATCTACGACCGGCTCCAGGCGTTCGGCGAGCTCCTGGAGGAGGGTGCGCTCAGCGTCGAGGACGCCGTCTTCGTGCAGGTCGCGACGCCCTCCCGGGAACGCGTCGACGAGTACCGCCGGCTCCGCGACGAGATCGAGCGGCTCGTCGGCCGCATCAACGGCGACTACGGGCGGATCGGTCGGCCCGCGATCAGCTACCTCCACTCCTCCTACCCCCGCGACGAGATGGCCGCGATGTTCAAGGCCGCGGACGTCATGGTGGTCACGCCGCTGCGCGACGGGATGAACCTCGTCGCCAAGGAGTACGTCGCGTGCCGCGACGACGAGGACGGCGCGCTGGTGCTGTCGGAGTTCGCCGGCGCCGCCGACGAGCTGAAGCAGGCGTTCATGGTCAACCCCTACGACATCGACGGCATGAAGTCGACGATCCTCCAGGCGATGCGCGCCAAGCCCCGGGACCTGTCCCGGCGGATGCGGGCGATGCGCCGGACCGTCGAGGAGCACGACGTGGCCGACTGGGCGGCGGGGTTCATGCGTCGGCTGGTGGAGCCACGCGAGCACCACAAGCAGCTCCGGCCAGCCGACGACGCGTGAGACCCCAGCACCGGCCGAGGAGCGTGGTCACGCGCTGGGCGGCGACTCGGGCGGCCGGGCTCGCCGCGGTCGTCCTCGTGGCCGGCTGCAGCGGCGGGACTACCACGGACAGTGCCTCGGCCCCGACCCCGGGCGCCTCGCGAGCGGGCTCCTCGGGCACCTCCGCCGCGGTGCGGGTCGGGCAGTACGTCGCGCTCGGTGACTCCTACACGGCTGCGCCCTTCGTCCCGGTCAGCGACTTCTCGGGATCCTGTCTGCGGTCGTCGGGCAGCTACCCGCAGCTCGTGGCCACAGCGCTCGACGCGAGGGTCACCGACGTGAGCTGCAGTGCCGCCACCACCGAGGACCTCACCGCTCCCCAGGTGCTCGGCCGTGGTCGCGGGACCGTCCCCGCGCAGCTGCAGGCGGTGCGCCCCGGCACCGACCTGGTCACGCTCGGGGTCGGCGGCAACGACGGCGGCCTGTTCCAGCGGCTCGCGGCGGCCTGCATCGGGCGCGACGGGCAGCCGCTGGCGCGGTGCGACCACCTCGGCGGTGCACTGGGGGACGCGGGCCGGGTGATCGCCGAGACCGGCCGGCGGGTGGCCGACGCCCTCCGTGCGGTCGTGGCGGAAGCGCCGCGTGCCGACGTCGTGCTCGTGGGCTACCCGCGGCTCGTCGACCCGGCTCGCAGCTGCGCCGCCCTCCCGCTGCCAGCGCTGGACCGCCGGGCCGTCGCGCGGCTCGAGCAGCGCCTCGACCGGGCACTCCGAGGGGCGGCCCGCGCGGCCGGCACGCGCTTCCTCGACGTCCGCGCGCTGTCCCGCGGCCACGAGGTCTGCTCGGCGGAACCCTGGGTGAACGGCGGCCGGACCGACCCGCTGCAGGCGCTCGCCTTCCACCCGTTCGCCGTCGAGCAGGAGGCCGTCGCCGACGCGGTCGTCGACCTCCTGGCGGAGGGCCGGTGACGGCGAGCGGGCCGGCTCCGGGCGGCACGCTCGGACCGCTCGTCGAGCGCGGCCTCGTGGCCGCCGACTGGGCGGAGGCGCTCACCCCGGTGGAGGACGTGATCCGGTCGATGGGCGAGTTCCTGCGGGCTGAGCTGGCAGCGGGTCGCGGCTACCTGCCGGCGGGGCCCCAGGTGCTCCGCGCCTTCCAGCAGCCGCTGTCGGAGGTCCGGGTGCTGGTCGTCGGGCAGGACCCCTACCCGACGCCGGGTCATCCGGTGGGACTGAGCTTCGCGGTGGCCCCCGACGTCCGCCCGCTCCCGCCGTCGCTGCGCAACATCCACGCCGAGCTCGTCGCCGACCTCGGCGTGCCGCCGCCCTCCGACGGCGACCTCACGCCGTGGACCAAGCAGGGCGTCATGCTGCTCAACCGGGCGCTCACGGTCCGGCCCGGTGCTCCCGCGAGCCACCGCGGGCGGGGCTGGGAGCAGGTCACGGACTGCGCCGTGCAGGCCCTCGCGGACCGCCCGGGCGCCAAGGCGGCGATCCTGTGGGGGCGTGACGCCCAGGCCCTCAAGCCGCTGCTCGGCGGGGTGCCCTGGGTGGAGTCGGTCCACCCGTCCCCGTTGTCGGCGCACCGCGGGTTCCTCGGCTCGCGACCGTTCAGCCGCGTCGACCGGCTGCTGGTCGAGCAGGGCGGTGAGCCGGTCGACTGGCGGCTGCCCTGACCTGACGCCGGCCGCTCAGTTGGTGGCCTTGAGCCCCGAGGCCTCGATGTTGTGGAGCACGCGCCGCGTGATCCGGCCCAGCGCCTCGACGTCGTCGGGCGCGAGCCCGTCGAAGACCAGCGCCCGGACGGCCTCGACGTGGCCCGGCGCGGCGGCGACCAGCACGTCGTACCCGTCCTCGGTCATCCGGACCATCGTGACGCGACGGCTGAACTCGGAGCGGCACCTGCTGACGAAGCCGCGGCCCTCGAGCTTGCTGATCACGTGGGACAACCGCGACAGCGAGGAGTTGGTGCGTGCGGCGAGCTCGCTCATCGAGGTGGTGTGGCCGTCCCGCTCGCTGAGCATCGCCAGGCACAGGTAGTCGAAGTGGGTCAGGTCGGAGTCACGCTGGAGCTGGCTGTCGAGCGCGGTCCCCAGCCGGAGCACGACGCCGATGAACGGCAACCAGGAGTCGAGCTCCTCCTCGCTCAACCAGCGGGTCATGCGGGGATCCTAGCCCGGTCTTGACGTTTCAACCGGGAGCCGGCCGCATGAAGAGCGCGCGGCGGGGTACGGGCTCGCGCGTGATCAGGGGCCCCCACGCATGGTCCGGAGCCCGAGTCGTCGTCACGGGCGGCGCCGGCTTCCTGGGGTCGTGGACGTGCGAGCGGCTGCTCGCGCTCGGCGCCGACGTCGTGGCCGTCGACGACCTGTCGACCGGGTGCTGGCAGAATCTCGCACATCTCGGGGACGCACCCCGTCTGGTCCGCCTCGAGCACGACGTCTGCCAGCCGCTCGACCTGGCCGGCCCTGTCGACGTGCTCCTCCACCTCGCCTCACCGGCCTCGCCGCGCGACTACCTCGCGCGGCCGGTCGAGACGCTCCTCGTGGGCAGTGCCGGGACGCTGCACTGCCTGGAGCTGGCGGAGCGCGCGGGCGCCCGGTTCCTGCTCGCCTCGACCTCCGAGGTGTACGGCGACCCGCTGGTGCACCCGCAGCCGGAGACCTACTGGGGCAACGTGAACCCGGTCGGCCCCCGCAGCGTCTACGACGAGGCCAAGCGGTACGCCGAGGCGCTCACCGAGGCGTTCCGGCGGCAGGGCCGGGTCGACACCGCGATCGTGCGCATCTTCAACACCTTCGGTCCGCGGATGCGGGTCGACGACGGCCGGGTGGTCCCGGCGTTCATGTCCCAAGCGCTGACCGGGAGACCACTGACCATGGCCGGGGACGGCCGCCAGACCCGCTCCCTGTGCTTCGTCGAGGACACCGTCGAGGGGATCCTCGCCCTCGCCGCGAGCGGCGAACCCGGTCCGGTCAACATCGGCAGCGAGAACGAGCTGACGATGTGCCAGCTCGCCGAGCTCGTCCGCGGCCTTGCCGGCTCGTCCTCGGTCATCGAGCACGTCGAGCTGCCCGAGGACGACCCTCGGGTGCGTCGCGCCGACCTCACCCGGGCTCGTGAGCTGCTCGGCTGGGAGCCGCTGGTACCGCTCGACGAGGGGCTCAAGCGGACGCTGGAGTGGTTCGCCGCCACGACGCTCTGACGTCCGCCGGCCCGACGTCCGCGCACCTCGGGGCGCGGAGCCGGTCGGTCACCGCGGCGCCGACCTCCTCGACGGTGACCCGGAGCAGCGCCGGGTCGGGCCGGTCGCCGCGTGCGTCGCCGTGCCCGTGCTCCAGCCCGTGCTCCAGCCCGTGCTCCAGCCCGTGCCAGAGCACCGTGTGCGGCCCCTGCGGCGGCGGACCCCACCGCGCCGGCGAGGTGGGCCCGAACAGGACGACCGACGGGGTCCGGTAGGCCGAGGCGAGGTGCGCCACCCCGGTGTCCCCGCAGAGGACGAGCCGCGCGTCCGCGACGAGTGCCGCGAGCTGTCCCAGGTCGGTGCGACCGGCGAGCACCGCGTCCGGCGGCAGCCCCGCACGCCGGCACACCTCCTCCGCGAGCGACCGCTCCGCGGCTCCGCCGGTCACGACCACCCGGTGCCCGTCCCGCGCGGTCTCCCTGGCGACCGCCGCCCACCGGTCCGGTGGCCACCGCCGGGACGGGTACGCCGCACCGGGGTGGACGACCACCGCGCCGGGGACGAGCGGAGGGACTGCGGGCCGGTCCAGGAGGAGGTCGTCGGGGTCGGTCGGGGTGCCGAGGGCCGCCCCGAGCACCCGGCACCAGCGGGCGGTCTCGTGCTCGTCCGGTCGGTCCGGGCGGTGCCACGGGGGGCCGGCGACGCCCACCTCGCTGCAGGCCGGAGCGACGAGCCGGCCCGGGTCGAGCGCGAGCAGCGCGCGGTGGCTGTCCGGGCCGCTGCCGTGCAGGTTGACCGCGACCGAAGGGGGCACCGCGGCGACAGCGCGCCAGGCGGCCGGCAGCGCGAGCAGCCCGCGGACGTCCGTCGCCGCGGTCACGTCGAGGACCCGGTCGACGACGGGACGTCGACCGGACGCGGGCAGGTCCACGGCCGCGAGCCCGAGGAGTGGCCCCAGCGACGGGGGGCACGCCAGCACCAGCAGCTCGCCGGGATGGGTGGCGGACGCCCACCGCCGCAGCGCCCGGAGGGCGGGGACGACGGCGAGGAGGTCGCCGAGTCCCAACGCCCGGAGGACGAGCACCCCGCCTCCCCCCGAGGGGCCGCCCCTGGTGCCCGGTCCGCTCAGGGCCAGGACCCCTCGACCGACGGGGCCACCAGCAGCTCGCGGACCTCGCACCCCGGCGGCTGCTGGAGCGCGAAGAGCACCGCCTGGGCGACGTCGGCCGGCTGGTTGAGCTTGGCGTCCGGCGGCGGCTTGTACTGCTCGGTCCGGCCGTCGAAGAACGCGGTGTGCATCCCGCCGGGGACCAGCAGCGTCACGCCCAGGCGTCCCTGGGTCTCGGCGACCAGCGCCCGCGTGAAGCCCACGACGCCGAACTTCGAGGCGCAGTACGCCGTCGCGTCGCTCAGCGCCCGCAGTCCGAGGGTCGAGGCGACCGTCACGACCCGGCCGCGGCGGGCGAGCAGGTCCGGCAGCGCGGCGCGGACGACGGCGGCGGTCCCGACCAGGTTGACGAGGACGACGCGGTCCCAGTCCTCGCCGGGGACGTCCTCGAGTCGGCCGCAGGCGTCGGTCCCGGCGCAGGTCACGACCGCGTCGACGCCCCCGACCAGCTCCGAGACCCGGCGGACGGCCGCCTCGGCGGCGCGGGAGTCGCCCAGGTCGACCTGGACCTGCGCGACGGCGCGCTGCTCGAGCTCGGGGGACGGCACCCGGTCCAGGCTCACCGGCCGTCCTCCGGCGGCGGCGACCGCCGCGACGACCGCGCCTCCCAGACCGGACGAGCCACCGGTCACGAGGACCGTCCCGAGTGCTCCGGCGTCGGGAACGGGCGGTACGCCGGTCGGGGCGCTGGTCAGGTCGTGGGTGTCGGTCATCGCGGCTCGCTCTCGAGGTGGGGGTCGGAGTGGGTCAGGTGGTGGGTCGGGTCCTCGTCCTGGTCGGGAGGTCCGACGTCGGGCCGGGACCGGTCGGCCGCGCTGCGCACGAGCGCGGTCGTCGAGCGTCCGTCGAGGTAGGGCAGCACGACCGCCTGGCCGCCCCACGCGCGCAGCACGGCGGCCTCGGGGACGTCCGCGCCGGCGTAGTCGCCGCCCTTGGCCCAGACGTCGGGCCGCAGCCGGCGGATCACCTCGACCGGCGTGTCCTCCTCGAAGACCACGACCGCGTCGACGCACTCCAGCGCCTCGAGGACCTTGACCCGGTCGGCCGCAGGCACCACCGGTCGTGACGGCCCCTTGAGCCGTTGCACCGACGCGTCGCTGTTGAGGCAGACCACGAGGCAGTCCCCCAGCCGGCGGGCGGCACGCAGGGTCGCGACGTGTCCGGCGTGCAGCAGGTCGAAGCAGCCCCCGGTCGCCACGACGGTGCCACCTCGACACGCGACCCGGGCGACGACCTCCTCGGCGGTCAGCGGTGCCGGCGGCCCGGCGTCGCTGCCGAGCGACGCCGGGCCGCCGGCGGCGACGTACGCCGCGGCTGCGGCCACAGCGTCCTGCACCGCCTCGGTCATCACCCTGCCGGCGCCCAGGCTCGCCGCCGCGGTGACGGCGAACCGGTCACCGGCGCCGCACGGGTCGATGCAGTGGACGGCGGGCGCGGGGGTGACGACCGGCGCGTCGACCGACCCCAGAGCCGACCCGGCAGCCAGGTCGTCCGCAGCGCCGCCGTAGGACAGCAGCGCCCCCCGCTCCCCGAGCGTCACCGCGACGGCCTGCGCCCTCCAGTGCCCGACGAGCGCCGCGGCCCGCCGGCCGGCGAGGGCGAGCCCGCCGGTGCGGTCGGTCCCGGCCGGTCCGACCGGGTCGAGGAGGGCCGCGGCGAAGGTCTCCGCCTCGGTCGCGTTGGGGGTGACCAGCCGGGCACCCGGCACCGGCGCCGAGCCGCGCGGGTGCGGGTCCCACACCAGCGGGACCCGGCGCGGCAGCGCGGTCAGCAGCGCCCGCAGCTCCGGTACGCCGGCGGTGCCGCGGCCGTAGTCGGCGACGACGACTGCGGTCGCTCCGGACAGCAGCTCCCGCAGCTCACCCACCAGCGCCTCCCCGAGCGGGCCGAACGCACCGTGCGCCGTGCCGCTGTCGAGCCGCAGCAGGGACTGACCGCCGGCGCGCACCCGGGTCTTCACCGGGGTGGGCCCCCGGAACGGGAGCCGGACCACGTGGACGCCGGCGAGCAGCCGCTCCACCTGGCGGCCGGCGCCGTCGTCGCCGAGGGCCGTGACCAGGACGACCTCGTGGCCGTCGGCCGAGGCCATGAGCGCCGCCAGGCCGGCGCCACCGGGCCGCGGCTGCTCGACCAGGTCGTCGAGGACGGGGACCGGCGCGTCCGGGGTGAGCCGCCCTGCGGTCCCCTGGAGGTCGACGTCGAGGAGCGTGTCGCCGACGACGACGAGCCGTGCCTGCCTCATGCCACCGCCGCCGGGATCACGCCGAGCTCGCGGTCGAGCCCGGCGCAGAGGACGTGCAGCGCGACGAGGTGGAGCTCCTGCACCGTGGCGGTGTAGGTCGCGTCGACGCAGAGCGCCTCCTCCGCGGCCTCCGCCAGCGGGTTGGGCCCGGGCCCGGTGAGCGACCAGACCTGCAGCCCGACCTGCCGGCCCCGCTGGGCGGCCGCGACGATGTTCGGGCTCCGGCCGCTGGTCGACATCAGCACGAGGACGTCGCCGGAACGGCCGTGGGCCTCCACCTGCCGGGCGAACAGCTCCTCGGGCGGGTAGTCGTTGGCGATCGCGGTGAGGCTCGAGGTCTCTGCGGTCAGGCAGATCGCGGAGAACGGCGGCCGGTCGTCGCGGTAGCGGCCGACGAGCTCGGCGGTGAGGTGCTGCGCCTGCGCGGCGCTGCCGCCGTTGCCCGCCGCGAGCAGCCGCCCGCCCGCGTCGAGCACCGCCGCCAGCCGGCCGCCCCACCGGTCGGCGACGTCGACGCAGGGCCGGAACGCCTGCGCCGCCGCGAGGAGCTCGTCGAGGTGGTCCTGGGCGCAGGGCGTGGTGCAGGCCTCGCGGTCGGAGGTCGGTGCCGTCACGGGTGGCTCCTCGTCGTCTGGCTGGTCGTCGGGCTGGTCGTCGGGCCGGTCGTCGGGCTGGTCGTCGGGGGTCAGGGACGGCTGAGCGCGGACGTGGCCGGGGGGCCGGTGCCCGCGACACCGAGCGCCTGCGGTTGGGCGAGGGCGACCTCGGCGTACACCTGCTCGGTCGCGGCGGCCACCCGGCGCCACTGGTAGGTGGCGACGGCGCGGGCCCGCCCGGCCGCGCCGTACCGCTCCCGCCGGACGCGGTCGGCCAGCAGGTCGCGGAGCACCGGTGCGAGGAGGTCGGGGCGCCGCGGTGGGACGAGCTCGCCCGTCGTGCCGGGGACGATCGTGTCGAGCAGTCCGCCGACCGCCGAGCCGACGACCGGCCGGCCGCAGGCCATCGCCTCGAGGGGAACGATCCCGAACGGCTCGTACCACGGGACCGCGACCACGACGTCGGCCGAGGACATGAGGGCCGGGACGTCCGTGCGGCGCACGCCGCCGAGGAACCGGACCCGGTCCGCGACGCCGCGCCGGTCCGCGAGCGCCCGGAGCCGACGGGCCTGGGGGTCGGTGTCGAGCAGCTCCGCGGCCGGACCGCCCGCGACCAGCAGCTCGACGCCGGGCAGCTCGGCCAGCGCCTCGACGACGTTGCCGACGCCCTTGCGCTCGACGAGGCGGCCGATCACGAGCAGCCGCTGCCGCGGGCCGCGCGGGACCGGCAACGGCCGGAACGCGTCGGTGTCCACGCCGCACGGGATGACGATCGCGCGCTCCGGGGCCATCCCGAGCGCCTGGAGCTCGGCCACCTCGTCGGTGCAGGTCGCGACGACGCGGTCGACGGTCCGGCAGAGCATCCGCTCGAGCCCGACCCGGGCGGCGGGGCTGGTGTCCCGCCTGCCCTGCTGCCGCCGCTTGACGGTCCCGAGCGCGTGGAAGGTCTGCAGCACCGGGACGTCGAGCCCGGCGGCGGCCTGCACCGACGCCAGGCCGCTCATCCAGAAGTGGGCGTGCACGACGTCGACCGGCTGGAGGCGCCAGCGGTGCCGCAGGTGGGCGGCGAACGCCGGCACGTGCGGGAGCAGCTCGTCCTTGGGGACGTCGGAGGGTGGCCCGGCCGGCACGTGCTCGACGTCGTAGCCCTCCCGTGTCCTCACCCTCGCCGGCGCCGACGTGCTGTCCCGCCGGCTGTAGACCGTCACCTCGTGGCCGCGCTCGGCGAGCCCCGCGGCGAGCGCCGCGACGTGGACGTTCTGACCGCCGGCGTCGACGCTGCCCACGGTGGCGAGCGGGTTCGCGTGCTCGGAGACGAGCGCGATCCTCATGCGGACCTCCTGACCGGCGTGCCGTCCCCGACCCGGGCGGAGGTCAGCAGGTCGACGGCGGAGCGGACGTCCTCGGCGGTGACCGAGGTGACACAGGGATGACCCTCGTAGGGGCACACGGTGACGCGGGAGTCGCGGCAGGGCGCGTCCTGGTCCCCCAGCAGCACGCTGGACACCCGGTAGGGGGCCCAGCGGGCGGCGGGGACCGTCGGGGCGAAGACCGAGACGACCGGGGTGCCCACGGCGGCGGCGAGGTGGGCCGGGCCGGTGTTGCCGACCACGACGGCCTGCGCGGCGGCGAGGACGGCGGCGAGCCCGGCGAGGTCGGTGTACCCGCCGAGGTCGACCGCCGGTCGCGGCCCCGACCCCGGGGCGGGGGCAGGAGTGCTCGGAGTCCCGGGGACCGCCCGGGCGACGGCCGCGGTGAGCGGCGCCTCCGACGACGCGCCGGTGACGACGACCTGGTGGCCCGCGGTCGGCGAGGAGCCGCGCCGCCTCGGCGTACCGCTCGACGGGCCAGGCCCGCGCGGGCACCGACGTCCCGGGATGGAGCACGACGAAGGGACCGTCGGGAAGCAGGTGGTCGACGTCCGGGAGCGGGCGGCGTACGGCGAGCGCGCCGTCGTCGCCCGCCGGCAGACAGAACCCGGCCGCGGCGGCGAGCGCGAGTGCCCGCTCGGCCTCGGGCAGCGTCTCCTCGTCGCCCTCGAGGCGGTGGCGCAGGTCGAGGAGCGAGCCGGGGTAGTCGCTGCTCGTGGCGCCGACCCAGGGGACACCGGCGAGCCGGAGCAGCAGCGCGGTCGGCAGCGGGGACTGGTGGAAGGAGGTGAGCACCAGGGCCCGGTCGGCCGCGACGCGTCCGAGACGGCTGACCAGCCGCTCGACGTCGGACCGGTCGACCGGGTCGGGCTGCGGGTCGATCCAGGGGCAGCGCCAGACGAGGACCTCGTCGACGCCGGGGAGCAGCCGCGCGGCAGCAGCGCCGTGCGGGCCCACCAGCAGCGTGACCCGCGTGCTGCCGGCGGCGACCGCGCGCACGGCGGGGCCGGCGAGCAGGACGTCCCCGGCGTTGTCGAGCCGGACCACGAGGGTGTGCCCGCGCGGGGGCCCGTCGCGGACCGCTTCGGTCACCGTGCTCACCACCGTCCCGCCAGGACGTCGTCGACCGCGGCGGCGAACGTCGGCGCGGTGTGCTCGGCCGCAGCGACCTCCTCGGCCCGGGTGGCGGACGTGGGGACCAGGACCGCCGCGGCGCCGGCGGCCCGCGCCGCCTCGACGTCGGTCCCGATGTCGCCGACCAGGACGGCCCTGTCGGGGGCGACACCCAGCGTGGCGCAGGCGTCCTCGACCATCCCCGGCGCCGGCTTGCGGCAGTCGCAGCCCTCGTCCCGGGTGTGCGGGCACCAGCGCCACAGGTCGAAGGGGCCGAGCAGCTCCTCCACCCGGGCGTTGACCGCCTCGACCTGGGCCGGGGTGATCCGGCCCGACCCGACACCGGACTGGTTGCTGACGACCCCGGTCCGGATCCCGAGCCTCCGGAGCCGGTCGATGCTCTCCCGGACCCCGTCGATCGGCTCCACTCGCGCCGGGTCGCCGTTGTAGGGGACGTCGTGCACCAGCGTCCCGTCCCGGTCGACCAGCACGAGGTCGGGCAGTCCGCGCCAGGGCGCCGCCGAGCGGTGCCGCAGGGTGCCGCGCACGGTGTGCCAGGTGGCAGCGGCCGGGATCGCGACGCTGGTGAGGAGCATCCGGCGGACCTCCGCCCGGTCGCGCGGGCCGGGGGCGATGCGAGCCCAGGCGAGCTCGGTGGTCCCCGCCAGCCAGCCCAGGCCGGCGACCGACGCCACCCGCCGACGGCCCGCGACCGCCGCGACGGCGGCGGCGAGGCCGGCGACGGTGGTGGCGACGTGGCGGGAGCGGCGGCCGGTCGGCGCTGCGGCGCGCTCCCGCCAGCCGGCGCCGTGCAGCCGGCGCATCAGGGCGTCGTCCGCGTTGCCGGCCTGGAGCCGGACGCTGACCCAGTCGTCCGCGGGACGGACCGGGTGGGTGATCCAGCGCCGCCCCAGGACGACCGCCCCGTGCGAGGCGGTGACCCGCAGTCCCAGGTCGGCGTCCTCCCGGTAGGCACGCGGGAACCGCTCGTCGAAGCCGCCGACCGCCGCAAGCGCGGACCGGCGGTAGCTGAGGTCGGCGGTGATCCAGAGGGACCGCTCGAGGCCGGCGGTCCCCCGTTCCCAGTCGGTGGGGCGGCGGTCCCGCGGGAGCGGGACCCGGACCCGGCCCTGCACCCCGGCGACGACGTGCGGTGCCCGCTCCGCGGCAGCCAGGTCGTCGGCCAGCCGTTCCCACCAGTCGGGATCGGGGACCACGTCGTCGTCGAGGAAGCTGACCCAGGGGCTGCGGGCGTGCCGCCAGCCGAGGTTGCGGGCGCGCGCCGGACCGCCGCCGCCGGAGCGCAGGACGCGCAGGCCGGGCAGGCGGCCCCGGCCGTCCGGGCCGCCCCGGCCGTCCGGGCCGAGGTCCACGAGCTGCTCGGCCAGGTCCGACACCGGGGCCAGCGCCGCCGCCGTCGCCCCCGCCCGAGCCGGGCGGTCGTCGACGACCAGGACGGGGCAGGTCACGGGCTCGGTGCCGCCGGCGAGTGCCTCGAGCAGCGTGCGGAGGCTCGGCCGGCCCACGGTCGGGACGACGATCGTCGTGCTCGGCGCGTCCATCAGGCGGCTCCCGACGAGGCCGGCGAGGACATCGGCGGCCGGCGCACCACGAACGGGCCGATGGCCAGCAGGTCGACGGGCGCGGACCCGAAGCACTCGAGGGCGTCGCGGGGGTCGTCGACCATCGGCCGACCGGCCGTGTTGAGGCTGGTGTTGACCACCACCGGCAGCCCGGTGCGGCGCTCGAAGGCCCGTAGCATCCGGGCGACCAGCGGCTCGTCGGCGTCGTCGACGGTCTGCACCCGGGCGGTGCCGTCGACGTGGACCACGGTCGGGATCCGTTCGCGCCACTCGCGGCGCGACGTCGTGGACGAAGAGCATGTACGGCGAGGGCAGCGGCCCGCGCCCGAAGATGTCTGCCGCCCGCTCGGCGAGGCACCATCGGCGCCACCGGCCGGAACTGCTCGCGGCCCTTGACGTCGTTGAGCCGCTCGAGGTTGCGCTCGTGACCCGGGTGGGCGAGCAGCGAGCGGTGGCCGAGCGCGCGCGGGCCGTACTCGCTGCGGCCCTGGAACCAGGCGACGACGCCGTTGCCGGCGAGACACTCGGCCACCGCCTCGGCGACGTCGTCGGGCCGCTCGTACGGCACGCGGGCGGTCGCAGCACCGCCTCGACCTCGGCGTCGGTCCACCCCCGACCGAGGTCGGCGCCCGGCATCGGCCTCGTCAGGTCGCCCAGCGCCCGGGCGACGTGGAGCGCGCCGCCGAGCGCGGTGCCGGAGTCGCCGGCGGCCGGCTGCACCCACACCTCGTCGTACGGGCTCTCGTCGAACAGCCGGGTGTTCGCGACGCAGTTGAGCGCGACGCCGCCGGCCAGCGTCAGCACCCCGCCCGGCGTACTGCTCCTCCGGGCACCGGAGGTCTGGCGGTGCAGCCAGCCGGCCAGCTCCAGCAGCACCTCCTCGAGCCGGGTCTGCACGCTCGCGGCGAGGTCGGCGTGCGTCGGTCGTCCACTCCTCGGAGCTGCGGCGCTGCTTGGCCAGCGAGCCCCAGTCGACCGGGTCGGTGCGGAAGCCGCCGTCGCTCGGTCGGTGCGGACGGCCCGCCGGAGCTCCTCGAGGAACCGGGGCCGGCCGTAGGAGGCCAGCGCCATCACCTTGTACTCGTCGCTGCTCCGCAGGAACCCGAGGTGCTCGGTCACGGTCCTCGTAGAGCAGCCCGAGCGAGTGCGGCAGCTCCTGGGCGCGCGAGCACCTCGAGCACGCCGTTCTCGTAGCGGCCGGCGAGGTGGCTGGCGACCTCGCCGCGGCCGTCGAGCACGAGCACGTCGGCGTCGGCGTGGGGCGAGGCCAGCCCGGCCGACGCGGCGTGCGCGACGTGGTGCGGGACGAACCGGACCGCGGCCGGGTCCAGGCCCGGGCAGCGCGGTGGCCAGGAAGCCGGGTGCCCGCTGGGCGTAGGTCTGCCGCAGGTGGTCCCACGGGTCGTCGAGCCCGAGCTCCTCGGCCGGGCGGGCCAGCGCCGGGTCGTAGGAGTAGGCGACGGCGTCGAGGTCAGCGGACGTCGAGCCCGGCGTGCTCCAGGCACCAGCGCGCCGCGAGCTCCGGCAGCTCCCACGCGGCGAAGGGCACCGGGCGGTGGCCGTGCTTGCGCCGGGAGAACCGCTCCTCCTCGGCCGCCGCCACCGTCTCGCCGTCGACCACGAGCGCCGCCGCGGGATCGTGGAACAGGGCGTTGATGCCGAGAACCTTCACGCGGTGCTCCTCGTCGTCCGTCGAACGGCTGCTCCCTCGCAGCTGCCCGCTGGCTGGCGCGGCCCCGCGCCCCCGGGTCCCTGGACGAGCCGTTTCCCTCCGGTGACTCCTCGAAACGAGAAGGTTTAGGGAAGCGCTTCTCGCGATGTCAAGTGTTCGGGCGACCTTTTTCGCATGGGTCCAGGGTCGGTCGGGTATCCCGGACGCCGTGCGGATCCTGCTTTGGCACGTGCACGGCTCGTGGACCACCGCGTTCGTCCAGGGTCGCCACGAGTACGTGCTCCCGCTGACCCCGGGCCGCGACCCCGACGGTCTGGGCCGCGCCCGGACCTGGGACTGGCCGCGCCACGTCGTCGAGGTGCCGTACGACGAGCTGCGGGACGTCGACCTCGACGCCGTCGTCCTGCAGCGGCCCCACGAGCCCGGACTGGTGGAGGCCTGGACCGGCCGGCGGCCGGGTGTCGACCTGCCGGCGGCGTACGTCGAGCACAACACGCCTCGGGGCGACGTCCCGGACACCCGGCACCCGATGGCCGACCAGGGCACGGTCGCCGTCGTCCACGTCACCCACTTCAACCGGCTGGTCTGGGACTGCGGGCAGGCGCCGACCGACGTGGTGGAGCACGGGATCGTCGACCCGGGGCACCGGTACTCCGGAGAGCTCGAGCGGGCCGCGGTCGTCGTCAACGAGCCGGTACGGCGAGGTCGCGTCGTGGGGGCCGACCTCTTGCCCGCGCTCGCCGAGGTGGCACCGCTCGACGTCTTCGGCATGGGAGTCGACGGCCTCGACCGGCACCTCGGCGTCCCACCCGACCGGATGTCGACGTTCGAGGACCTCCCGACCCAGGCCCACATGCACCGCGAGGTCGCGCGGCGACGGGTCTACGTGCACACCGCACGGTGGACCAGCCTCGGGCTCTCGCTGCTGGAGGCGATGCACCTCGGGGTGCCGGTGGTCGGTCTCGCCGCCACCGAAGCGCCGCTCGCCGTACCGCCCGGAGCCGGCGTGCTCAGCAACCGTCCCGAGGAGCTGGCAGCAGCGGTGCGCCGGTTCCTCGACGACCCCGAGGAGGCGCACGCGGTCGGGGCCGCCGGTCGGGAGGCAGCACTGGCGCGCTACGGGCTGGCGCGGTTCCTCAGCGACTGGGACGCGCGACTCACGTCGCTCATGCGCTCCTCGGCCAGGTGAGGTGGCGGGGTCACCAGCACGGAAGTGGCACCACTTCCAACTCCCGCACCCCGCCACCCCTGCAAGTGGCACCACTTGCGACTCCCGCACTCCGCCACCCCGAAAGTGGCACCACTTGCAACTCCCGCACCCCGCCACCCCGAAAGTGGCACCACTTCCGACCCCTGGACCCCGCCACCCATGTAAGTGGCACCACTTGCAACTCCCGCACCCCGCCACCCCCGCAAGTGGCACGACGTGCCGACGCCGTCCCGGCAGGTCGCCGTCCGCTCAGCGCAGCCGCGGCAGCCCGAGGTGGACCACCTTCGTCGTCGTCATCTCGTCCAGCAGCTCGGGGCCGTAACCGAACCCCTGGCCACTCCGGCGGCGTGGTTGGGCGGCCCCGCCCGGAGCGCCCCCGAAGGCCGCGTTGACCTTCACCGTGCCGACCGGGAGCTCTCGCCACGCCCGCTGCGCGTGGGCCATGGAGCCGGTGAGGACGACGGCGGCGAGACCGTAGTCCCCGGCTGCGGCCTCCTGGAGCGCGGTGTCGAAGTCGGGGACCACGCGGACCGGCGCCACCGGGCCGAACGTCTCCTCGCGCATCACCAGCATGTCGGCGGTGCACCCGGCCAGGACGGTTGCGGGGTAGGCGCTCCCCGGACCCTCCGGCACCCGGCCGCCGGTGAGCAGGCGGGCGCCCCGGGCGACGGCGTCCTCGACGTGGGCGTGCACCGCCCGACGCAGCCGTACGTCGACGAGCGGCGCGAGCCGGGTCGCCGGATCCGTCCCGGGTCCGGGGACGAGCTCCTCGGCCCTGCGCACCAGCGCGGCGAGGAAGTCCTCGGCGACCGCCTCCAGCACGTAGACCCGCTCGACCGAGGTGCAGATCTGCCCCGCGTTGGCGAAGGCGCCCAGGGCGGCCTGCTCCGCGGCCCACTCCGGGTCGACGTCGGCGTCGACGAGCAGGGGGTCGTTGCCGCCGTTCTCGAGCAGCACCGTGGCGCCGGTCCCTGCAGCGGCTGCCGCGATCGACCGTCCCGTGGCGGTGGCCCCGACGTGGGCCACCACGTCGACCTCCGGCGACGCAGCCAGCGCCCGGCCCGCAGCCGGCCCGCCCACGACGGCCTCCAGCACACCGGGCGGCAGCTCGGCGGCGAGCAGCCGCGCCAGCTCCAGCCCGGTGTGCGGCGTCCGCTCGGAGGGCTTGAACACTGCGGTGTTGCCGGTGACCAGCGCAGCCCCGAGGAGCCCGCAGGGGACGGCGACCGGGTCGTTCCACGGCGTGATCGCGGCGACGACGCCCCGCGGTCCGGGGACCATGAGGTCGGTGGCGTCCCACGACCCCTGCAGCGCACGTCCGCGGTGGACCGGCCCGAGCTCGGCGTACTGCCGGAGCGTCGCGACCCCCGCCTCGACACCGCCGCGGGCGTCGGCGAGCGGCTTGCCCATCTCGCGGGTCGTCCAGAGAGCGAGCGCGTCGGCGGCTGCCTCGACGCGGTCGGCCGCAGCCCGCACCGCGGCCGCGCGCTCCGCCGGTGAGGTCCGCTCCCAGTCGGGTGCGGCCTTACGGGCGGCGGCCACCGCCGCCTCGACCTCGGCCGGCGTCGCCGCGTCCAGCTCACCCACGAGCGACCCGTCAGCGGGGTCGAGGACTCTCCACCGGGTGTCGTCACCAGGGGCCACAGGGGTGCTCCTCACGCTCGGTCAGACGGTCGCTTGCCGGTGTCCGGGAAGGGTAACGAGGCCCCATGACCCTCAGCCCGCCGCTCGGCCCGGCCTCCCTGACCTTCATCGGGACGGCCACGACGCTGCTCCGGCTCGGGACCTTCACGGTGTTGACCGATCCCAACTTCCTCCACCAGGGCCAGCGCGCCTACCTCGGCAAAGGACTCTGGTCGCGGCGGCTCACCGAACCCGCGATGCAGCCCGCGGACCTCCCGGCGCTCGACGCGGTCGTCCTCTCCCACCTGCACGGCGACCACTTCGACCGGATCGCGCGCCACCAGCTGCCCCGCAACCAGCCGGTCATCACCACCTCGCCGGCGGCCCGGTCGCTCCAGCGGTGGGGATTCTCGGTCGAAGGTCTCTCGACCTGGCAGGAGCACCGCCTGACCCGCCCGCCTGCAGGGGACGCGCCGGAGGAGACGCTGACCGTGCAGGCGCTGCCCGGCGTGCACGCCCGCGGGGCGTTGAAGGCGCTGCTGCCCCCGGTCATGGGCTCGCTGCTCGAGCACCGCGTGGGGGGAGAGGTGCGCAGCAGGCTCTACCTCAGCGGCGACACCCTCACCGGCGACCACCTCGACGAGATCGCCCGGCGCCATCCCGACATCGACGTGGCGGTGGTGCACCTGGGCGGCACCCGGGTGCTGCTGCACACCGTGACGATGGACGCCGAGCAGGGGGTCGACTTCCTGCGGCGGGTCCGACCCGGCTACGCCGTACCGGTCCACCACGACGACTACACCGTGTTCCGGTCCCCGCTGTCGGCGTTCGTCGAGCGCGCAGCGGGAGCCGGGCTCGGCGCCTCGGTCCGGACCGTACGCCGCGGCGAGACGATCGACCTGGCCGTCGGCCCGACCAGCAGCAACCCCAGCGCCGACCCCACCGACACCGGGAGCACTCCTGCATGAGCACCGACTCGTCCACCCGCGCCGATCCCCGGGTGGACCCGCGCATCCTCGAGGTCGTCGAGGAGAGCTTCGGCCACACCGCGCTGCTCCCCGGTCAGGCCGAGGCGCTCACCGCCCTGGTCCGGGGCAAGGACGTGCTGCTGATCTCGCCCACGGGCTCCGGGAAGTCGCTCAGCTACCAGGCGGCCGGCGTCCTCATTCCCGGGGTCACGGTGGTGGTCTCGCCGCTCCTCGCGCTGCAGGAGGACCAGATCGACAGCCTCACCGAGGAGCACCGCAGCGAGCTCCAGGCCGCGCGGATCAGCAGCGCCGAGACGCCGGCCGAGCGCGAGGCCGCCCTGGACCGCGCGGCGGCCGGTGAGCTGGAGTTCGTCTTCCTCGCTCCCGAGCAGCTCGCCAACGAGGAGGTGCATCGGCGGCTCGCGGAGATCCGTCCCAGCCTCGTCGCGGTCGACGAGGCGCACTGCGTCTCGAGCTGGGGCCACGACTTCCGGCCCGACTACTTCCGGCTCGGGGAGCTCCTCGAGGGGCTGGCCGACGGCACCGGCGACGGCTCGCGGCCACGCATCGTGGCGATGACCGCCACGGCAGCGCTCCCGGTCCGGGAGGACATCGTCGAGCGGCTCCGGATGGCGGACCCCGAGGTCGTCGTCACGGGCTTCGAGCGGCCCAACCTCGCGCTGGAGGTCCGGCGGGTCACGACCGCGGACGACCAGCGCCGGCTCGTCCTCGGCCTGGTCCGGGAGCGTCCGCTGGCGGACGGCGGCTCGGGGATCGTCTACTGCCGCACCCGCAGGGTCGCCGAGGAGTACGCCGCCGCGCTGGCCGACCTGGGCCGCAGGACCACGGTCTACCACGCCGGGCTCAGCCAGAAGCGGCGTACTGCGGCGTACGACGCCTTCATGGCCGACGAGGTCGAGATCATGGTCGCGACCTCGGCGTTCGGGATGGGGATCGACAAGCCGGACATCCGGTTCGTCGTTCACGCCCAGATCCCGGAGTCCCCCGACACCTACTACCAGGAGGTCGGCCGGGCGGGACGGGACGGTGAGCCGGCCGAGGGACTCTTGGTCTACCGGGAGGAGGACCTGGCGCTCGGCCGGTTCTTCTCCGGAGGCGTCCCGGAGCGGGCGCACGTCGAGGCCGTGCTGGCCGCCGCCGGCGGCGTCGCGGGGGTCGAGAGCGGTGCGGACGCCAGGCTGGTCCGGGAGCGGAGCGGCCTCGGGCCGCGGCAGGTCGGGCGCCTCCTCAACCTGCTGGAGCTGGCCACCGGGCCGGGATCGCCGACCCGGGACAGCACGGCGACGGTCGAGGCCGTCCTCGAGCGGGCCGAGGCGCACCAGCGGCTGCAGCGCTCAAGGGTCGAGATGATGCGCGCCTACGCCGAGACCGACCGGTGTCGTGCGGACTTCCTGCTCGGCTACTTCGGTGAGGAGGTCACCCGCCGGTGCGGTGTGTGCGACAACTGCCGGTCGGGTGTGGCCGAGGAGGCGGCGGTGGTCCCGACCGACGTCCCGTTCCCGGTGCAGTCGCAGGTGCGGCACGAGGAGTTCGGCGAGGGAACCGTCACCGACGTCGAGGAGGACCGGCTCACCGTGCTCTTCGAGGACGTCGGCTACCGGACGCTCTCGGTCCGGCTGGTCCAGGACAACCGACTGCTGACCCTGGTCTGATACCCGCACCTGTGGTGTCGTGTGGTCCACACGACCGGCCGCGCAGTCCGGCCGTTTACCCGACTGGGGGTGGGGGGAAGCCCAGTGAGCCGGCGGGCCGCACCCGTCTGTGTCGACGACCGCCACCCGAACGGAAGGGGATCCGATGACCGACTCCGGACGGAGCACGTCGCTGCTGGTCCGCGGCCTGGGACTGGGGAGCGCGGCGCTGGGCGTGCCGATGCTCCTGCAGACCGACGAGGTCGCCGCGCTGGTCGGTGTCGACGACGACGCGTCGTCCCGGCCCCTGATCAAGGCGGTCGGCGTGCGAGAGCTAGCCGCCGCGGCCCTGCTCCTCGTCGGGCCCAAGCGCTCGGTGTGGTTCCGGGTCGCCGGCGACGCGATGGACCTGGCGCTCCTCGGCAGTGCGATGAGTGACCGCTCCGGCAAGCGCGAGCAGCGAGTCCGCGCGGCCACCGCGGTGGTCGCCGGCCTCACCGCCGTCGACCTCTACGCCGCGCTCCGCAGCCAGCGCGACCAGCACGGACCCGGACGGCCGGGGCCGCTGCGGCTCGAGGCCACGGTCACGGTCAACAAGTCCGCCGAGGAGGCCTTCGGCTTCTGGCGCGACCTCACCAACCTGCCGCGCTTCATGGTGCACCTGGAGTCGGTCACGCCCGATCCGGACAGCGACGCGCGGAGCCACTGGGTCGCCAAGGCACCGTTCGGCACCTCCGTGTCCTGGGACGCCGAGATCACCAGCGAGGAGCCTGGTCGGCGGCTCGCCTGGCGCTCGCTGCCGGGCAGCCGCATCGACAACAGCGGCACGGTGCACTTCGCACCGGCCCCCGGGGACCGGGGGACCGAGGTCAAGGTGGTGCTCCACTACGACGTACCCGGCGGCCGGCTCGGCCGGGCGGTCGCCACGCTGTTCGGTGAAGAGCCGACGCAGCAGGTCCGCGACGACCTCCGCCGGTTCAAGCAGGTGATCGAGACCGGTGACCTCGTGCGTTCCGACGGGCTGCCCGGAGGGACCGAGGCCAGGAAGCAGGGTGTGCAACGACCGGCGCAGCCGCTCGGTCGTCGGTTGCAGAAGGAGAGCGCCACGTGAGAGCCCTCGTCTGGGAGGCGCCGCTGAAGGTCGGCGTCCACGACGTCCCCGATCCGCAGCTGCTGAGCAGCCGCGACGCGATCGTGAAGGTGACGTCGACCGCGATCTGCGGCTCCGACCTGCACCTGTACGACGGCTACGTCCCGACGGTCGAGCCAGGTGACGTCCTGGGCCACGAGTTCATGGGCGAGGTCGTCGAGGTCGGGTCGGGCGTGCACAACCTGGCGGTCGGCGACCGGGTCGTCGTGCCGTTCCCGATCGCGTGCGGAAACTGTCGTGCCTGTCAGCGCGGACTGACCTCGGTCTGCGAGAACTCCAACCCCAACGCGGGGATGGCCGAGAAGGTGCTGGGTCACGCGACCTCCGGCATCTTCGGCTACTCCCACATGATGGGCGGGTTCGCAGGAGGTCAGGCGGAGTACGTCCGTGTCCCGTTCGCGGACGTCGGTCCGTTCAAGGTCGAGGACGACCTGACCGACGAGCAGGTGCTGTTCCTCACCGACATCCTCCCGACCGGCTATCTCGGCGCGGACCTGTGCGACATCGAGCCCGGGGATGTCGTCGCGGTGTGGGGCGCGGGCCCGGTCGGGCAGTTCACGATTGTCAGCGCCTACCTGCTCGGGGCGTCGAAGGTCATCGCGATCGACCGGGTCCCCGAGCGGCTGCGGATGGCCGAGGAGCAGGCCGGGGCGGTGCCGCTGAACTACGAGGAGGTCGACGTCCTCGTCGCTCTGCGCGAGATGACCGGCGGTCGCGGACCAGACTGCTGCGTCGATGCGGTCGGGATGGAGGCGCACACCGACTACACGCCGGTGCAGGTCTACGACAAGGCCAAGCAGCTCACCAAGTCGCAGACCGAGCGCCCTCAGGCGGTGCGGGAGGCGATCCTCGCCTGCGCGAACGGCGGCTCGGTAGCGATCACCGGGGTGTACGGCGGGTTCGCCGACAAGTTCCCGCTGGGGTCGCTGATGAACCGGTCGCTCACGGTGCGGACCGGCCAGACCCCGGTCCACCGGTACCTGCAGCCGCTCTACGACCACATCAAGGCCGGCCGGATCGACCCGACCTTCGTCATCAGCCACCGGCTGTCCCTCGAGGAGGCGCCGAAGGGCTACGACCTGTTCAAGAAGAAGAAGGACAGCTGCACGAAGGTCGTGCTGACCCCCTGACCCGGCCCCGCTGGCCGAGCGCGTTGGGTGGTGTGCTCAGGCGGCGAGGACGACCGGCTCGCTGTGCCCGTCCGGGGCGATGAAGAAACCGTCGTCGAAGAGGATCACCCCGTTGCAGAGCCTCATCCAGCCCTGCTCGGAGTGGTCGGCCACCACGTGCGCAGTCCAGCAGTGCGGACCCTCGGCCGAGGGACAGGTCCCGTGTCGGTACATCGTCGTGCTCCTCGAGATGTCGGCGCCCGCCTCCCAACGGAGCGCCTCGTGCTGATCAGTGTGGTTCGTCGAACCCTGGGTCAACAATGACGAAAGAGCGTTATTCCGGGCACCACCCGGAGGGATCAGCGTGTCGTCCGGACGGGCGGTCCCAGGACCTCCGTCGGCGCCGACCTCAGGCCGACGCACCGCCAGGCCGGCCATGACTGCTGCCATCACGTGAGCGCACATCCCCGTCGACCTCCTGGTCCGGTGCCCGGTGGACCGAGCACGTCGTCTCCTGTGAGGGAGGAGGGTCCACCGCGGGAGGCTGATACCCGCGTCCGCCGACAGCACCGACCCGTCGGCAGGACCGTCGTCGGTCAGTCCCGTGTGTACCAGCTGGTGTCGCCGCGGCCGCCGGCCCGGCTGAGCGACACGTGGACGTGGTCCCGGTGCCGCAGCGTCGGCGAGCACGTCGGGGCGGAGGCGCACGCACCGTTGACGTAGGCCCTGCGGTCGAACCTGTCGTAGGACGCCCAGATGTGGTCGTTCCAGATCACGTACATGATCCCCATGCGCCGTGCCCGGGCGTGCACGTTGCCGTCGCGGTCGGTGGCGAAGACCCGGTCGAGGAACCGCCGGACCTCGTGGCGCTGCTCGCGGTCGGTGGCGTCCATCGACCAGTCGATGGCTCGGCCGTCCTCGTGCTCCGACGACCCGCCCGGAGTGCAGGCGCGGATCGAGGCCACCGCGGCCCCGCCGTCGTACCGGCGGCCGATCCACTCCGCGAGCTCCCAGGTGCCGGGGCGCGGGGTGTCGCGGCAGCGCGTCTGGGGCTGGTACGGCGCGTAGTCCTCCACCGGGCTCTCGTACGCCGCTGCGGCGGGAGCCGGTACGGCGAGCAGGGTCGCGGGAGTCGCCACCGCGAGCGTCGTCAGGACCGCCGCTGCCGCCTGCGCGAGCGGCCGCCTCATGCCGCGACGATCCCGCCGATCGTCTCGACGTGGCCGTCGGGGGCCAGGAAGAACCCGTCGTCGAAGAGGATCACGCCGTTGCAGAGCTTGGCCCACCCCTGGTCCAGGTGATCGGCGACCACGTGGGCGGTCCAGCACTCCGACGCCTCTGCGCCAGGGCAGTCACACTGTGCAGCCATCGCGTCTCTCCCGACTCCGTGACCCCGGTCCGCCGGGGGTTCCCTTGCAGGGGTCATCGGCCCGGCGCGCGGCATCCTGACCGGATCGGGGTGACCGGCCCGAACATGACGTGGCCAGGCCATCCCCCGATGGCCCGGCCACGTGTGTCCGGGTGACGCGTGCGGGTCCGCCTCACGGCTCCTGCGTCGCGGTGAGCGCGGTGACCCAGGCGTCGACGTCGCAGATCTCCCGACCGCGCGGCACCTCGTTCTGCGAGAGGCGGATGAACTCACGGGTGTTCCACCACGGCAGTCGCAGCACCGTGACCGTGCCGTCCTGGTCCACCCGGGACACCTCGGTCAGGACGGAGGTGGCCTGCACGTGGACCGAGCCCTCACCGACCGGGACCATGCTCCGGAGCCCGTCGGCGAGCAGGTCACGGCCGAACACCCAGGTGTCCTCGCCGTGCGGACCGTTCACCAGCAGGGTCACAGCGAGCGGGTCCGCCGGGTCGTAGCGCATCTGCACCTCGACCGTCTCTGCGTCCGTCTCCCCGCGGATCCACCCCGCGGTGTCGATCTCTACTCGTGCCATGCCCCTTGCCCCTCTCTGAGCTCCCCGGCGTGCGGTGAGCATCCCCGCGAACTTCTATCCCAAACCGGACATCCCGCATCGTCGGTACCCGCACCATAGACCCGGGGTCGGAACCTCCGCCATGGCCCGCTCGGGCCGTCTCCGCGCGGCGCCGTTTGTGCGCGTGGCGCAGCGGCCACGATGGTCCCGACGACGGAGACCGTGGTGGACACACGCGAGACGAGAGAGAAGGCCAGTGATGACGACCGACGGGGTAGGACTCAACGAGACCGGCGACGGCAGCGGCGGGATCCCCGAGGGCGCGGACGCCGTCGACCTCCAGTCGACGACGAGCGTCGACAAGGAGGAGCAGCTCAGCCAGGGACAGCCGTACGACACGCTCGACGACCGCGGCGTCGAGGACACGCTCGACGAGGGGATCGTCCCGCCGCAGAAGTGGTCGGCCGGTCAGGGCTTCGGCAACACGGCCGCCGAGCAGCGCGAGGGCGAGACCCTCGACCAGCGCATCGCCCAGGAGGAGCCCGAGCCTGACCCCTACACCGAGGTCAGGGAGGACATCGACGACGGTCAGGTGGGTGCCGAGCGCGCCGGCCGGCTGGTCGCCCCGGACGAGGGCGCGCACGAGGACAGCGAGCCGGACGCTCTCGCGTTCGACGTCGGCATCGACGGAGCCGGTGCCACCGCCGAGGAGGCGGCCATGCACGTGATCCCGGACGACGAGCTCTAGACCGCCGTGGGCACCACGGCGGCGGAAGAGTCGAGGCCGGGGCGTCACTTCCCCGCGCCGAGCGGCGCCCCGACCTCAGGTGCTCAACGAACGACTGGCGGACAGGTGACGCACCTCGTGCCATGTCTGCTAATCTCGACTTAGTTGCTACAGATATGGCAGTTAGCACCGAAGGAGCACTCGTGAAGTCACAGATGCCCGTCCGTCACCTGCTCGTCTGGCTCGCTGCAGGCGCTGCCTGCTGGTCCGTCCTCGCCGTCGCCGCCGTCGCCGCGCCCCAGGCGCTGCTGGCCCTCGGCGCGCTCGTCGCGCTCCCCTGGCTCCGCCACCCCCGGACGATCGCCGAGACAGGCGTCGTCGAGCCGACCCTCCCCTGGGCGACATCGGCGGAGGTCGCTCCGGCCGGCCACGAGCGGGAGCTCGTCGCTCAGACGGCCTGATCCGGTCTGGTCCGGGTCCCTGGGCGTCACCGCAGCCACGACCCTAGGGTCGGCGCCATGCGCATCGGCATCCTCGGCAGTGGCGCGGTGGGTCAGGCACTCACGCGCGGTCTGAGCCGTCACGGTCACGAGGTCCGCATCGGGACCCGCAAGGCAGCGGTCGAGGACCTCCCGGTCGGGCCACCGCAGGAGGTCGTCTCCGACGCCGACCTGGTCGTCCTGGCGGTCCTCGGCACGGCCGCCGTCGAGGTGGTGACCGCCGTCCGCGAGCACCTGGCGGGCAAGGTCGTCGTCGACGCCACGAACCCGCTCGACTTCTCCACGGGGGCGCCGGCGCTCTTCGTCGGACACACCGACTCCCTGGGCGAGCAGGTCCAGCGGGCGGTCCCCGAGGCGCTGGTCGTCAAGGCCTACAACACCGTCGGGAACACGCTCATGGTGGACCCCGACCTGCCTGGTGGCCCGCCGTCGATGTTCGTCGCCGGCGACTCCGACGAGGCCAAGGAGGTCGTCGCCGGGCTGCTGCAGGCGACCGGCTGGGACGTCGTGGACCTCGGCGGCATCGACGCCAGCCGGTACCTGGAGCCGATGTGCCTGGCATGGGTGGCCTACGGCGCCCGCGCCGGCACGTGGGACCACGCCTTCCGGCTGCTCCGCCCCTCCTAGGCCGCTGCTCCGGGAGTCCTCGCCGGTCCGCGCGCGCCCCCGCCTACGGTGGGACGCGTGACGGTCGCGGGTGTCGAGGTCGGCTCGCTGCTCGAGCGGCTGCCGCCGGCGGCCGAGGCGGACGCCGACCGGCTGTACGACGCGCTGGTCGCGTGGGTCGAGGACAGCGGTCTGCAGCTCTACCCGCACCAGGACGAAGCGCTGATCGAGGTGCTCAGCGGCAGCAACGTCATTCTCGCCACGCCGACCGGGTCGGGGAAGTCCCTGGTGGCGACCGGCGCCCTCTTCGCGGCGCTCGCGACGAACCAGGTCGGTTTCTACACCGCGCCGATCAAGGCGCTGGTCAGCGAGAAGTTCTTCGCGATGTGCGAGGTCTTCGGCGCCGACAACGTCGGGATGCTCACCGGCGACGCCTCGGTGAACCCCGACGCGCCGATCATCTGCTGCACCGCCGAGATCCTCGCGAACCTCGCGCTCCGCGAAGGGCCGGACGCCGACGTCGGGCTGGTGGTGATGGACGAGTTCCACTACTACTCCGAGCCGGACCGGGGCTGGGCCTGGCAGGTCCCGCTGCTGGAGCTGCCCCAGGCACAGTTCCTGCTGATGTCGGCGACGCTGGGGCCGGTCGACCGGTTCGTCGACGACCTCACCCGGCGCAACGGTCGGGCCACCAGCGTGGTTGCCGACGCCGCACGCCCCGTGCCGCTGACCTTCACCTGGGCCCTGACGCCGCTCGACGAGACCGTGCAGGAGCTCGTGTCCACCGGCCAGGTCCCGGCGTACGTCGTGCACTTCACCCAGGCGGCTGCGGTCGAGCACGCCACCTCTCTGGTCCCGCTGACGACCGTGACCCGTGAGCACAAGGACCGGATCGCGGAGGCCGTCGGCGACTTCCGATTCGCAGCCGGGTTCGGGCGCACCCTGGGGCGGCTGCTGCGCAACGGCGTGGGCGTGCACCACGCCGGGATGCTCCCGCGGTACCGCCGGCTCGTCGAGCAGCTCGCCCAGCAGGGGCTGCTGATGGTGGTGTGCGGCACCGACACCCTCGGCGTCGGCATCAACGTGCCGATCCGCACGGTGCTCTTCACCAGCCTGGCGAAGTTCGACGGCCACCGGCAGCGCGTCCTCCGCATCCGGGAGTTCCAGCAGATCGCCGGGCGCGCGGGGAGGGCCGGCTACGACACGGTCGGGTACGTCGTCGTCCAGGCGCCCGAGCACGTCATCGAGAACGAGAGGCTGGTGGCCAAGGCCGGGGACGACCCGAAGAAGCTCCGCAAGCTGCAGCGACGCAAGCCGCCCGAGGGAGCGATCGTGTGGACGGCCCAGACCTTCGACAAGCTCGTGCACGGCCAGCCGGAGCCGCTGGTCTCGCGGATGAAGGTCGACAACGCGATGCTCGTCAACGTCGTGGCCCGCGAGGCCGACGCGTTCGCTGTCGTGCGACGGCTGCTCCGTGACAACCACGAGGACCCGCGGAGCCAGACGCGGCTGGTCCGTCGGGCCCTGCGGCTGACCCGCTCCCTGGTCCGCTCGGGGGTGCTCACCCGGCTCGAGGAGCCCGACGTGCTGGGCCGCCGCTACGTCCTGGCCGTCGACCTCCCGCCGTACTTCGCGCTGAACCAGGTGCTCGCGCACTTCGCGCTCGCGGTGCTCGACGTGCTGGACCCGGAGTCCCCCGACTACACGCTGGATGTCGTCTCGGTGGTCGAGGCGGTGCTGGAGGCGCCGCGGCAGGTGCTGTTCGCCCAGCAGCACGCCGCGAGGGGCGAAGCGGTCGCGGCGATGAAGGCCGAGGGGATCGAGTTCGAGGAGCGGATGGCGCTGCTCGACGAGGTGACCTGGCCGCAGCCACTGGCCGAGCTGCTCACCGCGACCTACGAGACCTACCTGCAGAGCCATCCGTGGCTGCCCGCCGACGCGCTGTCACCGAAGTCGGTGGTGCGGGAGATGTACTCCCAGGGGATGACCTTCAGCGAGTTCGTCGGCCGCTACCAGCTCGCGCGGTCCGAGGGGCTGGTGCTGCGCTACCTCACCGACGCCTACCGGACGCTGCGGCACACGGTGCCCGACGCCCACCGCACCCCGGAGCTCGAGGAGCTGGTCGAGTGGCTCGGCGGGACGGTCCGTCACACCGACTCCTCGCTGCTCGACGAGTGGGAGGCGCTGGCCGACCCCGAGCACGTCGTCGAGCGGCACGACGCGCCGCCGCCGGTGCCGCGGCTCTCGCAGCAGGAGCGCGTGCTGCGGACGATGGCCCGCACTGCGATGTTCCGCCGGGTCGAGCTCGCCGCTCGGGACGACCTCGACGCCCTCGCCGCGCTCGAGGAGGCGGCGGCGGGACGGACGGACCCACCGCTCGAGGTGCTGATGACCCGGGGCGCGTGGGACGAGGCGCTCGAGGCGTACTTCGCCGACCACGACCGGATCGGCACCGGCCCCGACGCCCACGGCCCCGACCTCTTCCAGGTCGTCGTCGAGGGACGTGGGTGGCGGCTCCGGCAGACGCTCGAGGACCCCGCCGGCGACCGGGACTGGGTCATCGAGGCCGAGCTCGACCTCGACGCGACCGACGAGATCGGTGAGCCCGTGCTGCGGACGACGGCGATGCGCCGGCTCTGACCTGGGCCGCCGCCACCGGTTCCCCAAGGGATGCAGGCATGTCGACACTCCCCATGGGTCACACGCCGTGGGAAGGGCCAGTACGCCGTGGGGAGTCGATGCGGCGGACCCGCCGGGCCCAGGTCGGCCGGATCTCATCCCCGACGGGGGCTCGGTTGGGGGAGGTCCGCCGGCGTACGGGCGCTCCCCACGGCGTAATGGCACCTGGCACGGCACGTGACCCGTGGGGAGCACCAGTTCGCCGGCATCCCTTGAGAAACCGACGAGGAGCTGGCCGCCGTCAGCTGGTCCAGGCGCGCCACAGCCGCGCGTACTCCCCGTCCCGCGCGACCAGGTCGTCGTGCGGCCCGAGCTCGACGACCCGACCGTCCATGACGACCGCGATCCGGTCGGCGTCATGAGCCGTGTGCAGCCGGTGGGCGATCGCGACGACGGTCCGGCCGGCGAGGAGCGCGTGCACCGACCCCTCGATCGAGCGGGCGGTCCGCGGGTCGATGAGCGACGTCGCCTCGTCGAGGACCAGCGTGTGCGGGTCGGCGAGGACCAGCCGTGCCATCGCCACCTGCTGGGCCTGCGCCGGGGTGAGCACGAGGTTGCCCGAGCCGACCAGGGTGTCCAGCCCGTCGGGGAGCCGGCGCACCCAGTCGGCGGACCCGACGACCGCCAGCGCCTCCCACACCGCGTCGTCGTCGGCGCTCTCCCAGCCCAGTCGGACGTTGTCGCGGACCGACCCGACGAACACGTGGTGCTCCTGGGTGACGAGCGCGACCTCCTCGCGGAGCCGCTCCAGCGGCAGCTCGACGAGGTCGACCCCGCCGACCCGCACCGACCCGGTGCGGGGACCGTTGATGCCGGCGAGCAGCCGCCCCAGCGTCGACTTGCCGGACCCGCTCGGACCCACGACGGCGAGTCGCTCACCGGTCCGGGGCCGGAAGTCGATGCCGTGCAGGACGTCGTGACCGGGTCGGTAGGCGAACCGCAGGTCCTCCCCCACCAGCTCCGGGCCGGCGGGGACGGCAGGGCCGGGCTCCCGGTCGTCCGGCACCGCCGCGATGCCCAGGAGCCGTGCGGTCGAGGCTGCTCCGACCTGGAGCCGGTCGACCTCGCCGATCAGCCGGTCGAGGGGGCCCGACAGCGCCTCGGCGTACAGCACGGCGGCGGTGATCTGGCCCAGGCTGAGCATCCCGTTGGAGTAGCCCCAGGCGCCGACCAGCACGGTGACCACGCGCGGCAGGTTGAAGGCGACGTCGATGACCGCGAACAGCAGGTTGCGCAGCGTCAGCCCGTAGCGCTCGGCCTGGGCGGAGAGCGCGACGTCGTCCTCGCTGGCGCGCAGCCGGCGCCGCGGCAGCCGCAGCGCCTCGACCGTGCGGGCCCCCTCGACGGTCTCGGTGAGCGTCGTGTTGATCCGGGCGTACGACGCGCCCTCGGCGATGTAGCAGACCGAGGCCCGCTGGAGGTACCGGCGGACCTGGATCCCCGAGGCGCCGATGACCAGCAGCGAGGGCACCGCGAGCAGCACGGAGTTGAGGAGCATCGCACCGACCGACAGCAGCACGGTCAGGAACATCACCACGGCCATCGGGACGCCGTACTGCAGCGCCCGGCTCATCGTGCCCACGTCGCGGGTGACGCGGGTGACGAGGTCACCGGTGCTCGCGCCCTCGACCCGGCTGAGCGGCAGCCGCAGGATGCGGTCCACGACGTACTCGCGCATCGAGGCGAGCAGCTCCTGGCCGAAGAGTGTCGAGGTCACCTGCCCGGCGAACGTGAGCGCCGCCTGCGCCACCACGACGGCCAGGATCACGAACGTCAGCGACTCCAGGCCGGCCGCCGGTCCCGGCGCCGCGACCCGGTCGACCAGCTCCCCGAGCAGGCGCGGTACGGCGAGCGCGGCGACCGCCGCCAGCGCGTTGAGGGCCACCAGCGCGGTGAACCAGCCGCGCCGACTCCGGACCATCCGCCCGACGAAGCGGACGACGGCCCGCTCGTCGGCGACCGGCCAGCCGCGTGCGGGGCTCCGCGAGTCGGCGTACACCCGCTCGGCGCGCTCCCGCCGCAGCGCGTGGCGGTCCCGCAGCGCGCGCAGCCGGACACCGACCGGCACCTCGACGGGAGGGTCGGCGAGGACGGCCGGCAGCAGCGGCTCCACGTCCGCGGGGTCGCGCCAGGTCTGGGGTGAGGTGGCGAGGAGGTCAGACACCGGTGGTCTCCCGCTCCGCGGTGGGGTCGGCCATGTCACGGACCACCACGTCGCGGTAGTCCGGCTCGGTGGCCAGCAGCTCCTCGTGCGTGCCCTCGGCGACGACCCGTCCTTGCCAGAGCAGCGCGACGTGGTCGGCGTGGTGGAGCCACAGCGGCGACACGGTCGTGACCACGGTGGTCCGACCGCGGCGGAGCCGGGACAGCTGCTCGGCGATCCGCGCCTCGGTGTGGGCGTCGACCGCCGAGGTGGGCTCCACGAGGACCAGGACGTCTGCGTCGGTGGCGAGCGCCCGCGCGAGGACGACCCGCTGCCGCTGGCCGCCCGAGAGGCCCCGTCCCCGCTCGTCGATGACGCCGGCCCAGCCGCCGGGCAGCGCGTCGTAGACGTCCTCCGCCGCCGCCGCGCGCAGTGCCCGCTCGGCCGCCTCGCGGGTCAGCACGCCGTGCGGGTCGACCGCGTCCTGCAGCGTGCCGGCGAAGAGCTGGGCCCCGGTGTCGCTGACGAGGATCCGGGTCCGGACCTCGCCCAGGGGGACCCGTGACAGGTCGACGCCGCCGTAGGTGACCCCCCACGGCCGGGCGGCGCGCTCGGCGTCCTCGGCGGCGAGCCGTTCCCGGGCGACGACCCGGGCGGCGAGGCGGTCAGCCCGTGCCTGACGACCCCACGCGCGGTACCACCGCGGAGCCTCGTCGGTCTCCTCGACCAGCGGCGGTGGCTCCTCCTCGACGGTGAACCAGCGCCCGAGCCGGTCCGCCAGCGCGGCGGACTCCTCCGGCACCGGGCTCACCAGGACGGTCAGCCGCCCCGGCCGCGCGGTGAAGCCGCTGACCTCGTCCACCAGGTCGCCGCCGGCGGGCAGGGACACCGGCGCGGCGGGGGCGCGCCACGGTGGCTGCAGCTCGAGCACGGCCACGGCCTTCCGGGCCGAGACCAGCGCGCGGGTGAGCTTCTGGATGAACTCGAAGAAGGTCCGGATCGGCCCGACCATGAACAGTCCGTAGCCGAGGAACGCGACCAGCTCGCCGACCGTGAGCTCGCCGGAGTCGACCGCACGGGCCCCGACGTACATGAGCAGCACGAGGAAGGCGCCGGACATCAGCACGCCCACCGCCTCGATCCCGCCCTGCCAGAACCCTGCCGACGCCCCGGCCTGCCGGGTCAGCTGCGACTGCCGGGCGTAGTTGCGCCCGAAGGTCGCCTCGCCGCCGATGCCGCGCAGGATCCGCAGGCCGGCGACGATGTCGGTGGCCAGCGAGGTGAGGGTCGAGGTGCGCTGCCGCTCGGTCTGCTGCCGGCTGTGCAGCGGGCGCAGCAACGGCAGCGCCACCCCGACCAGCATCGGAGCCGCGGCGAGCACCAGCAGCCCGAGCACGGGCGAGGTCGACAGCACGATCGCCGCGACGGTGAGGAACGCGACGAGCTGGGACGCCGCCCGGGCGGTGACCTCGGTGAGCCCGCCGAACTCGTCGGAGTCGCTCGACGCCACGCTCAGCACCTCCCCGGTCGGGATCCTGCGGGGGAGGACGTGCCCGAGCTGGGCCGCCTTGCGGGCCACCAGGAGGGTGGTGCCGTAGAGAGCGACCAGCCAGCTGCGGACGACGAGGGTGTGCAGCGCGATGCCGGCGACGACCCCGACCAGCGTGACGACGAACAGCACCCCGGCGTACGCCAGCGTCGCCGACACCGACTCGGCGAGGATCCCCCGGTCGACGGCCCGGCCGACCAGCCACGGACCGACGGTCAGCGGCAGCTGCCAGAGGATGCCGACGACGACCGACCACACCACCACGTCCGACTGCACACGCAGGTTCCACAGCAGGAAGCGCAGCGGCGACCGGAGGTCGGGGGCCGCGGTCGGGGACTCGTCGGGCAGCGTGTGGAACGCGGTCACCGTGGGGGGGAAGTCGTGCATCGCACCGCCGAGGGTAGGCGGCACGATCGCCCAGGTCGAACCGATTCAGCGCCGCCGCACGGCGGACCGCCTGCGGTCCCGCAGGTCAGGCGGCAGGACCCGTCTCCCGCACCTCCTGGACCGCCTGCACCGCTCGGCGCAGGTCCGCCAGCCAGGTGTCGGTCCTGCTGCCCACGAGCTTGACGCACCAGGCGAGCGCCTCGGACCGGCTGCGGGCGATGCCGCTGTCGATGAGCGTGTCGAGCACCTGCCGCTCGCTCATCCGCAGCCGGGTCATCACCGGCACCGAGAGGCTGGTGAAGACCTCCCGGGAGCCGCCGGTCTGCGCCCCCCAGGCGACCTTGCGGCCGTAGCGTCGCTCGGCCTCCTGCGCGATGGCGATCCGCTGGGACCGTGTGTCCTCGCGGAACCGGGAGATCCGGCCGGCCTCCGCCTCGGCGGCGTCGTCGGGTGCCGCGTCGGTCTCCGGCGCCGCGAGGGTCCCGACCACGAGGATCTCCTCGCGGTCCGCGACGACCTCGACGTCCTCGAACCAGTCGTCGGGCAGCCGGCCGTCGAACCAAGCCGCCACCCCTCCTGCTGTCGTCTCCATGACCGTGTCCTCTCGTGACGCATCGTGATTACTTGATTACACGATTACACCACGCGCGTCGCAGCGAGAGAAGGGTCAGTCGCTCTCCCCGATCCGCACCGTCTGCAGCTTCCGCCCGGCGTACGCCGTTGCCGCGACCGTCACGACGACGAGCAGCGTCAGCCCGACACCGGGGCTCACCGCCGACTCGACACCGGCCCGCGCGGCGCCCGAGCCGAGGACCTGCTCGACGATCGCGAGCGACCACTGCTGGACGCTGAGCGTCTGCGCGCCCGGCACCAGCCCGCCGACCAGCGACTCCCAGATCAGCGCGTAGATGAGCCCGATGACGACGGCGTTCTTGGTGAGGACCGCCAGCAGCAGGAACAGCGCGGCGTACGCGGTCCCGCCCGCCAGAGCCCCGAGCGCGTGCCCGACGGACACCGCTCCCAGCTCCCCGGTCAGCACGACCCCTGCGGCCAGCACGGGGAGGACACCGAAGACGACGACGACCCCGACTGCGACGAGGAGCTTGGTGACGACGATCGAGTAGCGGCTGAGCGGCTTCGCGAGCAGGTAGACGATCGACCCCTCGTCGATCTCGGGACCGATCGAGCCGGTCCCGGCGACGAGGCTGAGCAGCGGCATGAGGACCGCGATCCCGAAGGCGCCGAGGAGGTCGGGCGCCAGCGTCCGGTCCAGCTCACGCGCGATGTCGCTGTCGAGCTCGGCCAGCACCCGAGCCAGTGTGCAGAGGGCGAGCAGCGCCAGCGGGAGGAGCAGCAGCACGATGGTCCGGCGCCGGCCGAGCAGGCTGCGCCGGGTGAGCGTCGCGACGGTGCTGTTCACCGGGTCACCAGGTAGGCGAAGACGCTCTCCAGCGACTCGTCGGCGGGCTGCACCTCGAAGAGCCTGATGCCGTGCCGAGCCGCGACCCGGGGCAGGGCGGTGATGAACGAGGCGTAGTCGGTCGCGGCCACGTGGACCGCGCTGCTGCCCCCGCCGCGGACGAGCTCGACACCGGAGGTGCTCGGCTCGGCGATCACCGCCGACGCCAGGGCGCGGTCGTCACTGGAGCGGAGGGTGAACTGGTGCGGCCGTTGGGTCATGAGCCGGCGGATCTCGCGGAAGTCACCCGAGGCGGCGTGCCGCCCGGAGACCATCACCTCGATGCGTGCCGCGATCTCCTCGACCTCCTCCAGGATGTGGGAGCTGAACAGGATCGTCCGGCCCTCGTCGCCGAGCCGGTGCAGCAGCTCCATCAGGTGCAGCCGCTGCCGCGGGTCCATGCCGTTGAACGGCTCGTCCAGGAGCAGCACGGCGGGGTCGTGCACGAGCGCGGTCGCCATCTTGATCCGCTGACGCATCCCCTTGGAGTAGGTCCGGATGTCGCGGTCCTGCACGTCGGCCATCTCGACGGCGGCGATCGCGCGCCGAGCCGCGCCGTCGGGGTCCCCGAGCCCGTGCAGCCGGGCGTTGGCCAGCACGAAGTCCCAGCCGGTCAGCGCGTCGTACATCTCCTCCCGCTCGGGGACGAGCCCGACCTCCCGGTAGACCTGCGGGTCGCGGTGCAGCCGGCGGCCGTCGAGAGTCACCGAGCCCGCCGAGGGGGCGAGGAAGCCCGCCATCATCGCGATCAGCGTCGACTTGCCCGCGCCGTTGGGGCCGAGGAGCCCGGTGACACCGGGCCCGAGGTGCATCGTCACGTCGTTGACCGCGACCACGTTGCCGAACCAGCGCGACACCGCGTCGAGCTCCACCTGGCTCATGTGTCGGACCCGCGGAGCGTCATGAGAGGGCCTTCCGGTACCGGGCGACGAGCAGGGCGTAGCAGCCGACCACGACCAGCACCGTCACGACCACGAAGACCGCGGTGCCGACCGCGCCCGGTGGCGCCTGGGCGATGGACGAATCCGCTCCGAGCGCACCGGCCACCACCCCGTCGACGAGCGTGTACGGCGAGATCAGGCCGGTGTAGCCGCTGAACGTCTCGTTGCCGAACACCTCGGCCATCGCCCGCACGGTCCCCTGCAGCCCCGAGAGCACGATGAGGACCCCGACGACCGCGGCGACCCCGAGCCCGCGGCGCGGTGTCATCGCCGCGACCACGAGCCCGATGCCGCCGAGGACGAGCGAGTGCAGCGCGGCCCCCACCATCGCCCGGAGGTAGTCGGGGAGCTGCTCGCCGATCGGCAGCTCGGCCAGGAGGGCGCCGGCCAGCAGGAGCGTGATCGGGACCGCCAGGAGCAGGAAGAGCGCGGCGCTCATCCCGGCGTACTTGGCCTGGACGTACTGCTGGCGGCTCAGCGGCCGGGAGAAGTAGAGCGCGGAGGTGCGGTAGCGCAGGTCCCGGCTCACCACCGCCGGCGACTGCGAGCCGAGGAAGACCGTGATGGCGACCTGCATCGTGATGACGAACGCGGTGTACCCGATGGGCAGCGCGTCGAGGACGGTGACGTAGCTGGTGACGATGCCGACCACGACCGCGGTCAGCACCATCACCCCGAGCAGGAGGAACGGCATCACCTTCGACCGGGCGGACCGGCCGAGCCCGTAGGCGCCCCGGAGGGTGTCGACGAACAGCGACCGCCTGATGTACCCCGGGCCGAGCCGGGGTCCGTCGTAGTGGCGGTAGCCGATGTCGTGGATGGCGCCGGCGCCCTCCCCCGGCGGTGCCAGGACGGGGTCAGCCACGGCCGCCTCCCTGGGGGACGGCGCCCGCAGGCGCACCCGTGAAGATCTCGGTCATCCGGTGCCGCTCCCGCTCCATCCGTACCAGGCCGAGGCCCAGCTCGGCGACGCCGTCGCGCACCAGGTCGTAGGCGGTGTCGTCGACGACGTCGACGTGCAGCAGCCGGCCTTCGCTGCGGACCGGGACCCCCGCCCTGCCCAGCCACGCCGAGAGCGCGGCGAGGTCGCGGTCGACCTCCACGGTGACGACGGGCCGGGCGGCGGTGACCGACGCGGTGCTCGAGTGCCGCAGCAGCCGGCCGGCGTCGATGACGACGATCCCGCTGCAGACCCGCTCGAGCTCACCGAGCAGGTGGGAGGTCACGACGACCGCGATCCCGAACTCGGCGCCGATGCGCCGGATCAGCTCGAGCATGTCGTCGCGCCCGGCGGGGTCGAGGCCGTTGGTCGGCTCGTCGAGGAGCACCAGGTCGGGGTCGTGCACGAGCGCCTGCGCGAGCTTGACCCGCTGCCGCATCCCCGTCGAGTAGCCCCCCATCGGGCGGTAGCGCTCCTCGTAGAGCCCGACGTGCCGCAGGGTGTCCGCCGCACGCTCGCGCGCGGCGGTCATCGGCAGGCCCGACATCCGGGCCATGTGGACGACGAACTCGGTAGCGGACACGTCCGGGGGGAGGCAGTCGTGCTCGGGCATGTAGCCGACCCGCTCGCGGATCGCCGGCCCCTCGGTCGCCACGTCGAGCTCGAGCACGCTCGCGGAGCCCTCGGTCGCGGGCAGCAGCCCGAGGAGGATCTTGAGCAGCGTCGACTTCCCGGCGCCGTTGGCCCCGACCAGCCCGGTGACCCCGGTCGGCACCTCGACGGTCAGGCCCTCGACGGCGGTCACGGGGCCGTAGCGCTTGGTCAGGCCGTGCGTGGCGATCACCGACACCGCGTCCACCCTCCTCGGCCTGCGCCGCTCGCTGCGGCTCCCCTGGCGACAGCATCACACCGTCCACCGACATCGTCGGTGTCCGACGCGTCACCCCGCATCCGTGAGCTCCCTGAGTCGCAACGCGTTCCGCACCGCGTGACCCTGACCGTCGTTGTTGAAGTAGGCGAGGACGTCACGCCCCGAGGCGTGCCACTCCCGGATGCGGTCGGCCCACCACGAGAGGTCGTCGTCGGAGTAGCTCCCGGCGTACAGGTGGTCGTGGCTGGGCCCGTGGAGCCGGACGTACACGAACGGCGCCGTGGCGCGCAGGACGCACGGCAGCCCGGCGCCGCTCACGACGCAGTACGCCGCGCCGCGTCGCTCGAGGAGGGAGAAGACGTCGTCGTGCTGCCAGGTCGGGTGCCTCAGCTCGACGGCGACGCGGAGCCACGGCGGGACGTGGGCAAGAAACCAGTCGAGGCGGTCGTCGTCGCGCTCGTGGTCGGGGCGGAGCTGGACGAGGAGGACGCCGCGCCGCTCGCCGAGCTCGTGCCAGCACGCCGCGATCCGCTGCAGCCAGGTCTCGGGGCCGTAGAGGCGCTTGGCGTGGGTCAGTCCACGGGGCGCCTTGACCGACAGGACGAACCCCGGTGGCAGCCGGCGTCGCCAGCCGGCGAAGGTGGTGTCCCTGGGCCAGCGGTAGAAGCTGGCGTTCAGCTCGACGGTGCCGAAGGTGCGCGTGTAGACGCCGAGCCGGTCTGCCGGGCGGGTGCCGGCGGGGTAGAGCACGTCCTGCCAGTGGTCGTAGCTCCACCCGGAGGTGCCGACGTGGACGGCCATGCCCCCATGATCGCCGAGCCGCCCCCCGTGACCGGTCGACCCGCCCCTGATGACGGGTCGAGCCGCCCACCATGGTGGGCGGCTCGATCCTGAGCAGTGGTCAGCGGGCCAGCTCGGCCCACACCCGCCGGGCGGTCCGGTGCCCCATCCGGTAGGTGTCGGCCATGGTGTCCTCGAAGTGGAGGCCACCCCAGATCCGGGCCATGTGGGCCTGGTGCTCGATGGCGCTGAGCCGGCGGTAGCGGCGGGTCTCGACCTCACCGGTGGGCAGGGTCGCCATGAGCGTCATCCGGGTGCGCTCGCCGAGGACCCGGCGGACCGTGGTGGCGAACGAGGACGTGGCGCTGCCGTGGCCGCTGAGGTAGTCGGGGTAGGGCGGCTTGGGAAGCAGCGGCTCCCAGGTCGCGTCGGGTCGTGTGACGGGGTTGCCGTCCTCGGCGGCGCGCTGGATCGCCTCCCACGGCCGCCAGAACCGGCCGACGAACTTCGGCCGCCAGGCCTGGATGAGCGAATCTGCTGTCGAGGCGTCGAGCGCGGCGAACAAGCGGGCGGTCCTGCGGATCGACAACGGATGACGCTCGAGGTGACGCACCAGCGCCTCACGGAACATGATCACGGCGTTGAAGTTGTAGAAGGTCGCCAGCTCGGTCTGCCGGTCCGTGCGGGCCGTGGAGTCAATGCTGCCGATCCGCTTCACCTGCCGGAAGTCCCCGGCATACTGCTCGCTCCGGAGCCGGTTGGGACCGTCGACCCGCACCCGCGAGTCCAGCACGAGGGGCTTCACGAACCCCATCCATGGCGCGAGCATGCCGGTCTCGGGCGGCTCCCAGACCCCGACCGGTACGGGGGTCGGGACGGTGTAGACGATCGACGTGTCGTCCCTCCCGTCGCCGACCCGGCTCTCGATCATCCGTGCCGCGGCACGCCGGCCGATGCGGACGCCCTTGGCCTGCGCGCGGCCGTCCGGTACGGCGGCGAGGCTGGCGTCGAGATCGGCGTCGAGGTTCACGGTCGACGCCGGGAAGTACTCGGCGAGGACGTCGTGGGCGGCCCGTGCCGCGGCAGCGTCGGGACGCCCACCCCTCCGGGCGGCGCGCTCGACGGCGTCGTGCACCGCCAGCGAGGAGAACCCGAGGTACAACGCACCTACCGGGGGCGCGAGGAGGGCTTCCCCGTAGACCGTGCGCAACGCGGTTCGCTCCCAGTCCAGGACGGCTCCTGCCTGAGCGCCGCTGCAGCACCCGGCTCGTGAGCCGCCGGTCCCGCTGACGACCGACGTTGCCGCCGGTCCGGGGAGGACGGTCAGGGCAGCGGTCATCGCCGTGATCGCCACGAGTGTGGACTTCATCGTTGCCTCCTTCATGGCCGCTCGTGGTGAGCGGACACAGTCGGGGGTCTACGGGCCGCCGGTATCGGCTCGGTATCCGCGGCGGACCCGACCGTCCTGCGGCTGACTGGTCCGCGATTGACCAGGGCCGGTGCCTGACCAACACTCAGCAAGTGAGGGTCGGGCTCCTGGGGCCCCTCGTCCTCGACGACGTCAGGGCCGCCACGCTGAACCCACGCGACCGCGTCGTGCTGGCCGCGCTGGCGGTGCGCCCGGGTGCCTGCCTCACTCTCGAGCAGCTCGCCGACGCCCTGTGGGGGGACCGCCCGCCGGCGTCCTGGTCGAAGAACCTGCAGGGCTGCGTGGTCAGGATCCGCAGAGCGCTCGGCCCCGACGCCGTCGAGACCGTCCCGCACGGCTACCGGCTCGCTCTCGGGCCGACGGACGTCGACGTACGCGACTTCGAGCAGCGAGTCGCCCGGGGCCGGGAGCTGCTGCGGTCGGGCGAGCCGGAGCGCGCGGCGTACCAGCTCGAGGAGGCCATCGGCCTCTGGCGCGGCCGGCCCCTCGAGGAGCTCGCGGCATGGGAGCCCGGGGCCTGGGAGGCGATGCGGCTCGAGGAGCTCCGCGAGGATGCCCGCGACTGGTGGCTCGAGGCTCGCCTCCAGTCCGGCGGGCACCGCGACGTGCTCGCGGCTGCGGTGGCCATGGTCCGCGACGCCCCCTGTCGCGAGCGGCGCTGGCACATGCTGGCGACTGCGCAGTACCGCTCGGGTCGGCAGGCCGACGCGCTGGAGACGCTCCGACGAGCGCGCCTCATGCTCGCCGACGACCTTGGCCTCGATCCAGGGCCTGACCTCACGGCACTCGAGCTGGCGGTGCTCCGCCACGCCCCTGAGCTCGACCGGGTCGAGGCGCGACTCCGGCGGGACCCTGGACCGGTGCTCGAGATCGACGGCGTCCTGGTGGTGGTCGACCCTCCTGGACGCGGTACGACGCCGTTCGTGCGGGCAGGGGTGGCAGCCGCGCTGGTCATCGACCAGGCGGAGGAGGCGGTGCAGCTCTGCCACGACCTGAGGGAGCGGGCGGCCTTCTGGGACGCGGTCGGGCGTTACGCCGACAGCGCCTCGCTGCTCGTCGCGGTGCAGGCGGACCGGACGGGCTCCGTCGCCTCGCAGCCGGCCGTCGCACGGCGCAGCGAGCGCCGCCTGGTGGCCACGGCAGCAGTCCGGCGAGCCGCCCCTCCTGACCGGTCGACCCGCCCCTCGTGACCGGCCGGCGCGAGCCGGTGGCGTACGACGCCGGCGGCGTGCTGTCCTGGTGCGGGACGACGAGCGCGAGGAGCACGGGATGGACAGCACGGACCGGGCATGGCCGTCGGTGGCGGAGCTGACGGCGCAGGAGCAGGAGCTGCGGTGGCAGCGGTTCGACGAGGACGACGCCTGGCGGCTCGGCGTCGCGCTCGCCACCACCGCCAGGGAGCAGCAGCTGCCCGTTGCGGTCGACATCACCCGCGGCGACCACCAGCTCTTCCACGCGGCGCTCCCCGGGAGCGCCCCCGACAACGACGCCTGGCTCAGGCGGAAGGCACGCGTCGTCCGCCGCTTCCACCACAGCTCACTGCACGTCGGGCAGCTCTGCCGCGACGCCGGGCGCTCGCTCGAGGAGATGTTCCTCGTCCCGACCGGGCGGTACGCCGCGCACGGCGGGGCGTTCCCGCTGACCGTCGTCGGGGTCGGCGTCATCGGCTCCGTCGCGGTCTCCGGCCTGCCGCAGCTGGAGGACCACGCCCTGGTGGTCGAGGTGGTGCGCTCGCTGCTGCCCGGCTGAGCGACGTGGGAGACCCGTCACGCGGGGCGGCTCGACCGGTCACCGAGGGCGGCTCGAGCGGTCACCAGGGGCGGCTCGACCCGTCACGAGGGGCGGCTCGACCCGGGCGATGCCTCACACCCAGGAGGTGTCGTGGCGCAGCATGAACTCCGCGCGCTCCTCGGCGGTCATCGGCTCGGCCGCCGCGAGCGTCTCGAAGTAGTCCTCCCGGGGCGCTCCCGGGGCGAAGAGCAGCAGCATCGAGGCCCCGTGGGCGCCGCGGAAGCCGTGGAGACCGCCCTCGGGCACGAACAGGAAGTCACCCGGACGTCCCGTCCGCCAGCCGCTGCCGTCGTACAGCCGGACCTCCCCGGCGAGCACATAGAACGACTCGGTGATCGCCCGGTGGAAGTGCGGGTCCGGTCCGGACTCGCTCTCTCCGAAGGTCCAGCGGTAGAGGCCGAAGGTGGTGCCGGTCGTGTCGCCGGTGGCGAGGTACTCGCAGGTCCCCCCGGTCCGGTAGCGGATGTCGGGGTCCGCGCCGTCGGCGCGGAAGCGGGCGGACACCTCGCCGGTCGTGCCGCGGTAGCGGTCCGGCGGGTAGGGCCGGTGCAGTGGACCGGACATCAGGCGCCCTTCTTCCGGCAGAACACCAGGCCGGCGACCTCGGCGGCCCCCGCCTCGCGCAGGGCGCGTGCCATCTCCCGCAGCGAGAACCCCTCGGAGTAGACGTCGTCGAGCACGAGGACGCTCTTGCCCGCGACCCGCTCGGGCTCGGGTACGGCGAGCGCGGCCCGCAGCTCCCCCTCGGCGATCCTCCGGCGCTCCTCCACCCCGATGCCGAGGAACCGGCCGGTGGGTCCGGACTTGGTGATGAGGTCAGGGGCGAAGGGCCAGCCGGGATCGATGCGCTGGGCGGCCTCGACGATCAGCGCCAGGTAGTCCCAGAGCCGAGGCGCCCGCGGTCCGGTGTAGAGCGCGCAGGTCGTGATGTGGTCGAACCGCTCCACCCGGGCCCGGTCACTGTCGAGGTAGGCCACGAGCAGCCGGGCGAGCTCCTCCGCGCGGCCCTTCTCCTCGTCGTACTTGTAGCGCCGGATCATGTCCCAGCACCGGTCGGCGTCCTCGGAGACCGTCAGGACCTCCGAGAACCCCCGGTCGGGCAGGTGGCACACGGTGTTGGGGCAGGCGCCGCCGACGAGCGGCTGTCGGCAGACCCCGCACCGGCCCGGCGCCACCGCGCGGCGCTCGTCCTCGGGTACGGCCGCGGCGAGGTCCTGCCCGGCAAGGGCCACATCCGGATGGCGAGACATGCAGCGGGATGCTAGCCGCCGACCGGCCGGTGGGACAGCGCCCCGGAGTGACCGGCTGCGGTCACGCCGGGCGCCGGAAGGACGGTTGCTGGAGGCCCCTGACGCGGGCGGCTAGCGTGGTGACGTGCGGCGACGATGGCGCCTGCGGCTCGCGGGCGCTGTGCTCGCCGGCACCCTGACGGCATGCGGCGCCGGACCCGATGCCGGCCCGACGTCGCCGGCACCGGACACCGCGGGGCCGGGGTCGGCCGCGAGCCCAGAGCCGCCTGACCGTCCCCACTCACCCGGCACGGGTGAGGCTCCGGACGACCCGCGCTCCTCGGCTCCGCCTCGACGCGGGACGGAGCCGCCCTCGTGGCTGGGCACCCGCGTCCTGCCCCTGACCGAGGACGGCTTCGGGGAGGTCCTCCCCACGCCACCGGTCCTGCGGGTGCGGCGCTGGAACACCCCGGACGCGATCCCCGCGCTCCCGGGTCGCGGCTTCCAGGCGCTGCTGGTCCACGGATCGGCGGCCGCCGACCTGGTCGCCGTCTTCCGGCAGCTCTACCGAGCGAGGTTCCCGATCGAGGCCATGGGCATCGCCCGGCGGCAGGACCTCGACGCTGCGCCGACGGGGGACGGCAACACCACCGGGTCGTTCGCCTGCAGGCCGGTGCGTGGGGGGACGCAGGACTCCCAGCACGCCTACGGTCTGGCCGTGGACCTCGACCCGTTCCAGAACCCGTACGTCAGGGGTGACGTCGTCCTGCCCGAGCTGGCGTCGGCGTACCTCGACCGGGACTGGCGGCGCCCCGGCATGGTCACCGCGGACGGCCCGGCGGTGCGCGCGTTCGCCTCGATCGGCTGGCGGTGGGGCGGCACCTGGTCCAGCCTCAAGGACGACCAGCACGTCAGTCGTGACGGCCGGTGAGCACCCGGAGGCCCAAGCACGCCGCCCGGCCGTCGCGTGCCCGCCGCTCCCTGAGGGCCGCCGGCCTGGGAGCAGCGGTCGCCGGCTGCCTGCTCGCCGTCGGGGTGGCCCGGGGCTGGCCGGTCCCCTTCCGCGACCCCGGCGCTCCCGTCAGCGGACCCGTTGCGGACGCGGTCGGTGGTCGCGGCACCGCGACCTCGGAGCCTCAGGTCGGCCGGGCCGAGCCGTCGCCTCCCGGCTCGCGGCGGTCGACGACGTACACGCTCGTGCAGATGAACCTCTGCCTCTCCGGGCTCGCGGGCTGCTATGAGGACGCGGCGTACCCCGCGGTCGTCGACGAGGCGGTCGCGCGGATCCGGGCGCTGCGGCCCGATGCCGTGACGCTCACCGAGACCTGCCGCGGTGACGTCGACGAGATCGCCCGACGGGTCGGCTACGACGCCCGGTTCGCGCAGGTGGCGTACGCCGGGGCGCGGCTGGCCTGCGTCGACCCGCGTGGTCGTGGGTCGTTCGGCAACGCGGTCCTTACTCGGGCGCCGGTCGTCGGCTCCGGGACCGAGCCCTTCGACGCGCAGTCCGACCTCGAGGAACGTCGGTGGCTCTGCGTCTCGACCCGGCTCGGCGTCGACGTCTGCGCGGCACACCTCGAGACGCCGCACACGCCCGCGGCGGCCGACGCGCGCAATGCGCAGTGTGCCGAGCTGGCGGAGGTGCTGGCCGCGCGCGGTGCCGCGGCGTTCGCGTTCGGGGGGGACGTCAACCGGACCGAGGCGTGCGCGCCGCCGGAGGCGTGGTGGCGGACGGACAGCGCCGCGGACCAGGCCCCGGGGATCCAGCACGTCTACGGCGGCGGCCGGCTGCGCGACCCGGACAGCACGGTGCTGCCTGCGCGGTTCAGCGACCACGACGTCCTCGTGGTGCACGCGACGTTGACGCCACGCTGAGAACCGGCGTTCGATGCAGGCCTGCGAGGAGGTCCGATGTTGCTCGACGAGTGTCCGGTACCGGTGGTCCTGGCCCCGCTGGCCGGCGGCCCCTCGACGCCCGAGCTCTGCGCGGCGGTCAGCGAGGCAGGTGGGCTCGGGTTCCTCGCCGCCGGCTACCTCTCCGCGGCGGAGCTCGGGGAGCGGATCGAGCGGACCCGGGCGCTGACGCGTCGGCCGTTCGGTGTCAACCTGTTCCACCCCCAGCCTGCGGCCGACCCCCGGTCGACCCGCGCCTATGCCCGACGGCTGGCGCCGGAAGCCGACCGGGCCGGGGTGGCGCTGGGCGACGGTCCGGGTGACGGTCGGGGCGACGCCGGCCGCGACGACGACGAGTGGGGTGCGAAGGTCGCGGTGCTGCACGCCACCCGGGTGCCCGTCGTGTCGGTCACCTTCGGGTGCCCGACCCGCGAGGCGGTCCTGGACCTCGGGTCGTCGGGCAGCGAGGTGTGGGTGACGGTCACGACGACCGATGAGGCGCGCGCCGCCCAGGACGTCGGCGCCGACTGCCTGGTGGTGCAGGGCATCGAGGCCGGCGGTCACCGCGGCGGCTCCCGCGACGACGTCGACGGGATCAGCCTGCTCCCCCTCCTCCAGCTCGTCGCAGCCGCCACCTCGGTGCCGATGGTGGCCACCGGCGGCATCACGACCGGTGCCGGCCTCGCGGCCGTCCTCGCTGCCGGCGCCCGCGCAGGCGCACCCGGCACGGCCTTCCTGAGGTGCCCGGAGGCGGGGACGTCGGCACCGCACCGCGAGGCGCTGGCGCAGGGCGACCGCTCGACCGCGCTGACCCGCGCGTTCACCGGACGCCTGGCTCGTGGCCTGCGCAACCGGTTCCTCGACACCTACTCCGCGGAGGCTCCCGCGGCGTACCCGCGCGTGCACGTCCTCACCGCACCGCTGCGCGCCTGGGGTCGCAGCCACGGCGACCCGGAGGTGCTCAACCTGTGGGCGGGCGAGGCCTACCCGCTCGCGTCCGAGCTCCCCGCCGGCGAGCTGGTGGGCCGCCTGGCGACCGACGCACGGCAGGCGCTCGACGGGGCGCGGCGGCTCCTCGACGGGGGCGGCGCTCCCCCGTCGGGTGTCACCGGCTGAGGGCGGCCTCCTTCTCGAGCCGGGCCAGCTTGGCGGGGTTGCGGACGGCGTAGATCCGGGTGATCCGACCGTCCTCGACCACGAGGCTCGCAACCGTGTCCAGCGAGGCGTCGAGGTCGATGCGCATCGCGGGCGCCCCGTTGAGCCACACCGGCACCACGTCGAAAGGCACCGACCTTCGCGGCGAGGCCGCCGAGGAAGGCCGCGACCCGGCCGACGCCGACGATCGGCCGCAGTGCTGCCGAGACGACCCCGCCACCGTCGGCCACCACGACGACGTCGGGCGCGAGCACGGCGAGCAGCCCCTCGACGTCGCCGTTGCGGACCGCCGCGAGGAACCGGTCGACGACCGCCTCCTGCTCGGCCCGGCTCACCGCCACCCGCGGGCGCCGCGTGGCCACGTGCTCCTGAGCCGTATTCATGCTGCGCGAGGTCTTCGAGACGCCGTACGCCGAGATCGCGGAGACGGTCGGCAAGGCCCCGGCAACGGTGCGCCAGATCGCCCACCGCGCCAACCGGGAGCCGCCCACCACAACCAGGTCTCCTGCACGACGTCCTCCGCGTCGGCGGCGGAACCCAGCATCTCGTAGGCGACGGTGAACAGCAGGCTCCGGTGGTCGACGAACGGGTCGCCGGTCATGCCGGCGACGCCATCCGCCCCGACGGTCGGCGGCGTCATCGAGACCGCCTCGGCGTACTCCAGGACGTCGCTCTCCAGCGGCGTGAACGCCTCCGACTCCCGCCAGCGCGGCACCTCCCGCGCCTTCGTCAGGTCGAGCCCCTCGTTGTTCGCCTGGAAGTAGCCGAGGTCGAGGCACCAGCTGCAGCCGACGAGGGCGGCCACCGCCAGGTGCGCGTAGCACTTCAGGCTCTCGTCGCACCGGCTCCAGCGGGCCGCCTTCTGGCCGAGGCCGAGGTAGGTCCGCAGGACCCGCTTGTTGTGCCACATCACCTCGAGCGGCTCGGGCATGGTGCCGCACATCTTCGTTCCTACCTTTGTTGTCACTGCGCCGAAAAGGCTGGTCATCTCCGCCTCAGGAATCCGGGTCGCGCTCATGTGTCCTCCTCGTGTCGCGAGCGGCTCGTCCGCCCGTGCCAGGGAGACACCGGCCGAGGTCGTCCTGTGACACCGGTGCCGAGGTCGGCCCGGGACCGAGTCGCCCACGCCACTGTCCATCCGTACTAGCACCACCGGAGATGTCGCCTTAAATGCGTACGGCAGCGCCGGGACTGGTCCGACCGGACGTTGCGGACGCCTCGCACCCGCGCGCAACCTGCTGGACGGGTGGGACGTCGAGGAGACGGACATGGCGGTTCGCACGAGGTTCACGGTCCTGGTCCTGGCGGCGCTGACGGCGGTGCTGACCGTCACGCTGGCGGGGCCCGCAGAAGCGGTCGTCTCGGTCTCGCGGGCTGAGGTCTCCGGGACCCGGCTGCGGATCGAGGGATCCGCCGCAGCGAGTCGACCGATCACCGTCGACGGGGTCCAGATGGCCACGAGCAGCAGCTCCGGGAGCTTCCGGATCGACCGCTCCGGGTACGCCGGACCGGCCGACTGCACCGTCGACGTCAACGACGGCTCTGCCTCACCGGCCAACGTGCGGCTGTCGGGGTGCACCGTCACGGCGCCGGCGACCGCGGCACTGAGCGCGATCGCCGTCAGCCCGGCCAGCCTGCAGGGCGGTGGCTCGGCGTCGGCGACCGTGACGCTCTCGGCGCCCGCGCCCGCCGGCGGCGCGATCGTGACCTTGACCAGCAGCAGCACGACGGTGAGCGTGCCGGCGTCCGCCACCGTGCCCGCCGGTTCCAGCAGCGCCGTCTCGGGGCTCACGACGAGCGCGGTGAGCGCCACCACGACGGCGACCGTCACGGCGCGCTACAACGGCGTCACGAGGACCGCAACGGTGACCGTGACACCGCCGGCACCGCCGCCCCCGCCGCCGCCGCCACCCCCGCCGCCGCCGCCGTCCGGTACGACCCTGGACTCCCTCTCCCTCAGCCCGGCCACGGTGCAGCGCGGGACGACGCAGACCTCCGCCACCCTGTTCTTCACCGCGCTGACCCCGACCGGCGGCGCGGACGTCGTCCTGGCGAGCAGCAACGTGGCGCTCGCGACCGTCCCCGCCTCGGTGACGATCCCCGCGCTGAGCTCGACCGGCGCCTTCCCGGTGTTCATCAACGGGTCCGGCTCCGGCACGGCCACGATCTCCGCGACCCACCAGGGCGTGACCCGGACCGCGCTGCTGACGGTCACCACGACGTCGTTGTTCCGGATCATCACCGAGTCACCCCTCCCGAACGCGCGTGTCGGCGCCGACTACGCCGGGTTCATCGAGGCGTGCTGTGGCCAGGGCACGCCGTACCGGTGGTCGCTGGTGAGCGGGAGGGTGCCCGACGGCCTCCGGTTCGCCGGCGACTCCCTGCGGCTGTCCCGCACCACCGGGGTGACCGGCATCCCGACGCGGGTGCAGACCACGACGTTCACCGTGCGGGCGCGCGACGGCGCAGGCAACACCGCGACGAGGACCTTCACGCTGACCGTCGACCCGGCCGCCCCGCTCATCGTGAACAACGGCACCGACCAGCTCCCCAACGGCCGGGTGGGCGTCGCCTACGAGACCGGGCTGTTCCCCCTCGGCGGCACACCGCCGTGGCGGTGGTCCCTCGTCGGGGGGACGCTGCCTCCGGGACTGAGCGTCCAGGCCTCGCCCGGTCGCGTGCTCGGGACGCCATCGGCCGCCGGCACCTACGTCTTCACCGTGCAGGTCGACGACAGCGCCGGTCAGTCCGCCCGCCAGCAGTTCACCATCGTCGTCAGCTGAGGCACCGCACGGCGGCACCGGCGGCACCGGCGGCACCGGACGTACGCTCCGAGGATGGCCGCGACTCCCGCCGTCCCGCTCGCCCCGGGTGTCTTCAGGATCCCGACGGCCGGCAGGAACTTCGTCAACTCGTTCGCGTTGGTGCAGGACGACGGCAGCGTGACCCTGGTCGACACCGGCCTGAAGCGCGCTCCGGCCAGGATCGTCGCGGGGCTCGCCGCCATGGGCAAGCACCCGCACGACGTCACCCGCATCGTCCTCACCCACGTGCACCCCGACCACGCGGGGGGTGCCGCCGAGATGAGCCGTCGCACGGGCGCCCCGGTCCTGGTGCACGGTGGGGACCACGGCTGGGCGCGGTCGGGCGCGATCACCGGCTCCAACGACCGGACCACCCGGTTGGGGCGGCTGCTGGCACGCACGGGCACGTCGACGATCGAGGCGTTCGAGCCCGGACCGCCCCTGCAGGACGGCGAGGTGCTGCCGGTCAGCGGCGGACTCCGGGTGGTGCACACCCCCGGGCACTCCCCGGGACACGTGTCGCTCCTCGTCGAGACCACCGGGACGCTCATCACCGGTGACGCGCTGTTCAACTTCGGGTTCCTCGGCGGAGCGCGCCTCTCCCCCTCGTTTCTGTGCTCGGACTTCGCGATGACCGAGCGCACCGCTCACCGCCTGGGCGACCTGGACTACGAGGTCGCCGGCTTCACCCACGGCCCGGAGATCCGCGACCGCGCACGCGAGACCGTACGGCGCCTCCTCGCCCAGCTCGACGCTCGCTGACACCGGCTCGCAGCTCAGGCGGTGAGGACGTCGAGGACCTCCGGCCGCGGGGCGGCGGTCCGGGTGCGGCGGAGCCGGCCCTGGACGACGGACGCGACGAGGGCAGGGTGGACCAGCGCGAGCGGTGACGTCTCGAGGTGGTAGACCCCCGACATCACCTCGTGCGCACGAGGGTCTCCGTCCACCGCCCGTCGCCCGACCGCTGAGGCCCATCCGGACACGGCGGCCTGGGCCACCGACTGCCGACCCGCGCTCGACGGCATTCGCACGTCCTGGCCGGTCGCCACCGCCCACGGGAAGTCCGCGATCCTGTCGAAGGCGCGGAGCAGTCGGTGCGCGGTCCCTGGTGCCGTCCCGGTGCCGGTGAGCGCGGTCCGCAGCCGCAGCGCCTGGCACGCGCTCACCGTGACGCCCTGTCCGTAGACCGGGTCGAAACAGCACAGCGCGTCCCCGAGCGCGAGGAGCCCCTCGGGCCAGCTCGCGACCCGCGCGTAGCGGTGGCGCCGGTTGGCGGTCTGACGGTGCAGCGCCACCTCCCCGACGCGCCGCCCGGCCGACAGGACCGCCGCGAGAGCGGGATCAGGCAGGGCTGCCAGGAACGCTGCGAACCCGTCGGGGTCACGCGGCGGTCTCCGGTCGCCGAACCCCACGGCCGACACGAGCCAGCGTCCTCCCTCGACAGGCAGGGCGAGGCCACCGACCGGCGACTCCGGCGTCGCCTGCACGACCACCCCTGGCAGGTCACGGGGATCGGGGCCACCCGCGACGGCCTGGGTGGCGTAACCCATCCGGGCGTCCAGCGTCCACGGCTCCGGGGTGCGGAGGCCGGTCTCCTCGAGCCAGCGACGCAGCCTGGAGGAGCGACCCGTGGCGTCCACGACGAGAGCGGCGGTCAGGTCGTGCGCGCCGGTCACGTGCACGCGCCAGCCCCCGGCGCCCCGTGACAGACCGTCGACACGTACCTCCCACCCGACCTCGACGCCGGGAAGGCGGAGGACCCGCTCACGCACCACGTCCTCGAAGAGCGGCCGCGTCAGCGACACGACGTCGTACGACGACCGCGTCGGGAGCCACCCGTGCTCCCCGAGCCAGGGCAGCAGACCGGTGTCGACGGACACGCCGCCCGCCTCGAGCAGGTCCGCGCGGAGCCCTGGCAGCAGCTCCTCCGCCGCCCGCAGCCCGCGGTGCAGGAAGACGTGGGGCTGCGCCCCCTGCGGGACGCCGGCGCGGGCCCGGGCGCCTCCGGGATCCCGGTCGCGTTCCAGGACCAGCACGGTCGCCCCCGCGCCGGCGGCAGCCGCGGCCGCCCACAGCCCCGCCAGGCCGGCGCCGAGCACCACCACATCGGTCATGGCACGTCCCGCTCGGTACGCGCTCCGCACGGCCGCAGTCTCACACGGCGCGAGGACGGCGCGCCCGGTCAGCGTGCGTCGTACTGCGCCCGGTAGTGCGGTGACATCGCCGGGTGGTAGTCACGCGAGAAGTCACGGTCAGCAGGGTCGCGCCCCTCCTCCGCGTCGACCAACCGGTCGAAGTAGTACTCCCAGCCGGGGCCGACGTCCGTGGCCGCCTCGGCGGTGAGACCGGGCTGGCTGAACGTCAACGTGGTCACCCCCCCGGAGTGCGCCAGCTCGAGGTCCAGGTGCCAGGCCTCGTCCCCCTGCCACGTCGTCACCTGCAGGACGCGCGGCGGCTCGCAGCGGCGGATCTCCACCGGCTCTCCCCCGTGCCCCTCCTCGACGAGCATGTGGAGCTGCACGCTGCCGGTCGCGGGGTCGCCCTCCCAGCGGCCGATCCAGCGGGCCAGCCGGTCGGACTCGGTCACGGCAGCCCAGACGTCCTCGATCGGGGCGGTGAACCGGCGGGTCAACACGAGCACCGGCTTCCCGTCACGGGTCTCGACGTGTCCGGTCGGCTGGGGGACGGTCATGCGGTCTCCTCGGTGGGCTGCGCGGTGTCGTCCTGCGTCCTGCGGCTGCGTCGGTCGCGGGTGGTCCGCCGGACCTCGGTGTCGAGGGCATCCAGCGCGTGCGGTGGGATCGGGACAGGCAGGGCGGACGAGAGCAGCCCGTCGACGTACCGCCCGACGGGCGCGACCCCCGCCGGCTCGAGGGCGTAGTAGCGCTCCCGCCCGGAGTCGGTCACGCGCACGGCTCCCGCCTCCCGCAGCAGCCGGAGGTGCTTGCTGACGGCGGGTCGCGAGATCGCGCGGGTGCCGGCCAGGTCCACGACGCGACGCGGCCCGGAGGCGAGCTCCTGAAGCAGCGAGCGGCGCACCGGGTCAGCGAGCGCGTCGAAGACGTCCATGGCTAAAAGGTAACTGTTGCGTTACCAATTGTCCAACGTCGCCGACGCCTTAACGGCGCGGACGGCGGCGCGACGCCCGGGCAGGCGCAGGTCCGGGCTACGGCAGCGCCGACCTCCACACCGGGGCGACCTCCCGGTGGTAGCGACGGCCGAACACCCGGCTGAACACGGTGACCACCGGTCCGGGGACGGTGGACCGCAGGTAGGCCCGGCTCTCCGGGTCCATCCCGTCGGTGATCCACGCGAAGAAGCGGCCGGTGGTGGTCGGCGGCGACGTGCGCAGCGCCTTCTCGGCGGCCTTCCACTCCTCGCTCTCGGCGTGCGGGTGCATGAGCGGCTCGAGCTCGCCCTCCTCGTGGGCGAGGTGGCGCTCGACGACGGCCCGGGTCGCACCGAGGCTCGCTCGTGCCGCGGCCGCGTCGGCGGCCGCGGCGGTGTCGGCGTACCGCTGCATGGCGGTGGCCATCGTGTCGAGGGCGTCGGCCATCGCCTGGTGCTCGCCGTCCATGTCCTCGAGGAGCGCGGTGTCCACTCCGAGCCTGGTGAGCGCGGGGAAGACGTACAGGTCCTCCTGCTCGTGGTGGCGCTTCAGCTCCGCGTGCAGGTTGGCGTAGGCACGCTGCAGGTCCGCTGCCCGGGCCGTGTCCCCGTCCTGCGCTGCCTCGAGGGCCCGGTCCAGGCGCTCCAGGTCCCGACGGACGGCGGCGTGGACGACGCGGTTCATCGTCATGGTCTCGGCCATGCGCAGACCGTAACGAGGAACCCGCGTCCTGGGGAGTGGTCCGGACCGGGTGGAGACGGGTCCGGTTCAGAGCAGGCCGAGCCCGGACGCGTGCCGGCGTACGGCGTCGGTGTCGGCGGCCAGCACGAACGGCACGTCCTCGGTCCAGGTCCCCGTGACCTCCTCGACCCGACCGTCGCCCGGGTCGAGCCGCACCTCACGGATGTAGACCGCGAGGATCCTCCCGGGGTTGGTGCGGACGACCTCGGCGTAGATCTCCGGGTCCTTCTCCCCGGAGTCGCCGATGAGGACGAACCGCAGCCGGGGGTGCAGGTCGAGGACCTCCTGGATCCTTCCCGGCTTCTGCTCGGGACCGGTGGCACCCCCGAGCAGGTCGCGGAGCAGGACCGGACCCAGGGGGAACCCCCGGTGCCGGAGGAACGCCAGCAGGAAGGCGTGCAGGTTCCACGGGCTCGACGACACGTAGAAGACGGGATTGGTCCCGGCCGCGAGGTCGCGGTAGAGCTCGGCGGCGCCCGGGAAGGGCGTCCGCGTCAGCGCCGACCCGGTGAACGTCTGGCGGACCATCCGCCCGACGCGCTGGACGCCGGTCTCCAGGATCGTGTCGTCGATGTCGGAGACGACCCCGAACCGGGCGTCGGGTCCGGGGACGAGGACCTCCAGCGGGGTGGTGACGACGCGGTCCAGGCCGCGGTACGGAGCGGCCAGCTCGACGGTGCCGGCGGTCCACGGGCTCACGAGGGCGTCGGGCTGCAGGCGCACCTGGAAGTAGCCCTCCGCATCGGTGACGGTCTCGACAGGAGTGCCCCCCACGGTCACCCGGAGCGGAACCCCGGGGAGCTCGTCGGTCAGGAAGTTGCGCAGGGTGCGCAGGGCGGCGTCGACGACACCCTCGCCCTCCACCGCCTCGCTGGGCGTCGGGTCGTCGAGGACCCGCCCGCGCACCACGACGCCGTGCCTGCTCCCGTGACCGACGTAGGCATCGATGCGCAGGTCGACGGGGGTGCGCGTGCCCGACCGGCGCAGCCGGGCGCCGTCCCACGCCCCTTCGATCCACAGGACCCACCGGCGCGGACTCACGGTTCACGCAGGTAGAACTCGGTGAAGTCGCGGCAACGCCCACCGCCGTCGAACCGCAGGACGAAGCAGTTCCGGTAGGAGCGCACGACCGGCCCGTCAGGCGTCTCGCGGTACCGGGAGGTGCCCGTCGCCACCACGGTCTCGCCGTCGATCGCGACCGGGGCGTACTCGGCCTCGTAGGTCCCGGGTGCGTCCCGCGTGGAGGCCCCGCTGTCGTCGGCCTCGTCCCCGAGCCAGGACGCCACGACGGCTGCCCGTCCGACGACCCCGTCGTCGTACGGGTGGTAGCGGTAGGTGACGTCCTCGCTGAAGAGGGACGCGATCTCGTCCCGGTCGTAGGACATCCACGCGGCGACGTACCGGTCGAGCCAGGCCTGTGCACTCTCGACGTCCATCGGGTCACGATAGGTGGCGGCCCTCAGGGAGGGTGTGGAGGTGGTCATGACCGCCGACGAGCAGACCTACGCTCGAGACGTGGTCGAGGACGGGAGCCAGCCAGCCAGGGTCGAGGACGTCCACGAGCTGGCGCTGGCCATGCCGCACGTCACGGTGGAGCGGGGCACGGCGGACAACCCGGTCTACCAGGTCGGCGGGAAGTCGTTCGTCTTCTTCCGCAACCCGCGACCCGACGCGGTCGACCCGGCGACCGGCGAGCGGTACCGCGACGTGATCGTGTTCTGGGTGGCCTCCGAGGGGGACAAGCAGGCGCTGGTGCAGGACGAGTCCACGCCGTTCTTCACCACCGCGCACTTCGACGGCCACCCGTCGGTCCTCCTCCGGGCCGCGGACCTCGGGGAGCTCAGCCGCAAGGAGCTCGAGGAGGTCGTGCAGGAGGCCTGGCTCTCGCGGGCGTCGGCACGGCGGGCGGCGGCGTGGCTCGAGGGACATCCCGGACGGTGAACCGGCGCCCGGGTGCGGCGGGCCTCAGTGAGGCAGCCGGTCGCCACGCTCGTCGACGAGCACCGCCGGAGCGGTCAGGCGCCACGCCTCGAAGGTGAGCTCGGCCAGCTCGTCGCGCTCGACCCCGGCCAGCCGGACGACGACCCACCCGAACCCGCCCGAGGTGAACTGCACCTCGAACGTCTCCGGCCGCTCGGCCACGAGCGCGAGCTGCTCGGCGATCGTCTGCTTCAGTCCCACCGTGCGCGTCGGCTCCCACAGGTAGCCGAAGGTCCGTTCGTGCACCGCGACCCGCCAGTAGCGGCCGTTGTCCACCCGGGTCACCTCCGGGAGCTGGTCGGCCAGTGCAAAGAAGTCGGGGATGCCGCACCCCGTCACCCACGTCCTCCCGCCGCCGGGTCGAGGTTCCACGAGACGACGGTGTGGACCGTCATCGCGATGACCGGACCCGCAGGCGGCCGGTCGACGTAGGCGTCGTACCGGCGTACGAGCGGCTCGACGAGCGTCGTGCGGAGCGGCTCGTCGAGGACCACACTGGCGGTCGCGTCGATGCGCACCCACCACAACGTCGCCCAGTCGTCGTCGTAGTGGTCCACCAGGACGCTCACCTCGGGGCGGCCGGCGATGTTGCGCAGCCGCTGGAGGTCGGTGCTGCGCTTCGGCTTGTGGTCCACCGCGGTGACGAGCAGGTCCGGCGCGGCGAGGGCGAACGTCACCGGGACCAGGTGCGGCCGCCCGTCGGGGCGGACCGTGGCCAGGCGCGCCACCCGGGCGCGGTCCACGTGCTCCCACTCGCGGTCGGTGAAGGATCCCCGTCGGGTGTTGCGGTCCACCCGGAGGACGCTAGTAGCGTCGCCGCAGCGGCCGGCGAGGCCCACGACGTCGATCTGGAGGCGCTTCATGGAGATCGGTATCGGGCTGCCGAACGCAGTCCAGGGCACGACCGCACCTCAGCTGCTCGAGTGGGCCAGGCGCGCGGAGGACGCGGGCTTCAGCACCCTGGCCAGCATCGGCGCGGTGTCGTACCCGAGCTACGAGGAGCTCACCGTCTTCGCCGCGGCCGCCGCGGTCACCGAGCGGATCCGGCTGACGACCAACGTGCTGATCGCCCCCGCCCGCAGTGCCGCCGAGCTCGCCAAGCAAGCCGCCACCGTCGACAGCATCTCCGGCGGGCGGCTCACGCTCGGCTTGGGCGTCGGGTGGCGGGAGGCGGACTTCACCTTGACCGGGCGCACGTTCGACAAGCGGGGGTCCCTGTTCGACCAGCAGCTGCGGGACCTGAGGACCGCCTGGGCCGGTGAGCCCCTGCAGCCCGGGACCCGCCCCGTGTCCCCAGCACCGGTGCAGAACCCGATCCCGATCCTGATCGGCGGCACCAACGCCGCCGCGGTACGCCGGGTGGTCGAGCACGGGGTCGGTTGGACCGCCGGCGGCCTGCCCCCCGACGCCGTCGCGGGCTTCGTGCAGACCGTCAGAGCCGCGTGGAGCGACGCCGGTCGGGAGGGCGCGCCCAGGATCGTCGCGCTGGTCTACTTCGGGCTCGGCGACACCGACGAAGAGTCCCGCCGCAACATGCGCCACTACTACGAGCCGATGGGTGAGGACGTCGCCGGGATGATCGCGGACAGCGTGCTGCGGTCGACCGACGCGGTCCGCAGCGCGCTGCAGGCCTACGAGGAGGCGGGCGTCGACGAGCTGGTCCTCGACGCGAGCGTGTCCGACCCCGCGCAGGTCGACCTGCTCGCGGAGGCCGCCCTCCGCTCGTAGCCGGCTCTCGGCCCTCAGCAACGACAACGCCTCGCACCGACAGCGACGACGGCCTGCACCAACGGTTCCCCAAGGGATGCAGGCGTCTTGGTGCCTCCCACGGGTCACACGCCATGGGGAGTGCCGGTTCGCCGTGGGGAGCTCGCGTCGTACACGCCGGCGCCTACGAGAGCAGGCGCCGGGGCTTGCGGCTAGACCCTCAGCCGGATGCTCATCGCCACCGTGACCTGGTCCCCGGACGACAGGCCGTTCGGCCTGCGCACCGCGTCCTTGACCGGCAGGAGGTAGCCGCCGTCCCTGGGGATGAGCGACGTCTCGAACACCGTCGACCCGATCCGCGCCTCGACCGGGATGACACCCCAGCCGTACGTCGCCAGCGCGGCCACCTCCCGGACGTCGTCGGACTCCTGCTCCGGCAGCGGCACGAAGTAGTACGGCGACGGTCCGCGCCACTCGACCACCGTGCCGCTGAAGGAGAGCTCCACGAGGTCAGTGTCGTGCAGCGCCCGGCTCGTCGGTACTGGCCGCGACCACCGTCCGCGGTGCCACACTCCCGGTGTGCGCCTCCCCGACCCGGCCCTCGTGCTGCTGGTCGGCGCGGCGGGCGCCGGGAAGTCGACCTGGGCCGCCGAGCACTACCGCGACGCCGAGATTGTCTCCTCCGACGCGCTGCGCGCCGTCGTCGGCAGCGGGACCGCCGACCTCGAGGCGACCTCGGACGCGTTCCGGCTGCTCGACCAGATCGTCGAGGGACGGACCCGACGCGGGCTCACCGTCGTCATCGACACCCTCGGTCTGGAGCCGGCGCGACGGGCCGCGTGGGCAGCGCTGGCCCACGCCTCCCGGATGCCACGGGTCGCGGTGGTCCTCGACACCCCTGCTGCCGTGTGCCGGGCCCGCAACGCCGCGCGTGACCGTCCCGTCCCGGTCCCCGTCCTCGCCGCGCAGCTGAGCCGGGTGCGGGAGGTGACGGCCGAGCTGGAGGCCGAGGGGTGGGACGTCCGGGTCGTCGCGACGGACGAGACCCGCCCCGCCGTCGTACCGGCGGAGCGCGTCGCGCCGGCGCCGCGGTCGGGCCCGCGGGTCGTGCTCCAGGTGGGGCGGTTCCCGTGGGGCGAGGACCCGCTGCAGTGGCTGCGGGAGGTCGCCGGCGCCGCGGCGAGCGCCGGCTTCGCCGGGATCGCCCTCATGGACCACCTCATCCAGGTCCCGCAGGTCGGGCGCGCGTGGGACGCGGTGCCCGAGCCGTGGGTGACGCTCGGGGCGCTGGCGGCGATGGGGACGGACCTCGAGCTCGGCACGCTCTGCACGCCGGCCACGTTCCGCGCACCGGGGATCATCGCGAAGGCGGCCGCGACGCTCGACGTCATCAGCGGGGGCCGGGCGTTCTGCGGCCTCGGTGCCGGCTGGTGGGAGCGGGAGCACGCGGCGTACCGGCTCCCCTTCCCGAGCACCGCGCAACGCCTCGACGACCTCGCCGTCGCTGCGGAGACGGTGCGGGCGCTGTGGGCGCCCGGCACCAAGGCGTACGACGGCGAGCGGGTCACCTTGCCGGAGACGACCTGCTACCCGCGACCCGTCGGCTCGCTGCCGCTGATCGTCGGCGGCGGCGGGGAACGCCGGACGCTCCGCATCGCGGCGCAGTGGGGCGACGCGTGCAACGTCCGCTCCGACCTCGACACCGTCGTCCACAAGACCGGGGTGCTGCGCCATCACTGCGAGGCCGTCGGTCGACCTCCGGACGAGGTCGCCGTCACCGTCCTCGACGTCGCCGTCGTGGGGACCAGCCGCGACGACACCTGGGCACGCGTCGAGCGGCTCCGGGGACGTGCGCGGGCCGCCGCCTTCGCCGCTCGTCACCACGCTGACGTGGCCGCGGGCCACCGGGAGCGTCACGAGCGGCTCTTCGAGGCGGGCGTCAGCACCGTGTTCCTGGCGCTCCCCGACCTCGACGGCCGGGACGACGTCGAGCGGATCGCCCCACTCGCCCGCCGGTGACACCCCCCATCCCGTCGAGCCGCCCTCCATGGCGGGCGGCTCGACCGGTCACGGCGGGCGGCTCGACCGGTCACGAGGGGCGGCTCGACCGGGTCAGGTGGCGCCGTCGAGGACCTGTCGGAGCCGTTCGGCGAACGCCTCGGGGACACCCGCGTAGCCGTACTCCCCACCCATGAAGCCGCCGTGCCCGCCGGGGAAGACCACCGGCTCCAGACCGAGCAGCGCGGCCGTGGCCTCGCTCGAGCGGCCGGTGAAGAGACCCCGCGACTCCTCGCCGAGGGCGACCACGATGCGCGTGGGTGCTGCGGCCAGCGCCTCGACCTCCGGGCGGTAGTCGGTGACCGCCCAGGACCGGTCGGAGAGCAGGGGGTCGTCGCGCGAGCCGTCGTCGGCGGTCGGCAGCCCGAACTGTGCAGGGTCCGGAGCCGGCTGGGCGAAGAAGTCCTCGGTGTACTCGCCCTGCCACGACGACAGCGCGATGAAGGCCGCCATCCCGGCTCCCCAGCCCCCCGCCACGTAGGCGTCCCGCACGGCCGCCTGCGCCCGCTTCACGGCCGCGGCGTCAGGCAGCACCGTGATGAGCGGCGGCTCGTGCGCGACGAGCGTGCTCACGTCCTCAGGGTGTGCCGCGACGAGCGCGAGCGCCGTGACGGCCCCGCCGCTGCTGGCGAGCATCTCGACCGGGCCGGCACCGAGCTCCCGGACCAGCGCGTGCACGTCCTCGGCCTGGACGGTCGGCGTGTTGTCGGTCCGGCCGTCCTTGCGGACGCTGCGGCCGAGGCCGCGCGGGTCGTAGGTGACGACCGTGCGGTCCGGCAGCAGCGACGTCAGGGTCGCGAAGCCACTGGCGTCCATGGGCTGGCCGATCATCACCAGCGGGGGCCGACCGTCCGCGGTCGGCAACGGGCCGTGCACGTCGTACACGAGGTCGACGTCGGTCAGGGCCAGGGTCCGTGTCGTCGTCATGTCCTCGGAACCTACTCGGGGGAAGGCCGTCGGGCCCCTCAACGTCGGCAGCGTCGCGCGTTGACCTGGCGCGGTCACGGGGGCAACGTGTGCCGGGCGGCGCCGTACCGGCGTCCGCTGCCCACCACGAGGAGGACCGATGAGCTCGACCGGACGGCCACCCGCGATCGTGCGCTGGACCCTGCGGCTCGAGGAGACCCGGGCCCTCGACAGGCCGGTCCAGGCGTTCGAGCCACACATCCGGTCCGCCTTCGGCACCGGCCCTCGGGGAGCGGTGCTGCGTGGTGACTGGCTGGGCCACGCGGTCCACCCGGTCCTCACCGACCTGGTCCTCGGCACCTGGACCTCCGCGAGCCTCCTCGACCTCTTCGGCGGTCGCGACTCCGCCGTGGCAGCGCAACGGCTCGTCGCGACCGGGCTGCTCGCGGTCGGTCCGACCGCCTGGACCGGGTGGGCCGAGTGGTCGGCGGCCGGCCCGCGTGAGAAGCGGGTGGGCCTGGTGCACGCGGCCACCAACGCCGTCGCGATCAGTGCCTACGCGGCGTCGTGGGTCGCCCGGAAGCGCGGTCGTCGGGGCGGCGGCGCACGCCTGGCGCTCGCCGGCGCTGCCGTGTCGACGCTCGGCGGTTACCTGGGCGGCCACCTGACCGAGGCGCGCAAGGTCGGGAGCCGCCACCCCGCCTACGGCGACGTCTTGTAGGCCTTCACGGGACGCTCGACCGAGGCACGCGGGGACGGCCGCTCACGGCGCCGCCGCGCCCAGGGGTCCGGCCCCACGGCTAGCGCGGTGGGGACGAGCAGGACGAAGCCCAGTGCAGTGAGGACGACGCCGATGAGGAGCTTGGTGAACACCAGCACGGGACGGGAGGGTCCGGCGATGACGGCCGCTTCCCCGGCCGCACGGCTCGCCGCAGCGGGCTGTGTCCACGCGGAGGAGGAGGCGAGGCTCCTGCAGGAGGCCTCGCGTACGCCGGAGGAGCTGGAGTCGATGGTGGCCCGCCGGGTGGCGGGCGCACCGCTCGAGCACGTCGTGGGCTGGGCGGCGTTCCGAGGTCGGAGGTTCCGCGTCGACGACGGCGTCTTCGTGCCGCGGGCCCGCAGCGGGCTGCTCGTCGAGGAGGCGGCGTCCCTGGCCCGGTGCCTCGCGGGCTCGGGGCGGCGGGTCGTGGTCGTCGACCTCTGCTGCGGCGTCGGTGCGATCGGCGCGTCCGTCACCGCCGAGGTCCCGGAGGTGGTCCTGCACGCGACCGACGTCGACCCGCGGGCGGTCACCTGCGCCGAAGCCAACCTTGCGGTGTGGGGAGGCCGTGTCCACCACGGCGACCTCTTCGACGGACTGCCGCGCCGGCTCCGCGGCAGGACGGACCTCGTCGTGTCGAGCCCGCCGTACGTCCCGACGGACGAGATCCGGCTGCTGCCGACCGAGGCGCGGGAGTTCGAGTCGACGGTCGCCCTCGACGGCGGTCCCGACGGCCTCGACCTCGTGGCACGGATCGCCCGGGAGTCGCGTCAGTGGCTGGCGCCGGGCGGCTGTCTCGCGGTGGAGCTCGCCGAGCACCAGGTGCCCGGTGCGACGTCGGCCCTCGACGACCTCGGGTACCGGACGCGCGCCGTGACCACCGAGGAGTCGGCGGTCGTCGTCGGGCGCGCCTGATGCGTCACGGTGTCACGGGCGGGCTCCGTCCCGCGCTGGTTGTGCGACCGCCGGTGTGTGCTCCACGGTGGCGGGATGAGCGACCTGGAGCAGCTCCTCGTCCGTGCCGCGCGAGCAGCGGCGGAGCACCGGAGAACGGTGGGGCGACGCCCCGTCGTTCCGCAGTCGTCCCCCGAGCAGGTGCGCGCCGCCTTCGCCGGGCCGCTGCCCGACGGGCCCACCGACCCCGACGCCGTCCTGACCGCGCTGCTGCAGGCCGCCGACGGGTCGGTCACCGGGACGGTGGGGCCTCGCTACTTCGGGTTCGTGACCGGCGGAGCGCTGCCGGCCGCGAGCGCGGCCGAGGTCCTCGCCACCGGCTGGGACCAGGCGGCCTACAACGAGGTCCTCTCCCCTGCGGCGGGTGCCGCTGAGCGTGCCGCCGGCGGCTGGGTGAAGGAGCTGCTCGGCCTGCCCGCCGAGTCCTCCGTCGCCTTCGTCACCGGCGCGCAGGCGGGCAACACGGTCGGCCTGGCGATCGGCAGGAACGACGTTCTCAGGCGGGCCGGGCACGACGTCGCGCGGGACGGGCTGCACGGCGCTCCCCGGGTCCGCGTGGTCGCCGGGGAGGAGCGTCACGCCACCGTCGACCGTGCGCTGCGGCTCCTCGGCATGGGGACCGCGAGCATCGTGCCGGTGCGGGCCGGCGCCAACGGCGCGATCGACGTCGACCACCTGGCCGAGGTGCTGGCCGCGGACAGCGACGCGCCGACGATCGTCTGCCTGCAGGCCGGCAACGTGAACACCGGGGCCTGCGACGACTTCGACCGCGCGATCCCGCTCGCGCGACGCCACGACGCCTGGGTGCACGTCGACGGCGCGTTCGGCTTGTGGGCAGCGGCGAGTCCGCGGTACCGCCACCTGACCCGTGGGGTCGACGGCGCTGACTCCTGGGGGACCGACGCCCACAAGTGGCTGAACGTCCCCTACGACTCGGGTCTGGCCCTGTGCCGGGACGCCGACGCCCACGCCGCGGCGATGTCCTACAGCGCGTCGTACCTGGCCGGTTCCGGCAGTGGCGACCCCGTGCTCGGTGACGTCACCCCGGAGTCGTCGCGCCGGGCCCGCGGCTTCGCGGTGTGGGCCGCCCTGCAGGAGCTGGGTCGCAGCGGCGTGGCGGACCTGGTCGACCAGTGCTGCGCACAGGCCCGGCGGATGGCCGACCTGCTCGCTGCCGGCGGAGCACGGATCCACAACGACGTGGTCCTGAACCAGGTCCTCGTCGGGTTCGGCGATGCCTCGCGCACCGATGCGATCGTCGACGCGGTCCAGCGGGACGGTACGTGCTGGCTCGGTGCCTCCACGTGGCGCGGCGAACGCCTGATCCGGGTGTCGGTCTCCAACTGGACCACCACCGAGTCCGACATCGACCGCTCGGCCGAGGCCGTCCTGCGTGCGGCCGCCTCGGTATGACGGGCCGGCCGGTCAGCCCCCTTCGGAGGTCGGGCGGTTCTCCTTGGCGCTGAACACCGACACCGGCCGGGGCCTCGGCACGCCGTCGACGGTGAGGTCGACGAGCTCGTTGTAGAAGGCCACGAGGCCGGCCACCTTGCCCACGGCCGGCAGCGGCTCGGCGTAGGACCAGGCGACGTCGGCGGCGTCGGGCCGGCCGGCGACGCTCCAGTACTGGTCCGCGACGCCCTTGTAGGGGCACAAGCTCCGGCTCGGCGAGGGCTCCAACGCACCGGTGTCGACGTCCTCGCGAGGCAGGTAGTACCGCGTCGGCAGCCCGGTCTCGAAGAGCAGCACCGGTCGCCGGCTCTCGGCGAGCCGCACGCCGTCGAGCTCCACGACGACGTGCCGGCTGCTGGCGATCGCCTCGACCCGCTTGTGCGGGTCCCTGGGGTGCCCGGCGACAGGTTCCTCCTCCTCCGACCACCGGTCGAGGACGCCCGGCTGCCAGCTGAGGACCAGCAGGTCCCGGAGCTCGGGCGCGTCCCGGACCCACGCAGCGTGGGGGACCCGGCGTGACCCGAGGACGAGGTCGTACCACTGTGCGACCGGACCCACGGGCAGGAAGAACGCCGGCTCGTGGGGCGGTTCGGCCTGCGTCTCCTCGAGCAGGTCGGTGCGGACGTCGCGCCGGTGGAACGCGTACGCCGGGACCGGGAACTCCTCCTCCCAGAACAACAGCTGCTCCCGGCTGTCGACGACGGCGACCTCGTCGACGTACGCCCGGACCCACTTCTCGCTCACCTCGGTCTGCACCGCGACCTCCTGACGCCTGCGGCACGTCGAACCCGCTCGGCCGCGTCCTCGCACGCTCCCACTGACGACCACCGGGCACAACCGTCACCGATCTGCGACGAGCACTGCGAGGATGCGTCCATGCACGGCCAGCAGGCCTCCTCGCCGCCCACGCAGGTGCACTGGGGAGAGCCTCAGGGCCGCTGGGTGCTGAGCGCCACCGTGCTCGGGGCGGCGCTGACCTTCATCGACGCGACGGTGGTCAACCTCGCTCTCCCCCGCCTCGCAGCGGACCTCGGAGCCGCGTCCGAGGCGCTGACCTGGGTGGTGAACGCCTACACCCTGACCCTGGCCGCGCTGGTCCTGCTCGGCGGAGCGTTGGGCGACCGGTACGGCCGGCGACGGGTGTACCTCGTCGGGGTGGCGGGGTTCGCCGTCGCCTCCGCCGCCTGCGGACTCGCTCCGGACGTCGGCACGCTGATCGCGGCGCGCGCCGCCCAAGGGGTCGCCGCGGCGCTGCTCACGCCGGGGAGCCTCGCGCTGCTCCGGGCCACGTTCGCCCCCGAGGACCGGTCCCGCGTCATCGGCCTGTGGTCGGGGCTTACCGGGGTCGCCGGAGCCGTCGGTCCGCTGTTCGGGGGGTGGCTCCTCGAGGTCGCCGACTGGCGGTGGGCGTTCCTCGTCAACCTCCCGATCGCGGTGGTGGTCGTGGTGGTGACGCGGCGCCACGTCCCCGACGACCGGCCGCCGGCGACGGCAGGCCGCCTGGACTGGACCGGAGCGGGACTCCTCGCCGTCGGTCTCGCCGCCCTGACGTTCGCGCTGACGGCGTCGTCGAGCGCGCCGTTCGTCAGCGCGCGGGTCGGCGGGGCGCTGCTCGTGAGCGTCCTCGTCGGAGTGGCGTTCGGCGTGTGGGAGCACCGCTCGCCGACGCCGCTGCTGCCGGTGGAGCTGTTCGGGTCGCGGGTCTTCGTCGTGGCGAACCTCTTCACGTTCCTGGTCTACGCCGCGCTCGGTGTCGTGTTCTTCTTCCTCGGCATCCTGCTCCAGGTCGGCGCGGGGTCCTCGCCGGTCGCGGCGGGGGTCTCCCTGCTGCCGGTGACCGTGCTCATGCTGCTGTTCTCCGGCCGAGCGGGCCTGCTCATGGACCGGGTGGGCGCGCGGATCCCGATGACCCTCGGTCCGCTGGTGGCCGCGACCGGCGCCGCCCTCCTCACGCGGATCGACGCGGACACCTCCTACCTGACCGACGTGCTCGTGCCGACGACCGTCTTCGGTGCAGGACTGACCCTCATGGTCACCCCGCTGACCGCCACCGCGCTGGCAGCCGTCCCGGACGAGGTGGTGGGGCTCGCGAGCGGCGTCAACAATGCCGTCGCCCGGACCGCGTCGCTGCTGGCGGTCGCGTCGGTGCCGGTCGTGGGCGGTCTGGGTGGCAACGGGCTCACCGACCCGGTCCAGGTGGTCTCCGGTGCTGGGACGCTGATGTGGGGATGCGTCCTGCTGCTCGTCGGCGGGGCGGCGCTGGCCTGGTTCGGGGTCCCGGCACAGCCTCGCGTGGCCTCGACGGTCGGCCCCGCGTCGTACCACTGCTCCACGGCCGCGCCGCCACCGGCGACCGTCGGCGGCGACGCCGGCGGCGGCTAGGGTCACGCTCGTGCAGGGCGTCGACTGGCTCCTCGACGGTGACCCGGCGATCCGGTGGCAGGTGATGCGCGACCTGCTCGACGCACCCGCCGAGCAGGTCGCCGCCGAGCGCGCCCGCGTCGAGACCGAGGGGTGGGGCGCTCGGCTGCTCGCGCTGCGCGACCCCGACGGCCAGTGGGACGGCGGCGCCTGCTTCCCGCGGCGGATCGCCGACGCGTGGCGGGCGGGGATCGAGCCCGACTTCTCCTCCGGCCAACCGTGGACCTCGACGCTGCCCACGCTGGTGCTGCTGCGGGACCTGGGCCTGGATCCCACGAGCACGTCGGCACGCGAGACGATCAGGCTGGTCGCCGCGAACTGCCGGTGGGAGCACGACGGCCAGGCCTTCTTCGACGGCGAGGTCGAACCGTGCATCAACGGCCGGACCCTCACGATCGGTGCGTACTTCGGTGCGGACGTCGACGGCCTCGTGACCGGCCTCCTCGCCGATCAGCTCGGGGACGGCGGCTGGAACTGCGCGACCGAGCAGGGTTCGCGGGTGTCGTCGTTCGACGCGACGATCTGCGTCCTCGAGGGCCTCCTCGAGGACGAGCTCTCGGGCGGCACCGTCCCTGTGACAGCGGCGCGCCGGCGCGGGGAGGAGTACCTGCTGGATCGGCGGCTCTTCAGGCGCAAGAGCACCGGAGAGGTCCCCGCCCCGCGCTTCCTCGCGTTCTCCTGGCCTCCCCGGTGGCACTACGACGTCCTCCGCGCACTCGACCACGTCCGCCGGGCCGGGGACGGGCCGGACGAGAGGGTCGCCGAGGCCGTTCAGCTCGTCGGTGACAAGCGGCACCCCGACGGCACCTGGCTGCTGGAGAACACCCACCCGGGCAAGACCGCGTTCGCCTTCGAGGACGGGGACGGACGGCCGAGCAGGTGGAACACGCTGCGGGCGCTCCGCGTCCTGGACTGGTACGAGCACCGGCCCTGAGCCGGCACCTGCGCCGACCGGCGGTCGGGCGTACTGTCGGGTCACGGAGCCGCTCAGGCTCCCGGTGAGGGAGTTCTCATGAACGACAAGTCGCCACGGCAGAGCATGTCCAAGAAGGCCGGCAAGTCCATCAAGGAGAAGCGCGCCGACAAGCGCAACAAGGGCTCGGAAGCGAGCGTCTCCGAGCAGATCCACCCGCCGAAGAAGAAGTGACCTGAGGCGAGGGCCGCAGCCCACCGGGCGGACCCCGGCGAGCCGCGGCCCTCGGCCGCTGCGACCAGCCGGTCAGCGCAGCGCCCACGTCCGCACGTAGTCGAAGCGGCCGGTGAAGGGCACGTCCGCCTCGGCGCCCATCGAGACCAGGCCGATCCGCAGGTCGCCGCTGTCGAGGCGGTTGTGCACCCACGTCCCGCCGCGGACCCAGTGACCGCCGTCCTGCTTGGTGTAGCCGGTGAACTGCAGCTTCCCGCCGCGGTGCTCAGCGACGATCCGCAGCTTCGTCCGGTCGCCCGGGGCGCCCACCACCGTGTTGCCGTAGAGCGTCAGACCGGACGGCACCTCCTTGGCGAACTCGGTCTGCCGGGTCTCGAAGATGGAGACGTGCGCGAGCTTCACGTACGCGTCGTCCGAGCGGTAGAGGACCAGCCCCGCCTGCGCGAAGTTGTAGCAGCAGCCCTCGGGGGGCACGTCGAGCGCCACCTCGGTCTCCACCACGAAATCGCGCTCCGGCGCCGGCCGGACCAGAACCGACGCGGTGTCGTCGTCGTCCCGCGCGAGGTCTGCCTGCTGGACGTCGAACGTGAAGTGCCCGTCGGAGACCCCGAAGGTGGAGGCGTCGGGCTCGCGGACCCACGACCACTGGCGGTCGAGGGACCCGCTGAAGCCGTCGCTGAAGCGGTCGAGGACGCGACCCCTCTGGTGCGGCGCGACGGGGGTCGGCCGGTAGTGGCTCCGCTCACCGGGCTGGGCTGCGGGGGCGGGCATCCGCGTCGTCGAGGCCCACCGACCCGCGCGCACCGATGGCCAGCCGCCACGCCACGTCAGCGGGTCGAGCAGGGCCGGGCGCTTGGTGAAGCCGGGCTGGAAGTCGAAGTACGGGTCGAACCGGTCGACCGCGTGGTAGACCGTCCACCACTGGCCGTCGAAGTCGCGGAACACCGAGTTGTGGCCGGTGCCGATCCACTTGTTGCCGTTCATGCTGAGGACCGGCGTGCCGCCGACGCGGCCGGCGAGCAGCGAGTTGCCGTCACGGTCACGGAACGGACCCAGCGGCGAGCGTGAGCGGCCGGCGAAGACGCTGTAACCGGTCAGCGGTCCGGCGCAGCAGTTCGTGGCAGAGCCGAAGTAGTAGTACCACCCGCCGCGGCGCACGACGTTCGAGCCCTCGTAGCGGTTGGGGATGGTGACCGGCTGCTGCGCCGCCGCCCGCTGGGCGACTAGCGGCTGGGTCCGCAGGGCGACCGGGTCGACGGCCGGCTTGCGCTCCTGCCCGTCGGTGATCTGCCGCGCGGCACCGACCGACGCCATGCCGTTCCGGGTGACCGTCACCCGCTGCCCGAAGACCCCTCCGTAGTAGCTGCCGTAGTAGAGGACGCTGCTGCGGCCGATGCTGTCCCCGAGGACGTCGGGGTCGAAGGTCCAGTAGAAGTTGCAGTCCGGCCCCGCCCGTCGCGGGGCGATGACGGGCTCGTCCGACACCCGCCACGGGCCGGTCGGCGAGGTCGACGTCGCGACGCCGATGGCACCGTCACCGGTGCAGCCCGGCTCGCCGCTCACCGCGTCGGCGGTGTCGGTCACCACGAACGTCAGGTAGTACCGGTCCGTCGCTCGGGAGTACACGAGGTCCGGCGCCCAGAGTCCAGCACCCGGGGCCGCCCAGGACGGCGGGTCGGGCAGCGCGTCGCCGACGTAGCGCCAGTTCACGAGGTCCGTGCTGACCAGCATCGGGAGCGGGTGGAAGACCGGGTCCCCGGACGCGTCCGTGTCGGTGTCGTTGAGCGGGTCGGTCGTGCAGTACATGAACCAGCGGTGCCGGTCCTCGCCGCGGCCGCGCAGCACGACCGGGTCGGCGCAGCTCTCGACGATCCCGTCCCCGGGGACCTTCGGTTCCAGCGGATTGCGGTAGCGGTCGGCGTCCCGGGCGGTGGCGGCGCCGACCGGGAGCAGTGCGAGGAGGAGACCGAGCAGGAGGAAACACTTGAGGGCCCGAGACATCTGCACACTGTGATCTCTCGTTTCCATCGTGGCAATACTCACCGCGAAAGTGATCGGCACGAATTCGGTGGACGTCGGCCAGGAGGGTCGCCCCACACTGGGCCGTGCGCTCGCCCGGCTCCCGTGTGGTCACGCTCGTCCTCTGCACCCCCGGCGGAGACGTGCTTGGGGAGCTCCCGCCGTTCCCGGTGGAGGTGCCGTGGTGGCAGGACGCCGAGGCGCCGGTCCGGGGCGCGTGGGAACGCCACCGGGCTCACGTGAGGATCCTGCGCCTGCTGTCCGCTGCGCTCCCGAGCCCGCCCGGAGGGGCGGTCACCTACCTCGCGGAGGTCGACGCTCCTCCCGAGGGTGTCGTGCGGCACCCGTTCGGCGGCCACCTCGACGACCACCCGCTCCGGCTCCCGTACGCCGAGCCGGGCGGCCCCGAGCGTGACCTCCGCTGGGCCACCGCCGCGCTCGAGGAACGCGGCTTCCGGCAGGTCGCCGCCGCCGAGCAGGTCCGGACCTGGAACCTCTCCAGCCTGTGGCGCATCCCGGTCGACGGCGAGACGCTATGGCTGAAGTGCGTCCCCCCGTTCTTCGCCCACGAGGGGCCGGTCGTCACCCGGTTGCCGGCCGGCATGGTGCCCGAGCTCGTGGCGCACGCGGACGGCCGGATCCTCATGCGCGAGATCGTCGGCGAGGACCAGTACGACGCGCCGCTCCCGACCTTGCTGGCACTGGTCTCCGTGCTCGTGGACGTGCAGGCGGGAGGGGCCGGTCGGCTGGCGGAGCTGGTGTCGCTCGGGGTGCCGGACTGGCGCGCCACCAGCCTGCCGCCGGCCGTCGACGCGGTGGTCCGCCGGACCGCTCGCGCGCTGTCGGGGGACGACCGCCGCACGCTCAACGAGCTCGTCGAGACGATGCCCGAGCGGTTCGCTGCGCTCGTCGCGTGCGGGATCCCCGACTCGCTGGTGCACGGTGACTTCGCCCCCGGCAACGCCCGCGGTGACGGACGGCGGCTGGTGCTCCTCGACTGGGGGGACTGCGGCGTGGGGCACCCGCTCCTCGACCAGTCGGCCTTCACCGACCGCATCCCGGCCGGGCTCGTCCCGGCGGTCGGCGAGCACTGGCACCGGTCGTGGCGTCAGGCGGTGCCGGGCTGCGACCCCGTGCGCGCCGCGGAGCTCGTGGCGCCGCTGGCAGCGGCGCGGATGGCGGTCAGCTACCAGGGCTTCCTCGACCGGATCGAGCCGTCGGAGCACCCGTACCACCGTGGCGATCCCCTCCTGTGGCTCAGCCGCGCTGCGGCGCTGGCCAGGGCCGCGTCCGCTGGCATGTGAGGGTCGGGGTCCCCCTCCGTCTGTCACGTCCGCTGGATGCGGAAGCGGCCGCCGGGCTGGCGCGTCAGGGTGCGGCCGGGGAGGTGGGTGAGGGTGTGGTGGCGGCGGCAGAGCAGGACGAGGTCGGTGAGGTCGGTGCGGCCGCCGTCGGTCCAGCGTCGTCGCCAGTGGTGGGCGTCGGCCCAGGTGGTGGGCCGGTCGCAGTGCTCGATGCCGCAGGTCCCGGACTGCTGGACGGTGAGGGCGAGGCGTTGGCCGGGGGTGGCGGTGCGGGCGCGGCGGCCGAGGTCGAGGACTCGGCTGTCGCCGTCGAGGACGGCGGGGATGATCCCGGCGGTGCAGGCGAGCGTGCGGGAGGCGCTCGGGGAGAGCTGGTGGGCGCTGCCGAGCAGGTCCGCGGCCGCCAGCCCGCCTTCTATGGTGGCGAGCGGGACGGTGACCACGACGGTGGCGGCGACGCCGCCGGTGGTGGGGAGCCGGTGGTAGGGAAGCGTTGCACGTACTCGACGAACGCGTCGCCCAGCACCGCCGGCGTCGCCCGCCTGCCACCCCCAGGACCAGCGCCGTCGCTGTCGGCGCTGCGGTCGCTAGCGGTGCGGGGGATGGGGTCGGGTCGGGCGGGGTTGGCGATCGCCTGGAGCGCGGCCCGCAGCATCCGGCCGGTGAGGGTCGGGATGCGGAACCGGCCGTGGGTGGTGCCGTGTCCGTCGTCGACCAGGGACAGGGCAGGTGGCGCGGGCGGCGGCGGCTTCCTCGGCCTCCAGGCGGCGGGCGAGGTCGGCGTCGGCGGCGTCGGGGTCGAGGACCTCCAGCACCCGCCGCCCCAGCACCTTCAACGCGGCGGCGTCGTGAGTGGCAGCGAGGTCGACCAGGTGGGTCTCGGCGCAGCGCCGCTCCTCGGGAGTGACGGAGGCGGGGAGCGCGTCGACCGCGGCGAGGATCACCGGTGCCTGCTCGGGCAGCAGCCGCCCGGCGGCAGCGCCACCGCGGTCGGGGCGTGTGCCTCTCGGGTCAGCGCCTTGGCCTGGGCGACGTCGCGCGTGGCGCCGGGGTCGGTGACCGGGGTCACGTGGGCCCGCCAGCTGCACGCCCGCAGCCGACAGCACCGTGGTCACCGACCGTGGCGTCCGCGACCCCCAGCGACAGCATCGAGGCGCCGGCCAGCTCCTCCAGTGCGGCGGTCAACCGGCCCGCGAACACGTGCACCGGGTGGCGCCGGTCCTCCACCGAGGTCCGACCCACCAGCACCGGGTCGCGGGTGCCGTCGTCCGCCATACCGGGCACTCAACCAGCCGGCACCGACACTCCCGGGGACGTCACCACGAGGCTGTGGAAACCCCCCGGGCCGTCATGAGGGGCGGCTCGACCCGTCACCGCGGGCGGCTCGGCAGCGATGGGCGGGGTCGGGAAGCAGCGGCGTCAGAGCTGCAGGATCGCCGCCGCGACGAGGTACGCCGCCGCCACGACGTCCGGCTCGTGCAGGTCGCCGGGAGCCACCAACGTCGTGTCGGCCCGGGCTCGGACCGCAGCCCCGGGGTCCTCGGTGACGAGGTCGGCGCACAAGCCGGCGACGACTGCTCGGGCGTCGTGCTCGTCCAGCCCGTCCAGGGCGAGGCCGTTGTGGAGCAGGGTCGCCGCCTCGTGGAAGACCTCACGCGCCATCTCGGGATCGACCTCGGGCCGCTCCCGGGCAACCGCCTCCGCGGTCGCCATGAACGGCTCGAAGTGCTGGGCTACGACGTCGGCCGGCATGGGGCGAGCCTCCCGCTGCTCTCTCGTGCCGGCAACCGGGATCCGCACTGGTGCAGTCCGGGCGTCGCCGGTGGCGCGATGGTCACTGACCGGTCAGCGCGCCTGGAGCGCGTCCATCCCGACCGCTGCGGCGAGCACGAGTCGCCGGTCCAGGGACCGCTCGGTGTCCGGGGTGCAGTCGATCGTGTAGTGGTCGGTGAGCTTCCACGCCTGCCGGGTGTGGTGGACCAGCACCCGGTCGCCCCGCGTGAACACGAAGTGGTAGGGGATCGGGAGCCAGTCGGCCCACGCGCCGAGGTAGGGGACGAAGCCCACGACGCGGCGGACGATCGCCACGGTCAGGCTCCGCTCGCGGGCCTCACAGGTCTCCACACCCTGGGCATCGAAGAGTCGGTACGTCGAGCGCAGCAGGCTCTTGCCGAACACCTTCTGGATCTCACCGACCTTCTCGCCGTCAGGAGCGGTGATGTCGTAGCGAGCGGCAGGGTCGAACCGCTGCCGCGCCTTGATGCGCAGGAACTCCACCCGCTTGGTCTCGTCGGTGTAGAAGCGGATGTCCTCCTTGAACTGGAAGCGCTTCTGCTCGACGAAGGCGACCGGCTGCCCTTCCCGACCTCGCTCGTCGGGCAGGGAGAACTGGTAGCGGTTGACGACGAAGGTCCACCGCTGGCGAAGGAGGAAGACGTCCTGGGCGCTCAGGTCGGGGACCGTCGTCATCCGTCGACCCTAGCCGCGCGTGGGCCGGGCCTACACTCCCGGTCATGGCGGATCCTGTCGCGGAGATGCCGTACATGCCTGACTACGGGGTCGAGGCGCGGACCTGGCGTCCCCTGCCCTGGAGCTGGGCGGCCGCGAAGCTGGCCTCCGGGCGCAACTACTGGGTCGTGACCGCCTCCGCCCGGGCCCGACCTCACGCCCTGCCGGTGTGGGCGGTGTGGGACGACGCCGAGCAGCGGTTGGCGTTCTCGTCCGGGCCCCGCTCCCGGAAGGTCCGCAACCTCGAGGCCAACCCGCAGGTCACCGTGGCCGTCGACGACACTGTGGAGTGCCTGTCGCTCGAAGGTCGGGCCGAGGTCGTGCACGACCGGCACCGGCGCGAGCAGTGGGCGGACCGGTACGTCGCGAAGTACCGGCCGCTGTCCCCCGAGCTGGACGCCGGGTTCGTCCTCTCGCACGTGGTGGTGGAGGTGGCGCCGGAGCGGGCGCTGGCGGTGATCGAGCGGGAGACGGAGTTCGCCACCCGCGCGACCCGGTGGCGCTTCGAGGCCTGACCTCCCACTCAGCCCGCTCCCTCTCGGCCCTGCGCACGCTCGGGCCGGCGCCGGCGTCGCAGCCGGCGGACCACGAAGACGGTCGCGGCGACGGCGAGGAGGACGTAGACGGCCGCCGAGGCGTCGCTGACCCAGGCCTCGACGACGTGCCACCGCGACCCGAGCTCGTACCCCGCGCCGATGAGGACCGCGTTCCAGACCAGGCTGCCCGCGGCCGTGTAGGCGGCGAACTGCAGCACCGGCATCCGGTCGATCCCGGCTGGGATCGAGATCAGGCTGCGGATCCCGGGCACGAGCCGCCCGACGAAGACCGCGGTCCGCCCGTGGCGCCGGAACCAGGCGATCGAGCGCTGCACGTCGCGCGCGTGCAGGAGCGGGATCCGGTCGGCCAGTCGGCACAACCGTTCCTCGCCCCACGCGGCGCCGGCGTAGTACAGCATCAGCGCACCGACGAGCGAGCCGATCGTCGCCCACACGACCGCCGACACCACGCCGTAGTGGCCCTGGCTCGCGGTGAAGCCGGCGAGCGGGAGGACGACCTCCGACGGCACCGGCGGGAACACCGTCTCCAGGGCGGTTGCCACGCCGACACCCGGTGCACCGACGGCGCGCATGACCGAGACGACCCAGTCGATCACCGGCGTCACGGGCACCTCCTCGCCCTCGGAGGGCCCCGGGTGGCGTCGCCATGGAGGCCACGGACCTCCACGGTAGACACCCTCGGTCACCGCGCGCCCACGCGCGTGTGTGCGCCTGCAGCCGCCTGCCCGCGTAGGGTGCGCGCGTGAACGAGGCCTCCGTGGGCCAGTCGGCGGTCGACGGGATGTGGGCCGCGTACGTCGCGGCGAGCGGCTACGACGGACCGCTCGTGACCGCCTTCGCGTTCGGCGACTCGGCCGAGATGGCCGACGAGCTAGGGCTCCTGGTGCTGCACGGCCCCAAGCGGGCGACAGCAGGACTGCTCCAGGAGTTCGAGGCGGAGGGCGAGCCGTTGCCGCGCGTCGGCGACCGGTGTGTCGTGCTCGGTGGCGACGGCCGGCCGCTCGCGGTCGTGTGCACCATCGACGTACGCGTCGGGCCGCTCTCGTCGGTCGACGACTCCTTCGCCTGGGACGAGGGCGAGGGCGACCGGACGAGGGCCTGGTGGCTCGACGCGCACACCCGCTTCTTCACCCGCCGGTGCGCAACCCTGGGCGTGCCGTTCGCCGAGGACGTCGCCGTCGTCTTCGAGCGGTTCGAGGTGGTGTTTCCGGCGACGGGGACGTCCTAGGGTGCTGCGATGGACATGAAGCTCGAGCTCGTCGGGGTGCCTGTCAGCGACGTCGACCGCGCGAAGGAGTTCTACCTCACGGTCGGGTTCGTCCTGGACCACGACCACACCGTGAGTGACGACGTCCGCTTCGTGCAGATGACACCGGTCGGGTCGGCGTGCTCCGTCGCGTTCGGCAAGGGGCTGACGCGGATGGCGCCCGGGTCCCTCGACAGCCTGCAGGTCGTGGTGGCGGACGCCGACGCCGCCCGCGACGACCTCCTCGGCCGGGGCGTGGACGTCAGCGAGGTCGACGAGCAGCCGTGGGGCCGGTTCGTCTACTTCCGCGATCCCGACGGCAACGGCTGGGCGTTGCAGCAGCTGCCCTCCTGGTCGGCCGGGGCGGGCGGGAGCGGCGAGAACCCTGGTGAGTGAGCTCCCGCGATGACGGTGCACGACTTCCCCCGGCATCCTCTGACCTTCGGGCCGAGCCCGGTCCACCGGCTCGCCCGGCTGACCGCTCACCTCGGTGGGGCTGACGTCTGGGCCAAGCGCGAGGACGTCAGCAGCGGGCTGGCCTATGGCGGCAACAAGGTGCGCAAGCTGGAGTACATCGTCCCCGACGTCCTCGCCAGCGGAGCCGACACCCTGGTCTCGATCGGCGGCGTGCAGTCCAACCACACGCGACAGGTGGCCGCGGTCGCCGCCCACCTCGGGCTCGCGGCGCGACTGGTCCAGGAGACCTGGGTGCCGTGGGAGGACCCGGTCAACGACCGGGTCGGCAACATCCTCCTGTCGCGGATGATGGGTGCCGACATCCGACTCGACCCCTCAGGGTTCGACATCGGCATCCGGCAGTCGTGGGAGGACGCGCTCCGGGAGGTCGAGGAGGCCGGCGGCAAGCCCTACCCCATCCCGGCCGGGGCGAGCGAGCACCGACTGGGCGGGCTCGGCTTCGCCAACTGGGCCTTCGAGGTCGCGGAGCAGGAGGCCACGCTCGGCGTGCACTTCGACACGGTGGTGGTCTGCACTGTCACCGGCTCGACGCACGCGGGGATGATCGCCGGCTTCGCCGCGCTCGAGGAGCTGACCGGCGTCCGACGGCGGGTGCTCGGCATCGACGCGTCGGCGACGCTCCCCCGGACCACCGAGCAGGTCGCCCGGATCGCCCGGCACACGGCGGCGCTGATCGAGGTCGGGCGGGACCTGCGCGACGACGAGATCCAGGTGCTCGGCGGCTGGGCCGGCGACCGCTACGGCATCCCGGTCGAGTCGACGATGGAGGCGATGCGCCTGGGTGCCGCGCTCGAGGCGATGATCACCGACCCCGTGTACGAGGGGAAGTCGCTCGCCGGCCTGATCGACCTGGTGTCGACCGGGGAGATCCCGCGGGACTCGACCGTGCTCTACGCCCACCTCGGCGGTCAGCCGGCACTCAACGCCTACCACTCCCTGTGGCAGTAGCGAGACCGGCGCGCGTCCAGCCTGTTGCCTGAGGGTGCGTCCAGTCCGGCGCCTCTTGCTCAAGTCTGCGTTCACCTGCCGATGAGGGTCGTGAAGGATCGGCATCTGGGTCAGGGAGGACCTCGCCTCTAGGACTCAGGAGCATCATCATGCGCACTTCCAAGCGCGTCCTCGTCGTCGGCGGGACCGTCGCCGCCCTCACCGGGGTCGGCGTCGCCTTTGCGGCGTGGACCTCCACCGGCACCGGTTCGGGTACGACGACCGCCGGGACCGCCAAGGACCTCACTGTCACCGCGGCGACCCCGACGGGGCTCTTCCCGACCGGGACCGTGACGATGCCGGTCACGGTGACGAACAACAACCCCTACAAGGTCCAGCTGAACACGATCGAGTTCGTCGACGCGGCCGTGAGCACCCCAGGCTGCAGCGCCAGCACGGTCTCGTCGGCCGGGGGCAGCTACCAGGACGTGGTCATCGTCCCGGGCGGCTCGGTCAGCAAGGACCTCACGGTGTCGATGAGCAACGCCGCCGAGGACGCCTGCCAGGGCGCGGTGTTCACGCTCCGCTACCTGGCCACCGCGCGTTCCGCGGCCTGACGGCTCCTCCCTGACAGTGGACCTGACCTGACATGCGCTCCCGCCGACCCTTGCCGCCCCTCACGGCCCGTCTGCTGTCCGTCGTGGCAGCAGCGGCCGTGACGGTCGGCGTCCTCCTGGGGACGTCCGCGCCCGCCCGGATGCTCCAGGCGCAGGGCACCAGCGGAGCGGTCGCGGCTGCCCGCACCAGCGGCGAGTTCGGCATCCGGGTGGGTGCAGCCACCGGGCTCCACCCGGGGGGCGGCGTCACCGTTCCGGTCAGGTACAACAACCCGTTCCCCCACGCCCTCGTCGTCCGGTCGCAGGACATCCAGGTCACGTCACCCTCGCCGCTGTGCCCGGCGACGACCATCGACCTGACCCGCGCTCGAACCGTCCTGGGCAAGTCGTTGGTCGTCCCTGCACGGGAGGCCAGGACCATCGAGATCGTGCTGGTCATGCGCGCGGGCGCGCCGGACGGCTGTCAAGGCGTCCGCCTGACGACCACCATCAAGGCGCAAGGACGGAAGAAGTGAGGCGGTCGCTGGCGCTGACCAGCGTTGCTCTCCTCCTGGCAGCTGGACCCGCGCACGCCGCCTGGCCGGTCAGCGCGCTGGGCACCGGCACCGTGCGCGCCACCGCGCTGGACCGCGCGCCGGCGCCGTCGTTGCTGTCCACCCCTGATGGGGTGCGCGTGGAGTGGGAGGCGGTCACCACGGTGTCCGGTGCCCCAGCCACCGGCTACGAGGTGGTCCGGCACACCGGCTCGAGCACCACAACGGTGTGCCAGGTCCCCACCGAGGTGCAGACCTGCCAGGACACCAGCCCGGTCGCGGGCCCGGCGGCGTACGGGGTCGTCGCCCGGCTCGCCAGGTGGCGTGGGCCTCTGGGTCCACTCACGACCATGACGTTCGACGCGACGGCGCCCGCCACGACCATGTCGGTCTCTCCTCCTCCCAACCCCGCCGGCTGGAGCCGGACCGGGGTGACCGTGACCCTGACCGCCGAGGACGATCGGTCCGGGGTCGACCGGCTCGCCTACGTCGTCGACGAGGGCCCCCAGATGACGGTCCAGGGTTCGTCGGCGACCTTCCCGGTCACCGGTGCCGGCGAGCACAGCGTGCGCTACTCCGCCGTCGACCGGCTCGGGAACGCCGAGACCGCCGTCACCACGCCGGTGTGGATCGACCCGACCGCGCCGGTGTCGACGCTCACCACCGATGCGTCCCTCAATGCCGCGGGATGGAGCACGCGTCCGGTCGACGTCGGGCTCACCGCCACCGACACCAGCGGCTCCGGCGTGAGGTCCCTGACCCGGCAGGTCGAGGGCGGGAGTCCGGTCACGGCCGCGGGCGCCATCGCATCGGTCACGCTCGCCGAGGAGGGCACCAACACGCTGGTCTACGCCGCCACCGACAACGCGGACAACGTGGAAGGGACCAAGACCTACAGCGTCAAGGTGGACACCATCGCGCCGGTCACGGCCGTGACCAGTGACCCCGCCCCCACGGGCGAGGGGTGGTATCGCAACCCCTCGGTCGTCCTCACGCTGAGCCCCGCCGACGCCACCAGCGGGGTGTCGAGCCTGCGCTGGCGCGCCGGGACGTCGGGTCCCTGGACCGCCGCGTCGAGCTGGCCGCTGACGGTCCCCTCTGCCGTGCACAGCGACGCGACGGGCGCCGCCACGGTCCAGTTCCAGGCAGCCGATGCCGCCGGGAACCTCGAAGAGGTGCAGAGCCACACCGTCAGGATCGACCGCGACCCGCCCGCCGCCCCGACCGATCTGGCCCTGAGCGCCGACACGGGCACCAGCGCCACGGACGCGATCACCGCGACAGAGGTGCAGTCCCTTCGGGGGTCGGCCGAGGCGGGCACCACGGTGGAGGTCCAGGTCGACGGCACGTTGGCCGGCAGCGCCACCGTGGACAGCACCGGGTCCTTCACCGTGCCCATGGGCACGCTGCAGCCCGGCACGCACGCGGTGACCGCGACCAGCGTGGACGCGGCCGGGAACCGGTCGACGGCCGGGTCGCTGCCGGTGAGTATCGACCAGGCAGCCCCCACCGCCGCCATCGCCTGGCCTGGTGCCTCGACCTACTCCTCGGCGACCTTGCGTGCAGGGTGCGGCACGACCGCGGTCCACGACGTGTGCGGCACAGCAGCAGACCCCGCGACGGTGTTCTCCTCCGGAGTGGCCACGGTCCACGTCGAGATCCGTCGGGGGACACGGTGCCTGACGCCGCTCGGGACCCTCACCACCACCGGATGCGCGACCCGGCTGACGGCCGTCGGCGCCACGAGCTGGAGCTACACGACCCTGATCCTCGGAGCGGGCTCGTTCCGACTCACGGTCTGGGCCACCGACCACGCCGGGAACACCGGCCAGGTCAGCACCGAGTTCGTCCGGAGCCGAGGTTGACATGTGACCTTGCGGTCACATAATCTCACAGGCGTGGACGAGGTCTTCAAGGCGCTGGCGGACCCGACCCGCCGCGGCCTCCTCGACGCCCTGTTCGCCGAGGACGGTCAGACGCTGACCGCCCTCGAGGAGCGCGTCCCGATGAGCCGCTTCGGGGTGATGAAGCACCTCAAGGTCCTGGAGGAGGCCGGGCTCGTCGTGACCCGCAGACGCGGCCGGGAGAAAGTGCACTACCTCAACCCGATCCCGATCCGGCTCATCCAGGACCGCTGGGTGAGCAAGTACGCCGAGCCGTGGGCCACCGGGCTCGTCGAGCTCAAGACCCAGCTGGAGGACTCATGACCACCCACCCGACCCCGGTCTGCTTCGCCCAGGGCACCGCGCCCGTCGGCGACACCGCCGTCTTCGAGATCTACATCAAGGCCACCCCGGAGCGGATCTGGCAGGCCATCACCGACCCGGAGCAGCGCGCGAAGTACAGCTTCGGGGTCTCGGTCCACTCCGACTGGACACCCGGCTCGACCTACCGCGCCGGCGCACCGGGAGGGTTCGTCATCTCCGAGGGCGAGAACCTCGTCGTCGAGCCGCCCCGCCTGCTCGTCCAGTCGTTCACCGCGCTCTGGAGCGACGACGTGAAGGCTCAGGGCACAACCCGGGTCACGTGGGAGATCGAGCAGGTCGCGGACTCCTGCCGGCTCACGGTCGTCCACGACCAGCTGCCCCTCACCGCGAACGCCGAGCTGTACGGCGGCTGGCCGATGATCCTCTCCGGCCTCAAGACACTGCTGGAGACCGGTGAGCTGCTCACCACCCCCGGCTCGCTGATGTACGCCGAGGGCTGAGCGCAGCCTCAGCGGAGCGGGGACGGCGACCCGGCGCTCAGGCCGCCGCTCGCCCCTCGTAGAAGTAGCCGGCGGGCTTCGGCGACGCGGCGTCGTAGTAGGTGCGCAGCGAGGTCAGCCGCAGACCGGAGTCCTCGATCAGCCCACGGACGTCGCGGTCCAGGACGCAGCCGGCGATCCGCTTGTTCAGCCCGTTGCCGCGTCGCTGCCAGCGGACCACCTTCTCCTCGGGTGCGAGCCCGTGCTCCACGAAGTGCAGCGCGCCGCCGGGCTTGAGCACTCGCCGGACCTCGCGCAGCACCGCCAGAGGATCCGCCACCGCGCACAGCGTCCAGGTCGACAGCGCCGCCTCGAACCGGTCGTCCGGAAGCTCGAGGTGCGCCGCGTCGTCGCCGGCCACGACCACCGGCACCGGCGACGCGGCGCGCCGGGCGGACGACAGCTGCAGCGCCACCGACGACGGGTCGACGACCCACACGCCGGTCACCGCGGGAGGGAGGTGCGGCTGGTTCAGCCCCGACCCGTACCCGATCTCCAGAACGTCGCCGGCCAGCCCCTCGCACACGCGCTGCCGGGTCTCACCGGTGATCCTCGGGTTGAGCGTGGCGTCGAGCAGGCGGGGTTGCAGGTGTCGCTGGTAGAAGCCCACCCGACGACCCTGGTCGCAGGCCGGCGCTGTGGCAAGCACCGGCACCGCAGGTCTGCGGCCGCCTGGCGCCTCAGCGAGCGGCGCGCCGGTACTGCACCGGCCACAGGTCGGTGTCGGTCTCCCCGAGCTCGTAGGCCGCGCGCAGCGGCCAGTGCGGATCGCGGAGCAGCTCGCGAGCCAGGAGCACCACGTCGGCGGAGCCCTCGGCGAGGACCTCCTCGGCGTGCTTCGGCTCGGTGATCAGGCCGACGGCACCTGCGGGGACCCCGGCCTCGTTGCGGATCCGCCGGGCGAAGGGCACCTGGTAGCCGGGCTCGACCGGGATCCGGGCTTGCACGTTGCCGCCGGTCGAGGTGTCGACGAGGTCGACGCCCGCCTCGTGAGCCAACGCCGCCAGCCGCACGGTGTCGTCGTCGCTCCAGCCGCCCTCGACCCAGTCGGTCGCCGAGACCCGGAGGACCACGGGTACGCCGGCGGCGACGCGGGCGCGGACCTCCCGCACCACGTCGAGCACCAGCCGGACACGGTTGTCGAAGGAGCCGCCGTACTCGTCGTCTCGCTGGTTCGACAACGGCGACAGGAACTCGTGCAGAAGGTAGCCGTGCGCGGCGTGGACCTCGATCACGTCGAAGCCGGCTGCGACGGCGCGGTCCGCGGCGTCCCCGAACGCGGTCACGACGCGGGCGATCCCGGCGCTGTCCAACGGCTCGGGGTCCTCGCGCAGGCCTGGGAAAGGCTCCGCCGACGGCGCGACAGGTCGCCACCCTCCGTCGGCGTCGGCGACGCCGCCGCTCTCGCCGGTGAAGCCCGAGTACGTCGACGCCTTGCGGCCGGCGTGCGCGAGCTGGATCCCCGCCGTCGCGCCCTGACGGTGCACGAAGCGCACGATCCGGGCCCAGGCCGTCTGCTGCTCGTCGTTCCAGAGACCGGTGTCCTGCGGCGAGATCCGGCCCTCCGGTGACACGGCGGTCGCCTCGGTGAGGACCAGGCCGGCACCGCCGCGAGCGAAGGAGCCCAGGTGGACCAGGTGCCAGTCGTCCGGGACGCCGTCCACAGCGGAGTACTGGCACATCGGCGCCACCCACACCCGGTTGCGGACGGTGACGTCGCGGAGCGTGATCGGAGCGAACAGCTGGCTCACGGGGTGCGGTCTCCTCGGGTGGGTGCGGATCGAATCGGTCCGCCTGTCGCAACCCGGGGGACCCGTCAGGGATTCCCGTCGCTCGTCACCGGCTGTAGCGGGCGTTGAGGCGGGCTGCCTGCCGCGTCAGGTGGTCGCGCTCCCGAAGGTTCGGCGCACGGAGAGCGGCGTCGGCGTAGAGGCGGGCCGCGGTCGCCAGGTCGCCGTCCCGCTCGTGCAGGTAGGCGGCGACCGCGGTGTGGCGCGGCAGGGTCGGGTCGAGTCCGGCCAGCGCGGCCAGCCCGGCCCGAGGACCGTCCGCCTCCCCGACGGCGACGGCACGGTTGAGGCGGACGACGGGACTGTCGGTGAGCCGCACGAGCTCGTCGTACCACTCGACGACCTGCACCCAGTCGGTCTCCGCCGCCGTCGCGGCGTCGGCGTGGAGCGCGGCGATCGCAGCCTGCGCCTGGAACTCGCCGAGCCGGTCGCGGGCGAGGGCGGTCTGCAGGATCTCGACGCCCTCGGCGACCATCCGGGTGTCCCACTGCGTGCGGTCCTGCTGGGCGAGGGTCACGAGGCTCCCGTCGGGCCGGGTCCGTGCGGAGCGGCGGGCGTGGTGGAGCAGCATCAGCGCCAACAGCCCGGCCACCTCCTCGTGGTCGATCAGGGCGGCCAGCTGACGGGTCAGCCGGATCGCCTCCGCGGCGAGGTCGACGTCGCCGGTGTAGCCCTCGTTGAACACCAGGTAGAGCACCCGCAGGACCGTCGCGACGTCGCCGGGCTGGTCGAAGCGGACGTCCGAGACCGTCCGCTTCGCCCGGCTGATCCGCTGCGCCATCGTCGCCTCGGGGACGAGGTACGCCTGGGCGATCTGACGCGTGGTCAGCCCGCCGACGGCCCTCAGCGTGAGCGCGACCGCCGACGCCGGGGTCAGGGACGGGTGGGCGCACAGGAAGAAGAGCTGCAGGGTGTCGTCCACCGATCCGACCGGACCCGGTGCCGGCTGCTCCTCGACCAGCTCCTCCCGGCGACGCCGGGAGGCCTCGGCCCGCGCGGCGTCGAGGAACTTCCGCCAGGCCACGGTGACCAGCCAGCCCTTGGCGTCCCGAGGCGGTGCGGTCGGCCACGACCGCACCGCCTCGACCAGGGCGTCCTGGACCGCGTCCTCGGCCGCCGGGAAGTCGGCACCGCGACGGACGAGGACCCCGATCACCGAGGGCGTGAGCGCCCGGATCCGGTGCTCGTCCACGCCGTCACTCCGTGACGGTCGGCGGCAGGCTGAGCAGCGGGCGCAGCTCGAGCCACTCGTGGAGCGGCTTCCCGCCCTTGCCCGGCGCCGCGGACAGCTCGGCGGCGAGCTCGAGCGCGCGGTCGTAGCTGTCGACGTCGATCACCATCCAGCCGGCGATGAGGTCCTTGGTCTCCGCGAAGGGGCCGTCGGTCACCGGCGGTCGGCCCTCGCCGTCGTAGCGGACGAAGGTGCCCTCGGAGGAGACCGCCTGGCCGTCGACGAACTCGCCGGTCCCCTCGAGCCGCGTCACCCAGTCCTGCATGTACTGCATGTGGGCGCCGACCTCCTCCTCGGCCCACTGGTCGATCGGTGCGTCGTGGAGCGGGGTCGGGCCGCCGCGGTAGTGCTTGAGCAGCAGGTACTTGGCCATCAGGTCCTCCATCGTCCGGTGCGGCCCCGGCGGCCGCTCCTGCACCAGGGACGGAGTCCCTCCGCAGTTCTCGACATCGTGTCGGTGACGGCCGGTCGTCGACCTCGTGCCTCACTCGTCGGGGTGCCGGTAGCCCAGCCGGTAGCCCAGCCGGTAGCCCAGCCGGTAGCCCAGCCGGTAGCCCAGTCCCGAGCTGGTCGAAGAGGAAGGCGTACACGTCGGTCGTCTCCTCGATCGTCTGGTCGAGGGACCCGGTCAGGTGGCCGGTCGACTCCAGGCGCAGCAGCACGGGCCGGTCCGACGACGTCGCCTGCTGGAGGCGTGCGGTCATCTTCTTCGCGTGCCAGGCATCCACCCGGGTGTCGTTCTCCCCCGCGGTCAGCAGCACGGCGGGGTACGCCGTGCCGTCCACGACGCCGTGGTACGGCGAGTAGGCGAGCAGCGCAGCGAACAGGTCGGGGTCCTCCACCGTGCCGAACTCGGTGGTGTTGAACCTCCCGTTCGTCGTGGTCTCCGACCGCAGCGAGTCCATGACCGGCACCGCCGCGACGACCGCGCGCGCGAGGTCCGGCCGTTGGGTGAGCACGGCCCCCATCAGCAGCCCGCCGTTGGAGCCGCCCATGACCGCCAGCCGCTCCCGACGGGTGGTGCCGGATGTTCGCGACGACCAGGACGCCGCCCTGCTCGAGCCAGATCAGCGCCTCGGGGTCGAACCGTGGCACCAGCGAGATCGCGTAGCCGCCGTACGCCGTCAGCAGCGCCGGCGCGGACCCGTCGCGCCGGAGCCCCGGGCGCGGCGAGGACGTTGAGCGGGACGCGGGTGCCGTCGCGCGAGGTCGCGAACTCGCGGATGACCTCGTAGCCGGACAGGTCGACAGGACTCAGCGTCGACAGCGCCGTCGGCTGCGGCGGCTCCTCGTCGGCCGCCACCCACCAGGTCGGCGGCTCGGTGAAGGACTCCTGCGACCAGCCGACCCGGTCCGGGCCGAGCAGCTGTTGCGGACCGCCGTCCATGTCGACGACCCAGAGCCTGCCCCGGGTGACCGCGACGTCCTCGACGACCAGGTCGCTCACGGGCACGACCTCGTCGCAGTTCGCGACGGTCGCCCCCTCGGTCAGCCGGACCCGGAGCACCTTGCCGTGGGGCGCGTCCCGACGGGACAGCAGGTACACCGCGTCGGCACCCAGCACGGCGTAGCTGCACCTGTCGGGGACGTCGGCGAGCTGCCACCAGGCGCTGCCGGGGTCCTGGCTCCGGACGAAGACCTGCCACTCGCCGCCGTCACCCCGCTGCACCCGGTCCATCACCCAGCGTCCGTCCGGGGACGCGGACAGGAAGTTCTCCGCGATCACCTCGTCGACGAACCCCTCCGGGACGTCGAGGCGGTCCTGGGCGCCGCCGGTCTCGTGGCACCACACCTGCTGCCGGAACCCGGCGGGGTCGGCGCAGAGGGTGTACCAGAACCCCGACCCGTCGTGGCGCCAGGCCGCTGAGCCGCCCATCAGGTTCACGTGCGGGATCGGCCGGTCGACGACCTCGCCGCTCGCCAGGCTCCGGTACGCCCTCCGGTCCGCTCTCAACAGCTGCTCGACGCGCGCTCGGAGCGATCCCACCAGGGAACCGACTCGAGGTAGGCGGCCGTGCGCTGCTGCTGCGCCCCGGTCCAGGAGGCGGTGGCATCGGAGGACCCGTCCTCCAGCCACCGGTACTCCTCGGTGACGTCGGTCCCGTGGTACGTCGTGGTGACCGGGACACGTGGGGTGTCGACGGTCGGCAGGCCGGTCATCGGGTCAGTGAACATCCGCGCGCCCGGGCGCACAACGGGCCGTCAGTCGACGAGCTCTGCCAGCAGCTGGGTGTTGCCGTGGCGTCCCTCGGGGGTGCTGTAGAAGAACTGGCCCTCCGGCGTCGGCCCGGTCGTCATCGCCCAGCGCCCGACGCCCTCACTGATCCGCAGGAACCGTCCCGAGTCGAGGTCGTAGACGTAGCTGCCCTCGGCGTCGGACTCGTACGCCGTCACGAGCGCGATCCCGGCTGCGGCCTCCGACGGCGGGACCGCCTCGATGCCACTGCCCTGCAGCGTGACGACCTGGTCGCCGTCGATGTCCAGGACCTGCACCCGGTCGTCGCGGACCCCACCGGCGTACGTGCCGCAGTACTGCCCCATCACGACCCGCTCGTCGGTCGCGCCGAACGACAGCAGGTTGCACCTCTCGCCGGTGCGCGGGTCGAACGCGCGCTCCTCGTCGGTGACGAGGTCGCGCACGTGCACCTGTCCGGCGTCACCGTTCGTGGAGTCGGTCCACACCATCGTGTGGTCGCCGAACGCGACGGATCCCACCGTGAGCCCTTCGTCCCGCACGTCGGAGGCGTCGGTGAGCGAGGCGGACCAGAGCCGGTAGGTGTCGCCCTCGGCGTCGGCGTCCTCCGCCTCGCCGTCCGGGCCGATCGGCCAGCCCCCCGGGGGCGGCTCCCCCTGGGTCGCCGGCACGCGGACGTACAACCGGTCGTCGGGCCCGAGCACGACCCCGAAGGGGTTCTCCACCTGGGGCAGTCCGGGCCAGGTCAGATCGCCCCACTGCCGCGTCCGGCGGTCGAAGACGTGGACCAGGAGGTCCATCGCCAGGGCACCGTCGGGACCGGCCTCCAGGTCGCTGTCGCTCCCCAGCAGCAGGAGCCGGTCCTCACCGAGGGCGAGCGGCCACGTCTGGTCCTGTCCGATGTCGAGGTCGGGCAGCCAGTCCTTCTCCCCCGTGGCCGGGTCCATGAGGGCGAACCGCGGTCGGCGCTGGTCCATCCGCGGCCCGTCGCGGAACAGGACCAGGCCGTCGTCGGTCACGCCCTCGAGGTACTGGCCGTTGTCCCGGTCGAGGTTCTCGTTCGTGTACGACGTGAGGACCCGGAAGTCCTCGCCCTCCGTCGCGGTCGTGGCGTCCGCCAGCCGCAGGGTCGGCGCGTCCGGGCGCGGGACGCCGGCGGCGGCCAGGTCGGGTGGCCCGCCGCCGAACGCGACGAACGAGACGGTCGTGACCACGGCTGCCGTGCCGAGGGCCGTGCCCCCGAGGGCGGCGACGCGCCGGCGCCGTAGCCGGCGCCGTCCGGCGGCGAGGACCGTGCCGAGGTCGACGTCGTCCGGCGGTGCGGAGGCGGAGGCGCTGCTCAACAGCTCTCGGAGGTCGTTCACCACGAGACTGCTCCTTCGGTCGCCGGCTCGCCGAGCGGCGAACCGCTGACGACGGATCGGAGTGAGACGAGGGCGCGCGACGTCTGGCTCTTGACGGTGCCCTCGCTGCACCCGAGGACGGTCGCGGTGTCGGCGACGCTCAGGTCGTCGAAGTAGCGCAGCACCACGCACGCTCGCTGCCGCGGCGGCAGCTCGTCGAGGGCGGCGACCAGCGCGGTGCGGAGCGCGACGGACTCCGACAGGTCCAGGCCCGAGGGGACGTCGGGGTCGAGCTGTGCGGGGACCTCGGAGCTCGACCGGCGCCGCGAGTGGTCGAGACAGGCGCTGACCACGGCCTTGCGGGCGTAGGCGTACTCGCGGCCTGCTCGGGTCAGCCGTGGCCAGGCGACGTAGACCCGGATGAGTCCCTCCTGGACGTGGTCCGACGCCTGCTCCCAGTCCCCGCACATCAGGTACGCCGTGCGGCGCAGCCGTCCGCGCACCGCCCCGGCGAACGCGACGAACTCGGCCTCGTCACGCACCGACGACCCGCTCCATGCTTCTACAACGAGGTCGGCCGGTCAGAAGGTTGCCTGCTCGCGACAACAAAGTTGCCGTGGGGTGTCCGTCCGGGCGCCGACTGATCGTCCAAGAGGTGACAGCCGACACCAAGTCGGCTGACACTGACCGCCGAGGAGGCACACCATGACCCAGTACGCAGCAATCATCTACAGCCGCGACGTCGACTGGACCCGGCCCGAGTTCGCCGAGGAGATGAAGCAGTACGCCGAGTTCGGCGAGGAGGCGGCGGCGCTGATCCGCGGCGGCGCGGCGCTCTACCAGACCTCCACCGCGACCACCGTGCGCGTGCAGGGCGGCCGCGGCGGCGAGGTCGTGACGACCGACGGACCCTACGCCGAGACCAAGGAGGCCCTCACCGGGTTCTACCTGCTCGAGTGCGCCGACCTGGACGAGGCGATCGCCACGGCGGCGAAGCTCCCCGCGGCGTGGGACGGGGCGGTCGAGGTGCGGCCGGTCATCGAGTTCGGCGGCTGACACGACCACCCGAGGGGACCGGCGCGGGTCCCGGCCGGATCCCGAGCAGGCCCTCGCCGCGCTGCTGCGCGACGAGGGCCGTCGGGTGCTCGCCACGCTGGTCCGGCACTGCGGGTCGTGGCAGCTGGCGGAGGACGCCCTGCAGGACGCGACCGAGCGCGCGCTCGTCGTCTGGCGGCGGGACGGCGTGCCGGCGGAACCGCGGGCCTGGCTGACGCTCGCCGCCCGCCGGAGGGCTGTCGACATCGTCCGCCGGGAGGCGGCGCGGGACGCGAAGGAGGCGGGTGCGGTGCCGGCGTACCCCTCCCCCACGGCGTCCGGGGACGACGAGGCGATCGGCCGGCTCGAGCGGCTGGTCTCGGGTGGCTGGCCCGAGGAGGCGGAGGACGACCAGCTGAGCCTGGTCTTCGCCTGTTGCCACCCCAGCCTCGCGCCGGAGACCCAGCTCGCGCTGGCGCTGCGGTTCCTCTGCGGCCTCAGCACCGCCGAGGTCGCGCGGGCGCTGCTCGTCCCCGAGGCGACGATGACCAAGCGGCTCACGCGGGCGAAGGACAAGATGGCCCGGGCAGGTGTGCCGTTCCGGGTCCCGCCGGTGGCGGCACTCCCCGACCGCGTGTCAGGCGTGGCCGGCGTCGTGGCGCTGCTGTTCAACGAGGGCTACGCGAGCGTAGGCGGCGACCCGGCGGGTGGCGGCGCCCTGCAGCGGCCCGACCTGGTCGCCGAGGCGGTCCGGCTGGGACGGCTGCTCCGGAGCCTGATGCCGGACGACGCTACGGTCACCGGGCTCCTCGCGCTCATGCTCCTCCAGGACAGCCGGCGTCAGGCGCGGGTCGACGCCGCCGGTGAGCCGGTGCTGCTGCGGGACCAGGACCGGCGGACGTGGGACCGGGAGCAGGTCGTCGAGGGCGTGCACCTCGTCGCCGAGGGGCTCCGACGCACCCCCGAGGTGCCTGACCGCTTCGTGGTCCAGGCGGCGCTGGCCGCGTGCCACGCGATCGCGCCGAGCTGGGCGGAGACCGACTGGGACGCGGTCGTCGGCTGGTACGACGTGCTGCTCACCGTCGAGGACACGCCGGTCGTCCGGCTCAACCGGGCGGTGGCGCTCGCTGAGCGGGACGGCCCCGAGGTCGGGCTGGCGGAGCTCGACCGCCTCGAGGAGGACCGTGGTCGGGACGGTCATGTCTGGTTCCACGCGAGCCGGGCTGAGCTCCTGGCGCGCATCGGTCGGCTCCCGGAGGCGGACCGGGCGTTCTCCGACGCGCTGGCGCTGCCGCTCGCGGACGGCTGGCGTCGGCACCTCGAACGGCGTCGCGCCGAGGTGGCGGGCGGCGGGTCCGCGGCCGGTCGGACCGCGGACCCTCCCCCCGCGCCCTCGGCGCCGGCCCGTCACTGGACGGTGTAGGCGACCCGGTAGATCGCGCCGAAGCCGCTGCGGTCCCTGGTGGTCAGCGGCCGGTTCTGGCACTGGATGTTGTCCACCGAGCCGATCGTCGTGGTCTGGCCGTTGTCCTTCTCCACGATGTCGAGGTCGATGCTGCCCTGGAAGACCTTGGTGCCCAGGTTGAACCGCTTCTGGGTGACCACGTAGGTCTGGACGGGCGTCCGGTCCCCGGCGAGCCGCAGCAGCACCTCGTCGGCACCGTCGTTGTCGTTGAGGTCCAGCGCCTTGAGCGAGCGCACGTCGAGCTGACAGGTGGCGGCCGCCGAGGCCGGTGACGCGGCTCCGACGGCGGCCCCGACGGAGAGCAGCCCGGCCAGGGCCAGGCCGGTCGCGCCGAGAGTGCTGGTGGTGAGCGTGCGATGAGCGTTCATGCGATTGACTCCCTCGTTCCGGGCCGGGCTGGTGCTCGGCCTCAGGACTCGACTCTCGCCGCGCGGGAGCGCCGCCGACATCGGGGGAGCACCTCAGATCCCCGGGGCGCCACCTCAGATGCGGCCGTCCCTGCCTCAGACGAGGCCGCTGACGACGGCGGCGCGGTAGCCCCGGTGCAGCCCGGCCCGCGCCGCGTGCCGGAAGTGGATCCCGACCAGGACGCGCGACCGCGCGTTCTCCCGAGCCGCCTGGCTCAGGCTGTGGTAGCGCCGGGTCACCGGGGCGTCGTCGGTGCACCGGGTGCCGACCGCGGTGCTCCGGCTGCAGAGCTCGAAACCGAACCGGTCGCGCCCGAAGAACCGGGCCATGACCCTGGCGGCGGCGCCTCCCTCGGCCGCGTGCGCGGAGTCGTGGTCGGGGATCGGCGGCGTGGTGACGAGCGGCGTCCAGTCGCGGTCGGGTCTCGTGCGTGGGTTCCCGTCGGTGCGGCCCGGCGGATCGCGGTCACCGGACGCCAGAGCGGGTCGGCGTACGCGGTGGCGAAGGACGCTCGGGATCACCGAGGCCACGGTCGAGAAGCACCTCGAGCACGTGTACCACCGCACCGGCGCAAAGAGCAGGGTCCAGGCGCTCAACCTGTGCGCGGGTGCCCTCGACTAGCGTTGCAGCACGATGCGGGACGAGGACCGGCCGGTCACGGTGACGGATGCGAGGACCGGCCTGAGCCAACGACAACGCCGGCGCCGGCGGTGGTACTTCGCGCTCATGGGCACCTGCCTGCTGCTCATCCTGCTGGCCTGGAACGTGGTGCGGCTGTTCTCGACCAGCGCCGCGATCGTGATGTCGGCGGTCGCGGCGGTGCTCCCCCCGCTGGCGGCCTACGTCGGCAACCGCGACCGCGGCGGCTGAGCCGGAGCAACGGCCTCGTTCCCGTTTCCCGTACGGGCGGGTGATGATCTCCAGCCAGTGGCCGTCCGGGCCCTGCCCGTACAGGCCGCGGCCGCCGTCCTCGTGGTTGATCTCCCTCGGCCGCCTCTTGTGGGGGTCGGCCCACCACTGGCGTCCCTCGTCCTTGAGCCGGTCCCAGATCGCGTCGAAGTCGTCCTCGCCGACCAGGAAGGCGTCGTGCTGGGCGGTGATCTCACCGGTGTGCTCGATGAAGTCGAGGGTGGTGCCGTTGTCGAGCTGCAGCACCGCGAACGGCCCGTACGACGACGGCTCGGCCAGACCGAGGATGCGACGCTACTGCGCACCACGGACCGGCCACCACTGCCGGTGAGGACCGGGTCGGTCGCCGGAGGAGACTGCGGCCATGCACTTCGTGGGAGTCGACCTGGCCTGGGGTGAGCGGCGACCCACCGGGCTGGCCGTGCTCGACGACGGTGGGCACCTCCTGCACGTCTCGGCGGTGAGGACCGACGACCAGGTGGTGGCCGCACTGGCTCCCTTCACCGAGGGTGCCTGCGTCGTCGCGATCGACGCCCCCCTCATCGTCGCCAACGAGACCGGGAACCGGCCGGCCGAGGCCGCGCTCAACCACGACTTCGCGCGGTTCGACGCCGGCGCGCACCCGTCGAACACCGGGAGGCAGGAGTTCCGCGAGCAGCCCCGCGGCGCCCGGGTCGCCGGCCTCCTCGGCCTGGACATGGACCCGGGGTCAGCCAGCGACCGGCGGGCGATCGAGGTCTACCCGCATCCCGCGACGGTGGCGCTGTTCCGGCTCGGTCGCACGCTGAAGTACAAGAACAAGCCGGGTCGCGACGTCGACCTGCTGCGTTCGGAGCTGCTGGTGCTCCTGGGGCGGCTCGAGGGCCTCGCCGCGGCGTGGCCGCCGCTCCTCGTCGACGGACGTCCGGGCGAGGAGGGCGGCGTCCCTGCCTGGCAGGTGCTCCGGGACGCCGTGCAGTCGGCCGAGCGCAAGAGCCAGCTCCGGATCGTCGAGGACCAGGTCGACGCCGTCGTGTGCGCCTACGTCGCGCTGTTCGCCGACCGGCAGCCGGAGCGGACGACGACCTACGGGGACTTCCGGTCCGGGTACATCGTGACGCCGTCCCTGCCGCCCGACCTCCAGCCGTCACCCCGGCCGCCGCGCCCGGCGCCGGAGCCCGTGCACCCCGGCGGAGCGGCGGTCCGCGAGTACGCCGCGCTGTACCCCACCCTGCTGGAGGCGGCCGAGGAGTTCGTCTCGGTGGTGACCGCGATCCTCGACGACGCCGGGATCAACTACCTGACCGTCACCGGCCGTGCGAAGTCGGTGTCGTCTTTCGCGGCGAAGGCGGCCCGCTCGACCGGCGGTGCGCCCGCCTTCAGCGACCCGCTCCGCGACATCACCGACCAGATCGGGATCCGCGTCATCACCTACGTCCACAGCGATGTTCAGGCCGTGGCCGATCTGCTCGCGGACCAGATGGTGATCCACGACGACCGCGACTGGGGGCAGGAGACGGCGAGCGAGGGCCGGTTCGGCTACGCGAGCCGGCACCTGCTCGTAGGGCTCCGTGACACGCTCACCGGTCAGGCGGTCCCCGAAGCGCTCCGTGGGCGGAGGGTGCAGGTGCAGATCCGGACGGTGCTCCAACACGCGTGGGCCGAGTTCGAGCACGACATCCGCTACAAGGGGACGATCCCCGACGAGCACCAGCCGGAGTTCGACCGCCGCTTCACCCTGGCAGCGGGGCTCCTCGAGCTCGCCGACCGCGAGTTCTCGACGATCCGGGACCGCCTCCGCGCCGGCACCACTCGGAGCGGTACCGCGGCCGAGGACGACGACCCGCGGATCAGTCCGCGCGAGCTGGCGGCCTTCCTGGCCGGGCAGTACCCCGACGCCGGGTGGTCGCGAACCGACCACTACGCGTGGATCTCGGGGCTCCTGCTCGAGCTGGGCGTCGTGTCGCTGACCGAGCTCGCCGAGGCGCTGCGGCCGGCGAACGCTCAGGCGCTCACCGAGCGCATGGACTACCGCTACCCGCCCGGCGCGGTGCGCCGCCTCGACGACGCGCTGCTCTGGGCCTTCGGTGACCGGTACGTCGGGCTGCGCGGCAACTCCCACCGGGAGCCGGCGCTGCGGGCCAGGCTCGCGAAGATGCGCGGCGGGGACTGAGGATCGGAGAGGAGGTGGCGTGGCTCTGGTGACCGTACCTACCGGGCGCCGCCGGGCCTGACGGCGTACCGCACGTGGGTGGCGTACGGCGAGCTCCAGGTGCCGAGCACCTCCAGGTCCAGGTCCTGGTCGAACCCCTTGAAGAGCCGTTTCCCGCCCCCCAGCACCACCGGCGCGGTGGAGATCGCGAGCTCGTCGACCACGCCCGCCGCGAGCCCCTGGCGGATCAGGTCGGCACCGCCGCCGAGGGAGATCCCGCCGTCGCCGGCGAGCTCGCGCGCCTTGGCCAGCGCGGCCTCGAAGCCGTCGACGAACAGGAACCCGGCACTCGGGTCGGGCTGGTCCTCCGTGCGGTGGGTCAGCACGATCAGCGTGCCGGGGAACGGGTTGGTGCCGCCCCACGCGCCGGCGGCGTCGTACATCCTGCGGCCGACGATCCCGCAGCCCACCCCCGCGGTGAGCGCCTCGAAGTACGCGCGGTCCGGGCCGTGCATCCCGTCGGTGTCGTGGCCGCCGTCGGCGTAGGTCCACGGGCCGCCCATCACCCAGTAGTGCAGGCGCTCGCCCCCGATGCCGAGGCCGTGCTCCGGCCCGTCCTGCGGGCCCACCATGTAGCCGTCGACCGAGGTCGTGATCGCTGCGATGACCGTGCCCATGGTTCCTCCTTCGTCGAGACGTCGCTGTTCAGACCAGGTCACGGCCATGGACTCATCGGTTGCGCTGCTCTTGACAGGCCTCACTAAACCGGTTTACCTGACGAGGTGCCCCCTCGCCCCACCATCACCGACGTCGCTCGGGCGGCGGGCGTCTCGAAGGGTGCGGTGTCGTTCGCGTTCAACGACCGGCCGGGGCTGGCGCCCGAGACCCGCGACCGCATCCTGGCGACGGCCCGCGCCATGGACTGGACGCCGAGCTGGCGGGCACGGGCGCTCTCGGTCTCCCGGGCACTCGCCGTGGGGCTCGTCCTCGCGCGACCACCGGACACGCTGCGCGCCGACCCGTTCTTCCCGTCGTTCATCGCCGGGGTCGAGAGCGTCCTCGCCGAGCAGGGGTACGCACTGCTGCTCCAGCTGCTGCCGACCGGTGGCAGCGAGGACACCGCCTACCGCCGGCTCGCGACCGAGGGACGCGTCGACGGCGTGCTCCTCACCGACCTCCACGTCGACGACGCGCGTCCGGCCCTCCTCGCCGAGATCGGCCTGCCGGCGGTGCTCGTCGGACCCGACTCGGAGGAGCAGGTCTGGCCGGCGGTCGGGATCGACGACGGGCCGGGCGTCGCGGCCGTGGTCGCCCACCTGGTGTCGCTCGGGCACGTCCGTGTCGCCCACGTCGGCGGGCCGGACCTGCTGGTGCACGGTCGGTCGCGCCGGACGGCGTGGGCCGCTGCCCTGCAGTCCGCGGGGATCGAGCCCGGACCCTTCGTCGAGGCGGACTTCTCCGCCGAGACCGGCGCCGCGGCGACCCGACAGCTCCTCGACCTGGCGGTCCCCCCGACCGCCATCGTCTACGCCAACGACCTGATGGCCCTGGCCGGCATCGCGGTGACGATCGGGCGCGGTGTGGACGTCCCCCGCGAGCTCTCGATCGCCGGCTTCGACGACACCGAGCTCAGCGCCCACGTCCAGCCACCCCTGACGACGGTCACCGCGGACGTCGTCGGGTGGGGCCGCGCAGCGGCGATCCGGCTGCTCGACCTCATCGAGCAGCGCGAGCCCGCCGCTGTCGAGCTCTCCCCTCCCCGCCTGGTCGTCCGCGGCTCCACCGCCACCGCACCGACCGCCCCGCACCTGAGCTGACCCACCACCTGGCCATGACGTCCCGATCGGAGACCACGATGAGAACACGAACGATCACAGCGGCACTCGGTGTGCTGGCCCTCGGCTTGACCACGGCGTGCGGTGGCGGTGGAGGCGGCGGCGGCGATGCCGCCGGCGCCGACCAGCGCGGAGCCATCAAGATCTGGCTCTCGAACAACCCCGAGGAGATCGCGTGGGGAGAGGCGATGGTCGAGGCCTGGAACGCTGACAACCCGGACGAGCAGATCACCGCTCAGGAGATCCCCGCCGGGCAGAGCTCCGAGGAGGTGATCGCTGCGGCGATCACCGCGGGGAACGCCCCCTGCCTGGTCTTCAACACCTCACCCGCCGCGGTCCCGCAGTTCCAGAAGCAGGGCGGGCTGGTCGCGCTCGACAGCTTCGAGGGCGGCGCGGAGTACGTCGAGGAGCGGTCGGGCGAGGTCGCCGAGCAGTACAAGTCGCCCGACGGCAGCTACTACCAGATCCCGTGGAAGTCGAACCCGGTGATGATCTTCTACAACAAGGACCTGATGAAGAAGGCGGGCCTCGACCCGGAGAACCCTCCGTTGGCCACGCACGAGGAGTTCCTCGAGACCAGCCGCACCATCGTCGAGAGCGGCGCTGCACAAGCGGCCATCTGGCCGGCGCCGACGAGTGAGTTCTTCCAGTCCTGGTTCGACTTCTACCCGTTGTACGCCGCCGAGACCGGGGGCACCCAGCTGGTCGAGGACGGTGCAGCAACCTTCGACTCCGAGGAAGGACGGACCGTCGCCGAGGTGTGGGCGACGATGTACGAGGAAGGGCTCGCGCAGAAGGAGACCTACAACGGAGACTCCTTCGCCGACAAGAAGGCCGCGATGGCGATCGTTGGTCCCTGGGCGATCTCGGTCTACGGCGAGGCCATGAACTGGGGCGCCGTCCCGGTCCCGACCTCGCAGGGCATCCCGGCCGAGGAGACCTACACCTTCTCCGACGCAAAGAACATCGGGCTCTTCTCGGCGTGCGAGAACCAGGGCACCGCGTTCGACGTCCTGAAGTTCGCCACCAGCGAGGAGCAGGACGGTCAGCTGCTCGAGCTGACGGGCCAGATGCCGCTGCGGCAGGACCTGCCCGGCACCTACCCGGACTACTTCGAGGAGAAGCCGGAGTACGAGGTCTTCGCCGACCAGGCTGCCCGCACCGTCGAGGTGCCCAACGTGTCGAACTCCATCGAGATCTGGCAGGCCTTCCGCGACTCCTACAGCTCGTCGGTGATCTTCGCTGAGACCCCGGTCGAGGATGCCTTGGGCACGGCTGCCGAAGAGGTCACCGGGCTCGCCGACGAGGGCTGAGGATGAGCACTCTGCAGACGAAGCCCGAGACAGCGCGGGCCACGCCCCCGAAACCCACCCGCTCGCGGATGGCGGCCGTCCTCGGCCGCCATCCGGTGGGAATCCTGCTGGCCGCGCCCTATGCGGTCTTCCTGGCGCTGGTGTTCGCGTGGCCGCTCGTCCTGGCGGTCTGGATCAGCTTCCACGACTACTTCTTCAGTGCACCGGGCGCCCAGGTCGAGCGGCCATTCGTGGGCCTGGACAACTACAGGAGCGTGCTGTCCGACCCGGCCGTGCGGGAGTCCTTCGTCAACGTCGGGGTCTTCCTCGTCATCAACGTGCCGCTGACCGTCGTGCTCTCCCTGGTGCTGGCCACCGCGCTGAACGGGGCGATCCGCGGACGTGCGTTCCTCCGGGTGTCGTACTACGTCCCCTACGTGGCGGCGAGCGTCGCGCTCGTGGCGGTGTGGCTCTTCCTGTTCAGCCAAGGGGGGATGGTCAACGAGCTCCTCGGCCCGCTCGCCCCCGAGCCGTCGTGGCTGGTCAACAGCACGCTGGCGATGCCGGTCATCGCGCTGTTCGTCACCTGGAAACAGCTCGGCTTCTTCATCCTGCTCTACCTCGCCGCCCTCCAGAACGTGCCCAAGGAGCTCTACGAGTCCGCCGCGTCCGACGGTGCGTCGAAGCTCGGCGCCTTCAGGAACGTGACGGTGCCAGGAGTGCGGCCTGCCACCATCCTCGTCGTCATCCTCGCCACGATCACCGGCGCGAACCTCTTCACCGAGCCCTACCTGCTCACGAACGGGGGCGGACCCAACGGGGCGTCCACCTCGCCGGTGCTCCTCATGTACCAACGGGGCATCGAGCAGGGGAATCCCGACACCGCGTCCGCCATCGGAGTGATCCTCGTGGTCCTCGTGCTGCTGATCTCGCTGGTGAACCGCCGGCTGCTGGAAGAGAGGGACTGACATGGCCGGCGTCACGTCGAGCGGCAAGAGCGGCAAGAGCGGCAAGACCGTGACGGTCCTGCGACACCTCGCCCTCTACCTCGGTGCCGCGGTCTTCCTCTTCCCCTTCTACTACATGTTCATCGGGTCGCTCCAGGAGACGCCCGACACCTCGCTCGCCGGGGCGTTCCCCACCGGAGGTTTCACCCTCGACAACTACTCGGAGATCAACTCCCGTGTCGACCTCGTCCGGTCGCTCGTCAACTCCGGCATCTTCACCGGAGGCGTCCTGCTCGGCACGGTCGTCTTCGGCGTCCTCGCCGGTTACGCCCTGGCGCGCCTTCGCTTCCGCGGACAGGGCACGCTCTTCGCGACCATGCTGCTGGTCCAGATCATCCCGTTCCAGCTGCTGATCATCCCGATCTACGTCATGATCGTCCGGGCCTACGGACTCGCCGACACCTACGCGGGCATGATCCTCCCGTTCGCGATCAACTCCACAGCGGTCTTCATCTTCCGGCAGTTCTTCATGCAGCTGCCCGAGGAGCTGTTCGCCGCAGCGAGGCTGGACGGCGCCAGCGAGCTCCGCATCCTCAGGTCGATCGCCTTGCCCCTGGTGAAGCCGGCGCTGCTCACCGCCGTCCTGCTCACCTTCATCGGCCCGTGGAACGAGTTCCTCTGGCCGTTCCTCGTCACGAAGGACGCGAGCCTGCAGCCGCTCGCGGTGTCCCTGGCGAACTACATCAGCAACGTCGCCGGGCGTGCCGCGAACCCCTACGGCGCGATCCTGGCCGGGTCTGTCGTGCTGGCGGTTCCCGCGATCGCCCTGTTCACCGCGTTCCAGAAGCACTTCACGGCCTCGGACCTGGGATCAGGGGTCAAGGGGTGAGCGCGGGGGCGCCGGTCAGGCTGGGGCTCGTCGGTGCCGGTCGGTTCGCGACCTTCCTCGCCGACGTGGCCGCGAGCCTGCCGGCGGTGCGCCTGCAGGCAGTGGCGGACCTCTCCCCGTCAGCAGCCCGCACCCTGGCCCGGCGCCACCACGCGAGACCCCTGCAGGACTGGCGTGGACTGCTGAGCGCGGAGGACGTGGACGCGGTCGTCGTCGCGACGCCGCCGCGCGACCATGCCGCGATCACGGTCGCCGCCCTGGAGGCCGGCAAGCACGTGTTCTGCGAGAAGCCCTTGGCGCTCGACGACCGCGGCGCCGCCGACGTCGCCGACGCGGTGAGCCGCACCGGCCGCGTGCTCGTCGTCGACCACGTGCTGCGCTTCAACCCGATCCTCCGGGCGCTCCTCCGGCTGACGGAGGACCTCCTCGGCCCGGCACGCCGCTTCTGCTTCGAGAACGACGCGAGCGACGAGGACCTCGGACCCGACCACTGGTTCTGGGACGACGCCCGCAGCGGCGGCATCTTCGTCGAGCACGGAGTGCACTTCTTCGACGCCGCGGCGATGCTCCTGGGCCGCTCGGCGAGCTCGGTGGCGGCGGTCGCGGCCCGGCGCCCGCAGGGCCCGGTCGACATGGTCTCCGCGACGTGCGCCCACGGCCCGGACACCCTCGCCACCCACACCCACTCGTTCACGCACGCCCACCGGTGCGAGCGGCAGCTCATGCGGCTGGACCACGGCGCTGCGGAGGTCCGCGTCGACGGGTGGATCCCCGTCGACGCGGTGGTCGACGCGTGGACCGACGACGCCGGCGTGAGCGTCGCCGAAGGCCTGCCGGGGTGCGCCGCGGAGTTGATGGGAGTCGAGGGGTACCGCCTCGACCACCGGAGCGGGATCGACGCGTCGGTGCACCGCGACGCGGCGGAACCCTGGGCCCGCGGTCGCGGCGCCGACCAGCACCTCCCTCATCGGGTCAGGGTGACCCTGACCCTGGGCGGCCCGTCCGCCAAGCCCGCGGCGTACGCCGAGAGCGTGCGCGCGGCGCTCACCGACCTGACGACCTCCGTCGCCACCGGCGCGCCGCCCTTCAGCGGCCTGCGTGAGGGCGCTGCGGCGGTGGCCGTGGCGACCGCCGCGACGCGTGCTGCGGCCGAAGGCGTCCACGTGCCGATCTCCGAGACCCGCCTGCCGGCACCAGTCAGCTGACTGAGCCGAACCTCCCCTGAAAGAGGAACCCATGAGCAGACCTGGAACACGAGCGTCTCGACGGCGCCTCACCTTGTGCGTGGCGCTCGCCGGACTCGCCGTCCCCGTGGGGGTGCAGGCCGGCGCGTCGGCGGTGCCCGCACCGACGGCCGTGCTCCCGGCGACGGCGGCCGCGGCAGCCCGTGCTCCGCTCACCAACCTCGACCACCTCGACTTCCTGACCGTGAGCGTGGCGCCGCCCCAGCAGGCCAGGCACACGACCTACCGGCTGGGCGCCGAACCCGGGATCGGCGTGCTGTGGACCTACGCCGAGCCCAACCCCGACGGCAGCTACCGCTACGTCGGCGGCGGGGAGTACGACGCGGCGACCGACACCTGGAGCCAGGGCGCGTTCAACGCCGACGACGTCACCCGGGCCGCCGTCGTCTACCTGAGGCACTGGCAGCAGACGGGGTCGGCCTCGAGCCGAGCCGCGGCCTACGAGCTGCTGCGCGGCGTCACCTACCTCCAGACGGCCAGCGGCCCCGATGCCGGGAACGTCGTGCTGTGGATGCAGCCCGACGGGACGCTCAACCCCAGCGCCGAGCCTGTGGAGCTGCCCGACCCGTCGGACAGCGACGCGTCGTACTGGCTGGCCCGCACCGTGTGGGCGCTCGGTGAGGGCTACGCCGCCTTCGCCGAGGACGACCCGGCGTTCGCCGCGTTCCTCGGCGACCGGCTCGAGCTGGCGCTCGACGCGGTGGACCGGCAGGTCCTCGACCGCTACGGGGAGTACCTCCGGATCGACGGCCAGCGGGCGCCGGCGTGGCTCATCGCCGACGGCGCCGACGCCACCGCCGAAGCCGTCCTCGGCCTCGTCGCCTACGACGCGGCGGGCGGGTCGGCCCGGGCGCGCACGGTGCTCACCCGCCTCGGAAAGGGGATCGCGGCACTCTCCCAGGGCGACGCGCGTCGCTGGCCGTTCGGGGCCGTCCGGCCGTGGGCGCTGTCCCGGTCGGTCTGGCACGCCTGGGGGTCCCAGATGCCGGCCGCGCTGGCGGCGGCCGGTCAGCGCCTCGACCGTCGAGGGTTCGTCCACGCGGCGGCCCGGGACACCTTCACGTTCGACCCCTGGCTGCTGACCTCGGGCGGTCCGGACAACGGCCGGCTGCCGACCCGCGGTGACGCCTCGCAGATCGCCTACGGCGCGGACTCCCGGCTGCAGTCGGCGCTGGCCACGGCCGAGGCGACCGACCGTCGGTCCGCACGCCGCCTGGCCTCGGTCTTCGCGGCGTGGTACTTCGGGGCGAACCCCGCCGGCGAGCCGATGTACGACCCGGCCACCGGGCGCACCTTCGACGGCATCTCCAGCACCGGGGAGATCAACCGCAACTCCGGCGCCGAGTCGACCATCCACGGCCTGCTGTCGATGCTCGCCCTCGACGAGCACCCCGGGGTGGCTGCTCGCGCCCGCGCCAGCAGGATCGTCGCGCGGGTCGGGAGCGTGACGGTAGAGGCAGAGGACGCCGCGCTCACCGGCGACGCCGCGGTCGTCGCACCGGAGTCGCTGTGGACCGAGGAAGCCCTGTTCAGCGGGACCGGTTACGTCGCGCTGGGGACCGGGGGATCGGCGACCTTCACGCTGCCGCAGCACGGCCGGTCCGTCGTCATGCCGGTGCTCGAGCTGCGACCCGGGAGCGACGCGGTCACCAGGTTCACTACGGGGGAACGCGTGCTCGGTCGCACGTCGTCCCGGACCGGTGGGCAGGGCGACTCGCCGGCCCCCGGCGTCCTGCTCCCCCGCACCCTGCGCCGTGTCCTGCCAGCGGGATCGACCCAGGTCGTCGCGACCGGTCGGTCCGGGGGCAGCGCACGTCTCGACGCGCTGGTGCTGGAGCCGCTGGTGTCCCGACTCGTGCTCGTGAGCGGTCGGACGGGTGACCGCCACGGCACCGTCCTCCTCCGCAGCGCCTCCCGGCGAGCCGAGCAGCGGACCGTGCGCGTCCCCGGCGAGGGCCGGACCAGGGTCGAGACCTTCGACGGCCTCGGCCGGCTGGTCTCGAGCCGGCTCACCACCGCCGCCCCGGTGCGGGTCGAGGTCCAGGCAGGGGGCTTCGCCGTCCTGCAGCGGTGACGGCGGCTCCCCGCACGCCTCACGACCGCCTCACAGAAGGACAGCCATGACCAGCCAGCACCACCCGCACGCGGAGTTCCCCCTGGGACCCTTCACGCCGTACAAGGACAACCCGGTCCTGCGCCCACAGGGGACGGGCTGGGAGTCCAGCAGCGTCTACAACCCGGCGGCGGTCGTGAAGGACGGCAAGGTGGTGCTGCTCTACCGGGCGCACGCCGCCGACATCGTGTCCCACGTCGGGCTCGCCACCAGCGAGGACGGCCTCCACTTCGAGCGTCACCCGGAGCCGGTACTGTCGCCGACCGAGGACTACGAGCGGCACGGCGCGGAGGACCCGCGCGTCACGGAGATCGACGGGACCTACTACCTCACCTACACCGGGTACGACGGCACGAGCGCCCGGCTCTGCCTGGCCACCTCGACCGACCTCGTCGCCTGGACCAAGCACGGGCCGGTCTTCCCGGGGTTCAACACGTTCCTGCCGCAGGGCAACGGGATCGACGGCGACTGGAGCAAGGCCGGCGGGATCCTCGCCGAGAAGGTCGGTGGCCGCTGGCTGATGTACTTCGGCGAGGGGTCGATCTACTACGCGTGGTCCGACGACCTCCTCCACTGGGAGCCCTGCTCGAACGCCGAGCCGGTGATGGTCCCCACGCCGGCGGGCACGTTCGGCGAGTTCCTCGTCGAGGTCGGACCGCCGCCGGTCGTGACGAACAACGGGTTGGTGCTGCTCGTGCACAACGCCGCGGTGAGGTTCGAGGACGGCACGGTGCGCTACTCCTGCGGGCAGCTGCTCCTCGACCCGGCGGATCCCGGCGTCGTCCTCGCGGAGATGAAGCGGCCCTGGCTCGAGCCGACGACCTTCGAGGACCACCACGGCCTGGTGTCCAACGTGACCTTCGTCGAGGGGCTGGTCCACCACGAGGACACCTGGTTCGCCTACTACGGCCAGAGCGACTCGACGCTCGGCGTGGCGACGTACCGGGTGGGCGACCGCTACTCGGACCTGGGTGCGCCCTGAGCCTCTGGAGGGCCTGACAGGGGTTCCGTCGTCGGCGGGGCGCTCGTCGCGCGTGAGGCTTCCGGATGGCGGCTCAGGTTCAGCAGGGCTCCCAGGAGCCCGCCCCACAGGATCAGCATCGCCAGCGCCATCATCAGGACCGCGTCGCCGTTCATCGCCGACTCCCTTCCTCGTCCAGGGTCAACGCGTTCTCGTGGCGCCACCGCATCCGGGCGGCGACGAAGCCGAACACGAGGACGCCCGCCGCCGCTCCCCAACCGAAGACCAGCACCATCCACGTGGGGTAGCCGCCGTACGGCTCCTGCAGGTGATCGATGAAGTCCCGGACCAGGATGTAGCTGAGCGCAAGTGGCGTGATCACCGAGATCAGCACGATCCACCACGATCCGAGGCGGACCGACCCGTTGTGGTTCATGTGGTCGGCCAGGGTCGGCAACGAGCGGAACACCCAGGCCACAGCGACCATGCTGACCACGGCGACCAGCAGGATGCCGAACCTGTTGATGAAGTTGTCGACGATGTCGAGGACGTAGACACCGCTGGTGGTCGAGAAGAACATCAGGCTGAGGACCGCGGACGGGATCGTGACCGCCAGGGCGGCGTTGCGCCGGGTCAGCTCGAACTTGTCCCGGACCGCCGAGACCACGACCTCGATCACCGAGATGAGTGAGGTGACACCGGCCAGCACCAAGGAGGCGAAGAAGAGCACCCCGATCAGCGCGCCGGCTGGTGCCTCGCTGATGATCGTCGGGAAGGCGACGAAGGCCAGCCCGAGCCCGTCGGTGGCGACCTCGTCGACTGCCACGCCGTTCGCCTGGGCCATGAAGCCGAGGGCTGCGAAGACACCGATGCCGGCCAGCAGCTCGAAACCGGAGTTCGCGAAACCGACCACGAGGCCGGACCCGGTCATGTCGGTGTCCCGGTGCACGTAGGAGGCGTAGGTGATCATGATCCCGAAACCGACCGAGAGCGAGAAGAAGATCTGGCCGAAGGCCGCCGCCCAGACCGACGTGCTGCTCAGGGCCCCCCAGTCCGGGGTGAACAGCGCGTCGAGGCCGTCGGCGGCGCCCGGGAGGAACAGTGCGCGGACGACCAGCGCCGCGAACGCCACCACGAGGATCGGGATGAAGACGACCGACGTGGCGCCGATCCCCTTCTGCACGCCCAGGAGCATGATCACGAGAACGGCGAGCCAGACCAGGGCCAGCGGCACGAGCACACCGGTCACCACGGTGGCGTCCACACCCGGTTCACCGGCTTGAAGGAAGTCGCCGAAGAGGAAGGCCTCGGGGTCCTCGCCCCAGGCCTCGGTGATCGAGAAGAAGGTGTAGCGCACCGCCCACGCGATGACCGCGGCGTAGTAGACCGCGATCATGAAGCAGATCCCGACCTGCCACCAGCCGAGCCCCTCTGCGCCGCGGCTCATCCGCGCGAACGACAGGGGTGCGGACCCGCGGTTGCGGTGCCCGAGCGCGTAGTCGAGGAGGAGGAACGGGATACCTGCGGTGAGCAACGCGACGAGGTACGGGATCACGAACGCCCCGCCGCCGTTCTCGTAGGCGACGTAGGGGAACCGCCAGATGTTCCCGAGGCCGACCGCGGAGCCGATCGCCGCCAGCATGAAGACCTTGCGTGAGGAGAACGCACCACGCTTGGCCTCCGCGGCCTCCTGGACAGTGGCGCTCATCGTGCCTCCATTGCGGCGACCTCCGCAGTCGCGGTACGGCGGGTCCGCCGCAGCCCGAGCATGTAGGGGAGCCCCGACCCCGCGACCGCCAGCGTCCTTCCGATCCGGCCGGTCAGCGTCGGCTCGGGCAGCGGCGGCTGCGAAGCGGTGACCGGTGCGACGTCGACGAAGTAGGACCGGACCGGCCCGATCCCCTCGAGCTCCTGGGCGACCTCGTGCGCCGGTTCCGGGAGCGGAGCGGTCCGGGTGCGGTAGAGCTCCTCGGACATCAGCACGTACTCGGGCACGGCGACCGGGTTCTTGAGCAGCCGGTGCACGTGGATGACGTCGATCCCGACGAGCTTGCGCCGCTCCCTGATCGTCTGGGTGGCCACCTCGCCGACGTGTGCCACGAACTTGAGCTTCAGGTTCGTCGCCTGGGTGCAGCTCGCGCAGGGGCAGAGGTTGGTCGCGACGTACTGCCGCTCGACGTGGAAGGCCCGGTGCATCGCTAGGGCCGCCTCGAGGACCTGGTCGACCGTCGCCTCACCGTCCGCGGTGTCGGCGGAACGAGCGAGGAAGGCCGCGTCGCCCTCGATCTCGATCAGGTCGAAGTCGGGCACGGCGTCGATCACCCGCTCCAGCAGCCGCGAGGTGTTGACCTCGGCGTGCGCGAGGCTCATCCGGTGCGTCAGCATGTAGTCGGTGTAGCCGCCGATGTCGGCGATGAGGAGCAGCGACCGCTCGGAGGTCATGGGCGGACCCTACTCGGCCCCCCGTTCCTCGCGCGGTGTGAAGCGGCCGAGCATCGTGTCGACAACCGCGCCCGCCTCGGCCGCGCTCGGCGTGTACCCCAGCACGACCGGGAGGAAGGTGTCGGAGCCCAGCGCCTGGAGCCGGAGCGCGCTGCTGCCGGCACGGACCGTGGCGGTCCGACGGACCCGACGCAGCAGCGCGATCTCGCCGAACCCCTCCCCCGGGCCCAGCCTCGCGACGACCCGTCCGTCGCCGACGACCTCGGCCTCACCGGACTCGATGACGAAGTACCGGTCGCCGACGTCGCCCTGCTCGAAGACGGTGCCGCCGGCGGGGACCGACGCCGGTTCCAGGCCCCGTGCGAGCCGCTCGATCGCCGGCAGGGGCAGCAGCCTCAGCATCGTGACCCCCTGCAGCATCCCGATGTCGTGGTCGCGCACGTCCATGGACTCGTCGAGCTGTCGCAGCCGTCGCCACGACAGCGCCGCGGCGACCGGGCACAGCACGCCGGCCGCCACGAGCCCGCCACGTACGCCGTACTGCTCGACGGCCAGCGACGCGCCGACCGCCCCGACGCCGGTGGCCAGCGCGACCAGGCTCTCGAGGACCCCGAACACCCGCGCGAGGACCTCGTCCGGGGCGATCCTCGCCAGCAGCGTGAACCCTCCGAGGTCGATGAGCGAGTTGCCGACGCCGACGAAGGCGAGGAGGCCGAACGCCACCGCCTCGTGCGGGAAGGCGGCGAGGACGAGGAGCGGCAGCCCCCACAGCGCCACGCCGACCGCGAAGTACCCGCCCAGCCGTCGGGTGTCGACCACCATGGACGCACCGAGCGCGCCGAGGACGGCCCCCACCCCGATGGCCGCGGTGAGCGTGCCGACGCCCGGCTCGCCGGTGCCCAGCAGGTCGATCGCGACGACGACGAGGAGCACCGTCAGCGCGCCGCGGGTGAGCGTCTGCGCGACGGCCAGCACCATGATCAGCGCGAGGTCGCGGTCCCGGGTGACGGCGCGGATCCCCTCGGTGGCCGACGTCAGCAGGTGGCTCTCCGGCGGTGCGGGCGGCCGCGGTGGTGCGTCGTAGCGCAGCCGGACCAGCACGAGAGCCGCCCACAGCGAGGACACCGCCGCGACGGCGAAGACGAGCGTCACCCCCGCGACGTAGAGCAGCAGCGCGGCCAGGAGTGGACCGAGGAGGGTGGCCGCCGCGTCGAACAGCCCGCGGACGACGTTGGCACCGGCGAGCTCGCTGCCGGTCCGGCACAGCGATGGCAGCAGCGCGGAGTGCGCCGGCCGGTAGAGCGTGGCGGCGATGGTCGAGAGCACCGCGAGCGCGTAGACGACCTCGGGCGGGCCGCCGATGCCGACGACGACCGCGGCGGCACCGGTCGCGGTCCCGCGCAGCGTGGAGACCAGGATCAGGACCCGCTCGCGGCGTCCGCGGTCGGCCAGCGGCGACAGCAGGGGCGCAAGGATCGCGGACGGCACCATCCGGACGAGCCCCACCACGCCGACGGCCGTCGCACCACCGTCGCGGTAGGCCACGATCCCGAGCCCGACGGTGAACGCCCACTCCGCGGTCCACGCCCCGAGGAAGCTGAGCTGGGCCCGTCGCAGACCGGGGTTGCGGGCGTTGCTGGCGAACGCGGCGCCCGCCCCGGCGAGCCGGCCGCGCACCGCCGCACTCGCCACCGGGCGACGGTACTGCCCGGGTCGTGCCGGGACCAGGACCCCGCTGCCCAGCGCGGGCAGGGCACCGTCGACGTGGTCGAGGCAACGCGTCCCGGCTCAGTCCCGCGCCGCCCTAGCTCGCTGTTCGTGCCGTCCGCCTCCCGGACCGCCACTGCCCGAGCCAGCTCGTCGGTGCGGATGATCCGGTGGCCGGCGGCCGACCTCCGGGGACGACTCGCCCGTCACGAACGCCTGGCGACGTCGATCGTGGCGGACATGGCCTACGTGCTCGCCGAGCGGCTCGACCGGCGTACGCAAGACGTGGTCTCGCTGCTCCGGGTGGCCGGGACCCGCCTGCCGGTGGCCGAGCTGGGGCGCTTCCGCAGCCGTGCGGTGGAGTAGGCACCGCCGCTGACCTGTGTGAGGGTACGACGGTGACCGATGACAGCACGTTCGACGTCGCTCAGGCCCTGGCCCGGGCAGCGAGGTCGATGGCGGTCCGCGGCAACCCCGACGACACCCTCGAGGCGATCGTGACCGCAGCGCGGGAGGCCGTGCCCGGGTTCGACGCCGTGAGCGCGACCGTGGTCACGAGTGACGGTGCGGTGACGACGATGGCCGCGACGAGCACGCTGGTGCGGGACCTGGACTCCCTGCAGTACAAGCTCGGTGAGGGGCCCTGCCTCAGCGCGGCACGTGAGCAGCAGCCGGTCCTCGTCGAGCGCCTGGGGCAGGACGAGCGGTGGCCGCGGTACATCCCGCGGGCGGCGGACGCGGGCATCCGTTCGCAGATGGCGGTGCACCTGGCCGCGGACGAGGAGGTCCTCGGCAGTCTCAACTTCTACTCGACCGTCCGGGACACCATCCACCCCGAGGCCTTCCACCGCGCGAGCCTCTTCGCCACCCATGCGGCCCTCGCGCTCGGCTACGCCCGGCGCCTGGAGGCCACGCACGCCTCCGCTCAGACGCACCGGCTCATCGGGCAGGCCATCGGCATGCTGGTCGAGCGCTTCGAGATCGACGACGAGCGGGCGTTCTACTACCTGGTCCGCGTGGCCTCGGCAGGCGGGCTCGAGCTCCGTCAGGTCGCCCGGGAGGTCGTGGACCAGGGGAACCGGCGCGCGGCGAGCGGCTGATTCGTTCCATGCCTAGGACCGGGGCGGCGCCGGGGCCTCGGCCGATGCGCTACGGTGGGTCTTGTTGAAGGGACGGCACGACAGCGTCCTGGCCGCGTACGTGGTCGCGGCTTGTATCTCGTTTTCCTGGTTTCGGTTCGCTGGACACCAGCACGGATGGATGTCTTCAGCGGCTCGGGGCACCGTGCCCCAGCATCGAACAAGGGAACACCTCATGGCTTCAGGAACTGTCAAGTGGTTCAACGCCGAGAAGGGCTTCGGCTTCATCTCGCAGGACGGCGGCGGCGAGGACGTGTTCGTCCACTTCTCCGCGATCCAGTCCAGCGGCTACAAGTCGCTCGACGAGAACCAGAAGGTCGAGTTCGACCTCGCCCAGGGCCCCAAGGGCCCGCAGGCTGAGAACGTCCGCGTCTGACGTTTCACCACCACGAAGGGCCCCGACCGCGGTGCGGTCGGGGCCCTTCGTGCATGGTGACCGGCGCCTCTCCCTCTCCGCAACCGTCACGGGCTCACCTCGACACCGCGAACGCCGAGGCATGGCCAAGCACGTGCTCGTGACGGCATGATCGGTCGATTGACCCCGCACCGTGTCCAGAAGTCCCCCCACCCCCCAGCGGACGGTCATGACGCGAGGAGGAAGCCATGCACCGCTCACTCGTCCGACGGGCCTCGATTCCAGCGGTGGTCGCTCCCCTTGTGGTGGCCCTCCTCGGCGTGGGTCCTGCCTCCCCTGAGCCGCGCGGGAGCGACCGCACCGGGGAGTCGCGAGCCACGAGGGCCGGCGTGGCGTGGGCCGCCTGCGGGGAGGACCTGCCGGGCTACGAGTGCGCCCGTGTCCGCGTGCCTCTCGACTACGACGACCCGGACGGCGAGCGGACGGAGCTGGCACTCGCGAGGTTCCCGGCGCAGGGTCCCGGCGAGCGCCGGGGCACGGTGTTCGTGAACCCAGGCGGCCCGGGTGGCTCCGGGGTGGGGATGGTCCTCAGCGGCTTCGGGGAGTTCCTCGGCACGGCTCTGAACGGCAGGTTCGACGTCGTCGGCTTCGATCCCCGAGGTGTCGGGGCGTCCGACCCGGTCCACTGCTTCGACTCCGATCGGGAGCTCGGCCAGTTCTTCGCCGGTGTCCCGGGGTTCCCCTACTCGGCGGGCCAGCGCCGGCCGTTCTTCGAGCGCATGACCTCCCTGTGGCCGACCTGTCGCTCCGAGCGGGAGGCCGTGCTGCGGCACATGAGCACCGCCGACGTGGTGCGCGACCTGGACCGGCTCCGCCGCAAGGTCGGCGACCAGCGGCTCACCTACCTCGGGTTCTCCTACGGCTCCTACCTCGGCAGCACCTACGCGCACCTCTTCCCGCGCAGGGTCCGCGCGCTGGTGATCGACGGGGTGCTGGGTCCGCGCCGGTGGTCGGGCGGCTCGCAGATCAGGGTCGACACACGCGCCAGCCGCGACGAGTGGCGCGAGTTCCTCCGGCTCTGCGGTGAGGCCCGCGACGAGTGCGCCTTCTGGACGCCGGACGTTCGTCCTCGGCAGCGGTGGGACCGGCTCGCGACGAGGATCCGCAACGCTCCGGTCACGCTCGGCGAGTTCACCTACACCTACGACCTCCTCATCGCCGACGCGGTCGGCGCTCTGTACGCACCAGAGGTCTGGGGCGGGCCCGAGGGGTACGCCGCCTTCCTCGACCTGGTCGCCGACGCGGCTCTGGGGGACGAGGCAGCCGCGGCCCGGGCCGGACAGCTCCGTTCCACGGTGCTCGACCAGCTCAGCGCCGACGAGGCGGACTACCCGAACGGCTTCGAGGCGTACTTCGGGAACCACTGCGCCGACACGCAGTACCCACGCCGGCTGTCCGCCTTCACGCGGGTCGCCCGGCAGGCGGCCGAGGTCTCCCGGTTCGGTCCGTCCTGGTGGTGGTTCAACACCCCGTGCGCCAACTGGCCGACCGCCCCGGACCGCTACGCCGGGCCGTGGGGGACCCGGACGTCGGAGCCGGTCCTGGTCGTCGGCAACACCTTCGACGCGGTGACGGGGTACCGGGGCGCGGTGGGTGCCTCGAAGGTGCTCGTCGGCAGCCGACTCCTCACCTACGCCGGGTGGGGCCACACCGCCTACGGACGGAGCAGCTGCGTGAGTGACCACGTCAACGCCTACCTCCTGCGCGGCTCCCTACCGCCCCGCGGGACGGTGTGTCCCGCGAACCCGAACCCGTTCCTCGAGGCGGCCGCGGTCGAGCGCGCGGCCCGACCCGTGCTCGGGCTGCCGCCCCCCTGGGTCTTCCAGCGCTGACCGGTACGCCGTCACTCCGGGAGAACCGACCGCCTCCCGCGGTCGCTACGCAGCCCGCGCCAGGACGAGGAGGTCAGCCGTCCGCGGCTCGGGGTCGGAGGCCGGCTCGTGGGTGATGTCCGGCTCGGGCCTGTGATTCGCCTCGCAGCGATCCGGTCGGCTGACTCGCCGCTCGCGACAGGTCAGCACGATCGAGTGCGCGGCCACCGCCGACCACAGCACGTTCGAGACGACGCTGGGCCAGGCGCCGTAGAGGCTGCTCCCGATGGCACCCAGGAGCCCGGCGACTCCGTTGAGCGTGGCGTAGCGGAGGGACGTCGCGTGCCAGAGCCCGCGGCTCAGCAGGACGTACGCACCGAAGGTGCCGACCGTCCCGACCCATCCCAGCACTGCCGCGACCACGACCCGCCTCACCTGCTCCCACCTGCGCCGTTCCGACCTGACGACACCAAGCATGACCGGTCACTGGGGTTAGTACAATTGCAGATGTGTACACCGAGGGTTCAGGAACGCTGAAGTGAGGCTCGAGCCGCAGCGGCTGCGGTACCTGCTCGCGGTGGCGCGCACGGGCGGCGTCCTCGCGGCAGCCGACGAGCTGCGGGTCACCGCCTCCGCGGTGTCGCAGCAGGTGACGCGGCTCGAGCAGGAGACCGGTCACGCCCTGCTCCAGCGGACGGCGACCGGCAGCGTGCTGACGCCCGCCGGCCTCGCCCTCGCCGAGGCCGCCGAGGACATCGAGCGCGCCCTCACGCTCGCTCGCGAGCGGCTCGAGCGCGACGAGGCCGAGGTGAGCGGCACCGTCCGGCTCGGCGGGTTCCAGTCGATCCTCACCAGCGTCGTCGCGCCCGCCCTGGGTGCGTGGCGGACCCGCCACCCCCATCTGCGCGTCGAGCTCCGCGAGGCCGAGTACGACGAGCTCATGCGCGCACTGCGCTCGGGGGCGGCCGACGCCGTGTTCGTCGAGCTCGACGCCTCCGGCGGCCACACGGCGCCTCGGGGCACCGTCGACGTGCCCCTCCTCGACGAGCCGTGGCGGCTCGTCGTCCCTCCCGGCGCGCTCCTCGGGCGAGAGGTCGTCGACCTGAGGCGGCTCTCGCTCCCCTGGCTCGGCGTCGACCCGTCGGCCGCCAGCGCCCGGGCGATCTCGCGGGTGCGGCGATCGCTCGGCGCCGACGACGCGACGTCGCACACCTACGACAACAACGCGACGGCGGTGGCGCTCGTCGCCGCCGGCGAGGGCGTGACGCTGATCCCCGCCCTGGCCCTGGAGACCCTGGACGTGAGCGGCGTGGACACCCTCGACGTGCCGGGGCTCGGCATGCGCCGCATCGTGCTGCGTCACCTCACCCGCAGCCGTGGTCCGAGCGGCCTGCTGTCAACGGCGATCGCGCTCGTGCGCGAGGCAGCCGCGGGGTTCTCCTACGCGCCCACCGGTTGACGGGCTGGCTGGCCGGGAGGTTCAGGCGGGCGGCGCGAGGGTCGCGGTGAGAGCACGCGCGATGAGGTCGGCGTAGCGATCAGGGCTCCAGCCGCACTCACCGGTCAGCCGCAGGAAGACCCCCTCGTCCGTGGCGAGCGCGTAGAGGACGTCGGCCGCATGGTCCTCGCTCACACCCCGGCGCAGTCCGCCCCGTCGCTGGAGCTCCGCAGCGAGGGCGCGGAGGTTGGCCCTGGTCTCGGCGTGCGCGGCGTCGCGCTGCTGCGCCAGGTCCGGGTCCGTCGCGGCAGCCGCCTCCCCGAGCGCGAGGATCGCCGCGGTCCGCGTCATGAGGCCGGCGTTGAGCTCGGCGAACGTCGCGAAGACGTCCTCCACCGGTCCGTCGAGGACCGCACGCCACTCGGGTCGCGCGGCGAGCGGCGTACCGGCCTCGTCGCCCTGGACCGCGAGCTGGATCACCTGTCGCAGCAACGTCGCCTTCGTCGTGAAGGCCAGGTACATCGTCTTCTCGGAGACCCCGGCCTCCCTCGCGATCGCCTTCATGCTCGTGCGCGCGTACCCGTCGCGCAGGAAGAGCCGCTCGGCGCAGGCGAGGATGCGGGCGCGGGTGGCCGCAGCCTGGGCGTCCCGTTGCGGGGTCGAGTAGCGCTGCGTCGTACGCGAGGACGGGGCGCGCTCGGCGTCGTCCATGCAACGCCCTCCTCGCTTGACGCCCTATCGTTACAGTGCCACTGTAGCAATTATGTTGCAGTCCTCGATCAGCCCGGCGTGCGGCACAATCCGGAGGAGGCGGTCATGACCGCCAGCCACACCACACCAGTGACCGCCCCGGCCGCGGGGACGTACCGGATCGATCCGCAGCAGTCACGGGTGTCGTACACCGGTCGCCACATGTTCGGCCTCGGCGTCGTGCACGCCGCCTTCACGATCAGGTCAGGCGAGCTCCGGGTCGCCGACCCGCTCAGCGCCTCGAGCGTCGCGGTCACGGTGGACGCCGGCAGCTTCACGTCGAACAGCGCCAAGCGCGACCGGGACGTCCGGTCCGCGTCGCTGCTCGACGTCGCGACGCATCCCGAGATCACTTTCCGCTCCGAGGCGATGCGCCCGGACGGGGAGGGGTGGCGGCTGAGCGGGAGCGTCACGGCGCACGGCAACACGGTGCCCGTGGAGCTGCTCATCGACCGGATGACCCCCGAGGCGACGGGCGTGCGCGTGCACGCCCGTGCCGAGCACCTCGACCGCACCGCCTTCGGCGTCACCGGGGGCAGGGGCATGGTCGGGCGGTACCTCGACCTGGACCTCGACGTCCTCGCTGTCCCCGCCTGACGACACCCTGCGCATGATCTCGGTCCGCCGCTACAGCACCACCACCTCACGACGTTCTGGCCGCTGCGCACGCAGGCCAACGTCGCGCTGTTCCACTACAGCGACCTCCTCGCGGACCTGCCGGGCCAGCTGCAGGACCTCAGCGCCGCTCTCCGCATCCCGGTCACCGACGCCCGCCTGCACCACTTCGCCGAGGCCGCATCTGGCGCAGCAACCGGGCCTTCTTCCACTGCGGCCGGAACGGTCAGTGGACCGACCTGTTGGACGACAACGGTCGTCGCCGGTACGACGAACGCGTCGCCGGGCTCGTGCCCGCCGACCTCGCCGACTGGGCTCACCACGGCTGGACCCGGCGCGAGCACCGAGCCGCGGGTGGCGACGCCGGTCGTCACTGCCTGCGGAGTGCGGCGAGTTTCACCAACCGATGGTCAGGAGGATGGCGCGCGTGATGGGTCCTGGGTTACGGATGGTCTCGCCGGAGTTGATGATCGGGGTCATCAGCGAGTTGGGATTGCCCGGCGCATAGGCCGCCTCGTCCAGGTGCGAGTAGCTGCTTCCCTGGCGCCACGTTGCGGGCGCGTAGATCTTCGCCGCCGCGCCGGCGTTGGCGTTGCGTACCCGCGGAGCGTCGAAGAACAGGTTGTTGCTCCTGAGCTGGGTCGCGAGTTGCAGCGAGTTGTCGGGCATGGCGAGCAGCCGGGCTCCGGCTCCGTTCTCGGTGAAGGCGTCGTACGAGATCGGGAAGCCGGAATTCCTGACAGTGCCGCGGTTGTTGGTGACTCTGCCGGCTCCGAGGAACCCGAGACCGTGCCCGAGCTCGTGCAGGACGACTGCGGTGAAGTCGATCCTCCCGGCCGGCGCGGGCCCGCTCCCGAAGTGCCAGTCGGTGCGGCTGCTGCTGAAGTTCGCCACGATGTCCGCTGACGGGTCCAGCTGCGAGCCCGCGCGCTTGTTCGCGATGGCGTCGGCGTACCACGTGCCAGGTCGCGGCGCTCCGGGGAAGTCCCGCCAGAGGAAGCCGGGACCCGCCGACCCGAGGATCCCGGGTCCTAGGGCACTGAAGCGGGCGTCGACGGTGATCGGTACCGGGGAGTTCAGCAGCGGCGCCCAGATGTTGAGCGCCCGCTGGAACGCAGCTCGCGCCGCCGGGGTGAACCCCGTGTAGGTGACCTGCGTCGTCACGGCGGCTGCGGTGGGGCCGCTCGAGCTTGCGCGGGCAGGGCCGACGACGGTCGGTGGCACGTGCCGCGCACCGGCGCGGAGCTCCACCGGTGCCGCCGCCCGCGCGACTCCTCCTGACGGGGCGGCGGCGGAGGAGTCGGTGGCCGCGGAGGACGGCACACTGACGGTCAAGGCCGCGGCGAGCGGCAGGCTGGCCAACGCGGTCAGTGTACGAGCGAGGCGGCGAGCAGAATCCACGGCGATGCCCTTCGTCGAACGAGATCGGTACCCGGCGCTCGGGCTTGCACAGCATGGTCCTCTCGCGAGGGTGCCGTCGAGGTGCGCCGATTGGAGCGCTAGACCGCCCACCCCGCATCCACAGCGGGTGATTGGCATCGCCGAATCGGAGGTTCATCGCCCTGATCGACACCGACCGCAACGAGGCAGAGAACCTGACACCAGCAGTACTCACTGCCTAAGGTGCTGCCACCGGACCACGCGGTGACGACTTCATCCACCACGACCGCGGACTCGACCCGATCGGCAGAGGGAGCGGCGTGCCAACTCGTCAGAGCCAGGCGCGGGCGCGTGCTCTCGGCAGGCGGCTGAAGGCCGTGGCGCGGGTCGCGCGCACGGGGTCGAGCGAGCCGATGACCGGGAAGGGCGTGGCACGGGTCGCGCGCACGGGGTCGACCGAGCCGGTGATCGGGGTGGTGGACGAGGTTCAGCGCAACCTGCTGGCCGGTTGGCTGTGGCTCCCGCGGGGCTCCGATCCCGTCCTGGTCACGGTGCGCATGGGCGGCATGCTGGTCACCCACACGTACAGCGCGCCGCAGCAGCCGGCAGCGGAGCGACGTGGACCTGCGCCTTTCCCGGGGCGACGGCGGGCGTGGGCGTCGGGCACGTTCCCCACCCAGCCTGATCCTCTTCTTCGCGCCGACCGCGGAGAGGTCCACACCTTCTCGTTCAAGCTGGCGGCGATCTGGGACTACGCCCGGCGCTCGACCAAGGTGCGCGTCCTGGTGAACGGGCGGCCGCTTCCCATCGCGGCTCACGGGCTGTACCTGAGCCCACCCGTCAACGGCACCCACTCCCCGCGAGCCCTCCGGGAGCTCTTCGACAGCGGTTACGTGCTCAACCAGAGGGGACGGCTCACCCTCAGCAAGTCCTTGGACCTCGAGTGGCAACGCGAGGTCTCGGCGCTCTACGCCCGGGTGCGCGCGGTGCTCGCCGAGGAGCACGGCCTCGACGTGTTCCTGGTGTACGGGTCCCTACTCGGAGCGGTGCGCGAGGGGGGTCCCATCGGCCACGACGACGACCTCGACGCCGCCTACCTGTCCAACCTGCACGAGGGGCCCGCCGTGGCGCACGAGCTGACGGCAGTCGTGCTCTCGCTGATCCGTCACGGTCTCCGTGTGGAGGCCCTCCCGACACACCTCCACATCACCGACGCGGACGACCCCGGTCACAGGATCGACCTCTTCCACTGCTACTTCGACGCGGCGGGCGACTTCGCCATCCCGTGGGGCGTGGCCGGCACGTCGTCGTTCACGAGGGACCACTGGGACGGCCTGACCACCACCACGTTCCTCGGGCAGGAGGTGCTCGTCCCTGCCGCCCGCGAGGAGCTGCTGACCCACCTCTACGGCGACGACTGGAGGCGTCCGCGCCCCGGGTTCAGCTGGGCGCGGGCACGCACCCGCGCAGCTGAGGACGGACGCCTCAGGGTCGAGGACGTGACGCGGCTGCACTGGGCCGACTTCTACAGCCGTCACGAGTTCAAGCAGGGCTCGACGTTCTCCGAGTTCGTGCTGCAGCGGGAGGACCTCCCGCACGACGTCCTCGAATTCGGATGCGGAGACGGACGCGACGCGTGCGCTCTGGCGGCGGCCGGCCGGAGGGTCCTCGGGGTCGACGCGTCCGCCCAAGGCGTCGAGCGGGCGAGTATGCACGCCAAGGAACGCGACCTGGAGGCGAGTATCCGGTTCGCCGTGTGCGACGTCCGGGACTGCTCAGCGGTTCGGCGGTACGTCGAGGAGGTGCGTCGGGACGCCGAGGGACCGATCACGTTCTACATGCGGTTCTTCCTCCACGCGATCCCGCAGGAGGTCCAGGACGGCCTGCTGCGAACGCTTGACGAGTGCAGCCTTCCTGGTGACGCCCTTGCGGTGGAGTTCCGAACGACCGCCGACCGGGCCACGAAGAAGGTCCACGGCAAGCACTTCCGCCGCTACCTGGACGCCGAGGCGGTGCGCGTCCTGCTCGAGGAGACCCATGGGTTCACCGTGAGCCACTTCGTCGAGAGGCGGGGGCTCTCCCCGTTCGGGGACGAGGACCCGGTTCTGTGCAGGATCGTCGCGCACCGGGTGGTCGACTGAGGGCTTGGCGCCTTGTCAGATCCCAGCGTCCTGACACCTCGAGCATGCGGCGTGACCGTCGGGCTCTGTCCTCAGCGGACCCGAGCGGCGTACGTCGGGTCTGGCTCCCCGCACACGTCAGGGTGGAGCACGGAAGCAAGAGCCTCGGTGCCCTCGACGAGCCGCGGGCCGGGTCGCGCGAACGACGCGTTCGCGTCCACCGCCCACACCGGTACTCCCTCAGGGAGCCGACCTGCGGCCACGAGCTCCCTACCCTGCGCCTCGCACGCCGACAGGTCGAAGCCGCACGGTGCCACGACGACGACCTCCGGCTCGCTGTCGGCGACGTCGTCCCAACTGACGCGGTGTGACTTCTCGCCCGCGGCCCCCAGGACAGGGACACCACCTGCGACCTCGACCATCTCGGGGATCCAGTGTCCGGGCGCGAACGGCGGATCGGTCCACTCGAGGACCAGCATGCGCGGCCGCCGCCGATCGGCGACCGTCGCTGCGACCGCCTCCAACCGCGCCCGGCAGACGTCGACCAGCTTCTCGGCGGCCACCGCCTTTCCGCACACCGCACCGAGCTGCTCGATCGAGGCGAGAACCTCCTCCAGCGTGTGCGGATCCGTCGTCACCACCTGTGCGGCGCTGTCGAGGTACGCCAGTGCGTCGGCCACCACGCTCACGTCGACGGCGCACACGGCGCAGAGGTCCTGGGTCACGACGACGTCAGCGTCGAGACCCGCGAGGGCGCCGCGGTCCAGGTGGTACAGGTCCTCCCCCGCTCTCGCCCGCACGGTCACCACCGTGTCGATCTCAGCCAAGCTCAGCCCCTCCGGCAGGCTGCTCGTCGAGACGATGCGCGCCTCTCGGGCCTGCGGAGGGTAGTCGCACTCGAAGGTCACCCCTACGACCTCAGGACCTGCACCGATGGCATGGAGGATCTCCGTGGCCGACGGCAGCAGCGACACGATCCGCATGGTTGGCACCGTATACGCGCGTAGCTCGAGTCCTTAGAGGGCGTGAGGAATCAGCCGAACCACGTTGTCGCCCATTAGCCGCGGCACCGTCAACCCATGTGAAGACGCAGACGCGGTTGGAGCCGGTGGCAAGGAGTCGAGCACAGGACACCGTCATTACAAGTTGGCCCTGGGCGCTGCCCTCGGGACAAACCTGCAGGTCAGCGTACTGACCAAACTGTTCTGACAGGCTCGCTCGGGGGCATCCTTATTGCCGAAGGCGCCGGGGCGATCGGGCGCCACCACAAGCCGGCAGACCCTCCGGACTCGCGTCCGGTATCACTACCGAGGGAATGCCGCCGGATCAACCCTGCGACTGACACTCGGGTCCCTGTTGGCGGATGAGCTGGGCATCGAGCTGCGGCGCGTTGGCTCGGGGGAACGGCTGACCTTCGCCGAGGGTGAGGCGGTTCTCTCCGAGTGGCTGGGGCGGCACGCCCGCGTCTGTTGGGTCGAGACCCCGAGCCCGTGGCTCCTGGAGAGCCACCTCATCGAAAGCGTGACCCTTCCGTTCAACCTCGATCAGAACACCCGCTCCGGCTTCCGCCAGGAGCTGAGCAGTCGCCGAGCGGAAGAGCGTGCTCGGGCCAGGGCGCTGCCTGTGGTGGCGCGCTAGCGGCACCTATGCGGCGGGTGGCACCTGCACGCCGGCAGGCTGGCCGGAGCGACTCCGCACTCTCAGTGCCCCCCAGCCGCGAGTGACGCACGTCGCCGGCTACGTGCGCGGCAACGTCAGCCCTGGGAAAGAAGTGGTGGCCTCCGCGGGCCCACGGTTTCAGGCGTCTGGCGGCGGTGGGTAGGTGATGCCGTACCTTGCTGAGATCTCGATCAACCGCTCCACATCAGGCTCCTCCGGGCTCGGGAGCGCCATGGTGCGCGTTTCCGAGCCCACTTCCGCCACGAAGCGCTCGAATTGCGCAGGGGCGGTGATGACGAGCAGCTTCCCCGGGCCATCATCAGTGACATGGAAGGTGTGCAAGGTTCCCCGAGGAGTGAGGACCAACGAGCCCGGCAGGGCGACGAACTGCTGGTCTCCGCACATGACTTCGACGGTGCCCTCAAGCACGTAGAAGATCTCTTCTTCGTCGGCGTGGACGTGTGGTGGCGGACCGTAGTCGGGCGGGGTGCGGGCCTCCACGATGGCCAACTGTCCGCGGGTGTCCTCGCTCCCGGCCTTCACGATCATGAGTGAGTTGAGGAACTCGTAGCCCTTGCCATCATCGGTGCCCAGATGGTAGCCACGGTCCCCGAAGCTCATCGCGCCCCTCTTCACCCACTTGACCCGGCCAGAGAGCCAGGATGACAGTGAACATGATGCGGTGGCTGCGGCGATCTGACTAGCCCCGGAAACGGATCCGGGGTCGTGGTCCCTGCACCATTCCGGCGGCGACCTCTGCGGCTTGACCGTCGGCATCAAGACGTCGACGACTTTCACACCGGCGCCTCAGATCGAGTGTCAGCTGGCTTGGCAGGGAGACCTCGTGATGGCGACGATCACGACTGGGCAGGCCGCGTCATTCTGGGCTACTAGAGCGGACGCAGTGCGCACAGGCTCGCGCTTCGAGGAGGCGCCTATGTTCCGGCGACGTATGCGGTGAGGAAGTGAACGCCGTGTCGGTCGAGGTTCCCTCGGGCACGGTCGTAGTGCTCGGTGGTCCTGGGGTCGGCGTGTCGGGCGAGGATCTGGGCGTCCCGCAGGGGGACGCCAGCGTCCAGTGCGTTGGTGATCGCGGCGTGCCGCAGTGAGTGGGGGCTGATGTGCCGCGGGAGGCCGGCGGTCTTAGCGATCCGCAGCACCATCCGGTACGCGTCGCGTCGGTCGATCGGCTTGCCGGAGCTCGGCCGCAGGATCAGCGGTCCTTCGGTGCGGTCACCTCGGCAAGCCTCAAGGACGCGGAGCACTAGGACGGTGAGCGGCATGGTTGCGGGCTTGTTGCCCTTGCCCACCATGTGCAGGACTCGGTGGCCGCGCAGCGTCTCGCGGTAGTCCTCAATCCGCACCGCCGCAGCCTCGGACGCGCGCAGCGCGAGGATGCCAAGCAGGTAAGCCAACGCGCCGTGATGCACGCTCACCGCCTGGGCGACCTGGAGGAACCGGATCAGCTCCAGCCGGTCAAGGCCCTGGGTGCGGGTCTCATCGGCGTGCACCTTCGGGAGCCGGACGTACACCGCTGGGTCGGCCGGGATCAGCCCATCGATGTGCGCGAACCGGAAGAACCCGCGGACACCATGCATCATCGTGCAGATCGAGGAGTCCCGCAGCCCCGACTCGGCCAGCCCGCGGATGTACAGCTCGACATGTGCGCGCTGGACCCCGGTGAGCGGGTCGGTCGAGGCCGTTGGCCTCGCACCAGTCGAACCAGCGGCGCAATTGGTAGGCGTACAGGGCGTGGGTCGGGCCGGAGTACCGAGCGAGGTAGGACACCGCTGCGATCTGCGCGGGCGTTAGGCCATCGGGCTGTCAGGACAGCACCGACGTGGTTGACATGAGGACCTCCGCGGCGATCGATGCGGAGCCTCAACCGCGCTCGCCGCCCACGCAGCGAGACCTCATGCCGCACCGTATGCCGCACCGCATGCCGAGCCGGCTGCCCCGCCGGACACGACCACCAGGAAGTGGCAGGCGAGGAACCTTCTCTGCCGGACCGGGTTTCTTCGGCCGGGACTTGACGCGCGATATGCACAGTCCAGCCCAGGGCCCACTTCGCCGTGGCTTCCCACTGACCGTGTGCCGCGGTGCCGGGTCGGCCGATGGCTCCTCATCGACCATCACTCGGCCCTCGAGGAGCCCGTCGGTGCCATGGTTGGGCCATGGATCCCTACATCGCCGCGGCCGTCGGATTCGTGACAGCTGCGGTACTTGCGGTGGTCAACAGCTGGTTGGTGGGGCGGCACGAAGTCGCGCAGGGAGTTCGCGCACAGCGGATCGCCGCCTACCCCGCGGCATGGCGACGGACCGGAATCGTGTCCCGATGGCCACGGACCGACGCTGGCCAGGAACACTTCCTGAGACTGCATGAAGACCTGCGTCGTTGGTACTACGCCGAGGGCGGCATCTATCTGTCGACGCAAGCCCGGAAGCGGTACGAGCATCTTCAGCTTGTCCTCGGCGCGATCCTGTCGAACCCTGAGTTCGATAGGTCCCGCCAGTACGAAGCGGTGATGGAGGCGGCGTCCTACTTTCGCACGGGCCTGACGAACGATTTAGAGACCCGAGAACGACGCGGTTCCATAGCGACCATTCTGGCGCAGCGTGAAGAGCGGCGCGCACGCCGTCAGGCCGATGCCAGGCTCTTAGCGATCAGGCCGTTGCCACTCCGTACGGCAGCTCACACTAGATCCGGAGGCCCACCGCCTGTCCATCACATCACGTCGGAAGACGAGCGCTTGAACGAATCCGAGAAGCCTGGGCGGATGGCAGAATAGCTACGTTCAGTCGGCTGGCCAGCCTCCGCGTCGGCGCGCAGGAGCCGTCAACGTGGCCGTCCTTCGCTTACCGCAGGGGGCGTTCCTGCGACTCGGGCTGCGGCCCACCGCACGGTCGATGGAGGAGCCGGACCGAGCTCTCGCCCGGACGGACGCTACCTGTACGTCGGCGTGATCGTGAGCGCGTCGAGGCGGCCAAGCCGATCTGAGCCCGGCGCCCGCCCTCCGACGTGTCACTGGCTGAGGCGCGAGCGCGGTCACCCGTGCGCGGCGGACCGCTCCACCGGGCGCGGCAGACCGCTCGTGCGCACTTCCCCGGTGGGGCTGTTGCGGCGGATTGACGCAAATGAACTCGCACCCCTCCGGCAGGGTGGGTCCGGAGGGGTGAGAACTGGTCGGCGAGCGCGCGGGGAGCGCGGGCTATTGCGCCCTTCGTCTCGCCTTGGCCAGGTCATCGCGCGTGGTTTCAAACACCCGGGTCATGTGTCGGAGCCTGCGGTTGAGCTCCTGGTACAAGGGATCGAGCTTGCTGCGGATCGACGTGATCTCCGCAGCGTACGCAGCAGCGTCCGTCTGCCCGGCCGCGACCTTCGCCGCGATCGAGTGGTACTCGGTCCAGAGGTTCACGTAGGGAGCGAGGTGCGCCTGTCCGCCCCACTGCAGCCGTTCGAAGTCCTGGCTGTGTCGTTCGAGCTCGGCTGCGTAGGACTGGTAGGCGAACAGCCGGCCGGCGTTGGTCAGTCCGGTGCGGCGCACGTAGGTCTCGTTGGCCAGGCTGGGGTTGCCCGCCTCCAGCGCGTTAAGCGCCAACTGCATCCGGGTGGCGTCGCGCTGTACTTGCTCGTGCGGGAAGATGTACTGGTCGAACACGTCCAGCGCGACCAGCTTGCGAAGGACCCGCCGCTCCGCCTTCATCATGAATGCGCCGACCTCGCGCTTGTTCGCCACATGTCCCTCCGCAAGGCGGGCGTCGAGCCGCGTCGCGGCAGATCGGAACCGCGCGACGGACTCGCGCAGCGCGCCGGCGGCCGCCTGGTCCACACCCGGGAGCTCTGCCAGACCGACGTCCGGCTCGGCGTGGTAGTCGATGCGAGCCTCGGCCTCGGTGGCTCGCGCCACGAAGTCGAGGATCGGGACGGTCGCCCGGTCGTGCTCAACCCAGATGTCGTTGATCACCTCGATGTTCATGCGCAGGTAGTCGAAGTCGACGTTCTCGACGAGGTCGAAGTTGGTGTGATAGTTCCGGGTGAGGTACTCGGGGCCGACCGTGTTGAAGTAGATGCTCGGTATGCCTGCAGCGGCCAGTGTGAAGTGGTCGGCGTTTGCCCAGATGACGTTCTGAGACAGCGTTCCGTACGGCGTCCGCGCCGGGTCGGCCTCCAGTTTTTCGACCGCCTGGGCGAGGAGCTCGCCGTGCGTGCGGACCAGCAAGCGTTCCCCCGGGTCTCCGGTGCCCAACAGCTCGAAGTCGAGCGACAGGATGGCTTTGCGTCCCCAGTTCGGTCGTTGGTGCGTCACGGCGTACCACGCACCGATCAACCACTCGTAGTACGCGTCGGTGTAGCCGTACTCCTCGTTGGTGCTGGCGAGGAAGAGCAGGGTCCGCCGGGGCTTAAAGCCGGAATCCTTGATCGCCTTGACGATGCCGAGCATCGCGGCGATCGCCGTGGCATCGTCGGCTGCACCCCGAAACCAAGCGTCGTGGTGCCCGGTGAAGATGATGAACTCGTCCGCCCGGTCGGTGCCGGGGATGGCACCAAGCACGTTGTAGCCGACCCCACCGTCGTCTGCGCGGGTGAGCTCGACGTCGGACTTCAGCGTGACTCGGGTGGTGCCGGCGGCCACCCGGTCGAGGAGGTCGTTGGCGGCGTTGCGCGTGACGAAGACGAAGGGCACCCAGTCGTCGTTGTACGTGCCGTCGAAGCTGAGCAGGCCGTCGTCACGCTTGTTGTAAAAGGCTCCGTCAGCGGTGCGGCCGGTGTAGAAGATGATCGCCAAGGCGCCTTCCAGCGTCGCCTGGTGGCCGTGCCGGTTGACCCAGTGGTCTCCGAAGGCCCAGTTGACGAGCACGATCTTGCCGCGGACGTCAATGCCCTCGTAATCGGCCGCCTGGCCGAGCCCGACGTCGATCACCTCCGCGGAGATGCCGCGGGCCCGCGTGCCAGGAACACCTCCCCACGAGCTCGCCTCGAACGTCGGGCCGCCGTCGACCGTGACCGAGGCACCGTTGAAGACCCACCGGTCGATCGGCACAGGCAGCTGTCCCACATTGCTCATGCCGAGGTGGCGCATCTGGCGCTCGATCCAGTCGGCTGCTTGGAGGTTCGCCGGAGAACCGCCCGGCCGCCATCCCTGCTCGGTGTCGCCGAACTGCGTGACCTTCCGCGTCACCCAGCGCAGGTAGTCGGTGTCGATCCACTTGTTGAGCCTCGTGACGGTGCCTCGCCACGACGTCGCGGCACGCGGGGCTGCCGCTGCCGATCCGGCCCCGCCGACGCCAGCGAGACCCGCGGCCAAACCCGCCGCACCCATCGTCAGCGCTCGACGCCGCGACAGGCTGCTCGCGACGTGCTGGTCCATGGCCTCGGTAACCGGACGGGGTGTGCCGAGGTCGGCCGGGTCCGGCGCGTCCGCACCGTGACCCAGGAGGAGATCCAGGCCGGTGACGTCCTGCAGGGACCACCACCGGTCTTGGTCTCCGAGCCCGGGAGGTGTTGTCTCGCTCGGCTTTGGCTCGCGTTCGGGCATCGTGACCTTTCCGAACCGCTGTGCGCCGGAGGTTCCGACTATTGGCGTGGGTCCCGGCAGACGTTAGAACTCCGTCGGAGCGCAGTCAATCATGCAACCACCCCGTCTCACGGACGGCCGTCGACAGTGCCTGATAGTCGTCTTGAGACGGTGGACAATTGGGGTTCGGATTGTCTGACTTCTTGTAGCCAGCGCGTGTAAAAGATTGTGCGCGGCGCTGCGCTTGGAGAGGGTGCAGATCGTTGTCGGTGCGCCGCAAGGGGAACGACGCGAGGTCCGAGTCGGTGTGCTACCGAGTCTGATCTTTGTAACCGAGCGCAATGGGTTGCGACAGCGAGCCGCAGCATCGGGCTATAGAGAGAGGCGGATACGGACGCTTCGCGGCGGATAGACGCACTCTGGCGCCTTCTGATAGCGACTGGTCGGCGCGGCGTGAACAGGCGTCAGCCGTGTCCTGGCCCGTCGTCGAGCCCTCAGGTCGCTGCGATCCGCCGTATCGAACTCGAACCGCACGAGGTGGCCGGGCCACCGGCCACGCCGGCACCGGGCCACCGGGCCACCGGGCCACCGGGCCACCGGGTCGGCGGGTCGGCACGACCCGGCACCGCAGCCACGCGGGGTGCCGCGGTCGGGATCCGATCGACAGTGATCGCAGAGGTGGACCAAGCCGATCCGGATTTCTTGACTGCATCCCGGTCCAGGTAAAGCGTGCCCTCATTGGTTCTGCCTCGGGAGGCTGCAATGCGCCGTGCCGGTCTTGTCGTTGTCGCGCTGGTCCTCACGGCCGCGTTCCTTGCGCCGACGCAGGCGCCCGCGTCACCCAGACAGGGGCCAAGCGGCGGTGTGGACGTCTATGTCGGCACGATCTCCCTGAGCAAGCTCGCGCTGATCGTCGAGGCGGGAATCGAGCGCCGCGAGCTGCAGTTCGTAGCCGCCGGCGACGACGGCCGAGCACCGGAGGTGTCGGTCGAGGTGGCGCTGACCGCCCTCCAGGCGCGCCGGCTCCGCGAGGGCGGTGTCGACCTCCGGCTCAAGCGCATCGGCGGCGAGACGGTCGCCGACCGCGCCACCGCCCGGGCGGCCGCCGGCTTCGAGGTCTGGCGCCGATACGTCGGCCCGGACAGCATCCGGCGGGACTTCCGTGAGGTGGCCGCGGCGAATCGACGGATCGCCGACCTGGTACGGATTGGGACGACCGTCCAAGGCCGCGACATCATCGCGCTCAAGGTCACGAGGAACGCCCGTCGGGTTCGTGACGGTCGCCGGCCGGCGGTGCTGTACATGGCGGCGCAGCACGCTCGTGAGTGGATAACTCCGGAAATGGTGCGCCGACTGATGCACCACGTGGTCGACGGTTACGGCGTCGACCCGGGGCTCACGCGGCTGGTGAACCGGCGCGAGCTGTGGTTCGTGCCGGTCGCAAACCCCGACGGCTACGACTGGAGCTTCCAGCCCGGGCAGCGGTTGTGGCGCAAGAACCTCCGCGATAACAACGGCAACGGTGAGATCGACGACGCCGACGGCGTCGACCTCAACCGCAACTACCCCACGCGCTGGGGATACGACAACGAGGGCTCCTCGCCGGACCCGGTGAGCCTGACCTACCGCGGCCCACGCCCCGCGTCGGAGCCGGAGACGCAGGCGATTACCCGGTTGAACCGGCGTGTGGGGTTCGAGTTCCTCGTTAACTACCACTCCGCCGCGGAGCTGCTGCTCTACGGCACCGGGTGGCAGGTGTCGACGCCGAGCCCCGACGACATCATCGCCGAAGCGATGACCGGGGACGACGAGGACCCCGCCGTGCCCGGGTACGACCCGGACATCAACGCCGAGCTCTACACCACCAACGGCGAGACCACCGAGCACGTCAGCGAAGCCTTCGGCACGATCGGCTTCACCCCGGAGATGTCGACTTGTCAGACGGTCTCCGAGGCGGTGCCGAACGACGAGTGGCTCGCGGACGACTGCGGCAGCGGGTTCGAGTTCCCCGACGACGAGGGCCTCGTGCAGGCCGAGTTCGAGAAGAACCTCGCGTTCGCGTTGTCCGTGGCTAGCTCCGCTAAGGATCCCGACGACCCGCGGTCAGTGGTCGGCGAGGACACCGAGCCGTTCCGCGTCGACAGCTTCGACGTCTCCTACGGCAGCCCTCAGCCGGTGGCGGTGGTCGCCAAGCGAGCGCTCCGCCAGCTGCGGATGCAGTACCAGGTCGCCGACGGGCCGGTCCGCACGGTGCGGGTGCGCGAGTGGCGGGGTGGCGAGCGCTACGGCGGCGAGCACGACCGCTACTACGCCGAGTTCCGGGGCCGGGTGCGGGGCGCCGACGAGGGTGACGAGGTCCGGGTCTGGTTCCAGGGCCGCGAGCCGGGGACGGGCCGGGTGGTCAGCCCGCGGTTCACCTACACTGTCGAGTCCGACACGGGCAACGACGTGCTGGTCATCGCCAACGAGGACTACACCGGCGTCGACCCCGATTACCCGCCAGCCGTGACGGCTCCGAGGTACGACGAGCAGTACGTCGCCGCCGTCGAGGCGGCCGGCCACTCCGCGGACGTCTGGGACGTCGACGCCCAAGGCGTGCCCCACGACCTCGGCGTGCTCTCGCACTACGAGGGGGTGGTCTGGTACCTCGGTGACAACCGGCTGACCCAGGACCCAGAGGACGAGCTGACCACCACACCACTGGGGGACCTGCCGGACCTCTCCGTCGCCGAGCGGCAGCAGTTCCTCACGATGGCCGTGCGGGACTTCCTCAACGAGGGCGGCAAGCTCGTCCACATCGGCGAGAGCGTGCAGCACGAAGGACTACCGGGGTTCACCGAATCCGTGGGTGGCCTTTACTACGGGCTGAACGGCGACCCCACCGCGGAGTGCGTGATCTCCGAGCACCCCGGGGAGAGCGTGTTGACAGGGTTCTTCGAGGACTGCCTGCTGCTCGCGAACGACTTCCGGCAGTACTACCTGGGTGCCTACGCCCGGCAGAGCCTCGACGGGCCGCTCGGCGTGACCGGGACCGGGCGCCCGTTCCTCGGGTTCGATGCGAGGCTCGGCGGCGAGGGAGCCACCGCCGACAACCCGCTCGACCAGGCGGGGCACTTCACGCTGACCAGCGACGTGCTGCCGCGCGAGGAGTTCCCGCAGTTCGCCAGCCGGGGCTCGATGTCCTACGTCACCGAACCGCGCAGCCTCCCGTTTGCACCGGCGGAGGGGGAGGGGTACGCCGGGGCGCTGCATGTTGACAACTCCTACATGCGGCTGACCAGGACAGCGACGGTACCCGCCGGTGCGACTGCCTCGCTCGACCTGCTGGTGTCGGCGGACACCGAGGGCGGCTACGACCACCTGGTCGTGGAGGCGAGGACCGCCGGTGGCGACGACTGGACGACGCTGCCCGAGGCGGGCGGCCTGACCAGCACGGCGTCACCGGCCGAGTGCGAGGACGACCCGTTCCTGCTCGCACTCCACCCCTTCCTCGAGCACTACCTCGGCACCGGCTGCACGCCCCCCGGGAGCACCGGCGACTGGAACAGCATCACCGGCTCCACCGACGGCTGGCAGCAGGCGTCGTACGACCTGTCGGCATTCGCAGGAAGCGACGTCGAACTGTCGATCAGCTACGTCAGCGACCCGTTCACCGGCGGGGTCGGCGCCTTTGTCGACGAGGTCAGCATCGTGGTGAACGGCGCGGCGGTCGACACCGACGGGTTCGAGGACGCGACCAGCAACTGGGCACCGGCCCCGCCGCCGGAGGGCAGCCCGGCGACCGGCGCTGGATGGGTGATCGGGGGCAACCTCGTCGTCCAGTACGCCTCGACCTCGACCCGGGACAGCCACCTCGTCGGGTTCGGTCTCGAGCAGATGGCGACCGACGCGGGGCGGCACGAGCTGATGCGACGGGCGCTCGAGGGCCTGCTCGGCTGAGCGCCGGAACGACCGGGTGACGGGTCTGCCCACCGTCACCGGGCCGTGGCCTCCGCCGCCGGGACACCCAGCCAGGCAAGTGTCGCTCCGCCTCCGAGCAGCCCGACGCACACGAGCGTCCCGGCGCCGGACACCACCCCGGCAAGGTCCGTCAGACCTGTCCCGCCGAGGGCCGCGCATGAGCGGAACCGAGGACACCGCCAGCAGGACGGCGGTGCAGGCAACAGCGGTGTGACACCGCTCGCAAGCCCGACGACCTCGTCTGGGACGGCCCCCAGCATGGTGGCGGCGCCGGAGCCGCGGCACACACATCGGACGATCACGGGGACACTTGGCGGATGTTCAACCTCAAGGGTGGCTTGGTCAACGCCATAAGCGGCTACTTGTTGACTTCCTTCACGGCGCTGGTCCGGCCAGGCTGGTGTCGAGGTGCTAGGTGGGACGCTCTCTAGCGGGGCTCGAGGCTGATGGACCTCACCAGGGTCGGGCTCACCGGCGCCGCCCGGATCCTCGCAGACGTCGGCGATGTCGCCCGGTTCCCCGACCGGGGTTGCTTTGCGTCCTGGACCGGCACCGCCCCGTTGGACGCGTCGTGCGGTGAGCGGATCCGACACCGGCTGTCCCTGGCCGCGAACCGACCCGGAAGCCGCGTATGAGCGGCCTTCGCGGCGAAAGGACGCAACTGCGAAGCTCGGCCCTGGCGGCAGGTGCGAGGGTCCACCGGCGGTGATCGGTGGGCGAGACATGAGAATCGAGCATGCCCCTTTTGTGGCCCGATGCACCGCTCTTTCTGTTGAACATATGGCGTTTGCGTCAGCCAAAGTTCCTCCGACAGTTCATCGTGAAGGCGCAGGGAGCCTGTGTGGACGGTCGCCGAGTACATGAGGTCAACGCGCGATTCTGGGACGACACTCGTCGGCCGGAGGTCACCCGCCCGCGCGCTCGGCTCGCCGTAACCCGGTGAGTGCCCACACCGCGAGCACGGCAAGCATGGTGAGGACGACGGCGTAGGCCCAGAGATTCGCCGGCTGGCCAGAGATCAGGTCCCGCGACAGCTCGAGCAGCGGGGTGATGGGATTGAGCCGGGCGGCGGTGTGGATCCATCCCTGGAGCAGGTCGAGCGGCATGTAGACCGGTGCCAGGAACATCAAGAGGAAGACCGGCATCTGCATGGCCGGCCCGGCCTGCATTGTCCGTAGTCGCATCGCCACGCCCGCGCTGAACATCAGCGCGGTGGCGTTGAGGAGGCCGGCGAGCACGTAGAGGCCGACGAGGTCGACCGGGCCGCCGTCGATCTGCATCCCCGCCACCAGCGCCACGACCATGAGCAGCACCCAGACCACGACCGCTCGGAAGGTCGCCGCAACGGCGTACCCAGCCAGGATCCCCCGGCGGTCGGGTGACGCCAGCATCAGCCGCCGGCTGAAGCCGGACTCGAAGTCGGCGGCGATCGAGAACCCCGTGAACACTCCGCCGAAAGCGGATGCCTGCAGCATCACGAACGCAAACTGGAAGGCGGCGTAGCCGGACGGGAAGTCGAACCCGGGGATCGCCTCGACGCCTGACAAGGCGCCCGAGAAAGCAGTGAAGAAGAAGAGGGGGAACAACAGTGAGGGCACGAAGATCGAAGGCTGGGTGAGGAAATGGTGGATCGTCCGCCAGGCGACGGCGCCGGTCACGTCGAGGAAGCGACTCATGTGCGCGTCCACCTCGTTCGCACAGAACGTGAGGCACCGAAGACCGAGACGACCGCCAATGTGAGGGCGATGCCGAAGCCGAGTGCGAGCGCCCGAGCGTCCCATCCGGTGATGATCAGCGACCTGATCGCCTCGAGGAGGTACGAGACGGGGTTGTAGGTCGCGATCGTGCGGAACCAGTCCTGCTCGATGAGCGGCCGCGGCATGGTCAGGCTGGAGAGGAACAGGAACACGAAGAACAGCGGGAACATCCCCTGCACTGCTTCGCCGGAGCCGCTGCGCATCCCGAGCATCACCCCGATCGATGCGAGGGCGACGCCGATCAGGATGGCCAACACCATGATGAGGGCCATCCCGGGCAGTCCGGATTCGAAGGTCACTCCGGCCGCGAGCCCCACGACGAGGAACGACAGTGACGAGAGAAGGGAGACAGCGAGGACTCCAGCGAGTTGGCCGAACAGCAACGCGTTCCCGTGAGTGGGCGTGAGTGCGAGCCGAGAGACGAAACCGGTCTGCACGTCCTTCGCCACATCGGTCCCGGCGCCCATCGTGGCGAAGAGGGCGGCTTGGATGAACGGCGCTGCGAGGAAGAACGCCAAATAGGAGTCGGTGGGGAAGCCGGGCATCCGCGTGGCTGCGGCCAGACCGCCGCTGTTGAGGGCCAAGAAGACGAGGGGGAAGAGCAGGGCGGGGACGATCGAGGCGGGTTGCCTCAGCGTCCGCAGGATCGACCTCCTCGCCAGCTCTGCGACCTGTGTCGACGTGGCGCTCATCGGCGTGCCTTGGTGAGCTTTTCCGACTCGTCCTCGACCGGAGCCGCGGCGCTCTCCTCCTGTTGAGCGAAGGACTCACCGGTCTTGGCCAAGAAGACGTCATCGAGCGTGGGCTTGTGCACCTGGAAGCTGTCCATTCGCAGGGCCTCGGCGTCGAGTCCGCGGATCACTGAGGCGAGGGCATCGGCACCGTTGTCCAGGAGGACGGCCACCGCTTGCGGTCTCGCCGTGGTGGCGGGTGGCCCGAACTGCGTGAGGACGTCCATGAACCGCTGTCGGTCGGCGGGATCAGCCGGTACGACCTCGAGGGTTGGTCGACCGATGTCGGCCTTCAACTCCTCCGGAGTGCCTTCAGCGACGATCCGGCCGTGGTTGATGATGCCGACGTGGTCGGCGAGGACGTCCGCCTCCTCGAGGTACTGCGTGGTGAGGAAGACAGTCACGCCTTCCTCCCGAGCCAGCCGGGAGACCTCCTGCCACAGGTCGGCACGGGACTGCGGATCCAGTCCGGTGGTCGGCTCGTCGAGGAACAGCACCCGCGGACGGTGCACGAGAGCGAGGGCGAGATCGAGGCGCCGCTTCATCCCGCCCGAGTATCCGTTGACCCTGCGATCGGCTGCGTCCGTCAGCCCTACGCGCTCCAGGAGCTCGTCGCCGCGTGCTCGGCGTGCGGAACGAGGCAGACCCTGGAGGGCGGTCTGCAGCCTCATGTGCTCGCGGCCGCTGAGCATCGGGTCCAACGCCGCTTCCTGGAGCGCGGCGCCTATCGATGCTCGCACCTGCGCCCCCTGCTTCACCACGTCGTGACCATCCACCGTGGCGTGGCCGCCGTCAGGAGGGAGCAGCGTGGTGAGGATGAGCACGGTGGTCGACTTGCCGGCGCCGTTAGGCCCCAGGAACCCGTAGATCTGACCCCGCGCGACAACCAGGCTGATCCCGTCAACCGCCTTCGGTCCGCTCTTGAACTGCTTGTGCAGGTCATAGATGGCGATGCCGTGGCCCGTGTCCGTCACGACGCCACGCTAGACCCGCCGACACGCGTATCGCCGGGCAGCCTTGCCCTGAGTCAGGACCGGGTCACCGCCCAGAGCGCGGCCGAGAACGAGTGGGTCCTTCGTGACCGGCTGCTGGACGGACCGTCGTTCGGCGAGCGCGAGAGCTGACTTGGCACGGCGGTTCCGCCAGCCCCCCTCCCCCCGCCGAGGCCCGGCGCGCCGAGCTGGGAACCTGGGGCCCCACCGGGGCCAACGCCGTCATGCGTTCGGCTGATGCGACGTGGAGCCCCGGGCCACGGCCGCAGAGTAGATAATCCGGCATGACCGCAAGAACGGCTATAGGAACGGTCGGGTCCGGCATAATCGTGCTGGCCGAGGACGACATCGACATCCGTGACCTCGCGATGATCGTCCTCGAGGGCGTAGGGCTGTCGGTAATCGCGGTGTGCGATGGCGCGGAGGCTCTACCGAGTGTCGTCGCCTCAAGTCACGCCTGCTCATGCTCGACATCGGACTACGTGTGATGGACGGCCCCAGGTGTGCCGCGCCGTGCGCGCGGACCCGGAATTGGCCGAGCTCCCCGTTGTGCTGATGGCGGCACGCACCCAGGCCAGCGACGTAAAGCTGGGCTGGACGCGGGGGCCGACCACTACATCATCAAGCCATTCGGGCCGATTGAGTTGCAGGAGCTACTCGAGGAGGGCGATTGGTAGGGGTGCATCGCGCCTGCTCATGCCGCTGACCGAGCGGTCGCGCCGACGGCCGGGCGGCGCGAGCGCAGGACGGGCTCGCTGCGCTGGTGGGAACGGCACGGCTGCCAACCCCGTCGAAGGCTGCGAGACCTCTCAGGTGTGGTCGTCTGCGTAGGCCGCGCCGCTACCGCCAGTCGGTGCCGGCCGCCGCGGTTCGCGAACTCCACCTTCTTCACCGGGGCCGCCGAGACCACGCCGTCGGGACAACCCCAGCTTGGTCAGGATGCTGGTGACGTAGACCTTGACCGTCTTCTCCGCCAGGAACAGCTTCTCGCCGATCTGCCGGTTGGTGAGTCCCTCGGTGACGAGCTCGAGGATGCGGCGCTCCTGGGGCGTGAGCGCTCGCATCTCCGCCGGCTCGGAGGCGCCGCCGTCCCGTACCCGGTCGAGCACCCGCTGGGTGACCGCGGGGTCGAGCAGCAACTGGCCGTCGGCGACCTTCCGGACGACGTCGAGCAGGTCGTTGCCCATGATCTGCTTGAGGACGTAGCCGGCGGCGCCGGCCATGATCGCGGCAAGGAAGGCCTCGTCGTCCTCGTAGGAGTCCAGGATGATCGCGCGGATAGAGGGGTCCACCGACCGGATCGAGCGGCACACCTCGACACCGCTGCCGTCCGGCAGCCGACCGTCCAGGACCGCGACGTCGGGCCGGAGCGCCGGGATGAGCGCCTCGGCCTCTCTGGCCGAGCCGGACTCACCGACGACCTCGAACCCCTCCTCGGAGTCGAAGAGGTCCTTGAGGCCACGGCGGACGACCTCGTGGTCGTCCAGGAGGAACACGCGGATGACGCTTATGGCCTCTCCCTTCATGAAGCGGACCCGGCCGACAACATAACGATGAGGATCTCAGCACCTCTTAAGTCGAGCACGCTCACACGTTCAGCGTGTCCTACGCCGCGGAGCGCGCGTTCGCTCGTCGCCCGACTTGCACTGGCGGCGCAAAGGCGCGCTTGATCAGACGTTGATGAGCGACCCGACCTGAGTAGCGAGGACCACCGCACCGAGCAGGCGCCGAAACGGACTTGCGCCACGGACGACCTCGTCGAGCGCCCACACCAGCAACGCCCCCCGGCGGACGCCTTCTACTGCGGTGGCGTGGGTGGACGACAGCTCGAGCCGGGCCAGCACCACCGTAGCGATCCAGACGCTCAGCGCCGGGTTCGGCCACTGCCACACGGCCAGACGTCCGTCCGAGGAGCGAAGCCACCAGGACCCGGAACTTGCACGGGCGGTGGCGCGGCGGACTGTCGTGGAGAGCGTCACGGTGTGACGGTAGCCGGCGCTATGTGGTGGGTGGGTGCACGCGGCGGGAGGACGCGGCTTTCGAGGTTGCGTCTGCTGCTTTGCCCGCTCTTGTTCAGCAGCGAGTGAGTTCCAGCTTCCCCACTCCCCGCTGGCTCGTCCCTCTGCTGGCCGGGTTCGCGGTCGAGGATGGCCTGAGCAGGCTGAGGCAAGATGCAGGTATGTCAGGCGACGGCTGGTCACCCGGCTTCTTCGACCGGCAAGACGGTGGCGACGATGCCGACTTCTATGCACCGCCGCGCCTCGTCACTCATATCGACGACGGCGCCATCGCGGCGGTCCGCGAGCTGTACGACGAGTTGGGGGTGCCGGACGGCAGAGTGTTGGACCTGATGTCGTCCTGGGTGTCCCACCTGTCCAGGAAGCCAAGCGGTGGGCTGACCGTGCTTGGCATGAACGCCGTAGAGCTGTACACGAGGCGCCTGGGCCTACTCGAGGTCACGCCAGCCAACTGGCCGTCCTGTTGATCAGCGTCCCGCTCACGCCGGGCCAACGACCCGATCGCCGTAGTCGGCGATCCCCTTGCGCTCCGGACACACATTGGTGGTTCAAGGGCCAGTATCCCGCGGCGTCCCGAGGCTCAATCCGGGTACGTACGGACGGAAACGCCCTGGGACTGTCGCGGCGGTTAGACGCACCTGTGCGCGCGCTCCGCTTCCTTCGATCCGAGAAGTGGCCGAGCGGACAGGCATTGAGCCACCTCCGGCGCGTGGGCTCCCTCGAGCCTGCAGCGCACCACCTTGGCTTGAGGCTGACCCTGCCAGGCGACCTCGGCCAGCCGCGGCACCGGCGCCAGACCCGCTGCGGCCACAAGGTTCGGGGCATCAAACAGAACCCGCGCGATCTAAGACGCTTGCAGTTCCTTGATCGCCCTTCGTGAGCGCCGGCTTGGGACCTAGCTGGGCCGATCCTGCCTCTCAGAAGGCATCTCGTCGCTACGGCGCACACTCACACGTACACCGCGGGTCAGGCTTAGTCTCCGACAGGCCGTCCAAGGTGCGCCCAATCGCGTCCTGTTTTTAGACTGTAGCAGGTTCACGCCGGACCGATCCCCAGATCCGCGGGCTATTGCTTGTGGAATCACCGGCGGGGTAGGGTCATTGCTAACCCCTTCTGCGACGGGCGGACTATGAACACAATCGATGTCCTCTGCGCCGTGGATGCTCTGGGTGCAGCATCGACAGGATCCCTGGTCGGCAACGTCTACCTCGTCGACACCAACGCCTTCATCGGGTCCTGGCAGGAGGGCACCGCCGACCTTGTGACCGTATGCCAGGACGGCCAGCACGTTCAGTGGTCGGCGACCGCCGTGAGCCCCGAGAGCCAGATTGGCATCACTGAATTCTCTGGAACCCTGGTCGATCAGCGCATCTGTGTGCCCGTGCAAGGGGGCGACTCCAGCGCGCCCTCATGGCTGGGGCTGGTGGAGAGCCCGTCCGAGGTTGGGATGTGGTCCTACACGGTCACCCTGGAGGTCGATGGGCGGCCGCTGCAGTTCCTGGCATTCCTCAAGGTCGTTTAAGCGACTCAACCAAATTGGCAGGAAGGCTTGACTGATGAACGATATCGACGTGCTGATCGTGGTTGACGTGCTCGGGGCCGTGACCAGCGGCGACCTGGGAAGCAACGTCTACCTCATTGATACCAACAAGCACTTCGGGTCGGGCAACGAAGGGCAGGAGGAGTTACAGACGGCGTGTAAGGACGGCCAGATCCTCCGATGGCGCCTGGCGTCAATCAGCGCGTCCGACGACGCGGAGATCACCGGGTTCACCGGCGTGATGGTCGACCAAAGAGTCTGCACCCCAGTGCAGCAGGGGATGTCGGGGGACACCTTCTACGAGGGGCGAGTCGAGTCCCGAGGCACGGCCGCCACCTATCAGTACTCCGTCGAGTTGTCCTTCGACGGCAAAGCCATGACGTTCGACCCGGCGCTCGTAGTCTCGACGTCCTGACGACCCTGCAACCCCTTCCGGCATGGAGGCATCCCATCCTCAGTCCGACAGTTCACTCCGCGCTCGACTCCCTCCTGCACGCCTCGGGCGACTTCCTGACCATGCGCTCCTTTGCCACGACGAGCACCATGATCACGGTGAAACGCTTACCGAACGACCCGGCCTGGCTGCCTCCGGTCCGAGACCGGCTGAGGCTACTGGCCGCTGCTGGGAACGCATGGATGCTTGACGAGCCGGAAATTTCAGCGCCCGTGCTGCTGACATTCGTCGATTACGGGACCTCGTTCGCCGGCTTCGCGTCGACCGTGCAGGAGTCGCCACCCCGTAGCTCGGCCGCCTGGGTCGACCTGTTTGAGAAGGTTCTCCTCCCCGCTCTCTTGGCGAACGTCGCAACCCTTGCCCGGGCCGAGGCCGCGTTCGCCTCTCATCGCGCGGCGTTCGAGCACGTCGTGCCGCTCCTGGAGGCCAGCATTCATGCGGGGTGGAGCGAGCTCGGGGACGAGGAGGGAGAGATGATCCGCATCGCCGAGGCCCTCACCTCCCTTCAAGACCAAGTCACCGAGCTGAACACCGACATGACCTCCGCCGGAATCTCCGAGGGTGAGGACTACATGTCGAATGTGGCAACGATGGTCTACGACATCGCCGTCGAGGGGTCCGAGGCCATCCCGTTTCTCGGCGCCGCGATCATGGTGATCACCCTGGGCAAAACCCTCGCGGAGGTCATCGAGGACACCGAAGAGATCGCCACGAAGTTGAAAGAGGTCGGCGACCTTCAGCTAGAGGCGAGCCAAAAAGCTCAGGCCGCCGCCGGGAGCAAGCTGGTCCTCCAGCTGCTCTACCGGCTCATCGGCGACCTCGACAAAACCCGCGACCACCTCCCGGCGCTGACGACGATGTGGCAGACCGAGCGCGACAAGATTCAGGCGACCGTCGAGGCCCTCAAGAGCGGCGTGCAACCGGACCGCTACCTCGAGCTGGCGAGCATCCCGATTGCCGCGGCCAATTGGTCGGTTATCACGCAGTCGGCCAACGTGCTCGCGACGCAGCACCTCGAGTTCGGTCCGCCTGTCGTGCTCCACCCGACGCCGGCGGGGCAGTAATACAGCCGAAGCACCACCAGCTACCGCCGACCCATTTGCAGTCACCTCCCGTCCCCAGCGCACATCACGGAAAGGCCGATCATATGAACACTTCACTCACTCTCCTCGACGAGGATGACCAGAAGGCCAAAACGGGCAAGACGTTCTCGTCGGTCGAGCTGATTACTGTGGCCTGCCACGCCGTCGTCAACGTCCAGTTCACCGCGCCCGACCCGAAGCCGGATTGGTTCGACGACCTCGAGGCCAAGCTCGACGCCGCGAAGGCGGTGGGGAACGAGTGGATTGCGGACCTGTCAGTCGAAGTGACGAAGTCGATCCCGCTGTCGGTCATTGACTTCGGGACCACGTACACTGCAACGACCAAGCAGATCCTGGCCATCGCGAAGGCGCACCCGGACGCTACTGGGAAGGACGACCAATACGTTCAGGAGATCGCCGGGCTGATCACCGAGGTGCTCCTTCCCCAGCTTGGGAAGACCCTCGCCGACATGGACGCGACCGTTGCGAAGCTCAAGGCATGGGGCGGCAAGCTGCAGACGGCGCACGACGACCTCACGCAGGGCGCGACTAACATCCAGAACACGCTGACGGACCTGGAGACGGACGTCACGAAGATGAATTCTGCAATCACCAGTTTGAACGACCTCATCGACAGCGAGAACCGGTCAATTGCGATCGCAGCGGCGGCAACGGGCGTTGGCATCTTCGCCATGGTGGCTGGGATCGCTCTAGCTTTTGTCACTCTTGGTGCGGGCCTCGTCGTCGCCGGCGTCGGCGCGGCCGCCGTCATAGGTGGGGCCGTCACGTGGGGCGTTATGAAGTCGCGAATCAACGCCCAGTTCGACGAGATCGCCGCCGATCAAAAGGAACTGGCCCAAGATCAGCGCCAGATCATCGCCCTCCAAGGCCTCGCGGTCGGCAGTGGGACCGCGGTCAGCTCGCTCGAGAGCTCGTCCAACGCACTGTCATCCCTGCGCACTTCGTGGGGTGTCTTTCACGGCGAAATCCAGGCCGTGGTCACGAAGCTCCAGTCCGGTGAGACCGCGCTCAGCACGCTTGTGCAGGGAGTGTTCGCGTCCTCGGCGCTCGGCGAGTGGAAGGTCGCCATAGAATTCGCGCAGAAGCTCGTCGAGGTGGCCGCGGATCCCATGCAGAGCGACACCCAGGTTTTGCCAATGAGCTCCGCGGCGTGACCGCCGGGTCGTCGTCGGCAGCCCTGCCATGACGTTCCGGGCCGCCGCCATCCAACCGCTCATCGGCCACTCGATGGGTGCGATGCTACTACTGCACTCCTCAAACCAGGCCGTGATCGAAGCCAACATTGCGCCGTCGACCTCACCTTGGTACACGGCTCTGAACTCCGAGCTAGGCGCCGTGGAGAGCCTCGTCGTCGGCTGGCGTCAAAACGGGTACCTGTTCTTCCAGCAGGATATTCTCGGGCAAGTCATCGCCTGCGGTCAGGCCTTCCGGGCCGCACGCTCGACCCTCGACGCCCTGATCGCGTCGTTAGAGCGAGACGACAGCCCGGCGACCCGGGACGAGGTCGTCGGCGAGCTCCTGCGGCTCGCGGGCCACGTGACTGCGATTACGACGAGCCTCGACGGCTATCTGGAAAAGCTGAAGGCCTATCAGGCGGCGGTCGCGGACCCGCACGAAGCGATGATCGCGACCATCGCGCAGGTGCAGTCCCAGGAGGCCGACATCCAGGCGCAGATCCAGCAGGTCAACGCGACCATCGCCACCCTCAAGGCGCAGGTGACTAGTGCCCGCCAGGCGATCTCGATGGCTGAAGCCGCGGAGCATGAGGGCACCCTCGAGACGATCTTCGGCATCCTCTTCGCTCCGTTCACCGGTGGGCTGTCGCTCATCCTCGCCGGCATCGGCGTCGCCTCGATTACTCAGGCCGAGGACAAGATCAACGATCTCGAGACGACGATCGCCGCCTTCCAGCAGCAGATCGTGGCGGGTCAGTCAGAGCTGAGCGAGGACCAAAGCCAGGTCGCCACCCTCCAAGGCCTGACACTAGGGGTGGGCCTGATCCTCAGTGACCTGGACGGAATAGCAACCGCCCTCGACCCGCTGCGGATCACGTGGGCCACCCTGGCCGGCGAGCTCAGCGACGTCGCGAGGAAGGTGCAGGACGCGACCACGACTTCTGGCGCGATGGCCGAGCGGACGTGGTTTGACGCGGCATGCGACGAGTGGGAGGTCATCGTGTCGACTTGTCAGCACCTTCAGGGGCGGTCGCCACCGGTCCCGAGACGGGTGACGATTGGCGCCCCCGCCAGCCGATCTCGCGCTGGGGTAGCGCGTTGACCAGAACTGACATCTGTGGGTCGCCGCAGAGGGCTCGAACACGTCGCGGCCGTAGCGAGGTCGGCTCGGGAAACCCCTGTCGGGCAACAGCGTCCAGTCGGCGGTCATAACTTGAGCTCCCTCCGAGCGTCGAGCGCCTCCCTCGAAGTCGGCCGAATATATGCGCGTCTTACTGGGCGGATTGCCGCAGCGATGAACGGCGGGTGAAGCGCTGACGGCGAGCTCTCAAGGTGGTTGGGGTCGTCCGGCGAAGTCAGAGCCGATGCGAGCGGCGGGGGACGCGCTGGAACGCTGGGCGCCGGTGCAGCGCTCGTAGGACGTCGTCGACTGCGGCCGCGAGCTCGGCTAGGTCGCGGTCGTAGACGCGGCCGCGGTCGGAGCTGGTCGACCAGCGCGGCGAGGAGACCTGGCCACGCCCGGCCGGTCGGGACGACCGGCACCTCGACGCGCTGGACGACCTTCACGGTGACCGGCTTCTCCACCTCGACGGTGCGGACGACGACGTCGACCGCGGCGCGTCCAACTCCGCGGCACGGCGCTGCTCCCACGCTCGCTGCCGGCAGGACTGCGAGCACCACTTGGGCGTGCGCCCGCGCGCCGCGCAGCGGGAAGTCCCGTCCGCACCAGCCGCACGCTGAGCGTCTGGCCCGGTCGTCGAGCCGGCCTGCCGGACATGGTCACCTCCTCGACCCGATAGGCGTCTGCAGGGCGCCGGTCGTGGACGCGACCGCGAGGTCCATTTCGTCACGACGCTGCGGCACCTCGCAGGCCCGCTCATCGCATGCATGAGGTGTGAGGTCCGTCGATCGACCGCTTTGGTGAGCCCGATCCGGGGGCGTCGTGGCGGTCCGAACGGAGTTCGTTGTCCACAAGTGCGCCGTCGTTGCGCCTACAGGTGAGCGAGGCGGGTTGGGGGCTGGCTCGGTGGGGTGACCGGGCGGCTGGTGACGGATGGCGACCGAGGAGGACGCATGGAGCGATTGATGACGATCGACGAGGTGGCCGAGTACCTCCGGGTGCCCGTGCTGACGGTGCGGTGGCTGCGCCAGGAGGGCCGCTTCGCGCCGACGGTCAAGGTCGGCCGGCGGCTGGTGTGGGAGGAGTCCGCGATCGTGGCGTGGGCCGACGAGAACCGGGAGCGGACCGCGTAGGTGTCGGTCCAGCGGTACGTCACGCCAGCCGGGCGGGTGCGCTACCGGGCCCGGGTGAAGGCGCACGGCCGCGAGGTCGCCACCCGGGTCTTCGACCGCAAGGCCGACGCCGTGGCGTGGGAGCAGGACCAGTCCCGCGGGCTCCGGATCGGCGAGTGGATCGACCCGCGGCGGGGTCGCGTGCCGCTCGACCAGGTCGCCGCCGACTGGCTGAAGTCGCGCGGCACGGTGAAGCGGCGCAGCCAGGCGTCCGACGAGTCGAGCTGGCGGCTGCACATCCAGCCGGTGTTCGGAGACCGACCCGTCAACTCGATCACCCGGGCCGCCATCGCGAACTGGCCCGGCGGCCTCGTCTCGAGCGGCGCCTCGGCCTCGAGCGTCAACCGCTACCTCGCGTCTATGCGGTCGCTGCTCGGCTACGCGGTCGCGGACGGCCGCATCCCGAGCAACCCCGCGATGGGCATCAAGCCGCCCAGCGGCGCGCACACCCCTCGGGAAGGGCAGTTCCTCACCCTCGAGGAGCTCCGAGCGCTCCGGGAGGCGTGTGGTGAGCCATACGACGACCTGGTGACGTTCCTGGGGCTCTCTGGTGTGCGGTGGGGTGAGGCCACCGGGATCCAGGTCGACGACCTCACCACGACACCGGGACCCGGCGTACGGCTGCAGCGGGCGTGCCTGTCCAGCCGGGCCGACGGCACCGTATTCGTCGACTCGCTGAAGAACAAGCGGTCGCGGACCGTGCCCCTGGTCCCCGAGCTGGTGCCGCTGGTCCGGCGGTGGGCGGTCGGCAAGACCAAGGACGCCTGGCTGTTCTCAGCCCCGCGGGGCGGGCCGCTGAACGAGGGCAACTGGAAGCGCGCGGTCCGCTGGGAGGAGGCCACCAAGGCGATCGGTCGGCCCGGCCTGCGGGTGCACGACCTCCGGCACACCGCCGCGTCGCTCTGGCTGGCGGCCGGCGCCGACCCGAAGGTCGTGCAGCGAATCCTGGGGCACGGCTCCGCGGCGATGACGCTGGACCTCTACGGCCACCTCGTCGACCGCAACCTCTGGGAGGCCGCGCAGCGGGTCGGCGAAGTCACTGAATCCGGACATAAGGGCGGGGTCACATCGGGGGCACACCCCCGAAATCCGGCCGAGAAACACGCCCCCGAGGATCCCGAAACCCTGTTCTGACCTGCGACTTGGTGGTTGGAGCCGGTGACAGGAGTCGAACCCGCGACATCCTCATTACAAGTGAGGCGCTCTACCAACTGAGCTACACCGGCGAGGCGGGACTCCCGCACGCTCCCCCTCGGGACTAGTCCACAGGGATCGTCCGGTGACCCTCCGTCATCTTCCCAGACGCGGCTCGTCGTACGCCGGGGGTCGCCGTCGTCGCGTCCGGCCTCAGGTCAGGATGCGACGTACAGGAAGCGCGATCCAGGCGCTCAGGCGGCCTGCGCTCCCGCTATGTCGTCGTCCTCGTCATCGTCGTCATCGTCGTCGTCGTCACCGGGCTGGTCCGTCGACGCATCGGTCGGCTCGACCGTGGGCGTGTCGGTCGGCTGCTCCGTCGGCGGGTCGGTCGGCACCGGAGGCGGCTCCGGCGTCGGCTCGGGAGTAGGCGTGGGCTCCGGGGTCGGAGTCGGCTCGGGAGTAGGCGTCGGCTCAGGGGCCGGCGTCGGCTCGGGAGTAGGGGTCGGCGTCGGCTCAGGGGTCGGCGTGGGCGTCGGGCCAGGACCCTGAGTCGGGTCGCCACCGCCGTTGCCACCATTGCCACCGTTGGTGCCACCGTTGGTGCCGCCGTTGGTGCTGCCGCTCGTGTCGCCGCCGCCGGTGGTGTCGCCGTCGGACCCCGAGGAGTCCTGGCCCTGCTCCTCCGGTGCCTCGACTCCGACGACGAACCCGTCGTCGCCCGGCTCGTCACCGCTGATGAAGTTGCCGAACGCCTCGCTGAACGATCCGCCGCTGGCGCCGAGCGAGCTAGTACCGCCGGCGTCGTCGCCGGACGGCAACGTCACTTGGGCCTGACCGCCGCCCGCCTCGGTGCGCCGCTCGGCGGTGTCACCGTTGCCGTCGGTCCCCTCGTCGGAGTCGTCCGCGAACACGGGGAGCTTCGGGATGGCGTCGAACGCGCCGCGGTTGGACACGGTCGCCAGAGCGACGGTCGCGACGACCGCTGTCACGACGACAGCGACCCAGAACGACGGGATGCGCCTCATGGCTTCGACCGCCGACCGGACTACGTTGTCCCGAGATGTTCGAACGCGTTCCATGTCCCACCCTTTTTCGTCTTCCGGAGACGGTCCCCCCGACCGGAGCCGCGCGCCACCCACGTCGCAGCGCAGCCATCATGCCTGGCTCACTCTTAACGACCTAATGCGCGCGGGGTTTGTTCCTTCCCCGGACAGATTGCTTCTAGACCTTGCCGGCGAACGCGCGGACCGCGTCCGCGACCACCTCCGGGTGCGACAACGGCACCCAGTGGCCGTACGGCACCTCCTGCCGCTCGAGCCGGTCGGTCCACGGTTCGGCGGAGCGCACCGCACCCGAACGGATCGCGACGTCCCGGGTCGGGACGATCTGCAGCACGGGGACGCTGGTGCGGCGCGGGTCCGGCTTCTGCGCCCGACTGAAGAGGTTCGCCCGGTAGCGGCGCAGCCCGCTCACCATGTCGTGCTCCAGCGTCGGCCCGTGGTGCTCGTCGGACGGCTCGACGCCCTCGGCGAGGTGGAGCAGCTGCTGCCAGCGGGTCCGGTTGGCCAGCAGCTTGAACGCCGCGGGAGCGAACGGCGAGGCGAAGAACGCCGTGTACGCCGACGCAGCGCCCTGCTCGAGGACCCGGCCGATGCCGCCGAGGTCGAGCTGGGTGAGCCGCTCGCGGCCCCACTGCGCCAGGTGGTCGATGTCCGGCCCGCTGATCGAGGTGAACGACGCGACGCGGGACGCGTGCTCCGGCGTCGTCACGGCCTCCCAGACCTCGACCGAGCCCCAGTCGTGGGCGAGCACGTGCACGGGCGCCTCCGGGCTGACCGCGTCGACGACCGCCCGGAAGTCCTGCGCCAGGTGCTGGAGCTCGTACGCCGCGTCGTCCTCCGGCTCGCTGGTCTCGCCCTGACCGCGGGTGTCGTAGGCGACCAGCCGGAAGTCGTCGATAAGGAGCCGGGCGACCCCGGTCCACAACAGGTGGGTGTCGGGCCACCCGTGCACCAGGACCAGCGTCGGCTTCGACGCGTCACCCGCCTCGAACACCGCGAGCGCGACGTCGCCGTTCTGCACGGTGCGCCGCGTCCAGCTGATCTCGTTGGTCACACGGGCATCCTCCCCCGCAGCGGGAGCGGCGCACACGTGCGCGCGTCGCGGACCTATCCACAGAATCTCGAACACACTTGCGAATACGTCACACCGACGGGTAGATTGGGTGCATGGAGCAGGAGCCGGTGGCGGAGGGTCTTCGCTCCCTCCACGCTGCGCTCGACAGTCTGACGGCCGCGGTCGCCGAGGCGTCCTTCCTCTCCACAGCGTCAGGCCTGGGGTCGGCGCTGTCGGAGGTGGCGCGTGCCGAGGCGCGGCTGTCGTCGCTGAAGCTGCGGTTGGTGGCGGCGGCTGAGGCCTCCGACGTGGCAGCGGAGGACGGGTCGACCGACACCGCGGCGTGGGCGGCGAAGGCGGTGGGTGGGAACCGGCCGCGGGCGTGGGGTCCGGTGTGGCTGGCCTCGGCGCTCCGCGACACCTACTCCCACACCGCCGCCGCACTGTCCGAGGGGCGGATCAGTGAGGACCACGCCGCGGTCATCGTCCGCGCCGGCGAGACCGTCCCCGACGGCGTCACGCCCGCCGAGCTCGCCGACTGCGAGGCCGCGCTGGTCGCCAAGGCCGAGCGGATGAAGCCCGCCGCGCTGCGCCGCGCCGCACGCCGGCTGCTGGACCCGATCAGCCGGCGGTGGGCTGATGAGCACCAGGAGACCCAGCTCCGTGACCAGGAACGCCGCGCCGAACGGGAGACCTGGCTGGTGCTCGGCGACAACGGTGACGGCACCTGGACCGGGAAGTTCACCCTGCCCGACCTGCACGCCCACACCCTGCTCACCCGCCTCGACGCGCTGTCCGCACCCCGACGCCTCCACCGGACCCGGTCCGGGGAGCCGGTGACCGACCCGACCGTCCCCGGCATGGGGGCCTACTACAACCGGTCCGAAGCGCTCGGGCTGGCGTTCACCGAGCTGATCGAACACCTCCCCACCGACGGGCACACCCGGTCCACCTACGCGCTCGTGGTCCACGTCCCCGAGGACCAGCTCCGCTCCGGGGCGGGTGCCGCGGTCCTCCAGACCGGCGCCGAGGTCTCCATCCAACAGGCCCGCCGGCTCGCCTGCACCGCCGCGATCCTCCCCCTGGTGCTCTCCGGCGCGTCGGTCCCGATCGACCTCGGCCGCGAACAACGACTCTTCACCCGCCACCAAGCCATCGCGCTGTCCGCCCGGCACCAGCACTGCGCCGCCGAAGGCTGCGACCGGCCCTTCGCCTGGACCGAAATCCACCACCTCAGACCCTGGTCGGAAGGCGGGGCAACCGACCTCGACAACGCCGTCCCGCTCTGCGGGTTCCACCACCGCCGCATCCACGACGACCACTACACGACCGCCCGAGCACCCGACGGGACCCTCCGATTCACCCACCGATGGCCCAGCCGACAACGCCGACAAGTCCTCGCCGCCTAGGGCAGCGACGGGCCGCGCCCGGCTGCAGTCGGGTGGGGCCTCGCCTCGCCTCGCCTCGCCGCGTCGATGGCGCGGCGAGGCGCCCGCCCCGGGCGGGCGGGGCCGGGACCGAGGCACGCACCACAAGGAGTCGGGCCGGCACTCGAGACACGTCGTCGTGTCCCGGGTGTCGGCCCGGGTCCTGTGGCTCCTCACGCGCCTGGGACGGGGGGTCGGGGGCGGGGCGAGGACCGGCGGGGGTCAGCCGGTTGCCACGAGCGCCGACGCGTCGGCGGGTCCTGTGCGGTCGAGCCGCCCGGATCGGGCTCGTCACTGACCGGCCTCTGCCTGGATCCCGGTCAGGATTCCCTCAGTCTCATCGGAGTGCGTCGTGGGGTCGATGACGTACCTGTCGCGGCCGCGGTCAGCCAGCCGCGACCAGGGCGTCGTCCTCCGCGAGGACCGTGTCTGCAAGGTGGCCGTTCTGCGACACGATCGGCACCGTGAGCGCCCCCTTGGTCGGCGTGATCCACACCTTGGCGCCCTGCTCGAGGCCCCGGGCGTGGGTCCGGGTGAGCGTGACGAGCACGTCGGGGTCGCGGTCGGTGCGGATCGAGAGCCGCACCTCGAAGCCGACCCGCAGCACCCGGGTGATGACGCCGGGCACCGAGCCGAGGACGCGGTTGACGTCGCTGACGTCGATGTCGTGCGGCCGGACCAGCTGCCCGTTGAGCGTCGTGACCGGGCCGAGGAACGACATGACGAACTCCGACGCCGGCTCGTCGTAGAGCTGGTCGGGGCTGCCGATCTGCTCGATGCGGCCGTTGTTGATGACGACGATCTGATCGGCGACCTCGAGGGCCTCCTCCTGGTCGTGGGTCACGAACACGGTCGTCACGTGCACCTCGTCGTGCAGCCGGCGCAGCCACTCACGCAGCTCCTTGCGGACCTTCGCGTCGAGCGCGCCGAACGGCTCGTCCAGCAGCAGCACCTTCGGCTCGACCGCCAGCGCACGGGCGAGCGCCATCCGCTGCCGCTGGCCTCCGGAGAGCTGCGCCGGCAGTCGGTGGCCGAACTGCGAGAGGTGGACCAGCTCGAGCAGCTCGTCGACCTTCTTCTTCACCTCGGACTTCGGCCGCTTGCGGATCTCGAGCCCGAAGGCGACGTTCTTCGCCACCGACATGTGCTTGAAGGCCGCGTAGTGCTGGAAGACGAAACCCACGTTGCGCTTGCGCGCCGGCAGGTGGGTCGCCTCGACGCCCTCGATGGTCACCGACCCGGCGTCGGCGTCCTCCAGCCCCGCCACGATGCGCAGCAGCGTCGACTTGCCGCCGCCGCTGGGGCCGAGCAGCGCGGTCAGCTGCCCGGTCGGGATCGTCAGGTTGATGTCCTCGAGGGCGACGAAGTCGCCGAAGTGCTTGCTGACACCGGAGATCTCGATGCTCATGCGGATTCCTTCGGGCGGAGTAGGGAGACGACGACGATGCAGATCACCGCGGCCGCGGCGAGCAGAAAGGCCGTGGAGTAGGCAGTGGTCTGTTCGAAGTTCTGGTACTTCTGCTCGACGACCAACGTGGCCGTCTGGGTCTGGTTCTCGATGTTGCCGGAGACGACCTTGACCGCGCCGAACTCACCGAGCGAGCGGGCGAGGCTCAGCACGACGCCGTACACGACCGCCCACTTGATGCTGGGCAGTGTGATGAGGCGGAAGGTCTGCCAGGCGCTGGCCCCCAGGGAGCGGGCGGCCCACTCCTGGTCGTCGCCGATCTCGTTGAGGACCGGCACCACCTCGCGGATCACCAGCGGGAGGGCGACGAACGCGGTGGCCATGATCATGCCGGGCGTCGCGAAGATGACCTGGAACCCGGCGTCCTCGAGCGTCGGTCCGAACCAGCCGAACCGGCCGTTGTAGACCAGCACGAGCGCGAGCCCGACGACGATCGGCGACACCGACATCGGGATGTCGATGAGGGCCGACAGCAGCCGCTTGCCGCGGAACTCGTAGCGGGTGAGGAGCAGCGAGATGCCGACCCCGAACAAGGTGTTGATGACGACCGCCGAGACCGCCACGATCGCAGTCAGCCGCAACGAGCTCTGGACCACCGGGTCCTCGAGCGCGGTCTGCAGCGCGACGAAGCCGTCGGCGAACGTGTTCTTCACGATGAGCGAGGTCGGCCAGGCCACCAGCATGAAGACGTACCCGAGCGCGAGCAGGCGGAGCCCCCACGTCACGCCGACGGGCTCACGGAGCCGGGAGCTAGCCACGGCGGGCGACCCTCCTCTGGATGATGTCGAGCAGCACGATGACGGCGAACGCGATGATCAGCAGCACGGTCGCGACGGTCGCCGCGCCGGCCCGGTTGCCGCCCTCGAGGTAGGCGAGTACGCGCACCGAGGCCACCTGGGTCTCGAACGGCAGGGAGCCGCTGAGGAGCACCAGCGAGCCGTACTCGCTGATGGCCCGGGCGAACGCGAGCGCCGCGCCGGCGGTGATGGCGGGCACCAGGCTCGGCAGGATCACCCGGCGCACCGTGGTGAGCTTCGTGGCGCCGAGGGAGGCGGCGGCCTCCTCGACGTCGGCCTCGAGCTCCTCCAGCACCGGCTGCACGGTCCGGACCACGAACGGCAGCGTGACGAACGCCAGCGCGAGGAAGACCGCGATCCGGGTGTTGGCGACGTCGATCCCGATCGGGCTCTGCGGCCCGTAGAGCGACAGCAGCACCAGGCCGGCGACGACGGTGGGAAGTGCGAACGGGAGGTCGATGACGACGTTGAGCGCCGACTTGCCCCAGAACCGGTCCCGGACCAGGACCCAGGCGATCACCGTGCCCATGACGATGTTGACCGCGGTCGTGACCAGCGCGGTTCCGACGGTGAGGCGCAGCGCCGCCGCGGTGGCGTCGTTGTTCAGCACCTCCCAGAACCCGTCGAGGCCACCGGCAGCCGAGCTCGCCACGACCGCGGCGAGCGGGATCAGCACGAGCAGGCTGAACCAGAGCAGGGCGACGCCCAGCCCGAGGGTCGAGACGCCCGTGAGCCTGCCGGAGCTCGACCCGCCCCGCCGACGGCCCGGCCGGCGGGTGGCTCCCGCCGGCTCGGCCGCGAGTGCAGAGGTCGCGACGGCGGTCATCCCTTGCCGCTCTCCGCCAGGAGCTTGGTGACGACGCCGTCCTCCTCGTCGAAGTACTTCGTGTTGGCCTCGCCCCAACCACCGAAGGCCTCAGTGACGGTCAGCAGCTCCTTCGGCGTCGGGAAGGGGTCGGCCGCGTCGGCCGCGCCCTCGACCTCGACGTCGACGCCGTCGACCAGCGGCCGGAAGCCGTACGTGGCGTAGATGGTCTGGCCCTCCTCGGAGAGGAGGAAGTCCACGAAGTCCTGCGTCTCGGGGTCGGCGTCGGTGGTCACTGCGGCAGGGTTCTCGATGAGCAGCGTGGTGTCCGGCACCACGTAGTCCAGCTCGGCCCCGCTCTGCTTGGCGAGGATCGCCTCGTTCTCGTAGGACAGCAGCACGTCACCGGTGCCGCTGGTGAACAGCGTCGTCGCGTCACGGGCGCTCTCCGGCAGCGCGGCGGCGCTGTCGAACATGCTGGAGAGGAACGTCTCCGCGTCGGCCTCGGTGCCGCCGGCGGCGATCGCCTGGCCGTACGCCGCGAGGATGTTCCACTTCGCGGAGCCGGAGGAGGCCGGGTTCGGGGTGATCACCGAGACGCCCTCGGCGACGAGGTCGTCCCACGAGTCGATGCCCTTGGGGTTGCCCGGTCGGACGACGAAGACCACGACCGACTGGGACGCAATGCCCGTGGTGTCCCCGCTGTTCCAGTCGGCGGGGACGAGGTCGCCGTCGACGAGCCGCTGCATGTCGGGCTCGAGCGAGAGGTGGACGAAGTCGGCCTCCTTGCCGGCCTCGACGGCGCGGCTCTGGTCGCCGGAGGCGCCGTAGGAGGTGAGGAACTCGACGCCGCTGCCGGCGTCGGTGTCACCGAAGGCGCTGATGAGCTCCTTGTTGCCGGCCTCCAGGACGGAGAAGCCGACGAGGTCGATGGTGGCGCCACCCTCACCGGAGCCGGAGCTCCCGGAGGCGGAGCTGCCGCAAGCGTGAAGTGCCAGGAGCGAGGTGACGGCAACGGCTGCGGCAGCCATGGTGCCGGGACGGCGAGCATTACGACCGGCAGTGCGGCGGTTGAGGTTCATGCGGTTCCTTGTCGTGACGACCGTCGTCAGGTTTCTTCACTTTGGCGAGTGAGTTACTCGGACTTTGGAGAGCATAGACCACCAAGTCACTCGACATACCAACCGCACTGCTCCGATCGCGGTCACATTTCGGATACGAAGGACAAATAGCCGGGTCAGCGGCGCGTGGCGGCAGTGGGGACCGTCATACGAGCGCAGCCCGGCGTCCCGAGTGGTGAGACGTAGACTGGGCAGCTGGAATCCGGCTCCTCGGAGCGCTGTTCGGTGAGGCGTCCCCTGGGGACCGTCCACCGCACCGAACGAGAAGGGCTACGACGGCGTGACCAAGCAGGTCAAGCAGCTCGACCGCGTGATCATCCGCTTCGCCGGCGACTCCGGGGACGGGATGCAGCTCACCGGCGACCGGTTCACCCAGGAGACCGCGTCGTTCGGCAACGACCTCTCGACGCTGCCGAACTTCCCCGCCGAGATCCGCGCCCCCCAGGGGACGCTCCCGGGCGTGTCGTCGTTCCAGGTCCACTTCGCAGACCACGACATTCTGACGCCCGGCGACCGCCCCGACATCCTCGTCGCGATGAACCCCGCCGCGCTGCGCGCGAACCTCCCCGACCTGCCCCGCGGTGCCACGATCATCGTCGACACCCACGACTTCACCGGCCGCAACCTCACCAAGGCCGGCTACACCGAGAACCCGCTCGAGACCGACGCGCTCGACGAGTTCGCCGTGCACGCGGTCGACCTCACCGGGACGACCGTCGAGGCCGTCAAGGAGTTCGGGCTCTCCCGCAAGGACGCCTCCCGGGCGAAGAACATGTTCGCCCTCGGCCTGGTGTCTTGGATGTACGGACGGCCGACCGAGTCGACCACCACGTTCCTCGAGCAGCGGTTCGCCAAGGTCCCGGCGATCCGCGACGCCAACATCGCCGCGTTCCGCGCCGGCTGGAACTTCGGGGAGACCACCGAGGCGTTCGTCGTCCAGTACGAGATCAAGCCCGCCCCGATGCCGCCGGGCACCTACCGCAACATCACCGGGAACCTCGCGCTGGCCTACGGCCTGGTCGCGGGCTCGGTCCGGTCCGGGCTCCCGATCTTCCTCGGCACGTACCCGATCACCCCGGCCAGCGACATCCTCCACGAGCTGAGCAAGCACAAGCGGTTCGGGGTCACGACCTTCCAGGCCGAGGACGAGATCGCCGGGGTCGGCGCCGCGATCGGCGCGAGCTTCGCCGGCCACCTCGGCGTCACCTCGACGTCCGGTCCCGGAGTCTCGCTGAAGTCCGAGGCGATCGGCCTCGCGGTGATGACCGAGCTGCCGCTGGTGGTCGTCGACGTCCAGCGGGGCGGCCCGTCGACCGGCCTGCCGACCAAGACCGAGCAGGCCGACCTGCTCCAGGCGATGTTCGGCCGCAACGGCGAGGCGCCGCTCCCGATCGTCGCGCCGCAGTCCCCGGCCGACTGCTTCGACGCGGCCGTGGAGGCGACCCGCATCGCCGTCAGCTACCGGACCCCGGTGATCCTGCTCTCCGACGGCATGCTCGCCAACGGCTCCGAGCCGTGGAGTATCCCGGACGTGGCCGACCTCCCGACGATCGACCCACGGTTCGCCACCGAGCCCAACCACGAGGTCACCGCTAAGGACGGCAGCACCCACGCCGACTTCTGGCCCTACAAGCGCGACGAGCAGACCCTCGCCCGGCCCTGGGCGGTCCCGGGTACGCCGGGGCTGGAGCACCGGATCGGCGGGCTGGAGAAGGCCGACGGCCACGGCAACATCTCCTACGAGCCGGCCAACCACGACCTCATGGTCCGGACCCGCCAGGCGAAGGTCGACCGGATCGCGGAGTCACTGCCGCCGCTCGTCGTCGACGACCCGTCGGGACGGGCCCGCGTGCTCGTGCTCGGCTGGGGCTCGACGTACGGCCCGATCGGCGCGGCCTGTCGGCGCGTCCGCCGCGACGGGCTCGAGGTCGCCCAGGTCCACCTGCGCCACCTCAACCCGTTCCCGAACGACCTCGGCGACATCCTCAGGCGTTACGACACCGTCCTGGTGCCGGAGATGAACCTGGGCCAGCTCGCGCTGCTGCTCCGCGCGAAGTACCTCGTCGACGTCGTCGGCTACAACCAGGTCCGCGGACTGCCGCTGCGCGCCCAGGAGCTCGCCGAGGCTGTCACCGGGCTGGTCACCAGCACCGACACCGCTGCGCAGGAGGGCTGAACCCATGACTGTCGAGCTGCCCACCCCCGACGCCGCGAGTCCCGGTCTCGCCGGCGTCCCGCTGGCCGACGGCCCGCAGAACCGCAAGGACTACACCTCGGACCAGGAGGTCCGCTGGTGCCCCGGTTGCGGCGACTACGCCGTGCTGGCCGCCGTGCAGGGGTTCCTCCCCGAGCTCGGGCTGCGCCGGGAGAACATCGTGTTCGTCTCGGGCATCGGCTGCTCGAGCCGGTTCCCCTACTACCTCGACACCTACGGCATGCACTCGATCCACGGCCGGGCGCCGGCGATCGCGACCGGAGTCGCGACGGCACGGGAGGACCTGTCGGTATGGGTCGTCACCGGCGACGGCGACGCGCTGTCGATCGGCGGCAACCACCTCATCCACGCGTTGCGCCGCAACGTCAACCTCACGATCCTGCTGTTCAACAACCGGATCTACGGACTGACCAAGGGCCAGTACTCCCCCACCTCCGAGATCGGCAAGGTCACCAAGTCCACGCCGATGGGCTCGGTCGACCAGCCGTTCAACCCGGTCTCGCTCGCGCTCGGCGCAGAGGCGACGTTCGTCGCCCGCACCGTCGACTCCGACCGCAAGCACCTCACCGAGGTGCTGCGCGCTGCCGCCGCGCACCGGGGCACCTCGCTGGTCGAGATCTACCAGAACTGCCCGATCTTCAACGACGGCGCGTTCGACGCGCTCAAGGGCGCCAAGGACAGTGCCGCAGCCGACGCGATCATCCCGCTGCGCCACGGCGAGCCGGTCCGGTTCGGTGTCCCGGGCGAGGACGGCCTGGGCTCCAAGGGCGTCGTCCGCGACCCCGTCACCGGCGGCGTCAAGGTCGTCACGCTCGGCGAGGACGGCGTGACCGCCGCCGACCTCGTGGTCCACGACGCGCACAACAGCGACCCGAGCACGGCGTTCGCGATCTCCCGGCTCACCGACGGCGGCTACCTCAACCAGGCCCCGATCGGCATCTTCCGGCAGGTCGCGCGACCGACGTACGACGACGGGACCCGCCAGCAGGTGGCCACCGCCAGCCAGGGCACGACCGACCGGACCGCGGCGCTCGCGGGCCTGCTCGGCGGCGGCGACACCTGGACAGTCGTCTGACCGTGGGGGCGACCGAGGGTCGCCAGGGGTTGCTCTACGGTCTCGGCGCCTACGTGCTGTGGGGCGTCTTCCCGCTGTACTGGACGCTCATGGAGCCCGCCGGCGCCTTCGAGCTGCTCGGGCACCGCATCGTCTGGTCCGCGGTGTTCATGGTGGCGCTCGTGACCCTGGTCTCCCGGCGGGCGCAGCTGCGGCGCGTGGTCAGCACCCCTCGGACGCTCCGGCTGCTCGTCATCGCCGCAGTGGTGATCAGCGTGAACTGGGGGGTGTTCATCTGGGGCGTCACCAACGGCCACGTCGTGGAGACCAGCCTCGGCTACTTCATCAACCCGCTGGTCACCGTCCTCGCCGGCGTGCTGGTCCTCCACGAGCGGCTCCGGCCGCTGCAGTGGGTGGCGGTCGGGCTGGCCGGCGTCGCGGTGGCAGGGCTGACCGTCTCCTACGGCCGGCCGCCCTGGGTGGCGCTGACCCTCGCGTTCTCGTTCGCCACCTACGGCCTGGTCCGCAAGCAGGCCTCGGTCGGCGCGGTCGAGGGGCTCACCGTCGAGACGCTGCTCGTGGCTCCGGTCGCGCTCGGGTGGCTGGTCTGGCTGCAGGCCGCGGGCGACTCCTCGGCGTTCGTCGACCTCCCCTGGCACCTGCTGCTGCTGGTCAGCACCGGTGTGGTCACCGCGCTGCCGCTGCTCTGCTTCGGGGCGGCGGCGACGCGGATCCCGCTGACGACGCTCGGCCTGCTGCAGTACGTCGCGCCGACGCTGCACCTGGTGTTCGGTGTCTGGGTCTTCGACGAGCCGATGCCGCTGGACCGGCTGCTGGGCTTCGTGGTGATCTGGGCCGGGCTGGCGCTGTTCACCGTCGACGCGCTGCGCCAGCAGCGTCAGCGGCGGCTGACCCGGCTGGAGCTCGAGGCCTCGGCGGCCTGAGCCCGCGTCGTGGGCGCGCCGCCTGGGGTCAGGGCGTGAGGACCACCTTGAGGCAGCCGTCGTCCTTGCGCTGGAACGTGGAGTACATCTCCGGCGCCTGGTCGAGCGGCACGTGGTGGGTCGCGAGGGTCTCGAGCCCCAGGACGTCCTCGGGCTGGTCGACGATCGCCATGAGCTCGTCGGTCCAGCGCCGGACGTGGCACTGCCCCATCCGCAGCGTGAGGCCCTTGTCGAACATCTGCATGAACGGCATCGGGTCGATCGCGCCTCCGTAGACGCCGCTGATCGAGACGGTCCCTCCGCGGCGTACGCCCTCGAAGGCGGCGTAGATCGCAGCGAGGCGGTCGATCGCGGCGTGCTCGACGGCCACCTTGGCGATCGGCTTCGGCAGGTGGCTGGCCACGCTGATCGCTGCCTCCGCGACGGGGTTCCCGTGGGCCTCCATGCCGACCGCCTCGAGGACCGAGTCCGGGCCGCGCCCGTCGGTGAGGTCGCGGAGCGCGTCGGCCACGCCGGAGACGCCGTCGACCTCGCTGAGGTCGACGACCTGGGCGCCGGCGGCGCGGGCGGTGTCGAGCCGGTCCGGGACCAGGTCGACGCCGATCACGGTGGGGATCCCGAGGTGCTTGGCGGCGCGGACCGCGAGCTGGCCGACCGGGCCGAGACCGAGCACGGCGAGCGACCCGCCCTCGGGGACGTCGGCGTACTGCACGCCCTGCCAGGCGGTGGGCAGGATGTCGGAGAGGTAGAGGAACCGCTCGTCGGGGTGCTCGGCGGGCAGCTTGAGCGGGCCGAAGTCGGCGTGCGGGACCCGGACCCGCTCGGCCTGGCCGCCCGGCACCTGGCCGTAGAGGCTCGTGTAGCCGAAGAGGCTCGCGCCGGTGCCCTGGTCACGGTTCTGGGTCGTCTCGCACTGCGCGAAGAGGCCGCGGTCGCACATCCAGCAGTGCCCGCAGGAGATGTTGAACGGGACGACGACCCGGTCGCCGGGCTGGAGCCGGGTGACGCCGCTGCCGACCTCCTCGACGATCCCCATGAACTCGTGGCCCAGGACGTCACCGGGGGTGAGGAACGGCGCCAGCACCTTGTAGAGGTGCAGGTCGGAGCCGCAGATCGCGGTCGACGTCACGCGGACCACGGCGTCGTGGGGGTGCTCGATCCGGGGGTCGGGCTGCTCGGTGATGCGGACGTCTTCGATGCCGTGCCACGTGAGTGCGCGCATGCCGACCGCTTACCCGGGCCGATCCGGGGGAAACGGTGGGAAGGGAGGGCCACCTCGGCCGTCCCGCCACCACAGGAGGACCGCGATGACGCAGAGCCCGTCCGACGGCACGCACGACCAGGAGCGGACCCACACCGAGGACCCCGCGGAGGGCGCGACGTCGGGTCAGACCGAGGCGGCCGACATCCCGCGCGAGCACTCCGAGGACCCGGCGGAGGGTGCGGACGACGAGTCGGCGACCTCCTGAGCGCGCCTCAGAGCTGCTGCACCGCCGTCGCGAGGGACGGGGCGAGCGGCAGCCGCGGGAGGAGCGTGGCCTGCAGGGCGTGGTAGACGTCGGGCTTGCCCGACCACGTGCCGTCGGCCGGCCGCAGCTCCGGGTCGAGCTCGTGGCGCCAGGACCCGTCCTCGCGGTCGAGGAACGCGGCGTCGACGTGGTCCCACCACTGCTCGTACGCCGCGGCGTACCGGTCCTCCCCCGTGGCCGACCACAGGGCTGCCGCCGCGCCGATCGCCTCGGCGGCCACCCAGTGCATCCGCTGGCGCACGACGGGAGCGCCGTCCCAGTCGATCGTGTAGACGAACCCGTCCGTGCCGTCGGCCGCCCAGCCCTCCCGCACGGCGGTGTCGAACCACGCCGCCGCTCCCTCGAGCAGGGACGAGGGCGCCGAGGAGCCCAGCGCCGCGTGCACGTGCAACGCCAACCGTGACCACTCGAAGGAGTGCCCGATCGTCGCCCCGAACGGCCGGAACGGGTGCGCCGGCTGGTCCCGGTTGTACTCGGGCTGCGGGCGCCACGACGCGTCGTGGTGCTCGGGGAGCCGCCACCCGTTGTCGCGGGCGCTGCCGACGGCGCGCTCGGTCACCCGCAGCGCGTTGGCGCGCAGCCCCTCGTCGCCGGTCGCATCGGCGGCGGCGAGCAGCGCCTCGACCCAGTGCATGTTGGCGTTCATCCCGCGGTAGCCGTCGAGGGTCGTGAACCCCTCGTCCCACTCCTCCACGACCATCCCGGCGTCGTCGTCCCAGAACCGGGCCGCAAACACCTCGAGGGCGTCGTCGAGCAGCTCCCGGCCACCCGGCCGGCCGGCCACCGTCGCGGAGGCCCCGGCCAGGACGACGAAGGCGTGCTCATAGGCCGTCTTCTCCCGCCGGACCGGGCCGTCCGGCCCGAGCTCGGCGTACCAGCCGCCGTGCGTCTGGTCCTGGAAGGCGCCCCGGAGGGCGGTGACCCCGTGGTCGACGAGCGGACCGCAGCCGGGGCGACCCAGCAGGTGACCGAGCGCGAACACGTGGGTCATCCGGCAAGTGATCCACACCGGCCGACCCAGGTCGGCCACCCGGCGCCCGTCGTCGCCGAGCCACCCGAACCCGCCGCCGGGGTCGACCGAGCCGCGGGCGAACGCGAGCAGCCGGTCGGACTCCTGCTCGAGCCAGCGGGCGTGGGCGGACGACGAGAGCCAGGTCATGGGGGTCACCCTGCCACCGGTCCGTCGGCGGCGTGTGCGACGGTGTCCCGATGAGCCCGTCGGGTGAGCAGGTCCCACTGCGGCACGGGGACTACCGCGCGACCGTCGTCGAGGTCGGCGGCGGGATCCGCACGCTCGAGCACGCGGGGGTCCCCGTGCTCGACGGCTACCCCGAGGACCGGATGGCCTCCGGGGGACGTGGTGCGCTGCTCGTCCCGTGGCCCAACCGGCTCCACGGCGGCGTCTACACCTGGGACGGGGTCACCGGGAAGGCGGCCCTCGACGAGCCGGACCAGCAGAACGCGATCCACGGCCTGGCCCGCTACCGATCCTGGACCCCGACCGACCGGACCGACGCCTCGGTCACGATGCGGCTGCTGCTGCGGCCGCAGCCGGCGTACCCGTTCACGGTGTCGTTCGCGGCGCGCTACGTGCTCGGGGACGACGGCCTCACGGTGACGATGAGCGCCACCAACGAGGGCGACCGCGACGCGCCGTACGGCTGCGGCGCCCACCCCTACCTCACCGTCGGCACCGAGCGGGTCGACGACGTGGTGCTCCAGATCCCGGCCCGGACGTGGCTGCCGACCGGGACCTCACAGCTCCCGCTGGGCCGGGAGTCCGTCGAGGACACGCCGTACGACTTCCGGGAGCCCCGGCAGGTCGGGAAGGTCCGGATGGACCACGGCTTCACCGACCTCGAGCGCGGCAGCGACGGCCGTGCCGTGGTCACGCTGGCGGCGCCGACGGGGCGCCGGGTGGAGCTGTGGGCGGACGAGGGGTTCGGCTACCTGCAGGTCTTCACCGGCGACACGCTGCCGGAGGGTGCCCGCCGCCGGAGCGCGGCGGTCGAGCCGATGACCTGCCCGCCGGACGCCTTCCGCAGCGGCGAGGACGTCGTCCGGCTGGCGCCGGGCGCGACGACCTCCGCGAGCTGGGGGATCCGCGCCGGCTGAACGTGGGAACCGGCTGGAGACCTCCCCTCCGAAGGTCTCCAGCCGGTGTTCAGGGGTGTCGGTTCAGCGAACCGTGATCGCCGTCACCTCGGCGCCGACCTTGACGGTGCGCGCGCCGAGCCGGTCGGTCACGACGACGTCGACGGGGTTGACGTTGAGCCGGACCCGCTTGCGGACGTCCCAGATCGCGGCGTTGACGTAGGCGTAGAGGGTCTTGCTGCCGTCGGACTTCGCGGTGAGGATCCACTTGACGTTCGACGGGGCGCTGACCTGGAGCGCGACCGGGGCCGGGGTGTAGGAGGACGCGGTGTCCTTGAGGCCGGTGAGGAAGCTCTTCAGGACGCCGACCTCCGGCTTGGCCCGCCACGACGACGGGTCCTTGGTCGGGGTGTGGTAGAGCCCGTACGCGTGCTCCGGCATGTTGTTCCGCGGGTCGGGCTCGTCGAGGAGCTCGTAGCGGACCGACTTGCAGCCCTTGCCGAAGTAGTCGAGGACCGTGCGCGGGGAGTAGGCAGCCGCGATGTCCTCGGGGACCGGCCGCGGACCCGAGATCGGGGCGTTCATCGCGTTCTGGTAGCCGGTCTCGGAGACCCAGGTCGGGACGGTCGGGCCCCAGGCGTCAGCGACCCAGTCCAGGCGCTCGTCGACCTTGGAGTCCGGCTTCAGGCCGCCGGGGTAGGAGTGCATGCCCGCGTAGTCGATGTACCGGGCGACGCCGGCCTGCCCGAGCTTGACGAAGTCGGTGAGGGGGTTGGTGCCCCCCAGCTGCAGCGAGGGGCTGATCACCGCGACCTTGCTGAGCGACGGCGTGGAGTGGACGAACTCCCAGATGATCTTCTGGTAGGCGACCGTGGCCTGCGCCCAGTCCGCGCGCAGCGGCGAGCCGTCGCGGTTGTGGTTCGGCTCGTTCATGCCCTCGATGCCGATGCAGAGGTCCGCAGCGTCGTCGCGGATGGCGGCGAGGACCCGCTTGAGCTCGGTCGCGCTCATCGACCAGTCCTCGGGGATCACCGTCATGACCCACTTGAGGTTGAGCGCGCGACAGGCGGCGATCAGCTTCGGGGTGTTGCGGAGCCCCGGGCTGAACTTGCCACGGATGTAGCTGGCGCCCATCTCCGCGACCTTCTTCGGCCAGACGTCGACCGCGCCGTACGGCGTCTTCTGCATGTTCGGCTGGACGGCGACGCCGAAGGACCGGCGGACGGTCTCGGACCACACCGGCTGCACGAGCGGCAGGGCGGCGGCGGCCGGCGTGAAGGCGCCGGTGCCCAGGACCGGGACGGCGGTGGTGGCGACAGCAGCGCCGGCGAGGAGGCCGCGGCGGCTGACGGCGGCGGAGACCAGGGAGGACGTGGCGGGAGCGACGAGGGTACCGGGAGTGGCGGCGGCGGAGGGGGAGTTCGTCATGACGTCAACTCTGGAGTTTTATGTCCGCTTTCGCCCTGGCTTCTGGCGGTTATGACCCGCAGCGCTGAAACGGATCACCCTGCTGGGCCATCACCGGTCCGGAGAGGACTAGTGCGGTCCCCACCGGCAGGATCAGGGACCTGGGTCCCGCGCCCGCCCGAGCCCGGCCCGAGCGTCCCGGGGGACGCGTCCTGGAGGTGGGCTAGGCCAGCAGTGACCGGGAGCACGTCCGGGAGGCACCCTGAGCCCAAGGTCCCGGCGACTCGGGGCGGGGACGAGAAAACGCCTGGTGAGGGGCTGACATGGCACGAGTGATGCGTGCGCGGGGGCTGGCGACGACGGCCACTCTGGCGCTGGCCCTGCCGCTGGGCACCACGCAGGGAACCGCCGCGGCGGACGGCGCCGGAGAGGGCTCGGCGGGCCGGTCGGCCGACCGCGCCACCGGGACGGCGCCGGGCGCTCCGGGCGAGGTCCACACCTGGTCCCGCGGCGACAAGGACGGCTACGGCACCAGCCGGACGCTGCGGAGCAAGACCTGGTACACGCTCAACGGCGGTGCGCTGTCGGAGATCTACTACCCGCGCATCGACACCCCGAGCACGCGCGACACCCAGCTCGTCATCACCGACGGGCGAACCTTCACCGACCGGGAGGACGAGGACACCGTCGGGCGGATCGTCCCCCTCGACGACGAGTCGCTGGTGTTCCGGCAGGTCAACGAGGACCGCGACGGTCACTACCGGATCGTCAAGACCTACGTGACCGACCCCGCGCGCGACGCCGTCCTGGTCCGCGTCCGCGTGGTGTCCTCCGTCGGTGCGCTGCGCGTCTTCCTCCTCCACGACCCCGCACTGGGCAACGACGGCGACGACGACCGCGCGCCGTCGACGAGGCAGCACACCCTGGTCGCCAACGACGACGACGCCGCCGTCGCGGTCAAGGTGACCCGCGGGTTCGGCGCGGTCTCCAGCGGCTACCAGGGCGTCAGCGACGGCTGGACCGACCTCGACGCCGACCACCGGATGTCGTGGCACTACACCGCGCCGCAGCAGGGCAACGTCGTCCAGCTCGGCCGGGTCCGCGCCGACGGCGTGCGGCACCAGCGGTTCACGGTGTCGCTGGGCTTCGGCCCGGCAGGACCCGCGGCCGTGACGGCCGCCCGAGCATCGCTGCGACGCGGCTTCGGGGACGCCCGCCACGCCTACAGCGCCGGCTGGCACCGCTACCTGGGCTCCCTGGACGAGGTGCCGGCGAGCGCCGCCGCCCACCGCGAGGAGTACCTGACCTCCGCGATGGTGCTCGCGGCCTCGGAGGACAAGACCTTCCGAGGCGGCTTCGTGGCGGCCCCGGGCCGCCCCTGGGCGTGGGCCAACGAGCTGCAGGACCTCGCGGTCTACCACGCCGTCTGGTCGCGTGACCAGTACCAGATCGCGACCGGTCTGATGGCCACCGGGGACATGGCCGCGGCGCGGCGGGCTCTGGAGTACCTCTGGGACGTCCAGCAGCAGCCGGACGGCTCGTTCCCGCAGAACAGCCGGCTCGACGGCGAGCCGGTGTTCGGCGGCCTGCAGATGGACGAGGTCGCGTTCCCGCTGGTCATGGCCTGGCAGCTCGGCCGCACCGATCCGGCCACCTGGCGGCACGTGCGGCTGTCGGCGGACTTCCTGGTCGCCAACGGTCCCGCCACCGAGCAGGAGCGCTGGGAGAACATCGGGGGCTACTCACCGGCAACGATCGCCTCGGAGATCGCCGGTCTGGTCTGTGCCGCGAGGATCGCCCGGGCCAACGGTGACACCGCCCGCGCCGCGGCGTACCTGGCGACCGCCGACGCCTGGGAGCGACAGGTGGAGGACTGGACACTGACGAGGAACGGGCCGCTGGACGACCGGCCGTACTACCTGCGGATCACCGACAGCGGGAACCCGAACCAGGGCACCGAGCTGCAGATCTCCGACGGCGGCCCGCTGGTCGACCAGCGCCGGATCCTCGACCCGAGCTTCCTCGAGCTGGTCCGGCTGGGCGTCCGCCCGGCCGACGACCCGCACGTCCTGGACACCCTGGCGCTGGTCGACCGCCGACTCGCCTACGACACCCCCAACGGCCGGTTCTGGCACCGCGCGAGCTTCGACGGGTACGGCGAGCGGCGCGACGGCACCCAGTGGGAGCCGGTCGACGAGGGGTCACGGGAGACGCTCGGACGCGGTTGGCCACTGCTCGGCGGCGAGCGCGGCGAGTGGGCGCTGCTCGCCGGGCTGCCCGCCCAGCGGTACCTCGACACGATGGCGCGCGCCGCCGACGACGAGAGCCGGTTCATGGCCGAGCAGGTCTGGGACCGCCGCCCGCCGTCGGGCACCGGCTCGGAGTTCAGGCCGGGTGAGCCGACCTTCTCCGCGACGCCGCTGACGTGGACCCACGCCCAGTTCGTCCGGCTGGCCCACTCGATCGACGCCGGGCGGCCGGTGGAGACCCCGCGGGTGGTCGCCTGCCGGTACGCCGCGGCAGGGAGCTGCTAGCGGCGGCCGATCCGGAACACCCCGCGGGCGATCTCGCGGGCCGCGGTCCGCATGAAGTCCTGGGCGACCCGGGACTTGAGGGCCTCGACGACGATCCGCGTCGCGGTCGTCGGGGTCCTCGCGGCCCCGGCCCGCGGACTTCGGGTAGGTCACGCGAGAGCGTTCCCGGGGCTCCTCGGCCTCGGCGCGGGCGGCGCCCTCCTCCAGCCGGCGGGCGAGCATCTCGCGGGCGGAGTCGCGGTCGACCACGGCGGCGTACTTCTCCTGCAGCGGGGAGGCCTCGACCGCGGCCGTCATCGCGGCCGGGTCCGCGGGTCCCATCCGCGACTCCGGCGCGCGCAGCCGCGTCCACGCGACCGGGGTCGGAGCGCCCCGCTCGTTCATCACGGTCACGACCGCCTCGCCGATGCCCAGCCCGGTGAGGACCTCGCCGAGGTCCGGGTAGCCGCTGTGGGGATAGGTCGCCACCGTCGCCCGCAACGCCTTGGCGTCGTTCGGGGTGTGCGCGCGGAGCTGGTGCTGGACCCGGGTGCCGAGCTGGGCGAGGACGTCGTCGGGCACGTCGGTGGGTGACTGGGTGACGAAGAAGACCCCGACGCCCTTGCTCCGGATCAGCCGGACGGTCCGGGTGACCGCCTCGAGGAAGGCCTTCGACGCGTCGGCGAAGAGCAGGTGTGCCTCGTCGAAGAAGAAGACCAGCGACGGCTTGTCGGCGTCGCCGACCTCGGGCAGCTCGTGGAACAGGTCGGCGAGCAGCCACATGAGGAAGGTCGAGAACACCGCCGGGCGGTCCTGGAGCGCCGGGAGCTCGATGAGCGAGAGGACGCCCTGCCCGTCGGGGGTCACCCGCAGCAGGTCGCGGGTGTCGAGCTCGGGCTCCCCGAAGAAGGCGTCGGCGCCCTGGTCGGACAGCGCGACGAGCTTGCGGAGGATGACCCCGCCGGTCGCCTTGGAGAGCCCGCCGAGCTCGGCGAGCTCCGCCTTGCCCTCGGCGGACACCAGGTGGGTGATCACCGCGCGGAGGTCGGTGAGGTCGAGCAGCGGCAACCCGGCGCGGTCGGCGTAGTGGAACACCAGCCCCAGGGACGACTCCTGGGTGTCGTTGAGGTCGAGGACCTTGCTCAGCAGCGTCGGCCCGAAGGAGCTGACGGTGGCGCGCAGCGGCACGCCGGTGCCGAGCCCGCCGAGGGTCAGGAACTCCACGGGGAAGCCCCGGCCTTCCCACTGCTGTCCGACCGCGGCGGCACGGGCGGTGACCCGGTCGTCGGCCTCGCCGGCGACCGCGAGCCCGGAGAGGTCGCCCTTGATGTCCGCGGCGAACACCGGGACGCCGGCGGCCGAGAGCTGCTCGGCGAGCAGCTGCAGGGTCTTGGTCTTGCCGGTCCCGGTGGCGCCGGCGACCAGGCCGTGCCGGTTGAGCATCGCCAGCGGCACCCTGACCTGGACGTCGGACCCGGTGCTCGCGTCGAGGAGCAGCCCGCCGAGCTCGAGCGCGGCACCCTCGAAGGCGTAGCCGGCCCGGACGGCCTCCTCGAGGTCGTTCGGTGTCCCGTCGATGTCCCCGTCGATGTCCCCGTCGATGTCCCTGCCAGCGCTCATGGGCGCTCAACCTAGTGCCCTCCCCGCCGAGCCGCCCCTCATGACCGGTCGAGCCGCCCCTCATGACCGGTCGAGCCGCCCGCGGTGACCGGTCGAGCCGCCCACCATGGAGGGCGGCTCGACGGGAGGAGGCAGGATGGCGCCATGCCCGAGGAGGAACGGCACGGCGTCCGGCTCACCAACCTCGACCAGCCGCTGTACGACGACGCAGGCGCCACCAAGCGCGACCTGGTCGACTACCTCGAGGTGATGGCCGACCGGATGGTCCCGGTGCTCGAGGGACGCGCCCTGAGCGTCATCCGGGTGCTGCGCGGGCAGGCGCCGTTCATGCAGAAGAACGTCTCGCGCTACGCGCCCCCGTCGGTCCCCACCCTCGAGGTCCCGACGCAGGACGGCAAGCGGGTCGTCCACTACCCCGTCTGCGACGACCGGGAGACGCTGCTCTGGTTCGCCAACCAGCGGGCCGTCGAGTACCACCCCACGCTGTTCCGGGGGCACGGCTTCGACTCCCCGACCCACCTCGTCGTGGACCTCGACCCGCCCGCCGGCAAGGCGGCCTTCGGCCACGCCGTCGAGGCAGCGCTCCTCGTACGGCAGGCACTGGCCGACGCCGGGATGTCCGCGGTGGCGAAGACCAGTGGCGCCAAGGGCGTCCACGTCGTCGTGCCGCTCGCGCCGGACCAGGGGGCGGCGGACGTCGCCGCCGCCACCCGAGCAGTCGCCGCCCGCGCCGAGCGCCTCGACCCCGTGCTCACCACGACCGCGTTCGTGGTCGAGGAGCGCGGCGGCAAGGTGTTCCTCGACGCCACCCGGTCCGGTGGCGCCACCGTCGTCGCGGCGTACAGCCCGCGGGTGCGGGCCGGGTGCCCGGTGTCCTTCCCGGTGACCTGGCATGACCTGACGGCCGCGTCGCCTGCGGACTTCACCGTGCACTCGGTGCCGCGGCTGCTCGACGGGCGCGACCCGTGGACCACGCTGATGCCCGCGCCGCAGGTGCTCGACCCCGGGCTCGTCGAGGAGGGCCACACGATCCCGGTCGCCCGGGTGGCGGCGATGCACGCCGGCAAGCGCCGGGCGCGTGCCCGCCGGGAGGCGGCGCAGGACGGCTGACCCGTCCCGCGGTCAACCGCGCGGACCGGACGGTACCGCTCACGCCGGTCCTCGGGCTGCGGTACACATGCTGGCGTGGACCGCACCTATGCCCTCGACCTGGCGAGGGGCGCCTGCCGGTGGTTCGCCGCGTCGGCGGCGGTGGCGGTCGTGGCGCTGCCGGTGGTCGCGGAGCAGGCGGTCGAGGAGGTCTCGTTCGACGACTCGCTCGGCACCCTCCCGGTCCGGGTGTCGTTGTGCCACCAGGGCCGCTCGACACTCTCCACCGGCGTGCTCGGCGACATCCACTACGACCGGACCGGCAGCCTCGGTCTCGGTGTCCGCGCCCGGGTCACCGGGCCACCGCTCGCCGGCGGCACGCTGGCGTCGTACGTCGACCCCCGCTTCGTCCGCGCCAACCTGCAGTTCATCGACAACCCGGGCGCGGCGGTGTCCTCCTACGGCGAGGAGTTCGCCACCCGGATCCGGGACCGGGTGCTGCTGGTGTCGGCCTCGGTGGGGCTGGCCGGCGGCCTCGTCGTCGTCGTGCTGCTGCGGTCCGGCCGGCCCGGCGCCGACCGGCGGCGCCGGCTGACCCTGGCCGCGCTCGCGCTCGGGACCCTCGTGGCGTCGAGCGGCGCGGCGGCGCTGCTGTTCGACCGGTGGCCCTGCAACCGCGACCCCCGGCCGGGCTACGCGTCCGCGACCGTCCCCGACCTCACCTTCAGCAGCCCGCAGACCCTCGAGCTGGCGCGGCAGGTCCGGCCGTTCCTCGAGAAGAACGCCGGTCGGACCAGCGAGCAGACCGAGGACTACCTCGCCGCTGCGGACTCCTCGTTCGCCGGCGCGCTGGCGCGCCGGGCCGCGGAGCTCACCCCTCGGGAGGGCGAGGTGGTCGTGGTCGCGGAGTCCGACCCGCAGGGCAGCCGCGTCGGCACCCGGCTCCGCACCGCCCTGCTGGCCCGGCTGACTGCGACGCTCGGCGAGGACGTGGTCGCGCTGCGGACCATCTCGGGGGACGTCACGTCGAACGGCACGGTCGCCGAGGACGGCTTCGTCGAGGACGAGGCCGCGGCCGGCGGCGACCTCCCGGTCGCCGCGGTGGCCGGTGACCACGACTCGGAGATCACCGAGGAGCAGATGGTCGAGCACGGCATGGTGGTCCCGGACCTCGGGACCGAGGAGGTCGCCGGGCTGCGGGTCAGCGTCGCGAACGACGTCGAGCGCAAGGCGCTCTTCGGTGCGCTGGTCAGCAACGACTCCGGCATCACCGAGGAGGAGCTCGGCGCCCGGCTGCGGGAGGAGGTCGACCCCGACGAGGCCGGCATCGTCCTGCTGCACCAGCCCGACGCCGCCACGGGCTACCTCGGCGTCGACGTCGACGTGGTGCGCGGGCTCACCGGCAGCCTCACCGTGCCGTACGACGACGGGGTGCCGGACGTCCCGCCCGGCACGGTCAGCATCGGCCACCTCCACGACCTCGACGGCCCGTGGGTGCTCTGGAACACCGACGGGGACGAGGTCACCTGGACCGTCGTGGACCAGCTGGGGACATCGGGGGGCGTCGAGGAGCGGCCGACGTTCAACCGGTTCAGCACTCCCACGTCGCTGCCGCTCAAGGACCTGAGCGTCCGGCTGCAGTACGTCGACGCCGAGAGCGGGCTGCAGACCGGCTGGGCGACCGTCGTCTGCGATCCCGCCGGTCGCTGCCAGGTCTCCGGCCGCACCGACGCCGGCCTGCCGATAACCCGTTGAGCCGTGCCCGAGCCGACCGCTTGGCTGGGTGCATGACCGACCCGATCCGCGTCGACCGCGCCACCGACGCCGCGCGCTACGCCGCCACCGACCGCATCGTCTGGTTCCAGGAGGAGACGGCGGCGCCGGTCGACACCCAGCTGCTCGGGCTGCGACCCGAGCACCGGTACGCCGCCGAGCTCGGCACGACCGGGGGGAGCGACACCTACGCGGCGGTCTACGGCGTCTACCCGCTGACGCTGTCGGTGCCGGGTCCGGACCACGGCCTGCGGCGGGTGTCGTGCGCCGGGCTCACCTGGGTCGGCGTCCACCCCGACCACCGCCGCAAGGGGCTGCTGTCGGCGATGCTCCGCCACCACCTCGAGCAGGTCCGGGACGAGGGCGGTCACCTCTCCGCGCTGCACGCCAGCGAGCCGGCGATCTACGGTCGGCACGGCTACGGGCTGGCCTCGCTCGAGCTCGAGGTCACGCTGGGTCGGGGCACGACGCTCACGGCCCCGCACCTCGACGAGGCCGCCGCAGAGGTGACCACCGCGCTGTCGACGATCACCGACCCCGGCGTCGCCGAGCGGCTCCGGACGTGCCACCTGGCCTGTGCCGAGCTCGGGTCGGTCGTCGGGGAGCTCGACTTCTACGAGCGCATCTGCACCCCGCTTCCCGAGGAGAACCGCGACAAGGAGGTCTGGCGGGTGCTGTTCGCCCGCCGCGGCGGCGTCGACGTGGGCTTCGCCGGGCTCCGGCGGACCCACAAGTGGGAGAAGGCGCGACCGGCGGGCGAGCTGCGGGTGTGGGCGGTCCTCGGCGAGCCCGCGGCCCGACTCGCCCTCCTGCGCCGGCTCGTCGACTTCGACCTGATCAGCTCGGTCCGCGTCGGGACGGTCGGCCTGGAGGACCCGGTGCTGCTGTGGGCCGGCGGGCCGCGGGCGACGTCGGACGTCGCGACGTACGACAGCCTGTGGCTCCGGCTGGTCGACCTCCCCGCGGCCCTCCAGGCGCGGACGTGGAACGCCCCCTGCGACGTGGTCGTCGAGGTCGCGGACACTGCGGCCCCGTGGAACGCCGGCACCTGGCGGCTCGCGGCCGGTGACTCCGGTGAGGCGACCGTCGAGCGGACCGCCGCGGAGCCCGACGTACGGCTGCGCACCGAGGTGCTCGGCGGTGCCTACCTCGGCGCGGGGAACCTGCTCGCGCAGCACCGCGCCGGGCTCGTCGAGGAACGCCGGCCCGGCGCCGTCGCGCAGCTCTGGCGTGCGCTGCGGACCGACCTGGCGCCGGGCGCGGCGATCGGGTTCTGACCCCTAGGATCCGTCGGGTGAACGACTTCGAGGGACTGGTAGCCGTGGTCACCGGCGGTGCGTCCGGCATCGGGGCGGCGGTCGTCGGCGTGCTGCGCGACCGGGGGGCCCGGGTGGCGGTGCTCGACCTCGACCCGAGCGGGGTCCCGGACGGCGTCCTGGGCGTCCGCGCCGACGTCAGCGACGACGGGTCGGTCCGCGACGCGGTCGAGACCGTCGTCGCCGAGTTGGGCCGCATCGACGTGCTCTGCAACAACGCCGGCATCGGCGCACAGGGAACGGTGGCCGACAACGACGACGACGAGTGGCGGCGGGTCTTCGAGGTCAACGTCCTCGGCGTGGTGCGGGCGAGCCGCGCCGCCCTCCCCCACCTGCGCCGGTCACCGGCGGCGGCCATCGTCAACACGGGGTCGATCGCCGCCACCGCGGGGCTGCCGCAGCGGGCGGCGTACAGCGCCAGCAAGGGCGCGGTGGACGCGCTGACCCGGGCGATGGCCGCGGACCACCTCCCCGACGGCATCCGGGTCAACAGCGTGGACCCGGGGACGGCCGACACCCCGTGGGTCGGTCGGCTCCTCTCCCGCGCCGACGACCCGGCGGCCGAGCGCGCCGCGCTCGAGGCGCGGCAGCCGCACGGCCGGCTGGTGACCGCCGAGGAGGTCGCCCACGCGGTCGCCTACCTCGCCAGCCCGACGGCGGGCTCGACGACCGGCACGTCGCTGGCGGTCGACGGCGGGATGAGCGGCCTGCGGCTGCGCCCGCGCACCTGACCCGGACGGGGCCTTGTCGGAGGCGGCACCGCGGGCCCAGACTGCTCCCCTGCCCGTGCCGATCGTCGGGCGCGCGTCGCGCGTCACACCACCCCCCGAAGGCACGGGGGAACGGACTCGGCCATGGCACGTCGACGCACCCGGCAGGCAGCGCTCCTCACCTCGATCGCGACGGCGCTCGCGCTGGCCTCCCCGCTGGCCTCACCCGCCGCCGAGCCCGAGCGGCCGGACCCCCGGCGGGCCGCGTGCGACCCGTTCAGCGCACCGGTCACCGACCCGGCGGTGCCCACCGCGGGTGAGGTCCTCGGCGTCGACCTCGGAGACCGCGACGTCACCGTCGCGGAGTCCGACCGGTACCTCCGGGCCGTGTCGCAGGCCAGCCCCCGGGTCGTCGACGGCGTGCTCGCCCGGTCCTGGAACGGCCGGCCGCTGCGGTACGCCGTCGTGGGCCGGCCTCGGTGGGTGGAGCCCGACGCGCTGCGCGCGATCGGCCGCAGGCTCGACCGGCTGCGCGACGCCGACACCTCCGACGCCCGGGCCGACCGCATCCTGTCCCGGACACCCGACGTGCTGTGGGTCGCGGGGAACGTGCACGGCGACGAGGAGAGCGGCGCCGACGCCGCGCTACGGGTCCTCTACGAGCTGGCTGCCCGCCAGGACTGCGCGGCGTCGGACATCCTCGATCGGGCGGTCGTCGTCATCCTCCCCGTCCAGAACCCGGACGGCCGGGCGGCCGACACCCGGCGCAACGCCTACGGCTTCGACCTCAACCGCGACTGGTTCGCGCGCACGCAGCGCGAGACCGCGGGGAAGGTGAGGAAGCTGCGCGAGCTGCCGCCGCAGCTGTTCATCGACGCCCACGAGATGGGTCGCGCCACCTACTTCTTCCCCCCCAACGCCGACCCCGTCTACCACGACATCGGCGAGACGCCGCTGCACTGGATCTACGACGTCTACGGGCCGGCGATGCAGGAGGCGTTCGCGCGCTTCTCGATCCCCTACTTCAACGGCGACGTCTACGACCTCCTCTACATGGGGTACGGCGACAGCGTGCCCACGACGGCGTTCAACGCCGCGGGCATGACCTTCGAGAAGGCCAACGGCGACCCCACCGACGTCCGGGTCCGCGAGCAGTACACGGCGATCTGGGCGACGCTCTCCGCAGCGGCGCGCCGCGAGTCCCTGCTCCGGGAGTGGCGCGACGAGCACGTGAAGGCGGCACGGCAGGGCCGCCGGGGGCGGCTCGAGCCGAACCGGCTGTACTGGGAGGGCGCCGGCATCGACAACCAGGTGCCCGACCGCCGGGTGCGGCACTACTTCCTCCGCCCGGTCGGCCCGGCCAAGCGCCCCGAGCTGGAACGGCTCCTCACCCGGCTCCAGGGGACCGACGTCGAGGTCCGCCGGCTCACCCGCCCGCTCGACGTCCCCGACTTCACGCCCTACGGCCGGGCGCGCCGGGCGGTGACGCTCCCGCGCGGGACCTACTGGGTGCCGATGGACCAGGGCCAGAAGCACTGGGTGCAGGCGATGCTCAACGAGGACACCTACGTCCCGTTCCCGTACTTCTACGACGTCACCGCGTTCAGCGGACCGCTGCTCGAGAACGTGCCCGGCGGGTACTCGGGAGCCCGGCTGCGGCCCGAGGCGCGGGCGGTGGCACCCGACCGCACGCTGCGGCCGGAACCGGCGGACCGCGTCGCAGGAGCGCCCCGGGTGGCGGTCTGGCAGACCTCGGAGCTCGACTCGCGTGCGGTCGAGTCCGCGGGCTGGCTGCGCTGGTGGCTCGACCGCCGGCTGCGGCTGCTCCACGACGACGTCACCGCCGAGCAGATCGCGGACGGCGGACTGGACGGCAGGGACGTCCTCGTGGTGCCGAACGGCGACGCCGACGACGCGGTCGACACCCTCGGAGCGCCGGGTCGTCAGGCGCTCACCGACTGGGTGGCTGCCGGGGGCACGCTGGTGACGCTGCGCAACAGCTCGCTGCTGGCGAGTCGGCTCGGGCTCACCACGGCGACGGCCGCCGAGCCGACCTCGGACATCCCCGGCTCGCTCGTCCGGGTGCAGCTGGACGCCCGCAGTCCGCTGGGGACGGGGGTCGGCCGGACCGCCTACGCGATGTACGAGTACGACCTGGTGTGGGACGCGCCGGCCGACGCGACGCCGGTGCGCTACCCGATGGCAGGAGACGCCGACTGGTTCGTGTCGGGGTTCGCCGACGGGGAGGAGCAGCTGCACGGGACCGCCGCGGTCGTCGACCAGGGGTACGGCGAGGGCCGGGTCGTGCTGTTCGGGTTCGACCCGAACTTCCGGGCCTTCACCGGCGGCACCGCCGAGATCCTCCGCAACGCCGTCCTCGGCCCCGAGCCCGGGTCCCTCCACCGCGCCGCGCCCCGCCGCGCGGCGCGGCTGGCCGCGGGCAGCGTCGGCGTCGTGCCGGTGGACGACCGGATGGTGCTGACGGTGCGCCCGGCCGCCGCGGACCGGGTCGCGGCGCTGCTGGCCGATCACCGCGCCGACGTCCGCGTCACGCGCACGCCCGGTCGGACCAGCTTCCGGGTCGACCTCGGCGGGTCGACCGCGGACGAGCACCCGTGGGCCGCCACCGTCGCGCAGGAGGTGTCCGCCCTCGGCGACGCGGTCGTGGCGGTCCGGCTGCCCTGAGCAGCACGTCCGTCGCGGATCGACTCGGTTCCGAGGTTTTCCCAGGCGCCACAGGACCGAATGGCCCCCTGCATCGGTGATCTGAGGGGTGAGGTCGATGTCGGTCATGAGTCGTCGCGCGGTCGTCGCGGCGGTCGGCGGGAGTGCCGTGTCGTGGGGGGCGATCAGCCTGTCGAGAGGGTGGCCGTGGGCCGCAGGACCCGGGGCCGGCTCCGCACGGACCTCGTTCGGGACGGTGGTCGTGCTGGGCTCGTCGCGGATCGAGGCCGCCGCCCCCGGCGCGGCGCACGTCACCTCCTCGCACGGCGGTGCGGACGCGCTCGTGCCGAGCGCCGTCCACGGCGCCTGGACGGCGGGCGTTCTCATCGACGTCTCGGTCCGCAACCGGCTCCGCCGGCCGGTGGAGCTGTCCCCCGGGCAGTTCCGCGTCCGCGTCGACCGCGACGGGCCGACCGTGAGCCTCTACAGCTCGGACCGGGACGCCGAGCCCCTCGAGCCCGGCGCCGCGAGGACGCTGCGAATCACCTACCTGGCTCCGCCGCCCGACCTTCCGCTGTCGCTGCTCTTCGAGGACCCCGGGGCACGGCGGCCGGTCGACCTCGGCCCGGTGGGCGCGACCACTCGTGCGGGGGTGTGGTCATGACCCAGCCGGCGCTCGAGCTCTTCGTCAACGAAGGCCTGGTCAGGATGGTCGACGACAGCCTGGTCTACATGCGCGGGTTCGGAGCGACGCCCACCGACATCGGTGCGCCCACCCCCAGCCTGCGGATCAGCCCGCACGTGTTCACTGCTGACGGCCGCCTGGAAGCGAGCCGGAGCTACCCACTCGGTGCCGCGCTGCCCGAGGACGGCCGACCCGACCCGGTGGCCTTGCACCCGGGGCGGCCGGGGGAGTACCTCATCCACCGGGCGCACTGGGCAAGCTACTTCCCCGACCGGACGATCGTCGCCGAGCACGGCAGCACGGTGTCGCTGCGGGTGACCAACCGGCTGCGCGAGCCGCACGAGCTGTACGTGCACGGCGTCGGCACGACCGGACGCATCGCTCCCGGCGCGGTCGGCGCGCTGACCTTCGCCGCGCCGGCACCCGGCACGTACGTCTACCACGACCCCGGCGGCGGCTCGGTGGAACGCATTCTCGGCCTCCACGGCGTGCTCGTCGTCGTAGCTCCCACCGACCGGTGGCGCCTCGGCCCCGGGCTCGCGGAGTTCGAGCGGCAGTGGGTGTGGCTGTGCCAGGACGTGGACCCGGTGTGGGGCGCACGCGCGCGCGCCGGTGAGGTGATCGACCCCGCGAAGACCCCACCGGTGCCCCGCTACTTCATGCTCAACGACCGCAGCGGCTACCGGTCCCTCGCGCTGTCACGCGACACCGCGGCCAACCACCGGGCGCACGAGGACACGCTCCCGTCCGGCTCGGCACGCGAGGTCGACGTCCGGGACTTCAGCCTGCCGCAGGCCGGCGCGTCGGTCGGCACCGGTCAGCTGATCCGCCTGGTGAACCTGGGCGCGGTGATCCACCAGATGCACTTCCACGGCAACCACGTCTGGACGGTCCGCCGCAACGGCGACGACTTCCCGCGCAACGGCGGTCGGGTGAACGAGGAGGGCCACGTCGTGCTCCAGCAGTGGGAGGACGTCGTCGAGCTCGACCCGCTGGACCGCAAGGAGATCGTCCTGCCGCTGCGTCGTCCCCCCGATGCGCTCGACCGCGTCTGGGACGCGCGGGACAAGGACTGGATCTACCCGATGCACTGCCACGCCGAGCCCTCGCAGACCGCGGCCGGCGGCCTCTACCCCGGCGGGCTCGTCGCGGACTGGACCTTGGCGGCGCCCGGTCCGCGCCGGCACGAGGCGCACCCGACGTATCCCAGTCAGGCCGCGTTCTCCTCGAACCAGCCGCACGAGGGCAGCCCGACGACGCTGTTCCGGGAGCGGCCGACCAAGACCTTCCTGCGCGACTTCTTCAGCAGGGACCTCCGCTTCCCCGACGGCAGCGTGCACGAGATGTGGTCGTTCGAGGACGAACGGTCCGGCCGCCGCTTCCCGGCGCCGCTGGTCCGGGTCACCGAGGGCGACATCGTGCACCTGACGCTCGAGGCCTCGAAGCGCACGCACACCATCCACCTCCACGGGATGGAGCCGGACCCGCGCAACGACGGCGTGGGTCACACCTCCTTCGAGGTGTCCGGCTCCTACACCTACCAGTGGCGGCCGGACGTCGGGCGACCCGGCGACCCCAACCAGGGCTCGGCGGGCTCGTACTTCTACCACTGCCACGTCAACACGGTCCTGCACGTGCAGATGGGGATGGTCGGCCCGATGGTCATCGACCCGGTGGTCCACCCCGACTTCCCAGTACCGCCGGGTGCGCGGCGACCCTTCCTCGACGGTCCGCTCTACGACGTGGCCACCGAGGCCACGCTCATCCCCTACGGCCTGGACCCGCGCTGGCACCAGATGAACCACGCCGCGGGACTCTCCGGGGAGGACGCCGGACTCAACCGCTTCGATCCCAAGCGGTTCTTCATCCTCGGGGGCCCGCTCAGCGGCCCGAGGCCCAGCGGCGAGGTGATGGCCCCGACGCAGCTGCGCATCAACACCCGCGCCACCGGCTACCCCACGTTGATCCGGATGCTCAACCTCAACTACTTCCCGAGCCGGGCGCTCTTCACCGACAGCGCGGGTAACCCCGTGCAGATGGCCCAGCTCGTCGCCCACGACGGACGCGCGTTCCGGGACACGTCACGCCGGGACGCTCCGAGCACGCCGCTCAGCATGAACGCCGACGGGACCGCCAACCCCGACACACTGCGCACCGACGCGATCGCGTTCGGCGCCGCGGAGCGGTACGACGTCCTCCTGCACCCGCCGGCCCCCGGGACCTACATGGTGCACGTGCAGTTCATCCACTGGGCCACCCGGAAGCTGCTCGCGACCCGCAGCATCCCGCTCATCGCCCGCTGAGGGACTGCCTCGGGCGTCGGTTCATGCTCTCCTCGGAGCCGTCGAAGGAGCCGCTCGAGGGCGCCTCACGGCCGGTGGTGAGCGGGTCGCCAGGGGAGGTCACGTCCGCGGCGGGGTTCGCGCGCTCGTCCGGGGTGTCAGCGGGGTCGGTCGTCATGGTCCGGCGGGACCCAGGAGCCGCGCCGGGCAACCCGGGAGCCGCTGCAGGAGCGACGTGACGCGCTCCGCGGCTACTCCTGCTCCTGGTCGGGCTCCCGGTCCGCGTCCGGCGGCCACCGGTGGTCCGCAGCGGCGCGTACGGCGGTCAGCAGCTCGTTGGGGTCGACGTCCTTGGTCAGGAAGCCGAGGGCGCCGGCCTCGAGCGCGACCCGGATGCGTTCGGGGTCGGGGCGGCCGGTCAGCAGCAGCACCGGGACCTGGCAGCCGGAGGACGCCAGGTCGCGGGTCGCTGCGGCCCCGTCGACCACAGGCATCGCCAGGTCCATGAGCACCACGTCCGGGCGACGCTGCTGGACCACGGCGACGGCTGACTCGCCGGTGGCGTGGCCGACGACGGCGATCCCCGGGTCGGTGCTCAGCAGGGCGGTGAGACCGTCCCGCACCGCCGGGTGGTCGTCGACGATCACCACGCGCAGCTCGCGTGCACGGGTCGGCTGCGCTGCAGGGTCAAGGATCATGGGGGGCCACCTCGCTGTGCGCCGACTCCCTCGACGCGTCGGTCCCACCTTCTCCGGCCGCGACCTGCTGACACCACTTGTCCAGTGGGGCTACGACCTCACCAGCCGGCCCCCTCAGCTCTTGCACCTTTATACCCCCCAGGGGTATCCTCCGACGATGGAGCCCCTCACTCGACAGGCGCTGAACGCGATGGCCGCCAGCGCCACCCTGCACTGCCTCACGGGCTGCGCCATCGGCGAGGTCCTCGGCATGGTCCTCGGGACCGCTCTGGGGTGGTCCGCCGGCTGGACGATCACGGTGTCGGTGCTGCTGGCGTTCTTCTTCGGGTACGCGCTCTCGACGGTCCCGCTGGTGCGCGGTGGTCTCCGGTTGGGCGCCGCCCTGACCGTCGTGCTGGCGGCCGACACGTTGTCGATCGCGACGATGGAGCTTGTCGACAACGCAGTCATGGCCGCGGTGCCGGGCGCGATGGACGCGGGGCTGGTGAACCCCGTGTTCTGGCTGTCGATGATGATGGCGCTGTCCGCGGCGTTCGTCGCCGCCTTCCCGGTCAACCGCTACCTCCTCACGCGGGGCAAGGGGCACATGCTCGCGATGAACGCCGGCGACCACGGACACCACGACCACGCACCCTCGCCCCAGCACGCCGGTCACAGGAGCACCTCGTGAACACCACCACCCTCGCCGCCGCCCTCGCGGGCTTCCTGCTCGGCGGCCTGACCGTGTCCGTCGCCGCCCAGCTCGAGGAGGACGACAGCCGCTCGCCCCACAGCGGCCCCACCGCGACGCTCGTCGTCCCCGCCGGCTGACCGCCGCCATGACCGTCGTCGTGACCGGGGGCACCGGCCTCCTGGGTCGTGCAGTCGTCGAGCAGCTCCTCACGTCCGGGCGCGAGGTGCGGGTATTGAGCCGCGACCCGCAGCGAGCGTCGGCCCGGCTCGCCGGCGTCGACGTACGCCACGGGGACCTGACGGACCCGGGGAGCCTCCCAGACGCGCTCTCGGGGGCCGAGGCCGTCGTGCACTGCGCGACCGACCCCCGCGCGGCGAGTGACGTCGACGTCGCGGGGACCGCGCACCTGCTCCGGGCCGCGCACGACGTCGGCGTCGGGCACCTGCTCCACGTCTCGATCGTGGGCGTGGACCGCATCCCCGTCAGCTTCTACCGCGCGAAGCGGGAGGCGGAGGCGCTCGTCGAGGCGCAGAGCGTCCCCTGGACGGTGCAGCGGGCGACCCAGTTCCACCCGTTCGTCGACCTCATGATCGAGCGCTCCGCGCGACTGCCGGTCCTTCTGTGTCCTCGCGGCCTCCGGTTCCAGCCGGTCGCCGTCGAGGACGTAGCCACGCGGCTCGTCGAGCACGTGGCGACAGGGCCGTCCGGCAGGGTCCCGGACCTGGGCGGCCCCGAGGTGCTGAGCCTGGACGCGCTCGCCCGGACCTGGCTGCGCGCCCGCCGTCGGCGCCGTCTCCTCGTCCCGACGCCGCTGCCGGGCAGGGTCGGGCGGGCGTTCCGGGCGGGGGCGAACCTGGCTCCGAACCACCGCTCCGCCGGGACGACGTGGCAGGAGCACCTGGACCGGGTCGCCGGCCGGGCCGACGGCGACTAGCCGGACCCGCCGCTCCCCAGGAAGCTGAGCAGCGCCTCCGCCACGTCGGCCGGCGCCTCCTCCGCCTGGTGGTGACGGGAGTCGACCACCCGGCACGGTCGTCGGCGTCGTGCTGCCAGTCCACTGCCAGGCCGGCTCGGGTCGTCCTCGCACATCCCGTGCACCACGTCTGGGTCCCGCAACGCTGCCCAGAGGTCGTCGTGGTTCTCGCTGCCGATCGCGTCCGGTGGCGGGGTCCGGTACCAGGCGTCCGACGGTGCGCGTAGCGCCCGGGCCAGCGGGGGAGAGACGTCAGGTGCGAGTGGTCTACAACAGCTTCAACGGTCGCTACAGCGACAGCCCGCGGGCCGTGCACGAAGCCGTCACCCGCCGCGGCGACGCCTACGACGCCGTGTGGCTCGTGGATCCGCTCCACGCCGGGAGCTTCCCGCCCGAGGTCGCGACGGTGCCGATCGACACCGAGGCGGCGGTGCGGGCGCTCGAGGCGGCTGACCTGGTGGTGTCCAACAGCCACCTGGAGATGGAGTGGAGCAAGCGGCCCGGCGCCACCTACGTCCAGACGTGGCACGGCACGCCGCTCAAGCGCATCCACGCCGACGCGCTCGGCGGGCCTCCCGGGCTGCTCGAGCACCTGTCGCTGGACGTCGACCGCTGGGACGTCCTGCTCTCCCCCAACCCGTACAGCACGACGACGATGCGTCAGGCGTTCCGCTGGGACGGAGAGATCCTGGAGACCGGCTACCCCCGCAACGACGTCCTCGTCGCTCCGCACGCCACGGGGATCCGCGACCGCGTCCGGCGCGACCTCGGGATCGAGGACGGCCGCACCGCGGTGCTGTACACCCCGACCTGGCGCGACGACGCCTTCTGGGACGGGTCGGCGGCAGCCGGCGGGCTGGCGCTCGACGTCGAGCACGTCACCCGTGAGCTCGGTGACGACCACGTGCTGCTGCTGCGCGTGCACTACAAGCTGACCGGGACGCCGCGGAACGTCGACTCACCCGCCGTTGTCGACGTGTCGCACCACCCCGACATCGCCGAGCTCTACCTGGCGGCCGACGTCCTGGTGACCGACTACTCCTCGACGATGTTCGACTTCGCGGTCACGGGAAAGCCTCTGCTGTTCTACACCTACGACATGGCGCGCTACCGCGACGAGCTCCGCGGCTTCTACTTCGACCTGTCCGTCGACCCGCCGGGACCACTGTCGACGACGACCGAGGAGCTCGTGGCCGACCTGCGGGAGCTGCCGGAGCGGGGAGGCGCGTTCGCCGAGCCGTACGCCCGGTTCCGGGACACGTTCTGCCCCCACGACGACGGCCACGCCACCGAGCGCTTCCTCGGGCGGTTCCTCGGAGCCTGAGTCGAGGATCCGGACCGGGTTGAACCCAGCCTCCCTCAATGCGCGGTTCTGCCCTCGTGTTGATGGTTGGGTACGTCCGGGACGTCCGCTGGGGCGTCCACTCATTCTGGGAGGGAACAAATGCAGAAATCGGTACCCCTGGTTGCGGTGGCGGCGGGAGCCGTCGCTTTCGCAACGTTGGGGACAGTGGCCGACGCCGCTGTTGACGAGCGTGCGGGTGCATCCACGAGAGCTGCTCAACGTCAGGCGTTGGAGAGGTTGGCGCTGCCGTCGGGGCTGCAGACCGGCGCCAAGCACGAGTCGCGGCCGCAGGTCCGGGCCGGAGGGAAGACGTTCAGGGCAGCGAACCCGTCCCTGGCGCTGCTCCCCGACCCCGAGAAGGTGGACTACACGTACTGGGAGGCCCGGGCGGAGCGGCGATCGGCACGCCGGGCCGAGCGGCGCGCGCAGGGCAGGGCGGTCAACCCCTTCCTCTACGAGGAGCAGGAGGCTCGTGGGAGCCAGGGCGGCAACGACGACGTGCCCAGCGCCGAGCCGGTGTCCGGCTTCGGGTCGGGCGTGGCGGACCAACCGGCCGTGCGGATCGCGGGGCGGCTGTCCCACCCGCGGCTCTTCGCCAGGCGGATCGGGACCCGCGAGGACCAGGGCTCGATCCGCAAGGCCACGCGCACCCGGATCCCGTCTCGGTCGCAGGCCGTCCGCGTGACCAGTCGCATCGGCAACGGGCCGCACGGCAGCGACGGGACCGGCAACGGCGACTTCGACTTCTACAAGGTCCGCGCCGACGCCGGCGAGTCGATCGTCGCCAGCACGGTGGGCAAGTTCGAACGCTTCGACTCGGTGCTCGTGCTGTACGACGCCGAGGGCAACATCATCGACGCCAACGACGACACCGCGTCCTCGCTCCAGAGCGAGCTGGAGCTCCGCGTCGAGGAGGCCGGGGTCTACTACGTGATGGTCACCGGCTTCCTCTCGCTGCCCGAGAACCCGTTCCGGTCCGGGAGCGGCACCGGCCGTGGGGACGAGGGCCGCTACCGGCTGAAGCTGTCGGTCGGACCTCGCGACCGGGACGTCTTCGCGGTGCAGCTGCAGAGCGGCGACGTGCTCGGCGGTCGGATCGAGGACGGCGCCAACAAGATCGACGTGTTCATGTCCGACGGGTCGCCGCGGGTCGGTTCCTCGCAGAACGCGTCCTTCATCTACCCGATGGCATCGCCCCTGCCAGGCGGCGGGAACGGGACCTTCGCCTACGTCGCCGAGGAGTCGGGAACCTACGCCGTGTCGGCCTCTCGCGGCCGCGGCGGGTACGACATGCAGCTCGAGGTCTACCGTCCCGGCGCCGAGCAGGCCGGTGCGACGCAGCGACTGTTCCTGGACTTCGACGGCGAACGGGTCAACACCGGCATCTGGGGTGGCATCGGCGTGGCCGAGCTGTCCCCGCTGTCGTCGTTCCTCGCCGGCTGGGGGCTGACCCGCGACGACGAGGACGCCGTCATCGACCGCGTGGTGGCCACCGTCCGGGAGAACGTCGAGGCCGACCTGCGGGCTCGCGGTCTCAACGACGACTACGACGTCGAGATCCTCAACAGTCGCGACCACGCCGACCCCTTCGGCGAACCCAACGTGTCCCGGGTCGTCGTGGGCGGCACCATCCGTCAGTCGGGCATCCCGACCATCGGCATCGCCCAGTCGATCGACCCGGGCAACTACGAGCGCGAGGAGACCGCCCTGGTGCTGCTCGACATCCTGAGCGGCCCCCGTCGCGAGTGGGAAGACGCGACGCTCAACTTCTACCTGCGTCCGAGCAGCGACCGCGTCGGGTTCGTCGGGGCCGCGGTCGGCAACGTGGTGAGCCACGAGATCGGCCACTTCATCGGCAGCTTCCACGTCGACCAGTTCAACAGGGTGCTCAACCTGATGGACCAGGGCGGCAACTTCCGGCTGCTGTACGGCGTCGGGAAGGACCGGGTGGGAGGCACTGCCGACGACCCGGACGTCGACTTCGGAGTGGACACCTACAACCCCAACGAGGGCTTCACCGGTCTGGAGGACACCCTGAACAACAGCGCCTGGGCATCCTCGGCCAACTGACCCGCGGATCCGTCACGGGCTGGACGACCCGGCCTGGCGACTGCTCGCCTCCGAGCACGAGCCAGGCCGGGTCGTCGTGCGTCACGACTCGGGAGCGGGTCGCTTAGCCTTCGTCGAGGTGTGGGACACCCCGCGGTTCTCCTCCTCCGGGGACGACGTCTCGTCACCGCGTCCGCGCCGCGGCGTCGGGTCGGACATGGACGACCTGTACGCCTGGATCGCCGGCGAGTCCTGGCTGGTCAAGGCGCTGCGCCGGTCCCTGGTCACCGAGCTGGACGTGGCACCCGAGCAGGTCGTCTTCATGGGTTACTGGCGCGAGGGCGTCGCCATGAGGTCGTCGTGTCCCGGCCGCCCGGCTGGAACCCGCGGAGCCGCAGGCTGTTGCCGACCACGAACACCGAGGAGAACGCCATCGCAGCGCCGGCCAGCATCGGGTTCAGCAGCCCCGCCGCAGCCAGCGGCAGAGCGGCGACGTTGTAGCCGAAGGCCCAGAACAGGTTCCCCTTGATGGTGCCGAGCGTGCGGCGGGAGAGCCGGATCGCGTCGGCGGCGACCCTGAGGTCGCCCCGCACCAGGGTCAGGTCGGACGCCTCGATGGCGACGTCGGTGCCGGTGCCCATCGCCAGCCCCAGGTCGGCCTGGGCGAGGGCGGCCGCGTCGTTCACGCCGTCACCCACCATCGCGACCACCCGGCCCTCGGCCTGGAGCCGCGTGACGACCTCGACCTTGCCGGCCGGCAGGACGTCGGCGATCACGTCAGCCGGCTCGATACCGACCTGCGCAGCGACGGCCGCCGCGACCGCGGCGTTGTCACCCGTGAGCAGCACCGGCTGCAGCCCCAGCTGACGCAGTCGGGCGACGGCCTCGGCGGAGGTGTCCTTGACCTGGTCGGCGACGACCAGCACCCCGCGAGGTCGACCGTCCCAGCCGACCGCGACCGCGGTGCCCCCGGCGGCCTGGGCGTCGGTGACGGCGCGCTCGAGCTCCGGGGTGAGGTGCTGGGACCGGTCGGCCAGCAGCTGCGGGCGCCCGACGACGACGCCATGACCGTCGACGACGCCCTGGACACCGAGCCCCTCGACGTTCGCGAACCCCTCGACGGCGGGGAGCCCGGCGGTGGCGGTGGCGGTGGCGGTGCGGGCGGCGTCGGCGACGGCACGGGCGATCGGGTGCTCGGAGGCGTCCTCGAGCGCGCCGGCGAGACGCAGCACCTCGTCGGGGTCCTGGCCGTCGGCGGGGACGACCGCGGTCAGGGTCATCCGGCCGGTCGTAACGGTGCCGGTCTTGTCGAGCACGATCGTGTCGATCTTGCGGGTCTGCTCGAGGACCTCGGGGCCCTTGATCAAAATGCCGAGTTGGGCGCCGCGGCCGGTGCCGACCATCAACGCGGTCGGGGTCGCGAGCCCGAGCGCGCACGGGCAGGCGATGATCAGCACCGCGACCGCCGCAGTGAACGCGGCGGTGGCGTCGGCGCCCGTGCCGAGCCAGAACCCCAGGGTGCCGATCGCCAGCGCGATCACGATCGGGACGAAGATGCCCGAGACGCGGTCGGCGAGCCGCTGGGCAGCCGCCTTGCCGTTCTGGGCGTCCTCGACGAGCCGCGCCATCTGCGCCAGCTGGGTGTCGGAGCCGACCCGGGTGGCGCGTACGACCAGCCGCCCGCCCGCGTTCACGGTGGCCCCGACGACCGGGTCGCCGGGGCCGACCTCGACAGGGACGGACTCACCGGTGAGCATGGAGGCGTCGACCGCCGAGGTGCCGTCGGTGACGACGCCGTCGGTGGCGAGCTTCTCCCCCGGGCGCACCACGAACCGGTCACCGACCGTGAGTGCGTCCACGCCGATGCGGTGCTCGACCGGTCCGGTGGGTCCGTCACGGAGCACGGCGACGTCCTTGGCGCCCATGTCGAGCAGCGCGCGGAGCGCGGCGCCGGCGCGGCGCCTGGAGCGGGCCTCGACGTACCGGCCGGCGAGGATGAAGGTGGTGACGCCGGCGGCGGCCTCGAGGTAGATGTTCCCCGTCCCGCTCGTCCGCTGGATGGTGAGCTCGAACGGGTGGGTCATCCCCGGTTCGCCGGCGGTGCCGAGGAACAGTGCGTAGACCGACCACCCGAACGCCGCCAGGGTGCCCATCGAGACCAGCGTGTCCATCGTCGAGGTGCCGTGGCGCAGGTTCGTCCACGCCGCGCGGTGGAAGGGCCACGCCCCCCACACCACGACGGGTGCCGCCAGGGTGAGGGAGAGCCACTGCCAGGAGGTGAACTGCCAGGCCGGCACCATCGCCATCGCGATCACCGGGACCGTGAGGACGGTGGAGAGCAGCAGCCGTTGCCGCAGCGACCGGACCGCCTTCCCCTGTGGGTCGACCCGTGGGTCGACCTGTGGGTCGACCGGCTCGTCCGGAGGCTCCGGCAGGGTCGCGGTGTAGCCGGCGGCGGCGACCGCTGCGAGGAGGTCCTCAGGCGTCACACCCTCGACGTAGCGGACCTTCGCCTTCTCAGTGGCGTAGTTGACCGTCGCCGAGACCCCGTCGAGCTTGTTGAGCTTGCGCTCGATGCGGTGGGCGCACGAGGCGCAGGTCATCCCGGTCAGCAGCAGCTCCACGCTCTCCTCGGCGCGCGGCTCGCCCGCGGTCCCGGTGGTCGGCGCGGTGGTCGGCGTGGTCGTCGGCGCGGTGGTCGGCCTGGTGGTCGGCCTGGTGGTCGCGCTCATCCGGCGTCGAGGACCAGGTGAGCGGTGCGGACCACGTCGTCGTGCTGGAAGTCGAGGTAGAGGTGGTAGCGGCCGGCGCTGGGCACCTCGGCGCCGAACTCGATGTGCGGGCCGGGCTCGGTCTCACCGTCCCCGGGTGCACCGCCCGGGTGCACGTGCAGGTAGGCGAGGTCCCCTTCGCGAAGCGCCACCAGGTGGCCGTAGGCGCCGAGGTAGGGCTGCAGGTCGGTGACCGGCACGCCGTCCCTGGCCACCCGGAGCCTGAGCGCCGCATGGGCCCCAGGCTCCAGTGCGCCGTCGACGGTGACGGTGTAGCCGTCCACGACGTCGCGACGGGTCTCCCCCATCGGACCCGGAGCGTCGAGTCGGCCGGGGACGAGGAGGTCACCGCCCAGCACCAGCGCAGGTCCGTCGGTGGGGGTGAAGTCGGCGAAGACCCGCCACAGCCCGGGTGTGAGCGCCGCCTCGGCGGTCCACACCCCGGTCCCCTCGTCCAGGCTGGGGTGGAGGTGCTGGAAGCCGGTCTGGTCGCGGCGTACGACGATCAGGTGCAGCTGCTTCTCGTGCTCCACGTCGAACGCGGTGACCGGTTGCCCGTCGGGGGCCTCGACGGTGAACTCGACCTCTCGGGTACCGGGTTCGACCGTGGTGTCGGCGAGCACCAGGCGGTACCCGTCGGCGGCGACCGCGAGACCCGGCAGCGCTCCACTGCTGGACGGGCTGCTGGACGGGCTGCTGGACGGGCTTCTGCGCGGGGTGTCGCTCATGGTTCCCTCCGTGTGCTCGGCGCCGTGGGTGGCGCCGTGGGTGGCGCCGCGGTTGGCGCTGTGCTCGGCGCCGTGGGTGGCGCTCGCCCCGTCGGAGGTCGACCCGACGGGGCCGACCTGGGCGCCGGCGGCCCAGGCGCCGCCGAACACGACGGCGAGCACGGCCGCGAACCCGGCCACCTTCGTCGCGGTGCCGGCGGCAGCCCGGGTCGGCGTGCTCATGCGAGCTGGTAGCCGGCCCCGGCGACGGCGTCCTCGACCGCGTCGTCCGGAAGCGGCTGGTCGCTGGTGACGGTGACCGTGGAGGTGCCGCCGGCCACCAGGTCGACGTCCACGCCACGGACGCCGGCGACCTCCTCGATCTCCTCGGTGACCGAGGCGACGCAGTGGCCGCACGTCATGCCGGTCACCTGGTAGCGCTGCGTGTACGTCGACGTCGACACGTCGTTCTCCTCCGTCGTCATCAGGAACGGACCAGCCGGGCGATGGCCCGGGAGGCCTCGGTGACCTTCTGGTCGCGGTCGTCGGCGTCGGTGGCGTGGGCCACGCAGTGGCCGAGGTGGTCGTCGAGCAGCAGCAGCGCCACCGACTGCAGCGCCTTGGTGGTCGCACTGACCTGGGTCAGCACGTCGATGCAGTAGGTCTCGCTCTCCACCTGGCGCTGCAGGCCGCGGACCTGGCCCTCGATGCGGCGCAGCCGCGCCAGCAGTGCGTCCTTGTCGCTGATGTAGCCGGGCATCGTCCGGCTCTCGGTCGCGCTCACGGGTCCTCCTCAGGGGTCGCTCACCTCAAGTGTACCCCCTGGGGGTATTCAGTCAAGCGACGGTGCGCTGTGACTCGGCAGCCGCCAGCCCGGCCGACGAGGGCCTGAGCGGACGCGGGTCGGAGCTGGTGTGGGGGTTCGGTCGGCGCTGCCAGGCAGCCCGTGGGGTCAGGCGGAGCCGGGGTCGACAATGCGCGTCGAGGTCGCCCGGTAGCCACCACCCGGCCACTCCCAACGTCCGTCGACGACGCCAGGACAAGCCCACGCCGTCAGGAATCCTGCACTCTGTCAACAGTCCCACCAGCCCTGCGGCGAACGCGGTTGCTGCCTCGCAGTCATGTGCAGACAGCGCTGCGTGCCCTAGCGTGGACGTGCGCTCGTCCAGCCGGACGGGCGCGGCCGTGGAGCGAGGCCCTGGTGGCAGACACGAAGATCGCGGCGAAGTTGTTCATGCCCCGGGTGAGACGCCGCCTCGTTGCTCGCGACCGGTTGAGCATGCGCCTGAGCGGCGCGGCCGATGCCCGCATGACCTTGCTGTCCGCCCCCGCGGGCTTCGGCAAGACGACGCTGCTGACCAGTTGGCTGGACGAGTCACCTGACCAGGACCGCGCGGTTGCGTGGCTCTCGCTGGACGCCTCCGATGACGACCCCGGTCGCTTCTGGCCCTACGTCGCAACCGCCCTGGCGGCGGCTCTGCCGAGCAGCGAGCTCGAGGTCGTGCAACATGCTGCGGTCGATCCGACGGCGACCCAGCACGTCCTCACCGAACTGGTGAACGAGCTGGCCCGAGCGCCCGGTGACGTGTGGCTGGTCCTGGACGACTTCCACACCATCCAGAGCCGTCCGATCCACGACAGCCTGGCGTTCCTGATCGATCATCTGCTGGCGCACGTGCACGTCGTTCTGAGCACGCGTGCAGACCCCGACCTCCCGCTGTCCCGGTGGCGTGCACGCGGGGAGCTCGTCGAGATCCGGGCTGCCGATCTCCGGTTCACCCCCGAGGAGAGCCGCTCGTTCCTCGTCGACGTCGAAGGCTTGGACCTCTCCGGTCCTGACGTGGTCGCGCTGGGTCAGCGCACGGAGGGCTGGGCCGCGGCGTTGCAGCTCGCCTCGCTGTCACTCAGGGGGCGCGACGACCCGAGCGAGTTCATCGCACGGTTCGCCGGCAACGACAGGTACGTCGTCGACTACCTGGTGGACGAGGTGCTGGCCGGTCAGCCCGGTGAGGTGCGTCAGTTCCTCGTCCGCACCTCCGTCCTCGACCGGCTCTGCGGGCCGTTGTGCGATGCCGTCACCGGCGGCGACGACGGGCATGGCGTCCTCGTGTCCTTGGAACGCACCGGGGTGTTCCTGTTCCCCCTGGACGACCAACGTGTCTGGTACCGGTACCACCACCTCTTCGCGGACGTGCTGAGAGCGCGTCTGGACCACCATCCCGACATCGACGTGCACGCGCTTCACCGACGGGCCAGCCGCTGGCACGAGGTGCACGGCAGTGCGGACGACTCCGTCGGGCACGCCCTGGCCGGCCAGGACTTCGACCGTGCGACGTACCTCATGGAACAGGCGCTGCCCGGCATCCGACGCGACCGGAAGGACTCGGTCCTGCTGGGCTGGCTCGCTGCACTTCCCCGGGACTCTGTCCGTCGCAGCCCCGTGCTCAGCGTCTTCGACGGCTGGGCCCTCATGCTGGGAGGCGACCTGGACGGCGTCGAGGCCCGCCTCGAGGACGCCGAGCATGCCCTGGCGACGGCCTCCAGCGAGGCGCGGGCGACCTGGGCCGACACCGACGAGCTCCGGACACTGCCGGCGACCATCGCCGTCTTCCGCGCTGCCCTTGCCCAGGCCCGCGGGGACGTCGGCGAGACCTCCATCCAGGCACGGCGCGCCCTCGAGCTCGCTGGCCGCGAGGACCACCTGTCCCTCGGCACGGCCAGCGCATTCCTGGGTCTCGCGTCGTGGGCGACCGGGGACGTCAGCACTGCCCTGCGTGTCTTCGCCGGGGCCATCGCCAGTCTGCGCGCCGCCGGCAACCTGGCTGACGCACTCGACAGCACGGTGGTGCTCGCGGACATGTGGTTGTCCGCCGGGCAGCCCACGCAGGCCCGTCGCTTGTGCGAGGACAGCCTGGCCGTGGCGGATGGCCAAGGCCTTCCGATGGCGAGGACCAGCGCCCAGTTGCACGTCGTGCTGGCCGGGATCGACTGCGAGGCCGGTGACCTGACGAGTGCGTGGCGGCACCTCGACGACGCGGCCCTGCTCGCCGACCAGGCATTCGTCACCGCCGGTCAGTATCGCTGGTTCCTGTCACGAGGGCGCGTCGCACAGGCCGGGGGCGACCCGGTCGCCGCCCTGCGCCACATCGACGTGGCGCAAGCCTTGTACCGACCCGGGTTCTTCGTGGACGTGCAGCCCATCGCGGCCATCAGGGCCCGCTCCTGGATCTCCCAGGGCGACCTCGGGAGAGCGGGGACCTGGTCCCAGGAGCGCGACTGGGCGAGCACCAACACCGACGACTTCCTGCTGGAGTTCGACCACCTGACCTACGTGCGGCTGCTGCTGGCCAGATCGCGGGGACAGTCCGCGGCGGAATCCAGGCCGCCCCTGCTCGACGAGGCCGCCGGGCTGCTCGCTCGGTTGCTGGGCCCGGCGAGAACCGCCGGGCGCTGGGCGAGCGTTGCCGAGATCCACGTGCTGACGAGCCTGGTCCTCGACGCCCACGGACGCCGGGCGGACGCCTTGGCGTCGTTGGGTGACGCATTCCGCGCGCTGCCAGAGCCGGAGGGCTACGCACGCCTCTTCCTCGACGAGGGCGACTCGATGCGCAGCCTCCTGCGAGCCGCCCACAAGCTCGGCGTCGGAAGCGAGCATCCGGCGCGCCTGCTGACAGAAGCCGATCGCCCCGACCGTCCCGCACCGTCACCGGAGCTCGTCGACCCGCTCAGCGAACGCGAGCTGCAGGTGCTGCGGCTGCTCGACAGTGAGCTCACCGCCCCCGAGATCGCCCGCCGACTGTTCGTCTCGCACAACACGATCCGCACCCACACCCGGCACATCTTCACCAAGCTGCAGGTTTCCAGCCGCCGGGCTGCGGTCCACCGGGGCCACGAGCACCGGCTGATGTAGCCGCTGCGCAAGCAGCTCACCCCGCCGGTCACATCGTTGGATGACGTCCGCTCACCCCCGGCCTCCCTACGTTCTGAGGCATTCACCCGCGCCGACCGTCACCGACGGATCCCGCCAGTGCGTGTGGACGACCAACCCCCTTCGGAGGAACCCATGTCCTATCCCCCTGCTGTGACCCTCTACCGGGGAGCGGCCGTCGCCGGCGCGGGCAGTGCCGTCATCCTGTTGATCAATGCCGCCAAGCGAGCAGAGGTCATCCCCACCACGGCCTTCACACAGCTCGTCGCCCCCCTCGCCCAGATCCTGGCACTCGTCCTGGTCACCGGGCTCTACGTCGCGTACGGACGTCGGGCCGGCCGGTTCGGCCTGATGGCCTTCCTGGTCAACGCCTTCGCACTGGTGGCTCTGGTCGGTGTGGAGTTCGTGATCAACCTCGTCTTCGCCGAGCTGCCCACGGGCACCATCGAGAGCCTGCGGGCAGGACCGCTGGGGATCGCCTTGACGGTGGCGTCCGTCCTCTTCCTGCTCGGCACGCTCACCTTCGTCACGGCGATGATCCGCGGGCGAGAGGTTCCCTCGGCGCCGCTCGCGCTGTACGTCGCCGGTGCTGTGCCCGTGTCGCTCCGGGCCTTCGTCCCAGAGGCGGTGCTCGACCTCGGCCTCCTCACGCTGGCCGTCGGGATCGCCTGGCTCGCCGGGTGGTTCTTCACGAGGGCCGACTCCCTGGCGTCCCTGGCGCCGGCTGTCCTCCCGCCCGTCCCGGCCGGGGCCCGGTGAACACCCGCTCGGGACCTCGGCACGCGCATCCTGATGCCACAGGCACACCGACAGGATCTCCGGCGCGCTACCAGCTCCGAGTCGACGGACACCTCGACCGGCACTGGTCCGCCCGTCTCGACGACCTCGCACTGCAGGTGGAGGACGACGGCACCACCACGCTGACCGGTCTCGTCCAGGACCAGTCGCACCTACACGGCCTGCTCGCCAAGATCCGCGACCTCGGACTCGTTCTCCTCGGCGTACGAGTGCTGGTCGAGACCCAGATCAGTGACAACGTCGAGGACAAGGGCTGGTGACCGGCATGAAATCCCTCAACGGTGACGCGCAGTGGACGAGCGACGCGGTTGCGGCGCCACTTCAAGAACCAAGCCCCTCGACAGTCGTCGTCGCCACCCGCTTCGTCGCCGACGCGACACCGTGCCGTTCCTGGCTGACCTGTGGAACAGGCGGTTCTGGACGGCACGTGTGTGGGCGTCGCCTGAAGCCGCCCGCGCCTACGGCTCAGCCTCAGCCCACGCCACAGCGGTGCGCCGAACCGAGGATTGGGCAGCAGAGTCGCAGGTCGAGCGCTGGCGGACGTCCGCCTCCGAGGTGCCGTCGCTCGCCGAGACTGCGAAAGAGGTTCGGCGTTCCGGCGCCATGGTGCGGGCTCATACGCCAGCTCCGACCGCGGGCGCCGCGTCCGGATGCTCACCTCAACGTTTCCGCGACAGCCGCCAGGCGGGCGGCGGTTTGCGGCAATCCCACCCCGGCCCTGGTGCTCCGCCACCCATCCCTGATGCACGTCCAGCCCACTCACCAGCGGAAGATCTCATGAAACCAATGTCAGCACGTCACGGCGCAACCTCAGCGGGGACATCGACGCGTCAGTCACCGCGAGCGCGACCTCACCAGCAGCCGCGGATCGCGTCGATGTTCGCCGCGGCCGCAACGGCCCTGGCGAGCCTGGTGCTCGGCGTCACCCCGGCGAGTGCCGGGGTCCCAGAGGCGGCTCCCAGCGTGGACGCGAGCGCCGAACTCGACGCAGCACTGAATGCCGTTGTGGCAGCGGGCGTCCCTGGCATCATCGTGCGAGTCAAGGACCTTCACCGGCCCGCCCGCCGCTCTGCCGCCGGCGTGAGCGACCTCGCGACCGAGCGCCGCGATTCGGCCGGCCGCGCGTTTCCGGATCGGCAGCGTCACGAAGACCTTCGTCGCCACCATCGTTCTGCAGCTCGTCGGCGAAGGACGCCTGAGGCTCGAGGAGCCCGTCGCCAAACGGCTGCCCGGCCTGTTGGCGAACGGCGATCAGATCACCGTGCGGCAGCTGCTGAACCACACCAGCGGCCTGCCGGACTACACCATGGATCCGGAGCTGTTCGTTGGAATCGGCCAGGACCGCGTCTGGAGGCCGCAGGAGCTGGTGGCCCTTGCCGCGAGGCGCCCGCAGCTGTTCCCACCGGGCAGTGCCAGGAGCTACTCCAACACCAACTACATCGTCGCGGGTCTGCTGATCAGGGCGGTCACCGGTCACTCCCTGGCTCATGAGATGAAGCGCCGCATCTTCGCCCCCCTGCACCTGGACCACACCTCCTTCCCGGTCGCGACCGCGCATCTGGATGAACCCCACGCACACGGATACCTCTCGTCCGAGTTCATTCCGACCCCGAACGGTGAACCCCTCGACGTCACGGGCTACAACCCCTCTCACGCCTGGGCCGCCGGCGCCATCGTCTCCAACGCCGCGGACCTGTCGCACTTCTGTAAGGCCCTCATGAACGGGCGGTTGCTTGCAGGGCCTCTGCTGCGCGAGATGAAGGAGACCGTCGCCGAGGACCCCACCGATCCGAATGCGACCTTCCAGTACGGCCTCGGGCTGCAACGAGTCAACGATCCCTGCGGCGCCAATTGGGGACACACCGGCACCATCTTCGGCTACCAGAGCCTGGCCTACTGGAACGAGCGCACCGGTCGGACCGTCATCATCGCCAGCACCATGTTCCCTGCGCCCGCCGCCGCGCAATCCTCCCTCGCCGCAGCGACCGACCTCGCCCTGTGCGCCGAAGCCGAGGCACCCTGATCGACGGGACTGCACGCCCCCGCGCAGGAGCAACCTGCATACCCCAGCATCGATGGCGCCGGCCGCGACCGCCGTGCGAGCACGCGCGCTCAGTCCCGAAGGAGCACGCGATAGCCCCAGGCCGGCAGCGACACCGACGCACCCTGCTCCAGGGCGACCCGCTCCTCGGTCCAGGCGTCGGCCCAGCTGCCGGCGTACGGGCCCTCGCCGAGCGTCACCGTCGCCGGCTCGGCGCTGAAGTTGAAGGCGGCCAGGACCCGGTCCCCGTCGGGGTGATCCCGGACGAAGGTCAGCCACCGTTCCTCGTGCGAGTTGGGGATGCGCGTCATCGGCGCGCCCCACGCACCGTTCCAGAGCGCGGGGTGGGCCTTCTTCAGCGCGAAGAGGCCGCGGTAGAAGTCACCCAGCTCGTGCTCGCGCCACTCGATGACATCCTTCTCGAAGAACAGCAGCCGTTTGTCGCTGCCGGCCTCCTGCCCGTTGTAGATCAGCGGGATCCCCTCCCCCACCACCGACAGCACGACTGCTGCCTCGAGAGCGTCCCCGAACTGCTCGAACTCCGTGCCCTCCCAGGCGTTCATGTCGTGGTTGCTCACGAACGTCATGCGCATCGCATCGCGGGGCCAGCTCCGCGTGTTCCAGGCGTAGTAGACCCGCAGCGGCTCCAGGTCGGTGCGCCCCTGGGCCACGCCGTGCAGCGCGGAGTTCCAGGACCAGGCGTACGACGCGTCGAACGCGGCGTCGTGGAGGTCCCGGGTGTCCCACTCCGCCAGGAGGAACACCGGCTTGATCGCCTCGAGCTGCTCGCGGGCCCGCTCCCAGAAGTCGAGGGGCACGAAGCCGGCGACGTCACAGCGAAAGCCATCGACGTCGGCTTCCCGCACCCAGTGGCACATCGCGTCCGCCATGTACTCCCGGAGCGGGACCTGGTCGTAGTCGAGGTCGATGATGTCGTCCCAGTCCCACCAGGGCGTCGGGCGGAAGTCGCCCTTCCAGTCCCGGGCGTACCACTCGGGGTGCTCCTCGGTCAGGACGTTGTCCCAGGCGGTGTGGTTCGCGACCCAGTCGAGGATCACCTTGAGGCCGAGGTCATGGGCCGTGGTCACGAAGTGCCGCAGGTCGTCCGTGGTGCCGAACTCGGGGTTGACGGCGAGGTAGTCCTGGACGGCGTACGGGCTGCCGAGCTTGCCCTTGCGGTTGACCTCGCCGATGGGGTTGACGGGCATCAGCCAGACGATGTCGGCTCCGAGGTCCCGGATCCGGGGCAGGTGCGCCTCCGCGGCTCGGAACGTCCCCTCGGGAGTCATCTGCCGCTGGTTGATCTGGTAGATCACGGCGTCCCTGGCCCACTCGGGGTGGCGGACGCGAGGCCTACGGGGTTCGTGGCGGCGTACCTCGTTGTTCGTCATCATGTCGTCCTCTCGTCGTCGGGTACGTGCCACCAGGTGGAGCTGACCGGCGCGAGGCCGTCGCCAGTGTTGTCGCAGGGTCCGTCGCCGTCGCTGCTGAGCAGAAGGTGGGAGCCGGCGGGCAGCCACGTGTCGGAGCCGTCCGGGCCGGTGCCGTGCAGCGTCTTCACCAGGACGTCGAAGTCTGCGAGGGTGCCGAGCCCCTCGCCGTTCCCGTCCGCGAAGCTCCGCGGGTAGATCTGGTAGACGACGGCAGTGTGCCACCAGTCCGGGTCGTTCTTGCGAGGAGGACGTCGGTGTCCTTCGCTCATCCCTTGACGCCTCCGGCGGTGATCCCTCCGACGATGAACCTCTGCAGGTAGAGGAAGAGCAGGATCACCGGGATGGCGACCAGCAGCGCCCCCGCAGCGAACACGCCCAGGTTGTTCGAGCGGTCCCCGTCGAGCAGGCCGTAGAGCCCGTTGGCGACGGTTTTGCTGTTGGTGTCGGTCAGGAAGATCGAGGCAAAAAGGAACTCGCTGACGATCGACACGAAGACGATCAGTCCGCTGACCGCCATGATCGGTCGGACCAGCGGGAGGATCACGCGGAAGAAGGTCTGAGCGTGCCCGGCGCCGTCGATCTTCGCGGCTTCGTCGAGGCTCATCGGGATCGTGTCGAAGAAGCCCTTGATGAGCCAGACCTGTCCCAGCGCACCGGCAAGGAGGACGAGGATGTAGCCGGGCAGGGTGTTGAGCCCGGCTTGTGGAACCACCTCGCCGATCTCCGTGACCATCGTGAACAGCGCCACGATCGCGAGGAACCCGGGGAACATCTGGATCAGCAGCAGCGCGAGGAGCCCGCCTCGACGGCCGGTGAAGCGGAACCGCGAGAAGGCGTACGCCGCCAGGGCGCTGAACAGCAGCTGAACGGAGGTCACGACGGCGCAGACGATGAGGGTGTTGAGCGCCCACCGCCCGAACGGCCGCTCGAAGAGCTGCTGGAAGTTGGTGATGCTGATCTCGCGGGGGATCAGCGTCGACGACGACACCGTCCCGATGGGGTTCAGCGCCGCAGAGAGGATGTAGAGCACCGGGAAGAGCGCCCAGGCCACCGCGACGACGCCGACGATGTGCCGCCAGCCGACTTCCTTCCACCACCGCGCGCCCTTGAGCGTGGTCAGCGGCGCCTTCGTGAGGACGGTCCCCGGCCCGGCGGGCCGGGTAGGAGTCCCCGCCGTCGTGGTGGGCTGGGTTTGGCTCGGGGGAAGCGGGGTGCTCACGTCAGTTCACGTCCTCGAGTCGGCGGGTCGCGCGGAACTGCAGGGCGGCGATGACCCCGGTGATGATGAACAGCAGCACCGACACCGCGGACGCGAACCCGATCTGCGCGCCGCCGGCGCCGAACGCCAGCCGGACCGTGTAGCTGATGAGGATGTCGGTGCCACCGGCTGTCGGGTTGTCCGGGGTGAACGGGCCGCCCTCGGTGAGCAGCTGGATTGCGTTGAAGTTGTTGAAGTTGAACGCGAAGGTCGCCACCAGCAGGGGGGCCACACTGACGAGGAGGAGGGGAAACGTAATCCGGCTGAACCCCTTGAATCCGCTGGCCCCGTCCATCTTCGCAGCCTCGGTCAGCTCGCCGGAGATGGACTGCAGCGCGCCGGTGCACACCAGGAACATGTACGGGAACCCCATCCAGAGGTTGGTGAGGATCACCGCGAACTTGGCCGTCGTAGCGTTGCCGAGCCAGTTGACATCCAACCCCGTGAGGTTGTTGATGAGCCCGAAGTCTCGGTTGTAGAAGCTCGACCAGATCAGCAGCGAGATGAAGCCGGGAATGGCGTACGGCAGCAGCAACAGGGCGCGGTAGATCTTCTGCCCGCGCAACCGGGCGTCGTTGAGGACGACGGCGAGCAGCAGGCCCAGGCCGAAGGTCGTCACCACCGACAGCGTGGCAAAGAGGAACGTCCAGACGAAGATCCGCAGGAAGTCGCCCCGGATCGTGTCGTTGGTCAGCACCCGCTGGTAGTTGTCCAACCCGACGTTCGCCCGCCAGGACTGGTCCGACAGCCGCTCACCGTCCGCGCTGACGAACAGCTCGCGGTCACCGACCTGCTGGACGGTGTACTCGGTGCCGGACTCCGTGTCGGTGATGGTGTCGGAGCCCTCGTCGTACTCCAAGGTGGTGCGGCCCTCGAACGCCTGGCTGATCCCCAGCTGACGGATCGCGCCGTTCTCGGTCGGGACCGTGAAGCTCTGCAGTTCCTCGCTGTTCGCCGTGGCGTCGTTGAGCTGCTGCGGAGTGAGGATCTCATAGCCGTCCGCGGCCCGGACGAAGCCTCCGTCGAGGGTGACCTCGTCCTCGCCGAGCTCCTCGAGACCGTCTGCGGTCCCGGCGAAGACCTGGCCGTCGGGGTCGACCAGGAAGAACGTGTACGGACCGGCTTCGGGAGAGCCGGTCGTGCCGACGGTCAACGCGTAACGGGGGGCGTCCTCCGTCTGCACCACCGAGGAGCCGATGATCTGGGCGACCGCTTCTTCCTTGGTCGACCGGGTCCCGTCGCCGTAGTTGCTGAAGGAGGTCTGGACGGTCAGCAGGATGGGGAAGACCAGGAACAGGACCAGGAAGACCGTGCCCGGGGTCAGGTACTTGGCCGGGATCGCCCGTGTGGTCGCGTAGACCGCGACCAGGACTGCCACGACCGCCCACACCACCCCGAGCATCACCCAGGAGCCCAGCCCCACCATGGTGGGAGTGAGTGCCGCTGCGACTCCGATCACGGTGCCGAGGAAGAGCAGCTTGACGACCACCGGGAGGACGATGCCGCCGCCTCGGCGGCCTCCGCCGAACGAGGTCACGTCTGGCTCTTCGTCGGTCTTCTGCAGCGTCGGTGTTGCCATGGTGGATCGACTCCCTCTGGACAACGGATCGGGGTGACGGTCGGTTCGGACGGGGTGGGCCGTGGCGGGAGCGGGAGCGCGCACGCTCCCGCCACGGCGGCTCAGCCCTCGATGGCGGAGCTGATCGTCTTGCCGGTGTCCTTCATCGTCTTGTCGGGGTCGGCGCCACCCACGATCGCGGCGTACGCCTTGCCCAACGGCTCCCAGACCGCAGCCATCGCCGGAATCGCGGGCATGGGAGTCGCCTGGTTGGCGGCCTCGGCGAAGAGGGCGATGTCCTCGTCGTCGATCGACTCCTGGACCGCTGTCATCGACGGCGGGAGCCCCGTCTGCTCCTGCAGGGTCCGCATGGCGTCCTCGTTGTTGACACCGGTGGCGATGAACTCCTGCGCGAAGGCCGGGTTCTTCGCCGCCGACGCCACCATGAACCCCTGCGCCCCCATGAACGGGCTGGCCGGCTCTTGGCCGGCGAACCCGGGGATGGGCTGGATCGCGTACTTGACCCCTGCCTTGCGGATGTCGGGCAGCGCCCACGGCCCGGAGACGAGGAAGGCTGCACTGCCGTCGGTGAACTGCGCGATGTTGTTGTCGGTGCTCACCGACGTTCGGAGGACCTTCGCGCCCTTCTCGCCGAGCTCGGAGATCTTCTTCGCCGCCGCGAGCGAGCCCGGGCCGCCGATGCCGAGGTCGTTCGGGTCCTCGTCCCCGTCCTTGGTCGTCCCGAAGAGGTAGCCGCCCATCGACGTCAGGATCGGCTGCATGTGGTAGGCGTCTCCGAGCTCACCGACGGGGAGCGCGAACGGCACCTTGACCTTCGGGTTCTCCTTGGCGGCGGCCTGTCCCGCGGCGATCGCCTCGTCCAGGTTCGCAGGCTCGTCCGGCACCAGGTCGGTGTTGCGGTAGAGCGCGAGCGCCTCGATGCCGTAGGGCACCGCGTAGACCTTGTCGTCGTAGGTGACGGCCTCTACCGCCTTCTCGGAGTACCCGGCGAGCTGGTCGGCGGTGAGCTGGAGGGGCTCGACGGCGCCGTTCTGCACCAGGTTGCCCAGCCAGTCGTGCGCACCGACCACGACGTCGGGGCCGTTGCCGGCCCCGTTCGCGGTCACGAAGTTCGGCTGCAGCTCGGTGACTGCCTGCACGGACACCGTGATGCCCTGGGCCTCGCCGAACGCCTCGGCGACCGCGGTCACGCCCCCGAGCTTGAGGTCGTCGGTCCAGACGACGAGGTCGGCGTCCCCGCGCGCCGGCGCCCCGCTCTCGTCCGCGCTCGCGGTCTCCTCGGGGCTCTCCGACGCTGTGGTGTTGGACGCGCCGCCACCGCCTCCACCACACGCGCTGAGGACCAGAGCGGCGGATGCTAGGGCGAGCAGGGCCTTGGGTCTGTGCAGGGTCGAACGCACGATCACTCCTCGGTGTGGCTGGTTCGTTGGGGCGTGAGACTCCGGGTCACGGGAGCGTGGAGCCAGGTGGAAGGGGGACCTTGGTCCCGGCGCTAATTCGAATTAGCATCCCTGTGTTGCGTACGTCACGTCAATGGGTCCGCGGTCACGAAGTCGCAACTCGCCACTGCTCCTCACCGATGACGAAAGGAGGGCTCATGCCTCGCCGGGTTCGGATCCGGGACGTCGCAGAGGTCGCGGGCGTCTCGCCGACCACCGTGTCGTTCGTCCTGACCGGTCGCGACGACATGCGGGTCTCGGAGGCGACCCGGCAGAAGGTGCTCGAGAGTGCGCACGCCTTGCACTACCGACCGAACCTGACCGCGCGGATGCTCCGCACGCAGATCACCCGCACTCTCGGGTTCATCTCCGACCGCGTGGTGACCGACCAGTACGTCGGGGACCTCATCCGTGGCAGCTTGCTGCAGGCCGCCGCCGACGGTCACCACCTGCTGATCGGCGAGAGCGCCGGTGACGTCGCAAGCCTGCAGGCGGTCGTCGACGACCTCCTGGCGCGTCAGGTCGACGGCTTCATCTACGCCACCTCGTGGAACCGCGTGATCCCGCTCCCGACTCCGCTCAAGTCGCATCGGGTCGTGCTCCTCAACTGCGGCTGTGAGGAGGGCCTGTTCACCTCCGTGGTTCCCGACGACAGAGGAGCCGGTTGTGCAGCCGTGGAGACCCTCCTGCAAGCGGGTCACTCCGACGGCATCGTCCTCGTCGGGGAGACCCCGGTCGAGGTGGTGGCCGCTGCGGAGCGTCTGGACGGGATCACGGCGGCATTGACGCAGGCCGGTCAGCGCCTCGCCGCCACCGTCGACACGTTGTGGTGGCCGGCGCCGTCGTACGAAGCAAGCGAAGGCTTTCTTGCCGAGGACCCGCACGTCACCGCGATGATCTGTCTCAACGACCGGGTCGCACTCGGTGTCTACCAAGCCCTTGCTGAGGCAGGCCTTCGAGTGCCTGAGGACGTGTCCGTGATCTCCTTCGACGACTCGCCACTGGCGTCGTGGTTGCGCCCGCCGCTGACGAGCGTCGCGCTCCCCTTCCACGAGATGGGCACACGCGCGGTCCAGGCGCTGCTGGCGCCCTCCATGGGATCCGGCGAGATCCGGCTCGAGCTGCCGGTCCGACACCGGGCGTCGGTCGGCCCGCCCAGGACGTCACGGCCCCGCCGCTAGGCGTCAGGTCGTCACCCCACCATCCCGAGGAGCAGCATGCAGCTCTTGGAGCCACACCACGACGGATCGGTCATGTACGTCGAGGACTCCGACCCCGTCATCGGCGAGGAGGTGGAGCTGCGGGTCCACGTGCCCCGCGGCCGACTCGTCCCCGGTCCTGAGGTCGACGGTGTCTGGCTCCGGTCGGTCCGTGACGGCGAGCCTCACCTCGTCGAGGCTCACCCGCAGCACTCCGACCAGGTCGGGACGTGGTGGGGAGCTCGGCTGCTGGTGTCGAACCCGGTCACGTCGTACCGGTTCCTGGTCCGCGGTACCGACGGGACCTACCGCTGGCTCAACGGGACGGGGACGCACGCACGTGACGTGACCGATGCCGACGACTTCCGGGTCAGCACCGAACACCGGTTGCCCGACTGGGTCCTCGACCAGGTCGGGTATCAGGTGTTCCCCGACCGGTTCGCCCGTGACTCCGAACCCGGGTCGACCCCGTCCTGGGCGATCCCCGCTGTATGGGAGGACCCCGTGCTGTTCGAGGGACCGGACGTCCCTCACCAGTGGTACGGCGGGACGCTCGACGGCGTCCGACAGCACCTGGACCACCTCCAGGCGCTGGGCGTCACCTTGCTCTACCTGACGCCGTTCTTCGCGTCCCGCTCCAACCACCGCTACGACGCCGAGTCCTTTGACGAGGTTGACCCCGTCCTCGGCGGCGACGCAGCGCTCGAGCGGCTCCTCTCGGACGCCCACGAGCTGGGGATCCGGGTGATCGGCGACCTGACGACGAACCACACCGGCGACGCGCACGCGTGGTTCCAGAAGGCAGTGAGCGACCCCAAATCGCCCGAGCGGAGCTTCTACCGCTTCCACGACGACGGGAGCTACGAGAGCTGGCTCGGCGTCGCGTCCCTGCCCAAGCTCGACCACTCCGCCCGTGAGATGCGACGCCGGCTCTACGACGGGCCGGAGTCGACGGTCGCCCGGTGGCTCCGCAACGGGATCGACGGCTGGCGCATCGATGTGGCGAACATGACCGGGCGGCTCGGCACCGACGACGCCACGCTCGAGGTCGCCGAGACGATCCGGCGCACCATGGCCACGACCCGTCCCGACGCCTGGCTGCTCGCCGAGCACGGGCACGACGCGAGCCTGGACCTCCCGGGCAAGGGTTGGCACGGGACGATGGACTACTCGGGATTCACCCGCCCCGTCTGGTCATGGCTGAACGGTGGAGGCGACGGCGGACCCGGACTCCCCCACCACCTGCAGTTCATGGGACTCCCGGTCCCCGTCCCGACCCGTTCAGGGACCGACTGCGTCGCTTCGATGCGGGGATTCCACGCCGCGATGCCTTGGGCTTCGCGCGCCGCGTCGACCTCGCACCTCGACTCCCACGACTCACCCCGCTTCCGGACCGTTACCGGCGGCGGGACCTCGGGGCTCGCCGACCTCGCGGGGACGGGTCGGGAACGGCACCTCCTGGGACTGGCGCTGCAGATGACCCTGCCCGGCGTCCCGGTGGTGTTCATGGGGGACGAGCTCGGCTTCACCGGCGTGAACGGCGAGCACGCCCGGACGCCGATGCCCTGGGGTCGCGAGCAGGCAGTGGACACCGGAACGCTCGACGCCTACCGCCTGTGGGTGCGGATGCGGCGCGAGAACGTGGCCATTCGACGGGGAGGGCTGCGTTGGGCCCACGTGGGCGCAGATTCCCTCACCTACCTGCGCGAACATCCCAACCAGCGGATCCTCGTGCACGTCGCTCGCGCCGGCCATCCACCGGTCGAGCTGCCGCTCGTCCATCTCCGGGCCGGCTCGGCGACGGAGCTCGCTGTCCTGCACGGCTCCTCGGCCAGTGACACCGCCGACCGTGCGCTGCGGCTCCCGAGCGGCGCCGGCGCCCACGTCTACGAGCTGCCGCTCGCTACCAGGTAGCCCTCAGCGACGAGCTCGACGGGGATGGGATCCCCGATCGCGAACCCGTCCTCGCCGTACGGCTCGAGGTTGCGGATGGCAGGTGAAGACGAGCGCTGAGCGCCCGTCGATGACCTTGCTCTGCATGACCTCCAGCTGGCCGAAGCCGGCGCCGGGGGTCGCACCGAGGGGGGGCTGACCTCCCAGTCGTGCAGGTCGGTGCTCGACGCGTGAGCGATGACACCGTCGTCGTTACGACCCGCGTCGAGGACGTGTTCAGCGCGACGGAGGAGCTGCGAGCAGCGGGTGCAGACATTCTGCTGGAGCCGGTGCTCGACGACTGGGGCAACGCGTGGGTTCACTTCCGAGCTCCTGATGGCAACCTCCCTAAGTTCACGCAGGACCCCGGGGTCTTGCGTCCGAACTAGGTGAGGCATCGCAACCCGCCGGGTCGGGGACCAGGCGTGGAGCCCGGAGCCCGGAGGCCGAACGCCGGCGATCAGGATTGCGCGTCGGTCGGGCCGCGGTAGCACGACACGTGCGACCGGGACTCGGAGGTGAACTCGGCGCCGGACCAGTCGGCATGGCGGGTCTCCAGCTCGAACCCGGCGAGCTGGGCCATGAGGTCGAGCTCGGCCGGCCAGATGTAGCGGTGCGGGCTCCGGAAGAGCCGTGCGTCCCTGCCGTCGCCGAAATGGAAGTGGTGTGAGACGACGTACTGGTGAACGACGTCGTAGGCGTCCATGCCGACGTAGCCAGGCTCGTAGTGCCCTACGGCGGCCTCGTGTCCTGGTGGCAGCCTTCGCAGGTCGGGAACCCACAGCTCGACGACGAAACGGCCGCCGGGGATGAGGTGGCGAACCGCGTTATGGAAGCAGGCAACCTGTTCAGCTTGGGTCAGGAGGTTGGAGATCGTGTTGAATACGAGGTAGACGAGCGTGTACGTGCCCGGGGCTCGAGCGGTTGCCATGTCGCCGAGCACCACCGGAACCCTTGCCTCGTCGACCTTCGTGCGGAGTTGCTCCACCATCGGTTGAGATAGCTCGATCCCGGTGACGGGTACGCCGCGGGCGGCCAAGGGAACGGCCACCCGACCGGTGCCGATCGCGAGCTCGAGCGCTGGGCCGCCGTCCGCGAGCTCGACGAGGCGGTCAACGGTCGGTCCCAGCACGTCGGGGGCGAACATGCCGGTACCTGGGGTGTCGTAGCGCTGGGCAGCCTCGGCATCCCAGATCTCCTCCTGGCGCATGCCGAGGATGCTGGCAATCATCGCTCATCGGCGCTAGCGACTTACGGTCCGTCGGCCTGCAGGCGACCGACGGAGAACCGGACATCGAGGAGTGCAGCGAGAGGAGCGCGAACCGTTGATCACCGCGGTGTAGAGGGTCCCGAGCGAAGGCTGACGGTGGGTACGTACACAGCAGCTAGGAATCGGCGCGGTCTGCGGTTCGGTGGTCGACTCACGGTCGAGGGCCGAGGAGACCCTCGACGTCCGGCAGGGCCTCGAAGGAGGAGAAGGTGCCTTCAGTGATGATCTCCTGAGTGACCTGGAGGGGCCCTCTCCAGGCGGTGCGCGCCAGGGTGCCGCCGACGCTGATCCGTCGTACGCCTAGGGCCGCCGCCCGGGCCACGGTCGTGAATGGCGCGTTGATAAGCAGGTTGACCGGTCTGGGTGCCACCGCTGCGACGATCGCCGCGACGTGCTCGAGGTTCGTGATGCGCGGCGCATAAAGGCAGTCGGCGCCGGCGTCGCCGTAGGCGCGGAGTCGCCTGATCGTCTCGTCGATGTCGGGGCGGCCGCGCACGAAACCCTCAGACCGGCCGGTGAGAACGACTTCGCTGCCGCTCTCGTCGATCGCGCGTCGCGCGGCTCGAATCCGCTCCACGGCCAGGTTGAACTCATGAAGTGGCTGCGCATCGTCGCCCGTCGAGTCTTCGATCGACAGTCCCGCGACTCCTGTGGCAACCGCACGCGACACGTTGGCGTGTACATCCTGAGGATCAACCGCGAAACCGTCCTTGAAGTCCGCGTTCACGGGAAGCGTCACCGCGTCAACAAGCTGACGAAGATGCTCCAAGGTCTCCTCGAGAGTCACCTCGTCGTCGCCTCGACCTAGCGTCCATGCGAAGCCTGCACTCGTGGACGCCAGCGCCACGAACCCCATCTGCTCCAGAACCCGGGCGCTGCCCACATCCCACGGGTTCGGCATGACAAAACACCCGGACGCGTGTAGGCGACGAAAAGCGCCCACCTTGTCGTCAGCTGAGTTCATGATTCACCCCACGACGTAGAGCGTACTCGCTCCAGCGACGGGCTGCACCGGAGTGTGGGAGTCCCTCTTGAGGCCCCCGCAGAGGATGGGGCGATGCCATGGAAACGGGAGGGAGCATCGCCGGTGCTGCGGGAGCGGCGGTGCGGTTTCCGGGGACGCACGGGCCGACTGAGTAGGAGCCGGCGGCCATGCCCCCGTTGCCGAGCTGTCACTCTCGCGGCTCCCTAGGGGCCAGCGGCCGTAAGTGGGGCCGCCACCCGCAAGTGAGCCGCCGGACAGCGCGGCGGAGCCGAAGACCGGAGGTGAGACCGTTGAGAGAGTGAGCCACGTGGGCGCAGGGGTTCCAGGTGGTGGGGCTGTTGACCGCGATGATCCCGGTGCCTATGGCCTCAGCGCCAGGAAACGACGTCCCGCTCCCATCCCCAAGAGTGCTCACCGTGCCGGTGCTGCGCGTGCTCGAGGCGTGCCGAGGCGACCGCACCGAGCGACGGCTGATCCTGCGGCCCAGCTCTGGGAAGCCGATCGACCGGCGCGACGCCTACCGCATGGTGCTGCGGATCGCGAAGACCGCCGGCATCCTGCGGCACATCAGCCCCCACTCCCTTCGGCAGGCCGCGATGACCAACGCCCTGGACGCTGGCGTCCCACTGCGAGACGCGCAGATCCTCGCCCGGCACGCCGACCCGAGAACCACCGAGCACTACGACCGCGCCCGAGGCAACCTCGACCGCCACGGCGTCCACTTCCTCACCGCCTACGTCGCCGGCACATAGCCCCATGCCGACATAGCTGGGCCGCGTCCGATCCGCTCAGGATGACGCAGTCACGCAACGGGCCCCACGAGTCGCTGACTCGTGGGTGTGAGGCGTCCTCCACCGTTGCGGGAGGTGGCGCCCAGCCCTATCCTCACGAAAGGGACTCGGAGGTCGAGATGAGCGAAGCGGGAAGCGGTGATCGGCTGACACGGCCGTCCGCCCTCTCGCTCGGTGGCGGAGTCTCGGCATTATTCCACCTGACCGGCGCTACGAGTGGGGGCCTCGTTACCGTCGTGGAACACCCGATGGCACCAGGATCGCTCATCGAGCCGCACACCCACCAGCGTGAAGACGAATACTCATGGATACTGTATGGACGCATAGGAATGCTGCTGGGACAGGATGAGTTCGTGGCGACGCAGGGAACATTGGTTACCAAGCCCCGTGGTGTGCCGCACGCAGCATGGAATAAGGGACCGGAGCCGGCCAGCTTCCTAGAGGTAATCGCTCCGTCCGGATTCGAGAATTTCTTCCTTGCGGTGGCAGACCTGTTCAGCGCTCCGGCAGAGCCACCAGCGGAGGATCTCCAGGCGTTGGCCGAAGCATATGGGCTGACCTTCCACCTGGACCTGGTGAACGGACTGATAGAACGGCATCAGCTGAGTGCCGCGGTTCGCTACGACTGATGAGAACTATGGCAAGGTTCGGCTGTTGCGTGAAACCTCCAGGATGTGTTGGCGGGTTGGGCCCACAGTGGGCCGATCGCCATCCATGCCAACCTCGCACACCGGCGCGGGTGGCTTGGGCCACGACGGGCGTTTCACATGTTGGCTGAAGCCCTATTCAACTGAGGTCGCGGGTGTCCATCCGGACGCCGCTCGCGACCCACATGCAGGGCGCAATCTCGACCAGTACCGCGCCCTGCGAGACGACTGATCCGCGATCAGCGAGCCACTCCACCTCCCGCGCAGCTCACTGCGTCCTTCGCCGCATGACGGGCACTGCGACGAGCCTGGCTGAGTCGACCGCGTGCGCTTCGGGCCGACATGGAGGTGGCCATACGCAACGGTGAGGCGCCCCAGCGGCGTGCCATCTCATCACGCAACGACCCGGTTGGAGTTGACCCGCTTTCGGAGACTCCGGGGTTTCTGCGGACGTGGTGACGCCGCAGCGCTTTCCCCGTAGCGTCGTTCGAATGCTGCGGGGCTGATCTGGCCGTTGGCTGAGTGCCTGCGGCGTTGAACAGCTTGCACTCCAGGGCTGCGAGGACGCTCTCGAGGGCGTTGTCGAAGCAGTCCGCGACTGCTACCCATGCTGGCCAGAGCGCCACGACGACGCAGTTCCCGCTCGAGCTGATGAGAGGTGTACTCCCCGCTCCTGTCGCTGTGATGGGTGACGCCGGGAACCGTCCCGCCGCGACGATGCACCGCCATCGTGACGGCGTCGACGACCAGGTCGGTCTTGCGGTGGAAGGCCATCGACCAGCCCAGGACCCCGGAGCGCACGGGGAGTGCCGACTGCGGCGATCGGGTCGTTGGCCCGGCGCTAGCGGGACGCTGATCGACAAGACGGCCACTTGGCTGGCGTCACCTCGAGGAGGGCCCAGGCGTCGTACAGCGGATTGCGCCCCCACCGCCGCTCGCTGCGCAACGCCGTCGTCACACCCTCGAAGCCAGCTCGCTCCAGGTAGGTGCGCACGATCGTGACCCGTCCGTCTTCGTCGGTGGCCAGCCACCCGCGAACTGCCTTGGTCGGGAAACACCGGTTGCTGAAGGTGGGGACCACCACTCCACCGCGACGCAGCACCTGCGCCGCCTCGCGCAGCACCTCGACCGGATGCATGAGGTAGTCGATCGACATGCAGCAGACCACCGCGTCGTGCGACGCGTCGTCGAACGGCAGCTGCGGATCAACGTTGAGGTCCTGGACGACGACCTGGTCGGCCAGGGGATTCTGCCGTCCGCCGCGACCGCAACGCTTCGCTGGCTGGACCCGCCGCACGTGGTCGTGCTCTCCTGAAGGACACCCCACCTGCGGACATCACGAACGCGGTCCGACTGGTTGCCGCAGCGTCACCAACCGGATGCGGATCGCGATCCTGGTCCATGACGCCGCCCCACCCTGAGGTTCAGATCGTGATCACGACCTTCCCCCGCACGCCCCCGGCTTCCAGGTGGCGCATCGCCTCCGGGACGCGGTCCAGCGGGTAGGTCCGGTCGATGGTCGGGGTCACCGTGCCGGCCTCGATGAGCGGGGTGAGCCGCTCCTGGTCGCTGGCGCGTTCCTTGCTCGCCAGCATGGTCAGACGCTGTCGTACGAACGGGGAGAGGAGCGGAGCCCGTAGCGAGCGACCGAACCCTCCGGTCCACCTGCCCCCTTCCTCTCCGCCGACGATGACGAGCGTCCCGGTCGGTGTGAGCGCACGCCGCAGTCGGGAGAGCGAGGCGTTTCCTGCGATGTCGACGATGAGGTCGTACCTGGTGTTGCCGTCCGCGAACTCTTGGCGGGTGTAGTCGACGACCTGGTCGGCCCCGAGTGACCTCACGAACTCCAGCTTCGCGGTGCTGCACACACCGGTCACCTCTGCCCCGAGCGCCTTGGCCAGCTGCACCGCGTAGCTTCCGACGCCGCCGGAAGCGCCTGTGACGAGCACCTGCTGTCCTGGCTCGACCTTGCCGGCATCGGTCAGGGCCTGCAGTGCCGTGCCTGCGGAGATCGGCACCGCAGCGGCCTGCTCGAACGTGAGGTTCACCGGCTTGCGCGACAGCTTGTCCTCGCGGACGGCGGCGTACTGGGCGAAGGAGCCGCGGGCGATCCCGTACACCTCGTCGCCCGTCGTGAACCTGGTGACCGCCGATCCGACTGCGGCCACGGTGCCGGCGACATCGAGGCCGGGCACCTGGTTCTTGGGGCGGCGGAAGCCGAACCCGAGGACCCGGAGCAGGTAGGGCTGACCCGTCATCATGTGCCGGGTTCCCCGGTCGAGCCCGGCCGCTCGGACGTGGACGAGCACCTCGTTCTCGGAAATCTGAGGCCGGGCAATGACGGCGAGACGCAACACATCTGCCGACCCGTAGGTGTCCTGGACGACCGCGCGCATCGTCGTGGTCGAAGGAGCGTCGGTGTGGGTCATGGTGATGCCTTTCCCTGGAGGGTCAATGGTGCTTCGACTGGCAGCGCGCTCGAAGGGTCGAACGCTCATTTCACTTCGGCTCTCATCACGAACCCGAGGCCGACGAGGAGAGGAACGAGCAGCCAGGTGACGCCGGTGACGGCGATGTTGGCCCACTGCTCGCCGGTGAGTGCCTGGTCGAAGATGAACAGGCCGCTCTGGGCGAACTGGATGTCGATCCAGGGCTGCAGGTCGCGGAACCACGCCTGGCTGTCGGCCAGCAGGCCGGAGATCGTGGGCAACACGAACGTGAGGACGAAGTAGGCGACGACCGCCCCGGTCGAGGAGCGGATGAGCACGCCGAGCATGAACCCGATGAGCAGGCTGAGGACCATGCCGAGGATGTAGTAGAGGCACTGGGTCAGGGTCACGTCCCAGACCAGGGCGGTGCCGGTCACCGCGGCGCTCAGCAGGTTGCCGAGCGCGCCGACGGCGAAGGTCAGCCCCATGGCCGCGACGGCGATGAGGACGGAGGAGATCGCCTTGGCGGTGATGATCCGACTGCGATGCGGGATGAGCGTGAACGTGGTGAGCCCGGTGCGCTGGCTCCACTCGCTGGTGACCGCGAGGATGGCGATCAGCGGCAGGATGACGACCACCGGGAAGCGGATGGCCGTGGCGAAGGTGGAGTAGGTGAGTTCGTCGTCCGGCGCCCACAGGATGACGCCGCCGGCGGCCAGGAGCGAGGTGATCGCGATGCTGGCGATCAGCCAGAATCCTGAGCGGGTGTCGAACATCTTGCGGAGCTCTACCTGGGTCACCCGCGCCAGCGGCACCCGACGGCTCACTCGCGCCGGTAGGGAGCCGATCGCTGCTTCGAGGGCGGTCATGGTGCTGTTCCTTCTCGTTGGGAGGTCGCGGTGAGCTCGAGGAACATGTCTTCGAGGCCGGCGTCAGCTGTCTTGAGCTCGGTGAGGGCGACGCCGGCCACCAGTGCCACCTTGCCGACGAGCGTCGGGTCCGCGTCGGTGCACAGGGCGCCGTCCTCGAGCGTGCTCGTCGCTATGCCGAGCTCATGGAGTGCGCGCTGAAGGGAGTCCAGGTCTGCCGCGCGTATCACGGTCCCTGCGGCGTGGAGCAGCTCGGTCTTGGTGCCCTGGGAGACGATCCTGCCGTTGCCGATCATCACGATGTCATCGGCGATGACCTCGATCTCGTGCAGCAGGTGGGAGGACAGCAGCACGGTGCCGCCGCGGTCGGCGTAGTCGCGGAGCAGGTCGCGCATCCAGCGGATGCCGGCCGGGTCCAAGCCGTTGGCGGGCTCGTCGAGGATCAGGACCTCGGGGTCGCCGATCAAGGCGGTGGCGATGCCGAGCCGTTGCCGCATCCCCAACGAGTAGTTGCCGACCCGTCGAGACGCCTCTGTGTCCGTGAGGCTGACGACGTCCAGCATCTCCTGCACCCGGTGGCGTGGGAGACCCATGTACTGCTGCGCGATGGTGAGGATCTCGCGACCGGAGCGACCAGCATGTTGGGCGGAGGCGTCGAGCAGGACGCCGACGTTGAGCCCCGGGTTGGGCAGATCGACGTACCGGCGTCCGGAGATGGTGACGACGCCCGATGTCGCGCGGGTGAGACCCACCATGATCCGCATCGTGGTTGACTTCCCGGCCCCGTTCGGGCCGAGGAAACCGGTCACCCGACCGGCTCGGGCGGTGAAGCTGACGTCGTCGACCGCCCGGAAGTTTCCGTACGCCCGGGTGACTCCTTCGACGGTGATCATCGGACGACGGCGCCGGACGGCACCACGGTCGGGGGGACTGTCGGGTCGGGTGCTTCTGTCTCCTGGTCGGTGACCTCGCTCTCGACGTGGAGGTGTGGAAGCAGGCGGTCGACCCAGCCCGGCAGCCACCAGTTGCGGTCGCCGAGCAGTTGCATCGTGGCCGGGACCAGCACCATGCGGACGACGGTCGCGTCGATGAGTACAGCCGCGGCCAGTCCGATCCCGAACATCTTGGCGAAGACGTCCTGGCCGAGCACGAAGGAAAGGAACACGGTGATCATCACCGCGGCGCCGGCGGTGATGACCCGGGCGGACTTGGCGAGGCCGTCGGCGACGGCGTCCGCGTTGTCGCCGGTCCGGTCGTACTCCTCCTTGATCCGGGACGAGGAGGAACACCTCGTAGTCCATCGACAGCCCGAACAGGATTGCGAAGATCCCGACGGGCAGCAGGATCGGGACCGGTGTGGCCTGCGGGATGCCGACGAGATCTCCGAGAGGCTCCCCCGCTGACCGCAAGCGTGAGAACTCCGAACGCGGCCGCGCTTGCGAGCAGGTTCATGATCACGGCCTTGAGAGGGACCACGACGGAGCGGAACACCATCATGAGCAGCACGAACGAGACGAGCAGCACCCCGCCGAAGAAGAGCGGAAGCCGTGCTGCGACGCCGCGCGTGCACGTCGAGGTTCGCCGCGACCGCTCCCGCGAGGGCGACGGTGAGATCGGTGTCGACGATGGCGCCCGGGATCGCGGTGTCACGCAGGTTGTCGACCAGGTTCTCGGTGTCCACGTCCTGCGGAGACGTGGTGGGCACCAACGTCAGCACGGCGGTGTCGCCCGCGTCGTTGAGAATGGCCCGAGACACATGGGCCACGCCCCCGACCTCGGCGAGCTCTCATCCCACCGCGTCGCTCGCCGTGAGCAGCTCGGCGCCGGACACGCCTTGGACGATGAGCACGAGAGGTGCTGAGAAACCGGGGCCGAACCCGTCCGTGATCAAGTCGTAGGCCTGGCGGGTGGTGTCGGACTCGGGATCGTTCTGGGCGTCGGGGAACCCCAGACGCATGCCGAGGACTGGTGCGGCCAGAGCGAGGAGAACGGTGAGTGCAGCGATCGCGGCGACCCAGGGCCGGTGCTGGATGAACCGGCTCCAGCGGTACCAGCGGGTCGCTGTCGTAGGGGTGCAGGTTCTTGCTCACGACCGGCACGTGCAGGCGCTCGATGTTCCGTCCGGCGAAGCCGAGCAGTGCCGGCAGCACCGTCAACGAGGCGGTCATGGTGACCAGCACGAACAGCGAGGCCGTGAAGGCGAAGCCAGCCAGGGCCGGTTGCCCGACCAGGAGGATGCCCAGCATCGCGACGACGACGGTGAGGCCGGCGAACACCACGGCGCGGCCGGCCGTTCGCGATCGCGATCATGGTGGCCTGTCGTGGGTCGCCGCCCGTCGGCGAGGCTGCTGCGGTACCGGGTGACGATGAGAAGCGCGTAGTCGATGCCGACTCCGATGCCGACCATCGCGGCGGTGGCGGTCGCCCAGTCGGGGACGTCGACGACCCGGCGCAGCAGCTCGCCGAGCGCAACTGCCATGCCGAGGCCGAACACGGCGGTGAGCGAGGGGTAGTCCCATCGCCACCGCGGAGCCGAAGGTGAAGAGCAGGATCAAGGCGGCGGCGATCAGGCCGACGCCTTCGCCGCCGACCGGGGCCGTCTGAGCCAACGCCGCGACCGGGCCGCCGGCCTCGACCCGGAGCGTGTCGTCGCCGGCGGCGAGGACGGGCTCGATGAGCGCCCTGGCCTGGCCTGGGGTGTACTGGTCTGCGGTCTTGGTCCAGCGCGACGACGCGCGTACGCGGTCCTCCCGTCGGGCGAGACCTGGCTTGCGCCGCCCTCGCTGAAGGGGCTGACGACCCCGGTGACATGCGGCTCGTCGGCGACGTCAGCGAGGATGCCCACAGCCCTCGTGCGGACCGCGGCCGAGAATCCGTCCTCGGAGCGGAGAACGATCTGCACGGTGTCGCCGGCCCTCTGAGGGAACGTGGCCTGCAGCGTCTGCCGAGGCTGCCTGTGACTCGGAGCCGGGTTGGAGATAGTCCTGCTTGGTCTGTCCGCCGAAGGTGCTCGCGAGCGAGAAGGCGGCCGCCAGTGCGGCGATCCACAACCCGAGGACCAGACGGCGCTGTCGGTAACACCAGTCGGCGAGACGTACCAACATGTCGGACTCCTCAACGTCGATGTCCAGACATCCCCGACCGGGCGATGTCCCGTGGCTCCATGTCGACGCTAGGAACCGACGGGGGCCGACACGATGGGGCGGACGGCACAACAGCGGGGCTGCACCCCACCGCGCGGTGCGTGCTGACCCCACCATGCGCAGGTCCGGCGTGGAGGTTGCCGACGGGCCGCCGAGGCCACACCCCCGGGTATGTCGAGGGATCGCTAGAGTCCAGGGCATGCCCCTGCGCGTCGTCTTCGCCGACGACAACTACCTCGCCCGAGTGGGAGTCGCCGCCCTGCTGGGCGAGAGCGAGGGCATCGAGATCGTCGACACCGCGACCGATCTGGAGTCACTGATGACGTCGGTGGCGGAGCACTCGCCGGACGTTGTCCTCACCGACATCAGGATGCCGCCCACCCAGACCGACCGAGGGCATCGACGCCGCCAAGCGCATCAGGGTGGAGCACCCAGGCGTGGGAGTCGTGGTGCTCTCGCAGTACGTCGAGGAGGACTACGCCTTCGCGCTGCTGGCTGAGGGAGCCGCCGGGGTCGGTTACCTCCTCAAGGAGAGGGTCGGCGACCTCGACGAGATCGCACACGCGCTGCACGAAGTCGCCCGGGGCGGGTCGGTGCTCGATCCGCTGGTCGTCGAAGCGCTGCTCGCACGCCGGGGAACCGATGGCCGTTCCTGGGGCTGACCGCGCGCGAACGCGCAGTCCTTCACGAGATGGCGACCGGCCGCAACAACGCGACCATCGCCAGGACACTCTTCCTCAGTGATCGCGCCGTGGAGAAGCACATCGGTGCGGTCTTCCACAAGCTGGGTCTCGTCGACGAGCACGACGTCAGCCGTCGTGTGATGGCAGTGCTGGCCTACGTCGAGGCCAGCGGCACGAGCCGCTGAGGCTGCCATCCGCTGGGCGCACGAAGGCTCCCCCACGGCGAGCGCGGCAGACGCCCCCCCCCGGCCAGCACGAAGAGGCGCACACTGCGTCATGAGGCCACGCCGCACCCTCCGACCGCTGCATCGTGGTGGCTCAGGAAAGGTGGTGGTCGGCCTCGGGCTGGCGGGGTTCGTGATCTGGGTCTATGTGGTCGTCGTGCTCGGTGGTGGGGCGTTGATCGGACGCACCGACTCCCCCAGTGTTGCGCTCTCGGTGATGGCGACCACCGTCGTGGCGTTGTCGTTCGAGCGCGTGCAGGCCGCCCTCGAACGAGCCACGATCAGCTGGGGTCTGGCGCGCGCGACGCCGTACGACGTGCTGAGCCACTTCTCCGACGCGGTCACCAGGTGCGTATTCGAGCGACGAACTGCCGGCGCGGATGGCGATGCTGCTCGCCCAGGGAACCGGCGCTCAGTGGGCGCAGGTGTGGCTGAACCTGTCCGGCCGCATGACCATGGCCGCCACGCTGGCCCCCCGACCTCGCCGGCGCTCACGGGGCCGCCGCCGTTCCGCCCGACGGAGGTCGTCGCGACCGACGAGGGCTCGCGAGCCCTGCCGGTGCGCCACGGCAGCCAACTGCTGGGGGTGCTCCGGCTCCAGGAGCGCCCCGGCCTTCCCCTCACCCTCGTCGAGGAACGGCTCTTCGCCGGGCTGGCCGCCCAGGCTGGGCTGGTGCTGCGGTCGGTCGGCGCTTCGGGCCGAGCTCGACGAGCGTCGCGCGGAGCTACTGGTCCAGTCCGAGGAGCTCAAAGCCTCGCGGGAGCGTCTCATCGAGACGCAGGACGCCGAGCGAAGTCGCCTCGAGCGCGACCTCCACGACGGCGCGCAGCAACACCTGGTGGCCTTGACCGTCAGCCTGCGACTTGCGCACACCATCGTCGGTCGCTCCCCGGACGCGCCGCTGCGGTGCTCGCCGAACAGGCGGTCGCGGCGCACGTGGCGATCGAGACGCTCTCGGTCCTGTCCCGCGGGATCTACCCGACGCAACTGGCCGACGAAGGCCTCGACGCAGCACTGCGGTCCGCGGTCGCCGGAAGCGCGATGCCGGTCACCGTCGACACTGACGGCTTGCCGCGACTCCCGGCCCCGGTCGAGGCCGCGCTCTACTTCTGTTGCATGGAGGCGGTGCAGAACGCCACCAAGCACTCCGGGGCCGGCGCGGTGTCGGTGCGGGTGGACGCAGGACCCTGAGCGATGGCGGCTCACCGTAGCCGACGACGGCACCGGCTTCGACCAGACACAGCCCGCATGCGACAACCGGAATGGGCCTCGCCAACATGCACGACCGCCTGGACGCGGTCGGCGGGACGGTGGAGGTCGTGTCCTCGGAGCGCACCGGTACCACGGTGACCGCCGTCGTACCGCGGACCGACACGGCCTCGGGCCCTCCTCGAACCCAGTCGCTCGCGCCTCAGGTCGTCTGACGTGCGCGCCCGGATCGCCTGGTGCGTCGTCGGCCTGACCGCGATCGCCGTCATCCTGGACACGCTCTTCACCGCCGCCCACCGTCCCCTGCTGAGCGAGGCGACGTGGGCGGACCACGGATGGCCCCTTGCCCCGCTGGCCGGTCTGGGCTGCGCCCTGATGGGAGCGTCTGATCGTCTCGCGCTACCCGACGCACAGGCTGGGATGGCTGCTGTGCGCTGCCAGCCTGCTGTCGGTGACCCTGGCCGCTGACGCCTACACCCTCTGGGTGCTCGAGGGAGACGGGCCCGGTTCCCCGTACTGGGCCCACGTGATCGCCTGGGCGTCGCCGCTACTCGGTTGGCCGGCCTTCGCCGCGCTTGATCATGGTCTTCCTCATCTCGCCCACCGGGCACCTGGCCTCGCCCGGATTGGCGCTGGGCCGTGTGGGCCACACTCGCCGGTCTGGGTCTGCGCACGCTCGGGACACTGACGATGTCCCCTGGGGACTTCGTGCTACGCCGAGCAGTACGACGGATTCAGCTTGTCGACGGTGCTGCTCACGATGGGATACCTCCTCGTCGCCGCCGGCCTCGATCGCGTCGGCGGTCTCCCTGGTGCTGCGGCTGCGGCGAGCCGGGGACGACGAGCGCCGCCAGCTGCTGTGGATAGCGTCGTCGGCCGTGTTCCTGGCGATCGGCGTCGTGGTCATCCTGGCGGTCCCGCGCCTCCAGGGTGAGGAGGGGACCTGGGTGGCGGCGCTGCCGTTGCGTCTCGCGCAGCTGGCTGTCCCGCTCTGCGTGGCGGTCGCCGTGCTGCGCCACCGGCTGCTGGAGATCGACCTGATCGTCAACCGGGCCCTGATGGTGTCGCTGGCCACCGGACTGGCAGCGATCGGCTATGTGACCGTGGTCGTCGTTGTCGGCTCCGCGGTGGGCGAAGGCGGCGGTGGCTTCTGGCCGTCGCTGATCGCGACTGCCCTGGTGGCGCTGGCGTTCCAGCCACTGCGGCGCCGAGTGGTCCGGCTGGCCGACCGGTTGGCGTTCGGCGCGGCCGCGGCGCCGTACGAGGCGCTGGCCGACTTCAGCCGACGGCTCGGAGACGAGCCTGACCCGGCCGCTCTGCTGCCCGCAGTGGCCGAAGCAGCCGCACAAGCCGTGAACGCAACCCGTGCCGTTGTCTCCGTCCACGTGCCCGGCGGTCCGCACCAGGTCGCAGCGTGGCCGACAGATGCGAAGCGGGCGCGCTCCGACGTCCCGGGTCGCGATTCCGGTCGTCGACCATGGAGAACTGCTGGGCAGACATCACCGTGGAGATGGCGGCCGGACATCCGCTGCGTCCTCGAGACCAACGGTTGCTCGCCGACCTTGCGGACCAGGCCGCCCTGGCGTTCCGCAACGCGCAGCTCAGCGTCGAGCTCTCTTCCCAGGTCGAGCAGCTCAGCCTGCAGACACAGTCAGCTCGACCAGTCTCGGGCGCGACTGATCAGCGCCGGCGACGCCGAACGCAGCCGAGTCGAACGTGCGATCGCACGACAGTGATCCCGCACCTGACGCCGCTACCCGACCGACTCCATCAGCTGTCCCGATCGGATGCCCACGGTCCGATTGCGCTGGACACCGCGCATCTCGCACCGCTTCTCACCTCCACGAACACCGCGCTGCAGTCACTTCGCGAGATCACGCGAGGGGTATTCCCTGCCCAGCTCAGGCGCTCGGGGCTCCCCACCGCACTCGGCTCACTGCTCGCTCGACCCGATCATGCCGGGCATCTGACGGTCGAGGACTCCGCGGTGGGCCTGCGCTTCGATCCCCGCGTCGAGGCGGCAGCCTACTTCTGCGTCGACGAGGCGACGCGTGCCTTCGACTCAGCCCATCGCCGTGATCCTGTCGGTGCATGGCGATCGGCTGCACCTGACCGTCGAGTGGCACCGATGGTGGTGGCCTCTCCCTGAGTCACATGCGTGACCGGATGGAGGCGGCGGGCGGGTCGGTGTCGACTGCGCGCCGAGGACGGCCTCACCCTCGTCGAGGTTCGGGCGCCGTCAGCCTTGACACTGGCGGCGTCCTGCTGAGGCAGAAGGGCCGCGTCTGCCGCGATTCACGTCGACGCCGCTGTCCACACCTCCCGCAGCAGCATCCGGATCGAACGCCGACTTGGTCACGTAGGCAGCAGCCCCGGACTCGGCGACGAAGCGCACACCGACATCCTCGTCGTAGGTCGAGAGCAACAGCACCACCGGCGGCGACTCGCCCCCTCGCAGCCGCCTCGTGGCCTCCAACCCGTCGATGCCCGGAAGGTTCACATCCATCAGCACGAGGTCTGGTAGCAGCTCAGCCGCGGCAACAATGGATTCCTCGCCTGAGGAAGCCTCGCCGACGACCTCGAAACCAGCGGCTTCTTCCACGACCACAGCTCATCGCCCGCAGAAACGGTGCTTGGTCGTCGACCAGCAGCACCCGCACGACACTCATCTCCGGAAGACCCTCCCTCACCGGAGTCTGCTGCCAGGCGGCCCGGGGGGCGATGGGGTCAGCCGCACCATCTCAGGTGCACACCCCCACGACATCAACCGCCCGACCTCGTCCGTGTGGGCGGGTCAGGCTGTCCCTGTCGGCGTGCGACCGTTCCAGGGACGTTTCGGGCCCTTCCACGTGTCTGGGCGGCTCAACGACGATCCACGCACATCGTGGGCGTCTGCCCGCGTTGCCCGTCACCAGTCGTCCCAAGGGGCAACCGCCCGTGAGCGTCCTGTCCGATGGGGTCATCATCCGGTTGCCAACCGACCGCAGGAGGATGCGTACTACGTCCTCACCGCTTTAGGCGCGCGTTGCGCGCTCCCCTTCTGGAGCTTGGAGGAGGGGTCCTCCGCCGCAGGACGGCGGGTTGCGACGTGCTCCGACCTCTGGGTCAACGGCCGAGAGGTCGCCGGGGATCGGCTTCCGCGCTCGTCCGCCCGCGTCCGCGGTTGTCTGCAGATGCGGCCCGCTCGCGGCGTCTCCGAGGCAGTGTCCGCAGACATCGTGCTGACACGGAACGTAAAAGCCGGGTCCGTGGTGACCCACAAAACTCGGCCCTGACCTGCGACTTCTCTTGTAGCGGGGGCAGAATTTGAACCTGCGACCTCTGGGTTATGAGTGCCGTAACCGGCTTACACACCGGCTCACATTGCACTCGACTCATCCCTCCTGTGAGCGTAAAGTCGCAGGTCACACTCACAATGAGTTCCGCCACCGTTCGCAGACGTTCGTTCCCGTTCGGGGCGCCGTTTGCGGACACTGGGCGAACACCGCTCGATGTGAGGGTTCGATGTGAGGCTCAGTGAGGCACTGATGGTGTGAATCAAGGAGCGGGTCACCGACGACGGCGACAAGCGGTTCGTCGCCTGCTACCGCGACCCCGAAAGGCCGGCAACGCTCCGCCGGCACCTACTCTTCCCGCCGTCCGCGCCGCGAACCGCGAGGAGGCCAAGGTCCGTGACGGCGCCTGGCACGACCACTCCCGCGGCGAAGTCACCTTCGCCGACTACGTCGAGACGTGTGGCTGCCGTCCAAGCACGTCGAGACATCCACCCTCGCCGCGTACCGGTCCTACCTCGACAAGCACTTCATCCCCCCCTTCGGCCGCCGGCCGATGGGCAAGATCCTGCCCACCGAGATCCAACGCTGTGTCACCACCGCCACGGACCCAGCAACGGGGAAGGGCCTGTCGGCCGCGTCGGTGCGGAAGTACCACACCATGCTGCACTCGATCTTCGAACGCGCCCTGCGGGGACCGAGTCGTCACCTTCAACCCCTGCGTCCACACCGAGGTCCCCAAGGTGGTCAAGAAGAAGGCCCGCACGCTGACCCCCGAGGAGTACGACGCCGTCCTCACCGCCGTGCCGATCCAGCACCGGTTGATGGTGGAGACCGCCATCAACACCGGCCTGCGGTGGGGAGAGCTCATCGCGCTCAAGCCCCGCCACCTCGACCTGACGACCGGACGGTTGACGGTGGAGGCGCTCCCAAGCGTCCGGCGACGCACGGCGGTCGCGCCGTCGGGTCAGTTATGGACCAGTCTGCGTGGAATGTGGTCTAGTCGAGATGCCCTCGACGCTGTCCGAATGCCGTTGCAATGCGACGATGCGGGCATGGCCGAGGAACAGATTCGTATCGAAGTTGTGGACTTCGGTGGCGGTAGCGGCGCAAACCTTCGAATCGCCCTGCGCGACCTCCCTTATGAGGTCGACTTCGACGACAGGAGCAAGCTGGTCCCAGTGCAGCAGACTCAGGAAGCGCGCGCGCCCGACATGCGGCCCGAGCAGTTTGACCCCAAAAACGCGCCACATTATATGCCCAGCGATCCGGAGCAATGGGCGTGGATCATCGGCTCTTACGTGACCCTGAGGGTCGCGGATCACCTTGTTGCTGACGCCTACGAGCAGGTGAAAGGAATCCTGCTTCAAGTCGCCAAGGGAAGTGCAAAAGCAAGGGTCAAGTTGAACGACGAGCCAGTCGAGGCAGAGGACCGACCCAACTTGGCCTGAGGGAGTGAGAGTCGCTACCACCTGCTCGAGGGTCTCGTTTTCAATATTTGGGGCTGACTCCGTCCTCTTGTCGTCGACGGAGGAACGGAGTGGGCTCGGGCGCAGGCGGGTCTGCGGGCTAGGAGGTCTGTCTCGACCCTCGCCGCCTTCGCTCCCTTACTTCGGCGCCGGGTGACGTTCACGCCCGAGCCCTGGCTCATTCGGGTCCGGCGAGCGCGGCGAGCGACTGGTCACGCGTGCGAGGGGTGCCTCCGTTGACCTGGAACCCGCGGGCGAATGATGCGGCGTTGGCTCGGTCAAGGGCTGCATCGCCGTAGGCCGCGTCCCAGGCGGCGTCCTGCTCGGCGACGGTTGGCAACCAGGGTTCGGCGGGTGCGGCGTCTCGGATCCACGACAGGATCCGACGCACGGGGTCGTCCTTCGGGATGTGCGCTTGAGCGTGGCGAACTCGTTGTTCCGCGTCGTGCTAAGAGGTGCGGTAGCCCGCGGAGTTGACCCAGACCCGAGCCTGCCGCAGCTGGGTCATGCGGGCCTCGAGTTTGACCAACCAGGCGTAGGCGTCGCGGACTGCGGTCGGCGCGCTCATCAGCGACATAACGTCGAGCGGCTGGTCGCCGAGGACGTCGGCCTGTTCCCGCGCCACTGTCATGACCTCTACGAACGCCGGCCGCAGGTGCTCGGCGATGACGACGTCTGCGAGGTCCTGCGCGAGCGCGTCGAGGCGGTCGTTCGCCCGCTCGCGGGCCTGGATGAGTGCGCGCCACTCGAGTTGCGCGGCGTCGTATGAGACGTCGTCACCGCCGCCGTCGTTCCACCGGAGTTTGAGTTGTTCGGCGTGCATCCGCTTGCCGGCCGCGATGGTGTCGACGGATTTGCCGAACGCGATCGCGTGAAGGATCAGGTTGGCTGCGGGTTCGACGTGAGCCGGCGGGATGTCGGGCTGCGGTGTTGTCCCCAGCGTCCTGAGCGTGGCGACCCTCGGGTCAGCTCGTCGGGGAGTGTGAACCCGCCGACCTCCTGGGCGTCGGCAAGGTTCTTGAGGGTCGTGCGGGCGATGCTCATGTGTTCCTACTTCCGATGGCGTGGGGTGATGCGGGAGGGGCCGCGCCTCGGCGCAGGCCCTCAGCGGGAGAAGGGACGGACCTCGCGCGCGACATCCGAACCCAGGACGGTTCAGTGTGTGGACCTGGGGATTGACTGGGTGGTGGGAGGTTACCTGGGGAACCTCGCTGGCGACGGAGCCGAGCGCGACCACGCCCGGCTCCGCCAGGAGGGCACCCCTCCTGCTCCCCGTGGGACGTAGGCATCGTCGATACCCAGCTCGCGGACCATCTCGTAGCCGCGCGACTCGAGGAACCGGCGGATCTGCCACCGCATCGAGGTCCCGTTGTGCTCGACGGTCAGCACGCGCACGGCGTAGGCGTCGAAGGGGAAGGACCGCAGGATGGCCAGCTCCGAGCCCTCGGTGTCGAGACTCCAGTAGTCGATGACTCTGGGAGCGTCGTGCTCGCGCGAGCATCGACCCGACGTCCGGTGCCCGCTCCAACGGTGGCGGTCGGAGCCGGGCCGCGTGGCCGCCACCAGGTCGCGCGCCTGCCGAAGCAGGGCCGGGTGGTACTCCTGCACGATCCCGCCGAGCACACCGGCGTCCTCGAAGAACTCCACCTCGCCGTCGCTGTCGTAGAGGCAGCAGTTGACGCACACGCAGCTACGGGCTCGACCAGTCGGGCGAAGATCGCTCGTTGGGCTCGACGCAGAGTCCCGCTCCAGCCGTACGCCGACTCGAGCAGCAGGGTGTTGCTCCCCCGCACTCCGTCCGAGGCCCCAGAGTCCAGGAAGTAACCGCCGCGCAGACCGGAAAGCGCTTCGACGACGAACAGGTCCTGTCCTTGGTAGGAATGACCAGCCAGTGCGGGACGAGGTCATCGTCGCAGCCTGGATCGGGCGCCGGCCCGAAAGGCACTCGCGGCACTCGTCTGGCCGGAATCGGGTGACGCGGGGTGGTGCACGTCGTGCGCGCGATCGCCGTACAGCAGCGTGATGTTGAGTCGCCGGTGCTCATAGCCGGCACGGAACCTCACCGGCTCGGTGGCGTGGAAGAGATCGGAGTTGAAAAGGATCGCGCGGTTCTGCCGGTAGGGGATGCGGATCGCGCGGGCGCCGCGCGCACGGAGCCAGTCATCGATGAGGTCAGGCTTCTCGTTGTAGGTCGCGAACTGCCAGCGCAGTGGCGCTGTCGCGTCGTACACGATCAAGCCGCCGGACGACGGGTCGAGGTTGCTCTCGGTGGGCGTCACCCAGAAGTTGAGATTGACCGCCGCGAAGTCCGCATGCGTGTTCGCGGCCCCGGACGAGGTGGTCGGCGCCTTGAACGCCCACAGCTGCCGCAGTGGCAGATCGCCTATCACCCGCGGGAGCGACGTGCGGATCTCCTCGGCGATCTGCAGCAGCAACGGGGTGTTGAAGCCGTCGACGAAGAGCGCGCCCAGCCTGCCCTCGCTGTAGCGTGTCGCGGACCAGACGGTCGACTGCAGGCAGAAGCGCCGCACCTCGTGCAGGGCCTCGCGGACTCAGGAAGTCGTCGATGACCACGATGCCCGGAGGCCGGCCCAGGTAGGACGACTGGACGAGCGCACGATCCCACGCCGCACCCAGAGCGGCGGGCAGCCTCTCGGAGCGCGCGAAGTGCAGGATCCGGTTGTACGCCGGCCCCAGACTCCGGTGGTCCTCCGCCGTGGGCTCGGTCCGTACCTCTGGGCCTCGAGGAGCCAGCCGCCGTGCGGCCTCGGCGAGAGCATCCACGGCCGAGTCGAGCTCGGGGCCGACCAGGCCGTTGTCGCGGAGGTGGGCGATCTGGTCGAGATCGTGCTCCAGCTTGAGCAGCGAGAGCATAGGTCGTGGGACCTGGTCGGGCACCGGCACGTCCAGGTGGGCCGGGGCATCCGGGCCCGGCCACCAGCTCGAGCGCCACGTGGCGGCGGCGTAGATCTCAGCCAGGGCACCGGCAACGCGAAGGTCCCGCCAGGCCATCGCCTCGACTGCGGCGGCTCTCACGAACTTCGCCCCGTCCTCGCCCGAGACGGCTTCGTCGCGCCACAGGGGCAGGCTCTCCTCGAGCCTGCCCACCTGGACCAGGCGCGCCGCCTCCGACCGGCGGCGCTCGCGTGCCGGGACCGTGCTGCTCATCGCCGGGTCAACGGAACCGGAGGGTGTTCAGCGCTCCTGCGACGCGGAGCTCGCGGGCATAGTCCACGAGCGCGGCGAGCGTCACCTCGAAGTTGATGCCCCAACTCGGCCGGGACTCATCTCCGTCCCGGACCCGGGACTGATCTCCGTGCCAGGCGAGCTCATCTCAGTGCCCGCGAGACCTGCCCGACCCGGCAGCTCATCTCAGTCCCGCGAAGACCTGCCCCGGACTCATCTCCGTGCCCGGCGAGCTCATCTCCGTCCCCGCGAAGACCTGCCCCGGACTCATCTCCGTGCCGGTCCCCGGACTCATCTCCGTGCCCGGCGAACTCATCTCCGTCCCCGCGAAGACCTGCCCCGGACTCATCTCCGTGCCGGTCCCCGGACTCATCTCCGTGCCCGGCGAACTCATCTCTGTCCCCGCGAAAACCTGCCCCGGACTCATCTCCGTGCCCGGCGAACTCATCTCCGTCCCCGCGAGACTGATCTCGTGCCCGGCGAGCTCATCTCCGTCCCGGGCGAGCTGATCTCGGTCCCCGGACTCATCTCCGTGCCCGGCGAACTCATCTCAGTCCCCGCGAAGACCGGTCGGCCGCCGCGCCCGAGGGCCGCGATCAAGCCGCGCAGCACCGTGGACTGGATGCTCAACAGGTCGCCCTTCTGGGCGCCGGCCGCGCATCACCGCGAGTTGCACCTGCGCGTCGCCGTGCTTGGCCAGCGCCTCGGCGAGGTCCTGGGTGAACTGCTCGTCGGAGTCATCGGCTCTTTGCTGGTCGTAGGTCGAAAGCCACTCGAGCAGGCCTGGATTCGACAACATCGCGAAGACGAGCTGGTTGGCCGCGTCGGCCTGGCCCCGCTTCAAGGGTGTGCCGTGGAGGTACTCGACGAGGATCTGGGCAGGATCGGTCACGAACTGCTCTCGGAAGAGATAGTCCGACCCGATGGCCCGGAAGAGGGCACTGACACGTCGCTTGTCGACTGAGAGAGAGACCATGGCAAACCTCCACGCGAGAGCGAATAGACAGATGGATCTCGAGCAGTGAGTAAACGCCCGTCAGCCGACCGAAGCAAGAGTCCGGTGCTCAGGACATGACCGCGTCGACCGCGCCTCATGCCGGCGTGAGCCGGTCGAGCAACTCGAGAGATCCGCAGGTTGTGACGCACCTGGTCTGGGTCCGCTGGCGCCGAGATCACGGTGGAGACCGACGGATGTGCCAGACACCAGGCAATAGACAGCTGGGCCGGACTGCACCCGAGCTCGCGCGAGCTCGCCAGCGCGACCACCTCCTGTTGCGTCCCGGATCGCGGAGCCGACCTGCGAGCCAGGCATAACCGGGCAGGATCGCGCGATCGCCCGCGGAGACCGAGCCCGTGGCGTACTTGCCGGTCAGAAGCCCCGACGCCAACGGGCTCCAGGTCATCAGGCCGAGCCCCAACTCGGTCATCAGGTCGACGTAGTCGTGCTCGACCCGGTCTCGGGCGAACAGGTTGTACTCCAGCTGCTCCGACCACCGGCCGGCGCAGCCGCATCCGGTCGGCGTAGGCGCAGGCCGCGCGCACGTCAGCGGCAGGCCACTCCGAGGTTCCCCAGTAGTGCGCCTTACCGGAGGCCACGATGTCCGACATCGTCCACACGATCTCCGCGATCGACGTCCCCGGGTCATGCCGGTGGCACAACAGCACGTCGACGTACGTCGTGCGAAGGCGCTCGAGGCAGCCGTCGATGCCCTCGAGGAGGTACTTGCGGTTGAGGGTCGACGCAGGTGGGACCAGTCGCTGCATTCCCCAGTACAGCTTCGTCGACCAAGATGTACGTCGAGCGCGGCCAGCCCAGATCGTCGAAGGCCTGGCCGATGCGGCCTCGGCCCGTCCCCCGCATAGGTCTCGGCGGTGTCGAACAGGTGACGCCCGCCTCACGGGCCAGGCCGAGGCAGTCGCGGACCGTTCGGAATCAGCCATCTGGTCCCCGACTGTGACCCACGACCCGAGAGCCAGGGCGCTCACCGGGAGACCGGTGCTGCCGAGTAGGCGGTACTCCACGACATCTCACGCCCCGCAGGAAGAAGCCGGCGAGGCTGGTGCGGACGTGGTCGCCGGCGTTGGTATCCACCCGGTGGATCAGGTGCGGACGCTGTGGCCCGAGCAGGGCCAGCCGGTTGGGACGGGCGAAGACGCAGGTGCCGAGCGCTGTGCCCGACCTCGTCGGGCTGCAGCCATCCGGTGGTCCCCAACTGGGCGGCGTGCGGAGGTCGCCGACTCGTCGTCGCCAGCAGCATCAGCTCGCCTCCCCAGTGGAACGCCCCAGGTGGGTGGGCGAAGTAGGTGAAAGCGCCGGAGTAGGCGCCGCCGTCGCGGTGCAGCGACAACGCGCTCCGACCTGGGTAGAGCCACGGCGACAGGAAGATCGTCCTCCAATCGCGGCCCTCGCGACCGACGACGTCGGCGTGCTGCGCCGCGAGCGCGCGCAGCGCGTCGATGAACGTGTCGACCACGCTCGAAGTCGGGTAGCGCACCCCGGGTCTGTCGACGGCGCCGGTCGGATCGTAGTACACCGGTCCCCCGCGCAGCGGTGCCCCGTCGCCGACGCGCCACGCCCTGTCCCACCCGCGCGCGTGCACCGACTCGTAGCGGCCGTCGGCCCAGCTCGCGGCCGAGCGCGTGCGAACGTCATCGTGCGTCCAAGCACGTCGTCGACCACCACGGCGTCCGCGCCGATCGGTGCGCCGTCATCGCCGGCCCCCCTGGGCGTCGAGGTCGTGTCGAGGTGCGGGACGACGTCGGGCGGGAACGACTGGTAGCGGCCGTCAAGCGCCTGGTCGCGAAACGGTCCGTCCACGCGCACGAAGTTCATGAAGACCTGGCCGAACTGGTCGCCTGGAACGTGCCCTCCAATGGTCGATGGCCGCCCCATGGAAGACCACAGCGTCGCCGGGCCGCTGCTCGACCTCGTCGCCCGTGGCGAAGCAGATCGGCGGCGGACGCGCCACCGTGCGACCCGAGATGGATCGTCGTCACGATCTCGCAGGCCTCCCGGTCGTGGTGGCGGTGCAGCGTGTCGCCGCGGCTGTAGAGGCGGGCGTAGCAGTACGTCGGGAACAACCGCGCACCCGCAACCGACTCGACCTGGTCGAGCACGGCCAGGTGGAAGGCGTCGAGCGTCGAGTCGCCCCAGAAGCTCAGCGCGGTCGGCATGTGGTCGTCGCGCTTGCCCTCCCCGCGATGCTGGCGGAGCAACAGCATCGTCTGCAGCATCCGCGCCAGTCGACCGTCGATGAACTGGGGAACCACCACGACGCCCGTGGCCGCGAGCGACGACGCCATTTCCACAACGTAACAGCACGCGACGGGTCGAGCCATAGCCTCACCGCCAGCGACAGCATCTGCGCGGGAGGGTGACCGCATGACCCGCGCCGACTCGGCCTCGCGGTGGTCGCTGCCGCACCGCAAGAGGTCACGCGGCGCTGCTGGATCGCGACGCCCGCTTGTGCTGGCTTCCCACCGCAGCAGCAAGGGATGGGGGTCGGGGAACCCGGCGCGGCAGTCGCCGATCGGCGAGCAGGGTGGCGGCGCGGATGGTGCCGGCGCGGGGCAGGGACTGGAAGATCGGTCCATCGGGGTGGGCGAGCAGCGCTTCACGGATTCGGGCCTCGAGGTCGTCCTGCTACGGCGGCCAAGTTCCGAAAGAGTCATCGACCGTGCGACGCATACCGCATGGTGCGGCGAATCGCCACTCCCGCCAGGCTGACTTAAGTGCCCTGGAGGCGGTCATGTGACCCGATCTGGTCGGCCTCTACACGGCGAATCACGCTACGCTCGGGGCTCCACCACGAGAAATGCCATGGGACAAAGACAAGACTTCAAAGGGGCGGAGGAAGTCGAGGGGGTCCTTGAGCTTGCCACCAGGACACTTGAGCAGGGCCTCCGCGGCGACGCCCGCCCGCTTTTGTGTGAAGACATAGCCCTCCTCCTCAGCGCGAGGGGGGCGGCTCACGCGCGACTCGATGGCGGCACAGGGTGGTCCCAGCTCTGCCTGTGGCGCCATGAGCGGCCCGGCATAGCCTCCGTCGTCTGCCTCGAACAGCCGGACCAGCGCGCTGCTGACGGGCTTCGCCTCGGTGACGACGACTGGTGGCTGGCGAGCTCGGCGAGGCTGGCGACGCTGGACTGGTTGTCCTCCAAGCATGTGGCCGAAGTGCCGTTGATGCTCAGCGAGTCGCGACCGTCCGTGCTGATCATCGGCCGTGATCAGGAGTTCGACATCGTCCAGGTTCGCCTGCTCACCCAGGCCCGACGCCACCTGGCGGCTGTAGACGAGATCGTGGATCGGCTCGCGGCGAGCGCGGCTCAGCCCGGTGACCCCAGGTCACCCGCGCAGCGCACCGACGTCGCGTGGTCGCCTGAGGTTGCGGAGCAGTACGGCAGCTCGCCACGAGCGGCCCCCGAGGGCCCGCTGGCGCTGGACGGACTGGCGCTCGGCGCGCTCACAGCACGGGAGCAGGAGGTCCTGATGATGCTCAGCGAGGGGCTCCTGGCTCGCTCGATCGCCCAGCGTCTCGCGGTGTCCGAGCGGACCGTCCACAAACACCTCGGCAACCTCTACAAGAAGCTCGAGGCCCACGACCGTCTGCTCGCCGTCCGGCGCGCAGAGTCGCTCGGGCTCCTGCCGCGCCAAGATGCCCGCCGCTGATTGTCGGACGCCGACCAATCGACCGACCGGAAGGGGTGCCGCGTTCGTGAGGACGACGGCGCCACGAGGGTGGTAGTTGTGCGTATTGCCGTCGGCTCGGCGCCAGCGCCGTACTGGTTGGGTGAAGCACCACGTGGTCGTGAAGTTGCGTTGGCGGCTCCCCGAACCGCCGGTGGTACCGGACTGGATCACGTTCATCACCGACAAGAGCGTCCAGGTGACCTCCGTCGACGGCGGCGCCCCCGGCGGGGTGGACGACGTCCTGCACCGGGCGGGGCGGGAGTTCTGGGTCACCCATGAGTACAGCCCGGCCGATGACGGCTGGTCGGCGGTCGAGGTCCACCACGGTCTGGACCGGACCTATCGACTCGTGACCCACGACGACCGGCCCCTAGGCGACGACGTGCTGGCGCAGCTCGCAGCCGTCGCGTCCGTCGAGAGCTACCACCAGCTCAACGTGGCGAGCACTCCCCTGCCACCCCCGGAGACGGTCACTACCGGCCTGTCGGTCGCAGCCCACGGAACCGAGGTCGGCGCCGACTTCGCGCACGCGCTGACCCGCGGCAGCCCGGACGTCGCGGTCGCCGTCCTCGACACCGGCGTCCACGACAGCCACCCGGAGCTGTCTGGCAAGGTCACCCGGCAGGCCGACTTCGTCGACCTCCAGGGACTGGACACGAGTGGCTTCATCGGCGACGTGCTCGGGTGGGACGACGTCGCCGACGACGAGCTCGGGCACGGCACGCACGTCGCCGGGATCATCGCCGGTGAAGGCCGCGCCATGCCCACCGGCGTGGCGCCGGACTGCCGGCTGCTCGCGGTCCGGGTCCTCGCCACGCTCAGCGAGGACGGCCGGGTGCAAGGCGCCGGCATCGTGGACAACATCAACCCGGCCATCAAGTGGGCTGTCGACCAAGGGGCGAACGTGATCAACATGAGCCTCGGGATCCGCCACACCGGCGGTGGGCTCCCCCACCAGGACGTGATCCGATACGCCCTGAGCCGCGGTGTCGTGGTCGTCGCCGCGAGCGGCAACGACGGCACGGACACTAAGTACTACCCCGGGGCTCTTCCCGGAGTCGTGGCGGTCGGCGCCGCGGACGACGAGGGCCGGGTGGCGTCCTTCTCGTCGTACGGCGCACCGATCTCCGTCGTGGCGCCAGGAGTCAACGTCCTCAGCTCTTTCGCCCGGGGTCGCTACGCGGTGGCGTCCGGGACCTCGCAAGCGGCGCCGTGCGTCGCGGGTGCGGTGGCGCTGCTGCAGTCCTACGCAGGGGACAACGGCCGGCGGCTCAGCGTCGGCGACGTCGCGACCGTGCTCCGGGAGACCTCGGACCGGCCCGACCGCCGGCTCCGTACGCCGCACGCGGGCTACGGCCTGCTCAACCTCACCGACGCCTTCAAATGGCTGCTGAACTCGCTCAACTAGCCGGGACACAGGAGAGACCATGACCATCGTCAACGGCATCACGGATATGGCGGGCGCCTTTCCGGGCTTCCGGTACCGGCGGGGTGTCACGCCGCTCGGGGGCTACATCCCGGCCATGGACCCGGTGACGGCGGCGGAACTAGAGACGCTGGAGCGGTACCTCCGCACGCCGGCGGTGGATCCGGCGGACGCGAACTCCCTCACGAATCTGCTGGCGGCCCCGTTGGAGACACGGCGCGCTGGCCCGTCGGACATCAGCACCGGTGAGTGGCCTGCGAACAGCCTCGTCGACAAGTTGCGGGACGAGACGAAGAAGGCGAAACCGGGACGGCTGCCCATCGGCGAGGCGGCGAGGAGCGCCACCGCCCTGAGCGACCTGGCGCTCGAGCTCGCCGAGGAGCTCACCACCCGGCAGGACGAGCTGACCCTCAACCAGCGCGTGGTGCTCGCTGGCGTGGGTGTCCGAGACCTCCTCTTCGCTCGGGCGACCGTCGAGCACGGCATCGGGACCATCAAGTCCCTGATCAACTTCGTCCTCCACGACCCGCACGGGGTGGACGAGGTCGCCCGCTACGTCGCCGTTAGTGCGGCTCGCGAGTACGTCCTGCGCGAGTCCCTTCGTGTGGTGAACATCGACAAGGACGACAACCCGGTCGTGAACCGGGTCCGGGCCACGCTCCCTTTGTTCAGCGCCGACACCTTCCGGAACAACGTCGTCGCGATCGCGGGCCAGGCCATCAACGACTCGAGGTACGACGAGTTCATCACGGCGGCGAAACTGGGCTCCCCGGTCCCGGCGTCGGTCAAGCCACGGCTGATCGAGTACATCAAGACCTCGGGTGTGGTTACTAAGGCCAACGCGCCCTTCACGATCCCCTACTATCTGGCCAAAGCGGCGTCCGAGGCAGCGTCCGAGACCTCCACCGGCCAGGCGCTCGATTCCACGGCGCCCGACGACCCGTTCCGGGTCACCTTCTCCCCCGAGGACGCCGACGTCCTCGAGGTGTCGACGAACGCGGTCAAGTGCGCCTCGCAGTTGTACTACGTGATGACGCTCGGCGACGAGCTCGGCGTCTTCGAGGCGGTCCGGCACTTCACGCACCGCTACCTGTTCCGCCAGGGCTTCGCCGTGGAGGACAAGGTGCTCCGCCGTGACCTGGAGAACTACGTCTTCTCCGAGCAGTTCACCGGGCTCGACACCGTCGACGGCGAGCGCCGCCTCATGCGCTGCACGCGCGAACCGGAGCGCCGTACGTTCTACCGACAGGTCTTCGACCACGGCGACGAACCGCTCCCTGACGACGCTCCGGCCAACTCCGACTTCCGCCGGCTCTGGAAGATCCTCGTGCTGGAGTCTGCACGGTACCTCGAGCGTGTGTCCGCCAGCCCGCACCCGGACTTTGTCTCCGCCCAGAGCGTCTTGCAAGCGGTCGAGGACCTGCAGCAGAACCTGTCCTCGTCGTGCGTCGGCATGGCCACGGTCATGACGCCGCTCATGTACGCCGAGCTCGACTTCGTCAAGAACAAGATCCTCGGCCACCCCGAGGTGCGGCGCCATCTGGTCCCCGGCGGTGGTTCGTGGCTCAAGGTCGTCGAGCGTCTCGGCGCCGACCGGAACCGGCGGATGCGGGCCCCTCTGTTCAACAACAAGGCGCAGTTGGGCTACACGCTGATCCGCGACATCGCAGCGTACACGCCGTCCAAGTTCGAGCAGGAGCGCACCTTCAACGGCTTCATGAGCAACATGGAGGCCTTCATCACCACCCAGTCCATCATCCAAGAGGAGTACGACGAGGGCGACCTGCACGTGGACGCGCGGAGCAACGGCCGGCCTGGGATGCCGGGACTCCCGACGATTCCCGGACTCCCTGAGGGGATCCCCGGCATGCCGAGCATGCCCTGGGGGTCCGGCGGCGGTAGCGGTGACGGTGGCCAGCAGTACGCGCCGGCGCCGACCCCGAGCCAGGTCGGGGCCAACGGCGGCTCCTCCGCCGACGAGTGGGACTTCTGAGTGCGCCGGGACCAGGGAGCGGAGACCCGATGACCACACATCAGATCGTGACGCCGGACGGCGACGTCGTCGCCCAGGCTCGCGCCAACGCCATGCAGATCCTCGGTTACAGCGCGCCCTTCCAGAACATGTCCTACGACGAGCAACGGAAGGTCTATCTGAGCACCGTCGACGACGAAGTTGCCCGGCTGCGCCGGCAGCAGGGCGACTTCGTCAGCCCGATGGCCACCGACAGCGGCGAGCAGATGGGCTTCGACGGCTACCGGCCCGGCTTCGAGGGATCGACAGAGGCCTTCAACGAGCTCGTCGACTCCGTCGACTTCCCGCAGTTCGTGGCCGACCTGCTCAAGGCCGTCTTCAACGCCAACCTCAAGGTGATGAAGGAACAGACGGACTCCTACATCCGCCTCATGAAGGAGGCCACGAAGTCGACCGCTGACTTCATCACCAAGATCAAGGACGACGAGTCGTTCCTCAAGCTCGCCGAGACCAAGAGCGACCAGTACAACGTCACTACGGAGCAAGCCCCCGACGGCAGCCAGAAGCTCGTCCTCACGAATCCGGGCGGCGACAAGGTCGACCCCGACGACTCCGAGGTCAAGCGCGCCATCCTCGAAGCCAAGATCAACATGGCGAAGGAGCACCGGGCGGCGCTGCGGGAGGTCCTGCTCATGGGTGTGACCCGGCTCGTGGTCGAGAAGGGCCAGATCGAGGCGGGTGTGGAGTTCTTGATTACCGCGAACCGACGCAGCACCGCCTCGCACCAGGACCAGAACATCAACACCGCGACCCTGCAGATGGACTACGACTCCCCCCTCGGCGGCCTATTCGGCGGTCCGAGCGGCAGCTTCAACATGACGAATACAAACATCCAGGTGAACACCTCCCAGAAGGAGGCGACCGACACCCTCTCAGCCAAGCTCACCGGCAAGGTGAACATCCAGTTCAAGACCGACTACTTCAAGCTCGACAACTTCGCCAACATGTACGCCGACGGCGGCGTCAAGGCGTTGGCGCCAGCCGGCCCGGCCCCCGGTGCCCCAGGTGCACCGCGTCCGTAGGAGCCGGGCGTGGCGCTCGCGCTCCTCCGGTTCGACGACGTCGCCGAGCAGCCGACCCTCGACCTCGACACCGGCACCAGCCCCTACTACCGGATTCACCTCGGGAAGGAGGTGCGACGTGAGCACGGTTTCACGCTGCTCGACCAGGTGCTCTGGTCCTCGCCCGTCCAGCGGAACCCGGCGGCAGGTCGTCACCTCGACACCCGGACACGACACCTCCTCGACCCGGACCTGCTCACCGAACGCGGCCTCCTGGTCCAACTCGAGTCGATGCGCGACCCGCAGGGGCGCGGGGCTTCGTGGTCACCGCCAGTGCGGGTACCGGTCGTCCTGTTCACAGGGGAGCCTTACCTGCTCGGAGCCAGCCGGCCCGCCGCACGGCCGCAGTCGATGGGTGGCGCGGTGATGAGCCCCCCGTCCGGCGACGTGCGCCGCGGACCGGTCCACGCGGCGGTGTCCCGGCTGCCGGTGCGCACCGTCCCGGTGCGCTCGGCGCGCGAGACCTACAGCCGCCCGGCCTCGCTGGAGGACCTCCTCAGCGCGGTCGCCCGGGTGGCCGGACCCGTCGTGCTCGACCTCCTCCGCCAGGGAGCCGGGGGCGGGGCGCCCGCGCCCGTCGCTGGTGGTGGTGCGGCCGCGCCGGCACCGACGACCGGCACGGACCCGACCGCCACCGCGATCGCGGTGCTGCTGCAGACGGTCCTCGGTGCGCTCAGCCGGAGCTCGTCCCTGTCGACAACCTCGTCGGTGGACTCCAACCGGCTCACGGCGCCTCCCGAGCGCGCCACCCCGTTCATCGCCCCAGCGCTCCTGGCTCTCGCCGGTCCGGTGATCTCCGCGATCAGCGGCCCGCTTATCCAGGCACTGCCGCAGCTGCTCAACGCGGCGAACCAGCACAAGCTGGCGTCGCGGCAGGAGGGGCACCAGCACATCAGCGACATCCTGGCCCAGGTGGACCGGACGAGACTGCTCGAGCAATTGCTCACCGCGCGATCCGCTCCCGCGGCCGCCGGCCCGACCACCGCCGGCCCGGCCGACGCTGAGGCAGGCGGCGGAGGCGGCGGTGTCACAGGCACGGGGTCGGCTGGAGCCGGACCCGCGCTGAGTGAGGCGGACCTGGTCACCCTCATCGGCCTGCTGAGCAGTGGCGCGACGTCCGCCGCGCCGACCGGGACCCCTGCCCCTGCACCCGCAGCCCCTCCACAGGCAGGTACTCCATCGGCAGGCGGCGCCGGGACGGCGACCGCCGCTCCGAGTTCCCCGTTGAGCATGTCGGCACGGCTGGTGCCCACCGCGCGCGCGTTGACCGCCGCGCGTCCCAGTCGCGCGCTGCTGACGATGGCCACCGGCCCGGAGGTCACCCGCCTCGGACGGCCGACGATCGCCTTCGTCCACGGCGGCCCGGTCACCCTCCGCTTCCGGCTCGAGGTCCCGGCGGACGGCCCGGCGGCGCCGTTGACGCGGGCGATCCTGCACCTGGTCCTCCGCGAGCCTAACGCCGAGGCGGACCTCCTGGTGCGAGAGGAGCGACTCACCGACGTGCGGCCCGGCGAGGTCCGCTCTGTGGCGCTGACGCAGCCCGAGGTCGCCGCCCTTCCGAGGGACACCGACCTCGAGGTCGTGGCGGCGCTGCGGTGGCCCGCCGGCGGCCAGCCGCGCCAGGCCACCTGCGTGCGGACCGTCGCGCTGGTCGGACCCCAGCACCTGGCCGGGGCCGGCGCCGTCGTCGGCCAGGCGCGGGAGCTGCTCGACCTCAACCGGCACCGCACGTTCTGGAACCGCCTCTGGTCCTCACCGACCTCCGACGACGAGGGCAGAGGCCCGTTGTGGGCGCTCGACGTGGCGATGCGCTATTCCGTGCTGGTCACCCAGCACGACCGGAACGCGGTCATGGAGACACGGCTCAGGTCCGAGCAGCCGGAGCACGCGTCCGTGCGTCTGACGACCCGCGGCCACGTGAAGGGCGGCCTCGAGGTCGCGCTCTCGGAGCTCAACGCGCTCCTGCCGCTGTGGCCGGACGAGCAGCCGCTGGACAGCGACGCGTTGGCGGCGCTCAGCTCACCCGCGCACCTGGCGACCCAGGGCGGTGACGTCGTCCACCGCGTGCAGCTCGAGGGGCGGCGCGGCCAGCGTGGCCTGGTGTGGGCGGTGCCGGTCCTGTCCCTACGGCAGTTCACCCTCGCGACCGTGCGGGAGACCGACGCGTTCGGGCAGGTGCTCACCACCGAGGCTCGAGAGGTCCGGTTCCCGGTGATCGAGGCGGTGCGCGTGCTGGGACTCGCCTCGACCGACGCCGAGCCCGAGGCTGGCGCGAGCGGCCACCGCTTCGAGGGGTACGACGTACGCACGGACGAGCTGCTGGCGCTCGAGCCCGCGGTGCGTGACACCGGATCCACCGCCGGCGGTGTCTGACATGGACGAGGCGTTCATCCCCTTGCACCGACTGGTTCCCGCGCTGCTGCCGGTCCTGCCGGACCTCGTCGACGAGGAGGCAGGGACCCGCTCCTACGTGACGGCCTACGAGGTCAGCACCCCGATCGAGCTCGACATCACCCGCCGTGACGACCTGCCCGGCTCCGACGCAGACCCGTCGGTCGAGATCGGCTCCGTGCCGCCGCTCTACCACCTCGAGACGTCGCTTCCCCCGGTCCTCCACCAGCTGCGTCTGCTCGCGGTCCGCGAGCAGAGCGAAGGGACCGCGTCGTGAACGAGAACGCCGCCTGGCGGCTCGAGGACTTCGTCGACTCCCTCGTCGTCGAGCTCGACAAGACCCGCGAGACGCTCGCCGTCAAGGCGATCAACAAGCCGTTGAGCTACTCGGTGAAGGAGGTCTCGCTCGACGTCAATGCCTTCCCGACCTACGACGGCGGCAACGTCCGCTTCGTGACCGCGCAGCCGGGTCAGGAGGGTGCCTCCAAGTTGAGCATCTCGCTGAACTCGATCACCGACCAGCAGGTGCGGGCGACGACCAAGCTCCGGCCGGGAGCAGCGGGGACCGAGGACATTCCGGTCGACGAGGAGACCAAGACCAAGCTCCGCAGGATCGGGGTCAGCTCTGTCGACGACCTCGAGGAGCTGCAGGCTCGCAAGGTCGACGTGAAGGCGGTCACCGACGTCGGTATCGACTATGGCGACCTGGCACGGCGGATCCAGAAGTCTCGGCGCAGCCAGCAAGCCCCCGCCATCGACGGGATCAGCATGTCGACCTCCGAGGGCGAGCCCTGCTTGCTGGTCGAGGGGCGCAACCTCGGTGTCGACCCCACCTTCCCACCGGTGGCGGTCGTCAACGACCGGTTGGCCGAGGTCCTGTCCAGCGGACCTGGCCACGTCGCTATCCGACTGGACCACTCCCATCCGCTGCGAGAGGAGAACGAGGTCGTCGTGACCTTCGACCCCTACGCAGTGGTCAAGGTGAACGTGAAGGCGTGACAAGCATGTACTCACGACGCGAGACCCGTGATCAGGACTTCGCGCTGCTGCTGCGGAGCCGGTACGGCGCACCGCGGACCCTCGAGCCGCGCCCGCCGGTTCGTCGGTCCGTGCAGTTCACCGTCGATAGTGGTGAGGAGGTGCTGGAGCGTCCCCTCGAGCCACCCGAGGACGAGTACGTCGTCGACCGTCCCGAGCCTCCGGCAGAGCTGACACCGCAGGCTCCTGACACCCATCCCGCACTGCTGGTGCCGCCCCCGCTGGACGCTCCGGCCGCGCCGACCGCTCCGACCGTTCCGACCGCGCCGCTGGTGGCCCCCGCCCCCGATCAGGTCAGCTCCTCGACTCAATCCCCCCCTGCTCCTGCGGAGCCGGTTCCGCCCTCCTCTCCGTCCGCCGGCCCGGCTTCCCCGTCGAACGGCGGACTACCGTCGGTTCCTCCTCCCCCACCGGCCGCGGAGCCGCCGGCGCGAGGCGCGTCGGGTCTCACCGACGCCGACCTCGCGGCCGACATGCAGGCGATCCTCGGCGGCGGCATGGTCTACGACCAGTCGGTCGGCCGGGTGCGTCCCCGCAACCAGGACGACCCCGCTCCCGGCGGCGGGGCTCCCGAGTCCGCTGCGGCGACCGCCACCGAGCGTCCCCTGCCCGACGCCCCGGACGAGCAGTCGATCTTCGACCGCATCGCCCGCAGCATGGAGCACGCGAACAGCTTCGACCTCGGGACCCACGAGCTGCACCAGACGTTCGCCGCCCTCGAGCGTGCGGACCAGGCGCGTCGCACACCTCTTCGACCCGCCCCGCCGGAGGCCTCCGCCTCTCGGTTCACGGCGCCCTCCTCGGCCCCCGCTCTCCCGCTGACCCCGTCGCCCGTGGCAGGGCTCCGGCCGGAGGACTTCGCCGCGGCCTACGAGCGCGACACCGCAGGACGCAGCAGTGGGTGCGCCGGCGGCTCCGCGAGCAGCGCCGCGCTCGCGCTGCACGGGGACGGCACGCACAGCGTGCCGATGTACGACACCGGCGAGCACGTGCGCTCGGGTGGCGACCTCTTCCCCGATCAGCTCATCGTCGGAGCCGGGTCGGGGGTGCCGTTCTCCTACGGCCAGATCATCGCGATGCCGGACTTCTACGCGACCGTCGACGACCTCGTGCGGGCCGACCCGGCAGAGCTGCAACGGCTCAAGGCATTGATCGTCCGGAACACCGCCTATTACGCGGGAGGGATGACCGACCCCAGCGGGCGGGTCTCCAACGAGGAGTGGGACCGGGCTACGGGCGATCGCTACATGCGGCTGGCCGAGGCGAACTACGACCACTTCGCGCCGGCGCCCCTGCTCGGCCTGCCCGGTCCGCAAACGCAGTACGACCACAAGCGCCGGTGGCACGAGCTGCACCGACGGGCTCTGCAGGAGAAGGGCGAGCTGGTGCTTGCGCATCCGAACGCGTCGCTGCTCGCCGTGGGTCCGCTCACGGTCAACGCCTTCGCCGACCACTTCCTCACCGACGCCTTCGCTGCCGGGCACCTGGTGAATAAGGAGGTGCTGATGGACCGGTTCCGAAGCCGGTTCTTCAGCGGCTCGACCCTCACCGCCGACGGAGCCCGGTTCTTCGACCAGGTCGCACAGGCCGCATGGACCGCCGCGGTCCGCAACGCCATGGGACGGCTCGAGCCGACGAGCCCTCCGGATGCGCTGTGCACCCACGGCTTGTGCCTGCCGATCACCCCCAACATCCGCACGGCGGGGATGTTCGCGGAGGTCCTGAAGCAGGCGGCCACCGGGCAGCCGGACAAGATCGCGAACCTCGCCGTCAAGGTGCTGCACGACAAGCTGAACCGCGACGGCGTCGACGTCGTCAACGACGCCGGCGACGGGTGGCGGCTCACGGGTGACGGTCATCTCACACCCGCGACGCTCGCGATCATGCGACGCGCAGTCGACCAGTCCGTGGCGAACCTCGACGACCCCTCGGTCCTCACCAGTGACCCGTCACACGACCCCCTCCTCGCGCGGGTGTGGCGTTACACGCCGCGGCCGACCCCGGCTTCGCGGGTGGTCCTTACGCGCGCGGTCGACACCTACTCCGACCCCAGGTCCGCCGACTTCGTGGCGGCGACCGCCACCCTCATCATCGACCAGATCAACGTCCTCGTCCGGGCCCTGGTGGCCAGCGGCAGGATGCGGGAAGGCGGCGGGATATGAGCACCGCGACCGGCAACCGGCTCCTCGACCACGGTGGGAGGCGCGGTCCGTCGTACCAGCGGACCCACGTCCGCGACAGCGTCCGCTGGTCGACCCCGCACGCCGCGGCCCAACGCGGCCTGGTGGTCCTCATCGAGAACGGGGGGATCGACCTCGGGCTCCCCGAGCTGGTCGGCCGGCTCATCGACGCGGTCCCGGGTGCTGCATCAGTGATCGGGCAGGCGACCCGTGACGTCGTCGTCGAGCGGCTCCGCAACTGGCTCCGTGGCGCGACCGACACGCTGCTGGAGTCAGCCGAGCTGGCGCTCAATCACTTCTCGACAGCCCAGCCCGACACCTACGGGACCGTGACCGTCCTGCGCGACTCGACCGCCACGTTCGCCGAGCTCCGCGCCGCGCTGTTCGACGCATCGCGCTCCGGCACGGTGATCGACCTGCTCGTGCTCACACACGGGAGTCGTGAGTACATCTCGACCATCGACGGCATCGACGCAGCCCGAATCCGGTCGCTGCGCGCCGAGTTCGGTGGGCCGCTGTCGATCCGCAGCGTCTACATGATGAACTGCGTCGGCTCGAGCCTCAACCAGGCGTGGCTCGACGTCGGGGCTCGGGTCAGCGCGGGCAGTCACGAGAACAACTACCTGCCCGAGCCGACTACGCACTTCTTCTGGGCCGAGTGGCGTGCGGGGAAGCCGTTCGAGAGCGCGGTGACCGGCGCCTACCGGCGCACCGTCGACATGATGAACGAGGCGGTCCGCGACATCGTGTCGGGCCTTGTGCCCCTCGCGGGTCCAGCGCTCGCCTCGAGGATCGACCTGTCGACGCTTGACTTCGTGGTCGCCAGCCGCCCCGAGGTGGTCGGTGCCGGCTCCCTCACCATCCAGGACGACGTACTCCCCCCACCAACGACCTCGAGTGGCATGGGACTGGTCACCACGGTGCTGCCCTCAGCGCTGTCCCGCGGCCTGAGCGCCTCCGGTGCGGTGTCCGCTCCGGTGGCGGTGTCCCCCGCAGGACGGCAGTTCATCGAACGGTGGGAACTCCCACTTCTGCGCGACGTCGCCGATGCACCGTCGGAGCTCGCCCGTCGCATCGCCGAGGTCGAGCGGTTCCTCGCCGAGCGGGTGACCACCCCGCTCTCCGCTCCGCAGCTCGACGCCGTGGCGTGTTTCGCGCTCGGCGTGGGTGCGCGCGCGTTCGAGCGTTCGCGGCTGCTCCGGCTCGTGCAGGAAGGCGACCTCACTACGGTTCCGGCCGAGATGCGCAAGTGGACGAAGGCCCGGCGGTCCGGGGAGGTCGTCGAGAGCACGGCTCTGGTGGAACGGCGCAATGCCGAGGCGGAAATGTTCTCCGGCCCGGGTCTCGCGCTTCCCGCCTCCCGGGAGGTCCGACAGTACGCCTGGCAGCAGAACCCTGGCGCGATCGCACTCGGTGAGGCAATCCAGATCGGCCTCGGCGCGGCGTCGATCGTGCAGTCGCAGGTCAACGCCAGCCCTGGCGGCGAGCTCCGCGTCACCTACGAGCGCCAGGAGCGGCTGCTCACGCCCGACGCCCGACTACGGATGCCGGGCGCGATGCGGCCCAAGAGCACCTACCGGTACGACCTCTTCCGGTTGCCGAGCATGCGGCTCAACGCCGCGCAGGCGGTCATCACCGTCAGCTGGGAGGGCAACGACTACGGCGAGATCTCGACCCCCGTGATTGAGCCGGACCTCTCCCGCACCAGTGACTGGTCGCGGTCCGAGGCCACCATCAACGTCACGGCGATCCGACGGATACCCACCGACCTGGATCCACGGGCCTGGCCGCTCTGGTACCACTACGCAGGCAGTTTCGACCCCTGGGGCAACGGAGAATGGAACTTCCAGGGAGACTTCGAGGTGAACGCCTTCGGTGGCCTGCGGTTCCACGACCACCGGTGGGTCTCACACTCGACGTGGGACTGGCCGCTCGACGTCCATCCGGACACCTGGAAGGGCCGTGACGTCGTGGTGCCGGTTCCTGCCATCCCCGCAGACCAGATGGCCTACTTGCGCGAGCACGTGCCGGGCTGACAAGCACCATGGCGACATCAGTCCGACGTCGAGGGCCGCGACGGTCGCCCCGGTCGACTCGGATGTACGTCTGCCGACGATGTTGGAGGGGCGGTCGAAGCGCGTATGGCAAGAAGACGCAGCACCTCGCGGGGGGCAGCCGGTCACCATGATGGCGGAGGACGCGGACGGGTGCCCTCCTAGCGTGACATCTCCCGAGTTGATCTCTGCGTGGCGAAATCTCGCGCCAGGTGAAGGGTGTGGTTTCGACGTGCGAGGCCTAGCCGTATCAACGCCGCCCGCCGAGTTCCGGACGGCGCTAGCAGGAGAGGAGCGTCCGGCGTCCGCAGGTTCCGGTCAGCAGCTCGAGGCCGACGGTTCCAGGCCGCGACCATCCCACGCCATGTCAGGAGCCCAGTTCCCCGAGGGGCATCAATCGCCTTCTTCATGCACTCACGCCCGCCTTACGCAACCCTTGTCTCGCCGCCATCAGCGCGCCGCGCCGTGTGTACCTCGTCGTACGAGGAGGACCGGGCGGATGCGCGTTCACCTCCGACGATCGACCAGCGCGAAACATCCCTCTCGCTGCGGTTCAGCGCTTCCGCAGGGTCCGTCCCTCATAGATGGGGTGGGTAAAGACTTGCTTACGACGTTCAGTCGGAGCATCCTCATCACTATCGACCTGCGGGTCTCCAAGAAAAGCAGGAGCGACCGATGACCGGACCGCGATACCTTGATCGCTTGCCGGGTGGGTTATTGCGCTCCCTGTTCGCTGGCCGTTGGCTACCAGTGATCGGTGCGGGCTTCAGCAGAAATGCGATCGGCGAGGATGGTGGCCGTCCGCCGGACTGGAGAGAGTTGGGCGCCCAGATGGCGCTCGATGTGCCCGCCGCCGGCGCGAACGATCCAATCGACGCCATCTCCGCTTATGCAGAGATGTATGGGCGGCCAGCGCTGGTCGAACGACTATCGGAACTGCTGCTCGTAAATGCGGTGGACCCCAGCCCGGTGCACCTGGCTTTCGCCCAACTGCCATTCGACATGGTGGTTACGACGAATGCCGACTTTCTCCTTGAGGCGGCCTATGACAGACAGCGGCGGCCGTGTGTACCACTCCTGGGAGAATCGCAGCTCTCAATTGCTCGCCGTGCGGAGGCGACACACTTGCTCAAGCTGCACGGCGATCTTCGACATCCTGCCGACCTGGTCATGACGGAGGAAGATTATGACGGATTCCTGCAACGTAGGCCGCTACTTGCGACCTATATGTCCTGGTGGCTGCTGACTCGCGAGCCGGTGCTCTTCGGATACAGCTTGGACGACGCAGACATGCGTGAGCTGCTGACGTTGCTGCGAGATCGTCTCGGCAGGATGACCCGTGCGGGATGGGCGATATTGCCTGTGGACGTCGGTGGACACACGTCCGCCAGGTTCGCAAGGCGTGGCATAAAGGCAATCGTTCTCGACGACAACGCTCAAGCCGATCGTGGCAACGTGCTCACGACCTTCTTCTTGGAGCTCCGAACGGAATGGGAGTTGCGCGCGCTGCCACAGATCCACGCTCGGACGGATGCGACGACGGCGGAGTTGCGTCGTGCCTGATGTTTTCGCGCCCCAGTTGGCGATATTCGTCGCTGGGCGGGTCGAGCTCGCTCTTTACCGAGAGTTCGTCTTCCCTAGCGTGCCATCTCGGACCGGGTTGCTGCCTCTGGGAATGGATGACCTGTGGTCGACCAGTCAAGAGATTGCACCACTCGCAATTGACATCGCCCTTACCAAGGCTGCCGTCGTCATCTACGATCGCGGCCAGCGCAGTCGACTCCCGCTCGAGTACGTGCAGGCGCTGCGGCACAACGATTCCATCATCGTCGTGGAAGCCCCCACAGCTGCGCTCGACGCTTCTGCTCAGGACACCCCAGACCCTGGCCACCCGATGAGGCGTCCCTCGGAGATGTCGGGTTGGACGGAGAATTTCGTCGACCCACTGCTGACGAGGATCGCCGTTGTCGGCGGTAACCCACCTACACCTCCACAGATCGCCTCGCATCTTGACGCTCTCACCGGGCAGGGACGATATAGCGACCTGTTGCTGACCGCTCTGGCCCTGCTTGAGCATCAGATGCGCCAGGATGATGTGACGTCAGCGGTGCCGACTCTCCCCTCCGAAGGCGTAATGACGCGTTTGAGGAGCCACTTCGGGCCGGATTATCCCGTGGTGATCGAGGGAGTCGCTACTCGACATCGTCTGCTGCAGGATCCTTGGCCAGAGAAGGAGAGGGACAAGGAACTGGCGCGCGTGTCCACCGGCCTGGCTGACGTGGTTCGCCGGCGTTTCGATACCCCTGTCCCCCCGGGTGAGAACCGAAGACGCAAGCGCGAGTGACGATGTTCGGCTATCGCTTCGCTCAGTCATTGGCGGGAGGCATGCGGACCACCTCCTCATCGACCCTGCGAGACATGACTGCCGGCTGGACCCCTGCTCCCCCTCGTTGTGCTAACTGGCCGAGTGCGCTGTTCATCCGTCGCCCGCGGCGTAGCTCTCGGCAGCAGGACGCCGCAAGGGTGCGCTACCTAACCCGCACCCTGAACGGCCCGAGGGATGAGGCATGGCGCTGACTACACGTCGGCGGGACCCGTTTCATAGCGATCGGCGGCTTCGAGGTGCCGCTTTGGGCGTCGGTCCAACGCAAGGACGTTTGTGTAGGCGCTTAACCGACTCAGACGCATCCTGAGGACCCGTCATTAGTAGGGCAGGGTCGGACAGCGGCCGGTGGCTGCCGGCCCTGATCTCGGTCTGTCCGGACTCGTTGAAACGAAGCCGAGGTGGGGGCTTTCTTGCCCTGTGATTCTGGTGCATTGGCGATCCATCGTTCATAGAGCCCGATCGTCGGCCTGTACCTACAGCCAGGGATACGCAGGATGGGGCCTATGGGACCGCGGCTCATCGCGAGCTCAGGTCTGCCAGCGACCCTCCTCCACACGGATCGCCTCATCGCCGCCAGGCCACCGAGGCATGGTCAGCAGCACAACCTCCAGTGGCTGGATGCCCGTGGCGCGAAACTGGAAAGTAGCGCCCGTCGGGATGTCAACCCCGACGCCTGGCCAGAGGAGGTCCATCTGCTCGTCCCCATCGGGATCAAGGCGCCACATCTCGCCGTGGCCGCTCACGACGAACCAGAGCTCGTGAACGGTGCGGTGCTTGACGGGTAACGAGCACGTGCCGGGATACAACGAACAGTGAGCAAGGCTGCCCCGCTCCACCCCGCCGAGCAGTCGGATCTCGGATGTGTCGGGAGCCAGGGCGTCTGGCGCCCGGTGCAGGTTCCCCGAGAGCCAGCGATCGTCTGCCCGGTCTGACGGGATCGGCCCCCCGCCTACGCTCGGCGCCCATGGACCGGCGTCGACGGTATGGAAGAGATCGGGACGCCACGATGGCAGGACGGCAACAAGAAATATCAAAGATTGTCCGTCAGCCCTGTACTGGAATTGCATACCGGCTGGCATCCATACGAACCGTCCGGGGTACAGGGCGGTGCTTGATTCCCTGTTCTCGTCGCGCCGCCATATCGAGCCCGAACCCGCGAGGACGAAGTACCCCTCGTCGAGCTCCGGCAAAAGGTGCGTCGGCGCGATCTGGCCCTGCTGACATACGGCGTGCGTGAGGTCGCCCCTCGGCGAGGTCAGGATGTGGCGTATCTCTGCGCCGCCCCCGGGCGACACTGCATCTGGCTCGTCGGCCAACACGTGGCGAGCCAATGGCACGAGGTGCACCGCCTGACAGTGATCGACAAGTCAAGGGTGCCATCGTCGTACGCCGGGCGGCTAGGCACAACGGTGGGTTGCACCGGACTAGGCGACCTGCAGCTGACCGACCCGTGCGACGACGCCCGGAAGGACCAGCTGTGTTGGTCGAGGGACGTTGGTCAGTCGAGCGATCGGGTAGCGGCCTTCTCGTCGGGTGCAGATCTCGGTGTAGGCGATCCTTGACCGCCGACAACGGTGTGGACCGACGCGGTCTCCATGAGCGGTCACAAGTGCTTGCCGCGCTCACCCAGTGCGGCTGGCCGTGGCCGTGGCGGCGTTGCCTTGCTCCGCTGACCGCTGAGGAACTTGTCCGCCGCCGCCAGGGATGCTTCCGCGAGATCGAGGACGTTCACCCGCGTGCGTCACCGGGCATCCCAAGTGACTCACGAGACGCTTCCAATCCGTCGCCCGAGGCGGTTCAATGGACGATGCCAATTCGGACACAAGGAACCTGATGTTCAGCGACGACCTGATCGCACTGAACCACGAGATCGCAGTCCGCGAGACCGCAGGGGATGCGACTTGGTTCGATCGGCTCCTTGCTCCTGAGTTCGTGATGCGGCGCGCCAACGGCGTCCATGTGACGAGGGCGGTGTTCCTTGCAGCTGTCGAACGGAGCGCCGCTCGAGAGACCACGCACGTTGACCTGCTCCACGTCTCCGACCACTGCGCCCTGGTCCGGTGCGTCGTAACGCTAGGGCAAGGAGAGACCGAGAAGAGTTTTGAGAATTGCCGGATGTTCGCCCGGTCTGGCAGGAATCAACCCTGGCAATTGCTTGGCTGGGCGAACGACCCAGCCTAGCGGTCCGGTGCCCAGGGCAGCGCGCGTAGGGCTGGGACGACCTCCGCATGGGTCGCCATCGCGGTTCTACTCGTGGTGTCAGCCACGCGGCGTCGTCGCGGCCCTCCGGTGATCGCTCGTGGTGCGACCATGTCATCCGCAGAGGGCTCAAAGTCAGTGTCCGAAGGACGCCGCCGACTGCACAGCCCGGCCGATGGCGACAGTTAGCGGTCGGGCACGGCGTGCTGCGGTCCCATGTCGAGCGACGTAGCCAACGCGAACCTGACGGTCCAGGGTCATCCCAAGCGGGATCAGTCCGCTGCTTGGTGGATCTCAGGCGGCCAGGGACCGTCGACTTCGACGGCCTCGCCGTCGCCCTGCCACGGCGGCATGGTGACGCCGATGGCTGACAGAGGAATCCGCCCCGTGTTGCGGAACTGGAAACGGGTGCGGACCGGGATCGTCAGGCTCACGCCCGGCCGCCTGTCGATGACCTGGGCTGCCCCATTGAGCGGCTCTCGCCACGTCCGCCCCACCCCCTCGAGTTTGTACCAGATCTCCTCAACCGTCCGATAGTGCTGTGCGATTCGGTTTCCCCAGCCCCTAGTTCGAAGTGCGTCATATCATCGCGCGAGGCGGAGGCGAGCAGCCGCACCAACGACCCGTTGGGTGCCGTGTCGTCCGGCTCAACCGGCAGGAGGCGCTCAGTAGGGCTCTCGGCTGATGCGGGACCAGACACGTTCCTCCCCGATCGGGGCTTGGAGTGGCCCAGTGCGAGACTGCGGCAACTGCCGCAGGCTCGGTGCAACTTCAGCATGGGACCGACGACTTATCGGCAGTGCCCCGCTGAGTGGTGGGCTTTCGGTGATTCTCGATGCCTACCGTGCCGCCGAGATGGCGGCGATGGGTTCAGTATCGCTGGCGGGGTTGAGTAACGCCATGGAGGTTTCGGAGAGATAGCGGCGTTCGCCGACTTGCCATTCGTCGTGGGCGTCGTGGAGGACCGCACCGACAAGTCTGATCACGGAGGCGTCGTTAGGGAAGATCCCGATCACCCGGGCTCGGCGTTTGATCTCGCGGTTGATCCGCTCGATCGGGTTCGTCGACCAGATCTTGACCCAGTGCTGCCGAGGGAACGCCGTGAAGGCCAACACCTCGGCCTTCGCGGTATCCATCAGGGGCCCGATCTTCGGGAAACTCGCGGCCAGCTGGTCACGGACGGTGTCCCAGGCCCGCGACACGGCGGCGGCGTCGGGTTGGGCGAACGCGGTCCGAAACACCGCGGCGACCATGTCCTTGTGGGACTTCGGGACCAGGGCGAGGAGGTTGCGGGCGAAGTGGACCCGGCACCGCTGGTGGGCCACGCCTTGCATCTGCCGGGCCAGAGCGGCGACCAGGCCGGCGTGTTGGTCGGAGATCACCAGCCGCACCCCCGACAACCCCCGCTCCTTCAACGTGCGGAGGAACCCGCGCCAAAACACCTCGTCTTCGGAGTCGCCGACATCGACGCCGAGGATCTCCCGGCCACCGTCGGCGGTGACCCCGGTCGCGACGACGACCGCCATCGACGTGACCTGCCCGCCGCGGCGGACGTGGAGGTAGGTGGCGTCGCAGAACACGTACGGAAACGTGGTGTGGTGCAGCGGCCGGCTCCTAAACGCGGCGACCTGCTCATCCAGACCGGCGCAGATCCGGCTGACTTCGGATTTGGAGATGCCGGAGCCGATGCCCAACGCCTGCACGAGGTCGTCGACCGCCCGTGTCGAGACCCCGTGAACCCAGGCCTCCATGATCACCGCATACAGGGCTTGGTCGATCCGGCGGCGCCGCTCGAGGATGACCGGGAAGAACGATCCCTGCCGCAGCTTCGGGATCGCCAACTCGACATCGCCGGCCTGGGTCGAGATCAGCTTCGGCCGTGACCCGTTGCGGTGCGTGGTCCGGGCCTCGGTCCGCTCATAGCGCTCGGCGCCGATCAGCTGGGCAACGTCGACCTCGATCAGATCCTGCATGACCATCCGGACCGATTCCCGGATCAGATCCACGCCCTCCCCGGCACGGAACGCTTCGAGCAACTCGGATGCGACAGACTTGGACAACGCCATCGGTGGGAACCCTCCTGGTGAGTACTTGGCGGTACACACCGAGAATCCCGCCGATGGCGCCCTCAAGCTGGACGACTCACCGAACCCCGAAACCCCACCACTCGGCGGGACGCTCACGACTTATCGAAGTCAGGGCTGCATAGACCGACTACGGCGCCAGCCTGCCTTCGGACAACTCGAAGGAGCTTGAATGACCAGCTCAGTCGGTCCCACTGTCGTGGTGGATAACGGCGTACCCGCCCGTGGACTCGACCTGACCATGGCGACCTGCGACAAACCAAAAGTTGTAGCGCGCGAGCAAATGAGGGCTACCCCAGCTGACTCTCGCGGGCGGGAATCGCCTTCGGTGCGCGGCCCCGCCATCTGAGCACCCAGCGTGTGATGGGGAGGCGTAGTTCCCAATCCAGGTGCTCGCTCAAGGAGAAGAGCAAGGATTCGACCTCGTCGCGCTTCGTCCTGTACAGGTAGTCGTACAGCTCTGCCCACGCTGCCGCGTCTTCTTCCCTTCTCGATTCCTCCACTTTCGTGTCGAGGTCGTCGACGACTTCGCTTTGTGCCTTGTTCAAGGCCTTATGGGTCTGGTCGGGAAGGATGCGCTTGGACCGACTCACCTGGGCCTGGATCCGGGCCCCGTTGGTCCACGCTTTAGAGCCGTCCCAAGCCTCTAGTGCAGCCTCGTACTCGCTATGGCGATCGAGTAACCGCCCGTAATACGCAACACGCATCGCGAGCTTCCAGTACGACCACAGGCTGTCCGCGAGCTTCTCAAGCAGATCGCGGGCCACATGATCTCGCGCGTGGCGCTGTCCGAGCCAACTCGTAATGCCTGGAACCAGGAGGCCGCCGAGCAGAGCGGTGAGGACGACACCGACGATCACTTCGCTCATGACGCCTCCTAGCCGACGTAGGCACGGACTTGACGGTAGACCGGAGAGGAGCAGCGGTCTACGTTCCTGGAACTCACGATGCGCGACCCGCACCGCTCGAGCTCACCGAGGTGCTCGCTACGGACGCCGCCGCGGTCACGGAGCCTCTCGCCGCCATGGTCGCACCGCTCGCGGCCCGGCTCGCGCCAACGGTGCTCGAGCGGGTCACCGAGTGGAAGCGCGCAGCTAGCCCAGCGCCAACTCAGCGCCGGCAGGGGGCGCAGTTCGCACCGCTGATGCGCATCTGCGGTGTTGTTGCGCCGAGCCGTCCAGCGCCGAGGTCACCTGTGACAGGCTCGCCGACGCGCTTTTGCTAGTTGCCCAACCTCCAACTCGCACGTGGACCGCCACGTGTCCGGCGCAAGCTGCGGGCAGATCCGCACCTTCTACACATGCCTCCAGATCGCGCACTTCGACAAACAACTAAGCGAGAGCAGCCGGGGGCTGCGCTAACAAGGGCGTCTCCCAAAATTTGTACGTCCCGTCCCTACCGGGGGCAAATTGTGCCTACGGTTCCGACCCACGGGTGCTGCTCGCCCGCGATTCCGTCGTCGGGGCGCAAGCGGAACGCCGTTGCGGGGGATCGTCGAGTCGACTGGCAACGTGAGTGATCGCCTCCCGGTAAACGACCAACCGGTTCGTCCCATCGGGGATGCACTCTGCTGAACATCCTCACGGGCCTGAGTGACTGTTGCCCAGCGCGGCACCAGCTGGCTGCAAAATGCGAGCTGGCGCGGCCGCTGCTCAAACGAGGGCCGCGGCGCGATGCGACCTGTGGGTCGGCGGCCAAGAGGTCACCACGATCGGGTTCCGCCTTCGTTCGCCCATGTCCGCGGATGTCCGCGATAAATGCTGCTGGCTGGCCATCCGAGGCGGTGTCAGTAGACAGTGTGCTGGCACGGGACGCAGAAGCCGGGCCCGTGGTGACCCACGAACCCGGCTCTGATGCGATGAAGGGGCGGGGCCTCGCTCCTTCATCGCATCAGACTCACGCCAAGTTTCCGCATGCGTTCGCCGACGTTCGTTCCCGTTCGGGGCACTGTTTGCGGACACTGAGCGGACATCAACTTTTCCCAGCCTCCGGGGAGGCACTCGTGGTGTGGATCAAGGAGCTGGTCACCGACGACGGCGACAAGCGGTTCGTGGCCTGCTACCGCGACCCCGAAGGCCGGCAACGCTCCGCCGGCACCTACTCGTCTCGCCGCGCCGCCGTACGCGCCGCTAACCGCGAGGAGGCCAAGGTCCGCGACGGTGCGTGGCACGACCAGTCCCGCGGTGAGGTCACCTTCGCCGCGTGCGTCGAGACCGTATGGCTGCCGTCGGTTCACATGGCGCTCCCCCAAGACCTGGTTGGTGGTTCCTCGTGGCAGGAGGGCAGCGGCCCTAGGCGGCGGCCAGGACGGGACCTGTGACGCCCTCGCGGTCGTCCCTGAGCGCCTTGCGGACGCCGAGGCCCTGGGCGATGAGCCAACTGACCTCCGGAATGAGGAACGTCACGACGACGGCCGAATGCCCATTTAACAGCGACGAGATGAAGAACGCGGAGAATGCTGCCCTGCCGACTGTGTCGGCGGCGATAAGCAAAGGGACGGGCCACAAGATGCGCACTACGCTCCAGAGCGTGACGATGACGCCGAACAGCGTGACGAACAGCAGGTGGGACGTCTCGAACGTGGGCATCGGATCGCCCGCGAGGCCGAGCTCGTCGTGAACGTCGGCGAGAATGCCGAGGACGAGCGTGGCCGTCCATGGAGTGGCGAAACCGACGGTCGTCATGAGGTCGTAGATGGCGCCGGCGCGCCCGACGCGGACGGGTCTGAAGGAACGCATGAGTGAACGCATCGGCTTATCGGACTTTCGGTAGGGGTTGAGGCTCAGGGAACATGTGGCGCCACGCGGTGAAATTTGTCATCCTTACCACCGAGGTCACCCCCTAACCGAGAGGGAAACGACGGGCACGAGTGGGCGTACGTCCTCTCCGGACACCTGCGGCTCGTGCTCGGACAGCAGGACTGGTTCTCGCTCCTGAAGAGGTGGTTGAGTTGGACACTCCGGGTGCCGCACTGGTTCGGCAGCACTGGGTGCGAGCCCGCGGAGATCTTGAGCATCTTCAATCGGTTCGGGTGATCGGATGACGAACCGCACCCCCGCGCCGGTGCAGCAGATCTAGCTCGGGAGCCGCAGGCTCTTTCGAGCCAGGGCTTCGTTCATCGCCTCGAACCCGACGCGGGTGGGGGTGAGGATTGACCCGGCGAAGGGGATGAGCACCCCGGTGAACGTCTCTGACTGCTGGAGCAGGGTTCGTCCGCCGGACAGCGGAGTGAGGCTGAAGCTGTGTCGGCCGTCGAAGAGCCCGGGCATCCCCAGACGGCCCAGCCACTCCAGGTAGCGATGCTCCTCCACCGCGGTGACCCACGGCTTGAACGTCATGGCGCGTCTCCCAGGAGGCTGCATCCGCAGGTTCAGGCGCTGGCCGACGCTCATGACTCCTCCGGCGGCAGTGATGAACGGGTTCCAGTCGGCGTAGCCCTCCAGATCCGTGAGCGTCTGCCAGATCTGCTCGACGGGACCGTCGACGGTGAGGTGGGTGGTGATGAGCTTGCTCATCTCAACGCCACCCTTCCCCGCGAGCGAGCACGTACTGGCGGACGACGTGGCGCCAGGGGATGACGGCGATGACGATCGCCACCCAGAGCACCGTGTCGGCCTGTTCGAGGGCCGCGCCGGTGAGGTTGCCGTCGAGCCACAGCGGCAGCGCGACCGTCCCGAGCCAGGTCAGCTTCCAGCCGACCTCGAAGAGCAGGATGGGCAGCATCCGCTGGGGGTAGCGCAGCCCGAGCAGCGCGAGCACCGACATCGCGACGAGCATGGTGACGACGGTGCCCTCCTTCAGCTCCCAGTCGGCGTGATTGGCCAACTCGGGCCACCTGAAGACCACCAGCCCAACTCCCATCACGAAGTAGCCGACGCGCATCAGGTTGAGCCGCCAGAGCGGCAACCGGGACGCTCCGTCTGTCGTCGCGTCCGGGTGGGCGCCGGACTGCCGGGTAAGCGGGTGCGGTCGTTGTTCGATGGTGTCCATGGCGGTGCCCCTTCGCGGGATCGGTGATGACCGGGCTTCGATGCCGGCGCTTCACACACTCGCCTGGCTCAGCAGCTGCAGACATCGGCGGAGCGTCTACGCCGGTCCACCGAAGGGCGGCAGCTGGACGGGACGGATACCGCCTTTCGGCGGGCCGGTCGCGACTTTCGTCGATGTTCGCCGGGCCGAGGACCGGTCTACGGTGAGGTTGTGTCCCGGTGGCGGTCGTCGTGGGCCGCCTCGGCGAGGCCGGTTGCGGCGTCCAACGACCTGCCGATGCCGGAGGTCAGGCAAGGCCACGACGGAGGTGGCCGGTTGGTGGACGCCCTCGGGGTGTTGCTCGCCGTCTGCTTGGGTGCGTTGTTCCTCAGCCCGCAGCTGCGCGACGCGACCACGCCGCTCAGCGCCAGCTACATGGCCGCCGACGTCACCGGCGGGGTGCTCGCGAGCGGCTCGTTGTGGTGGCGGCGCCGTTGGCCGGTCGCCGTGGCGGTCGGGTGCCTGCTGCTGGGGGTTGTCTCCAGCTCGGCGACCCCGGCCGGCCTCCTCGCGCTCTCCTCTCTGGCGGTGCACCGCCCCGCCCGGCCGACCGTGGTGGTCACCGCGCTGTGGATTCCGTCGCTGCTTGCCTACGCCGCCTACAGCCCGACCACTGGTCCGGTCGCGGTGCTGCTGTTCGTGGTGCCGCTGACGCTGGCCGCGAGCGGGTGGGGCATGTTCATCCGTGCCCGGCGGCTGCTGCTGCTCTCGTTGCGGGAGCGTGCACTGCGGGCCGAGGCTGACCAGGAGCTGCAGCAGGAGCAGGCGCGGGTGGCCGAGCGCACCCGGATCGCCCGCGAGATGCACGACGTGCTGGCGCACCGGATCTCGCTGCTCGCGCTGCACGCCGGGGGTCTGGAGGTGCGCCCTGACCTGCCACCGGAGCAGGTGCAGGCCACCGCGGCGTTGCTGCGCACCACCGCCCGCCAGGCACTCGAGGAGCTGCGCAGCGTGATCGGTGTGCTGCGGGAGGACGACGGGCACGCGGCGGCAACCGCGCCGCAGCCGACCTTGCGTGACATCACCCGCCTCGTGGAAGAGAGAGAAGCGGCCGGCGCGGAGATTGACTTCGAGATGAACGTGGAGCGCCGGGACGAGGTGCCGCCGGCGCTGGGGAGGGACGCGTACCGGATCGTGCAGGAAGCGCTCACCAATGTCGGTAAGCACGCTCACGGCTCCCCGGCGCGCGTACGCGTCACCGGCGCTCCCGAGCAGGGGCTGCACATCAGCGTCCGCAACCAGCAACCACGCGTGGCGGGCTCCGCACTAGCGCTGCCTGGCTCCGGGGCCGGGCTCCTCGGGCTGCAGGAACGGGTCGCGCTCGCGGGTGGCACGCTGCTGCACGGGCCCGACAACTCCGGGGACTTCGTGGTCGAAGCGGAGCTGACGTGGCCACCGTGACGGTGCTGCTCGTCGACGACGACGCCCTCGTCCGTGCAGGGCTGCGGCTCATTCTGTCCTCCGCCGACGACCTCGCGGTGGTCGGAGAGGCCGACGACGGCTCCACCGCGGTCGCCGCTGTCCGTCAGTACCGCCCGGACGTGGTCCTCATGGACATCCGCATGGCGCACACCGACGGCATCACGGCGACCGCCGCCGTACGCCGCTTGGACCCGGCGCCACAGGTCATCGTGCTTACCACGTTCCAGGCCGATGCCCAGGTCCTGGCCGCCCTGCGAGCCGGCGCCAGCGGGTTCCTCGTCAAGGACACCCCTCCGGCCGACATCATCAGCGCCGTCCGGTTGGTCGCAGCCGGCGAGGCGATCGTCTCCCCGTCGGTCACCCGCACGCTGCTGTCACACTTCGGCAACACCGAGACGTCCGAACGGCAGCGCGCTGCCGCCGAACGCTTGACGCAGCTCACTGACCGAGAGCGAGAAGTCGCGACAGCGCTTGCAGCAGGCGCCTCGAACGCCGACATCGCCGACGCCCTGTACATGAGCGAAGCCACCGTCAAAGCTCACGTCTCGCGCCTGCTCAGCAAGCTCCAGGTGAGCAACCGCGTACAGATCGCCATCCTCGTTCACGACGCTGCCCACTACTGAGCCCTCAACCGGTCCGAGCCGTCACGCGATCCCAGTACGGCTGGCCGGCGTCATGCGGGCGAGAGCACACGCCGCAGCTCGGACACCGTCGAGGCCTTACGGTCGGACGGCTGTCAATCCGACCTCGGAACGCCTCGATCCCGTCTCCGACTCACCTCTCGCGTGTCCCTTGCCCCCCGATGAAGTCCCGTCAACGGTCGAATTGTCAGGAGGCCGCCCGCTATCGCGACGTCGAGCCATCCCTGAGCTCAGTGATCATCGGGGGCTCCTGGTTCACCTGGCGTGCTCCTAGTCGCTTTCCGGATAATTCCGTTGCCACCGGTGTCGACGGTCGAGGCGATGCCCTCGGGCAATACCAACGACCTGCGTCACCAGCCCGATTCCGATGCCGAGGTCGACAGCGGGGAAGTCGACCCCGACGAGGCAGTCCTTCGGGCGGGCAGAGCGTAAGCCGCCGCGATCAACGACGGCGCCGAGGCGGTCGCGGCCCGGCGCGTATGACATAGCGGCAGATGCCGACAGCCGATGGCCGTGCCGCTGCCAACTCTCTCCGCGGAGATGACGCTGAGGGTGCCGTCCGTTTCGAGCAGGACCAGCGCGATGTCCTCCAGCGCGCCGCACCCGGACCCTCGAACCGCCTGTCGGACCTGCGCTTCGCTCACCCGCTGCCCACGGAGGGCACCGTGGATCATGCAGCCGTCTTTCAGTAAGACCGTCGGCTCTGCGTGACGATCGTCCGCGTCCATGGCGCCCTCGTGGTGACCACGGCCGCGGCGAACTGCCATCCGGCCAGGAGTGCGAGAGCGGTGACACCCACTGCCCAGGCGACGGTCGTGTTCAGCAGGACGCTGGCAAGGGTCGACCCGAGCGCGACCGTGACAACGAAGTCGAACGCGTGGAGCTTCGCCAGCGTTCGTTTGCCGGAGATGCGGAAGACGAGGAGGAGTCCGGCGTACGCCGCCGCCCCGACGACGAGGATGCGCGCCAGCCCGGACCAGGTGTCGAACCACAGGGCCCATGCGCACGAGTCTCCCCCCGGGGGCTCTGCATCGATACGCGCCACTCGGCTCCGCTTGGTTCTTGTCCCACTCGCCGGGGCTGCGGCCTGCGGCGCGAAAGAGAAAGGCATACAGGTGTCGAAGGTCGAGCCGTCAGGGCGCTGGAGAGCTGGACGTCTGTACCTCCCTGCACGCCTCCGCCTGGGCTCGCGCTCGTAGGTCAAGCTCTTCGAGCTCCCGCAACAGCTCCCGAAGCTGCTCCGGCTCGAACTGACGGACGGCATCCGCGCCCTGCCGGGCCAGCTCGACAGCCTGGTCGACGGAGTCCGCGGCGGCGAGGCACTCGTCGGGAACCACGATGACGGTCGCCCCGGCAGAGGGCGACCCGCTGTCGCCGCCGGGCGTCGGCGAGGCACTCGGATCGGTGCCGAGCGACCGTTCGTCGTCGCCGTCGACGACCACACCTACCAGCACCCCACCCAGGACGAGACCGAGGAGCAGGGCTGCTGCCGGAGCGAACACGGACCACAGCGAGCCCGACCGACCGTCCTGGGCCGGCACCCCACGGTCCGGTACGTGCGGATCCTGGTGCTCGGTCATTCGTCCCCTCCTTCGGACCGGGTCGCCGCAGCGTGCGTTCTGCCTTCGAAGGTGCTCGGGCCTTACATTGTCCACATGGACGTGGATGTCCGGACCGCGGACGAGGTCACCCTACGTCGGTTGGACGGTCTCGTGATCCTCTGGCTGGTGCTGTGGGTGGTGGTCGGCGGCTGGGCCGGATACGCCGTCTGGCAGGTGTCGGAGGTCGGCGACACCGTGTCGACCTCGGGACGGGCGATCCACTCCACGGGGGAGGCGCTCGAGTCGCTGGTCGATGTTCCGGTGGTCGGTGAGCGCACCAGCGAGCTTGGAGGAGAGGTCGTTGTCGCAGGAGAGGACATCGCTGTCCGTGGGCAGGCGGTGAAGTCCCAGCTCCGCCAGCTGTCCGTGCTCCTGGGCCTGGCCATCGTGCTGCTTCCCGCGCTACCTGTGCTCTGGTTGTACCTGCCGTTGCGGCAGGCACGCCGACGGGAGGTCGCCGAGGTCCGTCAGCTCCTGAAGAGTTCCACCGACGGCGAGGTCAGAGACCGGTACCTCGCGGAGCGGGCCGTCCAGCGATTGCCCCTGACGACACTGCAACGCGTCGAGAAGGATCCGTGGCGGGCGCTCGCAGAAGGGCGCACAGGTCCGCTTGCCGAGGCCGAGCTCCAGCGCCTGGGGTTGCAGCGGCCGCGAGGCTGAGACCGGTGACCGCGACGGAGGAGGAGCGCAGTCGTCCGGCCGGGAGCCGCGCCGCACGGGCCTCCGCGAGGCTGTTGGTCAGGTTGCGCTGGTGGGTGATCGGCTTCTGGACAGCTGTTTCCCTCGGGGCCTTGCTGGTCCTCCCCAGCTTCGGTGAGTCGCGCGGGGGCGGCGGCCTCGGCGGTCTTCTCCCGCGTGACACCCCCGCGATCGCCACCGAGCTGCGTTCGGTGGAGCTCTTCGGGTTCCCGCTGATGGGCCGAACCACGCTCGTGCAGCGCGATCCCGAGGGGATGTCTCCCTACGCGCAGGCGCGGACCGCGGTCAGCGCCGTCGGGGTCACCCGACAACCTGATCCACGGCTGCCTGCGCTGCGCGGCGCGCTCCCCATCACCAATGCACTCGGCGCTTTCCCCGGCACCCGTGAGCGAGGTACGACAGCCCTCACGTACCTCCTGTTCGAGCCCGACGTGTCCCTGGGGACCCAGCGGCGTACGGCCCAGCGCTACGCGCGGCAGTTCTTCGGACCGAGGGACGCGATCGTCGGAGTCACCGGCTCGGTGCCGGCACGGGCGGAGCAGGGCGACATCATCAGGGCTTCGCTGCCACAGGTGGAGACCCTCACCCTTGCCGCGATCGTCCTCATCGTCGGCTTCGCCTTCAGGTCCGTGGTCGCCCCGGTGATCGCCGTCCTCACCACAGGGGTCGCCTACGTCGTCACGCTGCGGTTGTCCGGCGGTGTCGCCGATCTCTTCGGCGTCGCCACACCGAGCGAGCTCGAGCCGGTGATCGTGGCGCTCCTGTTGGGCGTGGTCACGGACTACACCGTCTTCTTCCTCGCTGCGCTTCGCCGCAAGGTGCGCGACGGCCATCAACGGCTGGACGCCGCTCGTGAGGCGACCGTCGACTACGGACACATCGTGCTCGTCGCCGGACTGGCCGTCGCCGCAGGGACCGCCGCCCTCATCGTCGCGGAGTCCCTGTTCTTCCGAGCCCTTGGCCCGGCTCTGGTCTTCACCGTGGTGGTCGGCCTCGTCGTCGCCGTGACCTTGGTGCCGGCCCTTCTGGCTGTCCTGGGACGCTGGTCCTTCTGGCCGACGCACCCTCGTCCTTCGGACGAGCCCGTCCCCTCGCCTCGCGCCGATCGACGGCGCAGCGCACTGTCTGCCGTCGCCCACCGGAGAGGGCTGGCCGCCGTGGTGCTCGTAGGGGCTGTCGCGGTTCTGGTGCTGGCCGCCGCACCGCTCGCCAACCTCGGGCTGGGCGTGTCGTTCGTCGGGTCGCTACCGGCCGACAGCGGAGTGCGACAAGCGGCCGACGCGGCCCGCGCCGGGTTCTCGCCGGGAATTCTGTCCCCGACGACGCTGCTCGTGGAGGGTCGGGACCTCGACGAGCGCCGGCGCGACCTCGCGAGCCTGGGGACCCTCCTCGAAGGCCAGCCGGGCGTCGCCGGAGTGCTCGGGCCCGGTGACACCCCCAGGGCCCTGGAGAGGGACGTGCTGGTCCTCGATGACGGGACAGCGGCCCGTTTCCTCGTCGTGCTGGACGCCCCGGCACTCGGGGCCACCGCTATCGACGCAGCGGGCCGGCTCCAGGAACAGATGCCGGAACTCGTGGCAGCCAGTGGGCTGCCGGACGTCTCAACGGCCCTCGCCGGTGACACGGCCGCGGCCCTGTTCATCGTCGACCAGACCGAGGGTGACCTGCTGCGCATCGCCGTGACCGCCCTCGTGGCGAACTTCTTGATGCTGATCCTCTTCCTTCGTGCGCCGATCGCAGCGCTCTACCTGCTGGCGGGCAGCGTGCTGTCGCTGGCGGCGGCCTTGGGGCTGACCGTGCTGGTCTTCGAGCAGCTGACCCCGGGTGCCGGGCTGACGTTCTACGTGCCGTTCGCCGCTGCCGTGCTTCTTCTGGCGTTCGGCTCGGACTACAACATCTTCGCGGTCGGGACGATCTGGGAGCGCGCACGCACGCGGCCGCTGTCGACGGCTGTCGTCGAGACGATGCCGGGCGTCGTGTCGGCGCTGCTGGTCGCTGGCCTCGCCCTCGCGGTGAGCTTCGGGCTGCTGGCGGTCGTGCCACTGGTGCCGTTCCGCCAGCTGGCCTTTGCGATGTTCGTCGGGATCCTGCTCGACGTGCTCGTCGTGCGGTCGGTGCTGCTCCCGGCGGCCCTCACGCTGTTCGGCAAGTGGAGCGCGTGGCCGCGCCAGCGTTTGACCGCAACCGAACGCGAAGGCGTCTGACGATCTCCGCAGGAGCGGCGCCTGGTCATCACGATCACGGCACACCGGAACTGGTGGATCAGCCGCGCTACGGGATGCGCCGTCTGGCCGGGTCGACGATGACGAGCAGGGCGCGTACGCCGAGGAGTGCAGCGGCGATCGACCCGATGATGAGCAGCCCGCCGGCCAAGAAGGCGCTCGCTCGCCCCGCCGTGCTGTCCAGAACGGTCGGCGTGACGGCGAGGGCGATCGAGATCAACAGACCGAGCGCCAGCGATCCCGCCATGACAGCGGCCGGCCAGCGCATGGACGTCGGTCCGGCGGGGCGCCGCGTGATCGGGGGCTCTGCGGAGGGACCGGCGAGGATCACGGCGAGGGCCGCCCCGCTGGTCCACAACCCGACCACCGCGAAGGCGGCGATAGAGTCCCCCGCCCGATGCCAACCGGCCGACATGGTCGCCAGCGCGGTCAAGGTGACATAGGAACCGCCGATGACTGTCAGCGCCAGCCGCCACCGTGGCGGCCCGACGAAGAGCAGCGCTGCGAGCACCGAGAACGCCGCAGTGGTGTGCCCGCTGGGCAGGCTGTTCAGCGACGCGGGCGCGACCTCCCGTATCCCCAGGTCCGGCCGCACCAGCAGCACCTCCTTCAAGAGCCACGTCGTGACGTTCGAGCCGAGGAGGATTCCGATCGCTGCAAGACCTCGGAGTCGGTCCAGGCGAAACAACGCGACGACCGCCACCGCAGCCATCGCACCCAGGAGCGACGCCACGGACACCACGTTGAGGACGGCGTCCACGCCCGTCCTCAGGCCAGGGCCCGTCAGCAGCGCGCCCCGGAGCGAAGCGTCGGCGATGCGCCGTCCTGGCACGGTCAGGACAGTGAGGTAGTAGACGAGAACGAGCGCCCCCGCGAACGCCGCCGTGATGAGGCCGACCCGGAGGAGGGGTCGTCCTCCTCCACCCAGCCGGTCGATGTTCACCTGGCCATCGTGCACCCAGCTCATGGGAGCCCGCGTGGCCTGCGACCCGGGGTGGTCCGGCACAGGAGCCCGCCTCGGTCGCACACGAGCGGCGCCGCTGCCGACCTGTCCGTGCGAGGGTCGGCACATGGCCTTGACCCTCACGTCCGTTCCCGACGCTGCGAGTGAGGCGCTGGACCTTCCGCCGGTCACCTGGGAGGCGGCATCCTTCGGGCTCGGCGTCCTCGTGGGAGGATGGCTCGTCAGCCGAGCCGTCAGGTGGGTGACCCGGGCCGTGCTGCGGTGGCGCGGCCGGTCTCCGAGCGCCAGTCACATGTTCTCCATCCTCGCTCAGTGGCTGGTTCTCCTGATGTCCTTCGCTGCAACCGTCACCGTCGTTTTTCCCAGCGTCCGACCGGTCAACGCGCTCGGTGGGATCGGGATCCTGTCCATCGCGGCGGGCATCGCGTTCCAGACGGTGCTCGGCAACATGTTCGCCGGCATCGTGATCCTCGCCCGCGACACCTTCCGCGTCGAGGACCAGATCTCCGTCGGGGACGTCGCAGGCACCGTCACCGCGATCGCTCTCACCAGCACGAGGGTCCGGACCTTCGACGGTCGGCTGGTGCACATCCCGAACTCCTTGGTGCACTCCGAGATGGTCACCGTCCAGACCGGTTACGAGCATGTCCGGTCGACCGTCAGCGTCGACCTCGACGACAGCGCCGACCTCCACGCCGGGGTGCAGGCCGCGCAGCAGGCGATGGCCGGGGTCCCTCAGGTGCTGCCCGATCCACCCCCTCAGGCCCTGCTGCAGGAGGTGGGGTCAGCGACGGTCCGGATGGACCTGCGTTTCTGGTCCGGTGCCCGGCAGATGGAGACCAAGGTGGCCCAGCACGAGGTGATCCAGGCCGTGCTCCGAGCCTTGAGAGACGCCGAGGTCGCTACCGGCTCGGACGTGGTCGTTGTCGAGGGCGGGCCGCACCTTCTGGACGCCGTCCGCGGCCGCGGAGGAGCCTCATGACCGAGGCATGGCCGGCTCCGTCGCGCCTGACCTGGTGGGGCGCAGTGTGGGGCCGCTTCTGGGCGTTGCCGCTCCTCGTTGCTGCGGCTTCGCTGGCGCTGGGGATCGCGCTGCCGGAGCTGGACTCACGGCTCGAGCAGACGCCGGCCTGGGTCTTCGAGGGCGGCGTCGACGGCGCGCGGAGCGTGCTGGGAACCATCGCAGGGGCGATGATCTCCGTCACCGGCCTGGTCTTCTCGATCACGATCGTCGTCCTCCAGCTGGCCAGCAGCCAGTTCTCGCCGCGCATCCTCCGCTCGTTCCTGCAGAGCCGGGTGGTGCAGCTGACCCTCGGGGTGTTCACCGGCTCCTTCGTCTATGCACTCACCGTGCTGCGCGCAGTCCGCGGCGGCGACGACGGCCGGGTGCCTCAACTCTCGGTCACCGCCGCCTCGGCGTACGTCGTGGTGGCGGTTGGATTGTTCCTGGCCTTCATCCACCACATCACGACCGCGGTGCAGGTGGCTCACGTGATGGCGAGCGTGAGGCGCCAGACCGTTGACGCGGCTCGACGCCTCGCGGGTCCGGAGGAGGGCAGCCGACCGTGGTCGCCGCCCGCCGGAGAGACCCGCCAGCCGCTGCAGAACGGCGACCGTTCGGGCTACGTGACGGCCCTCGACCGAGAGCGCCTCGTCAAGGAGGCCCATCGACGTGGAGGCGTCATCGAGCTCGAGCTGGAGCCGGGGGACCACCTGGCCCCAGGGCAGCGCATCGGCTGGCTGTGGGGCGCATCGGCGTCCGGAGACGCGGAGGAGAACGTGAGCGGCGCCGTCCGCCTCGGTCTGGAGCGTGACGTGGCCGCGGACCCCGGCTTCGGCGTCCGGCAGCTCCTCGACATCGCCGACCGGGCGCTCTCCCCCGGCGTCAACGACCCGACGACCGCGGTGCAGGCGGTGAACGAGCTCCACGTCGTGTTGACCCAGCTGGCGGGCCAGCCCGATCCCCCAGCCACCCTCGTCGACGACGGCCGCATCGTCGCTGTGTACCGCCCGCAGACCTACGCCGGACACCTCGACCATGTCGTCACTGAGCTGTTGCACTACGGAGGGGACTCCGACCGAGTCGTACGCCGCCTACGGTCGATGTTGCTGGTCCTCCTCGAGGCGGCGAGACCCGAGCACAAGGCCGCTACTGCCGAGGGACTCGCGCGGGTCAGCGCGGGTGACTCGCCTTGAGCGTTCGGACACCAAGGTCCGGCACGCTTCAGGCCGGCCAGCCTTCGGGGCCTTGCGAGCCGGCGGGGTAGGACTCGAGCGGGGTGTGACCCGCCCGCCACGCTCCCAGGACGGGGTCGATGATGCGCCAGCACTCGACCGCGGTGTCGCCGCGCACCGCGAGCAGCGGGTCGCCGTCGAGCACTCCCGCGAGCACTTCTCCGTAGGCCGGTAGCCGTCCGGGGCTGAGGTCGGTCTCCAGGATCACCCGGTCGATGGTCATCGGGTTGTCCTCGCCGTTGACGTTCACCTCCAACGCCATGGCGTCCGGATTGAGGACCAGCCGGAGCCGGTCCGGCGCAACATCGCCGGTGAGCCCGGTCGGCACGCGCGGCGCGGGCTTGAAGGTCAGCACGACCTCCTTCCGCGCAACGCCGATGGACTTGCCGGAGCGCAACCGGAACGGCACCCCAGCCCAACGCCAGTTGTTCACTTCCACGACGACCTCGGCCAGGGTCTCGGTCTCGCGCGAGGGGTCCACCCCGGGTTCGTCGGCGTAATCGGGCACCTGCCGGCCGTCCATCGTGCCGTTGACGTACCGAGCGCGGCGGGAGGCCCGGGCCGGGTCACCATCCCAGACTCGGCACGAGCGCAGCACCTCGGCCTTCGCCGCGCGCAGGTCCGTGGCGGTGATGGCCGCGACCGGGGCCGCCGCGACGAGCGCCATCACCTGAAGGAGGTGGCTCTGGATCATGTCGACGAGGGCACCGGCGCCGTCGTAGTAGCGCGCCCGACCCTCCAGCGTGAGCTGTTCGTCGTAGACGATGTCGACGCTGGCGACGTGCTCGGAGCTCCACAGCGGTTCGAAGATCCGATTCGCGAACCGCACCCCGAGGAGGTTGAGCACCGTCGAGCGGCCCAAGAAGTGGTCCACGCGGAACGTCCGTTCTTCGGGCACCAACCTGGCCAACCGGCTGTTGAGAGCCTTCGCGCTGTCCCCGTCGACACCGAAAGGCTTCTCCAGGACCAGCACGGTCCCCACAGGCAGGTCGACCGCGCTCAGCGCATCGCACGCCTTGGCCGTCACCGCAGGTGGCAGCGCGAAGTACAGCGCGGGCGCCGGGGTGGCCGTGTGGATCAGCCGCTGCAGGTCCTCGGCCTTGGTGACGTCGGCCTGCTGGTAGGAGGTGGCGGCCAGCAACGCGTCGATGGTTTCGCCGGACACCTCGGCGCCGTGCAACGACGTTCTGACGTGCTCCTTCCAGGACTGGTCGTCCAGGGCCTCCACCCCTGCCCCGAGCAGCACCAGGCCACGCCGATGCGGTTCGGCGTCCAGAAGCTTGCCCAGCGCCGGCATCAACAGGCGCTTGGCGAGATCGCCGCTGGCGCCCAGCACCATCAACGTGGCGATCGTCGGGTCCCCCAGCGGCGCGTCCGACTCGGTGACCTCCGGGTCGGGTGTGGTCGAAGAAATGCTCAACACGGGCCTCCGCAGATCGACTCGGATGCGCACGGGTCGCTGAGCTGTCAGCGCCGCCGTAACGCCGTGCTCGGGGACTGGTATCAGGCTAGGCCACCTGAGGTGCGTGCGGCTCCTCAGACCCCGGCCCGGCGGACGCCTTCGCCGTGGCCATCGTGACGTCGTTGGGCTCCCGGGTGCCGCTGGGGGCTCGGCTGTTCCTTCTCACGCTCGCGATCGTCGACGACCTCGGTGCGATCCTGGTCATCGCGGTCTTCTACACCAGCGGCATTTCCCTCGGCTGGCTGGTCGCGGCCGCCACTACCGTGGCCGCCGCCGTCGTGCTGACCCGGATACGGGTCCGCGCGTTGTGGGTCTTCATCCTGCTCGGCACCGTGGGATGGTTCGCCCTCCACGAGTCCGGCGTCCACGCCACCATCATCGGGGTCGCGTTCGGCATGATCACGCCGGCGTACGCGCTGCTGTCCCCCAAGGCCTATCCCGAGGTGGCGACCTCGCTGGTCCACGAGGTCGTCGTCCGCAACGAGGACGGCACGGTCACGGCCGACGAGCACGAGCTCAACGACCACACGCTCCGCGAGATCCGCCGGCTGTCCCTAGAGACTCAGTCGCCGCTGCACCGCGTGGAGACCCGGCTCGCGCCCTACGTTGCGTTCGGCATAGTGCCGCTCTTTGCGTTCGCCAACGCGGGGCTGCCGTTTCCCGACGTGCCGGCCAGTGAATGGGCTGCGGATCCGGTGGTCCTCGGCGTCTTCCTCGGCCTGGTGGTGGGCAAGACCACCGGCATCTTCGCGGCAGGCTGGCTCACCGTCCGCAGCGGCATGGCCCGCTACCCCACCGGGATGACGCAGGCCCATCTGCTTGGTGTCTCCATGACCGCGGGGATCGGTTTCACCGTTGCGATCTTCGTGGCCGACCTGGCGTTCCAGGACGCCGACACCATCGAGCTGGCCACGCTCGGAATCATGCTGGGGAGTCTCGTCGCCGCCCTCGCCGGCTACGCGCTCCTCCGAAGCAGCAGCCGTGCGAGCCATGAGGGCGCGAGGGCGAACGAGAAACCGGAGGGCTGAGCCGGTAGAGGAGGTCCTTAGGCGGCTTGGGCCTCTCGGAGACGTCGCTGGACCAGCTCTGGCCTTCCCCACAGCGGCCACCCGCATCCCTGCCGCCGGCCACGCTGCGGTGGCATGCGCCCGACCCTGAGGTCGGCCAACTGAGCAAGGGGTTCCACGGATGGCGTCGACAACGGCGAGAGCGTCCCAAAGAGGGACCGCATCCGCATCCGGTGACGTGACAACCACCCGCCGACGAGCGTGAGAGGGCGTCGGTCGTGCTTGTCGGGGCCGACATGGGCGGAGCGACAAGGTCACCTCGGTACCCATCTACCGTCTGGCCAACGCGGCCTTGACCAGGCGGGGCTGCGGGTTGGTGTGCGCCACGCCGTCGATCACGACGGTCGGCACCACCTCGTTCCCACCCTCGTTGGTGGTTCTGACGTACGCCGCCGCCTCGGGATCAGACCAGATATCGACCCAGGTGGCCCGGCTGTCCTGCTTGTGCACCGCTCGCCGGGCCGCAGGCAGAAGGGGCAGCCGTCACGCCAGTAGATGGTGACGCCGTCATCGAGCCCGGTGGCGGCGTCGGCGTGCGGAGTGTGAGGCGGGCGCCCGAGCACCAGATCGGCAAGTGGCATTCATCGATGCTGGCGCAGCACCCGGGTCGAGGAGCTGCACAAAGCGCGCGCAACTGGCTGACATCGCCTCCGATCCTCGGACCGACAGGCACGCGGGTCACCGCCGCCGGCGGGGAGGCCGCCGTCCTCGGCAGCTCGGAGGCGCTCACCTCGAGGGGAACCTACTGCGGGTCGTTCCGTGTCGCTCGTCAACCTCCTCGCCCTGGGGGCCAACGACGTCTCGGATGGGATCCGCACTCGAATCCTGGCACACCAGGTTCGTGACCGAGCACCTCGCGCCCGCCCTGCGCGTGGCCGATGCGAATGCCGCTGTCGCGTGGCACGAGCGGGTCGGCTTCGTGTGAAGGAGTGAGAGCCCCGGTTCGAGGCCGGCACTCCCGCTATGCGCCGGCCTCGCCCGCGGGAACCTCAGACTGCACCTCTGAGCACACGGGCGACGCTCGTCCGGGCGCGCCGATCTACCTCTACGTCGACCATCTTGATGAGGTCGCGAGCGGCTCGGCGTCGCCGAGATCGATGGGATGCCGTGGGGCCCTGACTTCGAAAGTCGCCGACCCCGATGGCAATCGCCTGCGGATCGGACCCGCCACCGAGGTCGCCGAGGTGCGAAGGGCGCCTGCACCCTGCACGTCGAACGTGCTGCGGCGCCGTCCACAAGCCTTCAGCGCTGCGGACTCGGCGTCCCGTAGCGGGATCCCGCAGCGGAACCGCGACCAGTGCCCCGGGTGCGGACTGTCCAACCCTTTCCCGCATGTGCAACGCACGACTGGAGGTGAACCAGCGCCCGGATCTCATGATGGCGAGCTTGAGGTTCCTCCAGGAGCCAGGAACCTCCTCAGGGCAGAGGCGAACACCTGCGGGCGCTCGGAGTGCACCCAGTGGCCGGCACCCTTGATGGTCACCTGCGTCGTGCGGGGGAAGAGTCGCCGCATCGTGGCCTCGTGCTCGGGACGCACGTACGGCGACCGTTCGCCGGCCACCCAAAGCACCGGCCGGTCGAGGGTGCCCACCAGGTCCTCGGGGAACCCGCCGATCCTGGGCAACTCCTGCCGCAGCAGGTTGAGGTTGGCCAGCCACCGGAAGCCGGAGCTGTCGGACCGGAGGTTCTGCAGCAGGAAGCCGCGGACCCGCGTGTCGTCGATCGACCCGCTGAGTCGCTCGTCCGCCTCAGAGCGTCGTGACAGCGTTGACAGGTCGAGGGCCGTAAGGCTGTCGAGAAGGTGCTCGAACTCGCCCTGATCGCGACCACCGGCCGGCGAGATGTCGACGACCACGAGGCGATCGACCAGCTCCGGGTGCCGCAGCGCGAGCACCATCGCCACCTTCCCGCCCATCGAGTGTCCGATGACGTGGACCGGGCCGTCCGCGGCGAACCCGTCGCGGAGGCGACCCGCGACCACGTCCGCCATCAGGCCGTAGCTGAATTCGTCGGTCCACGCCGACCGCCCGTGATTGGGTAGGTCGACCAACAGCGACCGAAACTCCGGACGCAACGCCTCGGCGATTGCGGCGAAGTTCCTGCCCTGCCCGAAGAGGCCATGCAGGAACACCACCCGTGCGCCGGCGTCGCCGACCTCGGCCGTGTGAATGAGCGGAGTTGTTGCGGCGCTGGTCACAGTCGCGAGCCTACGGATCCCACGTGGGTCCAGATCAGCGGCGGTGCCTGACCCGGCCATCGGCTGGGATCGATCTTGCTTCGCCAGTAGCACCCGCGCGGATACGTCCGCCCCTATCCCTGGTGACGATCAGGTCCTCGATGGTGATATGCAGGTCCGGGAAGGCCGCCGCACGATCTGCTCGTTGGGTTCCACGACCCATCCCTCCTGTCCCGCTCGTTCTGTCTCGGGCGAGGCTTCATCGGCCGAGGCTGGTTGCTGCTCTAGGCATGTTGTGGGCGCATCGCCACCGGGTCGGGCTGCTCGGCGGTGGAGTCGGTGTGGGACAGCTGTCGAGCGACGGAGATGAACGGGGGCAGCAGGATGAGGTGGATGAGGGCGTAGACCGGGGAGATCGACCCGACGAAGACGAAGAGAACCACCCACAGCGGGACGCAGGAGAAGCGCCACCAGGACAGCAGCCCGGCGCGGGCCATGGCTGCGGTGAGGGCGACGGGCCCGAGCCAGACGCCGAGAAGCTGCAGCACGACGGTGGCGTCCTCCATTGCCGTTCCGGCGATGCCGACACGCTGGGCGGTGTCCCAATACGCCGGGTCGCTGGCGAGCACCGCGTTGATCTCGACGTACTGCCCCTGATGCATCGCAAAGGCCACGGCTCCGGTGACGGCGATCAGCCCGCCGACCCAGGCCGCTGTGGGTCGACGTGTGCGCAGCGCCTCGACCAACCCGAGGGTCGCCCCCAACCAGGTCAGCATGAGCGCGAGCGTGAGCCAGCCGAAGACCTCCCACAACCCGCGCTCCGCATGGATCCCGGCGAGCTTGACGGCCATATCGTCGGAATCGACCCGGATCGACATCCGCACGAGCTCGGCGCCGCACAGCAGCGCGGGCGCAGCGACCAAACATGCAGCCAACGTCCGTCTGATCAGCATGCCCGTCCTCCTCCTCGAAGTGCCGCACGAAGGGCGCGGCGCGCGCCCAGCATGAGCCTCGCCCCCCGCATGAATCGTCCGTCCGGCGGCTCCTGCGAGTGGCACCGATGGGTCGCTTCGCTAGTCCCCCGGGCCCATGGCTCTCCCCCGGGAGAACGACATCCCCGGGGCGCCTGCGGGACTAGCATCGGCCCATGCCGCCACGCGGGCTCGATGCGGTGATCGCAGGTGCCCTCGGCGCAGCTTCGGCGATCTCCCTCCTGCTGCAACAAGCACCTGCCGCCGTGGTGGTCGCGCAGGTGGTCGCCGGGCTGTCGCTCGCGTTTCGTCGTACCGACCCGTTCGTGCCACCGGTGGCGGTCCTGGTGTCCTCGGTGGTGATGGCGGGCGCGGGTCAGGGGCCCGACGACATCGTGTTCCTCGTCATCTGGATCGTGGGCTCCTACGGCTCGGGCGCCTACCTGCCGTTGGCCCCGCAGCGGCGCCGCTCTGGCGATCTGGTGGGCAGCCCTGCTGCTCGCCGAAGGAGCCGGACTGGAGTGGGGGGACGTGGTGTTCCTCGGCGCACTCACCGCTTGCGCGTGGGTGCCTGGGGTCCTGGCGGCCCGCTCCCGGGATGCCCAGGCCGACAGCGCGGCCCTGGCCGCCGAGCAGGTGCAGCGCGCAGCCCGGGCGGTGATCGACGAGCGGCTGCGGATCGCGCGGGAGCTCCACGATGTGGTCGCCCACGCGGTCGGGATCATGGTGGTCCAGGCCGCCGCGGCCGACCAGGTGATAGACCGCGACCCGGCCCGCGCTCGAGTGGCCCTGGACGCGGTGCAGGACACCGGTCGGGCTGCGATCGTCGAGCTCTCCCGCATGCTGTTCCTCCTTCGCGAGGACGACGCCGACGGGCTCGCGCCGCTGCCCTCGCTGAGCGGGCTCGACGCCTTGTCCTCCACCGTTCACAACGCCGGCGTCACGGTGAACCTCAACCTGTTCGGCGACCTCAACGACCTCCCGCCTGCGGTCGGTCTCAGCGCCTACCGCGTCGTGCAGGAAGGGCTCGCCGACGCCGTCAAGCACGCGCCCGGAACGCAGGTGTGCGGTCCGCCTCAAGCGGTCGCCCACGGCCGTCGAGATCGAGGTCAGCGACACCGGGCCCAGCGGCGGGTCGGCAGTCGCACCGAGCGGCGGCGCCGGGCTCGGACTGATCGGGCTGCGCGAGCGGGTCAGTGTCTTCGGCGGCCACCTCGCCGCCGGGCCCCGCGAGGATGGCGGGTTCACCGTCACAGCCACCCTGCCCTATCACCACCGGTCGATGAACCAGCTGCGCGTGGTGCTGGCCGACGACGAGGCCCTGTTCCGCAGCGGTCTCGGACTGATCCTTAGAGCACAGCCAGACCTCGCCGTGGTCGACGAGGTCAGCGACGGTGCGGAGGCGGTCGACGCGGTGCGGGCCCACCGCCCGGACGTGGTCCTGATGGACCTGCAGATGCCCGTCGTTGACGGGCTGACCGCAACCCGATCGATCGTGGCGATGAACGTGCCGACGCGGGTGCTCGTCCTCACCACCTTCGGTCGTGACGACCTCGTCTACTCCGCGCTGCGAGCAGGCGCGAGCGGCTACATGCTCAAGACCGTCCCGCCCAGACAGCTCGTCGACGCCGTCCGCGCCGTCGCGGCCGGGGACGCGCTGCTCGCCCCCTCACTGACCAAACGGCTGATCGAGGAATGGGTGCAGCGCCCCCGCCCCGACAGCAGCGACCGCCGGCTCTCACACCTGACCGCACGCGAACGCGAGGTGCTCGTGCACCTCGCACACGGTCGGTCGAACTCCGAGATCGCGCACTCGCTGCACCTCAGTGAGTCCACGGTCAAGACCCACGTCGCTAGGGTCCTCGGCAAGACCGGATCACGGGACCGCATACACGCGGTCGTCCTAGCCTACGAAACGGGTCTCATCATCCCCGGCCAACGGTGAGTGAACCCCTCGCCGGTGGGCGCAACCCGATTGCTCCCGCAACCTCGTCGCCGCAATGCCGTCTAGAATTGCAGGGCGGCTAGGGCAGAGAACCGCGACGGCCAGCAGGAAAGCTCAGTCGGTGGGAGCAGCAGCCAGAAAGGCCCGCAGCTCATCGTGGGTTCGTCGTCGCCGCCAGGAAAGGCAGTCGCTCTGTCAGAAAACCCTGCCGCCCGGCACCTCGTTGCGACCCACGATCGCGGAGGCGAAGACTGGGTCCGTCGGCGCCAGCACCGCCCCAAGGAGAAACGACTCCAGCCACGGGACACCGACGACCCAGTGCGCCAGGACAGCGGTCACGGCGAGGGTGAGCGGCAGCCCGAGGAGCAGGGCCGGTCCCGGCAGCCGCCATGCCCGACGCAGGTCGCTGAGGCCACCTTCATCCCGTCGCTGGAGCGGACCGAGAACAGGGCCAGCTCCGCCAGCTCGGAGATGAGCACCCCGGAGATGAGCACCCCGGCGACGAGGAGCCCAGCGAACACGAGCACGAGCACGTGCACGCCGGTCGCCTACCCGGAGGCCCGGTCCTCACACGGAGCGCAACCGCACGCCATGGGTCAGTCGCTTCTGCCGCCTGATGGACCTGTGCTGGCGAAGGGAAAGCGCGATGGTCGAGGCACAGCCGTGGCGGACCGCGCGTGGTGGTCGCCCGCAGGGCCGTCATCCGCGCTCATGCCACTGTTCAACACGCTTAGCCAGGAGCCGCGGGTGCCTCGACGTCGAGGAGCGCCGATCCGCTACCGGCCTTGTCACTGCTGATGACGCTCAGCGTCCCGTCTGACTCCAGCACCACAGCCGCGACGTCCTCCAGCGCACCGATCCCGGCCCCGCGGACCGCCTGCCGCACTTCAGCGACGGTGGTCCGCTGCTGCCGCAACGCCTCGTTCTGCACCACGCCGTCCCGCAGGAGGTACGTCGGGTGCGCAGTCACCACCGTCCGCACCTGTGGGGCGCGGGAGGCGACCCATGCCACGACCATCTGCAGCACGGCCAGCACGACCAGGGCCGTCGCTCCGTCGGCCCATGAGACGCTGGTATTAAGCAGGATCGTGGCCAAGGTCGAGCCCAGCGCGACAGTGACGACGAGGTCGAACGCGTTGAGCTTCGCCAGCGTGCGCTTGCCGGACAGACGCAGCACCAGCACCAGGCTGGCGTACGCCGCACCACCGACCGCCACGATCCGCAAGAGGTCGCTCCAAGAGTCGAACCACATCGCGCTTGCCTCCTCCAGTGTCATCATTAATGTCGGCTGCGGATTTGCTTCTCCCCTTGCACAACTCCAAAAGCCGAGGAGCTTGCCGGTTCGAGGAGGTCCGCTCAGTGTCACCAAGGGACACTGACGTGCTGGTCGGTCCCCATCGACGGCAGATCTGGACCACCCTGCTTCCCGTCAGTGGCCGGTGTCGGGGCGCAGGCCCAACAGGGTGTTGAGCGCCCACCCTGCCACGGCGATGAGCACCACCGCCCCGACCATGGTGGCGATCTCGACGCCGGTGGTGAGGATGCCGAGGCTGACGATGTGGGTCGAGGCTCCCGCCGGTGGGTGCGGCAGCCGGACGCCGTGCAGGAGGAGCGACGTCACCGCGACCGAGAGGGCGCCGGCCACGACGTCAGGGCCAGTTGAGTCCGCCGACGGGAGCCGGGGGCTCGCCCGCCAGCCCGAAGGCGTGCAGCATCCCCCACCCGACGAGGATCCCCACCGCGTGGCCGACCAGTGCGTTCTGCGGACGTGCGGTCGCTTGTCGGCCACTCTCGAAGAACAGCATCACGGTCGGGCCGAGGCTGGGTAAGAGCCACGGCTGCTTCGTCGCAAGCCCGACCGCACCCGCGATCGCGAGGACGACAGGGCCGAGGCTGGGAGAGACCGACCCCGATCCCTCCGGCTCGCTGCTCGAGCCGGTCGACCAGCGCCTTCACGAGGCGACGATCAGGGTGTGCGGAGCTGCGGCCTTCATGCGCGTGGTCAACCATCTGAGCTGGCGAGAGGTCTCGGCCTCCGAGGACTGAGCCACCTCGAGCAGCTCGTGGTAGTGCAGTCCTTGATCTCCGCGCGGTTGCGGTGGATCGCCGGGACGAGGATGTGGCTGGGCAGGTCGTCGCCGAGCTGGACGATGAGCTCGGCGAGGTCGGTCTCCCAGGCGGCGATCCCGTGCTCGGCGAGGGCCTCGTTGAGCCCGATCTCCTGGGTCGCCATCGACTTGACCTTCACGACCTCGTCGACCCCGTGGCTGCGTGCCACCTGCGCGACGACCGCGTTCGCCTCCGCGGCGTCCTGGGCCCAGTGCACCGTCGCCCCGCGGGCGACGAGCGCGGCCTCGAGGGTGAGGAGGTGCTCGTCGAGGGAGAACAGCGCGGTGTCCTTGATCGCCGCGCCGGCCAGCCGGAGCTCCTCCCACTCCGTCACCTCGCTCACGACGGCGTGGCGTTTGCTGCGGATGGTGCTCGTGGCGTGCGCCAGGTTGCGCCGCAGCTGGGTGTTCGCGAGTGCGACCCGGGCCGCGTCGGGGAACGACGGCATCCCCACGAACGTGGGAGCGGGGCCGGACGTCGGGCCGGACGTCGGGCCGGTCATGCCGCCGGCACCCCCGCTGACGACGATGCTGGTGACCGCGCGCCCTCGGTCGCGGCGAGCACCTCGGCGAGGTGCAGCACGCGGACCCCGGCACGCTGCCGGGAGAGCAGCCCGCCGATGTGCATCAGGCAGGAGTTGTCGCCCGCGACGAGGACCTCGGCGCCGGTCTGGAGCACCCGGCGGACCTTGTCGGACCCCATCGCCAGCGAGGTGTCGATGTTCTTGACCGCGAACGTGCCGCCGAACCCGCAGCACTCCTCCGCCGCCGGCAGCTCGACGAGGTCGATCCCCGCCACCGCCCGCAGCAGCTGCAGCGGCCGGTCGCCGACGCCGAGCATCCGCAGCGAGTGGCAGGTCGGGTGGTAGGTCACCCGGTGCGGGAACGACGCACCGACATCGGTGACCCCGAGGACGTCGACGAGGAACTCGCTGAGCTCGAACACCCGTGGCGAGACCGCCGCGACCGCGCGCTCGAGCCCCGGGTCACCGCTGCGGCGCGCCACGATCCCGTGCTGGTGACGGGCACAGCCGGCGCAGGAGCCCGACGGCGTTCGCCGTCTCCACGACCTCCCGGCCGGTCAGCCAGTGGCCGATCAGGTCGGGCACGAGCAGCAGCCGGTCCGCCTCCGCCGCCCACGGGTCGGCGGCCAGCTGGTAGAGCGTGTTGAACGGCAGGAGCTGCAGCCCGTTGCGCTTGTACAGCTCGGCGTGCGGGACGCGGGCGTGGACCAGGTCGACCCCGGCGGCGCGGGCCTCGTCGCGGTAGTCGAACGGGACCCCAAGCAGCCGGCCGTCCCGGAGCAGGCCGTAGTCGACCGCCCAGGAGTCCACCGCCGCGCTCACTAGGCGCCCGCCTCCGGAGGCAGCCTGACGCGCCGCGACCCGCAGCCCCGCCAGCGCGCGGGAGTGAAGCTCCAACAGGTTCCAGTGCAACCCGTCCGGGAGGCAGACCGGATCGTTGTCGAACCGGGCCACCGCCTCGATCTCCAGCCGACCCGGCCCGACGCGGCCAAGCACCACCCTGCCGCTCGACGCCCCCAGGTCGACCGCCGCGACGCTGACCGCCCTGTCATTCAATCTCGGCTCCTCGTCAGAAAACGGTGGTGAAGGTGATGCGCCGCTGGAGGCTGGCGGCAACTCACCGCGTCTCCCTCGTCGGAAGGTCGGCAGAGAGCTAGCCCTAGATCCCCCATCGAATGGCGCCGTCGAGTAGGTCCGCCAGATTGACGCAGCGGAGTTCGGGGCGGTCCAGCAAGAGCTCAGTGATCCGGCATGTCGGGATCTCATGGGATGAACGCCGCCGCGCAACGCCGACGCTTGGCTCGAGCGCTCGCGCTGGGGCCGAGCGGCCGCCGCCATCGACGGGAACCGTGCGCCCGGCCGTTGCCTGAGCCACTACCGCACTCGCACCGTCACCGGAGGAACGCGGCGGCGACGCCGGAGTCGACGGGGATGTGCAGTCCGGTGGTCTGGGTGAGGTCGGGTCCGACGAGGGCGTAGGCGGCGTTGGCGACGTGCTCGGGGAGGACTTCCTGCTTGAGCAGGGTGCGTTGGGCGTAGTACTTGCCGAGGTCCTTCTCCTCGACGCCGTAGACCGCGGCGCGGTTGGCGCCCCAGCCGCCGGCGAAGATCCCGGACCCGGCGACGACGCCGTCGGGGTTGATGCCGTTGACCCGGACGCCGTGCTCGCCGAGCTCCGCGGCGAGCAGCCGGACCTGGTGGGCCTGGTCGGCCTTGGTCGCGGAGTAGGCGATGTTCTTCGGGCCGGCGAAGATCGAGTTCTTGGACGAGATGTAGACGATGTCCCCGCCGAGGCCCTGCTCGATCAGCGCCCGCGCCGCCTCCCGGGCGACGAGGAAGGAGCCCTTGGCCATCACGTCGTGCTGCCGGTCCCAGTCCGCGACGGTGGTCTCCAGCAGCGCCTTGGACAGCGACAGCCCGGCGTTGTTGACCACCAGGTCCAGGCCGCCGAACGCGAGCAGCGCCTCGGCGAGCGCGGCCTGGACCGCGGCCTCGTCGGAGACGTCGACGGCGACGCCGACCGCGACGTCGGACCCCTTGGCCCCGGCGATCTCGGCCGCCGCTGCCTGCGCCTTCTCGAGGTCGAGGTCGGCGATGACGACGCAGGCGCCCTCGGCGGCGTACCGGGTGGCGATGGCCTTGCCGATGCCCGACGCGGCGCCGGTGACGAACGCGATCCGGGTCGCCAGCGGCTTCGGTGCCGGCATCCGGGAGAGCTTGGCCTCCTCCAGCGCCCAGTACTCGATGCGGAACTTCTCGGCCTCGTCGATCGGGGCGTACGTCGAGACGCCTTCGGCGCCGCGCATCACGTTGATCGCGTTGACGTAGAACTCCCCCGCGACCCGGGCGGTCTGCTTGTCCTTGCCGAAGCTGAACATCCCCACACCCGGCACTAAGACGATGAGCGGGTCCGCGCCGCGGATCGCCGGCCACTGCCCCGACGGTCCAGGGTCCAGGGCCTGGCTGTTGCGGTCGTAGTAGGCCGAGTAGTCCTCGCGGTAGGCGGTGTGCAGCTCGCGGAGCCGCGTGATCGACTCCTCGACGGTCGCGGTCGCCGGCAGGTCGAGGACCAGCGGCTTGACCTTGGTCCGCAGGAAGTGGTCGGGGCAGCTGGTGCCGAGCGCGGCGAGACGCGGGTGCTCGGTCGAGGCGAGGAACTCCAGCACCACCTCGGCGTCGGTGAAGTGCCCCACCACCGGACGGTCGGTGCTGGCGATCGACCGGACCGTCGGGACCAGCGCCGCCGCCTTCGCGCGCCGCTCCGCCTCCGGCAGCGCCTCGTAGCCGGGCGAGCGGCGGCCCGAACGGCTCGGCCTTCGCGTGCTGGTCGAGGTAGGCCGCGGCGGTGTCGATGATCCACAGCGAGTTGGCCTCCGCCTCCTCGCTGGTGTCGCCCCAGGCGGTGATCCCGTGGCCGCCCAGGACGCAGCCGACGGCCTCCGGGTTCGCACGCTTGATCTCCGCGATGTCCAGCCCGAGCTGGAACCCCGGCCGGCGCCACGGCACCCACACGACCTTGTCACCGAAGACCTGCTTGGTGAGTGCCTCCCCGTCGGCGGCCGTGGCGATCGCGATCCCGGAGTCGGGGTGCAGGTGGTCCACGTGCGCGGCGTCGACGAGGCCGTGCATCGCGGTGTCGATCGACGGCGCCGCCCCACCCTTGCCGTGCAGGCAGTAGTCGAACGCCGCGACCATCTCGTCCTCCCGCTCCACGCCCGGGTAGACCTCGACCAGCGCCCGCATCCGGTCCAGGCGGAGGACCGCCAGGCCCGCCTCGGACAGGGTGCCCAGGTCGCCGCCGGAGCCCTTCACCCAGACCAGCTCGACGTCCTCACCGGTCACCGGGTCCCGCTCGGTGCCCTTCGCGGAGGTGTTCCCACCGGCGTAGTTGGTGTTCTTGGGGTCCGCACCCAACCGGTTCGACCGGGCCACCAGGTCCGCCACCACCGGACTGGCGGCGTTCGTCCCGGGGTTGAGGTCTGTCATCGGTTCAGCTCCATCCTGCTTGGGCGCCGCCGGCGCGCTCGCTCTCGATCCGCTGCTGGTAGCCGCTGGCCCGGTACGCCGCCATCGGGTCGGCGGGCAGGCCGCGTTCCTCGCGCCACGCGGCGAGGTCACGTCGTACGTCGGTGTAGAACGCGTCCATGTAGACACCATGGGCGCCGAGCACGTCGCCCTCGCGGCGGGCGGCGTCCAGCGCGTCACCGTCGAGCAGCAGCGCCCGCGCCACCATCTCCTGCACGTTGAGGACCGACCGGATCTGGCCGGGGACCTTCAGCTCGATGTTGTGGCACTGGTCGAGCATCAACGCGACATCGCTGCCCCGATCACTGGCGGGGTTCGTGCCGGCGTACCCGCCGCCGCGCACCACCTCGGTGAGGATCCGGAACAGCTGGAACGGGTCGGCGCTGCCCACGATCAGGTCGTCATCGGCGTAGTAGCGCGAGTTGAAGTCGAAGGACCCGAGCTTCCCCAGCCGCAGCAGCTGCATCACGATGAACTCGATGTTGGTCCCCGGCGCGTGGTGACCGGTGTCCAGGCAGACCACCGCCTTCTCCCCCAACGCCAGGCAGTGCACGTAGGAGGTGCCCCAGTCCGGGACGTCGGTGTGGTAGAACGCCGGCTCGAAGAACTTGTACTCCAGCACCAGCCGCTGGCCCTCACCCAACCGGTCGTAGATCCGCGCCAACCCCTCGGCCAACCAGTCCTGCCTCGCCCGCAGGTCTCCCTGACCCGCGTAGTTCGTCCCGTCAGCCAGCCAGATCTTCAGGTCCCGCGACCCGGTCGCGTCCATCACGTCGATGCAGTCCAGGTTGTGCCGCACCGCCTTCTCCCGCACCTCCGGGTCAGCGTGGGTGAGGCTGCCCAACTTGTAGTCGTCGTCCTGGAAGGTGTTGGAGTTGATCGTCCCCAAGCCGACGCCGAGGCCCTCGGCGTACGCCCGCAGCTTCCCGAAGTCCTCGACGGTGTCCCACGGAATGTGCAGCGCGACCCTCGGCGCCAGGCCCGTCACCGCATGCACCTGGGCCGCGTCGGCGACCTTCTCCTCCACCGTCCGAGGAGTGCCCGGCGTGCCGAACACCTTGAACCGGGTCCCGGAGTTGCCATAAGCCCACGAAGGCACCTCGATGGCCAACGCCTCCAGCTGCGGGGCGATCTCGGCGAACGTCGTCATGTCACATCACTTCTGTTGTCACTGGTGCTGCGTGAATGGTGGCCGTCTGAGATGCCCGACGACCGGATGGGGCTGCGGTGGCGGGGCCACGAGATGCGGCCTCGCCACCCGCTCAACCCGGATCCTCGGCGCATGTAAGAAGCTCAGCCCTTGACCGCTCCGCCCGCGAGCCCTGCCATCACCTTCTGGTTGAAGAAGAGGTACAGCACCAAGGTGCCGAAGACGTTGATGCAGATGCCGGCGAACAGCGGGCCGTACTGGACCTGCCCGAACTCCCCTGTGAAGTTGAGCAGTCCCACTTGGATGGTGCGCAGGTCGGAGGAGGTCGTGAACGTCAACGCGACGAGGAGGTCGTTCCAGATGAAGAAGAACTGCACGAGTCCGACCGTCAGTACCGCGTTACGCACCATGGGAAGGCCGATGGTGATGAACGCTTTGACCATGGAGGCGCCATCGAGCGTGGCGGCCTCGAAGATTTCCCGTGGTACCGCGCGGAAGTAGGTCGCCATCATGAAAACCGTCAGCGGGAGCCCAGTGCCGGTGTAGGTGATGATCAGAGGCCACAGTGAGCCAGTCAGTCCTGTCTGGAAGTACGCAGTGAAGAGAGGCAGCAAGATCATCTGCCCTGGGACCATGATGCCGAGCAGGAAGAGAAGCAAGACGGTGTTGCGGCCCTTCCACACCAGTACTTCGAGCGCGAAACCGGCGGCCGTTCCGAGGAAGATGATCAGGAACAAAGAAGGCGCCACCGCGATGATGCTGTTGCGGATGTAGGTGGCAAGGTTGCCGGTGGTCCAGGCCTCGCTGTAGTTCGACCACTCCAAGCTGGAGGGAAGCGACCACGGCGAGCTGTTGAGCCACTCGTCCTGGGTCTTGAAGGACCCGATGACCAGCCACAGCAGTGGTAGCACCACGAGCAGCAAGCAGACGCCTACCAGGATCTGTGCGGGCAAGTGGCTCAGGGAGCGTTCTGAGGTGGGGGCTGGCTTACCCCCGGACGGTTCCCGTCCGGTTGCGGGCGCGGCGGCGGGGATGGCGGCGTTCGTCGTCATAGGTCCTCACACCTTCGTGTTGTCGCGACGCGCCGACCGGAAGATGGCGACGGTGAAGAGCAGAGAGATCACAGTCAGAAGCAAAGCGATCGACGCGCCGTAGCCGTACTGCCCGAAGTTGAACGACGTGCGGAACATCAGCAGCGTCAGCGGCGTGGTCTCGTCACCGGGACCTCCGTTGGTGAGGGCAACGATGGAGTCGAAGACCTTGATCGTCCCGTTGATGCTGAAGATCGCCGACGAGAGCAGCACCGGCAGTGACAGCGGCAAGATGATGTGCCTGATCACCTGTCCGGTTGTTGCGCCCTCCATCTTGGCGGACTCGAGAATTTCATCGGGGATGTCGAGCAGGCCGGTGAAAAGCAGCACGGCGTAGAAACCGGCCGAGCGCCACAGGTCCATCATGATGATGATCGCGAACGAGGTCGCGCCGTTGCCGAACCAATCGATCGACCCGATCCCGAAGACGTTGAGGAACGAGTTGACCAGGCCGTCTTGCGGTGCGATCTGGAACAGCCGCTGGAAGAGCAGAGCGACCGCCACAGTGGGGAGCACAACGGGGAAGAACAGCAACGTGCGGACCAGGCTTGATGCCCGCTTCAGGGAGAAGTGGTAGAGCAGGGCGAGCCCATAACCGAGTGCCACCTGAGCGATAGTCACGATCACGGCGTACTTCAGGGTGAACCAGAGCGCCTGGCGCACCTCGGGGTCCTGGACGATCTCCTTGAAGTTGTCGAACCCGATGTACTGGAACCCGCTCACCGCGTTGCCGGAGAACAGGGTGTACTGCAATGAGATCCCGACGGGGACCAACATGACCGCCGTGTAGATCAGCAACGCCGGCAAGAGCAGTATCGCGATTGCCTTCTTGTCTCCGAGCACGCGTTCCATCGCACTCTCCTTTCATCAGGCTGACGGCGAGGCTCGACCTGGTGGGGCGGCACCGGAGCGCCGCCCCACCGACGAGCCAGGTGGTCAGCTGCCCCCGACTGCGGACTGGACCGTGCTCATGAATTCCTCAGGGGACTGCGACCCGGAGACGAGCGGCGCGGCGTTGGTCTGGCTGGCGGTCGTCGCCTCGTTGTTGAACGTGGCCTCGAACCACAGGATGCTCTCCTGAGCATTGTTGACCTGCTCCTGGACGACCTGTGTCAGCGGGTCCAGCTCGGGGGTCGTCTCGGGGACGAACCCGGACACCGAGTTGGCCTCCTCCAGCGCCACGCTGCCGTAGTTCTCAGCGATGCACTTCAGCCAGGCACCGACCTCGTCGTTGTACTGCTTGGCAGAGAAGGCCATCGGCAGTCCGACATTCGCCGGTGTCTGCTCGATGCTGCCTGCGCCGCCCTCGACATCGGGGAACGGGAAGAAGCCGATGTTCTCGACCCCGATCTTGTTGAGCTCCTCGTCGGCGAAGTTGCTCAGCACCCAGCTGCCCATGTACAGCATCGCCGCGTCGCCGGCCATGAAGCTGTTGACGGCGGTGTCGTAGTCGATCGACCCCAGGCCCTCACCGAAGTAACCCGCCTCACCGAGGGCCGCGACTTCCTCGGCAGCCTTGACGTACTCGGGGTCGGTCAGCTCCGCGTCCCCGTCAGCCACTGCCTGCATGGCGTCCGGTCCGATGCTGCGGAACAGGTAGCCACTGATCAGGCGAGTCAACGGCCAACCCTGCTCACCGGAGGCCGAGAGCGGCTGGATTCCGGCCTCGTCGAGCTGTCCGGCCGCTCCGACCAGGTCGTCCCACGTGGTCGGGACGTCGATCCCGTTGTCCTCGAAGACCTTGGTGTTGTACCAGAATCCCTCGATGTTGTACTGGTAGGGCAGCACGTTGAACTTGCCGCCGTAGAGCGCCTTGATGGTGTCGACCGCGGCCGGGCTCACCTTGTCGGAGACGCCGAGCTCCTCGAAGGTCGCCTCGAAGTCGAGCAGCTGTCCAGACTCGTCGAGCTCCGCTGTCAGCTGGGGGGTGTTGCCCGCGGCGAAGGACACCGGCAGGGCGTCCTGACCCGCCAGGAGCTGGAGCTGCTGGTCGAGCTGCGTCTGCGGGACCGTCTCCACCTCGAGGGGCAGAGCCTCGTTCTCCGTTGAGCACGCGTCTGCGGCGAGGCTCTCGAGCACCGCCGGGATGGTGGTGTTCTCGGCGTTCACCAGGAAGCTGAACGCTTCCGGGTTGCCGCCTCCTGAGGAGCCGGCGTCGGAGCCGCCGTCGTCCCCGCCTCCCCCGCCACTGCTCGCGCAGGCAGTGGTCATCGCCAGGACAGCGGCGGCGCACCCGGCGACCTTCAGTGCGGGACGCGGCTTCCGGCGCCCGTTGCTACTCATCACGGATCCTCCTCGACAGGTTGCGGCTTATCCGCGTGTTGGCGCCTCACTCTTGAAGCGCTTCAGACGACAGTAGAGTGACGCGCGCAACATCGTCAATAGGGATCGGCCGGCTGTTGAAACGACTCAACTGAGCAGCGCCGCCTCGCGCCGCCGGCCCGCGCACAGGGCCGGGACGCGCCGCCCCGCGCGACACCCGAACGCGTGATGTTGGACCGGCAGGGCCGTGATGGTCGCGGGGTCAGGGGTTCCGGTCGGTCGACAGCCCTGGCTTGCCGGACTGGGGGTACACCCGGCCTCTGAGGGAGAATGCTGGCATCGGCGACCGTGGACACGGCAGGACCAGGAGCGGCGCGCGCCGGGCAACTTCCCGATCGGTCACTCACGCGGAAGGGAAGCGATGTCGAAGACGAACAGGCCGACCCAACGTCAGGCCGCACGCATGGAGGACGTTGCCCGCCGTGCCGGGGTCGCCCTCGGGACTGTCTCCAACGCGGTCAACAACCCCCACCTCGTGTCACCGAACACCCTGCAACGAGTCCAGGCCGCCATCCTGGAGCTCGGCTTCGTGCCGAACCGGCGCGCGCGGGCGCTGGCTGCCGGGGCGAGTACCACCATCGGGTTCGTCATCACCGACCTGAGCAACTCCTTCTTCCTCGACATGGCGCGTGGCGCCGAGCGCGAGGCCGAGCGCTCCGGCTACAACGTCCTCCTGGCCGACGCGGACCGGAGGATCGAGAAGGAACTCGTGTTCATGAACATCTTCGACGAGGAGCGAGTGGCCGGCATCCTCGTTGCACCGCACCCCAAGGCGGCCCAGGACGTCCTCTCGAGACAGTGGGGTCCCGTCGTGGTGCCGCTCAACGCCGACGGCGGACCCGGGCGCTGTTCGGTATTGGCGAACAACGAGGTGGGGGGATACCTGGCGGCCCGGCACCTCGTCGAGCAGGGTAGGCAGCACATCGTCTTCGCCGGCGGACCGGCGACACTCGGACCTGTGGTCGACCGCCTGCACGGGGCGCAGCGCGCCATGTCCGAGGCTGCCGGGGCGCGTTTCGAGTTCTACGAGACCCACGGGGTGCGCGAACGTGACGGGCGTGCACTCGGTAGGGCCATCGCCGACCTGCCGATTGCGGACCGCCCCGACGGCGTGGTGGCCGCCTCCGACCTGCTGGCTCTCGGCACCATCCAGGCGCTTCATGCCGAGTCCGCCCTCCGTGTCCCCGTCGACATCGCCGTCGTGGGCTATGACAACAACAGCGCCACCTGGGACAGCCCCGTACCCATCACATCGCTGGACCAGCTCGGCTCCGAGATGGGAAAGGTGGCCCTGCGACTGCTGCTCGACGAGATCAGCAGCTCCGACGAGCATCAGCACCGGCACATCAGCTTGGAGCCCGCCCTGGTCGTGCGGGAGAGCAGCCACACCTGACGGGGGTGCGCCTGCGACGCCAGCCCTTCCAAAGTCACTCCGCCCGCGAGCCGGCTGTCGGACACCTCCGCCGTCACACCCGACCAGGGAGCCCGCTGCCGCCGTGAGCAGGAAGCAGGTCGTGAGCCGGCGCGGACGTAGCGGCGACTCGGGGCACCGGCACGCGCAATCGATGACGACCGCTTGTCACCTCGGAGGGCTCATGTCCGTCCAGCTCCACGACAGCAGTGGACCCCGTCGGTACGACGACGTCCACGACAAGGGTGTCCTGGTCCGTGTGCCAGGCGACGGCCGCCTCCCCGTAGGGCGTCCGATGACGTGCCGATGCCCAGGTGATCCCGCCGCCGGGCCGAGGAGCGACGAGAAGCCGTCGGTACCCCGGCTCGATGGGCTGCAGGCCGGCTACGGTCGCGATGTAGCCAGCGAGCCACCGCGCCGAGCGCGTAGTGGTTGAGGGAGGTCATGTTCCCCGGATTGACGGTCCCGTCCGGGAGCATGCTGTCCCACCGCTCCCAGATGGTCGTGCCGCCATGCTGAGGGCGTACAGCCACGACGGGCACTCGTGCTTGGAGGAGCAACGCGTAGGCGGCGTCCGCGTTGCCGGTGGCGGTGAGCGCGTCGCACACGAGGGGGGTCCCCGCGAACCCCGTTGCGATCCGGTTCCCGGCCTGCACGACCAGCTCGGCGAGTCGCCGTCCGGCGGCGATTCGGTCGCCCGCCGGCACCAGGTCGAAGCAGATCGCGATGGCGTAGGCCGTCTGGGTGTCGTTGGTCAGTCGACCGACGACTGCAGGTAGCGGGCCTGGAACGCGGCCCTGACCTGCTCGGCGAGCGCTGCATAGTGTCGGCGCATCTCGGTCCTCGCCAGCGCCCGCGCCACCAGCGACAAGCATGCGGGCCGACCAGGCGAAATATGCCGTCGCGACCAGATCAGGATCCGTGACGGAAGCCGCGGGGCGTCCGGAGGGGCGGCGGGATCCAGCCAGTCCCCGAGCTGGAAGTCGCCTGCCCACAGGTGGTCCTCCTCGGCGCGGTGGTCCACCCGGTCGACCCAGGCACGGGCGCTCGGATACTGGTCGCGGAGGACCCGACGTCCCCGCTGCGCCATAGAGCCCCCACGGGACGAGCACGGCGGCGTCGCCCCACGCCCGGTCGGACGGGTGTCGCATCGAGTCGTGGACCGGCACGCAGGGGGCGAACCAGGGGACGGTGCCGTCCGGGAACTGCTCCGCGGCGAGGTCCGCAGCCAGGAGCGGAGCATGCCGGTGCAGTCGTAGAGGAACGCGGCGGTGGGCGGCGAACACCTGGATGTCGCCGGTCCATCCGAGCCGCTCGTCGCGCTGCGGGCAGTCGGTGGGGACGTCGAGGAAGTTGCCCCGCATGCTCCACCGCACGTTCTCGTGCAGCCGATTGACCCGCTGGTCGGAGCACTGGAACTCCCGTGCGGCGCATGTCGGTGTGGTAGACCCGTGCGACACGTGGTCAGTCCGGTCGCCGCCGGTCCGCCCTGGATCTCCGCGTAGCGGAAGCCGTGGAAGGTGAACCGGGGCTCCCAGGTCTGGACGCTCGTCGCCGCCAGCACGTAGGTGTCGGTCGCGAGCGCTGACCGCAGCGGACGTATGTACAGCTCGCCGTCCTGCAGCACCTCAGCGTGCCGCATCGTCACCGTCTCGCCGGCAGGGCCCCGGACGGTGATTCGAAGCCGGCCGACGAGGTTCTGGCCGAAGTCCACCAGTGTGCGCCCGGACGGGGAGGTCCAGACCCTGACCGGCCGGACCTCCTCTGTGCAGCGGACCGGGGGGCCCGGCGGCGCCATTAGGGTCGTCAGATCAAGGTCCGCGAACCGAACTCCGGCCCAGGACGAGTCGTCGAACCCGGGAGATGACCAGCCGCGGGGCAACGCACGAGCGTCGTAGCTCTCACCGTCGTAGAGGCCGCTGAGCAGGATCGGGCCGAGGCTTGCGCGCCAGTGGTCATCGGTCGCAACAGTGAGTAAGCGGCCGTCCACCAGTTGCACCTCGAGCTGTGCGAACAGCGCAAGGTGCTGCCCGTAGATGTTGGTGTACCCGCCCTTGAAGCCAAGCCTGCCGCGGAACCACCCGTCGCCCATCCACGCCCCGATGGCGTTCTCACCCTCGCGCACATGAGTCGTGACGTCGTAGGTCGCATAGCGGAGCCGGTTGTGGTAGCTGCTCCAGCCAGGCGACAGCTCATCAGAGCCGACGCGAGCGCCGTTGATCTCGGCTTCGAACACGGCCTGCGCGCTGATGTACAGGCGAGCCGACAGCACTTCTCCATCAAGGACGAAGGACCGGCGCAAGAGTGGGGGCCGGTTGTCCCGCTCGACGCCCTCGACCCAGTCGGCGCTAACGGGCCGGGCGCTCCAGTCGCCGGTCTCGAGCAGCCCCGCCTCGACGCTTGCGGTGGGTGACCACGGACTCTGTTGTTCGATGCCTTCCGCGCCGAGTCCTGTGACCCGTACTCGGACTGCAGCCCTCTGACGTGACATCAAGGGAGGGACCGCCCATGGGACCAGGACCGAGTCAGCACTCGCTACGTGCACACGATCTTGGCGCCCGTCCGTACACACCTCGACCTCGTAGGAGGTCTGCCGCCAGCCCGGATCGGCGTCGACCCGGAAGCTGAGGCGAGGCGCTGGCTCACCGATCCCCAGCGCTTCTCGGTGTTGCTCGAACGTCGGTCGTCCCACCGAGGGAAGGCTCATGCGGTGCGCTCCTGGTCAGTCATCCGCGTGGCCGGACGAGGGCCTTGAGTACGGCGCCGTCCCCGCGGTTCAGTCTGCTCCGCACTCATGTGGACCTCGATGTTGTGGCTGGGACCCCGATGAAGCGCTTCATACGACGGACATTCAACCACAACGGTTCGTCACCATGCCGTGACCCGTCAGGGTCGACGGCATCAGCGGCTTGGGCCGGGCCGGGTCATGGAATACGCACCGCCGGACGACCTCTGGGTCAGTGGCAAGGAGGCCGCCAGGGATCGGCTTCCGCGTTCGTCCGCCCGCGGTCGAAGTTGTCCGCAGCGCAGGCCCCCATGCGGCCTTCCGAGGCAGTGTCAGCAGTCAGTGTGCTGACACAGAACGAAAGAACCGGGTTCGTAGTGACCCACGAACCCGGCTCTGACCTGCAATTTCCCTTGTAGCGGGGGCAGGATTTGAACCTGCGACCTCTGGGTTATGAGCCCAGCGAGCTACCGAGCTGCTCCACCCCGCGTCGGTGACACCACTCTACCGGCCCCTCGGAGCCCGCGCCAAATCGTGCACGGCCCGCCGGTCCACCTGGTCCACCCAGTCCCGCCGCGTCGGAGGAGGCATTGCCGGCTGGCGTCAGCGAAGGGGGTGAGGCGCCCCGTCACCAGCACCAGCCGGCCCGACCGTCGTCCCGGCCAAGGCGACGGTCCGGCAGCGGCTGAGCGCCACTGCCTCCGCGGTGTCCGCCCCTACGCGAGTTGCGGTCACGTGGTTCTCAACAATTCCATTAACAGGTTGTTGAGGAATACCATGACACCATGCACCCGGCCGCGACACAAGGCGACGACCCCTCGAGCGCCGCGATGCTCACCATCGGGGAGCTCGCGCGGCGCACCGGCGTCAACGTGGCCACCCTCCGGATGTGGGAGGAGCGGCACGGCTTCCCCGTGTCGGTCCGACTGCCCAGCGGACACCGGCGCTACGTCGACGACACCGTCGAGAAGGTCCTGCGCGTGCAGCGTCGCCGCGAGGCCGGCGCCCGGCTCGACGCCGCGGTGGCGGAGGTCGCCTCGGACTCGACCGGCGCGCCCAGCTCGATCTTCGCCGAGCTGCGGCGTCGGCGCCCGGACCTCGTCCCGCGGATCCTCCGCAAGCGGACGCTGCTGGCGCTGACCCGGGCCCTGGAGGACGAGTGCATCTCCCGCGCCCAACGGCCGTGGCTCATCGCCACCTTCCAGCACGAGCGTCACTACCGGCGGGCCCAGGCACGCTGGCGCGACCTCGACCGGACCTCACAGCGGAGCTGGGCCCTCGCGGCCTTCGACAACCCGTCCCCGTCGAGCCGGCCCGTCGAGGTGCCGCTGCCCGCCTCGGCGGCGCTGCTGCGCGAGTGGGACCTCATCTGCCTCGCGCCCGACTTCCCGGCCGCGCTGCTCGCCTGGGAGCTCCCCGGCCAGGTCGAGGTCCGCGACACCGACCGCCGCTTCGAGGCGCTGTGGACCCTCGAGGCCCCCGCGGTCGTCGACGCCGCTCGGGCCGGCGCGAGCATCCTCGCGGGTCTCGGCCAGGACGTCACCGAGCTCAACGACGAGCTGGACCGCTGGACGGGTCCGTCCCAGGACCTCGTGCAGGCGACGACGCTGTTCCACCGGATGCTCGCCTACGTCGACGAACAGGGATGAGCCGGGCGAGGACCTAGCCCCCGCCCGCCCCTGATCCCGCCTCCGGCTCGGCCGTCGGAGCCGTCGAGGCGTCGCCCGACTCCGCCGCGGCGAGCGCCTCCTCGACCAACGCCTGCGCCCGCTCGGTGAGCCGCGCCCACCGGACGGTGTCGCCGGCCTGCAGCGCCTCCTGGGCCTCGGCGAACGTCGCGTCGGCCTGCCGGAGCAGGTCGAGCACGTCCTCCGGCGTACCCGTGCTGGGTCCGCCCTCCTCCCCGCCCGGTCCGCTCGGCCCGCCGGCACCCGGGTCGATCCTCGGGTCGGTGAAGGAGCCGGTGTCGAGGACGTCGTCCAACGCCTCGTTGAGGGTGCGGCCGTACCCGGCGTTCTCGCCGAAGGACGCGAGGACGAACCGCAGCACCGGGTAGGCGCCCTGCCCGCTCTCGCGCAGCGCGTAGACCGGCTGCACGTAGAGCAGTCCGCCGCCCACCGGCAGCGTGAGCAGGTTGCCGTACTCCACCTTGGAGTTCTGCCGGATCGGGAACAGCTGGGACTGGATGTCGTCGTCGGCCGCGAACGTGTTCGCGATCTGCGCAGGCCCCTGCACCTGGGTGTTGTCGGGGAGCCGCAGGATCCGGATTCGGCCGTAGCCGTCGTCGGTCGGCTCACTCTCGACGGAGATGAACGAGGCCAGGTTGTTGCGCCCGGTCGGGACATAGACGCTGGTCAGGGAGAACTTGGGCGTGCCCTCCGAGGCCGCCGCCGTGTCGCCGGTCGCGTCCTCCTCGGACGCGGCGTCACCCTCATCGGTGGGCTCGGCGGCCGGGAGCTGCACCGAGAGACGGTACGGCGGCTGCTTGTTCTGGCTGTCCGCGGGGTCCTGGGGGACCCTCCAGAAGTCGGTGCCCTTGTAGAAGTCCTGCGGATCGGTGACGTGGTAGGTGGCCAGCATGTGGCGCTGCACCTTGAACATGTCCTCGGGGTAGCGCAGGTGCTCCATCAGCGCGGGCGGAATGTCGTCCCTCGAGCGCACGACCCCTGGGAAGGCCTCGCTCCACGCGTCGACGATCGGGTCTTCCTGCCACTTGTAGAGGGTCACGGACCCGTCGTAGGCGTCGACCACGGCCTTGACCGAGTTGCGCATGTAGTTGATCTGGTCGGTCGGCAGCGTGACATAGCTGGTGTTGGGGGCCAGCGCGTCGGTGGTCATCTCCTCCAGCGACTCCCGCTCGGCGTTCGGGTAGCGGTCGGTCATCGTGTAGCCGTCGAGGATCCACACGACCTTGTCGTCCACGACCGCCGGGTAGGGGTCCTGGTCGACCGTCAGCCACGGCGCGACCTTCTCGACCCGCTCGCGCGGGTGCCGCTCGTAGAGGATCTTGGAGTTCTCGTTGACACGGCTCGAGAGCAGGATGTTCGGCTCACCGAACTTCAGGGCGTACAGCAGCTTGTTGAAGACGCCGCCGACCTCGACGCCGTCGTCGCCCTCGTAGGTGTTGTTGTTGGTCGCGTCCTCGCCCGACGCGGCCTGCTCCTCCGGGATGTCCAGCTCGACGTCGGTGCCGTCGGCGGGCTTGCCGACGATGGAGTAGACCGGGCTCTTCTCCCCGAAGTAGATCCGCGGCTGGTAGCCGTCCGGGCTGAGACCGCTGAGCTCGCCCTCGGGGGGCAGGTCCTCCTCGGCCCAGGGCGGCTCCGCGTCGGCCGAGGACGGCGGGTTGCCGGCCGCGTCGCGGTTGTTGCCGTAGGCGGCGATCACGCCGTAGCCGTGGGTGTAGACGGTGTGCTCGTTGGCCCAGCCCCGCTGGTCGTCGACCAGGCCGGACTGGTCCAGCTCACGCACGCTCAGCACGACGTCGCGCGTCGTCCCCTCGATCTGGTAGCGGTCGACGTCGAGGACCTCGGCCACCGAGTAGTAGCCGCGCACCTGCTGCAGCTGCTCGAACGCCTGGCTGGTGCGGGCCGGGTCGATGAGCCGCACGCCGCGCAGCGACTCGGTGTCGGCCTGCACGTCCTCCTCGTCGACCGCCACCGTGGCGTTGTACGGCTGCTCGGCGACGTCCTCCACGTCGTACGCCGCCCGGGTCGCCTCGATGTTGCGGGCGATGAAGTCCTGCTCCTTGTCGGGCTCGGACGGACGGACCTGGAACTGCCAGACGATGCCGGGCCAGAGCGCGCCGAGCAGGATCGCCGACAGCACCAGCAGGCCGAGCCCCACCGCGGGGAGCAGCCAGGTGCGGCGCAGGACGTTGGCGAAGAACAGCAGCGCGCAGATCACCGCGATGTAGGTGAGGATCGTCTTCGACGGCAGGACGGCGTTGAAGGCCGTGTAGTTGATGCCCGTGAACCGCCGACCCTGGTCGGTCGACAGGTCGAACCGGTCGAGGTAGTAGTCGACGGCCTTCACCAGCACGAACAGCCCGAGCAGGACCGAGAGCTGCGCCTGCGCCTCTGAGGAGAGCTTGTCCCCCCGCGACTGCAGCCGGATGCCGCCGAAGACGTAGTGCACGACCACCGCTGCGACCAGCCCGAGCACCACCGTCATCAGCAGGAAGTTGACGACGTAGTGCCACCACGGCAGGTCGAAGACGAAGAAGCCGACGTCCTTGTCGAAGTAGGGGTCGTCGGTCCCGAACGGTTGGGCGTGGCGCCACAGCAGGAACGAGCGCCACTGCCCCGACGCCGACCCGCCCCCGATGAGCGCGAGCAGCGCAGCGGTGGCGACGACCACCCACTTGCGGAGCGGGTCGAGCGCGTCGCGGTAGCGCTCGAGCCCGGCGTCGGTCGCGACCGGCCGGAAAGCCGGCCGGCGACGGAAGGCGATGACCACGTTGAGCGCGACGAAGCCCCCCATCACCGTGCCGAAGACCGCGAAGAGCAGCACACGGGTCCCGAGCACCTTGTTGAACACCTCGGAGTACTCGACGCTGCTGAACCACAGCCGGTCGGTCCAGACGTCGGTGAAGGCGGAGAGCAGGAAGAAGGCCACGACGAGGACCGCGGCGGTCCCCAGCAGCGCGCGGGAACGGCCGCTCGTTGCCTGCCGGGGCCGGGTGGTCGTACTGCGCCGCGGCGGGTTGCCGGCGTCGTCGAATAGTCCGCTCAAGGGGTCCTCACTGCTCGGGGTCGTCCCGCGTGTCCAACGTGGACTTCAACAACTGTAAGAGTGCCGGGACCAGGTCGGGGCCCTCGATCACCGCGAATGCGTCGTCGTGGGACCGCAGCCGCAGCGCGCAGTACGTCGATCCCGCCCGGGTCGCCGCCGCCACCATCCGGACCTCCTGCCGGTCGGGGTGGCTCTCGGCGAGCTCCTGCGCCGACGACGGGTCCTCGGGGAGCTCGCCCACGGACGGCGGGAGCACGAGGCGCTCGACCACCACGGCGGTGCCGAGGACCTCCTCCGGCCACATCAGCTGGGTGAGGAGCTCCTCGACCGGCTGGTCCGGCGGGAGCTCGTCCTGCTCCACGGGGGTGAGGCTCCCGGTCAGGTCCGACGCGGGGTCGACCCCCACGACCGAGGCCAGGCCCGGCTCCTGGGCGAGCAGGTCCGCGGTCGGGACGAGCGCGAAGAGCCGGGCCGGCTGGTCCCAGCCTGCGTCGGCCGCGTGACGCTCGATCTCCAGGACCACCGACCGCAGCGGCGGGTCGAACGGCGCCGCCGGCTGGCCCGTCGGCTGGCCCGTCGGCTGGCCCGTCGGCTGGCCCGTCGGCTGGTCGGCCACGGGGTGGCCGTTCACCGTGCCGTTCACATCAGGGCTGGTCACGTGCACCTCGGGAGGGCGGCCGACGGGTCGTCGGCATAGGTCTGGACCGAACGCAGCGCACTGCGCAGGCTCGGAGCTTCGACCAGCCTCACCTGGTCGAGGGCGTCGGCAGGTGCATCGAGCGCGCCCCTGCAGTTCGCGGGCGGGACGAGGAAGAGCTCGGCGCCGGCGTCGGCGGCCCCGGCGATCTTCTGCTGGATGCCGCCGATCGGCCCGACCTCCCCGTCGTCGTTGATGGTCCCCGTGCCGGCCACGACGGCTCCCTCGGTCAGCGACCCGGGCGTCAGCCGGTCGTAGACCGACATCGCGAACACCAGCCCTGCGCTCGGGCCGCCGATCCTGTCGTCGATCCCGACGCTCACCTCGAACGGGAAGTCGTACCCGGTGCCGACGAACACCCCCATGACCGCCCGACCGGCCTCCTCCGGCGACTCGGTGGTCGTCACCTCGAACCGCACCCGCTCTCCGGCACGGCGTACGACGCCGTCGACCCGGTCCCCCGGCTCGAGGCGCCCCAAGGTGTCGACCAGGTCCTGGCCGGTGCGGATCCGCCGACCGGCGACCCGGACGAGGCGGTCCCGGGCATCGAGCTCGCCGTCCGAGGGGCCGTCCGGGGTGACCCCCGTGACCTCGGCGTACGTCGGCAGGTCGTAGCCGAGCTCGGTCAGCGCGGCCGCGATCGCGCCGTCCTGGGAGCTCACCATCTGGGCGGCGGACTCCGCCCGCTCGAACTGGTCGGTGGAGGTGTCGGGGTACATCAGCTCGCGGGGAACCACGGCGTCGTCCTCGGCGGCCCACGCGGTCAGCGCCTCGCCCAGGCTCACGTCATGCTCCGGCCTGCTGACCGACACCGTGGTCATCCGCAGCTCGCCCTCGGTCTCGTAGGTGCGGTGACCCTCGACCTTGACGATCGGCTCGTCGCCCGCGCGACCCAGCACGTCGACGGTGAGCCCCGGTGACACCGTCACGTAGGGCACCGGGACGAGCGCGGCGGCCACCACCAGCGCCACGAACAAGCCCGCGGCCAGCAGGCGCGCGAGAGTCCGGCGAGTCATGCCGCAAATCTGCCAGAGACCCCTGACAGGCGGCTGAGAGCGCGACCCGGGCGGGTGACCGGTCCAGCAGGTCAGCCCTGCCGGGACGGGCGGACGGCGATGCCGGTGCTCCGGTCCCGGACGGCGGGCGGCCGGGCGAGCCGGCGTCCCGGGTGCTCACGGTTCATCGCCGCGACGAACCGCTCGTAGTCGGCCTCCGAGCGGACCTCGTCCTCGCGACCGGGGCGGCCCGCCCACGCGGCCCAGACCATCGCGCAGGCGGTGACGGCCGCGGCCGGTGCCAGCCACCACAGGATCTCCACCCGAGCAGGCTAGGCCGCGCGGCGGCCCGCGCGCCGCGTGCCACGCGGGCGGCCGGTCAGGGGGTCCCGACCCACTCCTCCGTGCCGTCGGCGAACAGCTGGTGCTTCCAGATCGGGACGGTCGCCTTGAGGTCGTCGATGAGCGCTCGGGAGGCGTCGAACGCCGAGCCGCGGTGCGCGGCGGCGGCTGCCACCACGACGGCGACCTCGCCGATCTCGAGCCGCCCGACCCGGTGCACCGCCGCCAGGACCACCCCGGGGTACCGCCCGGCGACGGCGTCGAGCACCTCGCGGAGCCGGTCGAGGGCGGTCGGGTGGGCGGTGTAGTCCAGGGCGGTCACCGACCGGGCGGCGTCGTGGTCGCGCACCGTCCCGACGAAGAGCGTCACCCCGCCGATCGCGGCCTCGGAGACCGCTCCGAGCACCTCGTCCACCGACAACGGGGTCTCGCGGATGTCGGCCAGCCGGACCTGGCCGGGTGCTCCCCGGGTCGCACCGGAGTCCTCGCTCACACCGCGGACCCTACCCAGGGCGTCGGGGAGCCAGTTCGGACCCGATGGCGACGTGACCGGCTCGCGCGTGGGTACGTTGGATCCATGAGTGACAACCCGACCGGTCCGGGTCAGGGCAGCGGTGACGAGCAGCCCAACCCGTTCAAGGGCACGCCCTTCGAACAGCTCTTCGCCGCGTTCGGCGGTGCCTTCGGCGGTCAGGGGGCGCAGGGCGGCTTCGCCGGCCTGCCCGGCTTCCCCGGAGCGGCCGCGGGACCCGGCGGGATGCCGGACCTCGCCGCGCTGATGGGTCAGGTGCAGGCGCTCATGCAGCCCTACACCGGTGCGGTCAACTGGGACCTCGCCAAGGACACCGCGCGTCGCGCCGCGGCCGCGACCCCGGACCCGTCGGTCCCGGTCGCGGAGAAGACCGCGGTCGCCGACGCGCTGCAGCTGGCCGACCACTGGCTCGACTCGGCCACGGAGTTCAGCAGCGGGGTCACCACCGGCACCGGCTGGAGCCGCGCCGAGTGGGTCGAGGAGACGATGCCGGTCTGGCAGAAGCTCGTCGAGCCCGTCGCGGAGCACGTGGTCGCCGCGTTGACGCAGGCCATCCCCGAGGAGGCGAAGGCCGTCGCCGGGCCGCTGATGGGGATCCTCGGCCAGGCGGGCGGCGCGCTCTTCGGCACCCAGGTCGGCCAGGCCGTCGGCGGCCTCGCCGGCGAGGTGCTCAGCGCCTGCGACATCGGGCTGCCGCTCGGCCCGGTCGGCCGCGCCGCGCTCCTCCCGACCAACATCGCGACGTTCGCCCAGGGGCTCGACGTCCCGCTCGACGACGTCCGGCTCTACCTCGCGCTCCGCGAGGCGGCGCACCAGCGGCTCTTCGCCCAGGTGCCGTGGCTGTCGGCGCACCTGAGGACGGCGGTCGAGGACTACGGCCGCGGGACGACCATCGACGTCGCCCGCATCGAGCAGCAGCTCGCCGGCTTCGACCCCGCCAACCCTGCCGCGCTCCAGGAGGCGCTCGAGGGCGGGTTGTTCGAGCCGGAGAAGACCCCGACCCAGCAGGCCGCCCTCGTCCGCCTCGAGACCGTGCTGGCGCTCGTCGAGGGGTGGGTCGACGAGGTGGTCGGCCAGGCGACGGCCGGCCGGATGCCCAGCGCCGCCAAGCTGCAGGAGCTCGTCCGGCGCCGGCGTGCGGCCGGCGGGCCGGCGGAGACGGCGTTCGCCGCGCTCGTCGGACTCGAGCTCCGGCCGCGACGGCTGCGGGACGCCTCCGCGCTGTGGGGGAGCCTCCGCAGCCGCAAGGGCGCCGAGGGCCGTGACGCCGTCTGGGCGCACCCCGACCTCATGCCGACCGCTGCCGACCTCGACGACCCGCTCGGGTTCGGCGAGCCGCCGCAGGGCGTGGAGGCGTCCGAGCTCGAAGCCGACTTCGACGCCGCGCTCGCCGAGCTCCTCGACGGCGGCGCGCCGGGCGACGGCGCAGGCGACGGCGCGGACGACCAGGGGGACGGGGACGGCGAGCGGGGCACCCCGCCGGCGTGACCGCACCGCTCGCACAGCACCAGGACGCCCTCGAGGTGCTCACCCGGTGGTCGCCGCCGAGCGCCGCTCAGGCCGTCCTGCGCGAGCAGTACGTCGCGCACCTGCGCGCCCGTCCCGACGGCACCAGCCGGTCCTGCACGCCGGCCCACCTGACCTGCGGGGCGCTCGTCCTCGACGCGACCGGGGAGCGGGCGCTGCTCACGCTCCACGCCAAGGCCCGCCGCTGGTTCCACCTCGGGGGGCACCTCGAGGCCACCGACGCCGGGCTGGCGGAGGCGGCGCTCCGCGAGGCGACCGAGGAGTCCGGGACGGTCGACCTCGACCTCGACACCGAGCCGCTCCAGCTCGACGCCCACGAGGTCTCGTTCTGCGGCGGCGTCCCGGCGACCCGCCACCTCGACGTACGGTTCCTCGCCGTGGCGCCTGCCGACGCCGAGCCCTCCGTCAGCGAGGAGTCGCTGGACGTCGCGTGGTGGCCCGTCGACGCGCTGCCCACCGACGAGGCGTCACTCCACGAGCTCGTCGACCTCGCCCGGGCCCGGCTCGCCGTCCGCCTGCACACCTGACCCGAACCCGACCCCCTCGAGGAAGCCGCGCGCCCGCTCGGCCTTGGGGTAGCGCTCGACCAACCGCCAGAACGTCGGGGTGTGGCCGCTCTCGAGGAGGTGCGCCAGCTCGTGCAGCAGCACGTAGTCGACCACCCACGCGGGCATGCCCGTGAGCCGAGCGGAGAGCCGGATCGAGCCGTCGGTGGGGGTGCAGGACCCCCAGCGCTGGCCCTGGTTCTGGACCCAGCGCACGGACGTCGGCCGCGCCAGCCCCTCGAGGTAGCGCTCCGAGAGCTGCGCCGCCCGCCTTTCCAGGCCGTCGTCGGACGGCCGGCGGCGGCGCTCCGAGCGCTGCACCCGTGCGACCATCGTCTCGACCCACCGCTGCTCCTCGGCCTGTGACATCCGCGCGGGGAGGAGGACCACGACGGTCCCGTCCTCGGCCCGGTACGCCGAGACCGTCCGTCGCCGGCGCGCGCTGCGCCGGACCTCGACCGTCATGGGCCGACGCTACCGCCGACCCGGCCGGGCGCGAGGCAGCTCAGCCGGGGGCTCGCCGGGTCCGGGTCCAGGTCAGCAGGTCCTCCACCGGCCAGGTCGTCACGATCCGCTCCGGCGGGACGCCGAGGGCGGTCGCACGCGCGGCGCCGTGGTCCAGGAAGTCGAGCTGACCCGGCGCGTGCGCGTCGCTGTCGATGCTGAAGAGGCAGCCGAGCTCGAGCGCGAGGCCGATCAGCTCGTCGGGAGGGTCCTGACGTTCGGGGCGGCTGTTGATCTCGACCGCGACACCGTGGTCTCGGCACGCGGTGAAGACCGCCGCCGCGTCGAACGTGCTCTGCGGGCGGGTGCCCCGCCCGCCGGTCACCAGCCGGCCGGTGCAGTGTCCCAGGACGTCGGTGTGCGGGTTGCGGACCGCCTCGACCATCCGGCGGGTCATCGGCCCGCTGTCCATCCGCAGCTTGCTGTGCACGGACGCGACGACGAGCTCGAGCCGCTCGAGGACGTCCTCGTCCTGGTCGAGCCCGCCGTCCTCGAGGATGTCGACCTCGATGCCGGTGAGGAGCCGGAACCTGTCCGACGTACTGCCGGCCCGGCTCGAGGCCACGTGGGCGTTGATCGCCGCCACCACCTCGAGCTGCCGCTCCAGGCGGGCCCGGCTCAGGCCGTTGGCGACCGTGAGCCGGGGGCTGTGGTCGGTGAGCACTTGGTACTCGTGACCGACCTCCAGCGCGGTCATCACCATCTCCTCGATCGGCGAGCCGCCGTCGGACCAGTCGGAGTGGGTGTGGAGGTCGCCGCGGAGCCGGGCACGGAGCTGCTCACCGCCGGTGGCCAGGGGCCCCGCGTCCGCCTCGAGCGTCGCGAGGTACGCCGGGACGCCGCCGGCGAGTGCCTCCACGATCACCGCCTCGGTGGCCTTGCCGATGCCCGGCAGCTCCTGCAGGGTGCCGGCGGCGGCGCGGGCGGCGACCTCCTGCGTCCCGACGCTCAGGGCGGTCGCCGCAGCCTTGCGGAACGCCTGCACCTTGTACGTCGGCGCCATCCGGCGCTCGAGGAGGAACGCGATGCGGCGCAGCGCCCCGACCGGGTCACGCGGCGGCCGACTGGTCTGGTCCACCTCGCTTGCCTCCCTCTCTCCACAACCGGTGGACTCGTCCCGCCCGAGGTCGCCAGGCGTGGCGGCTGCTCCGCACGGATCGTCCTCCCCCGTCGACCAGTCGCCCCCCACAGTCCCCTCCCCAGGCGGCAGCGCGGCCGTCCACACCCTATGCACAGGGTTATCCACAGCGGTGGAAGCGCGACCTTTGACGACCCGGGAGCCGGTCCCTACGGTCGTTGCCAGCACCACCCAGGGGTTCCCCCGGGCCGGTGGGGCGGCGGCCACTTGGGGAAGGCGGCCGCCGCACCGCTGGCGCGGGGCCCTGGTGTGGGGCGGTCCCGCTGCCCTCGGAGGTGGCGGCAGGAGTCCCGCGTGCCCGCACGCGCGTACGGAGCACCGCGTGTGGCGGCGCAGCGCAGCGGCGACGGCAGGCTAGGGTTCACACCGCCGTGACCCGCGGCACCGGTTCGGGACCTGTCCGAGGCCGGGAAGCAGCGACACGTGACGTGTGTCTTGAGATGACGAGGAGTCCTTCATGGCGGAGACCTGGAGCGGCGAGTTCTACTGCGTCAAGTGCAAGGAGAAGCGCGAGGCCGAGGGAGAGGTCAAGACCAACGACAAGGGCACGCGGATGGCGAAGGCCGTCTGCCCCGTCTGCGGCACCAACCTCAACCGGATCCTCGGCAAGGCCTGAGCACACCAGCTTCGAGGCGGGGGCGGACCGGGAGGTCCGCCCCCGCATCCGCGTCCACGGGCTGCTCCACAGCCTGAGCCGGTGCTGTGGAGGAGCCCGCCGGATGGTCGGCGGCGCGAGCGACGCTGGTCGCCATGGTCCCCCCGCTGGCACCTGGCGCCCACCTCCTCCGACGCCGTGACGACCGGTGGCAGGTCGGCCTCGACCCGGCTCGTCGGGTCCTGCTCCCGCCGACGGGGCCGGCCCACCCGCTCGAGACGTCGCACCGGTCCGCGCTGCCCCCTCCCGGCAGCGCCCCGCCGACGGTCCGCTCGACGCTCGCGGCCGTCGTCCGCGAGACGGGCGACCGGTGTGCGGCGGTCCTCGACCGGCGCAGTGACCATGTCATCCGCGTCGAGACGTTCGGCAACCCGGCGAGCACCACACTCGGAGAGGAGCTGGTCGGCCTCTGCGAGCGCACCGGGCTCCGGCTGCCCGGGCCGGCCCGGCCGGGACCGCGGCCCCGGCGCCCTCGCGACAGCGTCACGGTCGTGGCGGTGGTCGGCGTCGGCGAGCCGTCCCGCGAGCACCTGGACCGCCACGTGCGGGAGGAGGCGCCGCACCTGCTCGTCCGGCTCGTCGAGGGCAGAGCGGTCCTCGGCCCCTTCGTGGTGCCCGGGCAGACGCCGTGCCTGCGCTGCATCGACGCGCACCTGACCGACGCCGACGCCTCCTGGCCGCTGCTGGTCGAGCAGTACGCCCGGGCCGTCCGCCGCGAGCGGGCCGACGGGGTGCCCGAGCCGGTGGACGCGGCGCTGGCCTCGCTCGCGCTCTCCTGGGCGGCGCGCGACCTGGCGACCTACGCCGAGGGCGGGACCCCGACGACGCTGGCCTCGACGATCGAGCTCGCTCCCCGCCTCGACACCGTCGGGACCGAGCGGTGGTCGCCGCACCCCCGGTGCGGGTGCTCGTGGGGTTGACCGACGTACCGGTTTGGGCGGGGTCGGCAACAATGGCGCCATGGCCGACCTCCCGCGCAGGGCTGTGACCCGGACGGCGCGGCTGGCGTCGCTGCCGCTGGGGTACGCCGGCCGCACTGCGCTCGGGATGGGCAAGCGGCTCGGAGGTGCTCCGGCGGAGGCGGTCCTGACCGAGGTCCAGCAACGCACCGCCGAGCAGCTGTTCCGGACGCTCGGGGAGCTCAAGGGCGGCGCGATGAAGTTCGGCCAGGCCCTCTCGATCCTCGAGGGCGCACTGCCCGAGGACATGGCCGCGCCGTACCGCCAGCACCTGACGCGGTTGCAGGACTCTGCTCCCCCGATGTCGACCGCGGTCGTCCACCAGCAGCTGGTCCGCGAGTTCGGCGCCGGCTGGAAGCGGCGGATCACCGCGTTCGACGACGTCCCCGCGGCCGCTGCGTCGATCGGCCAGGTCCACCGCGGGACCTGGGTCGACGGCACCGAGGTGGCGATCAAGATCCAGTACCCCGGGGCCGAGGAGGCGATGATCGCCGACCTCCGACAGATCGGCCGGCTGGCGAGGACCGTCGGCGGCCTGCTGCCGGGGATCGACCTGCGTGCGTTGGCGCAGGAGCTGCAGGAACGGGTCGTCGAGGAGCTCGACTACACCCTGGAGTTCGCGTCGCAGGAGGCGTTCGCGACCACCCTCGCCGGCGACGAGCACTACGTCGTCCCCCGCCCGGTCGCGCACACCAGGCGCGTGCTGGTCACCGAGTGGCTGGAGAGCCCGGCGTCGCTGGCGAAGGTGATCGCCGACGGGTCACCCGCCGAGCGCGACCGCTGGGGCGAGCTCTACGCCCGGTTCATGTTCGAGGTGCCGCAGCGGGTGGGGCTCATGCACGCCGATCCCCATCCGGGCAACTTCAGGCTGCTGCCGGGCGCCGACGGAGCACCGGACCGGCTCGGCGTCCTCGACTACGGCGCCGTCGCGAAGCTCCCGGGCAGAGAGCTTCCGTCCCCGTTCGGGCGACTGCTCCGGATCGCGCTGAGCGACGACTACGACCGGGTGGTGGAGTTCCTGCGCGAGGAGGGGTTCCTCCGGCCGGGGATCAACGTGCGGGTGTCGGACATGCGCGCCTACCTCTCGCCGTTCGTGGACCCGGCGCGGACCCCGACCTTCCGGTTCTCGCGCGAGTACATGCGCGACCACCTGCAGCGGTTGCAGGACCCCGACGAGCCCAGCACGCAGGTCGCCCTCCGGGTCAACCTGCCTCCGGAGTACCTGCTGGTGCACCGCACCTGGATCGGCGGCGTCGGGGTGCTGTGCCAGCTCGGGGCCGAGGTGCCGTTCCGCGGCATCCTCGAGGAGTTCCTGCCGGGGTTCTGACGCCCTGCTCCTCTCACCAGTGCGCGGGGTCGAGCTTGCCCTCCATCGACCGGACGTGGTTGCGGGTGCACTGCTCGCAGTATCGGCGGACCCGGCCGCCTTCCATGCTCAGCGACCAGGCGAGCGGAGGAGTGTCGTCGGGACAGGTGTCACCGCAGTGGTCGCACCTCACCATGGAGGCAGGTTACGCGCCTGGGGTGACCCGCCGACCCGCCGTCGTCGACCCCTCGACGCAGTCGAGCCGCCCACCATGGTGGGCGGCTCGACTGGTCCTCGTGGGCGGTTCGACCCGTCACGAGGGGCGGGTCGACCGGTCACGAGGGGCGGCTCGGCGTCAGAGGGAGCGGGCCAGGACCAGCCTGGCCTGCAGCGCCGCGCGCTCGGCTCGGCGCGAGAGCCGACGAGCGACGACGACCTGACGGCCGCGCCTGCGGGACTGCGCCTCTCCCAGGCGCTCGGACATCTGCGATCGTGCGAGTTCTTCGTACATCAAGTTCATGACGGTGCTCCGATGCATCTCGTTGTTCAACTGTTCGTTCCTTCGGTGTGGCCGCAGGCCGGGTGACCTGGCGGGCGAGGGAGTCCCCGCTGACGCGGGGACCCGTGACGGGTCGTCTCCTGGTCAGGGTCAGGCGGCGACGACCTCGCTCTTGCGGGGCCGGCCCCGAGGGCGCTTGCGGGGGATCACCACTCCTTGGAGGAAGAGCTGGCCTCCCCAGACACCCCACGGCTCCCGACGCTCGAGCGCGCCGGCGAGGCACTCGGACTGCACCGGACAGGTCCCGCACAGCGCCTTGGCGACCTCGACGTCGTGGGGCGACTCGGCGAAGAAGAGCTCCGGGTCCTTCCGACGGCAGGGCAGCTGCTCGGCGTCGACGGCCTCGACCATCCGGCGCTCGGCCGGCGGGTCGAGGAGCGTGCTACTCATGGTTCCTCCTGGTGTGTCGCTGTGGTCCTCGGTCGGGTGACGACCGGGGCCGGAGAAAGACGAAGGCCGCGGATCCCGGGTGTCGGGTTCCGCGGCCTGGAGGCTGCCGAGTGGAGCGTGAGCTCCTACGTCGGTGGACTCCAGGCGAGGTGACCCGGGGTGGTCGGGACGAGCACATCGGTGGTGGCGGGACGCAGCCAGACCTGTCCCTCGAACGAGGAGGCCATCGGCTGCGCCGTGATGCGGTGCGCGACGGACTTCTTCATGGCGGCGGTCACGACGGGCGCGGCAGGACGCACGCGGCAGCCGGCGGCGACGCGGGAGGTGCCCGAAACGATGCCGCGGTCGGTGCTGATGACGGTGGTGATCACTGGACCCCTCCTCTCGACTCGATCCGACCTGGCGGTCGGGACCCGGGGCTGGTGCCTGGGTGGTCGTCACCGTACTGGGACCCGTGGCGGGGCCGCAAACCTTTTATCCGAGAATCTCTGGACCAGTTCCAGAACGGTCCCCAGCGACGAGCGCGAGCACGGGCTCGGCGTACTTCTCGACCTTCGCCCTGCCGATCCCGTTGATCCCGAGCAGTGCCTGCTCGGTGGCGGGCCGGGTCTCGGCGATGGCCTGGAGCGTGAGGTCGGTGAAGACGACGTACGCCGGCACCGAGTCGGCCTTCGCGGTCCGGCTGCGCCACTCCCGGAGCGCCTCGAAGAGCTCCTCGTCGTAGGTCGCGGGACAGGCGTCGCAGCGGCCGACCCGGCGCTCGGAGACCGAGCCGAGGGTCCCTCCGCAGACACGGCAGGTGGCGGTCCCGGACCGCGACGAGCGGCTCCGGTCGCGCTGCCGCGCCGGGCGCCCCGACCGGTCGTGAGGGCGCTCGGGACGCAGCCCGTCGAGGAAGCGCGACGGTCGTCGGGAGCCGCGGCCGCCGGGGGTCCGGGCGAGCGCCCACGACACCTCAAGCCGGCGGCGGGCCCGCGTCACCCCGACGTAGGCCAGCCGGCGCTCCTCCTCGACGGCCGCGGGATCGTCCAGCGCGTAGCTGATGGGGAGGGTCCCCTCGCACGCGCCGGCGAGGAAGACCACGTCCCACTCCAAACCCTTGGCGGCGTGCAGCGTCGCGATCGTCACGCCCTCGGCGACCGGGGCGTGCTGCTCGGCCGCTCGGCGGTCGAGGTCGTCGACGAAGGCTCCGGCGCCTGCGGCGGGGTCGGCGCCGACGAAGGCCGCGGCGAGGTCGAGCAGCGCCTGCAGCGACTCCCAGCGGTCGCGGGCGCTGCCTCGTGCGGTCGGCGCCGTCGGCGCCCAGCCCATCCCCGAGAGGACGGCCCGCACCTGCTCGACGAGCTCGGCGCCGGTGGCCGACCCGCCCTGTCCCTCGAGCGCCCGGGCCGCGCCGCGCAGCAGGGTGACCGCCTGTCGCACCTCGGGTCGGGAGAAGAACCGCTCGGCGCCGCGCACGACGAACGGGACGCCGCGCGCCGCGAGTGCCTCCTCGAACGCCTCGGACTGGGCGTTGATGCGCACGAGGACTGCGATCTCGCGGGCCGGCGTGCCCGACTCCACCTCCCGCCGGATCTGCTCGGCGACGGCGTCGGCCTCCGCGACCTCGTCGGCGTGCTCGGTGTAGCCGACCGGTGCGCCCGGAGGCTGCTGGGACCGCAGCCGCACGCCGCGCGTCCCGGCCGGACCCGCGCCGGGAGAGGCGCCCGCTCCCCCCGCCACGCCGAGGAGCCGGTTCGCGGCATCGACGACCTCAGGAGTCGAGCGGTAGTTGCGCACGAGCTCGACGCTGGTCGTCCCTGGGTGGCGACCGGGCAGCTCGAGCAGGTAGCGGGAGGACGCACCGGCGAACGAGTACACGGTCTGCGCCGGGTCCCCGACGACGCACAGCTCGTGACGTCCGCCGAGCCAGAGGTCGAGCAGCGCGGCCTGGATCGGGCTCACGTCCTGGAACTCATCGACCACGAAGTGGTGGTACTGACGGCGCACCTCGGCCGCGACCCGCTCGTCCTCGGCGAGGACGGCCGCCGCGCAGAGCAGCACGTCCTCCATGTCGATGCGGCCCGCCTCGCGCTTGACCTCCTCGTAGGACGCGAAGACGGCGGCGACCGTGGCCGGGTCGGCGGCGGACACCTCGCGTCCCCGAGCCTGCGCGACCCGCGCGTAGTCCTCGGGCCGGACGTTGCTGACCTTCGACCACTCGATCTCACCGGCGAGGTCGCGCAGCGTGCCGGACTGCGCGTCGAGCCGGTTGCGACGCGCGGCGGTGCCGACGACCCCGAGCTTGCTCTCCATGAGCGGGGGGAGCTCCCCGCCGTACACCTTGGGCCAGAAGTAGCGGGCCTGACGCAGCGCTGCGGAGTGGAAGGTGCGCGCCTGGACGCCGTCGGCCCCCAGCGCCCGCAGCCGCATCCGGAGCTCGCCCGCGGCGCGGGTCGTGAACGTGACGGCGAGGACCTGGCGCGGCTGGTACACCCCGCACGCGACGCCGTAGGCGATCCGGTGGGTGATCGCCCGCGTCTTCCCGGTGCCGGCGCCCGCGAGCACCCGCACGGAGCCGCGGAGCGCGGTCGCCACCTCGCGCTGCTCGGGGTCGAGCCCCTCGAGGAGCTGGTCGGCCGTCGGCCGGGCGGTGGAGGGGACGGTCAGCGCGGGAACATTCACGACTGCACCACCGTTCTCCTCCACGACCCCGTCCGGCGGCTCCTCCGCCGGGACGGAGGAACCCTATGCCGAGGAAAGGACCCTCCATGGCCGCCGGCTCTGCCGACACCCCCCTGGTGACGATGTACTCGACGACGTGGTGCGGCTACTGCTCGCGCCTGAAGTCCCAGATGCAGCGCGAGGGGATCTCCTTCGAGGTCGTGGACATCGAGCAGCGGCCCGAGGCTGCCGAGCTGGTGGAGCGCGTGAACGGGGGCAACCAGACCGTGCCGACGCTGGTCTACGCCGACGGGACGGCGCAGACCAACCCGCCGCTCAAGGATGTCAAGGCCAAGGTCGCCGCGCTCGCCGGCTGAGCCCCTCACCAGGTCCCCGGGAGGGGTCCGCCGTACCACGCCTCGACGAGGGCCCGGCTGATCGAGAACCCGCCGGGGAGCACGACGGCGCCGTCGCGCGCCAGCGTGTCGATCTCCTCACGGGTGAACCACCGGGCGTCCTCGATCTCGTCGCCGTCGACGTCGATCGTGGTCGTCTCCGCCCGCGCGAAGAAGCCCACCATGAGGCTCGACGGGAACGGCCAGGGCTGGTTGCCGATGTAGGAGACCTCGCCGATCTCGACGCCGACCTCCTCCATCACCTCGCGACGCACCGCGTCCTCCAGGCTCTCCCCGGGCTCGACGAAGCCGGCGAGCGTGGAGTACCGGCCGGGGGGCCATGCCGGCTGCCGCCCGAGCAGCGCCCGGTCACCGTCGGTGACGAGCATGATCACGGCCGGGTCCGTGCGCGGGAAGTGGTTGCGGCCGCAGCCGGTGCACCGCAGCACGTGGCCGCCGTCGGCTGCCCGGAGCGCGGCCCCGCATCGGGGACAGTAGCGGTGACCACGGAGCCACTCCGCGAGTGCGACCGCGTGGACGACGAGCCCGGCGTCGGCAGCGAGGAGCCGGCCACCGACACCCCGGAGCGTCTGCCACTCGTCGGTGTCCTCCTCGGCGGCGCCGTCCGGCGCGGGATCCGCCGCGACGACCGCGACGTGCACGACGCCGTCCTGCTCCCCGAGCAGCAGCCGCTGCCCGTCGGGCGCCTCCGCCGGGCTGCGCCACCCGACCATTGCCGAGCCGTCGGCTCCTTCGACGACCGGGAAGCGGCCGTCGGCCAGCACCAGCACCCGGGTGCCGGGGTCAGCCCAGACCTCTTCGAGCCACGCCGCGTCGGTCCGTCGCCCGCCGATGCGCTCGTGGGTCCGCCGGGACAGGGCGATCTCGACGGTGCCGGGCGCTGGAGGGACTGTCACCGCGCCGCCGTCCCGCCGAGCAGCATCCGCTCCAACGCTTCCCGGTCGGGCAGCTCGTCGTGCAGCTCGAGCTGCCGGTCACGCACGTAGTAGAAGCCCGCTCGCACCTGCTCGACCGGGACGCCGGCGAGCTCGGCCCACGCGAGCCGGTAGACCGCCAGCTGCAGCGGGTCCGCGGTGTGCGCCCGATTGGTCTTCCAGTCGACGACGAGGAAGCCGGGGAGGTCGGGGCCGGCGTCCTCGAACACGGCGTCGATCCTCCCCCGGACCACCTGCCCGCCGAGCACCAGGGCGAAGGCCGGCTCGACCGCCACCGGCCGGCGCTCGGCGAAGGGGCCCGCCAGGAACTGCTCGACCAGACCGGTGAGGTCGGTCGCGTCCTCCCGCTCGTCGAGGCCGGCGTCGGCACGACCCTCGAGCTCGTCGGGGTCGACAAGGAGGTCCTGGCGGTGCCGGTCGTAGTGGGCCTCCACCCAGGCGTGGAACCGGGTCCCGCTGCGTGCCGCCGGCGCCGGCGGTCGGGGCATCGGTCGGGCGAGCCGCTCCGCGAAGCCGCCGGGGTCGCTGCGGAGCGCGGCGAGCGCGGTCGCGGACAGGCTGGAGGGCAGCGCCACCCCGACCGTGTCGGCGCTGCGCCGTCGCGCCTCCTCGAGCAGCCGGTCGATCTCGGCGTCCCACGCGGCCACCGTCGCCGCCTGCTCCTCGTCGAGGTCGAGCTCCAGCTCCTCGGGCACCCCGGCGAGCCGGGCGGCGGTCTCGGCGCGGACGCGCTCGGCCACGGCGAGCCGCAGCCGCACTTCGGGGGTGTGCTGCTCAGGAGGCCAGGGCGCGACGCGGTCGACGGCCTGGGTCGGGTTCGGCGTCCCCCTCGGCGGCACCTCGGGCCACGGCGGCAGCGGGTCGGTCAGCTCCCCGCGACGGTCGAGCTCCTCGAGGAAGTCCCGCACCACCCGCTGGTAGTCAGAAGGACCGCAGGCGTCCTTGCGGCTGGTCGTCCACAGCCAGGACGAGACCGACAGCAGGGACCGGGCCCGGGTGAACGCGACGTAGGCCAGCCGGAGCTCCTCCTGGCGCTCGTGGGCCTTGCTCTGCTCGGTGAAGACCTTGAGCCCGGCCGCGTCGAGCCCCGGCCAGGCCGGGAGGTCCGCGGCGTCCCCGCGCAGCGGGTAGGGGAGCACCCCGGGTCCGGCGGTCCACTTCGTGCGGGTCCGGTCGGTGGGGAACCGCTTGTCCGCGACGCCGACGAGGAACACCGCGTCCCACTCCAGCCCCTTGGCCCGGTGCACGGTGAGCAGCTTGACGCTGTCGGCGGCCGTCGGGGTCGCGACGTCCATCCCGGTCCCGTCCTCCTCGGCCTCGAGGTAGCTGAGCAGTGCCGGGAGGCTCACCTCTCCGTCGATCGCCTGGAACTCCGCGACCCCCTTGACGAAGAGGTCCAGGTTGTCGCGGCGCGCCTGCGCCGCGGGGCTCACCGCCGACGCCAGCTCGACGTCGATCCCGAGGGTGTCGACGATCCGCCGGACGAGGTCGATGAGCGGCTCCCCTGCGTGCTGCCGGAGCATCCGGAGCTCGGCGGACAGCAGCCCGAACCGCTCGAGCGCCTCGGGTGAGTACGCCGCGTCGCCCGGGTCGTCGAGGGCGTCGCTGAGCGACGCGATCTCGGTGGGGTCGGCCCCGGTGACGGCCGCCTCGAGCGCCTCCGCGACCGACGCAGGCTGCTCGGACCCTCGGCGCCCGCCGCGCGTCCCGGCGAGCTCCCCGGCGCGGGAGCCCAGCAGCGCGAGGTCGCGAGGACCCACCGCCCAGCGCGGACCGGAGAGCAGCAGGAGCAGCTCGGCGTTCGCGGTGAGGTCGTGCAGGAGGGTCAGCGTGGCGACGACCTCCGCCACCTCGGGGAGCGCCAGCAGCCCCTTGAGCCCGACGATCTCGACCGGGACGTCCGCACCGGACAGCGCCCGGAAGACCGCGGCGGCGGTGGCGTTGTCGCGGGTGAGGACGCCGACCGAGCTCCAGGCGCCGTACCGGTCCCGCGCCGCCCGGACCTGGGCTGGGAGCGCGGCCACCTCGTCGTCCGCGGTCTCGTGGACCTCCGCACGGACCTCACCCGGAGCCGCGTCCGGCTTCGCCTCGAGGGGCCGGACCTGAGGGAGCTCGTCGTACAGCGGCTGCGCGAGCCGGTTCGCGACATCGAGGATGCGCGTGTCCGAGCGCCGGTTGACCGTGAGGGAGTACGTCGACGCCTCGACCGACCCGTCGGCCGACGGGAAGCTCTCCCCGAACCGGAGGATGTTCGAGACCGAGGCGCCGCGCCAGCCGTAGATCGCCTGGTTGGGGTCGCCGACGGCGGTCACGGGATGGCCGCGCCCACGGTCGGGGCCGGGGTCGGCCGGAGAACAGCGCGGAGAGCATCCTCGCCTGGGCGACGGAGGTGTCCTGGTACTCGTCGAGGAGGACGACCTTGTAGGCCGCGCGCTGCGCAGCGCCGACCTCGGGGCGGGTGGTGGCCAGTCGGGCCCCGAGCTCGATCTGGTCGGAGAACTCCATCAGGCCCAGGGAGCGCTTGAGCGCGCGGTACTCCTCGACGAGGTGCACCAGCTCCCGGCGCCGCTCGAAGGTCTCGAGCACCGCGGCCAGGTCCTTGCGCGCCGTCGCCACCGCGAGCTCGGCCTCGATGCGGGGACGCAGCCGGTCCTGGAACGCGAGCAGGTCCTGCGGCGCCACGAGGTGCTCGCTGAGCTGGGCGTCGAGCGCGAGCAGGTAGCCCACGACGGTGGGCTGGTGGTCGCTCAGGTGGCGGACGTCGCGGGTGTGCCGGCCGATGACGCGGGCCGCGAGCTGGTAGCGCGCGGCCTCGGCCATCACCCGCGTGTCCGGCTCGTGCCCGATCCGGAGCCCGTGCTCGGTGAGCAGCGACGCGGCGTAGGCGTTGTACGTCGCGACGGTCGGCTCGAGGGTCTCAGGAGCATCGGCCTCACCCGTCCCGACCTCGTGCGGTCCCCGGGCGGCCCCGGGCGCCAGGAGCCCGGCGTCGCGGAGCGCCTCCCGGATCCGGGAGGTCAGCTCGGCCGCGGCCTTGGTGGTGAAGGTGAGGCCGAGGACCTCGTGGGGCTCGACGAGACCGCTGCCGACGAGCCAGACGACCCGGGCGGCCATCAGGGTGGTCTTGCCGGAGCCAGCGCCGGCGATGACGACCGCGGGCTCGAGGGGTGCGCGCACGACGGCGAACTGCTGGTCGCTGAGGGCGAAGTCGGCGCCCATGAACCGCTGCAGCGCCTGCGGGGTGTCGAGGACCGGGGCGCGCAGCGGCGTGGTGGGGAGCCCGTGCGCGTGGGTCAGAAGCGTCATGACAGCACCGTCCCGGAGCTCTCGTGCGGGCAGAGGGTGAGGAACGTGCAGTGCTTGCAGTGCTCGCCGAGCCGGGCCGGGAACTCCTCGTCGCGGATCCGGCGCACGACCTGGCCGATGGTGACCTCGACCGGTGTCCGACCGTCCGGTCCCGGCTCGGGCGGCTCCTGACGCTGGACCTTCGCCTCGGGCGTGGGGGTGTCGCGTCGCAGCTGCACGAGCTCGGCGCCGCCGGAGCGACCGGGACGGCCGAGCAGCTCGTCGACGGCGCCCTGCTCGACGGCGAGCTGATAAAGCGCGAGCTGCACGTGCTCGGGCAGGTCCTTGACCGTCGGGTGGCTCTTGGAGGTCTTGAAGTCCACGACGACCACCCGCCCGTCCTCGTCGAGGTCCAGGCGGTCGGCGTACCCGTGCAGCCGGACCATCTCGCTGTCCGGGTCGGGACCCAGCCGCAGCTCCGCGTCGAGGGGCACCTCCGAGGCGAGCGGGCGGCGCGGGTCCTCGCGGTGCCAGGCCAGCAGCCGGCGCAGCGCGCGCTCGAGCTCGACGCGCTGCTTGGCCGAGGACCAGGGCGTGGCGAAGACGACCTCGCCCCAGACCCGATCCACCAGCGCCATGAGCTGCTCCTCGGTGGTGTCCGGGCCGAGCTCTCCCTTGGTGAGCCGGTCGGCGAGCGCGTGGACGATGTTGCCGAACCCCTGCGCGGAGGTGGTGGCGGTGCGCCCGCCCGCCTCGTGCTCGAGGAACCACCGGGCGGGGCAGGCAAGCAGCGCGTCCAGCGTGCTCGGGCTGAGCGAGATCGGCTCGTCGACGGCCCGGATCGGGGAGGAGGACACCGAGCGGCCGCGGGTCCCCCACCACGTCGACGGGTCGGCGGCGGGGACGAGGGCCGCGGACCCGCGCCGCTCGAGCGCGAGCCGTGCGAGCCGCCGGACCGCTGCGTCGCGCAGCGCCGGCGGCGTCGACGGGTCGGCGGCCGTCCGACGCAGCTCGGCCACTACTCCGGTCAGCGACATCGGGCGGGGTGGCCGGCCGGTCACCTCGACCGGCGGGACGCCGAGCTCTCCGGTGAACCGGGAGGGCCGGTCGCCGTCCTCGTCGGGTGAGGCGACGGCGGTCACCAGCAGGTGGCGTCGCGCACGCGTGCAGGCGACGTAGAAGAGCCGTCGCTCCTCCGCCAGCAGCGTGCGGGTGTCGACCGGTGGCAACGGCCCGTCGTGCCCCACCTCGTCGGCGCGCAGCAACGAGGTCCGCCGCCGCAGGTCGGGCCAGCTGCCCTCCTGGACCTGGGCCACGACGACGAGGTCCCACTCCAGGCCCTTCGCCCGGTGCGCGGTCAGCAGCCGCACCGCCTCACCGCGGACGCCGCGCTCGGCGAGCGTGTCGGCGGGCAGCTGCTGGGCCTGGAGGGTGTCGAGGAAGGTCGCGACGCTGGTGTGACCGCGCTGCTCCTCGGTCTTGGCGGCCTCCTCGAAGAGCGCGCACACCGCGTCGAGGTCCCGGTGGGCCGCCGCCCGCGCCGTCGACCCGCCGTGGGCGCCGAGCGCGGTGTGCCGCAGCCGCTCCGGCCAGCCGGTGCCGGACCACAGCAGCCACAGGACCTCCTCGGCCGCCGCACCGGCGTCGACGGCGCCGCGCGCACGCCGCAGGAGGACCGAGAACCGGCGGGTCTTGTCGATCTCCGACCCGCGAGGAAGTCCCTCGAGGACCGCCGGGTCCAGCACGGCCTCCCGGACCAGCTCGGTGCTGGCGCGCGCGGCGACCCCTCGCGCCGCCGCCGCGGTGCGCTCCCGGCGGTGGAGGGAGCGGGCCAGCCGGCGCAGCTCGGCGGCGTCCAGGCCACCGAGGGGTGAGAGCAGCAGCGTCTCAGCCTTGTCCGCGTCGAGCACCGGAGGCCGTGGCCCGGCGTCCGACGCAACGCCGGCGTCCGGCTCACCCTCGAGCGCCAGCACGACGCGCAGGGCCTCCAGCAGCGGCTGGACCGCCGGCTCGTCAACCAGCGGGGTGTCGTCGGCCGCGACCTCCACAGGCACCCCGGCAGCGGTGAGTGCGCGTCGCAGCACCGGGATGGAGCTCCGTCCGCTGCGGACGAGGACCGCCATCTGCGACCACGCAGTGCCGTCCTGCAGGTGCGCCCGGCGCAGCCGGTCGGCGACGTGCTCGACCTCCGCGCGCGGTGAGTCGAGGTGGAGCACCTCGACCGTGCCGTCGCCGTGCTCGACGGGCTCCGCCGTGGCGCGCCGGAACGCCTCGAAGGCGCTGCTCGGGATCGCTCCTCGGACCGGGATCCCGGTCGCGATCCGCTCCGACGCGGCCTTGATCGCAGGCCCGAACCGGCGGGTGCGGGTGAGGGCGAGGACCGGCGCGGGGCGGCCGTCGAGCGTCGGGAAGTCCGCCGGGAAGTCGAGGACGCCTCGGACGTCGGCGCCGCGGAAGCCGTAGATCGCCTGGTCCGGGTCACCCACCACGACGAGGTTGCGGCCGTCCCCGGCGAGGGCACGGAGCAGCGCCACCTGGCTGGGGTCGGTGTCCTGGTACTCGTCGACGAACACCCACGACCACCGCATCCGGAGGTCGGCCTGGACGGCCGGGTCCTCGGCGAGCCGGACCGCGCGGACGATGAGGTCGGCGTAGTCGACGGCGCTCTCGGCGTCCAGGACGTCGAGGTACTGCTCGAGGAAGCGGCCGCCGGCCACCCACTCGGGACGGCCCGAGGATCGCCCGATCCCCGCGAGCTGCTCGCCGGTGAGGCCGCGCTCGCGGGTGCGCGCCAGCAAGGCCTGGACCTCGCGGGAGAACCCGCGGGTCCGCACCGCGTCGGCCAGGGCCGGGGGCCAGTCGACGGCCTCCGGGGAGGGTCGGAGCAGCGTCTGGAGGACGACGTCCTGGACCGGCGCGCTCAGCAGCCGCAGCGGCGCGGCGTAGGCGCCCTCGTCCGCGTGGGCCCGCAGCAGCGAGTAGGCGAACGAGTGGAAGGTCGTGCTGAGCGTCGTGTCGAGGGTGCGGTGCAGCCGCGCGGTGACCCGGTCGCGCAGCTGTTCTGCGGCCTTGCGGCTGAAGGTGAGCGCGAGGATCTCGTGGGGCGCGACCCCACGACGCTCGACGAGGTCCAGGATCGTCTCGACCATCGTCGTCGTCTTCCCGGTGCCGGGCCCGGCGAGGACCAGCAGCGGCCCACCCTTGTGGTCGACGACCGCCTGCTGGGCAGGGTCGAGCACCGGGGCAGGAGGCGCCGCCGGTGGCCGGCTCAGGGTGTACGTCGTCATCGTCCAGCCATCTCAGCACGCCGCACCGACAGAACCGGTCCACGTCCGCCGGTGTGTGGGCGTGGGGTGCGGGCCGCTGCGTGCGGGGTAGGGACCGGACGTGAGAGCGACCGACGCCGCCGTCGCCGCGACGGGCTCCTGGACCAACCCGGACGGGTTCCGCTCCCCTGCCGGCGAGGTCCACGCGTGGCAGCCCGGGAGCAACTCCAGCCTGCGCGGCCTGCAGCTCAGCCGCAACCGGCTCGAGTGCTTCCCGCACATCGAGTGGGTGGACGTCCAGCCCGCCACCGGTCGCGACACAGACCGGGTAACCGACGTCTGTCCGCGCTGCGCGACTGCGACAGGACGGCGTCGCGACGAGCGGCCGTGGCGGCGTACCGACCCCCGACCCTGACCGGCAGCAGCAGCGGTGGCGGCGGCGGCGCGGCGGCGCGCGACGCGCAAGTGGTGCCACTTGCCGGGTCGGCGCGCCGCGGAGGTGCAGACCAGACTGGACCGCAAGCACAGCCCCGAGCAGATCGCTCGGCGGCTGCGCCAGGAGTTTCCTGACGAGCCGGAGATGTGGGTGTCGCACGAGACGATCTACCAGTCGATCTACGTCCAGGGCCGCGGTGCGCTCAGACGGGAGCTGGCGGCAGTTCGCTGCGCACTGGCCGTGCGCTTCGCAAGCCGCATGGCGCCGGTCAAGAAGCGGCAGACCCGGATCAAGGACATGGTCCTCATCAGCGAACGTCCCGCCGAGGTCGAGGACCGCGCCGTGCCGGGTCACTGGGAGGGCGACCTGATCACCGGGACCGGAGAACAAGTCAGCGATCGGGACCCTGGTGGAACGCACCACCGGCTTCGTGACCCTGCTGCACCTCCCGCGGACGCCACGGCGCACCCGAGGTCCAAGAGGCCATGATCCTTGCCTTGCGCTCGGTTGCCCAAGCAGCTGCGCAAGACCGTGACCTGGGACCAGGGCATCGAGATGGCCAATCACGCCCAGATCACGCTCGCCACCAACGTCCAGATCTACTTCGCCACAACGGCGCAAGTGGTGCCACTTGCCGGGTCGGCGGCGCCGCAACGGCCCAAGTGGTGCCACTTGCCGGGTCGGCGCGCCTGCAACGGCGCAAGTGGTGCCACTTCCGGGGTCAGCGTGCCCGCAAGCCCACAAGTGGTGCCACTTGCCGGGTCGGTGGCGCCACAACGGCACCACTGGTGCCAGTTGCGAGGTCAGCGGCTGGGCGCACTCCGGGCGAGTCGGTCAGCCCAGGTCGACGATCGCGGCGACCGGGCCGCCGCCGTCCGGTCCCTGGTGTGCCGCCGACACCGACACGAACACCGCGGGGTCGCCGGTGACCGCCGCCGTGACGCCACCGACGCAGGCCTTGATCTGCCGGTGCCAGTGGACGTCGGAGTCGTCGAGCATCGCGTTGCGCCGACCGCGGACCTGGCCGTCGCGCGACGCCTCGCACTTGAGGAAGACGTTGACCAGCCTGCCGTCGAGGTCGGCCGGGCGGGGCCGCTCCGGGAGGTCGAGACCGGCGCCGCGGACCGCGTCCCAGATGCCGTCCTGATCGAGGGCGTCGCGCATCACCGCGTGGCCGATGCGGTAGCGGCCGCCGATCCCCCGCGCGTTGCCGACGACGACGACCTGTGCCTGGTCGAGCTCCACCCCCGAGGAGCAGGAGGCGACCGAGGAGTACAGCCCGAGGTCGTGCATCACGGCGTCGTCCGGCGGCATCTCGATCTCACCGAGGCCCACCGCCACCCCCAGCGCCGTGCACCCGTTGGAGAGGTCCATCGACTCGTGCGTGTGCTCGGTCCACACGGTCTCGCCGCGGCTCTTGGCGTCCCTGATCGTGGAAATCGTCAGGAGCGGGGTCTTGGTCTGCACGTAGTGCACGTCCGCCGGGTCGGTGATGCCCGCCCGCTCCATCGCGACCCGCACGGCGTCGGCGACCTTGCTCACCATCGCCGACCGGCCGATGTCCTCGGGGAGCAGCCGCTCGCTCATCGCGAACCCGACGGTCAGCCTCGGCTCGTCACTGGGCTCGACGGCGCCCTCCGGCAGCGTCGCGAAGACCGTGGCGTGCGGGCTGAGCACGCCGTCGGTCCCGCCCGACCACACGATCGGCACCTGCCGCACCTGCTCCTCCGGCGCGCCCTTGGCGACGAGCACCTCGCGGAACGCGCGGTCGGCGATGATCCGCGTGTAGTCGTTGACCCCGCCGTTGCCCTCGGTCTTGCCGATGACGGCGACGACGCGGTCCGCCTCGATCACGCCGTCGTCGATGAGCGCCGCGAGCTCGCTGGCGTCGGAGACCGAGTGGAGCGGGACCTTGCGGACCTCGATGGCGGGCACGACTACCTCCGGGAGTGGTGGGTGGGGACGGTCAGGACGGGTCCGGGACGACGCGGGTGCCGGCGCCGCCGGTGACGGCGTCACCCAGGCGCGCCAGCGACGTGATCACCCCCGTGCCGCCGCTGTTCTCGACGAAGCGGGTCACCGCCTCGACCTTCGGGCCGATCGAGCCTGCGGCGAAGCGCTGCTCGAGGGCGGTACGCCGCATCCGGCTCGCGGTGACCTCCCCGACCGGGCGGGCCTGCGGGCTGCCCCGGTCGACGATGACCGCCTCGACGTCGGTGGCGATCACGAGCAGGTCGGCCGCGAGGTGGGACGCGACGAGGGCGGCAGTCAGGTCCTTATCGATGACGGCCTCGACCCCGGCGTACGTCCCGTCCTCGCGGCGCACCGTCGGGACCCCACCGCCACCGGAGCAGACGACGACGAGGCCCGCGGCGAGGAGCGCGTCCGCAGCAGGCGCGTCGAGGGCGGCGAGCGGCTCGGGGGAGGCGACGACGCGCCGCCAGCCCCGTCCCTCGACCTGGGTGAACTCCTGGCCGTGCTCCTGCAACGGGCGGGCCTCGTCCTCGGTCAGCCAGCGTCCGATCGGCTTGGTGGGCGTCGCGAACCCCGGGTCGTCGGGGTCGACGAGGGTGCGGGAGACCAGGACGGCGGTACGCCGGTCCGAGCCGCGGGCCGCGAGGGCTGCGTCCAGGGCGTTGAGCAGCAGCGTGCCGAGGGTGGCCTGGGTCTGGGCGCCGCACCAGTCGAGCGGCACCGGCGGCACGACCTGGGCCGCGATCTCGTTCTTGCGGAGCAGGTTGCCGACCTGCGGTCCGTTGCCGTGGGTGAGCACCACCTCGTGGCCGGCGACGACCAGGTCCGCGACCGGGCCGCCGGCCTGCTCGACCGCCCGGTGCTGGTCCTCGGGGTCGGCACGGCCGTCGGGGCCGGTCATCGCGTTGCCGCCGAGGGCGATGACGATCCGCATGCGGGCGACTCTAAGGGTGGTCCGCCGGTGTCCCTCAGCCGAGGCCGGCCGCCTCGGCGCCGATCGTGGTGTCGTCGCCGTGGCCGGTGTGCACCACGGTCTCCGGCGGCAGCGTGAAGAGCCGGGTGCGGATCGAATCGAGGATCGTCGGGGCGTCGCTGAAGGACCGTCCGGTCGCTCCCGGACCCCCGTTGAACAGCGTGTCGCCGGTGAACACCGCCCCCAGCGACTGCACGTAGAAGCAGACCGCACCCGGCGCGTGACCCGGTGTGTGCAGCACGGTCAGCGTCGTCCCCGCGACGTCGAGCTCCTGACCGTCGAAGAGGTCGGCGTCCCACAGCGAGTCGGGGTGAGTGAGCTCCCACAGCGGCCGGTCGGCGGGGTGCAGCAGGACCGGCGCGCCCGTCGCCTCCCGCAGCGCCGGCGCGACGCGCACGTGGTCGTCGTGGGCGTGCGTGCACAGGACCGCCTGGAGCCGCCGGTCGCCGATGACGCGACGGATGGCCTCGACGTCGTGGGGCGCGTCGAGGACCACGCACTCCTCGTCGTCGCCGACCACCCAGACGTTGTTGTCGACGTCGAAGGTCTGGCCGTCCAGGGAGAAGGTCCCCGACGTGACGGCGTGGTCCACCCGCACGGTCACCGGGCAGCCCCGTCGGAGGCCCCGTCGAGGACGACGACCGAGCGCAGGACGTCGCCGGCGTGCATCTTCTCGAACGCCGCCTCGATGTCCCCGATCCCGATCCGCTCGGTCACGAACGCCTCCAGGTCGAGGCGGCCCTGCTGGTAGAGGTCGACGAGCAGGGGGAAGTCCCGGCTGGGCAGGCAGTCGCCGTACCAGCTGGACTTGAGCGCGCCACCACGGCCGAAGACGTCGATGAGCGGGATGTCCGGCAGGGCCATGTCCGGCGTCGGGACGCCGACGAGCACCACGGTGCCGGCGAGGTCGCGGGCGTAGAACGCCTGCTTGTAGGTCTCGGGACGACCGACGGCCTCGATGACGACGTCGGCGCCGAAGCCGTTAGTGAGCGCCTGCACCGCCTCGACCGGGTCCTGCTCCCGGCTGTTCACCGTGTGGGTGGCGCCGAGGCCCCGGGCCCACTCCAGCTTCCGGTCGTCGACGTCGACGGCGATGATCGTCCGGGCGCCGGCGAGCGCCGACCCGGCGACCGCCGCCGCGCCCACCCCGCCGCAGCCGATGACCGCGACCGTCTTCCCGCGGGTCACGCCGCCGGTGTTGATCGCCGCACCGATGCCGGCCATCACCCCGCAGCCCAGCAGTCCCGCGACGGCCGGGTCGGCCGAGGCGTCGACCTTGGTGCACTGCCCGGAGTGGACGAGCGTCTTCTCGATGAACGCCCCGATCCCGAGCGCCGGGGACAGCTCCGTCCCGTCCTCGAGCGTCATCCGCTGGCTGGCGTTGTGGGTGGCGAAGCAGTACCACGGCTCGCCCCGCTCGCACGCCCGGCACTGGCCGCAGACGGCCCGCCAGTTGAGGATGACGAAGTCACCCGGCGCGACGTTCGTGACGCCGTCGCCGACCGCCTCCACCGTGCCGGCGGCCTCGTGTCCGAGGAGGAACGGGAAGTCGTCGTTGATGCCGCCCTCGCGGTAGTGGAGGTCGGTGTGGCAGACCCCGCAGGCCTGCACACGGACGAGCGCCTCACCTGGCCCCGGGTCCGGGACGTTGACCGTCTCGAGGGTCACCGGCCGGCCCTTCGCGCGCGCCACCACACCCTGCACCTGCTGCATCTGCTCTCCTCGTCGTCGGTCGCACCAACCTACTCAGCGCCGTACCCCGTTCGGCGACGGCCGGGGTACCCCGCCGGGACGCGGCGGTAGCGTCGCGGGGATGACGGTGCAGCCCGAGCAGAGCCAGCAGCTCCTGGTGGTGGGCGACGGCCCGGTGGCCGACGCGCTTGCGGCGATGGCGTCCGTGCTCGGCTGGCGCACGGTGGTGGCCGGTACGACGGACGAGGTCGCCGCGGCCCTGCCGACCTCGTCGGCCGTGGTCGTCACGAGCCACCACGACGCGCTCGACGCCCCGGCCCTCGAGGCCTCGCTGGCGGCCGCCCGAGCGGCGGGTCCGGCGTACGTCGCGGCGATGGGGTCCCGACGGACGCAGGCGCGGCGGCGGGAGTGGCTGGTGGCGCGTGGCGTGACCGAGGCGGAGCTGTCGGCGCTCCACGCGCCGGCAGGTCTCGACATCGGTGCCGACACCCCGCCGGAGATCGCGCTCTCGGTCCTGGCCGAGTGCGTCGCAACCCTGCGCGGGGCGACCGGCGGCGGGTCGCTGCGGGACCGCCCCGGGCCGATCCACCCCGGACTCGCGCCCGGTGAGGCCACCTGCCCCACCGGTTGAGCTCGGGCGGTCCGACACGGATCCGTAACACGTCCGTCGTCAGGCGTGTCGGCAGCCTCTGACAAGGTGTCGCGGTCGATGCTCGGACGAGCCCGGCCCGGACGACGAACGAAGGTCTGCCATGTCAGCGACGCCCCTGCGCACCACCCGGATCCGCACCGCCCTCGGTGTCCTCGCGGCGACGGCCCTCGTCGCGGCCTGCGGTGGAGGGGAGGGGGTCGACGTCGACGGCGGCGGAGGCGCCGGCGACGGCGGGCGGCGGGGGCGGCGGCACGCTCGTCGCCGCGATCGGCGGCGAGCCCGACCAGCTCGACCCGCACAAGACGACGGCGTACCCAGCTTCCAGGTGCTGGAGAACGTCTACGACACCCTCGTCGAGCCCGACGCAGAACCTCGAGATGGAGCCGGCGCTGGCCGAGAGCTGGGAGACCAGCGAGGACGGGCTGACCTGGACCTTCACCCTGCGCGACGGCGTCACCTGCGCACGACGGCCGCGAGTTCGTCGCCGACGACGTCGTCTACTCCTACAACCGGATCATCGACGAGGAGCTGTCCAACGCCTACCGCTTCGCCTCGGTCGAGGACGTCACGGCGCCCGACCCGCAGACCGTCGTGATCACGCTGACCGCAGCCCACCCCCAACCTGCTGGCGAGCCTCGGGGCCTTCAAGGGCATGGCGATCGTCGCAGCAGGAGAACGTCGAGTCCGGCACATCGCCCGCGAGCCGATCGGCACCGGCCCGTTCACGGTCTCGCGAGTACGCCCCCGGCGACAGCCTCGAGCTCGTCCGCAACGACGACTACTGGGGCGGCGAGGTCCGCGCTCGACGGCGTCGCGCTTCCCCTTCGTCACCGAGCCGACGGTCGCCCTGCACGAACGCTGCAGGGCGGCGAGGTCGCAGTGGACCGACAACCTCCCGCCGCAGCAGGTCGAGTCGCTCGCAGGACGGCGACGAGGTCGAGCGTCGAGACCGCTCCCGAGCACCGACTACTGGTACCTGGCGCTCAACCAGGACCGCGCGCCGTTCGACGACCCGAGCGTGCGCCGGGCGATCGCCTACGCGCATCGACCGCGAGGCAGATCACCGAGGCGGCGAAGTTCGGCGCCGCGCACGGTCAACCAGACCGCCATCCCCGAGGACAGCTCCTGCTACTACGACTACGCGCCCTACGAGCGCGACGTCGACGCAGGCCCAGCAGCTGCTCGCACGAGGCCGGCGTCGAGCGGCCGCTGACGATGGACCTGATGGTCACCAACGAGTTCCCCGAGACCGTCACGCGCGGCGCAGGTGATCGCCGAGCCAGCTCGAGGAGATCGGCATCGACGTCGAGATCCGCACGCTCGACTTCGCCGCCTGGCTCGACGCGCAGGGCAAGGGCGACTTCGACGCCTTCATGCTCGGCTGGCTCGGCAACATCGACCCGGACGACTTCTACTACGCGCAGCACCACACCGACGGGCCGTAACAACTTCCAGGGGTACAGCAACCCCGAGGTCGACCAGGCTGCTCGACGCAGGCGCGCGACCGAGACCGACGAGGACGCCCGCAAGGAGCTCTACGACGCAGGCGGCGAAGCAGATCGTCGACGACGTCAGCTACGTCTACCTCTACAACCCCGACGTCGTGCAGGCCTGGACCGCCGAGGTCGCAGGGCTACGAGGTGCGCGCCGACCGGGCGATCCGCTTCCGCGACGCCTCGCCTGGCGAGCTGACCGGGCCGCGCCGTGCGCCGCTTCGTCCTGCGCCGGGTCGCGCAGGCGGTCGTCGTCCTGCTCGGGCGTCAGCCTGATCGTGTTCCTGCTGACTCCAGCTCGTGCCGGGCGACCCGGTGCGGATCGCGCTGGGCACCCGCTTCGACCAGGACACCTACGACGCGCTGCGCGAGCGCGCCGGGCTTCGACCGGCCGCTGCCGGTGCAGTACCTGTCGCTACGTCGGCGGCGCGCTCACCGGTGACCTCGGCGTCAGCTTCCGCAGCGGTCAGCCGGTGACCTCGATCGCTCGTCGAGCGGCTGCCCGCGACGCTGTCGCTGGCGCTGTGCGGCGCTGCTCGTCGCGCTGCTGCATCGCCGTCCCGCTCGGCGTCGTCTCGGCGATGCGCTCGGGCTCGTGGGCCGACCACGTCGCGACGGTCGTCAGCCAGTTCGGCGTCTCGCGTCCCGGACTTCTGGATGGCGATCCTGCTCATCCTGGTCTTCGTCGGGCACGCTCGGGCTGGCTGCCGCCGTCGGGCTACGTGCCGCTCGTCGGAGGACCCGGTCGGCTGGGCGTCGCACATGGTGCATGCCGGCGGTCACGATCGGGCTGGTGTCCGGCGCGATCCTCACCCGGTTCATCCGCTCCGCGGTGCTGGAGGCGCTCGGCGCAGGACCACGTCCGCACCGCCGCGGGCGAAGGGGCTGCGCGACGGCCTGGTCCTGCGGCGGCACGTGCTGCGCAACGCGCTCATCCCGGTCGTCACCGTCACCGGCGTGCAGCTGGCCTCCCTGCTCGGCGGCGTCATCGTCGTCGAGGTGATCTTCGCCTGGCCCGGGCTCGGGCGGCTGACGCTGCGACGCCGTCCAGGCCCGCGACTACCCGGTGCTGCAGGGCGCGGTGCTGCTGGTCGCGGCGCTGTTCCTGCTCGTCAACCTCGCTCGTCGACCTGCTCTACGCCGCCTCGACCCGAGGATCCGGTACCCGGTGAGCAGCGCCGACCCGGTCCTCTCAGCAGCCCGACCGGGCTGCCCCGGAGGCGCTGCCCGACGCCGGTCCCGTCGCGTCTGGGAGGGGTTGCGCCGCAACCCGCCGGCCCTCGTTCGGGCTGGTCGTGCTCGGCGCTGCTCGTCGTGGTCGCCGCTCGCTCGGCGACGCGCTGGCGCCGTACGGCGCCAACGAGGTCGACGTCGACCGACCGGCTGCAGGGCGCCGCAGCGGCAGCCACCCGTTCGGCACCGACGAGCTCGGCCGCGACGTGCTCAGCCGGGTCCTCCTCGCGGCCCGCGTGTCGCTGCTGGTCGGCCTCGTCAGCGTCGGGCATCGCGCTGCTGGTCGGGGTCACGCTCGGTCTGGTCGCCGGCTTCTACGGCGGCTGGGTCGACGACGTCCTCATGCGGTGCATGGACGTGCTCTTCGCGTTCCCGGCGATCCTGCTGGCCATCGCGATCCTCGCGGTCCTCGGCCCGGGGCTCGTCAACGCGATGATCGCCATCGGCGTCGTCTACACGCCGATCTTCGCCCGGGTCACCCGGGCGAGCGTGCTCGTCGGTGCGCGAGGAGGTCTACGTCCGGGCCGCGCGCTCGCTCGGCGCCGCGCGACCTGCGGCTGCTGCGCCTGCACGTGCTGCCGAACGTCGCTCGCGCCGATCATCGTGCAGACCTCGCTCAGCCTGGCGTTCGCGATCCTGTCCGAGGCGGCGCTGTCGTTCCTCGGGCTGGGCGATCCAGCCGCCCGACCCCTCGTGGGGGCGGATGCTGCTCGAGGGCCGCGGCTTCGTCGAGCAGGCCTGGTGGATCGGCGTTCTTCCCCGGCGTCGCGATCTTCCTGACCGTGCTGGCGTTCAACCTGCGTCGGCGACGCGCTGCGCGACGTGCTCGACCCCCGGCAGCGCACCGCGATCGAGGCGCGGGAGCGCGCGACGTGACCGAGCCGGTGCTCGCCGGTGCTGTCGGTGCGCGACCTGCGGTGTCGTTCGGCAGCCGCCGCGGACGCGCCCAGGTCGTCGACGGGCTCGACCTCGACGTGCGCCGCGGGCGAGACGCTCGCGGTGGTCGGTGAGTCGGGCAGCGGCAAGAGCGTGACTCGATGCTCGCGGCTGCTCGGGCTGCTGCCGCGCGGCGGCGCACCGTCGAGCGGCAGCGTCCGCCTGCGCGGCGAGGAGCCTGCTGCGCCGGTCCCCGACGCGGCTGCGGCGGCGTGCGCGGGCGCGCGCGGTCGGCATGGTCTTCCAGGACCCGATGACCTCGCTCAACCCGGTGCTGACCGTCGGCCGGCAGCTCACCGAGGGCCTGCGAGGAGCACCTCGGCGCTGACGCCGGCGGAGGCCCGGCGACCGGGCGGCCGAGCTGCTCGGCGCTGGTCGGCATCCCCGACCCGCAGGCCGGCGTCTGGACGCCTACCCGCACCAGTTCTCCGGCGGCATGCGGCAGCGGGTCGATGATCGCGATCGGCGCTCGCGCCTCGACCCGGCCGTGCTCATCGCCGACGAGGCGACCACCGCGCTCGACGTCACGACGCAGGCGCAGATCCTCGACCTCGTCGCAGCGACCTGCAGGAGCGGCTCGGCACCGCCGTCGTCTGGATCACCCACGACCTCGGCGTCGTCGCGGGCATCGCCGACCGGGTCGCGGTCATGTACGGCGGCCGCGTCGTCGAGCACGGCGCCGGTCGACGACGCTCTTCGCCGCGCCCGCGCCACCCCTACACCCGCGGCGCTGCTCGGCGGCGCGGCCGGTCGCCGGGCAGCGCGCGCGAGCGAGCTCGCCGACGATCCCGGGGCTGCCGCCCGACCCGACTGCGACGCCGCCGGACGGCTGCGCGTTCTGGCCCCGCTGCCCGGTGCGCGGGGACGCGCGGTGTGCGACGAGCAGCCCCCGCTCGTCGAGGTCGCGGCAGGTCACGCGGCCCGCACCTTCTACCGGGTGCCGCCGAGCGCGCCCGCGGAGGCGTCCGGTGACGACCGCCTGGGACGCCGGTGACCGGCAACGTCGTCGCCCGAGGTCGAGGACCTGCAGGTCCACTTCGCCGAGCCCGCCGGCGGCGAGCCGGTCCGTGCCGTCGACGGGGTCACGCTCGACGTCCGAGCGCGGCGAGACGCTCGGGCTGGTCGGGGAGTCCGGCTGCGGCAAGTCGACGACCGGGCTCGCGCTGCTGCGGCTGGTCGAGCCGACCGGCGGTCGGATCGAGCTCGACGGCACGGACGTGACGCGCGCTGGTCGCGCCGCCGAGCTGCGCGGCGCTGCGCCGGCGCGTGGCGATGGTGTTCCAGGACCCGTACGCCTCCCTCGACCCGCGCCGCACCGTCGGCGACGAGCGTCGCCGAGCCGCTCGAGGTGCACGGCCTGCACGGGCGCCGCGGCGGCCGCCGCCGGCGGGTCGCGCGAGCTGCTCGACCTCGTCGGGCTCGGCCGGACACGTCGCCGACCGGCACCCGCACGAGCTGTCCGGCGGGCAGCGCCAGCGCGTCGGCATCGCCCGCGCGCTCGCCGGCGAGCCGGACCTGCGTCGTGCTCGACGAGCCGATCGCCTCCCTCGACGTCTCGGTGCAGGCGCAGGTGCTGAACCTGCTGCGGCGGCTGCAGCGCGAGCTCGGGCTCACCTACCTGTTCATCTCCCACGACCTGGCGGCCGTGCGAGCACATCAGCGACCGGATCGCCGTCATGTACCTCGGCCGGATCGTCGAGACCGGGCACGCCGGCGCAGGTCTACGCCGACCCGCAGCACCCCTACACCGCAGGCGCTGCTGTCGGCGGTGCCCACTGCCGACCCGGTGCGGGAGCGGGCGCGCCGCCGGATCATGCTCACCGGCGACCCGCCGAGCCCCGTCGACCCCCCGTCGGGGTGCCGGTTCCGGACCCGCTGCCCGGCCGCTCGCGACGACTGCGCGACGACCGATCCCGATCTCTACGAGGTCGAGCCGGGCCACCGCGCCGCCTGCCTCTACGCGGTCCAGGCGGTGCGAGGAGATGCGCGCCGGCGCGGTCCACCGGTGACCCTCCGTCACCGCTGGGGAGCCGCCTTCCGCGGGTCGACGTACGGCAGGGTCATGGTGTCGCGCTGGTCCGGGGCGTCCCCCCAGCGCAGCGTGAGGTGCCAGCACCCCGCTCGCGGCAGGTCGATGATCGAAGGGCTGGGGCCGCCGGCGACCTCGCGGTGCACGGGCCGGCCGTCCCCCGCACGGAGCGCCTCGATGCGCAGCGGCTCCGCGCTCGAGGTCCTCGCCACCCAGAGGATCTTGTTGTTGACCTCCTGGGCGGGCGGCGCGTGCAGCACCCGGCCGAAGAGGATGGCCACGATGCGCCCGTGCTCGCTCCTCACGTAGGCGATCATCGGGTCGGGCTCGCTGAACCCCGTCCGTGCCCAGGTCGGCAGCACCGCCTCGCACGCCGGCCCGCAGCTGCCGGTGGACCCGGCCGGCCCGGTCGGGGTGGTCCCCGGTCCTGGGCCGTCGTCCCACGGCGCGGTCACCGCGACCGTGGCGGCGACGACCGCGGCGGCAGCAGCACCGCTCGCCAGCCACACAGCCGGCAGGCGCACCAGCGCGCGCCGTGAGCGGGTCTGCACGGCGGTGCCCGTGCAGCCGAGCCGCGGCGTCGCCATCGGTCACCGCACCCGGGTCCGGGTCGGCGCGGGGGGCGTTCGCTGCTGCTCCTCCGGCGGTTGCTGAGGAAGGTGTGGCCGAGGGTGGATCGGGCGTACGCGGCCCGGTCGTCGGCCCGCGCACCTTGGACCAGTGCACGTACAGCTTCCCGAGGGTCTCCTGGACCAGGTCCTCGGCCGCGTGCCAGTCACCGGCGAACAGCAGCGCCGTGCGGAACAGCGCGGCCCCCCGTGCGGTCGCGAGCTCGATGAACTCGGCCTCGGTCTCGGCCTCCACGCGCCCTCCTCACCGCCGTCACCCTTGTGGACGCGGTGAGCGCCCCCCGCGTGACACCCGTCCCGGGCGGGCCTCCCGGTGGTCCCGGTGCTGCGGGTCAGAGCCAGTCGACCTCCGCCGCCCGCGACCCGCCGCTGAGCCGCTGGTAGCCCGGGCCCCGGTCGAAGAACGGCTGCTCCTCCCGGGCCGCCGCCAGGTCGGTACGCCGCTGCTCGGTGGCCGCCGCGTCGTGGCCGAGGTCGTCGGCCTCGACCGACCCGGTCACGACGACGCCGTAGTCGGCCAGCGCGCCGGCGACCGAGACCTTCTGCCACCGCACGTCGCGGACCACGAGCGCGGGGTCGCGCCGCAGCGGATCGCCCCAGCCGCCGCCTCCGGTCGTGCGGATCCGGACCACCTCCCCGGCGCGGACCGGCTCGGCGTCCGCGAGCGCGTCGACGACGCGCTCTCGGGGGCCGCCGGGGTCCACCACCACCTCGAACGGCCGTCCGGCGCGGCCACCGCGGACGCCCCAGCAGCTGAGGATCGACCGGTCGGCGATCGACATGAAGTGCGCGTCGCGGAGCAGCCGCAGGTGCTTCTCGTAGCCGAGGCCGCCGCGGTGCTCCCCCGGCCCGCCGGAGTCGACCGCCAGCGACAGCCGCTCGACGAGGAAGGGGAACCGCGCCTCGGTGAACTCCGTGGGCAGGTTGCGACTGTCGGGAACGACGTGGATGGTGTCCTCCCCGTCGGCGTACGGTCGCCCGCCGGAGCCGCCGCCGAGCACCTCGCGCATCAGGTAGGGCTCGCCCTCGGCGTCCTGCCCGTAGACCCCGGTGTAGCGGATCGTCTCCTGGTCGGCGGGCATCCGACCGTCGACCGCCTTCGCCAGCACCCCGGAGAGGACGCCGAGCAGCCGCAGGATCACGAAGGTCCGGGCGTTCGTCGGCGCCGGGAAGACCGGGGTCAGCAGCGTCCCGGGCGGCGGGAAGCGCATCTCGATAAGCGGCACGACCCCCTCGTTGACGTCGAGCTCGGCCATCCGTTCCGGGGTCTCGGCGAGGTTGCGGAGGATCGGCGCCAGCCACTTCTTGAGGAACACGCCGTCGCTGTGGTCGCCGCAGTGGTTGATCGGTCCGCGCGCCTGGGGGCCGGTGCCGTCGAAGTCGACGACGAGCCGCTCGCCGTCGGGGTCCTCCGGGCCGGTGCGGGTCAGGGTGATGCGCTGCCGATGCAGCCGCGGCGGCTCCACCCCGTCGTGCTCGGCGTAGTCCTCCCAGACCCAGCTGCCGACCGGGATCCGCCCCAGGACCTCGCGTCGGTAGGTCTGCGTGGTCCGGTCGATGACCGCGTCGAAGCAGGCCTCGACGGTCGCGGTGCCGTAGCGGTCGAAGAGCTCCCCGAGCCGCCGGGCGCCCATGAGGCACGCCGAGCACTCGGCGTCGAGGTCCGCGGCCAGCGAGTCGGGCATCCGCGAGTTGCGGGTCATGATCGTCAGCGCCGCCCGGTTGGGGACCCCGGCGTCCCACAGCCGGATCGGCGGGACCATCAGCCCCTCCTCGAACACCGACGTCGCGGCGCTGGGCATCGAGCCCGGCACCGCGCCGCCGATGTCGTCGTGGTGACCGAAGGCCTGGACGAAGGCGACGACCCCGTTCCCGTCGAACACCGGGACCGTCACGCACAGGTCCGGGAGGTGGCCGATGCCGCCCTCGGAGCGGTAGACGTCGTTGTGGAAGAAGACGTCGCCCGGGCGCATCTGTGCGAGCGGGAAGTCCCGGGCCACCGGGTGCACCAGCGCGGAGTAGGACCGTCCGGTCAGCTTGCGCAGCAGCCGGTCGTGGATGCCGGCCCGGAAGTCGTGGGCGTCGCGGATCATCGGGCTGCGGCTGGTGCGGGCGATCGCGGTCTCGACCTCGCGCTCGACCGAGGCGAGGCTCCCCTGCACGATCTCGACCAGCACGGGGTCCGCCCCCGCCCCGGCGTCGGCGGTCAGCGTCCCGAAGGGGAAGTCCGTGGGGACCCGACGGCCGCTCACGAGGCGACCCGCCGGACCACGAGGTTGCCGAACCCGTCGACGCGCGCCGAGAACCCCGGGTGGAGCGGGAGCGTCGAGCCGTACTCCTCCACGACCGCCGGCCCGTCGAGCACATGCCCGGGCTCGAGGTCGGGGCGCCAGTGGACCGGGGTGTCGACGTACCCCTGCGCGGCGTCGAAGCAGACCGGTCTCCGGCTGCGTCCCGGCGGCGGCCCGGCGGCGGCCGGTGGCCGCTCGGCGATGCGCGGCCGCCGGATCGGGCCGATGCCGGTGACCCGCAGGTTGACCCACTCGACGTGCTGAGCCGGGTCGCCGGCGAAGTCGTAGCCGTAGAGCACCCGGTGCTCGGCGTGGAAGGCGGCGGCGACCTCGTCGAGCAATGCGGCGTCGAGCCGTCGGTCCGGGACCGGGACGCGGACCTCGAAGGCCTGGCCGACGTACCGCAGGTCCGCCGTCCGCTGGAAGCGCCGGTCCGCCGCGGCGAACCCCTCGCTGGCCAGGGCAGCGTCGGCCCGCGCCGTCAGCTCGCCGTACACCTGCTCGACGGCCTCGGGGCGCAACCCGGCGTGCCGAGCGACCGCGGTACGGACGTAGTCGTTGCGCACGTCGACGGTGAGGAGGCCGAAGGCCGAGACGTTGCCGGGGTCCGGAGGCACGAGCACGGTCGGGAGGTCGAGGACGTCCGCGAGGCGGCAGGCGAGCAGCGAGCCGGACCCGCCGAAGGTGGTGAGCGTGAAGTCGCGGACGTCCAGGCCGCGGCCGACGGTGACCTGCCGGAGCGCGTTGGCCTGGTTCCACGCCGAGATCTCCAGCACCCCGGTGGCGCAGCGCTCCACCGTGAGCCCGAGGTCGCCGGCGAGCCGCTCCAGACCACGTCGCGCCGCGGCCACGTCGAGCGGGATCTCGCCGCCCAGCAGGTGCGGCGGGATCCGGCCGAGCACCACGTGGGCGTCGGTGACCGTCACCTCGGTGCCCCCGCGGCCGTAGCAGAGGGGCCCGGGGTCCGCGCCCGCCGAGCGGGGGCCGACCTTGAGACTCCCCTCCGGCGAGAGCCAGGCGACCGAGCCGCCGCCGGCGCCCACGGTGACGACGTCGATCATCGGGATGCCGCTCGGGTAGGCGCCGACCGTCCCCTCGGTGGTGAGCGTCGGCTCGCCGTCGACGACGACGCTGACGTCGGTCGACGTACCGCCGCCGTCGCAGGTGAGCACCCGGTCGAACCCCGCGGTTGCTGCAATGAGCCCCGCCCCGAGCGCGCCGGCAGCCGGACCGGACAGGACCGTCGTGATCGGCTGGTGGACGACCTCCTCGGCGCTGAGGACACCCCCGTTGCTCTTCATCACCGAGAACGGGACGTCACCGGCAACGGCCCGCAGCCGAGTCCGGATCCCGGCAACGTAGCGCGAGAGCCGGGGCTTCACCGCGGCGTCGACGAGGGTGGTCATCGCCCGCTCGTACTCGCGGTACTCCGGCAGCACCTGGCTGCTGGTCGAGACGACCGCGTCGGGGTGCTCCTCGCCGAGCACCGCACGCATCCGCTCCTCGTGGTCGGGGTTCGCGTAGGCGTGGAGGAAGCAGACCGCGAGCGTGTCCACGCCGCGGTCGCGGAACCAGCGCGCTTGACGCCGGGCGCCATCCTCGTCGAAGGGCCGCACCTCCCGGCCATGGTGGTCGAGCCGCCCCTCGACGCCGCGGACGAGGTGGCGCGGGACGATCCGGTCGGGCTTGACCCAGAAGTAGGAGTTCCCGTAGCCGTCGGGGACGCTCTGCCGGGCGATCTCCAGCATCGCCTCGTAGCCGGTGTTGGTGAGGAACCCGAGGGTCCCGACGTCGCCCTCGAGGAGCTGGTTGGTCGCCACCGTGGTGCCGTGGCTGACTGCCGCCAGCCGCTCGCCGGCTGCGTCCCGCGGCACCCCGAGGAGGTCGAGGACCTTGTCGATGCCCGCCATGAAGCCGTCCGCGGGATCCGCGGGGGTCGACGGGGTCTTGGTCGTCACCAGCCGGCCGGTGGCCTCGTCGAAGGCCACCACGTCGGTGAAGGTGCCGCCGGTGTCGATCCCGATGCGGAGGGTGCGCGTCACCCCCTGATCCAACCGCCCTCCTGCGGGCCCCGCCACCTCCCGCGCAGAGTGCCGCCCGCGATCCCGCCGTACGGTGGCCGCGTGGGCGACTGGGTGGACGACCGCGCGGACCCCGGCGGCGCCGGACCCTCGGCGTACGTCGCGCTCGGTGACTCGATCTCGATCGACGACGACGCCGGCGGTCCCGGCCGCGGGGGGGCAGCCTGCGCGCGCGCAACCGCGACGACGACTTCCCGCAGTGGCGGGGGTCGGAGCTCGGCGGGCCGTTCCTGCCGCTGGCCACCGATGGTGCGACCACGCGACCCTGCTCGACCAGCAGCTGCCGAGGCTGGAGCACTCGGGGGTGCGACCGGCGGCTGTGGTGCTGCCAGGTCATCGAGCCCGACGCCTGGGCGCGAGCGGGGTCCGGACGGCCTTCTGGCGCGCGTTGGGTCGTCCCGTCCCCGGTTGAGCGCTGCGCCGTTAGCGTGGTCCTGTGCCCGTGCCCGACTTCGTCCTCCGGCTCCGGGAGCGGGTCGGTCACGACCCCCTCTGGCTGCCCGGCGCCAGCGCGGTCGTGCTGCACGAGGAGCAGGTGCTCCTGGTGCAGCGCTCCGACAACGGTCAGTGGGCACCGGTCAGCGGGATCGTGGACCCCGGCGAGCATCCTGAGCAGACGGTGGTGCGGGAGGCGCTCGAGGAGGCAGGGGTCAGCTGCGAGGTCGTCGGGCTGGTCTGGGTCAACGTCACCGAGCCGATCCGCTACCCGAACGGCGACGTCTCGCAGTACCTGGACCTCACCTACCGGTGCCGCTGGCTCGCTGGGGAGCCCTACGCCGCCGACGACGAGTCGCTCGACGCCCGGTGGTTCCCGCTCGATGCCCTGCCGCCGATGGAGGAGCGCAACCGGGAGCGGGTGAGGAGGGCCGTCGCCCTCAGCAGCTGAACCGCATCGCCGAGGCGTCTGAAGATGATCGCCGGCCGGCCCGGAGCGGCTCATGATCCCCGCGTTCATCGCGCGGGAGCGTGCGCGTCCACTGCGTCCGGCCATGCCCCGCGGGAACCGGCCTGGTGCGGACTCGACCAGGTCTGGCCGCCGCAGCGGAATGGGTCTAGCGTCGGGATCGGGCGGGAGGCGATTCCCATGTCTGGACGCCGGGTTCTTCATCTCGCGGCGATTGCCGCGTCCATCGCGCTCTTGACCGGAGCGGCCGCGCCAGCGGCTGCAGCGCCGGGAGACCTCGACCCCGCCTTCGGGAGCGGAGGTGTGGCCGTCACCCGGCCCGCGGGATTCGGCGCGGGGCTCGCGGCGTACCCGGGCGGAGGTTACGTCGCAGCCGGCGACGTGACGCAGCGCGACGGCATGTCGTTCTTCGCCCTCGCCAAGGTGGACGAGCAGGGCTCGTTGGACCCGTCGTTCGGCGGCGACGGGGTGGTGCTGACCGGGTTCGCCATCGGCGACGTCCCCGCGGACGGGGAGGCGCGCGCCGTGGTGGTGCAGCCGGACGGGAAGGTTGTCGCGGTCGGCGAGGTGGGCCCAGGGATCGGTCTCGCGCGGTACCTGCCCAGCGGCGAGCTGGATCCCGGCTTCGGCACCCGGGGAAGGGTGGTCGAGGACGCCGTTGGCCGGCTGGATGACGCCCGCGACGTGATCCTGCTGCCGGACGGCAAGCTCCTGGTGGCCGGCCAGGGCAACTTCGGCTTCGCGGTGGCCAGATTTCTGCCGAACGGGCCGCTGGACACCACGTTCGGTGACGGGGGTGTGGTCAACACGAAGATCAGCCGGGGGTCGGAGACCGCCTATGCGATCGCCCGTGGAGAGGGCGACTCGTTCGTCCTCGCCGGCGGCATCGCGGGCCTGCGTGTCGTCGAACGCATTGCGGTCGCGCGGTACGAGGCGGACGGCGACCTGGACCCCACGTTCGGGCTGGGGGGCGTCGTGTTGACCAAGTTGGGCGACTTCTCGGTGGCCAACGACGCGGTGGTCGACCAGTTCGGCTCGGTCCTCGTCTGCGGCCAGAGCCACCTGCGATCGGCGAACCGATCCCGCTTCGGCCTGGTCCGTTACGAGCCCGACGGGGATCTGGACCCGACGTTCTCCGGTGACGGTCGCCAGGTCACGAGCTGGGGAGGACCACCCGGCAGCGAGGCTTATTGCACCGGCGTGGCGGTGCAGCCGGACGGGATGATCGTGGCAGGGGGTCACATCGACTTCTTCGACTTCGCGATCGCGCGCTACCAGCCGAACGGGAGCCTCGACTCGGGCTTCGCCGGCGACGGCAAGGTGCGCACCCGATTCGACACCGCCCAAGCGGGCGGCCTGGTGCTCGACGGGAGCCGCATCGTCATGACTGGAGCGGCCCAGGTGGGGGCACGCGCCGGCTTCGTCTTCGTGCGGCGTCTAGGCGGTGAGAACACCGGGTCGATCGACGGGTGGCGGCGAAGGTAGCGATGACGGGGAGTCGCTCGTCCTTCGCGGAGCATGGACGTTGCGGACGCCCCGCGAGTCCCCGTCCCGGGGGTAGGTGCCGGTCTCGTCGACGAGGTAGGTGGCGCCGAGCGGCGAGGTCCAGACGAGGACGCCTGTGGGTGCGCGTCGGTAGTCCCAGTCGGTGTGGGTCTTGACGCGGTGGTGGTAGCGGCAGAGCCGGGCGAGGTTGTCGCTGGCGGTCTGCCCCGGCGGCGCCGGTCCTCCTGGTCGCTCGGGATCGGTGAACCGGTAGCGGTCGACGTGGTCGACGTCGTAGGCGCCGGCGCGGCCGCACCAGGGGAACCGGCAGCCGTCGTCGCGGCGCTCGACCTGGGCCCGGAGCCGGTCGGGGACCTCGTAGGCGTTGACCGCGTACCGCCGGGTCAGGTCCACCACCGGGGTCACCCGGACGGTGGCGCCCGGGGTGAGGTCACGGAGCCACTGCACCACCGCGGTCGTCGGCCGGGCGCCCGTCGTGGCCCCGCCTCCGCAGACCCGCGCCACCGGCTCGACCGGCTCGGCGTCGCGAGTGCCGACGTCTGCGGCTGTGGTGTGGAGGTGGACGTGGAGCACCGGACCCGGCCGCGCAGCGGGTCGGCCGGTGCTGCTCCGGGTCGGCAGCGCCGCCGGCCCGTCGCTGGTCGCGGCGAGCTCGACCGTGGCGACCAGGTCCAGGGCGTACTGCGGGTCGGCGAGCACACCGACCGCCTTCGCACGGCGGACCTGGAGCTGGTCGGCATCGCCGAGCGCAGCCAGCGTCGCCGCGACGTCACCCACGGCGGTGTCGAACGCGGCAGCGTCGGGGGTGCCGGTGACCGCTTCGATCCGGGTGGTGCCGTCCAGCCCGTCATCCAGCCAGACGCCGCGGTGCTCGGCCGCGTCGCGCGCCCGCTGTGCCGCGGACTCGGGGTCGTGGCGGAGGATCCCGGCGCCGACGGCCCGCAGGATCCGGGTCACCGACAACCGCGCCGCGAACGGCGCCAGCTGGGCGTCGACGTAGGACGCCGCGTCGCCGGTGAGCGGGATCGTCTCCCGCGCGATCCGCCGCGCCTTCCACGCCGGCAGCCGGCCGGCCATCACCTGGTCCCAGCACCGCGGCAACCGGTCGCGGAGCTCCACCGCCTGCCCCACGTACTCCCGCGCCGCCGGCTCGCTCAGCCCCAGCGCGGCGGCGAGTTCGGTGACGGCGAACTCGGCGACCGTGAACGCGCCCTCCCCCGCCAACCGCAGCTCTCCCTCCCGCCCGAGCAACCCGGTCGTCGCGGCCACGGTCGTCGCAGTCGGGTCGTGGGCCAGCCGGTCCTCCAGCAGGCGCCACCCCTCCAGGTCGACCGCGCCCACCTCGGTGCGGGTGTCGACCCGGTGCAGCTCCGCCCAGTGCGCCACTGCCGCGAGCTCCCGCGCCGCCGCCGCGTCCTGCAGCCGCCGCTGCTCGACCACGACGCGCAACGTCGCCGCCGCGTCCTGCCCGAGCACCTCGACCGGCACCTCCGGGTCCCGCGCAGGAGGCGGGATCGCCGGCGCCAGGGGAGTCGAACGCATGTTCGCATTCTAGTGATCCGCGTCGCCGGGCGCCAGGTCGAGAGCCGCCCTGTGGAGAGCCGAGCAGTGGGTGCGACCCGACAACCCGCCTCTGGAGGTGTGACGGGGCCAACGTCCCGAAGCGGAACAGTCGGGGCACGGTGCCGGTTGTCGGCATCCGTGCGTCAATCGTCGTGGCGCGCTCGGGAGGACATGACCGTGACCGCCGCACCACCGCAGCTCGTACCACCGCTCGCAGCGCCCGCAGCGCCCGTGGCGCCCGTGGCGCCCGTGGCGCCCGTGGCGCCGACGAGACCGTGGCGCGTGGTGCTCCTGCTGGGCGCGCTCATCGCGCTCGGGCCGCTGAGCATCGACCTCTACCTCCCCGCGCTCCCCGACCTCACCCGCGACCTGTCGGCGAGCCCGTCAGCAGTCCAGCTGACGCTCACCGGCATGCTGATCGGGCTCGGGCTGGGCCAGCTCGTGCTCGGACCGCTCACCGACATCTACGGCCGCCGCCGGCCGCTGATCCTCGGTATCGCGCTCCACGTGGTCAGCTCGCTGCTCTGCGCCGTGGCGCCGTCGATCCTGGTCCTCGACGTGCTCCGCGTGCTGCAGGGCGTCGGCGCGGCGGCGGCCAGCGTCGTCGCGATGGCCGTCGTCCGGGACCTCTTCACCGGGGCAGCGGCCGCGGCCGTCATCTCGCGGCTGGTGATGGTGATGGGGCTCGCCCCGGTGCTGGCGCCCTCGCTGGGCAGCGCGGTCCTCGAGGTCGGGGACTGGCGCACGGTGTTCGTGGTGCTCGCCGGGCTCGGCGCGCTGCTGGCCGGGCTCGGCTTCTTCGCGCTGAAGGAGACCCTGCCGGCCGAGCGCCGCGCCGCGACCGGCATCCGCTCGACGCTGCACGGCTATGGCGTGCTCCTGCGTGACCCGACCCTCGTCGGTCTCATGCTCGTCGCGAGCCTCACCATGGCCGCAGTGTTCGCCTACGTCTCCGGCGCCTCGTTCGTGCTGCAGGACGGGTTCGGGCTCGACGCACGGACCTTCGGCCTCGTGTTCGGTGTCGGAGCAGTCGGGCTCATCGCGTCGTCGCAGCTCAACGTGGTGCTGCTGCGCCGTCACGCACCCGGCACGATCCTCAGCGCCGCGCTGGGCGTGGCTGCCCTCGCCGGGGCCGTGCTGCTCGTCGACGCCGTGACCGGCGCCGGCGGGATCCTCGGCATCCTGGTGCCGCTCTGGGTCGTGCTGGCGATGGTCGCGCTCTGCGGGCCGAACGCGACGGCTCTCGCGCTGTCCGAGCACGGCGAGCGTGCCGGTGCGGCAGCTGCGCTCCTGGGCGCCGCCCAGTTCGGCGTCGGCGCCGTCATCGCCCCGCTCACCGGGCTCGGCGAGGCCGGGTCGGCGCTGCCGATGGCAGCGACCATCGCCGGGACGCTCTTCCTCGCCGCCGTGCTGGTCCGACTGGTGCTGCGCTCGGCTCCTGCCCTCGCCACCGCCACCGCCACCGCCACCGCCTGACCCACCCACCGGTCCACCCACCGGTCCACCCACCGGGGTTCGCGCCCCTCGACCCGACAGGGAGCACCCATGGCTCGGATCACGGTCCTCGGAGGCACTGGCTTCGCCGGTGAGGCAGTCGTCCGCGAGGCGGCGAAACGAGATCACACCGTCACGTCGTACAGCCGCCGACCGCCGACGCAGCCGGTGCCGGGCGTCGAGTACGTCACCGGCTCGCTGCTCGACCCCGAGCTCCTGGCCGGCACGGTGCGCGACACCGACGTCGTGTTCGAGACGCTGTCTCCGCGTGGGGACATGGCCGGCAAGGTCGAAGGGGTCGTGGACGAGCTGATCCGGCTCGCGGACGCGGCCGGGGTCCGCCTCGGCGTCCTCGGCGGAGTGTCCTCGGTCCTCGTCGAGGAGGGCGGTGCCCGCTTCTTCGACGTCAGCGACCCCGCGCCCGAGGTGCTCCCCGAGATCGAGACCGGCCTCGCGCTGCTCGACGCGCTGAAGGGTGCGCCGGAGTCGCTGGACTGGTTCTACGTCAGCCCGGCCATCGAGTTCGGCGCCTGGCTCCCGCAGCAGGTCACCGGGCAGTACCGAACCAGCGACGACGTGCTGCTCAAGGACGAGGCCGGCGAGTCCCACCTCTCGGCCGCCGACCTCGCGCTGGCCGTCCTCGACGAGATCGAGCAGCCGCGCCACCACCGGCGCAGGTTCCACGTCGCCCACTGACGCCACGTCGAGCCGCCCGCCATGGCGGGCGGCCCGACCGGTCACCGGGGGCGGCTCAACACGGTCAGAGCGCGGGCCGCCGCTCGCCGTGCCGCGTGGCCTGCTCGAACGCCCACGCCACCTCGAGCAGCCGGCGCTCGGCACGCGGTCTTGCCACCAGCTGCACGCCGACCGGGAGGCCCTCCGGAGTGGTGCCGCCGGGAACCGAGATCGCCGGGCACCCGGTGACCGTGATGAGGTACGCCGACGCCATCCAGTCGAGGTAGGACGTCAGCTCCCTGCCGGCGACCGTCGCGGGGAACTCGCGGTCCGCGGGGAACGGCGGCACCTGGCTCACCGGCATCACCAGCACGTCGTGGTCGGCGAAGAAGCCCGTCATCCGGTCCTCCAGCAGCGTGCGCTGCCGGTAGGCCCGCCAGACGTCGGCGCCGGTCAGGTCCGCACCCGCCCGGATGTTGGCCGCGAGCGACTCCTTGAACCCGTCGGGATGCTGCCCGAGCAGGTCGCCGTACGTGTGCCAGAACAGCCACGCGCGCAGCGTCCGGAAGGTGTCCTCGGCCTCGCGGAGGTCGGGCGCCGCCGCGACGACGGTGGCACCGCCGGCGGCGAAGACCTCCCCGGCCGCTGCCACGACCGCTGCGACGTCCGGCTCGACCGCGAACGCACCGCCGAGGTCGGCCGACAGCGCGACCCGCAGCCCGGCGAGCGAACCGCGCAGCGGCGGGGCGAAGGACGACCCCGGTGTCTCCGACGCGGTGGACACCCGCGGGTGCGGTCCGGCGATCACCGAGAGCAGCAGCGCGACGTCCTCGACGGTGCGTCCGAGCGGGCCGCTCACCCCCGTGGTCTCCCAGGCGTTCGCCGCCGGCCACTGCGGCACCCGGCCCAGCGACGGCCGGAGCCCGACGACGTTGCAGAACGACGCCGGGTTGCGCAGGGACCCGCCCATGTCGGACCCGTCGGCCAGCGGCAGCATCCCGCTGGCGAGGGCGGCGGCCGCTCCCCCGCTCGACCCGCCGGCCGACCGGGTCAGGTCGTAGGGGTTGCGGGTCGTCCCGAACACACGGTTGAAGGTGTGCGAGCCGGCGGCGAACTCCGGCACGTTCGTCCGCCCCAGCACGACCGCGCCGGCGCGGCGGATCCTGGCGACGACCTCCTCGTCGGCCTCCGGCACGTGGTCGACGCGCAGCGGCGACCCGTACGTCGTGCGCCAGCCGGCGACCTCGTGGGTGTCCTTGAACGCCCACGGCAGCCCGTGCAGCGGACCGAGCGCCTCCCCGCGGGCCTGCCGCTCGTCGGCCGCCGCGGCGGCGCTGCGGGCCCGCTCCTCGTCGATGCTGACGACGGCGTTGACCCGCGGGTTGACCGCGGCGATCCGGTCGAGGTGCAGGTCGAGGAGCTCCCGTGCGGACACCTCCCCCGCGCGGACCGCGGCGACCTGGTCGACGGCCGGGGAGTACGTCGACAGGTCGGTCACCTCGGTCGGCCGCCCAGCCGGCCCGCGACCACACCGAGCAGCACCAGCCCGGCGCCGATGGCGATGCCCCGGAGGAGGTCGCTCGACGACTCGGTCCGAGCCGCGTCGACGTACACCCCGGGCATCGCGCGGTCGCCGGAGGCCGCGAAGGCCCCGGTGCCGGCGGTGCCCTCGCCAGCAGCACCTGCCCCGTCCCCGGCCCCTGCCAGCGCCTGGTCCACGGCGCCGAAGAACTCCCCGGCCATCCGCTTGCTGACCGATCCGAGCATCCGCTGCCCGACCCCGCCGAGCATGCCGCCGACGACCGCGTCCGCGTCGTAGGAGATCAGCGTGCCGTCCTCGCGCGGCTCGAAGCGCACGGTCACCTCCGCCGAGATCGTCCCCGGGGCGCCCGCTCCCTGGACCGCCATGAGCAGCTGCTCGTGGGGCCGGAGGTCCCGGAGCTCGCAGGTCCCGGCGTACGTCCCGCGGATGGCCGCGACGCCCGCCGTCACCGTCATGTCGTAGCGGTTCTCCCCGGTCGTCTCCAGCCGTTCGCAGCCGGGGATCGTCCGGACCAGGACCGCAGGATCGAGCAGCGCGTCCCACACCTGCTCGACCGGCGCGTGCAGCACCGCCTCACCTGCCAGCCTCATGCGCGTCCTCCGCTCGCGTGCAGCCGGCGGAGCTCGAACAGCTCCGACGGCGAGATCGGCATCGCCCGGACCGGGATGCCCTCCGCGTCCTCGATCGCCGAGGCGAACACCGCCGCCGACGGGATCACCCCCGCCTCGCCCGCGCCCTTGATCCCCAGCGGGTTCAGCGGCGAAGGCGTCTCGAGGTGGTCGATGTCGATCTGCTCGGGGACCTCGGTCACGTAGGGCATGAGGAAGTCCATGAACGACGCGTTGAGCAGCTGCCCGCTGTCGTCGTAGGCCATCCGCTCGTAGAGCGCCCCGCCGACGCCCTGCGCGACACCGCCGTGGATCTGTCCCTCCACGATCATCGGGTTGATGAGCGTGCCGCAGTCGTGGACGACGGCGTACTTGAGGATCCGGATCTCGGCGGTGTCCGGGTCGGTCTCGACGACCACCGCGTGCATCCCGCTGGCGAACGTCGAGCGCTCCGGGGAGTAGAAGTCCCGCGCCTCGAGGCCCGGCTCGTCGTCCTCGGCCACGGGCGGCTTCCCCGGGTCCCCGACGCTGAACTGGGTGGCGGCCTTCGACGCCTCGTCGAAGGCGTAGCGCAGCGGGTTCGACAGGACGGCGACCGTCCCGAGCCCGAGCTGCGCCCCCGGGGCGCCCTTCACCCGGACCTGGCCGTCGACGATCTCGAGGTCGTTCTCGTCGGCCTCCAGGGCCTCCGCGGCGATCCGCAGCGCCTTGGCCCTCACCGCCCGGGCGGTCAGCGCGACCGCCGACCCGCTCATCACCGCGGCGCGGGAGGCGAACGTGCCGACGGCGTACGGCATCCGCCGGGTGTCCCCGCTGGTCACCTCGACGTCCTCGAACGGCACGCCGAGCTCGTCGGCGACGATCTGTGCGAACGCGGTGCGGTGTCCCTGACCCTGCGACGTCAGGCCGATGGCGACCTTGACCTTGCCGGACGTCTCGACGTGCACGTGAGCGCCCTCGTAGGGGCCGACGCCGGTGCCCTCGACGTAGAGCGCCATCCCGATGCCGACCCGGCGGCCCTCGGCCCGGGCCGCGGCGCGGAACTCCTCGAAGTCGTCCCAGCCCACGAGCGCCTTGAGCTTCGCGAGCCCGGCCGGGTAGTCCCCGGAGTCGTAGACCAGCGGCCGACCGTCCTGGAACACCAGTCCGTGGTCGTAGGGGAACTCGTCGGGCTGGATGAGGTTGACCGCGCGGACGTCGGCGCGGTCCTTGCCGAGGTGTGCCGCGATCGCGTCCATCGTCCGCTCCATCGCGTAGACGCCCTGGGGCCGGCCGGCACCGCGGTACGGCGTGACGATGACGGTGTTGGTGTAGAGGCTCTCGAAGACCACCGAGTAGGCGCCGGGCTTGTACGGCCCGAGCAGCTGGGTGGAGGTGATGATCGGGACGATGAGGCCGTACGGCGTGTAGGCGCCGTGGTCGTGCCAGAACCGGACGTCGAGCCCCAGCAGCCGGCCGTCGTCGTCGAACCCGACCTCGACGTGCTGCACCTGGCCGCGCTCGTGGGCCGAGGAGATGAAGTGCTCACGTCGGTCCTCGGTGAACCGGACGGGCCGTCCCAGCGCCCGGGCGGCCATCGGGACCAGCAGCTCCTCGGGCCACGGGTGGACGATCTTGACGCCGAAGCCGCCGCCGACGTCGGGAGTGATGACGTCGACCTGCACGAGGTCGAGGACGAGCTTGGTGGCGATCGCCGCGCGGAGGCCGGTCGAGGTCTGGGTGGAGCTCCAGACCTGCAGCCGGCCGCTGTCGGGGTCCCACCGCGCGGCGGTGCCGCGACCCTCCAGCGGCGTCGACGCGCTGCGCTCGACGGTGAGGTCGAGGCTGAGCCGGTGCGGCGCGGCGGCGATCGCCCCGGCCGCGTCGCCGTTCGACTGCTCGAGCCGGGCGCCGACGTTGCCCGGGACGTCCTCGTGCACCAGCCGCTCGGCTCTGCGAGCGGCGTCGATGCCGACGACCGGCGGCAGCACCTCGTAGGTGACGCGGACCAGCGCGACCGCGTCCTCCGCGACGTACCGGTCCTCCGCGACGACCATCGCCACCGCCTCGCCGACGTAGTTGACCTCGTCCTTGGCGAGCGCGTGCTGGGTGCGGCCGTGGGTCAGCGCCGGGTGCGGGATCAGCAGCGGCAGCGGGTCGGCCATCGGGCCGAGCAGGTCGTCGTAGGTGTAGACCGCGACGACACCCTCGACGTCGAGGACGGCGTCCACGTCGATGTCGAGCACCCGGGCGTGGGCGTGCGGGCTGCGGACCACCGCGACCTCGAGCGCCCCGGGCAGGACGTCGTCGACGTAGCGCCCCTGGCCGCGGAGCAGCCGGTCGTCCTCGACGCGGCGGACGCCCTCGCCGACGAGCTTGGTCGTCACGCGCCGCCCCGGTCCTCGACGAGGTCGGCGTCGGTCTCCACGGCGGTCACGGCGGTCGGCGCGGTCAGCTCGGCGGCCCGGAGCACCGCGGCGACGATGCCCTGGTAGCCGGTGCACCGGCACAGGTTCCCGGCCACCATCTCGCGGGCCTCCTCACGGGTCGGCGTGGGGTTGTCCGCGAGCCCGGCGGTGACGGTCGTGAGGAAACCCGGCGTGCAGAACCCGCACTGCAGCCCGTGGCAGTCGCGGAACGCCTGCTGCACCGGGCTGAGCGAGCCGTCGGCCGGCGCCAGCCCCTCGACGGTCGTGACCTCGGCCCCCGCGGCCGACACGGCCAGCACCAGGCAGGAGCGCACCGGCCGGCCGTCCAGCAGCACCGTGCAGGACCCGCAGACGCCGTGCTCGCAGCCGACGTGGGTCCCGGTCAGCCGCAGGTCGTGGCGGAGCGCGTCGCTCAGCAGCCGTCGGGCCGGCACCGCCAGGTCGTGCGCGACCCCGTTGACGCTCAGCCGGACCTCGTGGCGGTTCATGAGGCCGACAGCGTACGTGCGCGCTCCGACGACTCCGTGTGCGCGGCGAGGACGACCCGACGGGTGAGGACCCGCACCAGCTGCGTGCGGTACGCCGCGGTCGCGTGGATGTCCTCCTGGGGGTCCAGCGAGGCGAGCGCCAGGTCGGCGGCGTCCTCGAGGGCGGCGTCGGTGAGGCCGCCCTCGAGTGCCGGGGTCAGGTCGACGACCGTCGGGACGTCGCAGACCGAGAAGTACCCGGCGCGGACCGACGCCGGCCGCTCGTCCCCCGTGACGGAACCGCCTCCCGCGCCGGTCCCGGGACCGGCCTCGACGAGCGCCGCCACCCCGCACAGCGCGTAGTCGCCGTGGCGCCGCGACACCTCGTCGATCGCCGCACCCGCTGTCGGCGCGAGCGCGGGGAACACCGCCTCCACCGCGAGCTCGTCGCCGCCCAGCGAGGACTCCAGTGGCCCGGCGAAGAGGTCGGCCGCGTCGACGTACCGCCTGCCGGCCCGGGAGGCGGCGGTGACCCCGCCGCCGAGCAGCGCCAGGACGGCCGGCATCTCGGCGGCGGCGTCGGCGTGGACGATCGATCCGACGGTGGTGCCGCGGTTGCGGATCGTCGGGTGCGCGACCAGCCGGAGCGCCCGCGCGAGCAGCGGCTGCACCGTGCGGGCACCCGGGTGCGCGAGCACGTCGGAGTGGCGGGCCAGGGCGCCGACCCGCACCCCCTGCTCCGGGAAAGCGGGGTCGGCCTCGACGTAGGCGAGCTCCTCGAGCCCGTTGACGTCGACGAGCAGCTCGGGAGCGGCGAGCCGCATCGACAGCAGTGGCACGAGGCTCTGCCCGCCGGCGAGCACCTTCGCGCCCGGCCGGGCCAGCTGCTCGAGGGCGTCGGCCACCGAGCCCGGCCGGGCGTAGTCGAAGGGTGCGGGCTTCACCGCTCGCCCAGGCCGGCCTTCCGGTGGCCCGGCCGATAGCCCTCCGGCCCGTCCCCGCCGGCCGCGACCCCGGGTGCGCCCGAGCGGCGGCCGAGGTTGACCATGTGGAAGAAGCCGATGACGAGGATCGTGCCGAGGGCGATGCCGCCGAGCTCGAAGTCGTCGGTGATGCGCAGCGTGACGCCGCCGATCCCGGCGATGAGGCCGGCGGACAGCCCGACGAGGTTGATCGGCTCGCCGAAGTCGACGCGGTTCTCGACCCAGATCTTGGCGCCCACCAGGCCGATCATCCCGTAGAGCACGATCGTGATCCCGCCGAGGACCCCGCCGGGGGTCGCGTTGACGACGGCCCCGAACTTCGGGCAGAGGCCGAGCAGGATCGCCACCGCAGCGGCGACGTAGTAGGCCGCGGTCGAGTAGACCCGCGTCGCTCCCATGACCCCGATGTTCTCGGCGTACGTCGTGGTCGGGGAGCCGCCGAAGGCGCTGGCGAACGCGGTCGCCAGACCGTCGGCCCCGATCGCGCGGCCCATGTAGGGATCGAGGTCCTCCCCCGTCATCTCCGCGACCGCCTTCACGTGGCCGGTGTTCTCCGCGACGAGCGCGATGACGCCGGGCAGCACGAGGAGGATGAACGTGAGCGAGAAGCTCGGGCCGTGGACGACGCTGACGCCGTCGCCGAGCTCGCCGGACGGGAAGCCGATCCAGGAGGCGCCCGAGACCCCGGACCAGTCGACGCGGTCGTGGCTGGTCGCCTCCGTCGCGCCGCCGAGCACCGAGGTGATCGGGCCGAAGAGCAGGTCCGCCACCCAGCTGAGGAGGTAGCCGAAGATCAGCGCGAGGAAGACCGCGATGCGCGAGAAGAAGCCGGGCAGCAGCACCGCGGCGGCGACCATGAACGCCGCGGTCAGCAGCGCGATCCACTGGTCCTGCGGCCAGTAGACGCCCGCGACGACCGGCGCGAGGTTGAAGCCGATGAGCATGACGACCGCACCGGTCACCGCCGGCGGCAGGACCCGGTGGATGAGCCGGGAGCCGCTGACGTGCACCAGGACGCCCACGAGCGCGAGGACCAGCCCGGCCACCAGGATCGCGCCGGTGACGTCCGCGGAGTCGCCGCCCTGGCTGCGGATCGCGGCCACGGATGCCACGAACGAGGCGCTGGTGCCGAGGTAGCTCGGGACCCGGTTCTGGCAGATCAGCAGGAACAGGATCGTGCAGATGCCGGAGAACATGATCGCGAGGTTCGCGTCCAGCCCCATCACCAGCGGGAACACGAAGGTCGCGCCGAACATCGCGACGACGTGCTGGGCGCCGAGCCCCGCGGTGCGGCCCCAGCTGAGCCGCTCGCGCGGCCCGACCGCGGCGCCCGGCGGAGGCGTCCCGCCGCCGTAGACGACATCCCACTTGAACATCGACATGGGTCCTCCTGGTCGCTCGTGTGGGGTCATGTTCGACCCCCGCAGCGCCGGACGCGAGCATCTGCCCGACCGGAGTCCGCGTGTCGGGCCGCGGCGCGCGCTTCCGGACCGTCGCGGACCGGCGTCGGACGAGGGTTGGGTGGGTAGCGTCGCGCCATGACCTCGGACGCCGGCGTGCGCGTGCTCGGGTCCGCGTCGGTCCGGGTCCTCGGCCAGGTCGCCGGGCTCCCCCGGACCGCGGCCGTCCTCCACGCCGGGCCGGACGCGGTCTACCTCGACCTCGAGGGGACCTGCACCGGCCTGCTGGCTACCGGGGCGGTGCAGGTGCCCTGCGGGATCCGGACCCCGCTCCCGACGCTGCCCCACGTCCCCCCGGGGACCGAGGCCACCGTCGGGAACGGCACCCTCACGCTGCCGGGGCTCGAGGTGCACGTCACCGAGATCGTCGACACCACCGTCCCGGTGCTCTCGCCGTCGGCCGCGGCCCGGGCGACCCGCCGGCTGGCGCCCCTGGCGGCCGAGGCCACCGGGACCGTCCGCGACCTGCTGCCGAGCGACGCGCTCGACGCGCTCTGCCGCGGTGACGCAGCCGCGGTGCGGCCGCTCGTCGGTCGCGGGCCCGGGCTGACCCCGCTCGGCGACGACGTCCTCGGCGGCTGGCTCGCGACCGCGGTCGCCACCCGGCACGGCGGCCTCGAGGAGGTACGCCGGGCCGTGGCGATGACGGCCGTCGAGCGAACCACGACGCTCTCCGCGACGCTGCTGGCGTGTGCCGCCCGGGGGGAGGTCGTGCCGGAGCTGCGCACCCTGCTGGCCGGGCTCGCCACCGACGACCCGACGCCGGACCAGCGGGCGGTGGACCTGCTCCTCGCCGTCGGCGACACCTCCGGCGCGGGGGTGCTGCTCGGGACCGTGTGCGCCCTCGGCTCGCTCGCCGCGCTGGTCGGGGCCACCCCGTGACCCAGCCCGTGACCCAGCCCGTGACGCAGCACGTCGAGGTCCGGCACGGCGCCTACGCCGACTCGGTGCGGCTCCTCGCGGTCAGCCGCGACGTCGCCGCCACGCCGGGGGTGCTCGCCGCGCAGGTCGCGATGGCGACGCCGCTCAACGTCGAGGTGCTCGCGGGCATGGGCTTCGCGGTGCCGCCATGCTCCCCCGACGACCTCGTCGTCGCGATCCGGTCCGAGGACCCGGACGCCGTGCCGCGAGCGCTGGCCGCGGTCGACCTGGCCCTGGCCGGCCCGAGCGGTGCTCGCGAGAGCGTCGCGGGAGCGGTGCCCGACGTACCGCCGCGGACCCTCCGGTCGGCGGCGGCGCGGTCCGGCGCCGCCCCGGGCTCGGGGATCGCGCTGGTGTCGGTGCCCGGCGAGCACGCCGCCGTCGAGGCGTGGGACGCACTCGCTGCCGGCCTCGACGTGATGATCTTCAGCGACAACGTCCCGGTGGACCAGGAGGTCGCCCTCAAGGACGCGGCGTCGGAGCGCGGGTTGCTGGTGATGGGCCCGGACTGCGGCACCGCCGTCGTGGGCGGTGTGGGGCTCGGCTTCGCCAACGTCACGCGCTCGGGCCGGGTCGGCGTCGTCGCGGCCTCGGGGACCGGCTGCCAGCAGCTCCTCTGCCTGCTCGACGCGGTCGGCGTCGGCGTCGGCGCGGCGCTCGGGGTCGGTGGGCGCGACCTCTCCGCGGCGGTCGGCGGCCGCTCGACCCGGGAGGCGCTGCGTCGCCTCGACCAGGACCCGGAGGTCGATCGAATCGTGCTGGTCTCCAAGCCGCCCGCTCCGGAGGTCGCGCAGCAGCTCCAGGAGCACGCCGCGTCGCTGGCCACCCCGGTCCACCTGGCGCTGCTCGGGCGATTCCAGCCCGACCTCACCGCGACCGTCGAGGCGCTGCTCCTCGAGATGGGCCTGCCGGTCCCGACCTGGCCGACCTGGGGGTCGGTGGACCCCCAGCAGGAGGACACCGGAGCGCCCGGCCGGTGGCTCCGGGGGCTCTTCGTCGGCGGCACGCTCTGCGACGAGGCGATGCTCGTGGCCGAGGAGTGGCTGGGCCCGGTGCGCAGCAACATCCCGCTGACGCCGGACCTCGCCGTCGACCCGGTCGTCGCCTCCGGCGTCCGCGACCACGTGATGCTGGACTTCGGCGACGACGCGCTGACCCGCGGCCGGGCGCACCCGATGATCGACCCGACCTTGCGGCTCCAGCACCTCGCCGACGTCGCCGCCGACCCGACGACCGCGGTGGTCCTGCTCGACGTCGTCCTGGGGCACGGCGCCGACCCCGACCCCGCCTCGACCCTCGCCCCCGCCGTCGCGTCGGCCCTGGCCGAGGCCGGCCGTGCCGGGCGCCGGTTGTCGGTCGTGGTCACCTGTGTCGGGACCGAGCGGGACCCGCAGCGGCTGAGCGTGCAGGCGCGGCGGCTGGCCGAGGCCGGCGCGGAGGTGTACCTCTCGAACGCCCAGGCCGTCGCTCGGGCGGTCGGGCTGCTCCCGCCGGAGGTCCTCCTGGAGGAGGACGGCGTCGAGGAGGCCGGGATCGACGAGGCGGCGGTCCCGCAGTGAACCCGACCCGCCGCCCGGACGTCGTGGTCACCGCCGGTGCCGCCCTGCTGGCGGACGCCGTTGCGGGACAGGGTGTCGCGGTCGAGCGGGTGGAGTGGCGTCCGCCGATGGCGGGCACGTCGTCGGACCTCGCCACCGTGCTGGGCGACCCGCTGCGGGCGGCGGCGAACGACCGCGCCGTCGAGGCCGTCCTCGGCGTCCGAGCGGCACTGGTCGACGTCGCGCCGGCCTCGGAGGTGCTGGGCCTGGAGCCCGGCCAGTTCCTCCACGCCGGCCCGCCGATCGCCTGGGACCGCACGTCGGGGCCGCTGCGCGGCGCGCTGATGGGGGCCGCGGCGCTCGAGGGGCTCGTCGACGACCCGGAGGCAGCGGCCGAGCACTTCGGCTCGGGACGGTTCACGTTCGAGCCGTGCCACGGCAGAGGAGCGGTCGGCCCGATGGCCGGTGTCGTCAGCCCGTCGATGTGGCTCTTCGTGCTCGAGGACCCCGCCACCGGCCGGCGTACCGCCTGCTCGCTCAACGAGGGGCTCGGCAAGGTGCTCCGGTACGGCGCCTACGGCCCCGAGGTGCTCGACCGGCTCCGCTGGATGTCGGCGGTGCTCGGCCCGCTGCTGCGCTCCGCGGTGCGCCGGGTGGCGGACAGCGCCGCGCCGGTGGACGTCACCGGGATCCTCACCCAGATGCTCCAGATGGGTGACGAGGCGCACAACCGCAACCGCGCCGGGACGCTGATGCTGCTGCGCGACCTCGGCCCGGCCCTGGTGCGCAGCGGCGCCCCGGCCGAGGACGTCGCCGAGGCGCTGCGGTTCGTCGGCGCCAACGACCACTTCTTCCTCAACCTCGCGATGCCCGCCTGCAAGCTTGCGCTGGACGCGGCCCGCGGGACCGACGGGTCGACGGTGGTGGTGGCGATGGCCCGCAACGGCACCGACTTCGGCATCCAGGTGGCCGGCACCGACGACGAGTGGTTCACCGGCCCCGCGCAGCTGGCCGACGGGCTGTTCCTCGGCGACTACGGGCCGGAGGACGCCAACCCCGACATCGGGGACTCCGCGATCACCGAGACCGCGGGGCTCGGCGGCTTCGCGATGGCGACCGCCCCTGCCATCGTCCGCTTCGTCGGCGGGACCGTGCCCGACGCGCTGGCCACCACCCGGCGGATGCACGAGATCACACTCGCCCGGAACCCGCGGTGGACGGTGCCGGTCCTCGACTTCGAGGGGACGCCGACCGGGATCGACGTCGCGGCCGTCTGCCGGACCGGCATCCTGCCGCAGATCAACACCGGCATGGCCGGGAAGGTGGCCGGCACCGGTCAGGTCGGCGCGGGGCTCGTCACGCCGCCCGCCGAGGTCTTCCCGGCCGCGCTCGCCGCGCTCGCGGAGCGCACCCGAGCCCGCGCGTCACGGTGACCAGAAAGCCGCGACCATGTCGACGCGGCCCGAGGCCCGCATCGGGGTCCCTTCAGCGCGGTACTCCTGGACCGCGGCCGCGTCGTGGCTCGGGGGCAGCGAGCCGTCGGCCCTGACGACCCGCCACCACGGCACCGGCCCGCCGTACTCGGCGAGCACCCGGCCGACCAGGCGCGGCCCGCGGCCCAGCCGGTCGCCGATGGCGCCGTACGTCGTGACGCGTCCCCGAGGCACGCATTCGACCAGCGCGAGGACGTCCTCGACGAACCGCTCGTCCACCGCGGCCGGTCGAGGAGGTCAGTACGCCGGCTGGGAGGGGTCGACCTGGTTGACCCAGGCCGAGACGCCGCCACCGACGTGCACCGCGTCGGCGTACCCGGCGCCCTTGACGATCGCGAGGGTCTCGGCGGACCGCACCCCGGTCTTGCAGTGCATGACGACCTGCTTGTCGCCGCCGGTCAGGCCGGAGAGCTGCTCGAGCGCCGCGCCGTTGAGGAAGTCGCCCTTGGGGATGAGCACCGAGCCGGGGATCTTGTTGATCTCGTACTCGTTGGGCTCGCGGACGTCGACGAGCACGAAGTCGCGCTCCCCGTTGTCGCGCTGCTTGAGCCACTGCTCGAGCTGGGTCACCGAGATCGTCGCGTCGGCGGCCGCCTCGGCGGCCTCGTCGCTCACCGCGCCGCAGAAGGTGTCGTAGTCGATGAGCCCGGTCACCGTCGGGTTCTCCCCGCACAGCGCGCAGCCGGGGTCCTTGCGGACCTTGAGCTTGCGGTACTCCATCTCGAGCGCGTCGTAGATCATCAGCCTGCCGACGAGCGGCTCGCCGATCCCGGTGAGGAGCTTGATCGCCTCGTTGACCTGGATGGAGCCGACGCTGGCGCACAGCACGCCCAGGACGCCGCCCTCGGCGCACGACGGCACCATCCCCGGCGGCGGCGGCTCGGGGTAGAGGCAGCGGTAGCAGGGCGCGTCGGCCCCCTCGAGGGTGGGCCAGAACACGCTCGCCTGACCGTCGAAGCGGTAGATCGAACCCCAGACGTACGGCTTGCGCAGGAAGTACGCCGCGTCGTTGACCATGTAGCGGGTCGCGAAGTTGTCGGTGCCGTCGACGATGAGGTCGTAGGGCTCGAAGACCTGCAGCACGTTGTCGTTGTCGAGCCGCTCCTCGTGCATCACCACGTCGACGTAGGGGTTGGCCTCCATGATCGAGTCGCGCGCAGAGGCCACCTTGGGCCGCCCGATGTCGCTCTGGCCGTGGATGATCTGGCGCTGCAGGTTCGACTCGTCGACCTCGTCGAACTCCGCGATGCCGATCGTGCCGACTCCGGCCGCGGCCAGGTAGAGCAGCGCGGGCGAGCCGAGCCCGCCGGCGCCGATGACGAGCACCTTGGCGTTCTTGAGCCGCTTCTGGCCGCTCATGCCGACGTCGGGGATGATCAGGTGCCGGCTGTAGCGGCGGACCTCGTCGATCGTGAGCTCGGGCGCAGGCTCGACCAGCGGGGGCAGGGGCACGGCTTCTCCTCGGGCGGCAGGACTGATCCGGTGGGTGCAACACCGTGCCGGCCTGCCATGTTCCCCAGCGGTCCCCGCAGGTCGGACGAGGTCTCAGGATCCGGACCCACAGCGGCCGGCGAGTACTGTGCGGCCGGTCCGACGAGAGCCCGGAGGTGGTGCGTGACCGTGCCCGACGCCCGCTCGCGCGGGCTGCGGCTCCCCCGCCCGGCCCGGCGCGCCCAGCTCCTGGAGGCGGCGCTCGAGGTCTTCGTCGCCCAGGGGTTCCACGCAGCCGCGATGGACGACATCGCGGAGCGCGCCGGGGTCTCCAAACCGGTGCTCTACCAGCACTTCCCGGGCAAGCTGGACCTCTACCTGGCGCTGCTCGAGCAGGCGTCGGACCGGATCATCGACGCCACGAGGGCCGCGCTCGCCTCGACGCCGGACAACAAGCAGCGGGTCGCCGCGACCATGCGGGTGTTCTACGACTACGTCTCCAGCGCCCAGGGCGCCTTCCGGCTGGTCTTCGAGTCCGACCTGACCAACGAGCCCGCGGTCCGGGCGCAGGTGGACCGGGTCACCGAGAGCTGCGCCGCGGCGATCACCGAGGTGATCCACACCGACACCGGCCTCTCCGACGAGGCCTCGCGGCTGCTGGCGGTCGCGCTCGTGGGGATGGCCCAGGTGAGCGCCCGGTTCTGGATCGACGGCCAGGGCGAGATCCCCGAGGAGGAGGCGGCCTCCCTCATCGCCTCGCTCGCCTGGCGCGGGATCAGCCGCTTCCCGCTCGCGGACGAGCGCGCGGCCGCCGCCGGGCCGGGGCTCCCCGTGGCCGACTAGGGTGGCGGGATGCGGGCGAGCTCGCCGCACGCGGCACCCCCGGCACCGACCCTCAGGACGCAGGCAGCGAAGGAGCACCACGTGGAGGTCAAGATCGGCGTCCAGTTCGCCAACCGCGAGCTGGTCATCGACAGCCCCATGACCGGCGACGAGATCGCGACGGCGGTGAACGAGGCGCTCTCCAGCGACGCCGGGCTGCTGCTGCTGACCGACACCAAGGGGCGCAAGGTGATCGTCCCCGGCGCGAAGCTGGCCTACGTCGAGCTCGGCTCGCCCTCGACCGGGCAGGTCGGCTTCCGCTCCTGACCCGTCCCCTGGCCGGCACTCCGCGGGCTGTTCCTCAGGCCTGCTCCTCAGGCGGCGAGGCCCAGCGACTCCATCCGGCGGGTGTGGTTCTCGGTCAGCCGGGTGAAGAGCCGCCCCAGCGCCGCGAGGTCGAGGCCTGGGCGGTCGACCCCCCCGGTGAGCAGCGCGGTCAGCTCGTCGCGCTCGGCCGCGACCCGCTGCGCCTGGATGAGCGCCTCGCCCATGAGCCGGCGGCCCCAGAGCGCCAGCCGGCCACCGACCCGGGGGTCGGCGGCGATCGCCGCCCGCACGCGGTCGACCACGAAGGCCGACTGGCCGGCGTCGCGGAGGCTCTCGAGGACCAGCGCCCGGGTGTCGGCGTCGACGAAGGTGGCGATCTCGGCGTAGAAGTCGGCGGCCAGGCCGTCCCCGACGTACGCCGTCACCAGGCCCTCGAGCCAGTCCGATGACGCCGTCCGGGCGTGGAAGGCGTCCACCGCCGCGACGAACGGCTGCATCGCCCGGTAGGGGTCCGCGCCGAGCCCGGACAGGTGTGCGCACAGCCGCTCGTAGTGGCCGAACTCGGCCGCCGCCATCCGCGCCAGCTCGACCTTGTCCGGGAGGGTCGGGGCGGACCGCGAGTCCTGGGCCAGCCGGTCGAAGGCCGAGATCTCGCCGTAGGCGATGACGCCGAGCAGGTCGACCACCGCGGCCCGGTAGGCCGGATCCTCGAGCGCCTGCGCGCTCGCTGACCTCGACGGTTCTGCCACCGGTGCAGCCTACCGATACCATGGCGTCCTCCGACGAGAGCGCTCTGTCGAGCGCCCAAGACACGAAGGCAGGACCCTGACAACCTTCCGAGACCTCGGGGTGCTCCCCGAGATCGCCAGCGCGCTCGAGCGCGGCGGCATCACCACTCCCTTCCCGATCCAGGAGATGACGCTCAGCGTCGCCCTGCTCGGCACCGACCTCATCGGCCAGGCCCGCACCGGGACCGGCAAGACGCTCGCGTTCGGCATCCCGCTGCTGCAGCGGACCGTCGCCCCACACGACCCCGACCACTCCGACCTCGTGGCGCCCGACAAGCCGCAGGCGCTCGTCGTCGCCCCCACCCGCGAGCTCGCGCTGCAGGTCACCAACGACCTCAAGCTCGCCGCGGAGGACCGGGGCACCCGCATCCTCACCGTGTACGGCGGTGTCCCCTACGAGGTCCAGCTCGAGGCGCTCGCCTCGGGCGTCGAGGTCGTCGTGGGTACGCCGGGACGGTTGCTCGACCTGGCGAACCGGCGCTCGCTCGACCTCTCCCACGTCAAGGTGCTCGTCCTCGACGAGGCCGACGAGATGCTCGACCTCGGCTTCCTGCCCGACGTCGAGCGGCTGCTCGCCAAGACCCCCGAGACCCGGCAGACGATGCTGTTCTCGGCCACGATGCCGGGAGCGATCGTCACGCTGGCGCGCACCCACATGCGCCACCCCGTCAACATCCGCGCGGAGTCCTCCTACGAGCAGGCGACCGTGCCGGCCACGGCGCAGTTCATCTACCAGGTGCACGACCTGGACAAGGTCGAGATGATCAGCCGGATCCTGCAGGCCGAGAACTCCGGCTCGACGATCGTCTTCACGCGCACCAAGCGGCAGTCGCAGCGGGTGGCCGACGAGCTCGTCGAGCGCGGCTTCCCGGCCAGCCCGCTGCACGGTGACATGGCGCAGGTCGCCCGCGAGAAGGCGATGGCCCGATTCCGCGAGCGGAAGGTCCGGGTGCTCGTCGCGACCGACGTCGCCGCCCGTGGCATCGACGTCGCCGACGTCACCCACGTGATCAACTTCAGCTGTCCCGAGGACGAGAACACCTACGTCCACCGCATCGGTCGCACCGGTCGTGCCGGCGCGACCGGCATTGCGGTCACCTTCGTCGACTGGGCCGACGTGACGCGGTGGAAGGTGATCAACAAGGCGCTCGACCTGCCGTTCGACGAGCTGGTCGAGACCTACTCGACCTCCGAGCACCTCTTCACCGACCTCGGCATCCCTAGGGACGTCCGCGGTCGGCTGGTGCCGGCGGCACCGGCCGAGCCCTCACCCCGGCGCGGCGGTGACAGCGAGGCGTCCCGGCGTACCGACCGCGAGCGGAGCCGGTCGCGCAGCCGCCGCCGGACACGCGGCGGCGAGGCGGTCGGGGACGCACCCGCCGGCGGCGAGGAGGGGTCGACCGCGACCCCGGCGTCCGACGCCTCTGCGGAGCCCGGGTCCCGGCCGGCGAGGACGCGCAGCCGGAACCGCCGGCGGACGCGGTCCGACGAGCCGGTCCCCGCGAGCGAGTAGCTCACGCTGCTCAGGCGGTGACGACGACCGGGGTCCCGACGGGCGCGAAGCGCCACAGCGCCCGGGCGTCCGGAGCCGCCTGACGCACGCAGCCGTGGCTCTGCGGCGTCCCGAGCTCGGCGCGGGTCTGCATCCGCTCGCCGTTCATGCGCGGGATCCAGTGGAACCCGATCGCGTCGTTCCAGCCCTGCGTGAAGCGGACCATGTAGCGCAGGGAGGAGCCGTCGACGCCGATGGCGTCCAACGAGCGCGAGTAGACCTCGTACGACCCGGGGTCGAGGTTGTCGTAGAGGCTCCCCGAGACCAGGTAGGTCCGCTGCACCTCGCCGTCGTCGCGGACGAGCCACACCCGCTGCTGGGACTCCGAGAACACGACGCGACGGCCCTCGCCGCTCCGCCTCGGCGGCGCCGGGACCTCGGGCACCTGTTCGGGGACGGGCTCGGCCGCCTGGTTCTCGGACTCCGGCCCGGTGGCCGCGGTCGAGCCCGCGGTCGAGCTGCCTGTCGAGGCCAGGCCGACCGAGAGGGAGGCCCGCACGCCGGTCGAGGGGGCGGTGAGCAGCGCGGCGGAGGCCGCTGCGTCGTCACCGTCGGCACCGTCGTCGCCGGCGTCACCCGATGCGGGGCGCAGAGCCGAGCCGGCCAGGGAGACCGCCGCCCGGTCGTCGGTGGACCCGTCCGCGAGGCCGGTGACGACCCCGCCGACGAGAGCGACCAGGGTCGTCGAGCTCGCCGCGGCCAGCGCGGCGATCCGCCCGTACCGGGGTCGCAGCCCGACCCCTGATCTGCTCATCCGTCCCATCCTGCCCCAGGACGGCTCCTCGTGGCGTGAGCGGGCGTGGGAAGGTGGGCCGCATGTCGCGACCCCTGGCGCTCGTCACCGGCGCGACGGCCGGTCTGGGACTCGGGTTCGCCGAGGCGCTCGCCGCCCGGGGGCACGACCTGGTGCTGGTGGCGCGGGACCGGTCGAGACTCGAGCGCGTCGCCGCCGACCTGCGCACCCGCCACGGCGGCGCCGTCGAGGTGCTCGCCGCCGACCTGTCCGACCGCGCCCAGCTGCGGCCGGTCGAGGAGCGGGTGTCCGACCCCGCCCGGCCGGTCGACCTGCTGGTCAACAACGCCGGGTTCGGATTGAAGCGGAGGTTCCTCGACAACGACGTCGAGGAGGAGCAGGCGATGCTCGACGTCCTCGTGACGGCTGTGCTCCGGTTGAGCCACGCGGCCCTGGGGGCGATGGTCGCCCGGGGCAGCGGCGGGATCATCAACGTCTCGAGCGTCGCCGGCTGGTTGCCGCGAGGGAGCTACTCGGCTGCCAAGGCCTACGTCACCCAGCTGTCGGTGTGGGCCGACCTGACCTACCGCGACCAGGGAGTCCGCGCGATGGCGCTCTGCCCGGGGTTCGTCCGCACCGAGTTCCACCAGCGGATGGACGTCGGTCGCGACGCCGTGCCCTCCTGGTTGTGGCTGGACACCGATGCAGTCGTCTCCGAGGCGCTGCGCGACTTCGACCGCGGCCGGTCGGTGTCGGTGCCCGACGCGCGGTACAAGGTCCTCGCAGCGGCGGCCCGGCTCACCCCCGCGCGCCTCCAGGCGCGGTTCCAGCAGCTCGGCCGCCGCTGACCCCCCACCCCTACCCCCGCTGCCGAGCCGCCCGCGGTGACGGGTCGAGCCGCCCCTCATGACGGCCCGGGGGGTTTCCACAGCCTCGTGCGAGGCTCCGGGAGTGTCGGTGCCGGCTGGTTGAGTGCTCGGTATGGCGGACGACGGCACCCGCGACCCGGTGCTGGTGGGTCGGACCTCGGTGGAGGACCGGCGCCACCCGGTGCACGTGTTCGCGGGCCGGTTGACCGCCGCACTGGAGGAGCTGGCCGGCGCCTCGATGCTGTCGCTGGGGGTCGCGGAGACCGTCGAGACCACGGTCGAGCTGACCAAGGCGCTGTCGCAGCTGCGGGCGCTGCAGCTGGCGGTGCTGGCCCACGCCGACATCCTCGACGTCGCCGCGACCGTCGACGCGACCTCGACCGCGGCGTGGCTGCGGACCCTGACCCCGGTCACCGGCCCCGGCGCCGCGCGCGACGTCGCCCAGGCCAAGGCGCTGACCCGAGAGGCACACGCCCCGACCGCGGTGGCGCTCGCCGCCGGGCGGCTGCTGCCCGAGCAGGCACCGGTGATCCTCGCCGCGGTCGACGCGCTCCCCGCCTCCGTCACTCCCGAGGAGCGGCGCTGCGCCGAGACCCACCTGGTCGACCTCGCTGCCACTCACGACGCCGCCGCGTTGAAGGTGCTGGGGCGGCGGGTGCTGGAGGTCCTCGACCCCGACGCCGCCGACGCCGACCTCGCCCGCCGCCTGGAGGCCGAGGAAGCCGCCGCCGCCCGCGCCACCTCCCTGTCCCTGGTCGACGACGGACACGGCACCACCCACGGCCGGTTCCGCATCCCGACCCTCACCGGCCGGATGCTGCGGGCCGCGCTCCAGGCGATCGCCAACCCCGCCCGACCCGACCCCATCCCCCGCACCGCTAGCGACCGCAGCGCCGACAGCGACGGCGCTGGTCCTAGCGCTGGGGGTGGCAGGCGGGCGACGCCGGCGGTGCTGGGCGACGCGTTCGTCGAGTACGTGCAACGGTTCCCTACCGACAACCTCCCCACCACCGGCGGCGTCGCCGCCACCGTCGTGGTCACCGTCCCGCTCGCCACCATAGAAGGCGGGCTGGCGGCCGCGGACCTGCTCGGCAGCGCCCACCAGCTCTCCCCGAGCGCCTCCCGCACGCTCGCCTGCACCGCCGGGATCATCCCCGCCGTCCTCGACGGCGACAGCCGAGTCCTCGACCTCGGCCGCCGCGCCCGCACCGCCACCCCCGGCCAACGCCTCGCCCTCACCGTCCAACAAGCCGGGACCTGCGGCATCGAGCACTGCGACCGGCCCACCACCTGGGCCGACGCCCACCACTGGCGACGACGCTGGACCGACGGCGGCCGCACCGACCTCACCGACCTCGTCCTGCTCTGCCGCCGCCACCACACCCTCACCCACCTCCCCGGCCGCACCCTCACCCCCCAACCCGGCGGCCGCTACCGCATCCAGAGGACGTGACAGACCTGTGAACGTGTGCCAGATCGACGTGGTCGCCGGCGCTGGGCGTCAGAGTCGTGGCGTCAGCCCGCACCGGTGGCGAAGGAGCGCACCGAGTCCGCCACGAGCTGGACGGCGATCGCGGAGAGCAGCAACCCGGCGATCCGGGTCACGAGCACCACCCCGCCCTCCCGGAGCAGTCGCAGGATCGGGAGCGAGAAGCGCATCGCGAGCCACAGGGCGACGTGGACGAGGATCACCCCCAGCGCCACCGCAGCGAAGTCCGGTCCCGAGTCGACCCGGCGGGAGAACACCATCGTCGCGACGATGGCGCCCGGACCGGCGAGCAGCGGCGTCCCCAGCGGGACCAGCGACACGTTGACGTCAGCGTTCGCCGTCGGTGCTTGCTCCTTCCCAGTGAGCAGCTCGAGGGCGACCAGCAGCAGCAGGAGCCCGCCGGCGCCCTTGAGGGCCGCGAGCGAGATGTCGAGGTAGTGCAGGACCTGTTGACCGAAGAAGGCGAAGGCCGTGATGACCCCGAACGAGACGAGCACCGCCTGCCAGGCAGCCTTGCGCAGGCTCGCGGCCGACCGCCCCCGGGTGAGCGAGAGGAAGATCGGGATCGTCCCGACCGGGTCCATGATGACGAAAAGGGTCACGAAGACCTCGGTCATGAGGCCGAGCGTGAGGAGCTCGCTCACCGCAGCACGACGGTGGGGGTCGCGGGGTCGACCGGTCGGACCGCGGAGCCCGCCCGCTCCAGGAGCCGCTCGAGCTGGTCGGGCTCGGTGAGGTTGCAGCCGAGGTCGTGACCGGTCTTGCCGGCGCCGTGGAAGTCGCTCGACCCGGTGACGACCAGGTCGAGCTCCCGCGCCAGCCGGCGGAGCTCCTTGCGCTGGGCGGGCGTGTGGTCCTCGTGGTCGGCCTCCACACCGCAGAGACCCTGGTCGCGCAGCGAGCCGAGCCCCGCCGCGCCGAGCGCGCTGTTGCCGTGCCGCCCCCAGGGATGGGCGACGACCGAGACCCCACCCGCGGCCGTCACGAGCGGAAGCACCTCCTCGACCGGCGCCTCGTACCGCGGCACCCAGCCCGGCCGCCCCGGCGACAGCAGCCGGTCGAACGCCTCGCCCCGGTCGGCCACGACGGCCATCCGGACCAGCTGGTCGGCGATGTGCGGGCGGCCGATCGCGGTGGCCTCGCCGGCGAGGGCGCGCACGTCCTCGTCCTGGATCGGGATCCCGACCGCTCGCAGGGCCGCGCAGACCCGCGGCATCCGCTCGTCGCGCCCGCGCAGCACCCGACCGAGCACCTCGACGAGCGGGGGGAAGCCCGGGTCGAGGAGGTAGGCGAGCAGGTGCAGCCCGCGCCCCGCGTGGGTGCAGCTGATCTCCATCCCGGGGACGAACACCACCCCGGCGTCCTCGGCAGCCGCCGCTGCCTCGTCCCACCCGACCGCGGTGTCGTGGTCGGTCAGGGCCAGGACGTCCAGCCCGGCTGCCGCAGCGGCGACCACCACCCCGCGCGGCGGCAGCGTGCCGTCCGAGCGGTCGGAGTGGGTGTGGAGGTCGATGCGCACCGGCTCAGGCTAGCGACGCGGATTGCCGACGCGGTATGCCGACGCGGTACGCCGACGTGGCCCCGAGGCGGGTCCCGTCCGAGGGGCGGCTCACCAGGCGCGAGGCGCCTGCCCGAAGGGCAGGCTCACCAGGGCGGGTCCCATGCCCGAGACGTCGTGCAACAGCCACTTGGGGTGCAGCAGCAGCGCAGCCGGAGCGGGGCGCAGCACCAGCCAGAGCCACCGACCTGCCGCCTCGCCGACGAGCACGGACCGGTCGAGGACCGACTCCTCGGCGGCCGGTCCGGCGAGCTCGGTGACCGTCGTCGGGACCGGCCACAGCCGGACGGCAGCCTCGTCGACACGGATCCGCGCCGCGGGGGCGCCGACGACCGCTTCCCGGCCGGGGTCGGTGTGGGTGACCTGGGCCACCCGCGCGCCCAGGCCGACTCCTGGCTCCTCGCTGACCACGGTGACCTCGACGACGCCGTCGGGCTCACTCGGTCCGCTGCACGTCGCGTACACGGCCGTCGCCTCGATCTCCGGGGTCGCGACGCAGCCGAAGTCGGTCAGGTGCCACCCGGGCGGCACCGGCCACGGCAGCCACGTCGGGAGCGGACGCGCGAGCTGGAGGTGGGCGACGAGGTCGTCGTACTCCGACCGCGCGGAGCGCCAGAGCGGGGTCGTGGCGCCGTGCAGCGGGCACGTCCACTCCGAGCCCGAGCCGATCAGCACTGCCGGGCACCGCGGGCACTCCGCCTCCAGAGCCATGGGGGACACGGTCGGGGTACGGCCCGCCGCCCGTCAACTCCGACGTGCGGGCGCGCCCTCTCCTGCCGCCGTACCGTCAGGACGGTGAGCGACGCGACGGCCTCGGACCGAGCGTCCGGTGAGTCCGACGAAGACGCCCGCATCCCGTGCGTCGGCGCGGTGGTGCGGGACGCAGAGGGCCGGCTGCTGGTGGTGCAGCGGGCCAACGAGCCCGGTCGCGGGCTGTGGTCGGTCCCCGGTGGGCGGGTCGAGCCCGGCGAGAGCGCGCACGAGGCGGTCGTCCGGGAGGTCGCGGAGGAGACCCGGCTGACCGTCGTCGTCTCCCGCCTCGCCGGGGTGGTGGAGCGCGCCGCACCGGGTGGTGGGGTCTACGTCATCGAGGACTACGTCGCGCAGACCGCGCCCGGCACTGACCCCGCTGCTCTCGAGCCAGGCGACGACGCGCTCGCGGCCGCGTGGGTCCCGGTCGAGGACCTCGACGACCTGCCCTGCGTCGAGGGGCTCCTCGAGGCGCTCCGGGACTGGGGCTGCCTGCGCTGACGCCGTCGAGGGGTCCGAAGGGTCAGCCGTTCCACTGCACCACCACGGGTGTCTCCCGCTCGTACCCGAGGATGCTCAGCGTCGAGGTGTCCAGCGCGAACAGCCGGCCCTCGGTGACGGGTCGGCCGATCCACCGGGCGACCAGCGCCCGCAGCGCGTGCCCGTGTCCGAAGACGAGCACGCGGTCGTGCCGGCGCACCCGGTCGAGCACCCGGTCGAGCCGCGTCGCGACCTCCTCCGGGCTCTCCCCTCCCGGCGTCGGGTGGCTCCACACCGTCCATCCCGGCACGGTCTCCCGGATCACGTCGGTCGTGATGCCTTCGTACTCGCCGTACGCCCACTCCGCGAGGTCCTCGTCGGCGACGACGTCGGTGAACCCGGCCAGCTCGGCGGTACGCCGGGCCCGCTGCCGCGGGCTGCTCAGCACCAGGTCGAAGTCGACGCCGGCCAGCCGCTCGCGAAGCGACGTCGCGACCTCCTCCCCCCGCTCGGTGAGCGGGAGGTCGGTGGTGGAGGTGTGCTTCCCGTTGCGGCTCCACTCGGTCTCCCCGTGCCGCACCACCCAGAGCTCGGGACGTCGGTCGGTCACGACGTGCTCCACTCGACGGCCGGGGGGCTCAGCCGGGCGCAGCGCGGCATCCCCTGGTCGTCGGTCAGGTGGACCCGCGCGGTGACCGTGCGCGGCTGCTCCCCGAGCAGCCCGGGGAGACCCCCGAGCATGAGCTTCGCGCGACGGAACATCTCGAACCCTCCTGCGCCGGTCGAGCCCCACGTGAGGTAGACGAAACGCTCGCCGCGGCGGCCCTGCACCGCTGGGCCTCGGACGTCGGGGTCCTCGCCGCCGGACGGCGCGAGCACCGCGAGGTCGGTCTCCCACGCAGCCGACGCGGCGTCGCCGGGCACGGGGTCCACGGGGTCCCGGCCGACCTGGAGGGCGACGTGGACGTCGTCGTAGGGGTCGCAGCGCCGGCCCGGGAGATGGTGCCCCTCGATCCGCAGCCGGACGTCGACCCCACGTGTCGCCATGCTCAGCCGCCGAGGGTCGCGGTCACGAGCTCGCGGGCGGCCGCCTGCACCTCGGCGAGGTGGTCGGGACCGCGGAACGACTCGGCGTAGATCTTGTAGACGTCCTCGGTGCCGGAGGGGCGGGCCGCGAACCAGGCACTCTCCGTGGTCACCTTGAGCCCGCCGATGCCCGCGCCGTTGCCCGGCGCCTTCGTGAGCTTGTCGGTGATCGTCTCCCCGGCGAGCTCGGTCGCGGTCACGTCGTCGGGTGAGAGCGCGCCGAGCCTCGCCTTCTGCTCGCGGCTGGCCGGCGCGTCGACGCGGGCGTACGCCGGGTCGCCGTGGCTCGCGACCAGCTGGGCGTACAGGTCCGACGGCGAGGACCCGGTGCGGGCGGTGATCTCCGAGGCGAGCAGCGCCAGGAGGATGCCGTCCTTGTCCGTGGTCCACACCGAGCCGTCGTGGCGGAGGAACGAGGCGCCGGCGGACTCCTCGCCGCCGAAGCCGACCTCACCGGAGAGCAGGCCCGGGACGAACCACTTGAACCCGACGGGCACCTCGAGGAGCCGGCGGTCCAGCGACGTCGCGACCCGGTCGATCATCGAGGAGGACACCAGCGTCTTCCCGATCGCGGCGTCGGCGGGCCAGTCGGGACGCGCTCCGCCGTACAGGTAGGCGATGGCGACCGCGAGGTAGTGGTTGGGGTTCATCAGCCCGCCGTCGGGCGTCACGATCCCGTGCCGGTCGGCGTCCGCGTCGTTGCCGGTCGCCACGACGTACTCGTCCTTGCGGCGGATCAGCGACGCCATCGCGCTGGGCGAGGAGCAGTCCATCCGGATCTTGCCGTCCCAGTCGAGCGTCATGAACCGCCAGGTGGCGTCCACCAGTGGGTTCACGACCGTGAGGTCGAGCCGGTGCCGCTCGGCGATCTCGCCCCAGTAGTGCACGCTGGCCCCTCCCAGCGGGTCCGCGCCGATGCGCACGCCGGCGTCACGGACCGCGTCGAGGTCGAGGACCTGCGGCAGGTCGTCGACGTAGGTGCCGAGGAAGTCGTACGCCGACGCCGCGGCGCGCGCCCGCGCGAACGGCACCCGCCGGACCCCGTCGAGGCCGGACTCGATGTAGCGGTTCGCGGTCGAGGCGATCCAGGAGGTGGCGTCGGTGTCGGCCGGCCCGCCGCTGGGCGGGTTGTACTTGAAGCCGCCGTCCCGCGGCGGGTTGTGCGAGGGCGTCACGACGATGCCGTCGGCCAGCCCTCCGGACCCGGCGACGGCCGGCTTCCCACGGTTGGCCCGGAGGATCGCGTGCGACACCGCGGGCGTCGGGGTGTAGCCGTCCCGGTCGTCGACGAGCACCGTCACGTCGTTGGCGGCGAGCACCTCGAGGGCCGACGCCCACGCGGGCTCCGAGAGGCCGTGGGTGTCGCGGCCGAGGAACAGCGGACCGTCGTACCCCTGGTCGCGGCGGTAGTCGCAGATCGCCTGGGTGGTGGCGAGGATGTGCTGCTCGTTGAAGGCGGTGTCGAGGCTGCTCCCGCGGTGGCCCGAGGTGCCGAAGGCGACCCGCTGTCCGACCTCGGTCGGGTCCGGGACCTCGGTGTAGTACGCGGTGACCAGGTGGGCGACGTCGACCAGGTCGGCCGGCTCAGCGGGCTGTCCGGCGCGGGGGTTGCTCATGGGCGGCAATGTAGCGCCTGGCACCGACGCCCTAAGGTCGGCTCCGTGCCCGTCCGCTCCGTCCGCTCCGTCCGCCCGACCGCCGCAGCCGCCGCGGTCGCCGTGGTCGCCGCCCTCGGCCTGACGGCGTGCGGGGGTGAGGCCTCCCCCGCCGGGGACGCGAGGTCGGCCGCGGGATCCGGCGACGCGACCGCCTCGCCGTCCGCCGGGACGTCGCCGGAGTCCGGTGCCACCGACAGCACCGACAGCACCGACAGCACCGCCACGACGGACCGGAGGAGGGCCGGCTGACGGGCGAGGGATACTCGTTCGCGCTCCCGGCGGGCTGGCAGGACGCCACCGAGCAGTTCAAGGAGTACAGCGAGCTGGTCGACGCCGGCGCGGTCAACGCCGGTCAGGCCGGTGAGCCGTTCAGCGACAACGTCAACGTGCTGCGCAACGCCGACCAGGTGGAGCTCCCGCCGGCCCAGGCCGAGGGCCAGTTCACCGACGAGCTGCGGACCGTCGCGTCCCGGGTGCGGGTCCGGCCGCCCGCGAGGGTCGGCGGTGTCGACGCCCTCCACCTCGCCGGCCGCACCGAGGCCGGGGAGGTCACCGCGGTGACCGAGCAGTACATCGCGTTCGTCGACGACGCCTACTACGTCGTGACCTTCTCCCACGACGAGGGCACTCCCCCGGCGCAGCGCGAGCAGGAGATCGCTGCCGTCCTCGACTCGTGGCGCTGGGGCTGACGAGGTCCCCGGCTCGGCGCCCGGCGACGCCTACACTGCGCTGGTGCGTTCCGGTGGCGAGCCGCTCGACCCGGGTCGGCGGGTGCTCGTCGTCATGCCGGCGTTCAACGAGCAGGACTCGATCGCCGCGGCGCTGGCCGAGGTCCGCGCCACCAACCCCACCGTGGACCTGCTCGTGGTCGACGACGGCTCCGCGGACGCGACCGCGCTGATCGCGGAAGGGGCCGGGGTCCCGGTCTGCCGGCTGCCCTACAACCTGGGCGTCGGTGGCGCGATGCGCGCCGGTTACCGGTACGCCGTCCGCCACGACTACGACGTCGTGGTGCAGATCGACGCCGACGGCCAGCACGACCCGCGCTACCTTCCAGCGCTCGTCGCGCGTCTCGAGGAGGCCGACCTCGTCATCGGCGTCCGCTTCGCCGACGAGGCGACGCGCTACGAGGTCTCGCGGATCCGCCGGCTGGCGATGCTGGTGCTGGCGAGGACGTTGTCGCGGATGGCCCGGACCCGCCTCACCGACGTCACCAGCGGCTTCCGCGTCGTCAACAAGCGCACCGCCCGGCTCTTCGCCGCGCACTACCCCGCGGAGTACCTCGGCGACACCGTCGAGTCGACGGTCATCGCGTTGCGCGCGGGTTGCAGGATCGCCCAGCACCCCGTGCAGATGCGGGTCCGGCAGGGCGGGCGCGCGAGCCAGACCCCCTTCCGCGCGGCGCTGTACCTGTGCCGGGCGGTCGTCGCGCTGGTCCTCGCGCTCGTGCGCGACTGGCCCGAGACCCCGCCGCAGCCGGCACTGGAGGGCCCTGCATGAGCACCCCACGACGCTGCTCGCTGCGCTCACACCGCCGCGAGGACCCCGCGTGAGCGCGAACGTCGTGCTGGGCCTCATCGGCTCGGTCGTGGTGCTCGTCGCGATCGTCGAGATGATGCGGCGCCACCGGCTCCGGGAGAAGTACGCCGTCATCTGGTTCTTCGTCGCCGCGGGCGTCCTCGCCCTAGCGGTGTTCCCGGGGCTCCTCACCGGCACCGCGGCGCTCCTCGGCGTCCAGGTCCCGGTCAACCTCCTCTTCTTCGTCGGCAGCCTGGTGCTGCTCGTGCTGACCCTGCAGCACAGCTACGAGCTGGGCCGCCTGGAGGAGAAGACCCGGACGCTGGCCGAGGAGCTCGCGCTGCTCCGCCTCGAGCTGGCCCGCCACCGGCACGAGGCGTCGGCCGGGCCTGCGACCGACCGCGAGTGAGCACTCGCGGCCGGCTCCCCGCACCGGGCAGGCTCAGTCGAGCTCGAGCCACTCCGGGTACTGCTGCCCCGAGACCCGGGCGTAGCGAGCGAGCGCCCGGTCGAGGTCCGCCGGCGTCATGAGCCGCGGGCTGCTGAACCGCGACGCGTAGAGTCGGTCGACGCGCTGCAGGTAGCGGCGGGTCATCCCGGGCCGCTCGAGGATGCGGACCCACAGCTCCTCCGAACGCGCGCCCCGCGAGCTCCAGTTGGGCGACCCGGTCATCACCACCGAGGCGGAGGTGTCGTCCCGGAAGACGCCGCTGATCGCCATCGCCTTCGAGTGCAGGTAGCGGTCGGGGACGCCGTCGCCGTTGCCGTCCCACGCCAGCTGGCGGATCGGGACCGGGCCCCGACCGGTCCGCGCCTTGAGCGTCTGGTTCACGCCGCGCCCCGCGAGGGTGGTCACGATCTTGACGGCGCAGCCCCGGTCCCACAGCCGCCGCAGCTCGTCGGCGATCTGCTGGCCGTAGCTGTCGAACCAGCCGGCGACCGAGACCTTGATCATCGTGCGGCCGTCCCGGGTGCCGGTGCCCCCGGTGGCGCCGTGGCACCGCACCTTCCGCAGCTGCTTGGCCTGCGGGTTCCGGTCGTCCACGGGGTAGACCCAGATCCGGTAGTCCCCCAGGGTCTCCACCTCCGAGGGGTCGGCGACCGCCCGGTCCTGGGTGTACTCGTCGAAGATCCGCGCGAGGAAGTCGTAGACCTTCGCCGACCCCGTCGTGATCTGGTCGTTCCACTGCCGGTTGCGGGCCGGGGTGGTGAGGTTCGACGACCCGAACATCGTGACGTGCGGGGTCTCGCCGACGCGACTGAACATGTACAGCTTGGAGTGCATGATCTTCGCGTGGCTCCGGCAGCCGCCCTTGCACTGCACGGCGAACGTCTCCACGCTGGCGTCCTGGTTGAGCGCCTGGCGCAGCGCATGCCAGTTGGGGTTCCTCACCTGACCGGCGACGACGACCTGCACCTTGACGCCGCGCTCGGCCGCTGCCACCAGCGCGTCGACCGACGCCTCGTCGTCGAAGTTCCAGGTGGCGACACGGATCTGCTCGCCCGCCTCGGTGTTGCGCACCGACTCGAGGACCTGCCGAAGGATCGCCTGCGCCGAGGAGAAGCGCATCGGGTCGTTGAACGTCACGCCGATGTCCGGCGCGAACGGCTCCGCCACCTCTGCCGCGTTCACTGTGGGCGTAGTCGACGGGACAAGGAGGAGACTCAGCACGAGGCCGAGGGCGGAGAGGGTACGGCGCATCGAAACAGGGTCCTCACAGGGGGCGGTGGCGGCCCACAGGTTAACCCCGGGGGGCCGCGGACCACCCGAACCGGAACCTCATCGGACCGTCACGGGAGCCGGCGGGACAACCCGAGCCGCGCGCCGAGCGGCTCGGAGAGCGAGGCGGCGTACTCGAGCGTCATGTGCCCCCGGTCGCGGCGGGTGATGTAGTCGCCGACGACGACCGGGCACTGTCCGTAGGCGCAGAACCACTGCTTGGTCTCGACGTACTCCGCCCCGCCGGCGAGCGCACCGGCGCGGACCGCCCGCCGCATCAGCATCGACCGCGGGAACGGGTCGGAGAGACCGTCGGCCAGCGTCGCGCCGCGTCCGAGGACGGTCTGCGGGTCGAACGAGAGCCGCGGGGGGTCGCCGATCACCACGACCCGGTCCGCGACCGGTCGCAGCGCCTTCACCCGGGCGGCGATGCCCGCCTCGATCAGCTGCGCCACGCCCTCGTGGCTCGTCACCCGCTCGCCGTCGGCGTCGAGGTAGGACGGCTGCTGGTCGGTCGACATCAGCACGAGGTCCGGACGCAGCCGCTCGACCTGCTCCTGCGACCACTCGTGGAAGAACGCGCAGTCCTCGTCCGGCGCGTCCTTGAGCGGGGACCACGGCTGCACGAGCGCAGGCGTGCAGCCCTGGAGGACGAAGTAGTAGGCGCGGTAGCCGTAGCGCTGTGCCAGCGGCTCGACCGCCGGGATCCAGTGGCGGCTGTGCGAGTCCCCGACCACGACCAGCGTGCGGTCGCCGTCAGGGTCGCCGCGGGGACACAGCGGCATCGGGTCCGGGAGCCCCCAGTACTCGCAGTCCCCGAGGTCGGCGGCGACGTGGTCGGCCAGCCCCAGGGCGGCCGGGCGGAGCGGACTGGGGACCGGCATGTCGTTGCGGGCGGCCAGCACGGAGGCCTGCACGAGGGCGACCCGCGGGTCGGCGGAGAAGGTCGTCGGCGGGTCCTCGTCGCCGCCCCCCTGGCCGAAGTTCTGGAGGCTCACCGCCGGTCGCTGGGCCGAGAACTGGTTCACCACCCCGGCGTGGGCGAGCAGCACGACGGCCGCGAGCGCTGCCACCGACGCCGGGTAGAGCGCGATCCCGCGCCAGCGCCCGCGCAGCCGCCGGGTCCTGCGGAACGGGTCCTCGACCAGCCGGTAGGACACGTCGGACAGTCCCACGGCCAGCAGGACGACGACGACCGCCTCGAGCACCGAGAGCGGCCCGAGGGCCGCGGCCGCCAGCACCAGCGCCGGCCAGTGCCACAGGTAGAGCGAGTAGGAGCGGTCGCCGACCCACCGCAGCGGAGCGGACCCGAGCACCCGCTGCGTCACGCCGGTCCCGTCCGCACCAGCGACGAGGAGCATCGCCGTGCCCAGCACCGGGACGACGGTCGGGAGCCCCGGCACGCCGGTGCCCTCGTCGTAGAGGAGGGCTGCGGCGGCGACGAGCGTCAGGCCGGCGCAGGACAGCACGGCACGACCTCGCCCCGTGAGCGGCAGCCGACCGCGTACGACGAGCGCCGCAGCGGCGCCGCAGGCGAGCTCCCACGCACGGGCGAGCGAGCTGAAGTAGGCGCTGTGCGGGCTCGCCGCGGTCGTCCACAGTGCCCATGCGAGGGACGCCACCAGGAGGACACCGACGGTCACCCCGACGGCCCTGCGGTCCAGGCCCGGACGCCCGCGCGCGCCTCGACGTACGACGAGCAGCAGCAGCAGCGGCCAGAGGAGGTAGAACTGTTCCTCGACCGCCAGCGACCAGAAGTGCTGGATCGGCGAGACGGCCTCGCCCTGGCTCCAGTAGTCGGTCTCGGCCCGGGCGAAGGAGACGTTGACCGCGAAGAAGGCCGCCCACACCGAGTCCTTGAGGAGCCGCAGCATCGCGATGCCGTCGAGCACCAGGTAGGAGACCGCCACGGTGGCGGCGAGGACCACCGTCGCTGCGGGGAGGATCCGGCGCGCCCGTCGGGCGTAGAAGTCCAGCAGCGAGACCCGTCCGGTGCGGTCGACCTCGGCGTACAGCAGTCCGGAGATCAGGAAGCCGGACAGCACGAAGAAGACGTCCACCCCGAGGTAGCCGCCGGAGAACGGACCGAGCTGCGCGTGGTCGAGGACCACGATGAGGACCGCCAGGGCGCGGAGTCCCTGGACGTCGGGCCGGTAGCCGCCGCGGGTCCTCGCGCCGCCCGCCGCCCGCAGCCGAGGTGCCTCCGCGACGGTCGCCACCGGCGGCTCAGTCGAGCTCGAGCCAGTCCGGCAGGCCTCCGCCGCCGGCGACCCGTCGGGCGGTGAGACCGCGCTGAAGGTCGGCGGGGGTCAGCAGCTCCCGCGAGCTGATCGGCGAGGCGTAGAGCCGCTCGACGTGGCGGATGTAGCGCTGGGTCGTCCCCGGACGGTCCTTGAGCCGGAACCACAGCTCCTCTGACCTTGCCGCGCGGGTGCTCCAGTTGGGGGAGCCGGTGAGGACCACGGAGGCCGAGGTGTCGTTGCCGAAGACGCCGCTGATCGCGATCGACTTCTGGTGCAGGTAGCGCTCCGGGATCCCGTCGACGTTGCGGTCGACCGTGAGCTCCTGGATGGGGACCGGACCGCGGCCGTAGCCCTGCCGCAGCGTCTGGTTCACGCCCCGGCCGGCCAGCGTCGTCACGATCCTGATGTCGCAGCCCTTGTCCCAGAGCTTGCGGAGCCGCTGGGCGATCTCGCCGCCGTAGGAGTCGAACCACCCGGCGACCGCGATGCGGATCTTCGTCCGCCCGGCGGCGTTGCCGGTCCGGCCGGTCGCGCCCTTGCAGGAGACCTTCTTCAGCTGCTTGACCTGCGGGTTGCGGTCGCCGAGCGGGTAGACCCAGATGCGGGTGTCGCCGATCGTCCTGGCCTCGTAGGGGGTCTTGAGCGACTTGTCCTTGGTGTACTCGTCGAAGATCCGGGCGAGGTAGTCGTACACCCGCTCGGACTTGGTGGTGACGAGGTCGTTCCACTGCCGGTTGCCGGCCGGGGTGGTCAGGTTCGACGACCCGAACATCGAGATGTGCTCGGCCCTGTGGATGCGGCTGAACATGTAGAGCTTGGAGTGCATGATCCTCACGCGGCTGCGGCAGCCGCCGGTGCACTGCACCGCGAAGCTCTTGTCGTCCTTGTTGCGGTTGAGCCCCACACGCAGCCGCCGCCAGTTGGGGTTCGCCACCGCCCCGGAGACGACGACCTGGACCTTGACCCCGCGCTTCTTGGCCGCGAGCAGCGCCAGCGCCGCAGGGCGGTCGTCGAAGTTCCAGGTGGCGATCCGGATCTTCTCGCCCTCCGGCGTCTCCTCGATCGACCGCACGACCTTGCTGAGGATCGTGCGCCGACCGCCGAACCGCATCGGGTCGTTGAAGGTCACCCCGCTCGACGGGACGTACTTCTTCTTCGCCGGCTTCTCCGCGGCCCGGGCCGCCGGACCTGCGACCGCGGCGGGTGCCGCGGTCCCGACGGGTGCTCCCGCCGCCCCCTCGGGAAGGAGGAGCGGGGTGACGAGCAGGCTGAGCAGGAGCCCGCCCACGCTCGTACGGGCAGCACGCATCAGGGATCCCCCCGGGGAAGAGTCGATCGGCGGCCGCCATGCTAACCCAGCACGGCGGCGCTCCCCGGCGACCGAACGGTCGCCGGGCGCGCCTCCTGCAGGCTCAGCCGAGCGACAGCGACGAGGTCAGCACGCTGTGGTCGGTGATCCGGGCCACCTCCGGTGTCCGGATGAACTCCGCCGCGCGCACGTCGAACTCGGGTGAGGCGAAGATCCAGTCCAGGTGCATGTTCCTCGGCGGTGAACAGGTCCGGCCGTCGTGCGACCCGCCGGTCACCGCCCGGAGGTCGGTCTGGCCGGTCACCTTGCAGAACACCGTCTCGCGCTCGTTCATGTCGCCCATGAACAGGACCGGGACGCCCTTGTCGCGCTCGGCGAGGATGTGCGCCACCTCGATCCGGACGGCCTCGTCGCGCTCGGCCTGCCGCTCCGGGGTCTTCTTGGAGGAGTTGTGGACGTTGAGGACCCAGACGGTGCGCCCGGTGGCGATGTTGCGCAGCTTGACCATCGGGTTGGGCCGTGTCTTCCCGATCACCGGGACGGTGAGGATCCGGGCGTCGACGTACTGCCACTGGGACTCGTCCCACATGACGCTCTGCCAGACCACACGCCGGTTCCGCACGTTGCTGGGATAGAACGCGTAGCGGTCGCCGACGGCGCGGTTGAACTCCTGGTACTGGTCGACCTGGAGCTCCTGGAACGAGACGATGCCGGCGTCGAGCTCCTTGAGCAGCTCAGCGGTCCACTCCGACCGGATCCGGCCGGGCGCGTAGTTCCCGGTGCCACCCCCGGGGACCGTGTGCTGGCTCCCGAGGACGTTGAAGGTCGTCGCGACCACGTCGGACACCGCGCGGCGGGCCGGCTCCGGAGCACGCCGCGCCGCGACACCGGGAGGTCCGAGCCGGTCGTCGCGGTCGCCCTTGGCGAGCTGGCCGCGCTCGTTGTTGCCCCAGCACTGCGGGTTGCCGGCAGGGCTCAGCGCGCAGGTGTGCATCCAACCCGCGTCGATGCCGGTCCAGGTCCGGTCACCGCCGACCGCGACCGGTGTCGACGAGCGGGTCTGGGTCCCGTTGCCGAGCTGGCCGTACCGGTTGCGACCCCAGCACCAGGCGGCGCCGCGACGGTCCAGCCCGCAGGCGTGAGCATCGCCCACGGTGACCGCCGTCCACTCGCGGTCGCCGGCCACCGGCGACGGCGCGAAGCGCGTGGTGCGGCTGCCGTCGCCGACCTGTCCCTGGTCGTTGAGCCCCCAGCACGAGATCCGGCCGGCGGCGTCCAGGCCGCAGGTGGAGGACCAGGTGGCGTCGAGGGCGACCCACGACCTGCGCGAGTCGACCGGCGTCGGCTGCGTGCGCCACCCCTCGGCGCCGATGCCGAGCTGGCCGAGGTCGTTGAGCCCCCAGCACCAGGCGCTGCCGTCCTCGCGGACGCCACAGGAGTGCCATCCGCCGGTGGTCACCGAGACCCAGTTCTCCGACGAGCCGACACGCTCCGGGACCCACGCGCCGGACCTGCCGCCGGTGCCGAGCTGGCCGCGGTCGCCGTCACCCCAGCAGAAGAGCTTCCCGTTCGTGCGCACGCCGCAGGCGTGCATCCAGCCCACCGACACCTGCTTCCACTTCGTGGAGTCCCCGACCTGGCGCGGCGACCACTGCTGGGCTCCGCCGCCAAGACCGAGCTGGCCGCGGTTGTTGGCCCCCCAGCAGTACAGCGTGCCGGCCTGCTTGACCCCGCACGTGACGTTGCCGCTGGTGTCGATGCCGGCCCAGTCGCGGGCACCCTGCCCGACGGTCACGGCCTCGGTGCGGTCGCGGCTCGTGCCGTCGCCGAGCTGGCCGTAGTCGTTGTTGCCCGCGCACCAGGCGGAGCCGTCGGTCGCCACCCCGCAGGTGGACTGGCCGCCCGCGCCGACGCGGGCGCCTGCCCGCGCCTCGGTGACGGTGAGCGTGACGGTGCCGGTGGCCCAGGACGTCGCCGGGGTGGTGCCGCGGACGCGGACCGGCAGGTCCCAGGTCCCAGCAGACGCGCTCGTGCCGGCGAGCACCCCGTCGTCGAGGGAGACGCCGTCCGGGAGCGCGCCGACGGGCTCGACGACGACGCCGTCGGCGTACGCCGGCCCGACGCGCAGGTCGACCGGAGCGCTGAACGGGGCGCCGACGCTGGCGAGGACCTCCTGGCCGGCGGTCACCCGCGGCCACGCGGTGACCCGCTCGGCGAGCTCACGTGCCGCGTCACGGACCGCGACGCGGCCGGGGCGGACGTCGTACGCCGCGTGGGCGGCCAGCGACGCCGCGACGCCGGTCCGCCCGAGGTCGCACACGAGGTCGCCGGCCACGCAGACCGTGGCGACCGCCAGGTCCTGCGTCGGGGTCGGGACGTCGGCGACACCGCGCGTGAGCGTGGTGAGGACGCCGGCGCCCGCGAGCGGAGCGACGGGCTCGCCGTACAGCCGGGCTGCGGTGCGGCTGGCCCGGTTGGGGTCGCTGATGAGGACCGCACCGGCCAGGTGACCCGCGAGGGTGGCGTCACCCTCGGCGGCCCGCAGCACCTTGTGCACGACGCCGGCCCCCTGGCTCTCGCCGGCGAGGACCAGGACCTGCTCGGGACAGCTCGCCACCCGCGCGGCGAGCTCCGCCTGCACCAGAGCGCGGGCCTCGGGGGTCCCGGTCCGCCAGCCGCGAGCACGGTCGCGGGTGACGACGTCGACGGCCGGACGCTGGGACGCCGGGTCTGCGACGAGGGAGCGGACGTCGGCGAACGACGTCCCCAGGTGGCGGTGCACCGTCGACCCGCCGGCCTCGGCGACCTCGCGCTCGAGGACCTGGCCGACCCTGCTCATCGCGACTCCGGCGGTGGACAGGTCGCCCCAGCCGGTACCGGAGCCGTCGACGGTCACGACGCCGACCTCGGCACACGCGGCCGCGGCGTACGTCGGGGCGGGGCTCGTGCCGTCCGTCGCCGTCGTGCCGCCTCCCGCGGCCGTGGCGACGGGTGCGAGCAGCTGCTGGGCGCCGAGGGTGAGGGCGAGCAGCGTCGAGCCGGTGAGGACATGCAGGTTCACGCGATCTCCGATGCGTCGGGGCGCGCGCAGGCGGGGGGTCCCGGGCGCGACCGGTCACGGACTTTGAGGGGGTCCGAGGGACGGCCGGATCGGCCTGTCCTCTCGTCACGGACGCTAGTTGCGAGGTCAGGAGCACCGTGGCGAGATGCCGGAGGTCCGGCGCTTGTGCCCCACGGGCTGAGGACGTAGGTCCTGCGGAGCCTGACCCGTCCTCGCTACACCCTGCGCCGAGCGGGGGTCACCGGGACTGCGAGGGGAGCACGACGCCCGCGGTCAGGAGCGGGTGGTCGCTGATGCTCCCGAGCGTCGACCGGTCAGCGGTCTCGCCGGAGAACGTGAGGTCCCGGGTGCCGAAGATCCAGTCGACGGTGTGGCCGGGGGTCCGGCAGCCGCCTGCGCCGGCACCCGGCGCCGCGGAGGACTGCAGGAGGCCGGATCCCAGGAAGGGGCAGTAGACCTCGGAGCGCTCGTTGAAGTCGCCGGCGATGATCACCGGCGTCGAGGGGTCGGCCCCGCGCAGCGCGGCGACCTGGGCGAGCTCCACGCGGCGGGCGACCGCCCGGGCGGCGGACTGGTTGCCCGCCTTGGCGGTGCTGGCCGGGTTGTGCACGCCGATGACCGTCACCCGGGCGCGGGTGTCGCGGTGCTGCAGCGTCACCACCGGCATGTGCAGCGTCACCCGCCACGGCACGGTGAACTCGCCGACCCCCACCGCCGTCCAGGTGTCGGACCGCCAGGCGATGCCGTTCCCGCTGGTGCTGCCGCCGCGGAACCGGTTGTTCGGCGTGGCCCGGTGCAGCTGCCAGTCACCGTCGGAGGTGACCACCGACGCCGCCGGCGTCTCGAACTCGTTGAGGACCACGACGGACGCGCCCGACGCCTCGATCTTCGCCAGCCCGCGGGCCATCCGCTGCGGTCCCGGGGCGAACCCGGGCCGGCTGCCGCCGGGTGCCGTCAGGTGCGACCCCAGGACGTTGAAGGACCCCGCGCGGAACGACGTGGGGACCGTCGGCTCCGCGGACGCGGCCGGCGGGACCACGTCCTCCGGCTCCTGCCGTGGCCGGCGCGGCCGCGGCGGCAGCGTGACGGCCGGGGCCTCGACGGCGGCCGCCAGCTGCTCGAGGTCGGTGTCACGCCTCGTGCCCGAGACCAGCCACTGCACGAAGGCGCCGGTCTCGCGGCGCTCCCCGGCGGAGGTCTCGGAGCGCAGTCCGAGCGCGCAGCCCTCGACGGCGCCGAGGTCCCCCACGTCGGCGATCCGCTGCCCGACCAGGACGGTGGCGCCCTCGTCGACGACCGGCTCCTGGACGTGGGTGTACCGGGTGGCGCCCCGGTCGCCGGTCACGGTCACCACCCACGGGCCGCCCGCGGGATCGTCGGTGGTGAGCGACACCAGGCCCGCCGTCGCGGCGAGCACCGGGGTCCCGCACGGCGCCTCGAGGAGCAGCTCGTCGGACGAGCCCCCGCTCACGACGTACGCCGACCCCGGCGGGAGCGGCAGGGCGCGCTCGCTGAGAGCGGTGGCGACGCAGTCGGCGGGCGCGTCCCCGCCCGACGCGACCGCGCGGGTCACCTCGGTCTCCGGGCGGCCGGTGAGCTCAGCCAGCAGGGTGGTGGCCCGCTGCCACGCCCCTTCGTAGGCGTACGGGTCCGGGTTGCCGACCACCCGGTGGACCGCGATCGTCGGCGGCAGGCTCTCCCAGCGGTCGATGCGGCCGAGGCGTCGGTAGAACCGCTCCGCGGACCCCGGCCTCAGGTCGCCCGCGAGCGCCGCGGCGACCGCGAGCGCCTGGGCCCGGGCCGGAAGCTGCTGGCGTCGGCCCGCCGCCGCGACGTCGACCGCCGCGGCGACCGCGGGTCGCGACCCCTCCCTCGGGCCGGCCGGGCGGCGTGGCACGGCCAGGGCGGGCATCGGCGCGGGGGCGGCACAGCGGTCGAGCGCGGTCGAGACCGCGGGCCGGAGGTCCTCGTCGGCGCCGGCGCTCGGCTCGAGGACGAGCCAGGGGGCGAGCAGCAGCGCCAGCACGAGCACCAGCGGGGAGCGCCGACGCGGCGCCGGTCGGCTGCGGGGGATCGTCATCCGAACATCGACTCCTGCCCGGGGAACAGGATGCGGTGCGCCCGCCAGTCCTCGTCGGAGGACGGCCGCGCGAGGTCGACGCCGAACCGTCCCGCGTCGGTGGCGAACCAGACCGTGGCGGTGGTCGCGGAGCTCCGCTGCTCGACCGGGCGGACCTCGCCCAGCGTCGGCAGCTGTTCGGGGTCGGTGTGCGCGTACGCCGCGCGGGCGCCGGGGCTGAGCAGGGGTCGGAGCTCCGCCCACCACCACCCGTACTGCAGCTCCTGCTCCGACCACGCCTCGAGGACTGCGGTCGCGGAACCGACGAGCACCGAGCCCTGCTCCGCCGGTACCTGAGGGGCCGCGGACGCCGCGGTCGGGGCCGTGGTCGCCCGGTCCACCGCCCGCTGCATCCTCGCGTCGAGCACGTAGAGCCCGACGCCGAGTGCCGCGGCGAGCACCAGGCCAAGGGCGACCAGGCTCGCAGGCCGCGTCGTCCACCGCTCACCGGACGTGCTCACGACCCACCCTCCCGGCGGGACCGCACGGCCGCGAGCCCCCGACGGACCGCCCGGGAGGCGGCCGGGGCAGCACCGTGCGCCGCGCTCGTGACCGCCCGGTTGACGGCCCCAGCACGCGCCCTGGGTCCGGTACGCCGCAGCGCCGCGTTCTCGCGGGTGAGGCGCTCGACCTCCTCCAGCAGTCCCGCGGTGGCGTCGAGGGAGGACCGCAGCATCGCGGCGCGGGTCACGCGCGGCGGTGCCGGCGCCTCTCCCGGCTCGACCACCGAGGCGGGCTGCAGCTCCGCGAGGTCGCCCACGACGTCCCACCCGCGCTGCCGGATCGCCTCGACCCACCGCTGCGAGACCCGCTCGGCGTCCTCGAGGTGGCGCGACGGCAGGACGAGCCGGGCCCCAGCCTGGCGGCGGAGCAGGCGGCCGGCGTAGAGCCGCTTGGCGACCGTCCCGTAGCTCTGCTCGCGCCCCCGACGGGAGAACCGCCGGTTGACCCGGCGCAGCACCTCGAGCTGGACCGCGCCGAGCGAGGCGTTGACCTCCGCCGTGGGGAGGACGACGGCGGCGGCGACCTCGTCAGGCAGTCCGACCGCAGTGGCGAACCGGCGCCAGAGCTCGTCGGTCGGCGCGCCGGGGTGGGGGTTGAGGACGCAGTGCACCCGACCGGGAGGCACCCGCCCGGCCCACCGGTCGAGGACCGCGACCGGGTCCTGGCCGGCCCAGAAGCGCACGTGGCGCTGCCGGGCCCCTCGCCCGGCCAGCGTGGACGGCTCGGCGAGCACCGTGCGCAAAAAGGCGGGGTAGGAGCCGCGGCGGCCGTGCTTGACGCCCTCCTGCCACTCCGCCGGCAGCTGACGGGCGAGGTCACGGACGGTCACGACGACGTCGACCTCCTCGACGCCGTGCTCGTGAAGATCGGTGAGGATCCGCTCGACGTGGCGGGCGGAGGCCAGGCACAGCGTCTCGCTGCTGAGGACGGTGACCACGCCGGCGTCCTGGCGGCCGGCGATCTCGGCCAGCAGGCGGTTCCACGCCCGCCGGCCCCCGGCCGGTGAGCGGCCCCAGCCGGCGGAGCGGTCGGTGAGGTAGAGCACCGCGGCGAAGAGGTCCTGCGGCCGACCCGCCGGCAGGTGGACGCCCGCGGCCGCCAGCGGCTCCGCGTTCTCCCGCAGCACGCCCTGGAGGAACGACGTCCCGGTCTTCGGCAGGCCGAGGTGGAGGACGACGCGACCCATCTGACGGGACCTCGCTTGTCAGGTGCTCAGGACGCGCTGAGCGACGGGGGTGAGCGGACCCCGAGCATAACGAGCCTCCGCCCGCTCCTCCGGGGAACGGCTGGACCGGGCCCCTCAGGTGCGGGGGGTCACACAGGTCAGCGTCCCGACGGTCGTGCGACCGCCGTACCCGGCGGCCTCGAAGCGCCGCACCACGTCCTCGCGGTAACGCGACCCGCCGGTGCAGGCCAGCGCGACGTCGAGCCGCTCTAGCGCCGCCCGCACCTCGGCCGGCGCCGGGAACGGCGGGCGGGCTCCGGCCACGTCCGCGAGCAGCCGCCGCGCGCGCCGGTCGGCCAGCGGCTCGCGGATGTTGCCCACGAACCAGTCCCGGGGCACGACCGCGAAGGCGTCCGTGGTGTACATCGTCAGCACCTTCATCCGGGCGGGTGGCAGCAGCACCCGGCCCCGAAGCAGTCCCCGCTCGTCGAGGCGCCGTACGTCGCCCAGCGAGGGGATGTCGAGCTTCCACTGCGGGGTCGAGGAGACCGTGACCGGGCCGCCGTGTCCGGTCGAGGACCAGACCGGCCGGCCCCCGACGACGAAGCCGGCGAGCAGGACGAGGGCGACCCCGAGAGCGACCCCCAGGGGAGCAGCCCGCGGCGCGGCACGGAGCGACCCGAGGGCGTACGCCGCGAGCAGCCCGACGAGCACCGGCACCGGCGCGACGTAGAGCATCCGCCACAGGATCGGCCCCGACCCCGTCACCGCGTTGACCAGCGTGAGGACACCGGGCGCGAACACCAGCACCGAGAGCAGCGCCGAGGTCCCGGCCAGCGCGGCTGCCGCGCCGCGCCCGGCGACCACCGGCGCGAGGCAGAGCGCCAGCAGCCCAACCGCCACCATCGGGTCGGTGAGGCCGAGGATGCGCACGAACGAGGCCTGGGCGGACAGCGCGACCGGCGCCTCGCCGCCGACGCCGGAGGAGAAGAGGACGACCGCCAGGCCGCTGAGCAAGGGGCCGACGAGGACCAGCAGGCCGCCGACGGCGAGCGCTCGGGAGCGCACCAGCAGCGCGGCGAGGAGCGCAGCACCGCACATCAGCGGCGCCCAGACGACGGCTGTCGGCGTGAGGCCGAAGAACGCGACACCTCCGGCGAGCAGCAGCAGGAGGGCACGGCGCCGTCGGGCGGGGGTGGCCTCCTCGTCGGCTGCCTCGGTCAGCCACGCCCAGACCAGCGGCATGAGGATCGTGACGGCCATGACCTTGCCCTGCCACATCCGGACGACCCAGAAGTTGCCGAGCATCGAGTCGCCGGACAGCATCAGGAAGGCGACGGCCACCACCAGGACGAGGAACGCCCGCCCGGGCGCCCACCGGCGGGCGAGGCGCCACATCGCCCACACGGCCAACGCGGTGCCGACCGGTGTCGCGACGAGGTAGGTCACCGTGCCCGCGCGCATCCCGGTGAGGTGCGCGAGGACCCCCAGCAACGCCTCGATGGAGGCGATGGGGATCCCGCCGCCGTACGGGGTGTTGAAGACCTCGGGGCTGAACATGGTGTCGCGGAGGGCGGCGTTCCCGTGCTCGGCGACCCACACCGACCGGTTGACGTAGTAGGGGTCGTCGGTGTCGGTGAGGTGGACGAAGAGGCTGACCACCACGCTGAACGCCATCACGAGCAGCACGCCCACGTCGTCCCGCGAGCGCGCGAGCGCGGGACCGCCGCCCGGGACGAGACGGCCGCCGAGCCACGCCCGGACGCCCAGTGCGCCGCCGGCCGCGACGGTGGCCACCCAGGTCAGCGGGAACGTCTCGGGCCAGCCCAGCACGGCCGCCACCACCGCCACCACCGCGGCGGCCCCGCCGCCGGTGGCGAGGAGCCGGAGCGCCCGGCCGTCCCTCGTCGACGCCTCAGCGAGGTCGCGGTCCCCCTCGGGGTCCCCCGGGCGGGCGGGGCCCTCACGGAGGGCGGCGACCACCTGCCAGGCGACGAGCCCGACCGTCGCCACCAGCCACACCCACCCGCTCGCCCACAACCGCCACTGGGTCGCGAGACCGAGGCAGTAGAGCAGCGTCCAGAGCGCGAACGAGACCACCGCGGCGTCCAGGACGCCGTCCAGCACCCGCCGCAGCGCCGGCTCGCCGCGGGGCACGGCCGTCGCGCCGGCCGGCGAGCCGACCGCCGGCCCGACCGCCGGCCCGCTCGCCGGCCCGCTCGCCGGGGACCGGCGTGGCGACGGGAGGCTGTCTCCCCGCGCGCTGGTGAGCAGGGAGTCGCTCGACATGGGACCTCGAGACAGGAGGAGCGGCCGGAACAGGTCGTGAGGGGTCGTGAGGGGTCGGCCGAGGCGGTCGCGACGCCTCGTCGCCGGGTCCGCATACTATCCCCGCCATGCCCGCCGCCCCCTCGACACGCGTGAGTGCGGTGGTCCTCGCGTGGGGTGACGAACCGGTCCTCGAGGAGGCCGTCCACGCGGCGCTGGCCTCCCGCGGCGTCGACGTCGACGTCGTCCTCGTCGACAACGGCTGCACCTCCGACGCGGTGTCCCGGCTAGCCGCGGTGCCCGGTGTCACCGTCGTCGAACCCGGCGAGAACCTCGGGTTCGCCGGCGGCTGCAACCTCGGCGCCGCCCGCGCGAGCGGGGACGTCGTCGCGTTCGTCAACGGGGACGCGGTCGTCCGGCCCGACGCGCTGGCGGCGCTCGCCGGCGCGCTCGACGACACCGTCGGGCTGGCGACCGCCTCGCTGCGGCTCTACGGCGCGGAGGACGTCGTCAACTCCGCCGGCAACCCCGTGCACTACCTGGGGCTCAGCTGGGCCGGCGGGCTCGGCCGGCCGGCCGGCGAGTACGCCGCGGCGGCCGACGTCGCGTCGGCGACCGGCGCCGCGACGGCGTGCCGTGCCGACCGGTTCCGCGCCCTGGGAGGCTTCTGCGAGCCGATGTTCGCCTACTGCGAGGACGCCGAGCTGAGCCTGCGCTGCTGGCAGCGCGGGTGGCGGGTCGTCTACGTCCCCGAGGCCGTCGTCGTGCACCGGTACGAGTTCTCGCGCAACCCGTTGAAGATGTACCTCGTCGAGCGCAACCGGCTGCTGCTGGTCCTCACGCTGTGGTCGGGCCGGCTCCTCGCGCTGGTCGCCCTGCCGCTGCTCGCGCTAGAGGCGGCGGTCTTCGCGACGGCGGTGCGCGGCGGCTGGGCGCGGCAGAAGGCTGCGGGATGGTGGTGGCTGCTGCGGCACGCCGGACTGGTCCGGCGCCGGCGACGCGAGGTGCAGGCGGCCCGGACCGTCCCGGACGCCGGCTGGGCCCACCTGCTCACCGGCGACGTGGATCCCGGTGTCCCCGAGCTCGCCGCGCCTGCTGTACTGCGGCGCGCGTCCCGGGTCTACTGGTGGGTCGTGAGGCGAGCCCTGTGAGCGACCCCGCGGTCCTCGAGGTCGGTCCGGACGGGATCCGGCTGACCAGCGAGGACGACTTCGTTGCCGACCTCCTCCTCGACGGCCGGCGGATCTGGTCGTTCTGGGTGCTGCGCGACAGCGAGGCCGAGACCGACGGGACGCGCTTCGTGGCGTGGCCCAAGCGGCTCACGCGCTTCCTCGACGGCCGGACCCGGCTCAGCATCCGCTCGCACGTCGAGGACGAGGTGCTGTACGACGCCGACGCCCGGTTCGGCAGCTCCGAGGAACGGATCGCGGTCGTCAACGCCGACGGCCAGGAGCTCGGCATGGACAAGTACGGCCGGCTCCAGGTCACCTTCGAGACCCGAACGAGCCGGGACGTGGCGCCGTTGCTCGACGCGGTCGAGGAGGTCCTCGAGGCGCTGCGCCGCGCAGGTGTCGAGCCGTTCCTGGCGTACGGCACGCTGCTGGGCGCGGTCCGCCAGGGCGGGCTCATCGGCCACGACTCCGACGCCGACCTCGGCTACGTCAGCCGCCACACCGTGCCGGTGGACGTGGTCCGCGAGTCCTACGCGCTGCAGCGCCGCCTCGCTGCGATGGGCTACCAGGTACGCCGCTACAGCGGCGCCGGCTTCGCGGTGCTCGTCGAGGAGGCGAACGGGGTGGTCCGCGGGCTCGACGTCTTCGGTGGCTTCTTCTCCGAGGGTCACCTGGTCCTCATGGGCGAGATCCGGGTTCCGTTCCGCGAGGAGTGGGTCCGCCCGCTCGGCACGACCGAGCTCGAGGGACGGACGTTCCCGGCGCCGGCCGACACCGACCAGTTCCTCACCGCGACGTACGGTCCCAGCTGGCGCGTGCCGGACCCGGCGTTCTCCTTCGGGACGCCGCCGTCGACGTCGCGCCGGCTCGACGACTGGTTCCGCGGTCTCGTGGTGCGGCGGGCCGACTGGGACGCGCGCTACCAGTCCCGGATCCGGCAACGGGTCGTCGTCAACGCGCCCCGGCTCGCGCGGATGGTCCTCGAGCACGAGACGGAGGCCGGGCCCGACGGCGGGGGGGTCGTCGTCGACCTCGGCTGCGGCCGGGGTCAGAGCGCCTACTGGCTGGCGAAACGGGGGGTCCGCACCGAGGGGCTCGACTACTCCCACCGCGGCTACCACGACCTGCGCGGCCGGGCGGCCGAGCGCGGGTACCCCGTCACCTACGGCGTGCTCAACCTGCTCGAGACCCGTCACGTCCTCGCCCACGGCGCGCGCCTGGCGCGGGTGCCCGGGCGCCACACGATCCTCGCCCGTCACCTCGTCGACGCGCTGCCGCCGGGCCGCGGGCGTGACAACCTCTGGCGCTTCGCGGACATGCTCGGCCGCGGCGGCGGCCGCCTCTACCTCGACTTCCTCACCGAGGCCGACGAGGACGACCCGTGGGTGCGCCGACAGCTGCTGACCCCGGTCGGCGTCGCCCAGGTGGAGCGAGGAGTGCGGTCGGCCGGCGGTACGGTCCTGTCCCAGGAGGAGTTCACTCCCGGCCCCTCGGCCGAGGACCCCGAAGGCCCCGGCGAGAGTCACGGCGAGAGTCACGGCGAGAGTCACGGCGACGGTCCTGGCGGGGACCGGGTCGACCGGGACGACGACAGCTCCGCGAGCGAGAGACGAGGATGCCGGATGGTGGTCGAATGGCGAGGGTGACCCTGCCAGGGCTGGGGCGGGTCCGGCAGGCGGTGCACGCGCGGACCGCGCCGCAGGCCCAGGCGCTCGAGGAGCTCACCGCTCGGGTGGCGTCGCTGGAGGACGAGGTCCGGGAGTGCCGGCGTCAGCAGCTGCGGTTGGCCGAGCTCACCGACGTCGTCCAGGAGCTGCTGCTGCCGATGTCCCAGCGCGACCAGGACAAGGTCGACGAGCTGCTGGAGCGCTACACCGCCCAGCTCGGCTGATGGCCCGTCGGGTCTTCCTGCACATCGGGCTGCCGAAGACCGGCACCAGCTACCTCCAGACGATCCTCTGGTCGCACCGGCCGCAGCTCCGGGCAGCCGGCCTGCTCGTACCCGGACGCGAGCGTCGGGACCACCTCTGGGCGTCCCTGGTGGTCCGGCAGGACCGGTCGGTACGCCGGCGGGGGCCGCGGGCGCCTCGGGCGTGGGAGGTGCTCCTCCGGGAGGTCGCCGCGTGGGACCGCGACGCGGTGGTCAGCCACGAGTTCTTCTGCTCCGCCAGCGCCGAGCAGGCCGCGCGCGCGGTCTCGGCACTGGCCCCCGCGGAGGTCCACGTCGTCGTCACCGCCCGCGACCCGTTGAGCCTCTTCACCTCGAGCTGGCAGGAGTCGCTCAAGAACAAGAGCACGACGCGGCTCGAGGACTACGGGCGGACGGTGTCCGACGACCCGACCGTGGTGTGGGACTGGCGCGCCCTCGACCTGGCGCTGGTCCTCGACCGCTGGACCGGCGACCTGCCCCCTAAGCGGGTCCACGTCGTGGCGCCGCCACCGCGCGACGCCCCCCGCAGCGACCTGTGGTCGCGGTTCGCGCGGGTGACGGGCGTCGACCCGGGAGTGGTCGACCCGTCCGCCGGGTTCGGCAACACCTCGCTCGGGGTGGTCGAGGCCGAGACCCTGCGCCGCGTGAACGGACGGCTGGTCGGCTTCGACCGGGCCGTCGACCGCGGCGTCTGGATCCGGTCGTTCCTCGCCGACGACCGGCTGGTCCCCCGGGGCGGGGAGCCGTTCTGGCCGGATGAGGAGCAGCAGGAGGACTGCCGGCGACGGGGTCGGGCGGCGGTGGAGCTGGTCCGCGAGCGGGGCTTCGAGGTGGTCGGGGAGCTCGAGTCCCTGCTGGTGCCCGACGTCCTCCCGGAGCGTCGCCATCCCGCATCGGTGAGCGACGCCGAGGTGGCCGACGTCGCGGTCGACCTGGTGGCACGGCTGCTCAGGGACGTCAAGGAGCGCGGGCAGCAGTCGGCCGGCCCCGCGGCCCGCCCGTCGGGGACGGCAGGCTCGGGGACGAGCTCGGCGACGGGGTCCCGCCCGGGACTCGCCGCGCGGGGTGTCCGCGCTGCCCGACGTACGGCGGGACGCGCCGTCGCCCTCGCCCGGACGGTGCGCTCGCGGCGCCGCTGAGGGGTTGGGACCGGCTCGGCCCGCGCCGCGACTCGAATCCCGCACGTGGTGCCACTTGCGGGGTCAGCCCCCGCTCGAACCCGCACGTGGTGCCACCTGTGGGGTCAGCCCCGCTCCCGACCCGCACGTGGTGCCACTTTCGGGGTCAGCCCCCGCTCGAACCCGCAAGTGGTGCCACTTTCGGGGTCAGCCCCGCTCCCGACCCGCAAGTGGTGCCACTTCCGGGGTCGAACCCCGCTCGAACCCGCACGTGGTGCCACTTCCGGGGTCAGCCCCCGTCCCGACCCGCACGTGCGTCGCCACTTCCGGGGTCAGCCCGCGCTCGAACCGCAAGTGGTGCCACTTTCGGGGTCGAACCCCGCTCGAACCCGCATGTGGTGCCACTTATGGGGTCAGCCCCCTCTCGGACCTGCAAGTGGTGCCACTTGTGCAGCGGGGTCGGGCACCCCTCAGGCGCGGCAGGACGCGATCGCGCCGCGGTAGTCGCGGTCCTTGGTCAACGGGGCGGCCGTGCGGTTCACCGGACCGCCCCGCACGGCGTAGAAGTGGTCCCCGTAGCGGACCAGCCGCTGGCCGAACGAGCAGGACTCCTGGTCAGGCTCGACGAACCGCTGGCCTGTCCGGCACCCGGCGTAGTCGCGGGCCAGTCTCGTCCCGTCGACCCACACCGCCGCGCAGGCGGGGGTCCCGGGCGGGACCGCGACGGGCTCGTCGGTCGGCGAGGGCTCCTCCGACGGCGACCCCGACGGCGACCCCGACGGCGACGGCGACGGCGAAGCGGTCGCGTCCTCGGACGCCGAAGCGGTGGGTGTCCCCTCCGCGGACGTCCCGGGGTCGGAGCCGCAGCCGGCGAGCACGACGACAGCAGCCACCAGGACCGCTGCGCGCCTCATGGCCGGATCCTACGACCGCGGCCCCCGGCGCGGCAGATCCCGGCGCCCCCGAGCAGGTCAGAGCGGCGGCAGGTCCGAGCCCGGGACCCGGCCCCGCAACGACGCGACCTCGACGAGCACCGACGCGAGCACCTCCGGCAGCCCCTCGAGGAGCTCCTCCGCCGTGACGTCATCGGGGTGCGGCGCGTCGACCGCCGGGTCCGGGGGCAGCAGCTCGGAGAGCGGACCGTGCACGGCGTATCCCGCCGCCTCGATCCCCGGCAGCCACCCGGCCGTCGTCTCCCGGAGCCGCGCCCGCAGCGCCGCCGGCGCCACCGGCCGGCGGGAGTCGATCGCAGCCAGCCGGCCCTGCGCGAAGAACCGCTTGACGACGTGGGCGTAGTGCGGTTGCCGCAGCCGCCCGTCCAGCGCGGTGACGACCTGGCGCAGCAGCGCCACCTGCGCCGCCCCGAGCGACTCGTTGCCCGGGCCTGTGGCCGGATCGGCAACGGCCGGGTCGAGCGCGAGCGCCTCGGTGAAACGCCGCCAGAGCTCGGCCCGGTCGGTCCCTGCCGGCGGGACCACGACCAGGTGCAGGTTCGACGCCGGGACCACCGCGCCCCACCGTCCGAGCACGCCGGCGAGGTCCTGGTGGCGCCAGAACCCGAACTCGTCGGCGTCGGACTCGCCGGGGCCGAACAGCTCGCGCTCGAACTCCGCGAACGACCACGGCCGGCCGTTCTTCACCTCCTCCTGCCAGTGCGCCGTCGCCTGCCGGGCCAGGTCGCGCGCGGTGACGACCACGTGCAGATCGAGGTCCGCGGTGTCCCGTGCGATCCGCTCGATCTGCAGCGGGAGGGCGCCCGACAAGCTCTCGTGGCTGATGATCCCGGCCCCGTCGAACCCCCGGACCCGGGTGAGCAGCCGCTCCCACGTGCCCGCCACCGCGTCCGGGTCGAGCCCCCACCGGTCGTGGTGGCCGCGCAGCTCGACGGCGGCGTGGAACATCCCCTCCCGACGCACGAACGGGTAGATGTGCCCCGCCCCGCGCAGCTGGTCGCGGTTCTCGGCGAGCAGCGCCTGCACGAAGCTCGTCCCGCTCTTGGGCAGCCCGACGTGCAGGGAGAGACGCTGCCGGGTCCCGACCTGACGGACCGGCCGCCGCCGCATCGGGCGCATCGCCGCAGGTTAGTACGGCGACGGCCGGCCGGTGGTGAGGACGCCGGCCGCACGCGAGGACCGTGCAGGAACGGGGGTCACAGCCGTGACGGGCACTACCCTGACACGGTGAGCACCTCTCCGACCCGCGTGTTCGTCGGCAGGCTCACCGGCCTGCCGGTGTTCGACCCGGCCGGGGACCAGGTGGGGCGCGTCCGCGACCTCGTCGCGATGGTCCGGCCCGTCGGTCGTGGGCCCCGGGTGCTCGGGCTGGTCGTCGAGGTCTTCGGCCGTCGCTCGATCTTCGTGCCGATGACGCGGGTGACAAGCATCGACAGCGGACAGGTCATCACCACCGGCCTGGTCAACATGCGCCGCTTCGAGCAGCGCGGCTCCGAGACCCTCGTCGTCGGCGAGATGCTCGACCGCAGCGTGAAGATCAAGGAGACCGGCGTCGTCGGCACCGTCTACGACGTCGCCATCGAGCAGGAGCGCAACCGGGACTGGGTGGTGAGCCGGGTCGCGATCCTCGAGGGAGCCCCGCGCAGCCGCGGACGCTGGGGGCGCAAGGGGCAGACCCACATCGTCGAGTGGCGCGAGATCGAGGGGTTCGAGGTCGAGCAGCGGCAGGGCGCGACCCACCTGCTCGCGGCCTTCGCGGAGATGAAACCCGCCGACCTCGCCACGGTCATCCACGACCTGCCCGCGAAGCGCCGCGCGGAGATCGCCGCCGCGCTCGACGACGAGCGGCTCGCCAGCGTGCTCGAGGAGCTGCCGGAGGAGGACCAGGTCGAGATCCTCGGCCAGCTCGACGAGGAGCGCGCCGCCGACGTCCTGGAGGAGATGTCGGCCGACGACGCCGCCGACCTCATCGCCGACCTGCCGCCGGAGACCGCGGAGACGCTGCTCCAGCTGATGCAGCCGCAGGAGGCCGAGGACGTGCGCCGGCTGCTGTCCTACGAGGAGCGGACCGCCGGCGGCATGATGACGACCGAGCCGGTGATCCTGCCGCCCGACGCCACCGTCGCCGACGCCCTGGCCCACGTCCGCAACGAGGAGCTGACGCCCTCCCTGGCGGCGCTGGTGTACGTCGTCCGGCCGCCGCTCGAGCCGCCGACCGGTCGGCTCCTCGGGGTCGCCCACATCCAGCGGCTGCTCCGCGAGCCCCCGAGCACGCTCATCGGCGCGGTCCTCGACTCCGGCATGGACTCGCTGCCCCCGACGGCCACGCTGGAGGACGTCGCCCGCCACCTCGCGACGTACAACCTCGTCGCGGCGCCGGTCCTCGACGAGGACGGCCGGCTGCTCGGCGCGGTCACCGTCGACGACCTGCTCGACCACCTGCTGCCCGAGAACTGGCGGGACAGCCCCCGCACCGCCGTCGCCGGGCTGCACACCCGACCCGGCCGCGCGCTCGTCGGCACCCGCGGAGGGTCGTCCCGTGGCCCGGCCTGAGGCGGGCCGGGAGCCCGTGGGGACCCTGGGGCCACCGGTGGGCGGTGCGGCCCGGGAGCCCGAGCGCCGGGACTCCCTGCGACGGGAGCTCCTGCGCGTCGACAAGCCGGACCGGGCCGAGCGCGCGGACCGGCGGGAGCGCAAGGACCAGCGGGAGTCCCGCGACCGCAGCCACACCCGGCGTGACGCGCGACGCGACGCCCAGCGCCTCGACGTCCCCCGGGAGAGCCGTCGCCTGCTCCGCCGTCCCCGCTTCGAGGACGACGCCTTCGGCCGGTTCGCCGAGCAGTTCGCCCGGTTCATGGGGACCGCCCGGTTCCTGCTCTACATGACCGGTTTCGTCGCGGCGTGGGTGCTCTACAACTGGCTGTCCCCCAGCACGTTCGACCCCTTCCCGTTCATCTTCCTCACGCTGATGCTCAGCCTCCAGGCGTCGTACGCCGCGCCGTTGATCCTCCTCGCGCAGAACCGGCAGGAGGACCGGGACCGGGTGATCGGCGAGCGCGACCGGATGGCCAACACCCGCGCCCACGCGGACATGGAGTTCCTGGCGCGGGAGATGGCGAGCGTCCGGATGGCGCTGGGCGAGGTCGCGACCCGCGACTTCGTGCGCTCGGAGCTCCGGGCGCTGCTCCAGGAGCTGGAGGAGGACGAGGACCGGCCCGAGCAGCGGCCCGACGCGGCTGTGGAGGCTCCTCGGGAGATCGACGACACCCGGCCCTGACCCCGCCGCGACGTAGGCTGGCGCCATGACCTCCCCCGCCGTCGAGCAGGTCCGTGCTGCCCTCGCCAAGGTGAACGACCCCGAGATCCACAAGCCGATCACCGAGCTGGGCATGGTCGACGCGATCAACGTCTCCGACTCCGGGCAGGTCGACGTCCGGGTGCTGCTCACGGTGGTCGGGTGCCCGATGCGGGACCGGCTGACCAACGACGTGACCGCAGCGGTGCGGGCGCTCCCCGGCGTGACCGGGGTGTCGGTGGCGTTCGGCGTGATGGACGACGCGCAGCGCTCGGCGCTGCAGACGTCGCTGCGCGGGGGGCAGGTGAGCCGCGACATCCCGTTCAACCGGCCGGACTCCCTGACCAAGGTGTTCGCGATCGCCTCCGGCAAGGGCGGGGTCGGCAAGTCGTCGGTCACGGTCAACCTGGCCGTGTCGATGGCCCGCTCGGGACTGAAGGTCGGGATCATCGACGCCGACATCTACGGCCACTCGGTCCCAGCGATGCTCGGCGTCGCGGACATCCGTCCCACGAGCGTCGACGACCTCATCCTGCCGGTGCCGACCGAGGACGGCCTGACCGTCATCAGCATCGGCATGCTGAAGCCGAGCCGCGACCAGGTGGTCGCGTGGCGCGGACCGATGCTGGACCGGGCGCTCGTCCAGATGCTCACCGACGTGTACTGGCCCGACCTCGACGTCCTCCTCCTCGACCTCCCTCCGGGCACCGGCGACATGGCGATCTCGCTCGGGCAGCACCTGCCCAACGCCGAGGTCGTCGTGGTCACCACACCGCAGGAGGCCGCCGCGGAGGTGGCCGAGCGCGCGGGCACGATGGCCTCGATGATGCGACAGCGCGTCGTCGGCGTCGTGGAGAACATGTCCTACCTCGCCTGCCCGCACTGCCTCGAGAACGGCGTCGACCACCGCCTCGACGTGTTCGGCACCGGCGGCGGCGTCCGGGTGGCGGGCACGCTCTCGCGCCGGCTCGGCTACGACGTGCCCGTGCTCGGCCAGGTCCCGCTCGACACCCGCCTCCGCGCCGGCGGCGACCTCGGCCGACCGATCGTCGTCGCGGACCCCGACGCCCCGGCCGCCCAGCAGCTCGCCGCGGTCGCCCGGACGCTCGGCGGACGCGGGCGGAACCTGGCGGGTCTTCGTCTTGGGCTCACGCCGGCCGGGAAGTTCTGAGAAACTCGAGCTGTGTTCGGTATCGGCGTCCCCGAGTTCATGGTGATCCTCGTGGTCGCCCTGATCACCTTCGGTCCTGACCGGCTGCCGGACTTCGCCCGCCAGGCGGGTCGGATGGTGCGGCAGGTGCGGAAGTTCGCCAACAGCGCCCGCGACGACATCCGGGCCGAGCTCGGTCCGGAGTACGCCGACTTCCAGCTCAACGACCTCGACCCCCGCAAGGCCATCCGCAAGCACATCCTCGAGGCCTGGGACGACGACCACGAGGGGGTCACGGCCTCCTCGAAGGCCGCCGACCAGCCGCTGCCGTACGGCGAGGTGCCCCCGTACGACGTGGACGCGACGTGACGTCCGACCGCCTCCCCTGACCCGGGTCGGTGCCGGGAGCGGCTCAGCCCACCTCGGCGTCGAGGGTCAGCTGCACGGTGCGCTGCGCCCCGTCCCGCACGAAGGTCAGCGCGATGCGCTCGCCGGGCCGGTGGCTGCGGATCGCGACGATCAGTGCGACCCCGTCGGCGACCCGGACGTCGTCGACGGCGACGATCCGGTCCTCGACGCGCAACCCGGCCGCCGATGCGGGCGACCCGGCGCGGACGTCGATGACCACGGCGCCGCGGGTGGTGCTGGTGGTGTCGACATTCGCCCCGATGACGGGGTACTCGGCCCTGCCGGTGCGCAGGATCTGGTCGGCGGTGAACCGCACCTGCTCCATCGGGATCGCGAACCCGACGCCGATGCTGCCGCCCTGCCCGCCGAGGGTGTTGCCGGTGGTGGCGATCGCGGAGTTCACCCCGACGACACGGCCGGCGAGGTCGACGAGCGGTCCCCCTGAGTTCCCGGGGTTGATCGCGGCGTCGGTCTGCACCGCGTTGATGAACGAGGGATCGCCGCCGGACCCGCCCCCGGTCGTCACCGGCCGGTCCAGCGCGCTGACGATGCCCGAGGTGACGGTGCTGCGGAGTCCCAGCGGCGACCCGATCGCGACGACGGTGTCGCCGACCTGCATCCGGTGTGACGAGCCGAGCACGGCCGGCCGCAGCCCCCGCACCGGCCGGACGTCGAGGACCGCGATGTCGTAGACCGGGCTCCGCCCGACCACCTCCGCGCGGTGCACCCGACCGCGGGCGTCCACGACGGTGACCGTGCCGTCCTCGCCGGCGACCTCGACGACGTGGTTGTTGGTGATCACGTGGCCGCGGCTGTCGACCGCGAAGCCGGACCCGGTCGCGCTCGACGTCGCGCTCTCGTCCCCGCCGACGACCCGCACCTGCACGGTGCTCGGGAGCACCCGCTGTGCGACCGCCGCCAGGCTGCCCTCCTCGGGCAGCGGCGCCGCCTCGTCGGCCGGCAGCGGCAGCAGCCCGCCGCCACCCGACCCGGCAGTCCCGAGAACCAGCGCGCCGCCGAGCACGCCCCCGACCAGTCCGGTGACCAGCGCCAGCGTCACGAGCAGCGGCACCACCCAGCCCGGCGTACCCGGACGGCGGGACTCGACCGGCCACGGCGGCTGCCCGTAGGGCGGGATCGCGGGGGGCGGTCCCACGGGGTCAGGCGTACCGGACAGGGTCACCTGGACATTCTTCCCCCCGCCTGGTCGCGCCGCACCCGATCGGCCCTGGCAGCGGCGGGCGGGAGGTGGTCCGGGCGGTAGAGTCCAGGGCTGTCCGACCGCGACCCGAGGGGGCCACCATCACCACCGGACTTCCAGCCGGAGCTCCGACCGGCCTCAAGCCAGCGAGCTGGTCCTACGCCGAGGAGTTCATCGGTGAGGACGACGCGATGGCGGGCGCCCGCTCGCGCGCGAGCGAGGTGGGTGTCACCCCGGTCGGGCCCGGTGCCGGAGCGGCGCTGCGGTTCCTCGCGGCGGTCGTCCAGGCCGGTGCCGTCGTCGAGGTCGGGACCGGGACGGGCGTCTCGGGGCTCTGGCTGCTGCGCGGGATGCGCCCGGACGGCGTCCTCACGACCGTCGAGCGGGAGGCCGAGCACCAGCGCCTCGCGCGGCAGACCTTCGCGGACGCGGGCGTCCCCACCCAGCGCGCCCGGCTCATCAACGGCTCCGCGCTCGACGTCCTGCCGCGGCTCACCGACGGTCACTACGACCTCGTCTTCTGCGACGGCGACAAGGAGGAGTACCCCGACTACCTTGCCGAGGCGCTGCGGCTGCTCAAGCCTGGCGGCATCGTGGCGTTCGACAACGCGCTCTGGCACGACCGGGTGGCCGATCCTGCGCAGCGCGACCCCGAGACCGTCGCGGTGCGGGAGCTCGGCCGCACCGTGCGGGAGACCGAGGGGCTGGTCCCGCTGCTGCTGCCGGTGAGCGACGGGCTGCTGGTCGCACGCGTGTCGTGACGGCCGGGCCCAGCCGGCAGGGTCAGCCGGCAGGGTCAGCCGGCAGGGTCAGCCGGTGGTGCCGAGGTCGATCCAGTAGCGCCGCTTGCCCACGCGGGTGTCCTCGTAGCGGCCGTCCGCACGCTCGATCGTCCGCCGAGAGGCGGCGTTGTCGACGTCGCAGGTGACGAGGACCGGGTCGATCCCCCGCGCCCGGCAGACCTCGAGCATCCCGGCGAGCGCGGCCGACGCGAGACCGCGGCGGCGCGCCGACGGCCGGACGACGTAGCCGATGTGGCCGCCCCACTCGAAGAGCGGCTCGGTGAGCTCGTGGCGCAGGGAGATGCGGCCGAGGTACTCCTCGAGGGCCGGCCCCTCGGCGAGCCAGAGCTCGGTGAAGGGGACGTACGCCCGGGGGCGGGCTGCCGCGGGGTCGCGCTGCTCGAGGAGGAACGCGCAGTAGGCGGCGAACGCCTCCGGGGCATCCAGCGAGTCGCGGGTGACGTCGATCCCCGGGAACGCGCCCTCGGCGGGCCAGGACGGCAAGCGGGCGTAGAGCTCCTCCCCCGCGCTGACGAGCTCGTCGAGCGCCGCCAGGAAGGACCGGTGGAGCCGCGGGGAGGGGTCGACCAGCTGCACGGTCAGCCGGCGCGGGTCATCGGTAGGCAGCGGCGGTGGTGAAGCCCTCGCCGCCCTCGGCCACCGCCACGACGGACCAGGGCTCGACCAGGACCGGCGGCGCCCCGACGATCCGGGACCCCGGGGCGTCCGTGGCACCGGCCTCGAAGTCCTCCTGGAACGCGGTTCTCGCTGCCTCGGAGGCGAAGACGTAGGTGCCCTCGAACCACTCGCCCGGGCGCATCCGCCAGGTCTTGAACCGCAGCCCGGGCATGCCGGTGAAGCGCGCGTGCGAGGTCTCCTCGACATAGACCGCGAGCGCCCGTGCGGTCTCGGCGGGCGCGTCCCGCAGGGACCACCGCACGGTGAGGCCCAGCATCCCGGTCGGCTCGTCGGGCCGGTCGTCGGGCCGGTCGTCGGACCGGTCACCTGACCGGTCACCTGACCGGTCACCTGTGTCGGTCACGGGTTCCTCCTCGTCGTCCCGGTCGCCCCGTCGAGCCCGGTCGGGCCGGGACTGCCCAGCCAGCGCAGCAGGGCGCGGGCCCCGAAGCCGGTCGCCCCGCTGGTCCACTCGTGGGCGTCGACCGGGGAGTCCCCGACCGAGGCGATGTCGAGGTGCGCCCAGGGCAGCCCGGCCGTGTAGTGCTGCAGGAACAGCGCCGCCGTGATCGCCCCGGGACCGCCGGGCGCGTTGTCGGCGTCCGCGACCCCGGACTCCAGCAGCTCCTCGTAGTCCGCGGCGAGCGGCAGTCGCCACAGCGGCTCCCCCGCTGCCGCGCCGGCGACCAGCAGCGCGCGGGCGAGCCCGTCGTCGTTGGCGAAGAGCGCGCCGGTGCGCTGGCCCAGCGCGACCTTGCCGGCGCCGGTGAGCGTCGCGACGTCGACGAGCGCCGTGGGCTCCAGCCGCGCCGCGGCGTAGGCCAGGGCGTCGGCGAGCACCAGCCGACCCTCGGCGTCGGTGTTGGTGACCTCGCTGGTCCGGCCGCCGTAGTGGCGCAGCACGTCCCCCGGGCGCAACGACCGGCCGCTCACGGCGTTCTCCGCGCAGGCCATCAGCCCCGTGACCCGGACCCCGCAGCCGACCTCCGCCAGCGACGCGAGGACCGCCAGCACCACGCCGGCACCGGTCATGTCGCGCTTCATCGTGGTCATCGCCTCGGCCGGTTTCAGCGACAGCCCGCCGGTGTCGAAGGTGATGCCCTTGCCGACGAGCACCACGTGAGGAGTGCCGGCGACGGCCCCGTCCGGGGTGTAGCCCAGGCGCACGAGGCGCGGCGGCCGGTCCGAGGCCTGTCCGACGCCGAGGAGCCCGCCGAAGCCCTCGGTCGCCAGCCGGTGCTCGTCCCAGACGTCCACCTCGAGCCCGCGCTCGATGCCGAGCGTCGCGGCCTGGTCGGCCAGCCAGGACGGTCCCTTGACGTTCGAGGGGACCAGCGCCAGCGTCCGTGAACGCCAGCCCGCGAGCCCCAGCGCCTCGCCGCGGCGTACGGCGGTCCGGCGGTCGTCGTCGGGGAGGGAGGTCAGCACGACCCGGCGTACCGGGAGGGACGCCTCCCCGGTCTTCAGGCTGAACGTGAACGATCCGAGGACCAACCCCTCGACGAGTGCGGTCGCAGCGTCGTCGTCGAGGGCAGCGGCCGCCGAGGTGGCGACCGTGGCCACCCCGCGGAGTCGGCGGGCGAGGCCGGCACCGGCGCGGCGCGCGTCCTCCGGGGTCCCGGCACCGAGCCCGACCAGGAGCACCCGCGGCGCGTCCTCGAGGGTGCTGCGCGGGACCTCGACGACCTCCCCGGCGGCGCCGGTCGCGGACGCGCGCTGGAGGGTCGCGAAGGGGTCGGTCACACCGTTCTCGCTGCCGAACACCGCCTCAGCACCCGGCCCCAGGACGTAGTCCCGGCCGTCCTCCCCTGGGTCGTCGGTGGAGGTGGAGGTGGAGGTGGAGGAGGAGAAGGGCAGCGCGAGCACCTCGACGTCCGGCTGCTCGGTGAGCCCGGCGTCGGAGCACACGACCTGCGGCGCCAGACCGGTGCCGAGGTCGCGCAGGACGTCCGCGGCCAGCTCGTCCTGCGCGGTGGGACGGATGCCGACCGGGCTCAGCCGACGACCTCCTTGAGCGCCGCGCCGAGAGCACCGGCCTCCTCGGCGTTCAGCTCGACGACCAGGCGCCCGCCGCCCTCGAGCGGGACGCGCATGACGATGCCGCGGCCCTCCTTGGTGACCTCGAGCGGACCGTCGCCCGTCCGCGGCTTCATCGCCGCCATGCGAACACCTCTTCCTTGTCTGGTGAGCCGGTGCAACCACCTGGCCGGCGACCCTGCGGCGGCTCGCGAGCCGGTGGGATCCGCGTCCGGAGGCGGCCGTCCTATTATTCCCCATCGTCCCTGAGCGGGGACACCGGCCCCTCGCCGACAGGAGCTGCCTTGTCCCGACCGCGCCCCCTCCGGGTGTCCTCCCAGGACGGCGTCGCGACCGTGGTCCTCGACCGCGCGGCGGAGCTGAACAGCCTCGACAGGCCGACCAAGGTCGCCCTGCGCGACGCGCTGGCGGAGGCGGCCGAGGACGAGGCGGTGCGGTGCGTCGTGCTCACCGGCACCGGACGGGCGTTCTGCGTGGGACAGGACCTCAAGGAGCACGTCGACCTGCTCCGCGGGGGCGACGTCGACGCGCTCTCGCAGACGGTCCTCGAGCACTACAACCCGATCGTGACCTCGCTGCTCACGATGGCCAAGCCGGTGGTCGCCGCGATCAACGGGGTCGCCGCGGGCGCGGGTGTCAGCCTCGCGCTCGCGTGCGACTACCGGCTGGTCGCCGACACCGCCGGCTTCAACCTGGCGTTCGCCGGCATCGGGCTCTCGTGCGACACCGGCTCGTCCTGGACGCTGCCGCGGCTGGTCGGCCGGGCCAAGGCCCTGGAGCTCCTCTACGAACCCCGGACGGTGAGCGCCGGAGAGGCACTCGCCCTCGGCCTCGCCACCCGGGTCGTGCCCGCCGCGACCCTGACCGAGGAGGTCGATGCGCTCGCGCGGCGGCTGGCGGCGGGACCGACCCAGGCGTACGCCGCGATCCGACGAGCCGTGACGCACTCAGCCACCGCCGACCTCCCGACGGCGCTGGCGCTCGAGGCGGGGATGATGGCGCGCACCGGCGCCAGCCAGGACCACCGCGACGCCGTCGAGGCGTTCCTCGCCAAGCGGCCGCCGGAGTTCCAGGGCCGGTAGTGTCCGGGCGGCGCCGAGTGGCGACCGTCAGGCAGCGTCCTCGAGACGGAGCCCGGCCAGCCAGAGGGCGGTCTCGATGCGGGTCCGCTCGGCGTCGCGCTCCTCGCCGGGCGGGAGGACCGCGAGGAGGTGCTCGATGTCGAGGGCGGCGCAGGCCTCCCCGAGCACCCGGTCGTAGACGCTGCAGACCGCCGCGTGCTTGGCGAAGGACGTCCCCCGCGGCGGCTGGTGAACCCTCGGCGCGAACCGGCGGGCGTCGCTGACGATGTCCTCCAGCGGCCGGGCCGGTCGGGTCGGCAGCGCCTCGGCGCGCCCCGCTGCTCGGCCCCGTGACGCGCTGTCGCCGCGCCGCCGTCCCAGACGCCGGGGACCGGCGGGCGCACCGGAGCGTCCCGGGCGGTGGAACACCGACCAGGCCACGAGCACGAAGAGCACGAAGAGCACGAACAAGGCGGCGCCCGTCAGCACCGAGGACATACGGGCACAGTACGTCGCGGACCCCAGCGTGTCAGCCGGACGACCGCTGCGCCGTCCCCCGGGCGTAGCACCCGACGAGGTGGTCGTCCACCATCCCGGTCGCCTGCATGAGCGCGTACGCCGTCGTGGGTCCGACGAAGCGGAACCCCCGCCTCTTGAGCTCCTTGGCCATCGCCGTGGACTCCGGGGTGACGGCCGGGACGTCCACGACGGTGACGGGCACCGGTCCCTGGTCCGGAGCGAACGACCAGAGCAGGTCGCTCAGCCCGCCGGGGACGTCGAGCGCTGCCCGGGCGTTGGCGACGGCGGCCTCGATCTTCGCCCGGTTCCGCACGATCGCTGCGTCCGCCATGAGGCGCTCGACGTCGTCGGGCCCGAAGGCCGCCACCGCCGCCGGGTCGAAGCCGGCGAACGCCTCCCGGAACGCCGGTCGCTTGCGCAGCACGGTGATCCAGGCCAGCCCGGACTGGAACCCCTCGAGCACGAGCCGTTCGTAGAGCGCGCGGTCGCCGTGGACCGGTCGGCCCCACTCGTCGTCGTGGTAGGCGAGGTAGAGCGGGTCGCTGCCCACCCACGGACAACGGCTCCGGCCGTCGGGTCCGACGACCGGACCTCCGGGGACAGCCCCCACGGGGTCCGGTGCGGTGGTCACGCCGCCGGCCCGCCGGTCCCCGTCCCGGGACCCGGCTCCTGACCCGGCTCCCGTGGCCGCTCGCGCATCTCGGTGACCAGCCGGTCCAGCAGGGCGTCGACCTCCGACGTCCGGTAGCCCCGGAACGCGGTGGTGAAGCGCACCTGTGCGAGGTCGCCCGCGGTCAGTGGTCCGTCAGCCTGGACACGGACGTCGCGCCGGTCGTCGTAGGCCTCGCTCATCTCCCCGCCCCGGCCGGTCGCGACCACCGCCACCACCGCGACGACCGCGACGACCACCACGGCGAGGACCCAGGTCACCGCTGACCGTTCCGCTGCCGGCGCTCCTCGGCCGCGTCGACCATGGCCGCGACCGCCTCCGCCGGGTCGTCGGTCACCGTCAGGAGGTCCAGGTCGGCCGGGCTGACCGTGCCGCGCGCGACGAGCACGTCGCGGGTCCAGTCGAGCAGGCCGCTCCAGAACTCCGTCCCGACGAGCACGATCGGGAACCAGGTGACCTTCTGGGTCTGGACGAGCGTCAGCGACTCGAAGAGCTCGTCGAGGGTCCCGAAGCCCCCGGGCATGACGATGAACCCCTGGGCGTACTTCACGAACATCGTCTTGCGGGCGAAGAAGTAGTTGAACTCGACGCCCAGCTCGACGTACCGGTTGAGCCCCTGCTCGCGCGGGAGCTCGATGCCGAGCCCCACCGACAGCCCGCCGGCCTCGGAGGCGCCCTTGTTCGCCGCCTCCATGAGGCCGGGCCCGCCGCCGGTGATCACCGCGAAGCCGGCTTCCGCGAGGCGCCTGCCGATGTCCTCGGTCAGGGCGTACGCCGGGTCGTCGGGCCTGACCCGCGCGGAGCCGAAGACCGAGACCGCCGGGCCGAGGGTCGCCAGCGCGCCGAAGCCCTCGACGAACTCGCTCTGGATCCGCAGCACCCGCCACATGTCGGAGTGGGTGTTGAGCTGCGACCCGGTGTCGAGCAGGCGCTGGTCCGGCGTGCTCGGCGTCCGCCGGACCTCGTCGGCCGACCGCGCCGGACGTACGCGCCGGTCGTCCTGCCGGGCGTCCTGCCGGCCGGCGCCGGTCTCCGTCAGGTCCTCGCTCACGCCTGGTCCTCCTCGCTGCCCGACAACCACGTCGCCATCCGTTCCGCCACCCTCTCGATGTGCTCGACCGGGACGTGCTCGTCCCGGTGGTGCGCCCACGACGGGTCGCCGGGGCCGTAGTTGACCGCCGGGACACCGAGGCTGCTGAAGCGCGCCACGTCGGTCCACCCGTACTTGGGCGCCACCTCGCCGCCCACAGCGGCCACGAAGGCCGCCGCCGCCGGGACCGACAACCCCGGCACTGCTCCTGGCGCCGAGTCGACCACGACCACGTCGTACGGCGCGAAGAACGACCGCACGAACGCGACGGCGTCCTCCTCGGACCGGTCGGGGGCGAACCGGTGATTGACGGTGACCACGCACTCGTCCGGGACGACGTTGCCGGCCACGCCGCCCTCGATGTGGACCGCGTTGAGGCCCTCGCGGAACTCCAGCCCGTCGATGACCGGCTGCCGCGGCTCATAGCGCTGCAGCCGGGTCAGGACGTCGGCGGCCGCGTGCACCGCGTTGCGGCCGCGCCAGGACCGCGCCGCGTGTGCACGCTCCCCCCGCGTGGTCACGGTGACCCGGACCGTCCCCTGGCAGCCGGCCTCCACGCGGGCGCCGGACGGCTCCATGAGGACCGCGAAGTCCGCAGCCAGCAGCTCCGGTCGGGTCCGGGTGAGGCGGGTGAGCCCGTTGCGCTCGGACTCGACCTCCTCGCAGTCGTAGAACAACCAGGTCACGTCCCGTGCCGGCGCGGCGAGCGACACCGCGAGATGCAGCGCGACCGCCACCCCGCCCTTCATGTCGCAGCTCCCCAGCCCGTGCAGCACACCGTCCTCCAGCCGGGCGGGCAGGTTGTCGTTGACCGGGACGGTGTCGAGGTGGCCGGCGACCGCCACCCGCTGGGCGCGCCCGAGCCGGGTACGGGCGACGAGGGTGTTCCCCGACCGCTCGACGTCGAGGTGCTCCGCGCCTCGCAGCGCCGCCTCGACCGCGTCGGCCACGACCTGCTCGTCGCCGCTGACCGACGGGATGTCGACCAGCTGCCGGGCCAGTGCGACCGGACCAGCGGCGACGTCCAACGCGGTCGCCGAGGAGACGTCGGCTGGGTTCCGCATGCCGCCATGTAACCAGCAGGGGGAGGACGCGCGAGCGGACGCGCCAGCGACGGGCCGGGGCAGCGGCAGCAGCGGCCGGGTCGACTAGCGTCTGAGGGGTGAGCACCGCGTCCACCCAGAGCGAGCCCCGTCCGCCGGCTGCTCCTGCGCCGCGCCCTGCCTGGGGGACCGGGCTGGCGACCCGCGCCGTGACCTCCAGCGGCGGCGCGGTGCTCGACGTCTGGTACCCCACCCCGGCCCTGGGCGCCGGCCCCGGCCGGGCGTCGGGGACCGAGGAGCTGCGCGCCAGCCTCCAGCGGATCGCGGGGATCCACGAGCTGCGGGGCGTGCTCACGACGGTCGTCGACACGACGATCCGGGACCTGGCGGCGCCTCCGCAGAGCACCGAGGACGTCTGGCTCCGGCTGCACCTGCTCAGCCACCGGCTCGTGCCGCCGCACGGACTCAACCTCGACGGGGTCTTCGGGCTGCTCACCAACGTCGTGTGGACCAGCCACGGTCCGTGCCCCGTCGACGGGTTCGAGCTCACCCGGGCCCGGCTCAAGGCGGCAGGCCAGACGGTCTCGGTGCACGGCGTCGACAAGTTCCCGCGGATGACCGACTATGTGCTGCCCTCCGGCGTCCGCATCGCCGACGCCGACCGGGTCCGCCTGGGTGCCCACCTCGCTCCCGGGACGACCGTGATGCACGAGGGCTTCGTCAACTTCAACGCGGGCACCCTCGGGTCCTCGATGGTCGAGGGCCGGATCAGCGCGGGTGTGGTCGTCGGCGACGGCTCGGACGTCGGCGGCGGCGCGTCGATCATGGGGACGCTGTCAGGCGGCGGGAAGCAGGTGATCTCGATCGGACGACGCTGCCTGGTGGGCGCCAACGCCGGCCTCGGGATCTCCCTCGGGGACGACTGCGTCGTCGAGGCCGGCTGCTACGTCACCGCGGGCACCAAGGTCCAGCTGCACCCCGGGCCGGCGGCCGGCGGCGGCGCGTCCGCCGAGCCCCGCGTGGTCAAGGCCGCAGAGCTCTCCGGCGCGAACGGTGTGCTGTTCCGGCGCAACTCGTTGTCGGGAGCCGTCGAGGCCCTGCCCCGCAGCGGTCAGGGCATCGCGCTCAACGCCGTCCTGCATGCCAACGACTGAGCCCGCGACGGGGGTCCGGCCCTCCCCACGGACGCACCGCCGTGAGGACAGCCGGGCCCGGACCTGGGTGCTGCTGGCGCTGCTCGTCGCCGGAGCGCTCGTCGCCGTCCTGCTGGTCCGGATGGGCGCCGGCCCGCTGCCGGACCCCGAGAGCTGCACCGCACGCGTCGGCGACCAGGAGGTCTCGCTGACGACGACCCAGTCCGAGAACGCCTCGCTCATCGCCGCGGTCGCCGTACGCCGGGCCCTGCCCGCACGGGCGGTGTCGATCGCGCTCGCGACGGCGTTCCAGGAGAGCAAGCTCGAGAACCTGCCCGGCGGCGACCGCGACTCGGTCGGCCTCTTCCAGCAGCGGCCCTCGCAGGGGTGGGGGACGCGGGCGGAGCTGCTGCGGCCGCTGTTCGCCACGAACGCCTTCTACGACGCGCTGGTCCAGGTCGACGGCTACCAGTCGATGCGGATCACCGAAGCGGCCCAGGAGGTCCAGCGGTCGGCGTTCCCCGAGGCCTACGAGGAGCACGCCGCAGGAGCACGCGCGCTCGCGTCGGCGCTCACCGGCTGGAGCCCCCGCCGGTTCAGCTGCGTCGCCGACGAGCCCGACGTCGCCGCCCAGCCGCAGCGGGCCAGCGGGCTCACCCCGCGGGCCGAGCGGGTCCGCGCCAGCCTCGAGGGGGCCTTCGGGCCGTTGTCGCTCGGGGGCTTTGCGCCGGGCGGGGTGACGACCGGCCACATGCCCGGCTCGACGCACTACGAGGGCCGGGCCGTCGACGTGTTCGTCCGGCCGGTCACCGAGACCAACCGGCGCACCGGGTGGGCGATGGCGTCGTACCTCGTGGCCCACGCCGAGCGCCTCGGCCTCGGCAACGTGATCTTCGACGGCCGGATCTGGAGCAGCGGGCGGTCCTCGGAGGAGGGCTGGCGGCACGTACGACCCGCCGCGGGACGGGAGCACGCCGGAGGAGCAGGCGATCCTGGAGCACCGCGACCACGTGCACGTCGACGTGGTCCGCGGGGACTGACGGGACCGGTGCCCGCGCGGGCGTGGCCGAATGTGGTGCCACTTGCGGGGTCGGCCCCGCCCGAGAGGCGAAAGTGGTGCCACTTGCGGGGTCAGCCCCACCCGAGAGGCGAAAGTGGTGCCACTTGCGGGGTCAGCGGCCCCACCCGAGGTCCGGGTTGCAGGTCAGCCGCTGAGCCGGCGTACGGCCGCAGCGACGCGCTCGTCGGTCGCCGTGAACGCCACCCGGACGTGCTGGGCGCCCGTCGGGCCGTAGAACGCACCCGGGCGCGACGAGGATCCCGAGCCCCGCGAGCCGGTCAACGGTCGTCCAGCAGTCCTCCCCGGCACTCGCCCAGAGGTAGAGCGCGCCGTCGGAGTGGTCGACGCCGAGGCCGGCACCCTCGAGCGCCTCGCGCAGCGCGGTACGACGTGCGGCGTACCGTCCTCGCTGCTCCTCGACGTGGTCGTCGTCGTCGAGTGCCGCGGCCATCGCGACCTGCTGCGGTCCGGGCACCATCAGCCCGAGGTTCTTGCGGACGGCGAGCAGCTCGGCGACCACGGCAGGGTCACCGGCGACGAAGCCGCAGCGGTAGCCGGCGAGGTTGGACCGCTTGGACAGCGAGTGGACGCGTGAGGATCCCGGTGGGATCGCCGTCGCAGACGTCGGGGTGGAGCACCGAGACCGGAGCCGGGCCCTCCCAGCCGCAGCTCGAGCGTAACACTCGTCGGAGACCAGCAGCGCGCCACGCTCGCGGCACCAGTCGACGACCTTGCGCAGGTGCGCGACCGGCAGCACCTTCCCGGTGGGGTTCGACGGGGAGTTGACGTAGACCAGCGCGACCCGTTCAGGCCCCACCGCCGACAGCGCGTCGGTCGCCACGCACCGGGCGCCGGCCAGCACCGCGCCCACCTCGTACGTCGGGTAGGCCAGCGCCGGGGCGACGACGACGTCCCCTGGGCCCAGCCCGAGGTGCGTCGGCAGCGTGGCGATGAGCTCCTTGGAGCCGATCGTCGGCAGCACCGCCTCCGGCCCGAGCCCCGTGACGCCGCAGCGGCGGGCGAGCCAGTCGACGGCGGCCTGCGCGCGTCGCGGGCAGACCCACGGTGAGCGGGTAGCCCGGTGCGTCCGACGCCGCGGCGAGTGCTCGGCGGACGACGTCGGGCGTCGGGTCGACGGGCGTGCCGACCGACAGGTCGACGATCCCGTCGGGATGCGCGCGCGCCCGGGCGGCCGAGGCGGCGAGGGCGTCCCAGGGGAAGTCCGGCAGCCGCCCCGAGACCGACTGTGCCGCCCACCGGGGTGCGGTGGACGGCACGAGGTCGGGGCTGCTCGCGGACGCCGCGGTCACTCCTCGTGTTCCTGCGGGGGCAGCGCGGCGATCAGCGGGTGGTCCTTCTCGATGACCCCCATCTTGGCGGCGCCTCCGGGCGAGCCCAGGTCGTCGAAGAACTCCACGTTCGCGGCGTAGTACTCCTTCCACTGGTCCGGGGTGTCGTCCTCGTAGTAGATCGCCTCGACGGGGCACACCGGCTCGCAGGCACCGCAGTCCACGCACTCGTCGGGGTGGATGTAGAGCATCCGCTTGCCCTCGTAGATGCAGTCCACGGGGCACTCGTCGACGCACGCGCGGTCCTTGAGGTCCACGCAGGGCTGGGCGATGACGTAGGTCATCCTCGGGTTTCCTCCCTTGTCGGGCTTCGTCGCTACGCGGCGGGCACGCTGGCCCGCCCGGAGCGCTGCAGAGCCTAGTATTCACCGCTCGGGGGACCCGGTTCACCCTTGCCCGCCCCTCGCACGTCCGAACCACCGGAGGCGCTCATGACCTCGTCGCTCGGGCCTCACTGTGTCGGTCAGCGCGTGGTGGTCCGCCGGGTCCTCCCCGGTCAGCGAGGACCGAGCGGCGGACCCGCCCTCACCGACGTCCTCGGCGTGCTCGTGGGGTGGACCGACACGGCGGCCGTGGTCCGCGGCGAGGACGGCGAGGTCGTGGAGGTCCCGCGGGCCCACATCGTCGCCGGCAAGCCGGTGCCGCCCCGGCCGTCGGTCCGGCTACGGGTCCCGGTCGCCGATGCCGAGCGGCGAGCGGTCGCGTCCTGGCCGCCGGTCGAGTCCACCCGGGTGGGCGACTGGCTGCTGCGGGCCTCCGACGGCTTCAGCGCCCGTGCGAACTCGTGCCTGCTGCTGGGCGACCCCGGCCGGCCTTTCGACGAGGCACTCGCGGAGGTCGTCGCCTTCTACGGCGACCGCGGGCTCCCCACGTGGGTGCAGGTCGTGACCGGGTCCTCCGAACGGCAGCAGCTCGACGCCCTCGGCTGGCCCGGTGCCCGGCCCGGCGAGGCCGACACCGCGTTCCTGCTGACAGGGGTCGCGCGCGCCGCGCGGCTGCTCCGGCGCTCGGTCGACCCGTCGTCCCTCCCCCAGGTCGTCCTGGCGGAGCACGTGACGCCCGACTGGCTGGCCGGGGACCCGCGGGCCTCTGACTCCCGCGACGCCGCCCTCGCGGTCCTCGAGGGACCCGAGGAGGTCGCCTTCGGTCGGGTCCCCGGACCGGAGGGCGGGGAGGGACCCGCGGCCGCTGCCGGTCGCGCTGCGCTCTCCCGCGACGGCGCCGACACCTGGGTCGGGATCACCGACGTCCGGGTCGCGCCCGAGCACCGGCGCCAGGGGCTGGCCTCCGCCGTCCTCGAGGCCCTCCTCGGCTGGGCGGCAGAGCGGGGCGCGACCACGGCGTACCTCCAGGTCCGGGAGGACAACGCCGCAGCGCTGGCGCTGTACGGCCGGCTCGGCTTCGAGCGCCACCACTCCTACGCCTACCTGCGACCTCCGGACTGACCCTCTGCGCCGAGCCGCCCTCTGGCGGGCGGCTCGACCGGTCACCAGGGGCGACTCGACCGGTCACGAGGGGCGGCTCGGCACGAGGGGGTCAGAGGCCGGCGAAGAGATCGGTCTCCTTCTCGCCGCCGGCCGGTGGAGCCGGCGTCCCCTTGGCGATCCGGTAGGCCTCGTGGCCCCAGACCCGGTTGCCGACGTGCCGGGAGAGCGAGAAGAACGGGCCGTCGACCTCGATCTGGGTGGCGTGCGCCCGCATCGCGTCGACCTTCGCGTCGGCGAACTCGGTCCCGTCGACCTCGCACGCGATCGCGGCGTCGTCGACCATGAACTTCGGCGGGTTGTCGAGGTCGAACCCCTCGAACGGGTTCTCGATCCCCCGCTCGGCCATCATCGCGGCCTCCTCCCGGAGCCGCGAGATCGACATCGCCGTCCAGTAGATCTTGGCGATCTCCCAGGGCTCGCCGAGGTCGGGGCGGTACGACGGGACCGCCGCGAGCTGGGCGGCGTACATCGCCACCCGGTGCGCCTGGACGTGGTCGGGGTGGCCGTAGTTCCCGAACTCGTCGTAGGTGACGAGCACCTGCGGCCGGACCTCGCGGACGATCGGGACGAGCAGGTCCGCTGCCTCGGTGAGGTCGGCCTTCCAGAACGTGTCGTCGCTGACGGTCGCCTTGGGCCGCGCGTGGCCCGACGGGTCCCACTCCATCCCCGAGTCCCGGAACCGCCCGGCGCCCCCGAGGAACCGGTGGTCGCTGACGCCGAGCGCCTTCATCGCCGCCGTCAGCTCGGCCACCCGGTGCTGACCCAGGCCGTCGTCGCGGTCGGCGGCGAGGTGCGCGAGGTCGGGGACGAGGACCTCGCCCTCCTCGCCCAGCGTGCAGGTCACGAGCGTGACGCCGCGGCCCTCGGCGACGTACTTGGCCATCGTGGCGCCGTTGTTGATCGACTCGTCGTCGGGGTGGGCGTGGACGAGCAGCAGCCGTTGGTCCTGCGGTCGGGTCACGGCGCCACTGTACGAGCGCCGCGGGTCACCCCTCCCGCGTCCGGCGGCGCGGTGCGGTGGGGAGGTCCAGCGGTGCCACCGGCGCGGGCGGCTCCGGGACGTCGAGCCACCCGTCGTACCGCTCGACGAGGAGCTCCAGGACGACCTCGGGTGCGTCGCTGAGCACCGCCCAGGGGTGGTCCTCGTCGTCGTCCTCGCCCGCGAGCCGCTCCCGCACCACCGCGGCCGTGAAGCCGTCGGCGGCGAGCCGGGACGCGACCGCGAGCGCGTGGTCCTCCTCGAAGAACACGGCTCGGGGTGCGGGGTCGGTCATCCCAGGTCCTCCCAGCGGTCGCGCAGGTCGTCGACGAACGGTACGTCGGGCGCCAGCCAGTCGACGTCGTCGAGCTCGTCGCGCTCGAGCCAGCGCAGTGCGGCGTGCTCGCCGGCCGTCGGGTCCCCCTCGAGGAGGACGGCCGTGACGACGTGCAGCTCCAGCCCGACTCGGACCGGCTGCACGCCCGACGACCGGCCGGTGACACGGACCCGACAGCCGAGCTCCTCGGCGACCTCCCGGACTGCGGCGTCCTCCAGCGTCTCGCCGTCGAGGACCTTGCCCCCAGGGAGCTCCCAGCGGCCGGCGAGCTCCGGCGGTCGGGCCCGCTGAGCCGCCAGCAGCCGGCGACGGCCGTCGGGGCCGGTGCTGAGGAGCGCGACGCCCACGACCCGCACCACCCGCTGCTCCTCCTCCCGCAACTGTCGACAGCTCCTGCTCCCAGGCTCCCCCACCCCGCACCTGTCGACAGTTGCGCGTCCCGGGGAGGATCAGGACCGTCCATCGTCGAGCACCCGGAGGTCGGCCGTGCCGCCAGCGGCGTACGCCCCGTTCTTCCTCGAGCGCACCGCGGGCCGCGGCGCCCACAACGACGCCCTCGCGGCGGCCACCGGCGGGCGCGTCGGGCTCGAGGGGCTCCTCGCGGAGCTCGACCGGACCGGCCGGCGTGCCCGGCGCTCCCGGCTGCTTCGCGGGGCGACCACGACTGCCTTCGCGTGGGACCGCCGCGACGACCTGAGCCGCCGGTGGTGGCCCCAGGGCATCACCACCTCCGCGGACGCGGGGGCGCTCACCGGCGAGGAGCAGTACGCCGGGAGGAGCGTGGTCCTCACCTCGTCGTACTCGAAGGTCGTCGACGGGGTCGGCCACGGCGCCCGCATCAGCGTCGTCGACGTCACCGACCCCGACCGCATCCGCTACGACCACGTCCTCCTCGTGAAGGCGGTCGCCGACGAGGGCGGGGTCCGGCTCGAACCCGTGCACGCCCACGCCGGCGGGCTGGTGTGGCACGGCGACCACCTCCACGTCGCCGCCACCCGCAAGGGCTTCCACACCTTCCGGCTCAGCGACCTCGTCGCCGTCGGCAGGGGCGGCGGCGGGGCCGGGGGCAACGGTGGGGACGGCGACGGGGAGGGCGACCGCGGGCTCGGGCCGCTGCCTGGTGGAGGCTTCGGCGCGTTCGGGCACCGGTGGGTGCTCCCCACCCGCTTGGGGCACGCGGCCCGCACCGACGAGGGCGGGTCGCCGTTCCGCTACACCTACCTGTCCTCGGTGCAGGAGGACGACGGCGTCTCGCTGCTCACCGGCGAGTACACGCACCCCGCCCAGCGCGGCAGCGCACGGCTCGCGGAGATCGCGGTCGACCCGACCACCGGACTGCCCGCGCTGGACGCGGAGGGCCGGGTCCGGCCGACCCTGCTCGGGGAGGGCGTCGTCCAGGCGCAGGGGGCGGTGCGGGTCCGCAGTCGGTTGTACGTCTCGAGCAGCAACGGCCGGTTCCGGCGCGGCAGCGTCTGGGTGGGCGACCGCGCGCAGGTCGCCCCGGGGTCGTTCGACCGCCGGGCGGGCGCGCTGCCGGTCGGCCCGGAGGACCTGGCCCACTGGCCGTCGAGGGACGAGCTGTGGACGGTGTCCGAGTACCCCGGTCGCCGTCGTGTGGTGGCGGTGGACCGCGCCCGGCTGGACTGACGCTGGCGCCTCAGGAACGGGGCGCGGCCGCCAGCTGCCGCGACTGGGCGACCAGCCGCCCCGCGGAGTCCCAGACCTCGGCGTCCTCCTCGAGCAGCCCGCCGGCCGGGTTGCGCGTGGAGACCCGGACCCGGAGCCACCCCGCTGCCGGGCGGGCCCGCACGTGGACGCTCAGCTCGAGCGTCGGCGCCCAGCCGGTGAGGCCCAGGTCGAAGGTGACCGGCGGGAGCGCGTCGACGGCGAGCAGCAGCAGCAGCGGGTCCGGCTCGTGCCCGTCGGCCGTGCGGAGCCAGCCCTGCATCACACCGCGACCCGACGGGGACCCCAGGGCCCAGCCCACCGAGGCGGGGTCGAGCCGCAGGTCGAGCCGGTCGAGGAACGGCAGGTCGCCGATCACCTCCTGCGGCGCGGTCGAGGCGTGGACGCACGCCTCGAGCGGCGGCAGGTGGGGCGGCTCCGCCGAGGTCCGGACCTCCCCCGCGTGGCGACCCAGGTCGCCGTACGTCGCCAGCGCCCGGACCCGCTCGACGGTGGCACCGTCGGGGTCGACCTGGCTGAGCCGGACCTGCGCGGTGGCGATCGTCCGGCCGACCCGCACCGGCTCGACCTCCAGCGTCACCGGACCCGGGACGCCGGCGGAGAGGTAGTGCGCGCTGACCGCCAGCGGGTCGGGGTGCCCGGCGTCGGCGAGGGTGGTCCGGACGGCCTGGCCGAGGACGGCGAGCAGCAGGCCCCCGTTGACCGCGTGGCCGATGCGCCAGCCGTCGCCGAGGTCGGCGGTGAACCGGCGTACCGGCCCGTCGCCGTCGGCGTCGGCGCGCAGCGCGAGCGCGTCGTCGAGCTCGGTCACGACACCCAGTCCTTGAGCTGCGCGACGGTCGCCGCCGGGTCCTCGGTGACCGGGACGACGTTGAGGTGGGTGACGCCGGACTCGGCGAAGGCGGCGAGCCGCTCCCGGACCCAGGACTCGGGTCCGACGAGGTTGCACATCTCGAGGAGGTCGGCGGGCACCGCCGCCGCAGCGCCCGCCTTGTCGCCGGCGAGGTAGAGGTCCTGGATCCGCGCGGCGTCCTCCTCGTAGCCGTAGTCGCGCACCAGGTCGTTGTAGAAGTTCTTGCCGCGCGCGCCCATCCCGCCGATGTAGAGCGCGAACGTCGGCCGCGCGAGCTCGAGCAGGTGTCCGACGTCCTCACCGATCGCGACCAGCCCGCCGGCGGCGACCTGCAGCGGGGCGAGGTCGGCGGGACGGCGTGCCCGGCCGGTCGCGAGCGCCTCGCCCCACACCCCCGCCGCGAGCTCGGGCGCATACAGGTGCGGCAGCCAGCCGTCGGCGTACTCCGCGGTGGCCGCGACGCTCCTGGGACCGAGGCTGGCCACCCAGATCGGAACGGTGGCCCGCTCGGGCCGGGTGAGCATCTTCAGCGGCTTGCCGAGGCCGGTGCCCTCCTCGGCGGGCAGCGGCAGCCGGATGATCCCGTCGTTGGTGAGGACCTCGCGCCGCAGCGCCCGCCGCACGATGTCGACGACCTCGCGCGTCCGGGCGAGGGGTCGGTCGTAGGGGACGCCGTGCCAGCCCTCGACCACCTGCGGTCCGCTGGCGCCGAGGCCGAGGACGGCCCGCCCGCCGCTCACGTTGTCGAGCCCCGCTGCGGTCTGCGCCAGCAGCGCCGGGGTCCTGCTGAACACGTTGAGGATCGCCGACCCGATCTCGACGGTCTCGGTCCGCGCGGCGAGGTACCCCATGAGTGTCGGGGAGTCGAACCCGTAGGCCTCGGCGACCCAGACGGTGTCGAGCCCCGCCCGCTCGAGCGCGACGACCGCGTCGGCCGCCGCGCGCGGGTCGCCGTCGTAGGTCAGGGGGGTCGAGAGCTTCACCGCCGCACGGTACTGCCGGCCCGCCTCTCGGCTGGCCTCTCGGCTGGCCTCTCGGCGAGCCCCTCGGCTGGCCTCTCGGCTGGCCCCTCGGCGGCGCGCTGCCCCGGTTTCAGCCGCGACACCGACGGGCACCGGAACCAGGTGGCAACGAACGGCGGCAGCCCGTCGGGAGGCTCCGGCGCCCTCGCCGGCGCCCTCGTCGGCGTGGGACTGATGGCCGGCCTCGACGAGATCGTCTTCCACCAGCTGCTGGGCTGGCACCACCTCTACGACCGCGGCACGCTCGCGGCCGGCCTCACCGCCGACGGCCTCCTGCACCTGGTGGAGATCGTGCTGTACGCCGCGGGGGTCGTCCTGCTCTACCGCCTGGTGATCCGACGCCAGGTGGTCTGGGCGCGGGTGGCGGCCGGCGTGCTGCTGGGGGCCGGTGGCTTCCAGCTCTTCGACGGGACCGTCGACCACAAGGTGCTCCGCCTCCACCAGATCCGGTACGGCGTCGAGCTCTGGCCCTACGACGTCGCGTGGAACCTCGCGGCGGTGGTGCTGCTGGCGGCGGGGCTCGCCCTGCTCCGGCGTACCGGCCGGGCTCAGCCGACGGTGAAGCCCTCGGACCGCGGGACCGGGCCGACGTCGGCCTGACGACCCGGGCGGCGGGCGGCGTGGCGCTGCCCGGGGCCAGGGCCGTGGCGGGCCGCGAGGGCGTCGGCGACGATCCCGGTCGTGAAGGCGTACACCGCCTTGTGGAGGACGTCGACGACCAGCTCCTGGCGCGGCCATTCCCCGACCCCGGTCACCCGCGCCAGCGTGCGGGCGGGCACCCGTGAGCTGGGCCGGCCGGTGAGCCGTTGCTCGCGCTTCTCGCCGGCGGTCATGACCGCGGCTCCGACGGCGCCGGCGACGACGTCCTCCCACAGGACACGACCGACCATCGGGGACACCATGCCGGAGCGGTACCCGGGTCGGCACCGGCCGATGCGACGACCCGCGGACAACCCGTCGAGCCGCCCGCCATGACCGGTCGAGCCGCCCACCGTGACCGGTCGAGCCGCCCACCATGGTGGGCGGCTCGACCGGTCATGAGGGGCGGCTCGGCACCGCTGCTGGGCGCAGGCTGGCGCCGTGGGAGGGTCAGACCTTCCGCGCGCCGGTCATGATCGCCACGCCGTCGGTCATCGAGTGCGACTGCGGCGTGATGACGCCCGCAGAGCCCCCGAGCCGCTGGATGTGGATCCGGTCGGCGACCTCCCACACGTGCGGCATGTTGTGGCTGATCAAGATCACGCCGATGCCCTTGGACTTCAGCTGCTTGATCATGTCGAGCACCATCCCCGACTCCTTGACGCCCAGCGCGGCGGTCGGCTCGTCGAGGACGACGACCCGGTGACCGAACGCGGCGGCGCGCGCTACCGCGACCGCTTGACGCTGACCACCGGAGAGCGACTCGACCGCGACCGACATGTTCTGGATCGTCTGGATCCCGAGGTTGCGGACCGCATCACCGGCGCGCTCCTTCATGCCGCCCTTGTCGAGCATCCGCAGCACCGAGCCCAGCGGGCCCGTCCGGCGCTCCTCGCGAGCGAGGTAGAGGTTGCTGGCGATGTCGAGCGCCGGCGCCACGGCCAGGGTCTGGTAGACGGTCTCGATGCCGGCCTCCCGGGCGTCCTGCGGACGCTTGAAGTTGACCACCTGACCGTCGAGCCGGATCTCCCCCGCGTCAGGGATGAGCGCTCCGGTCAAGGCCTTGATCAGCGTCGACTTGCCGGCGCCGTTGTCGCCGATGACCGCCAGCACCTCGCCTCGGTAGAGGTCGACGTCCACGCCGTCGAGACCGACGACCCGCCCGAAGGTCTTGATCAGACCCCGGGCCGAGAGGACCGGGGTCCCCTGGTCCACGGACCCGTCCTGCGCGGCGCCGCTGGTGGGCGACGTCGCCGGCTCGCTGATGCTGTGACTCATGCCTTCACCTGCCTGATCCACTGGTCGACCGCGACGGCCGCGATGACGAGCACACCGACAGCGAAGATCCGCCACTGGGCGTCCACACCGGCGAGCGCGAGCCCGAGCGTGAACGACTGCACGATGAGGGCTCCGAGCAGCGTGCCGAGCACCCCTCCACGGCCACCGAAGAGGCTGGTGCCTCCGATGACGACCGCGGTGATGCTCTCGAGGTTCGCCTGCGCGATCGCGTTCGGGTCGGCGCCGCCGGCCCGACCGATGAGGGCCCACGCAGCGATGCCGTAGACGATCCCGGCCACCATGTAGACGCTGAACAGCACCCGGTTGACGCTGATGCCAGCGAGTCGCGAGGCCTCGGCGTCGTCACCGACGGAGTAGACGTGACGCCCCCACGCCGTCTGGCTGAGCGCGAAGCCCACCACGACGTAGATGGCGAGCACGAGCAGGACCCCGGTGGTGACGTTGAACGGGCCGATCGGGATGCGCTCCCCGGTCCAGTTGAGGAAGTCCGGCATCTCGGTGCCCTGGATGAGCCGGCCCTTGGTGTAGAGCAGGGCGATCGCCGTGAAGATGCTGAGCGTCCCGAGCGTGACGATGAACGGTGGCAGCTTCAGCCGGGTGACGAGGAAGCCGTTGAGGGCTCCCGCCGCCGCGCCGACCACGATCCCGAGCAGCAGCGCGAGCGGGCCGGGAAGGCCTTGGTCGAGGGCCGTCTTGGCCATCACCATCATCGAGAGGATCGCGATCGCGCCGACCGAGAGGTCGATCCCTGCGGTCAGGATGATGAGGGTCTGCCCGACCGCGAGCGCCGCGATGATCGCGGTCTGCTGCACCATCAGCGACAGCGTGTTCGGGTTGAGGAACCGCTCGTTGAGGAGGCCGAAGAGGATCACGGTCAGCAGCAGCAGCAGTGCCGGGCTGATCGCGGGGTTGCTGTGCAGCAGGTGCTGCAAGCGTTGGGCGGGCGTGTGGCTCTTCGCCGCCATGGCCTCGGCGGCGTTGAGGGGAGGCCCGGCGGGTGCCGGCGACCCGGACGCCGGGCCGGAGCCCGAGTCGGTCCCGGTGCCGCTCTCGGTGGGAGTGCTGGTCATCTCCGTCAGCCCCAGCAGATCTCTTTGCCCTCGGTCGTGTCGATGCTCTCGACCCCGTCCGCGGGCGTGTTGGTCACCAGCTTCACACCGGTGTCGATGAAGTCCTGGCCCTCCGGCGGCGTCGGGACGTCTTCGCCGTCCGCGATCGCAGCGAGGGTCTCGACACCCTGCTTGGCCATCTCGAGCGGGTACTGCTGCGACGTGGCGTCGATGACGTTGTCGTCGATGGAGGTCATCGCCTGGCAACCGCCGTCGACCGAGACCAAGAAGACCTCGTCGCTGTCGATGCCGGCGGCCTTCAGCGCCTCGTCAGCGCCGTACGCCGACGGCTCGTTGATCGTGTAGACGACGTTGATGTTCTCGTTCTGCGACAGGCAGGACTCCATCGCCGTGCGGCCCTCGGGCTGCGCGCCGTTGGTCGGCTCGTTGCAGACGATCTCGTACTCCCCGCCGTCGTACTGGCCGGTCGCCTCCTCGTCGCCGTTCACGTCCGGGTCGGCGACATCGATGCCCATGCCCTCGAGGAACCCCTGGTCGCGGTTGTAGTCGACCGCAGCGACCTTGTCGTTGAAGAGGTCGAGCAGCGCGATCGTGGCCTTCTCGCCGCCGAGCTGGGCCTTGGTCCACTCGCCGATCAGCGTGCCCGCCGCGCGGTTGTCGGTCGCGTAGGTGATGTCGACGGTGTCCGGCGGGTCGGGCGGGGTGTCGAGCGCGATCACGGTCAGGCCCGCGGCGCGGGCGTCCTCGATCGCGGGGTTGACAGCGTTGGTCGCCGGGGTGATGAGGATGCCGACGTCGCCGCGGGCGACGGCCTCCTCGATGAGCTTGATCTGGGTGTCGGAGTCACCGTCCTCCTTGCCGGCACCGGCTTGCAGGTCGAAACCGGCCTCCTCTGCCGCGGCCCGCGCTCCTTCTTGCATCGAGACGAAGAACGGGTTCGTGTCGGTCTTGGTGATGAGAGAGACGGTGTCGCCGCCGCCGCCGGAGCCGCCGCCGTCGTCACCACAGGCGGCCAGGGTCGTCGTCGCGAGTGTGGCTGCTGCAGCGACCGCGAGGACGCTGCGCCGCTTCCGCGAAAGGGGGGAGAAGGACATTCAGCGATCCTTTGCTGAGAGGGGATGTTGCCGCGAAGGTTCCGACAACGTTGTCAGCCCCCAGTGAACATGGCGACGGTCACATCGTCAACAGGACCAAGGCCCCGGTCTGCCCAACTCTTGACAACCATTGACAACGATGTCATCGGCGGCTGCACTAGGCACAGGGTCGAGACGCCGGCCCTCCTGACACGCCTTCGGAGGACGGTCGCCATGTCGCTGCACAGCGGCTCGTCCCGCGCGACGCTCCGAGACGTCGCCGCGCTCGCCGGCGTGAGCATCAAGACTGTCAGCCGGGTCGTCAACGGTGAGCCGGGGGTCAGCGCCAACAAGGTGGTCGTCGTCCGGCAGGCGGTCGCACAGCTCGACTACCGGCCCAACCACAGCGCCAGCAGCCTGAGACGCGCCGACCGGCGGACCTCCGCCGTCGGCGCGGTCCTCGACGACCTGGCGAACCCCTACTCCGCGGAGGTGCTCCGAGCGCTGGAGGACGTCGCGCGGGAGCGGGACGTCCTGGTCTTCGCCGGCAGCGTGGACGGGGACCCCGACCGTGAGCGGGAGCTGGTCCGGGCCTTCTCGACGCGGCGCGCGGACGCGCTCGTGCTCGTCCCGGTGACCGAGCAGCAGGGCTACCTCGAGCGCGAGGTCGAGGTCGGCACACCCGTGGTGTTCATCGACCGCGCCCCGACCGGGTTCGGCGCCGACTCGGTCGTCACCGACAACGTCGAGGGCGCGGCGCACGCCGTGCGCCACCTCGCCGCCCGCGGCCACCGCCGCATCGCGTTCCTCGGCGACGCCCGACGGCTCCCGACCGCTCAGGACCGGTTCTCGGGCTACCTCGAGGCGATGGCGTCCCTCGGCCTCCCCGTGACCGACGACCTGGTGGCCCACGACCTCCTGACGCCCGACCTCACCGACCGCGCGACCAACGCCCTGCTCACCTCGGACGACCCACCCACGGCGTTGTTCACCGCGCGCAACGACATCACGATCGCGGTGGTCCGCTCCTTGCAACGGCACGGGCTCGAGCGGCGTACGGCGCTGGTGGGGTTCGACGACTTCCCGCTCGCGGACCTTGTCAGGCCGGGGGTGACCGTCATGGCGCAGGACCCCACGGCGATGGGTCGGCGCGCCGCCGAGCTGGTCTTCGCACGGTTGGAGGGGGAGGCCTCGCCGCCGCACACCGCCGTGGTCCGGACGCGGCTCGTGCAGCGCGGGTCCGGGGAGATCCCGCCGCCCACCGCCGCCTGACGACCCGGCGATGACGGTTCCCCAAGGGATGCAGGCACCTTGGTACTCCCCACGGGTCACCAGCCGTGGGGAGCGCCAGTTCGCCGACATCCCTAGGGGAACCGCACCCCGCGCCGGCCCCCCGGACGGGGTTGACCCCGGCAGATGTCGGGTATGCCCTGTTCGCGGCTGAGATCGGCATGCGGCACGGAGGCCTCGGACTCAGGCCGTCCCCGCAGACGCGGGCTCCTCGCTGCCCGACGTCGACGTCGCCAGGGTCTTCGACGACCTGCCGGCGCCGCTGCTGCTGCTCACCCCGGACTTGAGGATGGTGCACGCGAACAAGGCCCCGAGGCCGAGCGGCGTACGGCGCGCGCGCTGGCCGCGCTCGCCGGCACCATCTCGGCCTTCGCCGCCGCCGCCGCCGCCCAGACGCGCGACGAGCTCTCCGAGCAGCTGACCCGGGCCTGCCGCGGAGGCGGTCGCGGCCGCGCTGCGGACCTCCGACACCGAGATGCAGGTGTGGAGCAGCGAGATCGAGGGGGTGCACCACCTGCCTCTGGAGCCCGACGACCCCCTCGCTGCAGCCGCCCGGGGACAGCGGGTCTTCGTCCCGGCGCCCTCGGGGACCGACCCGGAGTCAGCAGCGCGTCAGCAGCCGCTCAGCGCCGCGACGTACGACTGGTCGAGGCGATCGGCGCCCGTTCGCCGCCCTGGCGCGGGTGTCCGGGCGAGGACGAGCGGCGGCAGGCCGCCGCCGCTGGTCGTCGACCCCAACGGGACCGCCACGGTTCCTCGAGACGGCGTCGGGTCTCGTGCTCGGCATCGACGCGTCGAGCACACGCGTCGACGAGGAGGTCGTGCTCCAGCCCGGCACGACGGTCGCGCTACACCGACGGCCTCGTCGAGCGACGCGGTGAGTCCATCGACGACGGGCTGACCCGGCTCCGCGAAGCGGCGGAGGAGTACGCCGGCCTCGGGCCGAACCAGCTCAGCGACGCGCTGCGGACCCGGATGGCGCCGCACCCGGACGACGACCTCGCGATGCTGACGGTCCGGGTCGTCGACACCGTGTGACCCGCGCTGGTCCCGCGCTCCTCAACCGACAGTCAGGCTGCCACCGGTGACGACCGCGTCGAGGTTGCGCCGCTGCACGGTGAGCGTCAGCTCCCACTCCCCGGGCAGCCCGAAGGTCGTCCGCCCGCGCCACGCGCCGGCGGTCCTGGTCAGCGCGACGTCCGTGGCCCCCAGCCCCGCGCTCGGGAGCTCGGCACGCAACGACACCGACGTCACCGTCAGCGGTCCCCGGCCCCGCGGCAGGGCGAGCCGGAGCCGGCTGCCGGTGGTCGAGAGGCCGTCGACCTCGAGCCTCGCCTGCTCGCCGTCGCCCAGGTCGAGCAGCACCGTCGACCGCTGCGCAGGGTCCGCGGTCACCGCCTCCTCGCCGAGGCCCCGGGTCGGGGGCGAGGTCATCGCGAGCGCGGAGGTGAGGGCCAGGACGGCGACGGTCCCGACCGCCTCGTACCGCACCGGCCGCCACGGCGAGCCGCCGGACCCGACACTGCGCCGTGACAGGACGGCGACCGCGACCACCCCGGCGACCAGCACCAGCTTGACCGAGAGCACCTGGCCGTAGCGGGAGTCCCAGAGGTCGTCCCACGCGCCGAGCTCGAGGAGCGCGGCGAGCGAACCGGTGGCGACGAGCACGAGCACCGAGGCGAGCGCCAGCCGGGAGAACCGCGCGAACGCCTCGGGCCCCGGGCGCGACCCGGGGGCGAGGGCGAGCACGGTGAGCGCGAGCAGCCCGCCGACCCAGAGGGCGGCCGCAAGGGCGTGCACCCCGTCGGCCACCGGCTGCAGGAGGCTCTCCGCGGCCGCGGCGTGGCCGGTCCCGGGGAAGGTCGCAGCGATCCCGACGACGGCCAGGCCGGCCAGCCAGCGGTTCGAGGTCTCCTCGAGGGCGTCGGGGAGCCAGAGCACTCCGCCGACCAGCAGGTAGAGCAGCACGCGCAGGTGCATCCACGTGCCGAACTGGCCGTGGGCGACGTGGTCCATCACCTCGGGCTCGAACAGCCGCCACATCGACACCCCCGCGACGTACGGGCCCTCGAGCAGGAGGCCCAGCACGCTGACGGCCACCCCGACGAGGATGCCGGCGCTGCGGAGCCTCCGGAGCCGGAGGTCGGTGCGGCCCTGGCGCCAGCAGAGCAGCGCCAGCGCGAGGGAACCGGCGACGAGCGCGAAGGCGAGGTAGCCGACCCCCCGCACCACCGTCACCTGCCAGGGTGCGGTCTCGCCGGTCGTCGCCGTCCCGGTCGTCGCGGTGCCGGTCGAGCCTGGCGCCGGCGCGTCCTGACCGACGCCGAACGAGACGGCGCCGGCGATGGGGTGGGAGTCCGCGGACACCACACGCCAGTCGACGACGTAGGAGCCGTCCGGCAGGTCCGTCGGGAGCGGGAACCGCAGGGTCGAGGCGACCTGGGACTCCTCGGCGGCCGGCGGGGTCGGGACCTCGTCCCCCGTCCCGGCGTCGAGCAGCCGGAACGCTCCCTGAACGACGCCGACCTCCTCGGTGAAGCGGAGCACGACCTCGCGCGGGGCCTCGTCGAGCCGTTCGCCGTTCGTCGGCGTGCTCCCGAGGAGCTCCGCGTGCGCGTACGCCGGCGCTGCCGACGAGACCTGTCCGACCACCGCACAGAGCAGGGCCACCGCGAGGGTCGCCAGGAGGCGGGCGACACGTCGGGCGCGTCCGGCGCGTCGGGAGGAGGCGTGGTCCACGCCCTCAGTCTCCCCGGGTGGCTGCAGGTCTCCCGCCTCCGCCGGTGAGGCCTGCCTCTTCCCGATGAGGTCGTCGGCGGCCGGGACGGATGTCCGGATCGGGACTTCGGTACCTGTACCAAAGGGAAGGTTGCCCTGCACTGACCGACGGGCGTTGGGTTCACGGCACGCGTGAACCTTCAAGGCCCGTCGACCCGACGGGCCGGGAATCCTCCCTTCCTACCCACGCGAGGAGCTCAGATGCGCAGGAGAACCAGACTCGCGCTCGCCTCGTCCGCCTCGGCGGCACTGGCGATCTCGGCAGCCCCGGCCTTCGCAGCCGGTCTAGCCGACCCCATCCCCGACCCGATCCCGACCAGCAAGGTCCGGGTCGCGCTGTCGACGGTCGCCGAGGGCATGACCGCGCCGATCGGCGGCTCGTCCGCCCCGGGCGACCCCAAGCGGATCTACGTGTACGACCAGGACGGTCAGGTCTTCGTCCTCGGGAAGGCCCGCTCCGACGGCACCCGCCCGCAGCGGCTCGTCGCCGACCTGTCGGACCTGCTGGTCGACAACCTGGGTGAGGTCATCCCCGGCCTCCCCTACGACGAGCGAGGGCTGCTCGGGATGGCCTTCCGTCCCGACTTCAAGCACTCGCACAAGGTCTACACGTTCGGCAACGAGGACGTGCACGGACCGGCCGACTTCACGACCCTGGGCGAGGGCGAGACCCCCGACTCGCAGCTCGTGCTGCGTGAGTGGCGGGTGAAGCACCCGTGGTCCAAGCACCCGATGTTCTCGATGTCGGGCCGGAGTGGCCGCGAGCTGCTGCGCATCGACAAGCCACAGTTCAACCACAACGGCGGGGACATCGCCTTCGGGCCGCACGGCAAGCTCTACCTCGCCGTGGGCGACGGCGGCGCTGCGGACGACCAGGGAGCGGGGCACGTCCCCGGCGGTAACGCGCAGAGCCTGGCCGAGGGCAACGTCCTGGGGAAGATCCTGCGGATCGGCGTCAAAGGTGACACCTCGGCGAACGGCCGCTACGGCGTCCCGCGGAGCAACCCGTTCGTGGGAGCGGCCGGCGCCGACGAGATCTGGGCCCTCGGGTTCCGGAACCCGTACCGGATGTCGTTCGACTCCAGGACCGGTCGGCTCCTCGCCGCCGACGTGGGTCAGAACGACCTCGAGGAGGTCGACGTCATCAAGCCGGGCCGCAACTACGGGTGGCCGGTCAAGGAGGGGACGTTCCTCTTCGACCCGGACACGGCCGAGGCCCCCGGCTTCGTCACCGCGAACAGCCCCGGCGAGCCCGAGGGGCTCAAGGACCCGCTGGCGCAGTACGACCACACCGCGCCCGGCGGCGTCCGGTGCGGCACCGCAGGCCCGGAGGCCTGCCAGGGGATCGCGATCACCGGCGGCTACACCTACCGCGGCCACGCGATCAAGGCGCTGCGCGGCGCGTACGTCGCCGGCGACTACTCGCAGGCCTTCGCCGCACCCCTCGGGCGGCTGTGGATCGTCCGGCACGGCGTCCTCAAGGCGCTGCGCGTGAAGGGCAACGACCCGGGGATGGCCGGCATCGCCGTCAACGGGTTCGTCCAGGACGGCAAGGGCGAGCTCTACGTCCTTGGCAACGAGACCGGCGTCCTGGAGGGCAACACCGGCAAGGTGATCCAGATCGTCTCCCCGCACCACGGAGGCGGCCACCACGGCTGAGCCCGCCCTCCCCTAGCCGCGACGCGGCCGCCCACCCCCTCCGGCGGCCGCGTCGCGTCCGGTCCGGACCGGGCTCCACCCACCCCCCTCGATCGCCGGTACTGTCGGCCCATGGACGTGCTGGCGCGGCACAACGTCGTGGTGCGGGGACGCGCCGACGGTCGGCCGATGCTCTTCGCGCACGGTTTCGGCTGCGACCAGAACATGTGGCGCTACGTCGCGCCGGCCTTCGAGGACGACTTCCGCGTCGTCCTCTTCGACCACGTCGGCGCGGGCCGGTCGGACCTGGCGGCGTACGACGAGGACCGCCACGGCTCGCTCGCCGGCTACGCGCAGGACGTGCTCGACATCTGCGAGGAGCTCGATCTCCAGGACGTGGTGTTCGTGGGCCACTCGGTGTCGGCGATGATCGGCGTCCTCGCGGCGGTCGAGCAGCCGGAGCGGTTCTCGGGCCTCGTCCTCGTCGGTCCCTCGCCCCGCTACACCGACGAGGGCGACTACCGCGGCGGGTTCAGCGAGGCCGACATCGAGGACCTGCTCGAGTCGCTCGACAGCAACTACCTCGGCTGGTCGACCGCGATGGCGCCGGTGATCATGGGCAACGCCGACCGCCCCGAGCTGGGGGCGGAGCTGACAGCGAGCTTCTGCCGCGCCGACCCGCGCATCGCCCGTCGCTTCGCCCACGTCACCTTCACCTCGGACAACCGCGCCGACCTCGCGAAGGTCGCCACGCCGACGCTGGTGCTCCAGTGCACCGAGGACGTGATCGCGCCGGTGTCGGTCGGGGAGTACGTCCGCGACACCGTCCCGAGCGCCCGGATGGTGCTCCTCGACGCGACCGGTCACTGCCCGAACCTCAGCGCGCCCGAGGCGACCGTCGCCGCCATCGCCGACTTCGTCCGGTCGTGATGGCGGCGCCCCCACCCCGGACACCAGCAGGACCGACGCTGCGACGGGAGGCCGGCATGCACGAGGACGTGGTCGACGCCTTCGTGGGCGCTCTGCTCGACGACGCCGAGGTGCTCTACGAACGGGCGCCCTGCGGCTACCTGTCGACCGCCCCGGACGGGACGATCATCAAGGTCAACGAGACCTTCCTCGCGCTCACCGGCTACACCCGGACGGCGCTGGTCGGTCGCCGACGCTTCGTCGACCTGCTGACCGGCGGCGGCCGGATCTACCACGAGACCCACTACGCGCCGATGCTGCGGATGCACGGCAGCGCCCGCCAGATCGCCCTGGACCTGGTGCGCGCCGACGGCCAACGGCTCCCGGCTCTGGTGAACGCCGTCCTCGAGCGCGACGCGACCGGCGAGCCGGTGCTCATCCGGACCGCGGTCTTCGACGCGACCGAGCGGCGCGCGTACGAGCGTGAGCTGCTGCGCGCCACCAAGCGCGCCGAGGCGAGCGACGCGCAGGCGACCGCGCTGGCCCGGACGCTGCAGCAGACGCTCATCCCGCCGGTGCCGCCGCAGGTCCCCGGTCTCGACGTGGCCGCCGCCTACCGACCCGCCGGGAGCGGCGCGCAGATCGGCGGCGACTTCTACGAGGTCTTCCAGCACCGGCACGACGACTGGTTCACCGTCCTCGGGGACGTCTGCGGCAAGGGACCCGACGCCGCGGTGATCACCGCGCTGCTGCGGTACGCCGTCCGGGCGGCGGCTGTCGCGTCGCCGCAGCCCGCAGCCGCACTGCGCATCACCAACGACGTGCTGCTCAGCCATGACACCGACCGCTTCTGCACCGCGTTGCTCGTCCAGCTGCTCCGGCAGGACGGCGTCTGGCGCGCGACGGTGTGCGCCGCCGGGCACCCGCTCCCGGTGCTGGTCCCCGCGACGGGCAGCCCGCGCGTCGTCGGCGAGCCGGGCTCGCTCCTCGGGGTCCTCGAGACGCCCGAGCTGCCCGTCACCACGGTGGAGCTCGCTCCCGGCGACCGGCTGCTGCTCTACACCGACGGCGTCACCGAGGGGCGTCGCGGCCGCGAGGAGTACGGCGAGCGGCGACTGCTTGCGCGCGCGGCGGTGGCGCCTCTGGGTGCCGGGCCGCTCGTCGAGGCGGTCCTGGACGACGTCCTCCACTTCCAGCACGGCGTGCCCCGCGACGACATCGCCCTGCTGGCTCTCACTCCCGCCGCGACCTGACCCGCCCCTCAGGACCGGCCGAGCCAAGATCCCCGAACGTTCACACCGACGTCACCCGACCGTCGCGGAGTGGGGGTCCCGACGTCGCCGGGCGGGGCTTGACTCGAGGCCCACCCCGTCCCGAGCACAGGAGCTCCTCCCATGTCCACCTCTCGTCGCACCGTCCTCGCGGGGGGCGCCGCTGGTGCCGCCAGTGCCGGTCTGGCCGTCGTCGGCGCCGTACCGTCCCTCGCGCACACACACCCGGGCCGCCCCCGACCGGGTCGGAGCGCCGCTCACGAGCCCTTCCCGCCGCTGGTCGACGACCCCGAGGGCGTCCTCGCCCTGCCCGAGGGGTTCAGCTACACGGTCGTGACCCGCACCGGCGTGACCCGGCTGGACCGGGGCCAGGGGCGGACCCCCGCCGACCACGACGGGATGGCCGTGTTCGACCGCGGCCGCGACCGCTACACGCTGATCCAGAACCACGAGATCGACCCGGGTGCCGAGTTCGGCGTCCCTCACGTCCCAGGGCACCGTGTACGACGCCGGAGCCGTCGACGCAGGTGGCTGCACCGTGATCACCACGGACGACCGCGGCCGCAACCACGGCGAGTTCGTCGCGCTCTCCGGCACGGCCGCCAACTGCGCCGGCGGCCCGACGCCGTGGGGGACCTGGCTGAGCTGCGAGGAGACCGAGGACCGCGCCGGCGACGCCTGGTCGGAGGGCGACCCGGACGGGGGTCTTCGAGAAGGACCACGGCTACGTCTTCGAGGTCTGGGCGGACGGGCACGCCGACCCGACCCCGATCACGTGCCTCGGTCGCTACGCCCATGAGGCGCTCGCGATCAACCGGCACCGGACGCGCATCTACCTGTCCGAGGACGCCGACGGCCCCAACGGCCTCTTCTACCGCTGGAGCGCACCCGAGGGCCTCAAGCTCGGCCCCGGAGTCCTCACCGGCCTCGGTCCGCGGCGCGGGCACGTTGGCCGCGATGCAGATCATCATGGACGACGGCTCCGTGCTGCCCGACGTGGCGTACCTGACCTCCGCCCAGATCGGCCGGCCATTCCCGGTCCGGTGGGCCACGGTGCCCGACCGCGATGCGCGCAGACGGCCCGTCCGCGAGCAGTTCGCCGACGGGGAGGTCACCCGCGGCCGCAAGTTCGAGGGGGTCTGGGGCACCGACGACGGCGTCTACGTCGTCAACTCCTACGCCTGGGAGGACGGCGACCTCCCGGCCGATGCAGTGCCGCACGACGGCATGGTCTGGTTCTACGACTACCGCGCCCACACCATCGAGCTGGTCACCTACTTCCCGCACCAGGCAACGGCCGAGGACGGTACGCCGGCGCGGTACGACGACCTCACGTTCGACGGACCCGACAACGTGACCGTCACCCCCTGGGGCAGCCTGGTCCTCGCCGAGGACGGTGCCGGCGCCTCCCACGTGCTCAGCTCGACTCCCGGCGGGCCGACGTACGCCATCGCACGCAACCAGCTCAACGACTCGGAGTTCTGCGGCCCGACGTTCACCGCCGACGGGCGGGTGCTCTTCGTCAACATGCAGGACCCCGGCCTCACCCTGGCCATCACCGGTCCCTGGGAGAAGTACCTGCGTTGAGACGGGGGCGCGATCCGTTCACCCAGGTCCACTACGGTGCCACGGCATGACCCAGGACGCAGGACGACAGGAGCGGGCCGAGCGGATCCTCGAGGCGCTCACCGCGAGCGAGCACGGGGAGCTCGCGGAGGACATCAGTGAGATGGAGGCTCAGGCCGAGCGGTTCGAGGCGGTGGTCCACCGGGGCGAGCGAGGTCAGCCGTCGTCGTAGGCCGGACCGGGATCCCTGCCCTGTCCGCTACTGCGGAGCGTCCTCGCCGACGAGGCCGTCGATCGACTCGCGGATCAGGTCGGCGTGCCCGGTGTGGCGGGCGTACTCCTCGATCAGGTCGACGACGACTCGACGCAGGTTGGGCGTCTCGGACCAGTCGGAGCTCGCCAGCGACCTCTCGAGCCCGCCGTCGGCGAGTGCCTCGTCGACCGCCCGCTGGGAGCGTCCGACGGCGTCGAGCCACAGGGCCCGCAGCTCCTCCGCGGTGTCCTCGGCGGCGGACGTCCAGTCCCAGTCCTCGTGCTCTGCCATCGGCGCCCACACGGCGGGGTAGTCGCGGCCCAGCAGCTGGTGCGTGAAGTAGTGGTCCTCGATGAGCGCCAGGTGCTTGACCAGCCCACCGAGGCTCATCGTCGACGGACCCAAGGTGCGCCGCATCGCCTCGGAGTCCACCCCGCCGGTCTTCCAGGCGAACGTGCGGCGGTTGCGGTGCAGCGCTCCCAGGAGGGCCTCGACCTCGTCGGGCGCAGCGGAGAAGGGTCGAGGGGCCAGCACGTCAGGACCGTTCATGCGACGAGGTTAGGACGGGCCCCGAGCCTGCCTGTTGGAAGCGGTCCGCTGCGGCTGATACCCGCCGGGTGGCCCAGCACCGGTCGGTTCGGGACCGAGAGTCGATCCACCGCGAGCTGGAGTGGGCACGTGCCGATCCCCACCAGGTCGTCTCCAAGGCCACCCCTGCCGGACTGGCCCGCCGCACCACGGGGACCCGGTCCTCATCGTCTGGCGGTTGCTGCCGTTGTGCGCCTCTTCGGCCGGCTCCCGGACGGACTCAGCCGCACGTTCGCGGCTCCGCTGGACACGGCCACTCGCCCGTTTCCACGTGGTCAACTACCTCGGTTCGGTCGGCGGCGCCCTCGTCTTCGGGGGCCCGCGCACTTCGGCACCCAGCACGACCGGTTCCACCGGGCACAGCTCACCCTCGACCCGGCTCCGGGCCTCGGGGCCTCGGGGCCCCAGCGCCCCCCGGAGCCGGGGACTAGGTGGCCGACGACTCGAGATACTTCGACACTCATCTATGTTGACAGAGGTCAATGTCCGTGGCAGCCTTCATACATCGGCTTCCGTCAATATCAGGAGGACCCATGTCCCGAGTCCAGCTCGCCCTCAACGTCGACAACATCGAGCAGGCAGTGACCTTCTACGCCACGCTCTTCGGCACCGAGCCGGCCAAGCGCCGCCCTGGCTACGCCAACTTCGCCGTCACCGAGCCTCCCCTCAAGCTCGTCCTGCTGGAGAACCCCGGCCGGGGCGGGACGCTCAACCACCTCGGCGTCGAGGTCGAGAGCGTCGACCAGGTGGACGCCGAGCAGACCCGGCTCGCCGAGGCCGGACTGACCTCGATCGAGGAGCGCGGCACCACCTGCTGCTACGCCAAGCAGGACAAGTTCTGGGTCGAGGGAGCCCCCGGCGGCGAGCAGTGGGAGGTCTACACCGTCCTCGCCGACAGCCAGACCTTCTCGTCCGAGGACGGACCCGCCTGCTGCTCCGACGCCGACGCCACCCACGGCGCCGAGCCCGCCACTGCAGCCGCGTGCTGCTGACCCGGTGGAACGCGACCGTGAACCCCTACCTGCTCCTCGACCTCGCCGATGGGCGGCAACGAGACGGCCACCGCAGCGGCGCCGGCGCGCGACTCTCGGCGCTCGCCCGTTGCTGCAAGCCGTCCCCGCTGTCCCGACTCCTCGACGCGGTGCGCGTCTGACTCGCTCCGGCAGCGTGCTGCTGACGTCAGCCGAGAGCTGGCAGCAGACAAATCTGGGCGCTCGGCGACCAGGGCCTGCGGGGACGTACGCCCTGGCTCAGCCCCAGAAGATCGGGTCGCCGCTGCTGTCGATGTAGTCGAGGAGCGCCTGGACGTTCTTGGTCGGGCGCTTGCGCTTGTACTCGTGGAACGTCAGGTTGCGATCGCGCCAGTAGATCGCCCATTGGCCGCTCGCCTTGGTGTAGCGCAGGCGCGCGATCGGAAACCGAGTGTGCTCGCCAACACCGTCCCACGCTGGCCGTACCTCGACGATGTCGACGTAGCGATCGGCGACGTCGGCCTCCACCTTCAGCTCGGGCCACAGGTGCTCCGGCACACGGCCGCGAGCCCAGGCGTGAATGCGGTGCAGGTCGGCCTCCGGAAGGGTCATGTCACACCAGACCGCCGGGTGATTGGTCGGAGCTCACGGGGCCACGCCCCGGGACACGGCAGGTCGAACAGCGTCCGAGCGACCTGCTCGGCCTTCCCGGTCGCCGCGGCCCCCACCGGCATGGCCTCGTAGCGGTCCTGGTTGCGGGCGCGTGGCAGGCGGTCGAACTCGCGTGCCGCCCTGTCCGCGGGGGGCTTGTCAACGAGCGCGCGGAGGTAGCGGCCGAGCGCCTCGTGCTGGCCCGACCCGTTCGTCGTCCGAAAGCCGTACGCCGCCAGCAGCGCCTCACCGACGTCGTGACAGGCGTCGTAGGCGATGCCCTACCGGACGACGAACGCTGGTGAGCAGGGGCAACTGGTCCAGGCGCTCCTGCGCCTGGCGGAGGAACGAGGTCGCACGCACGACGTCTGCGGGCACGACGTCGAGCCGTCGTGCTTCGACCAGCGCGAGGACGGTCGCCTGCTGGACGCGGGTGAGCGACGTCAGCGCCATGGCAGCTCCCCGATCACCGCGACCGCCGGGGCGCTGCGCACGTTGTCCAGGAACCCAGAAGGGGCCGCGAACTCCTCACAAGTGAGGATCGTCGGGTTCACGGGACGGTGCACCGCGGCCTCGACCCGGGTGCACGCCTCGTAGACCGCCTCCACGTCGGGCTCACCGAGCACCATGACGTCGATGTCGTGCGGCGCCGGACCGGCATCCCCGAGCATCCGCGCGGCGAAGGAGCCACAGAGGAACGCCGACTCGATCCCGTCGATGCGGCCGAGCTCCTCGGCCAGGACCACCACCGGGCCGGTCGCGACCATGAGGATCTCGCGCAAGGGACCGAGCAGCGGGCTCTCGTCGTTCCCCCGGATCAGCCTCGTGCGGCCCACCTGTCGCTCGCTCAGGATGCCGGCGTCCAACAGCCGCGCGACCTCGCGGTGCACCGTCGGGTAGGCCAGGCCGGCCCGCTCGGCCAGATCGGTGAGGCTCATCTCCTCGTCGGTCAGCAACAGTCTGGAGAGCAGATGCGCCTGACCCTTCGACCGAAAGATCGGAGCGAGGAGCGGCGCCTCGGTTCTCATATAACTGAGGTTGTCCTCCACTTCATCGACAGTCAACAAGGCCTTCGGTGCCGACCTCGCCCTCCTGACGGTCGACGTTCGGACGAGGCCTACCAGGCCGCCGTTCGCGCCTGCATGAACGCGCTCGTTCAGACGTTGAAGCGGAATTCGACGACGTCGCCGTCGGCCATCACGTAGTCCTTGCCCTCCATCCGGACCTTGCCGGCGGAGCGGGCCGCGGTCATGGAACCGGCCGCCACGAGGTCGTCGAAGGAGACGACCTCGGCCTTGATGAAGCCCCGCTGGAAGTCGGTGTGGATGACGCCCGCCGCCTCGGGCGCGGTCGCACCCTTGCGGATCGTCCAGGCGCGGGCCTCCTTGGGACCGGCCGTGAGGTAGGTCTGCAGGCCGAGCGTGTCGAAGCCGACCCGCGCGAGGACGTCGAGGCCGGGCTCGTCGATCCCCAGCTCGGCGAGCATCTCGCGCGCCTCGTCCTCCTCGAGCTCGACGAGCTCGGCCTCGAACTTGGCGTCGAGGAAGATCGCCTCGGCGGGCGCGACGAGCTTGCGCATGTCGTCCTTGAGCCCCTCGTCGGAGAGCTCGTCCGCGTCGCAGTTGAAGACGTAGATGTAGGGCTTGGCGGTCAGCAGGGACAACTCGCGGACCAGCGCCCGGTCGATGGCCCCCTCGATGACCCGTGCGATGATCGGCGTACCGGCCTCAAGCGCGGCCTGCGCCTCCTTGGCCGCCGCGAGCACGGGAGCGAGCTCCTTGCGCGCGCGGGCCTCCTTCTCCAGCCGCGGCACCGCCTTCTCGACGGTCTGCAGGTCGGCGAGGATCATCTCGGTCTGGATCGTGGTGATGTCCGAGGCGGGGTCGACCTCGCCGTCGACGTGCGTGACGTCGGGGTCGCGGAACACCCGGGTGACCTGGCAGATGGCGTCCGACTCACGGATGTGGGAGAGGAACTTGTTGCCGAGCCCCTCCCCCTCCGACGCGCCGCGCACGATGCCGGCGATGTCGACGAACTGCACGCTGGCGGGAACCAGGCGAGCCGACCCGAAGAGCTTCCCGAGCACGTCGAGGCGCTCGTCGCGGACCCCGACGACGCCGACGTTCGGCTCGATGGTGGCGAAGGGGTAGTTCGCAGCCAGGACGTCGTTGCGGGTCAGCGCGTTGAACAGCGTCGACTTGCCGGCGTTGGGGAGCCCGACGATCCCGATGGTGAGTGCCACGTGGAGCGAGTCTACGGGCGTCCGCTCAGGTCGAGGTGATGCCGATCTTGCCCGAGCGGAAGGCCTCGACGAACAACGCGTGGTCGCGGCGCACGGCGGCGGCGTAGTCGAGCGCGAACCGGGTGACTGCGTCAACGAACTCGTCGTGGCGCCCGTCGAGGGAGGCGCAGACCGCCTCCTCCACCTGGTGGTCGACCAGCGACTGGTCGCTGTCCTCGTCAGACGCGCAGTGGACCTTCGCGGTCGCACGCCCGAGCTGCTCGACGACCGCCGCCATGTCGTCGGGCTCGTTGAGCTCGCCCCAGTCGAGGTCGATCTCGTACGGGCTGAGCTCGGCAACGACGTACCCGACGCCGCCGATCTCGGTGTGGCCCAGCAGCTGGTCGGTGTGCGCCTGCAGCGCGCGCTGACTGATCACCGTCCGGTGGCCCTCGTTCTCGAAGTAGCCCTCGACCGAGGAGCGGTCGACGAAGCGGCTGACCGCAGGCACGTTGGCCTGCTTCATGCTCAGCACCACGTCGTTGTCGAGGCCTTGGTTCGACCCCTCGACGAGCACGTTGTACGCCGGGAGGCCGGCGCTGCCGATGCCGAAGCCTGTCACCCCCACCACGTCGCGGACCTCGTAGAACAGCTGGCGGTCGACCCGCTTCGACTCGGGGATCGTGTCGAGGTAGCGGCCGAAGGCTCCCTCGACCTCCCGGCGTTCCTCGTCCCCGAGCCTGCGCACCTTCCCCGACTCCCGGAACATCCGGACCCCGGTCTCGGTCGAGGTCAACGGGTCCAGCAGCTCCACGCGGCGCTTGAGCCGGGCCTGCTCGAGCAGCGCCAGGATCGGCCCCTCGGTGTTGTCCAGCCGCAGCGCGAAGTCCTCGTCGTTCTCCTCCTCGAGGTAGCGGCTGACTTGGTCGAGGTAGCCGTGGAGGTAGCGGTCCACGAGCCCGCGGATGTCCTCCTCGGGGAGCGCCTTGCGCCACCCCATGAGCGCGAGACTCGCCGCGAACCGTTGCAGGTCCCAGGTGAAGTGGCCGATGTAGGCCTCGTCGAAGTCGTTGACGTCGAACACCAGCCGGCCGTCGGAGTTCATGTAGGTTCCGAAGTTCTCCGCGTGCAGGTCGCCGTGGATCCAGATCCGTCCCGAGCGCTCGTCGACCCAGTCGTCGTCACCGAGCGTGGGTCCGCTCGTGACGTCGGCGTAGAAGAGGCTCGCGGTCCCGCGGTAGAAGGCGAACGGGTCCATCGCCATCTTGCGGTACTTCACGCGGAACGCTGCCGGGTCGGCCTCCATCAGCGGCGCGAACGCCTCGGTGAGAACCTCGACGATCCGAGCGGTTCGCCGCTCGTCGTCGCTCCCGCCGGTGGTGTCGTCGTTGTCGCTGGTGCTGCCGTCGCTGGCCACCTTGACGACCCTAGACCCGCAGGTGCGGACAGGGGCCGGCTGCGTCCCGGCTAGGTTCGTCGGATGCGGCTGGCCACCTGGAACGTGAACTCCGTCCGCTCACGGATCGACCGGGTGGAGGCGTTCCTCCAGCGCCACGACGTCGACGTGCTGGCGTTGCAGGAGACCAAGGCCAGGGACGACCAGTGGCCGGTGATGGGACTGGAGACGCTCGGCTACGAGGTCGCGGCGTACGGCCACAGCCAGTGGAACGGGGTCGCGATCGTCTCGCGCGTGGGGCTGGCCGACGTCGTGCAGGGGTTCGAGGGGATGCCGACGTACGGCGAGCCGCCGGCAGCCGAGGCGAGGGCCGTCGGGGCGACCTGTGGCGGGGTCCGGGTGTGGTCGGTCTACGTGCCGAACGGCCGTGCGGTCGGCGACCCCCACCTCGTCTACAAGCTCCGGTGGCTCGAGGCCCTGCGACGGACGGCCGCCTCCTGGTTGGAGGCCGACCCGGTGCTCCCCGCGGTGATCGCCGGGGACTGGAACATCGCACCGACCGACGAGGACGTCTGGGACATCAAGGTCTTCGCGAAGTCGACCCACGTGACGCCGCCGGAGCGGGCAGCGTTCCAGGCGGTGGTCGACGCCGGGTACGCCGACCTGGTCCGGCCCTTCGTGGCCGGTGAGGACGGCTTCACCTACTGGGACTACTACCGCCAGCGGTTCGAGCGGAACAAGGGGATGCGGATCGACTTCGTGCTGGGGTCGGCCGCGGTGCAGCAGCGCGTCGTCCACGGGTTCGTCGACCGGGAGGCCCGAGCGGGCAAGGGCGCGAGCGACCACGCGCCGGTGGTCGTCGAGCTGAGGGACTGAGCCGCCTGCTGACGGTCAGCCCGCGACGACGAGGCGGAAGGCGTTCCAGGACACCGGAGCCAGCACCACCCGCAGGTGGCCGTCCCGCACCTCCGCGTGCGGGTGCGGGTGCGGGTGCACCCGGTCCGGGTCGTCCACCGTGTTCGCGGCGTCGTGGTCCTCGTCGGCGAGGAACGTCGCCTCGTGGACGCGCAGCCCAGGGAAGCCGCGCAGGTCGACGGCGAGCGCGACGGGCTCGGTCTGGCTCCTGTTGACGGCAAGGACGCTGAGGTCTCCGGACTCCTCGTCGTGCACCACCACCGCGTCGACGGTCGGGACGTCGCCGTGCTCGGCGGTCTCGTGGGTCGGGGACCGCACCTCCGCCTGCAGGACATGACCTCGGGCCAGCCGCGCCGCCTGCGCGAACGGGTGGAAGATCGACTGGCGCCACGCCGGACCTCCCGGCTCGGCCCGGATCGGCGCGATGGTGTTGACCAGCTGGGCCTGGCAGGCGACGGTCACGCGGTCGCTGTGCCGCAGGAGCGTCAGGAGCAGCGACCCGACGACGACCGCGTCCCTGACGGTGTAGGCGTCCTCGCTGATGCGGGGCGCGACCGTCCACTCGTCCGGGACCTGCTCGGACAGCCGGCTGACGTACCAGACGTTCCACTCGTCGAACGAGATGTCGATCCGCTTGCGCGTCGAGAGCTTCGCGCGGACGTGGTCCGCGGTGGCGACGACGTCGCGGATGAAGTCCTCGAGGTTGACCGAGGAGGCGAGGAAGCTGGCGGGGTCCCCGACGTTCTCGTAGTAGGCGTGCGCCGAGATGTAGTCGACGGCGTCGTAGGCCTGCTCCAGCACCGTCGCCTCCCAGGCGCCGAAGGTCGGCATGTGCCGGTAGGAGCTGCCGCAGGCCACCAGCTCGAGCCCGGCATCGAGCTGCCGCATCGCCCGAGCGGTCTCCGCCGCGACGCGGCCGTACTCGGTGGCCGGCTTGTGACCCAGCTGCCACGGGCCGTCCATCTCGTTGCCGAGGCACCACAGGCGGACGCCGTAGGGGTCGGCGGCGCCGTGGGACCGGCGCAGGTCCGAGAGCGCCGTCCCTCCGGGGTGGTTGCAGTACTCGAGGAGGTCGACCGCCTCCTGGAGACCCCGGGTGCCGAGGTTGACCGCCATCATCGGCTCGACGTCCGCCCTACGGGACCAGCGCATGAACTCGTCCAGGCCGAACTCGTTCGACTCGACGCTGCGCCAGGCCGGGTCGAGACGCGTCGGCCGGTCCGAGCGAGGGCCGGTGCCGTCCTCCCACCGGTAGCCGGACACGAAGTTCCCGCCCGGGTACCTCACGACGGTCACCCCGAGCTCACGGACCAGCGCGAGCACGTCGCGCCGGTACCCGTCCTCGTCCGCCGTCGCGTGCCCCGGCTCGAACAGCCCGGTGTAGACGCACCGCCCCATGTGCTCGACGAAGGAGCCGAAGGTCCGGCGGTTCACCGGCGCGACGACGAACGCGGGGTGGATCGAGACGTTGGCGGTGTCCACGAGGCCGAGCGTGCCCGCGACGGCCCGCCGTGACTCCCCAGGAATGTCGGTGAGGGCTGGGAAGGTCGTCGCATGGACGCCACCACGCTCGCCGCCTCCCTCGCGCTGCTGCTCGCGCTGGTGGTCGGCGGCTGCCTCGGCGCGCTCGGGACCGTGGTCTGGACCCGTCGCCGGGCCCCGCTGAGCGACCCGGGGGTCGGTGTGCTCGAGCACCGGGCCGCGGAGACCGCGCTCGTCAAGGACGGGCTGTCGCGGCTGCAGGACCAGCTGCGGGAGCTGCACGACCAGCGGGTCGGGTGGCAGAGCCAGCTGCACACCCAGGTCGACGCGGTGCGGCACGCCACCGACCTGCTGCGCCGGGAGACCTCCTCGCTCGCGACGGCCTTGCGGCGACCGCAGGTTCGCGGTCGTTGGGGGGAGCTCCACCTGCGCCGGGCGGTCGAGCTGGCCGGGCTCGTCGACCGCTGCGACTTCGACGAGCAGGTCACCCTGACCCGGGACGGCGGCGTCCTCCGCCCGGACCTGGTCGTCAACCTCGCCGGCGGCAAGCAGGTCGTCGTGGACTCCAAGGTCCCGCTCGACGCGTTCCTCGACGTCACCGAGGCCGACGACCCCGACGAGCAGGCCGCGCACCTCGCGCGGCACTGCCGACAGCTCCGTCAGCACGTCGACGCGCTGGCGGCCAAGGCCTACTGGCGCGCCCTGCCCTGCACGCCGGAGTTCGTGGTGCTGTTCGTCCCCGGTGAGTCGTTCCTGTCCGCGGCCCTCGAGGGCGATCCGTCCCTGCTGGAGTACGCCGCCGAGCGGCGGGTCGTCCTGGCGACGCCGACCACGCTCATCGCGCTGCTGCGGACCGTCGCCCACGGCTGGACCCAGGAGTCGCTCGCCGAGAAGGCCCGCGAGATCCACCTCCTCGGCCGTGACCTGCACGACCGGCTGGGCCTCATGGGCGGCCACCTCGACAAGCTGGGCCGCTCCCTCGACGGCGCGGTGCGGTCCTACAACCAGGCGGTGGGGTCCCTCGAGGGCCGGGTCCTGGTCGCAGCCCGGCGGTTCCACGACCTCGACGTGACCAGCGACGAGCTGCCGGTCCCGCGACTCGTGGAGGCGGCGCCCCGGCCGGTGACGGCAGCGGAGCTGGTCGAGGACGAACGCTCCGGGGTCCAGGGACTGCGCCACCCGTCGGAGCCGCGCGGCACAGCCACCGACACAGGGACCGGCGCGGCAACCGGCGAGTCGGCCTAGGACGTCGTACCGTGACCCCGTGCCGACGACGAGGTCCGCCGAGCCGGTCTCGACCGCACCGCGGACACTGTGGGAGGCCGGGCGTCACCCCGGTCCGCTCGTCGTCCGCGCGGTCGTCCTGGGTCTCGCCCTGCTGGTCCTGGCGGACGTCCTCCTCGACGGCCGGTTGGGGTTGCCCTTCGACCTGGGGCTCGTCGTGCTGTCGGTCGTCGCCGCGCTCTGGGTGCGACCGTCGGACTTCTTCACCGTGGGCGTGCTGCCCCCGCTGCTGCTCGCCGCGACCGTCGTCATCCTCGTCGCTGTGGACCGCGGCGCCGTGGCGCAGCCCGACGACGCCGTGCTGCAGGCGGTCGTGTCCGGACTGGCACACCACGCGCTGGCGCTACTCGTCGGCTACGCCGCCACCCTCACCGTGCTCGCGCTGCGGCAGGTGGCGCTGCGTCACCACGGTGCGCTGCGCCCCAAGGTCGGCGCGGCGCACCAGCGCGGCTGACCGGGTCCTCCAGGGTCAGCCGACCGGCTGCGCGGCCTTCATCGCCCGGCGCAGCTCGGGCGGCAGCGCGAAGACCAGCGACTCCTCCGCGGTCCGCACCGCCCGTGCGTCCGGGTAGCCCCGCTCCGCCAGGTGGGCGAGGACCCCGTCGACGAGCTCCTCGGGCACCGACGCGCCGGACGTGACGCTGACGCTCCGGACGCCGTCCAGCCACCGCTCGTCGATCTCCGAGGCGTCGTCGACCCGGTGAGCGGCTCGCGCGCCGGCCTCGAGCGCGACCTCGACCAACCGCACGCTGTTCGAGCTGTTGCCGGAGCCGACGACCAGCACCAGGTCCGCGTCCGGGGCAATCTCCTTGACCGCCTGCTGGCGGTTCTGGGTGGCGTAGCAGATGTCGTCCGAGGGCGGGTCGAGCAGCAGCGGGAAGCGCTCCCGGAGCGCGTCCACGACCGCGAGGGTCTCGTCGACCGAGAGCGTCGTCTGGGAGAGCCAGGCCACCCGGGCCGGGTCCCTCACCTCGATCCCCGCGACGTCCTCCGGGGTCTCGACGAGCTGGATGTGCGCCGGCGCCTCGCCCGTGGTGCCCTCGACCTCCTCGTGGCCGGCGTGACCGATGAGCAGGATGTCGTAGTCCTCCGCCGCGAACCGGCGGGCCTCGTGGTGCACCTTGGTGACCAGCGGGCAGGTGGCGTCGATCGTCCTCAGCTCCCGCTCGGCGGCTTGCAGGTGCACCGCCGGGGAGACCCCGTGGGCCGAGAAGACGACGGTCGCACCCGGCGGCACCTCGTCGAGCTCCTCGACGAACACCGCGCCGCGGGCCTCGAGCGTCGCCACGACGTGCCGGTTGTGCACGATCTGCTTGCGCACGTAGACCGGGGCGCCATAGAGGTCCAGCGCCTTCTCCACGGTGATCACCGCACGATCCACCCCGGCGCAGTAGCCGCGCGGCGCCGCGAGCAGGACCGAGCGGGCGCCGGCATCCTCCGGCGCCAGCACCGGGGGCATGCCGAGATCGGCTGTGGAGGAGGACATGCTCCGATTCTAGGTGCTGGCTAAGGTGCCCCCCGTGCCGTTGCAGACCACGCCCGAGCAGCCGGCCCCCGTCCGGCAGATCGCGACGCTGCTGCAGCAGTACGTCGACCGGCTCGGCGCAGTCTGGGTCGAGGGCCAGATCGCTCAGCTCAACCGGCGGCAGGGGATGAGCACCGTGTTCCTCACCCTCCGCGACCCCATCGGCGACGTCTCGCTCACCGTGACCTGCCCGCGGCAGGTCGTCGACTCCGCGGACCCCCCGGTCGTCGAGGGCGCGAGCGTCGTCGTCCACGGCCGCCCCCGCTACTACACCAACCGCGGGTCGCTGAGCCTGGTCGCCGACGACATCCGCATGGTCGGGCTGGGGGAGCTCCTCGCCCGCCTCGAACGGCGCCGCCAGCTCCTCGCGGCGGAGGGGCTCTTCTCCCGGGAGCGCAAGCGCCGCCTCCCGTTCCTGCCGAGGACCGTGGGCCTGGTGACGGCCCGCGGTTCGGCTGCCGAGCGCGACGTCGTCGAGTGCGCTCGGCGCCGCTGGCCGGCGGCCCGGTTCCAGACCGCCTACGCCGTCATGCAGGGTCCCGGGTGCGCCCGGGAGGTCATCGACTGCCTGGCCCGGCTCGACCGCGACCCGACGGTCGACGTGGTGGTCGTCGCCCGTGGCGGGGGGTCCTTCGAGGACCTGCTGCCGTTCTCGGACGAAGGGCTGATCCGCGCGGTCGCGGCGGCGCGGACCCCGGTCGTCTCCGCGATCGGGCACGAGCCCGACAGCCCCCTGCTCGACCTTGTCGCCGACCTGCGCGCAGCGACGCCCACCGACGCCGCCAAGCTCGTCGTCCCCGACGTCACCGAGGAGCTGCAACGGGTCACCGCGATGCGCGACCGGGCGCGGCGGCACCTCGACGGGCTCCTGCGCCACGAGGCGTCGGCGCTGACGGCGCTCCGGGCCCGACCGAGCCTGGCCGACCCGGGGTCCGGTCTGCTGGCCCGGGTCCGGGAGGTCGAGGAGCAGACCGCCCGGGCGAGACGGGTCCTGGGCCACCGCCTCGACCGAGCCGCCGACGAGGTGGACCACGCCCGCGCCCGCGTCCGCGGCCTGTCCCCGCTCGAGACGCTGCGGCGCGGCTACAGCGTCCTGCAGACCGCCGAGGGCCACGTCGTTACCTCGGTCGGCGGCGTGGCCGCCGGTACGCCGCTCAGCGCACGGCTCCACGACGGCCGGCTCGACCTGGTCGTCGGTGCGGCGCACCGGGACGGCGCTGCCCAGGCGGACCCGCGCACCGACCCCGGCACGGACCCCACCCTGCCCAGCGACGGAGGCACCCATGGCTGACGACACCACCCCGCGCACCCCGGAGGAGTCCGGGGAACGGCTGGACTACGAGTCCGCCCGCGAACAGCTGCTCGAGGTGGTGCGCGCGCTCGAGCAGGGCGGCACCACCCTCGAGGAGTCGATCGCGCTCTGGGAGCGCGGGGAGCAGCTGGCACAGGTGTGCCAGGAGTGGCTCGACGGGGCCCGCCAGCGGCTCGACGCCGTCCTCGCCGGACGGGACGAGCACTGAAGCCTGCCCTCTCAGTACGGAGGCGGGTGCTCAGCGCAGGGACGCCACGAACGCGGTCAGCTCGTCCTGCGAGACCGTCCCCACGACCACGGTGGTGGCTCCGCCGGCCTCGCGGACCAGCGCGAGGTCGCCCTCGGGCGCCGTCGACGGATCCGCACCGGGGTCGCGTCCAGGGTCGGTCCAGCGTGACCACGTCTCGCCCCTGACCTCGACCTCCCCGTCCTCGGACGCATCGGCGTCCACGAAGTCGGCCACCATCTCGTCGACCGTCCGCGTCGACTGCTCCAGCCCGATGTAGCGCTCCTCCGCCGTCAGCACACCCAGGTGCCAGGACTGCTCCTGCGCCGTGGGGTCGAAACGGACGCTCGTCGCGGACGCCCCCTCCGCGAGCTCGCGCGGCGCCAGCAGCTCGAAGGGCACCGCCTCCTGTGCGAACCGCGCCGGCTGCGCGTAGTCGACGGGACGGACGGGAGCGCCGGGGTCGACCCGGTTGGCGTCGCGCAGCAGGACGAAGGCGCCGACGCCGAGCAGCAGGACCAGGAGCGCAGCGAGCATCCCCGAGAAGGACCGCTGGTAGCGCCCGGGCTGCTCGCTCATGCCGCCATTGTCCAGCCCTCCTCCAGCCCTCGTGCAGGCCTGGCGACCCCGTGGAGCGCCCCGGAGGTCGCGGCGGCTCTCCGTTACCCTGGCGCCATGGCAGCCCCCTCCGTCGGCCGCAGGGGTGCGTCGGGTGCGACGCCGGACCTGCCGCCGGAGGCATCGAGCCTCGCTCCGCCCCCCAGCGCGCCCGACCGGAACCTCGCCCTCGAGCTCGTGCGGGTCACCGAGTCGGGGGCCATGGCCGCCGGTCGCTGGGTCGGCCGCGGGGACAAGAACGGCGCGGACCAGGTCGCCGTGAACGCGATGCGGGTCATGATCTCGACGGTCCAGATGCGCGGGGTCGTGGTGATCGGCGAGGGCGAGAAGGACAACGCCCCGATGCTCTACAACGGCGAGGAGGTCGGCGACGGCACCGGCGCGGAGTGCGACGTCGCGGTCGACCCCATCGACGGCACCACGCTGACGGCCAAGGGCATGAGCAACGCGGTGTCGGTCATGGCGGTCGCCCCGCGCGGCTCGATGTACGACCCGTCGGCGGTGTTCTACATGGAGAAGCTCGTCACGGGTCCCGAGGCCGCCGACGTCGTCGACATCCGCAACCCGGTCGCCGAGAACATCCACCAGGTCGCGCGGGCCAAGCGGAGCGCCCCCGAGGACGTGACCGTCGTGGTGCTCGACCGGCCCCGGCACGCGCAGCTGGTGGAGGACGTCCGCGCCACCGGCGCCCGGATCATGTTCATCAGCGACGGCGACGTCGCCGGGGCGATCATGGCGGCACGCTCTGGCACCGGGATCGACCTGCTCCTCGGCATCGGCGGTACGCCGGAGGGGATCATCGCGGCCTGCGCGATGAAGGCGCTCGACGGCGTCATCCAGGGCCGGCTCTGGCCGCGGGACGACGACGAGCGGCAGCGCGCCCTCGACGCCGGTCACGACCTCGACCCGGACGCCGTGCTGTCGACCGACGACCTGGTCAACGCCGACGACTGCTTCTTCGTCGCGACCGGGATCACCGACGGTGAGCTGTTGCAGGGGGTCCGCTACCGCGCCGGCGGCGCCACCACGCACTCGCTGGTCATGCGCTCGCGCAGCGGGACCATCCGGAGCATCAAGTCCGAGCACTCGCTGCTCAAGCTCAAGGCCTACGCCAGTGTCGACTTCCAGCACTGACCGCGGCAGGCCGCACGCGGTCGTGGCAGGCGAGGCCCTGGTCGACATCGTGGTCCCGACCACGGGCGACCGGGAGCTGGCGCCCGGGGGGTCGCCGCTCAACGTCGCGGTCGGACTCTCCAGGCTCGGGATCGACACGCTGCTGGTCACCGAGGTCGGCGACGACGGCAACGGCCGGCTGGTGCAGGACCACGTGCGACGCAGCGGCGTCCGGCTGCACCCGGACGCCGTGCGGTCGGGCCGGTCGACGAGCACCGCCACCGCCCGGCTGGACCCCACGGGTGCCGCGACGTACGACTTCGACCTGAGGTGGGAGCTCGGCCGCGTCGACCTCCCGGACGAGACCGACGCCCTGCACGTCGGCTCGGTCGGGGCGCTGCTCCGCCCGGGACGCGACACGGTCCTCGACCTGGTCGACGGCGCTGCCCGACGCGGAGCCCTCGTCAGCTACGACCCCAACGCCCGTCCGGCGCTGACGCCCGACGCCGCCCAGACCTGGCTCGACGTCCAGGAGGTCGCCGCCTCCGCCGACCTGGTGAAGATGAGCGACGAGGACCTGGGGTTCCTGGCGCCGGGAAGGACACCCGAGGAGGTGGCCTCCCGGATCCTCGCGCAGCGGACCCGGCTGTTCGTGATGACTCGCGGAGGAGGTGGCGCCGTGGCCTTCACGGCCGGCTGCACCGTCGAGGTGCCGTCCGGCGGGGTGGACGTCGTCGACACCGTCGGCGCCGGCGACTCCTTCATGGCCGCCCTCGTCGTGGTCGCGCTCGAGCACGGGCTCGAGGACCTCGAGGAGCGGCGGCTCTCGGCGTACCTCAGCGCAGCCCACCAGGTCGGGGCGGTCACGGTCTCGCGCCGCGGCGCCGACCCGCCGCGCCGCGACGAGCTGCCCGCCGGGTGGCCGAACGTCCTCCCGGGTGGCGCGTGAGCGACCTCGCCCCGCCCGCCGCCCCGGGCGGCAGCGGCGTTGCAGCCGCCGTCGTCCCCGGTGCCACGCCGGAGCAGCACGCCACCGTGCGCCCCGGCATCGAGCTCTGCTATCAGACCTTCGGCGACCCCTCGGCGAGGCCGCTGCTGCTCGTCATGGGGCTCGGCGGCCCGATGACCTGGTGGCCGCTCGCCCTGTGCCGCCAGCTCGTCGAGGAGGGTTTCTACGTCGTCCGGTTCGACAACCGCGACACCGGTCGCTCCACCAAGCTCCGGCAGCACCGGGTCACCCAGCGCGACCTCGTGCGCGCCTTCCTCCGTCGCCGGGTCGCGGTGCCCTACTCGCTGCACGACATGTCCGAGGACGCGGTGGCGCTGCTCGACCACCTGGGGCTGCCCGCAGCCCACGTCGCGGGCGTCTCGATGGGCGGCATGATCGCGCAGCTGATGACCATCGAGCATCCCGACCGGGTCCTCTCGCTCACGTCGATCATGTCGACGACCGGCGCACGCCGCAGCGGCCATCAGGACCCGCTGCTGCTCCCCCATCTCCTCAAGCGGCAGGGCCGCGGCCGGGAGGAGTACATCGACGGCGCGGTCGCGTTCGGCCGGCTCATCGGGTCGCCGTCCTACCGGCGCCGGGACGAGGACGCCCGGGAGCGGGCCGGCGAGACCTACGACCGGGGGATCTGCCTCAGCGGCACGATGCGCCAGATGCTGGCGGTGGTGACCCAGCGCGACCGGACCACCGCGCTGCGCGACGTCACCGTCCCCGTCACGGTGCTGCACGGGCTGTCGGACCGGATGGTGCACGTGTCCGGCGGTCGCGCCACGGCCGCCGCGGTCCCGGGCGCCGAGCTCGTGCTGGTCGACGGCATGGGCCACGACCTCCCCGAGGGGTTGTTCCCCCGCTTCGTGGCGGCGATCCGCCGCAGCGCCGAGCGCGCCGAGGCACCCCCCGCGCAGCCGAGCGGGGTCAGTCGGGGTCGGTGAGCCAGAGGAACTGCCACGGACCGAGCGTCACCGCGTCCCCGGCCCAGTGCACCCCGCCGCTGCTCGAGTGCAGGTGCACCGGCCGGTGCAGCCCGCCGCGGCGTACGACCTCCCCCGCGACGCTCTCGTCGGAGTCGCTGAAGCAGGCCAGGCACACCACCGGGGCCGAGCGCGGGTGGCGCCGGACGTAGCCCAGGACCCGCGGGTTCCCGGTGTCGAGCACCTCGACGGTCGCGTTCGACCCGAGCGACGTCGTCGACGCGCGGACGGCGCCGAGCCGTTGCAGGGCCGTGAACGTGCGGTGCTCGACGGTGCCGGTCCGGTGGCGCTGCTCGATGGTCGCCCAGTCCATGGGCGGCCGGTGCAGCCAGCGGTTGTCGTCGGCGTGCTCGGGGTCCTCGTCCCAGAGCGGGTCGTTGCCGAGCGCAACCTCGTCGCCCATGTAGACCAGCGGGATGCCGCCGAAGGAGTAGATGACCGAGTACGCCGTCTCCAGCCGGTGCAGGGCGGCGGTCGTGGCGGCCTCGTCGCCCGCCGCCCGGGCGTCGTCCAGCCCGACGAGCGACGCCGCCATCCCCGAGGTCCGGGCCTCGCCGGTGTGCGGCTCGGGCTGGAAGTCCATCCCCTTGCCGAAGGAGCCGGGGAACCGCCCCGCGAAGTACCCGGCGAGGAACCGCCGGTGCGCCGCGGGGTCGATCCCCAGCGCCCAGGCGTCCTCCTCGCTGACCGCCCAGCCGATGTCGTCGTGGCAGCGGAGGTAGGTGACCCACGTGGTCCGACCCGGGACCTCACGACGCCGGCCCAGCGCCTGCGCGGTCAGGCGTACGTCGCGTGAGGCCAGCGCCGACCACACCATCACCATCAGCTGGTTGTCGTAGGCGATGTCGCACTCGGGCCGGAACCGGTCGTGCCCTCCGAGGTAGCCCACCAGCTCGTCGGGACCGACGATCGCCTCGCCCTTGAGCAGCACACCCGGCATCGCCAGCCGGACCAGCGCCCGGAGCGCCTGCAGGATCCGGTGTGCCTCGGGCTGGTTCTGGCAGTTGGTGCCGAGCCGCTTCCACAGGAAGGGAACCGCGTCGAGCCGGACGACGTCGACTCCGCGGTTCGCCAGCCGGAACAGCACGCCGAGCATCGCGCGGAACACCGCCGGGTTCGACCAGCGGAGGTCCCACTGGAACTCGTGGAACGTCGTCCACGCCCACCAGCCCGACAGCGGGCCGGTCACGCCATGGCTCGCGTCGAGCCGCGTGAAGCTGCCCGGGGCCATGTCGGGGAAGACCTCGGGGAGGGTGCGCTCGTAGGCGTCCGGCTCGCTGCGGTCGGGGAAGAACCAGTAGAAGTCCTGGTACGTGGGATCGCCCTGGACGGCCCGCCGGGCCCACGCGTGCTCCCGGGCGGTGTGGTTGAGCACGAGGTCGACGCAGAGCGCCATGCCGCGCTCACGGAGCCGGTCCGCGAGCGCGCTGAGGTCGGCGACGTCCCCGAGCCGCGGGTCGACGGCGTCGTAGTCGGAGACCGCGTAGCCGCCGTCGTTCTCGCCCTCGCGGGGCTGCAGCAGCGGCATCAGGTGCAGGTAGCGGACGCCCAGCGCCTCGAGGTGGTCGACGTGCTCGGCGACCCCGCGCAGGTCGCCGGCGAACCGGTCGGCGTAGGCGATGTAGCCCACGACCTCCGGGGCGAGGAACCACTCGGGGTCCACCTCGCGCACCCGGTCCAGGGTCCGCAGCGACGGTGGCCGCTCGCAGGCCGCCGTCAGGGCGTCGGCCACGAGGTCGGCGAGCAACGGCCCGATCTCGTGCGTCTCGCCGTAGACGGCGCTCAGCGCCTCGACGAGGTCGTCTGCGACCACCCGCCACCGGGCCCGGAACGCCGCGCCCTCGAGCTGCCCCAGCTCACTGCTGGCACTGTCGAGGACCGCGTCGACCGGGACCCGGCTGCGGGTGTCCTCAGCCATGCGGTTCGGGTCTCAGCCCGTCACTCGGAGAGCCGGTCCCCGCTCTCGGTGTCAAACACGTGGACGTGGTGGGGGTCGGTCGTCACGTGCAGGACGTCACCCTTGTGCAGGGTGCCGCGACCAGGGGCGCGGATGATGACGTTCGCGGGCAGGCCCTCGACGTCGGAGGTGCCGTAGACGAAGTTGTCGGCACCGAGCTCCTCGACGACCGTGACCGACACCGGCAGACCCTCGCCGGCGTTGACGATCCGCCAGTTCTCGGGCCGGACCCCGACCGTGACCCGCCCGTTCATCCGCTTCGAGGCGGTCGGGTCGACCGGTACGGCGTACTTGCCGATCTGCACCTGGCCGTTGGACGCCACACCCTCGAGCAGGTTCATCTGCGGGGAGCCGATGAAGCCGGCGACGAAGAGGTTGACGGGCTTGTCGTACAGGCGCAGGGGAGTGTCGACCTGCATCAGGTGACCCTTGCTCATCACCGCGACGCGGTCGCCCATCGTCATGGCCTCGACCTGGTCGTGGGTGACGTAGACCGTGGTGACGCCGAGGTCGGCCTGGAGCTTGGCGATGTCGCCGCGGGTCTGCACCCGCATCTTCGCGTCGAGGTTCGAGAGCGGCTCGTCCATGCAGAAGACCTGCGGCTGCCGCACGATTGCGCGGCCCATCGCGACGCGCTGACGCTGGCCACCGGACAGGGCCTTGGGCTTGCGCTCGAGGTACTCCTCGAGCCCGAGGATGCGAGCGGCCTCGGCCACCCGCTTGCGCTGCTCGTCCTTCGGCACCTTGGCCATCTTGAGCGCGAAGGCCATGTTGTCCGCGACGCTCATGTGCGGGTAGAGCGCGTAGTTCTGGAACACCATCGCGATGTCGCGGTCCTTCGGCGGGATGTGGGTGACATCGCGGTCGCCGATGTAGATGTGTCCCTCGTTGACGTCCTCGAGCCCTGCGAGCATCCGCAGCGTCGTGGACTTGCCGCAGCCGGACGGGCCGACGAGCACCATGAACTCGCCGTCCTCGATGTCCAGGGAGATGCCGGGCACTGCTGGGGAGTCTGCTCCCGGGTACCACCGTTGTGCCTTCTCGAAGGTCACCTTGGCCATGTCACACCTCTTCCACCGGCAGGAACGTGCCGGACGATCCGTTGTGGGGTGTGACGGACACTACCCGGCGCAGGGGGCGTCATGCGACGTCGCTCACATCACGCGCCGCAACAGCAACACGTACGCCGACTCGGGAGCCGTCGTGGGGAGCCGGATCCCGGCCTCCATGAGCGTGGTCCCGGTGACCGTGACGGGGTCACCGGAGGTCCAGGAGCTGCCGAGGTCGAGGGAGTGCCGGTCGGTCGTGGGCGCCACCGCGCGCAGCTCGTAGCGCCGGTCGGGGTGGAGCCCGGCCAGGTGCACCAGCGTCGGAGCCTGGGTGAGGGTGGTGTCCAGCACCGCGACGACGAACGCGGCCTCGCTGCGGTCCGCTGCCACGACGCCGGTGACCTGCACCGCCGGGTCGGGGTGGTCGGGCCGGACGGTCCTGCCCTCGGCGACCAGCGGGCGGAGCTCCTTGTGCAGGGCGACCCAGGCCGCCACCCCGGCGCGGTCCTCGGGGCCGAGCGACGACAGGTCCCACTCGATGCCGAAGTGACCGAGCAGGGCCACCGCGGCGCGCAGGCCGAGCCCTGCCGAGCGTCCGGTGGTGTGGGCGACGGGTCCCCCGATGTGGGACCCGACCAGCTCCGGAGGGACCAGCAGCGACGTCCACCGCTGGATCGGCGTGCGGAGCAGCGGGTCGAGGGTGTCGCTCGCCCAGACGCGGTCGGTCCGCTCGAGGATCCCCAGGTCGACCCGGGCGCCGCCCGAGGCGCAGGACTCGATCTCCAGAGCCGGCCGGGTCGCACGGAGCTCGTCGAGGAGCCGGTACAGCGCGTGCGTCTGCCCGTGCACCGCCGGCCGGCCGGCGTGCGCCACGTCGACGAGGTCGCGGTTGTGGTCCCACTTGAGGTAGGCGATGTCGTACTCGTCGACCAGCGCGACCAGCGCGTCCCGGACGTGCGCGTAGGCCTCTTCGTGCTGCAGGTCGAGGACCTGCTGGAAGCGCCAGGTGTCCGGGAGCCCCGACCGGCCGCGGAGCAGCCAGTCCGGGTGCTCACGCGCCAGCTGCGAGTCCTCGTTGACCATCTCCGGCTCGACCCACAACCCGAACTCCAGACCGAGCCCGCGGACGTGGTCCACGAGGGGGTGCAGGCCGTCGGGCCACACCCCGGGGTCGACGATCCAGTCGCCGAGCCCCGCGCGGTCGTGCCGGCGCCCGGCGAACCAGCCGTCGTCGAGCACGAACCGCTCTGCGCCGACCTCGGCAGCCGCGTCGGCGAGGGCGGTCAGCTCGTCGAGCCGGTGGTCGAAGTAGGTCGCCTCCCACGTGTTGACCACCACCGGCCGGGGTCTCCGGCTGCGTGGCGAGCGACGCCGCACCCAGGGGTGGAGCCGGTCGCTGAGCCCGTCCAGCCCGGTGTCGGACCAGGCGGCGACCAGCCACGGTGCGGCGTACTCCTCGTCGGGTGCGAGGACCACCTCGCCGCTCGAGAGCAGCTCACCGCCGCCGAGCAGCGCCTCACCCTCGGGGGTCCGCTCGGCGTAGGTCTGGTGGTCACCGCTCCAGGCGACGTGGACCCCCCACAGCAGGCCGCGCCGGTTGGTGAACCCCGGGGTCCCGGCGACCATCAGCAGCGAGGCGTCGTGCCCGGTGCGGCCGTGGCGACCCTGGCGAAGCCAGGTGCCCTGCTGCCACACGTGACGTTGGGGGACCCGCTCCCGGCACCACCGGCCGGTCAGGTCCAGCAGCTCCTCGGCGTACGCCGGGACGGGGAGCACGGTCCGGACCGCAGCGACCGAGAGGTCGCCCTCATCGGTGTTGCGCAGCCGGGAACGCGCCCGGACGACACCCTCCTCACTGAGCTCGAGCTCCCAGGCCACCGTGAGACCGGCTTCGCCGTCGGTCGAGGACAACCGGACGGTCCCACCGCAGGGCTCGGCCGGCTCCACCGACCAGTCCCACTCCCGGAACCGAGGGGCCCAGGCCCCGGCGCGGACGTTCCCGGGCGCGGCTGTCCGGGTCCGGGAGACCTCGACGGCGGGCGTCCCGGTGTAGCCCTCGACGTTGGTCGGGAGCACCGAGAGGTGACGTGGGGCGTCGAGGGCCGACATCGGCACGCCCGGCACGCGGAGCAGGGCGTAGGAGGCGATGTCCGCAGGGGTCAGGTCACCGAGGTCGGCGCCCCAGTGCAGCAGCGTCGGGACGCCGTCGGCGGACGGGACCAGCAGCACGCTGGTCCCGCCCGCCCGCAGATGGGCGGAGGTGACGCTCACCCCTTGACGGCGCCGCCGGTGAGACCGCGGACGAAGAACCGCTGCATGCTGAAGAAGACGATCATCGGGATCAGCATCGAGATGAACGCCGCGGCCGGCAGGAACTCCGTCCCCTGGCCCTGAGCACCGAGCAGACCCTGGACGGCGACGATGATCGTCTGGTTGTCAGCGGTCAGGAACAGCTTCGCGATGAGGAGGTCGTTCCACACCCACAGGAACTGCAGGATGGCGAATGCCGCCAGTGCCGGGACCGACATCGGCACGATGAGCTTCCAGAACGTCTGGAAGTTGGTCGCGCCGTCGATCCTGGCGGACTCGATCACCGTGTAAGGCAGCGTCGACATGTAGTTGCGCAGCGTGTAGATCGCCAGCGGCATCCCGAACCCGGTGTGCAGCAGCCAGACCGCGATGAACTCCCCGGAGATCCCCAGTCCGTTGGGGCCGAGCAGGTTCAGCAGCGGCTGGAAGGCCACCTGGATGGGCACCACCATGACGGCCACGATGAGGATGAACAGGACGTCCTTGCCGCGGAAGCTCATGAAGGTGAACGCGTACGCCGCGAACGCGGCGAACATGATGGGGATGATCGTCGCCGGGATCGCGACGATGACACTGTTCAGCAAGGACGTGCCGATGTCGGTCTCGAACACCCCCCGGTAGTTCTCCGTCGTCCAGCCGCCGTTCCACAGCGCCGTCCACCAGCCGGTCTCGGCCTGGGCGTCCCGGCTGCGCAGCGACGTCACCAGCAGCCCGATCGTGGGCAGCGTCCAGAGCACGGTGAGCAGTGCCATGGTGAGGATCGCGACCCAGCTGCGCCTGCGGCCGTCGGCCATGCGTCCTCCGGCGGAGGAGGCGCTCGTCGTCTTCTCGCCGGCACTCATGCCGGCAGCGGTGGTCAACGAGGTCATCGGGCTGCCTCTTCCTTCCTGAAGTGCCGCACCTGGTAGACCAGGACCGGCAGGATGAGGACCAGGAGCACCACGACGATCGCGGCGGCCCTCCCGGCCTGGCTGTTGCGGAACAGCTCGGCGAAGAACAGGTTCGCGATCACCTGGGTCTTGTCCCGGCCGTCGGTCAGGACGTAGACGATGTCGAAGACCTTGAGCACGAGGATCACGACGGTGATGAAGACCGTGATGATCGTCCCCATGATCTGCGGGATGACGACCTTCGTGAAGATCTTGAACTCGCCGGCGCCGTCGATCCGCGCCGCCTCGAGCGTGTCCTCCGGGACGCCCTTGATCGCCGAGGACAGCAGGATCATGGCGAACCCGACTTGGAGCCAGATGAGGATGACCATCAGCAGGATCGAGTTGAGCCGCAGCGTGGAGGTGGACAGCCAGGTCTGCGGGTCGCCCCCGAGCATCCGCCACACCGCGTTGAGCGCCCCCGTGGGGTCCTCGCTCGGCGGGTCGTAGGCGTAGACCAGCGACCAGATCGCCGAGGCGCCGACGAACGAGATCGCCATCGGGAGGAAGACGAAGCTCTTCGTGACCTTCTCACCGGTGGCGGAGAGCCGGTCGGCGAGGACCGCGACGATCACGCCGAAGAACACCGTCACCGCGGGGACGATGACCAGCCACAGGGCGTTGTTGACGATCGCCTGCCAGAACTCCCCCGATCCGAAGATGTCGCGGAAGTTCTCCAGCCCGACGTACGCCGTGCTGTCGCGGTTGGCGAAGGCGTAGTTGATGGTCTGGATCGTCGGGTAGAGCAGCATCAGTGCCATGAGCGACAGCCCAGGCAGCAGGAACGCGTAGGGCATCACGCCGCGCGAGAGCCGGCCGGGCAGGCCCTCGACGAACATGTTGACGAAGTAGAAGAACAGGAACGCGCCGGCGAGGCCTACCACCACCGCGAGGATCCCGATCAGGATCTTGCTGTCGGCGAACCACTCGGGGTGGTAGGCGAACGCCAGGAAGGCGTTGCAGGCGAACCAGGTGACGAGCACGAACCCGAGCACACCGAGGACGATCTTGCCGACGTTGGCCTTCTCCGCGGGACCGCCCCCGGAGTCACCGGAGCGCGCCGGCGTGGCGCCTGGTGGCTGCGGGTCGCCGGGTGCGGCCTCCCGCGACGCGCCGCCTGCCTGGTCGATGCTCGTGCTCACTCCGGCCACGACCCTTCGATAGCAGTGGCGGTCGCCGCGGAGTCCTGACCCTGGATCCAGTCCACCATGCCGGTCCAGAAGGTGCCCGACCCGACCTCCTTGGGCATCACGTCCGAGCCGTCGAAGACCACGAGCGAGGCCTCGGTGGCTTGCTGAGCGATGTCCTTGGTGGTCTGGTTCGGATAGTTGCTGGCGTCGAAGGTCTTGTGCGGGGAGATCCAGCCGCCCGCCTGGGCCCACTCGGCGCCGAACTGGTCCGAGGTGAGGAACCTCATCACCTCGACGGCCTCGTCGTCGTCGCCGTTGAACAGTGCTGCCAGGTCCGCACCGCCGAGGATCGGCGGCGCGGTCGCGCCCGCCTCGACGGACGGGAAGGGGAACACCCCGACCTCATTGTCGAGGTCGGCCTGGATGGGCGCCGGTAGGAACGAGATCTCGAAGCTCCCCTGACGTTCGAGCATGCACTCGGGCGGGTTGCGGAACGCCGGCACCATCGACTCCGCCACCTGGGTCTGCACGACCGTCTTCACACCGCCGTAGACGTTGTCACCCGCCTTCGCGATCTTCGCGAACTCGTCGAACGCCTCGACGATCTGCGGGTCGTCGAACGGGATCTCGTGGCTCGTCCACTGGTTGTAGACCTCGGGCCCGTTGACGCTGAGCACGAACTGCTCGACCCAGTCGGTCCCGACCCAACCCGTCGCCTGGTCGGCGTTCCACGCCATGCACCACGGCGTCTGGATGCCGTCGGCCTTGATCTGGTCGGCCAGCGCGAAGAGCTCGTCGAGCGTCGTGGGCACCTCGTACCCGGCGGCGTCCCAGACCTTCTTCGGGTACCAGACGATGCTCTTGTTGGCCAGCCGCATCGGCGCGCCGTAGACCCGCCCGTTGAGCCGGGCGGACTCGAGAAGGCCGGGCACCAACGTCTTCTCGATCGCGTCGTAGTCGAGGAACGTGTCGACCGGCTGGATGTTGCCTGCCTCCGCAAGCTCCAGCAGCCCACCGGGCTGCGGGAAGAACCCGATGTCGGGGGTGTCGCCCGCTGCAACCCGCGTCTTGATGGTCGTGGTGAAGTCGGTGTCCTCGGTGTACTGGATGTCGATCCCGGACTCGTCCTCGAACGGCGCGAGCGCCTTCTCGAAGTTCTCCTTCTCGTCACCGCCGTACGCGCCAAGAATCGTCACGACCCCGTCGCCGTCGCCCTGGTTGTTGTCGACGGTGGCGCCGACGCCTCCGACTCCACCACCGCTGCTCGCGTTGGGGTCCTGGAGACAGCCACTGGTCGCCAGCGCGAGGGACACGCCAAGGCCCACGGTCGCGAGCCGGCGGCGTCGCTTGCCTACTGCCATCTGAACGCTCCTGATCAACGGTTGAGTAGACGTGACGCGTGCCACGCCCTGCTCAGCATCCCTTTCCGGACCCCTGCCTGACAAACCCCTGAGACCCGACTGTGACCGAGCTGGGACCGGCGAGCCTGGGACCCGTCCGGGACAGAGCGGACCTGACCGTACGATCGCGCCATGGGAACGCACATGACCGGGCTCGCGGCTGGCCTCGCGACCGGCATCCTGGTGACGGCCGCTGCTCCGGCGTACGCCTCGGAAGATGCCGGAAGGGACCGTGACCTCTACCTGTCCTTCGACCGGGTCGACCACCGGGGACACCCGCTGCTGGACGAGCTCGGTCTGCCGGGGATCGTCGGCGCGGTCGCGTCGGTCGCCGGCGGGGAGGTCGCCGCGGGGCCGGACCGCTCCCCCGCCGGGCACTCCCTGCGGATGGAGCGCTTCCGTCCCGGCCAGCCCGCGTCCCCGGCGGTGGTCGTGGTGCGGCCGCTCACCCAGGCGCTCGACCGGACCGACCCCGGGGACGGCAACTTCGCCTTCGGCGCGGACTTCGTCCTCGACGAGCTGACCGGCGTCTCGCCGACCGACAACGGCGACAACCTGGTGCAGCGCGGGCTGTTCGGGGCGCAGTCGCAGTACAAGATCCAGCTGGACGGCGCCCACCCCTCGTGCCGCGTCAGCGGCGACGAGGGCGCGGTGACCGTCCGGGCGACGCACCGGGTCGAGCCAGGGGATTGGTACCGGGTGCGGTGCCGCCGGGTCGGCAACGAGGTGACCTTGCGCGTGGCCGCCGGCGCCGACGCCGACAGGGCCCGGGAGTACTCCGAGAGGGGTGCGACGGGGTCGCTGTCCTACGGCGGCGGCGACGCGCCGTTCTCGATCGGCGGCAAGGTCGACCAGCACGGGGACGTCCTGGCGACGGACTCCGACCAGTTCAACGGCCTCGTCGACGACGTGGTCTTCCGCCACCTCGACTGACTCCGCCCCGGCGGTCCGGCGTCCGCTACCGTCGCGCCCCATGAACGACTTCCGCATCGAGCACGACAGCATGGGCGAGGTCCGGGTGCCGGCCGACGCCCTGTGGCGGGCGCAGACCCAGCGCGCAGTCGAGAACTTCCCGATCAGCGGGAGCCGCCTGGAGGCCGAGCACGTGCAGGCGCTGGCGCTCGTCAAGGCCGCAGCTGCGCGGGTCAACGGCCGGATGGGCGTCCTGGACCAGGAGGTGGCCGACGCGGTCGCCGAGGCAGCGCTCCAGGTGGCCGGTGGCGAGCACGCGGACGCGTTCCCCGTCGACGTCTTCCAGACCGGCTCGGGGACCAGCTCCAACATGAACATGAACGAGGTGCTCGCGACGCTCGCGTCCCGGGCCGGGGTGGCGGCGCACCCCAACGACCACGTCAACGCCAGCCAGTCGAGCAACGACGTGTTCCCCACCTCGATCCACGTGGCCGCGGTCCGCGCCGCGCAGGAGCAGCTGCTGCCGGCCCTGCAGCACCTCGCGGAGGCGCTCGAGCGCAAGGCGGACGAGTTCTCCGACGCGGTGAAGTCCGGGCGGACCCACCTCATGGACGCCACGCCGGTGATGCTGGGTCAGGAGTTCGGCGGCTACGCCGCGATCGTCCGGCTGGGCGTCGAGCGGGTCCGCTCGACGCTCCCCCGCGCCGCTGCGCTGCCGCTCGGTGGGACCGCGGTCGGCACCGGGATCAACACCCCGGTCGGCTTCTCCGCCGCCGTCATCGAGGAGCTCGCCTCGATCACCGGCCTGCCGTTCACCGAGGCCGAGGACCACTTCGAGGCGCAGGGCGGCCGCGACGCCCTCGTCGAGCTCTCCGGACAGCTGCGCACCTACGCCGTGGGGCTGACCAAGATCTGCAACGACCTCCGCTGGATGGGGTCGGGCCCGCGGACGGGTCTCGCGGAGATCAACCTCCCCGACCTGCAGCCCGGGTCGAGCATCATGCCCGGCAAGGTCAACCCGGTGGTGCCCGAGGCGACGCTGATGGTCTGCGCCCAGGTCATCGGCAACGACCTCACGGTCACCACGGCCGGCGCCAGCGGCACCTTCGAGCTGAACGTGATGCTGCCGGTGATGGCGCGCAACCTGCTCGAGTCGATCCGGCTGCTCGCCACGAGCAGCCGGGTGCTCGCCGACCGCTGCGTCGTCGGCACGACCGCGAACCTCGAGCGCATGCAGCGCTACGCGGAGTCCTCCCCGTCGGTCGTCACGCCGCTCAACCGTTACCTGGGCTACGAGAACGCCGCCGCGGTCGCCAAGAAGGCGGTCAAGGAGGAGAAGACGATCCGGGAGGTCGTCCTCGAGGAGGGGTACGTCGAGCGCGGTGAGCTCACCGAGGAGCAGCTCGACGCCGCTCTCGACGTACGCCGCATGACCCACCCGTGACCGGCGCCGGTGATCCGGGTGCGCCCGGGGACGGAGGCTGGACCTCCGACCGGGTCCGCGAGGCGGCCGCGACCTGGGTCTGGGTCCCGCCCGGGGCGTCCGAGACCCGGACCCCGGACTACCACCTGGTCGCCTACCCCCCGGCCTTCGCGGTGCCGACGCACGTCGCGTGGTGCCGCTCGCCGCGGTCCGCGGAGGACGTCGTCGCGGAGGTCCTCGCGGTGGTGCGGGCCTGGCGGCGCCCCGACGTCTCCTTCTGGGTGGGCGACAGCACCACGCCGACCGACCTCCGCGACCACCTCACGGCCAGAGGAGCGGTGCACGTGGAGTCCGTGGAGGTCCTCTCCCTCCCGCTCGAGGAGACCCACCTGGCGGCGGCGGGCCTCGCGGCGGACCCGGTGGACGCCGACCGAGGGCGGTTCCGGTGCGCGGGGCTCGACGTACGCGTCGTCCTCGACGCCGCCACGCTCGCCGACGCCGACCTGGTGAGCTCCGAGGTCTGGGGGGACGCGGGGCGGAGCGAGGAGGACTCCGCGCGGCTGCTCGCGGAGCTGACCGCCCCCGAGCCGACCGAGCTGCGCGTCGTCGCCTACGTCGACGGCGAGCCGGCCACGGCTGCTGGGTGCACCGTCTCGGGCGAGGTCGCGCGACTGTGGGGCGGCGCCACCCGGCCCGCGTTGCGCGGTCGCGGGGCCTACCGCGCCACGCTCGGCACCCGATTGTGGCTGGCCCGCGAGCGCGGCGCGACGCTCGGGCTCGTCAAGGCCGTCACCACCACGTCGGCGCCCATCGTGCGCGGCCTGGGGTTCACCGGTCACGGCCTGGAGCACCGGCTGCGGCTGGACCTCACCCCCACCGGACAGGAGGAGCACCGTGGCTGACCCGTCGAGCGGCCGGCCGACCCGGCACTTCACCGCGCGCACCGGATGGGTCAACGACCCGCTGGCGGTGACGTGGCGCGACGACCGGTACCACCTGTTCTTCCAGCACGTGCCCACCACCACCGCCTGGGCGCCGCACTGCCACTGGGGTCACGCCGTCAGCGCCGACCTCCTCACCTGGGAGGAGCGGCCGGTCGCGCTCCGGCCCGCCGACGACGAGGTCGGCTGCTGGTCGGGGTGCGTGGTCCGTCCGCCCGACGGTGACGCCCTCCTCCTCTACACCTCCGTGCAGGACGAGGACCTCGACCGCGGCGCGGTCCGGGTGGCACGTCCGGAGGGGGACTCGTGGGACACCTGGACGCCCGCCGAGGTGGTCGCCCGGGCACCGGTGGACCTCGGTGCGGCGGTCTTCCGCGACCCGGTCGTCGTCCCGGACGGCGACCGGTGGTGGATGCTCGTGGGCGGCGGGCTCACGGCCGAGGACGGGGCCGGCCCCGGGACCGCGTGCGTGTACGGGTTCACCTCGGAGGACCTGACCCACTGGCGCTCCACCGGACTCGTCGCGGCGCGGTCCGGCGCGGAGACCGAGCCGGAGTGGACCGGGACGACGTGGGAGTGCCCGCAGCTGGTGCGGGTCGGTGACGTCGACGTCCTCGTGGTGTCGGTCTGGGACCAGCAGACGCTCCACCACGTGGCGGCCGTCCCCGGCAGGTTCTCCGACGGTCGGTTCAGCTCGACCGGCCCGTGGCAGCGGCTCGCGTACGGCGTGCCGTACGCCGCGACGGCCTTCGCGGACCGTGACGGCCGACCGGCGCTCCTGGCCTGGCTGCGGGACGTCGCCGACCCGTCGGCGGGCTGGGCAGGTGCGCTGGGACTGCCCCTCGCGGTCGCCGTCGAGGGTGACCGCGTGGTGGTCGACCTGCTCGTCGACCCCGGCGGCACGAGGACCTGGGAGCCCGACGAGGACGCGTTCGAGGTCGAGGGCACGCAGGGTGAGGTCGTGGCGGTGCTGAGCACGGAGCCGGGCGCCGTCGTCGTCACCCCGACCAGCGGTGCGCCCGGCGTACGGCTCCCGCGCGGCGACGGACCGGTGCGGGTGCTCGTCGACGGCCCGGTGCTCGAGGTCCTCCACGACGGTCGTTACGGCGCCCTGCCGGTGGCGAGGGCCTCCCTGCGTTGAAGGCCCGGAGGGCTCAGTACCAGTTGTAGGACTGCGAGTGCGCCCAGGCGCTGCAGGGGGTGCCGTAGCGGGCCTGGATGTAGCCCAGCCCCCACGTGATCTGGGTCGCCGGGTTGTCCTCCCAGTCAGCGCCGGCGCTCGCCATCTTCTCGCCGGGGAGCGACTGGGGGATGCCGTACGCCGAGGAGGTCGGGTTGTCGGCGTGGACGTCCCAGCCGCTCTCCTTGGTCCACAGGGCATCCAGGCACGAGAACTGGTCCGAGCCGAAGCCGAACTGCGGGAGCAGCGCCTGGGCGATGGCCCGGGGGTCACCCCCGCCGAGCTCCTCGGTGCGGCTCACCTGGCCGCCGGACCGCGACTCGTCGCGCAGCAGCGCCGCCTTGCGCGGGTCCACCGCGGTGCGGGCCGCCGAGCGCGACACCTGCGTCTTCCCCCGGTCCTGCAGAGCCGCCGCCCGCGCAGGGGTGAGCGCGTCGGCGCTCGCAGCGGTCAGGTCGAGAGCCCCGCCCCGGTCCGACCCGCTGTCAGCGGTCTGCGTGGCCAGCGGCAAGACACCGGTGGCGGCGGCGCCGGTCGTCGCCACGGCGGCACCGGTGACCGCGAGGGCGATGCCGAGACGACGGGTGGCGGCAGGACGGTCGGCACGATGGCGCGGTGCGGCGGACGTACGTAGGGGCACAGGGGAGCTCGCAGACGGTCGACGACGGGGTCAGGCGGCCTCCTCGTCGAGGACCGGCCCCTACCTTGACCCGAGCCCCGAGGGACGCCAAATCGGCGCGGTGTGACGACTGTCGCACTCGACTCCGCGCGGGTGACAGGGATGGCAGCGCTCACTTTTGTCTAGACCACCATCTCCTGCGCCGAGCCGCCCCTCGTGCCCGGTCGAGCCGCCCCTCGTGGCGGATCCCGGGCTGTCCCCACGGCATGTTGATGCTCCCCATGGGACGTGACCCGTGGGGAGCCCGAATATGCCTGCATCCCTTGGGGAACCGGCGCCACGTCGGCGGGGGTCAGACGATCGCGCTCTCCAGCATCGAGGTGACCAGCGCGGCAATCGGGGAGCGCTCGGAGCGGGTGAGCGTGACGTGCGCGAACAGCGGGTGGCCCTTGAGCCGCTCCACCACGGCGACGACGCCGTCGTGACGGCCGACACGGAGGTTGTCGCGCTGGGCGACGTCGTGGGTCAGCACGACCTTCGAGTTGGCGCCGATCCGGGACAGCACCGTGAGCAGCACGTTCCGCTCCAGGGACTGGGCCTCGTCGACGATGACGAAGGAGTCGTGCAGCGAGCGGCCCCGGATGTGGGTCAACGGGAGCACCTCGAGCATGCCCCGGTCGAGCACCTCGTCGATGACGTCGTTGGAGGTCATCGCGCCCAGGGTGTCGAAGACCGCCTGGCCCCACGGCGACATCTTCTCGGCCTCCGACCCCGGCAGGTAGCCGAGCTCCTGACCGCCGACGGCGAACAGCGGCCGGAAGACGACGACCTTCTTGTGCTGGCGCCGCTCCATGACCGCCTCGAGGCCGGCGCAGAGCGCCAGCGCGGACTTGCCGGTGCCGGCGCGGCCGCCGAGCGAGACGATGCCGATGTCGGGGTCGAGGAGCAGGTCGAGGGCGATCCGCTGCTCCGCCGAGCGGCCGTGCAGCCCGAAGGCGTCGCGGTCGCCGCGCACCAGCTGCACGGTCTTGTCCGGCGTGACCCGCCCCAGGGCGCTGCCGCGGTCCGACAGCAGGCGGAGCCCGGTGTGGCACGGCAGCTCGCGGGCCGCGTCGAGGCTCAGCCGGCCGTCGTCGTACAGCTCGTCGAGCTCGGCCGGCGCGACGTCGAGCTCCACCATCCCGGTCCAGCCGGTCTCGTCCAGCCGCTCCGCGACGTACTCCTCGGCGGCCAGCCCGATCGAGGATGCCTTGATCCGCATCGGCAGGTCCTTCGAGACCAGCGTGACCGCCGCGCCCTCGTCGGCGAGGTTCCGCGCGACGGCGAGGATCCGGGTGTCGTTGTCCCCGAGCCGGAACCCCGAGGGCAGCACGGCCGGGTCGGTGTGGTTGAGCTCGACGCGGACCGTGCCGCCGTGCTCACCGACCGGGACCGGCGCGTCGAGCCTGCCGTGGGCCACGCGGAGCTCGTCGAGGTGGCGCAGCGCGGTCCGGGCGAAGTAGCCCAGCTCCGGGTGGTGCCGCTTGGCCTCGAGCTCGGTGATCACCACCACCGGGAGCACCACCTCGTGCTCCTCGAACCGCGTGAACGCCGCCGGGTCAGCCAGCAGCACGCTGGTGTCGAGGACGAACGTCCGGCCGGGACCGTGTGACGTGACGGACGGGGTCATGGCGACCTCCTGTGCCTCCGCCGGGCTTCCCCACCCGACGCTGCTGCTGACGACGGTACGTCGAGCAGGGTCGGTCGGCCTCGCGACACGCGTCGCCCGGAGGGGCGGGCTACTGGCCGAAGCGACGGTTGCGGACGGCGTAGGCACGCAGCGCCCGCAGGAAGTCGACGCGGCGGAAGGCCGGCCAGTACGCCTCGCAGAAGTAGAACTCGCTGTGGGTGCTCTGCCACAGCAGGAACCCGCCGAGCCGCTGCTCCCCCGACGTCCGGATCACCAGGTCGGGGTCGGGCTGGCCCTTGGTGTAGAGGTGCTCGCCGATGTGGTCGGCGTCGAGGCCCTCGGCGAGCTGCTCGAGCGAGGTCCCCTGTTCCGCGTGCTGCTGGAGCAGCGAGCGCACGGCGTCGGCGATCTCGCGCCGGCCCCCGTAGCCGACGGCGATGTTCACCAGGACGCCGTCGACGTCCCGGGTGGCTGCCGACGCCTCCTTCAGGACGGCCGCGGTCGTGTCCGGCAGCAGGTCGAGGGCCCCCACCGGGTTGAGCCGCCAGCGGCCGACCTCCGCCAGCTCGGTGACCACGTCCTCGATGATCCCGAGCAGCTCGGCGAGCTCGGCCTCCTTGCGGTTGAGGTTGTCGGTCGAGAGCAGCCAGAGCGTGACGACCTCGATGTCGAGGTCCTCGCACCAGTGCAGGAACGGCGAGATGTTCGCCGCGCCGGCGCGGTGGCCCGCCGCGGCGTCGGCGCCGGCGGCCTTGGCCCAGCGGCGGTTCCCGTCGAGCATGACCCCGACATGCTGGGGCAGCCGGTCGGGCGGGAGCCGGCGTACCAGCCGGGCCTCGTAGGCCGGATAGACGACGCGCTTGACCAGGTCTCGGACCTTCAGCACCGGCTCAGGGTAAGGGACCGCACGCTGGCACAGGGTTGGAAACGGCGCGGTCCTGGCAGACTGTCTCCATGTCGACTCGCCCCGCTGCCGGCGCCCTGGACGGCGCCCTGGACAAGGGCCAGCAGCTGGGCCACCAGCTGGGTCAGCAGCTGGGTGACCAGCTCTCGGCGGTCATCGAGGAGGTCAAGCCGCGGCTGCGGGGCTGGCTGCACCTCGTGACGTCCCCCCTGACGGTCCTCGCGGGCATCGTGCTCGTCGCGCTGTCGCCCACGCCGACGGCGCGGACCGGCAGCGCGGTGTTCGTCGGGACGGCGGCGCTGCTGTTCACGGTGTCGGCGGTCTACCACCGCGGCCACTGGGGACCCCGGGCGTGGGCGTTCCTGCGGCGGTTCGACCACGCCAACATCTTCCTGCTGATCGCCGGCAGCTACACCCCCTTCACCCTCCTCATGCTCGAGGGCCGCTCCCGGGTCGAGCTGTTGTCGATCGTCTGGGCCGGGGCCGCACTGGGGGTCGCCTTCCGCGTGTTCTGGACCGGCGCCCCGCGGTGGCTCTACATCCCGGTGTACATGGCGCTCGGGTGGGCCGCGGTCTTCTACAGCGACGAGTTCGTCGCGTCGGGCAACAGCGCGGTGTTCTGGCTCATCGTCACCGGCGGAGCGCTCTACACCCTCGGTGGGATCGTCTACGGGCTGCGGCGACCCGACCCGTTCCCCTCGTGGTTCGGCTTCCACGAGGTCTTCCACGCCCTGACCGTCCTGGCGTTCGCCGCGCACTACGCCGGCGTGTCGCTCGCGACGTACTCACTGCGCTAGCCGGCAGCCACCCGGCAGCCACCCGGCAGCCACCCGGGGGTCACCCGGCGGCCGGTCGGCGGCCGCCGGGGTTCACGCGTCGTCGAGCTGGGCGGTCGTGACCGGCACCGCGAACCGGACCGTCGTGCCGCCCGCCAGGCCGGGCTCGACCCGGAGCCAGCCGCCGCTGACCTCCGCCCGGTGCCGCATGCTGGACAGGCCACGGTGACCCGGTCGCCGGGTCGGCGTGCCCCGCAGGCCGACGCCGTCGTCGGCGACCGCCACCTCGACCCCGTCGGGCGTCCCGCGCACCTCGATCCTCACCGTCCGCGCCTGCGCGTGCTTGCGGATGTTGACCAGCGCCTCCTTGACGATACGGAGCGTCTGGAGCCGCTCGAGCTGCGGGAGCCGCACGCTCCCCTCCACCGTCATCTCCCAGCGGACGCCGCAGGGCAGCAGGATCTGGTCCGCCGCCTCGCGCACGGCCTCGAGCAGGTCGTCGGCGCCCTCGTCGTCCAGCTCGAACAGCAGGTCGCGCAACCCCGTCACGGCCCGGGTGAGGGTCGTCTGCATCTCGTCGAGCGTGGTGCGCACCGCAGGGTCGGTCGCCGCAGCACTGTCCCCGAGCAGGCCCAGCCGCAGCTCCAGCGAGGCCAGCAGCGGCACCGACTCGTCGTGGATGTCGTTGGCGATGCGCACCCGCTCCCGCTGCTCGGCGCTGACCACGCCGTGGACGAGTTGGCGTCGCTGGTCGGCGAGCTCCCGCATCCGCTCGACAGCCGCGAGGTTTCGGACCGCGAACGACAGGTTCGCCGCCACCCGCCGGAGCAGGTCGGTCACCGCCTCGTCGAACCGGTCCGCTCGTTCCGAGGGGTCTACGTCCTCGACCTCGCCCTGCACGAGTGAGAGCACCGCGAACAGCCGCCCGTCCCTGCGGAGCGGGACCTGGACCGACGCCTCGTGCGCCTGCCCGTGCTCCGCGCGTCCGGCGGCGGCCACGGCACGGAGCGTCCCGCCGTCCTCGAACTCCTCGACCCAGGCCGCCGGGAACCCCCCGTCACGGACCAGGATCTGGCAGACCTCGCCGTACATCTCGTGCCGCTCCGAGGTCCGGATGATGGCCTCGTTGGTGCTGGTCAGGATGCGGCACGCCCAGTGCGACACGCCCGGAGCGCGCGCCTGCGCGGCCTCCCGTCCGACCTCCTGGTCCGGCGTCGCACGCTCGGTGATCCTGCTCGTCTCTCCCAAGACGTCACTGCTCATCTCGGACCCGCCTCCCTGGGTGCCTCGATCAACGGTCACAATCGTCACACCGGTCCTGCCGCTACGCCACCCCCCAGCCCCTTGCGGCGCGGACCGTCGACCGAAAGGTGTCGGTGTCATGGGAGAGCACACCGCGGAACACGCCCCGGACACGCCGGTGCGCGTGCTGATCGTCGAGGACCACGAGGTCCTCAGCTCGAGCCTCGCGATGGTGCTCGACGCGGAGCCGGACCTGCAGACCGTCGGCAGGGCCCCGACCCTCGCAGACGCCCGTCGCGCCATCGTGGAGACGGCCCCGGACGTCCTCCTCCTCGACCACCAGCTGCCGGACGGCGACGGGGTGGCGTCGATCAACGAGCTCCGCGCGCTCCGCGAGGGGCTGGCGTTCGTGGTGCTGACGGCCAGCACCTCGGACTCCGTCCTCGTCGCCGCCGTGCAGGCCGGCGCCTCGGGGTTCGTGTCCAAGACCCGTGGTGTCTCCGAGGTCACGACCGCGGTGCGCGCCGCGGCCGCCGGTGAAGCGGTGATCTCCCCGGAGATGCTGATGCGGCTGCTGCCCCGCTTCCGGGGCGCCGCCACGGAGCCGGGGCTGCGGCTCACCGAGCGCGAGCAGGAAGTGCTGACGCTCCTGGCCGACGGTCTCTCGAACGCCGCGATCGGCGAGCGGCTCGTGGTCAGCGTCCACACCGTCCGCAACCACGTCGCCAACCTCGCGAACAAGCTCGGGGCGCACTCCCGGCTCGAGGTGCTGTCGATTGCGATGCGCCGGGGGCTGCTCCCCGAGAAGTGACCTCCGGGTCGTGAGCCAGAACACCTACGGCGCGGCGCTTCCTCGCCGATGGTCTGCCTGTGAGACCCTTCCGAGCGCTGCTCCGCGGCTCCCGCTCGCTCACCTTCGTGACCCAGTTCGCGGTGGTGAGCGCCCTGCTGCTCACCCTTGCGGGGGTCGCGCTCGCCCACGTGCTCGGCCACCTGATCGAGGAGCGCGCCCGGCGCGACGCGGTGAGCACCGCGACCGCGATCACCGACATCGGCATCGCCCCGAAGCTCGACCCCAGCGACTTCGCCGAGCCGTTGAGCCCCGCCGAGCAGGCGACGATGCGCGGGGCCCTGGGAGCCGTCCTCGGCGGTCACGGCAGCGGCGTCTACGACCGGCTGCTGCGGGTCAACGTCTTCGGCCGGGACGGGACCGTGCTGTACAGCGACGAGGCCCACCTGATCGGCCGGCGGTTCGACAACGAGTACCTCCGGCGTTCACTGGACGGCGACATCGTCTCGGTGGTCGACGAGATCGAGCCCGGGGCCGGAGAAGGGCCGGCGGACACCAGGCAGGCCCTCGAGGTCTACGTGCCGCTCACCTACGGGCTCGGCGAACCGCTGGGGGTCGCCGAGAGCTACCTGCCGTACGCGCCGGTCGCCGCTGCCATCCGCCACGACAAGCTGCTGCTGTACGGCGCGCTGGGGCTCACGCTGCTGGTGTTCTGGCTGGTGATGTCACGGATGGTCAGCCAGGCGTCCCGCCGGCTCCGGGCCACCGCCAGCCGCAACGACTACCTGGCACGCCACGACGTGCTGACGGCGCTGCCCAACCGCGCCTTCCTCCTCGAGCAGCTCGAGGCGTCCCTGACCGCGCGGCCGGCAGGGTCGGCGGTCGCCGTCCTGCTCATCGACCTCGACCGGTTCAAGGAGATCAACGACACGCTCGGGCACGAGACCGGCGACCAGCTGCTGCAACACGTCGGCGGCCGGATCGGCGAGCAGCTGGACCAGGCGGGGCTCGCCGCCACCAGCAGCGTGGCCCGCCTCGGCGGGGACGAGTTCGCCGTCCTGCTGCGCGGCGTCGGGACCAGCCCGACCGCGGTCGACGTCGCGGCCCGCGTCCTCGACGCGCTCCACCACCCGTACGAGGTCGGCGGCATCGAGCTCGCGGTCGAGGCCAGCATCGGGCTGGCGTGGGCGCCGGACCACGGCGACGAAGCCGGCGCGCTGCTGCGCCACGCCGAGGTGGCGATGTACGCCGCGAAGGAGCACCGCGGGACCTACACCGTCTACGACCCCTGCTCCGACGTCTCGGGGATCGGCCGCATCACGCTGCTGCACGAGCTCCGGCAGGCGCTGGAGGAGGACCAGCTGGTGCTGCACTACCAGCCCAAGGAGGAGCTCGCCTACGGCACGGTCCGCAGCGTCGAGGCGCTGGTCCGGTGGCAGCACCCCGAGCGCGGTGTCATCCCGCCCTCGGAGTTCCTGCCACTCGTCGAGCAGACCGGGCTGATCAACGCGCTGACCACCCGCGTGCTGGACGAGGCGGTCCGGCAGCTGCGCGCGTGGCACCAGGAGGGCCGCGAGCTCTCGGTGTCGGTCAACCTCTCCGCGCGCAACCTCCTCGACCACCGGCTCCCCGACCTTGTCGCCGAGCGGCTCGCCGCCCACCAGGTCGAGGCGCGGTGGCTGGAGGTCGAGGTCACCGAGACCAACGCGATGACCGACCCGGCCCGCGCCTCGGAGATCCTGCGCCGGCTCGCCGCGCTGGGGGTGTCGGTGAGCGTCGACGACTACGGCACCGGCTACTCGTCGCTGTCCTACCTCCGCAGCCTCCCGGTCGACACGCTCAAGATCGACCGCTCGTTCGTCACCCCGATGCTCGTCGACGAGGGCAACGCGGTCATCGTCCGCTCCACGATCGAGCTCGCCCACAACCTCGGGCTGAAGGTGGTGGCCGAGGGCGTGGAGGACGACGCCACCCGCGAGGCGCTCGCGATGCTCGGCTGCCACTTCGCGCAGGGCTACTACCTGAGCCGGCCGCTGCCCGCCGACCAGCTCGGGGACCTGCTCGACCGACGGCGCAGCGTCCCCACGCCCGCCGGCTGACCACGGCCCGCTGGCGCCGGGCCCCGACAGCGGGCAGGCTGTCGGCGATGGACGCGCACGCGTGGGACGAGCGGTACGCCGCGGTGGACCAGGTGTGGTCCCGCGGGCCGAACCAGTTCGTCGCCGCCTGCCTCGACGGGCTCGACCCGGGTGAGGCCCTCGACCTCGCCTGCGGGGAGGGCCGCAACGCCCTGTGGCTCGCCGAGCGGGGATGGCGGGTGACGGCGGTCGACTTCTCCCGGGTCGCGGTCGAGCGGGGCCGCGGGCTGGCCGCCGAGGCGGGCGTCGAGGTCGACTGGCGTGCCGGCGACGTGCTGACGGTGGACCTGCCCCAGGTCGACCTCGTCGTCCTCGCCTACCTGCAGCTCCCAGGAGAGCAGCGGCGGTCCGCCGTACGCCGGGCCTGGGGGGCGCTCCGGCGCGGAGGAACCTTCCTGCTGGTGGCCCACGACACCACGAACCTGACCGAGGGCACCGGAGGACCTCAGGACCCCACGGTGCTGTACACGGCGGCCGACGTGCTCGCCGACGCCGGGGACGCCGGGGACGCCGGGGACGCCGAGGTCCTGCGGGCCGAGCGGGTGGCGCGCCTGGTCGCCGGCGGCGACGACCACGGCGGCACCTCGGAGCAGGTGGCGTGGGACACGCTCGTGCACCTGGTCCGGCGCTGACGCGGGCGGACCGGTCGAGCTCCGGCGTCACCACCCCACCGGCACTATCGAGGCATGGGCATCGACCTCCCCGTCCCCGGGGCCGTCACCGGAGCCGTCACCGGGGCGGTCAGCGACGTCCGCTCCCGCCTGGGGGCGGCGCTGTTCGCCAAGGTGGCCGGGCCCGAGGGTCCCAGGGTCAGCGCCCGCATCCACGGCCGGCCCGGTGACCGCTGGTTCGAGCCGGGGAGCCCGATCCAGCGGGTCCACGGCGACGCGTCGATGTTCGTCGGCGGGCTGCGCGCCCTGATGTTCCAGGCGCTGCACCCGGCGGCGATGACCGCGGTCGCCGAGCACTCGGGGTTCCGCGGCGACATGTGGGGGCGGCTCGCGCGGACCAGCACCTTCGTCGCAGTCACGACCTACGGGACGGCCGACGACGCACAGGCGGCGGTCGACGCCGTCCGCCGCATCCACGGCCGCATCTCCGGGACACTCGCCGACGGCACCGCCTACCGCGCCTCGGACCCCCACCTGCTCGGCTGGGTCCACGTGGCCGAGCTCGACAGCTTCCTCCTCGCCTACGACACCTACGGCGCGGAGCCGCTGACCCCGGCCGAGCGCGACGAGTACGTCGCCCAGTCAGCCGTTGTCGCCGAAAAGCTGGGGGTCGTCGACCCGCCCCGGACGGAGGCCGAGCTGCGGGCCGCCCTCGCGGCGTACCGCCCGGAGCTGCGCGGCAGCAAGCACGCGCGCGATGCCATCCACTTCCTCATCCGCCACCCCGACCTGCCGATCGCCGCGCGGCCGGCGTACCTGGTCCTGGTTGCCGCGGCCGTCGGCCTCATGCCGCTGTGGACGCGGCCGGCGCTGCTGCTGCCGTGGCTGCCGGTGACCGAGCGGACGGTCGTGCGGGTCCTCGGCCACCTCGCGACCGGCACCATCCGGTGGGCGCTGGTCCCGCCCGAGCCGGCCGAGGACCTGCCCCGACCGGCCTGAGGAGTCACTCGGCGGGCGGCTCGCCGCCCCTCCGGCGTCGGGGGAGGTCCTTCTCCTCGAAGCGGATCTTCCCGAGCTGCTTGCGCATGTTCAGCCAGAGCAGGGTCGTCACGACGCAGAGCGTCAGCACGATGACCAGCGCGACCCAGCCCGGCTTGATGTCCGCGGGGGCCGGAGCCTCGTCGACCTCGGCCAGGCGCACGAGCCCCGACACTGCCCGGTCCAGCAACCACGTGGTGCTCATGCCCCGACCTCCTGCCGTACGTCGTCCCGGACCGCGGGGTCGCGGCGGCCCAGCGGGTCGGTGACGCCCGCGAAGAGGTCGGACTCCGGGAGCTCGGTGGGCACGTCGGACCGGACCAGCTCGTAGTCCTCGGTCGGCCAGGCGCGCTGGTGGATCCGGAGCGGGCAGGCGAACCACGGGCCGTCGGGGTCGATCTGGGTGGCGTGCGCGAGCAGCGCGCGGTCCCGGACCGGGAAGTACTCCGCGCACGGCACCCGGGTCGTGATCCTGGCGTCGTGGCCGGGGTCGGGCTCCCAGCTCGCGAGCCGCTCGGCGTACGGCGACTCGAGCCCCTCCGCCAGCATCGCGTCGTGGAGCGCCTGGGTGCGCTGCCGGTGGAACCCGTGGTGGTAGTAGAGCTTGAGCGGCTGCCACGGCTCCCCCGCGTCGGGGTAGCGGTCGGGGTCGCCCGCGGCCTCGAAGGCGTGCACGCTCACCTCGTGGCACCGGATGTGGTCCGGGTGCGGGTAGCCCCCGTTCTCGTCGTACGTCGTGACGACGTGGGGCCGGAACGACCGCATCAGCCGGACCAGCGGCTCGGCGGCCTCCTCGACCGGGACCAGCGCGAAGCAGCCCTCGGGCAGCGGCGGCAGCGGATCCCCCTCGGGCCAGCCCGAGTCCACGAAGCCGAGCCAGTCCTGGGTCACGCCGAGGATCTCGCGGGCCCGGTCCATCTCCTGGCGGCGGATCTCGGCGATGTTGGCCAGCACGTCGGGGCGGTCGAGGTTCGGGTTGAGGATCGAACCCCGCTCGCCACCGGTGCAGGTCACGACGTGGACGTCGACGCCCTCCGCGACGTACTTGGCGGTCGTGGCCGCGCCCTTGCTCGACTCGTCGTCGGGATGGGCATGCACGTGCATCAGCCGGAGCCCGGACGTCGCAGGTGACATGGTCCCCATCCTAGGGACGGCACCGCCCGCCGACCCGCTCGTAGGATCGAGGTGTGACCGACCTCGCCTACCGCTACGGGATGCCGTCCCGCACCAACCGGCTGGTGGCGGCCGGCCTCGTCGGGGCGCTGCTCGTGAGCGCGGCGGGTTTCCTGGGCTGGACGGTCCTGTTCCACGGCGACCCCGAGGTGCAGTCCCAGGTGATGACCTTCGAGGTCGTGTCCGACCACGAGGTGGAGACGCTGTTCCAGGTCGTGCGGGCGAACCGGACGACCGAGGCGGTGTGCCGGCTCCAGGCGCTCGGGGAGGACCACGCCGTCGTCGGCGAGCTCGCGCTGGCCGTGACCGACGGGCTCGAGGACCAGACCCTGCCGCTGTCGATCCGGACCGAGCGTCGGGCCACCAGCGTCACCTCGTTGGGGTGCACGGCGCCGGGACAACCGCGCCCTCGGTAGGATGGACGGTTCACGGGCCCCGTCCGCGGTGACCTTGCGGTGACCGGGGGCCCCGACGTGACCGGACGCCCGAACCGCGGGCGGTCCCACGCCGGCCCAGGTCGCGGTACCGACCGCGCCGCGCCCGCCCTCGATCCAGGAGTACAGCACGATGACGCAACCCACGACCTCCACCCATGACGCCGACGTGGTCTGGCTGACCGCTGAGGCGCAGCACAAGCTGCAGGCGGAGCTGGACAACCTCCGCGGCCCGGGACGGGAGGAGATCGTCGCGCGCATCGCGGCCGCCCGCGAGGAGGGCGACCTCCGCGAGAACGGCGGCTACCACGCCGCGCGGGAGGAGCAGGGCAAGGCCGAGGCGCGGATCCGCCAGCTCGAGGACATGCTCCGGCGCGCGCGGGTGGGCGAGACGCCCGCGGACGACGGCGTCGTCGAGCCCGGCATGGTCGTCACCATCCGGTGGTCCGGGGACACCGAGACCGAGGAGTTCCTCCTCGGAGCGCGCGAGATGGCCGACGAGAGCGCCGGCGTGCAGGTCTACTCCCCGCAGTCGCCGATGGGGTCGGCGCTGCTCGGCAGCAAGGTCGGCGACGAGGTCGACTACACCACCCCGAACGGCAAGGTCCTCAAGGTCGAGATCGTCGCAGCGGTCCCCTACGCCGGCTGAGGACCTCCCTCCGTCGGGTGAGGGCTCAGGCCGTCACGGCGTAGCCGCGACCCCGGAGGCGGTCGAGCACCCGCTCGGCGTGCTCCGGGCCGCGGGTCTCGACCTGCAGCCCGACCGCAACCTCGCCGAGGTGCAGGTGGGCCGACGTCCGCTCGTGGACGACGTCGAGCACGTTGGCCTCGACCTCGGCGAGGTCCGCGAGCAGCCGCGCCAGTCCCCCGGGTCGGTCGGGGATCCGGACGTGGAAGTCCAGGTAGCGGCCCGCTGCGGCGAGCCCGTGCCGGATGACGTTCATGAGCAGCAGCGGGTCCACGTTCCCGCCGGAGAGCACGACGACGGCGGGCGTCTCGAACCGCTCGGGATGCTGCATGAGCGCGGCAACGCCGACCGCGCCGGCCGGCTCGACGACGAGCTTGGCGCGCTCGATGACCATGAGCAGCGCCTGGCTGAGCGCCTCCTCGTCGACGGTCACGAACTCGTCGACGTGCTGCTTCACTGCGGCGAACGGCACGTCGCCCGGCCGTCCGACGGCGATGCCGTCGGCCATCGTGGCCATCGTGGTGAGCGCCTGCGGGTACCCCTGCGCGAGCGAGGCCGGGTACGCCGCGGCGCCCTCGGCCTGCACCCCCACGACCCGGACGTCGGGCCGGCCCCGCTTGAGGACCGTCGCGAGGCCGGCGAGCAGCCCGCCTCCCCCGGTCGGCACGAGGACGGTCCGCACGGTGGGGCACTGCTCGAGGATCTCCAGGCCGCAGGTCGCCTGACCGGCGACGACGTCGGGGTGGTCGAACGGGTGCACGAGGACCGCGCCGGTCTCGTCGGCGTACCGCCGCGCGGAGACCAGGGCCTCGTCGATCGTCGATCCCGAGAAGCGGACCTCTGCGCCGTAGCCACGGGTGGCCTTCTCCTTGGGCAGCGGTGCGCCGTTCGGCATGTAGACCACCGCCCGGATCCCCAGCAGCTGGGCCGCCAGCGCAACCCCCTGCGCGTGGTTCCCGGCACTGGCCGCGACGACCCCGCGCGCCCGCTCCGCCTCGCTGAGCCCGGACATCCGCACGTACGCGCCGCGGATCTTGAACGACCCGGCGCGCTGCAGGTTCTCGGCCTTGAGCAGCACCGGGCCGCCCACGACCTGGGACAGCCAGCGGGACTCCTCGAGCGGGGTCCGGACCGCCACACCCCCGAGGAGTGCGGCGGCACGGCGCACCTCCGCGTCGGAAGGCCCGGCCGGCCCCCCGGACGCACCACCTCGCTGCCGACCGGCCGGCACCGCGGCGAGTCCCGTGGTCGGCGTCGCGTTCACCTGCGTCAGCCTACGAGGCCCGGTCAGGGGCGCCGTTGCTGCGAGGCCGCTCGGCCAGTGGGCCGGCGTCGACGTCCTCCGGCTCCAGCACCTGCGCGGCGGCGCCGTCCTCGCCGGCCGCTCGGCCGTCGTGGGCGACGTCCGGCGCTCCTGCCTCCGCCAGGGCGGCACCACCCGGCTCGTCCGGCTCCGGCGCGGAGGCGAGGTAGACCGCGACGGCGTTGACCGACGCCACCAGCGGGACCGCGACCAGGGCGCCGGCGATCCCCGCGAGGTAGACCCCCGAGGCGACCGCGAGGAGCACCGCGAGCGGGTGGACCCGCACCATCCGGCCCAGCAGGAACGGTTGCAGGATCTGGGCCTCGATCTGCTGGACCGCGACGACGCCGCCGAGCATGAGCAGCGCAGTGATCGGCCCCTGGGCGACCAGCGCGACCAGCACCGCGACCACACCGGACACCGTCGCGCCGACCAGCGGCACGAAGGAGCTGAGGAAGACCAGCACCCCGATGGCGACGACGAACGGGACCTTGAGGATCGCCGCGACGATCATGATGCCGATCGCGTCGACGAGGGCGACGACCACGGTCGCGCGGACGAACGCGGTGAGGCTCAGCCAGGCGACCTCCCCGGAGGCGTCGACCCGGGCCCGGGCGGCGCGCGGGAAGAGCCGCACCACCCACGCCCAGATCGGGCGGCCGTCAGCGAGGAAGAAGTAGGTCGCGAACAGCACGATGAAGAAGCCGGCGACGACGTGGCCGACGGTCGAGGAGACCTCCGAGAGCCGCCTGACGATCTCGGCGTTGCTCGAGGTCACCGCGGACTGCGCCTCGTCGATGGCGTCCTCGATCTGGGCGTCGCTGGCGTTCAGCGGCCCGTCCTGGAGCCAGGTCCGGATCTGGTCGAGCCCGTTGACGACCTGCCCGGAGAGGTCGTTGGCGCCCTGGATGACCTGCTGGGTGGCGAAGGTGAGCATCAGCCCGATGACCCCGAGCAGGCCGAGCACGACGAGCGCCGTCGCGGTGCCGCGGGGGAAGACCCGGGCCAGTGCCGACACCACCGGCTGCACCAGCGCCGCGAGGAACAGTGCGATCACCACCGGCATGACGACCAGCGAGAGGAACCCGACGGCCTTGGCGATGAGGAACCCCGCCGCCACGATGACGACGAACCGCCAGGACCACGCCGCCGCGAGGTCGACGCCGTACGGCACCTCCGCCCGGCGGAAGTTCGACTGCCCGGGGCTGATGCTCGGGATCCCGCGGTGCGACCCGTCGTCGTGGCGGCGCAGCTGGCCGAGGTGCTGGCTCCACGCCTTGTGGAACTGCGCGGTGAACCGCCGCTCGAACTGCTCCTCGGTCAGCCGATGGTCCGGTCCACCGCGGTGCCGCAGCCGCCGGAGGAGGCCGGTCCGCGGCGCGTCCGTGCCCGCCGTCGATGCTCGGTTCCCCTTGCCCAGCCGGGCTGCCGGGGTGCTCGCTCCGCGGTCCACCGGCCCAGGCTATGCCGCCGGTCCGCGTTCCCCGCAGAACCGCTCGAGGAGGGCGTACGCCGCCTGGGGGTGCTGCTCGGCGAGCAGGCCGGCCGCCGCCAGCACGTAGTCGGTGTCGACGGCCACCCGTGGCTGCTGCGGGAGCACGAAGGTGCGGTCCTCGCGCATGGCCGTTGCCAGCAGCGCGGCAGGGTCCGCGGCGTGGCGCAGTGCTCCCCCGGACCCGACCACGAGCCCGACGGTCCGGAGGTCGACCCCGCTGCGCGAGTGACGGCGCAGCGCCTCTGTCGCCGCCCACCCGGTCAGGCGGGCGTCGAGGGCGCGCTCCTCGACGGTCGACGGGACGACGCCCGGGTCGTCCCGCAGCCGACGCACCCGCGCGTCGACCTCCTCGGCGTCCGGCGCAGGGAGGTCGCCCGCCGCGGTGGCCGCCGCGACCGTCCCGGCAGCGCTCCAGCGCAGTCCAAGGTCCCCCTCGACGGTGCGGTTGGCCGGTGTCGCAGCGACGACATCGCGGCCCAGGCCCTCGGCCGGGCCCGGGCCGTCGGGCTCCTCGGGCAGCGGGACGACGGAGTAGACGTCGGACGTCGCGCCGCCCACGTCGACGACCACCACGCCGGGGCGGTCCTCCGCGTCGCTGCCACCGACGCGGGCGGGGTGGTCGGCCAGCAGCTCGACCGCGGTCAGGACGAGGTCGGGGGTCGCGCCCCGCACGAGCGCCGGGAAGCGGGGACCCGGCGAGAGGTCGCGGCCACCGATCACGTGGGCGAGGAACGCCTCGCGGATCGCGCCGCGCGCCGGTCCCGGCTCGAGCACGCCGATCCGGGGCAGCACGTTGCCGGTCACGGTGTGGCGGGTCCCGGCCGCGTCGAGGACGCCGACGACGTCGGGCGCTGCGTCGGCGTTTCCCGCGACCACCACCGGCCACGGCTGCCCGGCCAGCGCCTGCGCGCAGCGGAGCAGCACCTCGCGGTCCCCGCCGTCGGTGCCTCCCACGAGCAGGACGACGTCGGGCTCGCCCTCCTCGAGCGGCGCCAGGTCCGGCACGCCGGGAGTCGCGGCGCCGGCGACGACCGCGACGACCCGGCCGCCGCTGGTCAGCGCCACCCGGCGGCCGGCCTCGGCGCTGACGAGCTCCTCGTTCCCGACGACGCCGATCCGCAGCCCGCCGCCTGCCGAGGAGCACGCCAGCACCTCGGCGTCGCGAGCGCCCGGGTGGGCCAGCGCGAGCCGGTCGACGCAGGCGTCGAGCCCCTCGAGCACGTCGGTGTGGGTGCCTGCCGACGAGGACGTCCCGGGCAGGGTGGTCGGGTGCGAGGCGCGACCGAGGAGCGTCCCGCTCCCGGGGTCGACGAGGGCCGCCTTGGTCCACGTCGACCCGACGTCGACGCAGACGACCAGGTCCCGTCGCTGCTGCACAGCGGGGTCAGCCGGCCGTGGCGGTCCGGAGCGCCTGGTCGAGGTCCTCGAGGAGGTCCTCGACCGTCTCGACGCCGACCGACAGCCGGACGAGGTCCGCCGGGACCTCCAACGGGGTCCCGGCGACCGACGCGTGCGTCATCCGGCCCGGGTGCTCGATGAGCGACTCGATGCCGCCCAGCGACTCGGCGAGCGTCCACAACCGCGTGGCGCCGCACACCTCCAGGGCCGTCTGCTCCCCTCCGGCCAGCCGGAAGGACACGATCCCGCCGTACCGCCGCATCTGCCGGCTCGCCACGTCGTGACCGGGGTGCTCGGGACGGCCGGGGTAGACGACCTCCGACACCGCCGGGTGCTGCTCCAGGAAGGCGACGACGGCCTCGGCGTTGTCGCAGTGCCGCTCCATCCGCAGGTGGAGCGTCTTGAGCCCGCGCAGCACCAGCCACGCGTCGAAGGGACCAGCCACCGCACCGATCGCGTTCTGGTGGTAGCGCACCCGGTCGCCGAGCTCGTCGTCGCGCAGCACCAGCGCCCCGCCGACGACGTCGGAGTGCCCGCCGCAGTACTTGGTGGTGGAGTGGACGACGGCGTCGGCCCCCAGCGTGAGCGGCTGCTGGAGGTACGGCGAGGCGAAGGTGTTGTCGACGACGAGGAGCGCTCCGGCGTCGTGCGCCACCTGCGCGAGCGCCACGATGTCGGCGACCGCGAGCATCGGGTTGGTCGGCGTCTCGACCCACACCACCCGGGTGCGCCCCGGCTGCACCGCCGCGGCGACCGCCGCGGGATCGGTCAGCCGGGCCGAGGTGTGCTCGAGCCCCCAGGGCGCCTCGACCTTGTCGAAGAGCCGGTGGCTCCCGCCGTACGCGTCGTGGGGGACGACCAGGTGGTCCCCGGGTCGGCACAGCGCGCGCAGCAGCGTGTGCTCGGCCGCGAGGCCGCTGGCGAAGGCGAACCCGTGGACGCCGTCCTCGAGCGCCGCCAGGCACTCCTCCAGCGCGGCCCGCGTCGGGTTGCCGCTGCGGGAGTACTCGTAGCCGCCGCGCAGGCCGCCGACACCGTCCTGCTTGTAGGTGCTGGTCGCGTAGATCGGCGGGATGACCGCGCCGGTCGTCGGGTCGGCGGTCGAGCCGGCGTGGACCGCCCGCGAGGCGAACCCCCATCCGCGCTCCCCAACAGTGGCGCTGCCGCTGGGCCCGCCGGTCAGCTCCTGGTTCGTCGGCCGTTCGCCCTCGGACTCGTCCACGGGCGCACCCTACCGACGCTGGCACGATGGGACGGTGACCTCGCCAGCGCCCGCACCGCCGGGCCAGTCCGCGCCGCCTCCGCCCCCCACCGGGGCCGGTGTCTCCCGGCGCGCGCTGGTGACGGCCGGCCTGGGCAGCGCCGTCGCGCTGGCGGCAGGCAGCGGGATCGCGGTGTGGACCGGGTCCGACGGTGACGGTGACGGTCGCGGTGGTGGTCGGGGCGGAGCGCTGCGGACCGTGACGCCGCTGTGGTCGGAGCTCGCCTACCGGTCGTTCGGCGTGGTGTCCCACCCGACCTTCCAGAACACCACCTACGGGTACGCCGAGGAGTGGCTCACCGCGCTCGACGACATCGGCGTCCGCTACTTCCGCGGGCTGTACGCCGGCCACCTGCCGCTGGTGCAGGCCACGGTCGAGGGCGCCCGTGCCCGCGGACTGCAGTGGGGGATGCTCGTGTGCAACGACCTCGACACGCCGCCGGAGGCGGTCGAGCGCCGCATCGAGGACATCGCCCGCAACGCCGCCGACCTCTGCCTGTTCGTCGAAGGCGTCAACGAGCCGAACTTCGACCGCAGCGGCGCGCCGGTCCGAGAGGACTGGGCCGAGCGGACCGTGACGCTGCAGCAGACGATCCACGACGCGGTCCGCTCCCACCCCGAGCTGGACGCCGCGACGGTCATCGGCCCGTCCCTCCAGGCTGCGGTCGCGACCGAGTCCGACTACGCCCGGCTGGCCGGGCTCGGGCTGGCCGAGGCGGTCGACGCCGTGGGGCTGCACAGCTACCCCGCGGGCCGCTACCCCGCCCAGAACCTCGACCAGCGGCTCGCCCCGATCCGCTCCCACTTCCCCGGCAAGCGCGTCTGGCTGACCGAGACCGGCTACAACAACGCCGTCGGCAGCGGCGACGGCGGGGGCGCCACGCCGGTGCCGGAGGACGTGGCGGCGGCGTACGTCGCGCCCGCGCTGCTCGAGGCGGTGGACCGTGGGATGGCGATCACCTGGTACGAGGTGCTCGACGACCCGGACCCCGGTGCCCGGGACGTCGCCGAGAGCAACTACGGGCTCCTGGCCGTCGAGGGCGGCGGTGCGCCGCCGTGGCGGCCCAAGCCGGTCGTGGCGGCGCTCACCACGTACTTGACCGAGCTGCGTGACCCCGGCCCGGTGCACCGCCCGGAGCCCGTGGGGCTCGCGGTGACCTCCGACGCGGAGGACGTCCGCTGGACCGCGCTCGGCAAGCGCGACGGGTCCACCTGGCTGCACCTGCGGCGAGCCGTCGACGTGTGGGACCCTGCGAGCGAGACCTCGGTCACCGTGGACCCGGTCCGCGTCACGATCGTCTCCCCCTCAGGTCGCCGGACGGTGGCCGTCGGCGCCGGGGTCACGACCGTGCAGGTCTGACGCAGGACCCGGTCACCGGGTCGGGCAGGCGGTCCCGGTAGGATCCGGGGCACTGTCCGCAGGTGCCCAGACCGCCTCGCGGACCTCCAGGCTGCCGTATCGTGAGCGGCATGGAGGACGACCTGAGGACCCTGCCCGATGCCCTGTCGGTGATCCGGCGGCGATGGGCGACGGTGCTGGCCTTCGTGGTGCTCGGCGTGCTCGCCGGCGTCGCGCTCTCGCTGCTGCAGACGCCGCAGTACACCGCCTCGGCGTCGGTCCTGGTCCGGAGCCCGGTCTCGCAGACGGCGGGCAGCCGCGCCCTCGACCCCGAGGAGGTCGCGACGCAGGCAGAGGTGGTGGTCTCCGACGAGGTCGCCAACCGGGTCATCGAGGAGCAAGGGCTCGACACGACGGCCGAGGAGCTCATCAAGAGGGTCGTCGCCGAGCCGGTCGCGGACCGTCAGGTCGTCAACGTCAGCGTCACCGCGCCGGACGACGACGAGGCGGCGGACACCGCGAACGCCTTCGCCACGACCTTCATCGCCGTGGGCCAGGAGCGCACCCAGGCCTCCCAGCAGGAGGTCATCGACTACTACGTCGACCAGCTGAGCGAGACCCGGGACCGGCTCGAGAGGCTCCGCGACCAGCTCGTCGCGGCCTCCGACAGCGAGGTCCCCGCGATTCAGGCGCAGATCGACGGCCTGACCGCCCGCCAGACCCAGCTGCAGACCTCGCTCATCGGCGCCGACGACCCCTCACGGCTGGTCCCTCAGGCCCAGATGCTCCGCGAGGCCACCACGCCCGACAACCCCTCGCAGCCCGACGCCGTGCGCAGCGGCATCCTGGGCGGCGTCATCGGTCTGGTCCTCGGCCTGGTCGTCGCGTTCGTGCGCGAGCGCATGGACGACGTCGTGCGGGAGTCCTCGACCGCCGAGGCGCTCCTCGAGGCACCGGTGCTGGGCCACATCCCGCGCTTCGACTCCGACCCCCAGGGCCGGGTGCTCAGCCTCGTCAGCCCGTTCTCCGCGGTCGCGGAGGCCTGCCGGGTCCTCAACGCCAACGTCCGGTTCCTGCTGGCCGCCCGCAGCCACGAGGGACCGGTGCGCCGCGGCCCGCGGCCGACACCCTCCGGCTCGGTGATGGTCGCCAGCGCCGCGCCCGGCGAGGGCAAGTCGTCGCTCGCCGCGAACCTCGCGGTGACCGCAGCCCGTTCGGGCACCCGGGTCGTGCTCGTGGAGGCGGACCTGCGCAACCCGGCCATCGGCGGCCTGTTCGGCCTGGACGCCCAGTCCGGGCTCTCGGACCTCCTCATCGACGCCGGCGACACCACCGACTACCTCGTCGAGTCCGGGGTCGACAACCTGGTGCTGCTGCCGGCCGGGAGCATCCCGCCGAACCCTGCCGAGCTCCTCGCCAGCGCCCAGGCGCACGCGCTGTGGGCCGAGCTGCGGAGCATGGCCGACCTGGTGATCATCGACACCCCGCCGCTGCTGCGCGTCGCCGACGGGATGGAGGTGGCCGCGCACGTCGACGCGGTCATCGTCGTCGCCCGCTACGGCGTGACCCGCACCCACGAGCTCGAGTCGGTCGCGCGCCGGCTGAGCCAGATCGGCGGGGAGCGCTCGGTGGGCGTGGTGGTCAACGCCGAGCCCAGCTCCAAGCAGGACCAGCCGTACGGCTACGGCTACGGCCAGCGGCCGACCGTCGAGGTCTGACCCGACCCCGCAGGCACCGCGCCCCACAGCGCCGACGCGAGCCGCGGCGCGGTCCGCTCGAGCTCCCGCACGACGGACGCCGCGAGGCGCCGGCCCCCCGTCGCGGGGTCGGGCACGTCCTCCGGCGCCGGGACGCCCGGGACGAGCGGCCGGAGCCGGTGCAGGTGGTGCACGACGTCGGGCCGCCCCTCCCAGCCCTGGTCCCAGGTGGGGCTCGACAGCAGCCGCACCACCTCTCGCACCGTGAAGGTCCGGTCGAGCAGCCGCGGCTGCATCCGCAGCACGGCGTGGCGCTGCGCCTCGGTCATCGTCAGGACGAGCCCGGGACGCTCACCCTCGTCGAGCTCGATCGGCCGCGACCGGTGCTCGTCCAGGCCCAGCGCCATCGACCCGACGAAGCGCACCACCGACGGCAGCAGCGGCTCACCGGGCTGGGCCTGGAGCCCTGCGCTCTCGATCCGGACCTGCCCGTCCAGGCCCCGCGCGGCAGCCTCCCGGCGCAGCAACCCGGCCATCACCGGGCTACGGGCGCGGTTGGCCGTGCAGAGGACGAGGACGCGGTCGGGCCCGGCGGTCGCGCCGACAGGCCCGCTCACCAGCCCAGGTCCTCGCCCAGCAGCTCGTAGAGCTCCTGGTTGTACGGCGCGTAGTAGTCCCGCAGCCGCTCGCGCACGGCGGCGTCCAGCGGTGGGTAGCCGGAGCGCACGTTGTAGGGCGTGAGGTCGATCTCGACCGGCGGCAGCCCGAGGAACGCCTGGAGCCGCGCGAAGCTGGCCGCCGGGTCCTTGAGGACGTTCGCCGCGGACAGCACCAGGAGCTGCTCGCGGTCGAACAGCGCGAAGTACCGCCGCAGCTGCTCGGCGTAGCGACCGCGGGCCAGGTAGGTGTGGTTGTCGTGGTCGAAGCTGTAGGCGTCGGGGGCACGGAGCAGCTCGTCGGTGATGCCCGCGAGCCGCTCGGGCTCGGCGTCGATGGCCGCCTCGAAGGTCGGGAGGTCCTCGTGGCCGGTCGCCCAGCGGTCCCAGTAGTTCGAGTAGGCCCGGCTCACGGGCTCCCGCAGCACCGCGACCAGCTTCACGTCGGGTGCGGTCTCGTGGATCCGCTCCGCCGCTGCCGGGTGGAAGAGGTAGTACGGCGAGCTCTCGCCGGTGATCGGCCGGACGCCGTGGCGCTGCTCGTGCCACCGGCGGACGGCCTGGGAGTGGAAGTGCGAGCGGTACCAGGCCTCGCCGCGCCAGTAGTTGATGTCGAAGTAGTGCGGGCTCTTGATCCGCTGCAAGCGGGGGAACAGCGGCAGCACGTGCGGGTGGTGGCTGAGCCAGTTCGCCACCGAGGTGGTGCCGCCCTTCTTGGCCCCGATCACGAGGAACTCCGGCACCGGCCGGGACCGTGCCGTGGCCGAGCCGTAGGCGCGGGCGACCGCCCGCGCGCGGCCTACCACGCGATCGGGGGTCAGCCCGCGCAGCAGCGTCACGCCCCGACCGTGGCGGATCCCCCCGATCCCGGGTCGCCCGTCCGGTGTCTGGGTCGTCATCGGCGCTCGGCAGCGACCTGGGCGACGACCTCGGCGTACACCGCTTCCAGACGACCGATGTCCTGCTGGGGGGAGTACCGCCGGTCGTAGGACGCGCGGGCCCGGGCCCGGATGTCGCGGGCACGCGCCGGCTCGCTGACGAAGCCGCTCAGCTTGTCGGCGAGGTCGGTCGCGTCGCCGGTGGCGAAGGTCCAGCCGACCTCGTCCTCGAGCACCTCGGTGCTCAGGTTCTCCAGGTCCGACACCAGCACCGGTGTGCCCACCCCGAGGCTCCTGAGGATCACCAGCGGAGCGCCCTCGTACCACTGGGACGGGACGACGACGAGCTCCGCCGATGCCATGAGGTCGGTGACCTCCTGCTCCTGCACCCAGCCCACGAACCGGATGCTCGGGTCCGCCGCTGCGCGTTCCTCGACGAGGGGACGCAGCTCACCGTCGCCCGCGATCACCAGGGTCATCCCCGACGGGGTCCGCTGCCACGCGTCGAGCAGGGTCCGGACCCCCTTGACGTCGATGAGCCTGCCGGCGAAGACGACCCGCCGCTCGTCGGACGCCGGCTCGGCGCGGTAGCCGGGGTCGGGCACGGAGTTGGGCTTCACCATGATCCGATCGGCCGGGTACCCGTCCCGGATGAGAAGCTTCCGCGAGAACTCCGTGAGCGTGAGGTAGCGGGTGACCGCCCGGGAGAAGGTCCCGACCGCGCGGTGCACGTCGAGTCCGAGCGTCAGCGCGACCGAGGCGCCCCGGCTGTCGTGGTAGCACTTGTGCACCACCCCGGGGAGCTTGAGCTTCTTGCCGACGCAGTCCTCACAGATGTGGCCGTCCCGCACGCAGGTCCCGACCACGCAGGAGTACCGGTAGCTGTGCAGGGTCGTGACCGCGGGGACCCCGGCGGCGTGGGCAGCCCGGAACACCGACGGCGACATCAGCGGGAACGGCGTGTGGACGTGCAGCACGTCCGCCCCGAAGCTGCGGACGAGCGCCCCGACGTCGCGCGCGGCCTCCCGGTTCCACACCGCCTTGGCCCCGGCGCGCAGCCCGGACAGGCCGAGGTCCTCGGCCGCCGGGAGGGTGTACTGCTCCACCTCGTGGCCGGCACCGACCAGCAGCTCGCGCTCGTGCGCGAGCACCTCCATCGCCCCGCCCTTGGCGGCATGGTGGTTGTGGGCCTGCAGGATCCTCATCGTGCTCCTCCCCCGTCACGGGCGGACTGCTCGGCACCCGACCGCACCCAGTCGGGGATCTCGCGGCCCGGCGGCAGCAGCGCGGGCAGCAGCGTCTGCAGCCGGGCCAGGTCGTCGGCGAACAGCGGGCCGAGCTGCTCCCGGGCGCCGGCCGGCAGGTCGTCGCTGCGGAGCGCGCGGCGGCGTACGGCCTCGCGGAAGCGGTAGCTCGTCGCTCGCTTGACCGCGGTGCGGACCGCCGGCTGGGCGGTCGCCCGCTTGATCACCTGCTGGAAGACGCGGCTGCGCGGCTGCCCGGACACGTTCACCCGCGGCACGGCCGGGACGTCGGCGGCCGTCGCCGGGACCCCGATGTGGGTGAGGACCTCGGCGACCGTCGTGGCGTAGTCGCGGTTGAGGTCGTCGTAGAACCAGACGCCGAGCTGGCCGGCGGGGAACGCGTCCGCGAAGGCGGCGAGCGAGTCGGCATAGCGGCTCATGCTCGTGTAGTGCCAGATGTGGTGCCACCCCGCCGACTTGCGCTCCTCCTCGAGCGCCACGGCGGCGAGGAAGTCCTCCTCGGTCTCGAGGCCGCGCGCCCGCATGTAGCCGTAGGCGCTGTGCGCCCGCTCGACCGGCTCGCGCAGCAGGACCACGAGGCGCATGCCCGGGTCGTACCGGAGGATCTCGGGGATCGACTCCTCGGGGTAGTACAGCGTCGACACCGACCCCTCACCCAGCGCGGCGTACGGCGTGCCGTCGGGCTTCCCGGACGGGTAGAGCGCGAGGTAGCGGTCGAGGTCGGTCACCGCCACCTTGTTGATCGTGTGCTCGTCGCCGGGCGCGGTGAACGCGGCCCCGAGCCGGTGCAGCGCGAAGTAGTGCGGCTCCTTGGGCTCGATGACCGCGACGTCGGGGTGCTCGCGCAACCCCTCGACCAGTCCCGTGGTGCCGCAGCGGGCTCCGCCTGCGACGAGGAAGGTGGGTCCGGTCACGTGGGTGGCTCCTCGGTGCTGCGCTCGGGGTCGGTGTGCGGGTGGCCGTCGCCGGTGCTGTGGCCGTTGCGGAGGGCGATCGCGTGGCGGTAGGCCGCCTCGAGCCGGTCCGCCACCAGCGTCGGGACGAAGAGCTGCGCGGCGCGCTCCAGCGCGGCCGCGGACTCGCGTCGGTGGAGGTCGGGATCGGTCAGCCGGCGCTCGGCCTGCAGGAGGAGCGCGCCCATGTCTCCGAGCGGGACGACGGCTCCTGCCGGCGGGAGTCCGGAGGCGCCCAGCGTGTCGGGCTCCTCCACCGTCGCCCGTGCCCCGTGAACGGCCGTGGCGACGACCGGGAGGCCGGTGCACATCGCCTCGGCGACGACGAGCCCCACCGTCTCGTAACGGGAGGGCAGCACCAGCAGGTCCGCGGCCCAGAGCCACGGCAGCACCGCGGGCGGCTCGCCGACTGCGCGCACCGACCGGTCCCACTCGCGCGGTGCGAGCGTCCGCAGCGGCTCGACGTCCCCGGGACCCACCAGGGCGAGGGTCGCGCCCGGGACGGGCCGCTCCTCCCACGCCCGGACCAGCAGGTCCTGCCCCTTCTGGCGCGTCACCCGGCCGAGGACGAGCAGGACGCGCTCGTCGCCGAGCCCGAGCGAGCGGCGGGCCTCCGCGCGCTCGGCGTCCGTCGGCGGCCGGTACCGGGTCCCGTCGACGGCGACGCCGAGCTCGTGGGAGGGCAGGTCGACGCCGAACCCGCGTCCGGCGGCGATCTCGTCGAGGCAGTTGGCGACGAGCACCTCCGTGCGGCGGGCAGCGGTGCGCTCGACGACCTCGACGAACCGCGCGGCGGGTGCGGCCTCGAAGACGTCGTTGGCCCACGCGTGCGGCTGGAAGACCAGCGGCACCCGGCCGGTCCCGCTGCCGGGCAGCCGGCCGACGAGCCCTGCGAAGAAGGAGTGCAGGTGGACCACGTCGGGCTCCACCTCGGCGATCAGCCGCCGCAGCTCGCGCACCGCGGGCGGGTAGCTCGCCGGCCGACCGCGGGACAGGCTCCACTCGTGGTGGCGGACGCCGTCGAGCGGCGGCAGCCGCGGCGGCGCGAGCACGTGGACCTCGTGCCCGTCGGCGACCTGCTCGGCGGTGAAGTGGCGCAGCAGTGTGAGCACCCCTCCCCACTGCGGCTCGGTGACGTGGAGGATGCGGAGCCGGTCGGTCACGAGGCGGCCCTCACGTCGGGTCCGGCGCCGCCGGCCGTGCCGGACCCGGGTCCCGGGTCGAGCCGGTCGATCAGCTCGCGTGCCCAGCCCTCCCGCTCCGGGGTCCCCCGCGGGTCCTCCTGCCGGTCGTGCAGGTAGCGCAGGTTGACCTCGAGCAGGTAGGCGCGCAGCACCGCGGACCGCTGAGGCTCGTCGAGCCCCCACTCCGCGTGCAGCGCCGCGCGCGCCTCCTCCAGCCACGCGTCCTCGGCAGCCGCGTCGGTGCCCGACCGGACCCTCAGGTCCTGGGCCAGGAAGTGGGCGTGGTCCCAGGAGGCCAGGCCGTCGACGTCGAAGTGCTCCCAGTCCCAGAGGAACACCTCGCCGTCCTTGCGCGACATGTTCCACGGAACCCAGTCACCGTGCCAGGTGCCCTCGGGGACCACGACGTCCCCGAGCTGCGCCAGCAGCGCGTCGAGGGCGGCACCGGTCCAGCGTCGCTGTCCGGGGTCGTTCAGCTCGCCCACGAGGCGCCGCAGCCGGGCCACGACCCGGGTCTCGCGCAACGGCGACCCGGGTCGCGGGTGCCGGCCCACCCGGCTCAGCGCGCGCATCTGCGCGACGGGGACCGGGCGCGGCCTGCTGTAGGTGTCGGAGATCAGCGTCGTCATCATCAGGTAGCCCAGCCCGCCGTCCTCGACGTGGGCGATCGGAGTCGGGACGCGCAGGCCCTCGATGGACTGGGCGCTCAGGAAGGCCAGGGACTCGTGCTCGCGCTGGAGCACGCGACGCGCCGTCGTGCCTCGTGCGACCTTCACGAAGGCGAGCGGTTCACCGCGCGGGCCGATCGGCAGGAGCACCAGCGCGCGGTTGTAGCGCCGTCGGCCCAGCCGGACGACCACGTCCCCGACAGGGCCCAGCATCCGCTCGAGCACCGCGACGGCGGGGGCGGAGGCACCCGGGTCCTCGAGGACCAGCCGGGGAAGCGGCAGGAGACGCAGGAGTCCCATCCGCTGCAGGCGGCCGAGGAGCTGGATCTTCACCTCCCCGTTGCCCGTCCCCTGCGGCCGGAGCGAGAGCGCCGCGGACGGGCACCGAGGGGGGACCAGCAGGACCGGCGCCGCGAGGGACGGGATCACCAGCCACGAGCGCGCTCCCGGGACCGGCCCGATGCGGCGTACCGACCACCGGCCGGCGGGCCACAACGGGCAGACTGCCGAGATCAGCGTCTGCGCGTCCGCGTCGTCGACCTCGAGCCGCCGGGAGAACATGGAGACGACACGCCGAGGGACACCAGGTCTCACCATGGCCGGGTGACGGGACGCGGAAGCACCGTTCGAGTTTAATGCCACCGGTTCCCGTGCATGACCCGCGTGCACAGCGCCGGACCAGCCGGTGCGGTGCAGTCGCTGAGGTGTAGGCATCTTCTCACCGAGGTCCGGAGTGACGGGAACAGCTGCCCGAAGGACCGCCGCCCAACCATAATGTCCAATGTGTCCGATTCTAAGCGAGACGAGCGATGAGAGTTCGATCCTGGCCGGTGACCGCTGCACTGACGTCAGCGGTGCTGGCGCTCACGGGACTCGGGCCGACCGCGGGCGCGTCGGTGCCGCACGACGCCGTCGTGGAGCAGGTCCCGTCGCCGGAGGTCGCCCAGCTCGAGAGCAGCGACAGGGTGCCGCGCCCGCGCGTGGACGCGCTGGCGCGCCACCGCGGCCTGCTCTTCGTCGGCGGGCTCTTCGACCGGCTCGTGGACGGAGCAGGCACGCACCACCGACGCGACGTCGCGGTCCTCTCGGAGGAGACCGGGCAGGTCCTCGAGTACCCCCTGGAGGTCAACGGCAACGTGCTGGCGCTGGCCGCGCGGGGACGCTTCCTCTACCTGGGCGGGTCCTTCACCGAGGTGAACGGCCGGCCACGGAGCTACCTCGCGAAGGTCGACGCCGCGACCGGTGAGCTCGTGCGCGACTTCCGGCCGGCCCTCGACGGCACCGTCAAGGAGGTGATCACGGCCGGCAAGCGGCTCTTCGTGGGTGGTGCCTTCTCCGGCGGCCTGCTCAGCGTGAACCGGCAGACCGGGGACCCGAGCCGCTACCTCCGGGTCTCGGTCGCCGGGACGCTGCGTCCCGAAGCCGGTCGGACCTCGGTCAACCGGTTCGCCGTGGACCCGACCCGCACCCGGCTGGTCGCGGTCGGGAACTTCACGTCCGTCGACGGCCAGGAGCGCAAGCGGGCCTTCATGCTCAATCTCGCGCCGCGGCGTGCCCGACTTTCGACCTGGTACTACCCGCCGCTGGCCCGCCGGTGCCGGGTGAAGTACAACGCGAAGATCGCCAGCGTCTCGGACGTCGACTTCTCCCCCGACGGCTCGTGGTTCGTCCTCGGGGCGACCGGCGGCTCCGTGCGGCAGCCCGAGGACCTGGGGTTCCAGGTGTGCGACGCTGTGGCCCGCTTCGAGACCGCCGACCTGACCCCGGACAAGGCGACCTGGGTCAACTACACCGGCAGCGACACGGTCTGGACCGTCGAGGTCACGGGGTCCGCTGTCTACGCCGAAGGTCACTTCCGCTGGATGAACAACCCCTACGGTCGTGACAGCGAGGGTCCCGGCGCCGTCGACCGTCGAGGCCTCGCTGCCCTGGACCCGACCACCGGTGACGCGCTCGCGTGGCACCCCGCCATGCCGTCCGTCCGCGGGGGCCGGGCGCTCCTCGCGACGCCCGAGGGCCTCTGGACCGGGAGCGACGCGCTGCGGGTCGGTGGCCTCCCCCGGCACGGCTTGGGGTTCTTCCCGCTGCCTCCTCCGGAGCCGACGGATCCCACCGATCCGACCGACCCGACCGACCCGCCCCTCCCGACGGAGCCGCCCACGCCCTGATCCGGGCCGGTCCCGGCTTGGGCCGGTGCGGGAGGATGGGCCCATGCTGTTCTCCCGCCGCACGAGCCGACTGCCGAACGAGGACGAGGCGCTGCCGGGCCGCCCGGAGCCGTGGTTCCGGGTCGCCGAGCGGCACCGGGTGCTCGATGCCCCGGTGGTCACCGACGAGGTCCCCGAGGGGCTCGAGGTCGCGGTCTTCGGGCTCGGCTGCTTCTGGGGTGCCGAGGAGGTCTACTGGCAGCTGCCCGGCGTCTGGTCGACCAGTGTCGGGTACGCCGGCGGCACGACGCCCCACCCGTCGTACGAGGAGGTCTGCTCGGGCATGACCGGGCACACCGAGGCGGTCCGGGTCGTCCACGACCCGGCGGTGGTGAGCTACGAGACGCTGGTCAGGACCTTCTTCGAGGTGCACGACCCGACGCAGGGGATGCGCCAGGGCAACGACGTCGGCACGCAGTACCGCTCGGCGATCTACACCACCACACCGGAACAGGCGGAGACCGCCGAGCGGCTCACGAAGGTGTACGCCGAGGAACTCGCCGCCCGGGGCCTCGGGCCGGTCACGACCGAGATCGGGCCCGCGCCGGCGTACTACTACGCCGAGGACCACCACCAGCAGTACCTCGCGAAGAACCCCTACGGCTACCGGTGCCACGCCAACACGGGCGTGCCGTTCCCGAAGACCGCCTGACCCGTCGTCGCAGCCGTCGCTCGCCGCCGAGCGTCACGTCGTGCTCCCGAATCGCCTACCTACCGTCAGGTAGGCTGCGCGCATGGAGCAGCGTGAACGCATCCTGGACGCGGTCCAGGACCTGACCGTGGTCAACAGGAGGCTCCCGAGCATCCTCGAGGTTGCCGCGGAGGTCGGTCTGACCAAGCAGGGCGTCCTGCACTACTTCCCGACGCGGCGTGCGCTCGACGCAGCCGTCGTGGTCCGGGCGGTGATGAAGGTGGACGGAGCGATGACCAGGGCTGCCGCGACAGGGTCGGCAGCGGCGACCTACCTCCGTCTCTCGTCACCCGACGACGGTGACCGGGCCGCGGTGATGGTCCTGGCAGTTGCGCCTCGCCAGGAGAGCGACGGCCTGCCACCTGAGATCGGGCAGGCCGTCGTCCGGTGGGAGCGGATGATCGCGGAGGAGCTCGGCGATCCGGTTCGAGCAGAGGTCGTGCGCCTCGTCGGGGACGGGCTCTTCGGCGAGGCACTCCTCACCGGGACACCGCCCACCGCGGAGCGGGTCGAGCGCCTCGTGGCGCACCTCCGCGCCACCTCCGTTCGAGCACCCGCATGACCTGGCAGCTCGCCCGCTCGCAGAGGCCGTCGGGTTGGTGCTGGGCGCGTTCGGCACCCTGTTCCTGGTCGGGCTCGCACTGTACGTCGGTGCGGAGGCGGCTGCGTCGGCCATCGCCGGCGCGCTGACCTGGCTGCGCCGTGGCGCCTTCGGGCTCGCCGCCCTCGTGCTGTTCGTGTCTGCCGCACGGTCACTCCGCGCGCGACGCCGCGCGGCGGTCGGGCTCCCGGGCTGGTTCACGCCCGTGACCGCCGCCGGTCTCGGAGTCGGGATGACCGGGGCGGACCTGCCCAACGCCTTTCCCTACGTCATCGCCATCGAGAGGCTGCTCGCCGCCGGCGTCACGACGCCGACCGCCGTGGTCGTGCTCGCCGCCTACGCGGTCATCTACTGCGTGCCGTGCCTCGCGCTCCTCGCTCTGGGTCTCCGCCGCGGCGAGCGGGTCCTCGGTGCACTGCGCCGACTGCACGACCGTTTCGGCACCGAGGCGGTCGTCCCCCCGAGCCGAGCGCGGACCGCTGGCTTCCTCCCGCCGGGCTCGGGGTCGCTGCCATCGCTGGATCCGTCTGAACGGGAGCTCGACCGGTGCCTGTCGACCGGGGGTCAGAGGGTGAGCAGGACCTTGGTGGCGGTGCGCTGGTCCATCGCTGCGTAGCCTTCGGCTGCCCGGTCGAGCGGGAGCGTGAGGTCGAAGACCTTGCCGGGGTCGATCGTGCGGTCCCCGATGCGCTGAATGAGGTCGGGCAGGTAGCGCCGCACCGGAGCGGGGCCGCCGAGGGCGTGGATCCCGGCGAAGAAGAGCTCGATTCCGGGGATCTGCACGTCGTGGTTGACGCCGACGTAGCCGAGGTGCCCACCGCCGCGGGTGGCGCCGACGGCCTGCATGAAGGACTCCTGGGTGCCGACTGCCTCGACGACGGAGTGGGCACCGAGCCCGCCGGTGAGCTCCTTGATCCTCGCCACGCCCTCGTCGCCGCGTTCCTCGACGATGTCGGTGGCTCCGTAGGAGCGCGCCAACGCCTGGCGCTCCGGGTGGCGTGACATGGCGATGATCCGCTCGGCACCGAGCTGCTCGGCGGCGAGGACCGCCATCAATCCGACCGCGCCGTCACCGACGACCGCGACGGTCTTGCCGGGGCCGGCCTGGGCCGCGTCCGCGGCGAACCAGCCGGTGCCGAGCACGTCGGAGGCAGCGAGGAGCGACGGGAGGAGGTCCTGGTCGGGCTGGCCCGGGGTGGCGACGAGGGTCCCGTCCGCGTGCGGGATGCGCGCCCTCTCGGCCTGGGTGCCGATGCCGGCGTGCACGAACTCGGCGTGCACGCACTTGGACTGGAACCCGGCCTGACAGATCTCGCACGTGTTGTCGGAGATGACGAACGAGCCGACGACGAAGTCGCCTGGCTGGAGCGTCCTCACCTCGTCGCCGACCTCCTCCACGACGCCGACGTACTCGTGACCCATCAGCGTGCGGTCGACGGGCTCGACCCCCCGGTAGGGCCAGAGGTCGGACCCGCAGATGCAGGTCGCGGACAGACCGATGACGGCGTCGGTGGGCTCGATGATCCGCGGGTCTTCGCGGTCCTCCACTCGGACGTCACCAGGGGCGTACATGACGACTCCACGCATGGCGGGTGCTCTCCATCGTTGCTGTGGGCAGGCGGGGTGTCCCGCCGGGACGCGGACCGGGTGGCCCGCGACCTCGAGTGAACCCACCAGGTCCCGGTAGCGGGAGTCCCTGTCGATAGGTGCACTGACAGGGCACCCTTCCGCTCTCGGCCCCGCTGCAGCGGCCCCCTAGCCTCGACGACGTGGACAACCGACAAGAGGTGCGGGAGTTCCTCACCACGCGCCGCGCTCGCATCACGCCCGAGGAGGCCGGGCTGCCGACGGTCGGCGCCCGGCGCGTCCCGGGGCTCCGTCGCAGCGAGGTGGCGACCGTCGCCGGCCTCAGCGTCGAGTACTACGCCCGCCTCGAGCGGGGGCAGATCGCCGGCGCCTCGACCGGGGTCCTCGACGCGGTCGCGCGGGCATTGCGGCTCGACGAGACCGAGAGGGCCCACCTCTTCGACCTCGCCCGCGCCGCCGACGGCATCCCCACCTCTGGCCGCTCGCGCCGGCGTACTCCGGGCAGGTCAGTCTCGCGGCCCAGCCTCCAGTGGGCCCTCGAGTCCATCAGCCACGGCGTCGCCTTCGTGCGGGACCCGCACCAGAACCTGCTCGCCACGAACAGCCTCGGCCGCGCGTTCTACTCCCCGGTGCTCGGCGACGGAGGGCGCCAGCCGAACCTGGCGAGGTTCCAGTTCCTGGACCCTGCCTCCCGCGAGTTCTACCCCGACTGGGACCTGTTCGCCGAGATGTGCGTCGGTGTCATGCGCGCCGAAGCGGGCCGCGATCCCCACGACCGTGGGCTCCAGGACCTCGTCGGTGAGCTCTCGACGCGCAGTGAGACCTTCCGCCGACTCTGGGCCGACCACAACGTCCGCACCCACGGCACGGGGACCAAGCGGTTCCACCACCCCGTTGTCGGCGAGCTCACCCTCGCCTACGAGGAGCTCGCGATCACCGCCGAACCAGGGCTGGTGCTGCTGATCTACACCGCCGAGCCCGGCTCACCGTCCGCAGAGCGACTCCACCTGCTGGCGTCCTGGACGGCACCAGCCCGCACCGCGGCCGACAGCTGACCCCCTGCAGGGTCGACACAGACGGCTAGCGCAGCTCGAGGACCACCTCGCCGTCCTCCACCTGCCCCGTCGGCGCGAAGCCCAGTGACGTGAAGAGCGTGCGCGAGGCCGTGTTGTCGGGGTGGTGGGAGATCCGCACGGGCTCGTCGCCCAGTGCGCGCAGCCGGGCGAGCACCTCCTCGACGACGGCACGGCCCACACCCCGTCCCTGGTGGGCTGCGTCGACGAGCAGCCCGCCGATCCAGCGGGAGCCGTCGTCGTCGGTCCCCCACATCACGTGGGCGACGGGCGTCCCCCCGTCGTACGCGCCCAGGTTGCGCCACGTGTCGCCGTACACCCCGAGCAGCAGGTAGCGGGCGGCGAGCGCGGGGACGAAGCCACGTTGCTCGTCCCGAGGCGCGAGGTCGGCGAAGTCGCGCCAGTTGTCGGCCGTCACGTCGACGAGCGTGATCACGGTGACCGGGCGCCTATCCGGCGTAGCGCAGCAGGAGCTCCAGCACCGGCAGGTGCCGGTGCGCCGTGGCGCCCGACCGGCCGGCGGGCTGCTCGCGCTGCTCGGCCATGACCTCACGGTAGCCCTGTCGTTGTAGGCCATGAGTCCCTCAGCTCAGGTGCGGCGTTCAGGAAGGCCACTGACAGGTAACTCGGTAGACTATGTAGACCAAAAAAGACCAGGATGGCTTGTTGGGGGGCGCTCCAAACACGTGGTCCGGTCTGCACAGTGTGGCCTTGCTCATAGTTTCAATAAGCAAAATCTGATCTCGATCCTGCCTGGAACGTGCGGGATGACCCCGTTCGGGTGGGCTTGGGTGACGACCCCGCGTGTGGACGCCGGCTGGCATCAGTCCGGGTCTGAGAGGTATGGCACTTCTGTCCGTCGGGGGTCGACCGGTGTAAGGGACACCGTGTGCCGCGGTGCGTGTCACCCACGGCTACCCAAGAGCGAACCGTTTCAGTAGGTTCCAGGTGCCGAAGTGAGTGGCGCAACGAAGCGCCGCACCGTGCCTGGGCAGAGAGCGGTCCCCATCGAGGACGGCCGTGCCCACCAAACGAAGACGTCGTCCTGACCCCTCGGGGGCGACGCCAGGAGATCTCTGTGTCCCCCATCACCCCTCAGTCCGGCGCGCTCTCGCGTCGCCACGTCCTCAAGCGCGGAGCGGTCGCTGCCGCGGCCGGCGCCGCAGCGCCTGTCTTCAGCGGCTGGGCCTCGCCGCTGACACCGGCCGCCAGCGCGGCGACGTTGCCGCAGGTGACGCCCAAGTCGTCGCAGGCCGCGCTCGAGTCCTTCGGCGTCTGCGCGATGCCGCTGCACGACCACTCCGTCTACCAGTACCGGAGTGCCTGGATCGGCAACCTCGCCGCGATGGGCGTGCCCTTCATCCGCGGCACGTACAAGCAGGGCTTCGCGCCCACCTACGAGACCGCCCGGCTCCTGCGCGAGCGTCGGATGAAGTGGCACATGGTGCTCGTCACCGACCTCCGGCAGTCCGACGCCGACATCAGGGCGCGGGTCAACGACATCGCGAGCAAGAACGCCGACGTCTGCTTCGCGGTCGAGGGCATCAACGAGCCCAACTACAGCCGCGGCGGCTCCTGGGTGCCGTCGAACTGGCGCGAGCTCACCCTCGCCAAGCAGAAGGTGCTGTGGCAGGCGGTGCAGGCGCGCCCCGAGCTCCGCGGGAAGCCGGTGCTGGGCCCCTCCCTGCAGATGCAGAAGGCGACCGAGGCCGACTTCCAGTGGTTCGCCTCGCACGGGTTGAACAACTACATGACACACGCCGGCACCCACTGCTACCCGACCGGCCGCTACATCGACTCGAACTTCGACGCCAACACCCGGGTCATGCGCAAGTACTGGAACAAGCCGGTGTGGGTCACCGAGACCGGGTACACCAACGCGCTCGCCGACGCCGGGGGTCAGCGGCCGGTGCCGGAGTGGGTCGCCGGTGTCTATGCGCCGTCCGCCGCACTCGAGGCGATCGACCGGGGCTGGAAGGTCAACTGGTTCGAGGTGATGGACGACGTCGACGCCGGCGCCAAGAACGACGTCGAGGCCAACTACGGCCTCTACGCCGTCGGCTCCACGATCTCGCCGTCGGGGTGGCGGGCGAAGCCCGCGGCGATCGCCCTCAAGGGGATCCTCAACGGCTTGAAGGACCCCGGCACGGCCTTCCGGCCGCAGACCATCGGCCTCCGGGTCGCCGCGTCGACCGCAGACGTCCGCTGGACCGCACTCGGCAAGCGGGACGGCTCGGTCCGGCTGTACCTGCGGCGCACGGCCGAGGTCTACGACGCCCGGACGGGCCGGACGCTCACCGTGGCGCCCGCCAAGGTGACGATCACGACCGCGAAGGGCACCCGGACGGTGTCGGTCGACTCCCAGGTGACCTCGGTCCTGCTCTGACCCTCGGGACCACGTCGACGCCACGGACGGCCGCGCCCGGACACCCGGGAGCGGCCGTCCGTCGTCGGGAGCTCAGCGCAGGGGCACAGAGGTGACCTGCGGGCCGACCTTGACCACGCGGGTGCCGACCCGGTCGGTGATCGTGACGTCGACCGGCGCGACCGTGAGGCGGACCCGCTTGACGGCGTCCCACACGGGGGCGTTGAGGTACACCAGGACGCCGGCGCTGCCGTCGCTCCTGCCCACGACCGTCCACCTGACGGTCGACGGAGCGACCACGTGCAACCCGACCGGCCCCGGGGTGTACGAGGGGGCGGCGTCCTTGAGGGAGCCGAGGAACGACGTCATCACGCCGTACTCGGGCTTGGGTGTCCAGGTGGCGGGGTCGAGGCCGGTGGCCTCGAACAGCCCGAAGTTCGACTCCACGACGTTGTTGCCCGCGTTGGGGTCGTCGAGCAGCTCGTAGCGGACCGACCGGCAGCCGCGGCTGCTGTACTCGAGCAGCGAGCGCGGGCCGTACGTCGCCGCGACGTCGTCGGGCGCCGGGCGGTGGCCGGTCAGCGGCGCGTTGAGCCCGGTGTGGTAGCCGGTCTCGCTGACCCAGGTCCGGACCGAGCCCCAGGCGCTCGACACCCACCCGAGGCGCTTGTCGACGTTGTTGTCGGGCTTGAGGCCACCGGGGTAGCAGTGCATGCCGGCCTGGTCCATGTAGGGGCGCACCCCGGCGTCGGCCAGCGCGACGAAGTCCCTGAGCGGGTCCGCGCCGCCGAGCTGGAGCGACGGCCCGACGACGGTCACGTGGGACATCGACGGGGTCGAGGCGACGAACTCCTTGATGACCCGCTGGTAGGCCACGGCGTCCGCCGCCCAGCGCCCCGGCACCGGCGAGCCGTCCCGGTTGTGGTTGGGCTCGTTCATGCCCTCGATGCCGATGCAGACGTCGGCGGCGTGGTCCCGGATGTGGACGAGGACGGCACGCAGCTCGCTCAGGCTCATCGACCAGTCCTCGGGGATGACGAGCATGAGCCACTTCAGGCCGAGGGCGCGGCAGCGGGCGACGGTGCGGGCGGTCTGGGTGAGGTTCACCGCGTACCGGCCGCGGACGTAGGAGGCGTTCATCGCCGCCACCTGGTTCAGGCACGTCTCGATGTTGCCGTAGCCGGTCTTGGTGAGGTTGGGGTGCACGACCACGCCGTAGTCGCGACGCAGCCGCTCGGACCACACAGGGGTCACTGAGGGCAGCGTCGCCGCGCTGGCGGGTGTCGACGAACCGGCGACGAACGGGGAGAGCGCCGCCCCGGAGGCGGCGGCACCGAGGACGGTCCGGCGGCTGAGCGGTGTGGCAGGGGCGGCGGCGATCGTCGTCATCCTTCGACGCTAGGTGCGCTTCGTCCGTTGTGTCCGGTGCTCGCCGGGCAGCGGGGCCAAGGTCCCCGGTGCGACGGGACAGCGGCCTCAGGCGCACCCCCAGGGTTGACTACCGCTCGCGCCCGGGCGGCCAGGGTCGGGCCCCGCCCGGGCTACCGATGGTGGCCGGCCGGGGGGAGCATCGCGGGGTCGGCCGCGTCGACGGGGCTGCGGCCGTCCCACGACGGCCCCAGCGCCGCGACGAGATCGGCCACCTGCTGGCGGCACCACGGGGACACGTCCCTCTCCCCCGCGAGTACCGCAGTGCTGAAGGCCGGCCACTCGGTCCACTCGGTCGCGGCCACCTCGTCGGGGTCGGCGAGCAGCCCACGACCCCCGTCCCCGGCCTGCGCGACGTAGACCGGGCACATCTCATTCTCCCGCGTGCCGTCGGCCATGACGGCCTGGTAGCGGAACGCCGGCAGGACCAGCACGACCTGCTCGATCTCGACACCCAGCTCCTGCCGGCCGCGGCGGCGCACCGCGGCCGTGAGCTCCTCGTCCGGCGCCGGGTGGCCGCAGAAGCTGTTGGTCCACACCCCGGGCCAGGTCCGCTTGTGCTCGGCGCGGCGGGTGAGGAGCAGGTGCCCTGCACCGTCGAAGAGGTAGCAGGAGAACGCCAGGTGCAGCGGCGTCTGCGCGGAGTGGACCTCGGCCTTGGGAGCGGTCCCGGTGCGGTGGCCGCGCTCGTCGAGCAGCACGACCAGCTCCTCGGTGACCGGACGGTCGGCGGTCACGGGACCCGGACTGTCTGCGAGGGGGCGGCGAGCCCGGCGACCACCGCGGCGAACACGCCAGGGAGGCGGGCGGCGGCGGGCACGACGAGCCGTCGCGCGGCCGGGAGCCGGGTGGCGGTCACGAGTGTCGCCGTCAGCCGACGGTGGGCCGCGGTCAGCGTCCGCCACTGCCTCTCGTAGGCGCCGGGGTCGGCCGCCACCACGGCGGCGACCGCGGCTCCCGCCTGTGCCAGTCCCATGGCGATCCCCTCTCCAGTGAGCGCGTCGACGTACCCCGCAGCGTCCCCCACGAGCAGGATGCGTCCGTCGGAACGGCGCCGGCTCCGCTGCCACAGCGGTCCGGCGCCGCGGACCGGCCCCCACGTGCAGCCCCGGGTGCGGGCCCGCAGCGTGGGGAACCCGTCGAGCTGGCCCGCGAACGGGGCCCGGTGGGTGGTCAGCACGGCCACGCCGACGAGGTCCGGGGCCACCGGGGTCAGGTAGGCCTCGGCGTCCGCGCCCCAGTGGACCTCGACGAAGGACGACCAGGGTTCCGTGCGGACGTGCGCCCGCAAGCCGTACCGTCGCAGCGCCGGGGGTGCGGCGTCGAGCCCGGCGAGCCGCCGGACCGTCGAGTGAAGCCCGTCCGCGCCGAGCAGCCAGTCGAACCGCTGGCCGTCGGCGACGACGCCGTCGGGTCGCTGGTCGAGGCGGGACAGCCGCCGGTGCTCGGTCCGGATCCCCGCGGCCGCGACGGCCTCCCGGAGCGCCTCGTGCAGGGTGGTCCGGCGTACGCCGAGGCCGTGGCCGGGGTCCGCACCCGGGCCGTCCGGGAACGGGGCGCGGGCACGGCGGCGTCCGTCGACGTACTCGATCCCGTGCAGCACGACCCCAGGGACGCGGACGCCGAGGTCGTCGAGCGCGGCCACCGCCGCTGGCATGAGTCCCTCCCCGCACGCCTTGTCGAGCGTGCCGGTGCGCCGCTCCCAGACCGTGACGTCCAGCCCGGCGCGGGCCGCTCGGAGCGCGGCCGCGAGCCCGACGGGCCCTCCGCCGACGACGAGGACGCTGCTCACGGGGTCGCTCGCTGGGCCCGCGCAGGGGCAGAGGTCGCTACGGCGGCGCACAGGGCTCGGTTCTCGACGCGCAGCCGGACGGTGAGCAGCGCCGCGTTGGCGAGCGTGAACACCAGAGCGGTCACCCAGGCCGTGTGGACCAGTGGCAGCGCGACACCCTCGACGACGACCGCGACGTAGTTGGGGTGCGACATCCAGCGGTAGGGGCCGCCGCTCACGAGCGGCAGTCCGGGGACGACGATCACCCGGGTGTTCCACTGGCGGCCGAGGGTCGTGATGCACCACCACCGGAGCCCCTGCGAGGCCAGCGCCAGGACGACCGCCGGCCAGCCCAGCCAGGCGAGGAACGGTCGGTCGGCGGTCCAGACCTCGACCAGCGTGCCGCCGAGGAGCGCGCTGTGGAGCACCACCATCGCGGGGAAGTGGCCCTGCCCGCTCTCCACGCCGCCGCGAGCGAGGCTCCAGGCTGCGTTGCGGCGGGACACGACCAGCTCCGCGAGCCGTTCCACGCCCACGGCGAGGACCAGGACGGTGAACAGCGCCTGGCTCATCGGGCCATCCTGCCGATCAGGCGACGACCGCTCACGAGGAGACCGGAGGGGCCTGGAGGAGGACCAGCTCGGAGCAGAACCCCGGCCCCATCGCGAGCGCGAGCCCGTAGGACCCCGGGCGGGGCGGGTGGTCGCGCAGCGTGTCGGCCAGGACGTGCAGCACCGAGGCGGAGGAGAGGTTGCCGACCTTCGCCAGCGACCGCCACGTCACCTCGAGCGCCGACCGGTCGAGCCCCAGGGTCGCCTGGACCGCTTCGAGCACCTTCGGTCCACCCGGGTGGCACACGTACCACTCGACGTCGGCCCGCGTCAGCCCCTGCGCGGCGAGGAAGCGGTCGACGTCCTCCCCGAGGTAGGTCTCGACGACCCGCGGGACGGCCGCGTCCAGGACGATCCGAAGTCCGCTCGCGCCGACGTCCCACCCCATGGTGCGCTCGCTGTCGGGATAGAGCCGGCTGGCGCTGGTCAGGACGTCCGGCCGGGTGAACCCTGCGGGCGCGGCGTCCGCGAGGTCCACCGCGCGCTCCGCGCCGGCGGCGACCACGGCCGCGGCGCCGTCCCCGAAGAGCCCGGCCGCCACCACGTTCGGCATCGAGGTGTCGTCGCGCTGGACGGTGAGCGAGCACAGCTCCACCGACAGGAGTACACCGACGTGGTCAGGATGACCGAGCAGGTAGTCGTGGAGCCGGGCCAGCCCCGCGGCGCCCGCCACACACCCGAGTCCCACCAGCGGGATCCGGCGTACGTCGGGGCGCATGCCCAGCCGGGCGGCGATCCGCGCCTCCAGCGTCGGGACGGCGAAGCCGGTGACGGTCGCCGCCAGGATCACGTCGACGTCCTCGGGGGTCAGGCCGACGGCCTTGAGCACGTCGCTCACCGCGCGGGCACCGAGCTCGGTGCCGTGGGCGATGAAGGCGTCGTTGGCGGCACCGAAGTCCTCGAGCGCCCGGTACTCCTCCAGCGGCAGGACGAGGTGGCGCTGCTCTACCCCGGCGTTGGCGTGGACCCGCCGCACCACGGCTGCGTCGAGGCCCGAGCGGTGCCCGGACCCGAGGAGCACGTCGAGGAACGCCTCGGTGACCTCTTCCTGCGGGTAGGTGTGCTCGGGGAGAGCGCCTACCGCACCGAGGATCCTCACGGGGATGTCGTGCCCCGTGGCGGGCGGCCCATGCCTGTGAGCCCGCGGACCACCCCGCCTGCCACCCCGCAGGCCAGCCCGCGACCCAGCCCGCCGGCCAGCCGGGGGGTCACCGTGCCGCAGGCCAGGCCGAGCTCGACGAGGTCGTCGAAGACCCGCTGGTCCGCCGCCGCGGCCCGCAGACCCGCGTCGAGGACGGGCGTCGCGGTCGTGAGCCGGGCGGCGAGGGCGGTGGCCGGGAGGTTGCGACGCAGCTGCGGGACGACCGCGGCGGCGTACCGGTCTCCCGCCTGGGAGGGGACCCGGTCGGTGACCGCACCTGCCGCAGCGCGGCCGGCGAGCAGCCCGGTGAGGACCGCGTAGTAGATGCCCTCGCCCGTGAGCGGGTTGACGAGCCGGGCGGCGTCGCCGGTGAGGAGCACCGGCCCGCCCGGCGGCCGCCAACGCCTCGGGGACAACGGCAGGTGGTGACCGCGCCACTCACCACCGCTCTCTGCCGCTCCCGGCAACCAGCGGTCGAGCTGGTCGAGGAGGAGCCGGCGCGTCGGGAGGGGCTGGTGTCTGTGGTCGTCGTGGAGGAGCTCGCCGTAGCCGACGTTGGCCCAGCCGTCGCCGCGGTCGAAGGACCAGGCGTACGACGGCTGGCGGGTCTCCCCGAACACGATGACCTGTCGACCTGCCCGGGACGGAGGCGTCGGAGCGTAGCCGCGGAGCGCGAAGGCGGTTCGCGTCCGACCGCGGGCCCCCGTCCCGGCGACCGACCGCGCGACCACCGAGTGGGCGCCGTCGGCGCCGACCACCACCGCGCCGCGCCACGACCCGGAGGCGCCGGTGAGCTCGACCCCGTCAGGACCGGCGCCGACCGTGCGCACGTGTCCCTGCTCCGCGACGGCGCCGGCCGCGAGGGCGGCGTCGCGGAGCCGCGCGTCGAACACGGCCCGCGGGACCACCCACGCCGGTCGCCGCATCCGTCGGCGCACCGATGTGCTGCCACGCTCGAGCTGCAGGTCGTGGACGGCGACACGGTCGTCGACGAGCCCCGTCACGCCGTACCGATCGAGGAGGTCGATCACGTGCGGGGCGATCCCGTCACCGCACGCCTTGTCCCGCGGGAAGGCGGACCGGTCGAGGAGGAGGACCCGGAGGTCGGGTCGGGTCCGGAGCGCCCCGAGGGCCGCCGCGGCGCCTGCGGGACCGGCGCCGACGACGACGAGGTCCCAGGCGCCGCTCACCGACCCGCCCCCGGTGACGGCGCCGCCGTCGTGAGGAGCACGACGTCGAGGAGCGCCATGAGCACGGCGAGCCGGAAGGGGGTGCGGCCACGCGTCACCGTCACCGCGACCGCGAGCGCGGTGGTGACCACGAGCGCGGCGGCGGTCCACGGTGGCGGGGACCCGGGTCCGAGGACGAGCGCCACGGACGCCGCGAGCAGGAGGACGGCGGCGCCGACCTGCGAGACCCGCGCGCCCAGGCGGTGCGGCAGCCCACGGACACCCGTCGCCTCGTCGTCCTCGAGGTCCGGCAGGACGTTGACGAGGTGGGCGCCGACCCCGAGGGCCGCGCCGGCTGCCACCACCCACCATGCCGGGAGCTCAGAGGGGTCCTGGGCCAGCGTGGGCACGGCGGGCAGGGACCCGAAGGCGACGGCGTAGGGCAGCCACGACCACGCCGTCGCCTTGACCCCCAGGTCGTAGGCGAGGCCCGACCCGACGAGCAGCGCCACATGGCACAGGCCCGCGCGCCAGCCCAGCGAGGCGGAGAGCACCAGGCACGCGACCAGAGCGACCCCGGCAGCGGTCACCACGGTGCCGACGGCCACCTCGCCCGTCGCGACCGGCTTGTCGCTGCGGCCCACCCGACGGTCGCGACCCGCGTCGAGCACGTCGTTGGCCCACCCGATGACGAGCTGGCCCGAGAGGACCGCAGCGCCGACGGCGACCACGTCCGGGCCGGAGAGGTCCGCGCGGACTGCGAGCAGCACCGAGAGGAGGGTCACCGCCACCGTGGGCCCGGGATGGCAGGCGCGGGCCAGCGCGGGGAGGCTCACGCGGCTGAGGTACCCGGGGCTGCCCCAGCCATGCCGGCGCAGGACTCACGGCAGGGGTCGGGTGCCGTTCTCGTCGACGCTGTAGCGGCGGCCGTGGGGGGAGGTCCAGGTGCAGACGGTGTCGTGGGTGAGGGTGTAGGTCCAGCTGCTGTGGGTCTTGACGCGGTGGTGGAACCGGCAGAGCCGGGCGAGGTTGGTGGTCGCGGTCCGACCCGGCGGCGGTCGACTCGCTGCGCTGCCGGGGTCGTAGGGCTGGACGTGGTCGAGGTCGAGGGTGCCGGTGCGGGGACACCACGGGAACCGGCAGGTCAGGTCGCGGTGCTCGAGGTGTCGTCGGAGCCGGTCGGGGACCTCGTAGGCGTCGACCGCGAGGTGGGTGGTGAGGTCCACGACCGGGATGAGGGTGACCCGCGCGCCGGGCCGGAGGCCGGTGATCCACCGCTCCACCGCTTCCAGGGGGCGGGGGCCTGGGCTCGGGTTCCCGGTCACCCGCGCCACCGACCCGGGACTCACACCGGTCGACCCGGCCGTCCCACCCGCCCTGCTGGCGAGCGCGGTGAGGGCGGTGAGGGTGGTGAGGGCGTCGGTGTGGAGGTGGATGTGCAGGGTCGGGCCCCCAACACCGGTGCCGGGTCCGGGTCCGGCGTCGGTGTCCGGGTCGGTGGTGAGGGTGAGGGCGTGCTGGGGGTCGGCCAGCACCCCGAGGGCCTTCGCGCGGCGGACCCGGTGGGGGTCGGGGTCCCCGAGCCGGCCCAGGCTGGTCGCGACGGTGTCCAGCGCGGTGTCGAACGCGACCGCGTCGGGGGTGTCGGTGACCGCGGTGAGGGTGGTGGTGCCGTCGAGGCGGTCCTCCAGCCACACCCCCCGCTTCTCCGCCGCGGCCTCCGCGCGGCGGGCCGCTTCGTCGGGGTCGAACCGCAGCACCGCGGCGTCGACGGCGCGGAGGATCCGGGTCAGCGACAACCGGTGCGCGTAGCCGGCGAGGTGGGTGTCGACCCAGCCGGCGGCGTCGGCGGTCAGTGGGATCGTCTGCTCGGCGACCTGACGGGCCTTCCACGCCGGCAGGTCGCCGGCCAGCACCCGCCCCCAGCACCGGGGCAGTCGGTCGCGCAGCTCCACCGCCTGCCCGACATAGGCCCGCGCCGCGGGCTCGGACAGCCCGAGCGCGGCGGCGAGCTCGGCGACCGCGAACTCCGCGACCCGGAACGCACCCTGCCCCGCCAGCCGCAGCTCCCCCTCCACCCCGGCCAGACCAGTCAGGCCGGCCAGACCGGTCAGGGCGAGGGTGGTGGCTCGACGCCGCACCGCCGCGGCGATCTCCGGGTCCGCGGCGCCGACGTACCCCACACGGTGCAGGTCCGCCCAGTGCGTCACCGCCCGCAGCTCCTCCGCCGCCGCCACGTCCTGCCGACGACGCCGCTCCACCACGAACCCCAACGTCCCCGCCGCATCCAGCCCCAGCACCTCGACCGCGACCGGCTCGACCGGCTCGGCCGGCTCGGCCGCTCGCTGGCGCGGACAACACCCGCGGAGCCGAGCGTGATCGTCGAGGACATGCCCCGAACCTAGAAGCCGCCACCGACATTTCCTGGGTCGGAACAGGGAGCCTGTGGGGACGGACTGGTGCTCCCAGCCACCGGTATGGACGGGGTCCCTCGACGCTGGCGGCGTCCGCGTGTCAGGAGTTGACTTGAAGCCCGGGCGGAAGCCCACTGCCCAGGACGAGAGGAGCACGACATGTCCGTCGAGGAGACCCAGAACACCGTCAGCCGGTACGTCGATGCGCTGCTGAACGGCGGGGACTTCGCCTCGTTCTTCGCCGACGGCGTCAGCTGGACGACCATGGAGACCGGCGAACGGATCCAGGGCCGCGACGCTGTCGGTGACTACATCGTCGCATTGCACACCCAGCTGTTCCACGCCTCCCCCGAGCTCGTGGGTGTCACGTACGCCGACGGCACAGCCGGCCTCGAGGCGGTGTTCGTCGGGACGCACACGGCGGAGTTCGCCGGCGTCCCTGCGACGGGTGCCACGGTGCGGATGCCCTACTCGGTGTTCTACGACGTGTCCGGCGGCACGATCACCGCACTCCGCGCCTACTTCCCCGTCGGCGCGCTGGTGCAGCAGCTCGCAGGTGCGGCGTCGGCCCACGCCTAGGACGCCGACACGCTCACCCGACCAGCCCCAGCACGTCCGCGCCGAGCCGGACCACGAACGCGGCGACCACCACGAGGAAGACCACGCGGATGAAGCGTGCGCCGCGCGCGACCGCCGTCCGGGCGCCGAGGTAGCCGCCCGCCAGGTTGGCCGCCCCCATGAGCAGTCCCGTCCGCCACAGCACCGCGTCCTGGGGGACGAAGACGCACAGCGCTGCGAGGTTGGTCGCCCAGTTCGCCATCCGCGCCTTGGCGGAGGCCTCGAGGAACGCGTACCCGAGGAGCCCCACGAGCACGAACACGAAGAACGAGCCGGTGCCGGGGCCGAGCGCGCCGTCGTACGCCCCGATCACGAGGCCGGCCGCCATCGCCGCCGCGGTGTGCCGGTGGCCGCTGAACCGCAGCTCGGTCCGCTCGCCGAGCGCCGGTCGCAGCGCGACGTACGCGCCGACCGCGATGAGCACCACGAGCACCAACGGGTTGAAGACCGACGCGGGGATGCGGCTGGCCACCGCGGCTCCGAGCGCGGAGCCGACGAACGCGAACGCCATGAGCGGGACGAAGGTGCCCGCGTGCGGCCGGACCCGCCGGTAGTAGGTCGCGGAGGAGACGGTCGTGCCGCAGAACCCCGCGAGCTTGTTCGTGGCCAGCACCTGCACCGGGGAGGCCCCGGGCAGCCCGAGGACGAGCGCCGGGAGCTGCACCAGGCCGCCGCCGCCGACCACGGCGTCGACGAAGCCGGCGAAGGTCGCCGCGAGGACGAGGAGCGCCAGCGCCTCCGGGGAGGGCGTCACGTCGCCAGGAGCATCGGCAGGGGCGAGAGCGGGAGCATCGGCAGGGGCGGCGGCAGGGTCAGCCCCGCGCCAGGTACGCGAGCAGGTCCTGCCGTGTGAGGACGCCGATCGGCTTGCCGTCCTCCTGCACCAGCAGCGCGTCGACGCCCTCGAGCTGCCCGACCGCCGTCTCGACCGGCTCGGCCGCGCCGACCGTCGGGAACGGGTCGCTCATGTGGGCCTCGACGCGGTCGCTCAGCCGGGCGCGTCCCGAGAACAGCGCGTCGAGCAGGACCTTGTCCGACACCGATCCCGCGACCTCCGCGGCGACGACCGGCGGCTCCGCGCGGACGACCGGCATCTGCGAGACGGCGTACTCCTTGAGGATCTGCACCGCCTCGGCGACGGTCTCCCCCGGGTGGGTGTGGACGAGGTCCGGCAGCTGGCCGTCGCGGCCCTTCAGCCGCAGCACCTCGCCGACGGTCCGGCTGCTGCGCGGCGGCAGGAAGCCGTACCGCGCGAGCCAGTCGTCGTTGAAGATCTTGGTCAGGTAGCCGCGGCCGGAGTCCGGCAGCAGCACGACGATCACCGCGTCGCGGCCCTCGGGGGTGGTCTCCAGCTCGTGGGCCAGCTGGACCGCGGCGTGCACCGCCATCCCGCAGGAGCCCCCGACGAGCAGGCCCTCCTCGCGGGCCAGGCGGCGGGTCATCGTGAAGGAGTCCGCGTCGGAGACCTCGATGACCCGGTCGGCCACCTCGCGGTCGTACGTCGACGGCCAGAAGTCCTCGCCGACCCCCTCGACCAGGTAGGGCCGACCGGTGCCGCCGCTGTAGACCGACCCCGCGGGGTCGGCCCCCACGACCTGCACCCCCGAGCGCTGCTCCTTGAGGAAGCGGCCTGCGCCGCTGATGGTGCCGCCGGTCCCCATGCCGGTCACGAAGTGGGTGACCCGGCCCTCGGTCTGCCGCCAGATCTCGGGTCCGGTCTCCTCGTAGTGCGAGCGCGGGTTGTGGGGGTTGGAGTACTGGTCGGGCTTCCAGGCTCCCTCGATCTCGCGGGTGAGCCGGTCCGAGACGTTGTAGTAGGAGCTGGGGTGCTCGGGCGGCACCGCGGTCGGGCAGACCACGACCTCCGCGCCGTAGGCCTTGAGCACGTTGCGTTTGTCCTCGCTGACCTTGTCGGGGCAGACGAAGACGCACGTGTAGCCCTTGGCCTGCGCCACCAGCGCGAGCCCGACGCCGGTGTTCCCCGACGTCGGCTCCACGATGGTCCCGCCGGGTCGCAGCTCCCCCGAGGCCTCCGCGGCCTCGACCATCCGGATCGCGATCCGGTCCTTCACCGAGCCGCCGGGGTTGAGGTACTCCACCTTCGCCAGGACCAGTGGCCCGGCGCCGGAGTCCTGGGCGGTCGCCTCCGCGTCGTACGCCGCGGACGGGGGCCCCAGCACGCGGCGCAAGCGGACGAGGGGGGTGTTGCCCACGAGGTCGAGGACGGAGTCGGCGTACTGCACCCGGCGAGTCTAGGGCTGCCCGTCCGCGCGGGTCGGTGCCGGTCAGGGGCCGCCGTAGCGCGCCCCGAGCGCCTCGAGGCGGGCCCGTCCGCCGTCGCGCTCGGTGAGCACCCAGGTCCCGGTGGCCGTGACCGCGACGGTGTGCTCGGAATGGGCGGCGAGCGACCCGTCGGCGGTCACGACGGTCCACTCGTCGGGCGCCGTGTCGGTCTCGGCGTCGCCGAGGACGACCATCGGCTCGATCGCGAGCGCCATCCCCTCGACGATCCTCGGACCGCTGCCGGCGCGGCCGGCGTTGGGCACGTCGGGCGACATGTGCAGCGCGGAGCCGATGCCGTGCCCGGTGTAGTCGCGGACGATGCCGTAGCGGCGCCCGGGGCCCTCGACGTGCGCCTGCACGGCCGCGGAGACCTCACCGACCCGGCCACCCGCCCTGACCGCGGCGATCCCGCGCCACAACGCCTCCTCGGTCACCGCCAGCAGCCGCTCGACGTCGGGCGGCACGGGTCCGAGGGTGAAGGTCACCGCGGCGTCGGCGTGCCAGCCGTCGACCGCGGCACCGCAGTCGACCGACACCACGTCACCCGCCTCGAGGACCCGCTGCCCGGGGATCCCGTGCACCACCTCGTCGTTGACAGAGATGCAGGTCGTCGCCGGGAACGGCGGGTCGCCGTAGCCGAGGAAGTTCGGGACCGCCCCGGCGCTGCGGATGTGTGCCTCCGCGAGCGCGTCGAGCGCCGCGGTGGTCAGGCCGGGCCGGGCCGCCTCCCGGACCAGGGCGAGCGCCTCGTGGACCACCAGGCCTGCAGCCCGCATCAGCTCCAGCTGCGCAGGCGTCTTGACCTCGATCCTCGGACGACCGAACACGTGCCGGTCAGGGAGCGCCGTGCTCGAGCTCGTCGAAGATCCGGTGGGTGACCACGTCGATCTCCCCCATGCCGTCGATCTCGACGAGCAGCCCGCGGTCGCGGTAGACGGCGGTGAGCGGCTCGGTCTGCTCGGCGTAGACCTCCTGGCGGCGCCGGATGACCTCCTCGGTGTCGTCGGCGCGGCCCTCGAGGTGGGCGCGCTGCAGCAGCCGGGAGATCAGCTCCTCCTGGTCGACGGTGAGCGTGACGACCGCGTCGAGCTTCACCCCGAGGTCGGAGAGCATGTCGTCGAGCTCGTCGACCTGCGCGAGCGTCCGGGGGTAGCCGTCGAGCAGGAAGCCCGGCGAGGCGTCGGGGAGCCCGAGCCGGTCGCGCACCATGGCGTTGGTGACCTCGTCGGGGACGTACTCCCCTGCCTCCATGTACCGCTGGGCCTCGAGCCCGAGCGGGGTCCGACCGGCCACGTTGGCCCGGAAGATGTCCCCGGTCGAGACGGCCGGCACCCCGAAGTGGGTGGCCACGACCTTGGCCTGCGTGCCCTTCCCGGCACCTGGCGGTCCCATGAGGATCAGACGCACGCCCCCACCCCCGCGGCCGGAGCGCCGGCCGGCGGAGCGGTCAGCGTCACCGGAGGAATCCCTCGTAGTTGCGCTGCTGCAGCTGGCTCTCGATCTGCTTCACGGTGTCGAGCGCGACGCCGACCATGATGAGGATCGACGTGCCGCCGAAGGGGAAGTTCTGGTTGGCCCCCACGAGTGCCAGCGCGATGAGCGGGATGAGCGCGATGAGGCCGAGGTAGATCGCCCCGGGGAAGGTGATCCGGGACAGCACGTAGTTGAGGTACTCCTCGGTCGGTCGGCCGGCCCGGATGCCGGGGATGAAGCCGCCGTACTTCTTCATGTTGTCGGCGACCTCCTGCGGGTTGAAGGTGATCGCCACGTAGAAGTAGGTGAAGAACACGATCATCGCGAAGTACAGCGCCATGTACAGCGGGTGGTCGCCCTGGACCAGGTAGTTCTGGACGAACGCCGAGACCGGGCTGCTCCGGTCGGCGTCGAACTGGGTCGCCAGCGCCGGGAGGTAGAGCAGGCTCGAGGCGAAGATGACCGGGATGATGCCGGCCTGGTTGACCTTGAGCGGGATGTACGTCGAGGAGCCGCCGTACATCTTGCGGCCGACCATCCTGCGGGCGTACTGCACCGGTATCCGCCGCTGACCCTGCTCCATGAAGATGACCATCGCCATGATCGCCAACCCGATGATCAGGACCATGACGAAGACCCCCCAGCCACGGGTCTCGCGCAGCGACCACAGCGAGGCGGGGAAGGTCGCGACGACCTGGGTGAAGATGAGGATCGACATGCCGTTGCCGATGCCGCGGTCGGTGATGAGCTCGCCGAGCCACATGATGACGCCGGTGCCCGCCGTCATCGTGATGACCATGACGAGCACGGTCCCGATCCCGTTGTTGTAGAGCAGGTCGAGCTGGCAGCCCTGCAGCAGCTGACCGGCCCGGGCGAGCGCCACGATGCCGGTCGCCTGGAGGATCGCCAGGGCGAGCGTGAGGTACCGGGTGTACTGGGTGATCTTCGTCTGCCCGGCCTGGCCCTCCTTCTTCAGGGCCTCCAAGCGGGGGATCACCACGACCAGGAGCTGCAGGATGATGCTCGCGGTGATGTAGGGCATGATCCCCAGCGCGAAGATCGTCAGCTGGAGCAGCGCCCCTCCGGAGAACAGGTTGATGAGGCCGTAGAGCCCCTCGTTCTCGACCTGGCTGAAGCACTGCTGCACGTTGGGCACGTTGACGCCCGGCGCCGGCACCTGAGACCCCAGCCGGAAGACCACGATGATCCCGAGGACGAACAGCAGCTTGCGCCGCAGGTCCGGCGTGCGGAACGCGTTGACGAAAGCGCCTAGCACCAGGTCCTTCTTCCTGTGGTCATCTCGTGTGGTCCTGTGGTGAGGGAGCCGACGGGAGACCCGGGCCCCGCGAAGCCTAACAGGGGCCCGGGTCGCCGTACCGTCCCCGGAGAGGGGGGCGACGGCGCTCCGGACCCCTGTCCGACGCAGTCAGCGCTGGTTCACAGCTGAGTGGTGGAGCCACCCGCGGCGGCGATCTTCTCGCGTGCGGAGGCCGAGAACGCGTGAGCGCTGACCTGCACCGCGGAGGTGATCTCCCCGCTGCCGAGGACCTTGACGGGCTCGCCGCTGCGCACCGCGCCCTTCGCCACGAGCTCCTCGACGCCGACGGTGCCGCCGTCGGGGAAGAGCGCGTTGATCCGGTCGAGGTTGACGACCTGGAAGGTCACCTTGAACGGGTTCTTGAAGCCCTTGAGCTTCGGGAGCCGCATGTGCAGCGGCATCTGGCCGCCCTCGAACGCGGCGGGCACGCCTTTGCGGGCGCCGGTGCCCTTGGTGCCGCGGCCGGCGGTCTTGCCCTTGGACGCCTCGCCGCGACCGACGCGGGTCTTCGCGGTCTTGGCGCCCGGCGCCGGGCGCAGGTGGTGGGGCTTGAGGATGCTCTGCTCACCCATCAGCTGTCGACCTCCTCGACGGTGACGAGGTGGCGGACGGTCTGCACCATGCCGCGCACCTCGGGACGGTCCTCCTTGACGACCTCGTGGCCGATCCGCTTGAGCCCCAGCGAGCGCAGGGTGTCGCGCTGGTTCTTCTTGCAGCCGATCGAGGACTTGGTCTGCGTGACCTTGAGCGGCATCAGGAGGCCACCTCCGCCCGCGCCCGGAGCAGGGCCGCCGGAGCGACGTCCTCGACGGACAGGCCGCGGCGCGCGGCCACCGCCTCGGGCTCCTCGAGGGACTTCAGGGCCTCGACCGTCGCGTGCACGATGTTGATCTGGTTCGACGACCCGAGCGACTTGCTCAGCACGTCGTGGATGCCGGCGCACTCCAGAACCGCACGGACCGGGCCGCCGGCGATGACACCGGTACCGGGCGCCGCTGGGCGCAGCAGCACCACGCCCGCCGCCTTCTCGCCCTGGACCGGGTGCGGGATCGTCCCCTGCACCCGCGGGACCTTGAAGAAGGCCTTCTTGGCCTCCTCGACGCCCTTGGCGATCGCGGCCGGCACCTCCTTGGCCTTGCCGTAGCCGACACCGACGGTGCCCTCGCCGTCGCCGACGATGACCAGGGCGGTGAAGCTGAACCGGCGGCCGCCCTTGACGACCTTGGCGACGCGGTTGATCGCCACGACGCGCTCGAGGTAGGCGTTCTTGTCCGGCGCCTGGCCTCCGCGGCGGTCGTCGCGACCGCGGCCGCCGGAGCGATCGCCGCCACCGGTACGGCGCTGGGGTCCGCTCATGGGATGTGTCCTTCTCTCTGTCTTCGCGGGTCTCGCGTGGGGTGCGTGTCGGGGTGCTGTGGCGCCCGGCCTAGAAGGCCAGACCACCCTCGCGGGCCCCGTCGGCGAGTGCCGCCACGCGACCGTGGTACTTGTTGCCGGCCCGGTCGAAGACGACGCCCTCGACGCCGGCGGACGTGGCGCGCTCGGCCACGAGCTGGCCGACGCGCTTGGCCTTGGCGGTCTTGTCGCCGCCCTCGCCCCGGACGTCGGCCTCCATCGTGGTGGCCGACGCGACCGTGCGGCCGACGGAGTCGTCGACCACCTGCGCGGTGATGTGCTTGGCCGACCGGGTGACGACCAGCCTGGGGCGGTCGGCGGACCCGGTGACGCGCTTGCGGCCACGGACCTGGCGACGCAGCCGCGACGCGACACGGCCGGCGGTGTGCTTGCCCTGCCTGAGTGAGATGGCCATCGTCACTTACCAGCCTTTCCGACCTTGCGGCGGACGACCTCACCCGCGTAGCGGATGCCCTTGCCCTTGTACGGCTCGGGCTTGCGCAGCTTGCGGATGTTGGCGGCCACCTCGCCGACGAGCTGCTTGTCGATCCCCGAGACGCCGAAGCGCGTCTGGTTCTCGACGGTGAAGGTGATTCCCTCGGGCGCGTCGAACACGATGGGGTGGGAGTACCCGAGCTGGAACTCCAGCTGGGTGGGTCCCTTGGACAGGACGCGGTAGCCGACCCCGTGGATCTCGAGGCGCTTCTCGTATCCCTGTGTCACGCCGGTCACCATGTTGGCGATCAGCGTGCGGGTCAGCCCGTGGAGGGACTTGGCCAGGCGCTCGTCGTTGGGACGAACGACCGCGATCGTGCCGTCGTCCTCGCGGCCGACGGTGATCGGGGACGCCACGGTGTGGCTCAGGGTGCCCTTGGGCCCCTTGACCGTCACCAGGGTGTCGTCGAGTGCGACCTCGACCCCGGACGGGACCGGGATGGGGAGCTTGCCGATGCGCGACATCTAAGTCTTCTTCTCCTCGCTCGTCGGTCGGACCGGGGTCACCAGACGTAGGCCAGCACTTCGCCGCCCACGCCCTTCTGGTTCGCCTGTCGGTCGGTGAGGAGCCCCTGGCTCGTCGAGATGATCGCGATGCCGAGACCGCCGAGCACCTTGGGCAGCCCGGTGGCCTTCGCGTAGACGCGGAGCCCCGGCTTGCTGATCCGACGGATGCCGGCGATCGAGCGCTCGCGGCTCGGGCCGTACTTGAGGGTGATCGTCAGCTTCTTGCCCACGGCACCCTCGACGGGGTCCGCGACCTGGTAGCCGCTGATGTAGCCCTCCTGCTGCAGGATGTCGGCCACGCCGGCCTTCAGCTTGCTGTAGGGCATGGCCACCTCGTCGTGGTGGGCCTGGGAGGCGTTGCGCAGCCGCGTGAGCATGTCTGCGATCGGGTCGGTCATCGTCATCTGAGGATCAGTTCTCTCTCGCCGTGGTTTCCGCACGTGGACCTGCGGCGTCGGTGGGGGGTCGGGAGCGGTGACCGGAGGGTCACCCGCCGGGTCACCAGCTGGACTTGGTGACCCCGGGCAGCTCGCCGCGGTGGGCCATCTGCCGCAGGCAGATGCGGCAGAGACCGAACTTGCGGTAGACCGCCTTCGGTCGGCCGCAGCGCTGGCAGCGCGTGTAGGCGCGCACCGCGAACTTGGGCTTGCGCGCGGCCTTCACCCTGAGGGCTGTCTTGGCCATGTCATCTCTCCTTGAAGGGGAAGCCGAGCTGCCGGAGCAGCGCCCGCCCCTCGTCGTCGTTCGTCGCACTCGTCACGACCGTGATGTCCATGCCGCGGGAGCGGTCGATCCGGTCCTGGTCGATCTCGTGGAACATCACCTGCTCGGTGAGCCCGAACGTGTAGTTGCCCCGTCCGTCGAACTGGCGGTCCGAGAGCCCGCGGAAGTCGCGGATGCGCGGCAGCGCGAGGGTCAGCAGCCGGTCGAGGAACTCCCACATCCGGTCCCCGCGCAGCGTCACGTGGGCGCCGATGGGCATGCCCTCACGCAGCTTGAACTGCGCGATCGACTTGCGGGCCTTGGTGACCTGCGGCTTCTGACCGGTGATCGACGTGAGGTCGCGCACCGCGCCTTCGATCAGCTTGGAGTCCCGAGCCGCCTCGCCCACGCCCATGTTGACCACGATCTTCACCAGACCGGGGACCTGCATGACGTTGGCGTAGCCGAACTGGTCGTGCAGCGCCGGCAGGATCTCCGCGCGATAGCGCTGCTTGAGCCGCGGCGGCGTGCGGGTCTGCGCGCCGCTGGCCGCCGGGTCGACGGTCAGGTCGGCGCCCGTGGTGTCCGCGGTCGTCGTGTCTGTCGTCGTCATGTCAGACCTCCTCGCCGGTCCGGCGCGAGACGCGCACGCTGCGCTGGGCGGCGTACGTCGACCCGTCCGGCCGTCGCTTCTCGACGTCGACCCGCTTGAAGCCGACGCGGGTCGGGGTGCCGCCCTCGACGAGCATCACGTTGCTCACGTGGATGGCCGCCTCCTGGGTGATGATCCCGCCGGTGTTGCCGGCGCGACCGCCCTGCTGGAGGACCTTGGTGTGCCGCTTGACGCGGTTGACGCCCTCGACGATGACGCGGTCGGCGTCGCGGAGCACGGCGATGACCTTGCCCTGCGCGCCCTTGTCCTTGCCGGCGATCACCTTGACGGTGTCGCCCTTCTTGATGTTCAGGCTCTTGCGTGCCATGGCTGTCAGAGCACCTCCGGCGCGAGCGAGATGATCCTCATGAACTTCTTCTCGCGCAGCTCACGGCCGACGGGACCGAAGATGCGGGTGCCTCGCGGCTCCCCGTCGTTCTTCAGGATCACGGCGGCGTTCTCGTCGAATCGGATGTAGGAGCCGTCGGGGCGGCGGCGCTCCTTGACGGTGCGCACGACGACCGCCTTGACGACGTCGCCCTTCTTGACGTTGCCCCCGGGGATGGCGTCCTTGACCGTGGCCACGATGACGTCACCGATCCCGGCGTACCGACGGCCGGAGCCGCCGAGCACGCGGATGCACAGGATCTCCTTGGCGCCGGTGTTGTCGGCGACCTTGAGTCGGCTCTCTTGCTGGATCACTTGGCCCTCTCCACGATCTCGACCACGCGCCAGCGCTTGGTCGCCGAGAGCGGACGGGTCTCCATGATCTGGACCCGGTCCCCGACGCCGCACTGGTTCTGCTCGTCATGCGCCTTGAGCTTGCTCGTGCGCCGCAGGACCTTGCCGTAGAGCGCGTGCTTGACGCGGTCCTCGACGAGCACGACCACGGTCTTGTCCATCTTGTCGCTGACGACGAGGCCCTCACGGACCTTGCGGCGGCCACTGCGCTCCTGCTCGGCTGCTGCGGTCGTCCCGGCTGCGTCTGTCACGGTCTCCACCTGCACGTCGCGGTCACTGGTCTGGCTCATGCATCACCGTCCTGGTCCCCCGGCGCCTGCCGGATCCCGAGCTCCCGCTCACGCACCACCGTGTAGATGCGGGCGATGTCGCGCTTGACCGTCCGGAGCCGGCCGTGGCTCTCGAGCTGCCCGGTGGCGGACTGGAAGCGGAGGTTGAACAGCTCCTCCTTGGACTCCCGCAGCCGGGTCTCGAGGTCGTCGTTGCTGAGCTCGTCGAGCTCGTGGGCGCCCAGTGTCTGGCTGGCCATCAGGCCTCACTCCCCTCGCGCACGATGAACTTGCACTTCATCGGCAGCTTGTGGATCGCGCGGCGCATCGCCTCGCGGGCGACGTCCTCCGGCACGCCGGAGAGCTCGAACATCACGCGACCCGGCTTGACGTTGGCGACCCACCACTCGGGCGAGCCCTTGCCGGAGCCCATGCGGGTCTCGGCGGGCTTCTTGGTCAGCGGGCGGTCCGGGTAGATGTTGATCCACACCTTGCCGCCGCGCTTGATGTGACGGGTCATCGCGATACGCGCGGACTCGATCTGGCGGTTCGTGACGTACGACGACTCGGTCGCCTGGATCCCGAAGTCGCCGAAGGCGAGCGTCGTGCCGCCCTTGGCCGCGCCGGTGCGCTTGGGGTGGTGCTGCTTGCGGTGCTTGACCCTGCGGGGCATCAACATGGCTCAGGCCTCCCCGGTCGTCGTCTCGGTCGGGACAGCGGCGCCGGCAGTGACCGGAGCCGTCGCGGGCGCCTCGGCGGGCGCGTCGCCGGCGGCCGCACCGTCGGTGCGACCGGCGCGGGTCGGGCGGTCGGTGCGGGTGCCGCGGGTCGGCCGCTCGCCGGTCCGGGCCGGACGCCCCCGGCCGGGCGCCCCGGCGCGGGCGGCGGCCTGGGCCTCGCGCTCGGCGCGGGTGCCGGCGACCTCGCCCTTGTAGATCCACACCTTCACGCCGATGCGCCCGAAGGTGGTGCGGGCCTCGTAGAAGCCGTAGTCGATGTCGGCGCGCAGGGTGTGCAGCGGGACCCGACCCTCGCGGTAGAACTCCGACCGCGACATCTCGGCGCCACCGAGGCGACCGGAGCATTGGATCCGGACGCCCTTGGCGCCGGAGCGCATGGAGGTCTGGATCGCCTTGCGCATGGCGCGGCGGAACGCGACGCGGCCGGAGAGCTGCTCGGCCACGCCCTGTGCCACCAGCTGGGCGTCGATCTCGGGGTTCTTGACCTCGAGGATGTTCAGCTGCACCTGCTTGCCGGTGAGCTTCTCCAGCTCGCCGCGGATGCGGTCGGCCTCGGCGCCGCGGCGGCCGATGACGATGCCGGGACGGGCCGTGTGGATGTCCACCCGGACCCGGTCACGGGTGCGCTCGATCTCGACCTTGGAGATCCCCGCGCGCTCCATGCCCTTGCTCAGCAGCTTGCGGATCGCGACGTCCTCACCGACGTAGCTCTTGTAGAGCTTGTCGGCGTACCACCGGCTGCGGTGGTCGGTGGAGATGCCGAGGCGGAAACCGTTGGGGTTGATCTTCTGACCCATCAGGCACCCCGTCCCTTCTTCGTGTTGCCGGCGGTCGTCGGGGCCGCGGGGCGCGGTGCGACGACCAGGGTGATGTGGCTGGTCCGCTTGTTGATGCGGGAGGCGCGGCCCTGGGCGCGCGCCCGGAAGCGCTTCATGGTCGGACCTTCGTCCACCATCGCGCGGGCGACCACCAGCGTGGCGCGGTCGAGACCCTCATTGCCCTCAGCGTTCGCCACGGCGCTCTCGAGGACCTTGTGGACGGTCTCGGCAGCGGCCTGCGGTGCGAAGCGGAGCAGGGACAGCGCGTCGTCGACGCCGAGTCCGCGCACCAGGTCGACGACCCGGCGGGCCTTCTGCGGCGTGATGCGGACGAAGCGGGCGCTCGCGAAGGCGCCCGGCTCCTCGCCGAGCAGGCTCTCGCGGCGGGCGCTCAGCCGCCGGCGCTCGCCGGTGGCGGTGCCCTGGGCGGTGATGCTCATCGTTGTCTCGTCTCCGTGCTGTTCCGGGTGCGGTCGGTCGGCCGGCGCCGCATCAGCGGCGGCGGCTCTTGCGGTCGTCCTTGACGTGCCCGCGGTAGGTCCGCGTCGGCGCGAACTCGCCGAGCTTGTGACCGACCATCGAGTCGCTGACGAACACCGGGACGTGCTTGCGCCCGTCGTGCACGGCGATCGTGTGGCCGATCATCTCGGGGACGATCATCGAGCGACGCGACCACGTCTTGATCACGTTGTGGCTGCCTCGTTCGTTCTGCACGTCCACCTTCTTCATGAGGTGGCCGTCGACGAACGGGCCCTTCTTCAGGCTGCGCGGCATCTGCGTTCTCCTTAGCGGCGCTTGCCGGACTTGCGGCGGCGGATGATCATGGCGTCGGAGGCCTTCCGGGTGCGCGTGCGGCCCTCGGGCTTGCCCCACGGCGACACCGGGTGCCGGCCACCGGAGGTCTTGCCCTCGCCACCACCGTGCGGGTGGTCGACGGGGTTCATGACGACGCCGCGGACGGTCGGGCGCTTGCCCTTCCAGCGCATCCGGCCGGCCTTGCCCCAGTTGATGTTCGACTGCTCGGCGTTGCCGACCTCGCCGATCGTGGCGCGGCAGCGGACGTCGACGAACCGCATCTCCCCCGACGGCATCCGCAGCGTGGCGCGGGTGCCCTCACGGGCGACGAGCTGGGCAGAGATCCCGGCTGACCGGGCGATCTTCGCCCCGCCACCCGGACGCATCTCGATGCAGTGGATCGTGGTGCCGACCGGGATGTTGCGCAGCGGCAGGTTGTTGCCGGGCTTGATGTCGGCCCGGACGCCGGCCTCGACCGACGCGCCCTGGCGCAGCCCCTGCGGCGCGATGATGTAACGCTTCTCGCCGTCGGCGTAGTGCAGCAGCGCGATGCGGGCGGTGCGGTTCGGGTCGTACTCGATCTCGGCGACCTTGGCCGGCACGCCGTCCTTGTCGTAGCGACGGAAGTCCACGACCCGGTAGGCGCGCTTGTGCCCGCCGCCCTGGTGCCGGGTGGTGATGCGGCCCTGGTTGTTGCGGCCACCCTTCTTCGGCAGCGGTCGCGTGAGGGACTTCTCCGGCGTGGTGCGGGTGACCTCGACGAAGTCGGCGACCGACGCGCCGCGGCGCCCCGGTGTCGTGGGGTTGTACTTGCGGATACCCATCGTCAGCCTCCGAAGATGTCGATGCGCTGGCCCTCGGCGAGACTGACGATCGCGCGCTTGGTGTCCTTGCGCTTGCCGGTCCCGAACCGGGTACGCCGGGTCTTGCCGGGCCGGTTGAGGGTGTTGACCGAGGTGACCTTGACACCGAAGACCTTCTCGACCGCGATCTTGATCTCGGTCTTGTTGGCGTCGGGGTGCACCAGGAACGTGTACTTGTTGGCGTCGAGGAGCCCGTAGCTCTTCTCGCTCACGACCGGCGCGAGCAGCACGTCGCGGTGGTCCTTGAAGAAGGTGCTCACTGGTCGTCCTCCTCGGTCACGGCCGGCTTGGCGACGGACACGGGCTGGGCCGCCGGGACCTCGCTGGACGCGGCGGGACCTCGCTGGCCGCCGGGACCTCGCTGGCCGCCGGGACCTCGCTCGAGGTGGCCACCGCCTTCACCGAGCGACCGGCCCGCGGGCCGGCGACGAGCGCGTCGAAGGCACCCTTGGTGAAGACGACGTCGTCGCTGACAAGCACGTCGTAGGTGTTCAGCTGGTCGACGCTGAGCAGGTGCACGCTCGGCTCGTTGCGCAGCGAGAGCCAGGTGACCGCGTCGTCGCGCTCGAGCACGACGAGTACCTTGCGCGAGTCGACGACCTCCTGGAGCGCGGCGATGGCGGCCTTCGTCGAAGGACGGTCGCCACCGGCGAGCCCGTCGACGACGTGCACGCGGCCCGCGCGGGCCCGGTCGGACAGTGCCCCGCGGAGCGCGGCGGCCTTCATCTTCTTGGGGGTCCGCTGCTCGTAGCTGCGCGGCTGCGGGCCGTGCACGGTGCCACCGCCGGCGAACTGCGGTGCGCGGGTCGAGCCCTGACGGGCGCGGCCGGTGCCCTTCTGCTTGTACGGCTTCTTGCCACCGCCGCGGACCTCGCCGCGGGTCTTGGTGGCGTGCGTCCCCTGGCGCGCGGCGGCCTGCTGGGCGACCACGACCTGGTGGATGAGCGGGATGTTGACCTGGACGTCGAAGATGTCGCCGGGCAGGTCCACGTCGAGGCGGGTCATCGGACGAGCTCCTTGGCAGCCGAGCGGATGAGCACGAGCCCACCCTTGGGGCCGGGGACGGCGCCCTTGAGCAGCACCAGGCCCCTCTCGACGTCGACCGCGTGCACGGACACGTTCTGCGTGGTGACGGACTCACCGCCCATCTGGCCGGCCATCCGCATCCCCTTGAAGACGCGACCGGGGGTCGAGCACCCGCCGATCGAGCCCGGCTTGCGGTGGTTGCGGTGGGCACCGTGGGACGCCGAGACTCCCGCGAAGCCGTGACGCTTCATCACACCGGCGAAGCCCTTGCCCTTGCTGGTGGCGGTGACGTCGACGACCTCACCGGCAGCGAAGAGCTCGGGGCTGAGCTCCTGGCCCACGGTGTAGGAGGCGGCGTCCGCGGTGCGGATCTCGACGAGGTGGCGACGCGGGGTCACACCGGCCGCGGCGAAGTGCCCGGCGGTCGGCTTGTTGACCTTGCGGCCGTCGATCTCGCCGAAGCCGATCTGGACGGCGTTGTAGCCGTCCTTCTCGGGTCCGCGCACCTGCGTCACGACGTTGGTGCCGGCCGCGACGACGGTCACCGGGACCAGCCGGTTGTTCTCGTCCCACGTCTGGGTCATGCCGAGCTTGGTGCCCAGCAGCCCCTTGACTGTGCGTTCGATGGTCATCGGTCCAGACCCCTCAGAGCTTGATCTCGATGTCGACGCCGGCGGGCAGGTCGAGCCGCATGAGCGAGTCCACCGTCTTCGGCGTCGGGTCGATGATGTCGATCAGCCGCTTGTGCGTGCGCATCTCGAAGTGCTCGCGGCTGTCCTTGTACTTGTGCGGCGAGCGGATGACGACGTACACGTTCTTCTCCGTCGGCAACGGCACCGGGCCGGCCACGCGCGCTCCGGTGCGGGTGACCGTGTCCACGATCTTCCGCGCCGAAGTGTCGATGACCTCGTGGTCATAGGCCTTGAGCCTGATGCGGATCTTCTGTCCCGCCATCAGCCGTCCTTACCTCTCGAGTGGTGGTCTGCTCCCCCGCTCCGCCGACCCCCGAGGTCGGGCGTGTCGCACCGTGGCGACGCAAGCCTGTCCTCGCCGGACGTGTGCTGGAGTTGGCGCCCGACGCGACGTCGAGCAGAGAGGGGTCTCGCGGTGCGGCGCGGGCGCAACCAACTGCTCGCGATCCGGTACACCCGATTCAGCAGTCAAACGCCCGCTCCCCGGCGACCCCGCCGGAGCAACCTGCACATCCTGTCAGACGCCCCGAGCCCAGGCAAATCCGGTCCGGGACCCTCGTCCTAGGCTGCTCGGCATGATCGACCGGGCGAGGCTGCAGGAGCTCAGGGCTACCGAGGAGCGGCGGTTCGTCGACGACCACCCGACGTCCGCGGCGCGTTCGCAGGAGGCCGGGCGGAGCCTGCTCGCCGGGGTTCCGATGCCGTGGATGACCCGGTGGCCAGGCGCGTTCCCGGTCTTCGTGGACGACGCCGTCGGGGCGCACTTCACCGACGTCGACGGCCACGAGTACGTCGACCTGTGCCTCGGCGACACCGGCGCGATGACCGGGCACGCCCTGCCCGCCGTCGCCACCGCCCTTCAGGAGCGAGCGCTCCGTGGCATCACGACGATGCTGCCGAGCTCGGACGCCGCCTGGGTGGCCGACGAGCTCCGGCGGCGGTTCGGGCCGCCGCGCTGGCAGCTCGCGATGACCGCCACCGACGCCAACAGGTTCGTGCTCCGGTTCGCGCGCCACGTGACCGGCCGGCCGATGACGTGCGTCATGGACTGGTGCTACCACGGCACCGTCGACGAGACCCTCGCCGTCCTCGACGGTGAGGACGTCGTCGCACGCCCCGGCGCCCTCGGCCCGCAGGTCGACGTCGCCACGACGACCCGGGTGGTCCCGTTCAACGACGTGGCGGCCCTCGACCGGGCGCTGGCGCACGGCGACGTCGCCGCCGTCCTCATGGAGCCGGCGCTCACCAACATCGGCATCGTGCTGCCGGAGGAGGGCTACCTCACCGCCGTCCGCGAGGTCACGCGCCGCCACGACGTCCTGCTCGTGCTCGACGAGACCCACACGCTGTGCGCCGGGCCCGGGGGTGCCACCCGGGCGTGGGGCCTCGAGCCTGACGTCGTGGTCGTCGGCAAGCCGATCGGCGGCGGGGTCCCCGTCGCGGCGTACGGCATGACCGAGGAGGTCGCGGCCCGGATCGAGCCGGCGATGCGCGGCCACGAGATCGACGTAGCGGGGGTCGGGGGGACGCTGACCGGCAGCGCCCTGGCACTGGCCGCCACGCGCGCCACCCTCACGAACGCGCTGCGCGAGGAGGACTACGCCGTGGCGGTGCCGCTCGCCGGCCGCTGGGCCGCCGGCGTCGCGAGCGTCATCGCCGATCACGGGCTCGCCTGGCACGTCCAGGAGCTCGGGTGCCGGGCCGAGTACTGGTTCTGCCCGCCGCCACGCACGGGCGCGGAGGCCGCGGCCGCCGTCGACGAGGAGCTCGAGGGCTTCCTGCACCTGTGGGCGCTCAACCGGGGGATCCTGCTGACGCCGTTCCACAACATGGCGCTGTTCTCGCCCCAGCACACCCCGGCCGACGTGGACCGCCACACCGAGGTCTTCGCCGACGCGGTCACCGCGCTGCTGCGGTGAGGGTCAGCCGATGCGGCGGTAGCAGAGGTCGGTGACCGGCCGGTCCGCGTCGAGGCCGCGCCGCTCGAAGCGCGTGAGCGGCCGCTCGTCCCAGCGGTCGGTGACGCCGCCCTCGAGCCGGGGCTCGGCGTCGAGCACCTCGACCATCCGGGCGGCGTAGTCGGGCCAGTCCGTCGCGAGCCGCCACACCCCCCCGGGCGCGAGGCGCGACGCCGCCAGCGCCGCGAAGACGGGGTCCACGAGGCGTCGCTTGTGGTGCCGCACCTTCGGCCACGGGTCGGGGAAGAAGGTCCAGAGCTCGGCGACGCCGTCCTCCGCCAGCAGCTGCTCGAGCACCCAGACGGCGTCGAGGGCGACCGCCCGGACGTTGTCGACGCCGGCCTGCTCGAGGCGCCGGAAGGTGCTCGCGAGACCCGGCCGCCAGACCTCGACCGCCAGCACGTCGTACGCCGGGCGCCGGGCGGCCAGTGCCGCGACGACCTCCCCGACCCCCGACCCGACCTCCACGGCCAGCGGCGCCTCCCGGCCGAACCGGCGCACGAGGTCCAGGCCCTCGGTGACCACGCTGGGTGGCAGCAGCCACCGCGCGGCCTGCCGGTCCCACGCCGCCTGCTGCTGCGGGGTCAACCTGCTGCCGCGACGCGCGTACGAGCGCACCTCGGCCAGGGGGCGGCCGTCAGGGGTCGTCCGGGGAGAGGGCCGGGCGGGGTCGCTCCGGTCGGGCACGAGCGCTCCTCAGGCGGGAGGGGATGCACGCGAGGCCCGGTCCCTGAAGGGGACCGGGCCTCGCGTGGCTGCTGCCAGGGGTGCTACTTGGTGATCTTGGTGACCCGGCCGGCGCCGACGGTGCGGCCGCCCTCGCGGATCGCGAAGCGGAGGCCCTCCTCCATGGCGATCGGCTGGATCAGCTCGACCGACATCTCGGTGTTGTCGCCCGGCATGACCATCTCGGTGCCCTCGGGGAGGCTCACGACACCGGTCACGTCCGTGGTGCGGAAGTAGAACTGCGGCCGGTAGTTGTTGAAGAACGGCGTGTGGCGGCCGCCCTCCTCCTTGGACAGGATGTACACCGAGGCGTCGAAGTTCGTGTGCGGCGTCGTGGTGCCCGGCTTGATGACGACCATGCCGCGCTCGACGTCCTCGCGCTTGGTGCCACGGAGCAGCAGGCCGACGTTCTCACCCGCCTGGCCCTCGTCGAGGAGCTTGCGGAACATCTCGACGCCGGTGACGGTCGACTTGAACGACTTCTCGCGGATGCCGATGATCTCGACCTCCTCGTTCACCTTGACGACACCGCGCTCGATGCGGCCCGTGATCACGGTGCCGCGGCCGGTGATCGTGAAGACGTCCTCGACGGGCATCAGGAACGGCTTGTCGATGTCGCGCTCGGGCTGCGGGATGTAGGTGTCCACCGCGTCCATGAGCTCGCCGATCGAGGCGCTCCAGGTCGCGTCGCCGTTCAGCGCCGGGAAGGCCGCCACCCGGACGACGGGGATGTCGTCACCGGGGAACTCGTAGTCCGAGAGCAGCTCACGGACCTCCATCTCGACGAGCTCGATGAGCTCCTCGTCGTCCACCATGTCGCACTTGTTCAGCGCGACGACGATCGCGGGCACGCCGACCTGCCGGGCGAGCAGCACGTGCTCCTTGGTCTGCGGCATCGGACCGTCGGTGGCGGCGACGACGAGGATCGCGCCGTCCATCTGCGCCGCACCGGTGATCATGTTCTTGATGTAGTCCGCGTGACCAGGGCAGTCGACGTGCGCGTAGTGGCGCGACTCGGTCTGGTACTCCACGTGCGCGATCGAGATCGTGATGCCGCGCTGCCGCTCCTCGGGCGCCTTGTCGATCTGGTCGAACGGCGTGAAGGGGTTCAGGTCCGGGTGCTTGTCGTGCAGCACCTTGGTGATGGCGGCCGTCAGCGTCGTCTTGCCGTGGTCGATGTGACCGATGGTTCCGATGTTGACGTGCGGCTTAGTCCGCTCGAACTTAGCCTTGGCCACGGTGGGCTCCTCCTGTAGTCGTGTTCGTTCGCAGTGCTTGACGGGGGGTGCGGGTACGCCGGAGCGAGGTTACTCGCCGCGGACCTTCTTGATGATCTCGTCCGCGACGTTGTTGGGAACCTCGGCGTACGAGTCGAACTCCATCGAGTACGACGCCTGACCGGAGGTCTTCGACCGGAGGTCGCCAACGTACCCGAACATCTCGGACAGCGGAACCAGCGCCTCGACCACCCGGTCGCCCGCGCGCTCGTTCATCGCGTGCACCTGGCCGCGCCGTGAGTTGATGTCGCCGATGACGTCGCCGAGGAAGTTCTCCGGCGTGATCACCTCGACCTTGAAGACCGGCTCGAGGAGGACCGGCCGCGCCTTGCGCGCCGCCTCCTTGAAGGCCTGGATGCTGGCCAGCTTGAAGGCGAGCTCGGAGGAGTCGACCTCGTGGTAGCCACCGTCCTCGAGGGTGTAGCGCACGTCGACCATGGGGTAGCCGGCGAGGACGCCGAACTCCATCGCCTCCTGACCACCCTGGTCGACCGACGGGATGTACTCCCGCGGGACGCGGCCGCCGCTCACGTTGTTGACGAACTCGTAGCCGGCGCCGCTGCCGCTCTCCTCGTCGATGTTCGGCTCGAGGGTGATGACGACCTTCGCGAACTGGCCCGACCCACCGGTCTGCTTCTTGTGGGTGTAGCTGTGGTTCGCCACCTTGGTGCGGATGGTCTCGCGGTAGGCGACCTGCGGCTTGCCGACGGTCGCCTCGACGCGGAACTCGCGCCGCATCCGGTCGACGAGGATCTCGAGGTGGAGCTCGCCCATCCCGGAGATGATCGTCTGGCCGGTCTCCTCGTCGGACTTGACCTGGAAGGTCGGGTCCTCGTCGGAGAGCCGCTGGATCGCGGTGCCGAGCTTCTCCTGGTCGCCCTTGGTCTTGGGCTCGATCGCCACCGAGATCACCGGCGCCGGGAACGACATCGACTCCAGCACGACCGGGTTGGCCGGGTCGCACAGGGTGTGGCCGGTCTTGGTCTCCTTGAGCCCCATCACCGCCACGATCTGGCCGGCGCCGACCGACGCGATCTCCTCACGCTTGTTGGCGTGCATCTGGTAGACCTTGCCGATCCGCTCCTTGCGGCCCGTCACCGAGTTGGTGACCGTGGTGCCCGCGGTGAGCTTGCCGGAGTAGACCCGGACGTAGATCAGCTTCCCGAGGTGCGGGTCGGAGGCGATCTTGTACGCCAGGCCGGAGAACGGCTCGTCGTCGTTGGGGAGCCGGACGATCTCCCGCTCCTCGTCGTTGACCGCGTGGCCCTTGATGCCGTCGATGTCCAGCGGCGACGGGAGGTACTTGACCACCGCGTCGAGCAGCGGCTGGACGCCCTTGTTCTTGAAGGCGGTGCCGCACAGCACCGGGTTGAGCTTGTCGGCCAGGGTCGCGCGCCGGATGGCGGCCTCGAGCTCCTCGACCGAGAGCTCCTCGCCCTCGAGGTACTTCTCCATGACGGCGTCGTCGGCCTCGGCGAGCGTCTCGAGGAACTTCTCGCGCCACTCGGCGGCCTGGTCGGCCAGCTCCGCGGGAATCTCCTCGACCTCGTAGTCCTCGCCCATCTTGGTCTCGCCGCGCCAGGTCAGCGCGCGCATGCCCACGAGGTCGACGAGCCCGATGAAGTCGCTCTCGGCGCCGATCGGCAGCTGGAGGACGAGCGGGGTGGAGTTCAGCCGGTCGACCATCATGTCGACGCAGCGGAAGAAGTCGGCGCCGGTGCGGTCGAGCTTGTTGACGAAGCACATCCGGGGCACGGAGTACTTGTTGGCCTGGCGCCACACCGTCATCGTCTGCGGCTCCACGCCGGCGACACCGTCGAAGACCGCGACCGCGCCGTCGAGGACGCGCAGCGAGCGCTCGACCTCCGCGGTGAAGTCCACGTGGCCCGGGGTGTCGATGATGTTGATCTGGTGGTCCTTCCACCAGCAGGTCGTCGCGGCCGACGTGATCGTGATGCCGCGCTCCTGCTCCTGCTCCATCCAGTCCATCGTGGCCGCGCCCTCGTGGACCTCACCGATCTTGTAGGTGATGCCGGTGTAGAAGAGGATGCGCTCGGTCGTGGTGGTCTTGCCGGCGTCGATGTGCGCCATGATGCCGATGTTGCGGACCTTGTTGAGGTCGGTGGTGATGTCGACTGCCACGGTGGTTCCCTCGGGTTGCAGGTGTGGTGTGCAGGGGGCGCTGTTCGGTGAACAGTCAGCCCGGGATGCGCCCCCGGAGGGGTGCGGGAGGAGGACGCCGGCGCGACCCCGGGTGAGGGGTCGGCGCGACGTACGGGGCGGTCACCAGCGGTAGTGCGCGAACGCCCGGTTCGACTCGGCCATCTTGTGGGTGTCCTCGCGGCGCTTGACCGCGGCACCGAGGCCGTTGGAGGCGTCGAGGACCTCGTTCATGAGGCGCTCGGCCATCGTCTTCTCACGACGGGCCTGGGAGTAGGACACCAGCCAGCGCAGCGCGAGGGTCATCGAGCGGGTGCCGCGGACCTCGACGGGGACCTGGTAGGTCGCCCCGCCGACGCGGCGGCTGCGGACCTCGAGCGCCGGCTTGACGTTGTCGAGCGCGCGCTTCAGCGTGACGACGGGGTCGGTGCCGGTCTTCTCGCGGCAGCCCTCGAGCGCGGTGTAGACGATGCGCTGCGCGGTCTGCTTCTTGCCGTCCATGAGGATCTTGTTGACCAGCTGGGTGACCACGGGGCTGCCGTAGACCGGGTCGACATCGATCGGACGCTTGGGGGCGGGACCCTTGCGCGGCATCAGCTCTTCTCCTTCTTCGCGCCGTAGCGGCTGCGGGCCTGCTTGCGGTTCTTCACGCCCTGGGTGTCGAGCGAGCCGCGGATGATCTTGTAGCGGACACCGGGGAGGTCCTTCACCCGGCCACCGCGGACGAGCACGATCGAGTGCTCCTGGAGGTTGTGACCGACGCCGGGGATGTAGGCGGTCACCTCGACCCCGCTGGAGAGCCGCACGCGGGCCACCTTGCGGAGCGCGGAGTTCGGCTTCTTCGGCGTGGTGGTGTAGACGCGCGTGCACACGCCGCGCCGCTGGGGCGAACCCTTGAGGGCGGGCGTCTTGTTCTTCGACACCTTGTCCTGGCGGCCCTTGCGGACCAGCTGCTGGATTGTGGGCACCGCGTCGTTCTCTTCTCTCTCTGGTGACTCTTCGGGGCTGACGGATCAGACTGGGCTCGTCCGGCGCGGCCCCCGGAGTCGGGCGTGTCGGGCGTCCCGCGGCCCGCAGGGAGCTCAGTGACGAGCTCGGTCCGTGGGCGCTGGAACCTCGGGATGCAGCAGGCTGCAGGCGACGGGCTCGGAGCACGCGTGACGACCTGGGGAACCAGGCACGAGTGCCCAGCCTACCGGACCTCCCCGGAGGGTCAAACCGCGTGGTCAGCGGCCTCCAGCGCGACCTCTCCGCTGGTCAGGAGGCCGGCCAGGTGGATCGCCCGGACGCCGGCGAGGTCCGCGAGCTGGGTGCGGCAGGAGAAGCCGTCGGCGACGACGACCGGGTCCGCCCGCCCCGTTCCCCGTGCGTCCCGCACGGCCGGCCCGAGCGCGGTCTCGAACACCGCCGCCGAGACCTCGTAGTGACCACGGGTCATGCCGAAGTCGCCGGCCAGGCCGCAGCAGCCACCGACCCGCGTCACCGCTGCCCCGGTGCGTCGGAGCAGCTCCTCGTCGGCGGCCCACCCGAGCACCGACGCGTGGTGGCAGTGCGGCTGCACGACCACGGGGACCCCGCTCAGGTCCGGCGGCGCCCACCGACCGTCGGCCGCGAGCGCCGTGAGGTGCTCGGCGAGGGTCCGCAGCCGCTCCGGGGGCAGCGGGCGCTCGGCGAGCAGCTCGGCGGAGTCGACGCGGAGCAGCGCCAGGCAGGAGGGCTCGAGGCCGACGACCGGGACGTCGTCGGGCACCTCGTCGGCCAGCCGCCGGAGGAGCCGTCCGAGCCGGGCGCGCGCCTGCGGCAGCTGGCCGGTGCTCACCCAGGTCAGTCCGCAGCACTCGTCGTCGTGGGCCACGACCTGCACCCGCTCTCCTGCCGCCTCGAGCAGCGCGACCGCGGCGTCGGCGACCTCCGGACTGAACCGGTTGGTGAAGGTGTCCACCCACACCACGACGTCAGGCGCCGCAGCCGCCGGCCGGCGTCGGGCGCTCGGGTCGCTCAGCGGGGGTTCGGCGAGGCGAGGGAGGCTCCGGCGGGGGTCGATGCCGGCCAGCCGGGCGACCAGCCGAGGCGCCGCGGCGAGCGCGAGGTTCGCCAGCCGCGGCGGCGTCCGCTGCAGCAGCCCCGGCAGCCGGCCGAGGGTGTAGTGGGCGAGCGGCCGGCGTCGGCCGGCGTACCGCTGGTGGAGCCACTCGGCCTTGTAGGTGGCCATGTCGACGCCGGTCGGACAGTCCCGGACGCACCCCTTGCAGGCCAGGCAGAGGTCGAGCGCGTCGTGGAGGGCGGCCGACCGCCAGCCGCCCGGCAGCCGTCCCGAGACGACGTCCTGCAGGACCCGGGCGCGGCCCCGCGTCGAGTCCTGCTCACGCCTCGTCGCGACGTACGACGGGCACATCACGCCCCCCGGGCCGGGGCTGTCCGCGACGCACCTGCCGACGCCGGTGCAGCGGTGCACGGCGCTGGTGAGGTCCCCGTCGTCGTGCGGGAGCCGCACCGCCGGCGCGGTGAGGAGCACCGGCTCCCGGGTCCCGGCGAGCCGGAGCCCGGCGTCGATCGGCGCCGGGGCGACGAGGACGCCGGGGTTGAGCAGGTCGTCGGGGTCGAGGAGCCCCTTGACGCGCCGGAAGAGCGACAGCGCGACCTCGTCGTACATCACCGGGAGCAGCTCGGACCGCGCCCGGCCGTCGCCGTGCTCACCGGAGAGGCTGCCGCCGTGGTCGACCGCGAGGCGGGCGGCGGCCTCGACGAAGCGCCGGTACGCCGCCCGGCCGGTGGCCGAGGACAGGGCGAAGTCGATGCGGACGTGGACGCAGCCCTCGCCGAAGTGGCCGTAGGGCACCCCGGTGAACCCGTGCTCGGAGAGCAGCGCGTCGAAGGACCGGAGGTAGCCGCCGAGCCGCTCCGGCGGCACCGCCGCGTCCTCCCAGCCGGGTTGGCCCGGGGGCGTGGTGGCGCGCGAGGCGAGCCCGGCGCCGTCCTCACGGATCCGCCACAGCACCCGCTGCTCCTCGACGTCGGTCACCACCCGGGTGTCCAGGGCGCCGGCGTCGCGGGTGACCGCGCGCGCGGCGGCGACCGCCTCGGCCTGCGTCGTGCCGGTGACCTCGACGAGCAGCCACCCCCGCCCCCGGGGCAGCGCCGGCAGGACCGGCACGAGTGCGGTGATCCGCTCGTCCATGCCCTCGCAGGCGACGGGACGGTGCGCCAGCAGCGCCGGGACGGCGTCCGCCGCCTCGATCACCGACGGGTAGCCGAGGACCGCGAGGACCCGGTGCGGCGGCTCCTCGACCAGGCGCACCGTCGCCCGGGTGACGACCGCCAAGGTGCCTTCCGAGCCGACGAGGAACCGGTCGACGCTGCGCCCGTTCTCCGGGAGCAGGTGCTCGAGGGCGTAGCCGGAGACCTGGCGGGAGAACCGGCCGAAGCGGGTCCGGACCGCCGCGAGGTCCGCGTCGACGAGCGCCCCGAGACCCGCTGCCGCGGAGCCCACCGGGTCGCCAGCAGCGGTCAGCGCCTCGAGGCGGACGACGTTGTCCGACGTGCGGCCGTAGCCCAACGCACGGGAGCCGCAGGCGTTGTTGCCGACCATGCCGCCGACCGTGCACCGGCTGTGCGTCGAGGGGTCCGGCCCGAAGCGCAGGCCGTGCCGGGCGGCCGCCCGCTGGACGGCGGCGTGGACCGCGCCCGGCTCGACCACCGCGGTGCGGGCGTCGGGGTCGACCTCGAGCACCCGACCCAGGTGGCGGACCGTGTCGACGACGATCCCGGCTCCGACGGCGTTGCCTGCGATCGAGGTGCCGGCGCCCCGCATGGTCACCGGGACGCGAGTCTCCCGGGCGACCGCGAGCACCGCGCCGAGCTCGTCGACGTGGCGGGGTCGGACGACGACGAGCGGGGGGACCCGGTAGACCGAGGCGTCGGAGGCGTACAGCGCCCGCGACAGGTCGGAGTCGTCGGCGTCGGCCACGCCGTGCCGCTCGAGCGCTGCGAGGACCTCCCGGGACGCAGGCCTCACCACAGCTCGAGGGAGGCGGTGAGGATGCCCGCGAGGTCGTCCTCCGTGACCGGTCGCGGTGCGGTGGCCAGCAGCCGCTGCTGCTTGAGCGCACCGGCCACCAGGTCGGGCACGTCGGCCTCGGCGTACCCCACCGCCGCCAGGCCGGGCGGGATGCCGACGTCGCGCATGATCCCCGCGAGCACCCACGGCAGCCAGTCGCGGTCCTCGGCAGGCCGGTCGTCCCGGTCGGCGGCGCCGCCGAGCAGCTGGGCGGCTCGGACGTGACGGGCGGGGTCGGCGTCGAAGGTGAACCGGAACGCCTCCGGAGCGGTGAGCGCCACCGCCATGCCGTGCGGCACCATCGGCTCGGCATCCGGGTAGCCCGCGGGGCGGTAGTCGCGGACCCGACCGGCCACCGGGTAGGCATTCGCGTGCGGCACGTGCACGCCGGCGTTGCCGAACCCCATCCCGGCGAAGGTGGCCGCGAGCGCCATCTGCTCGCGCGCCTCGGCGTCCTCACCGTGGCTCACCGCCCGGCGGAACGACCCGGCGAGCAGCGTCATCGCCCTCTCCGCCCACATGTCGGCCACCGGGTTGGCACCGCAGTACGGCACCCGCTGCTCCGGGGCCTTGCGGTCGTACGCCGTATACGGCTTCGCCGTCCACGACTCGAGGGCGTGGCAGAGGATGTCCATCCCCGCGGCGGCCGTGACGCCGGCGGGCTGGGTCGTGGTGAGCAACGGGTCGACGACCGCGAGCGTCGGCCGGAGCCGGGGGTGGCTGATGCCGGTCTTGACCTTGAGCGCGAGCACGTCGAGGACGCAGATCGTCGTGCTCTCGCTGCCGGTGCCGGTCGTGGTCGGCACCGCGACCAGCGGCTTCAGCGGGTTCTCGGGCGCCCGGCCACCGCCGACGGGGGCGTTCACGTAGTCCATGAGCACCCCGGGGTTCGTGCTCAGCAGGTCGACCGCCTTGGCGGTGTCGATCGACGAGCCGCCCCCGACGGCGAGGAAGGCGTCGAAGGGCCCGGTGTCGCGGGCGTGAGCGACTGCCGCCTCGAGGCTGGCGTCGGTCGGCTCGACGTGGACGCCGTCGTAGACCACGACCTCGATGCCGGCGGCTCGGACCTGCTCGGCGATGCGGCCGGGGTGGCCGGTGGCGGCGACCCCGGAGTCGGTCACCAGCAGCACCCTGCGGGCGCCGAGGGCACGCAGGTCGTGGCCGAGCTCGTCGGAGGCGCCGCGACCGAACTTCAGGGACGGGGCGCCGTAGGTGAAGACCGACTCCGCGTCCGGTGCGGGGTGCGTCATGGCCGGCCTCCGGTCTCGAGCCAGGTGAGGGCGAGCCGCGCCGAGCCGGTGAGGGACAGGGTCCGGGCCTCCTCCACGCTGGTCCACCGGGCGAGGTCCGTCGACCCGCCCACGTCGAGGACGTGCGGCTCCACGTCGTACGACTGCGGGAGGAGTGCGGCCTCGAAGACCAGACCGATCGCGTGGTAGTCCTCGACCACCCCGTCGGGGCGCGGCCCGGTGTAGTGGTGGGAGTAGACGTCGAGGATGCGGCCCGGCTCCGCGTGGAGGCCCGCCTCCTCGAGCACCTCACGCCGCAGCGCGTCACGAGGGTGCTCGCCGTGGTCCACGCCGCCGCCGGGGAGCGTCCACCCCTTGAAGGCGACCTGGGGAGCCAGCCGGGTCAGCAGCAGCTCGTCGGTCCCCCGTCGGAGGAGGGCGTAGGCCGCGACGCGCTGGCGCTGGCGCGGCGTCGGGTCGGGCACGGCTCCACGCTACCGACCGTCACGTGCGTAGCTGGGCGGCCCTGTGGGGAGGGTGCCATGGAGACCACCAGCACCCACCCGCGCCCGGCGTCTGCGTCGGGATGCGCGCCCGAGAGGAACCTCCCCGATCTCCGCCCGTACGATTGCCCCGAGCCGGCTGACGCAGCTGCCACCCCTCGAGCCCCCGCCGCAGCGGACGCCCGAGGGCACGTCGGGGACGCCGCGGCAGCGCCCGCCACGAGACCCGTGGTTCGACAACGCGAAGTTCCTGCTCGTGGCGCTCGTCGTGGTCGGGCACAGCTGGACCCTGCTCCCGAGCAGCTGGTTCCACGGCTCGACGTACGACTTCCTCTACCTGTGGCACGTGCCCGCCTTCGTCATGGTGACCGGCTACCTGTCGCGGCGGTTCTCCTGGACCACGCGGGACCTGCGGCGGCTCCTGACGACGGTCGTGGTGCCTTACGTCGTGTTCGAGGGGCTGCTCGCGCTGTTCCGCACCACGGTCGGTGGGGAGCACCTGGAGCTGGTCTGGGTGAACCCGCACTGGCCGATGTGGTACCTGGCCGTGCTGTTCCTGTGGCGGCTCGCCACCCCCGTCCTCCGCCGGCTGCGTCACGCCCTGCCGGTGTCGGTCGCGATCTCGCTGGCCGGGGGCTGGGTCGGGATCGAGGCCTTCGACGTCGACCGGGCGCTGGGGCTGCTCCCGTTCTTCACCCTCGGGATGCTCGCCGAGCAGCGTCACGTCGACGCGCTCCGGTCGCACCGGGCGCGGGTCCTCGGGGTCGCCGCCCTCGGCGCGGCGCTCGTCACGGCGTTCGTCGTCGGCGGGCGGATGGGCAACGAGTGGCTCTACTACCGCACCCCCTACGCCGACCTCGGCTACGACTGGATCACCGGGCCGTTCGTCCGGCTGGGGTTCCTGGCCGCCGGGGTGACGCTCGCGCTGGCGTTCCTCTCGCTGGTCCCCACCCGGCGCAGCCGGCTCAGCGGGCTCGGCGCCGCGAGCCTGGTGATCTACCTCGCCCACGGCTTCTTCGTCCTCGCTGCGGAGTACGCCGGGTTCGAGCAGTGGGCGGCGGCGAACCCCGTCGTCTCGTGGCCGCTGGCTACCGCCGCCGCCGTGGTCGTGTCCGTGGGGCTGGCCTGGCGGCCGGTCGCCAAGCGGCTGGACAAGGTCGTCACGCCGGTCACCTGAGCCCGCGCCCGACCTCCCCGTCCGGTCGAGCCGCCCCCCGTGACCGGTCGAGCCGCCCCTCATGACGGGTCGAGTCGCCCCCCGTGGCGCGGGTCGTGCTCCGACGTACCCCGCAAGGGTCCGGAGGGGGTCGACACCGCACCGTGCGGATGTGGTGCCCGCGGGGCACCAGGTGGCCCGGTACACCACACGAGGCTGCCGTACGTCGAGCCGCCCCTCGTGACGCATCGAGCCGCCCGCCATGGTGGGCGGCTCGACCCGGGCACGAGGGGCGCCTCGGATCGGAGGGAGAGCCAGCCGGCGACGACGTACGCCGCGGCGCGAGGCGGAGCGGGCGGACTCCCCACGGCGTACTCGCACTTCCCACGGCACGTGACCCGTGGGGAGTGCCGACATGCCGGCATCCCTTGAGGAACCGGGCCGCCCCGCAACGCGAACCGCCCCCCGTGGTGACCACGGGGGGCGGCTCGACGGTGGTGCAGTGACGGTCAGTCGTCGTAGGAGCGGAACGCGAAGTCGTCCAGCGCCACGACCGGCTGGCCCTGCCCGGCGACCGAGAAGTCGTCGTAGTAGGAGCTGTAGCCGCTGACCGTGTAGGCGTTGGCCCGCGCCTCCTCGGTCGGCTCTACCCGGATGTTGCGGTAGCGCTCCAGGCCGGTGCCGGCGGGGATCAGCTTGCCGATGATCACGTTCTCCTTCAGGCCCAGGAGCGAGTCCGACTTGGCGTGGATCGCCGCGTCGGTGAGCACCCGGGTGGTCTCCTGGAAGGAGGCCGCCGACAGCCACGACTCCGTGGCCAGCGACGCCTTCGTGATCCCCATCAGCTGCGGGCGGCCGGCCGCGGGCTTGCCGCCCTCGGAGACGACTCGCCGGTTCTCCGCCTCGAAGCTCGGCCGGTCCACCAGGTCCGACGGGAGCAGGCGGGTGTCGCCCTGCTCCAGCACGAGCACGCGCCGCAGCATCTGCCGCACGATGATCTCGATGTGCTTGTCGTGGATCTGCACGCCCTGGCTGCGGTAGACCTCCTGCACCTCGTCGACGAGGTGCTCCTGGGCCCGCCGCACACCGAGGATCCGCAGGACGTCCTGCGGGTCCGGGGTGCCCTGGGTGATCTGCTGGCCGACCTCGACGTGGTCGCCGTCGCCGACGAGCAGCCGGGACCGCTTGGACACCGGGTACTCGATCGGCTCCGAGCCGTCGTCAGGGGTGACGACGACCTTGCGGGCCTTGTCGGTCTCGTCGATCTCGATCCGCCCGGCGGCCTCGGAGATCGGGGCCCGCCCCTTGGGCTGACGGGCCTCGAACAGCTCGACCACGCGCGGGAGACCCTGCGTGATGTCGTCCGCCGACGCGACGCCACCGGTGTGGAAGGTCCGCATCGTCAGCTGCGTGCCGGGCTCACCGATCGACTGCGCCGCGATGATGCCGACGGCCTCGCCGATGTCGACGAGCTTGCCGGTCGCCAGCGAGCGGCCGTAGCACTTCGCGCACGTGCCCGTCCTCGCCGCGCAGGTGAGGACCGACCGGACCTTGACGTCGGTGACGCCCTGGGCGATGAGCTCGGCGATCTTGACGTCACCGAGGTCGCCCCCGGCCTCGACCAGGACCTCGCCGGTCTCCGGGTGGACCACGGCGGTCGCCACCGAGCGGGCGTACGACGCGGTGTCGACGTTGTCGGCGAGCCGCAACGTCCCGTCCTCGGCCGGGACCCCGATCGTCTTGGGCAGACCACGCTCGGTGCCGCAGTCCTCCTCGCGGATGATGACGTCCTGGGAGACGTCGACCAGCCGGCGGGTGAGGTACCCGGAGTCCGCGGTCCGCAGCGCGGTGTCCGCGAGCCCCTTGCGGGCGCCGTGCGTCGCGATGAAGTACTCGAGCACCGTGAGACCCTCACGGAAGTTCGACTTGATCGGACGCGGGATGATCTCGCCCTTGGGGTTGGCCACCAGGCCGCGCATCGCGGCGATCTGACGGACCTGCATCATGTTCCCGCGTGCACCGGAGTGGACCATCATGTAGATCGGGTTGGTCTTCTGGGTCTCGAAGGTCTTCTCGAGCTCCGCCGCCACCTCGTTCGACGCCTGGGTCCAGATCTCGATGAGGTCCTGGCGCCGCTCGTCGTCGGTCATCAGGCCGCGGTCGTACTGGGTCTGGACCTTGGCCGCCTTGTCCTCGAAACCGGCGAGCAGCTCGGCCTTGGACGAGGGCGTCACGACGTCCGCGATCGACACCGTCACACCGGAGCGGGTCGCCCAGTGGAACCCGGTGTCCTTGAGCGCGTCGAGCGCGTGGGCCACCTCCACCTTGGTGTAGCGCTCCGCGAGGTCGTTGACGATGACGCCGAGCTGCTTCTTGCCGACCTCCTCGTTGACGAACCGGTAGTCGGCCGGGAGCGTCTCGTTGAAGAGCGCCCGACCGAGGGTCGTCTCGAGGATGACCGGCTTCCCGTCGGACCAGCCCTCGGGCAGCACGGCGCCCTCCGGCGGCACGACGCCCTCGAGCCGGATCCGGACCAGGCTCTGCAGCTCGATGTCACCGCGGTCGAAGGCCATGACGGCCTCGGCGGTGGAGCTGAAGGCACGGCCCTCGCCGGCGTACTCCTGGCCCTCGTTGCGGTGGGTCAGGAAGTACAGCCCGATGATCATGTCCTGGGTCGGCATGGTCACCGGACGGCCGTCGGACGGCTTGAGGATGTTGTTCGTCGAGAGCATGAGGACGCGGGCCTCGGCCTGCGCCTCGGCCGACAGCGGCAGGTGCACCGCCATCTGGTCACCGTCGAAGTCGGCGTTGAACGCGGTGCAGACCAGGGGGTGGATCTGGATGGCCTTGCCCTCGATCAGCTGCGGCTCGAAGGCCTGGATGCCCAGGCGGTGCAGCGTCGGTGCCCGGTTGAGCAGCACCGGGTGCTCGGTGATGACCTCCTCCAGCACGTCCCAGACCACGCTGTAGCGGCTGAGCCCGCTCGTGGCACGCTCGACCATCCGCTTGGCGGACTTGATGTTCTGGGAGTGGTTGAGCTCGACGAGCCGCTTCATCACGAACGGCTTGAACAGCTCCAGCGCCATGTTCTTCGGCAGCCCGCACTGGTGCAGCTTGAGCTGCGGGCCCACCACGATGACCGAACGGCCGGAGTAGTCCACGCGCTTGCCGAGCAGGTTCTGGCGGAACCGGCCCTGCTTGCCCTTGAGCATGTCCGAGAGCGACTTCAGCGGCCGGTTGCCCGGGCCGGTGACCGGACGCCCGCGGCGGCCGTTGTCGAACAGCGAGTCGACGGCCTCCTGGAGCATCCGCTTCTCGTTGTTGACGATGATCTCCGGCGCACCGAGGTCCAGCAGCCGCTTGAGGCGGTTGTTGCGGTTGATGACGCGGCGGTAGAGGTCGTTGAGGTCCGAGGTCGCGAACCGGCCACCGTCGAGCTGCACCATCGGACGCAGGTCCGGCGGGATCACCGGGACGGCGTCGAGGACCATGCCCAGCGGGCTGTTCCCGGTCTTGCGGAACGCGTCGACGACCTTGAGCCGCTTGAGCGCCCGGACCTTGCGCTGCCCCTTGCCGGTGGCGATGGTCTCCTTGAGCGAGTCGACCTCGGCCTCGAGGTCGAAGGTCTCCAGGCGCTTCTGGATCGCCGTGGCGCCCATGTAGCCCTCGAAGTACTTGCCGAACCAGTTCTTCATCTCCCGGTACAGCATCTCGTCGCCCTCGAGGTCTTGGACCTTGAGGTTCTTGAACCGGTCCCAGACCTCCTCGAGGCGGGCCAGCTCGCGGTCGGAGCGGTCGCGCAGCTGCTTCATCTCGCGCTCCGCGGCGTCCTTGACCTTGCGGCGCTGGTCGGCCTTGGCGCCCTCGGCCTCGAGCGCGGCGAGGTCCTCCTCGAGCTTCTGCATCCGCTCGGCGACCTGGGTGTCGCGCCGGCCCTCGAGCCGCTTGCGCTCCATGTCGATCTTCCCCTCGAGCGAGGACAGGTCGCGGTGACGCGCCTCCTCGTCGACGGCGGTGATCATGTACGCCGCGAAGTAGATGACCTTCTCGAGGTCCTTCGGAGCGAGGTCGAGCAGGTAGCCCAGGCGGCTCGGGACACCCTTGAAGTACCAGATGTGGGTGACCGGGGCGGCGAGCTCGATGTGGCCCATCCGCTCGCGGCGCACCTTCGAGCGGGTGACCTCGACGCCGCAGCGCTCGCAGATGATGCCCTTGAAGCGCACGCGCTTGTACTTGCCGCAGTAGCACTCCCAGTCCCGGGTGGGACCGAAGATCTTCTCGCAGAAGAGGCCGTCACGCTCAGGCTTGAGCGTGCGGTAGTTGATCGTCTCCGGCTTCTTGACCTCGCCGTGGCTCCAGGTGCGGATGTCCTCCGCGGTGGCCAGGCCGATCTTCAGCTGGTCGAAGAAGTTCACGTCCAACAAGACGGTTATTCCTTAGTGTCGATGCGTCTGTGGTTGCGATGAGTGGGTGGCGGGTCGGGAGGGCGGGGCCGCCGGGATCGGCGGCGCCGCGCCCTCCCTCCCTCAGACTTCCTCGACGGAGGAGGGCTCCCGGCGGGACAGGTCGATGCCGAGCTCCTCGGCCGCCCGGAACACGTCGTCCTCGGCGTCCTTCATCTCGATCGGCGTCCCGTCCTGGGAGAGCACCTCCACGTTGAGGCAGAGCGACTGCATCTCCTTGACCAGCACCTTGAAGGACTCAGGGATGCCGCTGTCCGGGATGTTCTCGCCCTTGACGATCGCCTCGTAGACCTTGACGCGACCAGGCACGTCGTCGGACTTGATGGTGAGGAGCTCCTGCAGCGCGTACGCCGCGCCGTAGGCCTCCATCGCCCACACCTCCATCTCGCCGAACCGCTGGCCGCCGAACTGGGCCTTACCGCCCAGGGGCTGCTGCGTGATCATCGAGTAGGGGCCGGTCGAGCGCGCGTGGATCTTGTCGTCGACCAGGTGGTGGAGCTTGAGGATGTACATGTAGCCCACCGAGACCGGGTCGGGGAACGGCTCCCCGGAGCGGCCGTCGAACAGCTTGGCCTTGCCGTCCTTGCCCACGAGGCGGATGCCGTCGCGGGTGGGCAGCGTCGACCCGAGCAGCCCGGTGATCTCGTCCTCGCGGGCACCGTCGAAGACCGGCGTCGCGAGGTTGGAGTCCGCCGGTGCGGTGTCGGCGGCGATGTCGATGAGCCGCTGCTTCCAGTCGGTCTCGGCCTCACCCTCGGCGAGCGCGTGGTCCACGTCGTCGCGGTGGATGTCCCAGCCGGTCTTGGCCAGCCACCCGAGGTGGATCTCGAGGATCTGGCCGATGTTCATCCGGCCCGGCACGCCGAGCGGGTTGAGGATGACGTCGACCGGGGTGCCGTCCTCCAGGAACGGCATGTCCTCGATCGGCAGCACCCGCGCGATGACCCCCTTGTTGCCGTGGCGGCCGGCCAGCTTGTCACCGACCGAGATCTTCCGCTTCTGAGCGACGTACACCCGGACCAGCTGGTTGACGCCCGGGGGCAGCTCGTCGCCGTCCTCGCGGTCGAAGACCCGGACGCCGATGACCGTCCCGGACTCACCGTGCGGCACCTTCATCGAGGTGTCGCGGACCTCGCGCGCCTTCTCGCCGAAGATCGCGCGGAGCAGCCGCTCCTCGGGGGTCAGCTCGGTCTCGCCCTTGGGGGTCACCTTGCCGACGAGGATGTCACCGGTGGTCACCTCCGCGCCGATCCGGATGATCCCGCGCTCGTCGAGGTCGGCGAGCATCTCCTCGCCGACGTTCGGGATGTCGCGGGTGATCTCCTCCGGCCCGAGCTTGGTGTCACGGGCGTCGACCTCGTGCTCCTCGATGTGGATCGAGGTCATGACGTCCTGCTGGACCAGGCGCTGGCTGAGGATGATCGCGTCCTCGTAGTTGTGTCCCTGCCACGGCATGAAGGCGACGAGCAGGTTGCGCCCGAGTGCCATCTCGCCCTGGTCGGTGCACGGGCCGTCCGCGATCGGGCTGCCCTCCTCCAACCGCTGCCCCTCCACGACCAGCGGACGCTGGTTGATGCAGGTGCCCTGGTTGGAGCGGCGGAACTTCTGCATCCGGAAGGTGGTGTGGGTGCCGTCGTCGTTCATCACCTCGACGGCGTCCGCGGAGACCGAGGTCACGACCCCGGCCTTGTCCGTGGTCACCACGTCGCCGGCGTCGACCGCGGAGCGGAACTCCATGCCGGTGCCGACGAGCGGGGCATCGCTCTGGACGAGCGGGACCGCCTGCCGCTGCATGTTGGCGCCCATGAGCGCGCGGTTGGCGTCGTCGTGCTCGAGGAACGGGATGAGCGCGGTCGCCACCGACACCATCTGTCGCGGCGACACGTCCATGTAGTCGACCTCGTCCGCGGGGATGACGTCGACCTCGCCCAGCCGCTGCCGGACCAGGACGCGCTCCTCGGCGAAGGTGCCGTCGGCGTTGAGCGTCGCGTTGGCCTGCGCGATGACGAAGCGGTCCTCCTCGTCGGCAGTGAGGTAGTCGACCTGGTCGGTGACCCGGCCGCTCTCGACCTTGCGGTACGGCGTCTCCACGAAGCCGAACGGGTTGATCCGCCCGAACGTCGACAGCGAGCCGATGAGACCGATGTTGGGACCCTCAGGGGTCTCGATCGGGCACATCCGGCCGTAGTGCGAAGGGTGGACGTCGCGGACCTCGAAGCCGGCGCGGTCGCGCGACAGACCACCGGGACCGAGCGCGGAGAGCCGACGCTTGTGCGTCAGTCCGGCGATCGGGTTGGTCTGGTCCATGAACTGCGAAAGCTGGGAGGTGCCGAAGAACTCCTTCAGCGCCGCCACGACGGGTCGGATGTTGATCAGCGACTGCGGCGTGATCGCCTCGACGTCCTGGGTCGTCATCCGCTCGCGGACCACACGCTCCATGCGGGCCAGGCCGGTGCGCAGCTGGTTCTGGATCAGCTCGCCCACGGTGCGCAGCCGGCGGTTGCCGAAGTGGTCGATGTCGTCCGCGCGGACCTCGAGCTGGCCCGACGGGCTGTCGAGCTCGGCCTTGTTCGCGTGCAGCGCGACGATGAACCGGATCGTGGCGACGATGTCCTCGATGGTCAGCGTCTGCTGGTCGAACGGCAGCTGCAGGCCGAGCTTCTTGTTGACCTTGTAGCGGCCGACCTTGGCCAGGTCGTAGCGCTTGCCGTTGAAGTAGTAGTTGTCCAGCAGCGTCTGGGCGGCCTCACGGGTCGGCGGCTCGCCCGGGCGGAGCTTGCGGTAGATGTCGAGGAGCGCGTCGTCCTGGCTGGAGGTGTGGTCCTTCTCCAGGGTCGCCATCATCGAGTCGTACTCGCCGAACTCGTCGCGGATCTGCTGCTCGGTCCAGCCGAGGGCCTTGAGCAGGACGGTGACGTTCTGCTTGCGCTTGCGGTCGAGGCGTACGCCGACCATGTCGCGCTTGTCGACCTCGAACTCCAGCCACGCACCCCGGGACGGGATGAGCTTGGAGGTGAAGACGTCCTTGTCGGAGGTCTTGTCGGCGGTCCGCTCGAAGTAGACGCCGGGCGACCGCACGAGCTGGGACACCACGACACGCTCGGTGCCGTTGATGATGAAGGTGCCCTTCTCGGTCATGAGCGGGAAGTCGCCCATGAAGACCGTCTGGCCCTTGATCTCACCGGTCTCGTTGTTGGTGAACTCCGCCGAGACGTAGAGCGGCGCTGAGTAGGTGAGGTCCTTGTCGCGGCACTCCTCGACGGTGTACTTCGGGTCGTAGAAGACCGGGTTCTCGAAGGACAGCGACATCGTCCCGGAGAAGTCCTCGATGGGCGAGATCTCCTCGAAGATCTCGGTGAGCCCCGACTTGGGGCTCACGTCCTCGCCCGCATCGGTGCGGGCCTCGACCTCGGCGTCCCACCGCTCGTTGCCGACCAGCCAGTCGAAGCTGTTGGTCTGCAGCGAGAGGAGCTTCGGGACCTCGAGGGGCTCGGCGATCTTGGCGAAGGAGATCCTGCGGGGGTTGTCCGTTGTGGTGCTGCCATTGCTGGCGGTTGTGCTGGTGGTGCCGTTGGTGCTGGTGCGCGAGGCCAAGAGGCGTCCTTCCACGGGCTCGGACTGCTGGCGAGGCGCCGCCGACGCCGGACGTCGTCGGTGGACCGGACCGTGGAGACACGGGCAGGCCGAGGCCGAGCATGACGAGCAGGAGGAGGGCAGGCGCAAAGATCGAACCTACCAGGCGCATCCTGCAGGCACAACTAGTGGGAGCCCACCTTCGTCGCCCTCTATCGCCCAGCCCTCCATATGACCGGCGAGAGAACCATCAGTGGCTCACTGTTCGCCCCCGAGCATGCGGTGTGACGGCGCCCGAGTCAAGCACCCAGCGGTCAGCCTTGCCGCCTCTCCACGACCGACAGCCGCCCGTAGGCGTCGGCCGCGAGCGTCGCGATGTACATCCGACGCTGGTTGCAGCCGGCGGGCTGGCGCAGGCAGGCGTTGCTCGTCGGGTAGCCGACATGCCCCTCGCGCCATGCCGAGTAGGCCATCCGCAGCGTCCCCTGCGCATCCTTGAAGCCGACCTGCGCACCCGGCCCGGCGACGCCGCCCCCGGTCGCGAGCAGCGGGGTGTCACGAACCCGCGAGCAGGGGCCGGTCGGCCCTGCGCAGACCGCGTAGCCGATCGCGTACGCCGAGGTCGTGTAGGTGTTGCCGGAGTAGAAGAGGTAGAGGCGGCCCTGGTACTTCACCAGGCTCGGCGCCTCGATGACGTTGCCCTCCCAGCGCTGGGCGGTCTGCAGCAGCACGTGCGCCCTGCTGCCGGGTCGGAACGCCAGGCCGTCGGCGGTCATCCGGCGCACCATGATCTGGGTGGGCTTGCTGCCCCGGACGCCCGCGTTCTTCCAGCAGAGGTAGACCTTGCGCTCCCACTTCAGCCAGCAGGGGTCGATGCTGCCCATCGGGTCGCTGGAGCACGTGAGCGGTCCCGACGAGGTGTCGCGGAACGGGCCCAGGGGGAAGTCGGAGGTCGCGAGCGTGATGCAGTGGCGGCCGCTGGCGAGCCGGGGCTGGACGGCGTAGGCGTCGACGTACCGGCCCTTGATGCGCTTGACCGCCGGCGCCCAGATGCCGGGCTTGCCGTTCGGGTAGTCCTCGGCCCAGCGCGCCGGGAACGGCATCGCGTCGTTGTAGCCCTTCCAGGTGCTGTACCCGGCCGACAGCGGCCAGGCGTGGCGAGCCCGCCAGGTCACGAGGTCGTCGGACGTCATCGCCGGCAGGTTGTGGCCGTCGAGGTTGGTCGCGTAGGCGTAGTAGGTGCCTCCGGCACGGAGGATCGACGGCGCGCCGAACTCGCCGCTGTAGGCCTGGCCCGCCCAGAACCGGTCGCCGCCGACGGACGCCGACGCGCCACCTCCGCCGGTCGAGGCCAGCAGCGCCACGGCGCTGAGGAGCCCGGTCACGACCAGGAGGAGGGAGGTCCGGCGCACCCGGCGGCGGCGGGACGGGAGGAGGGAGGGGGTGTGGCGCACCGGTCGAGGATAGGAAGGCCGGGCCCGGGGTCGCGAGGGATCGTGGGAAGACAGGACCTAGGACCTGCAGCGCTCCGGCAGGTCCCGGAACGGCACATGGCGGCCGTCCCGGAGGGACGACCGCCATGCGGAGGCCGAGCTGCTGCGGCGCCTCAGGAGACGCCGCAGCCGGTGGTCACTTGACCGAGACGGTGGCCCCGGCGCCCGCGAGCTGCTCGCGAGCCTTCTCCGCAGCCTCCTTGTTGACCTTCTCCAGGACGGCCTTGGGAGCGGCCTCGACCAGCTCCTTGGCCTCCTTGAGGCCGAGGCTGGTGAGCGCCCGGACCTCCTTGATGACGTTGATCTTCTTCTCGCCGGCGGCCTCGAGGACGACGTCGAACTCGTCCTTCTCCTCCTCGGCGGCGCCGGCGTCGGCGGCGCCACCACCGGCGGGCGCTGCGGCCACCGCGACGGGGGCGGCGGCGGTCACGCCGAACGTGTCCTCGAACTGCTTCACGAACTCGCTGAGCTCGAGGAGGGTCATCTCCTTGAACGCGTCGAGGAGCTCGTCGGTGCTGAGCTTCGCCATGGTGGCGGTCCTTCCCCTAGATCGATGGGTGCTGCTGGCTGGTCTGAGTGGCGGTGCAGGTGCTGCGGGTCGTGCGGGATCGAGCCGGTCGCTCAGGCGTCCGTGGCGGCCGGCTCCTCGGTCGCCGTGGCGGCCGGCTCCTCAGTCGCCGTGGCGGCGACGGGGTCGGCCCCGTCGGCGTCGACGGCAGCCCCGTCCGGAGCGGCGTCGGTGGCCGGCGCACCGGCACCACCGGCGAGCACGGACGGGTCCTGCTCGGCCTTGTCCCGCAGCGCGGCGGCCACCCGAGCAGCCTGGGCGAGCGGGGCGTTGAGCAGGTAGACGGCCTGGCTGAGGGAGGCGAGCATCGCGCCCGCCAGCTTGGCCAGGAGCACCTCGCGCGACTCGAGGTCGGCGAGCCGGGTGATCTCGGTGGCGTCGAGGGCCTTGCCCTCGAAGTAGCCGCCCTTGATGACGAGGGCGGGGTTCGCCCGGGCGAAGTCACGCAGTCCCTTGGCCGCTTCGACCACGTCGCCGTTGACGAAGGCGATGGCGGTCGGACCGGTGAGGAGGTCGTCGACCCCCGCGACACCGGCCTGAGAGGCCGCGATCTGGGTCAGCGTGTTCTTCACCACGGCATAGCTGGCGTTCTCACCGAGCGCGCGCCGCAGGTCCTGCAGCTGCTTGACGGTGAGCCCGCGATACTCGGTCAGCACGGCGCCGGTCGACTCCTGGAACGAGTCCACGAGCTCCGCGACGGCGGCTGCCTTGTCTGGCCGCGCCATGGGTCTCCTTCCTGTGGCGGGCACCTGGTCGGTGCTCGCTGCGGACCGGGACCGGCGGCCTCCTCGTCCCCGCGCCGCGAGCGGCTGGAGAACAAGAACGCCCCGGCGCAGAGGCACGGGGCGGGACGCGAGCAGCCTGGGCTGCGGCGTACGGCGATCTGTGTCCCCTGCGCAGGTCGTCCGCGGCTGCGGACCTTCGGTCGGGCCGACGTGCGCCCCGACGACCGGCGGTCTTCGGTTTCAGTGGTCAGGCTACGGGGTGCGCGGCGTCGCGCCAAATCGACGTCGCGAACGGTCCCCGGACGCCGATGCGCAAGAAGCACCTCTCCGGGGTCCGAAGAGGTGCTTCTTGCTCAACAGCAGGACAGCGGGGTCAGGCTGCGGACTCGTCGACCTCGAGCAGGTTCCGGGTCCGGTTGGGGTCGACCGGGATGCCGGGGCCCATCGTCGTGGAGATCGTGGCCTTGCGGATGTAGCGGCCCTTGGAGCTGGCCGGCTTGAGCCGCAGCACCTCCTCGAGGGCAGCGGCGTAGTTCTCCACGAGCTGGCGCTCGGTGAACGACGCCTTGCCGATGATGAAGTGCAGGTTGGCGTGGCGGTCGACGCGGAACTCGATCTTGCCGCCCTTGATGTCGCTGACGGCCTTGGTGACGTCCATCGTGACCGTGCCGGTTTTCGGGTTCGGCATGAGGCCGCGCGGGCCGAGGACCTTGCCGAGCCGGCCGACCTTGCCCATCATGTCCGGCGTCGCGACGGCGGCGTCGAAGTCCAGCCAGCCGCCGGAGACCCGCTCGATCATGTCGTCGCCGCCGACGAAGTCGGCGCCGGCCGCACGGGCCTCCTCGGCCTTCGCGGCATTGGCGAAGACCAGCACGCGGGCGGTCTTGCCGGTGCCGTGCGGGAGGTTCACCGTCCCGCGCACCATCTGGTCGGCCTTGCGCGGGTCGACCCCGAGCCGCATCGCGACCTCGACGGTCTCGTCGAACTTCTTGCGGCTGCCGGCCTTGGCCAGCCGGACGGCCTCGAGCGGGGTGTAGACGGCGTCCTGGTCGATGGTCTCGGCGGCGGTGCGGTAGCTCTTGCTGCGCTGCATGTGCTGGTCCCTCCTCGGGATGTCGGTCCAGTCGTGGTCATCGGTCGCAGTGCGGACCTGCCACTGGGGTGGGGAGTACGGCGGGCTGGGTCAGCCCTCGATCGTGACGCCCATCGAGCGCGCGGTGCCCTCGATGATCTTCACGGCGTTGTCCAGGTCGTTGGCGTTGAGGTCGACGAGCTTGCCCTCGGCGATCTCCCGGACCTGGTCGCGCGTGAGACGTCCGACCTTGTCCTTGTGCGGCACGCTCGAGCCCTTGGAGAGCCCGGCTGCCTTCTTGATGAGCTCGGCGGCCGGCGGGGTCTTGGTGACGAAGGTGAAGGAGCGGTCCTCGTAGATCGTGATCTCGACGGGGATCACCGACCCGCGCTGGGCCTCGGTCGCGGCGTTGTAGGCCTTGACGAACTCCATGATGTTGACGCCGTGGGGACCGAGCGCGGTACCCACCGGAGGAGCGGGCGTCGCCGCTCCGGCGTTGAGCTGCACCTTGACGAGTGCGGCGATCTTCTTCTTCGGAGGCATGGTGTGGTTCCTGACGTGGTTGCGGGAGTGTGCCGGCCGGGTACCGGTCGGCTCAGACCTTCTGGATCTGGTTGAAGCTGAGCTCGACCGGCGTCTCCCGGCCGAAGATCTCCACGAGCGCCTTGACCCGCTGGGACTCGGCGTTGATCTCGGTGATCGTGGCGTGCAGCGTCGCGAACGGGCCGTCGACGACCATGACCGAGTCCGAGACGTCGAAGTCGGCGACCTCGACCTTCTTGCGGGACGGCGCCGCTGCTGCCCCACCCGGCTCGGAGCCGGCCGCCGTCGCCGCAGCCGCCACGACGGCGGGCGCCAGCATCTTCTCGACCTCGTCGAGGCTGAGCGGGACCGGCTGCTGGCTGTGCCCGACGAAGCCGGTGACCGACGGGGTGTGGCGCACGGCGGCCCAGGACTCGTCGGTGAGGTCCATCCGGACCAGGACGTAGCCGGGGAGCACGGTGCGCTTGACCAGCTTGCGCTGACCGTTCTTGATCTCCGCGACCTCCTCGGTCGGGACGATCACCTCGTGGATGTAGTCCTCCATGTTGAGGCTGGAGATGCGGCTCTCGAGGTTCGCCTTCACCCGGTTCTCCATCCCGGAGTAGGTGTGGACCACGAACCAGTCGCCGAACTTGGCGCGCAGCGCCTCCCGGAACTCCTCCAGGGGGTCGGCGGGGCCGGCGTCGGCGGCCACCTCGCTGCTGACGTCGACGGCCACCTCCTCGGTCTCCGGCTCGGTGTAGTCCCCGGAGCCCGGGTGGTCGGCGTCGGCCACGTCGGCCGCGACCGGGTCAGCGGCCGTCGGGTCGGCGATCGGCTCGTCGGCGGGGTGGGTGGGGTCAGCGACCTCCAGCTGCGGGCCGGGCTCGTTCGAGGTCCCGGGCTCGTCGTACGACTGCGACACGTCGTTGGTCACCTTCACTACTCGTCATCGACCCGCTGCGGGTCCTGTCTGCGCCGTCGGAACGGCGCTCACGTCCACTGGTCGCCCGAGGCGACCGTCCCTCACCCGAAGACCGCGAAGGCCAGCTTCCCGAAGCCCAGGTCGAGCAGCGACACCAGGCTCATGAGGAACAGCACGAAGACCAGCACGACCCAGAAGTAGGTCACCAGCTGGGGCCTCGTGGGCCACACGACCTTGCGCAGCTCCGCGACGACCTGTCGGTAGAAGGTCGCGGGACTGGTCCGCTGTGGTGTCGTCGACGAGACACGGCTCTGGGCCACGACCGTCCCCTTCCTCGAAAGCGCTGGACGTCCTGCAGGGCACGAGGGACTTGAACCCCCAACCTTCGGTTTTGGAGACCGATGCTCTGCCAGTTGAGCTAGTGCCCTCCGACGGCCGAACCGCTCCCACGACCGAGGACACGTCCGGGCCCCCGAGGGCATGGCAAGCGAGGGTGATCGACCACCGTCGTCCGAGTCTACGGGGCAGGTCGGGCGAAGTCGAACCCGACCGCGGCGCCCCCGGGGCGCCCCGGCCCGCGTGGGAGCATGACGCCATGACCAGCGCGCCCGCCAGCAAGTCCAGGATCTCGCGCCGGATCGGCGGCATCGCCGAGTCCGCCACCCTCGCGGTGGACGCCAAGGCCAAGGCGCTCAAGGCGGCTGGGCGGCCGGTGATCGGCTTCGGCGCCGGCGAGCCCGACTTCCCGACCCCGGCGTACGTCGTCGCGGCGGCGGTCGCGGCTGCCCAGGACCCGGTCAACCACCGCTACACCCCTGCGGGCGGGCTCCCCGTGCTCAAGGAGGCGATCGTCGCCAAGACCGCGCGCGACTCCGGCTACGAGGTGAGCACCGGGCAGGTGCTGGTGACCAACGGCGGGAAGCAGGCGGTCTACGAGGCGTTCGCGACCCTCCTCGACCCCGGCGACGAGGTGCTGCTGCCGGCGCCGTACTGGACGACCTACCCGGAGGCGGTGCGGCTCGCCGGGGGCGTCCCCGTCGAGGTCCTCGCCGACGAGACGCAGGACTACCTCGTGACCGTCGACCAGCTCGAGGCGGCGACCACCGAGGCCACCAAGGTGCTGCTCTTCTGCTCCCCGTCGAACCCGACCGGCGCGGTGTACTCCGCCGAGCAGGTCGCCGCCATCGGCCGGTGGGCGGTCGAGCGGGGCCTGTGGGTGGTGACCGACGAGATCTACGAGCACCTGACCTACGACGGGGTCGAGGCGCCGTCCATGCCTGTGCTCGTCCCGGAGCTCGCCGACCGGTGCGTCGTCCTCAACGGGGTCGCGAAGACCTACGCGATGACCGGGTGGCGTGTCGGGTGGCTCCTCGGGCCGGTCGACGTCGTCAAGGCAGCCACCAACCTGCAGTCGCACGCCACCTCGAACGTCGCGAACGTCTCCCAGCGGGCGGCGGTCGCCGCGCTGCAGGGCGACCTCTCGGCGGTTGCCGAGATGCGCGAGGCCTTCGACCGGCGGCGTCGCACCGTCGTGCGGATGCTCAACGAGATCGACGGTGTGACCTGCCCCGAGCCGAAGGGGGCCTTCTACGCCTACCCCTCGGTCAAGGGCCTCCTGGGACGGGACTTCGGCGGGACCACCGCCGCGACCTCCGCGGACCTCGCCACGCTGGTCCTCGAGCAGGCCGAGGTCGCGGTGGTGCCGGGCGAGGCGTTCGGGACCCCGGGCTACCTCCGGCTCTCCTACGCCCTCGGGGACGACGACCTCGTGGAGGGCGTCGGCCGGATGCAGCGGCTCTTCGCCTGACGACCCGCACACCGGTGGGATCGGCGGGCCAGGCTCCCGGGCGCGGTGACCTGCGGCGGCTCCCCAAGGCGCACCTGCACCTGCACTTCACCGGGTCGATGCGGCACGGGACGCTGGTCGAGCTGGCCCGTCGGGACGGCACTGCGCTGCCGGACGCGCTCGTCGAGGACTGGCCGCCGCAGCTCTCGGCCGCGGACGAGAAGGGCTGGTTCCGCTTCCAGCGGCTCTACGACATCGCGAGGTCGGTGCTCAGCACGCCCGACGACGTCCGGCGGCTGGTGCGCGAGGCGGCCGAGGACGACGTGGCCGACGGCTCCCGGTGGCTGGAGCTGCAGGTGGACCCCAGCGGCTACGCGGCCCGCTTCGGCGGGATCACGGCCTTCCTCGAGCTGGTGCTCGACGCGGTGGCGACCGCCTCGGCGGCGACCGGCCTGGGCATCGGCGTCGTCGTCGCGGCCAACCGCACGCGACACCCGCTCGACGCGCGCACGCTGGCGCGGCTGGCGGCGCAGTACAGCGGCCGCGGGGTCGTCGGGTTCGGCCTCTCCAACGACGAGCGGCGGGGCGCCACGGGCGACTTCGCGCCGGCCTTCGCGATCGCCCGGCGGGCGGGCCTGCGGCTGGTGCCGCACGCCGGCGAGCTGGTCGGGCCGGGCAGCGTGCGGACCGCCCTCGAGCAGCTGGGGGCCGACCGGCTCGGTCACGGCGTCCGCGCGGTGGAGGACCGGGCGGTGCTCGACCTCGTCGTACGCCGCGGCGTCGCGCTCGAGGTCTGTCCCACCTCCAACGTGTCGCTCGGCGTCTACCCCGACCTCGGCTCGGTCCCCGTCCCGCAGCTGCTCGAGGCGGGCGCCCGCGTGGCGCTCGGCGCGGACGACCCCCTGCTCTTCGGCTCGCGGCTCGCCGGCCAGTACGCCGCGGTGCGGGCCGCGCACGACCTCTCCGACGCTGAGCTCGCGGCACTCGCCGTGATGTCGCTCGAGGCGTCGGCGGCCCCGGACGACCTCGTGGCGCGTGGCCGCGCGGCCACGGCCCGGTGGCTCGCGACCGCCGGCGACGACACCGAGGACGACGACACCACGGCGATCGGCGGTCCCGGGCCTGCGGGTCCTGTCACACTCGGCGCATGAGCGCAGCCCCCGTCAGCCAGCAGCGGAACGGCGCCGCCGCCGCCTCGCTGGTGCTCGGGCTGGTCTCGGTGCTCCTCGGCCTCTCCTGCAGCGTCCTCTTCGGCCTCGCCGGACCGGCCGCGATCATCCTGGGGAAGCAGGGACAGCGTCGCGCCGACGCGTCGGTCGCGATGGTCAGCGGGAGAGGGATGGCGACCGCCGGGTTCGTGCTCGGCGTCATCGGCACGGTGATCCTGGTCCTGCAGGTGGCGATCCTGGTCTGGCTCGTCGCCTCGGGCAGGGGCTTGGACGTCGACACCACGGGAGCGGGGTCGTGAGCAGCGCCTTCGACAAGCAGCCGGAACGGCCCGAGGACCACGAGCCCACGGTCCCCCTCGGCGGGCCCGCACCGCCGCCACCCGGCTACGGCCCGCCACCCGGCTACGGCCCGCCACCCGGCTACGGCCCGCCACCCGGGTACGTCCCGCCGGGGTACCCGGCGTACGGCTACGCCGTACCGGACCACCCCAAGGCCACGACCAGCCTGGTGCTCGGGATCCTCGGCCTGGTCCTCTGTCAGGTGGTCTCGCCGTTCGCGTGGATCACCGGCAAGCGGACGCTCGCGGAGATCGACGCCTCGCAGGGGCGTCTGGGCGGGCGCGGGCAGGCACAGACCGGCTACGTCCTCGGCATCGTCGGCACGGTGCTGCTCGGGCTCGGCCTCACGGCCCTGCTCATCTACGGCGTGGTCGCCGTCGTGGCGCTGGCCGGGCTGGCCAGCAGCAGCGCGGGCTGATCCGACGGGGCTCAGAGCCGGCAGCCCACGAGCACCGGCTCGTTCTCGAGCACGACGCCGAACCGCTCCGCGACGCCCGCTCGGACCTCGCGGGCGAGCTCCAGCAGGTCGTTGGTCCGGGCGCCGCCGCGGTTGGTGAGCGCGAGCGTGTGCTTCGTCGAGAGCGACACCCGGCCGCCGGGACCGGCGTACCCCTTGCCGTAGCCGGCCCGGTCGATGAGCCACGCCGCGCTGGTCTTCACCCGGCCGTCGGGCTGCGGCCAGGCCGGCGCGCCGTCCGGCAGCGCCGTGGGGTCGAGCACCGGGTTGGTGAAGAAGGACCCGGCCGACCAGGTGTCGGGGTCGGCCGCGTCGAGGACCATCCCCTTCCCGGCGCGGAGCTGGAGGACCGCGTCACGAACGGCGCGGAGCGGAGGGCGCTCCCCCGGCTGCACGCCGAGCGCACGGGCGAGCTCGGCGTACCGGACCGGGGCCGCGCGGTCGCCCAGCGGCAGCTGGAAGGTGACAGTCAGGACGACGAACCGGCCGGGCTCGCGCTTGAACCGGCTGGTCCGGTACCCGAACCCGCAGTCGCCCGGGAAGAACGTGCGCACCCGTCGCTCGGTGCGGTCGAGGACCCGCACGCGGGCGATCGTGTCGGCGACCTCCTGGCCGTAGGCGCCGACGTTCTGCACCGGCGTGGCGCCGACGCTGCCGGGGATCCCGGAGAGCGCCTCGAGGCCGACCCAGCCCTCGTCGACCGCGCGCGCGACCAGCGCGTCCCAGTCCTCGCCCGCAGCGACCGTGACGACCGCGCCGCTGCAGAGGTCGGCCTCCGGCTCGACGCCGCGGGTGGCGACCTCGACGACCGTGCCCGGGAAGCCCTCGTCGGCGACGACGAGGTTGCTGCCCCCGCCGAGCACGAGGACCTCGCGGCCGGCGGCGTCGGCCCCGGTCACCGCCGCGACGAGCTGTTCCTCGGTCCCGGCCCGGACCCACGCACGAGCGGGCCCTCCCAGCCGCAGCGTGGTGTGCTGCGACAGCCGCTCAACCACCCACGCCCTCCGGTCCGGTCACCGACGGGTCGGCGAGCGCGACGACGGCTTTGGGCATGCCGAGCACCTTCTCGCCACCGCAGGTGACGGTGAGGGTCAGCGCCGCTGCGCCGTCCTCGACCCGGGTGACGGTGCCGGCGACGCGCACGATGACGCCGGCGTCGTCATCGGGGACGACGACCGGCTTGGTGAACTTGCAGCCGAGCTCGCGGACCCGCCCCCGGCCGCCGGCCCACGTCTCGACCGCCCGTCCGGCGAGCGCCATCGTGTACATGCCGTGGGCGATGACTCCCGGGAGGCCCACCGACGTCGCGACACGGTCCGACCAGTGGATGGGGTTGCGGTCGCCGCTGGCGCCGGCGTAGCGGACGAGGTCGGCCCGCGTCACGGCGTACTCCTGCGGGGGGAGCTCGGTGCCGGCCTCCCAGCTCACGCGTCCTCCCCGCGGTGGACGAGGACCGCGGAGGCGGTCACCACATGCTGGCCGGCGGCGTCCTGCAGCTCGCTCCGGGTGCCGATGACGTCGGCGCCGCCGAGGCTGCGGACCGACTCGACGGTCAGGGTGGCGGTGAGCGTGTCGCCCGGCACGACCGGGCGCGTGTAGCGGAACCTCTGCTCGCCGTGGACCACACGGTGCAGGGCGATGCCGACACCGGGGTCGGCCATGAGCGCCAGCATCGCCTGGAAGGCGACGACGATGGGGAAGGTGACCGGCGCGGGGCCGCCGGACCACGGCGTCCCGCTGGCAGCGGCGAACTCGGCGACGCGCTCCTCGGTCACGAGGTAGGCGGCCGTCGGGGGGAACGTCCGACCGACCAGGTCAGGGGCGAGGGGCAAGGACGGGACCGGGGTCAGCGGGTCTCACGGTGCGGCTGGTGGCAGCGGCAGCGCGGGCAGAACTTCTTGATCTCCAACCGGTCGGGGTCGTTGCGCCGGTTCTTCTTGGTGATGTAGTTCCGCTCCTTGCACTCGGTGCAGGCCAAGGTGATCTTGGGGCGGACATCGCTGGTCTTGCTGGCCACGAGGATGAGCCTCTTCCGCGTCTGGTCCGGGATCGGACGTCGAGTGAGTAGCGGGGGCGGGAATCGAACCCGCGACACCACGATTATGAGCCGTGTGCTCTAACCGACTGAGCTACCCCGCCATTCCAGGAGGTGTCCACCGTGCGGCGCCACCTCCCCAGAGCCCCCTTACGGAATCGAACCGTAGACCTACTCCTTACCATGGAGTCGCTCTGCCGACTGAGCTAAGGGGGCGGGCGAGGTCAGAGCATACACAGCGCTCCAGTGCGCCCTGAAATCGAGGGGATCCCCCTGGGACGTGACGAGGTACACCCCCGACATGGCTGACGCCCCGTCCCGGCGCCGCGGCGGTGGGTCCCCGACCGCCCGCGTGCCGGCCGTGGCTGCCGGCCAAGCTCGACCTGGTCCGGCCGCGCGGTGCGGTCCTGCTCGGAGCGGCTGCGTTCGCGGGACCGTGACGCCGACCTGGCGGCGTTGGTCGCCGACCTGCGGACGGTGCGGGGCCCGCTGGCCGCATGAGGGGTGGCGCGGCGACGGGGCTGCTACTCCGGGTGCTCCTGACCCGGTCCCGCGTCGTGGTGCGACTGCTCCGCCAGCTCGTGGGGCTCACCCTGCTCGGCGCCGTCCACGGGGACGGCGTCCTTCCCTGCCGCGAGCTGCTCCGCGGTGACCGGCGACGGCTCGGGCCCGATGTCGTCGGCGAGGGCCGGGTCGGGGTCGGCCCCCTGCACCTGCTCCAGCCGCTCCGCCTCGCCGACCTCGATGCCTGACTCGCTCATGACCGGGGAGTACCCGAGCGGAGCGGCCGCGAACCGCGGGGGGAATGCCGTCCCGGCCGGCGCCGTTGACGCTTGCAACAACAATCTCCGAGGAGCCAGTGATGCAGTTCGGGATCTTCACCGTCGGTGACGTCACGCCCGACCCCACGACCGGGCGCACCCCGACCGAGCACGAGCGCATCAAGGCCACGGTGGCGATCGCCAAGAAGGCCGAGGAGGTCGGCCTCGACGTCTTCGCGACCGGCGAGCACCACAACCCGCCGTTCATCGCGTCGGCACCGACCACCACGCTGGCCTACATCGCCGCCCAGACCGAGCGGCTGCTGCTGTCCACCGCGACGACGCTCATCACGACGACGGACCCTGTGCTCATCGCCGAGGACTACGCCAAGCTGCAGCACCTCTCCGACGGGCGCGTGGACCTCATGATGGGCCGCGGCAACACCGGCCCGGTCTACCCCTGGTTCGGCAAGGACATCCGCGACGGCATCGCGCTGGCGGTCGAGAACTACGCGTTGCTGCACCGGCTGTGGCGCGAGGACGTCGTCGACTGGGAGGGGCGGTTCCGCACGCCGCTCCAGGGCTACACCTCGACGCCGCGACCGCTGGACGGTGTCCCGCCCTTCGTCTGGCACGGGTCGATCCGGTCCCCGGAGATCGCCGAGCAGGCGGCGTACTACGGCGACGGCTTCTTCGCCAACCACATCTTCTGGCCGGCCTCCCACACCGCGCGCATGGTCGCGCTCTACCGCCGCCGGTTCGAGCACTACGGGCACGGCAGCGCCGACCAGGCGGTCGTCGGGCTGGGTGGCCAGGTCTTCATGCGTCGCAACAGCCAGGACGCCGTGCGGGAGTTCCGGCCCTACTTCGACAACGCACCCGTCTACGGCCACGGGCCGTCGCTCGAGGACTTCACCGCGCAGACCCCGCTGACCGTCGGGTCGCCTGAGCAGGTCGTCGAGCGGACGCTCGGGTTCCGGGAGTACGTCGGGGACTACCAGCGCCAGCTGTTCCTCCTCGACCACGCCGGCCTGCCGCTCAAGGTCGTGCTCGAGCAGCTCGACCTCCTCGGTGAGGAGGTCGTCCCGGTGCTCCGTCGCGAGTTCGCCGCGCTCAAGCCGGCCCATGTGCCGGACGCGCCGCTGCACCCCCGGGTGGCTCCGGTCCCCACGGCGGTGCAGCGCCCGGTCGAGGTCCCGGCGTGACCCGGACCGTGGCGGTCGTGACCGCCGGGCTTTCCCAGCCCTCCTCGACCCGGCTGCTGGCCGACCGGCTCGCCGATGCGGTGACCGACCGGCTCGGGAGGCTCGGTCAAGACTCCCTCGTGGAGGTCGTGGAGCTGCGCAGCCTCGCCCACGCCCTGGCCGACAACCTGCTCACCGGGTTCCCCAGCGGGGAGCTGGCGGCCGCGGTCCGCACCGTGGCCGAGGCGGATGCCCTCGTCGCGGTGACACCGGTCTTCACCGCCTCCTACAGCGGCCTGTTCAAGACGTTCTTCGACGTCCTCGACAAGGACGCGCTGCTCGGGAAGCCGACCCTGGTCGCGGCGACCGCCGGGACGCCGCGTCACAGCCTGGTGCTCGACCACGCGCTCCGGCCGCTGTTCTCCTACCTGCACGCGGTCGTGGTCCCGACCGGGGTGTTCGCCGCGACCGAGGACTTCGGGTCGACGGCCGCCGGGCGGCTCCAGGAGCGCGTCGAGCGCGCAGCGGCCGAGCTCGGCGCGCTCGTGGTCGCCGCCGCGCCGACCGAGCGTCGGGTCGACCCCTTCCAGGACGTCCGGCCGTTCGAGGAGCTCCTCGGCGGCTGAACCCGGACGACGGCCCGACGCCGCCGGACGAGCTGCTCGCCAACCCTGTCGCCGGCACCGTCCGGCTGGGCAAGCCATGCGCGGGCGCGCGGTCATCGGGATGTTCTCCGCCGAGGTGGAGACCAGCTCCGGCTTGGTCGCGGCCAGCATGTGGCGGACGTGCACCCGGCCCGGCCGTGCTCCCGACCCGTGAACCGCGGGTGACCAGGTGGCCGCCGCACTCCGGCGGCGGTCGACACCCGGTGCCGTCCGGCAGGATCACGGCATGGACACGACCAGCGCCGGACCGTTCGTCGAGCATCTCGGGCTGCACCTCACCGAGGCCACCTCAGGCCGGGTGGTCGCCCGGTGGTCCGCCGCCGAACGCCACCACCAGCCCTACGGGATCGTCCACGGCGGGGTGCACGCGAGTGTCGTCGAGACCCTCGGGAGCGTCGGCTCCGCGGTGTGGGCCGAGGAGCACCTCGCCGCGGGCACCAAGGTCGTCGGCGTCCACAACAGCACCGACTTCTTCCGGGCGGTGTCCGAGGGGGAGCTGAGCTCGACCGGCACCCCGGTCCACCAGGGACGGTCGCAGCAGCTGTGGGTCGTCGAGACCCGGGATGCCCAGGACCGGCTGGTCGCCCGGGGCCAGCTCCGGGTCCAGAACCTCAGCCCCTGAACCACGTGCGGGTGGCGGGGGGTCGTTCGGTCAGGCCGCGGCGGTCTCCGGGTCGCCCGCGGTCGCCTCGCGCTTCGGCGTACGCCGGACCAGCGCGGCCACCGGAGCCACGACCGGACGGTCGAGCGCCGAGCGCGCGAAGTCGTTGGGCAGCGAGAGGCGGATGATCTTGGCCCAGGCCGAGGCGACCTGCTTGTACATGGGGCCGGTGACGTAGGTCAGCCCGTAGCGGTCGAAGACGTCGCGGACCTCGACGGCGATCTCGGCGTACCGGCTCGACGGCAGGTCGGGGAACAGGTGGTGCTCGACCTGGTGCGACAGGTTGCCGGTCATGATGTGCAGCGCCTTGGACCCGCTGATGTTGGCCGAGCCGAGCATCTGCCGGACGTACCACTCACCCCTGGTCTCCCCGACGATCGAGCGCCGCTCGAAGGTCTGCACACCGGAGGGGAAGTGCCCGCAGAGGATCACCGAGTTCGTCCACAGGTTGCGGACGAGGTTCGCGGTGAAGTTCGCCGCGAGCGTCGGGACGAACGACGGCCCCGACAGCACCGGGTGCACGACGTAGTCCTTGGTGACCTGCTTGCGGATCTTGACCAGCACCTCCTTGGCCCGGGCCCGGAACGCGGGCTCCTTGTGGCGGCCCTTGCGGAGGTTCTTGCCGAGCTCGAGGTCGTAGGCGGCGATGCCGTACTCGAAGAAGCAGGCGTTGATGAAGCTCCACAACGGCTGCCCGAGGTAGAACGGCACCCACCGCTGGTCCTCGTCGACGCGCATGATGCCGTAGCCGAGGTCGTTGTCCTTGCCGACGACGTTCGTGTAGTTGTGGTGCACCTGGTTGTGCGAGTGCTTCCACTGCGACGCCGGGGACACGTTGTCCCACTCCCAGGTCGTCGAGTGGATCTTGGGGTCGCGCATCCAGTCCCACTGGCCGTGCATGACGTTGTGGCCGATCTCCATGTTCTCGAGGATCTTGGCGACCGAGAGTCCGACCGTCCCGAGCATCCACGCCGGCGGGAACATGCTGACGAGCAGGACGGCGCGGCTACCGAGCTCGAGCGTGCGCTGGGTGGCGATCACCTTGCGGATGTACGCCGCGTCCTGCTCGCCGCGCTCCTCGAGGAACCGCTGGCGGATCGCGTCGAGCTCCCTGCCGAGGTTCTCGATGTCCTCCGGGCTGAGGTGCCCGATGGGGTTGTGCTCCTTCTTCTGCATGACGGTCATGTGCTGGCCCTCCTGGGGTGCGGGTCGGTGGGAGTCGGTGGGTGGTCGCCGCGCTCAGTGCTCGAAGTGGCACTCGCCGGCGGCTGCGGAGATGCAGGTCTGGACGATCACGCCGTCTCCGGGCGCTGCGATGGTCAGGTCGCCGTTGCGCAGGTCGCGGACCGCGCCCTCCCGCATCGGGAGCACGCAGCCGTAACAGATGCCCATCCGGCACCCCGACGGCATGAGGACGCCCGCGGCCTCGGCGGCGTCGAGGATCGGCGTCGCGGCGTCGGCCTCCACCGTCGTGCCGCTGCCGGCGAAGGTGACGGTGCCACCCTCCCCCGCGACGACCCGCGCGACCCGGAACTGCTCGGTGAGCACCGGCAGCCCGAGGTCGGCGTGGTGCGCCTCCAGGGCGTCGAGGAGCCCGCTCGGACCGCAGGCGAAGGTGGTGCGCTCGGTCAGGTCGGGCACGAGGTCGGCGAGCTCCGCGACGTCGAGCTGGCCGTGCTGGTCGTCGTACCGCGCGACCAACCGGATGAGCCCGGCGGCGTCGAGCGCCCGGAGGTTGTCGAGGAAGATCGACTGCGGCTCGCTCGGGGCGACGTGCACCACCACGACGTCGTAGCCCGCGCTGCGCGGCAGCCGGACAGCCCCGCTGTCGGTGACCGGGAACAGGTTGCGCAGCATCCCGATGACCGGGGTGATGCCGGAGCCGGCGGTGACGAAGAGGAACCGGCCCCCCTCGGTCGGGAGCACGAAGTCGCCCGCGGCCTGCTCGAGGTGGAGCAGGGTGCCGACCCGGACGCGGTGCACGAGGTACTCGCTCACCGTCCCTCCGGGGACGGCCTTGACCGTGACCGAGATGCGCCCGTCCGCCCGCGGTCCGTGGGTGAGGGAGTAGGCGCGCCACTGACGGACGCCGTCGACGTCCACCCCGATGCGGACGTACTGACCCGGCACGTGCCCGGCCCAGTCGGCGCCGGGCCGGATCACCAGGGTCGCGGCGTCCGCGGTCTCGTGGTGCACGGCCTCGATGCGTCCGCGGAGCTCGGCGCCGGGACGCAGCGGGTTGAGCAGGTCGAGGTAGTCGGCGGGCAGCAGCGGCGTCGTGGCCAGCTCGGCGACCTTCCAGGCGCGGTCGCGCAGCCTGGCGCGGCGCACCCCCGGGCTCCGCCCCGGCGCGGTCAGCTGACTGCTCATGTTCTCAGAGTTCCCGACCGTGGCACTAAGATCCTGATCGCTGCCGGTGAACCTGAACCCCGGCTTCGTTCCCGACGAACAAAACAGGAGCGACGGTGCCGGAGCGGACGCTGTCCCAGGGGCGGCCACCCATCGAGCTCGACCTCCGACCGGAGGTGGTCACGGCGATGCGTCTGGACCTGGCGGAGGTGGCCGGCAAGACCGTCGCCGTGATCCGTCAGGAGGTGCCGAGCTACGCCGACCCGTTCCGGGGCGAGATGGGACGCACGATCGAGCAGGCCGTCCAGCTCGCGCTCGACGGGTTCCTGGGGATCGCGTCGGGCGACACCGTGGCCGGCGCCAAGTCCTTCGAGCGCGTGTCGGACGCCGCGTACGCGCTCGGGCGGGGCGAGGCCCGCTCGGGGCGGAGCATGGACGCCCTGCTCAGTGCCTACCGGGTGGGCGCGCGGGTCGCCTGGCGCGACATGAGCGAGGCGGGGGTCGGTGCCGGGCTCCCTGCGGCGACCGTGGCGCACTTCGCCGAGCTGGTGTTCGCCTACATCGACGAGCTCTCGGCGAGCAGCGCAGCCGGTCACGCCGACGAGCTGGCGACGTCGGGACGGGTGCGCCAGAGGTACCTCGAGCGGCTCACCCAGGGGCTGTTGCGCGGCGCGTCCGCCGACGCCCTCGAGGCGGCCGCCGAGCGCGCCGACTGGAAGCCGCCCGCAATGCTGGCCGCAGTGGTCCTTCCCGACGAGCGGGCCCGGCGCGCGCTCGCCCAGGTCGACAACGGCACGCTGCAGCCGGCCGAACAGGTGCCGGGGCTCGAGGACCGCCCCGAGCTGACGGTGCTCCTCGTCCCGGTCGCCGGCGGCCGATCGAGGACCGGACTCCTGCGCCGCCTCTCCGGCAGCGACGCCGTCGTCGGTCCGGCGAGGCCCTGGCACGAGGTCCGCTCCTCCTTCGAGCGCGCACTGCGGGTGGTGCGACTGGAGCTCGAGCCCACCTCCGCGGCTCCGCTCGACACCGAGGCCCACCTCGCCGACCTGGTCCTCAACGCCGACCCGCAGGCCCGCGCCGACCTGCGGCTGCAGGTGCTCGCGCCGCTGGAGGGGCTGCGCCCGGCGGCCGCCGCGAAGCTCCAGGAGACGCTCCGCTCGTGGCTGCTGCACCACGGCCGCCGCGAGGAGGTCGCGGCCGAGCTCTTCGTCCACCCGCAGACCGTGCGCTACCGGCTGCAGCAGCTGCGGGAGCTGTACGGCGACAAGCTCGAGGACCCGACGTGGGTGCTCCAGCTGACGCTCGCGCTCGCCTGACGTCCGCACCGTGCCGGAGCCGGACGCTCAGGCCTGGGGGCCGTCCGGGCCCAGGCTGATGCCCCGGTCCTCGTCGTCGTCGGAGAGCGGCTTCGCGAGCGGGTTGTCGTCGGTGGGACGCAGGTCCTCGGGGAGCTGCTCGTCGGACACCGCGGAGGGGTCGGGTTGCCCGCCACCGGCCGGGGAGGAGTCCTCCACCGACCCCGTTGCCGCCGAGCCGCTCCCGCCGGCTCCCGGCTGCTGCTCGGTCGGCGCGGTGTCGCCCTCGGCCGCGGGAGCGGTCTGGTCCCCGCTCGGGCTGGGGTTGTCGCGGTGCGGCTGGCGGTCTGGGGTGCCGGTGTCGGGGGTCTGTGTCATGGAGGCTTCGTACCCACCCTGCCCGCGCTCGCACCGCCGGCCGCCGGCCGCTGTCCGCTGCTGGACGAACCATCCGGCCGGGGTGGAAGGTGTTCCTCCACCGGTGAGCGGAGGGGGACGGCGTGACGGCGACCGACGGCAGTCCGGCGGACCCGGGCGCCACCTCCTCGGCGTCCGGGACGGAGCAGGAGAGCCACAAGGAGCGGACCACCCGCCGGTGGAACGAGATGCTGCAGGAGCTGCGCGTCGCGCAGACCGGCGTGCAGGTGCTCACCGGGTTCCTGCTGACCGTGCCCTTCACACAGCGGTTCGGCGACCTCGACGACGTGCAGCGGACGGCGTACCTGGTCGTCGTCTCCTCCTCGATCCTCGCGGCCGGCCTGCTCATCGGCCCGGTGGCGTATCACCGGGTGCTGTTCGGGCGCCACGAGAAGGAGTGGCTGGTCGAGGCGGCCAACGCCTCGGCGCGGGCGGGGCTGACCGCGCTGGGCGTCACGATGAGCGGGGTCATGTTCCTCGTGTTCGACGTCGTCCTCGGTCGGACGGCGTCGTTCATCGCGACCGGGATCACCGTCGCCGTGCTGGCGGGGCTGTGGCTGGTCCTGCCACTGGTCGGCGCCGAGGTCGACTCCGACGACGGGCTGCGCCGCCAGCACTGACCGCCGGACCGCCGCTCGTGCCCGGTCGGGGCGGCGCGCACGCACCTCGCGGACTAGTCCGTGGGGCCGCCGAGCCCCTGCTCGGCGAGCCACGCATCGACCGTGGCGTAGAAGCGCTCCGGCTGCTCGCGCCGGACGCAGTGGCCGGCCCCCGGGACGCGCTGGAAGCGCAGGTGCGGGTTGCCGGCCGCGACCAGGCCGCGCTCGACGTCGTCGTCGATGCAGAGCTCCGGCATCCGCGTCGCGGCGTCGCCGGACACCACCAGCGTCGGGACGGCGACCGCCGCGAACAGCTCCGGCCACCGCGGCGACGGCTTGACGTCACCGCCGGCGAGGTAGGCGAGGTCGGTCTGCTGCTCGGCGCGGCCGGTCTCGAGCAGCTCGCTCTCCGGCCAGTCCGGGTGCACCGTACGCCGCAGTGCCAGCAGCGCCTCGTCGTCGGGAGCGGCGAGCGACGGTCCCAGGGAGTCGGTCCATCCCTCGGTCCGCGCGGTGTCGCGCTGCGGCTCGTGGGGACCGAGCGCGGCCGGGTCCTCGAGGACGAGGGCACGGACCAGCTCGGGCCGGGCGACCGCCGCGGCGAGCGCGACGGCGCCGCCGAGCGAGTGCCCGAGCACCACGGCAGGCTCGGGGAGCTGCTCGAGGAGGTGCCCGGCGTCGCCCACCATGACGTCGCCCGGGTGGCCGGCGAGCTGCTCGGACGTGAACCGTGGCGACGCCCCGTGACCGCGCTGGTCGACGGCGAGCACCGCGAACCGGTCCCCCCAGTGGCGCACGGCCTCCGTCCAGCCCGAACCCGAGTCGGTCAGACCGTGGAGGAGGAGCAGTGTCGGGGCGTCCCCGGGGGTCCGGCCGTGGGCGTAGAGGCGGAGATCGGTGTCGAGGGACGGCCTGTCGAGGGTCATGGGTCCGTCGTACCCGCCGGTCGAGCAGCGTCACGCCGGCGTCCTGTCCTGGATCGGTCCCGGCGCGCACGGCATGATCACGCCATGGAGAGCCGACCGCCGGTCCCGCCGTTCAGCCGCGAGGACGCCGTCACGAAGGTGCGTGCCGCGGAGAACGGGTGGAACACCCGTGACCCGGAGCGGGTCTCGCTCGCCTACACCGCGGACAGCCGCTGGCGGAACCGGTCGGAGTTCTTCTCGGGCCGGCCCGCCATCGTGGCGTTCCTCACCCGCAAGTGGGAGCGCGAGCTCGACTACCGGCTGATCAAGGAGCTGTGGGTGCACGGCCCGGACCGGATCGCGGTGCGCTTCGCCTACGAGTGGCACGACGCCGCGGGCGCGTGGTTCCGTTCCTACGGCAACGAGAACTGGCAGTTCGACGCCTCCGGCCTGATGAGCCGGCGGCACGCCAGCATCAACGACGTCCCCATCGACGAGACCGACCGGCTGTTCCACTGGGAGCCCGGCCAGTCGCGTCCCGAGGACCATCCCGGTCTCACCGACCTCGGCCTCTGACCGCCACTCCTCCGCGCTGAGGAACCGTGTGACCAGGGAGCCGTCACGTGCGGGCTAGTCTGCTAGATGTGCACCAGCGTCGTCGCAGCACCGGCGTACTCCTCGTCGGAGCCGGTGCAGCAATCGCCGCGCTCGCGGCTCTCGTGCTGTCCCTCGTCCTCACCGGAGCCGGCCCGGAGCCGGCGCCTGCAGGCCTGCCAGACGCCGGGCTGGTCCCGGCGTGGGGACTCCGCGTCTCCCGGCTGGTGTTCGACCTCGCGGCGGTGCTGACCGTCGGCGGGCTGCTGACCGGCGCCGTCCTCGTGCGCAACGGTCCGGGCGGCGTGCTGGGGAGCGTTGCGCGAGGTGCGCTGCAGCTGGCCGGCCGGTGTGCGGTCGTGTGGTCGGCGACGGCGTTGGTGTCGCTGGTGCTGACCGCGGGCGACCTCGTCGGGGCGCCGCCGACGGAGCTGACGGCGGCCTCGTTGCGCACGGTCGCCGGGACCGCGCAGGGGCGGGCGCTGCTGGTGGCAGCCGTCCTGGCGGCCGCGCTGGCGGTGGCGGCGCGCTCGGTGAGGTCCGTGCTCGGCGCCGTGGTGCTGCTGGGCGTCGCTCTCGCGGCGCTCCTGCCGGTCGGGGTCGCCGGTCACGCGTCCACGGCGGGTGACCACGACGTGGCCGTGAGCGCGCTCGTCGTGCACGTCGGGGCAGCCTCGGTGTGGGTCGGCGGTCTGGCCGGCCTCCTGCTGCTCGTCCGGACCGCCCCGCCGCAGGTGCCCGCGGCCGCGCACCGGTTCAGCGCCCTCGCGCTCGTCGCCTTCACGGCGCTCGGCGCCTCCGGTCTGCTCGTTGCGCTGACCCGGCTGGGCACGTCGGTGTCGGCGTGGACCAGCGGGTACGGCGCGCTCGTCGTCGCCAAGGCCGGTGTGCTCGTCCTCCTCGGAGGGCTGGGCCTCGCACACCGTCGTCGGACACTGCCCCGGCTCGCGGGCGGTCGAGCGGGAGCCTTCCTCCAGCTCGCAGGTGGCGAGCTGGTCCTCATGGCCGGGGCCATCGGGATCGCCGCTGCGCTGTCACGGACGCCGGTGCCTGCGCGGCCGGTCGTCGCGGATCCGACGCACGGGGGCGGTCACAGCACCCTCCCCTCGCGGATCGACCCGGTCTCCCTCGGCGAGCTGGTCACGGCCTGGCGCATCAACGCGGTGCTCGTCCTCCTGCTCGGCCTGGCGCTCGCCGCCTACCTGGTCGGGGTCCGGTCGCTCACGCGCTCCGGACAGCGCTGGCCGCGTGCGCGCACCGGCGCCTTCCTCGCCGGGATCGCCCTGGGCCTCGTCGCGACGTGCTCGGGGATCGCGACCTACGCGCCGGCGCTGGTGAGCGTGCAGATCGCCCAGCTCCTGCTCGTGCTGGTGCCCGTGCCGGCCCTCCTCGTCCTCGGCGCACCGCTGACGCTCTGGGCCCGGGTGCGTCGCGCCGGCGCGGCCGACGACGACGCGGTCCGCACCGTCCTCGACTCGGCGGTGCTGCGCCGACTGAGCGACCCGTTCGTCGGCGCGGGGCTCGCGGCGGTCCTGCTCCTCGGCCTCTACCGGTCCCCGCTGATCGAGGTGTCCCTGTCCTCCTCGTGGGTCCACCTCCTCGTGCTGCTGATGGCCGCGGCGGCCGGCCTGCTCCTGTTCTGGCCGCTCGTCGGCGTCGACCCCGCGCCGGGCGCCCGCTCGCGGTCCGAGACGGCCGTGTGCGTCGCGGGCGTCGTCGGCTGTCTCGGGCTGCTCGCCACCCAGCTGCGGTACGGCGACCAGCTGCTCGCCGGGGTGTGGTTCCTCGAGCTCCGCTGGAGCTGGGTCGACCCGGTGGCCGACCAGCGACTGGGCGGCGCGCTCTCCGCCGGAGCGGCGGTACTGCTGGCGCTGGCCGCCGGCCTCCTCCTGCTGCGGCCTAGGGCTTCGGCGGACTCGGCTCAGGGCCGCCGCGGCTGACCACGGGCCAGAGCCTGACGAGCACGCGGCCGAGCAGGTCGCCGGCCGGGACCGGGCCGTAGTCCCGGGAGTCCACCGAGTTCCCGCGGTTGTCGCCGAGGAGGAAGACCGAGCCGGGGGGCACCGTGTAGGTGCGGCTGTAGTAGCCGTCGATGAGCGCGTGGTCGACGTACGCCTCGTCGACCACGCGGTCGTCGACGTAGAGCTCGCTGTCCTTGATCACCACCGCCTCCCCCGGCAGCCCGATCACCCGCTTGAGCGCACGCCGGCCGTCCTCCGGACTGGTGAAGGTGACGAGGTCCCCGCGTTCGAGGTCGGCGAGCTCCGGGGGTCGCTGGGTCACCAGCACGACGTCCCCGGGGGAGTACGTCGGGACCATGCTGGCCGACGAGACGCGCACCGGGGTCGCCACCTCTGCGCGGAGCACGAGCAGCACACCCAGGAGCAGGACCAGCACGAGCGCGGCGCGCGCCCGACGCCGCCAGACGTGGACGGTCGCGCGCGCCGGCCCGTCCCCGGAGGGACGAGCCGGCGCGCGCGTCACCACGGCCCTGTCGCGCGCACGACAGCGTCAGTGGGGCTTGGACGGCTGGGCGGCGTAGACCGGGTGGGTCGGACTGTCGTCCGACAGGTCCACGCTGCCGTCCTGTCCTGCCACGACGAACTGCAGCATCATGTCGTGGTCCTCGTGCGACAGGTTGTGGCAGTGGATCATGTAGCGACCCCCGCGGTCAGCGTTCGCAGCGGCCTGACCGGTGGGCCGGCCGTCCGGGTAGAACGCCGGGGCCATGCCGTAATGCACGAGCACCTCGATGATCTCGCCCTCACCGACGTACACGACGTCCTTGGGACCCTTCTCCCACGGCTGCACGCGTCCTGCCCCGCCGCTGCGGCTGATGATCTGGAAGTCGACGAGGTGGATGTGGAGCGGGTGGTACCACCCGCCCGACTTGTTCTCGATCCGCCAGATCTCGTAGTCGCCGGGCTTCGGCGGGCTGTCGCTGTCGGCGAACAGGTTCCACTTCGCGTCCTGGACGTCGTGCCACGTCAGGCCGTTGATCATGAACTCGTTGGTGACGTCGTCGTGCTCGAGGTCGATGTCGCGGGTTTTCCGCGCGTTCGCCCTGGTGGCACGCATCACCTGGTGGATCTCCGAGGCCGGCGGCGTCTTGACGGTGTTCCAGCGGGTCTCCTTCGACGCCGCGGTGACCCGAAACTGCATGACCGAGCCGGTGTACAGGTAGTTCACGTTGTTCTTGTTGCTGGCGTTGCGGAGCTCGACCTTGTCGCCGATCTGGCAGCCGGAGAAGTCCACCATCACTTCGTAGCGCTCGGCGCCGGCGTGACGCCAGTTGGTGATCTTCTGCGGCACCATGAGGCCGCCGTCGGTCGCCACGACCCACGTCGGCAGGACGGCACCGGTGCGGGTGTTGACGAACTTGAGGTTCATCGACCGGGCCAGGGTGGCCATCAGGACGCGGAAGCGGTAGAACCGGCGCTCGACGTTGTGGAACGGCCACGGGGTCCCGTTGACCATGATGACGTCGCCCCACAGGCCGGAGTGGTCACGGTCCTGGTAGGCGAGCGACCCGTCCTGGGAGAACATCGCGTCGGTGATGACGATCGGGACGTCGTACTTGCCCTGGGGCAGGTTCGCCTGCTCCCACGCGTTGGTGAGGTGGTACTGCGCGAGCAGGCCGCTGTAGGCGTTCTTCGCGGTGTTGTGCATCGCGTGGTCGTGGTACCACAGCGTCCGCGGGCCCTGGTGGTTCGGGTACCAGTAGGCCTTTTCGCCGCACTCGGCGTAGGAGCCCTTGGGCAGCGTCACGTCGTCGGCGTAGCCGTCGTACTGGGGCAGCGACGCGGAACCGTGCAGGTGCACGGAGGTGAACAGGTCGTGGCCGAAGGTCGGGTGCGTCGCCGGCAGCTCGTTCTTCACGACCAGCTTGACCCGGTTGTTCTGCTCCACCTTAAGGAGCGGGCCCGGCACCGACGGCGCACCGCCCTCGGGGGCGTAGCCCAGGAAGGTGGTCTTGGGCGCACCCGGGTCCAGGATCTGGGCCGACCCCTGTCGCTCCTCGATGACGTACTGCAGGTACGTGCCGTAGTCGTCCCACTCCACCGTTGGCTCGAGCACCTGCGGCACCGTCAGCGGACGTGTGAACCGCTTCGGCTTGGCCGACGTGCTGATCCAGTCCGCGGTGCTGGCCGACTGCCCCAGCGGCAGGGTGACGCCTGCCACCGTGATCCCGGCCCCGAAGGCGCCCATCTTCATCACGCTTCGTCGGTCGGTCCTCATTGTTGCCCCCTCAGTATCGATGGCCCCTGTCACCGGGGTCTTCGACAAGAGTGGTCGTCGAACCTTGAGGAATCCTTGAGTGCCTACGAAGGTGCGAGGTCCGGTCGGCCCGTCAGGGGTGGAGCGGCTCGTAGTGGGCCGAGGCGGGGTCGTCGGCGCCCCGTCCGAGGAGGTAGGTGCTGCCGAGCAGGTCGTAGGTGAACCACTCGCCGTCGCTCGCGCGGCGCCCGTGGTCGTCGCACGCGCTGCGGCGGACGTCCCCGGCGGCGGTGGCGATCGTGAGCACGCCGTCCGTCGCCCGCGGGCAGTCGGTCGTGCTGCAGGTCGGGTCCCGGTCGGGCACACCCCGACTCTACGAAGCAACCGCCGTCGCGCCCAAGACGAACCGCCGGGCGCCCCGACCGTTGAGCGAGGCCTGCCCTCGCCGACCCTCGAGGGGGTGAGAGTCGGCGAGGTGGGTCGGACGCTACTGACTGGGGCCGTCGCGCCGTAACGGTCCGTTGGTACTAGTACTCGGAGGCGCAGGGTGAAGCCACGTGTCGGGATCGGACCGAGGCGCCGATGAGCGGACGGGTAGCGGTGCCATTGCCGCGGGGGGACACTGTGAGGATGCGCGTGCCGGAGGTCGCAGTGGCGCTCGGCATCGTCCTGCTCCTGCTCGGCTTCGCCCTCGGGACGTGGGAACCGTCCACCTCGGTCGACGGACGTTCTCTCTCCTGTGCTCCTGCGATCGACCTGACCCGGCTGCCGTTCAACGAGCAAGGCGCAGGTCCCCGTGCATCCGCGAAGACGCCGAGCGCACTCACGCAACGGGATGCGACTGCCTGTCAGCACACGACGCTACCTTCGCGACTCACCACCTACACCGCGTTGACCATCGGTGGACTCGCGGCGTTGGCCGGGTGGACCGCCGTCAGGGAGCGGGCTGCCGCCCGTCGGGCTTCGTCCGCTGAGTCGGCTCTCTCCGCCTGACACACCGCGAGCGCCCGGGTCTGCCGCAGGTCGGGCGTTCGGGTTGGTCGATGTGCCCGCGCGGTGATTCGGTTTCCCTGAGGATGAGAGCGTGTGGGTGCGGAGCGTGCTGGTCGCCGGCAGCACCGTGCTTGCGGCGACCTTCCTTCTGCTGACGGGGTGTTCGAGCACACAGGAGACCGCGCGGAACAACGCAGTCACGGCCGTGCGGGCCGAGGCCAGGTCGGTGCGAGACCACATCGCCGCCGCGGCGCGGGACAAGGCCGGCGCCGCCCAGGTCGAGGCCGTCCGCGCCGTCTTGCCAGGTCCCTGGCTCATGGCTGCACGGCACGACGACGGCCTCGTGGTGACCGGCGCGCTGGTCGCGGACGCGCATGCGGGCGGGGGGCTGACCTATCAGGGCTTCACAGCCAGGCTCTGTCTGCGGTTCATCGTCGCCGAGGGCACAGGCGGGACCGACGTGGTGGACGTCCCGTGTCCGCGTCGTGCTGAAGTCGAGTCGCCGGCCGACGAGACGGTCACCCTCACGTGACGTCAGACGATCCGGGTCGAGCTCACAGACGCTCTCGATGCCACAGTCACTCGTAAGGGCACGCAGGCCGACACCACCATGGCTGAGTGAAGCCCTGCCGCATCCGGATGGTCGCAGCGATCGATTGCGACTTCGCGCTCTGGGGCGACCCCTGGCAGCCTCGTCCGGTGAGGTCACGCAGCTGCACTACCGTGACACCGAGCTCGTCGGCCACCTCGGTTTCCGATCGGCGCTCGAGTCGCCGCCGCGCACCGCGTGCGCCCACACACGCGGCAGCGCCGCGGGGTCGGCGCCGGCGACCGTCGCCGTGAGGTCCCGGGCGGGTCGACCCTTCACGGCCGCACGCGAGGCTCGGTGGTCGCACCCACGCGATGGCCGTCGCCTCCACCCCCTGGCCGTCCGACCGGCACCGCGAGGTCCCTACCGGCGAGGGGTGAGAACAGCGCATTCTCCTCTTCAAGGTCAGGCACTCACCCGAGCGCGCGTCGAGAGCAGTACCCCTGACCTCGCGCGGATCACCCCAACCCGAACGTCGGTCAGTTACCAAGGAGCGGGCTCCTAAACCTCCAGGCAGCAATTCGGCTCGACTGTGACGGGTCGAGCTCGTGCGCTTGGGCCCCCGAGCTCCTCCGGTCAGTCTTCCCAGAGGCGGGCCCGAACGGGTCGTCCGAGCGAGGGGACCATGATGAAGACCGATCGACGCAGCGTTCTGAGGATAGGGGCGTTCGGGGCAGGCATCACCGCTGCTGGCTTCACTCTCCCGCTGGGAGAGTCCGCCCGGGCGACTGACTGGATCAGCACCTCGGCGAAGCCGGCACGCTTCATGCGTCCGCTCTCGGTGCCGCAGCCGCTCGGGCCGGTGAAGCGGACCGACGGGTACGGGGAGTACCTGGAGTACGCGATCAGCGAACGACGGGTGCAGGCCCAGGTCCTCGACACGGGGGCTCCGCAGACGACCGTGCTGGGCTACGGCCCGACGGCTGGAGGGGACGGGGGGGTGTCGGTCCCGGGCCCGCTGATCAAGGTCCCGCAGAACACCCGCGTGAAGATGATCGTGCAGAACAACCTTCCCGCGACCCACCCGACGTTCGGGCACGACCTCTTCACCTCGGTGCACCTGCACGGGTCTGCGTCGTTGCCGCAGTACGACGGGTATGCCGACGACGTGACGCAGCCCGGGGGCTTCAAGGAGTACTGGTACCCGAACCACCAGGGACCGCGGACGCTGTGGTACCACGACCACGCGATGCACAACACCGCGAAGAACGCCTACAGCGGCCTGGTCGCGCAGTACCACCTCACCAACGCGTGGGAGCAGGCGAACCTGCCCCAGGGCAAGTACGACGTCCCGCTGACGATCAGCGACGCGATGTTCTCCCAGGACGGCTCGCTCGCCTACATGGACCGTGACCACTCCGGGATGTGGGGCGACGTCATCCTGGTCAACGGGACCCCGTGGCCGTTCCACAACGTCGAGCGCCGGTTCTACCGCTTCCGCGTCCTGATGGCCACCCTGGCCCGGTCGATGAACCTCAAGTTCGTCAACACCCGCACCGGTGCCGTCCTGCCGACGTGGGTCGTGGCGACCGACGGCGGCCTCACGGTGCCGCAGAAGATCACCAACTGGCGTCACGCCGGCGCCGAGCGCTACGAGATGATGGTGGACTTCTCCGGCTGCGTCATCGGCGACAAGGTCGAGCTGCGCAACGCCAGCGCCAAGAACAACGTCGACTACCTCCACACCGGCAAGGTCATGCAGTTCCGCGTCTCCGCGAACTCGGCGGAGACGCGATGGAACACCGTGGTCTCCCCACCGGCGAGCGAGCTACACGAGGTCATGCGCGCCACCCGCAGCAAGTCGCAGCGGACCCGGTACATCGACCTCGAGCACGACGACATCACCAACGAGTACATGATCAACGGGATGACGTGGCACGACATCCAGGACGGCAACTTCAACGTCTTCACCGACGACAACGGGACCCCACCGCGTCCGGGCGACTACGAGATCTGGCAGATCGAGAACAAGTCCGGCGGGTGGTACCACCCGCTCCACATCCACCTCGTCGACTTCCAGATCCTCAGCCGCCGCGGTGGCGCGGGCCGCGTCCAGCCGTGGGAGAAGGGTCCCAAGGACGTCGTGTACGTCGGCGAGGGGGAAATCATCGAGGTGCTGGTGCACTACGCCATGGTCCCCAAGGCCTACCCCGACGGGCGGTCGACCGGTCAGGCCGGTGCGACGGGCGACCGTGGGGGTCGTTACATGATCCACTGCCACAACCTGTCGCACGAGGACTACGACATGATGGGTCAGTTCATCGTTGCAGCGAGCGACGGCACCGCGGACCTGTCCCCCACGGCTCCCAACCACCCGGTCTACGCCGCACCTGCGGTCAACCCGTGAGCCGGGACGACTCATCGCGGCGGGCGCGGGCAACACCGTGCCCGGGGACTGGCGGCAACGCCCGCCAGCACCACCCGGCGTGAGACCCACGGGAGCCCACAGTGAGCCAGCCCGTGCCGACCAGACTCGGGGACGCGGCGGCCAGCCGGGGACACCTTGCTGCTCACCGCCGACGACGAGCGGTCTCTGGGTCTTCTCTGAGGCGTCATCGACGCGGGTGCCGACACCCGAGCCGTGGTCCTCGTGCACAGCCCGGGTTCCGAGGGCTACCGGTCGCTCCTCCGCTGCTGCGCGGCCACGTTGCCGGCGGAGTGCGCAGACGACGACATCGTCATCGCAGTGAAGGCCCACCGGGCGCTGTCCGGCGTTCCTACTGCCGCGGCCCGAGCGCTCACTGGTGCGCTCGCGGATCGGACCCCGCCGCTCACGAACAACGAGCAAGGGTGGCTGCGCGCGCTCGCCGAGAGCGTCACCGTTTCGCGTCCTGCGCGGTCGTCCGGCTACTCGGAACGTGAGATGTACCGACTCCTGGGTGAGCTGTACAGACGCCTCGGCTTCACGACCCGGACCGAAGCGCTCCTCCGCGCGGACCGCCTTGGACTGCTTGATCCGACCCCGGGCGTTGTCCCCCAGCTTCGTCGCTCCGCGCCGATCGCGCCCATAGGAAGGCTCAAGGATGAGTCAGCAAAGAACACCCCCGCTGGTCTCCGCTGAATGGGTCGCCGACCATCTCGACGACCCTGACGTGGTGCTCCTCGACGTCGGGGAGGAGACCGCCCACTACTACGCCGGTCACATCCCCGGGGCCCGGCCCGTGGACTGGATCGACGACCTGCACCATCCCGTGCGACGTGGTTTCGTCGAGCCCGCCCAGCTAGCCTCGCTCCTCTCCTCGCTCGGGGTCACCAACGACAACCACCTGGTCCTGTACGGCGACGCCCGCAACGCCTTCGCCGCCAGCGCCTACTGGCTGCTCCGCTTCTACCGCCACGAGCGCCTGAGTCTGCTGGACGGCGGGATCACCTCGTGGCGACGACAGCACCTGCCCCTCACCACCGAGACCCCTCCGACACCACCCGGCCGCTACGTCGTCGGGCAACCGGAACCTGCGATCCGCGCCACCCGCGACGACATGCTCGACCGATTGGCCGGCGCCCCACTCGGCACAGCGATCGTCGATTGCCGCAGCACCGCCGAGTACGAAGGAACCGGGGCGCGCGGCGTGGACCTGCCCGTCGAACGCCACCGCGTGCCCGGGCACATCCCCGGGGCGACCCACCTCGACGCGTTCGACATTCTCGACCCCCGCAGCGACCGGTTCCTCCCGCTCCCCGAGCTGCGGAGCAGGTTCGAGGGCAGGGGAGCGACGCCCGACGTCGAAGTAGCCCTGTACTGCCGCATCGCGGAACGCAGCTCCCTGCTCTGGTTCGCCCTGCACGAGCTGCTCGACCATCCGCGCGTGCGCAACTACGACGGGGGCTGGGCGGAGTACGGGAGCCTCATCGACGCTCCGGTGACCCGTTGACGGGCCTCGAGGGCCGGGAGGTTCGTCGTGCCGTCCCAACGCAGGCTCCGGTGCAGAACCTCTGACGAGTCTCGAAGAAGGCGGGCACGGGTGGGGATGATCGTCGGCGTACGGCGGTAGGGGCAGCTGTCCGAGGTGTCGACGTGACGCGCACCGTCTTGGGCCTGGCGGGCGGGCGCCGAGGACTGCTGGTGTCGCCGCCCCGGGGCTGAACCCGTTCCGATGGATGTCCCCCGGAGCGGCCCCGACCCAGGCCACACCGCCGACCAGCCCCATGGACCGGCAGTCGATTCACGACGAGCTGGCGCTGGCCCGAGCGGACGGTGACAACCTGGTGGAAGGCGCCTGCCCGCCGAACTCTCGGCGAGGCACGTGCGCGACGTCTTCTTCGAGGGGACAACGCACCGTGGCGCCCGACAAGGTTGTGGACGAACGCGACCCGCGCAGGTCAACGGGTCGTGATGGAGCCGCCTGTCGGAATCGAACCGACGACCTAATCATTACGAGTGATTCGCTCTACCGACTGAGCTAAGGCGGCCTCGTGGCCTCGGGCTCCGCCCTCCCCGGCCACGCCGGACGAGTATAGAGGGGACCCGTCCCAGGGCCCGAACCGGCCGAGGTGCCGGTCACGGGGGGCGGCTCGACCGGTCACGGGGGGCGGCTCGACCGGTCACGGGGGGCGGCTCGACCGGGTGGGTCAGCAGGAGACGTCGGCCACCGGGACGGTGCCCGAGACCAGGTAGCGCTCGACCGTCCGGTCGACGCACTCGTTCCCGGCCTGGTAGCCGGTGTGGCCGTCACCGTCCCGCGTGACGAGGACCCCCGACTCGAGCTGGTCGGCGAGCGCCCGTGCCCAGGCCAGCGGCGTGGCCGGGTCCCGGGTGGTCCCGACGACCAGGACTGGGGCGGCGCCAGCGGCCCGCAGCGGCCTCGGCTCCTTGCCGCTGTGCACGGGCCAGCTGCCGCAGGCGGTGAGGCCGTAGGCGAAGACCCGTCCGAACGTCGGCGAGACCTCCTCGAAGCGGGGGACGAGGTCCTCCACCTCGCCGCTGCGCACCGCCTCGTCCCGGTCGAGGCAGTTGACGGCGTAGATGGCCTCGGTGGAGTTGTCCGTGTACCCCTCGTCGTCCCGATTGACGTAGGCGTCGGCGAACCGGAGCAGGACCTCTCCGTCGCCGTCGAGGGCGGCGGCGAGGGCGCTGTCCAGCGCCGGCCAGAAGTCGCGGTTGTAGAGCGGGGCCCAGATCCCGAGGACGGCACGACCCTCGGTGAGCTCCCGCTCGCCGATGCCGGGGAGCGGCTGCCGGTCGACGTCGTCGAGCAGCTGCTGGACCCGCGCCACGCCGGCGTCGGCGTCCTCCCCCAGCGGACAGTCGTCGCGGTCGGCGCAGCCCTCGACGTACGCCCGCAGCGCCACCTCGAAGCCCTCCGCCTGGATGAGGGACATCTCGACGAGTCCGACCGACGGGTCGACGGCACCGTCCAGCACCAGCCGTCCGACGCGGCCGGGGAAGAGGTCGGCATAGGTCGCGCCGAGGAAGGTGCCGTAGGAGGCGCCGAAGTAGGCGAGGGTGTCCTGCCCGAGGGCTGCACGGAGCACGTCCATGTCGCGCGCCACCTCCGCGGTCGACATGTGGCGCGTGAGGTCTCCGCTCTGCGCCAGGCACCCCTTGCCGAGCCGGCGCAGCAGGCGGTCACCGGTGGCGACCTCCGCCGGCGTGTCGGGATCGGGGTCGGCCCCCACCAACCGGTCGAGGTAGGCGTCGTCGACACAGTCCAGCGGCGTGCTCCCGGCCACCCCGCGAGGGTCGAACCCCACGATGTCGAAGGCCGCGCGCACCTCTGTCCCGAAGTAGCTCTCCGCGGCCGCGGCGTAGCCGACGCCCGAGACCCCTGGACCGCCCGGGTTGACCACCAGGGCGCCGACCCGCTTGTCCGGCTCGGTCGCGCGGACGCGGAGCAGTGCCAGGGTGATCGAATCCCCGGCCGGGTCGTCGTAGTCCAGCGGCACCTCGAGCTCGGCGCACTCCTGCCCGTCACGGCACCCGCTCCAGGCGACCCGCTGCTCGTAGTAGCGGTCGAGGGCGGGGTCGTCGGCGGGGTCGTCGGCGGACGCGTCACCGGGTGCGGACGCGCTCGCCAGCGGCTCGCTCGGCAGCTCCGGCTCGTCCTCACCGCCGACGAGACCGCACGAGGACAGCGTCACGACCAGGGCGGCCGCGAGCAGGCTCCGGCCGCTCCTCGTCATGCCGCCTCAGACCCCGAGCGCGATCATCATCGACTCCATCGCGAGCAGCGGTGGGGTGTTGAACTCGGTCATCTGCTCGCGCGCCTCGTGGACGGCGTCGATGCGGCGCAGGTTGTCCTCCGCCGTGGTGTGACGGGCCAGCTCCTCCACCTGCGCGCGCTGCTCCTCGTTGACCAGTGACGACCGGCCGCCGAGCTGGACCTGGACGACGTCGCGGTAGACCGACAGGAGGTCCATCAGCGACCGGTCGAGCGCGTCGAGGACCGCCCGCCGCTCGCGCTGCTTCTGGCTGCGGGCGAGCTCGCCGGCGGCGGCCCGGTAGGTGCGGGAGGACTTCGCCTTGCGGTCGTCGCCGTAGAGGGTCTCCAGGTCATGGACCTCGCGCACGCCGAGGCGCTCGGTCTGCGCCACAGCCTCCTGGGTCGCGATGTCGACGAGGTTGGCCGCCGCGGTCATGCAGGCGCCGAGCGTGGTGAGTCCGGACGGGAACCCCACGACCTCGTGGCGCCGGTTGCGGGTCGCCTCGTCCTCGGCCAGCGCCCGGGCGCGGCCGATGTGGCCCTGGCTGGCGCGGGCCGCGTGCGCCGCGAGCGCGGGGGGCACGCCGTGTCGGGTGACGAGGAATTCGGTGACCTCGGCGGTCGTCGGCGTCCCCAGGTTGACGTGCCGGGTCCGCGACCGGATCGTCGGGAGGACGTCCTCGGCGTGCGGGGCGCAGAGCACCCAGACGGTCTTCGCACCGGGCTCCTCGATCGCCTTGAGGAGCGCGTTGTGCGCGCGCTCGTGCAGCCGGTCGGAGTCCTCCACCACGATGACCTGCCACCGCTCGCGGACCGGCAGCAACGACGCGTCGCGGACCCACTGGCGGGCGTCATCGACGGAGATGACCACCTTGTCGGTGCGGCGGACCATGACGTCCGGGTGGGAGCCGGCCAGGGTCTCGCGGCACGACCGGCACTCGCCGCAGCCCGCGTCCTCGCACTGCAGGGCAGCGGCAAAGGCCACGGCCGCGTTGGACCGGCCCGACCCCGGCGGGCCGGTGAGCAGCCACGCATGCGTCATCCCGTCGCCGGCGGCGGCTGCCTGCAGGGTCGCGACGACCGCCGATTGTCCGACCAGCGCGTCCCAGACGCTCACCGCAGGGCCCCGCTGGACCCGCTCGCCCGCTCGACGGGTACGTCGGTGCCCGCGGCGCGTGCCAGCAGCGGCTCCACCCGCGCCCGCACCCGCTGCTCGACCTCGTCGGCTGCTGCGCGCGCGTCCACGACGAGGTACTCCTCGGGTCGCTCCTCGGCCAGGCGCAGGAAGCCGTCGCGCACCCGACGGTGGAAGTCCAGCGACTCGGCCTCGATCCGGTCGCGCTCCTCGAACCGGGTGAGGCCGGCCTCGGGCTCGAGATCGAGCAGCACGGTGAGGTGGGGCCGGAGCCCGACCGTCGCCCACCGCGCGATCCGCTCGACCTCGTCGTCGGGCAGGTCGCGACCGGCGCCCTGGTAGGCCAGCGTGGAGTCCACGTAGCGGTCGGTGACCACGACGGCACCCCGCTCGAGGGCCGGCAGGACGACCCGGTCGACATGCTCGGCCTTGTCCGCGGCGTACAGCAGCAGCTCGGTCCGGTGCGACATCCCCGCCGCGGGGTCGAGCACGATGCGTCGCAGCTGGGCGCCGATCTCGGTGTCCCCGGGCTCCCGGGTCAGCACGACGTCGTGGCCCCGGTCGCGCAGCCAGGCCGCCAACCGCAGCGCCTGGGTGGACTTGCCGGCGCCCTCACCGCCCTCGAAGGCGACGAAGACACCGCGGGCGACGGGCCGCACGGGAGCACCGGCGTCGTCCGCAGCGCCGGAGCGCACGGCACGTCCGAGATCGGTCAAGAGCGAGGGTCCTCCGTGGTCGTCCATCTGACGGTAGGCCACCACACCGACGAGGACCATGAGCAGCGCGGCGCACAGGATCGTCACGGCGGCGCCGCGGTAGACGAGCAGCGGCTCGCCGGCGGCGGTCTGCGGGCCCAGGCTCACCGCGCCGACTGCGCCCGCGACGAACGGTGCGAGGGCGAGGACGAGCGCGAGCGCCAGCCGCACCGCGGAGGTCACGAACGCGAAGGTCCGGCCGCGCAGCTGGTCGGGGACCTCGGTGCCCAGCAGCGTGAGACCGGTGACCCACGCCGCCCCGGCAAGGAAGCCGACCACCACCGCGAGCAGGACGACCAGCTCGAGGTGCGGCACGAGCGCCAGAGGCACCAGCACCAGGCCGCAGCCGGTGAGCGCGAACCCGAAGACCCGTCGGCGCCGGACCCGGGCCAGCAGCCGCGGGCCGCGCCAGAGCCCGAGGCCCATCCCCGTGAAGACCGCGCCGAAGAGCACGCCGTAGCCGCTGTCCCCGCCGCCCAGGTCGGCGACGAGGGTCCGGGCGAGGCCGACCACCACTCCACCGGCGGCGAAAGCCCCGACCATGCCGGTGACGAGCCCGCGGACGACCCGCGTCCCCGCGACGTACGACCAGCCCTCGAGCACGGCGGCGACCAGACCGCCCTCGCCGTGGACGTCGGCCGGGCCGCGCGGGATCTCGTGGATCCGCGCGATGACCAGCCCCGACACGAGGAACGACAACCCGTTGAGATAGAGCGCGACGTCGACCGCTCCCCGCTGAGTGAACCCCCACGCGCCCGGGGCGAGCCGCTCGGCGAGCGTCAGCACGCTGAAGAGCGCCGCAGCCGGGACCGCCGAGCCGTACGTGGTGGCGAGGCTCAACTGGTTGGCGGCCTCCAACCGCTCCGGGGGGACGAGGTTGGGGACGGTGGCGTCCTTGGCCGGCCCCCACACCAGGCTGACGACCTCGACGAGCACCGTCACCACGAAGACCCAGACCAGGGTCCCGACCAGGGGGATCGACAGGAAGAGCAGGCCGCGGAGGACGTCGCCCCACACCAGCACGGTGCGTCGGTCGGTGCGGTCCGCGATGTAGCCGGCGAGCGGCCCGACGACGAGCGCCGGCAGCACGCGCAGCAGCAGGACCCCCGCGATGGCGTAGTTGCGGGAGGCGTAACTGTCCGCGAGCTGGTTGGCCATCGCCGTGAGCGCGAGCAGTCCCAGCCAGTCGCCGAGGCTGGAGAGTCCGAGGCCGACCCACAGCTTCCGGAACACCGGGAGCCGGAGGACCGACCCCGAGGCGGACGGTGCAGCGGCTGAGCTCACCCGGTCAGCCTCCGGCCGACTTCCCCGCCGCCTTCCCGGCGGTCGCCTTCCGCGTCGGCGCCTTGGCCGCCGCAGCCTTCTTGCTGGGCGCCTTCTTCACCGGCTTCTTCGCTGCGCCCTTCGCGGCCTTCGCCGGCCCCTTGGCCCGGCGCTCGGCGAGCAGCTCCGCCGCCCTCTCGAGGGTGATCTGCTCGGCGTCCTCGGCCCGCGGGATCGTCGCGTTGTACTCGCCGTCGGTGACGTAGGTGCCGAACCGACCGGCCTTCACCTGGATCGTCGCGCCCGTCGCCGGGTCGGCGCCGAGCTCGCGCCCGGCGCTCGCCGCGGACCGGCCCCGCTGCTTGGGCTGGGCGTAGACCGCGAGCGCCTCCTCGAGGGTGATGGTGAGCAGCTGCTCCTCGGACGGGAGCGTCCGCGAGTCGGTGCCCTTCTTGAGGTAGGGCCCGTAGCGGCCGTTCTGTGCGGTGATCTCCTCGCCGTCCGCCGGGTCGACACCGACGACCCGCGGCAGGGTGAGCAGGCGGAGCGCGTCATCGAGCGTGACGGTCTCGAGCGCCATCGACCCGAACAGCGACGACGTCCGCGCCTTGGCGGACTTCGGGGCGTCGTCGGGGAGCACCTCGGTCACGTACGGCCCGTAGCGGCCGTTCTTCGCCACCACGACGTTCCCGCTGCCCGGGTCGCGACCGAGCTCCCGCTCGAGACCTGCGGGGTTCGCGAGCAGCTCACGGGCCTTCTCGAGGGTGAGCTCGTCGGGCGGCAGGTCGTCGGGGACGTTCCCGCGGTTGCCCTCGGCGTCCTCGACGTACGGCCCGTAACGGCCCACCCGCAGGTTGATGCCGGCGTCCGGGGTCCCCACCGGGAAGGTCGCCAGCTCACGCGCGTCGATCTCGCCGAGCTCGCTGACCGCCTTCTGCAGCCCCTCGATGTCCGCGGAGCCGAAGTAGAACTCCGCGAGCTCGCTCACCTTGTCCTTGTTGCCGGCGGCGATCTCGTCGAGGACGTCCTCCATCGAGGCGGTGAACTCATACGACACCAGCCGCGAGAAGTGCTCCTCGAGCAGCCGGATGACCGAGAACGCCAGCCACGCCGGGACGAGTGCGGTCCCCTTCTTGTAGACGTAGCCGCGGTTGAGGATCGTGCCGATGATCGAGGCGTACGTCGACGGCCGGCCGATCTCGCGCTCCTCGAGCTCCTTGACGAGCGTGGCCTCGGTGAACCGCGACGGCGGTTTCGTCTCGTGGCCGACCGCGCGGAGCGCCGCCGCCGAGACCGCGTCGCCCTCGGCGAGGTCGGGCAGCCTGGCCTGCGAGTCGTCGGTCTCGGTGTCAGGGTCGTCGGACCCCTCGACGTACGCCTTGAGGAAGCCGTGGAAGGTCAGCACCCGACCGGTCGCGGCGAACACCACGTCCTCGCCGGTGGCCGACGTGCCGCCGAGCCGGATGGCGACGGAGCGGCCCTGGGCGTCGCGCATCTGGGAGGCCACGGTGCGCATCCAGATCAGCTCGTAGAGACGGAACTCGTCGCCGGTCAGGCCGGTCTGCGCAGGCGTGCGGAACTCCGAGCCCGCCGGCCGGATCGCCTCGTGGGCCTCCTGGGCGTTCTTGACCTTCGAGGCGTAGGTGCGGGGGGCGTCGGGAAGGTACTCGGCGCCGTAGAGCTCGCGGACCTGCGCCCGGGCGGCGGCGACCGCGGACTCCGACAGCGTCACCGAGTCGGTGCGCATGTAGGTGATGAAGCCGTTCTCGTAGAGCCGCTGCGCCACCGACATCGTCCGGCTCGCCCCGAAGCCGAGCTTGCGGGAGGCCTCCTGCTGCAGCGTCGTCGTCCGGAACGGCGCGTAGGGCTTGCGGGTGTAGGGCCGGGACTCGACCGAACGCACCGCGAACGTCGTGTCGTGCAGCGCCTCGACCAACGCGTGGGCGCGTGCGCGGTCGACGTGCACGACGCTCTCGGTCGTCAGCCGACCGCGGTTGTCGAAGTCCGACCCCCGCGCGACGCGGGCACCGTCGACGGCTTGCAGCCGCGCGGGGAACATCCGCTCCGCGTGGTCCTCACCAGCGTCGAAGGTGCCGTCGAGGTCCCAGTAGGACGCCGAGCGGAACGCGATCCGCTCCCGCTCCCGGTCCACGACGAGCCGGGTCGCGACCGACTGCACGCGGCCCGCGGACAGGCCCGACATGACCTTCTTCCACAGCACCGGCGAGACCTCGTACCCGTAGAGCCGGTCGAGGATCCGCCGTGCCTCCTGGGCCTCCACGAGGTCGAGGTCCAGCTCGCGCGGGTGCTCGACCGCCTCGCGGATCGCCTGGGGGGTGATCTCGTGGAACACCATCCGGTGCACCGGGACCTTGGGCTTCAGCTCCTCCTGCAGGTGCCAGGCGATCGCCTCGCCCTCACGGTCCTCGTCGGTGGCGAGGTAGAGCTCCGAGGCGTCCTTCAACAGGCTCTTGAGCTTGGTCATCTGCGGCTTCTTGTCCCGAGCGACCACGTAGTACGGGGTGAAGTCGTTGTCGACGTCGACCCCGAGGCGCGCCCACTTCTCGCCCTTGATGGCCGCCGGGACGTCCGAGGCGTCCTTGGGCAGGTCCCGGATGTGGCCGATCGAGGACTCGACGACGTAGCCGGGCCCGAGGTACCCGGCGATCGTCTTGGCCTTGGCAGGCGACTCGACGATCACCAGCTTGGGACCGGACGGCTGCCCGTCCGGTCGCCGGGACGCAGTCGCTGCCTTGCGTGCCACGGTCTTCGTCTCCTGGGGTCGTCGTGCGGGGATGAGGGGTACGGGTCGGACACGTCCCGGCCGGGGGGTGCCGGGCGCTGCGCTGTCGAACGCTAACGCGCCTCGTCAAGCGGATGCTGAGAGCTCACCGCTCGAGGAACCCCTCGGCGACCAGCTCGCGGAGCGCTCCGAGGAGTTCTGCGCGCAGTGTGGCAGCGTCCTGCACCAGCAGCACGGCGACCGCGTCGACGATCTGCGCGGCCGTCAGCTCGCCGTCGCTGGCACCCACGAGAGCAGCCTCGGCGGTGTCGACCCGGCGCGCTCGACGCAGCCCCCGCTGCTGGCGCAGCACCACGGTCTCTGGGTCTGCCGCGCCCGGGGTCCCCGCGGTCTCCTGACGGACGTCGGCACGGACCCGCCACCGGGTCGCGAGCAGCGCCTCGTCGTCGAGCGCCGCCAGGAGGTCGGTACGCCGGAGCCAGGCGTCGACCTCCGGTGCGAGGGGCTGCTCGACCTCGTAGGGCCACTCCTCCACCCGGACCGTCGGGACGTCCCGGTCGGTCCGGCGCAGGGTGAACCAGCCGAAGCCGACGCCGGTCACACGCTGCTGCTCGAACCACCCCAGCCAGGCGTCGTAGCGGCGGGTGTAGTCCGGTGACCGCTCGTGGCCGGCGTCTCGAAGCCACAGCTCGACGTACTGGGCGGGGTCCGCGACCTCCCGCTGCACCACCCACGCGTCACAACGCAGGTCGGCGCCTCCCGGCGCGAGCCAGGCGCCGACGCGCTCCTGCCACGGCTGCCCCTCCACGTGGACCCAGTTCGCGAGGACGTGGGCAACCCCGCCCGGGGACAGGTGGCGCGGCGCACCGGTGACGACGCGGCGGACCACCTCGTCGCCCGGGAGTCCGGAGTCGCGGTAGGTCAACAGCTCCCCCGTCCCCGGGGACACCACGAACGGCGGGTTGGTCACCAGGAGGTCGAACTGCTCCCGGCGTACCGGCTCGAAGAGGCTGCCGCTCCTGACGTCGAGCGGGACCTCGTTGAGCGCGGCGGTCAGCCGGGTCATCGCCAGCGCCCGCGGGTTGACGTCGGTGGCCACGACGGTCCGGGTGTGGCCGGCGAGGTGCAGCGACTGCACCCCGCAGCCGGTGCCCAGATCCAGTGCGCGGCCGGCGGTACGCCGGACGGTGAGGTGCACCAAGGAGGTCGACGCGGCGCTGACCCCGAGGACGTGGTCGGGGGCCACCCGCTGGTCAGCGGCGTCGAGCCCCGGGGTCAGGTCGCTGACCACCCACCAGTCGTGCTCGTCGTCGGCGTACGGACGGACGTCGGCGCGAGCGCGCACCGAGCCGACGGACCGCTCGAGGAGACCGCCGACGCACAACGGGTCGACCAGTCCCGGGAGCGCGGCCTCGGCGGTGCCGAGGTCGACCGCCGCCTGCAGCGGCCAGAGCCGGGTCAGGGTCTCCAGCGGGCTCCCGCCGCCGGTGGACCGGATCCCCGGCGTCGTCTCGTTGCGGGACAGCGCCGCGTGCGCCATCGGGCCGAGAGCCTCCGCGACGCCGTCGTAGGTGTACCCGGCGCTCGCCAGCGCCTCCTGGAGCCGCGGGACGACGGCCGGGTCGAGGATCAACGGGGCCACGGACGCGACCCTGCCGTCACCCGTGCCGTCACCCGTGCAGCCCCCGTCAGCCACCCGGTGCCGACGAGGCCCGCCGACGGTGTCGGCGGGCCTCTCGAGGGTCGTCCTGGGTGGCGTCAGAGCCGTGTGCTCCCCGACGTGCCCTTGTCGAGCCCGACGCCGTGCTCGTGACCGTGCTCGTGACCGTGGGCGAACCCTTGGTCGTGCCCGGGCTGCACGTTCGGGTGCGCACCCGGACCGACGCCGGGACGCCCGACCGGAGCGCCTGAGGTGTCCAGCTGGGCCATGCCGTCGGACTCCTCGGCGTCCGCCCCGATGGTGATCGGGCGTCGCTTGGAGACCACGAGGGCGGCGACGATCGCCGCCACCGCGACCAGCGCGATGAGGAGCCGCAGCGCGGTGTTCTCGTCCTCGCCGGCACTGAGCTTGACGATCGCCGCGGCGATGAGCAGCGACACCAGGTTCATGACCTTGAGCAGCGGGTTGATCGCCGGACCGGCGGTGTCCTTGAACGGGTCGCCGACGGTGTCGCCGATGACCGTGGCGGCGTGCGCCTCGGAGTTCTTGCCGCCGTGGTTGCCGTCCTCGACCAGCTTCTTGGCGTTGTCCCAGGCACCGCCGGAGTTGGCGAGGAAGACCGCCATGAGCGTGCCGGCGCCGATCGCTCCGGCGAGGTACCCGGCCAGCGGCCCGACCCCCAGCCCGAACCCGACGGCGATCGGCGCGAAGATCGCGAGGATGCCCGGCGTCGCGAGCTCACGCAGCGAGTCGCGGGTGCAGATGTCGACCACCTTGCCGTACTCGGGACGGCCCGTGCCCTCCATGATCCCAGGGATCGTGGCGAACTGCCGGCGGACCTCGTAGACGACCGCGCCCGCGGCGCGCCCGACGGCGTTGATCGCCAGGCCCGAGAAGAGGAACACGACCGCGGCACCGATGAGGAGCCCCACGAGGACGTTCGGGCTGAACACGTTGGTGTTGAAGGACTGCCCGACCTCGGTGGCACCCGACTCGGCCAGCGCCTCGGAGATCGCGCCGGTGTAGGAGCCGAAGAGCGCCGTGGCCGCGAGGACGGCGGTCGCGATCGCGATCCCCTTGGTGATCGCCTTGGTGGTGTTGCCGACCGCGTCAAGCTCGGTCAGGATCGCCGCACCGGCGCCGTCGACGTCACCGGACATCTCCGCGATGCCCTGCGCGTTGTCCGAGACCGGGCCGAACGTGTCCATCGCGACGATGACGCCCACCGTGGTGAGCAGGCCGCAGCCGGCTAGCGCCACCGCGAAGAGCGACACGGTGACGGTCGCGCCGCCGAGGAGGAAGGCGCCGAAGACCGCGGCCCCGATGACGAGCGCGGTGTACACCGCCGACTCGAACCCGACCGAGAGGCCGGAGAGGATGACGGTCGCGGCGCCGGTCAGCGAGGTCTTGCCGACGTCCTGCACGGGGCGGTGGTCGGTGCCGGTGTAGTAGCCGGTCAGCGCCAGGATGACCGCAGCGAGCACGATCCCGATGAGGACCGCGGCCATCGCGATGAGCTTCGGGTTGCCCTCGCCGGCGGTGCCGAGGTCGGCGAACGAGCTCGGCAGGTAGAGCAGCGCGGCGACCGAGCAGACGACGGCCGAGACCGCCGCGGAGATGTAGAAGGCGCGGTTGATCGTCGTCAGGCCGTTCTCCCCGGGGCGCGGCTTGGTGATGTAGACGCCGAGGATCGCGGTCAGTGCACCGATGGCCGGGACGATCAGCGGGTAGATCAGCCCCTTCTCGCCGAAGGCGGCCGACCCGAGGATGAGCGCCGCCACCAGCGTGACCGCGTAGCTCTCGAAGAGGTCCGCAGCCATGCCGGCGCAGTCGCCCACGTTGTCACCGACGTTGTCGGCGATCGTCGCGGCGTTGCGCGGGTCGTCCTCGGGGATGCCGGCCTCGACCTTGCCGACGAGGTCGGCGCCGACGTCGGCGGCCTTGGTGAAGATGCCGCCGCCGACGCGCATGAACATCGCGAGCAGTGCAGCGCCGAAGCCGAAGCCCTCGAGCACCGTCGGGGCGTCGCCGCGGTAGAGGAACACCACGGTCGCGGCGCCGAGCAGCCCGAGCCCGACCGTCGCCATGCCGACGAAGCCTCCGGTGCGGAACGCGACGCGCATCGCGGGGTCGCGGCCCTCGTTGCGCGCCGCCGCGGCCACGCGGAGGTTCGCGCGCACCGCGAGCGACATGCCGAGGTAGCCGATCGCGGCGGAGAAGCCGGCGCCGACGAGGAAGAACAAGGACCGGCCGATGCGGAGGCCGGTGGTGTCTGCCGGCAGCACCAGCAGCAGCACGAACGCGAGGGCGGCGAAGACCACCAGCGTGCGGAACTGCCGCGTGAGGAACGCAGAGGCACCTTCCTGCACCGCCTGGGCGATGGCCTTCATGTTCTCGGTGCCCTCACCAGCTGCGAGGACCTGGGAGCGGAAGACGTACGCCATGGCCAGCGCGGCGAGCGCGATGACCCCGACGACGACGACCAGGCTCAGGTTGCCTGTGGAGATGTCCACGGCGGCCTCGGCGGTTCGAGCGCCGAAGGTGACCCGGGGCATGCGCATCCTTCCGGTTCAGGGCTTGTGACCCCTGCAAGTGCGAGCGACTGCTGCGCAGTGGTCAGCGCAGCAGGGGCGGGCGTGACCCGCCTCTCAGACGAGCGGGAGTGTATCGGGGCGTCCGGTCTCCACCAACCACCCGGACGGCGCGCGCCCCGGCGTGGACAGGGCGGTCAGGCGACCGGGGCCGCGACCGGCCAGGACATGCTGACGGTCGTGCGACCGCCGTCGGCGTGCACGGTGAGCTGGTCGCTGAGCCCCTGCAGGAGCGCCCACGGGTTCAGGTCGAGCCCGGCCAGGTCGCTCGACAGGTCGGCCACCCGACCCTCGATCTCCGCGTCGACGCTGCCGTCCAGCGTCAGCCGGACGACCACCTGCTCGGAGGGGTCCGACCCCTCACCCTCAAGGTCGGCCTCGTCGATCCCGATCATGACCGCGCACGCCTCGCCCACGGCCAGCCGGATCTCCTCGATCACGGCCTCGTGCACCGCCGCCCTCCGGGCCACCGCCGCCGCCACCAGCCGGACCGTGCGGACCAACGCGGGGTCACGCGCGATGGCGATCGTGACGCAGTCGACGGACGCCGTGCTGGGGCCGTCCTGGGGCTCGGACACGTGGTGACCGCGGTCAGCTGGCCACGAGGGCTTCGGACTGCGACCCGTGGATCGCGAAGACCTTGCTGAGACCGGTGATGCGGAAGATCTTGAGCAGCCGCTCCTGGGTGCACACCAGCTGCAGCGAGCCGTCGTGACCACGGACGCGCTTCAGACCACCGACGAGGACGCCGAGCCCGGTCGAGTCGAGGAACTCGACCTTCTCGAGGTCGACCACCAGGTGGTACTGCCCCTCGTCGACGAGCTCGATGATGCGCTCACGGAGCTTCGGCGCGGTGTAGACGTCGATCTCCCCGCCGACCTCGATGACGGTCCGGTCGTTCTCCTGACGTGTCTCGAGAGACAGGTCCACGGTTTCTCCTCACGCTCGTTCGCTGCGCACGGACACCGTCCTGTCGCGCTCTTCTCCCCCACGTCCAACCCCCGCATTCAATCATGTCCCGGCAGACTGGCTGCGTGCCCTCCACCGCTGCTGAGCAGACGTCCGGCGTCGCCGGCCACCGGCTGCTCAGCCTCCTCGGCACCGCCTCCACCCGCGACGAGCGGCTCACCCACCTCCACCTCGTCCCGGCCCGGGAGGGCCGGACCGGCAGCTGGCCCACCTGGTCCGACCCGCGCCTCGTGGCCGCCTGGCAGCGCCGTGGGGTCGGCGTGCCGTGGCTGCACCAGGTCGAGGCGGCCGAGGCGGCTCACGACGGCCGACACGTCGTGGTGTCGACCGGCACGGCGTCCGGGAAGTCCCTGGCCTTCCAGCTCCCGGCGCTGACCCGGATCCTGGCCGAGCGACGGCCCAACGGGCGACCGGGGGCCACGACGCTCTACCTGTCGCCCACCAAGGCGCTCGCGCAGGACCAGCTCAGTGCCCTGGGAGAGCTCGGCGTGCCGGGCCTCGCCGCCTGCACGCACGACGGCGACAGTCCCCGCGAGCAGCGTGACTGGGCGCGCGAGCACGCCGAGTACGTGCTGACCAACCCCGACATGCTCCACCACGCGCTCCTGCCCTCGCACGCCCGGTGGGCGCGGTTCCTCAGCCAGCTCCAGTACGTCGTGGTCGACGAGTGCCACCACTACCGCGGGGTCTTCGGGGCCCACGTCGCGCTGGTGCTGCGACGGCTGCGGCGGGTCTGCGCGTCGTACGGCGCCACGCCGACGTTCGTGCTGGCGTCCGCGACCGTGGCCGACCCCGAGGTCTCGGCCCGGCGTCTGGTCGGGCTGCCCGTCGAGGCCGTGACCCGGGACGCCTCGGCACGGGGGCCGCTCGCCCTGGCGCTGTGGGAGCCGCCGCTGACCTCCCTCCTGGGCGAGAACGCGGCGCCGGTGCGCCGCTCGGTGACCGCGGAGGTCTCCGACCTGCTCGCCGACCTGGTGGCGAGCGGTGTCCGGACGCTGGCGTTCGTGCGGTCGCGAGCCGGCGCCGAGGCCGTCGCGCTGACGGCGGGCCGACACCTGGACGAGGTGCACCCCGGAGGCTCTGCCGCCATCGCGTCGTACCGCGGCGGTTACCTCCCCGAGGACCGCCGTGAGCTCGAGCGCGCGCTCCGTGACGGCCGGCTCGTCGGCGTCGCGGCCACCAACGCCCTCGAGCTCGGCATCGACATCAGCGGGCTCGACGCGGTCCTCCTCGCCGGGTTCCCGGGGACCCGCGCGGCGCTGTGGCAGCAGGTCGGCCGGGCTGGTCGCACCGGCGGAGAGGCCTTAGCCGTCCTCGTGGCGCGGGACGACCCGCTCGACACCTACCTCGTGCACCACCCCGAGGCGCTCGTCGGTCGTCCGGTCGAGGCCACGGTGTTCGACCCTCAGAACCCCTACGTGCTGGGCCCGCACCTCTGCGCCGCCGCGGCCGAGCTGCCGCTGACCGACGCCGACCTGGCCGACGACGAGGCGGCGGTCTTCGGCCCCGCCGCCCGCGAGGGGGTCGAGTCGCTCGCTGCGGCCGGGCTGCTCCGGCAGCGACGCGCCGGGTGGTTCTGGACCGACCGGCGGCGAGCGACCGACCTCGCAGACCTCCGCTCGAGCGGCGGACGCCCCTTCGAGCTCGTGGAGCCGGGGACCGGTCGGGTGATCGGGACCGTCGACGCCGGCTCCGCGCACAGCACGGTCCACGAGGGGGCGGTCTACGTCCACCAGGGGGAGACCTACCTCGTCGACCAGCTCGACCTCGAGGAGCGCGTGGCGCTGCTCCACCTCGAGACGCCGGGCCACTCCACCTCGGCCCGGGAGGTCACCGACATCGCGATCCTCGCCGAGGAGCGGCACGAGACCTGGGGGCCGTGCGACCTCGCGTTCGGCTCGGTGCGGGTGACCCGGCAGGTCGTGTCCTTCCTCAAGCGGCGGGTGCCCTCCGGAGAGGTGCTCGGCGAGGAGCCCCTCGACCTGCCACCCCGGTCCCTCGACACGAAGGCGGTGTGGTGGACCGTCCCCACGGAGGTCCTCGCGCGGGCCGGGCTGGCCGCTGCAGACCTGCCAGGGGCGGCGCACGCGGCCGAGCACGCGTCGATCGGCCTGCTGCCCCTCATCGCGACCTGCGACCGGTGGGACATCGGCGGCGTGTCGACCGCGCTCCACCCGGACACCGGCAGGCTGACGGTCTTCGTCCACGACGGCCATCCCGGCGGAGCCGGCTTCTCCGAGCACGCCTTCACCGTGGCGCGGACGTGGCTCGGGGCGACCCGGGAGGCGATCGCGGCCTGCCAGTGCGACAGCGGCTGCCCGTCGTGCGTCCAGTCGCCGAAGTGCGGCAACGGCAACCACCCGCTCGACAAGGCAGGCGCGCTGAAGCTCCTGGACGCGCTGCTGTCCGCAGGCCGCGCGGGCCGGTCACCGGACCGGCCCCGCACGGGCCTCGGCGGTCGGGTGCACGAGGCGACCGAGGAGCCGCGCTGAGTCGGTGCGGACCGCCAGTCGGACCTCCTGACCGTCGACGCGGCACTCCGTGAGCACGGCGCCGTTCGCCCTGGCCACCCGGCCCGCCTGAGCGCATCCCTGGAGCCCCCGCTGCACCGCCGCGGCCCCGGCCAGCGCAGCGAGGTCCGCAGCCGCCGCAGCTCGGCGGTGGTCGGTCAGCAGCCGTCCGGCGGCAACGGCGACCGTCGTGCACAGCAGCAGGGCGACGGCAAGGGTCACCGCCACGACGGACGCGGCCCCGCGCTCCCCTGCACCGGCACCGCACCAGCACCAGCACCAGCAGCCCGGGTCTCGCGGCTCCTCACCGTGGCTCCTCGGCGGCGACGGCCTCTGACCCGACGGTCACCTCCGGCAGGAACGCCAGGAGGCCGCCCGGCCCGCGCACCGGGACCCGCGCCTCGACCACCACCTGACCCCCCGCCCTCCTGACCGAGAAGCGGGTGCCGTCGGGCGCGACCCGACGACCGTGCGCGACGGCCGCCTGCTCCGGCTCGCCCCGCGCAGCGACGCGGGCAACCTCGCGCGCGGCGTCGACCACCCGCACCTTCGTGGCTGCGAGGGCGACGAACCAGGCCGAACCCAGCACCAGCGAGAGCAGCACCGGGATCACGACGGCGGCCTCCGCGGTGACGGCGCCGCTCTGGCCGGCGCGTCCGTCTCGACTGGCCGCGCGAGCGGAGGAGGCCACGGGACCCACCCGTGACCGGCACCGCCCCGCAGCCACCTCCGCTCCCACGATCAGCCGATCCCGAGCATCTTGAGGAAGAAGGCGAAGATCGTCTTGAGCATCGACTGCCCCCAGTCGCTGGTCAGCAGCTTGAGCAGGATGCCGCCCAGCCCGACACCGCAGGCGGTGACGGCGGCGTACTCGGCGCTGGCGGCGCCGGCTTCGGTGGTTGCTCGACGGACGTCGAACAGCGTGCGGCGGTGGTTCATGGCTCCTCCTGAGCGGTTGCCCGTTGCCCGGGGACGTCCCGGGACGGGGGGTGACGACGCGACTCTGGACGTCCGCGCCCCCTGCCGGGCGGCCGTCGTCGCAGGCTGCGGAGAACCCGGCGGTTGGACCGGCTGGGGACGGAACCGGGCCACGTGCGCCGTCACCGCGCCAGGAGCGATGACACGGAGCCCGCCACCAGCGGCACGACCGCGAGCAGGACGAACGCGGGCAGGAGGCACACGCCGAGGGGGACCGCCGCCCGGACCTCGATGCGCCTGATCCTGACCTCGACGGCGGCTCGTCGGCGGTCCCTGAGGTCGTCGGTGAGGCGGCTGAGCGCCTCGACGACCGGCGCCCCGCTCTCGGTGGCCCGTCGCAGCGTCACCCCCAACCGACCGAGCTCGGCGTGGTGCGCCAGCTCCTCCCAGACCGACACCGGGTCGACGCCGAGCCGCAGTCGTGCCAGCGGGACCCGGAGCTCCGCACGGACGTCGGGTGAGCAGACCTCGACGACCCGGGTCAGCGCCTCCACCGGACCGAGCCCGGTGCGCAGTGCAGCGGTGAGCAGGTCGACCACCCACGGCAGCTCCGCCTCGACGCGCAGCCTCCGTCGGCGTACCGACGCCGGCTCCCACGCGCGGCTTCGTCGCCAGACCAGGAGGGCGACCACCAGCGCCGCGACGGGACCCGCAGCGCCCGGCAGGAACGCCCAGACCGCGACGGCCGACGCCAGCGCCGCGGCCAGCCGGACCCCCACCGGATGCCCACCGGTGGGGCCTCGCGGGGCGTGCTCCGCGGCCGGGTCGCGCGACCGGGCGCGAGGACCCGAGGCGAGCAGCTGAGGACCGACCCGCCCGGCGGGACGGCTCGTCCAGAGGACCGCGGCCCAGGCGGCGAGCAGCGACGGGACCGCGGCCCCGAGGATCGTCGCGACGGTGGCGGGCACGGTCTCACCCCTCGCCCGACGTGGCGGCCGCCGCAATCCGGTCGATCCACGTGAGCCCGGCGAGCACGAGAGCGACTCCGCACCCCAGGCACACGACGCCGACGGGACGTCCGAGCAGGAAGGCCCAGGGACGCCCTCCCAACCCCTGGCCGGCGCTGAGGACCACGACCGGGAGCGCCGCCACCAGCCAGGCGGTGGCCCGTGCGGACGAGACCTCCCCCTCCACCTGACGCAGGGCCGCAGCATCGGCTCGGGCCGACTCCAGCACGACCGTCGCCGCGGAGGTCAAGCCGCCTCCCGTCGCCGCGCACAGCTGCCAGGCGGCTGCCAGGTGCTCGAGCGACTCGGCGCCCGGTGAGCGGGAGAGCCGCCGCAACGCGGCGGGAAGGTCGGCGTCCAGACGAGCGGCGGTGGCGATCGGCGCCACCTCGGGCCACACCGAGGCACTGCGCTCGAGCGCGACGAGGACCGGTTGTCCTGCTCGCAGCTCGCCGACGAGTGCCTCGCAGAAGTCCACGACCGCACGGCGTCGTCGCGCCGCCTCCTGCGCACGACGGGCCGCCGCCACCATCCGTGCCACGGCGAGCGCACTCACAGCAGCGACGACGCCGACTGCCAGCTGCGTGCCGGTGGCGATCGAGGACAGCGACCACACGGCGACCGGCGTGGCGAGCAGCGTCGTCGCTCCCAAGCGCCGCCGCACACCACGGGCGGCGGACGAGCCAGCGCCGCCGCCGACGGCCAGACCACCGACGGTCGACGTCGCCACCCGGACGGTGCTCGTCCTGGTCGGCGGCCCCGCCAGCAACGCGGCTGCGACCGCCGCCAGCAGGACGGAGCCCGCGAGCATCACCCGGCTCTCCCGCTCGGGACCGCCTCGCGGCCTCCCACGCGTCTCACCCCGCCGCCCGGGTCAGGAGGGACGCCAACCGCTCGGCCCCGTGGCCCTCGACGAGGGTCCCGTCAGCGGCGAACGACATGGCGGGCACCACCTGCACCGTGCGGTCCTCGCCGGGCGCAACGACGGCGACCTCGGCGATCCGGCGGCGACCGTCCCGGCCCCGGGTGCAGTGCACCACCACGTCGAGCGCGGCAGCCAGCTGCGAGTGCCCGGCCTCGAGGGTGAGGCCGGCGCCGAGCAGGAGCCCCTCGAGCCGGGCGACGACGTCGGCGGCGGAGTTCGCGTGGACGGTCCCGCAGCCGCCTTCGTGGCCGGTGTTGAGCGCGGCGAGGAGGTCGACGACCTCGCCTCCCCGGACCTCCCCCACGACGAGCCGGTCGGGTCGCATCCGCAACGCCTGGCGCACCAGCGTGCGCAGGTCGACCGCGCCCGAGCCCTCGACATTGGCAGGCCGAGCCTCGAGCGAGACGACGTGGGGGTGGTCCGGCCGGAGCTCGGCGGTGTCCTCGGCGATCACCAGCCGCTGCTCCGGCGGGACCAGGGTCAGCAACGCGTTGAGCACCGTCGTCTTGCCGGAACCGGTCCCGCCGGTCACGAGGAAGGCCAGTCGCCGCTCGACGACCTCCTGCAGCAACCGGGCGCCGTCGGGGGACGCGCTGCCCGCCGTCACCAGCTCGTCCATCGTGAAGACCCGCCGGCGAGGCACCCGCAGCGAGATCGTCGTCCCGGGCTTGGCCAGCGGCGCGAGCACGGCGTGCATGCGGGTCCCGTCGGCGAGCCGCAGGTCGACGTACGGCGTCGCGTCGTCGAGCCGTCGCCCGGCGAGGCCGGCCAGGCGCTGCGCGAGGCGTCGGACGGCAGTGTCGTCCGGGAACCGGACCGTGGTGAGCTCCAGCCCGTCGCCCCGGTCGACGTAGACCGCTGCCGGCCCGTTGACGAGCACGTCGGTCACTCCCGCCAGCTGCAGGAGTCCCTCGAGCGGCCCTGCTCCGATGACGTCGCGGTGCAGGACGTCGAGGACGGCGAGGACCGTGGCGTCCCCCACGGGGCGGCCGCGCGCACGGAGTGCGGCCGCGACCACCTCGGGCGTCAGGTCCGCACCGTCACGCGCGAGGAGGTCCCGGACCTCCTCGACGACGGCCGGGTCCGCGGCCCCGTGGGAACGGTCGGAGCGATCCGAGTCGTCCGTGTGGTGGGCGCGGCCGACGGGCGGGAGCAGCGGGGTGACACTCATGCCGCCGCCTGCCGAGGACCGGTGCTGCAACGGGTGAGCACGCGCGCGGCGGTGCGGCTGAGCGGCCCCCGCGAGGCGTGCACGGCGCCGAGCCCCAGCGCGAGGTGTTCGTCGAGCCGCCGCTGGTCGCGCATCTCCGCCCACAGGTCGATGCCGAGTGCCCGCGCCACCTCCGACGCCGGCGGCCCGTCCCGGTGCGTCCGGACGACCAGGCCGCTCGCAGGCACGGTCGCGGCGACCGACCGAGCGAACCGCGCTGCCGCGGCGAGTCCTCCGATGCCGGCGCGCGCCACGAGGACGGTGTGGTCGCACCCCACAAGCACGCTCCGGGTCTCCTCGTCCCAGCGACGCGGGACGTCCAGGACCGCCCAGGAGTGGCCGCGAGTGGCGGCGGCGACGGCCCGGTCCACCAGGTCGCCGGGTGGCGGCAGGTGCTCGGATCGGTCCGCGGCCCATCCGAGCACCCCGAGCCGGTGGCGACGGGGGACGGCGTCCCGGAGTGCCCGGGCGCCGATCCGCCCGGCCGACGCGGCGAGCTCGCTCCAGGTGGTGCCTGCTGCGTCGTCGTGACCGACGAGGAGTCGCTGTCCGGGGCCGAACGGGTCCAGGTCGAGGAGGAGCACGTCGGACGACGCACTCGCGACGGTCGCGAGGGCGGCGGCGAGGACGCTCGCGCCGGCCCCGCCGGAGGCCCCGATGACGGCGACCGACCGACCCGGGTCCGCGGCGCCGTCGCCGAGGTCGGCGAGTGCCTCGAGAAGCCAGGGGGCTGCCGCCGGCAGCTCGAGCACCCGCTCGGCGCCGACCCGGAGCGCGGACCGGAAGACGGTGTCGGGCACCGGCGCGGTCGCCACCACCTGCACCTGCGGGCGGCGGGGCACCGCCCTGCTCGCGACCGACTCCAGGAGGTCCGCGCCGACCAGGACGACGGCGGAGGCGCTCCAGGCTGCGAGGACCTCGGCGGGGTCGGCCAGGACGTCGAGCCTGACGCCTGCCGCGGCAGCCAGCCGACCCACGCCGGCTGAGACCGCGGGGTCCGCAGTGACGAGCAGGGCGCGACGGGCCGGCGCGGTCCGGGACATGGGCACACCGTCGCACCGGCGAGAGACACCGCCCGGGCCCCGGCCCCCGGCTGTGGAGGAACAGCAGGACCTCGGCGCTGTGCGCGCGAACTGGCGCGTCCAGGGCCCGGCGCGAGGCGTCCCGGGGGCCGTCGGCAGTCCGAGAACGCCCAGGAATGGACGGAGCCCCTGGCCAGGGGGGATAGCCAGGGGCCCCAGAGGTCCGGGCTCGGGGGGGATGAGCCGGGACCCGAGACCAGCGATGGGGGGTTCGCCGGTCTCTTTCGACTTTCACCATACCCGTCACCACCCACACTGAGCCCGACATGCTGGAGAATGGAACGAACAGGGGGTCCAGCGTGCCCATCGAGACGACCACCGGGCGTCCTTCCGAGCCCGTCCCGGTGTCCGGCGCGCCCGTCGCCGCGCCGTCGCCCGTGCCCGGTGCGCGGCCGATCCGTGCCCACGGCCGCCCCGCCGCGTTCTTCGACCTCGACAAGACGATCATCGCCAAGTCGAGCGCGCTGGCGTTCAGCCGCTCGTTCTTCTCCGGCGGGCTGCTCGACCGGCGGTCCGCACTGCGGAGCACCGTCACGCAGCTCACGTTCCTGTTCGGTCGCGCCGACCACAACCAGATGGAGCGGATGCGGGAGTTCCTGTCCCGCATGGTCACCGGCTGGCCCGTCGACACCGTCCGCGACATCGTCGCCGAGACGCTCCACAGCATCATCGATCCGCTCGTCTTCGACGAGGCGGTCACGCTCATCGAGGAGCACCACCTCGCCGGTCGCGACGTCATCATTGTCTCGGCCTCCGGGACCGAGATCGTCGCGCCGATCGGGGAGCTGCTCGGGGTGGAGGACGTCATCGCCAGCCGTCTGGCCGTCCACGGTGGTCGATACACGGGCGAGATCGAGTTCTACGCATACGCCGCGAACAAGGCGGAGGCGATGCGCACCCTCGCCCGGCGCCGGGGCTACGACCTCGTCCGCAGCTACGCCTACTCCGACTCCATGACCGACCTGCCGATGCTCGAGGCGGTGGGGCACCCGCACGTGGTCAACCCCGACCGCGAGCTGCGGCGCCTCGCCCGGGACCGGGGCTGGCCGGTGCTCCTCTTCAGCCGGCCGGTGGCGCTGCGATCGCGGATGCGGCTCCCCCGGGGGCGCCGCACCGCGGTCACCGTGGTCACCGCGGCGGCCCTGCTCGGCGCCAGCTGGGCGTACGTCGGGCTCCGGCGACGGGTGCCGGGCCAGCTGTGGCGACACGTCCGGGGACCTCGGGAGCTCGTCGCCGTCGGGTGAGCCGCAGACCGGTCCGACGCCCGGACGACCCCCCAGACGGGGCGTCCCGCAGACCCGATCCGGACCGCCCGGGCCTTGCGCCCGACCCGCGTTCGGCGTACAAAGGACGCACAACTCCAGACCCGCACACGAGCCGGGAACCCACGCGCTGACCTCCCTTCTGAAAGGGCGTCGTCCGCGGTTCCAACCACGGCGACTCTTACTGGTGCACGCTTGCTAACCCAGGTCTCGTGTGTCTGCGGCGGCACTCCTTCCGGGGAGTGCCGCTCGCACGTGTGGGCACCTCGCTAGCGCCCCGGCGGGTCCACGAGCGGGCTGGCCTGTGCCCCGGCGGTGTAGGCCTCGGCCGCGTAGAGCAGCCACGCCCGTGCCCCCGACAGCGTGCCGGACGCGTAGGCACGGAGGTTGGACTCGTAGGCGCGCCGCAGCCGCAGGTGTCCGGCCTCGGGCACCGTGAGCGAGGTCGGGTCGACCCCGCGGGCCACGAGGACCAGCCGCTCGGCGGCTCGCGCGACCAACCCGTTCGCCGACGGGAACGGTGAGCCCGTCGCCACCTCGGCGTGGACCACCGCGGCGACGACGAGGGCCGGCGCGCTCGTGGGGCTCGTGAGCCGTCGCGCGAGGACCGCCAGGCGCTGGGCGCCGGCGGGGTCACGCGGCCGGCCGCGGTCGTCGCTCGCGCTGCCCGGGGGCGCCGCCAGCGCGTGGAGCCGCGCCAACGCCTGCACCGGCGACCGGGACAGCACCGGCACGAGCGGCAGCAGGTGCGCCGACACCCGGACCGCGCTCGCCGCCACCAGGTCGGTCGCGCCGGACCGCACGTCGTCGTCGCTGGACGTCGAGCCGTCGAGGACCGCGCTGGCGTGCGCCCCGCGCAGCAGCGACTCCGCCGTGGTCGCCGGGCCGGTGCGCCGCAGGCCGCGGTCGCGGAGGAGCGCGTCGATCCCGTCCCGGGCGGCGGCGACCGCGGAGGCCACTCCCTCGAGCGCCGCCAGGCTCCCCCAGGGGTCGGCGTCGGGAGCGGGGAGGTCCGACACGGGCAGCACGGTACCGAGGGGGTGGGCGAGGAGTAGGTTGACCGACGCCATGGAGCAGCGCCCGAGACCCCTGACCGCGTCGCCGCGTGACCGTGCCCTGTCCTTCGCGGCGGTCGCCGACGCGTACGACCGCGCGCGCCCGTCGTACCCGCGCGAGGCTGCCGAGTGGCTGACCGGCCGCGTCCCGTCGACAGTGGTGGAGCTCGGTGCGGGGACCGGAAAGCTCACCGACCTCCTCGTCCAGCTCGGGCACGACGTGCTCGCGACGGACCCGCTCGACGAGATGCTCGGGCACCTCCGGCTGCGCCACCCCGAGCTCCGCGTCGCCACCGCGCCGGCGGAGCAGATCCCGGTCGCCACCCGCAGCGTGGACACGGTCGTCGCGGCACAGAGCTTCCACTGGTTCGACGCCGACCGCGCCCTGCGCGAGGTCGCTCGCGTCCTCAAGCCCGAGGGTCGCATCTCGCTGGTGTGGAACCAGCGCGACGAGCGCGTCCCGTGGGTGCGCAAGCTCGGCGAGCTCATCAGCACCCAGGAGCAGGACGTCGACCCCAGCGACGTCCTCGTCGGCTCCCGGCTGTTCGGGTACGTCGAGGAGACCACCTTCCGCCACTGGCAGCCGCTGCGCCGGGCCGACCTGCGCGACCTCGCCCTGTCCCGGTCCAACGTCGCCGTCCTCGACCCGGGTGCCCGGGACCGCGTCCTGCGGAAGGTGGACGAGCTCTTCGACGCCTACCACCGAGGTCCCGACGGGCTGCTGCTCCCGTACGTCGCGCGGTGCTACCGGGCCGTCGTCCGACCCCGCGGGCACATCGACGAGCCGGAGCACAGCGCCGACCTCACCGCCGCCGCGCGCGCGGCACGCGAGGCCACCGAGCTGCCGCGCGACGAGGGGCAGCCGGACGAGGACGGTCCGGCCACCACTCTCATCGACTTCCGCTGAGCCGCCTGCCCTGCAACGACCCGCGACACGCCGCGGGCGTGCGGGGCGGCGTACCCTCGCGCTGCCTACCGTGAGCACGGTCACGCTGGCGCGCCACGCGCCCGGTCGACCGGCCCACGCCCGTCCACACCAACGCAGGACCGAGGAGTCGTCGTGGCAGGACCATCACACGAGGCGCACGGCCGCTCCGGCGCCGCCGCAGCGGGGAGCCTCCGCAAGAGCCAGGGCGGCGGCAGCGTCCCGGGCGACGACAAGGTGGTCTACGAGGAGCTGCACGCCACGGCGGAGTTCGCCGACCTGCGCCGCCGCTACCGGTCGTTCGCGTTCCCCGCGACCATCGCCTTCCTCGCCTGGTACCTGCTCTACGTGGTGCTCTCCAACTGGGCCGGTGACTTCATGGGCACCCAGGTCGTCGGCAACATCAACGTCGCGCTGGTCTTCGGGCTGCTGCAGTTCCTCACCACCTTCGGGCTGGCATGGCTCTACGCGCGCCACGCGAACAAGCACTTCGACCCGATCGCCGAGGACCTGGAGGAGCGCTTCAACAGCGCCACCGGTCGCCACGGCTCCCTCCACGGCAAGGACGGCGCCCGATGAGCACCCAGACCCTCACCACGATCCTCTTCCTCGCCGTCGTCGCGCTGACGGTCGGCATCACGCTGTGGGCCAGCCGGCAGACGGCCGGTGCCGCCGACTTCTACGCCGGCGGCCGCTCCTTCAGCGGGTTCCAGAACGGGCTCGCCGTCTCCGGCGACTACATGTCGGCGGCGTCCTTCCTCGGCATCTCCGGACTGATCGCGCTCAACGGCTACGACGGCTTCTTGTACTCGATCGGGTTCCTGGTGGCGTGGCTCGTGGCGCTGCTGCTGGTCGCCGAGCTGCTGCGCAACTCCGGTCGCTACACGATGGCCGACCAGCTGGCGTACCGCATGCGCCAGCGTCCGGTCCGGACGGCCGCCGCCACCTCGACGGTCGTGGTGTCGATCTTCTACCTCCTGGCCCAGATGGTCGGCGCCGGAGCGCTGGTCACCCTGCTGCTGGGCGTCACCAGCGAGACCGCCAAGGCGCTGGTCATCGTCGGCGTGGGGCTGCTGATGGTCTTCTACGTCACGGTCGGCGGGATGAAGGGCACCACCTGGGTGCAGATCGTCAAAGCTGTCATGCTGATGGTCGGGACCCTCTTGATCACGGTCCTCGTGCTCGCCGAGTTCAACTTCAACCTCTCCGAGCTGCTCGGTGCCGCAGCGGACAACACCGGCAAGGGCGAGGCCTTCCTCCAGCCCGGGCTGCGGTACGGCGTCTCGACGACGAGCAAGATCGACTTCCTCAGCCTCGGTCTCGCCCTCGTCCTCGGGACCGCCGGGCTCCCCCACATCCTCATCCGCTTCTACACCGTCCCGACGGCACAGGCCGCCCGCAAGTCGGTGCTGTGGGCCATCGCGCTCATCGGCTCGTTCTACCTGATGACGCTGGCCCTGGGCTTCGGCGCGGCGGCGCTGCTCGACACGACGAGCGAGGACAGCGCGGTCATCGCCTCGGGCGGCAACCTCGCCTCTCCGCTGCTCGCCGAGGCGGTCGGTGGCGGCGACGGCACGACCGGCGGCGCGGTGCTGCTGGCGCTCATCTCCGCGGTCGCCTTCGCCACGATCCTCGCGGTCGTCGCCGGACTGACGCTGACCAGCGCGTCGAGCGTGGCCCACGACCTCTACGCAAGCGTGATCAAGCGCGGTCAGGCGTCGGAGAAGGACGAGGTCAAGGTCGCCAAGATCGCCGCGTTCGTGATCGGGGGCGTTGCGATCGCCCTCGCCATCCCGGCGCAGAAGCTCAACATCGCCTTCCTCGTGGCCCTGGCCTTCGCGGTGGCGGCGTCGGCCAACCTGCCCTCGATCCTCTACAACCTCTTCTGGCGCCGCTTCAACACCCGGGGCGCCACGTGGTCGATCTACGGCGGCCTGCTCTCGGCGGTCGTGCTGGTCTTCTTCTCCCCGGTCGTCTCCGGGAAGGTGCTGCCCACCGGCGCCACCGGGTCGCTGTTCCCGCTCGGGGTGGACTTCTCCTGGTTCCCCCTGGAGAACCCCGGGATCGTCTCGATACCGCTCGGGTTCTTCTTCGGCTGGCTGGGGACCGTGACGTCGAAGGACCAGGAGGCGATCGACCGCTACGACGAGCTCGAGGTCCGTTCCCTCACCGGAGCCGGTGCCGAGGGCGCCGTCGTGCACTGAGGTCGGTGGCGCGGACTAGGGTCGGACCGGCCGGGACGTCGGTGAAGGAGCGAGATCGAGATGAACGCGGGAAGCGGAGCGCAGAGCACACCGGGCGGCGAGCCCGGCCTGTCGAACCTGCTCCACGAGGAGCGCCGGTTCGAGCCACCGCAGGAGCTGGCCGCACAGGCGAACGTCGGCGCCGACGCCTACGAGCGAGCCGCCGGTGACCCGGTCGGGTTCTGGGGTGAGCAGGCCGACCGGATCAGCTGGGCGGAGCCGTTCACCGAGGTGCTCGACTGGTCGGCGGCCCCGTTCGCCAGGTGGTACCTCGGTGGCCGGCTCAACGCGGCGTACAACTGCGTCGACCGGCACGTCGAGGCCGGCAACGGCGACCGGGTGGCGTTGCACTGGGTCGGCGAGCCGCAGACCGGCGACGAGTCCGACACCAGGACCCTCTCCTACGCCGACCTGCAGCGCGAGGTCTGCAAGGCCGCCAACGCGCTGACCGAGCTCGGGGTGGCGGCGGGCGACCGGGTCGCGATCTACATGCCGATGATCCCCGAGACCGTCGTCGCGATGCTCGCGTGCGCTCGACTCGGAGCTCCGCACACGGTCGTCTTCGGAGGTTTCTCCGCGGATGCGCTTGCCAGTCGCGTCGTGGACTGCGGCGCGAAGGTCGTCATCACCTCTGACGGCGGCTACCGCCGCGGTGCGGCGTCGGCGCTGAAGCCGGCCGTCGACGAGGCCTGCGAGAAAGCCGGGGAGGGCGCGGTCGAGACCGTCCTGGTCGTGCGCCGGACCGGGCAGGACGTCGCCTGGAGCGCAGGACGCGACGTCTGGTGGCACGACGTCGTGGACCGGCAGGTCGACAGCCACGTCCCGGAGGCGTTCGACGCCGAGCACCCGCTCTACGTCATGTACACCTCCGGCACGACCGGCAAGCCCAAGGGGATCCTCCACACCACGGGCGGGTACCTCGTCGGCACCGCGTACACCCACTGGGCGGTCTTCGACCTCAAGCCCGAGACCGACATCTATTGGTGCACCGCCGACGTGGGCTGGGTGACCGGCCACTCGTACATGGTCTACGGCCCGCTGGCCAACGGCGCGACCCAGGTCATGTACGAGGGGACGCCCGACTCCCCGCACAAGGGACGCTGGTGGGAGATCATCCAGCAGTACGGCGTCACGATCTTCTACACCGCCCCGACGGCGATCCGGACCTTCATGAAGTGGGGCGCGGACATCCCGGCCGGCTTCGACCTGTCCTCGCTCCGGCTGCTGGGGTCGGTCGGGGAGTCCATCAACCCGGAGGCCTACATCTGGTACCGGGAGACCATCGGCGGCGGCCGCTGCCCGGTCGTGGACACCTGGTGGCAGACCGAGACCGGCCAGATCATGATCAGCCCGCTCCCGGGGGTGACCGCGGGCAAGCCGGGCTCGGCGATGACGCCGCTCCCCGGGATCACCGCCGAGGTCGTCAACGACGACGGCGAGCCTGTCGGCAACGGGCAGGGTGGGTACCTCACGCTCACCGAGCCGTGGCCGGCGATGCTCCGCACCCTGTGGGGCGACGACGATCGCTACCGGCAGACCTACTGGTCCCGGTTCCCCGGTCGCTACTTCGCAGGCGACGGCGCGAAGCTCGACGAGGACGGCGACATCTGGCTGCTCGGCCGGGTCGACGACGTCATGAACGTGTCCGGTCACCGGCTGTCCACGACCGAGATCGAGTCGGCGCTCGTCTCGCACCCCAAGGTCGCCGAGGCGGCCGTCGTGGGCGCGGCCGACGACACCACCGGTCAGGCCGTCTGCGCCTTCGTCATCCTGCGGGAGTCGGCGCTGCAGGACGGCGAGGTCGCCTCCGAGGAGCTCATCCAGGAGCTGCGCCGGCACGTGCAGAAGGAGATCGGCGCCATCGCCAAGCCGCGCCAGGTCATGGTCGTCCAGGAGCTGCCGAAGACCCGGTCGGGCAAGATCATGCGACGGCTGCTGCGCGACGTGGCCGAGCACCGCGAGGTCGGTGACGTCACCACGCTGGCCGACGGCACGGTCATGGACCTCATCAAAACCGGGATGTCCTCGAGCTCCGAGGACTGAGCGGCTCGCGCCCTCGCTAGCGTGGGTCCCGGAGTGCCGGGAAGTCTGGTCGGCGTTGCTTGAGGCTGCCGTCCAATGCCCAGGAGGCCCGTATCGTGTCCGCCTCACCCGACCGTCCGCTCTTCCCCCGCGGATCCTCGCCGGCGGAGGAGACCTTCGTCGGCGGGCTGCTGCGGCAGGAGACCGTGGCGGCGCCGTCGTCCTCGTCGCGGCGGCGGTGGCCGTGCTCTGGGCCAACACCCCCCTCGCATCGTCGTACGACGCGCTGAGACACCTGCACCTCGGACCGCTCACCGTCGAGGAGTGGGCCGCCGACGGCGCGCTGACGTTGTTCTTCTACCTGGCGGGGCTCGCGCCAAGGCCGCGATCCCGCTCGGCTCGGTGACCGCCGCGCTCCTCGCCTCGGTGCTCCTGCGGCGACGTGGGAGGGCACGCGCCAGCACGTGACGCAGCGGACGCGTCGCGCGTCCCATGGCCCGACGCCGGATGCGGTACAGGTCCACCACTAGGCTCGCACTGGCGCGAGAGGAGAACAGATGTCGCACGCCGCTTTCACCAAGCCCGACAGCACGTCGGCCGCCCGCACGGGGGACGTCCCTGCCCGGAACGAGGCCGAGCCGTCGATCGGACAGCTCGTCGCCCAGGCCACCCGTGACGTGTCGAGCCTGGTCAAGTCCGAGATCGCGCTGGCCAAGTCCGAGGTCACGCTGAGCGTGAAGGCCGGCGGCATCGGTGCGGCGATGTTCGCCGTCGCCGGGTTCATCGCGCTGCTCGCGGTGGTGATGCTCTCCTTCGGCATCGTCTACCTGATCCACCTGACCGGGCTCGACCTGGCCTGGTGCTACCTCATCGTCTTCCTGCTGTACCTGCTGCTGGCGGGCCTCGTGGGCTTCCTCGGCTTCCGCAGCGTCAAGAAGGTGCGGGCGCCGGAGCGGGCGATCCACCAGGCGCAGGAGACCAAGGACACGCTCCTCCGCAAGGGCCACTGACCTCGTCGAGCCGCCCTCCATGGTGGGCGGCTCGACCGGTCACGGGGGGCGGCTCGACCAGCACGAGGGGTCAGGCGCAGCCGCCGGTGCTCACCGGTGAGGTGCTCGAGATGCCTCGGGCCGCGGCCTGGGCGACCTGCTCCGCGGTGAGCGCGTAGCCGGTCGAGGAGTCGGTCACCGACGCCGCGAAGACGACCCCTGTCACCCGCCCCGCGGTGGAGACCAGCGGTCCCCCCGAGTTCCCCGGCCGGACCTGCGAGCGCACGGAGAAGACCTCGCGCAGCACCGTCCCCTCGCCGTAGATGTCGGGGCTGCGGAGCCGCTGCCGCTCGCGGATGCGAGCGCCCTGCACGTCGTACGGTCCGTCCTGCGGGTAGCCGAGGACCGCTCCAGGCTGCGGTGCGTCGGCGTCCCGGTCGAACGTCAGCGACGGCAGCCCCAGGCCGGCGACCTCGAGGACCGCCACGTCGAGATCCGGGTCGTAGAGGACCACCGACGCGTCGACCTCGCGGTCGCCGACGACGACGCGGGGGTCGTCGACGCCGGCGACGACGTGGGCGTTGGTCATCAGCCGGTCCGGTTGGTAGAGGAAGCCGCTCCCCTCGACGCCCTGGCCGCACTCGTTCTCCCCCCGCACCTTGAGGACGCTCGCGCCGGCGGCCTCGACCTCGGGGTCGTCCGCGATGCGCGGCGGCGGCGGGCCGACGCGGACGATCTGCTCGCGCGCGAAGGGGTCGAGGTACGCCGGGAAGGAGCTCGAGGCCACGACGTCGTTGAACCTCCCCAACGCGCTGACCGCCCGCTGAGGCATCACCCCGTCCACCTGGTCCAGGACCCTCGACTCGCGCACCTGCTCGGTCAGCCACGGCAGCCGGGTCCCGCTGACCGCGAGCCCGAGCGCCCACACGATGACGAGGACCGCGGCGGCACTGAGCACCGCACCGCCCACGGCGTCGAGCGCACGCACGGGCTGCCAGGTGATCCGGTCGCGGATCCGCCCGCCCACGAACTGCAGCAACGCCTGGCCGATCGACGCGCTCACCAGCACGAGGACCAGCGCGCCGAGCGTCACCCAGACCGAGGGGTCCACCGCGTCGAAGACGCGGGGTGCGAGCCAGAACCCGGTGATGCCGCCGACCACCAGTCCGGCCGTGGCGAAGGCCCCGGTGATGAAGCCCTGCCAGTACCCCGAGACGGCGTAGGCGAGGACGAGCAGCAGGACGACGACGTCGAGGGAGTTCACCGCGCCGGCCCGTGGTCGCGCGCCCGGTGGGCGGGCGGGTGGCGCCGGTCCCAGTCCACGAGCCGGTCCGGCAGCCGCCGGACGACGCCACGGTCCCAGTCGCGGGTCCAGCCGGCACGCGTGAAGAGCGCGTCGATGATGCCGGCGGTGAACCCCCACAGCAGCACGTCGCGACCCGGGCCGATCATCCAGCCCGGCCCCTTCCACCCGAGAGGGTGCTCGACGGTGAAGCGGTTCGCCGGTTCGAGGAGCTCCTCGACCGGGACGCGGAAGACCGCGTGGACCTCGCCACGGTTGACCACCTCGAGGTGGCTGTCGTCGTGCCAGTAGCCGAGCACCGGCGCGACGGCGAAGTTCCGCGGCGGGAGGTAGAGCCGCGGGAGAACGCCGAAGACGTCGATCCCCTCAGGCGCGATCCCCGTCTCCTCGAACGTCTCGCGCAGCGCCGCGTCGACCGCCGTCTCACCGGGGTCGAGCGAGCCGCCGGGGAACGAGACCTGGGCCGGCTGGGCACGCAGGTGGTGCGCCCGCTCGGTCAGCAGCAGGTCGGGGCCTGCGGGTCCCTCGCCGAACAGCACGAGCACCGCACCCTCCCGCGACGTCCCGTCCTCCGGCGGCAGGAAGCGGCTCAGCTGCTCCGCCAGGACGACGCGTGCGCTGCGTCGCACCGGCTCGAGCCACGGGGGGAGCGCCGGCTCCGCGGGCGGCGGGGCGGCGTCGGGCACTCGTGAAGACTAGCCAGCACGGAGCCGTACGCCGGTGTTCTGCTCCACGAGCCCCGCGAGCTCGTCGTAGTCGGCGATCCGGCCGCGGTGGACGGTCGTGCGCCCCTGCCGGTCGACGAAGACCGTGACCGGCAGCCCCGTGACCCGCCACGCGTCGGCCACGAGCGCCCCAGGGTCCGCGGCGAGCGGGTAGGTCACCCCCGACACCCGCGCGAGCTCCAGCGCCCGGCCCGGCTGGCTGTCCTGCCAGTCGATCCCCAGCACCCGGACCCGGTCACCGGCGCGGTCGTGGAGCCGCTGGAACAGCGGCAGCTCCTCGCCGCACGGGCCGCACCACTGTGCCCAGAGGTTGAGGACGGCGGGGCCGGACACCGACTGCAGCGCGACCTCCGGTCCGCCGCCGAGGCACGGCAGGACGACCGCGGGCAGCTCGGTCGACACCGGGGCGGACGGCTCCCCTCCCGGACAGGGCTCGACGCCAGCCTCGGCTTTGAGCGTCCGCAGCGCAGGGGTGTCGACGTCGACCCGGGACTGCAGCGCCTCCTCGGGCCCGGTGCACGCGGCCGACAGGCCCACCAACAACCCGACCCCGAGGAGCCGGGACAGACCGCCCGACCGGGGCGGCCGGGTCATGCGCGCCCCTCGGTCCGGACCAGGGCGGCCGCCTTGACCGGGTCGGTCGGCCCCTCGCCGTACGACGGGCAGAGCCGCGCGACCGGGCAGGCGCCGCAGGCAGGACTGCGCGCGTGACAGACCCGGCGGCCGTGGAAGATCAGGTGGTGGCTCAGCGGGGTCCAGTCCCGCTTCGCGAACAGCCGTCCGACCTCGAGCTCGACCTTGACCGGATCGGTCTCGGAGGTCCACCCGAACCGGCGCGAGAGCCGGCCGAAGTGAGTGTCCACGGTGATGCCGGGGAGGCCGAAGGCGTCGCCGAGGACGACGTTCGCGGTCTTGCGTCCGACGCCGGGCAGCGTCACGAGCTCCTCGAGCCGAGCAGGGACCACGCCGTCGTACCGCTCGACGAGCGCCTGCGCCAGTCCGAGGACCGACTCGGTCTTCGCGCGGAAGAAGCCGGTCGGCTGGATGATCCGCTCGACCTCCGCCCGGTCGGCCCCCGCCAGCGCCGGGGCGTCGGGGTACGCCGCGAAGAGGGCCGGCGTGACGGCGTTGACCCGCTTGTCGGTGGTCTGCGCGCTGAGCACCGTTGCCACGAGGAGCTGGAACGGCGACCCGAAGTCGAGCTCGCAGCGGGCGTCGGGATAGGCCACCGCGAGCTGCCGGTCGATCCGCCGGGCCCGCCGGACCAGCGCGGTGTCGGGAGCCGGGGGAGGCTCGGCCGGGGTCCGGCCGGCGCCCCGTCGGCCGGTGCCGGCACCCCGCGGACGGGCGGCCGGGACAGGGGTGGACACGTCCCCAGCCTACGGACGTCCCGGCGTCCGGCTGCCGCGACGTGAGGTGGGCCACGTCGCCACTGGCGGTCCGTGGGAGGATGCGTCGGACGGCTGCGGAGCCGGAGAAGGAGGCACTGGGTGGACACCGACGTCTTGCGTCACGCCCCGCTGTTCAACGCGCTCGACGACGACGCTGCGGCGTCGCTGCGCTCGTCCCTCAGTACGGTCAAGCTGCGACGCGGCGAGGTGCTGTTCCACGAGGGTGACACCGGCGACAAGCTGTACATCGTCGGCGAGGGGAAGGTGAAGCTCGGGCGGACCTCAGTGGACGGACGCGAGAACCTTCTTGCGATCCTCGGTCCGGGCCAGATGTTCGGCGAGCTGTCGCTGTTCGACCCCGGGCCGCGGTCCGCGACCGTCACCGCCGTCACCGACTCCGCGTTCTTCTCGCTGTCCCACGACGACCTGCTGGGGTGGATCCACGGTCGCCCGGACGTGGCCAAGGGGCTGCTCGCGCAGCTCGCCTCCCGGCTCCGGCGGGCCAACGACGTTGTCGCGGACCTCGTGTTCTCCGACGTCCCCGGTCGCGTCGCGAAGGCCCTGCTCGATCTCGCCGACCGCTTCGGCCGCACCTCCGACGAGGGCGTCCACGTCCACCACGACCTCACGCAGGAGGAGCTGGCGCAGCTGGTCGGCGCCTCGCGGGAGACCGTCAACAAGGCGCTCGCCGACTTCGCCTCGCGCGGGTGGCTGCGGCTCGAGCCCCGCTCGGTCGTGCTCATGGACGTCGACCGGCTGGCCCGTCGCGCCCGCTGACCCTCCTGCGGCTCGGGCTGCGACACGCTCAGTCGCCGCGCAGGTAGGCGAGCTGCGCCCGCACCGAGAGCTCGGCCGCCTCCCAGAGGGCCGGGTCCACGTCGGCGTACACCTGCTCGACGACCTGGCGCGGCGTGGCGTCCGGGCCCAGCTCCCGGAGTGCCTCGGCGACCTGCTCGAGCCGTTCACGCCGGTGCACGAGGTAGCGGTCGAGCACCGCGAGCGCGTCCTCGACGACGGGTCCGTGGCCGGGCAGCACCGTCGTGACACCGTGTGCCTCGGCGAGCGCCTGGAGCCGCTGCAGCGACCCGAGGTAGGCGCCGAGCCGGCCGTCGGGGTGGGCGACCACGGTCGTGCCACGACCCAGCACGGTGTCCCCCGTGAGCAGCGCGCCGTCCGCCGGGAGGTGGAACGACAGCGAGTCCGCGGTGTGCCCGGGCGTGCCGACGACCCGCACCTCCAGACCCGCGACCGCGACCACGTCGCCGTCGCCCAGGCCCTCCTGGCCGAGCCGGTGCGCCGGGTCCAGCGCCCGTACGCCGCAGCCGGCGCGCACCGCGAACGCCCGGGCCCCCTCCGCGTGGTCGGCGTGGCCGTGGGTCAGCAGGACGGCGCGGACGTCCCCCGCCGCCTCCGCCACCGCTGCGAGGTGACCTGCGTCGAGCGGCCCCGGATCGACGACCAGCGACGGCCCGCCGGTCCCGGCCCGCAGGACCCAGGTGTTGGTGCCGTCGAGCGTCATCGGTCCGGGGTTCGGCGCGAGCACGCACCGGGTGTGCGCACCGACGGCGCCCCCGTGCCAGTCGCTCACAGGGCTGCCTGGGCTGCCTGGGCTGCCTGCGCCGCCCGCCGACGCTCGGCGTGCGCCTCGAGCAGTGCCTCGATCCGTGCGGGGAGCCGGAGCCGGGTGCCGTCGGCGTCGAGGCGCGGCTCCACCGTCGACCGGTCCCGGTCGGCCGCCGCGGCCAGCGCCTCTGCCGGTGCCGTGAACGGCCACAGCTCCAGGCAGGTCACGTACGTCGGAGGCAGCATCGTCAGTCGACCGGTGTCGACGGTGTCGAGGGCGTCCCTGACCGACAGCCAGTGGACCTCGTCGGACTCGGTCGAGACGTCACGGGTGACCTGCTGCGGGGGGAGCTGCGCGACGAAGAAGCGGGTGTCGTAGCGGCGAGGCTCCTGCTCCGGGGTGACCCACGACCCCCACCACCGGAGCAGGTCGGTGCGGATCACCAGCCCCCGGCGCCGCAGCACCTCGCTGAAGGCGACCTCGCGCTCCTCGAGCCGGCGCCGGTCGACCTCCCAGTCGTCCCCCGTGGTGTCGCCCACGACCGTCCCCGGCGTCGGGCCGGCGAGCAGCACGCCGGACTCCTCGAAGGTCTCACGGACCGCCGCGCACACCAGCGCGCGAGCGTGGTCGGCCGACGTGCTCAGCAGGTCCGCCCAGTCCTGCGCCGACGGCCCCGCCCAGCCGATCCCCGCCTCGTCGTCACGGAGGTCCACCCCGCCGCCGGGGAACACGCAGAACCCTCCGGCGAACGCCATGCCGCGGACTCGGCGCAGCAGGTAGACCTCGAGGCCACCCGGACGTCCGTCGCCGCCGCGGAGCAGCACGACGGTGCTGGCGTCGCGGAGGACCACTCAGGCCGCCCCGCCTCCCGCTCCCGGTCCCACCTCGAAGACCGCCTCGACCTCCACCGGGGCGTCGAGCGGCAGCACCGCCACCCCGACCGCCGAGCGCGCGTGCCGGCCGGCGTCGCCGAAGACCTCGGCCATGAGGTGCGAGGCCCCGTTGCCGACGCCCGGCTGCCCGGTGAAGCCCGGTGCCGACGCCACGAAGACGACCAGCTTGACGACCCGGCGCACCTCGTCGAGCGGCACCAGCGCCGCGGCCGCCGCGAGCGCGTTGAGCGCGCACTGCTGGGCGCAGGCCGCGGCCTGCTCCGGGTCCACCTCGGCCCCGACCTTGCCGGTCGCCAGCAGCTCGCCGGCGCGCAGCGGCAGCTGCCCGGACGTGAACACGAGGTCGCCGGTCCGGAGCGCGGGGACGTACGCCGCGAGCGGTGCGGCCACCTCGGGCAGCTCCAGACCGAGCTCGGCGAGCCGCTCGGCCGGGGTGCTCACTGCTTGGGCCGCTTCAGGTAGGCCACGAGGTTCTCCGGGTTCATGCCGGGGACCACCTGCACCAGCTCCCAGCCGTCCTCGCCCCAGTTGTCGAGGATCTGCTTGGTCGCGTGCACCAGCACCGGCACGGTCACGTACTCCCACTTCGTCATGGCCGCGACTGTAGCCGCGGGGGGACCCGGGGTGTCGCCCCCGTGGTGCCGGGCAGGGGCTCAGGAGTCGACGCGCTGCCGGACGCCGCGCGAGCCCGCGTGGGAGCGGGTCTGCGACACCAGCGCGTTGCAGACCCCGACCGCTTCTACCGCGTCGAGGGCCAGCCCGTCCGCGCCGACGGCCTTGGCCAGCCGGGGGGCCACCAGGAACGGTCGGCCGCCGACCACGATGTTGACGTCGGCACACCCCGGGTCGTCCCGGACCGCGTCGACGAGCCGCCGGACGGCGGGCACGTGGCCGGCCATCGTCGCGGAGACCGCGAGGACGTCGGCCCGCTGCTCGAGCAGCATCGAGACCACGTCGGAGGCCGGGACGCCGGCTCCCAGGTAGAAGGTCCGCCACCCGTCGCGCTTGAGGAGATCGGCGACGATGCGGACACCGATCTCGTGGGCCTCACCGCCGACGCTCGTGGCCACGACCGTGCGGTCCTGGTCGTGCGCCCCGGCGTTGAGGCGCGGCCAGAGCATCGACATGCAGAGCTGGGTGACGGCTGTGCAGAGGTGCTCGTGGGCGACCGACGCCCGCCCCTGCTCCCACAGCCGGCCGATCTCGACCTGCACCGGTTGCAGGATGTCGAGCAGGATGTCCTGGGCGTCGGTGCCGCGCGCCACCTCGTCGAGGACGACGTCGACGGCCGCGTCGCGCTCCCCCCTGAGCACGTGCTCGAGGTAGGCGCGGGCCTGGGGCGGGAGGGGCGGGTCGACCGGCGCGGGCTCTTCCCCAGCGGCCCGCAACGCGCTGCGTAGGTGCCGCTCGGCCTCCTCGAGCGCCGCCTGGCCAGCGTGACGCTCGAGCACCGAGCAGACGGCGTCCACGAACTCCTCGTGGCTCACCTGGGGAGCGACGACCTCGAGACGGGCCGCCTGCCAGCGCAGGTGGTCGGCGAGGAGCTCCGAGGCGTCCAGCTCCAGCGTGGCATCGAGCGTCTCGAGACACTCGAGGATGACCTCGGTGACGGTTCGGCTCGGCTCGCACAGGTCGGTGGCGACCTCGTCGGCGAGCACCGAGGGCGGCACCGCAACGCGCGACAGCGTCGCTGACTCCCAGTGCGCGCTCACCATGCGATCCTAGACGGTTCCCGTCACGGCTCCCTTTGACCGATCCCGGCCGGGGCGAGGGCCGCCCCGCGTGGACCGACCGCGAGCCCGTTAGGTTCGGGCGGTGGACGCCGGAGTGGACGCCGCTGCTCGACCCGCTGCTGGACCGGCTGCTGGGTCCGCTGCTGGACCGGCTGCCGGACCGACTGCTCGACCTCTCGGGGAGCGGCCCGACTGGCCGCGGGTCCGCCTCCACGTGGTGACCGGCAAGGGCGGCACCGGCAAGACCACCGTCGCCGCGGCCCTGGCGCTGGCGCTGGCCGGGGAGGGCCGGCAGGTGCTGCTCTGCGAGGTCGAGGGCCGACAGGGGATCGCGCAGCTCTTCGACCTGCCTCCGCTGGGGTACGACGAGCGACGGGTCGCCACTGGTCTGGCTCGCCGGTCCGGGAGCTCGGGAGGGGACGTGCACGCGCTCGCCGTCGACGCGGAGTCGGCGATGCTCGAGTACCTCGCGCTCTACTACCGGCTCGGCAACCGCAGCGGCCGGGCGCTGGAACGGTTCGGGGTCCTCGACTTCGCCACGACGGTGGCCCCGGGGCTCCGGGACGTGCTGCTGACCGGCAAGGTCTACGAGGCGGTCGAGCGCAACTCCCGCAACAAGGGCGCCCGGGAGTACGACGCCGTCGTGCTCGACGCCCCACCGACGGGCCGCATCGCCCAGTTCCTCGGGGTGAACGGCGAGTTCGGGGAGCTCGCCCGGGTCGGGCCGGTGCGCGGCCAGACCGACCGCGTGATGGCGCTGCTCACGTCCCCGCGGACTGCGGTGCACCTGGTCACCCTCCTGGAGGAGATGCCCGTCCAGGAGACCGCGGACGGCATCGCGGATCTCGAGCGCGACGGGCTGCCGGTCGGCGCGGTCGTCGTCAACCAGACGCTGCCGCTCAGGCTGGACGACCCGCACGCGGACCTCGTCCTCGACGGGAGGCTGCCCCGGGACGCGGTCGCGGCCGACCTCGCCATGGCCGGGGTCGCCCGCGGGGGGACCGGGGTGGCGGACGAGCTGGTCGACGAGCTGCTCGCGGAGGCACGCGACCACGCCCGACGCCGGGAGGTCGAGCAGGAGCAGCGGGACCGCGTGGCGGCGCTCGGGCGTCCGACGTACGAGCTCACCCGGCGTCCAGAGGGGGTCGACGCCGCAGGCCTCCACGCGCTCGCGGCCGAGCTTCGTCGGCAGGGGATGGCATGAGCGACCCCGGTGCGGCGCCCGGCGCCCGGCACCTGCGCGTCGACGACCTCGTCGACGACCCCGGTGTCCAGGTGGTCGTCTGCTGCGGGGCGGGCGGCGTCGGCAAGACGACGACCTCCGCGGCACTCGCGCTCCGCGCCGCCGAGCGGGGGCGCCGGGTCGTGGTGCTGACCATCGACCCCGCGCGTCGACTGGCGCAGTCGATGGGGATCGAGCAGCTCGACAACACGCCCCGCCCCGTGCCGGGCGTCGGGAACGGCCGCGGCTCGCTCGACGCGATGATGCTCGACATGAAGCGGACCTTCGACGAGGTCGTCGAGACCCAGGCGAGCCCCGAGCGGGCGCAGCAGATCCTCAGCAATCCCTTCTACGTGACGCTCTCGAGCTCCTTCGCGGGCACCCAGGAGTACATGGCGATGGAGAAGCTGAGCCAGCTGCGCCGCGACGCGCTGCGGACCGGCCGGTGGGACCTCATCGTGGTCGACACCCCGCCCTCGCGGTCCGCGCTGGACTTCCTCGACGCTCCGGAACGGCTGTCGGGCTTCCTCGAGGGGCGGTTCATCCGGCTCCTGCTCGCCCCGGCCAAGGGACCCGCGCGGCTCATGACCGCCGGCGTCGGTGCGGTGACGAGCACGATGGCCAAGATCGTGGGGGCGCAGGTCCTCAAGGACCTGCAGCTGTTCGTGGCGGCCTTCGACACGCTCTTCGGCGGGTTCCGCAACCGGGCCCAGCAGACCTACGAGGTGCTGCAGACCAGGGAGACGGCCTTCCTCGTCATCGCCGCGCCCGAGCCCGACGCGCTCCGCGAGGCGGCGTACTTCATCGACCGGTTGCGGGCCGAGCGGATGCCGCTGGCCGGGCTCGTCGTCAACCGGGCGACGCTCGCGAGCGACCGGTTGCCGGCCGCGGAGGCGGCCGCGGCGGCCGCACGACTCGAGGGCGCCGGGTCCGGCGACGAGGTCGGTACGGCGGAGCTGACCGCGGCCCTGCTGCGGCTCCACGCGGACCGGATGCGCCGGGTGGCGCGGGAGCGGGGGCTGCGGCGCAGCTTCCAGGAGAGCCACCCGGAGGTCCCGACGGTCGTCGTCCCCACGCTCGCCAGCGACGTGCACGACCTCGAGGGACTGCGGCAGGTCGGCGAGCTCCTGACCGGGTTGAGGCCGGCCTGACCGGGTTGAGGTCGGTCGGTCGGATCGGGCGGGTCGGGTAGGTCAGGCGGTGCGGCGGCCGGCGGTCTGCAGCGCGGCGTGCTCGCGCTGCGCGGTCTCCAGCAGCACCCGCCACGACGTCACGTTCGGACGCTTGCGCAGGATCGCGCGGCGCTCCCGCTCGGTCATCCCGCCCCAGACGCCCCACTCGATCTCGTTGTCCAGCGCCTCGGCCAAGCACTCGGTCCGCACCGGGCAACCCCCGCACAGCTTCTTCGCGTCGTTCTGCGCCGCGCCCCGCACGAACAGCTCATCCGGCCGGCTCTGGCGGCACTGCGCCGACGACGCCCAGTCTTCGTTCCACGTCATGATCTATCCCCTTGCGTGACCTGGTCTCCCAAACAGGTGTGGAGAGAATCTCCACGTCCAAACCTAGGGAAACCTCGAGGTCACGGACAGACCCACAAGGACGGAATCCCCGTAGCGCCACCGGACTACCCCGCCGGCCCAGAACCGGGACCACCGGCCCGGGCACCGACCCAGGACCCCCCGAGGGCTTTGGTCCCGGTCGGGCCGCCCGTCGCGGGCCCAAGGTTCTCCCAAGACCGCGAGGCCACAGTAGGGAGGCACCGCAGGAGACCCTCACCCGACCCGGGTGGGGAACGCGACAGACGTGGCGGCGGCCGAGAGGAGCACCCGGTGGACGCGCTCGTCACGAGGACGCCCCTGGAGGGGGCTCTCCGTGTGCTGGTCGCAGCGGCGGCGACGCTGGTCGCGACGGTGCTGCTGCTCGGCGCCTGGACGCCGGCGGCCCACGCCCACACCGACCTGGTCGAGACCCGGCCCGCAGCCGGGGTCACGGACCGTCCCCTCGACGCAGTGCGGCTCACCTTCAACGAGCCCCTCGCCGAAGGGCTCGCGCAGGTCGCGGTGACCGGTCCTCGCGGGTCTGTGAGCACGGGCGCGCCAGTGGTGACCGGCTCCGAGGTCACGGTTGCTCTCCGGGCGCCGGCCGACGCGGCCACGTACCGCATCGCCTACCGCGTCGTCGCCGCCGACGGTCACCCGGTCGTCGGCGAGTTCACCGTGACCGTCTCCCGCGCGTCCGCCGCGGCTGCTGCTCCGCCGTCGACGCGCGACAAGAACCCCTCCTCGGGACCGGAGGTGGCGGGGTCCGCGACCCGTGGGCCCCGGTCCGGGGCGCCGGAGCAGTTGCTCCCCGCCGGTTCCGGCGCCCCGGTCGCCACCGGCGGCCTGAACCTCGCCGTCACCGGTGGTGCCGCCGCCCTCGTCGGGCTCCTCGGTCTGCACCTGCTGCTGCGCCGCACCCCGGCGCTGTTCCGGAGAGCGCCGTGATCAGGGTCCTGGTGGTCGACGACTCCGAGGCGGTGCGCACCGGGCTGAGCGTGTGGCTCGACCTGCAACCCGACCTCGAGGTGCTGGGAGAGGCGGCCACCGGCGCCGACGCGTTCGACCTCGCCGTCGAGCTGTGTCCCGACGTGGTCGTGATGGACGTCAAGATGCCCGGCTCGGACGGTGTGACGGCGACGACGCGGATCTGCGCCGCCTGTCCGGACACCCGGGTGCTCCTGCTGAGCTTCGCCGACGACCCGGAGACCATCGAGGCCGGCCTCGCAGCAGGTGCGTCCGGCTACGTCCTCAAGTACGCGGGTCCCGACGCCGTCACGGCGGGCGTCCGGGCCGTGCACCGGCTGGTGCCGCCCTCGGCAGGCGGCGGAGACCTCAGCGCCCAGTCGGCCTGACCGGGTTGAGGCCGGCCTGACCGGGTTGAGGTCGGTCGGTCGGATCGGGCGGGTCGGGTAGGTCAGGCGGTGCGGCGGCCGGCGGTCTGCAGCGCGGCGTGCTCGCGCTGCGCGGTCTCCAGCAGCACCCGCCACGACGTCACGTTCGGACGCTTGCGCAGGATCGCGCGGCGCTCCCGCTCGGTCATCCCGCCCCAGACGCCCCACTCGATCTCGTTGTCCAGCGCCTCGGCCAAGCACTCGGTCCGCACCGGGCAACCCCCGCACAGCTTCTTCGCGTCGTTCTGCGCCGCGCCCCGCACGAACAGCTCATCCGGCCGGCTCTGGCGGCACTGCGCCGACGACGCCCAGTCTTCGTTCCACGTCATGATCTATCCCCTTGCGTGACCTGGTCTCCCAAACAGGTGTGGAGAGAATCTCCACGTCCAAACCTAGGGAAACCTCGAGGTCACGGACAGACCCACAAGGACGGAATCCCCGTAGCGCCACCGGACTACCCCGCCGGCCCAGAACCGGGACCACCGGCCCGGGCACCGACCCAGGACCCGGGAGGACCCAGGTCCCCCGGGGCCGCGTGGTCACGAGCACGCGGTCACGAGCACGCGGAGGTGGGCTGACCGCCGTACCCTGGAGGCATGTCCGCCGCACGCAGATCCCGCTCGTCGGGCCCGCGCGTCCTCGGCCGCGTCGGCCTCTTCCTCGCCGTTTCGGTCCTGGCTGGGGTGCTCGTCGCCGGGCTCGCCGTGCCCTTCGCCGCGCTTGCTGGGCTCGGCGCCCGCAGCGTGGCCGAGGGGATCGAGGACCTGCCGGAGCGGCTCACGGCGGAGCCGCTGGCTCAGCGCACCCGGGTGCTGGCTGCGGACGGCTCCCTGCTGACCACGCTGCACGACCAGAACCGCGTCAGCGTCCCGCTCAACCGGGTCTCGCTGATCATGCGCAAGGCGATCGTGGCGATCGAGGACTACCGCTTCTACCAGCACGGCGCCCTGGACCTGAAGGGCACCTTGCGAGCGTTCATCACCAACCAGGCCAGCTCCGGCGTGGTGCAGGGCGGCTCCTCGATCACCCAGCAGATGGTCAAGCAGACCCTCGTCGCGCAAGCCGACACCGAGGCCCAGGTCGCGGCCGCCACGGCGGACACCTACGAGCGGAAGTTCAACGAGCTGCGCTACGCGATCGCCTTCGAGGAGCGGTACAGCAAGGACTGGATCCTCGAGCGGTACCTGAACGTGTCCTACTTCGGTGACGGCGCCTACGGCATCGAGGCTGCCGCCCAGCACTACTTCTCCAAGCCGGCGGCCCGCCTCTCGTTGCGCGAGGCCGCGCTGCTCGCCGGCGTCGTCAAGAACCCCACCGCGTACGACCCGACCAACAACGCCCAGGCCTCCAAGGCCCGCCGCAACGTCGTCCTCGACCGGATGGCCGAGCTCAACGTCGTCTCGCGGAGCGAGGCGCGGCGCGCGTCGCGAGCCGGCTTGGGGCTGCGCGTCCCGGCCGAGCGCAACGGGTGCGTCGGGACGCTCGGGGAGTTCTTCTGCGACTACGTGCGCGAGTTCCTCGAGAAGGACCCGCGTCTGGGTCGGACCGCCGACGAGCGCCGGGAGCTGCTGCTCACCGGCGGCCTGACCATCCGGACCACGATCGGGCCGCGCTTCCAGCGGGCTGCGGACGCGGCGGTCCGCGGTCGCGTCCGTCCCACCGACCAGGCGATCGGCGGCATGGCGATGGTCGAGCCCGGAACCGGCAAGGTCCGGGCGCTCGCGCAGTCACGACCGATGGGCAGCAACCGGGCCAAGGGCGAGACCTTCCTGAACTACGTGGTCCCCAAGGAGTACGGCGACTCCAACGGCTTCCAGGCCGGGTCGACGTTCAAGGCGTTCGTGCTCGCGGCCGCGCTCAAGCAGGGCATCTCGCTCTCCACCACGATCCGCGCGCCGAGGTCTCGGGTGATGCCGCCCGAGCGGTTCACCACCTGTGAAGGCCCGTACTTCGGGATCCCCTGGACCGTCGGCAACTCGGGCGGCTCGGGCTCCTACAACCTGTACGACGGCACCAAGAACTCGGTGAACACGTTCTTCGCCGAGCTCGAGGCGAGAACAGGCCTGTGCGACCCGATCACGCTCGCGCGGGACATGGGGATCGCCGTTCCGGAGAAGGACGAGGTGCCGCCGTTCACGCTCGGCGTCACCGACACCAACCCCCTGACGATGGCCAGCGCCTACGCGACCTTCGCCGCCCGCGGCAGCTACTGCACGCCGCACCCGGTCACTGAGGTCCTCGACTCCCGCGCACGGGTGATCGCCAGCTACGACGGCGACTGCGAGCAGCTGGTCCCGCAGTCGGTGGCGGATGCCGTCAACGACGTCCTGAGCGGCGTGCAGGAGCCGGGCGGCTTCGGCTACACCCAGGGCCTGGTGCTCGAGCAGGAGTCTGCGGCCAAGACCGGCACCATCCAGGACAACAAGGCGGTCTGGTACGTCGGCTACACCCCGAACCTGTCGACGGCGGCGATGCTCGCGGGCGCCAACAGCATGGGACACCCGATCACGCTCAACGGCCAGGTCGTCAACGGGTCGTTCATCGGTGAGGCGTTCGGGTCGACGTACGCCGGACCGATCTGGGGCGCGGCCATGCAACGCGTCGACAACTTCCTCCCCGACGTGTCGTTCGTGCCGCCCGACCCCACCGCGATCCTCGGCCGGCCGGCGGTCGTCCCGGACGTCCGCGGGCTCAGCGCCGAGGACGCCGCGGTCCGGCTGCGTGCGGCAGGGTTCGTCCCGACGGTCGGGTCGTACGTCGACTCGGCGCTCGCCAAGGGCGGGGTCGACTCGACGACGCCCATCGCCGGCGCGACGATCGGGACGGGGTCGGCGGTGACGCTCAACGTGTCCGACGGGACCGCGGTGCGCGGCAGACCGGCTCCGGACAAGGCCGACAAGGAGGAGTGACCGGGGCCCCAGTCCCTCCACAGCCTCGAACACAACGTCGATAACTGTCCGTCACACCTGACAGCATGTGGGTATGGCGGGAGAGGAGGCCGCGCTACCGCGGCAGGACCGAGGTCACTGGTGCGCGGCGCGCGTGCACCAGGTGCTAGACGAGGTCACGGCCGGCGGCCTCCCGGTCCTCGGGCTGTCGGGGCCCGACGCGGCCGACACCGTCGTCGAGCTGCTGCGGGCGGCGTCAAGGCTCGAGGGACTGGCGCTGAGCGTGTTGGCGCACGCGGACCGGAACGACGTCGCTGCGGAGGTGGGCGCCACCTCGACTGCCGCGTGGCTCGCCCACGCGGCGCGGATCCCGCATCCCCGCGCCCGACGGCTCACCGGGTTGGCAGGTCGGCTGCAGGATCCCGCCACGAGTGCGACGGCGCAGGCATTGCTTGCTGGCGAGATCGACCTGGCGCAGGCCGAGGTCGTGGTCGACGCTGTCCGGGCGCTCCCGGGGCGCCTCGTCGGCGCGGAGGACCGGCTGCGCGCCGAGCGCCACCTCCTCACAGAGGCGCGGGACCACGACGCTCGGCGGTTGCAGCTGCTCGGTCGGCACCTGTTGGCGGTCATCGACCCGGAGGCGGCGGACGTCGAGCTCGGTAGACGCCTGGAGGCCGAGGAGCGCCAGGCCGCCGCCCGGACCTTCCTCAAGCTCCGCGACGAGGGCAACGGGACGTGCTCGGGGTCCTTCCGGATCCCCCAGCTCCAGGGCGCGATGCTCACCACGGCCCTCCACGCCCTGGCGTCCCCCAGCCGACCGGACCCCGTGCCGCGCACCGAGCAGGTTCCTGCGGCCCCGGGCGACGCCGCCGAGCAGGAGGAGCCTCGCGTGCGGTCGCGGCTCCACCCGGAGATCCTCGGCGAGGCCTTCTGCGAGTACGTCGAGCGGTTCCCGGTCGATCAGGTCCCCAACGCCGGGGGCGTGAGCGCGACCGTGGTCGTGACCGTGACGCTCGAGACACTGCTTCGCGGGCTCGGAACGGCGGCGCTCGACCTGGGGGGTGAGATCTCCGCAGGGCAGGCGCGGCGGCTCGCCTGCCAAGCCGGGATCATCCCTGCGGTCATGGGTGGCCCGTCGGTCCCCCTCGACCTGGGCCGGAGGCGGCGGTTCTTCAGCCCGACCCAACGCGTCGCGCTCGGGCTACGCGACCCGGGCTGCACGGCGGAGTCCTGCGATCGACCCGCCGGCTGGTGCCACGCCCACCACGAGGTCCCGTGGTCGCGCGGGGGCCGCACGGACCTCGCCGACGGTCGACTTCTCTGCCCGCGGCACCACCGCCTTGTCCACCATCCTCGGTACCGCACCACCCCTGCCCCGGACGGCCGGGTCCGCATCAGCAGGATCAGGGAGTAGCAGCCGGCCGACGGCCCGGCACCACGGCAGCGGCACAATGGCGCCATGAGCGAGCTCAAGGACCGGCTGCGGTCCGACCTGACATCGGCGATCAAGGCGCGGGACGAGGTCCGGTCGGGCACCCTGCGGATGGTGCTGACGGCCGTGACCAACGCCGAGGTCGCCGGCAAGCAGGCGCGAGAGCTCAGCGACGACGAGGTGATCGGGGTGCTCACCACCGAGGGCAAGAAGCGCCGGGAGGCCGCCGAGGCCTTCGAGACCGCCGGCCGCACCGGCAGCGCGGAACGCGAGCGGGCCGAGGCCGCGGTCATCACCGACTATCTGCCCGCCCCGCTCGACGCAGCGGAGGTCACTGCGCTCGTCGCCCAGGCCATCGACCAGACCGGGGCCGCCGGGGAGGGCATGCGGGCGATGGGCAGGGTGATGGGAGTCCTGCAGCCGCAGGTCCGTGGCCGGGCGGACGGTGGGGTCGTCGCCGCGGAGGTCCGCCGCCAGCTGGGCTGAACGGGCCGTTCCGCGCTGCCACCCACCGGAGCGAGCCCGCGCACCGGGCCGAGCCGGTGGCGACGCGACCGTGTGGAACGCTGGGGCGCATGGCGACGACCGGGACCGCGACGACCCGGTCCGACGCGGCTCCTGCCGGCTCGCGGTCCGGACGGTCGCTGCTCCGTCGCGCCCTGGCTCTCGGCGGCGCGGCCGCCACGGCCGGTCTGGCCTACGGCTGGTGGGAGGCCCGCTGGTTCACGGTTCGGGAGGCCACCGTGCCGGTGCTCCCCGGGGGCGCGACCGACCTCCGGGTGCTGCACCTGAGCGACCTCCACCTCGCGCCGTACCAGCACCGCAAGCGCGCGTTCCTCTCCTCCCTGGCCGCGCTGGAGCCCGACCTCGTGATCAACACCGGCGACAACCTCGCGCACCAGGAGTCGATCGGGCCGCTCCTCGAGGGGCTGGGAGCGCTCGCCAGCCGCCCCGGCGCCTTCGTCCTGGGGTCGAACGACTACTTCTCGCCGGTACCCAAGAACCCCGTCCGCTACCTGCTGCCCGACGACGGCCGCCGCAACACCCACACCCCGCAGCTCCCGTGGCGTGAGCTGGTGCAGCGCCTCACCGACACCGGCTGGGTCGACGTGGACAACCGCCGGGCCACTCTCGAGGTCGGTGGCCTGCGGCTGGCGCTCGCCGGTGTCGACGACCCGCACCTGGGCTACGACGACCTCGAGGCCGTGACGGGTCCGGCCGACACGGACGCCGACCTCCGGATCGGCGTGACCCACGCGCCATACCTGCGGGTGCTCGACCGGTTCGCAGCCGACGGGTACGACCTCGTCCTGGCCGGCCACACGCACGGCGGCCAGCTGCGGCTCCCCGGGTGGGGGGCGCTGGTCAGCAACTGCGACCTCGACCCGGCCCGCGCTCGCGGACTGTCGCGCCACCCGGCCGACTCCCCGGCCGGCGAGCCGGGCAGCTCGTGGCTGCACGTCTCGGCCGGTGCGGGCACGTCGCCGTACGCCGTCGTCCGGTTCTGCTGCCGTCCGGAGGTCACCCTGCTCACACTGACCGCCCGGCGATGACCGGCGAGACCGCGTGCGGCCCGTCGTGCCGGCTCGGCTAGACTCGGCCTGCTCCTCCGGGGGCTTCGGGCTGTGGCGCAGTTTGGTAGCGCGCTTCGTTCGGGACGAAGAGGCCGCAGGTTCAAATCCTGTCAGCCCGACTCTGTGATGTCCTCGCGGTCGACCCGCCACCTGGTGCTCGCACCGGGTGGCGGGCTTCCATGGGCCTAGCCGGCGAGCAGCTCCGCGATCTGCACGGTGTTGAGCGCGGCTCCCTTGCGGAGGTTGTCGTTGCTCACGAAGAGCACCAGGCCGCGCTCGCCTTCGACGCTCTGGTCCTGCCGCACGCGGCCGACGTATGACGGGTCGCGTCCCGCGGCCTGCAGCGGCGTCGGGACGTCGGTCAGCTCGACACCGGGTGCCTCGGCCAACAGCTCCAGCGCCCGCTTCGCGGGCAGCGCCGAGGCGAACTCCACGTTGAGCGACAGCGAGTGGCCGGTGAACACCGGGACGCGGACGCACGTGCCGGACACCCGCAGGTCGGGGATCCCGAGGATCTTGCGGGACTCGTTGCGGAGCTTCTGCTCCTCGTCGGTCTCCCCCGAGCCGTCGTCGACCACGGAGCCTGCCATCGGGAGGACGTTGAAGGCGATAGGCCGGACGTACTTCGACGGCGCCGGCAGCGTGACCGCCGACCCGTCGAAGGCCAGCCCGGTCGGGTCGCCGACCGCGGCGAGCTGACCCGCGAGCTCCGCGACCCCGGCGACACCGCTGCCGGAGACCGCCTGGTAGGTGCTCGCGACGACGCGGACCAGCCCTGCCTCGTCGTGGAGCGGCTTGAGGACCGGCATCGCGGCCATCGTCGTGCAGTTGGGGTTGGCGATGATCCCCTTGCGGGCCTCGCGGACCGCCTCGGGGTTCACCTCGCTGACGACGAGCGGAACCTCCGGGTCCAGCCGCCAGGCCGAGGAGTTGTCCACGACGGTGACGCCGGCCGCGGCGTACGCCGGCGCGAGGGCGCGGGAGGTGCCGGCGCCGGCACTGAACAGCGCGACGTCGAGGCCGTGCGGGTCGGCGGCGGCAGCGTCCTCCACCACGACCTCGCGGTCGCCGAAGGTCAGCCGTGTCCCGGCGGACCGGGCAGAGGCGAAGAACCGCAGCTCTCCGAGGGGGAAGTCCCGCTCGAGGAGCAGGTCGCGCATCACCGCACCCACCTGGCCGGTCGCGCCGACGACCCCGACGTCGAGCGTCCTGCGCACGGTCACCGCCCCGTCCCGCCGTACACCACGGCCTCGACCTGGTCGGAGTCGAGGTCGAACGCGGCGTGCGCCGCTGCCACCGCGTCGTTCACCTGCAGCTCGTCGACGATCACCGAGATGCGGATCTCCGAGGTCGAGATCATCTCGATGTTGACCCCGGCCGCCGCAAGCGCCGAGAAGAACTTCGCAGTGACGCCGGGGTGGGAGCGCATCCCCGCCCCGATGAGCGAGACCTTGCCGATCCGGTCGTCGTACCGCAGCGACGCGTAGCCGACCTCGTCCTTCAGCCGCGAGAGCGCGGTCATCCCCGTCGTCCCGTCCGCGCGCGGGAGCGTGAAGGAGATGTCGGTGAGGTTCGTGGCCGCCGCGGACACGTTCTGCACGATCATGTCGAGGTTGATCTGCGCCTCGGCCAGCGCCTCGAAGATCCGGGCCGCCTCCCCGACCTTGTCGGGCACGCCGACCACGGTGATCTTGGCCTCGCTCCGGTCGTGCGCGACGCCGGCGATGATCGCTTGTTCCACGGAACTGTCCAGCTTCTGCTCGGCGCCCGAGAGATGGGCGGGGTCGGTGTCGGCGATCCAGGTGCCGTTCAGCTTGCTGAACGAGGACCGGACGTGGATGGGCATCGAGTACCGACGGGCGTACTCCACACAGCGCAGGTGCAGGATCTTCGCGCCGCACGCCGCCATCTCGAGCATCTCCTCGTAGGAGATGCGGTCGCGGCGCTGCGCGCTCGGAACGATCCTCGGGTCGGCGGTGAAGACGCCGTCCACGTCGGTGTAGATCTCGCAGACGTTCGCGCGCAGCGCGGCTGCCAGGGCGACCGCGGTGGTGTCCGAGCCGCCGCGGCCGAGCGTGGTGATGTCCTTGGTGTCCTGGCTGACACCCTGGAACCCCGCGACGATCGCGATCGCGCCCTCGCGCAGGGCCGCCTCGATGCGACCCGGCGTCACATCGATGATCTTCGCGCGGCCGTGCGAGCTGTCGGTGATCACACCGGCCTGGCTCCCGGTGAAGGACCGGGCCTCGTGACCGAGGTTCCCCACGGCCATGGCCAGCAGCGCCATCGAGATCCGCTCGCCCGCGGTGAGCAGCATGTCGAGCTCCCGCGGCGGCGGGAGCGGGCTGACCTGCTCGGCGAGGTCGATCAGCTCGTCGGTGGTGTCGCCCATCGCGGACACCACCACCACGACGTCATGACCGGCCCGCTTGGCGTCCACGATCCGCTGCGCGACCCGCTTGACGCCCTCGGCGTCGGCGACGGAGGAGCCGCCGTACTTCTGCACGACGATGCCCACGGGCCCTCCTGTGCTCGCACGTCCAGGACACTCGATCCTACGGCGTACACCGCCCGCGGCTGGCTCGTGACCGGCACGGGAGACGGCCCGCGGGCCCGGTCGAGGAGGTCAGGGCGCCGACAGCGGCAGGCCGCCGCCGAGCAGCTCCTCGGCGGCCTCGACCGCCTCCTGCTCGCTCTCGAACTCCGCGTCGAGCCGGTCGTGGGCGACCACCGACTGCAGCGCCCGCAGCACGGCGCTCGCCTCGCCGCCCCAGGAGGAGACGTAGGAGAACTGCCACCACCACAGCGCCTCGGCGACCCGCCCGGACTTGTAGTGCATCAGCCCGTGGGCGAGCGCCGACGCGATCGAGGTGAGGTCGTCCGACAGCAGGCTCGACACCAGCTCCGGCGGGTCGACGTAGGGGTCGAACACCTCGGTGTAGGCGTCGACGCCCTCGAGCAGCACTGCGAGCCGCAACCGCATCTCGTCGAGGTCCGGGTCGGGACCGGGGTCCGGTTCGTACTCCTCGACGGGGCTGAAGTCGGCCTGGACACCGAGCCGCCCGCCTGCCGCGAGGACCTGGCTCACCACCAGGAGCAGCAGCGAGATGGCCTCGCCGTCGGTCGCCTCACCCCGCGCGATCTCGCGGACCGCCAGCAGGAACGACTCGACCTGGTCGGCGATGCTCTGGGCGAACTCCTCGGTCTCGGCATCGACGGCACCGCCGCCGGTCCGGACCGACCCATCCGCCGTGGGGTCCGCTGTCGTCTCACTCATGGACTGCCCGCCTTCCTTCGAACGCCCGACCGAGGGTGACCTCGTCCGCGTACTCAAGGTCCCCACCCACGGGCAGTCCACTCGCGAGCCGCGTCACCCGGAGACCGAGGTTGGCGAGGAAGCGCGTGAGGTACGTCGCCGTGGCCTCGCCCTCGAGGTTCGGGTCGGTGGCGAGGATCACCTCGGTGACGGCGCCGTCGGCGAGCCGGGTCATGAGCTCCTTGATTCGCAGCTGGTCGGGGCCGATGCCCTCGATCGGGGAGATGGCCCCGCCGAGCACGTGGTAGCGGCCGCGGAACTCACGGGTCCGCTCGATCGCGACGACGTCCTTGGACTCCTCCACCACGCAGATGACGGCGGGGTCACGGCGCGGGTCGCGGCAGATCCGGCAGGTCTCCTGCTCGGCGACGCCGCCGCAGACCGCACAGAAGCGGACCTTGTCCTTGACCTCGACCAGCACCGCCGCGAGGCGGCGCACGTCGACAGGATCGGCCTGGAGGAGGTGGAACGCGATCCGCTGGGCGCTCTTCGGGCCGACGCCCGGGAGCCGGCCGAGCTCGTCGATGAGGTCCTGGACGACGCCTTCGTACATCAGAACCCGAGCGTCGGCTTGCCCTGCCCGGGGCCGCCCTCACCAGCGTCGGAGCCGCCGCCGAGCGCTCCGAAGGCTCCTCCCTCGAGGTCGAGCCGCTCCGCCAACGGGTCGAGCGCCTGGGCCGCCATCGCGTCGGCGCGGGCGCGCGCGTCCCGGTAGGCGGCGACGAGGAGGTCCTCGAGGTCCTCGGTGTCGGCAGGGTCGAAGCTGTTCTCCCGGATCTTCACGCCGACGAGCTCGCCGTTGCCGTTGACCGTGACCGACACCAGGCCGTCGCCGACCGTGCCGTCGACCGTCCGCTCGGCGAGCTCGAGCTGCGCGGCGACCACCTGCTGCTGCATCGCCTGCGCCTGCTGCATCAACGCGTTCAGGTCCAAGCCGCCGAAGGGATTGGTGTCACTCATGGGTGCCTCACTCTCGTCGGGACGGCGGACGGCCAGGCTAGCCGTGCGGGATCTCCTCGATGACCTGGGCGCCGAGCCGCTGGGTGAGCAGCTGGGCGGTGTCGAGCGTCTCGATCTCCGGGTCGTCGCGGTGGGCGTCCTCGTCGGCGGGCCGGGGCGCGCCCGACCCGGCGACCTGCCCGTCGCTCGGAGCTCCCCGGCCGCCGGAGCCCCGCCCACTGGTGGGTCGGGTCGGCCGGATCGCGCCGCGGGCGCCGGAGCTCCGACTGACCGCGTCCTCGGTCGAGCCAGGTGCGACGGCCCACGGCGGCGGTCCGTCCGGCGGTCCGTCGGGCGCCGCCACCTCAGCAGCCGGCCCCGGGCCCGGCGCGTCAGCCGGTCGCGTCCCGTCGGCGACCGGCGACGGGACGGCCACGTCCGCAGCCCGCTGGCCGGTGGGCTGGCCGGTGGGCTGGCCGGTGGGCTGGCCGTGGGCTGGCCGGTGGGCTGGCCGGTGGGCTGGCCGGTGGGCTGGCCGGTGGGCTGGCCGGTGGGCTGGCCGGTGGGCTGGCCCGTGGACTGGCCCGTGGCTGGCGGCGGGGTGCGGCCGGGCTGGGCGGACGGGTCGACGATGGCCTCGACCTTCCAGTCCTGACCGACGAGGTCGATGATCACCTGCTGGAGGATGAGGTCGCTGCGGCCGTTGACGAAGGACTCCCGCGCACCGGCGTTGTTGAACCCGACCGTCAGCGTCCCCTCGTCCAGCCCGACCGCCTGTGCGTGCTGGCTCAGCTGGATCCAGGTGAGTCGGCGCCGGTCCTTCACGGCGTCGACGATCTCGGGCCACAGTCGGCGTACGTCCACGAGGGACAACCCGGGGACCGGCGCCGTGGACCGGTCCGGCGTCGCGAGGACCAGCGACCAGCCGCAGCAGGACCAGCCGCAGCAGGACCAGCCGGAGGCGGGCCGGCCGGAGGGGGCGCCTCCGCAGTCGGGGCGGAGGGCTCCTCAGCACGCGGGGCCTGCGGAACGGCCACCGGCGGGACGGCCGCTGCCGGAGGTGCACTCACCTGGGCCGACGGCGGCGCCATCGCCATCCGCTTCTCCACGCGGTCGAGCCGCGCCGCCAGCCCGGCGGAGGTGTCGTCGGCCCCCGGCAGCAGCACGCGCGCACACAGCAGCTCGAGGAGCAGCCGTGGCGCCGTCGTCCCCCGGAGGTCGGTGAGCCCGGTCGCGACCAGGTCCGCCGCACGGGACAGGTCGTGGCGCCCGAAGCGTGCCGCCTGGGCCACGAGCCGCTCGGCCTGGTCCTCCGGCACGTCGATGAGCCCGGTCGCCGGCGCGTCGGGGACAGCCGCGACGATGACGAGGTCGCGGAGCCGGCGGAGGAGGTCCTCGGTGAAGCGCCGCGGGTCCTGCCCGGTCTCGATGACCTTGTCGACGACACCGAACACCGCCGCGCCGTCCTGGGCGGCGAAGGCGTCGACGACCTCGTCGAGCAGGGTGTCGGGCGTGAACCCGAGGAGGCCTGCGGCGACCTCGTAGGTGACCGTGCTCCCGACCGCACCACCGATGAGCTGGTCGAGCACCGAGAGCGTGTCGCGCGCCGAGCCGGCGCCCGCGCGCACGACGAGCGGCAGGGCGGCCGGCTCGATCGCGACGCCCTCCTTGTCGCAGAGATCGGCGAGGTACGCCGACAGCACCCGCGGCGGGATGAGCCGGAACGGGTAGTGGTGGGTGCGGGAGCGGACCGTCCCGATGACCTTCTCGGGTTCGGTCGTGGCGAAGATGAAGCGGACGTGCTCCGGGGGCTCCTCGACGATCTTCAGCAGCGCGTTGAAGCCCTGCGAGGAGACCATGTGGGCCTCGTCGATGATGTAGACCTTGTAGCGGTCGCGCATCGGCCGGAAGGTCGCCTGCTCCCGCAGGTCGCGAGCGTCGTCGACGCCGCCGTGGGACGCCGCGTCGATCTCGATGACGTCGACCGACCCGGGCCCGCCGGTCGCGAGCTCGCGGCAGGACTCGCAGCGCCCGCAGGGCTCGTCGGTCGGGCCCTCCGCGCAGTTCAGGGCGCGGGCGAGGATCCGCGCGCTGGTCGTCTTGCCGCAGCCCCGTGGCCCGGAGAACAGGTAGGCGTGGCTGACCCGGTTGTTGCGCAGCGCCGCCCGGAGCGGACCGGTCACGTGGTCCTGCCCGATCACCTGGCCGAAGGCGTCCGGGCGGTACCGGCGGTACAGGGCGAGCGGGGCATCCACGGCGCTGACCCTACGCGGGCCCGACGACAGCGAGGAGCCCCCGAGAGTCGCCGTCCACAGGCATGGAAGGCCCCCCGCACACCCGACAGAGCTCGCCTGCCCTTGCTGCCTTCCGGCCCTGGGGGAGTTCAGCGAGGTGCCGCCGCACGGGGGGTTGCCCCGATCTTAGGCGAGGCCGTGGACGCCCCGCGCCACCGGTCTCCGTACGCCCGGTAACCTCTGCGGCGGAGGATTCGCCTAGTGGCCTATGGCGCTCGCTTGGAAAGCGGGTTGGGTTAACAGCCCTCGCGGGTTCGAATCCCGCATCCTCCGCCGATCGCCCGCCCGAGGGCGCCCGCCCGGGGACCCGGACGCAGGAGAGCTCCGAGGTTCGCCACCTGGGAGCCCTCCGTACGTCGCGGCCGCCTACTCGAAGGCGCGACCCTTCACCCTCACGACCTGCCCGGCGTTCTCGAGACCGAGGAAGGACGCGATGCTGAACGCCGTCGAGAAGAGCCGGCCGCTCGCGACCGTCATGCCCGTCGGCATCGTGACCTGAGCATGAGTCCGCTCCCCGCCCTTGATCCGCGTGATCTCACCGATCGAGGTCGGGTCGAATCCGGGTTCCGGTTCCTCCTCGGGTGCGCCCTCCAGCACGTGCGACACGAAGACCGTCCCATCTCGCTTGACTGCGACACCCGTCGGGGAGGTGAAGCCCTTCCACACCCGCTGCACCTCACCGGTGCGCGCATCGAGCTTGTAGACCCGTCCGGCTCCGGGCGCCTCGGCTCCGAGGAAGCTGACGTACACGCTGCCCCCGCGGACCTGGACGCCGGTCGCCACAGGGTCACAGCCCCGGGTCCCCGGGTTGGCGTTGGCGCCGGGTGCCCGGCACGCCTCGGTGTCCTTGAAGGTCCTGGGCGCGAAGAAGGCTGAGATCCTGCCCGTGCGGGGGTTCACCTTCAAGACGTCGTTGGCGCCACCGTCCGCGATGAAGAGCCCGAACCTCGACCACGTCATCGCGAAGGGGTTCGACAGCGCGTCGGGAGCGCGGCCCTCGTCGAACTGGACCTGCCCGTCGGGGTTGTTCCTCAGCTCGAAGCGCAGGGTGTTGGCGATGACCTCCGCGTTCCCGCCGTCGTAGTCCACCCGGACGACCCGGTGGGGCCCGAACGCACCGCCTCGCGGAGGTCCACCGCCGACGACCGCGAAGACGTGGTGCGGCCCGCCGGCGACCCCGGCGACGCCCGGAGCTCCCTCGAGGACCGTCTCCGTCCGACCGTCCAGGTAGACCCTCGTGACCTCTCCGGACGCACTCTCGGCCACGAGGAGACCCCGGTGCCCGACGGGCTTCTTCAGGCCGAACGGGTCGGCCAACCCCGAGGCGACGACGGTGACGCCCGACCCTCCTCCAGCGGCCACCGAGGCGGGCTGCACCCCTGCAAGTGCTCCTGCTGCACCGATGGTGACCGCCGACGCGATCGCGACACCCCTGTTCACCCGCATGTAGCACCCCGTTCTGATTGAGGACTCGGCCTCCCACCGCCCGGCGGCTCAGCGTGGCACGGGGGGTACGGCCCGCAGAAGGAGCGACTTCCCCCGGTCCCCTCGCGCGAGCCCCACCTTCTCGGGCATTGCGCCCAGGCCCCCTCCCGGGCCGTGGCGGCGGAGGCATACTCGGACCGATTCGGGTCCGCTGCGGCCTGGACCAGTTGGACCGCTCAGCAGGGCGTCGCGGGACTTTCGACGTCCTCCCCGCACTCGAGACGGCCGAGCACCCGTTCGGCGAAGCCGGTCACCGCCTCCAGCTCCTCGGGGGCCAGCGAGGCGAACACGAGCCGCTGCACGGTGGCGGCGTGCCCCGGGGCGGCCTGCTCGATCGCGCGCCGACCTGCGGGTGTCAGCACCACGAACGCCCCACGACCGTCGTCGCAGCACTCCTGCCGCTGCACCAGTCCCCGGCCCTGCATCCGCTTGATGTGGTGGGACAGCCGGCTCCGCTCCCAACCCGCGGCGTTCGCCAGGTCGGTGACCCTGGCCCGGCTCCCTGCGGCCTCCGTGAGCCGTACGAGGACCTCGAAGTCCTGCAACGAGAGCCCGGAGTCGACCTGGAGCTGTCGGTTCAGCACCGCCGGCAGCTGTGAGCCGAGCGTGATCCACGCCCGCCACAGGCGCTGCTGCCGGTCGTCCAGCCACGGCCCGTCGTCGCTCATGCTCCGACCCTACCGAGTAAATACTTGACGCTTCACATATATTGGTGCACCCTGTACGTGACACGTCACTCAATCGGTGGCGTCCCCGACCAGAGGAGCACTCCATGACCACCGCCAGCACCGCCGCCAGCACCGCCGCCGGCACCGCCGCCAGCACCGCGCCCGCCTCGCTCGCCGAGCTCTCCGGGACCTGGACCCTCGACCCCGCGCACACCCGGATCGGCTTCGTCGCCCGTCACGCGATGGTCACCAAGGTCCGCGGCGCTTTCAACGAGTTCGAGGGCACCGCCGTGATCGACGGCGCCGACCTGACCCGCTCCTCCGCCCTCGTGACGATCGCCTCGGCGAGCATCGACACCCGGAACGCCCAGCGTGACGGTCACCTCCGCAGCAACGACTTCCTCGCGATGGACGAGCACCCCGAGATCACCTTCGTGGCCACCGACGTGGCCCTGACCGGCCCGAGTGCCTTCGACCTCACCGGTGACCTGACGATCAAGGGCGTGACCAACGCCGTCACGGTGCCGTTCGAGTTCGAGGGTGCGGCGACCGACCCGTTCGGCAACCTCCGCGCCGGCTTCGAGGGCGCGGTCACGATCAACCGCAAGGACTGGGGCATCACCTGGAACGCCGCGCTCGAGACCGGTGGGGTCCTGGTCAGCGACAAGATCGTCCTCGAGTTCGAGGTCTCCGCGATCAAGACCGCCTGAGGTACTCCTCGACGACGTCGGCCACCGGCTGCGCCGCGTCCACCTCGACCCCTGGCTCGTCCTCGGCCAGGGGCTCGAGCGTCTGCAGCTGCGAGGTCAGCAGCGACGGCGGCATGAAGTGCTGACGCCCGGTCATCCGCGCCCGGAGCACCTCCTCGTCCGCGCTGAGGTGCAGGAAGCAGGCCGTCGGCGCCTCCTCGCGGATCACCTGCCGGTAGCCGCGCCGTAGTGCCGAGCAGCTCACGACGCCGCCGGTCGACCCCTGGCCGCGCAGCCAGTGGCCGACGCGCTGCAGCCACGGGAGCCGGTCGTCGTCGGTGAGAGGCGTCCCCGCGCTCATCTTCGCGACGCTGGCGGGCGTGTGGAAGTCGTCGGCGTCGGCGTACGCGACGCCGAGTCGTGCGGCGAGCGCCTCCCCGACCGCGGTCTTCCCGACGCCGGACACCCCCATGACCACCACGAGCCGACGGTCGGGGACTCGGCCCGAGCCGGCCCCGTCCTCGCGCTCGTCCGGTCGCTCAGGAGGCACGGGCGGACGCACCGAGCCTCGCCATGGCGTACGCCGGCTCGCGCAGCACCTTCACGAGCCGGTACTGGGTCGTCCCCGGCAGCTGGTGCTCGACGGGGTCGAACCGGACCGCCTCGTCGTGCCCCCACGTCGCGCTGATCGTCCCCACCGCCCGCCAGCCCGACGAGGAGACGGCGACGGAGAGCCGCCACCTCACCGGCGGGTCAGCGTCGTCCAGGGGCTCGACCAGGAACATCAGCGGGCCGGTGTCCCCCACGACCGGCAGCAGCGTCGAGAGCGGACCGTGGCTGCGGGGTCTCCGGAGCAGCGGGGTGTGGCGCGTGATCGAGCCCTCACCCGCGCTGGCGAACAACAGGTCGGCCGGACGACCCCCACCCGCGTCCAGGACGCGGAGCGCGAACCCCTCGACGTCCGGCAGAGGAGCGGGCACCCCGGCCGACCGGGACCAGCGGACGAGGCAGTCGTGCTGACCGGCCGCGGCGACGAGCGGCACGCCGAGGTGCGGCGCCGGTGTCGTGACGTCGAGGACGGCGGTGCCGACGGAGCCTGCTGGGTGCAGGGGCTTGTCGCGTCGTACCCGTGCCGCGAGCCCGAAGCCGGCGCCGAGCACCGCCCCCACCGCAGCGCCCGGCACTCTCACCACGGCGGACAGGACGGGGGAGCGCGGAAGAAGTGTCACGCCGGTTCCGTACCCCCGCGATGAGAGCAGCACGCCCGGAGCCCGCACACCGCGAGCCTGCGGGCCCTCGGGCCGGATGTCGCCGCCTCGTAACGCCGGCGTCACCTCCTCGTTCGCTGCACATGGTGCTCTGGCGTCGACGCTGGCGACGGCGCCGGACGAGAACGACCCTGGGAGGACCTGACATGACCACGACCCTCGACCACCGGCCCGGACTGCGGCTCACCCCGCTCGAGCGGCCCGCCCCTCCGCCACGACCGACCGGCTGGGAGCGGAACAGCGACCGCCGCGACCGGCTGCAGCTGGCGCTGTCGGAGCTGTTCACCGCTCGCGCCGACCTCGACGGGGTGAGCGTCGTGGCCGACGTCCTCGCGGAGGACCTGCTCTGGTCCGCATGATCCGGCGGGCGCGCCCCGGCGCGCCTGGTCCCTATTGTGGGCCCCGTGTCCGTCCGAGCGCCGTCGTACGCCGTTCGGCGCCACCTGCTCACGGCAGTCACGCTGCTGGTCCTGCTGGCGCTCGTCGGAGCGGGCGGCTACTACGGCTACCGGGAGCTGTTCGCGCCCCTGGGGGACGACGTCTCGGCGTCGCCGGGTGGCCGCGACTGCGAGAGGGGACTGCGCAGGGGTGAGACGGTCCGCACCGGCGACGTCACCGTGAGCGTCCTCAACGCGGGCACCACCAACGGGCTGGCGGGAAGGGTGCAGGGCGCCCTCGTGCGCCGCGGGTTCATCGCCGGGACCACCGACAACGCACCGGACGACCAGACGGTGCGCTTCGTGCGCGTCCTGGCCCCCTCGACGCGGGACCCTGCGGCGCGGCTCGTCGCCGTCCAGTTCGGCGCCCGCACCGTCATCCAGCGCTCGCGCGAGAACCTCGGGCCCGGGGTCGACGTGATCGTCGGCGACCGGTTCCGGGGGCTGGAGAAGGACGCGCCACGGCGTCTCCGCGCCACCGTCGCCGGCTCCGGCTGCTGACGCCCGTCAGTCGAGCCAGCCCGCCAGCCGGCCGCTCTCCGACACGGCGCGGAGCCGCTTCTCGGTCGGTTCGCGGAGGTAGCGGGGCGTGACCACGAGCAGGTCGTCCCCGCGCCGCAGGACCGTGCGCGGCTCGGGGACCGCAACCACGCCGTCGCGGAGGACGAGCGCGACGGACACTCCCCGCGGCAGCCGCAGCTCGTTGACCTCCACCCCGTGGATCCGGGAGCGTTCGGTGACCCTGACCTGCAGCAGGTCGGCGGCGATCCGGTCGAGCGGGGCGGCTTCCACGTCGAGGTCGCGCACCGGCGTGGGTGGCGCGAGCCCGAGTCGCCGGGCGACCCAGGGCAGCGTCGGCGCCGTGACGAGGGTGTCGATGACGACAAGCACGAAGACGATCACGAACAGCCCGGCTGCCCCCGGGACGTCCTCCGACAGGGGGATCGTGGCGAGGACGATCGGGACCGCCCCGCGCAGCCCCGCCCAGGACACGAACACCTGCTCGGTCACGCTCATGCGCGCCTCCCGAGCACGCGGCAGCCCAGGGACGGGCACCCGGTCGCACAGCGCGGTGACGGCGACCGACAGCGGACGGGCGAGCACGGTCAGGACCGCGCCCGCGACGAGGGCGAGTCCCAGGCTGCTCCAGGACACCAGCTGCAGCGGGAGCAGGAGCCCGAGCATGACGAACACCCCGATCTGCGCCAGCCACCCGACCCCTTCGATGAACGACCGGGTCGCCACGCGGTGCGGCAGCTCGCTGTTGCCGACGACCAGGGCGGCGGCGTACACCGCGGCGAACCCGGAGGTGTGAGCCTCGGCGGCCACGGCGTACGCGGCGAAGCAGAGCGCGAGGGCGGCCAGGGCCGACAGGCCCGAGGACGGGAGCGCTGCCCAGCGGATCCCCCACACGCCGGCGCGGCCGATGGCGACACCGATGAGCGCACCGCCGGCGAGCTCGAGGGCCACCAGGCCGACCAGCCCGGCGACGCCGCCGTGCTCGTTCAGCGCACCGGTGCTCGCGAGCGTGACCAGCAGTACCGTCGGGGCGTCGTTGAGCCCGGACTCCGCCTCGAGGGCGCCCACCACGCGACGCGGGAGCGGCACCCGCCGCAGGACGGAGAAGACGGCCGCCGCGTCCGTCGGGGCGGTGACGGCTGCCAGCAGGACCGCCAGCTCCCAGTCGAAGCCGAGGAGGTAGATCCCCGCGAGGGTCATCACGCCGACGCTGACCGACACCCCGATGGTGGCCAACGTGGCGCCGGTCCGGATCGCCGGACGCAGCTCCGACCACTGCGTGGTGATCCCGCCCTCGGTCAGGATCACGATGAGTGCGACGAAGGCCAGCGCGTGCGCCGCCTGGGCGCTGTCCAGCTCGAGTCCCCCCTGTGTCGGGATGTTGAGGAGCACCCCGAGCAGCAGGTAGAACAGCAGGCTGGGAAGGCCCGCGAGCACGGAGAGCCGGACCGCGAGGATCGCCAGCAGCAGCACTCCGGAGCCGACGAGCAGCGCGAAATCGAGCTGCTCGACGTCCAGGTCCACGCGGCCCATGGTTCCATCAGGGGAGTCCCTAGGCTGACGTCCGTGGAGTCGCCGGACAGGGCACGGGCGGGACGCCGCCTCGGCGTCGCCGGCCGCGCGAACGTGCCGCCGTTCCACGTCATGGACGTGCTCGCTGCGGCGACGGAGCGGCGGCGGAGCCACGGCGACCTGCTCGACCTGGTGGCCGGCCAGCCCTCCACGCCCGCGCCCCGACCGGTGCGGGAGGCTGCCCGTGCGGCGCTCGACGGCGTCCTGGGCTACACCGTCGCGACCGGCATCCCGCAGCTGAAGGAGGCGGTCGCCGACCACCACCGACGCCGCCACGGCATCGACGTCGACCCCGAGGACGTCGTGGTCACGACCGGCTCCTCAGGCGGCTTCCTGCTGGCGTTCGTCGCGGCCTTCGACGTCGGCGCCCGCGTCGCGATCGCGCGTCCCGGCTACCCCTGCTACCGCAACGTCCTCACGGCACTGGGCTGCGAGGTCGTCGAGCTCGACACCGGGCCAGAGGACCGCTTCCAGCCCAGCGTCGCCGCCCTGGAGGCTCTCGACCGCCCCGTCGACGGGCTCGTCGTCGCCAGCCCCGCCAACCCGACCGGGACGATGCTGCGCCCCGAGGAGCTCCACGCGATCGCGGTGTGGTGCGAGCGCAACGGCGTACGGCTGGTCAGCGACGAGATCTACCACGGCATCAGCTACCCCGGCGCTCCCGAGGCGGCGACGGCCTGGCAGGCCTCGCGGGAGGCGGTCGTCTTCGCCTCGTTCTCCAAGTACTTCTCGATGACCGGGTGGCGGGTCGGGTGGATGCTCGTCCCCGCCGCGCTGCGCCGGCCGGTCGACGTGCTCGCCGGCAACTTCACGATCTGCCCACCGGTGCTCTCCCAGCATGCCGCGGTGGCGGCGTTCACCGAGGACTCGTACGCCGAGTGCGAGGGGCACGTCCGCCGGTACGCCGGGAACCGCGCGGTGCTCCTCGGCGGGCTGGCCGAGCTCGGGCTGACCCGGCTGGCCCCGGCGGACGGGGCGTTCTACGCCTACGCCGACGTGGGTCACCTCACCGACGACTCGATGGCCTTCACCCGCCGGCTGCTCGACGAGACCGGCGTCGCGATCGCTCCCGGGGTCGACTTCGACACGCGCGACGGGCACCGCTGGGTCCGGCTGTCGTTCGCCGGCGAGCAGCGGGACATCGAGGCGGCGCTCGAGCGGCTGGCGGCCTGGTCGGGTCCCTGAGTCCCGGCTCTCCCGTTCCTCCACACCTGTCCAGAACACCCGCCGCAGGGCGAGGTGCTCGCCTATTCTTCCTGGGTCCGGGACCGGACACCCTGGGAGGAGCCCCGCGTCCATGCCTCGCCACCCCGCTGCCGCTGCTGCGACCGCCACCCCCGCCGTCCGCTCCCCCCGACGGGTCCGGTGCGCCGCCGTCCTCGCGGTCGCCGTGACCGCGATGGCCCCGATGGTGGCCGCGCCGCTGCCCGCGGGAGCGGCGGCGACCCCGGACGTCCGGTGGTCCGACACGAGCGTGCGCGCCGGGGGTGACGTGCTGGCCACCGTTCGTCCCGGATCCCTGCCTCGCCGCACGTCCCCCGTCCTCCAGCGCAAGTTCCCCGACGGCTGGCGGGTCGCCGACGACACCGCGAGAAGGACCGACGACGGGCTCCGGCTCCGCGTCCCCACCGACCAGTACGGCCGGTTCCGCTACCGGGTCGCCGCCCGGGGCCGGGACGGGGTGGTCTCGGTGTCGGCCATCCAACGGGTCCGCGTCCGCACGGCGTACGAGCCGCGGGGGCGCACGCGGCAGCACGCGTTCCTCTACGACCGCCGCGCCCGCTGGGACTCCTGCCGGGAGGTCCGGTGGAAGTTCAACGGCGACCTCGCGCCGCGTGGCGGGCTCCGGCAGGTGCGGGCGGCCGTCCGACGGATCCACGCCGCCACCGGGATCGAGTTCGACTACGCGGGCAGGTCGGACCGCAAGGCCGACCCGCTCGGGGACCACGTCACCGGCGCGGCGGTGGTCGTCGGCTGGCGCAGCGCCCGGACGTTCCGCCGGAAGACCGGCAGCTCCCAGGTCGTCGGGCTGGCGGGTCAGCGCGTCGTCTCGGGATACCGCGACGCCCAGGGACGGGTGTACAAGACCTACCAGGGCGGGGTGATCCTCAACGCCGGCCACCGGCTCGACCCCGGCTTCGGGCGGGGGATCACCTGGGGCGAGGTCATCGTCCACGAGCTCGGTCACGTCGTCGGGCTCGCGCACGCGTCGGCACGCACCCAGGTCATGTACTTCTCGACGACCGGCTACGACGCCGACCTCGGCGCCGGTGACCTCTACGGGCTCCGCCAGCTCGGTGACACCCGCGGCTGCCTCGAACGCACCGCCGCTCGAGCGACCACGGCGAGCCGGCTGATCCGCTAGCGCGGGCGCACGGTCACCCCGTGCCCTCGAAGTCGTGGCGCCCGAGCGGGGTCCACGGGCCGCCGTCATAGCGCCAGAGCTCGAGCCCGAGCGCGGTCGCCTCCACCGGGACGTAGGCCGCCCGCAGCCGGGCGAGCGTCTCCCGGGCGACCTCGGGGGTCACCTTGTTCTGCACGGTGACGTGCGCTCGGAGACGCTGCCGGTCCTGCGCCGTCAACCGGTCGCGCCACCGGTCCTGCAGGACGCGGTGCAGGGCCTCGAGCTCGGTGCTCCGGAGCCCGTAGGCGACGCCGCGGCCGAGGGAGAACGGCTCGGTGACCGCGACCCGGAACGGCGGGAGCGAGCGGTGCCCCTGCAGGACCGTCTCCACCTCGGGTCGCCCCCACCCGGGCAGCGCGTGGAAGAGCGTGACGTGCGCCCCGACCGCCGTCCGCCCCGGCGGGAAGAATGCGGCACGTTCGCGGTCCAACCGCGCCTGGGTCGCGTCGTCGAGGCGGAGGGTCAGCACCAGCGGGCGGTCGTCGGGCGGGTCGTCGGGCATCAGGTCTCCGGGTCTCCGGTCCGCTCAGAAGGCCGGCAGCCCGAGCGCCTCGCGGACGGCGTTCTCCAGGCGCTCGCCGAGGTCGTGGGCACCGATGTGGCCGGTCAGGAACGCCACGGCGTACCGGCCCTCCTCGCTCCACCATCCGAAGCTCCCGCCGATGCCGCCCATGCCGTAGCCGTCGGTGTCCAGGGCCACCCCGAGCCCCCACTCCCGCTCGTCGCCGAGCTGTCCCTGGCTGAGCACGGCGTAGAACCCGGCCACCGCTCGCGCCCGCACCGCCGCGCACGGCGGTGCGACCGTCCCGTCGACCTGCATGTGCGACCTCCTGGACCCTCGGCGTCGAGTGCCCGCAGCGTACGGCGCAGCGGTCCGACCCCTCGGGGCGTCGGTCAGGCGAAGGCCACCGGCCGTCGGGAGAAGTGCCACGTGAGGTCGGGCGAGCCGTCCTCGGTCCAGTGGTCGATGACGGCGTAGCGCGTCCCGCGCCGGGGTACCCGGAAGGACTCCGCCAGCCTCGCCCCGGAGTCGGAGCCCGCCTCGATGTCGTGCCGGCCTGCGCGCAGGGCCAGCGGGAACCTGATCCAGTTGTGCTGGCCCTCGACGTGGAAGTCGCCGTCGACGACCGTCACCCGGTCGACGGTGACGGTGAGGCGGACCTCGTCGTCGTCGAACGACTGGTTGCTGACGTAGAGGACGAGGTCGGCGTCAGCCCGGTCGACGAGCCTCACGGCAGCGTCGGCGCCGGTGACCTCCGGGTGCGGGTCGGGGTCCACCGTCTGCACCTCGCCACACGAGACGAGCGTCCCTGCGGCGAGGGTCAGCGCGAGGGTCAGGCGGGCCGTCATGCTTCTAGGACGTACCGGCCTGGACCTCGGTTCCCGTGCGGTCGGCCACGACCGGGGAGGATCACCGGCACCTGGTGCCGACGACCCTCCCCAGTGCGGCAGGCCGTCGCATCCCCGTCCGGAGCTGGCTGGCGGTGGCGGTGGGATTTGAACCCACGGTGGAGTTACCCCCACACACGCTTTCGAGGCGTGCTCCTTAGGCCGCTCGGACACGCCACCGCGGACGAGGGTACTAGACCTCCGCGGCGCCCGGAGACCCGGTGGCCGGCCCCCGCTGGGCGCCGAAGAACTCGAGCAGCAGCGCACCGCACTCGTCGGCGAGCACCCCGGAGACGACCTCCGGGCGGTGGTTGAGCCGCCGGTCACGGACCACGTCCCACAGCGAGCCGACCGCGCCGGCCTTGGGGTCGAACGCCCCGAAGACCAGCCGGCCCACCCGCGACGCCGTGATCGCGCCGGCGCACATCGTGCACGGCTCGAGCGTCACCACCAGGGTCGCGGCCTCGAGCCGCCACCGCCCCGAGCGGGCAGCGGCCTGGCGCAGTGCGACCACCTCCGCGTGCGCGGTCGGGTCCTGGTCGGCCTCCCGGCGGTTCCACCCCTGCGCGACGACCTCGCCGGTGTCGCTGAGGACGACAGCGCCCACCGGCACGTCCCCGGTCGCGAGCGCCCGACGCGCCTCGGTCAGCGCCAGCCGCACGGCCTCGTCCCAGCGGCCTCCCGTCAGGGTGCCACCGCGGTCGGTACGCCGAGCACCTCGTCGTACAGCGCCCCGAACCCGAGCCGGTGGGCGATCTCGCCGAGCGTCTCGTCGGGGTAGCGGTCGAGGTCGTCGAGGAGGGCGCCCATGTCCATCGCCGGGAGTCCCAGGTCGGAGACGATGCCCGGGTCCCCACCCGGCTCGGGGTCGTCGTCGTCGCCCGGGACGGGCAGGTCGAGCTGCGCCAGCGCCGATCGGGCCAGCGGCCAGTCGGTGGCGGCGGTGACGTCGGAGAGCAGCACGCGCACGTGAGGTCCGACGACCCGCACGACGAGGAAGAAGTCCTCGTCCACCGAGACCAGCCCCAGACAGCCGAAGTCACCCGGCCAGCGCCGCAGCTCTGCCGCGAAGGACGAGAGGTCGTCCGCGCGGTCGGGCGGGAGCTCCTGCACCTGCCAGACGCCCTCCTCCCGGTAGGCGGCCAGCGCGAAGTCGACGTCCCCGAACCGGTCAGGGGCGGGGTCGGGCTCTCCGCTGGGGGCGGGACCGGGGTCTCCGCCGGTCCGCACCTGACTGGGGACCACTGCTGCGAGCTCGCCGTCGAGGGTCACGCTGCCACTCCTCTCCCGATCCGGGTGGCGCGGGCCGCCGGTGGGGGCGCCGGACCCGGCCCGCTGTCGCCCAGCATGGCACCGGGAGGCGGTCCCCGACCAGAGCGGACCGACTACTCGTGCACCCGACCGCGGAGCGGCGGGCCCGCCACGGCGGTTAGCGTGCAGCCATGCGCGTCCACGTGGTCGACCATCCGCTCGTCCACCACAAGCTGACGGCGCTCCGCGACGAGCGCACCGACTCCCCGACCTTCCGACGGCTCGCCGACGAGCTCGTGACGCTGCTCGCCTACGAGGCGACCCGCGACGTCCGCGTCGAGCCGACCACGGTGGAGACCCCGGTCTCGCCGGCCCAGGGCGTCAAGCTGGCGAGCCCCCGGCCGCTCGTCGTCCCCATCCTGCGCGCGGGGCTGGGGATGCTCGACGGCATGCTGCGGCTGCTGCCCACCGCGGAGGTCGGGTTCCTCGGCATGGCGCGCAACGAGGAGACGCTGCAGGCCACGACCTACGCCGAGCGGCTCCCGGAGGACCTCTCACGGCGGCAGTGCTACGTGCTCGACCCGATGCTCGCCACCGGGGGGACGCTCGCGGCCGCGATCCGCTACCTCGTCGACCGCGGCGCCGACCACGTCACCGCGATCTGCCTGCTGTCGGCACCGGAGGGGTGCGAGCGGGTGGCCCGCGAGCTCGACGCGCTCACCGTGCCGGTCACCGTGGTGACGGCCGCGATGGACGAGCGGCTCAACGAGAAGGGCTACATCGTCCCCGGTCTCGGTGACGCGGGTGACCGGCTCTACGGGTTGGCGCAGTGATCGCAGATTTTGCCCACGGGGGCCGGGGTCGGCTGGCACACTCCCACGGGTGCGCCTGACCCCTCCCGTCGTCCCGACCCTCGTCGCCGCCGCCGTGCTGACGGTGGGCCTGCTCAACGGCGGATCCGCCACCGCACGGCCCGCCGGTCCGGCGTCGCACCCCGGAGCCGGGTCCGCCGCTGCGCCTGACCGCGTGGGACCCGCGCAGGTCGTCGTGGTGGCGGTCGGCGACATCGCCTGCACCCCGTCCGCCCCGACGACGCCGACGCGCTGCCATGACGGCCAGACCGCCGCGCTCACGTCGTCGCTCGCCCCCGACGCGGTGCTCGCGCTGGGCGACCTGCAGTACGAGTCGGGCTCGCTCGCCCACTTCCGCAGCGCCTACGACGCGACGTGGGGACGGTTCCTGGGCCGGACCTACCCCATCCCGGGCAACCACGAGTACCGGACCGCGGGCGCCAGCGGCTACTACACCTACTTCGCCCAGCGGCAGCCCGGGGCGCCCGGCTATTACGCCTTCAACCTGGGCGGGTGGCGGCTGTACGCGCTGAACAGCAACTGCAGCGAGATCGACTGCGCCCGTGAGTACGAGTGGCTGGAGAACGACCTGGCCGCGAACCCCCGGAGGTGCTCGCTGTTCACCATGCACCACCCGCGCTTCTCCTCCGGGCTCGAGCACGGCTCGAACGCGAGCATGTCCCCGTTCTTCCGGATCGCGGTGAGGAACGACGTGGAGATGGTCCTCGCGGGGCACGACCACCACTACGAGCGGTTCCAGCCGATGCGGGCCGGCGGCGTGGTGAGCCCGGACGGGGTGCTCTCGTTCGTGTCCGGCGCCGGCGGCAAGTCCCTCTACGGGTTCGGCGCGGTCCAGGCCGGCTCGGCGTACCGCCTCGCCGGGCACTTCGGTGTCCTGCGGCTCGCGCTGCGTGCCGACGAGTTCCGCTTCGCGTTCCGGGACGTCAACGGGACGATCCCGGACGCCGGCACGCGGGCCTGTCGCTGACCGGCTGACCGTTGTGCGGACGGACGATTGACGCGTCGTCCGGCGGGTATCGGCGGTGACCATGAGCGACCAGACACCACGGACCACCGACCCCCAAGCGATCCAGGATCACCCCGACACCGAGGGTGAGCAGCTCCCGCCTCCCGGCTCCGAGGGCTCCGTCACCTCCCGGATGAGCGAGGAGCCCGACCACGGCGAGGAGTCGTACGTCGGGACCGGCAAGCTGAGCGACCGCGTGGCCGTCGTCACCGGCGGCGACTCGGGGATCGGCCGCGCGGTGGCGCTCGCGTTCGCCCGCGAAGGCGCCGACGTCGTCCTGGCCTACCTCGAGGGCGAGGAGGAGGACGCGCAGCGGACCGCCATGCTCGTCGAGGACGCCGGCCGCAAGGCCGTCCGCGTGCCCGGCGACCTCACCTCCGAGGACGCCTGCCAGGCGCTCGTCGACAAGGCCGTCGAGGAGTTCGGCCGCATCGACGTGCTGGTGAACAACGCGGCGTACCAGATGACCCAGCCCGGCGGGATCCAGGACTTCACGACCGAGCAGTTCGACCGGGTCGTCAAGACGAACCTCTACGCGATGTTCTGGCTGTGCAAGAAGGCGCTCCCCCACATGCCGAGAGGCGGGTCGATCATCAACACCTCGTCGGTGCAGGCGTCCTCGCCGTCGCCGGAGCTGCTCGACTACGCGATGACCAAGGCGGGGATCGTCAACTTCACCCGTGGGCTCTCGCAGATCGTGGCCGGGGACGGCATCCGGGTGAACTCCGTCGCCCCGGGACCCATCTGGACCCCGCTCATCCCGGCGACGATGGACCCCGAGAAGGTCGGGAGCTTCGGCGAGTCGACCCCGCTGGGTCGTGCCGGGCAGCCGGTCGAGGTCGCACAGGCGTTCGTCTTCCTCGCCTCCGCCGATGCCAGCTACGTCACCGGCGAGGTCCTCGCGGTCACCGGCGGCATGCCGGTGTCGATCTGACTCGAACACGTGTACGCCTGCGGGGTGGCGGGTACCGCTCGGGCATGACCGACAAGAACACCGTCACCTCGCAGGCAGCCAAGGACCCCTCCGACTGGGTGACCGGCGACGAGCCGGCGACCGGGCCCCAGCTGTCCTACCTCCAGACCCTCGCCACCGACTCGGACGCCGAGGTCCCCGACGACCTCACGAAGGCGGACGCCTCCTCGCTGATCGACGAGCTGCAGGAGAAGTCGCCGCGGGTCGACTGATCCGTCGTACGACGAAGGGCCGGCTCCCCACAGGGAGCCGGCCCTTCGCGGTCCGGTGCCGACCCGGAGCGGACGGTGGGTCAGGGGTCGGTGCCCTGAGCAGGGCCGTGAGCCCGTTGGCGTCGAGGCTGCGGATCCGGCCCTCGAGGGACCCGAGGGGCGCGTGGTCCTCGGCGGGCAGCGGCAGCTCGTCGTGGTACGGCGAGTCGCCGCCGTCCGTCGGGCTGCCTGCGGTTACGCCGACCCGCCCTGAGGGGCGGTGTTGTCGGTCCCGCCCAGCTGGCGGAGCAACTCGTGGCACCGGTGCGCCCGCTGGGAGTCCTCCTCCATCACCTGGCGGAAGAACTGCGCGATCTCGTCCTGCCCAGCGTTCTCCGCGTCACGGACGTACTGTCCGTAGTCGTGCCCCGCCTTGAGCGAGTGGTACTGCACGGAGATCAGGTCGAACGTGACATCGTCGAAGCCGGTCTCGCCGGTGGCCATCGTGCCTCCTCGGGAGTGGTGGGTGGGCGATCAGGCGATACCCCGTGCTCGCCGGACCAACCCCGCGGGCCGGCGCCGAGCGAGGAGGAGGAGGACGCGTGGAACCGCTCCGGTCCCCACACGCGCCGGTCGCCCCGGGCGCGGTCGTCGGACGGGTCGCGCAGCTGCACCGGTACCCGGTCAAGTCGCTCGGCGGTGAGCGCCCGGAGCGGGTGAGCCTCGACCGCCGCGGCGTCCACGGGGACCGGCTCTGGGCGGTGTACGACCCGGACGGCCGCTTCGGGAGCGGGAAGACCAGCCGCCGGTTCCGCCGGATGCCCGGGCTGCTGGAGCTGCGGGCGACGTACGACGGGGAGCTGGCGGTCGTGACCTTCCCGGACGGCAGGTCGCTGCGCGCGGACGACCCGGAGGTGCACACGGCCCTGTCCGCCCACGTCGGCCGGCCGGTGAGACTCGAGCGCGAGGGAGCCGCGCCCCACGCCGACGAGGGTCCCCTCCACCTCGTGACGACGGCCTCGCTGCGGGCCGCCTCCGGCGGCGCTCCGGTCGACGCGAGGAGGACGCGGGCGAACCTGGTGATCGACAGCGACGCCCTCGGGGACGGCTTCCTCGAGGACGGCTGGGTCGGTCGCCGGTTGCGGGTCGGCACCGTCGAGCTCGCGCTCACGGCGCCGATGCCCCGCTGCGTCATGGTCGGCATGGCGCAGGACGGGCTCCCCGACGACCGTGCCGTGCTGCGTGAGCTGCTGCGTCGCCACGACGGCGACCTCGGCCTGGTGGCCGACGTCCTCGTGCCGGGAACGATCAGCCTCGGCGACGAGGCGACCCTCCTCTGACCCCGCGCCGAGCGGTCAGGCGAGGGCGGCGACCTGCGGCTGGCCGTTCGGGCTGGCCGCCTCGGCGGGAGCGTCGTCGACCGGCGCCGACTTGACGTTGATCGTCCGGTCGGGGACGTCGTCGCGCACGACGATGAGGGAGGCGGCGTACGACGCGGCGAACCACCCGTTGGCGATCCACCACTTCCGGCCGAGGTCGCTGCGCAGCGCCCAGGCCAGGTCGGCGGCGACCACGTACGGGGCCACGCAGAAGGGGCACTCGGCGAGCACCGACCACTCGGTGCCCTCGGTCAGCTCGACGTACTTGCGGCGCACGAAGGACATCGGCGGCCAGTGGTCCTTGGTCACGAGCCGCGTCGCGCGGGCTGCCGCGACCACCCCGACGGTTGCGGCGGCGACGGCGGTCAGCGGGTCCTTGTGCATGGGGCCTCCTCGGGGGCGGGGCGGGGCGGGGCGTGGCGGGGCGTGGCGTGGCGTGGCGTTCTGATCCTCCTTCCCGCCGCCGCCCCCGGTCACACGCGTCTGGACGGCTGCCGGCGCCGCGGTTCAGGCCACCGCAGGCTGAACCGTGAGGGCGCCCGCCCCGCCGTCGAGCTCCGCCGGTATGCCGAGGGCGACCGGCAGGTTCGAGGCGACGTGACCCACTGACAACCCCTCGACCACGGGGACCCCGAGCGGCTCGAGCCGGCGGCGCAGCAGCGTCCGGACGACCTCGGGGTCCCCGCACCGGGTGAACTGGCCGAGGGCGACACCGGCGACCTCGTCGAACCAGCCGCCGCGCAGCAGCTGGGTGAGCACCCGGTCGAGCCGGAAGGGCTGCTCGTCGACGTCCTCGAGCAGCGCGATCCCGCCGGCTGCCGGCCGGGAGCAGGGCGTGCCGAGACCGGCGGCGAGGACGGTGAGGTTGCCGCCGACCAGCACCCCCTCGGCGACCCCGGGCACCACGCCGCTCCCGCGGAGCCCTGCCGCGGCGCCGTCGAGGACGGCGGCCCGGGTGGCTGTCGCCGAGGCCGGGTCACCGTCGCCGAGCTGGGTCACGACCGGCCCGTGCAGGGTGGCCACGCCCAGCCGCGACCCGACCGCCTCGTGCAGCGCGGTGATGTCGGAGAAGCCCACGAGCAGCTTCGGTGTGCCCGCGGCGAGGGCCGGCCAGTCGAGCAGGTCCAGGACGCGGTGCGTCCCGGACCCGCCGCGCGCGGCCCACACCGCCCGGACCTCGGGGTCGGTCCACGCCGCGGTGAACCGGCCCGCCCGCTCCTCGTCGCTCCCGGCCAGCCACGGCAGCGCCCCGGTCCGCCCCTCGGCGACCGGCCCGGGCACCCGCACCTCGAGCCCCCAGCTGCGCAGGACCTCGACCCCGGCCGCCAGCCGCGCCGGCGGGGCAGGCCCGGCCGGCGCGACGACCGCGACGAGGTCCCCCGGCCGGAGCCGCGGCGGCCGGAGCGCCCCGGCGACCCGGGAGCGCGTCAGCTCGTGACCGCGACGTGCTCGTTCGGCACGCTGTGGGTCATCTTCTGGTCCTTGATCGGCCGCGTGCCGTTCTTGCCCAGGTTCGCGGCTCGTTGCAGCTCCTCCTCGTTGAGCGTCTGGTGCGGGAGCGGGTCGAACCCGCGGACGTCGTCGGCGCTGATCCCGAGCCCGTCGCCGACCCGCTGGCCGAGCTCGTCCTCACACATGAAGAAGTGCCACACCATCCGCTCCCGGATGTGCTGGTCGCACTGGCTCAGCGCAGCGACGAGGTTGGCGACGAGGTCGTCCTTCTCCCACTGCTCGGAGTGGAGGTACCGCTCGCCGGCCTGCTGGTAGTCGTTGGTCCGCGGGATCCGCGTGCGGGTGAGCCGGCCGCGGATCTCCGGGCCCTGCTCGTCGTGGGTGGGGTACTCGGCCTCCTTGAGCCCGCCGAGCGTCGAGGGCTCGTAGTTCACGTGCGGGTTCTGCTGCTCGCCGAGGTCGACGCCGTACGACATCTGACCGCCCCGCTGGTTGGTGGCGACCCGGGCGTTCTTCGCCTGGTTCACCGGCAGCTGCAGGTAGTTCGGCCCGACGCGGTAGCGCTGGGTGTCGCTGTAGGAGAACGTCCGCCCGACCAGCATCTTGTCGTCGGAGAAGTCCAGCCCGTCGACGAGCACGCCGGTCCCGAACGCGATCTGCTCGTTCTCGTCGTGCTGGTCGGAGACGTTGCGGTCCAGCACCATCCGGCCGACCGGCTTGGGCGGGAAGAGCTCCTCGGGCCACACCTTGGTGTCGTCGAGCGGGTCCCAGTCCAGCTCGGGGTGGTCGTGGTCGTCCATCATCTGCACCTGCAGCTCCCACTCGGGGTGGTCGCCGCGCTCGATGGCGTCGTACAGGTCCTTGGTGTGCGACCCCAGCGTCTGCCCCTGCACGGCCGCAGCGTCCGCAGCCGTGTAGGACTTCACGCCCTGCTGGGGGATCCAGTGGTACTTCACCAGCTTGGTCTCGCCCGCGGCGTTGACCCACTTGTAGGTGTTGACGCCGAACCCCTGCATGTGGCGGTACGACGCCGGGATCCCACGGGGGCTGAAGACCAGCATCACCATGTGCATGGCCTCGGGGGCCTGACTGAAGAAGTCGAACGCCCGGTTGGGGACGCTCGCCTCGAACGTCACGGGGTCCGGCTTCTGGGAGTGGATGAAGTCCGGGAACTTGATCGCGTCCCGGATGAAGAAGACCCCGAGGTTGTTGCCGACGAGGTCCCAGTTGCCGTCCTCGGTGTACATCTTCACGGCGAACCCGCGCGGGTCCCGGGCGACCTCCGACGAGTCGCGGCCCCCCGCCACCGTGGAGAACCGGATCGCGACGTCGGTGCGCTTGCCGCGCTCGGCGAACAGCCCGGCCCGGGTGTAGCGCTCGATCGGTTCGTCGCCCCACGCGCCGTAGGCCTCGAAGAAGCCGTACGCCGTGGTGCCGCGTGCGTGGACCACCCGCTCGGGGATCCGCTCACGGTCGAAGTGGCTGATCTTCTCCAGGAACTGGTAGTTCTCCAGCGTCGCGGGACCGCGTGCGCCGACGGTCCGCTGGTTCTGGTTGTCGTAGACCGGGTGTCCCTGGCGGTTGGTCAGGATCTCCTGGGTGCTCTCCGCCGGTGTCTGCGTCATGCGCTGCCCTTCTCTGTCATCTGGTCGGGGTCGTCTCGTCGTCGTCTCGTCGGTGCCGTCTGCCCCCGTCGTCCTGCCTCCGGGTGTTCCCCCTCGGCTCCGGGGTCATCCCCCAGTCTGCCGGGACCACCGCAGCGTCCGGACCACCAGTCCCAGGACGAACGCCACGACGACCGCGGCCGCCCCGGCGAGCACCCCGGTGCCGGCGGCGTCCCAGAGGTCCACGCTCACCGCGTCGGCCATCCGTGCGGTGACCACCCGGGCGGCGCCCGAGGGACTGGCGTCCAGGAGCAGCTCGCGGCCCACGCCGACGACGCCGAGCACCGCGAGGCAGACCGCCACGGCGAGCGCCCCGAGGACCCCGAGGGTCCGCAACCGTCGGCGGGCCAGCGCCAGGGCGAGCAGCGCGAGCACCACCGCGGCGACCGGCAGCAGGAGCCAGGACCGCTCGAGGACGCGGTAGACGACGCGGGCCTCCTCCAGGTCGTCGGCCGAGGCCAACGGGAGCGCGACCGACAACCCGTCGAGCGCGGACTCCAGCGGGAGGCCCAGCGCCGCCAGCTGCTCGCGGACCGCGTCGACGAACGCGTCGAGCGGGACGACCAGCCGGTCGCGGGCCTCGAGCGGGTCCGCGCTGCTGAGCACCGACACCACCTCACCGTGCCCGGCCTCCTGGGCGGCGCGCCACAACCGGGCGAACGCGTCGCTCTCCACCACGGCGCGCACCAGCCGCCGCACCAGCTCCTGGGCGGCGGCCGTCGCGTCCCCCGCGGCGTCCTCGAGCAGCGGGCCGACCTCGTCGCGCAGCTCCGCGAGCCGCTCGTCGAGGTCGCCCGGCAGGTCCGGCACGTCGAACGGCAGGCCCAGGTCCGGGACCTCCACCGACGCCTGCAGCCGGTCGCCCAGCGCCTCGACGTCGACGCGTTGCAGCAACCCGTCGACGAGCACGTCGCCGACGGCCTCGCGGACCCGGGCCTCGGCCGCCATCGGGTCCACACGCGCCAGGTACTCCTCGGTGTCCGCGACGACCGTGTGCAGCCAGACCGAGACCAGAGCCAGGGGCAGGAGGAGCGCCGCGAGCAGCCCGCTCAGCCCTGCCAGTGCGCTGCGCACCCTCGCACCCCCCTCACGAGCATCACGGCGACCGGTCGGCGGGCAGCCGGTCCGAGCGTTCGACGAGCACGCGGAGACGGTGCGCGAGCGCCTCGTCGAAGACCCCGTCGTCCGCCTGCCACGACCAGTTGCCGGCCTCCGTGCCCGGCGTGTTCATCCGGGCCTCGGAGCCCAGGCCGAGCAGGTCCTGCGCCGGGACGACGGCGAGCCGGGCCACCGACCCCAGCGCGGCCTGCACCAGCGCCCACGGCATCGGCTCGTCACTGGCCGGGACGTGGTCCAGGACGTAGCGGCGGGTCCGCTCGTCCAGCGACCGCCACCAGCCGACGGTCGTGTCGTTGTCGTGGGTCCCGGTGTAGACGACGCTGTTCGGCACGTGGTGCTCGAGCAGGTAGAAGTTGTCGGCGTCGCCGTCGAAGGCGAACTGCAGCACCTTCATCCCGGGCAGCGCGAACTCCAGCCGCAGCCGGTCCACCTCAGGGGTGATCACGCCCAGGTCCTCAGCGACCAGCGTGCCCTCGCCGCTCGTGTCGAGGAGCGCCGAGAGGACCTGGCGCCCCGGGCTCTTCTCCCAGTGGCCCTCCTTGGCGGTCGGGGCGTCCACCGGGACGTGCCAGGCAGCCTCGAAACCGCGGAAGTGGTCGATGCGCACGAGGTCGAAGAGCTCGCGCTGGCCGGCGACCCGTTGCCGCCACCAGCCGAAGTCCTCGGCGGCCATCGCCTCCCAGTCGTAGTGCGGGTTGTTCCACCGCTGCCCCTCGGCCGCGAAGTAGTCCGGCGGTACGCCGGTCACCGTGATCGGCTTCCCCTCGGCGTCCAGCCGCCAGAGGTGCTGGGCTCCCCAGACGTCCGCGCTGTCCAGCGACACGAAGATCGGGAGGTCGCCGAACACCGCGACACCGCGCTGGGCGGCGTACTGCTTGAGCTCGGCCCACTGCGAGGCGAAGAACCACTGCTCGGCCCGGAGCACGTCGAGCCGGCCGGCGAGCGGGGCGAGCGCGCGCCGGACCGCCTCGGGGTCACGGCGTCGCAGCGCGGGCTCCCAGGAGGGCCATGCGGCGTGGTCGAGGGACTCCCGCAGGGCGACGAACTCGACGTACGGCGCGAGCCAGGTGTGAGCGGCGCACCACTCCTCGAAGACCGGGTCGGGTCCCGCCTGCAGGAACCGCTCCGCACCGGTCGCGCGCGCCTGCTCGCGGGTGGTCGAACCGTCGGCCACCGCGTCGAGGTCGGCGTCGGTCAGCAGCCCCTGGTCGCGGAGCCGGTGGAGGCTGACGAGCTCGGTGTCCCCTGCCAGCGCCGACACGGCGTTGTAGGGCGACGGGTGCACCTGGTGCTTGGGGACGAGCGGGAGCACCTGCCAGACGGTGCAGCCGGCGGCGTGGAGGAAGTCGACGAAGCGGTACGCCGCTGCGCCCAGGTCGCCCGGCGCACCCGGCTCGGGCCCCGTCGAGGGAAGGGAGGTGACGTGCAGCAGTACCCCGGCCCGGCGGGTGGCCAGCGGGCCGGAGCTCGGGCCGACCAGGGGGTCGAACGGGGGGCGGGTGACCGACATGGGGCCACGATGCCCGACCGGACCGGTCCCGAACCCGGCGGGGTCAGAGGCCGGCGCGCTCCTCCGAGCGCTGCGGCCTGCGCTCCTCGTCGGCGTTCTCCGACTCCTCCTCCGCGCGGTCCTCGAGCTCCTCCCGGCGCTCCTCGGTCGCCTGGACCTCGTCCGCGGAACCCTGCGGCGTCGCGGTCCTGGTGAGCTCCGACATCCCGCCCTGGAGCTGCCCGATCGCGGCCCGGGCGAAGATCTGCTGCTCGGTCGCGACCCGTTCGGCCCGCCCGGTGCCGATGAAGCTGACCGTCCAGTGGCCCAGCGCCGTCACGCGGTTCTTGAACCCGGTGAGGTACACCAGGTGCACCGCCAGCCACAGCAGCCACGCGACGAACCCCGAGAGCCGGAGCTTGCCGATCAGGGCGACGGCGTCGAACCTCGAGATCGTGGCCATGCTGCCCTTGTCGAAGTACTTGAAGGGCTTGAGCGGCGGCTCGTGCTCCACCCGCCGCGAGATCTCCTTGGCGGCGTACTGGGCGCCCTGGATCGCGACCTGCGCGACACCGGGGAGGTTGTCGAGAGCGATCATGTCGCCGACGACGAAGACCTCCGGGTGCCCGGGGAGGGTGAGGTCGGGGTTGACAGCGATCCGCCCGGCCCGGTCGAGGGTGGCGCCGGTCTGGTCGGCGAGGGTCTTGCCGAGCGGGTTGGCCTGGACCCCGGCCGCCCACACCTTGGTGACGGCCTCGATGCGGTCGCGCTGGCCGTCCTTGCTCTGCACGACCAGCCCGCGGGCGTCGACGTCGACGACCATCTTCCCGAGCTGGATCTCGACGCCGAGCTTCTCCAGCGAGCGCTGCGCAGCCGCACCGAGCTTCTTGCCGAACGGCGGCAGCACCTGCGGCGCGGCGTCGAGCAGGATGATCCGCGCGTCGCGGGTGTTGATCCTGCGGAAGTCCTTGCGCAGCGTGCGGTGAGCCAGCTCGGCGATCTGTCCGGCCATCTCGACACCGGTCGGACCGGCACCGACCACGACGAACGTGAGCAGGCGCTGGACCTCCTCCTCGGTCTCGGCCAGCTCGGCGAGCTCGAAGGCGCCGAAGATCCGGCCGCGGAGCTCCAGGGCGTCGTCGATGCTCTTCATGCCGGGGGCGAACTCGGCGAACTGGTCGTTGCCGAAGTAGGACTGCCCGGCCCCCGCCGCCACGATGAGGGAGTCGTAGGGCGTCACGACCTCGCGGTCCATGACCCGTGAGCGCACCCGGGACCGGACGACCCGCTGCTCGAGGTCGATGTCGCTCACCTCACCGAGGATCACCCGCGCGTTCTTCTGCCCGGCGAGGATCTCCCGGGTCGGCGGGGCGATCTCGCCCTGCGACAGGATCCCGGTCGCGACCTGGTAGAGCAGCGGCTGGAAGAGGTGGTGGGTCGTCTTGGCGATGACCGTCACCTCGACGTTGGCGTTCCTGAGCGCCTTGGTCCCGAACAGACCGCCGAACCCGGAGCCGATCACGACCACCCGGTGCTTGAACCCGGTCGGCTGTCCCTGCCGGGCCGTGTCGAGTGTGTGAGCCATCAGCCGTCACCTTCTCCTGCGTCGGTGGTCACGGTCATCCTCCCGTGTCCTGGGAGGACAACACCTGGGTGTCCACCCGCGCTCCCAGTATCCCGATGTCGTCGCTCACACCGCCAGCCCGCCCGAGGACGCCCCGCCGCGACAATCGTCGCCATGACCACCGCACCCGCCGAGGATCCCGCCCGCGCCGTCCTGACCGGGGCCGGGCTCCTCCCCCTCCTCGCGGTGGCGGTCGGCGGAGCGCTCGGAGCACTGCTCCGGCACGCCGTCGACGTGGCGTTCCCGGTCGGGGCGCTCGCCTTCCCGTGGCCGACGCTCGGCATCAACCTGACCGGGTCGGCCGCGCTGGCCGCCCTCGGGGTCGTGCCGGGCCTGCAGCGTCCGGTGGTCCGGGCACTCCTCGGCCCGGGCGTGCTCGGTGGCTACACCACCTTCTCGGCGTACGCCGAGCAGGGCCGGCGACTCCTCGACGGCGGCGAGCCGGCGCTCGCGCTCGGGTACCTGCTGGGGACGCTGCTGGTCTGCCTGACGGGCTGCGTGGCCGGTCGGCTCGCGGCGACGGCCGTCGTCGACCGCCGCCGCGGCGCCGCGTCCGGGCGGGACCCGGTCCGGTGACCTGGCTCTGCGTCGCCCTCGGCGCGGCCGTCGGGGCGCCGATGCGCCACGTCGTCAGCACGTGGCTCGACGGTCGGCTCGTGGGCGGCCCCGGTGACGGCCCCGGGGACGGCCCCGTGATCGGACTGCCGTGGGGCACGCTGGCGGTCAACAGCGCCGGCTCGCTGCTGCTCGGGTGGTTCGCCGCGCGGGCCCTCGACGGACCTGCCTGGGCGTTGCTCGCCGTCGGCTTCTGCGGCGGGCTCACCACCTACTCGTCCTTCGCGGTGCAGACCGTCGCCCTGGGATGGCGGCGGGGCAGCGTCTACGCGGCGCTCACGGTGGCGGTCGGCCTTGCCGCCTGCGCGGCGGGGTGGACCGTGGGGCGCTGACCCCAGTTGACCCCGGCGCTGACGCGACGCCGGCCCGCCGCTCGCTTCAGCCGTAGCCCAGCGCGTGGAGCCGGTCGTCGTCGATGCCGAAGTGGTGGGCGATCTCGTGGACGACGGTGATCCGCACCTCGTCGACGACCTCGCGCTCGTCCTCGCACATGTCGAGCAGCGGCCCCCGGAACACGGTGATCCGGTCCGGCACGACCAGCGTGTAGCTGCTGTCGCGCTCGGTCAGCGGCGTACCGTCGTAGAGACCGAGCAGGTCGGGGTCGTCGGCGGGCGGCTCGTCCTCGACCAGGACGACGCAGTTGTCGATGAGCGCGGTCAGCTCGGCCGGGATCGTGTCGAGTGCCTCGGCCACCAGCTCCTCGAACCTCTCCCGGCTCACGTCCACCACCCGGTCATCCTGCCGCCCGAGCTCCGCCGTCGCGGCGGCGGGGTGCCCTAGGATGAGCCGGTCTCGTCGGCGGCAGCCGCGAGCGGGCCCCCATCGTCTAGCGGCCCAGGACCCCGCCCTTTCACGGCGGTAGCACGGGTTCGAATCCCGTTGGGGGTGCCCTCCGGGCGCGGCCGATTCGTCCCGCAGTGCCGGGGGCTGTTAGAGTTCGACCGCTGCTGTCCCGCACCGCCAGGCCACCACCAGGCGCGCGTGCGGGGTCGGCAGCGACCAAGGCCCCGTAGCGCAGTTGGTTAGCGCGCCGCCCTGTCACGGCGGAGGCCGCGGGTTCGAGTCCCGTCGGGGTCGCCAACCGGGAGGTCATGCCTCCCGGCTCGGCCAGGTAGCTCAGTTGGTACGAGCGACCGACTGAAAATCGGTAGGTCGGCGGTTCGACCCCGCCCCTGGCCACACTGCGAGGCGCAGGTCACCCACGGTGGCCTGCGCCTCGTGCGTCAGCCGGTCAGCCGGCGTCGTCCTCGCCGCGCCGCTGCTCCGGCATCATGCCGGACAGCAGCTCCCGCACCTCGGACTCGCGGTAGCGGCGGTGGCCGCCGAGGGTGCGGATGGAGCTCAGCTTGCCGGCCTTCGCCCACCGCGTGACCGTCTTCGGGTCGACCCGGAACATCGAGGCGACCTCGGCGGGCGTCAGCAGGGCTTCGGACTCAGGCGGTCGCGGGTTCATGGACCCTCCCTACGCGTCGTGTCTCCAGCAGCGTGCGCCACGGCTTCCCTACCCGGCTCGCGACGCCTTCATACTAGACCAAGTGGGAAATCTGGCACAATGCGTGCACGGCATCAGAACCTACATCATCTGGACCGCGTACTGTGTGACGAGGGTCGCACGATCCTAGCGGCCCCGACCGTCGACCAGGGCTCCCGCACCACCCCGCCGAGGCGCCACGGTCGCCGACGAGGGGAGTCACCACCGTGACGTCAGTGTTCGATCGGCTCCAGGACCACGAGCAGGTCGTCTTCTGCTCCGACCCCGCGACCGGCCTGCGCGCGATCATCGCGATCCACTCCACCGTCCTGGGACCGGCGCTCGGCGGCACCCGGTTCCACCCGTACGCCGACGAGCAGGCGGCCCTCGAGGACGTGCTGGCGCTCTCCCGTGGCATGACGCTCAAGGCCGCGGCGGCGGGCCTCGACCTCGGGGGCGGCAAGGCCGTCATCCTCGGCGACCCCCGCACGAGCAAGACCGAGCCGCTGCTGCGGGCCTACGGCCGGTTCGTCCAGAGCCTCGGCGGCCGCTACGTCACCGCGTGCGACGTCGGCACCTCCAGCCCCGACATGGACGTCGTCGCCCGGGAGTGCGACCACGTCACCGGGCGGACGGCCGCGCACGGCGGAGCAGGCGACTCCTCGGTGCTCACGGCGTACGGCGTCCTGCAGGGCATGCGCGCTGCCGCCCGGGTGGTGTGGGACGCGCCGACCCTGCAGGACCGCCGGGTCGGCGTCGCCGGCGTCGGCAAGGTCGGCAGGCACCTCGTGGCCCGGCTCGTCGAGGAGGGCGCCGACGTCGTCGTCGCCGACGTGGACCCAGCCGCGGTCGCCGCGGTCGTGCACGAGCACCCCTCGGTCCGCTCGGTAACCAGCACCGCGGAGCTCGTGGCAGCACCGCTGGACGTGTACGCGCCGTGCGCCCTGGGGGGTGCCGTCGACGCGGAGGTCGTCGAGCGGCTCCGGGCCCGGATCGTGTGCGGCGCCGCGAACAACCAGCTCGCCGACCCCTCGATCGACAAGGCGCTCGCCGACCGCGGGATCCTCTACGTCCCCGACTTCGTCGTCAACGCCGGCGGCCTCATCCAGGTCGCCGACGAGCGTGTCGGGTTCTCCGCCGAGCGGGCCAGGGAGCGCGCGTCACGGATCCACGAGACCGTGCTCGAGGTGCTGCGGACCGCCGAGCGGGACGGTGTCCCGCCGGGCGTCGCCGCCGAACGCCGGGCGCAGCAACGGATCGCCGAGATCAGCGCTGTCCGCCGGATCCACCTGCCGAGATCGGGGAGCCGCTCGGGCCGGCTGCTGGATCAGCCGCGGTCGTCCGCGTAGCCCGACCAGGCCTCGGCCTCGTCCAGATCAGCAGGGTCGTCGTCGACGCTGTCCTCAGGGGTGGCACGACTGGCCGGTCCGCCCGGGTCACCCGGTCCCCCGTGGAGCTCACGGGCGAGCGCGCTCAAGTCCGTCTCGTGTGTGCGGTACTTCAGGTCGCGAGCGACCTTCGTCTGCTTAGCCTTCGCACGGCCGCGCCCCATAGGGACCCCTCGTCTCACGGGTTGATTCGTGCGCCCAGGCTACCTGGCCCTCACAGGGTCCCGCACCCGGACCCGCGAAGTCAGACGCGGCTCACCAGCCCGGGTGCGCGCCGACGAGCCGGACCGCCGCCCCTGAGGTCGTGCCGGCCACCAGCCGCACCTCACCGCAGACCCAGGCCTGCACCTCGTGCTCGGCCAGCCGGGCCAGGGCGCCGTCGACGTCGTCGCGGTCGACCACCGCGACCATCCCCACACCGAGGTTCAGCGTCGCCTCGAGGTCGGGCTCGGCGACCCCGACGTCGCGGAGCAGGCCGAACACCGGCTGCGGTGTCCAGGTGCCGCGGTCGAGCACCACCTCGACCTCCTCGGGCAGCACCCGCGCGAGGTTCGCGGCGAGCCCGCCACCGGTGATGTGTGCCATCGCGTGGGTGAGGGTGGTGCGTGCGAGGTCCAGGCAGGCGCGGGCGTAGATCCGCGTGGGGACCAGCAGCTCCTCGCCCAGGGTGCGCCCGAGGTCGGGGACGGTCCGTTCCAGGTCCCAGCCGAGGCCGCCGGCGTCCGTCGCACCGAGCAGCACGTGGCGGACCAGGGAGTAGCCGTTGCTGTGCAGCCCGCTGCTCGCCATCGCGACGACCAGGTCGCCGGGACGGACGCGCCCCGGACCGAGCAGGTGGGTGGCCTCGACCACGCCGGTGGTCGCGCCGGCCACGTCGTAGGCGTCCGGCGCGAGGAGCCCCGGGTGCTCGGCGGTCTCTCCGCCGAGCAGGGCGCACCCCGCCTCGACGCACGCCTCGGCGATGCCCTGCACGATCGCGGCGATGCGTTCGGGGACCACGCGACCGGTGGCGATGTAGTCGGTGAGGAACAGCGGCTCGGCACCGCAGACGACCAGGTCGTCGACGAGCATGCCGACGAGGTCGAAGCCGATCGTGTGGTGGACGTCCATCGCCTGGGCGATCGCGACCTTGGTCCCCACGCCGTCGGCGCTGCTCGCGAGCAGGGGCCGCTCGTAGCCCTTGAGCGCGCTGGCGTCGAAGAGCCCGGCGAAGCCACCGATGCCGCCGAGCACCTCGGGGCGACGGGCCCGCTCGACCCACACCTTCATCAGCTCGACAGCGCGGTCGCCGGCCTCGATCGACACTCCGGCGTCCTGGTAGGCCTGGCTCACGCGCGCGCCCCTCAGGGCCGGCTCAGCGCATCGGCTGCCCCGCCGGCCAGGCCGACCGGGACGCCTTCGACGTCCCGCGACCCGGGATGCGACCCGCCCAGAGGCTCACGCCCCGCCGGGACGCGGGCTGCATGACCGGCGTGACCGGCGTGACCGCTGATGTCGCTGAGCGACAGGCCCGGCAGCGCCCGCTCCAGCAGCTGCTTGCCGACGACGGCCTCCTCGGGGACCCCCACGGGGTAGGTGCCGTCGAAGCAGGCGAGGCAGAGCCGGGAGCGGTCCTGCCCGGTGGCGGCGACCATGTCGTCCTCGGAGATGTAGCCGAGGCTGTCCGCGCCGATGCTGGCACGGATCTCCTCGACGCCCAGGCCGTTCGCGACGAGCTCGGCGCGGGTGGCGAAGTCGATCCCGTAGAAGCAGGGCCACTTCACCGGCGGTGAGCTGATGCGCACGTGGACCTCGGCGGCGCCGGCCTCACGGAGCATCCGCACCTGCGCCCGCTGGGTGTTGCCGCGCACGATCGAGTCGTCGACGACGACGAGCCGCTTGCCGCGGATGACCGGCTCGAGCGCGTTGAGCTTGAGCCGGATCCCCAGCTGCCGCAGCGTCTGCGAGGGCTGGATGAAGGTCCGGCCGACGTAGGAGTTCTTGACGAACCCCTGGCCGTAGGGGATGCCGCTGCCCTCGGCGTACCCGATGGCGGCGGGTGTGCCGGACTCCGGCACCGGGATGACGAGGTCGGCCTCGACGGGGTACGCCGCGGCGAGGCGCCTGCCCATCTCGACGCGGGCCTGGTGGACGCTGCGACCGGCGATCGTGGCGTCCGGGCGGGCGAGGTAGACGTACTCGAAGACGCAGCCCTTGGGCGCCGGCTCGGCGAACCGGTGCGAGCGCAGCCCGTTGTCGTCGATCACCACGAGCTCGCCCGGCTCGACCTCGCGGACGACGCGGGCGCCGATCGTCACCAGCGCGGCGTCCTCGCTGGCCACCGCCCAGCCGTTCTCGAGCCGGCCGAGGACCAGCGGCCGGATCCCCTGCGGGTCCCGGGCGGCGTAGAGCGTCTGCTCGTCCATGAAGACGAAGGAGAAGGCGCCGCGGACCGTCGGGAGCAGCCCGAGGGCCGCCTCCTCGATCGTGAGGTCGGGGTCCGCCGCGAGCAGCGTCGTGACCAGCGAGGTGTCGTTGGTGGCGACGACCTGGTTGCTCTGCCGCGACGGGATGTCGAGCTCGCCCGCGACCGTCGCGAGCGCGTCGACCCGACGGGCGAGCTCACGGGTGTTGGTGAGGTTCCCGTTGTGGGCAAGCGCGACCGACCCGTCGGCGGTCGGCCGGAAGGTCGGCTGGGCGTTGTGCCAGGTGCTCGCACCGGTCGTCGAGTAGCGGGTGTGCCCGATGGCGACGTGGCCCTTGAGGCTCTCCAGCGTCGACTCGTCGAACGCCTGGGACACCAGACCCATGTCCTTGTAGACCAGGATCTGGCGGCCGTTGCTGACCGCGATCCCCGCCGACTCCTGGCCGCGGTGCTGCAGCGCGTAGAGCCCGAAGTAGGTCAGCTTCGCCACGTCGTCCCCCGGCGCCCACACGCCGAAGACGCCGCACGCGTCCTGCGGTCCCTTCTCCTGCGGGTCGAGGTCGGAGGTCAGACGGCCGTCACCAGGACGAGTTCGACGCGACACCCGCCCATGCTAAGCGGGAGCGGACCCCGCAACCGAATCCGCGAGGTTGCGCAGCAGCAGTGTCTCGGCGAGGCACACGCGCGCGAACTCGCCGAGGTGCAGCCCCTCGTCGGCTCCGTGGGCCCGGGTGTCGGGGTCCTCCACGCCGGTGACCAGCACCGACGCGTCGGGGTAGGCCTCGCGGAACGCCGCGATGAAGGGGATCGAGCCGCCGATGCCGGTGTCGACGGGCTCGGTGCCGTCCCACGCCTCACGGAAGGCCGCGCGCGCCGCGTCGTACGCCGGGCCGCTCGCGTCGATCTGCGTCGGCTCGCCCCGGTCGCCCTCGGTGACGGTGACCGTGGCGCCCCAGGGCGCGTGCTGCTCGAGGTGGCGCACCAGCGCCGCCATCCCGTTCGCGGTGGTGTCCCCCGGCGCGAGCCGGACCGACACCTTGGCCCGCGCGACCGGGGTCAGGGTGTTGCTCGACTCCGCGACGGAGGTGGCGTCGATGCCGATGACCGCCAACGCCGGGCGGGTCCAGAGCCGCTCGACCAGCGGCCCGGAGCCGATCAGCCGCACCCCGTCCGGGACGCCCGCCTCGGCGCGGAGGCGGTCCTCGGGGTAGTCGATGTCCGAGGCGGGGGTCGAGAGCAGGCCCTCGACGGCCACGTCGCCCCGCTCGTCGTGGAGGGTGGCGAGCAGGCGCGCCAGCGCGGTCAGCGCGTCGGGCACGGCGCCGCCCCACATGCCCGAGTGGACGCCGTGGTCGAGCACCCTGACCTCGACGACGCAGTCGATGAGGCCGCGCAGGCTCGTCGTCAGCGCCGGGACCCCGATGTCCCAGTTGGCGGAGTCGGCGATGACGATGACGTCGGCGCGCAGCGCCTCCCGGTGGGCGGCGAGGAAGGCCTCGAGCGTCGGGGACCCGATCTCCTCCTCGCCCTCGACGAGCACGGTGACGCCGACGGGGAGGTCAGCGCCGTGCGCGCGGACCGCGGCCAGGTGGGCCGCGATCCCGGCCTTGTCGTCGGCCGCGCCGCGCCCGAAGAGCCGCTCACCGCGCTCGGTCGGCTCGAACGGGGGGCTGGCCCAGCCCGCCGGGTCACCGGTCGGCTGGACGTCGTGGTGGGCGTAGAGCAGCACGGTCGGGCGCCCGGGAGGCGCCGGCTTGCGCGCGACGACCGCCGGCGCACCGCCCGCGACAGCGAGCAGGTCGACGTCGAACCCCTCGGCTGCGAAGAGCGACGCGGTCGCCTCGGCGGAGCGCTGCACGTCGGCGGCGTGGGCGGGGAGCGCGCTCACCGACGGGATCCGCACCAGCGCCTCGAGGTCCGCGCGCACGGAGGGGAGCACGTCGGTCACGCGCTGCGCCAGCGACGCTGCCGGGGCCGGGGCCGACCGGGGACCCGACGAGGAAGCCGGCGAGGAGGAGGCAGCGGAGTCCATGCCTCGCACCCTAGGTGAGCGGGAGGTGCTCGGAGAGGTCGGAGCGCTCACCGGATGCGGCCACCCGACCGGCGGCGACGGCGTCGTACCAGGCCAGCCCGCCGAGGGCGAGGTCGAGCCAGGTCTCGGCGTCGAGCTCGACGACCGCGGGCGGGGTGCCGCGCTTGTGGGTGGTCCCGCCGACGACCTGTGCCGCGGCGTACGGCGGGACGCGCACCTCGACCGCGCCACCCGGTGCGCGGCTGCTCAGCACCGCGAGGAAGTGCTTGACGAGCAGCCGCTGGTCGTCGCGGGTCGGTGCGCCCTCGGTGCGCCGGGAGAGTGCGGCGGCCACGGCCTCGGGGTCGGCGGGGCGGAGTCGGACGGGCACCCGCCGATCATCCCTCGCCGCTCTGCCTTCGCCGCTCTGCCTTCGCCGCTCTGCCTTCGCCGCTCTGCCCTCGCTGCCCTGCTCGGCGTGTCTGCGGACCTTTCTCCGCCGTTTCTGGTAACGGGTGGGGCTGGTGTGATTAGAGTGCTGCGGACCTCTTCTGAAGGGACCACTCGATGTCCGCCGCTCCTCCGCCCTCCCCGCGCCGCCGTGCGACCCGTCCGCTGACCCGGGTGCTCGCCGCGGGCCTCGCCGCGACGGTCGCGCTCACGGCGTACGCCGGTCTGTCCGCACCCGCCGAGGCCGACGTCACGACGACGCCGCGACACTTCACCGGGTACGGCTTCGACCAGTGCGTGGCTCCCACGCAGTCCGCGATGGACGCCTGGCTCCGGTCCTCGCCGTACTGGGCGGTCGGCATCTACATCTCCGGCGACTCCCGGGGCTGCCGCAGCCAGCCGAACCTCACGCCGGCCTGGATCCGGACCCAGCTGGCCAACGGCTGGCGGCTGCTGCCGATCACGCTCGGGCCGCAGGCGTCCTGCAACCCGCGCTTCCCCCGCTACTCCGACGACGAGCGGATCAACCCCTCGTCGGCCGACGGCTACCTCGCCGCCCGCCGGCAGGGCCGGGCCGAGGCGGCGCGCGCGGTCCGGGTCGCGCAGGGTCTCGGGATCGGCGAGGGCAGCACGCTCTGGTACGACATGGAGGCCTACGACATCAGCAACACCTCCTGCCGCGAGTCGGCGCTGTGGTTCACCTCGGCGTGGACGTGGCGGCTGCACCGGCTCGGCTACGTGTCGGGGGTCTACTCGAGCGCCGGCTCCGGCATCAAGGCGCTCGACGACGCCCGCGTCGAACGGCCGGGGACCTTCGAGCTGCCCGACCGGATCTGGCTGGCCCGCTGGGACGGCGTGGCCGACACCTCCACGTCGTACCTCCGCGAGGACGGCTGGCGGCCCGGAGGGCGGGTCAAGCAGTACCTCGGCGGCCACAACGAGACCTGGGGCGGGGTCACCATCAACATCGACAGCAACTACCTCGACCTCGGCAGAGGGTCGGTGGCGCGTCCGGAGAAGCCGCACTGCGGCGGGGTCACGTTGACCTTCGCCCGCTACCCCAGGCTCACCCGGTCGTCGACCGGCCCGCTGGTCGAGGCCGCCCAGTGCCTGCTGACCCAGCAGGACCGGTACACGGGCCCGATCGACGGGGTCATGTCCGAGGCGACCCGGGACGCGGTCCGCACGGTGCGCCGGGAGCGGGGCATCGGGACGCGCGCGTCGGTCGGCGCGCGCACCTGGACGTCCCTGCTGTCCTGGCGCAGCGAGCGGCTGGTGAAGTACGGCGCTGCCGGGGCCGGCGTACGTCGGCTGCAGCGGGCCCTCAACGCCGCCGTCGACGCCGACCTCTCGGGCACCGGGACGTTCGGAGAGCGGACCGCGGACGCCGTCGAGCGCTACCAGGGGCGGCTCGGGCTGACCCGGAGCGGCGTCGTGACCGAGGGCCTCTGGGACCGGCTGCACGCCGGCGACCTCTGACCCCAGCGTCGAGCCGCCCTCCGTGGCGGGCGGCTCGACCGGTCACGAGGGGCGGCTCGGCGAGGAGGCCATCGCGGCGGGGATCGGGGCCTCCCAGGCGGCCCGGAGCTCCGGGAGCGGGATCCGGAACTGGCCCTCGACCTCGAGGGCCGGCTCGAGCAGCGTCGTCCCCAGGACGCTCACCGGGACGCCGTGCGCGCCGCACAGCGCGGTGAACCGCCGCTCGTCCTCGGGCCGGACGGCGACGAGCGCGCGGGCCGTCGACTCCGAGAACAGCGCGACGAACGGGTCGCCCGCGAGCCTGACGCGGACCCCGACGTCGTGGCGCAGACAGGCCTCCACGAGCGCCTGGGAGAGGCCGCCGTCAGCGAGGTCGTGCGCGGACGCGACCAGTCCGACCGACGCGGCGCCCACCAGGACCCGGCCCAGCGCCTTCTCGGCCGGGAGGTGGACCTGAGGCGGCTGACCCCCCAGGTGCTCGTGGACGACGTGGGCCCACTCCGAGCCCGACAGCTCCTCGTCGGTCACCCCGAGGAGCAGCACCGTGAGGCCCGGCTCCGGGAAGCTGCTGCGGGTCCGTCGGCGGACGTCGTCGATGACGCCGAGCACGGCGACCACCGGGGTGGGGAGGATCGGCGTGGTCCCGGTCTGGTTGTAGAGGCTGACGTTGCCGCCGGTCACCGGGATCCCGAGCTCACCGCAGCCGTCGGCCAGCCCGCGGACGGCCTCCGCGAACTGCCACATCACGCCCGGCTCCTCCGGTGAGCCGAAGTTCAGGCAGTCGCTCACCGCGATCGGGCGGGCACCGGAGACCACGACGTTGCGGTGCGCCTCGGCGAGGGCGAGCTGGGCCCCGGCGTACGGGTCGAGTCGGGCGAACCGCCCGTTGCAGTCGGTCGCCAGCGCGATCCCGAGGCCGGTCTCCTCGTCGACCCGGACCATGCCGGCGTCCTCGGGCTGGGCGAGGACGGTGTTGCCGAGGACGTAGCGGTCGTACTGGTCGGTGACCCACGACCGGTCGCAGAGCCCGGGGCTGCCGACGAGCCGGAGCACGGTCTCGCGCAGCTCGCCGCCGCCCGAGGGCCGCCGGAGGTTCTCGGCGCGGTCGGCCTGCAGCGCGTCCTGCTCCTCGGGACGCGCCAGGGGTCGCTGGTAGACCGGGCCGTCGTGGGCGACGGTCCGCGGCGGTACGTCGACGACGACCTCACCCCGCCACTCGACCAGCAGGCGGCCGCCCCGCTCGCGCTCTACGTCGGTCACCGCGGTGACCTCCCCGACGACGGTCGCGTCGACCTCCCACCGCTTGCAGACCTCGAGGAACCGCGGCACGTCGTCCGGCGCGACGACGGCCATCATCCGCTCCTGCGACTCGCTCATGAGGACCTCCTCCGGGGTGAGGGAGGGGTCGCGCAGCGGCACCCGGTCGAGCCAGACCCGCATGCCGCCGTCGCCCGCGCTCGCGAGCTCGCTGGTCGCGCAGGACAGACCGGCGCCGCCGAGGTCCTGGATGCCGACGACGAGGCCTTCGGCGAAGAGCTCGAGCGTGCACTCGATGAGCAGCTTCTCCATGAAGGGGTCGCCGACCTGCACGCTGGGCCGCTTGGCCGGGCCGCGCTCGCCGTCCGGGCCGTCCTCGAAGGTCTCGCTGGCGAGCACCGAGACACCGCCGATGCCGTCGCCCCCGGTCCGCGCGCCGTAGAGGACGACCTGGTTGCCGACGCCGGACGCCTTGGCGAGGTGCAGCTCCTCGTGGCGCATCACCCCGACGCAGAGGGCGTTGACCAGCGGGTTCCCGGCGTACGTGGCGTCGAAGGCCACCTCACCGCCGATGTTCGGCAGCCCGAGGCAGTTGCCGTAGCCGCCGACCCCGGCGACGACCCCCGGCAGCACCCGCACGGTGTCCTCGGCGTCGAGCGGGCCGAAACGCAGCGCGTCCATCACCGCGACCGGCCGCGCGCCCATCGAGAGGATGTCCCGGACGATGCCCCCGACGCCGGTCGCCGCGCCCTGGTAGGGCTCCACGTACGACGGGTGGTTGTGCGACTCGACCTTGAACGTGACGGCGTAGCCGTGGCCGATGTCGACGACGCCGGCGTTCTCCCCCATCCCGACCATGAGGTGCTCGCGCATCTCCTCGGTCAGCTGCTCGCCGAACCGGCGCAGGTGGACCTTGGAGGACTTGTACGAGCAGTGCTCGCTCCACATCACCGAGTACATCGCCAGCTCCGAGCTCGTCGGACGGCGTCCGAGGAGCTCGCGGATCCGGGCGTACTCCTCGGCCTTCAGCCCGAGCTCTGCCCAGGGCTGGGGTCGGTCGGGATCGGTCGCAGCGGTGGAGACGGTGTCCAGCGGGGCAGCCACCGAGCCAACCTAACCGTTGGGACGCGGGTGCCAGGATGGTGTGGTCACGTGCTGGAGGGAGGCCCTCGTGCTCACTCGTCGTACCGTCCTGGCCGGCGTCACCGGTGGACTCGCCGCCGGAGTCCCCGTCGGCGTCGCTGTCGGAGCTGCGGTCCCGTCGTCCCGGGAGTCTGCGACGGCAGCGCGGCCGACCGCCCGCGTCGAGGTCGGGAAGGTGCTGGCCCGCGACCTCCGCGTCCCGTGGGGGCTGGCGTTCCTCCCGAGCGGTGACGCGCTGGTCGGGGAACGGGTCAGCGGTCGGGTGCACCGCGTCGACCGTCGCGGTGGCCGCCGGGAGGTCGGCCGCCTGCGAGCGGTCGACCCTGACGCCGGCGAGGGCGGGCTGCTCGGGATTGCGGTCTCGCCGACGTTCGCCGACGACCGGTGGGTCTACTTCTACCTGACCACCGCCGACGACAACCGGATCGTCCGCAAGCGGTACGTCGACGGGGCGCTCGGCCGCAGCGAGGTGGTCCTCAGCGGGATCCCCCGTGGCTCACGCACCCACAACGGTGGACGGCTCGCCTTCGGCCCGAGCGGGCACCTCTTCGCGAGCACCGGCGACACCCGTGCGGACCGCCTCGGGCAGACCTCCGGGTCGGTCGCACAGGACTGGGACTCCCTCGCCGGCAAGATCCTGCGGCTCCACCCGGACGGTTCGCTGCCGTCGGACAACCCGAGGGGCACCTACGCGTGGACCCGTGGGCACCGCAACGTCGAGGGCATCACGTGGGACGGCCGCGGCCGGATGTGGGCCACCGAGTTCGGGGAGAGCACCCGCGACGAGCTGAACCGGATCCGCAAGGGACGCAACTACGGCTGGCCGCGGGTCGAGGGCGGCGACGGGGACGGGCCGGCCAAGGAGCCGTTCGTGACCTGGTCACCGACCTCGAGCTGCTCACCGAGCGGCGTGGTGTGCGCCGGTGGCCGGGCCTGGGTGGCCGCGCTCGCCGGCCACTGCCTCTACTCGGTCCGGCTCGACGGTGACCGTGCCCGGCGTACCGTCCGTCACCTGCACGAGCGGTTCGGGCGGATCCGCACCGTGGAGAAGGCGCCGGACGGCTCGCTGTGGATCATGACGAGCAACCGGGACGGCCGCGGGGACCCCTCCGCGCAGGACGACCGGGTCATCCGCATCCGCGTCTGACGCTGCGGACGGCGTACCGCTCCTGCTCCGGCAGCTTGCCTGCATCCCTTGGGGAACCGGACTTCCCACGGCGTGTGACCCGTGGGGAGCACCAGTTCGCCTGCATCCCTTGGGGAACCGTCGGGCCGGTCAGGCCAGCGCGTCGTACGCCGCGGGGCTCGAGTCGCGCAGGAACGTCGAGCACCGCTGCGCCTCGGCGGTCTCGCCGATCGCCGCGGCCATGGCGGCCAGCAGCGCCAGGCACCGCAGGAAGCCCCGGTTCGGCTCGTGCTCCCACGGCACCGGCCCGTGGCCCTTCCACCCGTTGCGTCGCAGCAGGTCGAGCGACCGGTGGTAGCCGACCCTGGCGTAGGCGTAGACCGTGACGTCGTCGGCGCCCGAAGCCCGGGCCGACTCGGCCAGGGCGGCCCAGGCGACCGGTGAGTCGGGGTGCCGGCGCACGACGTCGACAGGGGCCTGTCCCGCAGCGAGGAGCGGCTGCGCGGGGTCGTCGGGCAGGTGGGTCGGAGGAGGTCCGGCGAGCAGGTCGTGACCGGTCATCAGCGGGTCGGCGCCTCAGACCTTGCGACCGGTGCTGCGGAGGTGCTCGCAGGCCTCGACGACCCGGGCGGCCATCCCGGCCTCGGCGGCCTTGCCCCACGCCCGCGGGTCGTAGGCCTTCTTGTTGCCGACCTCGCCGTCGACCTTGAGGACGCCGTCGTAGTTGCTGAACATGTGGCCCGCGACCGGCCGTGTGAACGCGTACTGGGTGTCGGTGTCGATGTTCATCTTCACCACGCCGTAGTCGACCGCTGCGGCGATCTCCTCGGCCGTCGACCCGGAGCCCCCGTGGAAGACCAGGTCGAACGGCCGGGCGTCGGCGCTGAGGCCGAGCTCGGCGATGACCGCGTCCTGCGCCTGCTTGAGGATCTCCGGGCGCAGCTTGACGTTCCCCGGCTTGTAGACGCCGTGCACGTTGCCGAAGGTCAGCGCGGTGAGGTAACGGCCCTTCTCGCCGGTCCCGAGCGCACGGACGGTCGCGAGCGCGTCGTCCGTGGTGCTGTAGAGCTGCTCGCCGCCGCCGCCCTCGACGCCGTCCTCCTCGCCACCGACGACGCCGACCTCGATCTCCAGCACGATCTTCGCCGCCGCGCACTGCTCGAGGAGCTCCTCGGCGATCTTGAGGTTCTCCTCGAGCGGCACCGCGGAGCCGTCCCACATGTGGGACTGGAACAGCGGCTCCTCGCCGTTCTTCACCCGCTCGACCGAGAGCGCCAGGAGCGGACGGACGAAGCCGTCGAGCTTGGGCTCCGGGCAGTGGTCGGTGTGGAGAGCGACGTTGACCGGGTAGTTCTTGGCGACCTCGCGTGCGTAGGCCGCGAAGGCCACCGAGCCGGCGACCATGTCCTTGACGGTCGGGCCGGCGAGGTACTCGGCCCCGCCCGTGGACACCTGGATGATCCCGTCGCTCTCCGCCTCGGCGTAGCCCGCCAGCGCGGCGTTGAGCGTCTGGGACGACGACACGTTGATGGCCGGGAACGCGAACGACTCGCGCTGGGCCTTGTCGAGCATCTCGGCATAGGTCTCAGGTGTGGCGATCGGCATGGCCGCATTCTCCCACAGCAGGAGGGGGCGGTCCCGCGTGCTGGACGACCCAGGAGTGCATTGCGACGGCCGCTGCGGCGGAGGCGTTGATCGACCGCGTCGAGCCGTACTGTGCGATCGAGAGCGTGCCGGCGCAGGCGGCGCGCGCCTCGTCGGAGAGACCCGGCCCCTCCTGCCCGAAGAGCAGGCAGACCGCCTCGGGGAGCCTCGTCCCCTCGAGCGGACGGGCGCCGGGGAGGTTGTCGACGCCGAGCAGCACCACCCCGCGCGCCGCCATATGACCTGCGAGCTCGGCGACCGACGGGTGGTGGCGCAGGTGCTGGTACCGGTCGGTGACCATCGCGCCGCGGCGGTTCCAGCGCCGTCGGCCCACGATGTGGACCTCGGCGGCCAGGAACGCGTTGGCGGTGCGGACCACGCTCCCGATGTTGGGGTCGTGCTGCCAGTTCTCGATCGCGACGTGGAACCGGTGCCGACGGCGGTCGAGGTCGGCGACGATCGCCTCGACGGTCCAGTATCGGTAGCGGTCGACGACGTTGCGACGGTCGCCGTCGGCCAGCAGCGCCGGGTCGTACTGTGCGCCCTCCGGCCACGGCCCGTGCCAGGGCCCGACGCCGACCTCGGGTGGGCTGCCCGGCACCGGGTCGGACGGCGCCCGCGGCGACGTGGGCTGCAGCACGATCCGGAGGCTACCGACCCGTACGCCGGTACAGTCGCCCCGTGGAACTGCTCGCGCACCTACCGCTGCTCCTGGGGCTGGAGTGGATGGACCCCAACTGGCTGCTCGACCAGTTCGGGACGGCCCTGTTCTGGGTCAGCATGGTCATCGTCTTCGTCGAGTGCGGCCTGTTCTTCCCGTTCCTCCCAGGCGACACGCTGCTGTTCGCGATGGGGCTGTTCATCGCGACCGAGCGGATCGACCTCTTCGGCATGGCCTCCCCCGGCGTGGAGCTGGTGCTCGCCCTGGTCCTGCTCACTCTGGCGGGGATCCTGGGCAACATCGTGGGCTACGAGATCGGCCGGGCCATCGGTCCGCCGATCTACGAGCGCAACGGCCGGATCATGAAGAAGAAGTACTTCGACCAGACCGAGGCCTTCTTCGACAAGCACGGCAGCAAGGCCCTGGTGATCGGCCGGTTCGTGCCGTTCGTGCGCACGTTCATCACGGTCGTGGCGGGCGTGACCCGGATGGACCGCCGGCGCTTCGTGACCTGGAGCGTCGTCGGCGCGGTGGCATGGGTCCTCAGCATCACGCTGCTGGGCTACTTCCTCGGCGCGGCCTTCCCCGGGCTCGGCGAGAACATCGACAAGGCGATCCTCGTGATCCTGGGCTTCTCGGTGATCCCGGTGGCCTACGAGTGGTGGCGGCACCGCCGTACCTCGGGGCCGCTGGGGGACGACAACGACGGCGACGGGATCCCGGACGTGGACATCGCCGGCAGCGACACCCGCTCCCGCGCGACCCGCCCCTCCTGACCGGTCGACCCGCCCCTCCTGACCGGTCGACCCGCCCCGCGTGACGGGTCACAGGCCAAGCTCGGCCTTCCCGACGGCGTACCGGTAGGCCAGCCCCTCCGCGGCCACCCGTTCGGCTGCGCCGGTGTCCCGGTCGACGACGACCGCGACCGCGACCACGTCGGCGCCCGCCTCGCGGAGCGCCTGTACGGCGGTGAGGGCGGAGCCACCGGTCGTCGAGGTGTCCTCGACGCACAGCACCCGGCGACCCTTGACCGGTGACCCCTCGATCCGCCGCTGGAGGCCGTGGGCCTTGCCCTCCTTGCGGACCACGAACGCGTCGAGGACCCGGCCGCCCGCGTGGGCGGCGTGCAGCATCGCCGTCGCCACCGGGTCGGCACCGAGGGTCAGCCCGCCCACGGCGTCGTAGTCGAGGTCCGCGGTGAGCTCCAGCATCACCCGCCCGACGAGCGGCGCCGCGACGCCGTCGAGGGTGATCCGCCGCATGTCGACGTAGTAGTCCGCCGCCGCGCCCGACGCCAGCACCACCCGGCCGTGGACGACAGCCTTGTCCTGGATCTGCGCGACCAGCTGTCGGTGGTCGTCCTGCGGGTCGGGTGCGGTCACGGCGCCGAGGCTAGTGCAGCGAGGCGGCGGTGCTCGCGGGGTAGCGTCGCGGCATGGTCGACCGGCTCGCGCGACGGCTCCAGGCGGTGCCACCGACGATCTTCACGCAGATGTCGGCGCTGGCCACGCGGACCGGCTCGCTGAACCTCGGCCAGGGCTACCCCGACCAGGACGGGCCTCAGGGGATGCTCGACGTCGCGGTGTCCGCGGTCCTCGGGGGCCGCAACCAGTACGCGCCCGGTCCGGGCGTTCCCGAGCTGCGCCGGGCCGTCGCCCGGCACCAGGCCCGCTGCTACGGGATCGAGGTGGACCCCGACACCCAGGTGCTCGTCACTGCGGGAGCCACGGAGGCCGTCACCGCCGCCGTCCTGGCGCTCGTCGACCCCGGCGACGAGGTCGTCCTGGTCGAGCCGTTCTACGACTCCTACCCCGCCGCGACCGCGATGGCGGGCGGCGTCCGGCGTACCGTCGCGATGCGCCGCACCGAGGACGGGTTCCGGCTGGACCTCGACCAGCTCCGCGACGTCGTCTCGGACCGCTCCCGCGTCCTGGTCCTCAACACCCCCCACAACCCGACCGGTGCCGTGCTCGGGACCGACGAGCTCGCGGCGGTCGCCGAGGTCGCGCAGCGCCACGACGTCGTCGTGGTCGTCGACGAGGTCTACGAGCACCTGACCTACGACGGTCGCCGGCACGTCCCGCTTGCCACCCTGCCCGGGATGGCCGAGCGGACGCTGTCGGTGTCGAGTGCCGGCAAGACGTTCTCCTGCACCGGGTGGAAGGTCGGCTGGGTGACGGGCACCCCCGAGCTGGTCCGCACGGTGCTCGCGGCGAAGCAGTGGCTCACGTTCACCAACGCCGCACCGCTGCAACCGGCGGTCGCGCACGCGCTGGACCACGAGGCGTCGTACGTCGAGGCGCTCGCTGCCCGGCTCGCCGCCGGCCGTGACCTGCTCTGCACCGGGCTCGGCGACTTAGGTCTCGACCCCGTGACCCCGCACGGCACCTACTTCACGCTCAGCGACGTGAGCGGCCTCGGGTGGGACGACGCGCTCGACTTCTGCCTGGCGCTGCCCGAGCGGGCCGGCGTCGTCGCGGTGCCCGCCGGGCCGTTCCACGACCCCGAGGGCGATGCCTACCCGGCCGGGCGACGGCTGGTCCGCTGGGCGTTCTGCAAGGACCGCCCGGTCCTCGAGGAAGCGCTCGAACGGCTCGCCGCCGCCGACCTCACCGCCGACCTCCCCGCCGACCTCCCCGCCGACCTCCCCGCCGACCTCCCCGCCGACCTCCCCGCCGGCTGAGCCCGGCGCCGGGACAGGTCACCACGGTCCTTTGTGACCGGAGGGCGGTGGCGGCGGCTGCTGAGGCGTCTGCTGCGGCGGCTCCCACGGCTGGGACGGCTGACCGGGGTACGGCTGCGGCGGGCCGCCGGAGAACCGCGAGGAGGACGGGCGCCGCGCGTACCAGTCGTTGGCCCCGCCGGTGAACAGCAGCACGAGCACCGCGATCCCGAGCAGCAGCGGGAGCACCGCGACGAACGAGAGGATGAGCACCAGGCTCACCAGCACGGTCATCGCTGCACTCACCGCGAGTCCGATGCGACCTGCGCGGCTGCGCCGGAAGGCGAGGGCCGCGAGCACCGCGGCGGCCAGGCACCAGAAGAGCCCGATCCCCACCACCGTCCACGTGATCGCGAGGACCTCGTCCTGCGAGACGCTCAGGTTGGCGTCGTCGGCCTGCCGCTGGAACTCACGCAGGAACCGCGTGCGATCGGCCAGCAGGACCAGCGACACGATCCCGATCAGGGCGGCGACGAGCGCGCTGCCCACCCACGTGACCACGCAGGCGGCGGTCACCGTCCCGGGCCGCTTGTCGGAGGCCCGTCCGTACGGCGGCGGTCCCGGGTCGTAGCCCGGTGAGGGGTAGCCGGCCTGCGCGTACTGCTGGCCGTACTGCTGGCCGGGCTGCTGGCCGTACTGGTGGGGATAGGGCTGGCTGGACGGCGGCGGGGACGGCTGCGCGTAGGGCTGGCTCGGGGTCTCCCCCGGCTGGCCCGCCGCCCCGCCGTGCCACGGCCCGAAGGCCGGCGGGGGGTCGCCCTGTCCCGGTCCCGACGTCCCCGGGGCCGCAGGGTCGCCGCTCCCGGGCGGCACCGCCGAGGACCCACCGCCGAAGCGGCCGGGGTACGGCGGCGGCTCGGACCGGCCGGGGACCGGCCCGCTGCCGGGGTCGTCCTGGGAGAGCGTGAGCTGCGGGCCGCCGGCCGTGGCCGGGGTCGCGGGGGCCCGGCCGGCGAACCAGTCCCGGGCGGGCTTGCTGGCGAGGAAGGTCGCGCCCGCGGCGAGGAGCAGCACCGGGACCACCCCGGCGACGGGCAGCGTGAACACGAGGAGCCCTGCCGAGACGAAGAACCCGATCCAGGCGGCCCGGTTGCGCTGCCAGGCGTAGACCGCCAGGACCGCCGCCACTGCCGCCAGCGCCCCGCTGACGAAGACCAGCACCTCCAGCACCGAGACGAGCCGCTCGTTGCTGATCCCGAGGCCGCCCGCCCGCTCCTGTGCGTCGGTGAGGGTGCTCCGGAAGGAGGCCCCCCGCAGGTGGTCGCGGGTGTTGAACAGGTTGACCACCGCCAGGACGCAGGCGGCCACCGAGATCACGACGGCGGTCGTGACCTGCTGCGGGCGGCTCGGCTGCGGCGAGTCGGTCATCCCCCCATGGTCCCACGCGCCTGCGGACATCCCCCGCCCGCTCGCCGGGGTCAGGCGGTGACGGGCTCGCCCGGCTCCAGCAGCAGCCGGTCACCGCTGGGGCCCAGGTCGACCCGGACGGCCGAGCCGTCCAGGACGTCGCCGGAGAGCAGCGCCTTGGCGAGCTGGTCGCCGATCGCGCTCTGCACCAGCCGCCGCAGCGGCCGGGCACCGTATGCGGGGTCGTAGCCGGTCAGCGTGAGCCATTCTCTGGCCGCCGGGGTGACCTCGAGCGAGATCCGGCGCACCGCCAGCCGCTTGGCCAGCGCTGCGACTTGCAGGTCGACGATGTGGGCGAGCTCCTCGCTGCCGAGCGCGTCGAACAGCACGGTCTCGTCGAGCCGGTTGAGGAACTCCGGCTTGAAGTGGGCGCGGACCACCGCCATGACCGCGTCGCCCTTCTTCTCGTCGTCCAGCGTCGGGTCCACGAGGTACGTCGAGCCGAGGTTCGAGGTCAGGATCAGCACCACGTTGCGGAAGTCGACGGTGCGGCCCTGGCCGTCGGTGAGCCGGCCGTCGTCGAGCACCTGCAGGAGCACGTCGAAGACCTCGGGGTGGGCCTTCTCGACCTCGTCGAGGAGCACGACCGAGTAGGGCCGGCGCCGCACGGCCTCGGTGAGCTGACCGCCCTCGTCGTACCCCACGTAGCCGGGAGGCGCTCCGACGAGCCGCGCGACCGAGTGCTTCTCGGAGTACTCGCTCATGTCGACGCGGACGATGGCCCGCTCGTCGTCGAACAGGAAGTCAGCGAGCGCCTTGGCGAGCTCGGTCTTGCCGACCCCGGTGGGGCCGAGGAAGAGGAAGGAGCCGGTGGGCCGGTCGGGGTCGGCGATGCCGGCGCGGGACCGGCGCACGGCGTCGGAGACGGCCTCGACCGCGGCGCGCTGGCCGATGAGCCGCTGTCCGATGACGTCCTCCATCCGCAGCAGCTTGGCGGTCTCCCCCTCGAGGAGCCGGCCGACAGGGATGCCGGTCCAGGCCTCGACGACCTCGGCGATCTCCTCGGGGCCGACCTCCTCGTGGATCATCGGCTCGGTCTCGGGCGCCGCCGACTCGGCAGCGGCCAGCTTCTTCTCGAGCTCGGGGATCCGTCCGTTGGTGATCTCGCTCGCTCGGGCGAGGTCCCCCTCGCGGTAGGCGCGCTCGAACTCGACGCGGAGCGCGTCGAGCTGCTTGCGGAGCTCCCCGGCGCCCTCGAGCCCGGCCTTCTCGCGCTCCCAACGCGCCTCGAGCGCGCGGAGCTCCTCCTCGCGGTCGGCGAGGTCAGCGCGCAGCCGGTCCAACCGGTCCCGGGACGCGTCGTCGGTCTCCCGCTCGAGCGCTAGCTCCTCCATCTTCAGCCGGTTGACGGTCCTGCGGAGCTGGTCGACCTCGACCGGTGAGGACTCGATCTCCATCCGCAGTCTCGAGGCCGCTTCGTCGACGAGGTCGATCGCCTTGTCCGGCAGCTTCCGGCCGGTGATGTAGCGGTCGGAGAGCATCGCGGCGGCGACCAGCGCGGCGTCGGTGATCTTCACCCCGTGGTGGGCCTCGTACTTCTCCTGCAGGCCGCGCAGGATCGCCACGGCGTCCTCGACCGACGGCTCACCGACGAAGACCTGCTGGAAGCGGCGCTCCAGTGCCGGGTCCTTCTCGATGCGCTCGCGGTACTCGTCGAGCGTGGTGGCGCCGATCATCCGCAGCTCGCCGCGCGCCAGCATCGGCTTGAGCATGTTCCCGGCGTCCATCGCCGAGTCGCCCCCGGCGCCCGCGCCGACCACCGTGTGGAGCTCGTCGATGAAGGTGACGACCCGGCCCTCGGCCGCCTTGATCTCCTCGAGGACGGCCTTGAGCCGCTCCTCGAACTCACCGCGGTACTTCGCGCCTGCGAGCATCGCCCCGAGGTCGAGGCTCAGCAGCCGACGGCCCCGGAGCGAGTCCGGGACGTCGCCGTCGACGATGCGCTGGGCAAGTCCCTCGACGACGGCGGTCTTGCCGACGCCCGGGTCACCGATGAGCACCGGGTTGTTCTTGGTGCGCCGGGAGAGCACCTGCACGACCCGGCGGATCTCGGAGTCGCGCCCGATGACCGGGTCGATCTTCCCCTCCTCGGCGCGTGTCGTGAGGTCGACGGCGTACTTCTCGAGCGCCTGGTACGTCGACTCCGGGTCCTGGCTCGTGATCGGCGTACGCCGGACCTGCGGCAGCGCTCCCCGCAGCGCGTCGGCGCTCGCGCCGGCCTGGATGAGGAAGCGCTGGGCGGGTGACTCGACCTCGGCGAGGGCGATCAGCAGGTGCTCCCCGGAGGTGAACTCGTCCTTCAGCTCGGCCGCGACGTCCTGGGACGCCGTGAGCGCCTGCACCGCGGCGCGGGAGTAGGCCGGGGCCGCCACCGTCGAGCCCGTGGCGGAGGGCAGTCGCCGGGTCTCGGCCGCGACCGCCGCGGCGAGCGGCTGCGGGTCGACGCCCGCCGCCGTGAGCAGCGGCCGGGTGAGGGTGTCCTGCTGCCCGAGCAGGGCGCCGAGCAGGTGCAGGGCCTCGAGCTGACGGTGTCCCGCGCCGGTGGCTGCCTGGAGCGCCCCGGCAACGGCTTCCTGGGTGCGGGTCGTGAACTTCGAGATGTCCATGAGGGGTCCTCCTGGTGGTGCGTGTCCGGAGGGGCGCCCGCGGAGCTGCGCGGCGAGCGCCCGTCACCAAGGACAACGCCCGCACAGTTGAGCCTGTTCCACTCAACTCCACGTCCGCACGAGACGCGGACCCACTCGCCGTCGGAAGATGGGGCCGACCGTGAGCAGCAGGCGTCTCACACGGCCGTCGGGTCGTCCACGAAGCAGCCTCCCGCTACCCGGTGACGACCCGACGGCGAGGCTCAGTCTGCCTGCGTGACCATTCGTGAGTCAAGGAGTTGTCAAAAGTGTCAAATTTAGGATTGCCTAGTACTCCCCCCCTCCGTTCCACAGGAAGCAGGCACTCATGTCCCGTTTGGTCACCCTTGTTGTCACCGGCGTCTCCACGCTCGCGCTCAGCGCTGTCGCTGCACCCGTCTGGACGGCCCAGAGCGGCGTGTTCGACTTCAGGTCGGTCACGAGCTCCGGCGTCTCCAAGACCGGGAACTGGTGCTGCTGACCCTCGCGGTGCGGGTCTGTGACGGACCGGTCCGACGCGGAGTGCGTCAGACTCGGACGAGCGCAGGAGCCGCGAGCGCGAGGCGCAGCTGCACACCGGCCGAAGCGGCCGCGCTGCGGTAGGCGTCCCGGGAGGCCTCGGCATCGCCGAGGCTCTCCCAGAGCGCGCCGAGCTCGAACCACAGGTCGGCGGCCGCCCGGTCGGCACCGATGGAGCTCAGCGTCTGGACGGCCCTGCGGAAGGCACGATGTGCTTCCGCAGGGTCGCCCTGCGCTGCCGACGCGCGACCGGAGATCACCTCTGCCTCGGCCGCGACATCCGGGGCGCCCTCCCCGACGTCCCGGAGCACGGCCTCGGTCACGGGGTGCACGCGCTCGGGCTCCCCCCGCAGGAGGAACACCTTGCAGAGCGCGAGCTGGTTGCGGGCGACGTCGACCGGTCCCGCGCTGGAGGACCGCAGCTCCTCCGCCGCCCGGATCAAGGTGCGCTCGGCCTCGTCGAGGTCGGCGCCGTCGGTCATCAGCTGCATCGTGCCGAGCTCGGACCGCAGCCGGGCGAGGTTGCGGCTGTCGTTGCCCTCACCGAGGAGCGCCAGCGCTCGCTCGGCGAGCGACACCGCGGTTCCCAGCGACCCCTGCTTGGACTCGATCATGCTCGCGTTCCAGTAGGCGGAGGCCCGCGCAGTGGGCGATCCGTCGCGCTCGGCCTGCTCGATCGCGCGCCGGCACAGCCGCTGTGCCTCGGCGCAGTCCCCGCGCTCGTAGTAGGCGGCGGCCACGGTCACGACGAGCTGGATCGCCTCGTCGCAATGGGCGAGCCCGGCGTCGCTGAGGAGGTCCAGCGCCGGGCGGCCGCAGTCGACCGCGCGACCGAGGTCACCGGTCTCGCGGTAGCACCGGCTGAGGGCCAGCCGGGCCCTGACCCACTGGAGGTCGGCTATTCCGGTGCAGCGGACCTGCCCCAGGTCGAGGATCGCCTCCTCGAGCCGGCCCTGCGCCTCCAACGCCCGCGCGTGGAGGTAGGACGCCCGGTCGCGGAGCGTGTCGGCGACCCCACCGTTGCCTGCGGGCAGCCCCTCGAGGATCTCGCGGCTGCGGTTCTCGGCCTCCTCGACCTCGCCGGACTCCAGGGCGAGCTCGGCGTAGTTGAGCTGCAACCCGATCTCGTCGGGATCGAGGGTGACGGTTTGGTCCAGCAGCCGCTCGACGGAGACCCCGAGACGGCCGGCGAAGGTCTGCAGCAGCTCGATCCCCGGCCGGCGCTGGCCGGACTCGATCCTCGAGACGTAGGCGGCGCTGGCCTCGGGGTGGCCCAGCGCGGTCTGGGTCAGGCCGCGCGCGACCCGGGCCGCGCGCACCCTGCGACCGAGCTCCGCGGGGTCCACCGTCTTCATCTGCACAGCGACACTCGACGTCATGGCACCATTCTGCGGGGCTGCACCGCCCTTGTGGCAACTCTGGTTTGCCATGTGGCGACCTGTACGTTTGCCAAAACGGTCCATCTCGGGGACTCTTGGACGCACCTTTGGGCGTCGGGAGCGCCCTTCCGAGGCGCATGCCCCGCTGCTACTGTCGTGCTCGTTCCGCCGAGGTGGCCGCCCAGTCAGGACGCCTCGCCCGGGTCGGCCTCCCAACGACCCAGGATGCGGTGCTGAGCCTGGCGGACCTGCGGGTCCGCCAGGCTCATCCATGTCCGGGCGTCGGCCCGGGTGATTTCCCTGCTCGTCCCCGACCAGGTGGATACCGTGACGTCATGATCCTCGGGATCGCGGCCGACGGTCGCGTCGACTTCTGCGCAGGAGGGCCCGAGGACCTCTGCGGCCTGCACGCCGAGGCGCTGGTCGGCTGCCGTGTGAGATTGCTCACAGGCGTGCGACCGCGCCTCGAGGTGCTGCCGGTCGGTACGGCGCCGGTGGCGACCCCGGACCCCGTCCCGGACACCGGCGCGGACCTCCTCGCCGGCCCCGGTACCGAGGACGGCGACTGGTCTCGGATGCCGCTCGACCAGGACCAGGAGGCCGAGCTCCTGTGCGCCGACGGGACGCTGAAAATGGTCACCGTGCGTCTCGACATGCGACACACGACGCAACCACGGGACGCGCAGCCGTCGTACGTCGTGGTGGTGGACCAGTCCGATGCGCGCCTCGCCGACCTCATGGCGACGGCCAGCCACGAGCTCCGGACACCCGTCACGAGCATCCTGGGCTACGCCGAGCTGCTGCGCTCCAGCCCCAGCGGCGTCCCGCCCGCGACGATGCAGCAGCTCCTCGGGCGCATCGACCGCAACGCCCGGCGGCTGAAGGGTCTCATCGAGGACATGCTCATGGTGTCCCAGGTCGAGGCCGGCGGCTTCCGGCTCGAGCTGCGCGAGGTCGACCTCCGCGACCCGCTCCAGCGCGCGCTCGAGGAGGTCCGGTCGGTGCTCCCCGTGCGCGAGCTGACGTTGCACGCCCGGGTCTCGGACGTCCGCGTCCCGGTCATGGGGGATCCCGACCGCCTCGAGCGGGCGTTCACCCACGTGCTCGACAACGCCGTGAAGTTCAGCCTGGTGGGCGAGGCGGTCGACGTCTCGCTCAGCGCCGAGGGCCCGGACGCGGTGGTCCGCGTCCTCGACCGGGGGGTCGGGATCGAGGAGGCCGAGCAGGCGCACGTCTTCGAGCGGTTCTTCCGCGGCTCGCGGGCCCGGGAGCTGGTCACCCAGGGGTCGGGCCTGGGTCTGGCGGTCACCGCCGCCGTCGTCAACGGTCACGGCGGCCGCGTCGAGGTCGAGTCCGCGCCCGGTGAGGGCAGCTGCTTCATCCTCCGGGTCCCGCTGAGCGCCTGAAGGGGGCGGCAGCGCCGTACGCCGCGGCTAGTCCCTCGGGTCGTCCTCCGCCGGGTCCTCCGTGGCGCCGCTGTCGAGGAGCGCCTCGACGTGCTCGCGGAGCTCGATCGGGCCGAACGGCTTGATGATGTAGGCGTCGGCGCCCGCGTCCAGGCCCGCTGCCACGTCGCTGGACTGGGCGCGGGCGGTCATGAGGATGATCGGGAGGTCGGCGAGGTCCTGGTCCTGACGGACCGCACGGCACACCTCGAGCCCGTTCATCCCTGGCATCGTGATGTCCAGCAGCAGCAGCCGGGGCGGCTGCTCGCGACAGGCCGCGAGTGCGTCGACGCCGTTGCCCACGGCGTGGACCTCGAGGTCGAGCCCTTCGAGCACGAGCTGCACGAGGTGACGGATGTCGACGTCGTCCTCAGCCAGTACCACGCTCACCGGCGATCCTCCTGGTGCCCGCTGCCGCGCGCCGTCCCGGCCAGGCGCTCCGCCCGGCGCTCGCGGCGGCTCCCGATCGTATCCTCCGCACCGGGTCGCAGGGTGCGGCCGGCGGGCCCGGTCAGCGACCGTGCCAGACCACCAACGACTGCACCGGCCGCCGGGTCACGGCCGGCAGGTTGCGACTGCTGCCGTGGTCGGCGAGCGCGCTGCTCAACGCGTAGCGGGTGGCCGCCAGCTCGTCCTCCAGGTCGCGGACCCGCTGCTGCAAGCCGCTCAACCGCGCCTCGAGCAGGAGGATGCGCCGCACGCCCTCCAGCCCGATGCCGGAGGAGGTGAGGTCGGCGATCTCCCGGAGCACCTGGACGTCCTGCCAGGAGTACCGGCGGCCGCCGCCCCCGGCCCGACCTGGGGACACCAGCCCGAGCCGGTCGTAGGTCCGCAGCGTCTGCGGGTGCAGGCCGCTGAGCTCGGCCGCGACCGAGATGACATAGAGCGGCACGTCGCCCGCCGGGGGGTCCGGCACGCTGCCCGGGGCCGGCGTACGCCGGTCCTCGTGATCCGCGGTCACATCGTGCTCCTCTCCGCGAGGTCACGACGGGGGTCGTGGTCGGTCGTCGCGGCCCGGAAGGCCTCGACGGCGGCCCGCGCCGCCTCGGACAGCTGCTGCGGGACGTCGATCTCGACGGTGACCAGCAGGTCGCCCGGCGTCCCGTCACGGCGGGGCACGCCCCGGCCGCGGACCCGCAGCGTCCGCCCGCTCGGGGTGTGCGGGGGGACGCGCACCGTGACCGGCGAGCCGGTCAGCGTCGGGACCTTCACCTCGGCGCCGAGCACGGCCTCGTCGAACGTGACCGGGAGCGTCACGGTGAGGTTGTCGCCGCTGCGTCCGAAGACCGGGTGTGCTGCCACCTTGACCGTCACGTAGAGGTCCCCGGGTGGGCCACCCTGCTCCCCGGGAGCGCCGCGGCCGCGGACCTTGATCCGCTGCAGGTCCTTGACCCCGGCCGGCACCCGGGCCTGGATCACCCGGTCGGAGAGCCCCCGACCGGAGCCGTTGCACCGCGGGCACGGGTCGTCGACCACCATGCCGCGACCGCGACAGGCCGGGCAGGTCTCGTTGAGCGTGAAGGCGCCGCCGACGGAGGCCGCCTTCATGCCGGCGCCCTCGCACTCGGGGCAGACGTGCGGCATGGACCCCGGTCGCGCCCCCGTCCCGTGGCACTCCGGGCAGGGCGCCTCCGAGCTGAGGCGCAGCGACACCGTCGTGCCCTCGACGGCCTCGCGGAAGCCGATGGTCGCGGTCGCCTCGATGTCGGTCCCCCGACGCCCTCGCGCCCGAGTGCCGCTGCGTCGGGGCGTGCCGCCGGCTCCGAAGAGGTCCCCGAGGACGTCACCGAACCCGCCGTTCTGGGCACCGAGCAGGTCGCCGAGGTCAAAGTCCCGGGTCCCCGGGCCGGTACGGCCGAACGGCCCGCCCGTGCCCGGGAAGCCCCCGGCGAAGCCGCCACCGGTGAACATCGAGCGGACCTCGTCGTACTTCTTGCGCTTCTCGTCGTCCCCGAGGACGTCGTACGCCTCGGCGACCGCCTTGAACCGTTCCTCGGCGGCCTTGTCCCCCGGCTTGGAGTCGGGGTGGTTCTCGCGGGCGAGCTTGCGGTAGGCCTTCTTGACGTCGGCCGCGGAGGCGTCCTTGGCGACGCCCAGCGTCTTGTAGAAGTCCTTGTTGACCCAGTCGGTGTTCGTCATCAGGTCCGCCCTCCTCCCGGTCAGTCGGTGGTCGGGGTCGCGCCCGGCTGGTCCTTGCCGGCGCCGTCCGTGCCGCTGTCAGCCTCCGCGGAGGCGTCGGCGGCTTGCGGGCTCGACGTCGCGGACGGGTCGGGGTCGACCACGGTCACGAGCGCCGGGCGTACGACGCGGTCACCGAACTGGTACCCCGCCTGCACGACCTTGTCGCAGGTCGTCGTCGAGACATCCGGCGACAGCGAGTGCATGAGCGCCTCGTGGACCCGCGGGTCGAACGGGTCGCCGCCGGCGCCGAACTTGACCAGTCCCTCGCCGGCGACGATCCGCTCGAGCGACTCGGCGATCGCCTTGAACCCGCCGTCGAGCTCCTCGTGCTCCCGCGCCCGGTCGACGTCGTCGAGGATCGGCAGCAGCGCGGAGAGGATCGAGAACTTGGCGTTCTGCAGCACCAGGTCCCGGTCACGGTCGACGCGTCGCTTGTAGTTCACGTACTCGGCCTGGAGCCGCTGCAGGTCGGTGGTCAGCTCCTGGAGCCGTGCCGCCATCTGCTCGGGCGACTCTCCGCTGCCGCCCGGAGGGGCCGCGGCCGGCGACCCCTCCTCGGCGGCTGACTGCGGCTGCCCCTGCTCGTCGACGTGCCCGTCGGAGGACGGGCCGACCTGCTGGCCGGCCTGGCGCTCCTCCGCGGACGGCTCGGACCAGTGGGTCACCGCCGGTCACCCTCGTCGTCGACGATCTCGGCCTCGACGACGTCGTCGTCGCCTGCCGTCTCGCTGGCGGCGCCCTCGCCCTGCCCACCGTCCGGCCCGGCCTCACCCGCAGCCTGGCCGGCGGCGTACATCGCGGCGCCCATCTTCTGGCTGGACTGCGCGAGCTGGTCGGCCGCCGCCCGGATGGAGTCGGCGGCGGAGTCCGAGGTGTCCTCGAGCGCCTTCTTCAGCGACTCGATGTCGGCGCGGACCTCGCCCTTGACGTCGTCAGGGATCTTCTCGTCGTTCTCGTCGAGGAACTTCTCGGTCGAGTAGACGAGCCCCTCGGCGCCGTTGCGGGCCTCGATCGCCTCCTTGCGCAGCCGGTCCTCCTCGGCGTACTGCTCCGCCTCGCGGACCATGCGGTCGATCTCGTCCTTGCCCAGCGCCGACCCCCCGGTGATCGTCATCGACTGCTCGCGGCCGGTGCCGCGGTCCTTCGCCGAGACGTGCACGATGCCGTTGGCGTCGATGTCGAAGGTGACCTCGATCTGGGGGACGCCCCGCGGCGCCGGCGGGAGGCCGGTGAGCTCGAAGTTGCCCAGTGGCTGGTTCTGCGCCGCCATCGGCCGCTCGCCCTGGAAGACCTGGATCATCACCGAGGGCTGGTTGTCGTCCGCGGTGGTGAAGACCTCCGAGCGCTTGGTCGGGATCGTGGTGTTGCGGTCGATGAGCTTGGTCATCACGCCGCCCTTGGTCTCGATGCCCAGCGACAGCGGGGTCACGTCGAGCAGCAGCACGTCCTTGACCTCGCCCTTGAGCACGCCCGCCTGGAGCGCGGCGCCCACGGCGACGACCTCGTCGGGGTTGACGCCCTTGTTGGGCTCCTTGCCCCCGGTCAGCTCACGGACGACTTCCGCGACGGCCGGCATCCGGGTGGAGCCGCCCACGAGGACGACGTGGTGGATGTCCTTGACGTCGACGCCGGCGTCCTTGATGACCTGACGGAACGGCTGCTTGGTGCGCTCGAGCAGGTCGGCGGTGAGCCGCTGGAACTCGGCGCGGCTGATCTTCTCCTCGAAGTGCAGCGGGCCGTTCTCGCCGTGGGTGATGTACGGCAGGTGCACGGTCGTCTCGGTCGAGGAGCTCAGCTCGATCTTCGCCTTCTCCGCGGCCTCCTGCAGGCGCTGCCGGGCGATCTTGTCCGCGCCCAAATCGACGCCGTTGCCGTCCTTGAACTTCTTGACCATCCACTCCACGAGGCGGGAGTCCCAGTCGTCACCACCGAGGTGGTTGTCGCCGGAGGTCGCCTTGACCTCGACGACGCCCTCGCCGATCTCCAGCAGCGACACGTCGAAGGTGCCGCCACCGAGGTCGAAGACGAGGATCGTCTGGTCGGACTCCTTGTCGAGCCCGTAGGCCAGCGCGGCGGCCGTCGGCTCGTTGACGATGCGCGAGACGGTGAGGCCCGCGATCTCGCCGGCTTCCTTGGTGGCCTGCCGCTGGGCGTCGGAGAAGTAGGCCGGGACGGTGATGACCGCGTCGGTCACGGTCTCGCCGAGGTAGGACTCCGCGTCCCGCTTCAGCTTCTGCAGCACGAACGCCGAGATCTGCTGGGCGGTGAAGGACTTGTCGTCGACCTGCACCTTCCAGTCGGTGCCCATGTGGCGCTTGACCGACCGGATGGTCCGGTCGACGTTGGTGACCGCCTGACGCTTGGCGACCTCCCCGACGAGCACCTCGCCGTTCTTGGCGAAGGCGACGACGGACGGGGTGGTGCGGGCGCCTTCGGCGTTGGCGATGACGGTGGGTTCGCCACCCTCGAGGACAGAGACGACGGAGTTCGTCGTCCCGAGGTCGATGCCGACGGCTCGAGCCATAGTGTGTTACCTCCGGTGCGTAGGTCCCGGGTTCCCGGGGGATCGTTGTCCGTGGTGCCGCGCGGGCCGGCCGACAGAGCCGGAGCCGCCGCGGCGGGGTTGAGCCGAACCGGCTCAACTCCTGATCGTGGCAGAGAAGTTGAGTCCGTTCAACTCAACCGCTTCATGGGGACAACCGCGACGGGCGCTCACCTGTTCCCGCCGGCCTGGTCTTCCCCATTCCGTCGAGCCGCCCTCCATGGCGGGCGGCTCGACCGGTCACCAGGGGCGGCTCGACCGGTCACCAGGGGCGGCTCGACCGGTCACCAGGGGCGGCTCGGCGGGGCGGTGGCGGGGTCAGCTGATGGTGACGGTGACGACGTTCGACGGGGTGCCGGTCGCGGAGTCGACCACCCGGAACCGCGCCGTCCCGGTCTGGCTCGTGGTGATCCAGGTCGAGAACGTCCCGCCGCCGACGGTGGTGCTGACACCGAAGTCGGTCCAGGCGCTCCCGGACTGCCGCTGGATCTTCAGCGACGCACCTTCGCGGCCGTAGGACCCGGTGACGTCGATCCGCTGACCCGCCGCGACCCGCAGCGGGGACACCACGAGCGTGATGCCGGCCACCGGTTGCGCCGCGCCGGTGGCGGCCCCGCTGGGCACCTCCAACGTGGGGCTGGGCGGCGGGGGGTAGGTCTTGACCCGCGGCTCGTTCTTGGCCGGGTCGGTCCTCCGGTACGGCGGGATCGAGAGCGTCGCGGGTGCTTGGTTCGCCCTGGCCTCTGCGACCTCGTCCACGCCGGCGTACTTGCTGAGGCCCACCACCAGCCCCCCGACGACGAGCCCGACGACGAGCGCCACCGCTGCCATGGCGCTGAGCGCCACCTGCAGCGTGCGCGTCGGGGACTCCTCCGGTGGGGGCATGGTTCCCAGTCTGACGGACGCGCGAGGGGCCGTGCACCAGCGGAGGCCCGGGCGTCAGCCCGCCCGGGCGGCCGACTCGGTGTTCTCCGGGAAGTGGCAGGCGACCTTGTGCCCCGGCGCGACCTGCTCCAGCAGCGGCTCGACGGTCCGGCAGACCTCCTGGGCCTTCCAGCACCGCGTGTGGAACCGGCAGGCCGGTGGCGGGTTGATCGGACTGGGGACGTCCCCGAGCAGCCGGATCCGCTCGCGCTCACCGCGTCGCTTGGTGTCGGGCACCGGCACCGCCGACATCAGCGCCACCGTGTAGGGGTGCCTCGGCCGCTCGTACAGGTCGTCGCGGTCGGCGAGCTCGACGATCTTGCCGAGGTACATCACCGCGACCCGGTCCGACACGTGCCGCACCACCGACAGGTCGTGGGCGATCATGACGTAGGTCAGCCCGAGCTCGTCCTGCAGGTCCTCGAGCAGGTTGATGACCTGCGCCTGGATCGAGACGTCGAGTGCGGAGACCGGCTCGTCGGCCACGATGAGCCGCGGCTTGAGCGCGAGGGTGCGCGCGATCCCGATCCGCTGCCGCTGGCCACCGGAGAACTCGTGCGGGTACCGGTTGTAGTGCTCGGGGTTGAGTCCGACGAGCTCCAGCATGTCCTGCACGGCCTTCCTCACCCCCCCGGGCGGGTCGACCTTCTGCAGCCGGTACGGCGCCCCGACGATCGTGCCGACGGTGTGCCGCGGGTTCAGCGAGGAGTAGGGGTCCTGGAAGATCATCTGGACCTCACGGCGCAGCGGCCGCATGGCGTTCATGCTGAGGTGGGTGATGTCGCGGCCCTCGAGGACGATCCGTCCGGCGGTCGGCTCGAGCAACCGCGTGACGAGGCGTCCGGTCGTCGTCTTGCCGCACCCGGACTCCCCCACCAGCGACAGCGTCTCACCCTGCCGCACGGAGAAGTCCAGCCCGTCGACGGCCTGCACCGCGGCGACCTGCCGCTTGAGGATGCCCGCCCGGACGGGGAAGTGCTTGACCAGCCCGGTGACCGACAGCAGCTCCTCGCCCTGCTGCGCGGTCGGCTCGGGGGCCTGCTCCATCGCTGTCGACACCAGTCCTCCGCACGTCTCGTCCCTCGGTGGTCCGCCCCGGTCCGGGGCGGACCGGTCACAGCTTCGGCTTGATCTCCTGCTCGAACAGCTCGCGGCGCCGGCCGTGCGGCAGGTGGCAGGCGACCAGGTGACCGGCCGGCCCGCCCGCCGTCGCGACCCGCGGCTCCCCACCCGTCACCGGGAGCAGCTCGGGCCGCTCGGTCCGACCCAGCCCGCCGGTCTGGGGCTCGAAGGCGCAGCGCGGGTGGAACGCACAGCCGGGCGGCACGTTGATCAGGCTCGGCGGCGTCCCCGGGATCGGGTTCAGCCGAGCGCTCCGCGGCCGGTCGAACCGCGGCATGGAGGCGAGCAGCCCCCACGTGTAGGGGTGCTCGGGCTCCTCGAAGAGCTGCGCGGCCGGTCCGTGCTCGACCGCACGGCCGGCGTACATGACGAGGATGTCGTCGGCCAGCTCGGCGACCACGCCGAGGTCGTGGGTGATGAGGACGACCGCGGAGTCGAACTCACGCTGCAGGTCGCGGATCAGGTCGAGGATCTGGGCCTGGACGGTCACGTCGAGCGCGGTGGTCGGCTCGTCGGCGATGAGCAGGGCCGGGTCGCACGACAGCGCCATCGCGATCATGGCCCGCTGCCGCATCCCGCCGGAGAACTGGTGCGGGTAGGCGTCGACCCGGCGGTCCGGCTCGGGGATCCCGACCCTGCCCAGCATGTCGATGGCGTGCTTGCGCGCGACGCTGCGGGAGACGTCGTTGTGGATCCGGTAGGCCTCCACGATCTGCTTGCCCACCGTGTAGAAGGGGTTCATCGCCGAGAGCGGGTCCTGGAAGATCATCGCCATCCGCTTGCCCCGGAGCCGGCGGACGACGTCGGGGTCCGCGCCGACGAGCTCCCGGCCGTCGAGGCGGATCGACCCGGAGATCTCCGCGGCGTCCTTCACGTGCAGGCCCATCACCGACAGGCTCGTCACGCTCTTGCCCGAGCCCGACTCGCCCACGATGCCGAGCGTCCGCCCGCGCTCGACCTGGAAGGACAGTCCGTCGACCGACCTCACGACCCCGTCGTCGGTCCTGAAGTGCACCCGCAGGTCGCGTACGTCGAGGTAGGGGCCGGTGGCCCGGGGCCCGAGCAGGTCGAGAGACGGTCCGGTCGCGGCACCCGTGACCGACCCGCCCACGGGGGTGCTCACGACCTCACCCGCGGGTCGACCACGGCGTACAGCATGTCGACGACCAGGTTCGCGACCGCCACGAACAGCGCCGCGAACAGCGTGACGCCAAGGACCTTGGGGAGGTCGTCGGAGGAGATCCCCTCGAGGGCGTACTTGCCGAGGCCCGGCAGGCTGAACACGGTCTCGGTGAGGACCGCGCCGCCGATGAGGAGCCCGAAGTCGAGGCCGAAGATCGTCAGCAACGGCGTGATGGTGCCGCGCAGGCCGTGCTTCAGGACGACCCGGCTCTCGCGGAGTCCTTTCGCGCGTGCGGTCCGGATCCAGTCCTCGTTCATCGTCTCGAGCATGCCCGCACGGGTGAGCCGGGCGTACTGCGCGGAGAACAGCAGGGCCAGCGTGATCCAGGGCAGGGTCAGCGACTGCGCCCAGCGCAGCACGCTCTCCTGGACCGGCACGTAGCCGCTGCCCGGGGTGATGCCCCAGGTGTAGCTGAACAGGGACAGCGCCATCGCGCCGGTCCAGAAGATCGGCAGGGACACGCCCGCGAGGGCGACGAGCATGAAGCCCCGGTCGAGCAGCGACCCCCGCTTGAGGGCGGAGACCAGGCCGACCCCGACACCGAACACGGTCCAGATGACTGCGGCACCGATGGCGAGGGAGAAGGTGACCGGTGCCCGGTCGAGGAGCTCGGGGAAGATCGGCCGGTTGTTGACGAAGGAGTAGCCGAAGCACGGCGCCGGGCACTGCTCGACCCCCGTGCCGTAGTCGTACTCGGTCCCCACGAAGAGGCCCTTGGCCCACCGGCCGTACTGCACGACCAGCGGGTCGTTGAAGCCCATGCTCTCCGCGACCAGCTCGACGGTGGCCTGGTCGGCGGTCCGGCCGACGTAGCGCGACGCCAGCGTCTCCGGCGACGCTCCCGCCAGCCGCGGCAGCAGGAAGAAGATCGCGAACACCATCACGCTGATCACCGCGAGCAGCAGGAGCGTCGCGAACGTCCGGCGCAGCAGGTATCCGAGCACCGTCGTCCCTCCCTTCGTCGGCGGGGCGGACCGGCCCTGCGTGGGCCGGCCCGCCCGCCGTGTGGTGCGCGCTCCGAACTGCTTCCGGCTGCTACTCCGAGACGCCCATGTTGGCGTAGTCGTAGTAGCCGCCCTCGGCGGAGTTGATGAACACGTTGGTGCCGTTCAGCGGCCGCAGGACCAGCGCCTTGGCGAAGACACCCGGATAGATCGAGGCGTCCTCCATGACCCGGCGGTCGATGTCGCCCCACATCTGCTCCCGCGTGGCGGCGTCGAGCTCGACCACCGCCTCGTCGAGCATCTGGTCGACCTCGGGAATCCGCACGCTCACGTTCGACGAGCCGCCGGTCTCCCGGATGACCCGGCTGTCGACGATCTGCGACAGGAAGCCGAACCCGTCGTTCCAGTCCGCTCCCCAGCCGTTGGCGCAGAGGCCGAGGTCGTTCTTCACGACGAACGACGGCAGGCCGCACTGGCTGGTGAAGTAGTTCTCGCTGGTGTAGGGCTTGAGGTTGACCGTGATGCCGACCCGGTCGAGCGCCTGCTGGAACGCCTCGGCCGTCGCCTGCTCCTGCGGACGGTCGGAGCGGAACGCCATGTTGGTCTCGAAGCCGTCGGGCTGACCGCACTCCTCGAGCTGGGCCTGCGCCTCCTCGAGGTCGCCGGTCTGGTCCTCCCCGGCCGGGTAGAGGTCGAACTCGACGTGGCCCGGGATCTGCGGCGGCAGCAGCGTCGTCGCGATGTCACCGGTACTCGGGCCGCCCCACGCGTTCTGGAACGCCGTCCGGTCCATGGCGTACTGCACGGCCTTGCGGCAGGCGATGTTGTCGAACGGCTTCACGGTCGGGGCGATCGAGACGTACCAGAGCCGCGGCAGCGTCGGGTTGTCCGCGCGGGCCTTGAGCTCGGGGTCCTGCAGGACGGTCGTGAGCGCGGCCGGCGCGACGCCGGTCCCGGCCATGGCGACGTCGATGTCACCGGCGATGAGCTGGCTGTCGATGTCGTTCGCCTCGACCCCGAGCTTGACCTCGATGGTGTCCGGCAGCGCGGCCCGGTTCGGGTCGGTCGAGGCGTCCCACTGGTCGTTGCGGACCAGCACGTACTCCTTGCCCGGGCTGTAGGTCTCGAACTTGTAGGGACCGCTGGAGATCACGTGCTGCTCGTACTTCTTGCCGGTGTCCTCCGCCTGGGGGACCGGCACCGTCTGCGGCAGCTGCGCGAGGTAGTCGAACCCGGCGAACGGCTGCTTCAGGTGGAAGACGATCGTGTACTTGTCGGGGGTCTCGATCGCGGAGTCGGTGTTGACGTCCGGCGTCTTGTACGGCCCCTCGTAGTCCGCGGGGTAGTCGAGCATCGCGTCGAAGTACGCCGGGCCGTCGGAGTGGACCGTCTTGTCGAAGGACCGCAGCACGGCGTACTTGACGTCCTGGGCGGTGATCTCGTCACCCGTCTCGTACTTCAGCCCCTTCTTGAGGGTGTAGGTCCAGGTCCGGCCGCCGTCGCTCGGCTTCCCGAGGTCGGTGGCGAGATCGGGGACGATCTCGTTGCTCGCGTCGCCGGGCGCCGGCTTGAACATGACCAGCTTGCGGCCGTAGTTGCGCAGGAAGTTCCACGAGAAGCCGTAGTAGGTGCCGCCCGGGTCGACGGTGTCGGGCCAGTCGGTCGGGTAGGCGAACGTCAGCGTCCCGCCCTTCTCGTCCGACGGGTTCCAGATCTCCTCGATGGCGGCGTTGTACTCGCCTCCCGCGCCGTCACCGGACCCGTCGCCGGACCCGTCGCCGGACCCGCTGCCGGTGTCGCTGTTGTTGGTGCCTCCGCACGCGGCGAGCGTGAGCGCCGCCGTCGCGGTCAGCGCGACGGCGAGGTTGCCCGCCCGCCCGCTCCTCGTTGTGATCCTCATCTGGTCGAGCACCTTTCTCCTGGTGGGTCCGTGGTCCTCGTGGCGGCCGCGGAGCCGGGTCGCGGTGTGGTCACCGCGACCGTGGGTCGAGGGCGTCCCGCAGGCCGTCCCCGAACAAGTTGAAGGCCAGCACCGTCAAGAAGATGGCGAGGCCGGGCCAGAACATGAAGTACGGCAGCGTGTAGTAGGTGACGGCCTTGGTGAGCATCGCCCCCCACGTGGGGGTCGGTGGCTGCACGCCGACACCCAGGAACGACAGCGCGGCCTCGAAGAGGATGTTGCTGGGGATCAACAGCGTCGAGTAGACGAGGATCGGTGCGACGAGGTTCGGCAGCACCTCGGTGAACATGATGTAGGGCCGCTTGGCCCCGAGGCTGCGGGCCGCGTCGACGAACTCGCGCTCCCGCAGCGAGAGGGTCTGGCCCCGGACGATCCGCCCGATGTAGGGCCAGTTGAAGAAGCCGATGATGAAGACGAGCAGCACGATCTTGAGCGTGTTGCCCTCCAGCCCGAACGCCTCGTCGGGGAAGACGCCTGCGAGTGCCAGCGCGAACACCAGGATCGGGAAGGCCAGGAACATGTCCATGAGCCGGCTGATCACCCCGTCGACCCACCCGCCGAAGAAGCCGGCGACCACGCCCATCGTCGTGCCGATGACGACCGAGAGCAGGGTCGCGCAGAGCGCGATGATCAGCGAGACCCGCGACCCGTACACGACCCTGCTGAAGACGTCGCGGCCGTTCTGCGGCTCGAGCCCCATGAGGTGGTCCCACGAGATCCCGCCGAAGGCGCCGGTCGGGACGCAGCCCACCGAGCAGTCCAGCAGGTCCTGGTGGAACTCGTTGGGCGGGTCGCCCAGGACCTTGACGATGAGCGGCGCGAAGACCGCCACCAGGACGAGGAAGACCAGGAACAGCCCGCCGGCGATCGCGACCTTGTCGCGCTTGAGCCGCCGCCACGCGATCTGGCCCAGGGACCGACCCTCGATAGCCCGGTCGCCCGCGGTGAGCCCGTCCGGCGCGCCCGCGACGGGCTCGACCTCGAGGGGGACGCTCACGCGCAGGTTCTCCGATCAGCGGCGGACCACGGTCGGCGCGGGTGATGGTGGCCGCACGCCGTGGCTCAACGTCGTCCCGGGCCGCCGGGCGCGTCAAGGACGCGCCGGAGGCGTTGTCAGATCGTGACGCGCGTGAGGTCGGGCCGTGACAGCCGACTCCTCACGCGCGCGGAGTCACGACGATCCGCGCGCCACGGCCCGGGACGCTGGTGATGTTGCGGACCCGGGGCCGGTCGACGTGCCCCGGGACCGCCCGGACGTCGTAGCGCCGGAGCACCTCGCGCAGCACCGTGACCCCCTCCATGAGGGAGAACCCGGCGCCGATGCAGCGCCGCACCCCGCCGCCGAACGGGAGCCAGGTGCCAGGGGTCGGGCCGCCGTCGAGGAACCGCTCCGGCCGGAAGACGTCCGGCTCGGGGAACGAGCGGGGGTCGAGGTGCGCCAGCAGGATCGACGGAGCGACCGACACGCCCATCGGCAGTCGGTGGCCACCGACCTGCACCGGCTCGGTCAGGTGGCGGACGACCATCGGGATGACCGGGTGGAGCCGGAGCGACTCCTTCATCACGGCCTCCAGCCAGGGGTGCCCGCTCTCGTCGTCGGCTGCCTGCTGCGTACGACGGAGGAGCTCCTCGTCCTGGGCCAGCTCCGCCAGCGCCCACGAGAGCGCGGCGGCGGTCGTCTCGTGGCCGGCGAGGAGCAGGGTCACCAGCTGGTCACGGAGCTCGGCGTCGGTGAGCGGAAGCTCGGTCCCGCTCTCGCCCGCACCGACCAGCAGCAGCTGGGAGAGCACGTCGGCGCGGGTGTCGAGCCCCGGGTCGCGGCGACGCTCGCGGATCTCGGCGTACAGCAGCTCGTCGAGCGCGCGGAGCACCTCGTCGACCCGCCGCCAGGGCCCGAACCGGTGCAGGAACCGGTAGCCCCATCCGACGAGCACGGCCGGTGGCAGGTCGACCGTCGCGGCGACCAGCGGCCGCAACCGCGCCAGCCGGACCTCGTCGGCGACGCCGAAGACCACACGGAGGATCACCTCGAGGGTGAGTGCGTTCATCCGCTCGAGGCTGCGGAACTCGACGCCGAGCGGCCAGCGGGCCACCTCCTGCTGCGCCAGCTGCGCCACGACCCCCTGGTAGCCGCGCAGCGCCGACGCCGTGAACGCCGGCATCAGCAGCCGCCGGGCGCGCCGGTGCTCCTCCTCGTCGAGCAGCAGCAGCGAGTGGCGCCCCATCACCGGCTCCAGGAGGGCGTTGGCCTCCCCGGCCCGGAAGACCCCCGGCTCGCCGGCGAACACCTCCCGGGCGGCGCCCGCGTCGGCGAGCAGCACCAGCCAGCGACGGTCGGGGACGAGCCGGAGCGAGACGGCGTCGCCGAAACGGCGCCGCAGGTGCGGGACGAACTGGTGGCGGAACCGGAGCAGCGCCACGCTCTGGAGCAGCGGCGGCCACCGATAGCCCGGGGGCAGCCCCTCGGGGCGCCTGGTCACCCCGCCCCCGTCCCCGGCGTGGGTCCGGAGGGCCGTCCCGCCACCAGCACCGTCGTGACGAGCGGGACGCCGGGTCGGTAGGCCAGGTGGAGGAAGGAGGGCGCGTCGAGCACCACGAGGTCCGCGCGCGCGCCGACCCTCAGGTGGCCGACGTCCTCGCGCCGGAGGGCGGCGGCCCCCCCGGTGGTGGCGGCGGTGAGGGCCTCGGCCGGCGACATCCGCATCTCCCGGACGGCCAGCGCCACGCAGAAGGGGATGGAGCTGGTGAAGCAGGAGCCGGGGTTGCAGTCGGTCGCCAGCGCGACGCGGACCCCGGCGTCGAGCAGCCGCCGGGCGTCGGGGTAGGAGGAGCGGGTCGAGAACTCCACACCCGGGAGCAGCGTGGCGACGGTGCCGGAGTCGCGCAGCGCGTCGACGTCGGCGTCGTCCAGGTGGGTGCAGTGGTCGGCGGCCGCCAGGCCGAGCTCGCAGGCGAGCCGGACGCCGGGGCCCGGGCCGAGCTGGTTGGCGTGGATCCTCCCGTCGAGCCCGGCGGCGAGACCGGCCCGCAGCACCGTCCGCGCCTCGTCCGCGCCGAACGCGGTCGGCGCCGCGGGCTCGCAGAAGACGTCGACCCACCGCGCGTGCGGCGCGCAGGCGTCGAGCATCGGACCGGTCACGAGGTCGAGGTAGCCGGCCCGGTCGTCGGCGTACTCCGCAGGCACGACGTGGGCGCCGAGGAACGTCGTCTCCGGCGTCAGCCGACGTGCCAGCGCCAGGGAGCGCGCCTCGTCGGCGGGGGTGAGACCGTAGCCGCTCTTCACCTCGACCGTGGTCGTGCCCTGCCGCCGCATCTCCGCGAGCAGCCGCAGCAGGTTGGCCTCGAGCGCCTCGTCGGGAGCAGCCCTGGTCGCCGCCACGGTGGTGCGGATCCCGCCGCCGTCGTACGCCGCTCCGGTCATCCGGGCAGCGAACTCCGAACCGCGGTCACCGGCGAACACCAGGTGGCTGTGGGAGTCGACGAACCCCGGGACGACCGCGCGACCGCCCGCGTCGAGGGCCTCGTCGGCGGCCGGCGCCCGGTCCGCGCGTCCGGCCCAGGCCACGCGGCCGGCCTCGACGACGACGGCCGCGTCGAGGACGACCCCGAGCCCCGGACCGTGGACGGGGTCGTGGGTGACGAGCTCGCCGATGCCGGTGACGAGCAGGCTGGGCGGACCGCTGGGCGGACCGCTGGGCGGACCGCTGGGCGGACCGCTGGGAGGACCGCTGGGAGGACCGCTGGGAGGACCGCTGGGGGCTCCGGTCACGTGACCACCGCCCGGACGGCCGCGTCGAGCGACGCCCCGATCGACCGGCGCTCGTCGACGGTGCCCCGGAACACCACGCGACCGCCGGCGACGACGTGGACCACGTCGGCCGCCGTGGCCGCGAACACCGCGGTCTCCGCCGTCGCGCCGCTGCCGGCGGTCCGCGGACTGCCGAGGTCGAGCGTCACCAGGTCGGCCCGCTGCCCGACCGAGATCCGGCCGGCGTCGGGGAACCCAAGCGAGGCGTGCCCGTCGACGGTCCCGGCAGCCAGCAGCTCCGCCGCCGACCAGTGGCCCCGCGACCGGCGGACGAGCCGCTCGTCGAGCTCGACCGCGCGGAGCTCCTCGAAGGGATCGACGACCGCGTGGCTGTCACTGCCCACGGTCAGCCGGGAGCCCGCCGCTGCCAGTGCCCGCGATGGGCCGGTCCCGTCGCCGAGGTCGCGCTCGGTGGTCGGGCAGAAGCAGGAGTACGACGCCGCGCGGCCGACGCGCAGGACGTCGGCCTCGCTGAGGTGGGTGGCGTGGACGACCGTCGACCGGTCGGTGAGCGCCCCCGCCTCGTCGAGCACCTCGGTGGGCGTGCGGCCGTAGGCGTCGAGGCACTCGTCGTTCTCGGCGACCTGCTCCGACAGGTGGACGTGCAGCGGCACCTCGAACCGGTCGGCCCAGTCCGCGACGAGGCGCATCGCCTCGAGCGGGACGGCGCGAACCGAGTGGATCGCGGCGCCGACCACCACGTCCTCGTCCGCAGCGCCGAGGAGGTCGTCGACCCGGCGCTGCCACTCGCGGACGTCGCCGTCGGAGAATCGGCGCTGCACCCGCTGCGCCGGCCGGCCGATCCCGCCGGTGAGGTAGCAGGTGTCGAGCAGCGCCAGCCTGACGCCCGCCGTCCGCGCCGCGTCGAGGAGCGCCAGGCCCATCGCGTTCGGGCCGCCCTCACGGTCGGGGTGGGGGGAGCCGTCCGACCGGTGGTGCAGGTAGTGGAACTCCCCGACGCTGGTGAAGCCGGCCGCGGCCATCTCACGGAAGACAGCGGTCGCGAGGTCCCGGTAGGTCGCCGGGTCGAGCCGCGCCGCGACGGCGTACATCTGCTCGCGCCAGCCCCAGAAGCTGCCGGGGCCGGCCGGGGCCCGGCGCTGGGTGCGACCGCGGAGGGCACGGTGGAACGCGTGGCTGTGGCAGTCCGCCAATCCGGGCAGGGTGAGCCCCGGCAGCCGGACGGCGTCGGGCGGGTCCTGGGAGCGCGGTCCCGGATCGACGGCCGTGAAGCGGCCCGCCTCGACGCGGACCAGGACGTCGGCAACGGGGTCAGCGGCGACCGGGTCGCCGAGCCAGGCGTGCTCGAGGACGTACGCCGTCACGCCGACCGCCCGGGCAGAGGGTCCCCGAGGGCTGTCCCGGCCAGGAGCGCGAGGGTGTCGGCGAGTGCCGCGACCCCTCGGAGGCAGTCGGCCGTCGACGCGGTCTCGGCCGGCGCGTGCGAGACCCCCGTGGGGTTGCGGACGAAGAGCATCGTCGTGGGGACGCCCGCCGCGGCGAGGACGCCCGCGTCGTGCCCGGCGGCGGTGGGGAGGACCGGGGCGTCGAGGAGGTCCGACACCGCGCGGGCGAGGCCCTCGTCGAAGGTGACGGCCGGCGAGACCGACTCCGCCGCGACCGTGACGGTGGTGCCGTCCCGGCCGGCCCGGTCGGTGGCCTGCCGCTCGACGTCGGCCACCAGCGCGGCCAGCGCCTCCGGGGTGTCGGCGCGCGCGTCGAGCCAGGCCGTCACCCGCGACGGGACGGCGTTCGTGCTCCCCGGCGCGACCTCGACCCGGCCGAAGGTCGCCCGTTGGCCGGTCAGCCGCGCGCGCTTGTTGGCGGCGAGGACTGTCATCGCGTAGGTGAGCATCGGGTCCCGCCGGTCCTCCATCCGGGTGGTGCCGGCGTGGTCGGCGCTGCCCGCGATGTCGTAGCGGTAGCGGCCGTGCGGCCAGATGCCGCGGCCGACCCCGACCGCCGCCCCGCGGTCCACGAGGTCGCGGCCCTGCTCGACGTGGAGCTCGACGAAGCAGGCGACCTCGTGCCGGAGGTCGGCAGTGCGGTCGAGGGCGTCGTCGGGCGCGAGGTGGACGCCGGCGCCCTCCGCCGCGTCGAGGAACCGCGTCCCCTGGGCGTCCCGCAGCCCGTCGAGCCGCGCCCGGTCGACCTGCCCCGTGACCAGCCGCGAGCCGAGGCACGGCAGCCCGAACCGGGAGCCCTCCTCCTCGAGGAACACCGCCACGCCGAGGGGGCGCCGCGGGCTGAACCCCCGGTCCCGGAGGAGGTCAATCGCCGCCAGCGCCGAGACGACACCGAGCGGCCCGTCGTACGCCCCGCCGTCGACGACCGAGTCGAGGTGGGAACCGGTGAGGACGCCGCCGCCGCGCTGGGCCGGGTCGGGCCGCCACCACCCGACCGTCAGCGCGCCGAGCCCGTCGGACTCGACGCTCAGGCCACGGTCGCCGCAGGCCTGGAGGAACCACGCGTGCGCCTCGCGCTCCGCGGCGGTGAACGGCTGCCGCCGGTAGCCGCCGGTCCGGCTCGACCGACCGACGAGCCGCAGGTCGGCCCAGAGCGCCTCGAACGTCACGTGGGGGCTCCCGGTCGGCGCGTGTCCTCTGGTAGGCCTCCTGTCATGGAGTTCTCCGAGGTCGTCCGCCGCCGTCGCATGGTCCGACGCTACTCACCCGAGCCTGTCGACCGTGCGGTGCTCGACCGGGTGCTGAGCAACGCGCTGCGCGCTCCGAGCGCCGGTTTCAGCCAGGGCTGGGCGTTCCTCGTCCTCGACGAGCCGGCGGACGTCGAGCGCTTCTGGTCCGTCACCTGCGGGGAGGAGGGGCTCGCGTCGCCGGACGAGTGGCTGCGCGGGATGACCACCGCGCCGGTCGTCGTGGTGCCGCTGAGCTCCAAGGAGCTCTACCTGGAGCGGTACGCCGAGCCCGACAAGGGGTGGACCGACAAGGACGAGGCGGGCTGGCCGGTCCCCTACTGGCACCTCGACACCGCGATGGCCTCGCTGCTGATGCTGCTCACCGCGGTCGACGAGGGGCTCGGCGCGTGCTTCTTCGGCGTCGAGCCGGAGTCGGTCGACCCGTTGCGCGAGGCGTTCGGCGTGCCCGCGACGTACTGGCCGATCGGGGCGATCACCCTCGGCCACCGCACCGACGACCCCGGCGTCACCGGCTCGGCCCGCCGTGGTCGCAAGCCGCTCGAGGAGGTCGTCCACCGGGGCCGCTGGGCGTCGAGCCGCCCCTCGTGACGTGTCGAGCCGCCCGCCATGACGTGTCGAGCCGCCCCTGATGACGGCCACGAGGGGCGGCTCGACCGGTCACCGAGGGCGGCTCGGCGCGTTGGCGCGTTCGCACGTTGGCGCGTTCGCACGTTTGCGCGTTCGCGCGTCGGCGCGTCGGGCACGCCGGTCAGCTCTCGCGCATCGGGACGCGTACGCCGCGCGCCGCCGCGACCTCGGCGGCCCGGTCGTACCCGGCGTCGACGTGCCGGACGACCCCGGTGCCCGGGTCGTTGGTGAGCACCCGCTCGATCTTCTCCGCCGCCAGCGGCGTGCCGTCGGCGACGAGCACTTGTCCGGCGTGGATCGACCGTCCCATCCCGACCCCGCCGCCGTGGTGGATCGACACCCAGCTCGCGCCGGAGGCGGTGTTGAGCAGCGCGTTGAGCAGCGGCCAGTCAGCGATCGCGTCCGACCCGTCCGCCATCGCCTCGGTCTCGCGGTAGGGGGAGGCCACCGACCCGCAGTCGAGGTGGTCGCGGCCGATGACGACCGGCGCGCGGAGCTCCCCGCTGGCCACCATCTCGTTGAACCTCAGCCCGGCGAGGTGCCGCTCGCCGTACCCGAGCCAGCAGATCCGCGCCGGGAGGCCCTGGAAGTGGATCCGCTCGCCGGCCATGGTGAGCCACCGTCGCAGCTGGTCGTCGTCCGGGAACAGCTCGAGGACGGCCCGGTCGGTCGCCGCGATGTCGGCGGGATCGCCCGAGAGCGCCACCCAGCGGAACGGCCCCTTGCCCTCGCAGAACAGCGGGCGGATGTAGGCCGGGACGAACCCCGGGAAGTCGAAGGCGCGGGGGAAGCCCCCCTTGCGCGCCTCGTCGCGGATCGAGTTGCCGTAGTCGAAGACCTCCGCACCGCGGTCGAGGAAGCCCACCATCGCCTCGACGTGACGCGCCATCGACTCCCGCGCCTGCTCGGTCAGCCCGGCGGGGTCCTTGCGCCGCAGCGCCTCCCAGTCCTCGAACGCCACCCCTGCGGGGAGGTACTGGAGCGGGTCGTGGGCGCTGGTCTGGTCGGTGACGACGTCGACCGGAGCCCCCCGCTCGAGCAGCTCGGGGAACACCTCGGCGGCGTTGCCGAGCAGCCCGATCGAGAGCGCCTGCCCGGCGTCGCGCGCCTCGACGGCCAGCGCGAGCGCGTGGTCGAGGGAGTCGGCCTGCACGTCGAGGTACCGGTGCTCGATCCGGCGCGTGATCCGCGACGGGTCGCACTCGACGCAGAGCGCCACCCCGTCGTTCATCGTCACCGCCAGGGGCTGCGCCCCACCCATGCCGCCGAGACCGGCGGTGAGCGTGACCGTCCCGCGCAGTGAGCCGTCGGGGCGGTCGAGCGACCGCGCGACCGCGGCGAAGGTCTCGAACGTCCCCTGGAGGATCCCCTGGGTGCCGATGTAGATCCACGACCCGGCGGTCATCTGGCCGTACATCGTCAGCCCGAGCTCCTCCAGCCGCCGGAACTCCTCCCACGTCGCCCAGTCGCCGACGAGGTTGGAGTTGGCGATGAGCACCCGGGGCGCCCATGCGTGGGTCCGGAACACCGCGACCGGTCGCCCGCTCTGCACGAGCATCGTCTCGTCGTCACCGAGGGTGGTGAGGGTGCGGACGAGGGCGTCGTACGACGGCCAGTCCCGCGCGGCCTTGCCGGTCCCGCCGTAGACCACGAGGTCCTCCGGCCGCTCGGCGACCTCGGGGTCGAGGTTGTTCATGAGCATCCGCAGCGCCGCCTCGGTCTGCCACGAGCGGGCGGTGGTCGTGGGGCCGCGGGCGGCGCGGACGGTCCTCGGGCCGGCGCCCCGGGTGGGTGTCGTCATGCGAGCTCTCCGATCTCTGCTTCCACGGCGGCGAGGAGGTCGCCGGAGGACACGAGGGCATGCGCTGCGGCGATCTCCGGGGCCAGGTGGCGGTCCGGCCCCGGCCCCGGGATGTCCGCCCGCAGCCGGCGTACGGCGGCGGCGGTCCCGGGGGCCGGTGCCAGCGGTGCGCGGAGGTCGAGGGCCCGCGCCCCGGTGAGCACCTCGACGGCGAGGACCTGCGCGAGCCCCTCGACCGCCCGTCGCAGCTTGCGGCCCGCGGACCAGCCCATCGAGACGTGGTCCTCCTGCATCGCGGAGGACGGGATCGAGTCGACCGAGGCCGGGACGGCGAGCCGCTTGAGCTCCGAGACGAGGGCGGCCTGGGTGTACTGCGCGATCATGTGGCCGCTGTCGACGCCGGGGTCGGCGGCGAGGAACGGCGGCAGGCCGTGGCTGCGGGCCTTGTCGAGGAACCGGTCGGTGCGGCGCTCGCTGATCGAGGCGAGGTCGGCGACGGCGATTGCCAGGAAGTCGAGGACGTAGCCGACCGGGGCGCCGTGGAAGTTGCCGTTGGACTCCACCCGGCCGTCGTCGAGCACGACCGGGTTGTCGATCGCGCTGGAGAGCTCGTGCCCCGCCACGGTCGAGGCGTGCGCACAGGTGTCCCGGGCGGCGCCGTGGACCTGGGGCGAGCACCGCAGCGAGTAGGCGTCCTGGACGCGGGTGCACGACGGCCCTCGGTGGCTGGCCACGACCGCCGAACCCTCGAGCAGCCGCCTCAGGTTCGCCGCCGACACGGCCTGTCCGGGGTGCGGGCGCAGCGCCTGGAGGTCCTCGGCGAAGACCCGGTCGGTCCCCAGCTGGCCCTCGACGGACATCGCCGCGGCGAGGTCGGCGACCTTGAGCAGCCCGCGCAGGTCGTGCAACGCGAGCAGCAGCATGCCGAGCATGCCGTCAGTGCCGTTGATGAGCGCCAGCCCCTCCTTCGCCTCCAGCTCGACCGGCCGGAGCCCGACCTCGGCCAGTGCGGTCGCCGCGTCGGTGAGCGACCCGTCGGCCCGCCGTACCGGACCCTCACCCATGAGCGCCAGGGCGCAGTGCGCGAGCGGTGCGAGGTCTCCCGAACAGCCGAGGGAGCCGTGCTCGTGGACGACCGGCGTCACCCCCGCGCTGAGCACGGCTGCCAGCAGCCGTGCGGTCTCGGGCCGGACCCCGGTGTGGCCGGTGGCGAGCGTCGAGAGCCGCAGCAGCATCAGCGCGCGGGTGACCTCGCGCTCGACCTCGGGCCCGCTGCCCGCTGCGTGCGAGCGGACCAGCGAGCGCTGGAGCTGGGCCCGCTTCTCGGTCGGGATGTGCCGGGTGGCCAGGGCGCCGAAGCCCGTCGAGACGCCGTACGCCGGGGTGGGCGCGGCTGCGAGCGTCTCGACGGCCACCCGGGCCCGTCCGACGGCCTCCTGCGCGGCCCCCGACAGCACGACCTCGGCCCCTCCTCGGGCCACCGCGACGACGTCAGCGGGGGTGAGCGGGCCGACGTCGACGACCACCGTCCCGGGAGCACTCATGGCGCCATTCCACCTCCTCGCGGCCGGCAGCCGCCAGGGTGCTCCCTCGGAGGGAGCCGGATCAGGCGGCCCGCGCCCGCGGGATGCCGCGCGGCGGCGCGCTGCGCAGCATCCAGACCGGGTTCGAGAGCGCCACGATCCGTCCGGCGGCGTTGCGGACCTCCGTGCGGACGTACGTCGACACGCGGGTGTCGAGCCGGAGCTCGGTCCGGCCGCCGACCAGGTCCGGTCTCGGCACCTCGGCCACGAGACGGGTCGCGGGGGTGGGGTCGGCGGTCCCGGCGTAGTCGACCTCGCCCTGGACGACCCGCAGCGAGCCACCCGGGGGCACTCCCGTGGCGGTCAGGCGGGCGGTGCGCGTGGGCCGTTGCGAGACCGACACCGATCCCATCGGGCAGCTCCCGTCGACGGCGACGTCCAGGGCGCCGGTGTGGCCGGACAGCGACCCGCACCACACCTGCCCGGCCTTGAGGGCGCGCAGGAGCGTCTGCTCCCGCTGGTCCCCGGCCCAGGCCGACGTCGTCCAGTCGAGGGCGTGGTGGGCCCAGTCCATCCCGGCGTGGTCGTCGGTGACGCCGTTGCCGGTGAGGAAGAGCGCGTTGCGGCTCAGGACGTCCCAGAGCGCGACGTGGTGCCGCAGGTCCACCCCGGCACGCAGCGGGTAGCCGACCTCGAGGATGTCGGCGCCCAGCGCCCGGTTGCCGAGCATCCTGACCGCGAGGTCGCGCAGCATCTGGTCCTGGGTGGGGCCCGGGAGGACCGTGTCGTGGACGCCGACGCCGAAGGGATGGTTGTAGCTGGCGAGGCCGCCCGCCGCGTGGATGGCGGGGATGCAGGTGCCGCGCAGGTAGTCGTCCCAGTCGACCCTCGTCACTGCCCTGTTCTCGGGGAGGAAGACGTCGCCTCCGAACCAGTTGACGTGCGGGAGCCAGTGGGAGACCTCCAGGCCGTGGTGCTGGGTGACCGCCGGCCACCGGGCCGCGTAGGACCGCATCAGGTCGTCCTGCACCGCGAGGGCCACCTCACCGGTCGACACCCGGGAGAAGCGCAGGTAGTCGAAGAACCCGCTCGCCCTCGCGCCCGCCTCGCTCCGGGCCGCGAGGCGCAGGTTGAACAGGGAGAAGTCCCTCCCGTCGAGGTCGGGGAACGCCGCCGCCAGGTCCCGGTCCGGGTGCAGGGAGACCGAGCTCCACCGCCCCTCGGTGACCGGCACGGTCACCTCGACCCGGCGGCCGACGACGCGTCGTGGCGGGGCGTCGCCACCGAAGCGGTAGGAGACCGCGTACCCCCCGGCGGGACGGCCGCCGGACGCCGGGTGGAAGGAGGTGTCGACGAGCAGCTCGAGCCACGCGTCCGGACCGATCGAGGTCGGCAGCACCTCGAGCAGGACGGTCTGTCCCGCGAGGTTCGTGCGCCAGGTCTGCTGGGCCTCGACGTTGGCGGGGCCGAACCCGAGCAGCGCCGGTTCGCCGTCGGTCCCCTGCGCCGTGACCGCCAGGCTGCCGAGGGGGACGGTGTCCTTCGGGGAGGCGGGCGTCGGCACGATCCCCCCGGTCGAGCCGGTGGTCAGGGACCCGCCGGTCACGAGGGTCCACTGCCAGGGCGGGCCGTCGCCGGCCTCGTCGGTCAGGCTCGTGAAGTGCACGACCTGGCGGTCCCGTGCGCCGCTCATCGACGTGTCGTGCTCGGTCCACCAGACGACGTCCACGCCGTTCGCGGTCGCCTGCTGGAGGTGGCCGTTCATCGATCCCTGGCGTTCGCTGAACGACGCGTGGACGTGCATCGCCATGGAGCACGCGCCGTCGACGGTCGCCGCGGCGGCCCGCGGCGGCCCGCCGTACCCGGCTGCCGCTCCCAGGGGCGAGAGCGCCGCTGCTGCCAGCAGCCCTCGTCTGCTCAGGCGCGCGCGGCTGCGCTCGCCCTCCGTCCCGGTCGCGGCTCCGGGAACGGAGCGGTCCTCGCACATGACGTCTCCCGAGATCTCGCGCGCGTCAGCACCAAGAACGCTCAGGTTAGTGCGGAACTGCCGAGATCTCGACGAGACCCGCCCGGAGTCGCCGGGATCCCAAGGGATGTCGGCGAACCGGCGCTCCCCATGGCTTGTGACGCGTGGGAAGTGTCAATCTCCCTGCATCCCTTGGGAAACCGCGCGGCGGGTCAGCCCAGGCGCTGCGGCGGCATGTGCGGGACGACGACCGCGCCGGACTCGACGACGTCGCGCGCGATGTCGCGCCGGACCATCTGCCGGGCGCTCTTGAGCGCCATCGCCTCGCGGGCCTCACCGAGCAGGTCGAGCAGCTGCTGGACGTCGGCGACCATCGCGGGGCCGCAGACCTCGATCTCCTCGTCGATGGCGTCCTCGACCTCGTCGTCGAGGTCCCCGCCGAGCACGCTCGCGAGCAGCTCGTCGAGGTGACGCTCGCGCTCGATGCGCATCTGCGCGTACTCCTCGGGCATCCGCACGCCGACGTGGATGTGCACCCGGGGCTCGGGGGACTCGACCGGCCCGACCACGGTCCCGGCGTAGTACTCGCCGTCCTGGTCGCGCAGGACGACCTTCTCCCCCGGCCACAGGTCGAGCTCGGCGTCCACGGGGACGAAGGCCGCCCGGTTCCGGCGCTGGAGCGTCGACAGCGCGACGTCGAACACGTGCATCGAGATCCCTCTCTCCCCCGTCCGGCTCGGTGCCGCGTCTCCCTCAAGGCGCGGCCGAAGGCCGGACACATAAGGAGAATACGCAGATCTGCCCTCGGCCAAACCACATCTTTACCCGGGCGGCTCGAGACCATGCCTCCCGGCAGTCACCCGCCCGGGGTGCCATGCTCCCGTCGTGCCCGCTGAGACCGTGGAACCCGGAGCGCTCCCCCCGCCTGTCGTGCGCTTGCGTCCCGCAGCCGCGGCCGACGACGACGACGTCCTCGCACTGAACCTCGCCGACGAGGTGTTCCTCGCGCCGATGGACCGCGGGCGGCTGGGCTACCTCCGCGAGCGGGCGGACCGGTTCGACGTCGTGGAGGTCGACGGCCGTCCGGCCGGGTTCGTCGTCACGATGGCGTCGGGAGCGGGCTACGACTCCCCCAACTACCGGTGGTTCACCGAACGGTACGGCGACGCCTTCTACTACCTCGACCGGATCGTCCTCAGTCCCCGCGTCCGGCGCCGCGGCGTCGCCGGCCTCGTGTACGACGAGGTGGAGGCCGTCGCGACCGCCCACCGACGGCTCACGCTCGAGGTCAACCTGGTCCCGCCCAACCCCGCGTCGCTGGCCTTCCACCGCCGCCGCGGGTACGCCGAGGTGGGGCGGCTCGGCGACGACGAGCACCTCGTGGTGCTGCTCACCAAGGAGCTCGCCGGCCCCTGACCGGGTCAGAAGCGGAGGGCGACCGCCGGGTCGGAGAGGATCGAGGCGACGTCGGCCAGGAACCGTGACCCGGCAGCCCCGTCGATGAACCGGTGGTCGAAGGACAGCGCCAGCGTCGTGACGTCCCGGGGCTTGACCTTCCCCTTGTGGACCCACGGCTGGCGGCGTACCGCCCCGAGGCAGAGGATCGCGGCCTCCCCGGGGTTGATGATCGGCGTCCCGGCGTCGACCCCGAAGACCCCCACGTTGGTGATCGTGAAGGTGCCGCCGGTCATCTCCGCCGGCTGGGTGCGTCCCTCCCGCGCCGTGGCGACGAGCTCCCCGAGCGCGCGGGCGAGCTCCGGCAGCGTCATCGCGTCCGCGCCCCGGATGTTGGGGACGACGAGCCCGCGCGGGGTCGCCGCCGCGATGCCGAGGTTCACCGAGCCGGGGAAGACGACCTCCTGGGCCTGCTCGTCCCAGTGCGCGTTGACCTCCGGGGTCCGCCGCACCGCCAGGCACACCGCCCGCGCGAGCACCAGCAGCGGGGAGACGCTGACCCCGGCCAGCTCGCGGTCCTCCCGCAGCCGGTCGACGAGCCGCATCGTGCGGGTGACGTCCACCGTGACCCACTCGGTCACGTGGGGGACCGTGAAGGCAGACTCCACCATCGCCTGCGCCATCATCCGGCGGACGCCCTTGACCGGCTCACGGCGCTCGACCAGCCCCGGCCCCGCCGGTGCGGCGGCCGGCCCTGACCCGCCCGCCGCTGCTGCCTCCACGTCCGCCGCGGTGACCAGCCCGTTGGGCCCCGTCGCTGTCAGCGAACGGAGGTCGACCCCGAGCTCCCTCGCGAGCTTGCGGACCGGCGGCTTGGCGCGCACCGAGCCCACCGACCACGTCCCTGACACCCGCGACCCGCCGGCCGAGGACCGCGCCGAGGTCGCCGGCACCGGCTCCTCGTCGGCGGGGACGACCTCGCTGGTGTCCGCCTGACCGAGCGTGAACGAGCCCTGGACCTGCATCTGCGCCGCCGACCCCGCCATGGTGGGAGCCGTCGCGGGACCCCGTCGGGCCCGCCGCAGCGCCGACCCGGACCGCGGGCCGTAGCCCACGAGCGTCGCGTTCAGCGCGCCCGCCGCCGGGTTGGAGAGGTCCAGCGGCGTGTCCGCCGCCGGTCGGTCCGCCCCGGGCGCGGACGTGTCGCTCGGGTCGTCCGAGGCACCCGGATCCCCTGGCTCGCCGATCGCGATGATCGGCGTCCCGACGGGGACGGTCTCGCCCTCGGGCACCAGCAGCGCGGTCACGGTCCCGGCGTACGGCGACGGCAGCTCGACCAGCGACTTCGCGGTCTCGATCTCGACGACCACGTCGTTGACGCCGACGGCGTCACCGACCGACACCTTCCAGGCGACGATCTCGGCCTCGGTGAGGCCCTCCCCGACGTCGGGGAGCCGGTACTCCTGCACGGCCACGACAGTCCTCCTCAGCGGTCGACGGGCTCAGTAGGCGAACGAGCGGTCGACGGCGTCGAGCACCCGGTCGAGGTCGGGCAGCCAGTCCTCCTCGACGCGGGCCGGCGGGTAGGGCGTGTCGAAGCCCCCCACGCGCAGCACCGGCGCCTCGAGCTCGTAGAAGCACGCCTCGGTGATCCGGGCGGCGAGCTCCGCACCCATCCCCAGGGTCACGTGGGCCTCGTGCGCGACGACGGCGCGCCCGGTCCGGCGTACCGACTCCATCACCGGGCCGGTGTCCAGCGGCGACAGCGAGCGCAGGTCGATGACCTCGATGCTGCGACCCTCCCCGGCGGCGGCCTCCGCCGACGCCAGGCAGGTCTTGACCATCGGGCCGTAGGCCAGCAGCGTCAGGTCGGTACCCTCCCGCACCACCCGCGAGGCCAGGAGCGGGTCGGGGGTGGCGGTGTCGTCGATGAGGGCCTTGTCGGCGTGGTACTGCCGCTTGGGCTCGAGGAAGACCACCGGGTCGTCGCTGGCGATCGCCTGCTGGATCATCCAGTAGCCGTCGACCGGGTTGGAGCAGGCGACGACCTTCAAGCCGGGGGTGTGCGCGAACTGCGCCTCCGGCGACTCGCTGTGGTGCTCGACGGCGCCGATCCCGCCGCCGAACGGGATCCGGATGACTATCGGCAGCCGGACCTTGCCCCGGCTGCGGAAGTGCAGCTTCGCGACCTGGCTGACGATCTGGTCGTACGCCGGGTAGACGAACCCGTCGAACTGGATCTCGCAGACCGGCCGGTAGCCGCGGATCGCGAGCCCGACGGCGGTGCCGATGATCCCGGACTCCGCGAGCGGGGAGTCGATGACCCGGTCCTCCCCGAAGTCCTTCTGCAGCCCGTCCGTGATCCGGAAGACGCCGCCGAGCTTGCCGACGTCCTCGCCCATCACCAGGACCTTCGGGTCCTCCTCCATCGCGCGCCGCAGCCCCGCGTTGAGCGCCTTGGCGAGGGTCAGCGTCCCGCTCCCCGTCCCGCTCCCCGTCCCGCTCCCCGTCCCGCTCGCCGCGCTCACCTCGCCTCCTCGAACGAGTCGAGGTACGCCGCGAACGAGGCCTTCTGCTCGGCGAGCTCGTCGGTCTGCTCGGCGTACACCTGGTCGAACACGTCGAGGACGTGCGGGTCGGGCATCGACCGGCAGCCCTCGCGCAACCGCGCCCCGAGCTCGTCGGCCTCGGCGTCGACCTCGTCGAGGAAGCCCTGGTCGACCAGGCCGTTGCGGGTGAGGTAGACCTTCACCCGCTGGATCGGGTCCTTGAGCTTCCACACCTCGAGGTCGGAGGAGAGCCGGTAACGGGTGGGGTCGTCGGTGGTGGTGTGCGCCCCCATCCGGTAGGTGTAGGCCTCCACGAACGTCGGCCCCTGACCCTCCCGCGCCCGCTGCAGGGCCGCCTGCGTCACGGCGTACGTCGCGAGGACGTCGTTGCCGTCGACGCGGACCCCGGGGAAGCCGAAGCCGAGGGCCCGCTGGTAGAGCGGGATCCGGCTCTGCCGCTCGATCGGCTCGGAGATCGCCCACTGGTTGTTCTGGCAGAAGAAGACGACCGGCGCGTTGTAGGACGCGGCGAAGATGAAGGCCTCGTTGACGTCCCCCTGGCTGCTGGCGCCGTCCCCGAAGTAGGCGACGACCGCGGCGTCGCGGTCGGGGTCACCGGTGCCGACCTGGCCGTCGCGCTGCACTCCCATCGCGTAGCCCGTGGCGTGCAGCGTCTGGGCGCCGATGACGATCGTGTAGAGCCCGAACCCGGTGGCGTGGGGGTCCCACGACCCCTGGTCCACGCCGCGGAAGAGCCCGAGCAGCGCGAGCGGGTCGACCCCGCGGCACCAGGCGACGCCGTGCTCACGGTAGGTCGGGAAGACGAAGTCCTGCGGTCGCAGTGCCCGGCCGGAGCCGATCTGCGCCGCCTCCTGGCCCAGCAGCTGCGCCCAGATGCCGAGCTCGCCGTGCCGCTGCAGTGCCGTGGCCTCGACGTCCAGGCGGCGCGTCAGCGCCATGTCGCGGTAGAACCCGCGGACGACGGCGGCCTCCTCGTCAGCGCTCAGGCCGTCACCGAAGGAGAAGTCCGGGTGCTCGACGCGCTCTCCCTCGGGAGTGAGCAGCTGCACGAGCTCCGCGCCACCCTCGGCGTGGGCGGGCCCGAACACCTGGTGCAGCGCGGGGCCGAAGTCGCTGGCGCTGGTCGTGTCCGGGACGGGCCAGGCGATCCGCCGAGACGTCGCGTGGTCGTCGGGGACTGCAGTCATGACACTCCTCGGGTCCGTCGGCTCCGGGATCTCCGGCGCCGGGTTCCGCGGCACGCGTGGGGCAGGGGTGGCGCCCGACGCGCACCGGACCGTGACGGGGGACACAGGCCCGGCTCGCCCCACGGTAGCGGGCGCCGGCGGCTCACGGCGAGCGACCCCGGCACTCCGGTCCCAGGTCCAGCCGGGGTCAGCCGGGGTCGACCTGCGAGGTGGTGGCCAGGAAGTCACGGAGCGCGGTCGCGACCGGCTTCGGCGCCATGTCCTGGCTGTAGAGGCCGAAGTTGGCGTTGTGCGTGTCGCTGATGGCCGCGTCGCGCATCTGGTACGCGGCCACGCGCGTCACCCACGGGTACTCCTCGACCGTCTTGCGGACCATGTCGACGGTGTACTCCGCCTGCACCTGGTGCGACACGCCGACCTCGCGGTCCGGCGTCCCCACAGGGTTGTCGTGGGTCGACCAGCCGAACTCGGTGAACCACACCGGCACCGCCTCGTCGCCGTTGTCCACCATGACGTCCCTGACCAGCCGGACGTTGTCGGTCCACCACCGCTGGCCGTCCTGCGCCGGGTAGTCGGGCGGCAGCGAGTAGGCCTGGTAGGGGTGGGTGGCCAGCACGTCGAAGCATCCCTTCGCCTGCGCGGCGTAGAGGCGCTGGTACCACTCCCAGTCGTTGCCCGCCGTGGCGCCCGAGACGACGACGGCTGCCGGGTTGCCGCTGTGGAAGCCGGCGTAGGCGGCGCACAGCAGCGGCGCGTAGCTCTCGGGGGTCGCGACCGTGTGCTTGGGCAGGTTCGGCTCGTTGTAGACCTCCCAGGACTGCACGGTCCCGCGGTACCGGTCCGCGGCCCACTGAGCGACCCGCGCGTAGTCGGCCGGGTCGGTGGGCAGGACCTTGGTGCCCTTGCCGCCGTTGGCCCAGTTCGGCGTGGAGTTCAGGACCACGTTGACCTTCAGGCCGACGTCAGCCGCCCGCTGCACGAAGCGGTCGAGCACCGCGACGGCGCCGGCGAGGTCGTAGCCCGGGTCGGTCTCGGTCGGCTGCCGCGGCTGGATCCTGGACCACTGCACCCCGACGCGGATCCACGTCAACCCGGTCGCGACCGCCTGCTCGAGCGCGCGGGCACGCAGGTCGTCGTCGTAGCCCGGCATGTTCGCCTGGACGACCGTGCCCACCAGGGGGAGGGGCTGAGCCACTCCGGTCTCCGGACCGGGCGGCACGGTGACCGACGCCGGCGCACTGGCCGCGGAGGCGTTGCCCGCCGCGTCCCGGGCTCTCACGGTGTAGGTGTGGGAGTCGCCTGGCCGGACCTGGGCGTCACGGAAGGCGGTGTGGCGCCCGACGGTCCCCACGAGGACGTCGTCGCGGTAGACGTCGTAGCCGGTGACCCCGACCCTGTCCGTCGACGGGAGCCACGCCACCGTCACCGCCGCGGCGTCCCGTGCGCGCAGCGGCACGACCCTGGTCGGCGTCGTCGGTGCGACCGAGTCGCCACCACCCGACGTCGCCACGTCGTCCACCGCGATGCGGTAGGTCCGGCCGCGGGTGGTGTCCCCGACCTCGACCTGACCCATCCGCGCGGAGCTGACCGGCACGTCCGCGCTCAGCGCGGCGACCGCAGCGCCGTCGAGCGCGACGTCGATGCGTCCCGCGGGCCCCCCGCGCACCGCGAGGGACAACGAGTGCCAGCTGCCGAGGGGCAGGGCCGTCGTGCTGACGGTGCTGGGTCCTGCGGCAGGGTTCCTGACGGCGAGCATGCGGTTGGCGGTGACGTAGACCGAGGCCACGACGCCACCGGTCGCCGTCCCCAGGGTCAGCAGGGTGACCGGGTTGCGCCCCTGGCTGACGACCTTCAGCATCGCGGCCACCCGCAGCTCGGACGTCGTCGACCCGAGCTTCTTGCGCAGGAACGACGGACTGCCCGTGCTGCTGACCTGCCCCGCCCAGGCGCCGCTCGCGACGTGCTCCCGCTGCGCTCTTGCGGCGCTCGAGACGGTCCACGCCGAGGTCGACCCGGTCTCGAACCCGTCGTTGAAGACCACGCTCGCGGTGGCGCTGGTCGCGATCAGCGCTGCGGGGACGGTGAGGGACACCACCGTGCCCAGGACGACGAGCCGCAGCCGACGCCGCCCGCTCCGGCGATCCCCGACGGGGCCCTCACCTGCTGCTGCTGTCCTGTGCCGTTGCATGAGCGACCTGACTCCCGAGGATGGACGAGCTCCTGGTCCACTCGACAGGAAGGAACCGCTCCGGTCCAGTGGCGAAGGTCCCGGCGTCAGCCCGGTGCCGTCAGCCCCGGCAGGAAGTCCGCGGCGACCCGGAGCAGCACGTCGTTGGCGCCCGGCTCCCCGATCGTGACCCGCACGCCGTCGGTGCCGTAGGGGCGCACGACGATGCCCTGCTCCTCCGCGGCGGCCGCGAACCGCGGGGTGTCGGCCCCGAGCCCGAACCAGACGAAGTTGCCGTCGGCGTCCGGGAGGCGCCAGCCCTGCTCCCGCAGCCCGGCGACGACCCGCTCGCGCTCGGCGACGATGGCCTCGACCCGCTCAGTGACCGCGGCCTCGGCGGCGAGCGCGGCCACGGCGGCCGCCTGGGCGACCGCGGACACCCCGAAGGGGAGCGAGCAGGCCCGGACCGCTGCGGCGACGGGCTCCCGGGCGACGAGGTAGCCGACCCGGAGCCCGGCGAGCCCGTAGGCCTTGGCGAAGGTCCGGGTCACCGCCACGTTGGCATGGGCGCGGTGGAGCGCGAGCGCGTCGACGGGGTCCTCACGACGGACGAACTCGCGGTAGGCCTCGTCGACGACGACCAGGACCTGCGGCGGGACCCGGTCGACGAACGCCGCCAGCTCGGTGTGGCCGACCGCGGGGCCGGTCGGGTTGTTGGGGGTGCACACCAGGACGACGCGGGTGCGGTCGGTCACCGCGTCGAGCATCGCCTCCAGGTCGTGCCGCCCGTCGACGGTGACCGGCACCTGCACCGAGCGGGCGCCGCACACGGCCGTCGCGATGGGGTACGCCTCGAACGACCGCCATGCGTGGACCACCTCGTCGCCGGGCTCGCAGAACGCCTGCACGAGGTGGTAGAGCAGCGCCACCGACCCGGTCGCCGCAGCGAGGTCGGTCGTGGGGACGTCGAGCCGCTCCGCGAGTGCGTCGTAGAGCGCTCGCGACCCCATGTCGGGGTAGCGGTTCATCCCCTCCGCGGCTGCCGCCACCGCCTCGAGGACCCCGGGCAGCGGCGGGAACGGGTTCTCGTTGGAGGAGAGCTTCCAGGTGGTGACGCCGTCGCGCGGGACCGGCGGCTTGCCCGCGACGTACGCCGGGACCGCGGCCAGTGCCGCCCGGGGTCGGGGGCCGGATCGGTCGTCGGGAGCGGGCACGTCGGCAGACTACGAGGTCGGGGTGACGCTGCCCTCAGCGCCGGCTCAGCCATCGGTGGCAGGCTTGCCGGGTGACCTCGACCCCTTCCGCCCCCGCCCGGCCGCGGGTCCTGGTCGTCGACGACGACCGGGCTGTGCGCGAGTCGCTGCGGCGCTCGCTGGAGTTCAACGGGTACGCCGTGGCGCTGGCCGGTGACGGCGCCGACGCGCTCGCCGGGATCGCCGGCGCCAGCCCCGACGTCGTGGTGATGGACGTGATGATGCCGCGGCTGGACGGCATCGAGGCGACCCGCGCGCTGCGAGCAGCCGGGAACGACGTCCCGATCCTCGTGCTCACCGCCCGGGACTCCGTCGGCGACCGCGTCGACGGTCTGGACGCCGGAGCCGACGACTACCTCACCAAGCCGTTCGCGCTCGAGGAGCTGCTCGCGCGGCTTCGCGCGCTGCTGCGCCGCTCGCTGCCGCCCACCGACGACCTGACCGCCGAGGCGCTCGCGTTCTCGGACCTCACGCTGAACCCCGTGACCCGGGAGGTACGCCGAGGGGGCCGGGCGATCGAGCTGACCCGGACGGAGTTCGCGCTGCTCGAGATGTTCCTGCGGCGACCTCGGCGGGTCCTCGACCGGTCGTTCATCCTCGAGGAGGTCTGGGGCTACGACTTCCCGACGACGGCCAACTCCCTGGAGGTCTACGTCGGCTACCTCCGGCGCAAGACCGAGGCCGAGGGTGAGTCCCGGCTGATCCACACCGTCCGCGGCATCGGCTACGTCCTCAAGGAGAGCTGAGCGTTGGGGGCTCCGGGCGCCGAGGGGATGCGGTTCCGCGGCACGCTGGCGGCCCGCGTGGCCCTGCTGGCGACCGTCGCCGTCGGGCTCTCGGTGGCGCTCATGGCCGCCGCCGCCTACCTCACGGTCCGCCACCAGCTCGTCGCCGCCCTGGACCACTCGCTGCTCGAGCGGGCGACCTCGGCCGCCCGGACGCCGGCGCTGAGCGGGCTCGCGGACCGCGAGGTGCCGTCGTGGGTGTTCGGCGCCGCGGACGTCCAGATCGCCGTGCTGTCCGCCGACCGGAGCATCCGGAGCCCGCGGGCCGAGCCCGACGCGGCGGTGGTCGAGCTCACCGACGCCGAGCTCGCGGTCGCCCAGGAGCGGTCCCCGTGGTCGCTGCGGACGGCCGGCACCGACGGCAGCCAGTTCCGGGTGTGTGCGGTGCCGGGCTACGACCCGGCGACCGCGCTGATCCTCGCCCAGTCCCTGGAGCCGACCGACGAGGCGCTGAACCGGCTGGGCTTCGTGCTCGCACTCGTCGGGCTCCTCGGCGTCGTCGCCGCGGGCCTCGCCGGCTGGGCGGTGGCGCGCAACGGGCTGCGGCCGGTGCGGCAGCTGACGGCGGAGGTCGAGGAGATCGGCCGCACCCAGGACCTCCACCCGATCACGGTCCGGGGCAACGACGAGGTCGCCCGGCTGGCGGCGGCGTTCAACGCCATGCTCGCCTCGCTGGCCGCGTCCCGCGACCGGCAGCGCCAGCTGGTCGCGGACGCGGGGCACGAGCTGCGGACGCCGCTGACCTCGATGCGGACCAACATCGACCTGCTCGCGCAGGCCGAGGTCCGCGGCGGGCTCTCGCCGTCGGCGCGCGAGGAGCTGATGGCCGACGTCCGGTTCCAGATCGACGAGCTCACCACGCTGATCGGCGACCTCACCGAGCTCGCGCGTGAGGACTCCCGTCCTGCCCAGCCTGAGCCGGTCGACCTCGCCGACGTCGTCACGCACGCGCTCGACCGGGTCCGCCGCCGGGCGTCGGAGCCGGGCATCGGCTTCGACGTCGTCCTCGAGCCGTGGCCGGTGATCGGTGAGGTGTCGTCGCTCGAGCGGGCGGTCACGAACCTCCTCGACAACGCCGTGAAGTGGAGTCCCGTCCACGGCGTGGTGACGGTGCGGCTGGCCGACGGGACCCTCTACGTCGGCGACCAGGGCCCGGGGATCGACCCGGAGGACCTCCCGCACGTCTTCGAGCGGTTCTACCGCTCCGCGGAGTCGCGAACCATGCCCGGGTCGGGGCTGGGGCTGGCGATCGTCCGGACGGTCACCGAGCGGCACGGCGGGACGGTGCACGCCGGCGCGGCTCCCGGCGGCGGCGCGGCCTTCTGGCTCCGGCTGCCGTCCTCGGAGCCCGCGCGCGTCGACAGCTCCACGCCCGAGGAGCTCGACGTGCTGAGCACCCGAACCTCGTAGTCGTCACCCAGCCCCCGCTCAGCGGCACTTCAGGGTGCTGGGGGACCGTGGAGGCATGACCGAGAACTTCCCTCGCCACGGTGACGAGGCCCGCCACGGCGACGGCCCGGACGGGACCGGGGAGCACCCCGCCCACCCCGCCGACGAGCGCGAGCACACCGCCCCGATCCCGCCGGTCGGCACCGGCGCGACCCCGCCGTACGCCGGCTACGGCCAGCACGACCCCTGGGCGAGCGGACCTCCCTGGTCGCCCGCGCCTCAGTCGGGACAGCCGGTCGACACGCTCGGCCACCCGGTGCCGGAGCGGGACGGCCGCAACGGCCGGCGGGTGGGGGCGGCGGTCCTGGCCTCGGCGCTGCTCCTCGGGGGCATCGGCGGCGTCGCGGGCGCGGCGGGGTTCGAGGCGTTCGACGACGACAGCACCTCGGCGGGCTCGACACCCTCCGACCGCGCGCCTCTCAACACCAACGCGGCGGACAGCACCGACGACACCCCGGCCGCCGCAGGGTCGCCCGAGGCCGTCGCCGCAGAGGTGCTCCCGTCGGTGGTCAAGATCAACGTCGCGGGCACCGAGGGTCAGGGGTCGGGCTCGGGGGTCGTCCTCAGCGCCGACGGCGAGATCCTCACCAACAACCACGTCGTCGAGGTGGCCGCCGACGGCGGCCGGATGACCGTCGACTTCAACGACGGCAGCTCCGCCAGCGCGTCGATCGTCGGCACCGACCCGGTGAGCGACCTCGCGGTGATCCAGGCCGAGGACGTCTCCGGCCTCACGCCCGCCGCGATCGGCAGCTCCGACCAGCTCGACGTCGGCGAAGGGGTCGTCGCGATCGGCTCCCCGTTCGGGCTCGAGGCGACGGTGACCAGTGGGATCGTCAGCTCGCTGAACCGTCCGGTGTCCATCACCGGCGACACCGGCACCGACACGACGTACCCCGCGATCCAGACCGACGCCGCGATCAACCCCGGCAACTCCGGAGGCCCGCTGGTCGACCTCGACGGCGAGGTGGTCGGCATCAACAGCTCGATCCGGACGTCGTCGAGCGCGACCGGGGAGGGCGGCTCGATCGGCCTCGGGTTCGCGATCCCGATCACCGCAGCGCTGCCGCTCGTCGAGCAGCTCCGCAACGGCGAGACCCCCACGCACGCCCGGCTCGGGGTCAACGTCACCGATACCGCGTCGGCCGACGGGCTGGTCAGCGGCGCCCGCATCGGCGACGTCGAGGAGGGCTCGGCCGGCGACGAGGCCGGCCTCCGCTCGGGCGACATCGTCACGCGGGTCGACGACAACGCGATCACGAGCTCGGAAGCGCTGGTCGCCACGATCCGCGGCTACCGCCCGGGCGACACCGTGACGCTCACGGTCCGGCGCGGCGGCGACACCGAGCAGCTGGAGGCCACGCTCGGCAGCGACGCCGACTCGAGCGACTCCTGACGGGCGTGCCCGACGGGCTCAGTGGAGGGCGGCCCGCACCCGGGCAGCCTTCCACCGCGTCTCGGCGTACTCCTCCTCGAGCGTCGAGCGGACGGTGATCCCGCCACCGGTCCCCAGCTCGTAGCGCCACCTCCCGCGTCCCGCGTCCCGCTGCGGGACCGCGACCAGGGAGCGGATGACCACCGCCAGGTCGGCGCGGCCGTCCCCGGAGAGCCAGCCGAACGCTCCGGCGTACACCCCTCGCGGGGTCGCCTCGACCCGGTCGACGATCTCCATCGTGCGCAGCTTCGGCGCCCCGGTCATCGAGCCGGCGGGGAACAGGGACCGCAGCGCGGCGACCGTGCCCACGTCGTCGCGGAGCCGGCCGCGGACGGTGGAGACCAGCTGGTGCACCGACTCGTAGCTCTCCACCTCCATGAGCGTCGGGACCTCGACGGACCCGACGTCGCAGACGGTGGCGAGGTCGTTGCGGAGCAGGTCGACGATCATGAGGTTCTCCGCCCGGTACTTCGGGTCGGTCGCCAGCCGCCGTCGCTCCCGCTCGTCGTCCTCGAGGGTGGCGCCCCGAGGGGTGGTGCCCTTGATCGGCCGGGTCTCGAGGGTCCGGTGGCGGTCGACGGTGGCGAACCGCTCGGGGCTCGAGCTGAGCAGGTGGGTGCCCCGGTGCTGGAGGTAGCCCGCGTACGGCGCCGGGTTGACCGCCCGCAGCCGGAGGTACGCCGCCACCGGGTCGACGTCGGAGTCCACGACCTCGCGGTAGGTGAGGTTGACCTCGTAGGAGTTGCCGAGGTGGAGCTGGCGCTGGACCTCGGCGTAGGCCGCGGCGTACTCCGCGTCCACCTCTCCGTCCCCTTCACGGCCGAGCCGCCCCTCGTGCCCGGTCGAGCCGCCCGCCGTGGCGGGCGGCTCGACCGGGCGCGAGGGGCGGCTCGGCGGGAGGACCACGGGGTCGGAGACCCGCATCCAGACGGCGTCCGGGACCCCGCCGGCGGGGCGGCCGGGGAGGTCGGAGCGGCAGGCGTAGCCGAGGTAGCCCACCCAGCTGACCGCAGGATCGCCGTCGTCGGCGGCCAGGTGCTCCTCGAGCACGGTGAAGACGTCGTCCCCGACGACCTCGGTCGTGTCACCGCGGTGACGGAGCACCGCGCGGCGGGAGGCGTCGTAGGACAGCGACACGTCGTCGGGCCCGAGGACCCCGAGCACCGAGCGGCGTCCCGACCAGGGCCGCGCTCCGCCGCCGTCGAGCCAGAAGACTCGGTCCGAGCTCCGGGCCGCGCGCCGGAAGGCCGCGACGTCGGGCGCCTCGCTGGGCGTACGACTGGGCGTCGGGCTCACCGGGCGGCCAGGAAGTTGGCCACGAGCGCCGCGCCGTGCTCGGTGAGCACCGACTCGGGGTGGAACTGCACCCCTTCCAGCGGGAGGCTCCGGTGCCGGACGCCCATGAGCGACGCCGCTGCCCCGTCCGTGGCCACGCAGGTCGCCGTCGCCAGCAGGCACTCCGGCAGCGCCACGGCCTGCAGCGAGTGGTAGCGGACGGCGGCGAAGCCCTGCGGGACCCCGCTGAAGACCCCTCGGCCGTCGTGGTCGACCTGCGCGACCTCCCCGTGCGCGGGAACCGCGGCCTCGACGACGCCGCCGTGGGCGGAGACGAGCGCCTGCATCCCCAGGCAGACCCCGAGCACCGGGAGGCCGAGGGCGAAGACACCGGGACCCAGCGCGAAGTCCCGCGGGTCGGCGGGGTGGCCCGGGCCCGGGGAGAGCACCAGGTGCGTCGCCGCCGTGAGCTCGTCGGGCGTGACCGTGCGGTGGTGCACGACCAAGGGCAGCTCGCCGGTCACCGACGCGATGAGGTGGACAAGGTTCCACGTGTAGGAGTCGTCGTGGTCCACCACCACGACCCGCGGCCGCGCGCCCACCGACCCGCTCAGGGTTCCAGCAGCGCGAGCACCAGCTCGCGCAGCAGCGCGTAGCCGTTCTCGGTGAGGATGGACTCGGCGTGGAACTGCACACCTCGGTAGTGCGGCCCCGCGAGCGTGTGGACGTCCCCGGTCGCCGGGTCCGTGGCGACCTCGACTCCCGGGGGCAGCGCGCCGTCGGGACGGCCGACGAACGTGTTGTAGAACCCGACGACCTCCTCCCGGGCCAGCACCGGCGCGAGGTCGACCCGGGACTGGGTCCCCTGGAACACGATGTCCTTGTAGGCCAGCGGGATCCCCAGCCGGTCGCACAGCACCTGGTGCCCCAGGCAGACGCTGAGGAAGGGCTGTCCGGTCGCCAGCAGCTGCTCGGTCGCCGCCCGGAACACCGCGATCTTCGGCGACGACCCGTCGCGCGGGTCGCCCGGTCCGGGTCCCACGACGACGAGGTCGTAGCCGTCGAGCGCGCCGGCGGCGTACTCCTCGTGCGGCAGCACGTCGGCGCTCATGCCGAGCACCTCGAGGACGTGGCGCAGCATGTTGACGAAGTCGTCCTCCCCCTCGAGGATCAGCGCCCGCCGACCCTTGAGCTGGGGGACCGGCGCGGCCCCGCCCTGCTCGGTGAGCCAGAACCGGCTGAGCCGCTGGTTGCGGGACGCCAGCGCGATGAGCACGTCCTCGTCCTGGGTGAGCGTGTCGATGCCCACCTCGACCGCGGGCGGCGCATCGACCAGCCCGAGCGCGGTGAGGATGCCGCCGGCCTTGGCGTGGGTCTCGGCCACCTCGTGCGCGGGGTCGGAGTCGCGCACCAGCGTCGCGCCCGCGCTGACCCGCACCGCCCCTCCCGGCGTGACCTCTGCGGTGCGGATGACGATGGGGCTGTCCGCGGTCGGTGCGCCCGCCGGGTCCCGGCCGAGGAGCGCCAACGCCGCCCCGTAGTAGCCGCGTCCCTGGTCCTCGTACGCCGCGATCAGCCGGCACGCGTTCTCGACCGGGGCGCCGGTCACGGTCGCCGCGAACATGGTGTCGCGCAGCACCTCGCGGACGTCCCGGGTCGTGCGGCCGGCGAGCAGGTACTCGGTGTGGACCAGGTGGGTCATCGGCTTGAGGAACGGGCCGAGCACCTGTCCGCCGCGGTCGCAGATGTCGCACATCATCTTCAGCTCCTCGTCGACGACCATGAAGAGCTCGTAGATCTCCTTCTCGTCGGCGAGGAAGTCCAGCAACCGGGCCTTGCGCTCGTCCTCCGGGACGCCCCGCAGCCGGAACGTCCCGCTGATCGGGTTCATCCGGACGTCCCCGCCGTGGACCGAGACGTGCCGCTCGGGGCTCGCGCCGACCAGCCACCGCTCCCCGGTCCAGAACACGTAGGTCCAGTAGGCCCCGCGCTCGCGTTCGAGCAGCCGGCGCAGCACGGTGAGCGCCGCGGCCGGCCCCCAGCCGTCGGCCTGCGCCCGGTAGTGGCGGGCGACGACGAGGTTCGCGCCCTCCCCGTTGCCGATCTCGTCCTCGATGATCCGGCGCACCACCTCGGCGTACTCCGCGTCGCTGGTCTCGAAGCGCCCCCGGTCGGAGAACGTCAGCGGGTCGTCGGGGAGGACCGCGACGAGGTCGGCGAGCGGGACCTCGACCTCGGTCTCCAGCTCGACGACCGTGAGCGGGGCGCCGTCGTCGTGGGCGGGGAAGCCCCGCTCCCGCACCTGCCGGAACGGGACGGCGAGCAACCGGTCGTAGCGCCGTCCCGACGCCGGCGGCCCGTCCTCGAGCGGGACGTCGAGCAGCGACCCCACCTCCGACCGCCGCCCTCCGACGAGCGTCACGGTCGCCGCGTCCTTGGTCCGCACGACCGCCCAGGCCTCGTGCGCGAGGAGCTGCTCGAGCGCGGCGCGAGGGTCCGGAGGAGGGTCGAGCGGCATGCGCCGACGCTACAACGCAGACGTCGTCGCGACCGGGGCTCGACGACCCGGGCACGTGACCGCCGGGTCCGTCAGCCGGCGGGACTGACCGTGACCAGCCGCTGGGTCGCCCGCGTGAGCACGACGTACGCCGTGCTGCGCCCGGTCACCGACTCCGCCTCGATCTCCTCGGGGGCGACCACGAGGATCCCGTCGAACTCCAGCCCCTTGGTCTCCAGGCCGGTGAGGACGACCAGCCGGCTGCTCGGCGAGCGCGGGTCGCCCTTGTCGAGGGCGGCGGCGACCTCGGGGTCGGACTCGGCGAGCGACCGCACCCAGCCGGTGACCTCGTCGAGCCGCGCCACAGGTGCCACCACGCCGACGGTCCCCGGGAGCTCGGCGAGCAGGCCGGCAGCCTGGGCGGCCACCGCGCGGGCGAGGTCGTCGACGGTGCGCTGCACGGGGTCGACCCCGGTCCGTCGCACGGCGTCGGGCAGGTCGACCGCGAGGCCGGCGCGGTCGGCGTACTCCGCGGCGAAGCGGTAGATCTCCGCGCTGTTGCGGTAGTTGGTGGCGAGCCGGAACCGGTGGCGGGGCTTGTCGCCCAGCGCGCGCTCCCGGGCCTGCGCAGCCTCGGCCGGGAACGGCCAGGACGACTGCGCCGGGTCCCCCACCACGGTCCAGGTCGCGGTCGGACCGCGGCGGCCGACCATCCGCCACTGCATCGGGGTCAGGTCCTGCGCCTCGTCGACCAGGACGTGCGCGAAGACGTCGTCCTCGGTGCGGGTGCGGACCCGCGAGAACTCCCGGTCGGTGATCGTCGTCAGCTCCGGCATGTTCGCGTCCACGAGGTGCGCGAGCGGGTCGGGCTCGGCCTCGAACGACCCCGCGCCGTCCGGGACGTCGCCGAGGAGGTAGCGCAGCTCGTCGACGAGCGGGACGTCCTGGATCGAGAGGTCGTCCCCCCACCCGGACGCCAGCACGACCTGCTCCGCGGCGCCGAGCACGCCCTCGCCGACCCGCGCCAGCAGCTCGGGGTCATGCAGCCAACCCAGCACCTCGGTGGCGTCCAGCGGCGGCCACCAGTCGCGCACGAACCGCAGGAACCGGTCGTCGGTGAGCAGCGTGTCGGTGAACTCCTCGCGGCCCCGCTCGAGCGCGCGCTCGCCGGTCACCTGCCGCCAGAGCGCGTCGAGCAGCGTGGTGGCGACGCGGGGCACCTGACGGTTCCGCGGCCCCTGAGCGAGCAGCGTCCGCCGGAGCCGGCCGAGGTCGCGACCGGTCAGCTGCAGCGTGTCGTCGCGGTAGAACAGCCGGAACTCCCGAGGCGCGCCGGGGACCGCCTGCCGGGCGGTCCGTCGGAGCAGCTCGGCCATCGCGGCCGACCCCTTGACGTCCGCGACCGACGGCGGGTCGTGACGGGTCGCCCGGAGACCGTCGACGACCTCGCCGAGCGCCCGGAGCGCCACCGCGGTCTCGCCCAGCGAGGGCAGCACGCGCTCGATGTAGCGCATGAAGACCCCTGAGGGCCCGACGACGAGGACTCCACCACGCTCGTAGCGGGCCCGGTCGTTGTAGAGCAGGTAGGCCGCCCGGTGCAGCGCCACGACCGTCTTCCCGGTGCCCGGCCCGCCGGAGATCTCCACGACGCCCCGCGACGGGGCGCGGATCGCGCGGTCCTGCTCGGCCTGGATCGTGGCGACGATCGAGTGCATCGAGCGGTCGCGCGCGCGGGACAGCTGGGCGAGGAGGGCGCCCTCGCCGACGACCGGCAGGTCCTCGCCGGCGCCGGGGTCGAGCAGGTCGTCCTCGACGCCGATGACCCGGCGGCCGGTGCTCCTCAGCACCCGCCTCCGGACCACACCGAGCGGCTCGGCCTGCGTCGCCTGGTAGAACACCGCCGCGGCAGGGGCGCGCCAGTCGACGAGCATCGACTCGTGGTCGTCGTCGCGCAGTCCGATCCTGCCGATGTAGCGGGGTTCCTCCGTGGGGTCCTTGAGGTCGAGCCGCCCGAACACCAGCCCCTCGTGGGCAGCGTCCAGCACCGCGATGCGCTTGGCCGCCTGGAACACCATCGCGTCGCGCTCGACGAGGCCGCCCTCGTGGCCGAGACGCGCCCGACCGTGACCCTCCCTGGCCAGCGCGTGCGCGCTGCGGGTGGCCCGTTCGAGCTGGTCGTACACGCGGTCGACGACGGCCTGCTCCGCCGCGATCTCGCGGCGTTCGAGGTCTGGCTGGGGAGGCAAGGGTGTCCTGGATGTCCGGGGAGCAGGACCGACAAGGATATCGGCTGGCCCGGTCCGTGCCGCCGCCGCTACGACGGGGCGAAGGGAGGGCGGTCGCGGGGAAGCCCGAACTGCGCGTGCACCCCGGCGCTGGACGCCACGTGGTCGGGCTCACGGTCCTCGAGGTCGGGCAGGCCGACCGACGCGAGCAGCCCCCCGGTCCGCAGCTCGACGAGCCGGGTCTGACGGAGCGGCCACACCTCGTGGCGGTTGGGGACGTAGAGCGTCCGACCTGCCCGCCGCGTGTGCAGTCCCCACCGTGCGCTGAGGAAGGTGTCGAGTGCGGAGGCCTCGGACGGCCCGCCGACGTCGACCACGACCCGGCTGCCGGAGCACTCGTAGGTGTGGCGCTCGCCGCCGGCGGGCAGCGGCGCGCGGCTGTGGGACAGCCGGGCCCACCGGTACGGGAGGCCGAGGACGGCGCGCGCCCCGAGGACGACGGCGAGCCGGTCGCAGTCCAGGCTCAGGAAGACGACCCCGCGGCGCCCCGCCCGGTCCACCGAGTACAGCCGCACGTTCGTCTCCAGGAAGGACCCGAGCCACCGGACCGGCCGTCCTCGGCCCACCGCGGCGTCGACCATCCGGAAGGGGACCAGGCCGACCCAGGTCCGCCCGTCGAGGGTGTCGGGTCGCACGCCGGGCGGCATGGAGCCGGCGACCCGCTCGGCCGGGACCGCCCAGTGCAGGTAGGTGAGGTCGCGCCAGTCCTGCTGCATGACGACCGGTCCGCGGAGCGGGGGCGCCTCGGCGCTCACGGGCTCAGGGCCGTGCTCGAGGGGGCTCACCGTCCCAGCATCCCGGCCTGGTGGGCGATCCGGTGCCCCCGGCGTCGTGTCCGCGGTAGTGCAGGAGCGTCCGGGGTCGTAACGTCACGTCTGTGGGCCCCGGCATCTTCCTCCTGGTCCTCGGCGCCGTCTTCGCCTTCGCCGTGCGACAGGACACCCCTGTCCTCGACGTGCAGGTGACCGGGGTCATCTTCATGCTCGCCGGCGCGGCGCTGGTGTACCTCTCCAGCCGCAGCCGGACCCGGGAGCGCTCGGTGATCACCCGCGACGACCTCAGCAGCCCGGAGCACCCGCTCCACGAGGTCCACGAGACCGTCGTGGACCACGAGCCCTGGCGCGACGACGACCAGCCGCAGGGCCGCACCAAGCTCTGACCGCCGTGCTCCCCCCTCCGCGTCACTCGCTCAACCTCGTGCCGCTCTCCGTGCCCGTTCTCGAGGCGCTGCTCCGGGGGGACCTTGACAGCGCGTCCGCCGGCGCGGGTGTCCCGCTCACGTCGTACGTCGTGGAGCACGGCTGGCTCTGGCGGCTGCGGCTCGACCAGGCGGCCACCGACCCCGCCTCCCTCGCGTGGATCGCCCGGGCGGCGCTGGACCGGGACACCGGCGCGGTCGTCGGCCACGTGGGGTTCCACGGTCCGCCCGACGAGCGCGGGATGGTCGAGGTGGCCTACTCGGTGGACCCGGCCTGGCGGCGGCAGGGGTACGCCACCGACATGCTGCGCGCCGCGCTCGTGTGGGCGGCGGAGTCGCCCGCGGTCACGGTCGTCCGCGCCAGCGTGAGTCCGGACAACGTCGCGTCGGTGGCCACCCTGCGCCCCTTCGGCTTCACGCACGTCGGGGAGCAGGAGGACGAGGTGGACGGGCTGGAGCTGCTCTACGAGCGGCCCGCCCGGCCGGTGTGACCGGGCCGAACCGACCCCGCCCCCCGGCCGGTCACGGCCGGGTGCCACGGCTGCGCGACAGGAAGGCCGCCATCGCGGCCCGCGCCTCGTCGGAGCCGAACAGCCGTCCCGACAGGTCGGCGAGGCGCTCCCCGTCCCGTTCCAGCGTCTCGAGCACCGGGGCGTTGAGGAGCCGCTTGGACTCCCGCAGCCCCTGCGGGTGACCGGCGGCGAGGTCGGACACGAGCCGTGCCACCTCCTGCTCGACCCGCTCGGCCGTGACCGCGACCGTCACCAGCCCCATCGCGGCGGCGGCGGCACCGTCGAAGACCTCGCCGGTGAGGAAGACCCGAGCCGCCGCGCGGCTGGTGAGCCGGGGCAGGACCGTCAGCGAGACGACCGCAGGGGCCAACCCCAGCCGCACCTCGGTGAGGGCGAAGGTCGCCGACTCCGCGGCGACGGCGAGGTCGCAGGCCGCCACGATGCCGGTCCCGCCCGCCCGGACCGGACCGTCGACGCGCGCGAGGACCGGCTTCGGGCAGGCGAGGATCCGGCGCTGCACCTCGACCAGGGCTGCCGCCCCCTCCCGCATCGAGCCCTCGGCTGCCTCGGCGAGGTCGGCGCCGGAGCAGAACACCGGGCCGGCGGCGCGCACGACGACCACCCGGGCCGCGTCGTCCTGCTCGGCCTCGTCGAGCCGGTCGAGGAGCTCGCCGACGAGCCGGCGGCTGAGGGCGTTGCGGTTGTGCGGGCTGTCGAGCGTCAGGACCGCGGCACCCGCCGCGACGTCGTACCGGACGAGAGGGTCGTTGCTCAGGAGCCCTCCTGAGCGTGCGGTCTCCCAGAGCCCGACGAGGTTGCCCTCGGTGTCGGTGAAGTACGCCGCGAAGCCCATGTCGCCCACGGGCTCGCGTCCGGTGACCTGCGCGCCCCCCGCCGCCTGGACCGCCGCCAGGGCGGCGTCGATGTCGGGGACGTCGAGGACGATGCAGGGCGAGGCGACGTCCGCCGTCCGCTCGAACATGCCGCCGTTGATGTACCCGGCGTCCGTGGGCCCCCGCTCACCGCTCGGGCCGGTCGTGACCATGGTGTAGCTCATCTCCTCCATGGGGACGACCTGCCAGTCGAACACCGAGGAGTAGAACCCCCGGGCTCGCTCGGCGTCGTCGTAGGGGAGCTCGAAGTGCACCACGCGCGCGGACATCTGGCCTCCTCGGGCGGACCTGTGCCGCCCCTGACCGGCAGCCAACCGGCGGCGGCCCGCGTCGTCAACCCGGTCCGGCGGCGGTCAGTAGCCGGATCTGCCCCCGGGCTTGCGACCGCGGACCAGTCCGTGGTCCCGCGCGATCGCGACCGCCTGCAGCTGCGAGTGGGCACCGAGCCTCGCCAGCAGCGACTTGATGTAGCCCCGGCAGGTGTTCACCGCGATGTTCAGCTCCTTGGCGATCCCCTTGGTGTCCAACCCCTGGGCGAGCAGCTGGAGGACCTCCTGCTCGCGACGTGTCAGTCGCGGGCTGGCCGCGCCACCCGGCACCGGACGCGCGATCTCGAGGTAGAGCGTGGGGTCGATGACCATGCGCTCCCGGGGACTCGCGCGCAGGCTGTGCAACAGGCGCTCGAGCGAGCCCTGCTTGGACAGCAGCCAGCCGACACCTGCCTCCGCGGCCGCCGCCGCAAGGTCGGCGTCGGCGTACCCGGTGAAGATCACGACCCGCAGGTCGGGCTGGTCGCGGGTCAGCCGGGCCGCGAGGTCCACGCCGTTCCCGTCCCCGAGCCGCGCGTCGAGCACGGCGACGTCGGGGCGCAGGGCGCGCACCAGCGACTCTCCCTCGGCGAACGAGTGCGCGGCGCCGAGGCAGGTCAGGTCCGGCTCGTGTGCCAGGGCCTGGCACAACAGCTCAGCCACGGACGCGTGGTCGTCGACCACGACGACCGTGGTCTCACGTCGATCCGTGACACTCTCGCGATCACTGGTCGTGGCGATAGCCATGCGAGTCCGTCCCCGCTCCCCCTCAGCCGACCGGTCCATCATGACCGACGAGTTCCCCCCTTGTCACCGGTTATCCGGTCGGGGAGTCGGACCCGCCGAGAGCGCTCCTCAAGCGGCGGTCGCCGCGGCAGGCGCCAAAGCGCGCTCGAACTCGTGCAGACCCCGCTGGGCCCGCGACCAGGCGTCGGCGAGGTGGCGGTCACCAGCCGGCGCCGCCATGCCCTCGAGGCACTGGCGCAGCAGGTCGGTCAGCATCTTGATCTCGAGCCGCTGCTCGCCCGCGGCCTCGTCCGACGTCGGCTCGTCCCGCAGGATCTCCAGGTAGAGGTCGCGGCTCGGGGCGGAGGGCTCGACGCCCAGCTCCTCGGCCAGCACGGTCCGGAGCTCGCCGTACGCCCGCAGCGCGTCGGAGCGCCGGCCGGCGCGCCACTGCGCCTCCATGAGCTGCTGCCAGCCGAGCTCGCCGATCGCGTCGTGCTCGGTCATGATGCCGGCGTAGCGGCAGGCTGCGGCGTAGTCCCCGGCCTCGAGCGCGGCCGTGGCACCCAGACCGGCCAGGCGCACCAGGTCGGAGCGGAAGGCGTCCTTCTCGCGCTGAGCCCAGTCGGCGGTCGGCTCGCTGGCGAGCAGGTCCGCGGAGGCCAGTGCCAGCGCCTCGTCGACCAGGCAGAGCCGCTCACCGACGGGGAGCCGTCCGGCCTCGGCGGCCAGCGCGCGGAACCGCAGGACGTCGACCTGGACCCTCGTCAGGTCGAGGCGGTAGCCGTTCGTCGTGGTCGCGAGCTCGCTGCGACGACCGGGCTCGCACCCGAGCCGGCGCCGCAGCACGCTGATGTAGCTCTCCAGCGTCGCGACCCAGCTCTTGGGCGGCGTGCCGTCCCAGAGCAGCTCCGCGAGCCGGTCCTTGCCGACCGGCGCGCCGCCGGCGACAGCCAGGATCTCCAGGATCTCCCTGGGCTTGCCGCCACCGAACTCGGTGATCGCGGCCGGCTGGTCCTCCGACAGGACCGTCGTCGTTCCGAAAAGTGTCAGGTACATCATGTTGTGTCAGCCCCCTCAAGCCACGGCCCAGCCTTCCGTGCACCGGGACCCCCCAACAGCCACACCTGAGGGTCCCGGGCCTCCCTAATCGACACGGAGTCGTAGGTCCCGGGACCCGTGGGTCCTAGTACCTACGGGCACCTGGCTCATAAGGACCCCAGGTTCACTCAAGGTCCGCCCGGCACTGTGGGAGCCGGTGGACCATGCCCTTGCGGGCCATCCCGTTATGAGCACTATGTCCGGGTTGTGCGGAGTTGAAACCTGTCCTGTCGTCCCGACCCGGACCTGCGGTCGCACGAGGGCCTAGGTCCCGAACCGCCTCCCCGGTCCGGGCCAGGCGGCGCGCGTCAGGCGACCCACGACCCGGCGACCCGGAGGGGCTGCTGCGCGACGTCCGCCGTCCGGCCGTGTCCTCAGGCGGCAGCTCCGAGATAGGGAGCCCTTGGTCCTGCGCGCCGCGACGAACGGCTCTTGTCACTGGGCTGCCCACCTGGGCGTCCCCCAAGGTTGCCCCCAGGTCCGGCGCGGACGCTCCGAGGCAGCGGGCCCCTCCTCCAGCACAGCTCGGGATCTGTCGGTCGTCCGGTCCGTCGCAGGGGGCGCAGCTGCGCCCCGTGCACGACCACCCCGAGGGGGGACGATGACGTCCACCGAACACAGCAGGACCATGCTTCCCGGGTACGGCGACGGTCGAGCAGCGAGTCCAGGGAGGGGACGGCACCGACGGCGCGTAGCGACCGCGGCAGCCATGCTCCTCACCGCCGGTCTGGTCCCGACGCTCACCACCGCGACCGCGTCCGCGGCGCCGGTCGGTCAGGGATTCAACCTCAACGCCTCCGACCTGCGATTCATCCTCAAGCAGATCAAGATCTCGGAGAGGCACGCCTTCGAGGCGACCGCCGCCAACCCCTGCGGGACCCTGCTGGGGTCCGGCCCGGACCAGGTCCCGACCACCTCGCTCCCGTGGGGGCTGCGCACCGTGGACGGGACCTGCAACAACCTCGTCGCCGGCCGGAACAGGTTCGGCGCCGCCGACCAGCAGTTCCCGCGCCTGGTGCCCAAACCGCAGCCACTTCCCGCGGCGGAGGACGGCACGTCCTACGAGCAGTCGACCGGAACTGTGCGGGACAGCCAGCCCCGCGTGATCAGCAACCTCATCGTGGACCAGAACGCCACCAACCCCGCCGCCGAAGAGGCGGCGGGGGAGCAGCCTGTGCTCACGCCGTCCGGTTCCTTCTTCATCCCCAACGTGGCGCCCGACGTGGGCCTGTCCGCGCCGTACAACTCCTGGTTCACGCTCTTCGGCCAGTTCTTCGACCACGGTCTCGACCTGGTCACCAAGGGCGGCGCGGGCACGGTGTTCATGCCGCTGAACAACGACGACCCGCTGTTCTCCTCCGCACCGGGCGCCCCGAACTTCATGGTGCTCTCCCGGGCGACCCACGGCGGCAACCACGAGGCGCTCAACCAGACCTCGCCGTTCGTCGACCAGAGCCAGACCTACTCCTCCCACCCCTCGCACCAGGTCTTCCTGCGCGAGTACGTGCGCACCGCGGGCGGACCGCCGGTCGGTACCGGCGGGCTGCTCCTCGGGCCGGGCGTCGGCATGGCGGACTGGGCGGCAGTCAAGGCGCAGGCCCGCACCGTGCTCGGCATCGCGCTGAGCGACGCCGACGTCCTCAACGGGCCGCTCCTGGCCACCGACCAGTACGGGCGCTTCCTGCGTGGCCCGAACGGGTTCCCGCAGCTCGTCGTCCCGGGTGCGACCGGAGGGCTCGTCGAGGGAAACCCGACGACACCCGTGACCACCGCCGGCGCGACGAGGACGGCACACGCCTTCCTCGACGACATCGCCCACCAGGCAGTGCCGAGCCCCGGGCTGAGCCCGGACGGCGACTCGGTCGTCAACGGCCCGCCCACGGGACCCCCGAGCACCACGACGTACGACGACGAGATGCTCGACCGGCACTTCATCGCCGGTGACGGCCGCGTGAACGAGAACATCGGCCTGACCGCCGTGCACCACATCTTCCACTCCGAGCACAACCGGCTCGCCGATGAGATCGACGTCTTCGTCAGCGGGACGGATGCCGCTCGCACGGGCGCGATCCTCACCGCGGCCGAGGAGGCCGACTGGAAGGCGACGACCCGGTACTCCGGCTGGGACTACGGCGAGCGCCTGTTCCAGGCGGCGCGCTTCGTCACCGAGATGGAGTACCAGCACCTCGCCTTCGAGGAGTTCATCCGCAAGGTCCAGCCGATGGTGGCTCCGTTCGGTGAGGGGGGCACGGGGTACAACACGAACATCAACCCGGCCATCAGGGCCGAGTTCGCGCACGCCGTCTACCGCTTCGGCCACTCCATGCTGACCGAGAGCGTGGACCGGATCCGTGCGGACGGGACGAGGAACAACATCCCGCTCCTCAACGCGTTCCTGAATCCGCCCTCCTTCCAGGCCGGGAGCCCGAACGCGAACGCCGCCGCAGGTGATGTCATCCGCGGCATGACCCGGCAGGTGGGCAACGAGCTCGACGAGTTCGTCACCGACGCGCTGCGCAACGAGCTGCTCGGGCTGCCGCTCGACCTCGCTTCGCTCAACATGGCCCGGGCCCGCGAGACGGGCACCCCCGGGCTCAACGCTGCTCGCCGCCGGTTCTTCGCCGCGTCCGGCAACTCGGCGCTCGCGCCGTACGACAGCTGGGCCGACTTCGGGTTCTCCCTGAAGCACCCGACGTCGCTGAACAACTTCATCGCGGCGTACGGGACGCACCCGAGCATCACGGGCGCCACCACCCTCGTCGCCAAGCGCGACGCAGCCGATGCGATCGTCTACGGCACCGCCGGCCCCGACGGCATCGACGGCGATCTCGCGGACACCACCGTCAACGAGGGTGCCGACGACATCGCGGCGGCCCGCGTCCCGGCCGACCGGTACGCGTTCCTCAACAGCGTCGCCCACGAGCCCGTGGCGGCGGACGGGTCGGCCCTCCCGGGAGGCCACACCACCTTCGTGAGCCAGGCGAACGGTGTGACCACCACGGGTGTCGACAAGATCGACCTCTGGGTCGGTGGGCTCGCCGAGAAGCAGTTCGTCTTCGGTGGCCTCCTCGGCCCGACGTTCAACTACGTCTTCGAGCAGCAGATGGAGGACCTCCAGTTCGGGGACCGTTTCTACTACCTCGCCCGGACCGCCGGTCTCAACATGCTGACCCAGCTCGAGGGCAACTCGTTCTCCGAGCTGATCCACCGGAACACGAACGTCGAGGGTCTCCCGGCCGACTCGTTCTCGCGTCCAGGGCTGACCTTCAACCTGAACGCCGCAGGGGGTGTCGACAACGATCCCGAGACGGCCGTGAACGAGTCGACGCTCGTCACCCGCATGGGTAACGGCACTCTCCGCTACGGCGGGCCGGAGCACGCGGTCTGGAACGGCACGGCCGGCGCCAACCGGGTCTGGTCCAGCGAGGGCGACGACACCATCCGCGGCAACGACGGAGACGACTGGGTGCAGGGCGGCGACGGCAACGACAACCACATCGGTGGCCTCGGCGACGACATCCTTCTCGACACCAACGGCGACGACACCCTCAAGGGCGGCGACGGGAACGACACCCTCTCGTCCGGTCAGGGCTTCGCCGGCGACCTCAACCAGGGTGGCCGGGGCAACGACTTCATCGTCCACGGCGACCTCGCCGAGGCGTTCGCCGGGCCGGGCGACGACTACGTGCTCGGCGGACCGGAGGACGACACGGTCTTCGGGGACGACGGTGACGACTGGATCGAGAACGGCGCGACCGTCACGGGTACCGGTGGCGGGGCGTTCAACCTCCTCCAGGGCGACAACGGCGCCCCGTTCCAGGACGACCCGAACGACCCCGGGCACGACGTCCTGGTCGGCTACGGCGGCGAGACGGACTACGACGCCGAGGGCGGCGACGACGTCATGCTCCTGGGCTCGGAGATCCAGCGCAGCGAGGGCATGCTCGGGTTCGACTGGTCCACCCACAAGAACGACCCGGTGCCCGGCGACTCCGACATGGAGATCACCGGCCTGATCCCGGATGGGCCCGCCGTCGTCAACCGCGACCGGTTCGACCTCGTGGAGAGCCTGTCGGGGTGGAACGAGAACGACGTCCTGCGCGGTGACGACCGGCTGGCCGTCGACATGGTCGGCCACGAGCTCACCACAGCCGGCCTCGGCCGGGTGTCCGGGCTGGCGGGTCTGCTGCCGGCTGGTGCCACCGGGTTCACCGGCGGCAACATCCTCATCGGTGGGGCCGGGAGCGACACGATCGAGGGTCGCGGCGGTGACGACGTCATCGACGGTGACGCCTACCTCAACGTGCGCATCAGCGTGCGGGCAGGGGGCGGCGCCGAGATCCGGTCCGAGGACAGCCTGGGGGCCATCCAGGCCGACGTCCTCGCCGGCACGGTCAACCCTGGTCAGCTCCGCATCGTCCGGGAGATCCTGACCCCGGCCAACGGGACGGCGGCCGACAGGGCGGTCTTCACCGGGCCGCAGGCCAACTACGCGGTGACGACCAGCAACGGCGTGACCACCGTGACGGACAACGTCGGCACCGACGGCCAGGACCGGCTGCGCGGCATCGAGTTCCTGCGGTTCAACGGGATCGGCAGCAACCCCGCCAACGACGTGCCTGTCGGCGCGGGAGCCGGACCGACGGTCACCGCACAGGTCCCGGCAGCCGGCGCGACCGGCGTGGCCGTGGGCAGCGATGTCACGGCGACGTTCAGCGAGCCGGTCATCGGCGTCACCGGGACGACGTTCCAGGTCAGGAACCCGGCCGGGACACTGGTCGGCGCTCCTGCTCCCACCCAGAACGGGAACACCTGGACCCTCAACCCGAACGCCAACCTGGCCGCCAACACGGTGTACACGGTCACGCTCACCGGTGGGCCCACGGCGATCCGGACCGCGTCCGGCACCCCGCTGGCGAGCACCAGCTGGACGTTCACGACGGCCACCACCGCCAACCCGACGGTGCCGGCGGCTCCGACCGGCGTCACCGCCACAGCGGGCAACGCCTCGGCGACCGTCGGGTGGACACCGGGCGCCGACGGTGGGTCGGCGATCACCAGCTACCGGGTGCAGGTCCGCACCGGCACCACGGTGGTGCGGACGGTGAGCAACATCGCGCCGACTGCAGTGTCGACGGTGATCACCCAGCTGACCAACGGCACGGCGTACAACTTCCGGGTGCGTGCGGTCAACGCGGTCGGAGTGGGCCCGCTGTCGACACCGTCGCCCACCGTGACGCCCACGGGCACCACGGTGACGCGACCGACAGCTCCGGTGATCGGGACGGCCGCGGCGGGTGTCGCGGGCGGCGCGGTCACGGCGACCGGCAACTGGACGCCGCCGACCGGCGGCGGAGCGGTGGCCAACTACCGGGTGTTCGCGCTCAGGATGAACGCGGACGGGACGGTCGCTGCGACCGTTCAGTCGCCGTTGCTCGCCTCCACGGCGAGGACGTTGCAGATGACCCTGGCGGCGGGCAACTACCGGTTCCAGGTGGTCGGGATCAACGCAGGCGGGACGAGCCCACGGTCAGCCCGTTCCAACCTCGTCGTGGCTCGGTGAACCCGGTCGACTGCGACTCGCTCTGAACCAGGACGACAACAGGAGGGGCGCCTCGGGGCGCCCCTCCTGCGTTGTCGGTCCTCGGTCCTCGGTTCCCCAAGGGATGTCGGCACCTTGGTGCTTCCCACGGGTCACAACCCATGGGGAGTCACAACCTGCCTGCATCCCTTGGGGAACCACCCACCGGAGGACCCCGGTGCGCTATCAAGGACACATGGCCGCCGAGGAGACCAGTGCCGTGCTGGCGCTCGTCATCCCCGTCGCCGCGGCCGACTGGCTGGTGCTGGGCCGCGCTCCGGCAGGGGCCCACGTGCCGCTGCTCGTGCCGTTCCTGCCCAGGGCCGAGCTCACCGAAGGGCTGGTCGCCGAGCTGGCGGTCCTCTTCGCCGACGTCGTGCCGTTCTCCTTCGACCTCGACCAGGTCTGCGCGTTCCCCTCCGGGGAGGTCTACCTCGCGCCGCACCCGCCGACGCCGTTCCGGCAGCTGACCACCGAGCTCGCGAGGCGCTTCCCGACGCTCGCCCCGTCGGTCGGGCAGTTCCCGGACGTCGTCCCCCACGTCTCGGTCCCGCTGGTCGACGGCGAGTCCCTCTCCGACGTGGAACGACGAGTCCGCGACCACGGACCGCTGCAGGGGGTGGCGACAGAGGTCCGGCTCGTGCGCCTCGATGAGGAGCTGGCCGAGGTCGTCGCCGCGTTCCCGTTCGGCACGGCCGCCGCGTGACGAGCGGGCTGAACGTCCGGCGCGCTGCGGACCGGTTCCTCACCGAGGCGGAGGGGCGGACCACCCGCCACTCGTTCTCGTTCGACGCGCACTACGACCCGGCCAACGTCGGGTTCGGCCACCTCGTCTGCCTCAACGACGACCGGCTCGAGCCGGGTCACGGCTACCCTCCGCACCCGCACCGCGACGTCGAGATCCTGACCTGGGTGGTCGAGGGGGTGCTGCGGCACGAGGACTCCCTCGGACGGGGCGGGCCGGTCGGTCCCGGCCGCATCCAGCACACCAGCGCCGCCGGCGGGATCGTGCACTCCGAGGTCAACGACTTCCCGGACCGGCCGCTGCGCTTCGTCCAGATGTGGCTCCGCCCGGACGAGCCCGGCGGCGCCCCGTCGTACGCCGAGGTCGAGGTGGCGCCCTCCGACGGCTGGGTGACGCTGGCCTCCGGCCTGCGGCGGTACGCCGGCGCCGCGGCGACGTCCTGCGGGAACCGTCACAGCGCCCTCCACGTGGCGCGGCTTGCTGACGGCGGGTCGGAGGTGCTGCCGCACGCCCCGTGGCTGCACCTCTTCGTCGTCACCGGCGAGGTCGCTCTCGAGGGGGCCGGGACCCTCGCCGCTGGTGACGAGGTCCGGCTCACGGCGACGGGAGGACAGCGGCTCACCGCCCACGGCGGCGCCGAGGTGCTGCTGTGGGAGATGCACGCCCCGGCCTGAGCCCATCGAGGGGGATCTGGTGCACGTGGTGCATCGGATCGCCCTCGACGCGGGTTCTCCACAGCACGCCCCTCACCACTCGCGGTCGCGCCGCGCGGTCACGAGCATGGTCACGTGAACGCCGCCCTACGACCCCTCCTCGACGACCAGGCGGAGGTCGTCTCCCGGCGACAAGCCGTCGAGGCAGGCCTGGCACCCCCCGACCTCGCCCGCGCGGTCCGGCGCAAGGAGCTGGTGCGGCTGCACCCCGGTGTCTACGTCGCTCACACCGGAGAGCCCACCTGGGTGCAACGAGCGTGGGGCGGCGTCCTCCTGTGCTGGCCGGCCGCGCTGAGCCACTCCTCGGCGATGCGCGCCGTCGAGGGGCCGGGCGGGCAGCGGCAGGAGCGCACCATCGAGCTCGCAGTGAGCAACCCGCGGACACCGGTGGCACGCCTCGGCCTGGTGGTGCACCGGGTCCGGGACCTCGACGAGCGGGTGCTGTGGCAGGTCGCGCCCCCGCGCGTGCGGTACGAGGAGGCGGCGCTCGACGTCGCGGCGGGCGCGCGCACCGACTTCGCGGCGCTGGCCGAGCTCGCCCGCGGTGCAGGGCCGTCGGACGACGGCGTCGCGCCTGCTGACGACCCTCGACGCACGCCGACGGATCGGTCGCCGCCCGCGGCTCGAGGCAGTGCTCCGCGACATCGCCGACGGCGCCTGCTCGGTCCTCGAGCGCGGCTACCTCATCCACGGCGTGCGAGCGCACGGGCTCGCGCTCGCACGCCGTCAGGTCCGTGACCGGGTCGGTGCGGGCGCCGTCTACCGCGACGTCGAGTACGCCGGAGGCCTCGTGGTCGAGCTCGACGGCCGGCTGTTCCACGACACGGCGATGCAGCGCGACCGGGACTCCGACCGGGACCTCGTCTCAGCGGCACACGTTAAGGACACGGTCCGGCTCACCTACGGTCAGGTCTTCGACCGGCCCTGCTGGACCGCGGGCCACCTGAGTGTGCTGCTGACCTCCCGTGGGTGGGAGGGGTCGGTACGGCGGTGCAGCGCCACGTGCACCGCGCCGGACACCGCCGGACCCCTCCTGAGGGCGATCTGATCCACCAGGCGGGTCGGATCGCCCTCGGAGCGGCGCCGTCACCGTCCGAGGTCGGCAACCACCTCGACCCGGGGCAGCTCCGCGAGGAGCCGGCCCGGCAGGAGCAGCTTCGAGCGGCGCACCCCGCTGCCGACGACGACGACCGGCATCGTGCTCAGCACCTCGTCGACCATGACCCGCCAGTCCTCGGGCAGCCCGACCGGGGTGATGCCGCCGTACTCCATGCCGGTCCGGCCGACGGCCTCCTCCATCCCGAGGAACGAGGCCTTGCGCACGTCGAGTCGTCGCTTCACGAGGTCGTTGACGTCGGCGCGGGTGTCGGCGCGGACGACGCAGGCGGCGATCCGCTCGGCCCCGTCGCGCCGCCCGCCGACGACGACGCAGTTGCCACTCGCCTCGAGCGGGAGGTCGTAGGCGGTGGTGAGCGCGACGGTGTCGGCCAGTGAGGGGTCGATCTCGACGACCTCGGCCTGCCCGGCGTACGGCCACCGCTCGAGCGCGGCGGCCACCGGAGCCGCGAGCAGCTCGCGCCGCGACAGCGCGGCCGTGCCACTCAGTCCGCCGATCTCCACGGACCACACCCTGTCACGGCCGCCGGGATCCGGTACGATGGGAACCGAGGGGAGTACTTCCACGAACCCACCCGGTCATCACGGCGCCGTCATCGACGCCCCGGGAGGTTGCCCGGTCCGGGTGAAGGAGACCTCAGGCGCTCACACCTGAGGAGATCCACGTGCCCTTCACCGCCCCCTCCCTCGCAGCACCCCTGACCAGCGGTGCCGCCGACGCCAGCGTCATCGACTCCGTCGGCACGCCCGGCCTCTGGGCCGCGGTCATCGGTGCCGTGCTCGCGCTGCTGGCCATGGACTTCCTCGTCACCCGCAAGCCGCACGAGGTCTCGATGCGGGAGGCCGTCGGCTGGTCGGTCTTCTACGTCGCGCTGCCGCTGCTCTTCGGCGTCTACGTGTGGGCCGACTTCGGGTCCGAGCGCGGCGTGGAGTACCTCACCGGCTACCTCGTCGAGAAGTCGCTGAGCGTTGACAACCTCTTCGTGTTCATCCTGCTGCTCAGCGCCTTCGCCGTTCCTCGCGCGCTCCAGCAACGGGTGCTGCTCTACGGCATCATCGGCGCGCTCGTGCTCCGCGGCATCTTCATCGCGCTCGGGGCCGCGGCCCTCTCGGCGTTCGACTGGATGTTCCTCGTCTTCGGGCTGATCCTCCTCGCGACGGCCGTCAAGATCCTGCGGGACACGCTGAGCGGCGAGGACCACGAGGTCGAGGTCGACCAGCTGCGCAGCGTCCGGTTCGTCCGCCGGTTCTTCCCCGTGACCGAGCAGTACGACGGTCCGCGGCTCTTCTCGAAGGTCGGCGCGAAGCGGGCCCTCACGCCCCTGGCGCTCGTGACGGTCGCGGTGTTCGCCACCGACATCGTCTTCGCGGTCGACTCCGTCCCGGCCGTCTACGGCATCACCGGCGACCCCTTCCTCGTCTTCGCCACCAACGCCTTCGCGCTGCTGGGCCTCCGGGCGCTCTACTTCGTGCTCGAGGGCGCGCTGGCGAAGCTGCGCTACCTCGGTTACGGGCTCGCGGTGATCCTGGCCTTCATCGGCGTCAAGCTGGCGCTGCACTGGGGGCACCTGCAGTGGGACTCGGTCCCCGAGATCCCGACGCTGTGGTCGCTCGCGGTCATCCTCGTCGTCCTCGCGATCACGACGGTCACGAGCCTCGTCGCCGACCGCCGTTCCGGGGCCGGGCAGGAGCACGAGACGATCACCCGGTGACGCACGAGCACCAGCAGCACGACCAGCACGATCGGCAGGCCGACCTCGGGTGGGCCCGGCTCGACCTCGACCGGGCCGCCCGCACCGGTGACCCCGAGGTCGTCTACGGCGCGGGCAAGACCCCGGAGCAGGTCGCGGCGATCCTGCTCCGGCTCGCCGAGTCCCACCCCGACCGAGCGGTCCTGGCCACGCGGCTCGGTCCGGAGGCGCGGGAGGTCGTCACGGCGACGGTCCCCGGCGCGGTCGTCGACGACCTCGCCGGCTGCGCCACCCTCGGGCCGCTCCCCGAGCCCGCCGGGACCGTCGTCGTGGTCTCGGCGGGGACGTCGGACGGGCCCGTGGCCGCCGAGGCGGCGCTGACCGCGCGGGTCCACGGAGCGGGCGTCGAGGTGGTGCAGGACGTCGGGGTCGCCGGGCTGCACCGGCTGCTCGCCGTCCTGCCGCAGCTCGAGGCCGCCGACTGCCTGGTCGTCGTCGCCGGGATGGAGGGGGCGCTGGCCAGCGTCGTCGGCGGGCTCGTCGGGGTCCCGATCGTCGCGGTGCCCACCTCCGTGGGCTACGGCGCCTCCCTGGGCGGGGTCGCCGCCCTCCTGGCGATGCTGAACTCCTGCGCGCCCGGGGTCAGCGTCGTCAACATCGACAACGGGTACGGCGCCGGCGTCGCCGCGGCCCGCGTCGCCCGCCGGGCGGCCCCTCGGGGTCCGGGGTGACCGGCCGGTGATCGGCTGGGTCGACGCCTCGGCCGGGGCCTCGGGCGACATGCTGCTGGGCGCCCTGCTCGACGTCGGGGTGCCGCCGGGACTCCTGGGGCAGGCGGTGGCCGCGGTGGCCCCGGAGGAGGTCCGGCTGCTGCCCGAGCAGGTGACCCGCGGCGGGTTGCGCGCGACCCGCTGCCGGGTCGGGGCCGCCGACTCGGCGACCTCGCGGACCTGGACCGACGTCCGGGCGCTCCTCGACGCCGCACCGCTCGACGCGCGGGTCCGGGACCTCGCGGGGCGGACGTTCGCCCGGCTCGCCGCCGCGGAGGCGGCCGTCCACGGGACCAGCCCCGAGGAGGTCCACTTCCACGAGGTCGGCGCGCTCGACGCGATCGCCGACGTCGTCGGGGTCTGCGCCGGCTTCGCCCACCTCGGGCTCGACGCGCTGGTGGTGTCACCGGTCGCGGTCGGGTCGGGCCGGGTCGGCGCCGCCCACGGCAGCCTCCCCGTCCCGGTGCCCGCGGTCGTCGAGCTCCTCCGCGGCGTCCCCTCCACCGCCGGACCCGGTGCCCAGGAGTCGTGCACGCCGACCGGCGCCGCGCTGCTGACCACCCTCGCGACCTCGACCGGACCGCAGCCGCTCATGGCGGTCGAGCGGGTCGGCGTCGGGGCCGGCGGCCGCGACCCTGCCACGCACCCCAACGTCCTGCGGCTCCTGCTCGGGACGCCGGCCGCCCCGACCACACCGGACGCGGCCGTCCCGGACTCCGCGGTCGTCCTCGAGACCAACGTCGACGACCTCGACCCGCGGGTCTGGCCCGCAGTGATCGCGGCGCTGCTCGAGGCGGGCGCGGCGGACGCCTGGCTGACGCCGATCCTCATGAAGAAGGGCCGGCCCGCCCACACCCTCTCGGTGCTCGTCGGCGCCGAGGCGCTGCCCGTGGTCCGCCGTACGGTCTTCGAGCAGACCTCGACGATCGGGGTCCGCGAGCTGGCCGCGACGAAGACCGCGCTCGACCGCGAGGAGCGGACGGTGGCCGTCGCCGGGCACGCGGTCCGGGTCAAGGTGGCGTGGCTCGGGGGCCGGGTGGTCAACGTGCAACCGGAGTACGACGACGTCGCCGGCGTTGCCGCGGCCACCGGCCGGCCGGTCGTCGACGTCCTCGCGGAGGCGGCCGCTGCCGCACGGGCGCTCGGCGAGCACGGTGGGTAGGGTCCGGGGATGGTGAGCCGCCCGGGAGTCAGCAACGAGGTCGGTCGGCTGCGGACGGTGATGCTCCACCGTCCCGGTCCGGAGCTCAAGCGGCTGACGCCGCGCAACAACGACCGGCTGCTGTTCGACGGCATCCCGTGGGTGAGCCGCGCCCAGGACGAGCACGACGCGTTCGCACAGGCGCTCCGCGACCGGGGGGTCGAGGTGCTCTACCTGCTCGACCTGCTCACCGAGACCCTGGAGTCCGAGGAGGCGCGGACGCTCGCGTCCTCAGGTGCGCTCAGTCGGCTCCACCTCGGCGACACGCTCCGGGCCTACCTCCGGGAGGCACTCGCCGACCGGTCCCCCGCCGAGCTGGCGATCGCCCTGACCGAGGGGATCCGCAACGACGAGCTCCGCGGCGGCTTCGGGCTGGTCACGTGCCTGCTGGCGCCCGACGACTTCATCATCGACCCGCTGCCGAACCTGCTGTTCACCCGCGACTCCTCGGTCTGGATCCGCGACCGGGTCGCGGTCACCTCGCTCGCGATGCCGGCGCGGGAGCGCGAGACCCAGCTGACCGACCTCATCTACCACCTGCACCCGCGGTTCACCGAGAACCCGCGGATCCACGACTGGCACCGCGAGCACGTCGAGGGCGGCGACGTCCTGCTGCTCTCCCCCGGTGTCGTCGCCGTCGGCGTGGGCGAGCGGACGACTCCAGCGGGGGCGGAGCGGCTCGCCCGGCAGGTGCTGGCCGCAGGGCTGGTGGAGACCGTGCTCGCTGTCCCCATCGCCCAGGAGCGGGCGACGATGCACCTCGACACCGTCTGCACGATGGTCGACGTCGACAAGATCATCATGTACAGCAACGTCGCCGAGTCGCTGACGGCGTACGCCGTGACGGTGGGCGACCGCATCGGTGACGGGTCGAGCCCCGCCGACCTGGTGCTCCACGTCGCGCCGCCGGAGCCGTTCCTCGTGGCGGCCGCCAAGGCGATGGGGATCGACAGCCTGGACCGCATCGACACCGGACTGGACCCGGTCGTCGCCGAGCGGGAGCAGTGGGACGACGGCAACAACACCCTGGCGCTGGCGCCCCGGGTGGCGGTGGCCTACGAGCGCAACACCGAGACCAACGGCCGGCTCGAGGCGGCCGGGATCGAGGTCGTCGCGATCTCCGGCTCGGAGCTGGGGTCCGGCCGGGGCGGGCCGCGCTGCATGTCCTGCCCGATCAGCCGCGACCCGGTCTGAGGGTCAGCCCAGGTCGTTGTCTGCGAGGAACGTCGCCGCCACGTCCTCGGGGTCCTGCTTCTCGAGCTCGACCTCGGCGTTCAGCTGCACCAGCGTGTCGGTGGTGAGCGCGGCCGACACCTCGTTGAGGGTCGTCTCGATGTCGTCGGTCAGGACGTCGGTGCGCACCAGCGGCACGACGTTCTGGGCCGCGAACAACGACTCGGGGTCCTCGAGCGCGACGAGACCCTCGGTCTCGATGTTCGGGTTGGTGGTGAAGATGTTGCCGGCGTCGACCTGGCCGTTGATGAGCGCCCGGAGGGTGAGCGGACCACCGGCGTCGAGCTCGCGGAAGTCACCGAACTCCACGCCGTAGACCTTCTCCAACCCCGGGATCCCCGTCGGCCGGGTCTTCCACTCCGACGGACCCCCGAGGGTCAGGTCGCCCGCGACCTCGGCGAGATCGGCGATCGAGCTGAGCGAGTACTCGTCCGCGGTGTCCTGGGTGACGACGACGGCGTCCTTGTCCTCCGCCTCCGACGGCTCCAGCGCGGTCAGGTAGTCCGGCAGCGACGCCATCAGCTCGTCGTAGACCTCCTGGGCGTCGGTGCCCGGCTGGTCGGGCTGGAAGTAGTCACGCAGGACGCCGGTGTACTCCGGCATGATGTCGACCGACTCGTCCCCGGGCTCCATCGCCTTGAGGTAGATCTCCCGGGCGCCGATGTTGAGCTTGGTGTCGACGTCCACGCCGGCCGCGGTGAGGGCACCGGCGTAGATCTCCGCCAGCAGCGTGTTCTCGGAGAAGTTCGCCGAGCCGATCGTGACGGTGCCACCACCGTCCCCTGAAGCGCCCGACGGGCTGTCGCCTTCCTCGGCGGTGAGCGGGTCCTCCCCGCCGCCGCACCCGGCGAGCAGCAGCGCGGCTGCGGCGACGGCCGCCGCCCCGACGGAGGAACGGGTGGAGGTCCTGGTGGTGCGGCGCATGCGTCCTCGCAGAGGTCGGGTCGGTGCTCTGCTCACACCGACGTCGGGCGAGCGGCGACGTCCCTGTCGGACGTGGCCGCTGAGGTGACGCTACGGGGTCGGCGCTGCTCACGGGTGGTGAGACCCCGTGAGACGACGAGTCGTTGCACGACTGCGACCAACCCGTCCACCAGGAGCGCCAGCACCGCGACCACGATCGAGCCGCCGGCCATCTGTCCGTAGTCGCGGACCGTGAGCCCGTCGATGAGGAACCGGCCCAGCCCGCCGAGCCCCACGGTCGCAGCGAGCGTGGCGGTGGCGATGACCTGGAGGGTCGCCGAGCGGAAGCCCGAGAGCAGCAGCGGCATCGCGCACGGCACCTCGACCTTGACCAGCACCTCCCGGCCGGTCATCCCCATCCCGCGGGCGGCGTCGCGGGCGGCGGCGTCGACCTGCGCCACTCCGGCGTACGCCCCGGCCATGATCGGCGGCACGGCGAGCACCGCGAGCACCAGCAGGGCTGGTGCGAGGAAGGCGGCGTCGCCCTGCAGTCGCGGGCCGAGGACCAGGACGGCGACGAAGAGCAGCCCGAGGCTCGGGATCGCGCGGAGCGTCCCTGCGGTGTTGACCACGACAACCTTCCCGCGCCCGGTGTGGCCGACGTACAGCCCCGCCGGGACCGCCACGAGCGCGGCCAGCGCGAGCGCCGCAGCGGAGTAGCCGAGGTGCTCGACGACCCGGGCGGGCACCCCGTCGGGCCCCTGCCACTGGGCGGCGTCGGTGAGCCAGCGCCAGACGACGTCCACGTCAGCCGCCCGCCCGCTGCCAGGGCGTCGCCAGCCGGGTCGCGACGAGGATGAGCGCGTCGAAGGCCAGTGCGAGCACCACGCAGGCCACCAGCCCGGTCGCGATCGGGTCGACGAAGTCGCGCTGGAACCCGTCGGTGAACAGCGACCCGAGCTGGCTCACCCCGATGACCGCGGCGACGCTCACGATGCTCACGTTGCTCACCGCGGCGACCCGCAGGCCTGCGGAGATGACCGGGACCGCGAGGGGGAGCTCCACCGTTGCCAGCCGGCGCACCGACCCCAGTCCCATGGCGGTCGCCGCCGCAGTCACCGCGCCCGGGACGGCCGCGAGTGCGTCGGCGACGGTGCGGGTCAGCAGCGCGACGGTGTAGATCGTCATCGCCGCGACGACGTTGAGGGGGTCGAGGATCGTCGTGCCGATCAGGAGCGGCATCAGGATGAACAGCGCGAGCGACGGGATCGTGTAGAGCAACCCGGTGCCGAGGACGATCGGCGCGTAGAGCCAGCTGTGACGCCGCGCGAGCCAGCCGAGCGGGACGGCGAGGGCGAGGCCGAGGAGCAGCGGTACGCCGGCGAGGACCGCGTGCACCCACATGAGGTGGAGGACCTCCGACCAGTGGTCGACCGCCCAGGTCACGGGACGACGCCCCCGGCCGGCCCCTCGAGAGCTGCGACGACCTCGGCGGCGGTCACCGTGCCGGCGAACCGCCCCTGCTGGTCGACGACCACCCCGCGGCCGCTCGGGGAGGACAGTGCGGCGTCGAGCAGCGCGCGCGCCGAGCCGTCGACCGCCGCGACGGTCCCGCCGCGGTGCAGGTCGCGCTCGGTCACCGGCCCGGCGACGCGCCTGGCCTCGACCCAGCCCACGGGGTGGTCCTCGGCGTCGAGGACCAGCACCCAGCCGGTGGCGGTGGTCGCCGGGACCTCACCCGCGCTGCGGCGTACGGCCTCCGCGGTCGCCCCCAGCCGCACGGTCGGCTCGTCGGTGAGCGCAAGCGGGGGCGCGCTGCGGAAGCCGAGTCCGCGGTAGCCGCGGTCACGCCCCACGAAGTCGGCGACGAAGTCGTCGTGCGGGTCACGCAGGATCGCCGCCGGCTCGGCGACCTGGGCCAGCCGGCCGCCGACCTGCAGCACTGCGACCTGGTCGCCGAGCTTGACCGCCTCGTCGATGTCGTGGGTGACGAAGAGGATCGTCTTGCCGAGCTCGGCCTGGAGCCGCAGGAACTCGTCCTGCAGCTGCTCGCGGACGACCGGGTCGACGGCACTGAACGGCTCGTCCATGAGCATCACCGGCGGGTCGGCGGCCAGCGCTCGGGCGACCCCGACGCGCTGCTGCTGGCCCCCGGACAGCTGATGGGGGTAGCGGTCCGCGAACGCCGCGTCGAGCCCGACCCGCTCGAGGAGCTCCATGCTGCGGGCCCGGGCGCGGCGGCGGTCCCACCCGAGCAGCCGCGGCACGGTGGCCACGTTGTCCACCACGGTGCGGTGCGGGAACAGCCCGGCGTGCTGGATGACGTAGCCGATCCCCCGTCGCAGCTGCGCGGGGTCCAGCCCCGCGGTGTCCTGCCCGTCGATCGTGATCCGGCCGGAGGTCGGCTCGATCATCCGGTTCACCATCCGCAACGACGTCGTCTTGCCGCAGCCCGAGGGGCCGACGAGGACGGTCGTGGCGCCGCTGGGCGCGGTCAGGTCGAGGCCGTCGACAGCCACGGTGCCGTCGGCGTACGCCTTGCTCACGCCCTCGAAGCGGATCACCTGCGGCAGCCAACCACATCCCGGCGCCCGAGCCGGGATGTGGTGACGAGGTCGTGATTCGAGGCGTCCTCAGCCCGGGCTGGTACGCGGTCCTCACCGACGCCGCGACGACCGAGCCCGGCCGCTGCCGACGGGGGATGCAGCAGCGACCGGGCGGCCAAGTCTAAGCCGATCCCGCCAGGCTCAGCGCAGCGTGACCTGCCGGTTGGCTAGTCCAGCCCGCGCAGCACGTTCCTCGCTGGTCAGCGGCGTGTCGGTGCCGACCGCCTCCTCGACCGCGTCGGCGAGCTCGGCGGCCGCGTCCTCGAGCGCCTCCGGTCCGGTCCCCACCGGGAGGTCCCACACCGGGACGAGCAGCCCGTGGGCCCGGAACATCCCCACCAGCCGCGACCCGGGGGCGAGCTGGTCGCGGCCCGCTGCGTGCAGCCGCGCGAGTGCGCTGAGCAGGGCGTCCTCCTCGTGCGGCATCACCCAGCGCAGGTGCTCCTTGGTGCCGACGCTGGTCCAGTAGGCCGACGCGACCGAGGCCAGCCTCGCCGTCGGGTGGGCCGCGGCGTTCGCCTGCTCGAGCGACGCGGCGAGTGCACCGTCGGAGTCGTCGAGGTCGGAGATCCAGAAGTCGAACCCCGGGTGGACGACGACCTCGAGGGGCTCGTCGACGAGGACGTCCTGGAGGCGCGGCCCGTCGCCGGGGTCCTCGGTGAGGCCGACCATGGCGCCCGGCTCGGCCCGGAGGCCGTCGAGGAGCACCGCCGCCAGCTCGCGGCTGGGGTCCCCGAACCCGTGCTGCACCTGCATCCCCACCCAGACCGCGCCGTCCTGGCGGACCAGGGCGGGCGCGGCCATCGGCAGCAGCGAGCACAGGACGACCGACCGCTCCCCGGCGTACTGCTCGGTCAGCCGGACCTGCGCGGTCGCGGCCGGCACGAACTCGCGGACCGCCACCAGGTCGCACTCCGCGGTGAGTCCCTCGAACGGCCGCCGGACGAAGGACGGCACCACGCCCGACGTGCTCCCGTGGCAGGCCTTGTAGCGCTTGCCGGAGCCGCAGGGACACGGCTGCCGCGGACCGGGGACGCCGGTGACCTCGGTCACCGGTCCCCCGCCGGACGGGGGAGCCGTGGCTGACGTGCGACGCGATCGCTTGCCCATGGCGCCCGAGGCTACCGGCGCCGTCGGGCCGGGACGGCTCCGGTCAGACCGTCATGTGCACGTGCACGGTGGTGCGGCCGTCACGGTCCTCGACCCACCACCGGGCGGCGAGTGCATCGACGATGCTCAGGCCGCGACCGCTCACCGCGGACATCGACGCTGCGACCGTGTGGGGGCTCGTCCTGCCGCCCCCGCCGTCGCTGACCGACAGCACGAGCGCGGGACCCTCGAGCCACCACTTCACGACGATCTCGTTGTCGGGGAGAGGGTGGGCGTGGCGCACGCTGTTCCCGACGAGCTCCGACACCACGACGCGGGCGTCCTCGACGAGGTCGCGGGGCAGGCCCTGCGCGACCATCCAGTCACGGAGCTCGCTGCGTACCCGGGCCGCCGAGGGTGCCGTGAAGGGCACCCTCAGGCTCACCGAGTCAGACTCGGCTTGCATGACCCCGAAACCCACAAAGCCGCCCTTCCAGAGAGACGATCGCACGGTCGACACAGTGCCGCGACAGTCAGGCCCAGGCTCCCCAGTGACCCCTCCGGTAAACGCTACGTAGGGCCTGCGGGGGACGCTGGGGGGGTCACCGGGGCGTCACCGGACCCCGGCGAGGAGTCCCCGTACGAAGTCGGGGCGGTCGGTCATGACAGCCTCGACGCCCAGGTCGACGCAGTGGTCGAGGTCCTCCTCGGTGTTGACCGTCCACACCACGATCCGGTGGCCGGCGCGGCGCAAGCGGCTCCCGAGCCGCGGCTTCGCCCGCAGCTCGTCGATGCCGGGGCCGGCGATCCAGCCCGGTGACAGCACGGAACGGGCGACCTTCCACGACACGCCCTCGATGAGCAGCACCACCGGGAGCTCGGGGGCGAGGCGCTCGACCCGCATGAGCGCCAGGCCCGAGAAGCTCATGATCCGGACCGGGGACCCGGCGCGGACCCATCCGAACTCCCGGACCAGGTCGACGAGCCGCTCCTCGACCAGCCCGGCGTACCGCGTGGGGTGCTTGGTCTCGATGGCGAGCTCGATCCGCCGGTCGTAGTCGCGGACGGTCTCGAAGAGCCGGCGGAGGCTGAGCACCTTCGTGTGGTCGCGGTCCTCGCTGTCGGGGAGGCCGTGGTCGATCCCCCGCCACGGTTGCTTCCAGTCGGCCGCGTCCAACTCGTCGAGCTGCGCCAGCGTCATGGTGGAGACGACCCCGCGAGCGTTCGTGGTCCGGTCGACCCGCCGGTCGTGGACGCAGACCAGGTGCCCGTCGGCCGTGAGCCGCACGTCGCACTCCAGGCCGTCGGCCCCGTCGTCGAGCGCCTGGACGTAGGCACCGAGCGTGTGCTCGGCCCGGCTCGCGCTGGCACCGCGGTGGGCGAAGACGAGCGGAGCACGCCGACCCATGGCCCCATCGTGACACCTGGTGCGAGGGGAGCGGGGGCGGGACGCGCAGCCGCTGGTCGGTTCAGCCGCCCGCGGCGGGTGGCGCCGACGAGCGGAGGAACTTCCCGAAGTGAGGGACGGTGAACGCCACCGTGCCTCGCTCGGAGCTGTAGACGAGCCCCTTCTTGATGAGCCCGTCGCGAGCCGGGCTCAGGGACTGCGGACGACGTCCGAGCGCCCTGGCGACCTCCGCCGTCGTCACCGAGCCGCTGCCGTCGCGGTCGGTGCCGACGCCGAGGTCGGCCATCGTGCGCATGTAGTCGCGCTCCGCCGGTGTGGCCCGCTCGTAGCGGGCGCCGAAGAACCCGACCGCGAGCTCCGCCTCCGCCTCCGGAGCGGCCTCTGCGACGTCGTCCGCTCGGACAGGGCTGGTGACCGCGGCGTCCCAGGTCGCCTTGCCGTAGGCCTGCACGAAGTAGGGGTAGCCGTCGGTGAGGGCGTAGAGCGCCGCCAGCGCCGCCGCGTCGAAGTCGACACCCTCCTCCGCGGCCGGCCGGGTCCAGGCGCGGCGCGCCATCGCCTCGGTCAACCGGTCGACGACCACGTAGCGGAACAGCCGCTCGGCGTACGACTTCGACGCCGAGAGGGCGACGGGCAGGTGGGGCAGCCCGGCGCCGACCACCAGGACCGGAGACCCCTGTTGGCTCATCTCGTGCAGGGCGCCGCAGAGCGCCGCCAGCTCGGGACCGGGGATGTCCTGCATCTCGTCGACGAACAGCGCCACGCCGACGCTCAGGTCGCGGCCGAGCTCGGCGACGTCGGTGAGCAGCTCGACGAGGTCGAGCTCGAGGTCGCCGGAGTCCGCGCGGCCGCGAGCGGCCGGTACGTCGGTGGGCGGCTGCCAGCGGATCCCCTTGCGGTCCTTGAGCTCGGTGCGGAGCGCGAAGGACTTGAGCACGCCTGCCACGGCGTCGACGCGGTCGGGGTCGCGGTGGCGGTGCGCGACCTCGCGGACCGCTGCGTGCACCGCCTGCGCGACGGGCAACCGGAGCGACTGGTCGGGACGTGCCTCGATCTTGCCGGTCCCCCAGGCCCGGGCCACCGCCTGGCTCCGGAGCGTGTTGAGCAGGACCGTCTTGCCGACCCCGCGCAGGCCGGAGAGCACCATGCTGCGGTCGGGACGGCCGGCGGCGACGCGTTCGAGGGTGACGTCGAACTGCACCAACTCGCGGTCGCGGCCGGCGAGCTCGGGTGGCCGCTGCCCGGCACCGGGAGCGTAGGGGTTCCGGATCGGGTCCACGCTCGGACAGTATCGAGCCGTCTAGCGTTGGCCGTAGACATCGCTATCGAACCCGAGCGTGTCGCAGAGCCTCCCTAGGATGGGGTCGTGCCGGAGCTGCCCGAGGTCGAGGCCCTCGTCCAGGACCTGCGCGGCAGGCTCGCCGGCCGCGCCATCGCGCGCGTCGACGTCGCGGCGCTGAGCGCACTGAAGACCTTCGACCCGCCGGTCTCGGCGCTGAACGGCACCCTCGTCGACGGCGTCGAGCGCCACGGCAAGTTCCTGGACATCGACGCCTCCGGGCTGCACCTCGTCCTGCACCTCGCGCGGGCCGGCTGGATCCGGTGGCGGGACGAGGTCCCGTCGACACCCACCCGGCCGAGCACCAAGAGCCCGCTCGCCGTGCGGGTCGTCCTCGACGACGACTCCGGGCTGGACATCACCGAAGCCGGGACCCGCAAGCGCCTGGCGGTCTACGTCGTCGGTTCGCCGGGTGAGGTGCCGGGCATCGCCTCCCTCGGCCCCGACCCGCTGAGCGACTCCTTCACCGTCGAGCTGCTCGAGGCGATCCTGCGCGACGCCGGCCGGGCACAGCTCAAGGGGGTGCTGCGGGCGCAGTCGGTAATCGCCGGCATCGGCAACGCCTACTCCGACGAGCTGCTGCACGCCGCCCGGATGTCCCCGTTCAAGCCGGCGGTGTCGGTGGCCGACTCCCCCGGGGAGCTCCGGACGCTGTACGACGCTGTGCGGCAGGTCCTCGGCGACGCCGTCGCCCGGTCCTCGGGGCTGGCCGCCTCCGAGCTCAAGGGCGAGAAGAAGTCCCACCTCGCGGTCCACGGCCGGACCGGGATGCCGTGCCCGGTCTGCGGGGACACGGTCCGCGAGGTGTCCTTCGCCGACTCGTCGCTGCAGTACTGCCCGACCTGTCAGACCGGCGGCAAGCCGCTCGCCGACCGGCGGCTCTCCAAGCTGCTCAAGTAGCCGCCCGCGGACCACGCGGTGTCCCCCGCCCTCTCCGTCCGAGTCGAGCCGCCCTCCATGGCGGGCGGGTCGACCGGTCACGAGGGGCGGGTCGACCGGTCACGAGGGGCGGCTCGGCGGGACGGGGTCACCGCCAGGGGGCGGGGAGGGGCACCGTGAGGGCCTCCCGGAGCGCGGCGAGGTACGCCGGTCGCAGGATGCTCACCACGCCGAGCGACGCGAGGTGGTCGGTGCGCCACTGCACGTCGACCAGCCGCCGGTCGACGTCGGTGTCGCTCAGCAGCTCCACCAGCCCGACGAGCGCCACCTTCGAGGCGTCGGTGACGCGGTGGAACATCGACTCCCCGGCGAAGAGCCCACCGATCGCCACGCCGTAGAGCCCGCCGACGAGGGCACCGTCCTGCCACGCCTCGACCGAGTGCGCCCAGCCGAGCCGGTGCAGCTCGCCGTACGCCTCGCGGACCGGTCGGTCGATCCAGCCCCCGGGCCGCGACGGGTCGCCACAGGCGCGGACGACGTCGTCGAACGCGGTGTCGACGCGGAGCTCCATCCGGCGCCGGGAACGGCGCAGCGACCGCGGGACGTGATGGCCGGCCAGCGGCAGCACGCCGCGCTCCACCGGGGACCACCACCCGACCGTGCGGCGGCCGGTCCGGGTGCGGGCGGGCATCGGGAACAGCCCGCACCGGTACGCCGCGAGCAGCGTCCCCGGCTCGAGGTCGGCGCCGGTGGCGACGAGGTCGTCGGCGACCGCGTCGATCCCCGGGTCGCCCGGGTCGGGGAGCGCCCAGCGGCTCGGCGGCGGCTCGACCGGCATGCGGCCATGCTCCCTCACCCCCGGTGCGTGACCGGTGCATGACCCGTGCGTGACCCACGCCGCGTGAGCGCCGCCGGCCGTGGGCATGATCGAAGCCGACGAGCGAGCCCGACGAGGACGAGGAGACACCGTGATGGGGAGCCGGCTGCGACGAGCCGCGATCATGCGAGCGATGCCGGACGTGTACAAGGTCGCCCCCGACCTCAACGGCAACCTGGTCCGGCGGGCGGTGGCCCGTGCGATCCAGGGCGTCGGCCCGCTGCCGCCGGCCGCCACCGCTGCCCAGCGCCAGCTGGACGAGCAGGACGGCGACGTCGAGAGGGCGGTGCACGAGGTCGTCGAGAACCACGTCCGGATGGCCGCGAGCCAGGGGCTGGTGACCAACATCGGCGGCCTGGTGACCCTCGCCGCGACGATCCCGGTCAACATCACCGGCCTGGCGCTCCTCCAGTGCCGGATGGTCGCCGGGATCGCGCACCTGCGCGGCTACGACCTCGCCGACCCGCGGGTGCGCAACGCGTTGCTGCTCTGCGTCCTCGGTGAGGACTCCGTCACCACGCTGGTACGGAGCAAGAAGCTCCCCGGAGGGCCGATGACCGTGGCGACCGCCCCGGCGCACGACCCGGAGCTCGACAAGGTGATCGCGGCGGAGGTCACGTCCGCACTCGTCGGTCGCGTGGTGGGCAAGCGCGCCGGGAGCGCGATCGTCCGCCGGATCCCGCTCGCGGGTGGCGTCTTCGGTGCGGGGTCGGACGGCTACAGCACGTGGCAGGTCGGCCGGTACGCCGGGCGCGAGCTCCGCGCCCGTCCGGTGACCCGGCTGGCGGCCGACGCCTGACCCGGCTGCGCTCGGGGCGTCGCTAGTAGTCCCGGCCGCGCAGCCGACGGTAGACCCGCAGCGCGACCCTTCCGGCCCGGCTGCGCTGCGAGCGCGTCACCACCGCGCGGCGCGCCCGGATCGAGATCCCGGCCTCCCGGTGCGCCTGGGCGAGCGCCTCGTGCAGCCGCCCGATCTCGCCGTGGAGGTCGCCGATCTCGACCCGCAGCGCGGCGGCGTGCCGCAGCAGTGCGACGAGGCTGGCGAGGGCGGCGTCGTTGAGCTGGTCGAGCGGCGGGTCGTCGGGGTCGAGGTACGCCGGCTCCCCGCCCGCCCCTCCTGCCGCGGGCCCCTGGAGGGGTGCCGGACGCAGGTCGTCGAGCGAGCCGATCACGTCGTAGCGCCGCGCGGCGAGCTCGGTGATCCACTGATCGTTGAGCCCGACGGCCCACTGCCGCACGTGGTCGGGCAGCCGGAGCCGTGCCGCGCCGCTGCGGCGCGAGAGCGTGTTGTGCGCCAGCAGCTCCCGCACCAGCTCCCGGTACTGCTCGTTGACGAGGACTCCGCCGTTGACCCGCTCGTTGAGGCGGCGGACCAGGGCGGTCTCGGCGACCCCGAGCGACGGGTTCGACCTGTCGGTGGTCGCCTCGAGCTCGTCGGGGTCGAAGCCGAAGAGGTGGGCGAAGCGCTCCCAGAGCAGGGTGCCCGAGGAGCCGGGCTGCGGGACGGTGATGACGTGGACCCGCTCAGGGGGGAGCGTGGCCCCCCACCGGTCGAGGATCGCCGGGACCTCCTGGACCCCCCAGAACCAGCCCGCGACCGGGGTCGCCCGGTCCGGGTCGGTGATCTGCGCCAGGAAGTCCCGGTAGCGCAGCGTCCGGCGGTGCTTGACGTTCTCCTGCCACTCCGCGGGCACCTGCCGAACGAGGTCGCGCACCGACATCGCGACGTGGATCTCCCGGTCCCCGCCACGGGGCCCGCTGGACAGCGACGCGAACGCCCGCGCCACCTGCTCGCGCGAGGCGGTGGCGAGGATCTCGTGGGAGATGACGACGTCGCCCGGCCACGCACGCACCTCGGCGGCCAACCTGTCCCAGCGGCCGACCGCCTCCTGCTCGAGTCCGCCCCACGGCAGCTCCATCAGGTCCAGGGCGGCGAGGAAGTGGGCGTCGAACCGGTCGGCCGGGTAGAGGGTGCCGAGGTCGGCCAGCTGGTCACGGCTGCGGAACAGCAGGTCCTGCACGAAGGACGTCCCGGTCTTGGGGGCGCCGACGTGCAGCACCACCCGCGGCGGTCCGTTCCGCCTCCGTGCGGTCATGCCCCCGACCCCCGTCCTCCGTCGGTCCCGACCCGGGTGGTCGCGGCCCGGGCGGCGTCCACGCGCAGCACCGACCCCACCATCGCACCGAGCAGCGCCCGGTCCCGGTCACCGGGCGGCCGGGCGGGCCGTCCAGGTCGACCGAGCGACCGGACCGACCCGTGCACGACGAACTCACCGGAGGTCAGCTGCGCAGCGGCCCTCCGCCCGGTCCTGGCCAGCCAGCGGCGGCGTCCCGGCGGGATGCGAGCCGCCGCGCGCCCACCCGGCTCCGGCTCCGCCAGGAGCGCGACGAGGAGGTCGAGCCGCTGCTGCTTGGTGCCGGGGGGCACCCGGAAGGTGAGCACCTCGCTGGTCCGCCGCACCACGTCGACCAGCACCGGGGTCAGGGCCCGAGCCCCGGCCCGCGGCCGCGCGTACGGTGCAGGAGGCCGACCGAGCACCTCTTCGACCTGCCGGTCGAGGTCGTCCCCGGTGACGACGTGGACGCGCGCGGCGCCGATGCGCCTCGCCCAGCCCGCTGCGAGCCGGTCGTACGCCGCGGCCGCGGGCAGCCGGCGGTTCGTGTGCCACTCGGTGAGCAGCCCGGGCCAGGACTTGGTGCCGCCGCGCTGCACCCGACGCGACCAGACCTCGAACAGCGCCCTCCGCAGCGGCAGCGCGACGACGAGGACGACGTCGGGGCGACGCCGCCGCAGCCGCCACCGCCGTCCTCCCCGTGGCGGCAGCCCCGCGGCGACGAGCCGCCGACGCAGCGCGGCCACGGTGAGCGGCGGGCCCTCCAGCCGGTACGACGGAGCGCGCCGGTCGTAGGCGGGCGGCGAGGCGCCGGCCGGACCACCGACGTCGGTCCCGGCGGCCCCCGTCGGCAGCTCGGCGAGGAGGTCCGCGAGCACCCCTGCCGCCAGCCGGAGGAGCTCGGCGACGGGCACCTGTCGCGGCGGGTCGGTCAGGCGCAGGTCGACCAGACCCCGGCCGGGTGCGGCGCGGCGCAGCACGCGCTCGGCCAGGTCGCGGTGCCGGGCTGCCGACGGTCCGGCCCGCCGGTTGAGCCGGCGGAGCAGCTCGGCCTGGCTCGCGCCCGGCGGCTCCCGCAGCCACACCGGGTCCGGGTCGCCGGACACGGGCGCCGCGCCGGGGAGGAACTCCGCCCAGGTGGTGACCCCGCCGGCGAGGAGGTGCTCGGCGTACGCAGCAGCCAGCCGGTGGACCTCGCCCGGCACCGTGCCCCGCCGACTACTGCCGGACGAGCCGGCGCGCGGCTCGTCCCAGCCTGGCCGCTGCGGACTGCTCGGGATCCGGTCGCTGCGCCGATTCGAGGACGACCGCGACCAGGGCGTCGAGCGCGGCGTCGGTGGTCCTGCCGGGCCGCGGCTTGTCGGGGTTCGGCCACTTCCCCTCAGGCGGCGGGAGGGGCCGCAGGTCGCCGAGGTCGCCGACGACGTCGATGCCGGCGTGCTCCACCCAGGCCACCCACTCCTCAGCGACCTCGCCGACCCACCCGTGCGCGCTGGGCGGCAAGGTCACCCGGCGCATGTCCGGCCGCTGGGCCAGCGTGGTGTGGACGATGAGCTGCCGGACCAGCCGCCGGTAGTGCGTGGAGTCCAGACCGACCCGGCGGAGCCGCTTGTTGAGGGCTCGCAGCAGCGCGATCTCCTCGATCCCGATCGAGGCGTTGGCCGAGCCGCTGTCCTGCGGGCCCCAGCCGGGGTCGACACCGAACGCTGCGCAGTACCGCCGCCAGAGCTCGTCCCTCGGGGCTCCCGGCTGGGGCACGGTCACGAGGTGCACCCGCTCCGGAGGGAGTCCCGAGGTCCAGCGCTCGAGGACGTCGGGCAGGCTCTGCGCACGCCAGAACCAGAGGTCGGGGTCGCGGCGGTCGGCCCGTTGCACCTGCCGCAGGTAGCCGCGGAACGACTTCTGCTTGCGGTGCTTGATCGACTCCTGCCACTCCGCGGGGATCTGCCGGCCGAGGTCGCGCGCGGAGTAGACGACGTGGACCTCCGCGCCGGCGAGGTCGCGCAGGGCGCGCGCGACCTGGTCCGGTCGGGCGCCGGCGAGGATCTCGTGGCTCACCAGCACCGTGCCCGTGGCGCGGCGCACGCGCCCGGCCAGCGCCGCCCACTCGCCGCGGACCCGGTCGCGCTGGCCGCCCCACGAGAGGTCGAGCAGGTCCAGCGCCCCGGGGAACATGTCCTGGTGCAACCCCACCGGGTAGCCGACGCCGTGCGCGGCCAGCGCGTCGCGGTTCGCGAGGAGCCGGTCCTGCAGGTAGGTCGTCCCCGTCTTGGGCGCCCCCACGTGCAGGTAGACGACGTCGGCCATGCCGCCGATCATGCCGTACGTCGGGGGGCCTCCCGGGGAGGTCAGCCCAGGGCGGCCACCACCCGCGACGGGCTCGGCCGGCCGAGGTGAGCGGCCAGCCAGCGGCTCGTCGCGGCCAGGGTGTCGAGGTCGACCCCGGTCTCGACGCCGAGACCGTCGAGCAGCCAGACCAGGTCCTCGGTCGCCAGGTTGCCGGTGGCGGAGCCGGCGTAGGGGCAGCCGCCGAGCCCGCCGGCACTGGCGTCGAAGGTCGTGACACCGTGCCGCAGCGCTGCGACGGCGTTGGCGAGCGCCTGGCCGTAGGTGTCGTGGAAGTGCACCGCGAGCTGCTCGTCGCCGATCCCCACCTCGCCGAAGGCGTCCAGGAGCGCGGTCACGTGCCCGGCGGTGCCGACCCCGATGGTGTCCCCGAGCGACAGCTGCGACGCCCCGAGGCCCAGCAGCCGGCTGCCGACCGCGACGACCTGGGCGAGCGGGACCGGCCCCTCCCAGGGGTCGCCGAAGCACATCGAGACGTAGGCGCGGACGTCGAGCCCCTCCGCGCGGGCTCGCGCGACCACCGGCTCGACCATCGCGAACTGGTCCTCCAGCGACCGGTTGAGGTTGCGCCGGGCGAAGGTGTCGGTCGCGCTGGCGAAGACCGCGATCCGCCGGACCCCGAGGGCCAGTGCCCGGTCCAGGCCCCGCTCGTTGGGGACGAGCACCGGCATCGGGACGGCGTCGGCGGCCGGGCCGCCGGCGAGGCGGGTCAGCAGCTCCTCGGCGTCGGCGAGCTGAGGCACCCAGCGGGGGGAGACGAAGCTGGTGACCTCGACGACCGGCAGCCCGGCGGCCACCAGCCGTTCCACGAGCTCGACCTTGACCTCGAGGGGGACGGTCCGCTGCTCGTTCTGGAGCCCGTCGCGGGGCCCGACCTCGTGGATCGTCACCCGTTGCGGGAGCCCGGGCTCCGGGACCCGCATCGGCAGCCGCCGGGTCGGCGCCTGGTTCACGTGACCTCCTCGACGGTGGGCTCCTCGACAGCTGCCTCCACGACGGTGAACAGCGGCGCTCCGAGTGCCACCCCGTCCCCGGCGCGTGCGGCGACCGCGGTCACCGTGCCGGCGAACGGCGCGGTGAGCGCCAGCTCCATCTTCATCGCCTCGACGACCCCGAGCAGCTGCCCCGCCGCCACCGCCTCGCCCTCACCGACCGCGACCGACAGCACGGTCCCCGGCATCGGCGCGGCGACGGTGCCGTCGTTCACCAGCGCGGCAGTGCCGGCGACGACGGCGCCGGGCCGTTCGAACACGTGGGTGTGACCCCGGTGCGCGACCGCGACGTCCGCGCGGCCCACGCGGACAACAGCCGTGTGCACGACCCCGTCGACCTCGATCCGCACCACGGCGCCCTCGACCGACACCGGCCGCACCGTCCGCTCTCGACCCGCCAGACCCACCCGGTCGGCGCTCACGGCGTACGCGCGCCGCTCGCCGCCGACCACGAGCTCGACGCGGGTCGGGGCGGACGGACCACCGAGCCGCCAGCCGTCAGGGACCGCGAACGGGTCCGCCGGCCGAGGTCGGGCCAGGTCCGGCTGGTCCGGCTGGTCCGCCACGGCCCAGGCCGCCACCAGCGCCGGCAGCTCCGGGTCCGGCGGGCGGACGCCGTCGGGGTGGCGGTCGAGCCACCCGGTGTCGACCTCACCGTCGCGGAAGGCGTCCGAGGCGGCCAGCGCGCGGAGGAACCCCAGGTTGGTGGTCAGCCCGAGGACCGCGCAGTCGTCGAGGGCCGCGACGAGCCCGCGTCGCGCCGTCTCGCGCGTCGCCCCGACGGCGACGACCTTGCCGAGCATCGGGTCGTACGCCGTGGAGACCTCCGCGCCGCTCTCGAGGGCGGCGTCGACCCGCACACGGCCGGTCCAGCGGACCAGCTCGGCGCGGCCGGCCTGCGGGAGGAACCCGCCGAAGCCGTCCTCGGCGTACACCCGGGCCTCGATCGCATGCCCCTCGCAGCGGACGTCCTCCTGCCCGAACGGCAACGGCTCCCCGCCGGCGACCTGCAGCTGCAGGTCGACGAGGTCGAGCGGTCGGCCGCACACCCGCACCACGCCCTCGGTGACGGGGTGCTCGACCTGCAGCCGGGTGTTCATCTCGAGGAAGAAGACCTCCTCCCGACCTCGTTCGCCGGCGACGAGGAACTCGACGGTCCCGGCGTTCTCGTACCCGACCCGCCGCGCCAGTGCCACCGCCGACTCGAGCAGCAGCGTCCGCGCCGCCGTCCCGAGCCCGGGGGCGGGTGCCTCCTCGAGGACCTTCTGGTGGCGGCGCTGCGCGGAGCAGTCGCGCTCGAAGAGGTGGAGGACCGACCCGTGCCGGTCGGCGAGGACCTGGACCTCGACGTGGCGGCCGCCCTCGACGAACCGCTCCAGCAGCAACGTGTCGTCGCCGAACGCCGCCAGCGCCTCCCGTCGCGCGGCGGCGACCGCGGCGCCGAGGTCGGCCGCGTCCCGGACCACCCGCATCCCCTTGCCGCCACCCCCCGCCGCCGCCTTCACGAGGACGGGGAACGCCTCCGGCGGCGGCTGCGTGCCTGTTCCCGCGGTGAGCTCGACCCGCGGCACGACCGGCACCCCGGCGGCCACCGCGATCTCGCGGGCGAGGTCCTTGCGGCCCATCTGCTCGATCACCGTGGCGCTCGGACCCACGAACACCAGCCCGGCGTCGGTGACGGCGCGGGCGAAGGCGGCGCGCTCGGAGAGGAAGCCGTAGCCGGGGTGCACCGCGTCGGCGCCGGACCGCCGGGCGGCGTCGAGGACCGCGGCGATGTCGAGGTAGGAACGGGCAGCGGGCGTCGGCCCCAGCCGGACCGCGACGTCCGCCGCGCGCACGTGCGGCGCCCCCCGGTCGGCGTCGGAGTGGACCGCGACCGTGCGGATCCCGCGCGCGGCGGCGCTGCGCATGACGCGCAGCGCGATCTCGCCGCGGTTGGCCACCAGGAGGGTCGAGATCACTCGCTACATCCTGAAGACGCCGTAGGAGGGGGCGGGCACCGGTGCACCGGCGGCCGCTGTGAGCCCGGCACCGAGGACCCGGCGCGTGTCGACGGGGTCGATGACGCCGTCGTCCCACAGCCGCGCGGTGGAGTAGTACGGCGACCCCTGCGTCTCGTACTGGTCCATCACCGGCCGCTTGAACGCCGCCTCCTCCTCCGCCGACCAGCTGCCTCCCCGGGCCTCGATCCCGTCCCGACGGACGGTCGCGAGCACCGACGCCGCCTGCTCACCGCCCATCACCGAGATCCGCGCGTTGGGCCACATCCACAGGAAACGCGGGTCGAACGCGCGACCGCACATCCCGTAGTTGCCGGCCCCGAAGGAGCCCCCGATGACGACGGTGAGCTTGGGGACGACCGAGCAGCTCACCGCGGTGACGAGCTTCGCGCCGTCCCGGGCGATGCCGCGGTTCTCGTAGTCGCGGCCCACCATGAAGCCGCTGATGTTCTGCAGGAACACCAGCGGGATGCGGCGCTGGTTGCACAGCTCGACGAAGTGGGCGCCCTTGAGGGCCGACTCCGCGAACAGGATCCCGTTGTTCGCGACGATCCCCACCGGGTGGCCCCAGACGTGCGCGAACCCGGTCACCAGCGTCTCGGCGTACAACCGCTTGAACTCCGAGAACCGGCTGCCGTCGACGACGCGGCGGATCACCTCGCGGACGTCGTACGGCGTGCGGGGGTCGGTCGGGACGACGTCGAGCAGCTCCTCGGGGTCCTCGACGGGCTCCTCGACCGGCGCGGTCTGCCACGGCGGCGCCGGGGGCGGCGGGAGCGTGTCGACGACCGAGCGGACGATCGCGAGGGCGTGGGCGTCGTCGTCGGCGAGGTGGTCGACCACGCCGGACTTCCGGGCGTGGACCTCGCCGCCGCCGAGCTCCTCCGCGGTGACGACCTCGCCGGTCGCGGCCTTCACCAGCGGCGGGCCGCCGAGGAAGATCGTCCCCTGGTTGCGGACGATCACGGTCTCGTCCGACATCGCCGGGACGTAGGCCCCACCGGCTGTGCACGAGCCCATGACGGCCGCGACCTGCGGGATCCCCGCCGCCGACAGCGTTGCCTGGTTGAAGAAGATCCGGCCGAAGTGGTCGCGGTCGGGGAAGACCTCGTCCTGCATCGGCAGGAACGCGCCGCCGGAGTCGACGAGGTAGACGCACGGAAGCCGGTTCACGCGGGCCACCTCCTGCGCCCGCAGGTGCTTCTTCACTGTCATCGGGTAGTAGGTGCCGCCCTTCACCGTGGCGTCGTTCGCGACGACCACGCAGAGACGCCCGCTGACGCGTCCCACCCCGGTGACGACGCCGGCGCTCGGCACCGCGAGGTCCTCACCCGCCGGCGCGTACATCCCGTACGCCGCGAGCGGGCTCAGCTCGAGGAACGGGCTGCCCGGGTCGAGCAGCCGGTCGACCCGGTCCCGGACGAGCAGCTTGCCGCGGGCCGTGTGGCGGTCCCGGGCGGCGGCGGACCCCCCGCTGCGTACCTCCGCGAGCCGCTCCCGCAGCTCTGCGACGAGCCCGCGCATCCCGGACGTGATCGGGGTGGTCGCCGGGGTGTTCACCGGAGCAGGCCACCCGAGCGGGCGCGCCTCAACCAGTCGGGGTACTCGGTCATCAGCCGGGCGAACAGCGCATCGTCGCTGATCGGGGACCTGCCGAGGAGCTCCTCGTCGGTGACGGCGAAGAAGTCGGCGTTGTCGGTGTAGCGGTCGTCGAGGTCGTCGAGCCGCTCGAGGAAGGAGAAGCGTCCCGAGCCGAGCCCCATGAACTGCCAGAACACCGGTTCGTACGACGCGGCCCGCACCTGTCGGGTGGCCTCGGCCTTGTCGGACGGCTCGCCGTCGGTGATGAACATGACGTACACCGGGGTGGCGTCGGCCCGCGGGGAGGACCGCTTCCCGGCGTCGCCGAAGTAGTACCGGCGGAGCGCGGCGGCCGCGGCGCCGTACTGGGTGTCGTACTCGAGCTTGTGCTGCAGGAGGAGCCGGGCGATGTAGTCCTGGTAGCCCTCGAGCCGCAGCCCCGGCTCCGGGTGGTGCACGCGCTCGCCGAAGAGGAAGACGTCGACCTCGCCGTCGTCGTCGAAGCGCAACCCCAGCGCCAGGACGCGCTCCGCCAGCCGCTGCACCGCACCGCGGCGGTAGAGCATCGTCATCGACGCCGAGATGTCCAGGACGAGCGCCACCCGCGCGGTGTGCTCGCCGAGCCCGCGCTTCTCGAGGTTGACGCCGGCCGTCTTCACCAGCGACAGCATCGTCGTGTCGCCCTGGGTCGTGAGCCTCTTCTCGAGGTCGACCAGGCGCCGCTTCTCCAGGCTCGGAGGAGGACCAGCGGGTGGGGGTGGGGGTGGCGGTGGGGGTGGTGGAGCGGCCGGCGGCGCCGCCTGCGCAGGCTCCTCGTCGACGGCGACGCCGTGGTCGGTGGCGAGACCCGCGAGCCCGGTGTCGTAGCCCTGCCCGACCGCGCGCACCTTCCACTCCCCGGCGCGGACGTAGACCTCGGCGAAGACCAGCGCCGTCTCGGCGGTCGCGGCGATCTCGCAGCGCAGCGCCGGCGCGGCAGCCGGGTCGGCCGCCACCTCGACGGCGACGTCGCCGAGCGACCCGAAGCTCCCGGCGCCGTCGAGCGACGCGCCGATCACGACCTTCGCGACGTCCCCCGGCAGACCAGCGGTGTCGATCCCGACCCGGTCGACCGTCACCGGCCCCTGCTGGCTCTTGCCCAGGTGGGTGACGGCCCCGCCGGCGCCGCTCGGCTGGTTGTAGAAGACGAAGTCCTCGTCGCTGCGGACCCTCCCGTCCTCGCCGCAGACGAACGCCGACAGGTCGGCGTCGGTCCCCGGCCGGGTGGTCCAGCTGAGGGTCACCACGACGCTCGCAGGCAACGACGCCGCGGCGAGGGAGACGTTCTCCCCACGACTGAGGATCCGGGTCACCTGCCTCAGCCTAGGCGAGCCGTCGGACGGTCCTGCGCGAGGCGTTGCCCGAGTCCGGTGGCCCGGGTGGCCCGCCTGCCGACGGCCGCGCGGAGGGCCTCCTCCGTCCCCACGACGGTGACCTCGGTCGTCGCACGGGTCACCGCGGTGTAGAGGAGCTCGCGGGTGAGGATCCGCGACGTCGACTCCGGCAGCAGCAGTGTGACGGCCTCGAACTGGCTGCCCTGGCTGCGGTGCACGGTGGTGGCGTAGGCGGTGGCGACGTCGGGGAGCCGGGTCGTGGCGATGCGCCGCAGCCCCGGCCGTCCCTCGCTGCCGTCGCTGCTCCCCCCGCTCAGGGCCGCGACCTGGCTGCCGTCGCGGTCGCGGCACACCACCCCGCTGTCCCCGTTGAAGAGCTGCAGGCCGTGGTCGTTGCCGTTGACGAGGAACGGCCGCCCCACGTACCAGTCCGGCAGCCAGTCGCGACCGAGCCGCTCCTGGAGCAGCGCCTCCACCCGGCGGTTCCAGGTCGCGGCGCCGGAGGGGCCGAAGCGGTGGGCGCAGAGCAGCCGGTGACGGTCGAGGACCGCCACCGCGCCTGCCGGGTCACCGGCCTCGGCGGCGCGCTGCAGGGTGAGCGCATGGTCGGCGAGGGTCGACTCCAGCCGGTCGACCACCTCCTCGGGGCGGAGCCAGGTGACCGGTCCGCCCGCGGTGAGCGCGGCGAGGACGGCGTCCGCGTCGCCGTCGCGCACGGCGTCGGCCAGCACGCCGATGACCTCGCCGAAGCGGCGGGAGCGGGTCAGCCGGACGACCGGCGACTCGGCGGCCTCGCCGTAGCCCTCGACGAGGTCGGTGAGGACCGCTCCGGCCTCGACGGAGGCGAGCTGGTCGGCGTCCCCGACCAGGACGAGCCGCGCAGCGGGCCGCACCGCCTCGAGGAGCCGGGCGGTCATCGTGAGCGAGAGCATCGACGTCTCGTCGACGACGACGACGTCGTGGGGCAGCGGGTTGCCGCGGTCGTGGCGGAAGCGGGTCCGGCTGTCGGGCCGCCACCCGAGGAGGCGGTGCAGGGTCGTCGCGGCCGACGGGTCATCGGTCCGCTCGGCGCCCTCGTCCCCCACACCGTGCGGAGCGGCGCGCAGCGCCTCGGTCATTCGGGCGGCCGCCTTGCCCGTGGGGGCGGCCAGCGCGACACGGAGCGGTCGTCCCTCCGCCGAGGCGAGGGCCTGGAGGACGCCGAGCAGCCGCGCGACCGTGGTCGTCTTGCCGGTCCCAGGGCCGCCGGTGACGACCGAGGTCCAGCTGCGGACGGCTGTCTCCGTCGCTCGGCGCTGGTCCTCGGAGCCCGGGTCGGGGAAGGCGTCGTCGAGCGCGGCGGCGAGCGCGGCCTCGTCGACCGCAGGCGCCGCGGCGGCGGCCCGGCTGCGGAGGGCGCGGACCACCTGGCCCTCCTCGCGCCAGTAGCGGTCGAGGTAGAGCAACCCGCCCTCGCGTCGCAGCGCCGTCCCCAGCAGCGGGCTGCGCGCCACGGCGGCCCACCACTCGTCAGGGTCGGGCAGCAGCCCGGGCAGCAGCCGTTCGAGGTCGACGACGGGCTCCGCGTCGTCGTCGCCGCTGGACACGAGTGCCCCCGCTGCGCCCGCGAGGTCGAGGCAGACCGACCCCGCGCGGACGGCGCGGACGGTGAGGGCGGCCGCGAGGAGGACCCGCTCGTCGGTCTCGTCCCCGAGCCGGCCAAGCCGTTGCGCGACGTGGACGTCGGCAGCGACCAGCACCCCCGCGCGGTTGAGCACGCCGAGCACGCCCTCGGCGCCCTGGGCGAGCGACGGGTCGCGGTCGTCGAGCGTCCCGGTGCTCACGACGCCTGCTCCGACGCCTGCTCGGACGCGCGGCCGTCGAGCAGGTCGGAGAGCTCGAGGACCAACGCGGCCGGAGGTCGCCACGCGAACACCCCGCAGGGGGCGCCGTCGACCCGCGGTGTGAGAGGGCCGCACATCCCCCGGACGTAGAGGTACAACACGCCTCCCAGGTGCTGCTCGGGGTCGTAGCCGGCGAGCCGCCACCTCAGGAACCGGTGGAGCACCACGACGTACAGCAGCGCCTGCAGCGGGTAGCTCGAGTGCGCCATCGCCGCTGCCAGGACCTCGGGCCGGTAGTCGGCCGCCGTCAGTGGCTCGCCGGGCGTCCCGAGCCGGTTGGTCTTGTAGTCGACGACGAGGAACCGCTGGCCGGGCTCCCGGCCGACCGCGGCACCGGTCCCGAGCCGCAGCACGACGTCGATGGAGCCGGTCAAGTAGCCGCTGAGCACCTGGGCCTCGTGACCGGTGCGTTCGAGGACGTCGGCGTACGCGAGCAACGGGTCGCCCGCCGGGAGGTGGCGGCGCAGCAGCGGCGCGATCCCGGAGAGGCGGGAACGGTCCTCCCCCCCTGCCCGGGACGCGCGCCGGTCGTCGTCACCGCCCCCGAGCGGCAGCTCGAAGTCGAGCTCGCTGAGCCGGTCGGTCACCGCGACCGACCCCAGGGTCCGGTCCCCGGTGAGCGGACCCAGCGGGGAGCCGAGCACCGCGACGAGGGCGTTCACGAGGGCGTCGGTGTCCACCGCGACCGGCCACCGCAGCGACGCGGTCGCCACCCGGTCGCGGAGCTCGGCGACGAGGTCGCCGCCGTGCGCCTCGGCGGCCGGGTCGACGGTCTCGAGGACGGCATGGACGAGCGAGCCGAAGGTCGCCCCGGCGGGCAGGTCGGCCATCGGGGAGGGGACCGCCATGGCGGCGGCGACCTCCGGCGAGGGGACCGGCCCGGCGGTGTCCGGGAGCTCCGGCTCGTCGGTCTTCGGCAGCACCTCGGGCTCGCTGCCGAGGGCCAGCACCTGGTCGGCCTGGGCCGCAGCGCTGCTGAGGGCGGTGTACGACGTGCGCCGCCAGTCGCGGTCGACCTGACGGGTCCAGCGACGCGTCGAGAGGTCGGCCGTGCCGGGCCGGTCCGGCCGCGGCGCGTCCTCCCGGGGTGCGACGACCTCAACGGCCGGGCCGCCGACAGCCTCCCAGTCCCGCAGCCTGGCGAGCGCGCGCTCGGGCGTCGGGACGAGTGGGGAGTCCGCCACCTGCGAGACACCGGGATCACGACCGAACAGCACCCGGTGCAGCGGTGACTGCCGGGTGTTCTTCGGGCTGGGGAGCCACCAGGCCACGAGCTGCGACTGCGCGCGGGTCATCGCGACGTACAGCAGCCGGAGCCGCTCGCCGGCCTCCTCCGCCACCGCCTGGGCGCGCCCGACGGCTGGTGACCCGGCTCCGCCGACGTCGCGGCACCGGGTCCCGTCGGGGTCGTGGAAGAGCGGGAAGTCCGGGTCACGCGGAAAGAGGTCGGCGGCGAACGGAAGGTGGACGACCGGGAACTCCAGCCCCTTGCTGCCGTGGACGGTGAGCACCTGGACGGCGGCCGCGTCGCTGTCCAGGCGCCGGGTCCGCTCGTCGGTGACCTCGGCGCGGGCCTGCGTGCGCCGCTCACGTGACCACGCGGCGAGCGCGACGAGGCTCATCCGGTCGCGGGTCGCGGCGTCGTGCAGCGACTCCGCGACGTGCCGCAGGTCGGTGAGCAGTCGCTCGCCGCCGACCTGGGCGAGCACGCGCGCCGGCAGGCCGTCGGCGCAGGCAGACTCCCAGACCGCGGCCGTCCCCCGGCGACGAGCCAGGTCCGCCCAGTCACGGAGGGTCCCGGCGATCCGTTGGGTGAGCGCGTCCCCACCCTCGTCGAGGTCTCCGACCGAGCAGCCGACGAAGGCGGTGAGCGCGGCGGCGCGCACCCGGCCGCTCCGGTGCGGTTGCTCCAGCGCCTCGAGCAGGGTCACCCACTGGGCCGCGCCCTCGGTGTCGTAGACGCTGCCGCCGCCGGAGACCACCGCCTGCAGCCCGCGCGCCACGAGCGCGGCGCGGACGAGCTCGCACTGCGTCCGCTTCTCGCACAGCACCGCGACCTGGTGTGGCTCCAGCGGACGCCCCTCGAAGGTGGCACCGGACGCGAGCAGCGCCGCGACGTCCTCGGCGAGGTCGGTGGCGACGACCTCGCGCAGGGCCGCGATGCCGGCCCTGGCCGACAGCCCCCTGGCGACCGGGTCGACGACCCGGAGCCGGAACGCGGCGGCGACGGGGGCGCCGGACAGGCGCCGCTCGTGGTGGGCGGCGGCGACGTCGCGGACGACGATCCGCTCGTCGCCGAGCGCGGCTCCGCGGAGCACCGCCTGCACGGAGTCGAGCAGCGCCTGGTCGCTGCGGTGGTTGGTGTCGAGCGTTGCCCGCGCCGTGGCGCCGGCGGCGGCCTGCAGGTAGGTGACGACGTCGCCGCCGCGGAAGGCGTAGATCGCCTGCTTCGGGTCGCCGATGAGCACCATCGTGGCGTGGCCGGTGAACGCGCGGTCGAGGACCCGCCACTGCACCGGGTCGGTGTCCTGGAACTCGTCGACGAGCACCACCGACCAGCGGGCGCGCATCCGGGCGCGCGCCGGTGATCCGGGGTCCTCGAGCGCGTCGGCGAGCCGGCTCAGCAGGTCGTCGTAGCTGAGCACGCCGAGCCGGCGCTTGCGGACCTCCAGCTCGGCCGCGACCGCATGGGCGAACCGGACCCGTCGTGCCGCCGGGGTGCCGGCCTCCGCGTGACCTGGCTCGACCCGCGCCTGCGGGTCGTTGACGACCGCGCGTGCGATCGCCAGCGCGGTGCGCCGGTCGAACTCGGGTTGCTCGTCGACGCGGGCGAACCCACGGACGTAGAGGTCGTCGACGACCTCCACGAGCAGGTCGTCGAGGTCCTCGACGAGCCGTGCACCCGCCTCGGTGTCCCCGGCGACCCCGAGGCTGCGGAGCACGAGCTGGCAGAACTGGTGGGTGGTGGCGATGGTCGCTGCGTCGAAGTCGACGAGCGCCTCCCGCAGCCGGGAGCGGCGCGCGGACAGCTCCTCCGCCGGCGCGTCGAGGAGCAGCCGCAGCAGCGGGTCCCCGGCCGGTCCGGTCGGGCGCAGGTCGGGACCGGCCAGCGCCGCGTCGAGGACGCGTTCGGCGTCGACGAGCTGCTCCCGGACCCGCTCACGCAGCTCCTGACTGGCCGCCCGTCCGAAGGTCACGACCAGCATCTCCCCGAGCCGGGCCCGTCCCTCGGCGACCAGACGCGTGACGAGCGCGGCGATCGTCCAGGTCTTGCCGGTGCCGGCGCTGGCCTCGAGCAGGGTCGTGCCGGTCGGCAGGTCGTCGCGGATGTCGAACGCCGTGGGGGCTGTGCTCATGCGCTCATCACCTGCTCGTGGGCGAACAGGGGCTCCCAGAGCCGGGCGGCGTACTGACCCAGCCGGGTCCCTTCCGACCCCCACCGCTCGTCCGCCTCGGGCGCCTCGAGCAGGACCTCGAAGGGGGCTGCTCGGCCGAGCAGCCGTTCGTGCCAGGCGTCCTCGCGCTCCCCGGGCACCGGGCTGCCCTCCGACCCCTCCCACTCCGACCGGGACGAGCGGTCGGGGTCCCGGTGGGCCCGTCGGCTGTCGGCCCAGGCGTGGCCGGTCCCGAGCGGCAGCGGCAGTGGCTCGCGGAGCCCGCGGTCGTGGAGGTCGACGAGCTGCGCGAGCAGGTCGTGCACGGTGTGGTCCACCGGACCGAGCAGCGCGTGGCGCGGGCCGGTGCGGTGCCAGCCGTAGGTGCTGGCTGTCCAGGAGGCATCGGGATCCGAGGCGCTCAGCGCCACCAGGTCGATCCAGCTCCCCAACCGGTGCCTGGGCCCGAGGTTCGAGTAGTGGACGCGCACCAGTCGGTGACCGCGGAGGTCTGCCACCACACCGGTGAGCCGGCGGCCGCCACCCAGGTCCACGGTGACGTCACGGGTGGTGGCGGGCAGCTCCCGGGCCGAGCGGGTGGCGGACCACAGGGCGTGGGCCCGCTCCTCGATGGTGGCCAGCTGGCGCCTGCCGAGCTGCAGCGGCGGCAACGCGCCGCGGAGCCGCTCAGCAGCGAGGACGGCGGCGGGCTCGGCGCCGGCGAGCACGGCCCGGAGCACGCGGTCGCCGACCTCCCACGCCTCGAGGCCGCTGATCTCCACCGGCAGTGCGTCGGCGACCTCCGGCTGATCGGCGGGGACGCCCACGTCGAGCCGCTGGCCGAGGAACCCACGCACCGGGTGGAGCAGCATCCGTCGCAGGTCGGCGAGGCCGACGTCCTGCGGCCGGCGGCTGGTGAGCCGTCGGTCGCGGAGCCCCACCGGAGCGGAGCGGGGACCGCGGGCTGCGGCGGCACCCTCGCAGGCGGCGGTGTCGAAGCTGAAGGGCCCGGGCTCGCCGAGCTCCCCGGGGAGGAAGTTGCGGTCGTCGAACGGTTGCAGCGGGTGGCGCACGAGCACCTGGTCGCGAGCTCCGGGCTGGGTCCGCTCGAGCGCATCGAGCAGCTCGCCGAGCGGCACCGCCGGCGGCCGCTCCTGGCCGTTGTGCTCGTTGGCCCCGGTGTAGGTCACGACGAGGGTGTCGCGGGCGGCGAGCACGGCGTCGAGGAGGAGCTGGCGGTCCTCGCTGCGGGCGTCCCGCTCGCCGGTCAGGGGGTCGCGAGCGAGGACGTCGTCGCCGTCGGGCGCGGTCGACCGGGGGAAAACGCCGTCGTCGAGCCCGAGGAGGCAGACGACCCGGTGAGGCACCGAGCGCATGGGGACCAGGGTTGCGACGGTCAGGTTGCCCGTGCGGAAGTTCGCTCGCGTGGGCCGCGGCTGCAGCCGCTGCTCCAGCAGGACCCGGACGTCGGCGAGCCGGAGGTGGGGACCCCCGCCCGACGCCTGCCCCTGCGCGTGCAGGACGCCGGCCAGCTCGCGCTCGAACTGACCCAGCTGCCAGCCGTCGACGGCGGCGACGGTGCCGACGTCGAGGACGCCGTCGTGGAGGGCGGCGACCCAGTCGGCAGCGGTGCGGGCGGCGCGCAGCCGCGTCACGCTGCGCTCCAGTCGGCTGACGAGCTCGGCCAGCCGTCCTGCCAGGTCGACCGCAGCGCTGCCGACGTCGTCGACCGGGAGCGTGGTCCCGAGCTGGCTGTCCTCCTCCTCGGCCATCGCGACGCCGAGCAGGAGCCGGTCGAGCCCGGCCTGCCAGGTGTTGTGGGGCAGGTCGTCGAGGCGGTACGGCGCCCGCAGCGCCGGGGTGAGGCCCCAGCGCACCCGCGCCTGGGCGACCCACGTGGTGACCTGCGCCAGGTCGTCGTCGCTCCAGCCGAACCGGGTCCGCACCGGCTCGGAGGCAGCGAGGTCGAGGACCTCGCTCGCGGTCCCCCGGCCACCGGCCAGCGCCACGAGCGCACCCGCGAGGGCCAGGAGGGGGTTGACGCTCATCAGGCCGCGGTCGGCCAGCCGGACCCGCAGCCCGTGTGCGGGGTGCACGCGGTCGGCGTCGACGCTGCCGAGCCCGAACGCGGCCGAGAAGAGCGGGGCGTAGGTCTCCACGTCCGGACACATGACGAGGACGTCGCGCGGCTCGAGGTTCGGGTCGTCCTGCAGCAGGCCGACGAGCACCTCGCGCAGCACCTCGACCTGGCGGGTGGCTCCGTGACAGGCGTGCACCTGCACCGAGCGGTCCGGCGACGGGCCGGGAGGGTCCTGCCCGGCCGGTGCCGCGGCAGTGCGCGGCGGCGGGTCGTCCGCACGGAGCTGCGCCTGCAGGCGGCCCAGGAGGGCGGGGTGCGCCGCGACGGGAGGAGGCGCAGCCGGCACCTCCGCGTCCGCGTCGGGCAGGACCTCCCGCTCGACGGGCTGGAGCACGGTGAGCGACCGCTGCAGCTCGCGGGTGTCCCGGCCGAGCGAGGACAGCAGCGGGTGGCGCACCAGGCGGGCGCTGTCGTCGTCGCGACGGCGCACCGGTCCGTCCGCGACATGGTCCGCCAGCCGGTCCCAGGCGACCGGCGACGGCTGCGGGAGCCACAGGTGGAGCTCGCGCGAGTCGGCCACCGCGCGCAGCAGCTCGAGCTCGGTGAGCGGCAACCGCGTGTGCCCGAACAGCGACAACCGGTCCGGGAGGGCGAGCCGGCCCTCGCGCGCCGCGGTGACCGCACGCCGGTGCCGCTCGTGTGGTGAGGGGGCGTCGACGACCGCGACGAGGCGCCGCCACAGCTCCGGTTGCCACGCGAGGTCGGCGGCCAGCGCGGCGCCGGCCCCGTCCGTGTCGCGGCCGGCCGACCAATCCTCCAGGAGCGCCGGCCGCTGGACGCCGTACGCCGCGAACAGGCCGGCGATCCTGCGGACGACGGCGTAGCGGCGGTCCCGGCGCAGCTCGCGCCGCTCGCCCTCGACCCCCTGACCCAGGTGACGCCCGAGCATCACGCACCACGGCTCGTCGAGCGAGGCGTCGACGACACCGAGCAGCGGCCACACGGAGCGGTCGGGGTCCCAGGGATCGTCGTCCTCGGTCCCGAGCAGGAGCGCGACGAGGGAGCGCGGGTTGACGAAGCGGACACCGGCGCAGACCCCGTCCCCGGCGCCCGGCGCGGCGCCCAGCCGGTGCGACAGCCGTTGGGCCAACCAGCGCTCGACCCCCTTGGCCGGGACGACGACGAGCTCCTCGGCGAAGGGGTCAGCCGGAGCGTCGCTGAGGAGCCGACCCAGACCGTCGGCGAGGAGATCGGTCCGCGTCGCGGTGTGGAGGTGCAGGGTCACCGTGCGACCGACCCGCGGTCTGCGCTGCTCACCTGCGGTCGGGCCCCTCGACGAAGGCGCAGAACTCGTTGCCGTCGGGGTCGGCCATGACGTGCCACTGGACGTCCTCGTCCGGCTCGCGCAGCAGCACTGCGCCCGCGGCGACCAGCTCGGCGGTGTCGGGGGTCGTCACGTCGACGTGGATCCGGTTCTTCACGGTCTTGGGCTCGGGCACCGGCACGAAGACGATCGACTCGAAGGGACACCCGGGGATCCCCTCGATCCACGAGAAGCCGTCCTCGTCGTCGAGCTGCGGCTCGCAGCCGAGCACCCGCCCCCACCACCCGGCGATCTCCCGGGGGTCGCGGTCGGTGTCGACCACGAGCTCGTAGTAGCCGAGCGGCTTCCTCTCGCGCGGCGTGAATGTGCAGAGCTCGCCTCCCTCGGGGTCCCGCAGCACGGCCCACCGGAACGACTCGGCGTCGACGACCTCGGCGCCGAGCCCGACCAGCTCGGCCACCTCGCGTCGCAGGTCGAGGTGCACGCGCTGCTTGACCGTCACCGGCTCGGGCACCGCGTTGACCCACACGGTGTGCTGCGGCGTCGGCCCGGACAGCCGGACGTCGCCGTCGTCCAGCGCCTCGACGTCCAGGTCGAGTGCGACGGCCCAGAACCCGGCGAGCCGGCCTGCGTCGACCGCATCGATGCACAGGTCCTTGTACGCCGCCAGGGGACGGCCGGTCGACGTGGTCATGGCGCTCCTCTCGTGTCCTGCCCGCCGACTCTAGGAGCAGGTGCCGACAGTCTGGCGTCGACCCGGGGGCGTCGCCGGCGGGTCGCGAACTCGAACGTATGTTTGATCCGTGGCGGGAGGGTTCGGCGGCAGGGGAGCGCCGCTGTACGCCCGGACGCGGACCGGCCCTGCTCCGACGGCGGCGGCGGGAGCAGACGGGCCCGACGGACGCGCGGGGTGCCCGGCCCGGCACTGCTGGGTGACCGCGCCCGTCGACGGCGGCGCCCCGCGGCCCGGGCTGCTGCTCGAGTGGCGCCGGACCGAGCATGGCTGGGAGGGCCGGGTCGCCTACGCCGCCGAGCTCCGCGCGGGGAGGTGGGGTGCCGTGGAGGAGTGGCTGCCGGCCGAGGTGGTGGCCTCGGTCGCCGGGACCGCGCCCCCGAGCCGACGCCCGGACCCCGCTTAGGCTTCCCGGCATGAGCCTCCTCGACCAGCCTCTCGGACGACTGGACGGCGCCGACGCCACGCTCGGCGAGATCACCGGCGGGCGGGCCTCCCTCGTGGTCAACGTGGCCTCGCGCTGCGGCTTCACCCGCCAGTACGCCGGGCTCGAGGCGCTGCACGAGCGGTACGCCGACCGGGGCTTCACGGTGGTCGGCGTCCCGTGCAACCAGTTCGCGGGCCAGGAGCCGGGGACGGCCGAGGAGATCGCGGAGTTCTGCTCCACGACCTACGGCGTCACGTTCCCGATGACGTCGAAGGTCGAGGTGAACGGCGAGGACCGCCACCCGGTGTACGCCGAGCTGACGCAGGTGGCCCGCTCGGACGGGGAGGCCGGTGACGTCGGGTGGAACTTCGAGAAGTTCGTGCTGGCGCCGGACGGGACCCCCGTCGCGCGCTTCGCCTCCTCGGTGGAGCCCGAGGACCCCGCGCTGGTGTCCGCAGTCGAGTCCGTGCTGCCGCGCTGAGCTCCCACTGCGGTCAGTGCTGCGCCGAGGCGGAGGCGGGAGCCGAACCCCCCTGCGGCTCGCCGGACATCAGCCGCACGGCCTCGTTCCGGAGCCCCTCACCCACCGAGCCCCAGCCCGGTTCGTAGCCGACGAGCTGGCGCAGCGGGACGGCGTCGCGCTGGGCGAAGAGGATCTCGATGTCGTCGGCGTCCACCAGGCCCGGGTGCGGCTCGCCGCACGCTTCGGCGACCTTGAGCAGGTCCCGGCGCAGCGTGCGGACGTAGTTCGCGGCGCGCACCGACTTCAGCGCCGGGTCGAGCCCGTGCTCGAGCCAGGGGTTCTGCGTCGCGACACCGGTCGGACAGGTGTCGGTGTGGCACTTCTGCGCCTGGATGCACCCGATGGCGAGCATCGCCTCGCGGCCCACGTTGACCATGTCGCACCCGAGGGCGAGCGCGACGATCGCGTTCTCCGGGAGACCCAGCTTGCCGGCGCCGATGAAGGCGACGTCGTCGGTCAGGCCGGCCCGTGCGAAGAGGCTGTAGACGCGCGGGAACCCCATCCGGAACGGCAGTGAGACCGAGTCGGCGAAGATCAGCGGAGCCGCGCCCGTGCCGCCCTCGCCGCCGTCGACGTTGACGAAGTCGACCCCCCGACCGGTGGTCGCCATCGCGTCGACCAGGGACTCCCAGAACGTCAGGTCGCCGACGGCGGACTTGATGCCCACCGGGAGACCCGTCTCCTCGGCCACCGTCTCGATCCAGTCGAGCATGCTGTCGACGTCGGAGAACTCGGCGTGACGGGAGGGGCTGACGCAGTCGACCCCCACGGGGATCCCGCGGATCGCGGCGATCTCCTCGGTGACCTTGGCTGCCGGCAGCAGCCCGCCCAGCCCCGGCTTCGCGCCCTGGCTGAGCTTGACCTCGATCGCGCGGACCGGCGCTCCCGCGACGAGGTCCTTGAGCCGGTGGATGTCGAAGCGGCCCCGGTCGTCGCGACAGCCGAAGTAGCCGGTGCCGATCTGGAGGACGAGGTCGCCGCCGTTGCGGTGGTACGGCGACAGGCCGCCCTCCCCGGTGTTCTGCAGGCAGCCGGCGATGGCGGCGCCCTTGTTGAGCGCGGTGATGGCCGACCCCGAGAGCGAGCCGAAGCTCATCGCGGAGATGTTGACCAGCGACTCCGGCCGGAACGCATGGCGTCGGCCACGTGCCGCGCCCATGACCTTGACCGCCGGGAGGTACTGCTCGGTGCCGTGGTGCGCCTGGACCGTCGACGGGACCACCCCGGAGAACGTCCGGTGCTTGATGATCGTGTAGCCCTCGGTGTGCTCGACGTCGTTGTCGGTGCCGAAGCCGAAGTAGTTGTTCTCCAGCTTCGACGACGCGTAGACCCAGCGCCGCTGGTCCCGGCTGAACGGGCGCTCGTCGTTGTTGCCCGCGACGATGTACTGCCGCAGCTCCGGCCCGATCTCCTCCAGCAGGTAGCGGACGTGGCCGACGACCGGGAAGTTGCGCAGCAGCGCGTGCTGGCGCTGGGTCAGGTCCCGGACGGCGAGGCCCGCGACGGCGGCCGCCGGCAGGGCGCCCAGCGTGGGTCCCCACTTCACGACGTCGTCCTACCAGATCCGGACGCGGTCCGCCGGGTCGAGCCACAGGCCGTCACCGGGACCGGTCGCGAAGGCCTCGTGGAACTCGTCGAGGTTGCGCACGATGTTCGCGCGGAACTCCGGCGGGCTGTGCGGGTCCACCGCGAGCCGCTGCAGCGCCAGCTCCTTGCGCGACTTGGCACGCCAGCAGTGCGCCCAGTTGAGGAACACCCGCTGCGACCCGGTGGGGCCGTCCGCGGCGGCCCCCGCCTCCGGCGCGTCGACCGCGGAGGGGTCCTCCCCGCGGCTGATCCGGTAGGCCTTGAGCCCGATCGTGAGACCGCCGAGGTCGCCGATGTTCTCCCCCACCGTCAGCGCGCCGTTGACGTGCTCGCCCGGCAGGTCGCGGGGCTCGAAGGCGTCGTACTGGGCGACCAGCTTCTCCGACCGCTGCTTGAACGCCGACTTGTCCTCAGGGGTCCACCACTCCTGCAGGTTGCCGCGCTCGTCGTACTCCGAGCCCTGGTCGTCGAAGCCGTGGCCGATCTCGTGGCCGATGACCGCACCGATCCCGCCGTAGTTCTCCGCAGGGTCGGCGTCGGCGTCGAAGAACGGCGGCTGCAGGATGCCGGCGGGGAAGCAGATCTCGTTGGTCCCGGGGTTGTAGTAGGCGTTGACGGTCTGCGGCAGCATGAACCACTCGTCACGGTCGACCGGGGAGCCGATCTTGCCCAGCTGCCGGTCGTGCTCGAATGCCGCGGCGGCCCCCACGTTGTGCCAGAGGTCGTCGGGGCGGACGTCGATCGAGGAGTAGTCGCGGAACTCCTCGGGATAGCCGATCTTCGGTCGGAACGTCTCGAGCTTGCGGAACGCGCGCTGCTTGGTCTCCGACGTCATCCAGTCCAGGTCGGTGATGCTGCGCCGGTAGGCCTCGATCAGGTTCGCGACCAGCTCGTCCATCGCCGCTTTCGAGCGCGGCGGGAAGTGCCGCTCGACGTACAGCCGGCCGACGGCCTCCCCGACGGCGCCCTCGACGAACGCCACCCCGCGCTTCCACCTCGCCCGGAGCTCCGGGGTCCCGGCCAGCGTCCGCCCGTAGAAGTCGAAGTTGGTCGCGACGAGCTCCGAGGACAGGTACGGCGCGGCGGCGCGCACCACCTTGAGCGCCGCCCAGACCTTCCAGTCCTCGAGGGCGCACCTCCTCCACCAGGCTCGAGAGGTGGCTGAAGAAGCTCGGCTGCCGGACGACGACCTCGGCGAGGGTCGCCTCGTCGGCTCCCAGCGCGGCGGCGTAGGCGTCCCACGCGAACCCCGGGGCAAGCGCGCGGAGCTCCTCCAGCGTCATGAGGTTGTAGCCCTTGATGACGTCCCGGGTCTCCGCCCGCTCCCAGTGACCCTCGGCCAGCCGGGTCTCGAGGGCGAGCACGCGCCCGGCCGCCGAGCCGGCGTCGGGCACGCCCGCCAGGCCGAGCAGCCGCTCGACGTAGCGCACGTAGGCCTCGCGGACCTCGGCGAACTTCTGCTCGCGGTAGTAGGACTCGTCGGGGAGCCCGAGGCCGCCCTGGACGATCTTGACCAGGTAGCGGTCGGAGTCGCGGTCGTCGGTGTCGACGTAGGCGCCGAAGAACCCGCTGCCGCCGCGACGCTCGAAGCCACCGAGGTACGCCGCGAGCTCCGTCGCTGGTCCGACACCGCGGCGAGCCGGGACAGGTCCTCGGCGATCGGGGAAGCACCGAGCGCCTCGATCCGCTCCTCGTCCATGAACGAGGTCCACAGGTCGCCGATCTGCTGGGTCGGCGACCCCTTCGGCGCACCGGCGGCGTCTCGCGCGCACTCCTCGACGATGGCGCGGACCTGCTGCTCGGCCCGCTCCGCGATCACCGCGAACGCGCCCCAGGTGGAGCGGTCGGCGGGGATCTCCGCGTCGGCCAGCCACCGACCGTTCACGTGTCCGAAGAGGTCGTCCTGCGGTCGGATCGAGGCGTCCATTCCTGCCCGGGCGTCGTCGAGGATCGTCATGGCGGCGAGCCTAGTCGGGGGCGCCGACACCTGGACGGTCCTGGGGGAGTCGCACGGAGGCGGGCGCGCGACCCCTCACGCCAGGGTCACCGCACGGTTGACCCAGGTCTGGGTGACCTCCATGCCGACCCGCTCGTAGAGGCCCAGCGCGCCGGTCCGGGAGTCGGTGGAGAGCTCGAAGCGGGTGGCCCCGTGCTCGCGCGCACCGGCGAAGGCGTCGACGAGGAGGGCGCGTGCCAGACCGAGCCCCCGGTGCTCGCGACGGACGGCGAGCTGGGAGACGAAGCCGAACGCCTCCGCGATCACCGTGAAGCACGCCCCGACGACGACGCCCTCGGGGTCGACCGCGGCCCGCAGCTGCCACGGCTCGAACCCGGGACGGCGTACCGTCCTGGCCGCGAAGTCCTCGTAGCTCTGGCGGCTCCGCTCCGACCACTCGAGGAAGGCGTCCTCGACGACCGCGTGCACCGCCCTGCGATCGTCCTCGGACCCGGCCGTCCGCAGCGAGTACCCCGGCGGGAGGGGTTGCGGCTCGATCTTCCGGCCGGGCGGGAGCGCCAGCACCCACGACTCCCACCGCACGTGGTAGCCCAGCGACGCGAGGAGCCGGTCCGCGGGCGATCCCTGAGGCACCGGCATGCCGACGACCCGCTCGCCGCGCTCGCGTGCGGTGTCCCGGATCCAGGCGGCGATCGCGGTCCCGAGGCCGCGGCCGCGGTACGCCGGGTGCACGGCGGCGTCGGACCGCTGCTCCCCGCCGACCTCGCCGTACGCCACGAGCCGCTCGCCGTCGTAGATCCCGGTCGTGCTCGCCGCGACGTCGAAGCTCGGCCGCTGCCAGTCACCGACGATGTCGGCTTCCTCGATCTCGACGGTGCCGAGGTCGTGCTCCTCCTGCGCGGCCATCAGCTCGAAGACCGCCCGGGCGTCGGGCATCGTCAGGGTGCGGGTCGTCAGGCCGTCGGGGAGGAGCACGGCGTTATGCAAGCACGGCCCCGCGGCTCCCCGCACCGCCATTTGGGGCGGCTCGACCGGTCACCGGGGGCGGCTCGACCGGGGGTCAGCGGGAGACGAGCCCCGTGACCGCACCGGTGACCGACCCGACGGCCTCGCTCGTCGCGTTGGACACGCTGTGAGCGACCTCGGTCGTCTTGTCGGTGATGCTGCCGAGGATGAGGCTCAGCCCGATGCCCAGCATCCAGGAGTCCTTGGCCAGGGCGATGCCGTCGGGGGTCGGGAACGGGTTGGTCGCCGACTTGTGCATGCCGGGCGTCTTCCAGTACATCGTCAGCAGCGCCGAGGAGAAGCCGGTGAGCGCCGCGCCCGCGACGAGCGGGGAGACGAACGGCGCCAGGAGCGCGGCACCGACGGCGACCTCGCTCGTGGACAGCAGGGTGGCGAACTGCTGCGGCTTCATCTGGCCGAGCTGCGGGAAGGCGACGGTGGCCATCCCCTGCATGCCCGCGGCAGCCTCCTCGGGCACGCCACGCTTGTCCAGGCCGGAGTTCACGATGTAGGCGCCGGTGGCGAGCCGGATGGGCAGGTTGCGCAGCTTCACGGGATCCTCCTCGAGGGGTGACGGACGCTTGAGTCTTCCACCCCGCGCCCGAGTCATGCACCGGGCCCGTCAGCGGTCCACGTGCCAGGATCGCGGGCATGACGACCGAGGTCTCCGTCCGCGACAACCCCGACCGCAGCCGGCTCGAGGCCGTGCTCGAGGACGGCCGGGTCGCTGGGTACGCCCACTACCGGGCCGGGCAGCCGACGTACACCTTCGACCACACGGTCGTCGACGACGCGCTCGAGGGACAGGGCATCGGCGGTCGGCTGGCCGACGGGGTCGTCGCCCACGCCCGCGAGCAGGGCCTGCGGGTCGTCCCCGAGTGCTCGTTCCTGCGTGCCCACCTCGCCCGCCACCCCGAGACCCACGACGTCCTGGCCGAGGGCGTCGAGCTCGACTGACCGCCCGCGGCGGGAGCCGGCCGGTCAGCCGCCGGTGCGCACCACGGCGTTCATCTCGAAGTGCATGGGGTCGGTGTAGCTCCAGTCGCCGCCCCACGCGAACCCCCAGCGCTTGAAGACCGCCACCACCGTGCGGTCCATCTCCCCGACCGTCCCCCGCTGGTTGCCCGGGACGTTGAGGTCGACCGCGATCCCCCAGCTGTGCAGCGAGAGCCCGTTCGAGGGGTCCCGGCCGATGTAGCGCGGGTAGTAGCAGCCCTGGTACTCGTCGGGGTGGATCGCGTCGGCCAGTCCCAGCCGCTGCACCTCGGCGAGTGCTCCGCGCAGCTGCGGCAGCATGGCCTTGTTACAGGTCACCGACCCGAGGATCGGCACGTCCTCGGTGCGGATGTACTCCCGCACCCATCGCGCGTCCGGGACGACCGTCCCGTCGGGGCCGTTGGTGTAGGAGAAGTGGCCGACGGCGTCGGAGACCGACGCCCCCGTGAGCACCGCGGTCTGGGCCGCGTTCTCGAACTCCAGGGCGACCACCTGCAACGTCGCCTCCGGCGCCCCCGCGTCGAGGATCTCCTCGAAGCGGTCGGTCAGCTCCGACGGCGTGAACTCCCCGGTGTCGACGAGCAGCGCGTTGGCCGTCGGCAGCCCCAGCTCCTCGCCGAGCCGCTCGTTGACCACCGCCTGCACGACCGGCCGGGAGCCGCCACCGGCGTCGGGCTGGTTGACCAGCGGTGCGTAGGCACCGACGTGGACCTCGGGCGCGTCCTCGCCGGACCCGAGCCCCAGGACGCCCTGCCGGTCGACGAGCTTCGGGTCCACCCCGGGGTCCACGGTCACCTCCCCACCGGCGAGCCGCTCCCAGACGAACTGCGCGCGCGCCGACTCCGGAGGCGTGAACCGCCGGAACCGCGCCGGGTCGACGGCGGCGACCGTCAACGTCCGGCCGTCGACCGACGCCGCCGCGATCGACAGCGGCACGGCAGCCCGGACGCCGGACACCCGCCGGACCCGGCGTACGACGGCGTCCGGCAGCGTCTCCGCGTCCCGGATCAGGACGTCTGGCTTGAGCAGGGGCGGCCGGAAACGCCCGGGCGCCGGGACCGTGAACGGCGCGTCGCCCGACCCCTCGCCCTCGTCCCCGGCTCCCTCGGTGATGGGACCACTCGGTTCCCCCGTCGGGCTGCCGGTCGGGCTGTCGGTCGGGCTGCCGGCGACCGTGCTCGAGCCGTCGGGCGAGCCGGACCCCACCGCCTGGCCGCCGCCGTCGGCCGTGCCGTCCCCCGCGCAGCCCGCGAGGACGCCCACCGCCAGGGCGGCGAGCGCAGCCGCGGCGCCCACGGACCTCCGGCGCACGGCCAGTCCCACAAGCCCTCCCCAGGCAGGCACCCGTCCTGGCGCCTGCGGTCGTCAGACTCCAGTGTCCCTTCTCCGGTCAACCCGCTCAGCAGGTCGTTACGCTCCGCAGCATGACGAGGGTCACGACCGGCGGGGCCACAGCCGACCGCAGCAGGGGGCACCGCCGGATCCCCGGGTGGCTCGAGCTGGTGGTGCTCCTCGCCCTGGCGCTGGCGCTGTCGGTCGTGGTGAAGACCTTCTTCGTGCAGATGTTCTTCGTGCCCTCGGAGTCCATGGAGCCGCTGTTCGTCCGCGACGACCGGATCCTGGTGCAGAAGGTGAGCTACTGGACCGGGGACGTCCGTCGCGGGGACGTGGTGGTCTTCGAGGACCAGGGCGGGTGGCTCGCCGCCGAGCCGGTGCTCAACCCGCTGCAACGGGCGCTCTCGACGGTGGGGCTCTACCCGACCGGCGGGCACCTCGTGAAGCGCGTCATCGGCGTCGGCGGCGACCGGGTGCGGTGCTGTGACACGGAGGGGCGGGTCACCGTCAACGGGGTGAGCCTGGACGAGGGCTCCTACATCGCCCGGGGCGCCCGCGCCTCCGAGCGGCCGTTCGACGTGACGGTCCCCGAGGGCCGGCTGTGGGTGATGGGCGACAACCGCCCGAACAGCGAGGACTCCCGCTTCCACATGGACCTGGAGGGCAACGGCACGATCGACGCCGACTGGGTGGTCGGCAAGGTCTGGGTCATCGTGTGGCCGGCCGACCGCTGGAGCCGCGTGCCCCGTCCCGCCACGTTCGAGCAGCCGGCGCTGACGGCGCAGCCCGCCACCTGACCGACGTCGCCGGCGCCGGCCCCATCTCCGGCCCCGCCCGGCACGAACCAGCGGTGTGTCCACCACCCTGGCCCGGCGCACGTCCGCCGGGCCCTCCACCCACCCACCCACTGCATCGACCCTGGCCCTCGGCGGTCTGGCGGGGCTCCTCGCCGCCGCGGTGGCGGTCCTCGCGAGCCGCGGGACGGCCGCGCTGCTCGACGGCGTGACCGACCCGCTGCTGGCCGTCGCCAACCGCGCGGTGGACGCAGCACCCCGTCCGGTGAAGGAGCTCGCGGTCGAGGCGCTCGGGGCCGCGGACAAGCCCGTCCTGGTCGGCGGCGTGGTCGCCACCGTGGCGCTCCTCGCGGCGGGCCTCGGGGTCCTGGGGGTCCGACGGCCCGGTGTGGCGGTCGGCGGCTTCCTCACCCTCACCGGTGTGGCGGCGGTGGCGACCCTGACCGACCGGGCGGCTTCGGCCGGGCTGGCGGCGCGGCTGCTCCCCGTCGTGGTCCTGGTCGCCGTCGGACCAGGGCTGCTCGTGCTCCTGCTGCGGGCCCTGCGCACGAGGTCGTGCGTGCCGGCGAGCGCCCCGGCGCTCGCTGAGACGCGCGAGCCGGCGCGGCCCGGGTGGCCCAGCCGCCGCACCTTCCTCCTCACTGCCGCCGCCGGGGCCGGTCTCGGGATCGCCGGCGCCACCGTGTCGCGGCTGTACGGCGGGCTGGCCGCTGCCGCGTCCCGGGCCGGAGTCGTGCTCCCCCGACCGACCCGGCCGGCGTCGCCGGTGCCCTCGGGCGTCACGGTGAACGTGGCCGGCGTGACCCCCCACCTCACGCCCACCGCGGACTTCTACCGGGTGGACACCGCCCTCCGGGTTCCGGACGTGCCGCTCGAGGGTTGGCGGCTGCGGGTCCACGGCATGGTCGAGCGCGAGCTCGACCTCGGCTTCGACGACCTCGTGGGACGCGGTCTGGTCGAGCGCCGCATCACGCTCACGTGCGTGTCCAACCCGGTCGGCGGCGACCTGGTGGGGAACGCGACCTGGCTGGGGGTCCCGGTGCACGAGCTGCTGGAGGAGGCCGGCGTGCTGGACGGCGCCGACGCGGTCAGGTCGACGAGTGCGGACGACTGGACCTGCGGGACGCCGCTGTCGGCCCTCACCGACCCCGACCGCGGCGCCCTCGTGGCCGTCGGGATGAACGGCGAGCCGCTCCCGCTCGAGCACGGCTTCCCCGCCCGGCTGGTGGTACCGGGGCTCTACGGCTACGTGTCGGCGACGAAGTGGCTGGTCGACCTCGAGGTGACCCGCTTCGCGGACTTCGAGGCCTACTGGACCTCGCGGGGCTACGACGCCGAGGCGCCGATCAAGACGTCGAGCCGCATCGACGTACCGCGCTCGTTCGCCGCGGTCCGCCCGGGCCGGACGCCCGTTGCCGGGGTTGCCTGGGCGCAGTCGACGGGCATCCGCGCGGTCGAGGTGCGGGTCGACGGCGGTGCCTGGAACGAGGCGAGGCTCGCCGAGGCGGACGGCGTCGACACCTGGCGGCAGTGGGTGTGGGAGTGGGACGCGGAACCGGGCAACCACCGCCTCGAGGTCCGTGCCACCGACGCCGAGGGCTCCACCCAGACGGGCCGGCGGGCGCCGGTCGCACCGAACGGGTCGACCGGCTGGGACAGCGTCACGGTCGTCGTCGCCTGACGCTGCGCGCGACGACTCCGGAGGGGGTCCCCGACGACCGGGACTTTTCAGCCTCTTCTCAGCGATCCGGACGAGCTCCGGGACCGAACCCCTGGTGCACGCAACGAGGAGGTCACTCCCCGGCCCCCCACCCCATCCGAAGGGAACTTCCATGCGCATCCAGAAGCTCGCCGTGGCCGCCGCCGCCGTCTCCGTCCTCACCATGACCGCTGCCTGCGGCAGCGACGACGCGCCCGCAGCCGCCGCCGGCGACGACACCAGCTCCTCCGAGGAGACCCCCATGGACGACTCCAGCGAGTCGACCGGCGGGATGGACCCCGCGGCGAACCTCGTCGGCGCCGGTTGCGCCGACTACGCCGAGCAGGTCCCCGACGGCGCCGGCTCGGTCGAGGGCATGTCCAAGGACCCCGTCGCCGTCGCCGCGAGCAACAACCCGTTGCTGAAGACGCTGGTCGCGGCTGTCTCCGGCAAGCTGAACCCGGACGTGAACCTCGTCGACACCCTCAACGGTGACGAGTTCACGGTCTTCGCCCCGGTCGACGCCGCCTTCGCCGAGGTCCCCGCCAAGACCATCAAGACCCTGCAGAAGGACGCCGAGCTCCTCACCACGGTCCTCACCTACCACGTCGTCCCCGGCCAGATCGCTCCCGACGCCATCGTCGGTGAGCAGACCACGGTCCAGGGAGGCATGCTCGAGGTCACCGGCTCCGGCGACGACCTCAAGGTGAACGACGCCAGCGTCATCTGCGGCGGCGTGCAGACCGCGAACGCCACGGTCTACCTCGTCGACTCGGTGCTGATGCCCCCGATGTGACGTCACGCGTGACAGGCCAGGAGCCCCGGACCTCCCCGAGGACCGGGGCTCCTGCCCGTCCCGCGGGTGCCTAGATTGGAGCCCGTGGACGAGAAGGTGCTGCTGGAGAGGACGCCGACCGGCCTGTACGTCGGTGGGGTGTGGCGAGCGTCGGGCGACGGGTCGACGATCGACGTCGAGGACCCTGCGACCGGTCAGGTGCTGACCTCGGTCGCCGACGCGACGGTCGAGGACGGGCGGGCGGCGCTCGACGCAGCCGTCGAGGTGCAGGCGGACTGGGCGGCCACGCCGCCGCGGGAGCGCGCCGAGCTGCTGCGGGCGGCGTTCGAGCTCCTCACCGAGCGCGCCGACGACTTCGCGCTGCTGATGACGCTGGAGATGGGCAAGCCGGTCGCGCAGAGCAAGGGCGAGGTGACCTACGGGGCGGAGTTCTTCCGCTGGTTCTCCGAGGAGACCGTGCGGATCGCCGGGCGCTGGTCCACCAGCCCGGACGGCCGGACCCGGCTGATGACGATGAAGCAGCCGGTCGGTCCGACGCTGATGATCACGCCGTGGAACTTCCCGCTGGCGATGGGGACCCGCAAGATCGGCCCGGCGATCGCCGCGGGCTGCACGATGGTCGTCAAGCCGGCCAGCCAGACCCCGCTGACCATGCTGGCGCTGGCGGCGCTGCTCGAGGAGGTCGGGGTGCCCTCCGGGGTCGTCAACGTGCTGGCGACGAGCCGGACCTCGGACGTGATGGCACCGCTCATCGCCGACCCGCGGCTGCGGAAGCTGACCTTCACCGGCTCCACCCCGGTCGGGAAGTCGCTGGTCAGGCAGTCGGCCGACCAGCTGCTGCGGGTGTCGATGGAGCTCGGCGGGAACGCGCCGTTCCTGGTGTTCGCCGACGCCGACCTCGACGCGGCCGTCGAGGGCGCGATGGCGGCCAAGATGCGCAACATGGGCGAGGCCTGCACCGCCGCCAACCGGTTCCTGGTCCACGAGTCGGTGGCCGAGGAGTTCGCTGCGAGGTTCGCCGAGCAGATGGCGTCCCAGGTCGTCGGTCGCGGCACCGAGGACGGCGTCACCGTCGGCCCGCTCATCGACGACAAGCAGCGGGGCAAGGTGACCGAGCTCGTCGAGGACGCCACGGGTCGAGGCGCCCGCGTCGTCACCGGCGGCGGCCCGACCGGCGACGCCGGCTACTTCTACAGCCCGACCGTCCTCACCGACGTGCCGGCCGACGCCGACCTGTCCCGTGAGGAGATCTTCGGCCCGGTCGCCCCGATCACGACCTTCGCCGAGGACGACGAGGCCGTACGGCTGGCCAACGACACCGAGTACGGCCTCGTCGCCTACGCCTACACCACCGACCTCGGCCGCAGCGTCCGCGTCAGCGAGGGCCTGGCCTTCGGGATGGTCGGCATCAACCAGGGCGTCATCTCCAACCCCGCCGCCCCCTTCGGCGGGGTCAAGCAGTCCGGCTACGGCCGCGAGGGCGGACCCGAAGGGATCGAGGAGTACCTCTCGGTCAAGTACGTCGGCATCGCCCCCTGAGCCCGCCGAGCTGCCGGCGCCGGGGCTCGGTCCAGGTCAGGCGCCGACGCGCGCCGGCACCTCGGCCTCGACGGTGCGGGTGGCCCACACCGACTTCCCGGTGCCGATGGACCTCGTCCCCCAGGCGTCGGCCAGCGTCGAGACGATGAGCATCCCGCGGCCGTGCTCGTCGTCGTCGTCGGCGAGCCGCCTCCGGGGCCGCAACGCGGCACGGTCCTGCACCTCGAGCACCACCTCGGTGCCCGAGCGCCGCAGCCTCAGGTCCACCGGCGGACGTCCGTGGAGGAACGCGTTGGTCACCAGCTCGCTGGTGATGAGGACGAGCTCGTCGACGGTCTCGTCGGGCACCCGCCAGGCCCGCAGCTGCTCGGCGACGAAGCTCCTCGCCCGTGCGACCGCCGGCCCGTGGGCGCCGAGGTGCTGGCTCACGGCCGCCTCGAAGGGGTCGGCGTTGACCCGGGCGACCAGCACCGCGACGTCGTCGTCGGGTCCCTCGGGCAGCAGCGCGTCGAGGAACAGCTGCGGCAGCTCGCTCACCGCGGTGGTCGCGTGGGCACGCAGCTGCTCGGCCAGCTGCTCGATCCCGACGTCGAGGTCACGCCCCCGGCGCTCGACGAGCCCGTCGGTGTAGAAGGCGACCGTCGACCCGCGCTGCAGCTGCACGGTCTCGCTCGACTGGCCGAAGTAGCCGGCACCGAGGGGTGGGCCGGCCGTCCCGAGCTGCTGCACGGCCCCGCCGGGGTCGACCATCAGCGGCGGGAGGTGACCGGCGTTCGCGAACCGCATCGTCTGGTCGGTGGAGTCGAACACCGCGTAGACACAGGTGACGATCTGGTCGCCCGTGAGGTCCTGGACGATGCCGTCGAGGTACTCCAGGACCTCCGACGGCGGGATGTCGAGCTTGGTGAAGGCCCGCACCGCCGAGCGCAGCTGCCCCATGCTCGAGGCCGCACTGACCCCGCGACCCATGACGTCGCCCACCACCATCGCGGTGCGGCCGGCCCCGAGGTCGATGACGTCGTACCAGTCGCCGCCGACCTGGGTCCCCTCCACCCCGGCGCGGTAGTAGGTGGCCAGGTCGAGGTGCTCGAGGTCGAAGGAGCGCTCGGGCAGCAGGCTGCGCTGCAGCTCGTCGGCGATCGTGTGCTCACGCAGCGCCGCCTGCTCCCGGGCCGCGGCCGACGCCAGCGCCTGCTCGGCCTTCCGCTGCTCGGTGACGTCCTGCAGCGACCCACGGAGGTAGCGGGCGGCGCCGGCGCCGTCGCGGACGACCTCGCCCCGCACCCGCACGAGCCGCTCCCCGCGGCCGGTGACCAGCCGGCTCTCGTAGGCCAGCGAGACGCCGCTGCCGATCGCCACGCCGAGGCCGGCCTGCACACGCTCAAGGTCCTCGGGATGGGTCAGCGCGGTGACCGCGCCCGGGTAGCCCAGGGCTTCGAGCTCCTCGCGCTCGAGGCCGACCAGCCGGAGCAGCTCGGCGGAGCCGCTGACGGTCCCCGCACCGAGGTCGACCTCCCAGCTGCCGACGTTCGCCATCCGTTGGGCCTGGTCGAGCATCGCCTGGCTCCGCTCGAGGGTGCCGCGCACCCGGCGTACCCGGTCGAGCTCGAGGTTGACCCGCACCCGGGCCAGCAGCTCGCGGGCCGAGAACGGCTTCACGAGGTAGTCGTCCGCGCCGGCCTCCAGCCCTTCGACCGTGCCGTCGTCGCCGGCCCGGGCGGAGAGCATGATCACCGGGACGCCGACCGTCGCGGGGTCCGCCTGCAGCTTCTCGAGCAGGCCGAAGCCGTCGAGCCCGGGCATCATCACGTCGGTGATGACGAGGTCGGGCGTCGTCCTCGCGACCTCCGCGAGCGCGTCCAGACCGTCCGTGGCCGTCACGACGTCGTACTCGCCGGCGAGCAGACCCGCGACGTACTCGCGCATGTCGGCGTTGTCGTCGACGACGAGGACCCGCGCGCGCCCCTCGGCAGCGGGGTCGGCACCGGAGCCGGCCAGCCGGCGGTCGGGCGACGCGGACCCACCGGGTCCGTCGCCCAGCCAGCGCAGCGCCTCCGCGACGAAGCCGGTGGCCACCTGTGGCACCTCGTCGGACGACGCGTGCGCGGACACCTGGTCGGCCGGGAGGTGCTCACTGCCGGTCGGGACCGCCACCGTGAAGGTGCTGCCCTCGCCGACCTGGCTGGTGACGGTGACCTCGCCGCCGTGCACCGCGGTCAGCTCAGCGACGAGGGCCAGCCCGATCCCGGATCCCTCGAACGTCCGCGACCGGGCACCGTGCACCCGGTGGAAGCGCTCGAAGAGCTGCGGCAGCTCGGAGTCGGCGATCCCCACACCGGTGTCGCGGACGGTGAGGACGACGCGGTCACCCTCGCGTCGGACGGCGACGGCGATGCCCCCCTCGAAGGTGAACTTCAAGGCGTTGGAGAGCAGGTTGAAGACGATCTTGGCCCACTGCTCCTGGTCGACGAGGACCGGCTCGTCGAGCGGCGGGCTGTCGACGGTGAGCGTGAGACCGCTGCGGGCTACGGCGGTCTCGAACATCGCTGCGAGCTCGGCGGTGTAGCGCCCCAGGTCCACCGGCTCGAAGTGGGAGACGATCCGCCCCGACTCCAGCCGGGAGAAGTCGAGGAGGCTGTTGACCAGCTTGAGCAGCCGCTGGCCGTTGCGGTGCACGACCTCGAACCGTTCCCGCTGCGCGGGTGAGAGCGGCTCGCGCTCGTCGTGGAGCGCGTCCTCCGCGGGACCGAGGAGCAGCGTCAGCGGGGTGCGGAACTCGTGGCTCACGTTGGTGAAGAAGTCGGTCTTGGCCCGGTCGAGCTGCGCCAGGCTCTCCGCGCGCTGCTTCTCGAACTCAAAGGCGCGGGCGTCGGTGATCGACGCCGAGAGGTGCCCGGCGACGAGGTCGACGAAGCCGCGGTAGTCCTCGTCCAGGGCGCGGTAGCGGTTGAGGCCGACGACGAGGAAGCCGTACGGCGCGTCCTGGCCGGGTTGCCCGAGCGGGACGGCGAGGGCGCTGCACGGAGGCTGCTCCCAGGCTCCCGTCGGGAGGTCCGCGAAACGCTCGGCGAGCCGGTCGACCAGCACGGCCTCCCCGCGAGCGAGGTCCGCGATCGGCCACGGGGGGTCGGTGTCCGTGACTGCCATCGAGGCCGGCGCGGCGGGGTGGTGGCCCGCGCAATCAGCGGGCTCGAACCCGGTGGACCCGGCCAGGGTGGCGGTGCGGCCGCCGGCGTCGAAGAGGTAGGTCAGGGTGAACGGCAGGCACTCGGGGTTGCCGGCCAGGTGCTCCTCGGCCGAGGCCAGCGTCTCGGCCTCGGTGAGGTTGCTGGGCCGGGTCCCCAGGTCACGCAGGGTCGCCATCCGGCGGTTGCTCAGCACCTGCTGGGTGTCCTCGCTGACCACGCAGAGGATGCCGGCGGTCCGGCCGTCGTCGTCGGCCAACGGGCTGTAGGAGAAGGTGTGGTAGGTCTCCTCGAGGTAGCCGCTGCGCTCGAGGAAGAGCTGGAGCGACTCGTCCCAGGTCGCCTCCCCGGTCGCCATCACCCGTTCGATGCGCGGGCCGACCTCGGACCAGATCTCCGACCACACCGCGGACGTCGGCTGTCCGAGCGCCCATGGGTACTTCGCACCGAGGGTGTCGCGTCGGTAGGCGTCGTTGCAGAAGAAGGTGAGCTCGGGCCCCCACCCCATCCACATCGAGAACTTCGAGGTGAGCAGGATGCGGACCGGTGTCTTCAGGCTCGGCGGCCACTTCTCGGGCACGCCGAGGGGCGTCGCCGCCCAGTCGACGGCAGCCAGGTCGTGGCCGACGGCGCCGCTGACCTCGAACAAGTGCCGCATCTGTCCCTACGTCTCCTCAGTCCGCCCAGGGGCGACCCGGACGGATGAGGCCCGTCCGCCGACGAGCGTACCGAGAACAGCTGCCGCCGGAGCGGTTACGGCCCGGCTCGGACGAACCCCGCCCTGCGGCGGTCGGGGGGACCCGGCACGGGGTGTCGGCTCGCCGCGGTCGTCTGCGATCCTGTCGCTCATCCGTCCTCCTCGCACGAGGAGCAGGGGCGACACGAGCCGCAACGTTGCGTCCACCAGACAGGGGAGCGGAGGTCAGGGCGAGTGCCACCGGCAGACGACGTCGACGAGCTCACCGACGCCTTCGTGACCGCCGCCCGTGCCCTTGTCGGCGTGGCGCTGCGCTCGGTCGCCGCCGCCCCCGTGGAGGTCACCGTGCCTCAGCACCGGGTCCTGGTGCTCCTCGCGTCACGGGGCGAGCAGTCCGTCGGCGCGCTCGCCGAACAGCTCGGCGTCAACGCCTCGAACGCCAGCCGGGTCTGTGACCGCCTGCAGCGGCTCGGGCTCGTCTCGCGGCGGCGTTCCCCGCTCGACGCGCGGTCGGTCAAGGTGGCCCTGACCGCCGAGGGGGTGGCCGTGCTGCGGGCGGTGAGCCAGCACCGGCACGACGAGGTCAGGCGGATCCTCAGCAGCGTCGGTCCCGAGATGGCCCAGGGGGCGGTCGCGGCCCTGCAGGTGTTCAACGACGCCGCGCACGAGGTCGCGGACGAGCACTGGCTGCTGCCGGGACCGGCGCGGACCCCCGGCTGACGCGCCTCCGGGAGACCCGTCCGAGGCAGCGGTCAGGACGACCCCGAGCGACGGATAGGCTCGGTGGATGATCGACACCCCCTCCGTGACCCGTGACGCCCACGACCTCGGGCTGAGCGGTCCTGACGGGACGCCGGAGGACGACGGTGCGCTCCACGACTCCGTCGACACCGACGTCGACACCGACGGCGACGCCGACGGGCCGACGCCGACGGGGACGCCGGGACCAGCGCTGCCGACGTCGGCCCCGAGGCCGCGCGGGCCGCGTGGGCGGAGGCGGCTCGGGAGCAGCTCCTCGTCACGGCTCGCCGCTACCAGGCGGTCGTCACGCACAAGGAGCTCGGCGCCGCGGTGCAGGAACGCAGCGGGATCCGCACCAAGCAGCTCCAGCACTACTGGCTCGGTGACGTCCTGCAGCGCGTCGCACAGGACTGCGCCGCCCGAGGTGAGCCCAACCTGTCCTCTCTCTGCGTGAACGCCGCCGGCAGCGTCGGGGACGGCTACGGGCTCGCCGTCGCCGACACCACCGGGCAGGCACCGTCCGACCCGGACCGTCACGCGGCGCTGGCCCGGCTGGAGTGCTACCGCCACTTCGGCGCCGACCTGCCTGCCGGCGGCGGGGCCGCCGCGTTGACCCCTCGGCTCGCAGCGACCAGGACGCGGACCCGCAAGGCCGCGCAGGAGGCGCGACCGGTGCCCACCTGCCCGACCTGTCACCTCGCGCTCACCTCGAGCGGGGTCTGCGACAACTGCGACTGAGCGGACGCCCGCACGGAGGTCAGAGCAGCGACTGGATCCCGGCGAGCAGCTGGCGCGCCATGACGATCCGCTGGACCTGGTTGGTGCCCTCGTAGATCTGGGTGATCTTGGCGTCGCGCATCATCCGCTCGACGGGGAAGTCGCCGGTGTAGCCGTACCCGCCGAGCACCTGCACGGCGTCGGTGGTCACCGCCATGGCCACGTCGGAGGCGAAGCACTTCGCCGCCGCCCCGAAGAAGGTCAGGTCGCGTTCAGCCCGTTCCGACCGGCCTGCCGCGGCGTACGTCAGCTGCCGCGCCGCCTCGACCTTCATCCCCATGTCGGCGAGGAGGAACTGCAGCCCCTGGAAGTCCGCGATGGGCCGCCCGAACTGCTGACGCTCCTTGGCGTAGCCGAGCGCGTGGTCCAGAGCCCCCTGCGCGACCCCGACCGCCTGGGCGGCGATCGTGACCCGCGTGTGGTCGAGCGTGCGGAGCGCGTACTCCAGGCCGTGACCCTCCTCCCCGATCAGCCGGTCGGCGGGCACGCGGACCCGGTCGAGGTAGACCTCACGGGTCGGTGAACCCTTGATGCCGAGCTTCTTCTCCGGTGCGCCGAAGGACACCCCGGCGTCGGACCGCTCCACGACGAAGGCGGAGATCCCCTTGGAGCCTCGGTCGGGGTCGGTCACCGCCAGGACCGTGTAGTACTCGCTCACGCCGGCATTGGTGATCCAGCGCTTGACGCCGTCGAGCACCCACGAGTCGCCGTCGCGCACGGCTCGGGTGCGCATCGCCGCGGCGTCGGACCCGGCCTCCGGCTCCGACAGGCAGTAGGAGAACCCTCCCTCGCCGGCGGCGAGCCTGGTGAGGTACTTCTCCTTGATCGCCTCGTCGCCCGCGAGCTGCAACGGCAACGAGCCCAGCTTGTTGACCGCGGGGATGAGGGAGGCGGAGACGTCGACCCGCGCCACCTCCTCGATCACGAGGCAGGTCGCCAAGGCGTCGGCCCCGGCACCGCCGTACTGCTCGGGGACGTGGGGGGCGTGCAGGTCCAGCGCCAGCAGGGCGTCATGCGCCTCCTGGGGGTACCGCGCCTCGGCGTCCACGGCCGCGGCGTACGGCGCGATCTTGGCCTCGGCCACCGCCCGCACCGTCTCCCGGACGGCCTGGTGCTCCTCCGAGAGGCCGAACAGCGGGTACTCCATGATGCCTCCTCGAGGTGGCGGCCAGCAGGCTCAGTAGGTGTGGAAGCCGCGGCCGGTCTTGCGGCCGAGCAGTCCGGCGTCGACCATCCGCGCGAGGAGCGGTGGCGAGGCGTAGTGGGGCTCCTTGTACTCCGCGTGCAGCGACTCCGCGATGGCGTGGACGGTGTCGAGCCCGATGAGGTCGGCGAGCGCGAGCGGGCCCTGGGGATGGGCCGCTCCGAGGACGAGGCCGCGGTCGATGTCCTCCGCGGTGGCGAACCCGGACTCGAGCATCCGGACCGCCGAGAGGACGAAGGGGATGAGCAACGCGTTGACGACGAAGCCGGCGCGGTCCGGGCTCTCGATGACCTGCTTGCCCAGACGGTCCTCGACGAACGCACGCGCCCGTCCGGTGGTCGCGGGTGCGGTCCGCAGCCCCGGCACGAGCTCGACGAGCGGCAGGACGGGGACCGGGTTGAAGAAGTGGACGCCGAGCACGCTCTCCGGGCGGCCCGTCGCGACGCCGAGCCTCGTCACCGGGATCGAGGAGGTGTTGGAGGCGAGCACGGCGTCGTCCGCGGTCACGGTCCGGTCCAGGCGCCGGAACACGTCGGTCTTCGCGCGCTCGTCCTCGACCACCGCCTCGATCACCAGGTCGCGGTCGGCGAGCACGTCGAAGTCGGTGGTCACCGTGACGCGGGCCAGCACCGAGGCGACGTCGTCGACCTTGCCTCGGGCACGGGCCCGCTCCAGCGACGTCTCGAGCCGCGTGCGGCCGGCAGCGACGGCCGCGTCATCGGTCTCGACCACAACTACCGGGAGGCCCGCGCGTGCCACCACCTCGGCGATCCCGGCTCCCATGAGCCCGCACCCGACGACACCCACCCGCTCCATGGCGTTCCCTCCGCTGTCTGTGGTACTCAGTACCGGTGACATGGTACTCCGTTCCGCGCGCGATGAGGTCGAGGTGACGGCGGCGGGAACGGCGGACCGACTGCGCGACGCAGCGTTCGCCCTCTTCGAGAGCCAGGGGTTCGACGCCACCACGGTCGACGACATCGCGCTCCGTGCCGAGGTCGGTCGGACGACCTTCTTCCGTCACTTCCGGGCCAAGGAGGACGTGGTGTTCCCCGACCACTCCGCATTGGCCGCGGCCGTCGCGGCACGTCTCGACGCCTCCTCCGGCGAGCCGGCCGTGGTCGCGGTGACGGAGGCGGCGCTGCTCGTGCTGGACCGGTACGTCGAGGAGGGCGAGCGGGCCCGGGCGCGCTACCGACTCGTCACGGCGGTCGAGCCGCTCCGGGCGAGGGAGCTGGCCAGTGCCCAGCGCTACCAGCGGGCGTTCGGGCGCTACTTGCGACGGGTGACTGCCGAGGACGCTCGCGGCCCGCTGTACGCCGAGGTGGTCGCTGCCGCGGTCATCGCCGCCCACAACCACGTCCTGCGCCGCTGGTTGCGGGGCCAGGCCGAGGACCCCAGGCAGGAGCTGCGGGACGTCCTCGTGGAGGTGTTCCGTCGCTGGCTGGAGCCTGTGGGTAACGGTGACCGGTCAGCAGGAAGCGCGGTCCTGGTCGTCGGCACGGAGCTGCCTCCGGGGGAAGCCGCGGTCGCCGTACGCCGGGCGCTCGAGGAGCACGCCCCGCACGTGGCTCCCGACGGCCTCGCCCGCTGACCGACGAGCGGGCACGTTGCGGGTGTCAGGGGACCGGCGTCCGCCTCGAGACGTCCAGAGCCAGGTGGCAGGTCCAGCACAGCGGCGCGCTGGGTACTGCTTCGAGCCGGCTCCTCGAGACCATCGCGGCACACCGGGCGCACCGTCCGTAGGTGCCCTGCTCCATCCGGCGCAGGGCGGCGTCGACGTCGGCCAGAGCCGCCTCGGCAGCCCCGCGCAGTGCGTCGCGGACCTCAGTCGGTCCTCCCTCGCCCACCTGCGCGCCCTCGTCGGGTGCGAGCTCCTCGAGCTGCGCGAGTCGGAAGGAGCGCTGCTCGAGCAGCCTCACGCGCGCCGACTCGACCCATGACGCCGGCAGGCCCGCCTGTCCTCGGCGGCGCGGGTCCCGGCGCCCGTCCCGACGTAGCCGTGCGGTGCGCCGCTCGAGGGCGAGGCGCTGCAACCGACCCGAGCCGGCGGTCGGTGAGACGGTCATCCGTGGCCCCTCCCTTCGATCGGCGGCCCGGCGCTGCACCAGCCTGGGCGTTCGTCCTGGCCCCAGCGTGGCCCACGGAGGTCCTGCCGAGCAGCGGTCAGGACCGGCCAACTCGCCCAGCCCGTCGTTGCCGACCACCGGCAAGCGGCACAGGGCAAGCGCCACCGGGCGAGCGGTGGTCACGAGCGGTCAGGGGCCCGCGGGGGGAGGCGGGAGGGGGTTGTAGGGCCAGCCGAGCAGCCTCGCTCCGAGGACAGCGGCCTGCAGGGTGAACCGGTGAGCCGGGTCCGAGGGATCGAAGCCGGTCAGTGCTCTCACGCGGTCGAGGCGATAGGTGACGGCTCGCACCGAGAGGTGGAGGTCGGCGGCTGCCGCGGTCGCGACACAGCCGCAGTCGAAGTAGCTCACGAGCGTCTCCACGAGCGGTCCGGCGCCGCCACGGGCCTGCGCCAAGGGGGTGAGGACCGACCCGACGAGGTCGACGAGCGCCGACTGGTCGCGGGCGAGGACGCGGTAGGTCAGCAGGTCCCTCGTCTCGACGACGGGAGTGTCCAGGCGCATGCGGGTCGCCATGGTCAACCCCTCCCGCGCCTCCTCGTAGGAGCGGGCGATCCCGTAGGCCCCGGGGTACGCGCGGCCCACCGCCACCCGCCACGGCGATCCGCGCCGCTGCCGGCTCAGCTCCCGGTGCACAGTCGTGCCGAGGTCGCCGGTCGTCACCAGCCCCCCGTCGGATCCGGACGGCGCGCCGGTCGCGTCCGCGAGGGCGAGGACGACGACGAGACCCTCCTTCGTCGCGACGAGGACGTCGCGGTCCCCGAACCGGTCGAGCACGACCCTCTCGAGGGCGCTCGTGGCCGCGACGATCGAGGAGAGCCGTCGACCGGGCTGGGCGAGTGCGACCTGGTGCCCACGGGTGAGGTCCAGGCCGAAGGGCTCGGCCCGCTCCACGAGGTCGCTGAGGTCCGCGCCACCTCGCAGCAGGTCCTCGATCAGCTCCCGCCTCAAGGTCTCCTCCCGGCGGATCAGCTCGTGCCCGGCTTCGGCGTGCCCCTCCGCAAAGGACGCGACGGCGTCGTCGACGACGTGGAGCACGGCCTCGGCCGCCGCCCGGACGGCCTGGTTGTCCCGCTGGCGGACGACGGCCGGGAGCTCACCCCAGACGCGGCGGGCCGCAGACAGGTAGAGGTCCACCCCTTGACCGACCGACACTCCCGCGTGAGCCGCGCGCCGGCCCTGGAGCCGGACCGCGTCGATCTGTGCCCTTCCGGGGAAGCTCCCCGAGGTCGCGGCCGCTGCGAGCATGTCGAGGTAGTCGCCGAGGAGCTCGACCGGGAGCCCGCCGGCGTCCGCGCTGGCGCCCTCGGCCGCCCGGAGCAGCCACGCGCGGTCGGCGACGGGCGCCGCCGGCGCCGAGGCTCTGCGCCCGCGTCGCTCCGCTCCTGGTGTCGTCACACGCATCCGTCCGGTCGCACGGCTCGGCTCTCCAGTAGACGGCAGCCCGTCCACTGCGGCAAGCCGGCGCCGGACGACCCTGGACGACCTGCTCGCTCGAGCGTCCTACCGGACGCCCTGCCCCCGGGCCACGCCGACCAGCAGCCCGACGACGGGCACGAGTGCGAGGACCGTGCTCACGGCCACGCTGCCACCGGTGACGAGGGTGAAGTTGCTCAGCACCAGCCAGAGGCTCCCGAGCAGCCCGACGCAGGCGAGGACCGGGGCGATCCGGGTCTGCCACGACCGTCCCCGCGTCAGCTCGGGATGACGGGAGAAGAAGGCGATCACCGCGACCGACGTGGTCAGCATGAGGATCACCATCCCCACCGTCGCGACCCCGGCCATCGACCCGAAGACCCCGACCAGCGGGTCCAGTCGGAGCAGCGCGAAGGCGCCGAGCAGGAGGAGGGCGGTCACGGTCTGGACGACCGAGGAGACGGCCGGTGAGTGCTGCGCGCCGTGGACGCGGCCGAGCGGAGCGGGGAGCAGGCCCTTGCGGGCCAGGACGTACTGGTAGCGCGCGATCACGTTGTGGAACGACAGCACGCACGCGAAGAGGCTGGAGATCAGGAGCAGGTTGACGAGGTCCTTGCCGAGCGTGCCGAGGTACTCCTGCGTCGTGTCGAGCAACATGTTCGACTCCCCGGCCAGCGTCGCGTTGGCGACGTCGACGACGTCGCCGACCCCGGCAGCGAGCACGAGCGCCCAGCAGGAGAGCGCGTAGAAGCCCCCGATGATGAGCACCGCGAGGTACGTCGCACGCGGGATCGTCCGCTCCGGGTCCCGCGCCTCGTCCCGGAACACCGCGGTGGCCTCGAAGCCGATGAAGCCGGTCAGCGCGAAGAGCACGGGTACGCCGAGCGAGCCCGAGGTGATCGCCGACGGGGTGAAGGACTCGACGTTCAGGCCGTCTGCCCCACCGCGGGCGAAGATGACGAGGTCGAGCGCCAGGACGATGCTCACCTCGAGGACCAGGGCGACGCCGAGGACCTTCGCGCTGAGCTCGATGTGGCGGTAGCCGAGCACCGCCACGACGGCGATCGTGACGAGCGCGTAGACCGGCCACGGGATGTCCGGCCCGCCGTAGGACTGCACGAGGTCGTCGACCGCCCATCCCATGAAGCCGTAGACGCCGAGCTGGATCGCGGTGTAGGCGATCAGGGCGACGACGGCGATCCCCATGCCGAGCCGCGCGCCGAGCCCCTCGGTCACGTAGGAGAAGAACGCTCCGGCCTCTCGCACGTGCGGCGTCATGTTGACGAAGCCGACGGCGAAGAGCAGGAGCACCGCGGCGGCGATGAGGAACCCGACGGGAGCGCCGGCCCCGTTGCCGAGGCCCACGCTGAGCGGCACGTTGCCTGCGATCACGGTGAGCGGTGCCGCAGCAGCGATCACCATGAACACGACGCTGCCGGTGCCGAGGTGCCCGGACAGGTGCCCGGCGTGGGGAGCCGTCCCGGTCGTCGTGGCGGGGTGCGTCATGCGGTCGTCCTCCGGTCGGCGGTCAGCGCGGGGTAGAGCGGGGCTCGACGGTCGCCGAGGTAGGGGTTCGCCTTCTGCTGCACGTCGACGACCTCCGGGTCGATGGTGGCGTAGAGGAGCCGGGTGCCGTGCTCGACCGAGTCGAGCACCGTGGCATCGGGCGCGACGATGCTCGACCGTCCGACGTAGGTGAGGTCCTCCTCGGAGCCGTCGTGGTCGATGTAGGCGACGTACACCTGGTTCTCCCACGCGCGGGTGCGTACGAGCTGCTCGGCGATGAAGGCGAACGGCTCCATCTGTGCCGTGGGCACCGCGACCAGGTGGGCTCCGGCGAGTGCGGCTGCCCTCACGACCTCGGGGAACTCGACGTCGTAGCAGATCATCGTGGCGATGCGGACGCCCCGGAACTCGACGAGCCCGAAGAGCTCCTCGCCCGCGACGAACTGGCCCCGGTCGAGCTCGCCGAACAGGTGGGACTTGCGGTAGCAGCTCAGCACCTCCCCGCGGTCGTCGATGAAGTACGCCGCGTTGTGGACACCCGCGTCGCTGAGCTCGGGGGCGCCGAGGAGGACCGCGAGGCCCGCCCGGGCAGCGAGGTCACGGACCGGACCGAGGAAGTCCTGTGCGGCCAGCTCGGGCAGCACCTCGCCGACGACGTAGCCGGTCACGAACATCTCCGGGGTGATCAGCAGCTCGGCGCCCCGGTCGACGGCCTCCTCGGCCGCCGCCTCGAGCTCGCGGAGGTTCGCCTCGACGTCGCGCAGCGTGCCGGGCGTCTGCAGTCCCGCGATCGTGAGGGGCACGTCACATGCTCTCGACATCACGCAGGAAGGCGGAGACGAGGGCCACGTAGTGGGACGGCTGCTCCAGGTGGAGGCAGTGGCTGCCGCCCTCGACCACCTCCAGCCGTCCGGACGCCCGCCGCGCGAAGTCCGCCAGCCGGGCCGGCGCGACCTCGTCCTCGGTGCCGCCGACCCACAGCGACGGGATCCCCAGCCGTGGCAGCGTGGACGTGAGGTCGCCGCCGCGGAGGGTGCCGGTCTGGGTGAACTCGCTGGGACCCCACATCGTCCGGTACGGCCCCTCGCCCAGCTGCTCGAACGTCCACACCAGCTCGTCGGGCCAGGGGTCGAGCCGGCAGAAGAAACGGCGGTAGAACTCCTTGGTCGCCCCGACGTACGCCGGGTCGCCGAAGCTCCCTCGCTGCTCGTGCTCGGCGATGGTCCGTCGCACCGGCGCCGGGAGCCGGGCGACGAGCTCCGACGCGTCCTCCAGCCAGCCCGCCACGGAGACCAGGGGGCTCGACAGGACGAGCGACGCGACGTCGCCGTGCTCCTCCACCTGGGCCAGCTGCACGTGGGCCAGCGCGAGGTAGCCGCCCCACGAGTGACCCAGGACGTGCACCCGACCGAGGCCGAGCCCCCGTCGTACCGCCTCGACCTCCGCCACTGCCCGCGCCACGGTCCAGAGCGAGTCGTCCCCCGGGCGCTCGGACCGACCGCAGCCCAGCTGGTCGAAGAACACGACGGGGCGGTCGGCGGCCAGGACGGCCAGCGGCTCGAGGTAGCGGCTCGGCATCCCGGGGCCGCCGTGCAGCACCAGCAACGGGGTGGCGTCGCCGTCGCCGTACGTGCAGGTCCACACCCGGCCACCGGGCACGTCGACCGTGCGCTGGGAGCTGGTCCGAATCACGGACCCACCCTCCCCGCGACCCGCGGGGATCACACGTCTGGGTGAGGTTTGCGAGCCTGCTGACCTGCACAAACGCGGGGGGCTACCCCAAGCGCGATCCTCTCGGTCCTCGCCGAGCATCCCGTCGGATCAATGCTACGAGTGGCCGATGAGCAGACGAGGTGACGGGGAAACCATGACCCCTGTCCCGGTGAGCGAGCAGGATGAATCGGACGAAAGACTCCTGGCCGAAGGTGCAACGTATCGGCCATCGAGGACGACTGAGTAGGTGTGATGACAGCGCAACCGCAGCCGCACGAGTCCGGGTTTGAGGACACTTATCGTGCGCATCGAGTCGAGTTGCTCCGGCTTGCGTATCTGATGTCGGGGTCGCACGAGGTGAGCGAAGACGTGGTCCAGTCCGTGTTCGCCTCAGCGCACGAACGGTGGGATGTCATCGAGAAGCCGCTGCCCTACCTCAAGCGGGCAGTGGTCAACCTCGTCAAGGACGGGCAACGCCGCACCTTTCGACGCCGGGCTCGCACACCTGAACCGCCCCTGGTGGCTCTTCCTCCGGAGGTGGATGAGACCTGGGCTGCGTTGGTCCGGCTACCGCAGGCACAGCGAGCCGTCATCGTCCTGCACTACTACGAAGACCTACCGCTCACCGAGATCGCCGCCGTCCTTGACCGACCTGAGGCAACGGTGCGCTCAGACCATCGACGCGGACTCGACAAGCTCCGGAAGGCACTGGCATGAACGACACCCCCACCCCCACTGACTGGTTCGAACAGCGGCTGCGCCACGACCTTCACGTGGTGGCGGGCACCGTCACCGATGCACCCGGCACACGAGCGTTGGACGCCCGCAAGCCACGCCGGAAGCAGTTGGTCGCGCTCGCCGTCGGGGCTGTGGTTGCTGTCCCAGCAGTGGCAGCCGCAACCGCGTTGAACAACGGTCCCGAGTACGTGGACACCATCGCTCCGAACCGTGTCGTCAAGGAGGGCAGCGTCGATGGCAGCCGCTACCTACTCATCGAGTCCGACCGAACCGACGAGTGCGGCAATCCGGTCACCGGGGTGGAACTGGTCGAAGAGCGCGAGAACCTGTTCGGCGACGAATGGAGCACCACCGGGTACGAGTACGGGGAATACGTTGACACGAAATGCGGGTACGTCAACGACGCCACCCGCTACCTCAACAACCCCGCTTTGTTCACCGACTCCGGGGCACAGGTCGGCGACTCGTTCGTGTGGATCTATGCCGTCCATCCCGACGTGACCACAGTCCGCATCACCTCCGACGACGACACCGAAGACCTCACCGTGTACGAGGTCGATGGAGCCGGATACGCGCCCTTCGAGGTTCCCGATGACCTGACCGAGTACACCTCCGAGCTTCTCATCGGCGGTCAGGTCGTGCCTGGGTCGTCAGAGGTGCAGCAGGTGCCGCGACGATGACCGCGCTCGGGCAGTTGCAGGCCCTCATCGGTGCCCTCGTCATCATCGTCCTCGTCGTTCTAGCAGCGCGGAGGACGGTGTTCCGAGGACCCAGCAAGGCGCGGCAACGCCATCGCCTGACGACCTACCACCGGAACCGACAACGGTCTTAGAGCCGCCGTTCAGTGGGCACGAAGACCCTGGACCGCTACGACGGTGAACGGGTACGTCACCGACCTCTCAGCACCGCTCGTGGTGCGGCTCAACGGCTGATCCTCGAGTCTGCGACTCACAGCCGCCCTGGGTTGCGTGGAGGGCTCCTGACCCGAAGGAACAGTCGCCTGGGAAGCCCACGACCCGGCGCTGCAGCCCGCAGGAGAAGGCCGACGCTGTGCGGATGGTCCGCACCCTCCGCACGGAGCTGGGCACCGAGGTCGCCCGGCTGTTGCGCGCCGCCGGGTCGAGGGCGTCAGGAGGTCCGAGCACATCAGGACCACCCGGTCGGCGGCCGCGGCCGACAGCCACCGGGACCTGGTGCAGCGTGACTTCACCGCCACCGCCCCGAACCAGCTGTGGGTCACCGACCTCACCTCTGTCCCGACCTGAGCCGGCGTCGCCTACGTCTGCTTCATCATCGAGATGGCCCGCTGGTCGCGCGGAACCCGGCTGGAGGGGCTGTGGTGTCAAGCGGCAGCCAACGACGCGACAAGGGCCGGCCCCAGTGATGGGAGTCCGGCCCTCGTGCCTCTCAGAGCTTCGCGAACGCCGAGGCCACGTCTCGCAAACTCCCTCTGGTGCGCGAGGGGGGAGTTGAACCCCCACGCCCTTTCGGGCACACGGACCTGAACCGTGCGCGTCTGCCTATTCCGCCACTCGCGCCAGAGCCTGCTCAGGCTAACCCACCGGCACTCCCCGGCGCGAACCGCCCGGGACCGGCCCGGCGGATACGATCGACGCGCAGCGCCGGGACGGTGGCCGGGACCCACACGGCGCACCGACGAGGGCGACGACGACTGAGACGACGGACGGGGAGGAGGCGCCATGGGCATGCTGCAACGGTTCGAGTCACGGCTCGAGCAGGCGGTGTCGGGCGCCTTCGCGAGAGCGTTCCGCAGCGCCGTGCAGCCCGTGGAGCTCGCGGCGGCGCTCCAGCGCGAGGTCGACAACTCCGCGCAGATCCTGTCCCGCGACCGCCGCCTGGTGCCCAACGCCTTCGACATCGAGCTCTCGCCCCTGGACTCCGAGCGGCTCGGCCCCTACTCGGAGACGTTGAGCCGCGAGCTCACGACGATGCTCCAGGACTACGCCGAGCAGCAGCACTACGTCTTCGCCGGGCCGATCTCGATCGGGTTCGACCAGGAGGACGACCTCGGCACCGGTCGCTTCCGGGTGCGCAGCCGGGCGGCGGCCCAGGTCGAGGCGGCACGCCGACCCCCGCCCAGCGGCGTACCGCCGGCCGCGGCTCCTGCGCGTCCGCGGCCGCAGGTCGTCGTCGAGGTCAACGGCACCCGCCACCAGGTGACCGACCGCGTCGTGGTCGGCCGGGGCAACGAGGCCGACCTCCGGATCAACGACCCCGGGGTGAGCCGTCGGCACGCGGAGCTCCGGGTCGAGGCGGCCGGCGACCTCGTCGTGGAGGACCTCGGCTCGACCAACGGCACGCTGGTCGACGGCCGACGGGTCGACCGCAGTCCGCTCCACGACGGCGCGACCGTCCGGGTGGGGCAGACCGACCTCGTCGTGCGCATCGGGACGGTGTGAGGCGTGCAGGAGCTCACCCTCGTCCTGATTCGCTTCGCCTACCTGGCGATCCTGTGGATCTTCGTCCTCGGCGCGATCTCGGTGATCCGTTCCGACATGTTCGGGGCCCGGGTCGAGACGGCCGGCGCCGGCAGCAGCCGCCGCGACCGTCGTAGCGCCCAGCAGGCGCAGAAGCAGGCGCAGAAGCAGGCGGCCAAGGCGCGCAAGCCCGTCCGAGGCACGCCTCGCCAGGTCGTCGTCCGCGACGGGCCGAACGCCGGCCAGCGGGTCCCCCTGGACGCCGCGGCCGACGGCACGCCGCTGCTGATCGGCCGCGGCCCGGACGCTGCCATCCGGCTCGACGACGACTACGTCTCGACCCGGCACGCGCGGATCGGGGTCTCCGGGGAGACCTGGTACGTCGAGGACCTCGGCTCGACGAACGGCACCTACATCGGCAACCAGCGGCTCACCCAGGCCACCGCCATCCAGCTCGGCACGCAGGTGCGCATCGGCAAGACGACCCTCGAGCTAGGGAAGTAGCCGCGTGACCCAGCCCGTGACCGAGCCCCCAGCAGCAGCGGGCAGCTACCGGCTGCGGTACACCGCCGTCACCGACGTGGGGCGTCACCGCAAGGAGAACCAGGACTCCGGCTACGCCAGCGACCGGCTGCTGGTGGTCGCCGACGGCGTCGGCGGAGCGGCTTACGGCGACGTGGCCAGCGCCACCGCCGTCGAGCTGATCCGCCGGCTGGACCCCGGGGACGCCCGCACGAGCGCGCGCAACGGCAGCGAGCCGACGGGTGACGAGGTCCTCACCGCGCTCGCAGGGGCGGTCCACCGCGTCCACGACCGGCTCGCGGAGATGGTTGAGGAGGACGCCGAGCTCGACGGCACCAGCACGACGGTCACCGCCGCGCTCTTCGACGGCCGCGGCTTCGGGTTCGCCCACGTCGGGGACAGCCGCGCCTACCACTGGCGGCAGGGCCGGCTCCAGCAGCTCACCAAGGACCACACCTTCGTGCAGTCGCTCGTCGACGAGGGCCGGATCAGCGAGGCGGAGTCGCGCGTCCACCCGCACCGCAACATCATCCTGAGGGCGGTCGACGGCGTCCACGAGGCCGACCCCGACCTCTTCCACCTCGACGCCGAGCCCGGCGACCGGGTGCTGCTCTGCAGCGACGGCTGCTCCGGTGCGGTCGACGACGCGCAGATCGCCGCGCTGCTGGGGACCGGCTCGGTCGACTCGGCCGCGGTCTCGCTCGTGCACGCCGCGCTCGACGGGGGCACCACCGACAACGTCACGGTCGTGGTGGCCGAGGTCGTCCCGGGCGACACCGTCGACGACGAGGAGACCTCGGCGGCCGCTGCCGTCGGCCCGATGCTCGTCGGAGCGGCGGCCGGGCAGCCGCGTCGGGGGCTCCGCAGCCGGTTCCGCGGCCGGGGCGCGGCCCCCGGTGGCGCGACCGCGACCGACACGGTGGCCGTCGACCCCGTGGCGCCGTCACCGACCGACACCGGCGACCTCGAGCCCGTTGCCGACGACGACGACGTCGACGAGGAGCACCTCCGCTACGCGCCGCGCGCGCCGCGCCGCCACCCGCTGCTGCGGCGGCTGGCGTTCGTGCTCGTCCCGCTGCTGGTGCTCGCCGCGGTCGCGGGGGGCGGCTGGGCCTGGACCCGCAGCCAGTACTACGTCGCCCAGGACGGCGACAGCGTGTCGATCTTCCGGGGGGTCCAGGTCGACCTGCCGGGCCTGGACCTGTCCGAGGTCCACCAGCGCGGCGACTTCTCGATGGCCGACCTGCCGACGGTCTACCGGGAGCGGGTCCAGGACGGGATCGTGGCGGACGGCCTCGGCGACGCCGAGCGGATCCTCGACGAGCTCGCCGCCCAGGCCGACCAGCAGGCAGGCGACGCGGACTCCGGGGAGGCGGCGTGACCGGGTGGAGCGCGAGCGCGCCCTCGCGCCCCGAGTTCGTCTACCGGCGGCGCCGGGGGGCCGAGCTCTTCCTGCTGCTGCTCGGTCTCGCGGTGGGCATCGGCGCGTACGCCGCCGTGGGGCTCGGCCTCGACGGCACCGTGCCGGCCGACATCGTCGGCTACTCCGGGTGGCTGGCCGGCCTGGCCGCCGTTGCCCACCTGGTGGTCCGGTTCACCGCGCCGTACGCCGACCCGGTGCTGCTGCCGGTGGTGACCGCTCTCAACGGACTCGGCCTCGCGATGATCTACCGCGTCGACAGCGCGCTGACCACGAGCCTCTCCGCCAAGCAGCTGGCGTGGACGACGGTCGGGGTGGCGCTCTTCGCGGGCGTCCTTCTCGGGCTGCGCGACCACCGCCGGCTGCAGACCTACACCTACACGATCGGGCTGGCGGCGATCCTGCTGCTGCTGCTCCCCCTCGTCCCCGGGCTGGGGACGCAGATCAACGGTGCGCGGATCTGGATCCGGGTGGGCGGCTTCTCCTTCCAGCCCGGCGAGGTCGCCAAGCTCGCGCTGGTCATCGCGTTCGCCGGGTACCTCGTGCTGCACCGCGACGCCCTCGCGCTCGCCGGCCGGCGGGTCCTCGGCCTCGACCTGCCCCGCGGCCGCGACCTCGGTCCGATCCTCGCGATGTGGCTGATCAGCCTCGGCGTCCTGGTCTTCCAGCGCGACCTCGGGTCGAGCCTGCTCTTCTTCGGGCTCTTCGTCGTCATGCTCTACGTCGCGACCGAGCGCCCGGGCTGGGTGGTCGTCGGGACCGCACTCTTCGCGGGCGGCGCGTTCACGGCCTACTCGCTCTTCGACCACGTCCAGCAGCGGGTGCAGGGCTGGCTCGACCCGTTCTCCGACAGCGACCGCTTCGGGCAGATCGTCGAGGCGCTGTACGGCCTGGCGTACGGCGGGCTGGTCGGCCGCGGGCTCGGTCAGGGCGACCCGTGGCGGATCCCCTTCGCCTACTCCGACTTCATCGTGGCGGCGGTCGGGGAGGAGCTCGGACTGACCGGCGTGATCGCGGTGCTGCTGCTCTTCGGGCTCATCGTCGAGCGGGCGCTGCGGATCGCCCTGCTGTGCCGCGACGGTTTCGGGAAGCTGATGGCCACCGGCTTCGGGGTCGTCTTCGCGCTCCAGGTCTTCGTGGTGGTCGGCGGGGTCACGAAGCTGATCCCGCTCACCGGCCTCACCACGCCGTTCATGTCGTATGGCGGGTCGTCGATGGTCGCCAACTGGATGGTCGTCGCGCTGCTGCTGCGGATCAGCGACCAGGCGCGACGTCCGCCGCCGGACCTGACCCCGATCGGTGACGACGACACCACCCAGGTCGTCGTGCTGTCGAAGGCCGGCGCGTGAGGAGCGGGCGGTGAACCGGCCGATCCGCGCGATGGCGGTGTTCTGCATGCTGCTCTTCCTCGCGCTGCTGCTCAACGCCACCTACGTGCAGTACGTCCGCGCCGACTCCCTCAACAGCCGGGACGGCAACCGGCGCGTCATCGACGCCCAGTTCTCCCGGGAGCGCGGACCGATCCTCGTCGCCGGTGACCCGGTCGCGGCCAGCCGCCCGGTCGACGACCGCTACCAGTTCCAGCGGCGCTACCCCCAGCCGTTCAAGTACGCCCACCTGACCGGGTACTTCTCCTACATCTACGGCGCCTCGGCGGTCGAGGAGAGCCAGAACGAGATCCTCTCCGGCAGCGACTCCCGGCTGTTCGTCGACCGGGTCGTCGACCTGGTGAGCAACACCCAGCCGACGGGCGGGGCGGTCAGCCTCACCATCGACCCGGCGGCCCAGGACGCGGCCTACGAAGGCGTCCGGGCCCTCGGCTCGGAGACCGAGGCCGCCGTCGTCGCGCTCGACCCGGGCACCGGGCGGCTGCTGGCGATGGTGTCGAACCCCACCTACGACCCCGGCCTGCTGGCCTCGCACGACCTCGCGTCGGTGCAGGACGACTACGAGCGGCTGCTGGCGGCTCCGGGGAACCCGCTGTTCAACCGGGCGATCCAGGAGACCTATCCGCCGGGCTCCACCTTCAAGCTCGTGACCGCAGCAGCGGCTCTCGAGAGCGGGCGCTACGACCCGGGGGCGAGCGTGCGGGGCGGCACGTCGCTGCGGCTCCCGGGCACGAACACCGACCTCCCGAACAGCGGCGGGTCGGACTGCGGTGGCGAGCGGATCTCGCTGACGCAGGCGCTCATGGTGTCCTGCAACGTGTCCTTCGCGGCACTCGGCCTGGACCTCGGGCGCGGCGCGCTCGAGTCGCAGGCCTCGGCGTTCGGCTTCGGCCGGGAGTACCTCGACGGGCTCGGCGGGCAGGCCGCCAGCGTCTTCCCCGACGACCTCAACGAACCGAACACCGCGCTCTCGGCCATCGGCCAGTTCGAGGTGCGTGCCACTCCGCTGCAGATGGCCCAGGTGGTGGCGACGGTCGCCAACAACGGGCAGGGGATGCGGCCCTACCTGGTCGACGAGGTCCGGGCCCCCGACCTCAGCGTCCTGGAGAAGACCGACCCCGAGGAGATGCCCGAGCGGGCGATGTCGGCGCAGTCGGCCTCCGAGCTCACGCAGATGATGGTCGAGGTCGTCGACCGCGGCACCGGGGCGACCGCGCAGATCCCCGACATCAAGGTCGCCGGCAAGACCGGCACCGCACAGAGCGCCGCCGACCGACCGCCGTACGCCTGGTTCGTGAGCTTCGCGCCCGCCGACGACCCGCAGGTGGCCGTCGCGGTGCTGGTGGAGGACGCCGGTGTCGAGCGCGACACGATCTCGGGCAGCGGTCTCGCCGCGCCGATCGCGAAGCAGGTCATGGAGGCGGTCCTCCAGTGAGCTCCCAGGGACCAGGACCGGCGGTCCGCATCGGCGGCCGCTACGAGCTCGGCGAGCTCCTCGGCCGGGGCGGCATGGCCGAGGTGCGCGGTGCCACCGACCTCAGGCTGGGCCGGACGGTCGCCGTCAAGCGGCTGCGGACCGACCTCGCCACCGACCCGACGTTCCAGGCCCGGTTCCGCCGCGAGGCGCAGTCCGCCGCCGGCCTGAACCACCCGAACATCGTCTCGGTCTACGACACCGGCGAGGAGCTGGCGCCCGACGGGACGCACGTGCAGCCGTTCATCGTCATGGAGCACGTCGCCGGGCGGACCCTGCGCGAGGTGCTGGAGGAGGGCCGCAAGATCCTCCCGGAGCGGGCGCTGGAGATCACCCGGGAGATCCTCGCCGCACTCGACTACAGCCACCGTGCCGGCATCGTGCACCGTGACATCAAGCCGGCCAACGTGATGCTCACGCCCGGCGGCCAGGTCAAGGTCATGGACTTCGGCATCGCCCGGGCGGTCGAGGACGGCACGGCCACCGTGACCCAGACCGCCGCGGTCGTCGGGACCGCGCAGTACCTCTCCCCCGAGCAGGCCCGCGGCGAGACCGTCGACTCCCGCAGCGACGTCTACTCCACCGGCTGCGTCCTCTTCGAGCTGCTCGCCGGGCGACCGCCGTTCACCGGCGACAGCGCTTTCGCGGTGGCCTACCAGCACGTGCGGGAACAGCCGCAGCCCCCGTCGGCGTACAACCCCGAGGTCGGATCCGACCTCGACGCGATCGTCATGAAGGCGCTGGCGAAGCGGGTCGAGGACCGCTACCAGAGCGCGGCGGACATGCAGGCCGACATCGACCGTCGCCTCGAGGGCCGCCCCGTCGACGCCGCCACGATGCTGTTCACCGCCCCCGCCGCGGCGGCGCCCGGTCCGACCGACGCCCAGCCCACCTCGCTCTTCGCCGCTGCCCAGCAGGACGACGAGGAGCGGCGGCGTCGCCGGTGGCCGGCGTACCTCGTCGGCCTGGTCGTCCTGCTGCTGCTCGGTGGTGCGGTCCTCGCAGGGATGCAGCTCTTCCAGGAGGAGGAGACGCCACAGGCCACGGTGCCGACGGTGCGCGGCCTCACCCTCCGGCAGGCCCAGGACGCCATCCAGGAGGCGGGGCTCCAGACCGGCCAGGTCGACCGACGCGCCAGCGCGCAGCCGCGGGGGCTGGTGATCGACCAGAACCCCGACCCGCGCTCCCGCCTGGACGAGGACTCCGAGGTCGACCTCGTGGTCTCCGCCGGCGCCCGGATGGTCACCGTTCCCTTCGTCATCGGCGACCCCCGCCAGCAGGCGCGCGAGGAGCTCGAGGCGCTCGACCTCGACGTGCGGTTCGAGCCGCAGCAGTCGGGCGAGGAGGCCGACTCGGTGCTGGCGACCGATCCCGAGGCCGGGGAGTCGGTGGAGGCCGGGTCGACGGTCGTCGTGACCTACTCCACCGGGCCGGTCGAGGTCCCCAACGTCGTCGGGCTCACCCAGGAACGCGCCGAGGAGGTGCTCACCGCGGCGGGCTTCGAGGTCGCCGTCGAGGAGGACGCCGAGACGGTGGCCGAGCCCGGCACCGTGCTGTCGCAGGACCCGCCGGCGGTCACGCCCGCCGAGGAGGGGTCGACGGTGACCATCGTCGTGTCGACCTTCGTCGAGCCGACACCGACACCCACCGAGTCACCGAGCGAGGACCCGAGCCCGACCGACACGCCAGACCCCACCGGGAGCCCCGACCCCACCGACACCGGCCCGGGCGGCGGGAACGGCGGCGGGAACGGCGAACGGGAACGGCGGGGGCAACGGGAACGGTAGGGGTGAGAGCCCGTGACCTCCGGGACCGGCGTCAGGACGCGGGCTCGACCCGCTGCGCCGGCTCGACGGGCTCGACCGCCCGGGCGTGCCGCAGCTGCACCGACCCGGTGTACGCCGGCGCAGTGATCCTGCGCTCCGGGCGGACCGCCCAGCCCACGCCGTAGTCGTCGACCGCCTCGAGGTAGGCCTGGATGTAGCGGCTCTCGTCGAGGGAGCCCTGCATCGCGTCCGCGTCGCCGATCGCGCGCACGACGTACGGCGGGGAGTAGGGCACCCCGTGGAGGATCACGGTGTTGCCGACGCACTTGATGCCGGTCGTCGCGACGACCCGCTGACCCTGGAGCGTCATCGCCTCGGCGCCGCCGGCCCACAGCGCGTTGACGACGGCCTGGATGTCCTGCTGGTGCACGATCGCGTCCGCGACCTGGTCCCCGGCGGCGGCCCGAGCGGCCTCCGGAGCGTCGTCCAGGGTGACGCTCAGCCCCGGACCCCGCAGACCGCTCAGCCCTGCGGGACCGGCGAGCGCGTCCGCACGGGCCTCGAGCTTCTGGAGGGCGTCGTTGTCGAGCCCGGCACTGAGCTCCTCGACGTCGGCCTGGAGGTCGGCGAGCTCGTCGCGCAGCGTCGACACCCGCTGGGTCTCCTGTCGAGCCAGGTCCGCGAGGCTGTCGTAGCGACCTGGTCGCAGGTCCGTCCCGCGCGAGGTCACGGCACTCGTCACGAGCAGGACGCCGGCAGCGACGAAGACGGCGGGGGCCGCGATCCGCCAGGCCGGTCCTCTGCCGGTCCTCAGGGCTGAGGCGCGGTGTTGAGCACGAGGCTGGTCCATGTCCCCACTACGCTAGCCGACGCACGTCGACCGGGTCCGTGCCCGCTCGTGCCCCCTCGTCCGCGCACCTGTCAGGAGCTTCCCGTTGTCCAAGCGTCGCGCCGCACCGTCCTTCGAGCCGACGAACGACGCACGCGTGTCGCCGGTGCGCACCGGGCTGTCCGCGCTGCTGGCGGTGGCGGGCATCGCCTGGATCGCCTACTACACGATCGCCGTGGTCGGGGACGGCCGGCCGGCAGCCGTGGGCGACCTCGGGAACTGGAACTTCCTCATCGGCTTCGGGCTGCTCTTCCTGGGGCTGGTGATCGCCGCCCACCCGAGCACACCGCTCGGCCGGGGCCGCGGTGTGGTGGTCGGGATGCTCGGGTGCTTCCTCGTGGGGCTGGTGTGGATCGTCGTCTACTACGTGACCAACCAGGACCTGAGCCTGCCGTTGATCCGCGACCTCGGGAACTACAACCTGCTTGTCGGGATCGGGTTCATGGCGGTGGGTTTCGTCTACGCCACTCGGTGGGAATGAGCACTGCAGTGCAGCCGTGGTTCCACAGCTGTGCAGATCTCTGTGGGGTAATTCCACCGGTGTGACTCACTCACAGCTGTGGACAACCCTGTGGAACCTGGGGCACCCACTGGAGTGCGACGGTCAGCGCCCTTCTCCGTGGTGGATCTGACCCACCTGCTGCACCAGATCCACCACACAGGCCCCGCCGTACGCCGAGCCGCCCCTCGTGACCGGTCGAGCCGCCCACCATGGAGGGCGGCTCGCGGGCGGCGGGGGTGGGATCAGGTGAGGGCGAGCGTCCGCAGCACCACGCCGACAACGACAGCTGCTGTCACCGCACCGAGACCGAGCGCCTGCCACAGCGTCCGCCCCCGTCGGGGGGCGTACACCAGCACCAGCGCGAGCAGCACGCCGCCGACGAATCCCCCGAGGTGTCCCTGCCAGGAGATGTAGCCGGCGCCGATGATCGTGATCACGGCGTTGACCGCGAGCAGCCCGAGCAGGGACTGCACGTTCCCGCGCACCCGCACCGCGACCACGAGCAGCGCGCCCATGAGCCCGAAGATCGCGCCCGAGGCGCCGACGGTGGGCTGGTTGACCGGGGAGAGCCAGTAGACCGCGAGGCTCCCGAACAGGCCCGAGAGCAGGTACAACGCAAGGAACCTGGCCCGGCCGAGCAGCCCCTCGAGCTGCGGACCGAGGACGTAGAGGGCGAGCATGTTGAAGCCGATGTGCCAGATCTGCACGTGGGTGAACATCGACGTGAGCAGCTGCCAGAAAGCGCCGTCGGCGACGCCCGGCAGCAACGTCCCGCAACCGCCGAACCGGTCCCCCTCGCACAGCGTCGTCGGCGACAGCCAGAGGCGGGGCAGCAGGTCGCTTCCCCCGCCGCCGGTGACCAGCAGCAGGAGGAAGACCGCCACGTTGAGCCCGATGAGCACCTGGGAGACGAGCGCGTCCCCCACCGGCCGGCCGCCGAAGGCGGTCCGCGGCTGGCGCACGCTCTTCGCGCCCTCGCGCACGCACTCCGGGCACTGGAAGCCGACCGCCGCCTGGTGCATGCAGTCAGGACAGATCGGTCGCCCGCAGCGCTGGCAGCGGATGTGCGTCTCGCGGTCCGCGTGACGGTAGCACCGCGGAGCGGTCAGCTCCTGGGGCGTGACCGCGGTCGGCTCGTCGGTCATGCGGGGAGGCTCAGCGCTCCTCGACGGTGACCGACTCGATGACGACGGGCTCGACCGGACGGTCACCGCCGCTGGTCCGCGTGGTGGCGATCGCGTCGACGACAGTCGCGGGACTGCTCGTCGGCCACCTCACCGAAGATGGTGTGGCGGCGGTTCAGGTGCGGCGTCCTGGTCACGGTGATGAAGAACTGCGACCCGTTCGTGCCCGGTCCGGCGTTGGCCATCGCGAGCAGGTACGGCCGGTCGAACTGCAGCTCGGGGTGGAACTCGTCCTTGAACGTGTAGCCCGGCCCGCCGCGACCGTCCCCCTGCGGGTCGCCGCCCTGGATCATGAAGCCGTCGATGACCCGGTGGAAGGTCAGCCCGTCGTAGAACTTGCCGGTCGTGGCCTTGCCGGTGGCCGGGTCCTTGTACTCCTTCTCGCCTGTGGCGAGCCCCACGAAGTTGCGCACCGTGGTGGGGGCGTGGTCCGGGAACAGCTTGATCGTGACGTCGCCGCGGTTGGTCTTCAGCGTTGCGTAGGTCTCGGGCACAGGCTCACTTCCGGGTCGTCGTCCTGCGAACGGGCCGCGGACGGGTGCGGTGTACGCCGACGAGTCTGTCACGCCGCCGGAGGCCGTCACCTTCCCCTGTGCGACGCTGGGAGGGACCACTGCACCACCACGACGCGGAGGAGTGACGAGCATGGCGAGGAAGAACAAGGCCACGACGACGGGGGTCGGCGCTGCGACGAAGCTCGCGGTCGCCGCTGCGGCCGCCGGGACCCAGGCACGCTCCCAGGCCGGCGACGCACGCGACCGCCTCGCCCCCGTCGTCGGCGACGCACGCGACCGCCTCGCCCCCGTCGTCGGCGACGCACGCGACCGCCTCGCCCCCGTCGTCGGCGACGCACGCGACCGCCTCGCCCCCGTCGTCGGCGACGCACGCGACCGCCTCGCCCCCGTCGTCGGCGACGCACGCGACCGCCTCGCCCCCGTCGTCGGCGACGCACGGGAGCGGCTGGTCGACCTGACCGGCACCGTGGCCACCCGCATCGACGACCTCGCCAGCGGCGTCTCGGAGCGGATCGAGGACCTCACCGGGACCGTCGCCACCCGCCTCGACGACGCGCTGCCCGACCGGGTCACACCGGCCGCGGTCAAGCAGCGGGCCCACCAGGACCACCCCAACCGCTTCCTGCAGGCGCTCCTCGTGCTCGGCCTCGGTGCCGTCGCGGCGGCCATCGCCCACCGCGTGACCGGAGGCGGCTCCCAGCCGACCTGGCGATCGGCGGGCGACCAGCCGGCCACGACCGCCGGCGTCGCCGCGACCGAGGCCACCGCGTCGACCCCCGCCAGCGCCGCGAGCCTTGCGGCGGCCAGCACCGCGGGTGCCTCGGCCGACGGCCTCATCGCCGGGAACGACCACCCCGCCGGCACCGGGACCACCGGGACCGCGGAGACCAGCGTCGACGTCGCGGGCGGCACGCCGGAGGAGATGGCGGCGGACGCCACCGACACCCCTCACGCGGTGACGACGCCGGACAAGCCGGCGGACAAGGTGATCCTCGACTGATCCGACGGCCGGGTGCTCAGCCGCGCCCGGCGTACGCCGACGACCCGGCCGGTGCCGCGAGCTCCTCGCGCACCCGTCGGGTCGCTCTGCGCTCGGCCCAGAACGAGAGCACCGGCACCGTCCCGCAGAGCAGTGTGACCAGGGTGAAGCCGAGGTCCCACCTCGCCTTCCGCGACAGCACGAAGGCGAGCACGACGAAGAGCATGTAGAGGTAGCCGTGCGCGACCCCGAGGTACTGCGAGATCGCCGCGCCGACCTCCTGGGGCCGGCTGCCCACCGGGAACCACGCCGGGTCCACGAGGTGCGCCTCGTTGAGCGGGAGCCCGACGAGGCAGAGCACGATCAGCAGGACGCCCACGACGTTCGCCAGCACGCGGTAGCGCTGCAGCGCGGCCTCGACCCCTCGGTTCACGCCTCCGACGGTAGCCGAGGGGCCATCTCGTCACGGCACCAGCGCCACCAGAGGAAGACCGCGAACCCCCCGAACACCCACCACTGCACGGCGTACAGCAGGTTGCGCAGCCCCGCCGACGCCGGCGGGTCCGGCAGCGAGTCCGGCGTCACCGGCACGAGCCCGCGGCCGGCGGCCCGCGGCTGGTCGAGGATGACGTAGCCCGAGTAGAGGTCGCGGTCGCTGCGCTGGAGCAGGTCGGGGATGCGGAGGCTGGCTAGCACGTCGTCGGTCGGGTCGAGGTCGACCTCGGACCCCTCGCCGGGCTGGAGCCAGCCGGTCACCTGCTCGGGTCCCTGCGGGGGCGCGGCTCCCGAGGGCACCTCGGGGGTCCAGCCGAGGACGACCGGGACCGCCGACGCCCCGGAGCAAGTGCCGCCCGGACAGACGGCGAGCGACGCGAGCTGCCAGTAGCCGGTCGCGGCGTCCTCCCTCCCGTCGGCGGGCCGGTCCGCGACGTAGACCGTGGAGTCGGGCACCCAGGCGCCGTCCGCCTCGACCGGCTGGCCGACGGCGTCGTTCGGGTAGGGGTCATCCGCGCCGAGCACGTCGTCGAGCGGCACCGGTGGCTCGTCGGCGATCGCCGCGGCCCGGTCCTCCCGGTGCAGCTGCCAGGCGTCGTACTGCCAGCGCCCCAGCAGCACGCACGCCAGCAGGGCGAGCGCCCCTGCCACGTGGAGCAGCAGCAGCCGCGGCTCGAGCAGCACCCGCCAGCCCTCTCCGGCGTACGTCGGGGAGGGCGCGGTCACCCGGCGAGCCTACGGTCAGCCGACCCCCGCGCCGTGGGTGCACAGGGTCGGCCGGGTCACAGCGTTGGGGTCACAGGGGCGGGGTCACAGCACCTCGCGGACGTCGAAGTGCGGGGTCTCGCTGCTCACCCGTGCGACGATCCGACTGCGGACCGCCTCGTCGACCTCGACGCCGGCCTCGGAGAGGGCGCGGTCGAGCTCGGCGCGCACGGTCGCGTCCTCGGCGCCCTCCTGCCAGGAGACGATGCGGTCGACGACCGCCTGCAGCACCTCGACGCGGGGGTCGCGCGGGTCGTCACCGGTCATGTCGTCCAGGGTCTGGTCGGTCATGCTCCGACCGTTCCCCGTCCTCCCCGGGACACGCAGCCGGGGCGGTTCGGGCGCATGATCGCAGCCGTCGACGCGAGGGACAACGAGTTCCGAGCCGCCCCTCATGCCCGGTCGAGCCGCCCCTCATGCCCGTCGCTGCGACGGCGCTCCGCACTCTGCGACGGCCACTCCCCATGGCGTACTGGCTCTCCCCACGGCGAGTGAGCCATGGGGAGCACCGACATGCCTGCATCCCTTGAGGAACCGGGTCCGGCGGCCGGACTGCGGTGGAGCCAAGGGGACTCGAACCCCTAACCCCCTGCTTGCAAAGCAGGTGCGCTACCAATTGCGCCATGGCCCCTCGTCGTGCAGGGCGCGCCGGCGAGCCGCCTCGCGTCAGCGCTCGACCGGGTCGGTGACCTCCGCCCACACCGCCTGGTCGTGCTGGGACTCCTGCACCTTGCGGGCGGCCAGGACCGCCCCGATCGCACCGAGCGCCACGAGAGCCAGCTTCTTCACGTGGGCCTAACAGGACTTGAACCTGTGACCTCTTCCTTATCAGGGAAGCGCTCTAACCGTCTGAGCTATAGGCCCGCACGTCGAGGCCGGGCGACAGCCCGGCCGACGAGGAAGGTTACCGCAACCCCGAGGAGCCCCCCAAACCTGCGGAGCGGCTCAGTCGTCCTCCGCCAGGACGACCTCCAGGCCCCCGAGCAGCGCGGCGGCGAGGTTGTAGAGGAACGCCCCGAGCGTGCAGACCACCGTGATGAGGACGACGTCGACAGCGGCGACGAGCATCGTGAAGCCGAGTACCCGCTCGGTGCCGACGTAGTCCTGGATCCGGAAGTCGGCGCTGGCCTCGGTGCCGACGACCTCGCCGACCGTCGCGTTGATCGAGTCCCACAGGCCGCTGGCGTTGAGGACCGCCCAGACGACCGACACCGCGACGACCGTGACGATGCCCAGCGCGATCGACAGCAGCAGGGAGGTCTTGAGGACCGACCACGGGTCGATGTGGGTCAGCCGGAGCCGGGCCCGCCGTGGGCGGCGTACGCCCGTGCTCCCCGAGGGCTGCCGCTGCTCCCGCGGCGGGGCGGGGGCGGGCTGCGGGGTCGGGCGGGTGCCCGTCACCGTGCCGCCCGCACCCTGGGCCGCCTGCTGCTGCTCGACCGCGGCCATCGCGGCGGCGAAGCGGGCGGCGGTCTCCGGCATGGGACCGGCCGGGGGCGTACGCCGGGCGTCGGGCTCGTCCTCGACGATGGGAGCCGAGGAAGCGTAGGCGCGGTTGATCTGGGCCCGGAGGTCGCCCGACGCCGGCTGCGTGGGGTTCGCCGGGGCGGCGGGTCGTCCGCCCGGGTGTGCCACCCGGGTCTCCTCGGTTCGACCGTCGGCCATCAGGTCTCCTCCGTCGGGTCGGGTTCAGCGGGCTCAGCGAGCCCGTCAGGCCCTCCAGCCGCAGGCGCGGCCGGGTCCAGTGTGGCACTCCCGGTCAGGTCCACCCGCTCGACGTCCGCGTCGATCACCGGCTCGCTCACCCCGTCGACGGCGCCGTCGACCACGTCACCGGGGGGCTCGGCCAGCGCGGACTCCACGCTCCGGGCCACCACGGCGACCGCGTCACCGGAGGAGACACCGACGAACCGGATGCCCATGGTGTCGCGGCTCAGCGGACGGAGGCTGTCGTCGATCGCGCTGCGGGTGACCTGCCCCGACTGCTTGATCGCCAGCACCTCGTCGCCGTCGACCACGATGAACCCCCCGACGAGGGTGCCCCGGTCGTCGTCCTGCTTCATCGTCTTGATCCCGAGCCCGCCACGCGACTGGAGGCGGTACTCCTCGATCCGGGTGCGCTTGGCGAAACCACCGTCGGTGATCGTGAAGACGTACTGCTGCGGCGTCGCCTCGTCCTCGGCGTGCGGGTGGATCACCGACATCGAGAGCACGCTGTCGGCGGAGCGGAACTCCATGCCCTTGACCCCGGACGTCGCCCGGCCCATCGGCCGCAGCTGGGCGTCATCGGCCCGGAACCGGATCGACTGGCCCTTGCGGGAGATCAGCAGGATGTCGTCCTCGGGGCCGCACAGCTCGGCGCCGATCAGCTCGTCATCCTCGTCGCGGAAGTTGATCGCGATGACGCCGGCCTGCCGGGGCGAGTTGTAGTCCCCGAGCCGGGTCTTCTTCACCAGCCCCTTGCGGGTCGCGAGCAGCAGGTACGGCGCCTGGTCGTAGTCGCGGATCGCCAGCACCTGGGCGATCCGCTCGTCGGGCTGGAAGCTCAGCAGACCGGCGACGTGGCTGCCCTTGGCGTCCCGCGACGCCTCAGGCAGCAGGTAGGCCTTGGTCCGGTAGACGCGTCCGGCGTTGGTGAAGAACAGCAGCCAGTGGTGGTTGGTGGTGGCCATGAAGTGATCGACCACGTCGTCCCCGCGGAGCGTCGCGCCCCGCACGCCCTTCCCGCCGCGCTTCTGCGTCCGGTAGAGGTCCGCCCGGGTGCGCTTCGCGTAGCCGCCACGCGTGATCGTCACGACCAGGTCCTCGTCGGGGATGAGGTCCTCCATCGAGAGGTCCCCGTCCGCGGCGATGATCTGCGAGCGGCGGTCGTCGCCGTACTTCTCGACGATCTCGTCGAGCTCGTCGGCGACGATCTGACGCTGCCGGGTCTCGTTGGCCAGGATGTCCTCGAGGTCGGCGATGACCACCTGGAGCCGCGCCAGCTCGTCGATGATCCGCTGGCGCTCCAGGGCCGCCAACCGGCGCAGCTGCATGTCGAGGATCGCCCGCGCCTGCAGCTCGTCGATGTCGAGCAGCGTGATCAGCCCGTCGCGGGCCTCCTCGACGTCGGGGCTGCGCCGGATCAGCGCGATCACCTCGTCCAGCGCGTCGAGCGCCTTGACCAGGCCGCGCTGGATGTGGGCCTTCTCCTCGGCCTCGCGGAGCCGGAACCGGGTGCGCCGCTGGATGACCTCGACCTGGTGGTCGACCCAGCTCGAGACGAACTGGTCGATGGTGAGGGTCCGGGGCACTCCGTCGACCAGCGCCAGCATGTTCGCGCTGAAGTTGGTCTGCAGCTCGGTGTGCTTGAGCAGGTTGTTGAGCACGACCCGCGCCACGGCGTCGCGCTTGAGGACGACGACGAGGCGCTGGCCGGTCCGGTCGGAGGTGTCGTCGCGGACGTCGGCGATGCCCTGCACCCGGCCGGTGTCGGCGAGCTCGGCGATCTTGAGCGCCAGGTTGTCGGGGTTCACCATGTACGGCAGCTCGGTGATCACCAGGTTGGTGCGGCCGCGGGAGTCCTCGTCGACCTCGATCACGGCCCGCTGGGTGATCGCGCCGCGACCGGTGCGGTACGCCTCCTCGATGCCCGACGTCCCGACGATCAGCGCCCCGTTGGGGAAGTCCGGGCCCTTGATCCGCTCGACGAGCGCGTCCTGGGTCTCCTCGCGGCTGGCATCGGGGTGCGCCAGGACCCAGCGTGCCCCGTCCGCGACCTCGCGCAGGTTGTGCGGCGGGATGTTGGTCGCCATCCCCACTGCGATCCCGGCGCTGCCGTTGACCAGCAGGTTGGGGAACCGCGCGGGCAGCACGACCGGCTCCTCGGAGCGCCCGTCGTAGTTGGGCTGGAAGTCGACGGTGTCCTCGTTGATGTCGCGGACCATCTCGATGGCCAACGGCGCCATCCGGCACTCCGTGTAGCGCATCGCCGCCGCTGCGTCGTTGCCGGGCGAGCCGAAGTTGCCCTGCCCCTGCACCAGCGGCGCCCGCATCACCCAGGGCTGGGCGAGGCGGACGAGGGTGTCGTAGATCGCGGTGTCCCCGTGCGGGTGGTACTGCCCCATGACGTCGCCGACGACCCGGGAGCACTTGGAGAAGCCGCGGTCCGGTCGGTAGCCGCCGTCGTACATCGCGTAGAGCACGCGCCGGTGCACCGGCTTCAGCCCGTCGCGGACGTCGGGCAGCGCGCGGCCGACGATCACCGCCATCGCGTAGTCGATGTAGGCCCGCTGCATCGATGCCTGCAGCTCGACCGGCTCGATGCGTCCCCCGGTCGCCTCGGTCGGCTCAGATGTCAAGGAACCGCACGTCCTTCGCGTTGCGCTGGATGAACGAGCGGCGCTGCTCGACGTCCTCGCCCATGAGGACCGAGAACACCTCGTCCGCCTGCGCCGCGTCGTCCAGGGTCACCTGCAGCATCAACCGCTGGTCGGGGTCCATCGTGGTCTCCCAGAGCTCCTTGGCGTTCATCTCGCCCAGCCCCTTGTAGCGCTGCACGGGGTTCTCCTTGGGCAGCTTCTTGCCCGCCGCGATCCCGTCGCGCTGCAGCGCGTCCCGCTCGGCGTCGGAGTAGACGAACTCGTGCTCGTGGGGCTTGTTCCAGCGCAGCCGGTAGAGCGGGGGCTGCGCCATGTAGACGTGGCCGTGCTCGATGAGGGGGCGCATGAAGCGGAACAGCAGCGTCAGCAGCAGCGTGTTGATGTGGTGGCCGTCGACATCGGCGTCGGCCATCAGCACGACCTTGTGGTAGCGCAGCTTGTCGAGGTCGAACTCCTCGTGGATCCCGGTGCCGAGGGCACTGATGATCGACTGCACCTCGGTGTTGGCCAGCACCCGGTCGATGCGGGCCTTCTCGACGTTGAGGATCTTGCCGCGGATCGGCAGGATCGCCTGGATCCGCGGGTCCCGCCCCTGCCGCGCGGACCCGCCGGCGGAGTCGCCCTCGACGACGAACACCTCGCACTCGCTCGGGTCGGTGGACTGGCAGTCGCTGAGCTTGCCCGGCAGGCCGCCCCCGCCGAGCAGGCCCTTGCGGGACCGGGCCAGCTCGCGCGCCTTGCGCGCCGCGATCCGCGCCTGGGCCGCCGACATCGCCTTGCGGACGATGTCCTTGCCCTCTGCGGGGTTCTTCTCCATCCAGTCGCCGAGCTGCTCGTTCACGACGCGCTGCACGAACCCCTTGGCCTCGGTGTTGCCGAGCTTGGTCTTGGTCTGGCCCTCGAACTGCGGCTCGGAGAGCTTGACCGAGACGATCGCCGTCAGCCCCTCGCGCACGTCGTCGCCGGACACCCGGTCCTCCGGCTTCTTGATGAAGCCCCACGTCTGGCCCCAGTTGTTGACCAGGGAGGTCAGCGCCGCGCGGAACCCCTCCTCGTGGGTGCCGCCCTCGTGGGTGTTGATGGTGTTGGCGAAGGTGTGCACCGACTCGGTGTAGCCGGTGTTCCACTGCATCGCGACCTCGAGGCTGAGCCCGGACACGCTGTCGGCCGCCGCCTCGGCCTCGAAGCTGATCACGCTCGGGTGCGCCGGGTTGCGCTGCCGGTTGAGGTGCTCGACGTAGTCGACGAGCCCCCGGTCGAAGCGGAAGGTGCGCTCGAGCCCGCCACCGGCAGCGGCGTGCGGCTCGGCCTCGGACCCGAACGGCTCCGCGGTGAGGTCCTCGACGGCCTCCGCGACCTCCTCGGCGTGCCGGCGCCGGTCCCGGACAACGATCTCGAGGCCCTTGTTGAGGAAGGCCATCTCGCGGAAGCGGTTGGTGATCGTCTCGAAGTTGAACTCGACGGTCTCGAAGACGTCCTCGCTCGGCCAGAACCGGGTCGTCGTGCCGGTCTCGTCGGTCGACTCGTGGCGGACCAGCTCGCCCTCGGGGACGCCGTACGCGAACGCCTGCGTCCAGCGGTAGCCGTCTCGGCGGACCTCGACCTCGACACGGCGGCTGAGCGCGTTGACGACCGAGACCCCGACGCCGTGCAGGCCGCCGGACACCTTGTAGCCGCCGCCACCGAACTTGCCGCCGGCGTGGAGCACGGTGAGCACCACCGTCACCGCAGGGATGCCCTCGACCGGGTGGATGTCGACGGGGATGCCGCGCCCGTCGTCGACGACCTCGACCCCACCCTCCTCCATGAGCGTGACGAGGATGCGGCTGCAGTGACCGGCGAGCGCCTCGTCGACGGAGTTGTCGACGACCTCCCACACCAGGTGGTGCAGCCCCCGCTCACCGGTGGAGCCGATGTACATCCCGGGTCGCTTGCGGACCGCCTCCAGTCCCTCGAGCACCTGGATCGCCGAGGCGTCGTACGACGCGGTGGCGGCCGCACCCGGAGGGGTCACGGGCGGCGCCGGTGCTGCAGGAGGGGTCGTCGCGTCGGTCGACGGGAGGCCACGTGCGGGCGGGGTGTCGGTGGTCACGGACCGTCCTTCAGGGGGTCGTCGGGACCGGTCGCCGGACCGGGGAGCCCGGCGGCGGACTGGCGCGGGTACACAGCACGAGGTCGTCCCTCGCAGGGCTGGCTGTCGGGGAACGACCTCGGGCTCCATCATACCGCTCCAGGGCCTGTGACGGGGATGTCGACCTCCCGGGCGGTGGACGGTGTCGGCGCAACGGGGCACCAGCGGCCCCTGGACGCCGCGCAGGGCCGCTGCGAGGGGTGAGCGTGACTCCCCGTACTCGCAAGCGCCCGCGACGGGGCCTGACGGCCCGGCAGCGAGGTCAGCCGTAGGTGTCGCGGGGGCCCCGTGCGTCGCGCAGCGATCGGCGGCCGTGCCGCCAGCTGGGCGCGTCGGGCCCGCGGACGTCGACCACGCGGACCGTCCCGTCGCCGAGCTCCTCGTTGAGGCGGCGCACCAGGGTCCCGGCGAGGAGTCGGACCTGCGTCGCCCAGGCCGTGGAGTCGGTCTGTACGGTGAGCCGCCCGCCGGGGGCCGCAGCACCCGGCTCGCCCCGGTCGAACGCCACCGGCCGGGCGTGCTGGGCGACGTCGGGACCCACGATCACGGCCCAGCGGGAGAAGACGCCGTGCACGCGTACGTCCTCGTGCCAGCCCCGCTCCGCGACGAGCCGCCCGATGGTGGCGTCCAGCGACTGCGGGTCACGGTCGTCAGGGTGAGCGCTCGATGCCTGCGCCGGCTCGGGTCGGGCTCGGCGACCGCGGCGTCCCACGGCGCGCGCCGGCAGCCGGGCCACCGAGCGCGCGATGCTTCGCGCGAGCTCGAGCCCCGTCTCGTCGTGGCCCTGGTCCTGGGGCGGCCGGCCCTGCTCCCTGTCCGGCCCGCTCACGGCAGCACCCCGCCACGGCGCACCTCGATGCGGGTGCCCTGCAGCGCCTCCGGGACGTCGGCAGGCACCGCCGCGGTCACCAGCACCTGCTCGGCGCCCGCGACCAGGTCGGCCAGCCGGTCCCGGCGGTCGACGTCGAGCTCGGCGAAGACGTCGTCGAGCACGAGAACCGGGTCGTCGCCGTCGTCCTTGAGCAGGTCGTACGCCGACAGCCGCAGCGCGAGCGCGAACGACCAGGACTCCCCGTGCGAGGCGTAACCCTTCACCGGGAGCGTCCCGACCGCGAGCGCCAGCTCGTCGCGGTGCGGCCCCACGAGCGTCACCCCCCGCTGCAGCTCCTCGCCGCGCCGGTCGGTGAGCGCCTGACGGAACGGCTCGGGTTCCGGGGGGACCGACGGCTGGTAGCGCAGCGACGCGTCGTTGCGGTCGGCGTCCTTGGCCACCGCGGCGTACGCCTGTCCCAGCAACGGCTGCAGCTCGGCAACGAGCCCCGCACGGGACCGGACCAGCTCCGACCCGAACCCCACCAGCTGGTCGTCCCAGACTGCGAGCGTGCTCTCCAGGTGCTCGTCGCGGCGCCGGCCGCCCCGCGTTGCCGCCGACGCCTGCTTGAGCAGCGCGTTGCGCTGCTTGAGGACGCGCTCGTAGTCGCTGCGGACACCGGCGAGCCGTGGCGTTCGGAGCACGAGGAGGTCGTCGAGGTACCGCCGCCGCTCGCTCGGGTCGCCCTTGACCAGCGCGAGGTCTTCCGGTGAGAACAGCACCGTGCGGACCAGCCCGAGCAGGTCGCGGGACCGGGGCAGCGCCCCGCCGTTGACCCGCGCGCGGTTCGAGCGACCGGGGTTGATCTCGACCTCGAGCAGCGCGGTGCGACCGCCCTTGACGACCGCCGCCCGGACTACCGCCCGCTCCGCGCCCTGCCGGACCAGCGGCGCGTCCGAGGCCACCCGGTGCGAGGCGAGCCGCGAGAGGTAGTCGACCGCCTCCACGACGTTGGTCTTGCCCTGGCCGTTGCTGCCGACCAACGTCGTCGCCCCCGGTCCGAGCGCCAGGTCGAGCTGCTCGTAGGAGCGGAAGTCGTGAAGGGTCAGGTGCGCGACGTGCACGGTCGAGCGGTCACTCGGCGTGCTCGGTGGGGACCCCGCCGCTGTCCTGGTCCCCCGTCGTCGCGGGGACGCCGGCTCGGACCGCGTGGCCGCCGAACTGCTGCCGCATCGCGGCGACGGCCTTCATCGCCGGGCTGTCGTCCTGGCGGCTGGCGAACCGGGCGAAGAGCGAGCCCGCGATCGCCGGCATCGGGACCGCGTGCTCGATCGCCGCCTCGACGGTCCAGCGACCCTCGCCGGAGTCCTCGGCGTAGCCGCGGATCCCCTGGAGCCCGTTGTCGTCGTCGAGCGCAGCCACGAGCAGGTCGAGCAGCCAGGACCGGATCACCGTGCCCTCCCGCCACGACCGGAAGACGTCGGTCACGTTGTCGACCATGTCGACGGCCTGCAGCAGCTCCCAGCCCTCGGCGTAGGCCTGCATGATCGCGTACTCGATGCCGTTGTGGACCATCTTGGAGAAGTGCCCGGCGCCGGGGCCGCCGGCGTGGACCCAACCGAACTCACCCTCTGGTCGCAGCGCGTCGAACACCGGCTGCGCGGCCTCGATGTCGGAGGCCTCGCCGCCGGCCATCAGCGCGTAGCCGTTCTCCAGCCCCCAGACGCCGCCGGACACGCCGCAGTCGACGAAGCCGATGCCCTTCTCGCGCAGCAGGGCGGCGTGGGCGAGGTCGTCGGTCCAGCGGGAGTTGCCGCCGTCGATGACGATGTCGCCCTCGTCGAGCAGCTCGGCCAGCTCGCGGACCGTCGCCCGCGTGGGGTCCCCGGCCGGGACCATCACCCAGACGACCCGCGGGCTCGCGCCGGCGTCGGTGAGCGCCTGCACCATCGCCTCCAGCGAGTCGGCGTCCGCCACCTCGCGGTTGCGGTCGTAGCCGACCACGGTGTGCCCCGCGCGGCGGATCCGCTCGCGCATGTTGCCGCCCATCCGGCCGAGGCCGACCAGCCCGATCTCCACAATGCCTCCGTCTCGTCGGTGCAGTTGGTCCGTCGCGGGGAGGACCCCCGGACTCGTCTCGGTGCGTCGGTGATGCGCGTCCTCGTCAGCTGAGGAGCCGGCGAGGCATCAACAGGTACTGGAAGTCGGTGTCCCGCTCGGCGTCGATGTCGGCGGCCCCGGAGATGACCGCAGGCTTGGACGCCTGGGTGAAGGCCAGCTCCACGACGGGGTGGTCCAGCGCACCCAACCCGTCGAGGAGGTACGTCGGGTTGAACCCGGTGGTCACGCCCTCACCCTTCACCTGCGCGTCCAGCTGCTCGGTGGCGAGCGCCTCGTCGCCGTGGCCGGCGTCCAGCGTCAGGCCGTTGTCGTCGAAGCGCAGCTGCACGGCGGTGTTGCGCTCGGCCACCAGCGAGACCCGCTTGACAGCGTCGACCAGCAGGGTCCGGTCGAGCCGTGCGACGGTCGTGTGCTCGGCCGGGAACAGGCTGCGCACCCGCGGGAACTCCCCGTCGAGCAGCCGGGTCGTGGTCCGCCGGAGCCCGCCGCCGACCTCGCCCTCGAAGCCGATGATCCCCTCGCCGGCACCACCGCGCGACAGCGCGATCGTGACCGTGGAGCCCGAGGTCAGCGACTTGGCGGTGTCGGCCAGGACCCGTGCCGGGACCAGCGCGTTCGCCTCGGCGTCGGTCACCCCCGGGTCCCACAGCAGCTCGCGCAGCGAGAGCCGGAACCGGTCGGTGGCCAGCAGCGAGATGTGCTCACCGGCAATCTCGATGCGCACACCCGTGAGCACCGGGAGCATGTCGTCGCGGCCGGCGGCGGTCACGGCCTGGTTGACCGCCCGTGCGAAGACGTCGCTGGCCACCGAACCGGTGGCGGCGGGCATCGCCGGGAGCGCCGGGTAGTCCTCGACCGGCATCGTCTGCAGGGTGAAGGTCGCGGTCCCGCACTGGAGCCGCACCTTGGCGCCCTCGATCGCCATGTCGACCGGCTTGGCCGGGAGGCTGCGGCAGATGTCGGCCAGCAGCCGCCCCGAGACCAGCGCGCGCCCCTCGTCCTGCACCACGGCGGGCACCGTGGCCCGTGCCGAGGTCTCGTAGTCGAAGGTCGAGAGCACCAGTCCGTCGCCGGAGTCGTTGGTCTCGACCAGCAGCCCGGCGAGCACCGGGACGCTCGGGCGCACCGGCAGGCTCCGGGCCGCCCACGCCACGGCATCGGTGAGCACGTCGCGCTCGACGCGGAACTTCACAGCAGCCAGCCTCTCGTCGGTCCACCCTGACCGGTCAGCATCCTGTCACGAGCCGCGGTCGGGGTGGTCCTCCACAGCCCGGAGCGCCTCGTTGAGTTCACCGAGGTCCTGGCCATGGGGATCCTCGTCTTCGTCGTAGGCACCGTGGAACTTGTGGAGAACCGGCGGGACCGCAGGTCACGAGCGCAATCGGGGCTCACAACCCCTGTGCACCGCGGTCGCGGTGCGCCGTGAGGACTGTGCACCGCCGGCCGGTCGTGCCGGGCCGCCGGGCGCGTGTCCACAGGGACGTCGACGCCAACCGCCGGTCGTGCACACGCCGGTCCCCAGGCGCCCCGGCTCCCGATCGCGGCGCAGGTCATGCCTGGCGGGCCTGCTGCTTGATGCGGTTCGTCAGCTCGGTGATCGTGTTGAAGGTGCTCCGCCGCTCCGCGAGGTCGCCGCGGACGCGGTTGTTGGCGTACATGACCGTCGTGTGGTCGCGGTTGCCGAACTGCTGGCCGATCTTCGGCAGCGACAGGTCGGTCAGCTCCCGGCACAGGTACATCGCGATCTGGCGGCCCTGCACGAGGTTGCGCGAGCGGCTCGGTCCGCACAGCTCGTCGATCGACAGCCCGAAGTACGACGCCGTCTGGGCGATGATCAGGCTCGCGGTGATCTCGGGCTCCCCGCCCTCGGGGATCAGGTCCTTGAGGACGATCTCGGTGAGCGTGAGGTCGACCGGCTGACCGTTGAGGCTGGCGAACGCGGTGACCCGGATGAGTGCACCTTCGAGCTCACGGATGTTGGTCTGGATCTTCGAGGCGATGTACTCCAGGACCTCGTCGGGCGCGACGACCTTCTCGATCGCGGCCTTCTTCCGCAGGATCGCGATGCGGGTCTCGAGGTCCGGGGGCTGGACGTCGGTGATGAGCCCCCACTCGAACCGGTTGCGGAGCCGGTCCTCGAGCGCCTCGAGCCGCTTGGGCGGCCTGTCGGAGGTGATGACGATCTGCTTGTTCGCATTGTGGAGGGTGTTGAAGGTGTGGAAGAACTCCTCCTGCGTCTGGATCTTCCCCTCGAGGAACTGGATGTCGTCGATGAGGAGGACGTCGACGTCGCGGTAGCGCCGGTGGAAGCTGGCCACCTTGTCGTCGCGGATCGCGTTGATGAACTCGTTGGTGAACTCCTCGCTCGACACGTACCGCACGCGCGCCCCGGTGTAGACGTTGCGCGCGTAGTGGCCGATGGCGTGGAGGAGGTGGGTCTTCCCGAGGCCCGACTCGCCGTAGATGAGCAGCGGGTTGTACGCCTTGCCCGGCGCCTCGGCCGCCGCGACCGCGGCGGCGTGCGCGAACCGGTTCGAGGACCCGATGACGAAGGTCTCGAAGACGTACTTGGGGTTCAACCGCGTCTCTGCCCCTCCGCCGGACCGCTGCGCCGGCGGGCCGAGGCTGGGTCCGCCACCGAGGCCGGGTCCGTCGAACGGCTGGCTGCCGGTCGGAGATCGGTTTGTCGACTTGTCGCCGAAGTCAGATGTCGACAAGTCACGGAACGCAACCGGCGTGTCCTCCGCGGGGCGGCCGCCCCGCTCGGCCTCGAGGGCGGCGACGTCCGAACCGGCAGCCGCGGAAGGGTCGCTCACCGGGTCCAGTCCGGGCTCGACGCTGACCGCGAGGCGCACCGGCGATCCCAGCGTCGTGCTGAGGGTGTCCTCGAGCCAGGTCCGCAACCGCCCCTCGAGACGGGCCTTGGTGAAGTCGTCGGGGACCGAGATGACGGCCATCCCCCGGTGCAGCGCGAGCGGGCGGCTCGCGCTGAGCCAGATCCGCTGCTGCAGCGGGAGGTCGCTCACCAGCGCCGTCCACAGCGCGAGCAGGTCCTCCTTGCTGACGCCGGTCGGCCCACCTCCCGTCGCCGCGTCTCCGGTCGTCCCACCGGTCGGTCGAGGAGCGTCACCCAGCGCGTCGTCGTTCACGTCCACCTCTGATCCTCGGCTCTCCCTGGGAGGGGTCCGATCGGGGGGTCGGGTCGGCCCGCGCGGCTGGCTGCAAGGGAGTCCACAACTCTCTCCACAGGTTGTGCATGAAGAGTGGGGACCAGGTCTCCTGCTGCTGCGGGACGCCGACGCTAACAAGGCAGTGTGACCCACGGCAACACGTTCTCCACAGGCCTGAGACGCCCCGGGCACCGGACCGGAGGTGGAGTAGAAGGGCGCGGTTTGACCCTCGCTCGACGCCCGACGTACCGTGGGGCCCATCGGCTCGGTCGACGAGTGCCGCCTGCCGCCGCAGCGTCGTGGTCCCCGGGGACCGTGACCGCGACGCAGGCCCGGGCACCCCGGGCCCGCCCCGGCCTGACCGCACACCGACCTCGGAGTGAACTCGTGAGCAAGCGCACCTACCAGCCGAACAACCGTCGCCGCGCCAAGACGCACGGCTTCCGCCTGCGGATGCGCACGCGTGCCGGTCGAGCGATCCTCTCCGCTCGCCGCAACAAGGGTCGCAAGAACCTGGCCGTCTGAGCGCGGTCGGCACTCCGACGTCGCGCTCATCGACCTGCGTGCTCCGCTGATGCTCGCCAGGGCCGACCGGTTGACCGCCGGGCGGGACTTCTCCGAGACGATCCGCCGCGGTCGCCGAGCCGGCGCCCGCAGCCTCGTCGTGCACCTGGACGTGGGCCGGCCTGACGCGTCCACGCCGGAGGAGCGGCCACGCGCCGGCTTCGTCGTCGCGCGGTCGGTCGGCCCCGCAGTGACCCGTAACCGGGTCAAGCGGCGGCTGCGGCACCTCGTCCGGCCCCACCTGCCCGCGCTGCCGGTCCACTCCCGCCTCGTGGTCCGCGCGCTGCCGGCCGCGGCCTCGGTGTCCTCCGACCAGCTCGACCGCGACCTCCGGCGAGCCCTGGAGCGGGCCCGACCCAGCCGAGGTGAGGGCGCATGACCCGGGTCCTCGTCCTGCTGCTGCGCGGCTACCGCTACGCGATCAGCCCGCTCTACGGCCAGGTGTGCCGCTACCACCCGACCTGCTCGGCCTACGCCCTCGAGGCGGTCACCGAACACGGCAGCCTGCGCGGCAGCTGGTTGGCGGTACGCCGCATCGCCCGCTGCCACCCGTGGGCCGCCGGCGGCCTCGACCCGGTCCCACCGCGGCGCAGCGACCCGCACCGCACGTCCTCCACCCGGACCCAAGGAGCCTGAGTGATCGACTTCTTCGTCGAGGTCGGCGGCACCATCATGGCGCCGCTGTACTTCGTCACCTCGCTGATCCTCTCCGGCTTCCACCGGGTCTTCGGTGCCGCCTTCGGTGAGGACTCCGGAGCGTCGTGGGCGCTGTCGATCATCGGCCTGACCGTGGTCATCCGTGCGGCGCTCATCCCGCTGTTCGTCAAGCAGATCAAGTCCAGCCGCAACATGCAGCTGCTCCAGCCGCGGGTGCGCGAGCTGCAGAAGAAGTACGGCCACGACCGCGAGCGACTCGCGCAGGAGCAGATGGCGCTCTACAAGGAGACCGGGACCAACCCCTTCGCCTCCTGCCTCCCGCTGATCCTGCAGATGCCGATCTTCCTCGCCCTGTTCCGGCTCATCGACCAGGCGGCCCGGGGCAACCGGCGCGGCATCCTCACCTCAGCCCAGGTCGACTCGATCCGGGACGCGAAGATCTTCGGGGCGCCCATCGCCGACAGCTTCACCGGCGCCTCCGGCGACAGCGCCCTCGAGGTGCGGCTCCTCGCCGCGGTCCTCGTCCTGGCGATGACGGCGACGACGTTCCTCACCCAGCGGCAGCTGATGACCAAGAACATGCCCCCCGACGCGCTGACCGGCCCCTATGCGCAGCAGCAGAAGATCCTCCTCTACGTGCTGCCAGTGGTCTTCGCGGTCGGCGGCATCGCCTTCCCGATCGGCGTCATCCTCTACTGGACCACCTCGAACCTCTGGACGATGGGGCAGCAGTTCGTCGTCATCCGGCACAACCCCGTCCCAGGCACGCCCGCAGCCGAGGCCAAGGCCAAGCGCGACGCCGAGAAGCGGGCACGAAAGGGCGGTAGCCCCGAACCCGTCGGTGGCACCACGGCCACCGTGGTGGAGGCCCCGCCGACCGCGACCAAGCCGCCACCGTCGCGACAGCAGCCCAAGAAGACGAGCCGCGAACAGCGGAAGAAGCAGCGGCCGGCGACCGGCCCCGACGTCACGCGCTGACGGCCCCGGGCCGGACCGGCCCGCCCACGACCACGCACCGGAACAGGCCCGCCCGACCGGCCCAGACCTCGACGACCAGGAGCCACGAGATGACCGAGACCGACACCCGGACCGACGACGAGCGCGAGACTGCTCCCGAGCCCGCTCGCGACACCGACACCGACACCGGCATCGACACCGACGCCGAGACCGACACCGCACCCGACGCCGAGACCGACACCGCACCCGACGCGGCGGCAGTGCTCGAGCGGGAGGGCGACATCGCCGCGGACTACCTCGAGGAGCTGCTCGACATCGCCGACCTCGACGGCGACCTGGACATGGACGTCGAAGGGGACCGCGCGTCGGTCTCCATCGTCGGCGGCGACCTGACCCGGTTGGTCGGGCGCAACGGGGAGGTCCTCGAGGCGCTGCAGGACCTGGCACGGCTCGCTGTGCTGCGCGAGACCGGTGATCGGTCACGGCTGATGCTCGACATCGGCGGCCACCGGGCCCGCCGGCGCACCGTGCTCGAGGGGATCGCCCGAGACGCGGTCGACAAGGCGAAGGCCACCGGCGACCGGGTGCCCCTGAGCCCGATGACCGCCTTCGAGCGCAAGGTGGTGCACGACGTCGTCGCCGCAGCGGGTCTCGAGTCGGAGTCCGAGGGAGCCGAACCGAAGCGGTACGTCGTCGTCCTGCCCACGTGACCCACGCGGTTCCACGTGGAACAACGCCGCCGCCTCCACCACCGGAGGCGGCGGTCGTCTTCGGCGACCGGCTCGGGGCCGCTGCGGCGTACGCGGCGTGGCTGGCGGGACCTGGGACCGAGCGCGGGCTCCTCGGGCCGCGGGAGGTCGACCGGCTCTGGGAGCGGCACCTGCTGAACTGCGCGGTCGTCGGTGAGGCGGTCCCGAACGGCGTCACGGTCGCCGACCTCGGCAGCGGCGCCGGTCTCCCGGGCATCCCGCTGGCCCTGGCGCGACCGGACCTGGTGGTGACGCTGGTCGAGCCGCTGTTGCGCCGGGCCACCTTCCTGTCGGAGGTGGTCGCCGCACTGGGGCTGACCCGGGTCGAGGTGGTGAGGAGCCGGGCCGAGGAGCTGCACGGGCGCCGCACCTTTGCCGTGGTGACGTCCCGAGCGGTTGCGCCGCTCGAGCGGTTGCTCGGCTGGTCGGTACCCCTGGTGGCGCCCTCCGGCTGCGTCGTGGCGATGAAGGGAGCCTCGGCGGCCGACGAGGTCGCGGCCGTGACCAGTGTGGCGGGTCTGCTCCGGCGACTCGGTGTCCAGGCTCCCGAGGTCCTACAGGTCGGCGCCACGGTGCTTTCTGAGCCGGCCACGGTGGTTCGCGCCGCTGTCGACCCCCGGCGACGGTTACCGTCGCGCAGGAGCTAGGTCGAGCATGGGGGTCCGCGCATGGTGTCCGCTGTCGGGTCGTACCGGACCCGTCCGTTCGTCGAGGCAGGCGTCGGGTGGCCGGGGCGGGACGGCGGCCACCAGGCGGTGACGCTGGGCTGGCCCGAGCTCGTGCAGCCCTTGTCGGCTCTCGTGCGGTCCAGGGTCGAGCCCGCTCGTCCGCCGGGACCCACCCCCGTCGACGCCCCCGGTGTTTCACGTGGAACACCGGTCGGGCCGGTCGGCCCGGCCGCGGGGACACCGCTGGCGGACGCGGTCGCGCAGGCGCTGGCCGCGCGGTCCCGACAGGAGGCCGCCCCGCCGCCGCCACGCCCGGCGCACACGCGGGTGCTCACCGTCACCAACCAGAAGGGTGGCGTCGGCAAGACCACCACGACCGTCAACCTCGCGGTCGCGCTGGCGCAGCTGGGGATGCGGGTGCTCGTCCTCGACCTCGACCCGCAGGGCAACTGCTCGACCGCCCTCGGGGTCGAGCACCGGCGAGGCACGCCCTCGTCGTACGACGCGCTGGTCGACGGGACGCCGCTGGTCGACCTGGCGGCTCCCTGCCCCGAGTCGGACCGGCTGCTCGTGGTCCCGGCGACGATCGACCTCGCGGGCGCGGAGATCGAGCTGGTCAGCGTGGTGGCCCGCGAGAACCGGCTGCGCCGGGCCGTCCACGCGCATCCCGGTGTCATCCGCCCGGGCGGTGACCCTGACGGGTCGACCTCGTCGGAGGACCGGATCGACTACGTCCTCGTGGACTGCCCGCCGTCGTTGGGGTTGCTCACCCTCAACGCGCTGGTGGCCGCCGACGAGCTGCTGCTGCCGATCCAGACCGAGTACTACGCCCTCGAGGGGGTCGGTCAGCTCGTGGAGACCGTGGAGCTGGTCCGGACCAACCTCAACCCGGCGCTGCACGTCTCGACGGTGCTCCTCACGATGTTCGACGCCCGCACGCGGCTGTCGGCGGGGGTGGCCGACGAGGTCCGCCGCTACTTCGGTGACCGGGTGCTGCGGACCGCGATCCCGCGGTCCGTGCGGGTCTCGGAGGCCCCGAGCTACGGCCAGAGCGTGATCAGCTACGACCCGACCTCACCGGGCGCCCTCTGCTACCGCGAGGCGGCCCGCGAGATCGCCCTACGAGGAGTCCCGGCATGACGCAGACCGACCACTCCGTCCCCGTCCGGCGCGGCCTGGGCCGGGGGCTGGGCTCGCTCATCCCGACGCTGCCGACCCCGACGGCGCAGCCTTCGGGGCCGGCCGCCGACGGCGCCGGGACGACCCGGGGTGACGAGCCACCCACCGGCCCGCTGTCCGACAGCGGGCCGACCGGCGTCCTCGGCGCCTGGTTCGCCGAGGTCCCGGTCGACGCGATCGTCCCCAACCCCCGGCAACCGCGTCAGGTCTTCGACGAGGAGGCCATGGCCGAGCTCGTCCACTCCGTCCGCGAGGTCGGGCTGCTGCAGCCGGTCGTCGTCCGTCCCACCGGTCCGGGCTCCTACGAGCTGGTGATGGGGGAGCGTCGGTGGCGGGCGTGCCGGGAGGTCGGCATGACCGTCGTGCCGGCGATCGTCCGTCACACCCAGGACGACGCGATGCTCCGCGACGGGCTCCTGGAGAACCTCCACCGCGCCCAGCTCAACCCGCTGGAGGAGGCGGCCGCCTACCAGCAGCTGCTCGAGGACTTCGGCTGCACCCACGAGGAGCTGGCGGGGCGCATCGGGCGCAGCCGGCCGCAGATCAGCAACACCCTGCGGCTGCTCAAGCTGTCCCCGCCCGTCCAGCGGCGGGTCGCCGCCGGCGTGCTCTCCGCCGGCCACGCCCGCACGCTGCTCGCCGTGCCCGACCCGCAGGCGCAGGACCGGCTCGCCAGCCGGGTCGTCGCGGAGGGGATCTCGGTCCGCAGTCTCGAGGAGCTTGTCGCGCTCGGCGAGACGGGCGCACCGGTCGGCACCCCCACAGCGCGCTCGCGGCGGGCCGGGACGGATCCCGAAGCCGCCGCTCTGGCCGAGCGGCTCGGGGACCACCTCGACACCCGGGTGCGCATCGACATCGGCCGGGCGCGGAGCCGGATCACCATCGAGTGCGGCTCCCGAGAGGACGTCGAGCGGGTGCTCGCCCGCATCGACGCCTCGCTGACGCCGATCGCCGGCTGACCCACCGGCTGAAACCCCCGGCCGACCGGCTGACCGGTCCGCCGGCTGGCTGATCCCGGCTGGCTGATCCTGGCGACGGGACTCCGTGCGCCGCTGTCCGCGGTCCGTGTCGACAAAGCGGCCTGTCGGCTTGTGGATCTGGCGATCCGACGACAATCCGCGGGTCGCAGGGGGTGGGCTAGTCTCGGTCCGCAGGACTGCCGGATGAACGGGACAGCACCGAGGGCAGGAGCCGGAGGGCAGGGGCAGGTAGCCGTTGAGCGAGCTCTCGCGCGTCCTCCAGGACGACTGGTTCGTGTTCTGGACGATCCCGCTGTTCACCGCCGTCGTCGGCTGGGCCATCAACTGGACCGGCCTGATCATGCTGTTCAACCCGGTGCGGTTGTACGGCGTCGCGGTGCCCGGCCTGGCCGAGGTGTCCCGGCTGCTGCCCCACAAGCTGCAGGAGGTCCCGGGCCTGCTCTACGGCCGCATCGGCTGGCAGGGGATCGTGCCCGCGCGGGCGGCGAAGATGGGCAGCATCGCGGTGGACAAGGCGATCGCGAAGATCGGGACGGCCCGCGACTTCTACCAGCAGCTCGACCCGCCGTCGCTGGCCGAGCACGTGCTGGCGATCATGACCCCCCAGGTGCCGGAGATCGTCGACAGCGTCATGCAGCAGCGGCACCCGCAGCTGTGGGCCGGCCTGCCGCCACGGCTCAAGGATGCGGTGCACCGCCGGGTGCGAGCGCAGCTGCCGGAGATCATCGGCGAGGTCACCTACGAGATCGGCGAGCACATCGACCAGCTGCTCGACCCGAAGATCATGGTCATCGACCACTTCAGGGAGAACCCGGAGCTGGTCAACCGGATCTTCTACGACGTCGGCCGCCGTGAGCTGCGCCTCATGGTCGACTTCGGGTTCGTCTTCGGCTTCCTCCTCGGGATCCCCGTCGCGGTCGTCGACCAGGTCGTCGGCATCTGGTGGCTGCTGCCGATCATGGGCGTCGTCGTCGGGTGGCTCACCAACCTCCTGGGGATGGCGCTGATCTTCGAGCCGGTCGAGGAGCGCCGCGTCCTCGGGATCAAGGTCCACGGCCTGTTCCTGCGGCGGCAGGACGAGGTGGCGGAGATCTACGCGCGGATCATCGCCGACGACGTGATCACGCTGGAGAACATCGGGGACTTCCTCCTCGATGGTCCGCGGGGCGACCGCACGCGCCAGCTGGTGGAGTCCGCCATGGCGCCCGCCATCGACCGCGCCGCCGGCCGGGCGCGAACAGCGCTCCGGGCGGCCGTCGGCCCGCGCGAGTTCGACGCGATCCGGGACCAGATCGGCGCGAGCGCGGCGATGCACACGATCCTGCCGTTCCGGGACCCGGGTTTCTCCGCCCAGCAGAGTGAGAAGATCCGGACGCTGTTCGCCGCGCGCACCCGGGAGCTGCCGTCGCGCGACTTCGTCGAGATGCTGCGGGCGGCGATCAAGGAGGACGAGTGGATGCTCTACGCGCACGGCGCGCTGATGGGCTTCGGCGGTGGGGTCGCGCACCTGCTCGTCTTCGGCGGGTGGCACTGACGTGAGCGCCACGGACCCGCACCACTCCGGCGCGAGCGCCGTCGGCAGCACCGCGGCCGACCCGCTGACGCCGGAGCACGTGACACCGGGGGACCTCGCGAACGTCGCGCGGGCGGTCGCGGTCACCGGGGTCCGCGCCGGCGCCTGGGCGGCAGTCACCGGCGTCCGAGCCGGTCGGCGGGCCGTCGACGTCGTCCGGCACCCCGACCACGCGGTGCAGCTCGCGGAGGACCTCCGGGAGGCGGCCGCCGCCATCACCGACGCGTTGACCGGCGCGGACCACGAGGGGGACGCCGCCGCGGCGTACGACCGGGCGCACGAGGAGCGCCACGACCACGCTGCCGGCCACGGCACGCGCCCGCTGCGCCCCGTCGTCCGGCTGAGCGGCAGGGGTCCCCAGGTGGTGCAGAGCTCTGACGCGGTGCCGGTGAACCCGCTGCACGAGGCCGCTCAGGAGCTGCTCCGGCAGTCCCGGGACGTGTGGACCGAGGACCGCGGGCACCCGGCGTACGCCCGGATCATCGAGGAGCTCGCGCCCGACGAGGCGCGCCTGCTGGTGCTGCTGGTCCGCCAGGGTCCCCAGCCCACGGTCGACGTCCGCACCGGAGGGCTCCTCGGCCTGGTGTCGTCCTCCCTGGTCGCCGGGCGGCTGACGATGATCGGCGCCCACGCCGGCTGCCGGTACGTCGAGCGGGTGCCGTCCTACCTCAACAACCTGGAGCGCTTGGGGCTGATCTGGTTCCCCCTGGACCCGCTGCGCGACCCGGTGGAGTACCAGGTGCTCGAGGCGCAGCCCGACGTCGTGGCCGCCGTCGCGTCGGTGCGTCGGACCCGCATCGTGCGCCGCAGCATCCACCTCACCCCGTTCGGCGAGGACTTCTGCCGCGACGGGCTGGGGCTGCAGACCAGCGACGAGGAGCAGCGGGCGATCCCGAAGCACGCGAGTCCCGGGGTCGTCTGAGGGCCGCGGTCCCCTCGGGGAGCGGTGCCGTCAGCCAGCCGCCCGGGCGGCCCGCCGCTGGGCGGCGCGCTCCCGCATCTCCGCGCGGTCCAGCTCCTTGGCGCCCTCGGGGGTCGGCGCGGACCCGCCGTACGCCGCGGGCAGCCACCAGGAACCGGGCGGCTGCTCGTCCGCGGGGTAGGCCCGGATCGCGGCGTCGAGCATCGCGGTCATCGCCTGCCGCAGCTCGCCGGTCTTGCGGACCGCCGTCGTGCCGTGCGGGTCGATCGGCTCTCCCACCGTCACCGAGATCGTCTTGTGCCGGGAGAGGTCGCGCGGGTGGTCCTTGGTGGTGAGCCGCTGAGTCCCCCAGAGCACGAGCGGGACCAGCGGTACGTCGGCGTCGGCGGCCATCCGGACCGCCCCGGTCTTGAGCTCCTTGACGAGGAAGCTGCGGGAGATCGTCGCCTCGGGGAACACCCCGACGACCTCTCCCTCGCGGAGGTACCGGAGCGCCTCGTCGTAGGAGGCCTGACCGTCGGCCCGGTCGACGTTGATGTGCCGCAGCGCCCGCATGACGGGTCCGGTGACCGGGTGGTCGAAGGTCTCCCGCTTGGCCATGTACCGCGGTAGCCGGCCGGCCTCCCGCGCGGCGTAGCCGGCCATGATGAAGTCGACGTAGGAGATGTGGTTGATGGCGAGCACCGCACCCCCGGTCCGGGGGATGTGCTCGGTGCCGGAGGTCCGGAGCCGGAAGTCCGACAGCGCGAACCACGCTCGGCAGGCGCCGATGATCGCGTAGTAGGGCAGGTCGCTCACGCCGACGCCCCCGCAGGCTCCCGCGTCGGCGGCCCCGCCGAGCGGCCGCGGGAGCCCTCGGCCACGGCGGCGGCGACCAGGTCGGCGACGACCCGCCCGAGCTCGAGGCCGGCGGCCTGCACCGCGAGCGGGACCGTCGAGGTCTCGGTGAGCCCCGGGGCGACGTTGACCTCGAGGAAGTGGACCGCGCCCGCGTCGTCGACGATGAGGTCGGAGCGTGACAGGTGACGCAGCCCGAGTGCGACGTGCGCGGCGACGGCCACCCGTGCGCACTCCTGGGCCACCTCCTCGTCGAGCCCGGCCGGGACGGAGAACTCCGTCGACCCGGCCGTGTACCGCGCGGTGTAGTCGTAGAACCCGCCGTCGGGCTCGATGCCGACAGCTGGGAGCGCGGCCGGACCGGCGCCGGTGTCGAGCACCGGCACGGCGACCTCGCGGCCGACGACGAACCGCTCGACCAGCGCGGTGTCGCCGTAGGCGAAGGCCGTCACCATCGCCTGCGGGAGGTCGGCGGCCTCGCGGACCACCGAGACCCCCAGCGCGGACCCGCCGCGCGTCGGCTTCACGACCAGGGGGAGCCCGACCCCGCTCAGCAGCAGCGCCATGACCGACGTCGCGCCGAGCTCCCGGAAGGTCTGGTGGTGCAGCGTCACGGCGTACGGCGTGTGCAGGCCGGCGGCCGCGACGACCGTCTTGGCCACCGGCTTCTCGAAGGCGACCCGGCAGGCCTCCGGCCGCGCCCCGACGTACGGCGTGCGCGTGAGCTCGAACAGCTCGCGGATCGCGCCGTCCTCCCCGCTCTCGCCGTGCAGCAGCGGGACCACGCAGTCCGGGGGGTCCTCGCGCAGCTGGGTCAGGAGCGTCGCGTCGACGTCGCGGACGTCGACCTCCATCCCGCAGTCGCGCAGTGCCTCGGCCACCCGCCGCCCGGACCGCAGCGACACGTCGCGCTCGTGGGAGAGGCCACCGGCGAGCACCAGGACGCGTCCCGGGAGGGAACGGGTCGGCGTCACGATCACGGGACCTCTCAAGTCAGGTCGGTGTGCGGCGCTTCGTAGCCGCGCCTCAGGGTCGAGGAGAACCTACCGTCTGTCCCGAACGTGTGGCGGAGCTCCAGCTCCTCCTCCACGACGCCGACGAGCCGCCGCACGCCCTCACGGATCCGCTCCGGTGTCGGGTAGCAGTAGGAGAGCCTCATCGCCTGGCTCCCGAAGCCGTCGGCGTAGAAGGCGGTGCCGGGGACGTAGGCGACCCGGGCTGTGACGGCGCGCGGCAGCATCGCCTTGGCGTCGAGCCCCTCCGGCAGCGTCAGCCACACGTAGAACCCGCCGCCGGGCACCGTCCAGCGCGCCGTGACCGGCATCAGGTCAGTGAGCGCCTGGAGCATCGCGTCGCGCCGCTCGCGGTAGAGCTCGCAGAAGTGCTTGACCTGGTTCTGCCAGTCGGCCGTCGCCAGGTAGGTCGAGACCGCCATCTGGCTGAAGCTCGGAGGACAGAGGGTGGCGGACTCCTGGGCGAGCACGAGCTTCTCCCGGACCGCGTGCGGGGCCAGCGCCCAGCCGACCCGGAATCCGGGCGCGAAGGTCTTGCTGAACGAGCCGAGGTAGATGACCCCCTCCGGCTCGTCGGCACGCATCGCGCGCTGCGGCTCGTCGTCGAAGCCCAGCAGGCCGTAGGGGTTGTCCTCCAGGACGAGCACGTCGGCGTCCCGGCAGATCTCGAGGACCTCCCGGCGGCGCTCGGCGCTGAGCGAGACGCCGGCCGGGTTGTGGAAGTTGGGGATCGTGTAGAGGAACTTGACGCGCCGGCCGGCGGCCTGGACCGACGTGATCGCCTCGCGCAGGGCCGACGGGACGAGCCCGTCGTCGTCCATCGCGACGTGGACGACGTCGCACTCGTAGGCGCGGAAGACACCGAGCGCCCCGACGTACGACGGCGCCTCGCACAGCACCACGTCGCCGGGGTCGCAGAACACCCGGGTTACGAGGTCGACCGCCTGCTGCGAGCCGACGGTCACCACGACGTCGTCGGGGTGGGCCTCGATCCCCTCCAGCCGCATGACCTCGCAGATCTGTTCGCGGAGCCGCGGGTCGCCCTGACCGGAGCCGTACTGCATCGCGACCGCGCCGTGCTCGCGCACCAGGTCGGAGATCGCGGCGCCGATCACGTCGAGGGGGAGACCGGAGATGTTCGGCATGCCTCCAGCGAGGCTCACGACCTCGGGACGGCTGGCGACGGAGAACAGCGCCCGGATCTCCGAGGCGGTCATGCCATGGGTGCGGGCAGCGTAGCGGTCGACGTAGTGGTCGAGCCGCGTGCTGCTGCGCAGAGCCGGGGGGCGCATGACGGTCCTCTTCCTCGCCGGCCGGCCGCACCCGGGCTCGTCGCCCTGCGCGGCCCCGGCGCGTCACTAGACTCCCATTGTCCCCCACCCGGCTGCGCACAGGAGGAGACGTGGCCCGTCGCGTCGCACGGCTGACGCTCGACACGCTCGCCGACCTCCCCGACTCGGCCCGCAGCTGCCTGCAGTGGGAGCTCGACCCGGTCAGCCGTCACCGGGTCCCCGACCTGGAGTCGGCGCTGGCCGAGAAGGAGGCCTGGGTCTCCGGGGTGCTGCTCGACTGGGGCAGCTGCGGCCGGGTCGTGTACGTCGACGACAGGCCGGCCGGGTTCGTCACCTACGCCCCGCCGGCGTACCTCGCGGGGACCGCGTCGCTGCCGACCGCCCCGGTGAGCGACGACGCCGTCCAGCTGGCTGCCGCTCAGGTGTTCGAGGGGTACACCGGCGTGGGGCTGGGGCGTCTGCTGATGCAGGAGATGGTCAAGGACCTGGTGCTGCGCGGCGGAATCCGCGCCGTCGAGGCCTTCGGGTCCACCGGGTCCGCCGGTGCCCGGTCACGGCGCGGTGCGGTCGACCGTCCCTGCCGGCTGCCGGTGGAGTTCCTGCAGCGCGTGGGCTTCAAGACGCAGCGGCCGCACCCGCGGAGCCCGCGGATGCGGCTGGAGCTGAAGTCGGTGGTGACCTGGCGTGAGGAGGTCGAGGCCGCACTCGAACGGCTGCTCGGTGTCGTTCGCCCCAGTCGCGCGCCCCGGCCCGTGGTGGGCAGGGGCGCGACGCTGGGGCGCGACATCAGGCCGGGATGAGGCCGGCCCGGGACCGGCCCGGCTGGGGTCAGCCGATGTAGTCGGCCAGCTCCTTGAGGATCGCCGACTTGGGGCGGGCGCCCACGATCTGCTTGACGACCTCACCCTGGTGGTAGACGTTCAGCGTCGGGATCCCGGTGACGCGGTACTGCGACGGGACGACCGGGTTCTCGTCGACGTTCATCTTGACGATCTCGATCTTGTCCCCGTGCTCGGCGTTGATCTCCGCGAGGATCGGGGCGACCTGACGGCACGGCCCGCACCACTCGGCCCAGAAGTCGACGAGCACCGGCTTGTCGGCCTTGAGCACCTGGGTCTCGAAGTCGGCGTCGGTCACGGCCTTCATGTCTGCCACGGGGGGCTCTCCGTTCGTCGTGGGGGCTGCGAGGAGCGCAGCCGGTCTGGTGAGGACTCAACACCACGCCACCGACCGTTGTTCCCGGTGACGCACCGCGCCCGGTCGGTGCGCGCCGGTCAGACGGTCGTCGTGGCGTGACCGGCCACGCCGGCGAGCTGGTCGAGCAGCGCGAGGTGGCGCTCGGCGTCGAGCGCAGCCGCACAGCCGGTGCCGGCCGCCGTGATCGCCTGGCGGTACTCGTGGTCGACGAGGTCGCCGCAGGCGAAGACGCCGTGGACGTTGGTCTTGGTCGTCGGGTGGTCGACGATGACGTAGCCGTCCTCGTCGAGGTGGACCTGGCCGCGGAGCAGCTCGGAGCGGGGGTCGTGGCCGATCGCGATGAAGCAGCCGGTGACCGGAAGCTCGCGCGACTGCCCGGTCACGGTGTCGGTGAGCGTGACCGCGAAGAGCTTCTCGTCACCGTGCAGCGCGGTGACGGTGCTGTTCCAGACCATCTCGAGCTTCGGGTCGGCGAACGCCCGCTCCTGCATGATCTTGGAGGCACGGAGCTCGTCGCGGCGGTGCACGAGGTAGACCTTCTTGGCGAAGCGGGTCAGGAAGGTCGCCTCCTCCACCGCGGAGTCCCCGCCGCCGACGACCACGACCTCCTGGTCGCGGAAGAAGAAGCCGTCACACGTGGCGCACCAGGAGACGCCGTGGCCGGAGAGCCGGTCCTCGTCAGGGAGCCCGAGCCGGCGGTAGCCCGACCCGGTCGCCAGGATCACCGTCCGGGCGACGTGCACGCCGCCCTCGGCGTCGGTGACCGACTTGAGCGTACCGGTGAGGTCGACCGAGACGACGTCATCGGTGACGAGCTCGGCGCCGAAGCGCTCGGCCTGGGCGCGCATCTCGTCCATGAGCTCGGGACCCTGGATGCCCTTGCTGAAGCCGGGGTAGTTCTCGACCTCGGTGGTGGTCATGAGCGCGCCGCCTGCGGTGACGGCCCCCTCGAACACCAACGGCTTGAGGTTGGCGCGCGCGGCGTACACAGCGGCGGTGTAGCCAGCGGGGCCGGACCCGACGATGATGACCTGCCGCACGCCGCTCGTCGCGGCGATCTCGGCAGCGGTGCCGCCACCGGTGCGGGTCGCGTCAACTCCGTTGGTGCCAGCCATGCAGTCCTCCACTCAGGGGTCCGAGCACCGAGGGTCCGGGTGCTCTGCCGGTCAACGGTACCGAGAGCCGCGTTGTTCCGGCGCCGTCCTGGGCCGCTCCCCGGGGAGGGATGCACGTGGTGCCACACTTGAGGGGTGTGACCGGCTCAGGGCGCCGGGACGACGCGGGACAGCTCGACGCCGCCCGTGCTGCAGGAGTACACGGTCACCTCGACCTTCCCCGCGCGTCGAGGTCCGAGGACCATCCCTGCCGGCTCATCGGCGAAACGCACCAGGTAGAGGCGTTGCTCGTCGGTCAGCCGCGGCACGGGGCATTCGGACGTCTCGTCGACGGTCCCGCCGCCCTCGGTCCCCCGCTCCTCGCCCGCAGCGGGATCCCTCGTGGCGGGGAGCTGCTCGACGAGCCGCACCGCGCGGCGTACGTCGGCGGCGAGGTGGTCCCGACGCACCCGGGGGACCACGGACATCCCCTCGTCCTGGGGGCGCTCGAGGGTGTCGCCCTCGAGCTGACCTCGGGATGTGCCGCCGCCGGCACCGTCACCGCCGGCGTCCCCGCTGCTCGCGGTGTCGGCGGAGCCCCCGTCGTCACCGGCGCCCATGAGACCGTCGAGCCCGAGGTTGCCGACGGCGTACCCGCCGACGACGACCGCCGCGGCCGCGAGCAGTGCCCGGGGCAACCGGCGGCGACGAGACGCGAGGGGGACGACGGTCGCTCCGCTGGACGCCCCGTCGCGGTGCACGGTCACTGGGGCAGGAGTGGGCGCGGCGTTGCGCTCCGCGACGAGCCCCGCGAGCGCCTCGTCGAGCCGGGCGGTGACGTCGGGTGGCGCCGTGGCCGGTCCGCGCCCGAGGGCGTCGGCGACCAGCGCGGAGACCTGCCGCTCCTCGTCCGCGGTCAACGGCCCAGCCGGGCCGGCCAGGTCGGCGGAGGGGTCCGGCTCGGCCGGGTCGGAGGGGTACGTCACGGGTCACCTCCTCCGGTCGGTCGAGTGGCTCTGGTGGCGGCGGGCGCCGGGGTCGCGGGCGGGTCCTGGACCCTGGATGGGACGTGCGCCGCGCGGTCCGGGTTCCCCGGTGTGACCCCCGCCTCGTCGAGCAGGACCCGGAGCCGGGCCCGGCCTCGGGAGCAGCGGCTCTTGATCGTCCCCGTGGGCGTCTCGAGGAGCGTGGCCACCTCGTCGACGGACCAGCCCTCCGCGTCGACCAGGACCAGCGCGACCCGCTGATCGGCCGGGAGCCGGTCGAGCGCCGCTCGCACCGCGCGCCGGACCTCCGCCTGCTCGGCGGCCTCGGCGGGGTCCTCACGGCCGCGGGAGGCCGCCACCGCCCGGTCCTGCCGGTCCTCGGGCTGCTCCGGGAGCGGGTCGGCGGCGCGCACCTTGCGGCGACGCAGGCGGTCGAGACAGGCGTTCACGACGATCCGGTGCAGCCAGGTGGTGACGGCCGCGTCGCCGCGGAAGGAGTCCGCGCGCCGGAAGGCGGCGATCATCGCGTCCTGGAGTGCGTCAGCCGCCTCCTCGGGGTCACCGGTCGTGCGCAGCGCCACCGCCCACAGCCGGTCGCGGTGCCGGGTGAAGAGGGTCCCGAAGGCTGCCGGGTCCCCCGAGACGTGGGCAGCGAGGAGCGCCCGGTCGTCCGGGTCCTGCGGCTCCCTCGGGAGCGCGTCCTCGGTCGCTGGCACGCTACGACCGTACGACGACCTCGCCCACCTGACCCTGGTAGCCCGACCCCGACACGGGCAGCGCCGTGAGCCACACGACCAGCCACCGCGTCGTCAACGGCTCCGCCGCCGCGGTCGCGGGCGCCAGCCGGACCCGCCCCTGGACGCCTGCCTCGCGGGCGACGCGGGTCATCCCGGTCACGTCCGTGGGCGCAGCGGCGCTCCCCGCGGGGGCAGCGAAGAGCGTGAGGTCGTGGACCCCCGCCACCGTGACGTCGACGGAGCCGACCTCGACCTCGCGGCCGAGGTCGAGCAGGAGCCCGAGCCCACGCTTGTACGGCGCGAGCGGCGGGCCGTCCTCGTAGGTCTCGGTCGTCCACTCCGTCGAGGGGTTGCCGTCCGTCACGAGCCCGACAGCGTCGGGGTTCTCCTCCGGCGGGCCGCCGCTCTGGTCGTCGGGGTCGAAGCTGGCGGCGGTCACGGGCAGGACCCGGCTCGCGGTCGCGCTGGGGGAGCCCGCGCCTGCCGACGGCTGGCCGCCGGGAGCGGTCGACGGTGTGGAGCCGAGGTCGAACGCGACCACCACCGCCAGGACGGCGAGCGTCAGCGCGGCGAGGACGGCCCCCAGCCGCAACCAGGGGAGGCCGCCGGCGCGAGCCGGTGGCGCCGCCACGACCCGACCGTCGGGTCGGTCGGGTCCCCAGTGGGCCGGGACGTCCCGGGGCGGCGCGGTCGCGACCGGCGCCACCTTGCGGGTCCCGGACGGGTCGACGACCGGACCGACGGCCTCGCCGGTGGCCTCGCGCGACGGCGACCAGGCCTGTGTCTCCCGGGGGTCCGGGACCGCGTGCTCGGACTCCTCGGTGCGCTCCGCGTCCCACGGCGGCAGGCCGTCCCCGCCGAGCAGGACTGTGGGCGAGGGCACCGCGGTCCCCGCGACCGGCTCCCCGAGCCAGGTGCTGAGCGCCGCACTGACCTCCGCCGCCGTCTCGACCGTTCGCCCCCCGTGCTCCGGGGCGTTGAGGACCCGGTCGCAGAGCGTGTCCAGCGCGCGCGGGACGCCGGAGCGGACCTGACGCGGCCGACACACCAGCCCGCGCTCGGCGGCGGGTGCGGCCGGCAGCACCGACTCGGGCGATCCGGGCCACCGGCCCGTCAGGGCGGCGTACAGCAGGCCACCGAGGTTGCGGACGTCGGACTCGTGCTCGCTGAGCGGCGGGACGGCGGGTCGCTCGCCCGCCTCGCCGGCGCTCGGGCGGCTCCGGCCGAGGAGCACCCCGTCGACGACGAACCCCGCGAGCTTGACCGAGCCGGCGTCGTTGACCATGACGTTCTCGGGGAGCAGCCGACCGTGGGCGACCCCGTGGCGGTGGGCGACCGCGATGGCCTCGGCGACCTCCCGGACCAGCCAGGCCGCCCGCCGGGCCGGGAGCGGCTCGTCGGCGACGAGCCGGTCGAGCGAGAGCCCCGAGCCCCACTCGTGGACGATCGAGACGTGGTCGCCCTCGTCGAGGGCGTCCAGAACGCGCAGGATCCGGCCGTCGGAGACCGTCGCCGACGTCCGCGCTGCGGTGAGCGCGGCGGCCGAGCGGGGGTCGTCGGAGGGGATCAGGTGCACCGCGACGCTGCGCGCCAGCGTCAGGTCGGTGGCACGCCAGAACCGCGCTCCCTCGTGGTCCTCGAGGAGGTCGTCGAGGCGGAACCGGCCCGCGACCATGCCGCCCGCGCCCGCGGACCCGGCCGCGGACCCCGGCAGGCGCCCCGTGGTGGACTCAGCCAGGACCGGGCTCCTCTGTCTGCGTGGCTCGTCGGGTCGTGAGCGAGCCCCGGAGAGGGACCCACCAGTGCCACATCGTACGTCTCGGCCCGACCGCTCAGCGCCGGAACCGACGCGTGAGGAGCCCTGCCACCTCGGTGACCTCCTCGATCCGCATCGCCCACGCGAGCACCATCAGCACCGCGAGGTCGACGAGTCCGGGGACGCCGACGAGGACGACTGCGCGGACCTTCGAGACCACCGAGGGCTCCACCGGGTCCCAGGCGAGCACCAGCAGCTCGCGGGCCAACAGCGCGACGAGCGCCGCCAGCCCGGCGGCGATGACGATCCGGACCAGGAACCTGACCAACCGGTGCACGTCGAGCCCGCCGAGGACCCGGCGCAGGACGAGGAAGGAGCACAGCGCTCCCACGGCGTACGACCCGGCGTAGGCGAGCACCAGCCCGGGCGCGGTGTCGGCGGGGCTGCTGAGCCGCGTCGCGACCACCGCCAGCACGATGTTGGTCGCGGCGATGAGGCACTGGACGAAGAAGACCGTCCGGGTCCGCTCGAGGGCGTAGAAGCCGCGCAGGGTGAGGTAGTGGACGGTGAAGAACACCAGCCCCGGCGCGAAGAGCGCGAGGGACGCCGCGAAGTCGGTGTACGTCTGCGACGCCGCGCCGTAGCCGAAGACGATCTCCGACAGCGGCAGGGACACCACCGGGAGCAGCGCCGCGAACGGGACGACGAGCGCCAGCGCGGTCCGCGTGGTGCTCGAGACCCGCAGCGCCAGCCCGCGGAGGTCGCCGTCCGCGGCGTGCTGCGACAGCCGCGGGAGCACCGCGGTTGCCAACGAGACGGTGGCGATCGCGTGGGGGACCATCGCGAGCAGGAAGGCGCCGGAGTAGATCGTGTAGCCGGTCCCCTCTGCGCCGGCGCCGGTCGCAGGACCTGCGGCACACGCCGCCTGCGCGGTGCCGCTCGAGGCCAGCCGTACCACGACGGTGTAGGCGACCTGGTTGACCACCACGAACGCGACCGTCCACACCCCCAGCCTCAGCGTGTGACCGAGCCCGCTGTCGCGGAAGTCGAAGCGTGGCCGGTAGCGGAAGCCCGCGGCCCGGAGGTACGGGACCAGGATGAGCAGCTGGGCGGCGATCCCGAGCGTCGAGCCCATGCCGAGGAGCCACTCCTGGCTCGGTCGGTAGCCCCCGCAGAGCGCTGCGCCCGCGGCGGGACCGAAACCCACGAGGTACGCCACGAGCACCAGGACGCTGATCACGTTGTTGGCGATGGGGGCCCACATCATCGGACCGAACCGGCCGCGCGCGTTGAGCACCTGTCCCAGGAGCACGAACATCCCGTAGAAGAAGACCTGGGGCAGGCACAGCCGGGCGAAGTCGACCACCGACTCGCGCTGCGCGGCGAGCGCCGGCGTGGTGAAGCTGTCGTCGAGGTAGAGCCGCATCAGCAGCGGCGCCGCGATCACGAGGACCGCGGTCACGCCGGCGAGGAAGAGCGCCGCGAGCGTGACGACCCGGTTGGTGTAGGCCTCGCCGCCGTCGGGGTCCTGCTTCATCGCCCGGACCAGCTGCGGCACGAGCACGGCGTTGAACACCCCGCCCGCGAGCAGGATGTAGAGCATGTTCGGCACCGTGTTGGCGATGGTGAACACGTCGGCGTGGAGCTGGGTTCCGAGCGCGGCAGCGAGCAGCGTCGAGCGGACGAAGCCGCTGAGCCGACTGACCGCGGTCCCCGCGGCCATCACCGCGCTCGAGGACAGCAGCGAGCGATGCTCCGCCTCGGACGTCGGACCGGCGCCCGAGCCCGGGCCCGACGCGGAGGAGGGTCCGCTCACGCGGCGCCCTCGTGCTGCCGCTCGACGTCGTTGTGCAGGACCGGTCCGTGGGTGGCGCGGCGGCGCCGGACCCGGCGGGTGATCCGGACCGCGATCGCGCCGAAGAGCACGACCGACCCGCCGGCCATGATCACCCACAGAACCAGCCCGACGTCGCTGCTGCGGACGCTCAGGGTCGCCGCCGTGCCGACCGGCAGCCCGTTCTCGGTCGTGGGCCGCAGCACGACGCGGTGGATGCCGATGCCGCTGGACCGCACGGCGACCCGCACCGACCGGCGCTCGTTCGGCTCCAGGGTGACCGCCCCCGGGGTCGTCAGCTGCAGCCCGCGGCCGAAGACCGACGCGGACAACCCGACACGGATCCGCTCACCGAGGCCGTTGTCGAGCGTGACGATGAAGTCGCCGTCCTCGCTCGACAGTGTCACGAACGTCGGGCTCCGGACCGCGACCTCGTCCAGCAGGGAGTCGACGAGCGCCTCTGCGCCCTCTGCGCGCTCCGCGGAGAGCCGGGGCCGCGTCCGGTTCCACACCGATGCGCTGACCAGCGCCTGGCGCCCGAGCCGGTCCCCCACGGTCTCGGCGTCGATGAACACCGACTCGTAGGTGGCGCCCAGGGTGATGAGGTCGGCCGTGTCGGCGAGCACGAAGTCCGGCAGTTCCGCGGCCGCCTCCTCCTCGGGGTACGCCAGGCCGTCCGGCAGCTGGAGCGCCGCTGGGCGCGCGTCGCGCCTGACCTCGTCGACGTCCACGAGCCGCAGCCACGGCTGGCTCAGCCCGTCGAAGAACCGGGCCTGCCGCCACCGACGTCCGGGGTCCCACCACGGCGGCAGCAGCGCGACGACCGGCTGGGTCCGGTCCGCGCTGAGCGCGTGGAGGGCGCTCTCGGCGAGCAGCCGCTGCCGCACCGCGAGCGCTGCCCGGGAGGCTCCCGGACCAGGCCCGCGCGTGGTCTCGGGGGTGCCGGCGAGCAGCGCCGTCGTGCCGGTGACGGTCTGCACGAGCGGCCGGGCCAGCGTGGGGACCGCGCCGGGGCTCAATACGGTGAGGACGTCGGGGGAGAGTGCGCCGAGCGCGTTGGCCGGCAGGTAGCCGCTCGGTGGCGCCAGCACCGGTCGTGAGTCGACACCGAGCGCCTCGAGGAGCCGCGACGAGACGTCGAGCGCGTAGGTCGACATCGCCGCGCGCCCGTTGGTGTACGCCGAGGCGACGTCGAGGTCGCCGTAGGGCAGCGCGAGGACCTGCCTCCTCCGCGCCTCCGTGGTGAAGTCGGCCAGCCAGCGGGACGCGCGCCGGGCCGCGGGGGCGCGGGACTCCGGAGGGGCGTCGCCACCAGCGTTCGCCCCGGCCTCGGCCCCGTCGTCAGCGCCGTCCTCGGCCCCGGTCTCCGCCCCGGCTCCCCCCGCTCTCCGCCCCGCTGTCGGCTCCAGCTCCGTCGGCGCCGCCGTCACCGGGCTCGGTGCCGGTCTCCCCGCCTGACCCCTGCCCGAGCGACCCCGGGAACGCGGCCTCCTCGGTGTCGTACGACGGGTTCCCCTCGGACAGCGAACCGGCTGCCTCGACGACCGCGGGGTCGACCACCCAGGTGAGCGGCCGCTGGCGCGCCGTACGGCTCATCGCCACGAGCCGGTCGAACCGGCCCTGACGGGCGAAGCCCGGGGCGAGGAGGTCCGGGAACGCCAGGCGGCCGTCGGGCTGGCGGACGATCCGGGCGCGGAGCTGGGCGAGGACGGCGATCTCGGTGCCGTCGGTCCGGGCAGGGACGAGCGGGAGGAAGGTCCGGGCCCGACCGTCGACGGCCCGTTCGCCGTCGACCGACGTCCCGAGCACCTGCACGCCCAGCCAGTAGACGCCGGGCTCGCCGCTGACGTCGAAGGCGGAGCGCGGGACGGAGAGCCGGAACGGCGTGCTCTCTCCGGGCTCGAGGTCCGGGAGCTCCTCGAAGAGGCCCGGCTCGATGATCCGGTCGCCGATGTCGGCGGTGGGGTCGCTGTCGACGGCGGTCGCGAGCTCCTCCGCGCTGGTCAGCGGGCGCTCCGAGCACAGCAGGTAGGCGTTGAGGTCCGACCAGAGGGCGTCGGACCGGTTGCGGACGGTGCCGGCCACCGTGACGACGGCGTCCGGGTCCTCCGGCAGGACGGCCGGTCGGAGCCGTTGGAGGACGACCTGGAGCGGGTCGCCGACGGGCTCGGTGGGCTCGGTGGGGGTCGGCGTGGGGGTCGGCGTGGGGGTGGGGGTCGCCGTGGCCGGGACCACGCCGACGACACCCGCGAGGAGGAACGCAGCAGCGGCCGAGCAGCCCGCGACCAGAGCGCCGGTGCCCACGCGGGGACGGGAGCTGCGGCGCATCGGGTCAGGCTATCCGCGCCGGGGGCCCGGTGACCCTAGAGTGGGACCCCGTGCCTGAGACCCCGGAGTCCGCGCCCGAGGGCCAGCCCCTGTCCATGGTGGAGGTCCAGGCGCGCACCAACCGCGAGCTCGACCGGCTGGCGGTCGTCCTGGACCCCCTCGGCGAGCGGTTCGCCCGCGCCGGCGAGCAGCTCGCGATGGTCGGCGGCCCGGTCCGCGACGCCATGCTGGGCCGGCTCCACCGCGACCTCGACCTCACGACCTCCGCGCGTCCGGAGGTCACCGAACGGCTCATCGACGGGTGGGCGGACGCGACCTGGGACATGGGCCGGGACTTCGGGACGATCGGCTGCCGCAAGGGTGAGTGGACCGTCGAGATCACGACCTACCGCTCGGACCGCTACGACCCCGCCTCCCGCAAGCCGGAGGTGGCCTACGGCGACACGATCGAGGGCGACCTGGGCCGCCGCGACTTCACCGTGAACGCGATGGCGGTGGGCCTCGCCGGGTTCGCCACGCCGCGTCAGTTCGTCGACCCGTACGGCGGCGTGGTCGACCTCGCCCACCGGACGCTGCGGACCCCGGGCACACCGGAGGACTCGTTCTCCGACGACCCGCTGCGGATGCTGCGCGCCGCCCGGTTCGCGGCCCAGCTGGGGTTCGCAGTGGCCCCCGAGGTGGTCGCCGCGATGCGGGACATGGCCGAGCGGATCGACATCGTCTCCGCCGAGCGCGTCCGCGACGAGCTGGTCAAGCTCGTGTGCGCCCCACAGCCGCGGCTCGGGCTCGCGCTGCTGGTCGCCACCGGCCTCGCCGAGCGGGTCCTCCCCGAGCTGCCCGCCCTCGCGCTCGAGCGCGACGAGCACCACCGGCACAAGGACGTCTACGAGCACACCCTCACCGTCCTGGAGCAGTCCATCGACCTCGAGGACCGGCTCCCGGACGGCGGCCCGGACCTGGTCGCGCGCCTCGCCGCGCTCATGCACGACGTCGGCAAGCCCCGGACCCGGCGCTTCCTCCCCGACGGGTCGGTCACCTTCCACCACCACGACGTCGTCGGCGCCAAGCTCACCCGCAAGCGGCTCAAGGAGCTGCGCTTCCCCAACGACGTCACCGACGCGGTCAGCATGCTCGTCGAGCTCCACCTGCGCTTCCACGGCTACGGGTCGGGGGAGTGGACCGACTCGGCGGTGCGCCGCTACGTCCGCGACGCCGGCGACCAGCTCGAGCGCCTCCACGTGCTGACCCGCGCCGACTGCACGACCCGCAACAAGCGGAAGGCCGACCGGCTGCGGCGGACCTACGACGACCTCGAGCGCCGCATCGGCGAGCTCGCCGAGCAGGAGCAGCTCGACGCGATCCGCCCCGACCTCGACGGCAACAAGATCATGGAGGTGCTCGGCATCGGCCCGGGCCGCGCCGTGGGAGAGGCCTACCGGTTCCTTCTCGAGCTGCGGATGGACAAGGGCCCGATGGATCCCGCCGACGCGGAGACGGAGCTGCGGGCGTGGTGGGCGGGTCGCGAGGGCGCCTCGTGACTCGTCGGCACGTCCGGAGGCACGGGCCGCTCGTCGTCCCGGTCGTGCTCGTGGCCGCTGTGCTGACCGGCTGCTCCGCGCAGGGGGACCCGCCGGGGGACGCCGCCGCGCGGCTTGCGACGGCGCTCGAGTCCGGGACGCTCCCCGACGACCTGTTCACCGCGGGCTCCCCGCAGGAGGCCTACGACGCGCTGCTGGCGGGTGTCGACCCGGCGACACCGACGGTCGAGGTCGCCGGTGTCACCGAGCAGGAGGACGCCGCGACCGCGACGCTCGACTGGGCGTGGGAGGTGGAGGGGCATCGCTGGACCTACCGCTCGGAGGCCGACCTCGCCCGTGACGAGACCTGGCAGGTGCGCTGGGACCCCGCAATCGTCGAGCCGTCGCTCGTCGCGGGCGAGCGGTGGGCCGTGACGACCACCTCCCCGCCGCGGGGCGACGTCCTCGGGGCCGGCGGGCAGCCACTCGTGACCGAGCGGCCGGTGTTCCGCTACGGCGTCGACAAGACCACGGTGCCCGCAGCCCGGGCGACGGCGAGCGCCCGTCGCGTGGCCGAGCTTCTCGGCGTCACCCCTGGACCCTTCGTGCGTGCCGTGCGGTCGGCCGGACGGGACGCCTTCGTCGAGGCGATCGTCCTCCGGCCGGCCGATGCGCGAGGGGTCGACCCGGCGTACGCCTCGGTCCCGGGCGCGGTCGCCCTCCGCGACCGGCTGCCGCTCGCGCCGACCCGCGAGTTCGCCGCCCCTCTCCTCGGCCGGGTCGGCGCTGCGACAGCCGAGCTGATCGAGGAGTCCGACGGCCGGCTGCAGGTCGGCGACGTGGTCGGGCTGTCCGGGCTCCAGCAGCGGTACGACGAGCAGCTGGCGGGGTCGCCGGGGGTCATGGTCTCGGCCGTGAGTGAGGACGGGGAGGCCCGCGAGCTCTTCGTCGACGAGCCGGTGCCGGGTGAGCCGCTCCGCACCACGCTCGACCTGGAGCTGCAGGCCGAGGCCGAGCGGGCGCTCGCCGTACCCGACCCCGACGAGCCGGGCCCCGCGACGGCGCTGGTCGCGCTGCGCCCCTCGACCGGCGCCGTGCTCGCGGCGGCGACCGGGCCGGGTGGAGCCGGGCTGAACGTGGCGACCTTCGGGCAGTTTGCGCCGGGGTCGACGTTCAAGGTCGTCACGTCGCTGGCACTGCTGCGGAGCGGGCTCACCCCGGCCAGCCCGGTCACGTGCCCGCCGAGCGTCGTCGTCGACGGCAAGACCTTCTCGAACTACGGCGACTACCCGGCGTCGGCGCTCGGGCGGATCACCCTGCGGCAGGCGGTCGCGAACAGCTGCAACACCGCGTTCATCAGCGCGCGGGGGCGGCTGGACCGGGGAGCGCTGGCTGACGCGGCGGCCTCCCTGGGCTTCGGCGTCGACCACGACCTCGGCTTCCCGGCGTACTTCGGCCAGGTGCCCGACCCCCGCACCGAGACCGAGGCCGCGGCCGACCTCATCGGTCAAGGGACCGTTCTGGCCTCACCGCTGGCGATGGCGACGGTCGCGGCGTCGGTCCGCGCGGGCCGGACGGTCGTCCCGCACCTGGTCGCGGGGTTCGAGCCGGAGGCGGAACCGGCGACGCCGCTCTCGCCCGCGGAGGCCGGGTCCCTGCAGGAGCTGATGCGGGCGGTCGTCACCGAGGGGTCCGGCTCGGTGCTCGCGGGGCTGCCCGGTGACGTCGGGGCCAAGACGGGGACGGCGGAGTACGGTCAGCCCGGCCCGGACGGGGAGCTCCCGACGCACGCCTGGATGGTGGCGACCCGGGGTGACCTGGCGGTGGCGGTCTTCGTCGAGACCGGGGTGTCGGGGTCACGGACCGCCGGACCGGTCCTGCAGCGCTTCCTCGCTCGCTGACCCCCGACCGCAGCCTGAGGCGTGCCGAGCCGCCCCTCATGACGGGTCGAGCCGCCCCCGGTGACCGGTCGAGCCGCCCCTGGTGACCGGTCGAGCCGCCCCGGCGGCCTGTGCTACGACGGAGTGCATGGCAACCCACCCGCAGCTGCTGCAGACCGTGCTCGACACCACCGACCCCCGTGGGCTCGCGGAGTTCTACCGCGAGCTCCTCGGGTACCGCTATCGCTCCGGCGACGAGCCGCCGGCGGACGGTACGGCGGACGACAGCGACTGGCTCGTCCTGACCGACGGGACCCACCGGCTCGCCTTCCAGGAGGTCGACGAGCTCCCGCGGCCCAACTGGCCCGACCCCCCCGGCGTACCGCAGCAGCTCCACCTCGACCTCTTCGTCGAGACCGTCGACGAGCTCGAGCAGCACCGGCAGCGTGCGCTCTCCCTGGGTGCCACCGAGCTGTTCGACCGGTCGCACGACGAGGAGGAGCCGCTCTACGTCTTCGCCGACCCGGCCGGGCATCCGTTCTGCATCTTCGTGGGCTGACGCCCACCACTGGGGGCGGCTCGACCGGGCACGAGGGGCGGCTCGGCCGGGCACGGGGGGCGGCTCGGCCGGCGGGGGTCAGCGGATCGCGCGCAGCACCGCCCCCGCGTGCGGCGGCAGGACGACGGTCGGGCCGCTCGTCGAGGCGCCCGACGGCGTCGTCCAGAGCACCTCGTGGTCCGACCCCAGCGGCACGGAGACCTCGCGGTCTCCGACGTTGACGACGACCGCGACCGGACCGCCCCGACCGCCGGTCCGGCGCAGCACGAACCAGCGCTCGTCCTCGTCGAAGGCGCACGACACCGTCCGCAGGTCGGGATCGGTGAGCGCCGGGGTCCGACGTCGGAGCGCCGCGAGCGACCGGTACGCCGACAGCACCACGGCGTGTCGGCCGGTCCCGGCCTCGGACCAGTCGAGCTTCGAGTCGAGGAAGGTGGAGGGCGCCTGCGGGTCCGGGACCTGGGAGAGGTCCCAGCCCATCTTGGCGAACTCCTTGATGCGTCCCTCACTGACCGCCGTGCCGAGGTCGGCCTCGGGGTGCGAGGTGAAGAAGGCGAACGGCGTCGTGGCCGCCCACTCCTCGCCCTGGAACAGCATCGGGGTGAACGGCCCGCACAGCGTCAGCAGCGCCGCGCACGCGAGCTGGTCGTCGTCGAGCCGCTCGCTCAGCCGGTCGCCACGCGCCCGGTTCCCGACCTGGTCGTGGTTCTGGTTGCAGACCACCAGCCGCCAGGCGGGCAGGTGCGCGGTGTCGACAGGCTTGCCGTGCTCCTCACCGCGGAACGTCGAGAACGTCCCGTCGTGGAAGAACCCCTTCTCGCAGACCTTCGCCAGCGCCGCGAGCGGCGCGAAGTCGGCGTAGTAGCCCTCGACCTCCCGGGTCAGCGCGACGTGCACCGCGTGGTGGTAGTCGTCGCTCCACTGCCCGTCGAGCCCGTAGCCGCCGCCCTCGCGCGGAGTGATGAGCACGGGGTCGTTCATGTCGGACTCGGCGATCAAGAAGCGGGACTGCCGTGTGTGGGCGGCCACCTGCGAAGCCACCAAGGACATCTCCTCGAGGAGGTGGGGGTCCGACCGGTCCAGGAGGGCGTGCACCGCGTCGAGCCGGAGCCCGTCGACGTGGAACTCCTCGAACCACATCCGCACGTTGTCGAGGATGTAGCGGCGGACCTCCGCCGACCCCTCCCCGTCGAGGTTGAGGTGCTCGCCCCACGACGACTTGCCCTCGGTCGAGAGGTACGGCCCGAACATCCCGAGGTAGTTGCCCGAGGGGCCGAAGTGGTTGTAGACGACGTCCTGGACGACGCCGAGGCCGGCCGCGTGGCAGGCGTCGACGAAGCGCTGGTACGCCGCCGGCCCGCCGTACGGCTCGTGCACCGCCGACCAGGCGACGCCGTCGTAGCCCCAGCCCCAGTCGCCGTTGAAGGCGTTGACCGGCAGCAGCTCGACGAGGTCGACGCCGATGCTCCGAAGGTGGTCGAGCCTCGTCACGGCGGCGTCGAGCGTCCCCTCCGGGGTGAACGTCCCGACGTGCAGCTCGTAGATCACCGACCCGCCGAGCGGTCGCCCGGTCCAGCTGCCGTCGGTCCAGGCGTGCGCCGACGTGTCGAACGTCCGCGACCTGCCGTGCACGCCGTCGGGCTGCCGCCTCGACCGCGGGTCGGGTACGGCGGTGTCGGACCCGTCGACCAGGTAGCCGTAGTCGACGGTCACCGATGGGCTGGCGGGGACCGGCTCGACGGGGTGCCACCAGTCGCCTGCGCCCCTCTCCATGGCCACGACGCGCTCGGTGTCCCCGACGCGGAGGCTCAGCGACAGCGACCGCGGTTTCGGCGCCCACACGTCGAACCGGCCTCGGCCCCCGGGCTCGACGACCTCCCGCCGTGCGAGCAGCGCCACAGGGTAGTCCGCGAGCAGGTCCGCGACCCGCACCTCACCCGAGGCCGCACGTCCGGTCAGCAGGTCGACCCAGGCGCCGGCAGGGAGCGGCAGCGCGGTGTCGCGCCACCCGCCCTCCCGTTCGAGCCCCACGGGGAGCCGGGTGACGACCGTGACGGCGCCGCCCCGATCGAACGCGAGCAGGTGGTCGGCCGCCGGGCCGGTCGCGCGGAGCGCGTCGTAGGTCGAGAAGGGTTCCACGTGGAACTCCCCTCGCGCGGCGCGGCCGACCAAGGACCGCTTGAGCGACAGCGCCGCCTGGGTCACCAGGAGCTTCGCCGCGCCGTCATCGTCGACCCCGTCGGTGAGCGGTGGCCGGCCACCGGTCCGGACCTCCTCCAGCAGCGCCGTACGCCGGTCGAAGTCGACCGGGCGCCGGTTGTCGGGGTCGACGAGGCTCTGGTCCCACAGCTCGGTGCCCTGGTAGACGTCCGGGACGCCGGGCGCGGTGAGCGCGAGCAGCTTCGCGGCGAGGCCGTTGGACCACCCCGGGCCCGCGAGCTCCGCGACCAGGGCCTCGACGACCGCCGCGACCTCCGGGTCGTCGAACGCGGCGTCGACGGCCGCGTGCACCGCCTGTTCGTAGGCCTCGTCGGGCGCGGTCCACGTGGTCCGGTCGCCGGCCTCGCGCATCGCCTTCTCGGCGTAGGCGTGCAGCCGCGGCCGCAGCGACGCGCCGCCCGTCGCTCCGGTGCCGTCCCACGCGCCGACGACCGCCTGCCACAGCAGGTTCGCGAAACCCGCGTCGGGCACCGGCGCGAGTCGCTGCAGCTCCGCGAACGCGTCGCGCCACCGGTCCGGCAGCTCGGCCAGCACGCCGATCCGCTCGCGGGTGTCCTCGCTGCGCTTGGTGTCGTGCGTCGTCGTCGCCGTCATCGCCCGCGGCCAGTGCGCCTGCCGCGCGGTCATGGCGTCGTGGAACGCCTCGGTGCTCACCGAGAACACACTGGGGTCGCCGCCCACCTCGTTGAGCGAGGTCAGACGTGACCAGCGGTAGAACGCGCAGTCCTCGACGCCCTTGGCCATCACCATGCCGGACGTCTGCTGGAACCGCTTCGCCGCGGCGGACGCGCCGTCACCGAGGACCGGAGCGAGGACGTCGAGGACCCGGACCAGGTCCGGCCGGGAGGCACGGGCGGCGGCGAGTGCCTGCTCGAGGTGCTCGCGGCCGCCGGGCAGGTAGGACCGGTAGACCGGGAAGCACGCCAGGACCTCCGCGACGGCGTCGACGAGCTCGTCGGTGCGGGCTCGACGACCGACGAGCGGCTCGGCCTCGCGGACGATGCGGCGCACCTCGGCGTTGAGCGACCCGTCGGCGACCGCCCGCTTCGTGCCGTGGACCATCTCGTGCCAGTCGACCGGGCGGCCGCGCAGCTCGTCCTCGAGCGCACTGAGCGAGGCCTCACCCGAGGGATCGGTGAGGACCCGGTCGATCAGGCCGAGGACGTCGTAGCCGGTGGTCCCGGCGGTCGCCCACGACGACGGCAGCCCCTCACCGGGCTCGAGGATCTTCTCGACGAGGACGTAACCGCCACCGGTCAGCTCCGCGAGCGCGTCCAGGTAGCCCCCGGGGTCCCGGAGGCCGTCGGGGTGGTCGATGCGCAGTCCGTCGACGAGCCCCTGCTCGAACCAGCGGCGGATCTCCACGTGCGACCGCTCGAACCAGGTCCGGTCCTCGACCCGGATGCCGGCCAGGGTGTTGACCGTGAAGAACCGGCGGTAGTTCAGGTCGGTGTCCGCGGTCTGCCACCCGACGAGCCGGTAGTGCTGCCGCGCGTGGACGGTCTGCGCGTCGTCACCGGCGCGGGCGGTCCCGGGTGCGACCGGGAACCGGTTGTCGTGGTACCGCAGCTCGCCCCCGACGAGGGTCAGGTGCTCGATCCGCCGGACCCCCTCGGAGCCGTCGACGAGGTCGTCCTCCCCGACGACCGGCACGAGGAGCTTCCCGTCGGCGGCGTCCCAGTCGATGTCGAAGGCCGAGGCGTACGCCGACCCCTGCCCGTGGGTGAGCACGTCCCACCACCAGGGGTTGTCGGAGGGACCCGCGATCCCGACGTGGTTGGGGACGATGTCGACGAGCACGCCGAGCTCGAGCCGACGTGCCTCCGCGGACAGCGCCGCCAGCCCGGCTGCTCCGCCGCGGGCGAGGTCGACGACGCGGTGGTCGACGACGTCGTACCCGTGGTTGCTCCCCGGCTCGGCCGCCAGGATGGGGGACAGGTACACCCAGTCGATGCCGAGGTCGTGCAGGTAGGGCAGGGTGCGGGCGGCGTCGAGCAGCGTGAAGTCCTCGCTGATCTGCAGCCGGTAGGTGCTCACCGGAGTGCGCATCGGCCGGGTGGTTCCCTTCGCGAGCGTGGGTGGTCGGGTCAGCGGGAAGCGCGGCGCGCCGCGGCCATCAGCGGGTCGGCGTAGGCGACCAGGGAGGCCGCCACCGACAGGTCGGGCTCGGTCTCCGGCTCGGCGTACTGCTGGAGGACCACCACGCTCGGCCCCTCCAGGACGAGGGCCGAGCTCGACTTGTGCGGGTCGGGGTCGGCCTCGGCCGCGGCGGTGTCGATGATCACCGACCAGGCGGGGGAGTACTCCTTGGGCGGCAGCTTCACCTTGACGGGGTCGTCGCCGGCGTGGAAGTACAGCAGGAAGTCGTCGTCGAGGATCCGGTTGCCGGTGCGGTCGAGGCCGGGGATGCCGCTGCCGTTGAGGTACATGCCGATCGTCTTCAGACCTGCGGTGCCCCAGTCCTGCTCGCTCATCGGCTTGCCCTTGGGGTTGAGCCAGACGATGTCGTTGAGGCGGCCGCCCTCGTCGTCGCGGTAGGTGCTGCCCGAGAAGAACCGGCGCCGCTGGAAGGTCGGGTGGGCAGCGCGCAGCCGCGACACCGCGGCGGTGAACTCGACGAGCGGGCGGTCCACCTGGTCCCAGTGCATCCAGGCGATCTCGGAGTCCTGGGCGTAGGTGTTGTTGTTGCCGTTCTGCGTGCGGCCCATCTCGTCACCGTGCAGCAGCATCGGGACGCCCTGGCTCAGCAGCAGCGTCGTGATGAAGTTGCGCTGGGCCCGGGCGCGCAGCGCCAGGATCGCGACGTCGTCGGTGGGGCCCTCGACGCCGCGGTTCCACGACCGGTTGTGGCTCTCGCCGTCGTTGTTGTTCTCGCCGTTGGCCTCGTTCTGCTTCTCGTTGTAGGAGACCAGGTCGCGCAGCGTGAAGCCGTCGTGCGCGGTGATGAAGTTGATGCTGGCGAACGGGCGACGACCCGAGTGCTCGTACAGGTCCGCGGAGCCCGCGAGCCGGCTCGCGAACTCCCCGAGCGTCGGCTCCATCCGCCAGAAGTCGCGCACCGTGTCGCGGTACTTGCCGTTCCACTCGCTCCACTGCGGCGGGAAGTTCCCGACCTGGTAGCCGCCCGGCCCGACGTCCCAGGGCTCGGCGATGAGCTTGACCTGGCTCACCACCGGGTCCTGTTGCACGAGCTCGAAGAACGTCGCCAGCCGGTCGACGTCGTAGAACTCCCGCGCGAGCGCCGAGGCGAGGTCGAACCGGAAGCCGTCGACGTGCATCTCGGTGACCCAGTAGCGCAGCGAGTCCATGATCAGCTGCAGCGAGTGCGGGTGCCGGACGTTGAGGGAGTTCCCGGTGCCGGTGTAGTCCATGTAGTAGTTCCGCTGGTCCTCGACCAGCCGGTAGTACGCCGGGTTGTCGATCCCCTTGAAGCTGAGCGTCGGCCCGAGGTGGTTGCCCTCCGCGGTGTGGTTGTAGACCACGTCGAGGATGACCTCGATGCCCGCCTGGTGCATCGCCTTGACCATCGCCTTGAACTCCTGGACCTGCTGGCCCGCGGTGCCGCCGAGGCGGGTGTTGGCGGCGTAGTCGGCGTGCGGGGCGAAGAACCCCAGGGTGTTGTACCCCCAGTAGTTGCGCAGGCCCTTCTGGAGCAGGGTGCTGTCCTGGACGAACTGGTGGACCGGCATCAGCTCGATCGCGGTGACGCCGAGCTTGGCGAGGTGGTCGGTGACCGCCGGGTGGCCGAGCCCGGCGTACGTGCCCCGCAGCTCCTCGGGTACGTCGGGGTGCAGCTTGGTCAGGCCCTTGACGTGCGCTTCGTAGATGAACGACTCGTTGTAGGGCACCGACATCCGCCGGTCGCCCTCCCAGTCGAAGAACGGGTTGATGACCACACCCTTGGTCATGTACGCCGCGGAGTCCTCGTCGTTGCGGCTGTTCTCGTCCCCGAAGGTGTAGCCGAACAGCGACTGGTCCCACTCGATCTCGCCCGACGTGGCCTTGGCGTAGGGGTCGAGGAGCAGCTTGTTCGGGTTGCAGCGCAGCCCCGCGGCGATGTCGTGGGGTCCGTGGACGCGGTACCCGTAGCGCTGCCCGGGCTGCACCTGCGGGAGGTAGCAGTGCCACACGTAGGCGTCGGCCTCGGTCACCTCGACCCGGGTCTCGTTGCCCGCCTCGTCGAACAGGCACAGCTCCACCCGGTCGGCGGCCTCGCTGAACAGGGCGAAGTTCGTGCCGGTGCCGTCGTAGGTGGCACCCAGGGGGTACGGGGCTCCAGGCCAGGCGTGCACGGGTCTCCTCGGAGGGGTCGGGCGGCGCCGCTCGCGGCCAGTGACCGGACAGACGACAGGGGCAGGGCCGACGCCGCCTCGGGGGAAGCCGGCCCGGGGGAGGTTAACCCGGATCACCGACGGTCAACCGCCACCCGTCGGCTGGATCGGGACGAAGCCGGTGAAGAAGTAGAGTCGGGTGCCGCGCGAGGCGCGGCGTGGGGTCAGTCCGCGTCAGCCGGTGTTCTGCGGACCAGTGATGTTGACCATCCAGGTGATCCCGAACTCGTCGACCAGCATCCCGAACTCGTCGCCCCACATCTGCATCTGCAGCGGCATCGTGACGCTGGCACGGGCACTGAGCCGCTCCCAGTAGCCGCGGAGCTCCTCGGCGTCCTCCCCGCTCAGGCTCAGCGACACCGGTGTCGCCGCGCTGGCCGCCTGGCCGCCGCCGTCCACGGGTGCCGAGGCGTCCGAGGCGTCCGAGGCCATAAGAGTGAGCCCGCTGGGCGCCTCCAGCATGGCGTGCATGACGTGTTCTGCCTGGAGCCCCTCGGGTGCGCCACCGTGCTCACCGAACGTGCTGACCCGGAGGTCACCACCGAGCACCGACTGGTACAACGCCATGGCCTGCCGCGTAGTCCCTGCGAAGCTCAGGTAGGGGTTGAGCCGCGTCGTCATGCGAGCACCGTAGTGGTGCGCCGGCGGCGCAATGACCCCCTGCGGACCACGGTGGTCCGCCGGCTCAGCTGTGGCCGGTCGGGCTGCCCTCGACGTCGGTGCGGTTCGCCTGCAGCTCGGGGTCCTCGTCGACGCGGTCGGCCGCGTCGGCGGCGGAGATGCCCTCTCCGGCAGGCACACCCTCGACCTGGACGGGCTCGTCGGGCGAGTGCCCGGTGCCCTGGCCGAGAGGGAGATCTTCGTCGGGGCGCAGTGTCATGAGGGCGGCGTACCCGCGTGCGGGCCGTGGCAACCGCCGGCGCTCGCCGGCCCCTGCTGCGGGGGCCTACGGTGGCCCGGTGCGTCTGGTCCCCAGCCCTCGTGACGTCCTCGGTGTGGTCGAGCGCGGCAGCGATGCCCTGGAGCAGCTGCTGGCCGCGGCACCGCGGGTCAGCGCCCTCCTGGTCGATGTCCAGGGGCTGGTGGCGGAGGTTGCGGCGCTGGTCGGCCGGATCGAGGGCACCCGCGCCTCGGTCGACGAGCTCGTGAGCAGGATCGACGGGACGGTGGGCCGGGCCGCGGGACTGCTGGACCGGCTCGAGCCGCCGCTCACGACGCTGCAGCCGACCCTCGAGCGCCTCGCCGACACGACCGCCCCCGATGAGGTCGACGCGTTGGTGTCCCTCATCGACCACCTCCCCGGACTGGTCAGCCAGCTGGAGAGGGACGTGCTGCCGGTGCTCACGACGCTGGGCAGCGTGGCGCCGGACCTCCACGACCTGCTCGACACCTCGCGTGACCTGAACGGCATGCTCGCCAAGATGCCGGGGTTCGGGCGGGCCCGGCGGCGGGTCGAGGACCGGCAGGCCGGGCTGGCCGACGACGACGAGGACTGACCCTGCTGACCCTGGTCCCGTTGACGGCGGCGTCGATCCGCGCGCTGTCGCTGCGCCCGCAGGAGCCGCTGCCGCAGAAGGGGTTGACCGGCCTGGTGTGGCCGGAGGACGACCGTCGGGTGCTCCGGTACCGAGCCGAGGCGCTGGCGTCCGACCCCGCCTCCTGGCGCTGGCTTCTCCACGCCGTCCTCGACGGTGACGGTTGGCTCGTCGGCCGCATCGGCTGTCACAGCGCGCCGGTCGACGGCCGGGTGGAGGTCGGCTACTACGTCCGCCCGGCCGTCCGCGGCCAGGGGACGGCGGCCCGCGTGCTCGCTGCCTTCTCCGACTGGCTGCTCGACCAGGGCGTCCGGACCGTTGTGCTCACGATCGGACCCGGCAACGTCGCGTCCCTCCGCATCGCGCGGCGGGCCGGCTTCGTGGCGGTCGGGGAGCAGTGGGACGACGAGGACGGCCGCGAGCTCGTCCTCGAGCGGACGCTGGGCGGGAGTCCGGACCGGACGCTGGACCGGACGCCGGCCAGGGACTGAACGCCTCGTTCTCCCGCGCGACCGAGCGGGTCGCCCTACGCTCGCGGGAGTGCGGACGGATGCAGGCGGTCAGACGCGGCCCGGACCGCTCCGCCTGCCGCTCGGAGGTCGACCTGTGGGGACACGCCCGCGGAGACCGCTGTCCGGGCGTCTCGCGTCCCATGGCGCCCGCGCCGGACTCGCGGCCCGGCAGGCCGCCCTGCTCTTCGGGTTGTCCGGGCTGCTGGCATTCGTCGCGATCCCGAGCGACCCGGACCACGGCGGCCGGTTAACACTCATCGGGGTGGCCGATCTCGTCACGGCGGCGCTCGCCTGGGCGCTGCCGTGGGACAGGTGGGGCGGTCCCACGGTCACCGCGGTGCTGGCGGCGCCGGCGTTCGCCGTGCTGGGGCTCTCCACGTGGGCGTTCGGCGGGTTCGCCGCCGGCACGGGGCCGTTCTTCGTGCTGATCTTCGCCTGGCTGGGGTTGCACCACCGGCGCTGGGTGATCGTCGGCAGCGTCGTCCCAGCCACCGCGGCGTACCTGGTCCCGCTGGTCGTGGTCGGCTCTCCGGCCCGGGTGCTGTCGAGCGCCGTCGTGCTTATCCCGGTCGCCCTGGGGATCGGCCTGGTGATCGCCGGCCGGGTCCGCGACCTGCAGGAGGAGCGTGACCGCGCGGAGCGTGCCGAGGGCTGGCGTGCGGCCCTTATGGCCACGCTGGCCCACGACATCCGGTCGCCGTTGACGACCGTCGAGGGCACCCTGATGCTGCTCGACGAGGACTCCGGGCTCCCCGCCGACCGTCAGAAGCCGCTGATCGGGGCCGCCCTGCGGCAGACCCGCCGGCTGACCCGGCTCGCTTCGGGGCTGCTGGACCTCGAACGGGTCCAGCAGGGGAAGCTGCGCCTCGACCGGCGCTCGGTGTCGGTGGCCGAGGTCGCCGACGGCGCCGCGGCGCTGGTGGCGCCGAACTCCGACGTCGCGGTGCAGGTCGACCCCGGCCTGAGGGTCTCCGCCGACCCGGACCGGCTCGAGCAGGTGCTGATCAACCTCATCACCAACGCGGTGCGCCACGGGGAGCCACCCGTGGTGGTGACCGCCGACCGCGCGGACCACACCGTCCGCATCGTGGTGAGGGACCACGGGCCGGGCGTGCCCGCCGACCGCCGGGCAGCGCTCTTCGAGCGACTGGTCGGCGACTCCGACCATCCGGAGTCCGTGGGCCTGGGGATGTGGATCGTGCGGCTCCTCGTCGAGGCCCACGGTGGCGCGGTCTCCTACGAGCCGGCCGCACCGGGTGCGCGCTTCACCGTGTCCCTGCCCGCGGGCGAGGAGGACCGGCCACGGTCCGCCTCCGTTCCCTGACGGAGAGACCACCGGGGGCCTGGGTCATCCTGACCTCCTCGTGAAGGTGAGGTGGGTGACGCCGCTGGGCGCGGAGACGGCCTCGACGTCGTAGCCGTCCTCGAGCGCCTCCAGGCCGTCCCACACCCGGACGCCGCGGCCGAGGACGATCGGGACCTGCACCAGGTGCATGTGGTCGACGAGTCCCGCGGCGAGGAAGTCGCGCACGACCGTGGGGCCGCCGCCGATCCGCACGTCCTGACCGGCGGCCGCCTCGCGGGCCGCATGCAGGGCCTCCGCCGGCGTGGCGTCGAGGAAGTGGAACGTCGTGCCGCCCTCCATCTCCAGCGGCGACCGCGGGCGGTGCGTGAGCACGAACGTCGGTGAGTGGAACGGCGGGTTCGGGCCCCACCACCCCCGCCAGTCGGGGTCGTCCTGCCACCCGGGCGGGCCGAACTTGTTCGCGCCCATGATCTCGGCGCCGATGCCGTGACCGTGGCGCTCGGCGAAGGCGTCGTCGATCCCGGCGGACCCGCCGGCGTCCCAGAACCGGGTCCCGAACATCCACTGGTGCAGCCGCTCACCGGCATGGCCGAACGGCGCCTCGGCGGACTGCGGCTCCCCGGTCGCGAAGCCGTCCAGGGAGATCGACAGGTTGTGGATCCGGGTGAGTGACATTCGCACGCTCCTCGAAGGGGTCGCGCCATCCAACCGCCCTCCCGGGGGGCTCGACAACACCCGGCTCCCTCAGCCCTGTGCCATGTCGACGAAGCGCGAGTAGTGCCCCTGGAAGGCGACGACGACGTCGCGGGTCGGGCCGTTGCGGTGCTTGGCGACGATGAGGTCGGCCTCCCCGGGGCGGGTCGACTCCTTCTCGTAGACGTCCTCGCGGTGCAGCAGGATCACCATGTCGGCGTCCTGCTCCAGGGAGCCGCTCTCGCGCAGGTCGGAGAGCATCGGGCGCTTGTCGGACCGCTGCTCCGGACCGCGGTTGAGCTGGGAGAGCGCAACGACCGGGACCTCGAGCTCCTTGGCGAGCAGCTTGATCTGGCGGGAGAACTCCGAGACCTCGAGCTGGCGGGACTCGACCTTCCGGCCGGAGGTCATCAGCTGCATGTAGTCGATGACGATGAGCCGCAGGTTGTGACGCTGCTTGAGCCGGCGCGCCTTCGCCCTGATCTCCATCATCGTCATGTTCGGGCTGTCGTCGATGAACAGCGGGGCCGCGGAGACCTCGCCCATCTTCCGGGCGAGCTTCTGCCAGTCGTCGTCGCTCATGTGCCCGTTGCGCATGTGGTTGAGCGGGATCTTCGCCTCCGCCGACAGCAGCCGCATCGTGATCTCGTTGCGGGTCATCTCGAGGCTGAAGATCACCGCCGTCTGGTTGTGGTGGATGCTCGCCGCACGGCACAGGTCCAGCGCGAGCGTCGACTTCCCGACCGCCGGCCGCGCCGCGATGATCACCATCTGTCCGCCGTGCAGGCCGTTGGTGAGCTCGTCGAGGTCGACGAACCCGGTCGGCACCCCGGTCATGTCGCCACCGCGGTTGGAGATGGCCTCGATCTCGTCGAGGGTCCCCTCCATGATCTGGCTGAGCGGGAGGAAGTCCTCCGACGTGCGCTTGTCGGTGACCGCGTAGACCTCGTGCTGCGCGGCGTCCACGACGTCGTCGACGAGCCCCTCGCCGGCGTACCCCATCTGCACGATCCGGGTGCCCGCGGTCACGAGCCGGCGCAGGACGGCCTTCTCCCGGACGATCGAGGCGTAGTACGAGGCGTTCGCGGCGATGGGGACCGAGGCGGACAGGGTGTGGAGGTACGGCGCGCCGCCGACCTTGACCAGCTCGCCGCGCCGGCTCAGCTCGGCGGCCGTGGTGACCGGGTCGACCGGCTCGCCGCGGCCGTAGAGGTCGAGCATCGCGTCGAAGACGGTCTCGTGGACCGGGCGGTAGAAGTCGGTCCCGCGGACGGTCTCGACGACATCGGCGATCGCGTCCTTGGACAGCAGCATCGCGCCCAACACCGACTGCTCGGCGGCGTGGTCCTGCGGAGGCATCCGGTCACCGCCGGCGGGTGCCGGCCCCGGCCCGGAGGGACCGGCGCCGAAGCCGACGAAGTCGCCGTCCCACGCCTCGTCGGCGAACGCAGGTCCGGGTCCACCGGCGTGCTCGGCCACACTCATCGCGGCATCTCCTCCCGTCGCACGCGACCGTACGGACGGCCACCGACAGTCCACGCGCGCGCCGTTCGGGGGACGGGGAGGCGTGGCCGTCGGAGGCGTTCACCGTCGGGCTGGAGCGTGACGCTAACGGTCCGGCCTCCCCGCACCAAGCCCGTCCTCCACAGGCACCTGTGCACAACAGGTCGGGGATGTGGGGCACGCCGCACGCGGTGTGCACAGTCTGTGCATGGAGTTGTGCAGAAGCCGTCCCACCAGGTGGATGAGCGCCTCTGACCTGCGCCTTCGTGGCTCACCGTTGTGAGCCCAGAATCTTTCTGCGTGCGCCACCGCACGTTGTCGGCGCGTCTGGACCCCTCCGAGGAGGACACGCCGACGCCTCTTGACACGCTTGTCCACAACTGGGAGAGGAGCGCTGCGCCGGGTCGGCTAGGTTCCTGAGGTGTCGCGCCGGTCCGGGCCCTCCACGAAGCCCACCCGCGAGGTCCTGGCGCTGGCCCTTCCGGCGTTCGTCGCGCTCGTCGCCGAGCCGCTGTTCCTGCTCGCGGACGCGGCGGTCGTCGGGCACCTGGGCACCGACGCGCTGGCCGGCCTCGGCATCGCCTCGGTGGTGCTCCGGGCCGCGGTGGGGTCGTGCGTCTTCCTCGCCTACGCCACGACGGCCGCGGTGGCCCGGCAGGTCGGCTCCGGCGACGCGGCGGCCGCCCTGCGACAGGGCGTGGCAGGTCTCTGGCTCGCCGGTGGGGTCGGTGCGGTCGGCACAGTCCTGGGCCTGGCCCTGTCCACCGCGCTGGTGTCCGGCTTCGACTCGGACCCGGCGGTGGCCGGAGCCGCCGCGACGTACCTCCGGCTGTCCTGGCTCGGCTTCGCCCCGGCGCTGGTCCTCCTCGCGGCGACCGGGGTGCTCCGCGGCTTCGCCGACACCAGGACGCCGCTGCTCGTCGCGGTGGTCGGCAACGTCGCCAACATCGCGCTCAACGTCCTGCTGGTCTACGGCGTCGGCCTCGGGATCGCCGGTTCGGCGATCGGCACGGTGCTCGCGCAGGCAGGGTCCGCGGCGGCCCTCACCGCCGTCGTGGTCCGCCGGGCCCGCCGCACCCGGGTGGCGCTGCGGCCCGACACCTCGGGGGTACGCCGGGCCGCCCGCGCCGGGGGACCGCTGGTGGTCCGGACCCTCAGCCTGCAGGCCGGCCTGGTGGTGATGACCTGGTGCACGTCGAGGTTCGGGGCGACCGCCGTCGCGACCCACCAGCTGGCGATGAGCATCTGGACGTTCCTCGCCTTCGCGCTCGACGCCGTGGCGATCGCCGCCCAGACCCTCACGGGCGCCGCGCTCGGTGCCGGTGACGTGGCGCGTACGCGGGCCACGACCGACTGGCTGATCCGCGTCGGGCTGGTCTCCGGCGTCGTGACCGGCGTCCTGCTGGTGCTCAGCGCACCGCTCCTCGGGCCGCTGTTCACCGACGATCCCGCGGTCGTCGACCTGCTGACCGTGGTCCTGATGGTCGCGGCTGCCTTTCAGCCCATGGCTGGGGTCGTCTTCGTGCTCGACGGGGTCCTCATCGGAGCCGGGGACGGCCGGTGGCTCGCGGTCGCCGGAACGGCCGTCACGGCGTGCTTCGTGCCCGCAGCGGTCCTCACGGCTGCCGCGCTCGACGACGGGCCAGGAGCCGGGTCGACGACCGCGACCGCGTGGCTCTGGGCGGTCTTCGGGCTGGTGTTCATGGGAGGCCGGGGCGTCGCACTCGTGCTGCGGGCGCGCGGCGCGTCCTGGATGGTCACCGGCGCGGTGCGATGACCGGCCGCCACGGCAGCAGGGGCCGTCCTGGTGGACGGCCCCTGCCGCGGGTGGAGCCCGTACAGCCCGGTACAGCTCGGTGGAGCGGGGAGGGTCAGGCGGGCACGACGTTGAGGGTGACCGTCGCGGCCACCTCGTCGTGGACCCGCACGGTGACCTGGTGCGCACCGAGGGACTTGATCGGGTTCCCGACGAGGATCTTGCGCTTGTCGACCGCGCCGGCAGCGCCGGCACCGATCGACCGGTTGATCGCGTCGGCGATGTCCGACACGGTCACCGCGCCGAACAGCCGGCCGCCGGCACCGGCTCGCACCGGGACGTCCACGGTCGACCCCTCGAGCGCGGAGCGGATCTCCTCGGCCTTGCCGGTGTCGCGGACCGCGCGCGCGTCGCGGGCGGCCTTGATCGACTCGATCTGCTTCTCGCCGCCGCGCGTCCACCGCAGCGCGAAGCCGCGGGGGATCAGGTAGTTGCGGCCGTAGCCGTCCTTGACCTCGACGATGTCGCCGGGGGCACCGAGGCCGGTGACCTCATGAGTGAGGATGAGCTTCATCGCGTCGTGCTCCTCTCAGCGCCCGGCTGCGGTGTAGGGCAGCAGAGCGACCTCGCGCGCGTTCTTGACCGCGATCGCCACGTCACGCTGGTGCTGCACGCAGTTGCCCGTCACCCGACGCGCGCGGATCTTGCCGCGGTCGGAGATGAACTTGCGCAGCAGCGTGGCGTCCTTGTAGTCGACGTACGCCGTCTTGTCCTTACAGAACTGGCAGACCTTCTTCTTGGGCTTGCGCAGGACCGGCTTGGCCATTGTGGTGCTCCTTCGGTGAGCCCGGGCCCTGCCGATGACGGACCCGGAATGGTGGAGGTGTCACCTCCGGCGGTCGCCGGAGGCGCGTGGATCAGAAGGGCGGTTCGTCGGAGGTCGAGCCCCCACCGGTCGCCCACGGGTCGCTCTGGGGGCTCGACGAGCCGGACGAGCCGCCCCAGCCGCCCTGCCCACCCTGCTGGCCGCCGCCTTGACCACTTTGGCCGCCGCCCTGGCCCCCGGACCAGCCGCCGCCCTGGCTACCGCCTTGACCGCCGCCCTGACCGCCGCTCGCCCACGGGTCGTCCCCGCCGCCGTAGCCGCCGGACTGGCCACCACCGCCGCCGCCTCCGCGCGAGGCCTTGGTGACCTTCGCGGTCGCGTAGCGCAGGCTCGGCCCGACCTCGTCGACGTCGACCTCGAAGACCGTGCGCTTCTCGCCCTCGCGGGTCTCGTAGCTGCGGGCCTTGAGCCGTCCGGACACGATGACGCGCGAGCCGCGGACGAGTGACTCAGCCGCGTTCTCCGCCGCCTGCCGCCAGACCGAGCAGTTGAGGAACAGCGACTCGCCGTCCTTCCACTCGTTGGTCTGCCGGTCGAAGGTCCGCGGTGTCGACGCCACGGTGAAGTTGGCCACCGCGGCCCCCGACGGGGTGAACCGCAGCTCGGGGTCGGCGGTGAGGTTGCCGACGACGGTGATGGGGGTTTCGCCTGCCATGGAGGGACTCTTTCGTCAGGGCTGGAGAGCGAGCCGGTCAGCGCGGTCGGGGTGGGTCCGGCGCCGCAGCAACGTAACGCGGGCCGCCGACAGGACCAATCCCGTCGACCGCCTGCTGTGGAGACCGTTCGCGGGCCGGGGCGACCGGCTCAGCGGGTGTCGGGCCGGAGGACCTTCGTGCGCAGCACGGACTCGTTGAGCCCGAGCTGGCGGTCGAGCTCCTTGACCGTCGCAGGCTCGGCACGCAGGTCGATGACCGCGTAGATGCCCTCGGCGTTCTTGTCGATCTCGTAGGCCAGGCGACGCTTGCCCCACACGTCGACACTCTCGACCTGGCCGCCGTCCTGACGGACGACGTTGAGGTAGGTGTCGAGGGACGGGGCGACGGTGCGCTCGTCGAGGCTGGGGTCGAGGATGACCATCACTTCGTAGGTACGCAAGGCAGGTCCCACCTCCTTCGGACTCAGGCGGTCACGGTCGTTCCGTGACAGGAGGGCTGTTGCGTGTGTGGGCGGCGGAGGGTCCTCGCGCTGCCCACCTGTCCGTGCCGGGACGCCACGGGAGGCGCCGGTCGGACGGACGTTCCAGGCTACCAGCGCGCCGGCGTACCTCTGAACCGAGCGCCGCCGACCCCTGCTGGGCTGTCGGCGGTGCGAACCGGGGTGCGACATAGCCTTGACTGCCATGAGCTCACAGGTCCGCATCGGTGCCCACGTCGACCAGCGCGACCCGGTGGCGGAGGCGCAGGCCCGGGACACCACGCTCGTGCAGTTCTTCCTCGGCGATCCCCAGAGCTACAAGAAGCCCGAGGTGCGGTACGCCGGAGGCGCCGACGGCCTCCGACGTGACGCTGAGGCCGCAGGGATCGACCTCTACGTGCACGCGCCGTACATCATCAACGTGGCGACGACCAACAACCGGATCCGGATCCCCAGCCGCAAGATCCTGCAGCAGCACATGGACGCGGCGGCGTCGATCGGCGCGGCGGCCCTCATCGTCCACGGTGGGCACGTGGGGGCCGACGACGACCCGGAGACCGGGTTCGCCAACTGGCGCAAGGCGATCGCCTACACCGACATCAAGGTGCCGCTGCTCATCGAGAACACCGCGGGCGGCGACAACGCGATGGCACGGCACGCCGACCGGATCGGGCGGCTGTTCGACGCCGTCGACGGCGCCGAGGGGTCGGAGCTCGTCGGGTTCTGCCTCGACACCTGCCATGCGCACGCCGGCGGTATCGCCCTCGACACCGCCGTCGAGCGGCTGCTGTCGCTCACCGGCCGCATCGACCTGGTGCACGCGAACGACAGCCGCGACGCCTTCGACTCCGGGGCCGACCGGCACACGAACTTCGGGACCGGCCAGCTGGACCACGACGCGTTCGTGGAGGTCGTCCGGGGGGCGGGTGCTCCCGTGATCGCCGAGACCCCGGGCGGTCCCATCGAGCACAAGGCCGACTTCGACTGGTTGCGTTCGCGCCTCTGACGCCCCCTGCCGAGGCGACGGTTCCCCAAGGGATGCCGGCAACCTGGCGCTCCCCACGGGTCACTCACCATGGGAGGACCCAGGTTCCCGCGGGAAGTGGACACGCGTGGACGAGCGAGCCGTCGGCGGCGGCGACCAGCGCCGCTACCTGGCCGCACCTCGCAGCTCCGACCGGAGCCACGCGGCCGTCCTCTCCGGGTGCTGCAGGTCCGCCCACACCAGCCGCACCATCCGCCAGCCGGTCAGTCGCCGGAGCAGGTCCTCGCGGCGCTTCTCCCGGAACACGGCGTCACCCGGGTCCTCCCCAGGCCTGAGCAGCCGGCCGTACTTCACCCTGCCGTCGAACTCCCCGAGCATCCCGACGGCCGGCCAGGCGAAGTCGGAGATCCCGACGAGGACGGTGCCGTCGTACACCGCGAACTGGAGCTCCGGCGCGGGCAAGCGGTGGGCGTAGAAGAAGTAGCGCGAGCGGGACTCACCCACCGACCCGCTGCGACCGTCCGCGAGGCGCGTGACGACGTGGAGGTGCTGGGTGCCCGGCCAGCTCCGCATCAGCTCGTGCTGCGCTGCGAGGTCGGTCGTGCTGAAGAATCCCGACCGGAGTCCCGAGTCGACGGTCACCAGACCGCGCTCGACCCCGCTGAGACCCGCCGACTCGAGCGCCGCCCGCACCGGACGGACCGCTCGCACCCCGTCGACGGACGTCAGGTCGCTTGCGAGGACCAGCCCCTCGTGGTGGCGTACGTCGCCCTCGGTCCGGCCCGCGCCACCGTCCAGCCGAGTGACGTGGACCTGGTCGAGAGGCACGTCCCACAGGTCCATCCCCAGAGTCGCGGCGGCGCTGTGGTGGCTCAGGGCGACCCGGTCCTCCAGCACCCGCATGGCCGCGCGGCTCAGCACGACGTGGCGCAGCCGCGCGTCCCGTGCCGGCCAGTCAGCGGTGAAGGTGTAGGCACCGTGGCGCACCTTCACGAGCAGGCCCGACCGGACCGCTCGGCGGAGCGCGGCGTCGTCGACCGCGGCCTCGACCGCCTCCCGACGCAGGAAGACGCCCTCGCTCGCGGTGATCGCTCGGAGCGCGGCCCACTGATCGGCGAGGACTGGCGTCGGTACGGCGGTCGAGGCGGCGGTCATGCGCTGAGCGTCCGACGCAGGGCGGCGCGGTCGTCTCTGCCGGCTCGTCGGCTGGGGACGCAGGCGGGGATCGGTCAGCGGTGGACGGAACCTGGCTCGCCATCGGCTCGGGCCCGGCCGCGGCGTACCCCTCGGCTCCCCATGGCAGACCGGTGCTCCCCATGGGACGTGACCCGTGGGGAGTACCAACCTGCCGGCATCCCTTGGGGAAACCGGCCCCGCCGGCCCCGCCCGCACGACCCCAGGCCCGCACTAGAGTCGGGCCGCGTGACTCCCCTGACCGTGCGGACGATCACGACCGAGGAGCACCTCGGGTTCGTGCGGGCTTACGCCGGCCCGGAGCAGGTGAGCTTCCTGCAGACCCCCGCCTGGGGCCGGGTGAAGAGCGACTGGCGCTCGGAGTCGGTCGGGTGGGTCGGCGACGGTGCGCTCGTCGGGGTCGGGTTGGTCCTCTACCGCCAGCTGCCGAGGGTGAAGCGCTACCTCGCCTACCTCCCGGAGGGCCCGGTTCTCGACTGGGCGACCGACGACCTCGCGAGCTGGCTCGACCCGTTGGTGAGCCACCTCCGCGGGCAGAAGGCGTTCGCGGTCCGGCTGGGGCCTCCCGTGGTGACCCGCCGGTGGGACGCCGCGGCGGTCAAGGCGGGGGTCGCCGACCCGGCCGTCCGAAGCCTCGGCGAGGTTCCCCCGACCGAGCGCACCGCGGTCGGCGCCCGCGTCACCGCGCAGCTGCGCGATCTCGGCTGGCGTCCGCAGGGGACCGAGGGCGGCTTCGCCGCCGGCCAGCCGCGCTACAACTTCCAGCTCCCGCTGCGCCGTCCCGACGGCTCCCCGCGCACCCAGGACGACGTGCTCCGCGGGATGAACCAGCTGTGGCGCCGCAACATCAAGAAGGCCGACAAGGAGGGTGTGACGACGCGGCGGGTACCCCCCGAGAAGCTCGCCGCGACGCTCCCGGCCTTCCACGACCTCTACGTCGAGACGGCCGCCCGCGACGGCTTCACGCCGCGCCCGGCGGCGTACTTCGAGACGATGTTCCAGGCGTTGGGCGCCGAGGACCCCGACCGCATCGCGCTGTTCACTGCCGAGCACGGCGGCGACCTGGTCGCGTCGACGGTGCTGGTGCAGGTCGGCGGCCACGTCTGGTACTCCTACGGCGCCTCCTCGACCGAGAAGCGCGACGTCCGCGGCTCCAACGCCGTGCAGTGGGCGATGGTCCGGCACGCCCTCGACCGCGGCGCGTCCGTGTACGACCTGCGCGGCATCACCGACACCCTCGACCCCGACGACCCGCACGTCGGGCTCGTCCAGTTCAAGGTCGGGACCGGCGGCGAGGCCGTCGAGTACGTCGGGGAGTGGGACCTCCCCCTCAGCAAGCCGCTCTACCAGGCGTTCTCCCTGTACATGGCGCGGCGGGGCTGACGTGCTGACGCTCCACGTCGACGACGCGCGCTGGCGCGCCCACCTCGCGGCGGTGATGGCGGCCCGGCCGGGCACGGTGCCGGTCGTCAAGGGCAACGGCTACGGCTTCGGCGTCCCCCGTCTCGCCGGGGTCGCTGCCGGGCTGGGTGCGGACACCGTCGCGGTCGGGACGTACGCCGAGGTGGCCGACGTCGAGGCGTTCCCCGGCTCGGTCATGGTGCTGACCCCGTGGCGGGACACCGGGACACCGACGACGGCGGGCGACCGGGTGGTGCACACGGTCGGCCGTCGCGAGGACCTCGTCGGCCTGGTTCGCAGCGCCGCCCACGACCCCGACGGCTTCGCCGTCCACAGCGCCGCCGGCTCACGGCCCCGGGTCGTCCTGGAGCTGCTGACCTCGATGCGCCGCCACGGCTTCACCCGCCGCGGACTGCGCGAGGTGGCCGGCGAGCCCGCGCTGGCCGAGGTTGCGGTCGAGGGGTTCGCGCTGCACCTGCCGCTGCCCCCACCGGTCGACCGGGCACCGGCCGCGGCGGGCGGGCACCTCGCGGAGGTGGAGCGGCTCCTCACCGACCTGGTGGCGAGCGGCATCGGCTCCCGGCGGGTCTACGTGTCCCACCTGTCGGAGGCCGAGCACGTCGCGCTGCGCCGTTCGCACGGCGACATCGAGCTGCGGCCGCGCACCGGCACGGCGCTCTGGCTCGGGGACCGGTCCGCGCTCCGACCCCGGGCCACCGTCCTCGAGGTCCACGAGCTCACCCGGGGTGACCGGTACGGCTACCGGCAGCGCCGGGCTCCCCGGCCCGGTCACCTGGTCGTCGTCGCCGGCGGCACCGCGCACGGGATCGGCCTCGAGGCGCCGGGCGGCAGCGGGGCACTCCGCGACCGCGCCGCGCGGCTCGCCCGAGGGGGCCTCGACGCCGTCGGCCTGGCCCGTTCCCCGTTCACTGTCGGCGGTCAGCAGCGGCTCTTCGCCGAGCCGCCGCACATGCAGGTGTCGATGCTCTTCCTCCCGGCGGGTGCGGCGGTGCCCTCCGTGGGCGACGAGGTCGAGGTCGCGGTGCGCTACACGACCACGGCGTTCGACCGGGTCGCGCTCTCCTGATCGGAGGACCCGACGCCTGAGCTGGTGCTGGACCCGGCCCGCACGGGGTCGCCCTCGGGACGCAGCACGTCACGGACGACCACGGCGGCCAGCCACAGCTCGGCGAAGACCCGGAGCAGGATCGCCACCCCGTACGCCGCGTCCTCGCCGCCGGTCCTCGACGAGGCCGTGAAGCCGCCGAGGTGGAACCAGACCATCGCGAAGTACAGCACCTCACCGGCCTGCCAGACGAGGAGGTCGCGCCAGCGCGGCCGGGCGAGCGCGGCGACCGGCAGCAGCCAGAGCACGTACTGCGGCGAATAGACCTTGTTGACCAGCAGGAACCCGATGAGGACCAGCAGCATGAGCTGGGAGACCCGCGGGACCTGCGGCGCCCGGAGCCCGAGCACCAGGACCGCCAGCGACACCGCCCCGAGCACGACCCACGAGGTCAGGTTGATCGTGTGGCTGTCGACGGTCCCCCCGAGCTGCTGGGCCAGCAGCCACAACGACCCCAGGTCGGCGCCCCGGTCGGCGTTGAACCGCCAGAAGCCCTGCCACCCCTCGGGGCCGTAGACCACCACCGGGACGTTGACCGCCGACCAGGCCGCCAGCGCACCGGCGGCCGCGTAGCCGAAGTCGCCGAGCCGGCGCGTGCGGAGCGCGACCACGAGGATCGCGCCGAGCAGGAAGACGGGGTAGAGCTTGGCGGCCGTCCCGAGCCCCACCATCACTCCCGCGAGCACCGGGCGACCTCGGGCCCATGCCCAGAACGCACCCGCGAGCAACGCTGTCGCCACGAGGTCCCAGTTCAGGAGCCCCGTGGCGACCAGCGCCGGTGCGAGGACGAAGCCCATGGCGTCCCACGGCCTGCGGCGGTTGGCTCCTGCGAGGAACCACGCAGTGAGCAGCAGGAACGGCGCGAGGAGCACCGCGTTCACGAGGAAGGAGTCCTGCCGCTCGGCCTCGACGCCGGGGGCGGCGTACACCTGGTCGACGGGCAGCGCCCGCCGCTCCTCGACGTCGGGCCAGCCGTGCAGCGCCTGGGTGAGCACCGCACCGCCGTACGCGACGAGGCCGATGAGGACGGGGTACTCGAGGTCGGGGTAACGACCCTCGGAGTCGGCGTAGGGGACGCGCCGCTCGGCGAAGCCTCGACCCACGTAGAGGTAGGGCACGTCGGAGTAGCAGAGCCGCGCGTAGCGGGTGTCGTCCCCTGACCAGTCGTCGAGCACGCACGGGGTCTTCTGCAGCAGCGCCAGGAGCCAGACGACGGCCGCGAGCGCCAGCACCACCCGGACCGGCGTCCACCAGGGGTGACCGGCGGACCGGCGCCCGTGCGGCCCGCCGACGACCTCGGTGGCCGCCGCGACGAGCGGGTCCTGGCGACTGGGGGCGACGACCTCGTCCGCCGCCCGGGTGCTAGCCACTCCCGCCTTCGCCGCCGCCGCCACCGCCGCCGCCGCCGCCACCGCCGCCGCCGCCGCCACCGCCGCCGCCGCCGCCACCGCCGCCCGGGCTGGCGCTCGGGGACGGGCTGCCCGTGGGGGAGGGGGTCGGCGTCGGGGTCTGGCTCGGGCTGGGGGTCGGCGTCGGTGAGGGCGTCGGCGTCGGCGAGGGCGTCGGGGTCGGGCTCGGCGGCCGGGAGGACCGGGTGGGCGACGGGCTGGGCTCCGGCGCGGCGGTTGTGGGCGCCGGAGTGGGGGCGGCTTCGTGGCCCTCGGCGGTCTGCTCGAGGTCGGCGGGCTCCGGGAAGGGGATCACGTCCGCACCCGCCATCGCCCGGGACATGATCGCCTGCCAGGTCAGCGCAGGGTGCTGGCCTCCGTAGAACGTGTCGAGGAAGCCGTCGAGAGGCTCGTTGCCGTTGCCGCGCACGTACATCACCGCCGTCGCGAGCTGCGGGGTGTAGCCGACGAACCACGACGAACGGACACGGCCCGCGTCGCTGGTCGCGGTGCCGGTCTTGCCTGCCACCGGTCGGTCCGCGAGCTGAGCGTTGGTGCCGGTGCCGACCGCCGCCACCTGCTGCAGGGCGTACGACGTGTCGGCGGCGACCTCCTCCGATACGGCCTGGGTGGTCCTCACCCGGCGCTTGTACTGCACCGCGCCGTCGGCCGACTCGACCGCCTCGACGACGTACTGCTCCTTGGCCCGACCACCGGCGGCGATGCTCCCGAACGCGTTGGCCATGTCGATCGGGCTGACGGTGGCGGAACCGAGGACCGTGCTGAAGTTCGGGTCGAGACCCGGCGCGTCGGCGGGCACCCCGAGGTCGACCGCGGTGTCGATGACCTTCTGGACCCCGCCGTCGATGCTGGCGGCGAGGTCGATGTAGGCGGTGTTGACGGAGTCCTCGGTCGCCTTGAGCAGCGACACGGCGCTGCCGTAGTCGCTGCCGCCGTCCTCGCCCTGGTTCTCGAACTCGGCCCGGCCGATCACGAGCGGGGAGTTCCCCTCGAAGGTGCTGTCGAGCGCGTAGCCGGACGCGAGCCCGGCGGCGAGCGCGAACGGCTTGAACGCCGACCCCGGCGCACCGCCGGCCTCGGCCCAGTTGAGCTGGCTCTCGAGGTAGTCCTGTCCGGCGTACATCCCCCGGAGCGCCCCGCTCTGCGGGTCGACCGACGCCGCCGCGACGTGCAGCCCGCGCAGCCGCGGGCGCTCCTCGAGGACCCCCCGCTGGGTGGCAGCCATGGCCTTGCGGGTGAACGTCGTGGTGATCCGGAGGCCGCCGCCGTCGATCTCGGTCTCGCTGAAGCCGAGCCGGGTGAGCTCCCGGCGGACCATGCGCAGGACGTGTCCCCGCTGGCCGCCGTTCTGGCTCTCCTGCTGGATCTCGGGGAACACCGGCAGCCTGCGGAGCTCCCGGGCGCTGACGCCCGGCGGCAGTGCACCGGTCTCCTCCATGCCGCCCACCACGTAGCGGTAGCGCTCCCGCAGTGCCCGCCGGGACTCCGGGCCGCCCGAGGGGTCGAGGAAGCTCGGCGAGTTCAGGATCGCAGCGAGCGCCGCGCCCTCGCTGACGCTGAGCCGCTGCGCCGCCTTGGCGAAGTACGCGCGGGCGGCCGCCTCGATCCCGTAGGCGCCGCGGCCGAAGTAGATGGTGTTGAGGTAGCCCTCGAGGATCTCGTCCTTGGACTTCTCCCGCTGGATCTTCAGCGAGAGGATCGCCTCCTTGGCCTTGCGGGTGAAGCTGCGTTCCTGGGTCAGGTAGAGGACCTTGACGTACTGCTGGGTGATCGTCGACGCCCCCTGCGTCGACCCGCCACGGGCGTTGTTGAAGGCGGCCCGGATGATCCCCTTGGGGTCGATCCCCTGGTTGGTGCGGAACGACCGGTCCTCAGCGGCGATCACCGCTTCCTGGACGTGCTCGGGCACCTGGGTGAGCGGGATGCTGGTCCGGTCCTGCTCGGCGAACTTGCCGAGCTGGCTCCTGCCGTCGGCGTAGTAGACGTAGGTCGTCTGCGTCTCGAACCCCGCGTTCGGGTCCGGGATGTCGATCGAGGCGTAGGCGTAGGCGAAGCCGAGCAGCCCCAGCACGAAGAGCCCGGCTCCGAACGCGGTGAGCCACTTGACCCACCGACGCCACCCGCGCGACCACCTGCCCCGGTCGGCGGGTGGGCGGTGCCCCGGCACGGGGCGGGGCTCGACGCGCACGCTCACGACCGAGGAGCCTACGGGGCCGCACCGACGAGGACGGCGCTCCGCGGGGTGTTGCGCCCGACATCGAGTGTTGCCGCTGATGTATCGTCTCGATACGTCGAGCGGAGCCGCCGTCCGTTGCGGTGGTGCAGGCAGGCCGCGCGGGAGTCAGGAGGCCGGATGACGCGTCGTGGGGAGACCCTCGAGCTGGCGGTCCTCGGCCTGCTCCACGAGCACCCGCTGCACGGCTACGAGCTGCGCAAGCGCCTCAACGTCGTCCTCGGGTGGGGACGGCTGCTGTCCTACGGCTCGCTCTACCCCGCCCTGCAGCGCATGCTGCGCGCCGGGCTCATCCGCGACCAGCCGTCCGCGCCCGACACCGGCCCGGCAGGGACGCGCTCGCCGGGCCCGACGTCGCGCCGGCCCCGGATCACCTACGAGGTGACCGACCAGGGCCGTGAGCACTTCGCCACGCTCATGGCGGACGCCGGCCCCGCGGCGTGGGAGGACGACACCTTCGACGTCCGCTTCGCGTTCTTCGGCCGCATCGACCGCGAGATCCGGCTCCGCGTGCTCGAGGGCCGCCGGGCCCGGCTGGAGGAGCGTCTCGCCAGGCTGCGCCAGCACGTCCACGGGCCCCGGGACGGCTACACCGCCGAGCTGCACCGTCACGGCCTGGAGCTCGTCGAGCGCGAGGTCCGCTGGCTGACCGACCTCATCACCGCCGAACGCGGCGCGACACCCACGGACTGACCACACCACCAGCAGGTCGGCCAGCAGGACGGCTGACCGGACGACAACGGCAAGGAGAACGAAGGATGGCATCGGTTCGGGTAGCGATCGTCGGGGTGGGCAACTGCGCCGCCTCGCTCGTGCAGGGCGTGCACTTCTACCGGGACGCCGACCCCGGCGCCACCGTGCCCGGGCTCATGCACGTCGAGCTCGGGCCGTACCACGTGCGCGACATCGAGTTCGTCGCGGCGTTCGACGTCGACGCGAAGAAGGTCGGCTTCGACCTCTCCGAGGCCATCGGCGCCAGCGAGAACAACACGATCACGATCGCCGACGTCCCGCCGCTCGGCGTGGCCGTCCAGCGCGGCCCGACGTACGACGGGCTGGGGATCTACTACCGGCAGACCATCGAGGAGTCCGACGCCGACCCGGTCGACGTGGTGGCCGCGCTGCGTGAGGCGAGCGTCGACGTGCTGGTCTCCTACCTCCCCGTGGGCTCGGAGGAGGCGGACAAGTTCTACGCGCAGTGCGCGATCGACGCGGGCGTCGGCTTCGTCAACGCGTTGCCGGTCTTCATCGCCTCGGACCCGGAGTGGGCCGCGAAGTTCCAGGTGGCGGGCGTCCCGATCGTCGGCGACGACATCAAGTCCCAGGTCGGCGCCACGATCACCCACCGGGTGATGGCCAAGCTCTTCGAGGACCGCGGTGTCGTGCTGGACCGCACCTACCAGCTCAACGTCGGCGGAAACATGGACTTCAAGAACATGCTCGAGCGTGAGCGCCTGGAGTCGAAGAAGATCTCGAAGACCCAGGCGGTCACCTCGAACATCACCCACGACCTCGGCGCGAAGAACGTCCACATCGGACCGTCGGACTACGTGCAGTGGCTCGACGACCGCAAGTGGGCCTACGTCCGGCTCGAGGGCCGCGCCTTCGGTGACGTCCCGCTGAACCTGGAGTACAAGCTCGAGGTGTGGGACTCCCCCAACAGCGCCGGCATCATCATCGACGCGCTCCGGGCCTGCAAGATCGCCATGGACCGCGGGATCGGCGGGCCGATCCTGTCGGCGTCGACCTACCTCATGAAGTCCCCGCCGGTGCAGATGCCCGACGACCTCGGCCGCGCGCAGCTCGAGGCGTTCATCAAGGGGGAGGTCGACCGCTGAGCGCGGCCGAGCCTGCGGAGTGAGCACGTGGGCGCACCTGCTGCGGCTGCTCCGGGGTCGGTGGTTCCGGCGCCTGCTCGCGGTCCGGCTGAGCAGCCAGCTGGCCGACGGCGTCTTCCAGGTCGCGCTGGCGTCGTACGCCCTGTTCTCGGACCGGCAGCCGTCGGCGGCGGCGCTGGCGACCGCGCTCGCGGTCGTCACGCTGCCGTTCTCCGCGGTCGGCCCGTTCGCGGGGGTGCTCCTCGACCGCTGGTCGCGGCGGCAGGTGCTGGTGTGGGGGAACGTCGTGCGGGTCGGTCTCGCGCTCGCCACGGCGGCCGTCGTCGCCTCGGAGCTCCCGGACCCGGTCTTCTACGGCCTCGTGCTCGCGTGCCTGTCGGTGAACCGGTTCCTGCTCGCGGGGCTGTCGGCGTCGCTGCCGCACACGGTCACCGGCGAGGACCTCGTCACCGCCAACGCGCTCACCCCGACGGCGGGAACGCTGGCCTTCGTCACCGGCCTCGGCGTCGGCGGCCTGGTCCGGGAGGCCGGTGGCGCCGGCTCCGGTGACGTCGCGGTGCTGCTCGCCGCCGCCGTGCTGTACGCCGCGGCCGGGGCGCTCGCGCTGCGGATGCCGCGGCTCCTCCTCGGGCCGGACCCGGCGGAGACGGCGCCGGGGGTGCTCGTGGCGGCGAAGAACGTCGGGGCGGGGCTCGTCGCCGGGCTGCACCACCTCCGCGAGCGTCGCGTCGCGGCGACCGCGCTGGCGGTCATCGGTTCCCACCGCTACTGGTTCGGGTTGTGGACGGTGGCCGTCCTGCTGCTGCACCGCAACCTGCTCCACCGGGGTGACGCCGACGCGGCCTTCGCGGCGCTGAGCGTCGTCGCGGCGACGAGCGCAGCCGGGTTCGTCACCGCCGCGGTCGTGACTCCCTCGGCGACCGAGCGGGTCGGCACGCGGACCTGGGTGGCGGCGCTGCTCGTCCTCGCTGCGGCCGTCCAGCTGCCCCAAGCGGTCGTCGGACCCGGTCCCGCCGGGACGGCCGCGCTGGTCGCGGCGTACGCCCTCGGACTGGGGTCCCAGGGGGTCAAGATCTGCGTGGACACGCTCGTGCAGGCAGGAGTCGACGACGCCTACCGCGGGCGGGTCTTCTCGCTCTACGACGTCCTGTTCAACGTCGCGTTCGTCGCCGGCGCGGCAACGGCAGCCGCCGTGCTGCCCGTCGGCGGTCGGTCGCCGGCGCTCGCGACGCTCGCCGTGGTCGGCTACCTCGCGACGGCCGCCGCGTGGTGGGTCCACGTCCGGCCCGGCGCGCTCACGCCGCTGCCGCCTGACGCTCGATCCCCGCGACCAGCGCGTGGTTCGCGTGCTGCACCGCCCGGCTGACGAACGGGCCGACCGCGCGGTGCAGCATCCGCCCGGCGGGCCCGCCGGGCAGGCGGTAGCTCACCTCGGCGGTGATGCTCGTGCCGCTGCCGGCGCCCGCGAAGAGGAACCGGGAGCAGACCGCGACCCCGCCGACCGACTCCATGCCGATGACCCGGCGGTCGACCCACTCGGTCGCGCGGATCCGGGACTCCAGCCGGACGCCGAACCTCGCGGTGACGTCGAACTCCGCGCCCTCGCCGCGGTCCTGGTCGCCGACCGGGACGAACTGCTCGATGCCGAGCATCCACGAGGGGATGTTGCGGTAGTCGGCCACGTAGCCGAAGGCCACCTCCAGCGGCGCGCGGCAGGTGGCGGTGCGGACGATGTCGACGACCATGCTCCACCGTTGCCCACTTCCGTCGGTTCGTACGCCGCGACCGCCCGTGTGCGACGCTGGCGGGAGACTCCTCGGAAGGACCCGCTCATGCGCACACCCGCTCTTCTCGCCGGTCTCGTCCTGGCTGCCGGCGCGCTCACCGGGTGCGGCGGCGGCGACGGCGCCGACACCGCCGCCACCGACACCGAGACCTACTGCGACCAGCTCGAGACCGGCAAGAAGTACCTCGACTCGTTCAGCGGGCCGGACGCCGACCCGAGTCAGCTCGGCGAAGCGATCGACACCTTCCACGGCCTCGCTGACGCGGCCCCGGCGGAGGTCGCCCCGGACTGGGACCTGCTCGACGGCACGCTGAGTGAGCTCGAGCGGGCGCTCGCGGAGGCCGGCATCACCACCGACGACCTGGCCGGGCTCCAGAAGGGCGAGGTCCCGAAGGGTGCCGACCTTGCGAAGCTGACCAAGCTGCTGCCCAAGGTTCAGGAGCTGAACAGCAAGGAGCTCCAGGACGCCATGGCGTCCATCCGCACCCACGCGGAGGACGAGTGCGGGGTGACGCTCGGGGACGCCGCGCCGTCCTGACCGGCGAGCCGGCCGGTTCCGGCCGCTCGCTACCGTGGCGCCATGCCGGGCACCGCGACCCCGACGACGCGCTGGCTCTTCGGTGACCAGCTGGGCCCGCACTTCACCGACGACCACGACGGACCCTTCCTCGTCGTCGAGTCCGCCGCGGTGCTGCGCCGGCGGCGCTTCCACCGGCAGAAGGCACACCTCGTCTGGTCCGCGATGCGTCACCGCGTCGCCGAGCTCCGTGCCGGGGGCCGAGAGGTCCGGTTCGTCCGCGCGGACACCTACCGCGAGGCGCTCGCGCAGGTCGAGGGGCCGCTCGAGGTGCTGCAGCCGACGAGCTTCGCGGCGGTCCGGTTCGTTGACCGGCTGGCGGAGGAGCGGGACGTGCGGCGGCTGCCGGCGCGGGGCTTCCTGACCAGTCGCGAGGAGTTCGCCCACTGGGTCGAGGGACTCGGCGGCAAGCGCCTGCTCATGGAGGACTACTACCGCGACGCCCGCCGCCGGCTCGGCGTGCTGCTCGACGACGCCGGCGCTCCCGCCGGCGGGCGGTGGAACTACGACCACGAGAACCGGGAGCCGCCACCCAAGGGGCGGGCGACCCTCGGGGTGCCGGAGCCCTGGTACCCGGAGGAGGACGAGGTCGACGTCGACGTACGCCGCGACCTCGACGCGCTCGCTGCCAGCGGCGTGCGGTTCGTCGGCAGGGACGGCCCGCGGCTGTTCGCCGCGACGGCCGACGAGGCGCGCACCGCGCTCGACGCGTTCGTCACCGACCGGCTGGCGTCGTTCGGCCCGCACGAGGACGCGATGCTGGCGTCGGACCCGTGGCTGGCCCACTCGACGCTCTCGGCGGCGTACAACCTGGGGCTGCTCGACCCCGCCGAGGCGGTGGCCCGCGTCGAGGCGGCCTGGCGCGAGGGCTCGGTGCCGCTGCCGAGCGCCGAGGGCTACGTCCGACAGGTGATGGGCTGGCGGGAGTACATGTGGCACCTCTACTGGCACTTCGGCGACGACTACCGAGACGCCAACGAGCTCGACCACCGCGAACCGGTGCCCGCGTGGTTCGACGACCTCGACAGCGGCGCAACCCGGGCCCGGTGCCTCTCCGACGTGCTGGACGGGCTCGCCGGGCGGGGCTGGGTGCACCACATCCCGCGGCTCATGGTGCTCGGGGGGTACGCGCTGCAGCGCGGCTGGGACCCGCGGCGACTGGCGGAGTGGTTCCACTACAGCTTCGTCGACGGCTACGACTGGGTGATGATCGCCAACGTCGTCGGGATGTCGCAGCACGCGGACGGAGGGCTGCTGGCGACGAAGCCGTACACCTCCGGCGGCGCGTACATCAACCGGATGAGCGACTACTGCGGTGAGTGCGTGTTCGACCCCAAGGTGCGCGTCGGCGAGAACGCCTGCCCCTACACCGCCGGCTACTGGTGGTTCCTGCACCGGCACCGCGAGCGGTTCGCCGCCAACCCCCGGATGCGGCGGCCGGTGCAGGGGCTCGACCGCCTCGCCGACCTCGACGCCGTCGTCGCGCAGGAGTCTCGTCGGGGGTCGTCCCCGCCGTGACCCGCCGAGCCGCCCCTCGTGACCGGTCGAGCCGCCCCTCGTGACCGGTCGAGCCGCCCCTCGTGACGTCCCGGGATGGCGCGTGCGGGACGCTACGCCGGCCGACGCCGCCGGGTGCGCGGCGGTCTATGCGCCGTACGTGCGGGACACGGTGGTCTCGTTCGAGGTCGAGCCGCCCGACGAGACGGTCGTGGCGGCGCGGATCCACGAGGCGCAGGAGCACCACGCCTGGCTCGTCCTCGTCGAGGGCTCCCGGGTCGTCGGCTTCGCGTACGCCGGCCCCTGGCGCGCGCGGCCGGCGTACCGCTTCTCCTGCGAGGTCAGCGTCTACCTCGCCGCCGACCGACGCGGCGCAGGAGGCGGGCGGTTGCTCTACGACCGGCTGCTGCGCCGGGTGGCCGACCTCGGGTACCGGACGGTGGTCGCGGTGATGGCCGAGCCCAACCCGGCGAGCGACGCCCTGCACCGGTCGCTCGGGTTCGACCACGTCGGCACCCTGCCCGCGGTCGGGCACAAGTTCGGTGCCTGGCACGACGTGAGCCTCTACGCCTTGCGCCTCCCGGAGTCCTCGATCTGACGAGCCGCCCTCCGTGGCGGGCGGCTCGACCGGGCATGAGGGGCGGCTCGACCAGGCATGGGGCGGCTCGACCAGGCATGAGGGGCGGCTCGAGCGGGGAGGGGAGGACCATGAACCAACACTCCAGCCAGTTCTCCGACCGGCGCGACGACCGTGCCCACATCACCGTGGAGCGGGAGATCCCCGTGGCCAGCGAGGCGGTGTTCGACGTGCTCACCAACGTCGAGCGCCACGTCGAGCTCGACGGCTCGGGCTTCGTCCGCGGCCTCGACCACGGCGACCGCATCGCGCGCACCGGCCAGAACTTCCGCATGAACATGTCCGGTCCCCACATGGGCGGTGAGTACCAGACCGACAACCACGTCACGGGGTTCGACAAGAACCGGCTCCTCGCGTGGCAGACCGCGCCGGCAGGCCAGGAGCCGCCCGGGTGGCAGTGGGTGTGGCAGCTCGAGTCCCAGGGCTCCGACACCACGACGGTGCGGCTCACCTACGACTGGAGCGGGGTCACCGACGAGAAGCTCAAGCAGCAGATCGGCTTCCCGCTCGTGAGCGAGGACCAGCTCGAGGCGACCCTCGACCGGCTTGCTCAGGCCGTCGCGACCTGATCCGCCGCGACGGGTCGAGAGGTCCGGGTGACGCCCACGCTCGCGGCGACGATGCAGGCGACCGCCGTCCACTGCGCGGGCCCCAGGAGCTCGCCGAGGATCACGAGGCCCACGAGCGCGGCGGCGGCCGGCTCGAGGCTCATGAGGATCCCGAAGACCTTGGCGGGCAAGCTCCGCAGTGCCACGAGCTCGAGGCTGTAGGGGACGACCGAGGACAGGAGGCCGACCGCCAGGCCCACCCCGACGATCCGCGGGTCCAGCAGTGCCGTGCCGCCTGCCGACACGGCGAACGGCGCCAGGACCAGCGCACCGACGAGGCTCGCCGGCGCGAGCCCCGAGACGCCCGGCCAGCGGCTCCCGGTCGCCGCGGTCAGGTAGATGTACGCCGCCCACGCCGCTCCCGCCACCAGCGCGAACAGGACGCCCACGGGGTCGAGGTCACCGCCCTGGAACCCGAGCAGCGCGACCCCGCTCCCGGCCAGCGCCACCCACAGCAGGTCGAGGCGACGGCGGGAGCCGACCAGCGCCACCGTCAGCGGGCCGAGGAACTCGAGGGTGACCGCGACCCCCAACGGGATCCGGGCGAACGACTCGTAGATCGACCAGTTCATGACCGCCAGCGTCGTCCCGTAGGCGAGGACGACCCCCCAGTCCTGGACGCTCCGCCCCCGCACGTGCGACCGCGTCGCGACGACCATCACCAACGCGGAGGTCAGCAGCCGGAGCCACACCACCGTCGTCGGCGTGACCTCGTCGAAGAGCAGCTTGGCCAGCGCGGCGCCGAACTGCACCGACCCGATCCCGATCAGCACCAGCCACACGGCGGTCCGGGCAGGACTCCGAGGGGAGGTCCGGGCTGAGGGCACGACCGGCGATCCTACGCAGCGCGGGGGCTAGCCTGCCGGTCACCGGGAACGGGTCGAGGGACACCGGACGACGACAGGAGTGACGTGGCCGAGGACAAGCTGCCGACATACCGCGAGGAGGGCAAGGCCTTCGAGCGGGACATGGCCTACATCCCGGACCGGATCACGGCCGAGGAGGGGCGTTCCCAGGACCCGTACGGCGGGCAGCAGCTCGACGTCCCGACGTGGCCGGTCGAGCCGGGCCGCTACCGGCTGGCCGCCGCCAAGGCGTGCCCCTGGGCGAACCGGGCGATCATCGTCCGGCAGCTGCTCGGCCTCGAGGACGTCGTCTCGCTGGCGCTCGCGGGACCGACGCACGACAAGGACAGCTGGACCTTCGACCTCGACCCGGACAGCAAGGACCCGGTGCTCGGCATCCACCGGCTCCAGGAGGCCTACCTCAACCGGTTCCCGGACTACCCCAAGGGCATCACTGTGCCCGCGGTCGTCGAGGTCGACAGCCGCAAGGTCGTCACCAACGACTTCCCGTGGATCACCCACGACTTCTTCTTCGAGTGGCGCGACCACCACCGACCCGACGCTCCCGACCTGTGGCCCGACGCGGTCCGCGAGGAGATGGAGCAGGTGATGAAGCGGGTGTTCACCGAGGTGAACAACGGGGTCTACCGCTGCGGCTTCGCGGGCTCGCAGTCGGCGTACGACGACGCCTACGACCGCCTGTGGACGGCGATGGACTGGCTCGAGGGGAGGCTGGCCGACCGGCGCTACCTGATGGGCGACACGATCACCGAGGCCGACGTCCGGCTCTTCACCACCCTCGCGCGGTTCGACCCGGTGTATCACGGCCACTTCAAGTGCAACCGCAACAAGCTGACCGAGATGCCGCACCTCTGGGGCTACGCGCGGGACCTCTACCAGACGCCCGGGTTCGGCGAGAACACCGACTTCGGCCAGATCAAGGCGCACTACTACGTGGTGCACACCGACATCAACCCCTCCGGGATCGTCCCCGCGGGACCCGACCCCGCCGTCTGGCTCACGCGGCACGGCCGCGACCGGGTCTGACGGCGCGGCATGCGGCTGCTCGTCCTCGGCGGGACGCGGTTCCTCTCGCGTGCGGTGGCGACGGAGGCGGTCCGGCGCGGCCACGACGTGACGTGCGCCTGCCGGGGGACCTCCCCGGTGCCGGACGGCGCCGCCCACCTGCCGCTCGACCGCGCCGGCGGCGACGTGGCCGCGGTGCTCGGGGCCGGTGCGGCCGGCTGGGACGCCGTCGTGGACGTCGCGAGGCGCCCGTCCTGGGTCCGCGCGGCGGTGGCCGCGGTGCCCGACGCCCACTGGGTCTTCGTCTCCTCGATCAGCGTGTACGCCGACCACGGCACCCCTGGGGGAGGCCCAGGGAGCACTCCGTTGCTGGACCCCGTCCCCGAGGACCGGGACCTCGACACGGATCCCGAGGCGTACGGGGGGATGAAGGTCGCGTGCGAGCAGGAGGTCCAGTCCCGCACCGCCTCCAGCACGGTCGTCAGGCCGGGTCTCATCGTCGGGCCCGGTGACCCGACCGGACGGTTCAGCTACTGGGTCGAGCGGCTGGCCGACCCGGGCACCGTCCTCGCACCGGGATCGCCGTCGGACCCGACGCAGGTCGTGGACGTGCGCGACCTGGCGGCCTGGGTGGTGCGCTGCGCCGAGCAGCGGCTCCCGGGCGTCCTCGACGCGATCGGGCCGGTGGTTCCGCGGTCGTCGCTCCTCGAGGAGGTCGCCGCCGGGGTCGGCACCCGCCCTGACCTGCGGTGGGTCGGGTCCGAACGGCTGCTCGCGCTCGAGGTCGCGGAGTGGTCGGGGCCGCGCTCCCTGCCACTCTGGCTGGCGTCGCCGGAGTACGCCGGCATGATGGCGCACGATCCGGAGCCGGCCGCTGCCGCCGGCCTCGTGCACCGGCCCGTGGCGCGGACGGCCGCCGACACGCTTGCCTGGCTCCGCGAGACCCCCGACGCCGGCCGCACCGGGGTCACCCGTGCCGAGGAGGCCGCGGTCCTCGCCGAGGTCGACGGCTGACGCGGCGGGGAGGAGGGGTCAGCGCGGGTGACGGCGGCCGCGTCGCAGCAGTCCACGCCGTTGCGGCGGCGCGGCGGCTTGGCGCTCTCGGACAGCCCGGGCGGCCTCGACGCGCTCCTGGCGGCGGGCCCGCCACCGCTCGACCTCGCGGTCGGGGTCGCGACGCTCGGTCACCACCGGAGGTCCCTCGGGTGGCCGGTAGAGCACCCACCGGACCCGCTCGTTGAAGTCGGCGACCTCCCGGCGTACCTCGGCCTCGCTGCCGAGCGTGTCCAGCCGGTCGTCGAGCGCGGCGTCGTCGCGTCGGAGCTGGACCGACGGCGGTGCGACGACGACCTTCTCGCGCTCGACGAGCCGCTTCACCCACCAGTCCGGGTCGTTCTGGTCGGTCAGCCGCAACGGCTTGCCGTAGCCGGGGAGGTCGCGGAAGTCGCCCCGCTCGATCGCCTGGCGGACCTGCAGGTCGACCCACGTGCCCTGGTGCCGGATCCGGGCGGCGGCGGCTGCTCGGTCGCGGTCCTCGTTCCTCGCCTCGGGGTCGTCGGGCACCCCTCGACGGTAGCCGCCGCCCGCGGTCGGCCCCAGTCCGTGACGAGGTCAGCCACCGTGCGCCGGCCGGTCCAGCCGGTAGACGACGTGCCGACGGTCGTCGACGGGGTTGTCGGGTTCGAGGTCCGCCTCCCCGACCCGTCGGAAACCGGCCTTCTCCAACGCTCGCCAGGAGCGCCGGTTGCCGGTGGCGACCGGGACGATCACGGCCGTCGCCTCGGGGTACGTCCTCCACGCCTCCTCGCACGCCGCCGCGATGACCCGCGGCCCCAGGCCCCGGCCGATCGCCTCGGGCGGGCCGATCAGGTAGTCCACCGTGAGCGCCCCCGGTGGTACGTCGATCCGGCCCGCCGACCCGGTCACGAGCTCCTCGAGCTCGTCGGGCCAGTCCTCCCACCGGCACCGCTGCACGAGGCCGACCGGCTGGCCGTCGACCAGCGCGAGCAGGTCCTCGGCCGGCTCCTCCCCCCGCAGCACCGCACCGAAGTCCCGTGCGACGGCTTCCTCACCGAGGTCGTGGTACCACCACCGGTGCACGTGCGGCTCGGCGAGCCAGCGCGCCAGCAGCCCGAAGTCCTCCTCGGTCACCGGTCGCAGCGTGATGCTCACGCGGCCGCCTCCCGTCGCCGGAGCCGCTCGGCCACGGCGTGCTCGTCGGTGCGCGCGTCGTAGTCCCAGAAGTCGCGCAGCCACGCCGCCGTCCCGAGGACCCCCAGGACGCAGGCCAGGCCGCCGCTCGCGATCGACCCCCGGACGGACCACGCGTCGGCCACCACGCCGGCGCGGACCTGGCCCCCGAGCGGCCCCAGCGAGTAGGACAGCATCTCGATGCCGGCCAGCCGCCCGCGCATCGACTCCGGGATGGTCTGGCTCCACACGGTGCTGCGGAACACCGCCGAGACCATGTCGGCGCCGCCCGCGACCGCCAGCGCCAGCATCGTGAGCCCGATGGTGGGCGCGAACCCGGCGGCGGCGATCGCCAGCCCGTACGCCGCGGCGGCCACGACGATCGCCCGGCCGTGGCGGTGCACCCGCGAGGTCCACCCGCTCGTGGCCGTGGCGACGAGCGCACCGACGGTCTCGGCGGAGTACAGCAGACCCAGCAGCTCGGGCCGACGGAACACGTCCTCGGCGAGTGCCGGGAACAGCACGACGGGGATCGCCAGCACCATCGCGGCCATGTCGACCAGGTAGGTGCCGAGGAGGTCGCGGCGGCGACCGGCGTACCGGACGCCCGCGGCGATCCCGCGCAGGCTGGGCGGGGTCGTCGCGTCCCGGTGCGGGTAGTGCCCGAGCGCTGCGTACAGCCCCGTGGCGAGCAGCAGCCCGACGACGTCGATCCCGTAGCACCAGGTCGCCCCGACGGTGGCGAGGAGAACTCCGCCGACGGCAGGTCCGGCGAGCATGCCGACCTGGGCGCCGAGCGACCCCAGGGCGTTGGCCGCGGTGAGCTCCTCGTGGCGGACCGTCCGGGGCAGCAGTGCCTCACGCGAGGGCCGCTGGAGGCTCGAGCAGGCGGCGAGCAGGAAGGCCAGGACGTAGAGGGCGCCGACCGAGGGCTCGCTCCGAGCGGCGTTGACGGCGAGCAGCGCAGTGACGAGCGCCTGCGCGATCCCGGTCGACACCAGCAGCCTGCGGCGGTCGACGTGGTCGGCGAGCGCACCGCCGTACAACCCCCCCACGAGGAGTGGGAGCAGCTCGACGGCGCCGACCAGCCCGACCGCCGCGTTCGACCCGGTCAGCCGGTAGATCTGGTAGGGCACGGCGACGTAGGTGATCATGCCGCCGAGGTACGTCAGCGTGCCGGCCGCGAAGAGGAGCCGGAAGTCACGGGAGGTCCGCAGCGGCGTGGTGTCCAGCCGCACCGCTCGGACGCGCGACCGCCACCCGCCCGTCGGCGCACTCCCCGGCGCGCTGTCCGGCGCGTTGTCGGGCGCGCGGCCGCGCTCCCCTCCCGGCTCCACGGGCGCAGTGTGTGCCACGTCGCCATGCCGGTCCAGCAGGTTTCGCTGCACGGCACCGCGGGGATTCCCTGAGTAGCCCGCCGGGGAAGAGCCCGGACGTCGCCGCATGCGCGACGAGCTGCAGGCCTCCGGTCGGCGTGGCTGGACGGACGTGACAGAGCAGATGCCCCAACACGAAGGGAACGGCATGACCGAGACGATCGGGACTTCAGGAGCCCACGTCGGGGGCACCTCCCCCAGCGGTGGGTCCATCGGCAGCGGGTCGAGCAACACCCGCGACGTGGCCAAGGAAGAGGCCAAGGGCGTCGCCCAGGACGCCGTGCAGGGTGGCAAGCAGACCGCGGAGACCGCCAAGCAGCAGGCCGGCGAGGTCGCCGGCGAGGCGAAGAACCAGGCCCGTGCGTTGCTCGACCAGACGCGCGAGCAGATCGCCTCGCAGGGCAGTGACCAGCAGCAGCGTGCCGCCACCGGTCTGCGCTCGCTGGCCGACGAGCTCACCGGGATGATCAACGGCGAGGGCGGCACCGGCGGCGTCGCGAGCGACCTCGCCCGGCAGGCATCCGACCGCGTGCAGATGGCAGCCGATTGGCTGGAGTCGCGGGAGCCCCGCGACCTCCTCGACGAGGTGCAGCGCTTCGCGCGCCGTCGTCCCGGGGCCTTCCTCGCCGCGGCCGGCGTGCTCGGCTTCATCGGCGGCCGCATGACCCGCGGCGCGGTCGACGAGGCACGCGACTCCGACGACACCTCCGGCGTCTCCGGCAACCGGGGCGCTGGGTACCGCAGCACCTACGCGGACACCGGGTACGGCGACACGGGGTACCGCGAGGTCTCGACCGCACAGGGCACCGGCATCCCGGCGACCACCACCGGCGCAGCAGCCGGTGTCGGCGTCACGGGTGCCGGCCTCGCCGGGGCGACCTCGGGCTCCTCCTACGACTACGCGGAGCCGGCCGGCACCGGTGGGCTCTCGAGCACCACCGAGTCCGTGAGCCGCACCGCTCCGCACGGTGACGCCACTGCCTCCTTCAGCCCGACGGCGCCGCTGACAGCCAAGGGCGAGAGCGCGTCGGAGTCCTCGCTCATCGAGGACCCGGCCGGCGAGGACCGGTTCGGCGGACGTGGCAGCGAGGACCCGATCTGATGAGCACCTCCTTCGAACCCCCCCGTTCCGGGGGCGGCTCCTACGGCTCCACCAGCGCCACGGGTGGCACCGGCAGAGCGGAGTCGATCCGGGACGCGATCCCGGACGCCGAGCCCATCCACGGCGCTCACGAGACCTACGCCAAGGGCGAGGTCGGCTCGATCGGCTCGCTGATCGGCGACATCTCGAGCGACTTCTCGACGCTGATGCGGCAGGAGGTGGCGCTCGCCAAGGCGGAGGCCACCCAGGCCGGCACGGCGATCGGCAAGGCGGTCGCGATGTTCGCGGCCGCCGGCGTCGCCGCGCTCCTCGTGCTGCTGTTCGTGTCCAACGCCCTCTGGGGGCTGCTCGACAACTGGATGGACCGGGGCCTGGCCGCGATCATCGTGGCGATCCTCTGGGGGATCGTCGCCGCCGTCCTGGCGCTCGCGGGCAAGAAGCAGCTCGACTCCGTCAAGGGGCTCCCGAACACCACCGAGACCGCCAAGCGCGTTCCCGACGCACTCAAAGGAAACGAGGCACACCGATGACCATCAGCAACGACCCCGAGGTGCTGCGGGCCGAGATCGAGCAGACGCAGGCCCGGCTCAGCCAGGACGTCAACGCGCTCGGTGAGGCCGTGACGCCCAGCAACATCGCCCGGCGCCAGGTCGACAAGGCCAAGGGCACCGCGGTCGGGATCAAGGACAAGGTGATGGGCACCGCCGAGGACGCCGCGTCCTCGGTGCACGGCAGGGTGTCCGACGTGACAGGCAGCGCATCCGGGCAGGCCTCGAACGTCGCCTCCAACGTCTCCGGCACGGTCGGCCAGGCGCCGCAGATGGCCAGGCAGCGCGCCCAGGGCAACCCGCTCGCAGCGGGGATGATCGCCCTCGGCGCCGGCTGGCTGCTCGGCTCCCTGCTCCCCGCGAGCCAGAAGGAGCGGCAGGCCGTCAACCAGCTCAAGGACCAGGCGCAGCCGCTCGTCGGCCAGGCCCAGGAGCTGGCCAAGGAGACCGCGCAGAACCTCAAGGAGCCCGCGATGGAGGCGGCCGACTCGGTCAAGACCACGGCTCAGGACGCGGTCGAGCAGGTCAGGTCCGAGGGTCAGTCCGCGGCGCAGGACGTGAAGAGCAGCGCGCAGGACTCCAAGGAGAACGTGCAGACTCACCAGAGCAACCCGAGCACGTCGCTCTGAGCCTCATCCTCCTCAGCAGCACGACGGAGCCCCGGTCCACCAGGACCGGGGCTCCGTCGTGTGCGCGGGGGGCGCCTCGGACGTACCCGGTCCCGGACCGTGGACGCGTCGCATCGCTGCTCCCCGTGTGCAGGCGGTCACCGCTGTGGGGGGTTTGTCCGGGACGGCACAGGAGAACCTCCGGGGCATGAGTCATGTGAGCCAGCAGGCGAACCCGCAGGTGAGCCAGCCGGGACGCGCCTACGCCGACACCACCACCACCACCACACACCCCACCGACGCTTCGCTGGGGACCCTCGTCTCCCAGCTCTCCTCCCAGATCCCCGCGCTCATCCGCTCCGAGATCCGGCTTGCCCAGGCCGAGGTCACCGAGAAGGGCAAGCGGGCCGGGATCGGCCTGGGCATGTTCAGCGTCGCCGGGCTGCTGGCCTTCTTCGGCCTCGCCTTCCTCCTCACGACAGCGGCCCTGCTCCTCGACCTGGTGATGCCGGGCTGGCTGGCGGCGCTGATCGTCACCGTCGTCCTCTTCGCCGTCGCGGGTCTGGCTGCCCTGCTGGGGAAGAAGAAGGTCGCGGAGGCGACGCCGCCCACCCCTGAGCGGACGATCGAGTCGGTCAAGGAAGACATCGCGACCGTCAAGGGAGAGCGCCGATGAGCACCGCCATGGGTCCCTCGGGGAGCCCCTCGTCGGGCGAGACGTCCGCCGAGAAGTCGAGCCTCAGCGTGAGGTCGCTGTCGGGCGAGGCCCAGACTCCCGACCAGATCGAGGCCGAGATCGAGGTGCAGCGCGCGCAGCTCGCCGAGACGATCGACGCCCTGAGCGCCAAGCTCGACGTGAAGTCGCAAGCGCAGGCCAGGGTCGAGGAGGCCAAGCACACCGCGCAGGCCAAGGTCGCCCAGGTCAAGCACGTCGCCCAGAGCACCGTCGGCTCGGCACGGGCCGGGGTCGGTTCCGCGTCCGGCACCGTCGGGCACAGCGTCCGGGCCGGCGCGGTCAGCCCCTCGGGGCGGCCTCGACCGGAGCTCCTCGCGTTCGGGGTCACCGTCCTTGTCGCGACCGCCGTCCTCTGGTGGAGGGAACGATGAGCAAGATCGAGACCCGCGAGGGCGAGGTCCCGGCAGCGAACGAGAAGCCGGACAAGCCCACCGAGATCCACAAGCAGTCCTGGAAGTACATCGGACGCAAGGTCCTCCGCGAGTTCAGCGACGACCAGTGCACCGACCTGGCGGCGGCGCTGACCTACTACGCCGTACTGGCGCTCTTCCCGGCGATCGTCGCGCTGATCTCGATCGTCGGGGTCATCGGGCAGCCGACCGCAGTCCAGTCCGCGATGACCGACATCGTCAAGCCGCTGGTCAGCCAGGAGACCTTCAACATCCTCAACGACGCCGTCACCCAGCTGACGTCGAGCTCGGCGGCCGGCATCGGGCTGGTTCTCGGGCTCTTCCTCGCGCTCTGGTCGGCCAGCGGGTACGTCGGGGCCTTCGGCCGCGCGATGAACCGGATCTACGAGATCGACGAGGGCCGGCCGTTCTGGAAGCTGCGCCCGGTGCAGCTCCTGGTGACGCTCGTCGCGGTGCTGCTGATCGCTGTCGTGCTCGTCGCCCTGGTCCTCTCCGGTCCGCTCGCGACGACGGTCGGCGGTGCGATCGGTCTGGGCGACACGGCGGTGACCGTCTTCAACATCGCGAAGTTCCCGGTGATCGCGGCCATGGTCGTGGTGATCGTGGCGATCCTCTACTACGCCACCCCGAACGTGAAGCAGCCGAAGTTCAAGTGGGTCTCGGTCGGTGCCGTGTTCGCGATCATCATCTGGGTCGTCGCGTCGATCGCGTTCGCGTTCTACGTCAGCAACTTCGGGAGCTACAACAAGACCTACGGCTCGCTCGCCGGCGTCATCGTGACCCTGCTGTGGCTGTGGATCACCAACATCGCGCTCCTGCTCGGAGCGGAGATCGACTCCGAGCTGGAGCGCGCCCGCCAGCTGCAAGCAGGAGTGCCTGCCGAGGAGGAGCTCCAGCTCCCGGCGCGCGACACCAGCGGCATCGAGAAGAAGGCCGAGAAGGAGCAGGAGGACATCGAGCGCGGACGGGACATCCGGGAGCGCGCCGAGCAGGAGGCCGACCGCGACGACTCGAGCACGGCGAGCGGTCCGACGGGTGCCTCGAGCGCCACGACGTCCCGCTGACCGGGTAGACAGACCCTGGGCGGCAGTCGGCCGCACCCGCGCACCACGACCACACCAGAACCACCGAGAGGACATGACATGAGGAAGCTGACCGCACTCTTCGCCGGAGGGATCGGCTACGTGCTCGGCGCCCGCGCCGGCCGTCAGCGCTACGAGCAGCTCCGCCAGGCCGCGACGCGCGTGAAGAGCAACCCCAAGGTGCAGCAGACCGCTCAGCAGGCCAAGGAGGCCGCACCAGTCATCAAGGACAAGGTCACCGGCGCTGCCACCGCGGCGACGTCGAAGGTCAAGGGGTCCGACTCGGGCTCCGGGACGTCGAGCTCACCGATGAGCACGACGGAGCCGTCGGCGGCGTCGACCGCCTCCACGACGACCACCACGCCCTCCACGACCGTCACGCCGCCGGTCTCGTCCACGGCGACGCCGTCGTCCCCCAGCGGTGCGCCGCTGAGCCCGCCGCCGGCCTGACGCACCGGCACGCCGACGCTCACACGAGAGGCCCCACCCGTCCGGGTGGGGCCTCTCGTCATGCGGAGCGTCATGCGGAGCGTCATGCGGAGCGGAGGAGGCTCAGCCGCACCGTCCGTCCCGGGTTGTCGACGTTCAGGTCGACGAGGCAGATGCTCTGCCAGGTCCCCAGCGCGAGGTGACCGTCGACCACCGGCACCGTGGCGTAAGGCGGCACCAGCGCCGGGAGCACGTGCGACCGACCGTGGCCCGGGCTGCCGTGCCGGTGCCGCCAGCGGTCGTCGGCGGGGAGCAGGTCGGCCAGCGCCGCGAGCAGGTCGTCGTCGCTGCCGGCACCGGTCTCGAGGATCGCGAGGCCGGCGGTGGCGTGAGGGACGAAGACGTGCAGCAGGCCGCTCCCGCCGCGCTCGGCGACGAAGCGCTCGCAACGGGCGGTGAGGTCGAGCACGACCTCGCGCCCTCCGGTCGTCACCTGGAGCTCCGTGCTGTCCATGGCACCAGTCTGCGACAGAGGTTTCTTCAACCACCTGGTTGACAACAAGGCGGGAGCCTCCTTAGGGTCAACCATCCGGTTGAAGATGGAGGTCGGTTGTGGAGCAGGAGGAGCGGCTCTCGCGGGTGTTCGCGGCACTGGCCGACCCCACCCGACGCGACGTCGTCCGACGGCTCGCCACGGCCGACGCCACCCTGACCGACCTGGCCTCGGCGTACGACGTGTCGGTACAGGCGGTCGCGAAGCACCTCAAGGTGCTCGAGGACGCCGGCCTGGTCCGGCGTACGCGCGAGGCGCAGCGGCGCCCGGCCACGCTCAACGCCGAGGTCCTGGACCTCATGACGGCGTGGATCGAGCGGCGCAGGCGCGAGGTCGAGGAGCGGTACCAGCGCCTCGACGCAGTCCTCGACCGGATGGCCCAGGACGAGGAGCCGTCACATCGGCGGCAGGAAGGAGCGGCATCATGACCACGCAGACACAGACCCGCAGCAACAAGGGGACCGCGGCACGACCGGAGGCGGAGATCACCGCACCCCCCGGGCAGCCGCTGATCGAGATCGTCCGGGACTTCGACGCGCCGGTCGACCGGGTCTTCCGGGCCCACGTCGACCCGGACCTGGTCGTGCAGTGGCTCGGCCCCCGCCGGCTGACGATGAGGCTGGAGCAGTGGGACATGCGCCGGGGCGGCTCCTACCGCTACGTGCACGTCGACGAGGACGGCACGGAGTACGGCTTCTGGGGCGCCGTCCACGACGTCCAGCCCGGGCGGAGCATCACCCAGACCTTCGGGTTCGACCCTGAGCCGGACACGCCGACCCTGGACAAGGCCGAGTTCACCGACCTCGGCGACGGCCGGACCCGGCTCCGGGTCACCTCGGTCACCCATGACGTCGCGACCCGCGACGCGATGCTGAGCAGCGGCATGGAGGGCGGGATGCAGGAGAGCTACCAGCGGCTCGACGAGCTCCTCGCGGATCCGAGGGAGGCCTCGTGAGCCGCACGGCAGCGCCGCTGACCGAGCTGACGCCGGCCGCCCGGCACGCGGAGGTGGCCGAGGGGTTCACCCGGCGGGTCCGCGCCGTCCCCGAGGGCGGGTGGGACGCCCCGGCGCCGGTCGAGGGCTGGGTGGCGCGCGACGTCGTCCGCCACCTGGTGACCTGGTTCCCGGGTTTCCTCGAGGGCGGGACGGGGATCCGGCTCGAGACCGGGCCCTCGGTCGACGAGGACCCGGTCGCGGCGTGGGTGGCGCAGGCCGACGCGATCCAGCGGCTCCTCGACGACCCCGCGTCGGGTGACCGCGTGCTGACCAACCCGCACGTCGGTGAGGTGCCCCTGCCCGAAGCGGTCGACCGCTTCTACACCGGTGACGTCTTCCTCCACACCTGGGACCTCGCGCGGGCCACCGGCCAGGACGAGACCCTTGACGAGGGGATGTGCCGGGCGATGTACGAGGGGATGCAGCCGATCGAGGAGGTGCTGCGGACCAGCGGCCATTACGGCCCGCGGGTCGACGTACCGCCGGACGCGCCGGTGCAGCAGCAGCTGCTGGGGTTCATCGGCCGCCGGCCCTGAGCCCCCCTCCGGTTCCCCAAGGGATGCCGGCGGACTGGTGCTCCCCACGGGTCACCCACCATGGGCAGTGCCAGTACGCCGTGGGGAGCCCCGCGCCGGCCGGCCACTACGCTCCGGAGCGTGCCCGACGACCAGCCCGCGCCCCGCCGCTACAGCTACCTCGGGCCGGAGGGCACCTTCACCGAGCAGGCACTCCGGTCGCTCCCCGACGCGGCGTCTGCTACGCCCGAGCCGTGCACGACCGTGACCGTCGCCCTCGACGCGGTCCGTGACGGGGCCGCTGACGGCGCGGTCGTCCCCATCGAGAACTCCGTCGAGGGGTCGGTGCCGGTCACCCTCGACGAGCTGGCGCAGGGCGCCCCGCTCATGATCACCCGCGAGATGACGGTGCCGGTGGCGTTCTCGCTGCTCGTGCGGCCGGGCACCGCGCTGTCCGACGTACGCCGGGTGGGGACCCACCCGCACGCGGCGGCGCAGACCCGGACCTGGCTCGCCGAGCACCTCCCCGACGCCGAGGTCGTCCACGCGTCCTCGACGGCGCAGGCCGCTGCGCTCCTGGCCGGATCCGGCACGGCGCCTTGGGACGCGGCGGTCTCGGCGCCGCTGGCTGCGGAGCGCTACGCGCTCGACGTCCTCGCGGAGGGGATCGGCGACAACCCCGACGCCGTCACCCGGTTCGTCCTCGTGACCCGGCCCGGCCCGCCGGCGCCGCCGACGGGACGGGACAAGACCAGCCTCGTGGCGTTCATGCACGAGGACCATCCCGGAGCGCTGCTGGAGATCCTCGAGCAGCTGACGATGCGCGGGGTCAACCTCACCCGCATCGAGTCGCGGCCGACGGGTGCGGCGCTGGGCGACTACTGCTTCTCGATCGACGCCGAGGGTCACGTCCTCGACCGGCGGGTGGGGGAGGCGCTGACGGGGCTGCGGCGGGTGTGTGCCGACGTCCGGTTCCTCGGCTCCTACGAGCGCCACGACGGCAAGGCGCCGCAGCTCCGGCCGGGGACGACCGACGAGGAGTTCGAGGCGGCCTCGGCCTGGCTGGACCGGCTCCGCTCGGGCGGCTGATCGAGCATCGCGCCGGTTCCCCAAGGGATGCAGGCGAACTCGTGCTCCCCACGCGTCACCTCCCATGGGGAGCACCAACATGCCGGCATCCCTTGGGGAACCGCCGCCCCGACCGACCGCGTGGCGCCCCTCGAGCCCCCACCGCCCGTCCTACGCTTCTCCTGTCATGACGAGAGACGCCCTCACCACCGCGGTCGCCGTCCTTGCCGCCGTCAGCGTGCTGACGCTCGCGCTCTCGCTGCTCGCGCTGCGGTCCGCGAGGTCCAAGCGCCGCCCCGCGAAGGGCTCCCGGCTGCCCACCGACGTCCACGGGCTCCGCGCCGAGGTCGAGGCGCTGCGCCAGGACGTCGCCGGGGCGGTACGCCGGCTCGCGGTGGTCCGGTACGACGCCTTCGGGGACATGGGGGGCCGGCTGTCGTGGTCGATGGCGGTCCTCGACGACGGCGGCAACGGGGTCGTCGTCACCTCGATCCACGGGCGCTCCGACGCCCGCACGTACGCCAAGAACGTCGTCCAGTGGTCCGGCGGGCAACAGCTGTCGCCCGAGGAGTCCGACGCGATCCAGCAGGCCAAGCTCGGCGCCTGACCCGCGCCGAGGGTCAGCGCGCGACCCGCACGAGGAGCTGGCCCGGCAGGCACTCGCACCGCAGCTCCCGTCCCGCCCCGATCGGGTCGCCGTCGACCTGCCGCGGGGTGTCGGCCGAGGCCCGCACCTCGATGACCCGCCCCGTCACGCGGTTGACCGTCTCGTCGAGCTTGCGGGCACGGCCGACGACGCGGACCACGACGAGCACCCAGTGGCGGAACCGGCGGGGGTTGACCAGCACCGCGTCGAGCCGCCCGTCGTCGATGACCGCATCGGGCAGCAGCGGCAGGCCGGCCTGGAGGAACCCGACGTTGCCCACGACCACGGTCCGGGCGCGGTGCCGGGTCCAGGGCCCGTCGTCGACACGGACCTCGACGCGCACGGCGGGGAACATGAGGTTCCGCATGCCCGACCAGACGTAGGCCAGCCAGCCCACCCGCGCCTTGATCTGCTCGTTGGCCCCTTCCATGATCGCCGCGTCGAACCCCATCCCCGCCATCACGAGGAAGTGCTCGCCCTCGGCGATGCCGTCCCCCCGGACCCGCACCAGGTCGATCGCCCGGTCCTGCCCGTTGAGCGCGACCTCGACCGCGCCGTTGAGGTACAGCGGCAGGGCGAGGTTGCGGGCCAGGAGGTTCCCCGTGCCGGCCGGGACGACCCCGACGGGGATGCCGGTACCGGCCAGCTCGGCGCACACCGTCCGCACCGTCCCGTCCCCGCCACAGACGACCACGAGCTCCGCCCCGCCGACCGCCGCCTCGTGGGCCATCGACCGGCCGGGGTCCTCGACCGTGGTCTCGAACCACCGCGGCGGGTTCCAGCCGAGCTCCGCGGCCCGGGCGTCGACGAGCCTCCGGAAGGCCGCCGGGTCGTCGACCTTTACCGGGTTGAGGACAACCGCGACGTCTCGCGACGCGGGCAGCACGCTCGTCTGCGGGTCGACCGCCGGAGGCCGCGGCGTCGGGTCGAACAGCCATGCCGACCCCGCCACCCAGACCGCTGCGACGGCGTACCCGCTCAGCACGTCGACCAGCCCGTGCACCCCGAGGAGCACCCGGTCGGCGCCCACCGCGAGCGCAAGGCACACCGCGACCACCGCCACCTGCCGGCGCTGCCCGCCCCGTCGGACGAACAGCGTGGCGAGCACCATCACCACCCCCGCCGCGCACGCGGAGCCGGTCGCGTGCCCCGAGGGGTAGGAGAAGTCGGACAGCTCCATGTGGGCGTACGACGGTCGCGGCCGCGCCCAGACGATCTTCATGGTCACCGTCGTCAGCTGGCAGAGGCTCGGCACCACCGCCAGCCACAGCGCCGTACGCCGGAAGCCGCGCAGTGCCAGCACCAGCGCGACGACCAGCAGCAGGGTGATGAAGACCCCCGGCCGGGTCAGCACGGCGACGACCTCGGCGGACCTCTCCAGGGCGTCGTGCCGGTCGGCGAACGCCGCGACCGGCCGCCCGAGGCTCGTGTCGACGTCGTCGACGAACGCGGGCTGCAGGGTCACGGCCGCCGACGCGACCAGGAGCCACAGGGACGCGACCGCGACGATGAGGAGGAGCCGCCGACGCGTGCGGTCAGCCAGCGTCACGAGCGCTCCTGTGCAGGGTGGGGGAAACGGCCACCCAGTATGTCCTGACCGGCCTCTAGCATGAGCCGGTGATCGATCCCCGCATCCTGCGTGACGACCCCGACCGCGTCCGGACCGCCCAGGCTCGTCGTGGGCTCTCCGCCGAGGTCGTGGACGAGGCCGTGCGGGCCGACGAGCGGCGCCGGGCGGCGATCGTGGAGTTCGAGCGGCTCCGGTCGGAGCAGAAGACGCTCGGCAAGCAGATCCCGCGGACGCAGGGCGCGGAGAAGCAGGAGCTGCTCGCGCGGACCAAGGCGCTCGCCGCGGCGGTGAAGACCGCGGAGGCGGCGCAGGCCGAGGCCGACGAGGCGTCCCGTGCCCTGCTCATGGGGATCCCCAACCTCGCTGCGCCGGAGGCACCGGCCGGCGACGAGGACGACTACGTGCTGCTCGAGCACGTCGGCGAGCCCCGCGACTTCGTCGCCGACGGCTTCGCCCCCAAGGACCACGTCGAACTGGGTCGGGTCCTCGGTGCCATCGACATCGAGCGGGGCGTCAAGGTCTCGGGCGCCCGCTTCTACTACCTCACCGGCGCCGGCGCCGACCTCGAGCTGGCGCTCGTCGCGATGGCGATGGACCAGGCGCGCAGCGCGGGGTTCGTCCCGATGGTGCCGCCGGCTCTCGTCCGCCCCCGGGCGATGGAGGGCACCGGCTTCCTCGGCCAGGCAGCGGACGACGTCTACCGCATCGAGGGGGAGGACCTCTACCTCGTCGGCACCAGCGAGGTGCCGTTGGCGGCGTACCACTCCGACGAGATCCTCGACCCCGCGACCCTCCCGAGGCGGTACGCCGCGTTCAGCCCCTGCTACCGCAAGGAGGCGGGCTCCTACGGCAAGGACACCAGCGGCATCATCCGCGTGCACTGGTTCGACAAGGTCGAGATGTTCAGCTACACGACCGTCGAGGAGTCCTACGCCGAGCACCGCCGGCTGCTGGAGTGGGAGAAGCAGTTCTTCACCGCGCTCGAGCTGCCGTTCCGGGTGATCGACGTCGCGGCGGGCGACCTGGGGCTCTCGGCGGAGCGGAAGTTCGACTGCGAGGCGTGGATCCCCACGCAGGGCCGCTACCGCGAGGTCAGCTCCACCTCGAACTGCACCGACTTCCAGGCCCGCCGGCTCGACGTCCGGGGCCGGTTCCCCGACGGCACACGCCCGCTGGCGACCCTCAACGGGACGCTCTGCGCGATCCCGCGCACGATCGTGGCGCTGCTCGAGAACCACCAGCGGGAGGACGGCTCGGTAGCGGTGCCCGCTGCCCTGCAGCCCTACCTGCAGGGCCGCGAGGTGCTCGAACCGGTCACGCGGTGACCCGCCCCGGCACCGGGTGGCGACCGCGGGTCGTCGCCCTCGACATCGACGGCACGCTGTTCGGCGCCCCGCACGGCTCCGGGGTCGTCGAGGAGTCGATCGCCCCGGCCGTGCTGGCGGCGCTCGACCGAGCCGTCGAGGCCGGCGCCCACGTCGTGCTCGCCACCGGGCGCTCGACGTTCGGCACCACCGGGGTCCTCGACCTGCTCCGGCTGCCGCGGCGAGCCGGTGAGCAGGCACTCGGGGTCGCCTCGAACGGCTCGGTGACGTTCGGCTACGCGCCGGACCGGGTCCCTCCCGTCGAGCTCCTCAGCACCGTGACGTTCGACGCCAGCGAGGTCGTCGCACGGCTGCTCGAGCAGGCGCCGCACGTGCACGTCGCGGTGGAGGAGATCGGCGTCGGCTACCGCGTCAACAAGCTGTTCCCGGAGGGCGAGATCACCGGCCAGTTCACCTTCGAGTCGGTCGAGGAGCTCGTCGCCGAACCGGTCACCCGGGTCATCATCCGCGACCCCGACGCCACCGAGCGGGACTTCGCCCAGCTCGTCGAGCGGGTCGGGCTCCACGGCATCAACTACTTCATCGGGTGGACCGCGTGGCTGGACCTCGCGCCCGCCGACGTCTCGAAGGCCTCCGGCCTGGAGTCGGTCTGCGCCCACCTCGACGTCGCCGCGGGCGACGTGCTGGCCATCGGGGACGGCCGCAACGACGTCGAGATGCTGCGGTGGGCAGGCCGCGGGGTCGCCATGGGCCAGGCCGTCGTCGAGGTCAAGGCCGCGGCCGACGCGGTCACCGCCGGGGTCCGCGACGACGGCGTCGCGCTCGAGCTGGCTCGCTGGTTCGCGGACGGGACCTGATCGGTGCCTCCCCTCGTCGCGACCGACCTGGACGGGACGCTCCTGCACACCGACGGCACCGTCACCGCACGGACCCGTCGGGTGCTCGCCGCCCTGGAGGAGCGCGGCATCACCGTCGTCTTCGTCACCGGCCGGCCGGTCCGCTGGATGCAGGAGCTGTGGCACCACGTCGGCGACCACGGCCTGGCGGTCTGCAGCAACGGCGGGATCGTCTACGACGTGCCGAGACGTCGGGTCGCGCAGTCCCGGGCTATCCCACGCGAGGTCGGCCTCGAGGTCGCCGAGCAGCTGCGCGCCGAGATCCCGGGCACGACGTTCGCGGTGGAGCGGGCCACCGGGTTCGGCCGCGAGCCGGAGTTCCACTCGCGGGCCGACACCGTCCCCGGCTTCCTGCCCGAGGTCGGGCCGCTGACCGAGATCTTCGACGACTCGGTCGTCAAGATGCTCGCCCGCCACGAGGAGCTCCCGCCCGAGGACTACTGGGCACGGGTGGAGGACGCCGTCGGGCACGCCGTCACGACGACGTGGTCCTCGGTGGGAGCGCTGGTCGAGATGAGCGCGGCAGGAGTCACCAAGGCCAGCACCCTCGCGCTGCTCTGCGCCGAGCTCGGCGTCGGGCGCGAGGACGTCGTGGCGTTCGGCGACATGCCGAACGACGTGGCCATGCTCGAGTGGGCCGGCACGGCGTACGCGATGGGCAACGCACACCCGCTCGCGAAGGACGCCGCGGACCGCGTGGCCCCGCGCAACGACGAGGACGGTGTCGCGCAGGTCCTTGAGGAGCTGTTCCTCGGCGGTCCGCTCAGACCGTGACAGGCTGGGCGCCGAGGACGCCGGCGGCCAGCGGTACGACGGTGCGCACGAAGTGCTCGGCGTCGACACGCAGGTCCGACCCCATCCGCGAGTGCTGGGTGATCGCCGCGGTGGCGATGAGCTCCAGCGCGAGCAGCACCCGGAGCCGCTCGACCGGCGTGCTGAGCGGGTGGTCGAAGGCGTCGAGCAGCTTCGCCCCGGCGTTGCGGACCGTCGAGCTGAACGGGTCCTCGCCGCCCGGCCCGAAGGCGCGCAGCATCATCCGCATCATGCCCGGCCGCGCGAGCGCCCGTCGGGTCACGAGCTCGAGGACCGCGACCGCCTGGTCGGGCTCGTTGGCCCGCGCGATCGCGAAGTCGGCGATGTCGTCGGCGGTCCGGGAGACCTCCATGAGCACCAGCCGGTAGAGCGCTTCCTTGCTGCCGAACCGGTGCAGCAGCCCCGGCTTGGAGTAGCCGACGGCGTCGGCCACCTGCTGCACGGACGTGTGTGTGTAGCCGTGGGTGGCAAAGATCCCCGCGGCGACGTCAAGAATGGCGTGATCGATGTCTGCAGCCGTCTGACGCATGAGCCCCTCCTGCTCCGGTAGGAGGCGCGTCCCCCCTGGCCGGACCCCCCACAGGGGCAGCATGCTCCACGTCGTGGCGCGCGACAAGGGACTTCAGTCCTCCGAGGCCCGGCGTGTCCCATGGAACCGCCGGGTGCTCGGAGGCTCCAGCAGTCAGTGCCGGGTGGTCACAGGTAGAGCCCGCCGCTGCGCTGGTCGCCCTCGCCCGCGGCGGGATGTCCCTGGCCGGGCATGCCCGGGGCGGGGCCGACACCCGGCGGCAGCGCACGCCGCATCTGCTCGAGCTGCGCCCGGGCGGCCATCTGCTGGGCGTAGATCGCGGTCTGGATGCCGTGGAACAGCCCCTCGAGCCAGCCGACGAGCTGGGCCTGGGCGATCCGGAGCTCGGCGTCCGACGGCGCCTCGGAGCCGAACGGCAGCGAGAGCCGCTCGAGCTCCTCGACGAGCTCCGGCGCGAGGCCGGACTTCAGCTCGCTGATCGAGGAGTCGTAGATGCTCGCCAACCGGGCGCGGGAGGCCTCGTCGAGCGGCGCCGCCTTCACCTCGTCGAGGAGCTGGCGGATCATCCCGCCGATGCGCATGACCTTCGCGGGCTGCTCGACGAGGTCGGTGACGTGCCGCTCCTCGTCGTCGCCGGCACCGTCCTGACCCTGGCCGTCCTGGCCTCCCGACGGCGCCGACCGGCCGCTGACCGCCATGCCGCCGGGGCCGATCACGATGACGCGCGGGTCGTCGGTGTCGGGGGAGTCGGGCTGCTGGGGCTGTGAGGTCATGCCCTCGAGGGTATCGAGCCGCACCGACCTCCTCACCGCCCGACGGTGAGGAGGACCTTGCCGGCGTGCGAGCCGCCCTCGACGGTCCGGTGGGCCCCGGCCACCTCGGTCAGCGGGACCCGGGCGTGCACGACCGGGCGGACCGACCCGTCGGCGACGAGCGGCCACACGTGCTCCTCGACAGCGGCGCAGATGGCGGCCTTCTCCTGCACGGGACGAGCCCGGAGCGTCGTCGCGACGACGGCGGCGCGCTTGCGCAGCAGCGTGCCGAGGTCGAGCTCGGCACGGCTGCCGCCCTGCATGCCGATGACGACCAACCGGCCGGAGGTCGCGAGGACGTCGAGGTTGCGCGCGAGGTACGCCGCTCCCATGTTGTCGAGCACCACGTCGGCGCCCGGGCCGCCGGGCCGCTCCCGGGTCGCGGCCCGGATCACCTCGACGAAGTCCTGCTCGCGGTAGTCGACGGTGATGCCGGCGCCCAGGGACCGGCACAGCGCGAGCTTCTCCGCCGACCCCGCGGTCGTGGCCACGGTGGCGCCGAGCGCGGCGGCGAGCTGGATCGCGAAGGTGCCGATGCCGCCGGCCCCACCGTGGACGAGCACGGTCTCGCCCGGCTGGAGCCCGGCCACCATGAAGAGGTTGGACCAGACCGTGCAGGCGACCTCGGGCAGCGCCGCGGCCGTGACCAGGTCGACCCCGGCCGGGACCGCCATGACCTGGCCGGCGGGGACCCGCACCTGCTCGGCGTAGCCCCCACCCGTGAGCAGCGCGCAGACCTCGTCGCCGACCCGCCACCGGTCGACGCCGGCACCGACCTCCCGGACGGTCCCGCTGCACTCCAGCCCGAGGACGTCGCTCGCCCCGGGCGGCGGCGGGTAGTGACCCTCGCGCTGCAGCAGGTCGGCCCGGTTGACGGCGGACGCGGCGACGTCGAGGACGACCTCCCCGGGTCCGGGACGCGGGTCGGGCCGCTCCTCGAGGGCCAGGACGTCGGGTCCGCCGGGCTCGGTCGCGATCACGGCACGCATGGGGCCACAGTAAGGAGCCGGTCAGCCCTCTCGCTGGCCCTCCTGCTGGGGAGCCTCGGGTGGTTCGTCCCGGCGCTCCCACGCGGCGGCGAGCGCGACGATCCGGGCGGCCAGCCGCTCGACGTCCTCCGGGCCACCGCCGGCGCGGGCCGCCGCGAACCCCAGGAGGAACGTGCTCAACGGCGCCGCGGGGCGCACCACGTTGTGCGCCGCCTCGCGCGCGACGTCGAGGACCAGGCCCTCGTCGACCTCGCCCTCGATGCCCAGCTCGGCCATGAGGCGGGTCGTCCACTCGTGCAGCTCCACCCCTCCAGGGTCGTACGTCGCCGCCCCCGGCGCGACGGCGGGGTCGTCACGGCCGGCCGCGGAGGTCCCGGAGGTCCTCCCAGGTGTCGACGTCGCGGGCTTCGTCCTCCTGCGCGGCGACCTCCCGGAGCCGCAGCGGCTCGAGCAGCCGTCGCACCGGGATCCCGTGCTCCGCCGCAGGGTCGCGGGGCCGGGTCCGTCGCAGCGCCGGCAGCCGGTAGACCCCGCAGAGCAGCTGCCGCCGGCCGCGCGCGTCGAGGAGCAGCGCCCCGTCCGCGTCCCCGACGGCTGCGGCGAGGCGGGCGAGCGTCGCTGCGGTCACGTGCGGCATGTCGACCGCGAGGACGGCCACGAGGGCGGCCGGGTCGAGGAGCGCGTCGACCCCGGCGAGGAGACCCGCGGCGGGACCGCCTCCGGGGGGCTGCTCACGTGTCCACGTCACCGGCCTCGAGGCGGGGACGGGGTCGCCGACCACGACCACCTCCCGGGCGGCGGCGGTCGCGGCCAGCGCCCGCTCGAGCAGCGTGACGCCGCCGATCTCCAGCGCCGCCTTGTTCGCGCCGTCCATCCGCGCGCCGGTGCCGCCGGTGAGCACGACCGCCCCCCACGCCTCAGGCTCGCCCATGTGGTCAGTGTGAGGGAGCCCGTCGAACGGGCACCCTCGGGCTGGGAGGATGACGCGGTGCGCGTCGTCCTGGTGCAGGTGGCCTCCTCCGAGGAGCCGGCGGAGAACCGGGCCCGCCTGGCGGCTCTGACCCTGCCCCCGGCCGACCTCGTGGTGCTCCCGGAAGCCTTCGCAGCGGACTTCGGAGCGCCGGGGTCACCGCTCGGTCACCGCGCCGAGCCGCTGGACGGTCCCTTCGTCGACGCGCTGCGCGCCCGTGCCCGCGCGCACGGCGGCACCTTCGTGGCCGGCCTGTTCGAGCGCGGCGAGGACCTCGAGCGGCCGTTCAACACCCTCGTCGCGGTGGACGCGGACGGGCTGCGGGCGTCCTACCGCAAGGTCCACCTCTACGACTCCTTCGGCTACCGGGAGTCCGACCGGCTGCTGCCCGGGCCCCGGACGCCGACGACGCTCGACGTCGCCGGCGCGGCCGTCGGGCTGATGACCTGCTACGACCTGCGCTTCCCCGAGCTGGGACGGGAGCTCTCGCGCGCCGGTGCGGACCTCCTCGTCGTGCCGTCGGCCTGGGTCGCCGGGCCGCGCAAGCTGCACCACTGGCGCACCCTGGTCACCGCCCGCGCGGTCGAGAACGTCTGCTGGGTCGCCGCCGTCGGTCAGTCCGGGCCGCGCTACACCGGCCACTCGCTGGTCGTGGACCCCCGCGGTGAGGTCGCGGCAGCGGCGGTCGGCGAGGACGACGAGGTCGTGGTGGCCGACGTCGACCTGCACCTGCTCGCGCAGGCCCGCGAGGAGAACCCGTCGCTGCTGAACCGCAGGGACGACGGGCCCTGGGAGCGCCCGTCGGTCGCGTCGGAGACGCGCGGCCACGGCGACGGACGGGACGGTCTCCCGGGGGTAACCTCCCGGCCATGGCGCGCCTCCCCAAGTCCGTCGACATCCAGGCCGAGATGGTCGCCAACGTCCTGCAGGTGTACGTCGCACCGGGGGACGCCGTCGCGCCGGGCGACACCGTGGTGCTGCTGGAGTCGATGAAGATGGAGATCCCGGTGCTGAGCGAGCACGCCGGGACGGTGTCGTCGGTGAACGTCGGGTCGGGCGACGTCGTCCAGGAGGGCGACCCGCTCGTCACGCTCGACCGCGACTGAGCGCGGGCGGCGCTGCCCCCGCGCCGCCTACACTCGACGCCGGACCGGACCATGCGCGAGGTCCTCGGAGGGGTGCCGGAGTGGCCGATCGGAACCGCCTTGAAAGCGGTCGCTGGCAGGGATGTCAGCCGCGGGTTCGAATCCCGCCCCCTCTGCTCGGGTGAGGCCGGCGTGGCCGTGGGTGGTTGGATCGGCCTGTGCCGTCGGACTACCGCTTCGCCCCGCCGCTCGTCCTGCGGTTCCTCGGCCTCGTCCTGGTCGGGCTCGGGCTGCTGACCGTCGTCGCGGTGACCCTCGCGGCGCTCCTCGAGCTGCCTGCCGTCGCCACCGTGGTCGTCGTCCTGGTCGTGGTCGCCGTGGTCGCCACCGGCCTGGCGCTCACCCGGCTGACGCCGCTGGTGCACCTCGACGAGGCCGGCTACCGGGTCCGGCTGCTGCGGAGGGCCGGCGTCCGCGCGGCGCGGTGGCGCGACGTCGAGGACGTCGTCACCGCGACGGTCCACGGCCACGACTGCGTCGTGCTCCGGCTGCGCGACGGGCGGACGACGACGGTGCCGGTGGCGGTCCTCGATGCTCCGCGCGAGGTGTTCGTGCAGGACCTGAGGACCCGCCTCGACGCCGGGCACGGGTACCGCCGGATCCGCTGACCCACCGCTCGGGTACCCTGTCCAGGCTGCTCCGGGCCATGCCCGGCGCCGGCACGGAGGTGTCGCCTAGTGGCCTATGGCGCCCGCCTGCTAAGCGGGTTGAGGGTTGAACCCTCTCGCGGGTTCAAATCCCGCCACCTCCGCCACCGTCGCGTCCTCCGGGCGCGGCCATGCCCGGTCGACGCAGAGCAGGAGACGATCATGAGCCAGCCGACCGCCCGCCTGGCGATGGTGACGCTCGACTGTGCGGACCCGCGTGCCAGCGCCGCATTCTGGTCCGCGCTGCTCGGCTGGGAGGTCGCCGCGGTGGAGGACGAGTACGCGATGCTCACCGGGCCCTCGCACGCCCTCGGCTTCGGCAGGGTCGAGGACTACCGCGCGCCGGGCTGGCCGAACGAGGCAGGCAGCAAACAGTTCCACTTCGACCTGGCAGTCGACGACCTCGAGCAGGCGGAGCAGACCGCGGTCGCGCTCGGCGCGACCGTGGCGGACCCTCAGCCGGGCGACACCTGGCGGGTGCTGCTCGACCCCGACGGGCACCCGTTCTGCCTGACCAAGGCGGAGAACTGGGGCTGACCACCCCGCTCGCCTCGCCGCCGGCGGCCTCCCGGACCCGGTGTATCAGGCGGGCCGCGACCTGCTCCTCCCTCCACAGAAGCGGCGGCCCTGAGGGGGGACCGTGCCGCTGACGGAGCGCCCCCGCGGCACTAGGGTGAGGCCGCGGGGGCGCGCTCGATCGGGACAGGACGGTCATGGAGCAGTCGGGACAGCAGGTTCCTCAGCGTGACCCCGGGCACGAGCCCGGCACGGCCGGTCAGTCGGCCCCGGACGACCTCCGGCAGTCGCCGCCGCGGCTCTCGGCCACGCCGCCGTACCTGCGCGAGCTGAGCCACGACTACCTCAACGTCCGGGTCCTCGACCCGCTGTCGGCGTACCGGATCAAGGGCCAGGGCGCGCTGCAGGCCACCGCGTTCCTCGCCGACTCGTTGCTGGTGCGTGGCCGCCACCCGGGGACGACGGACGCCCTCGAGGAGGCGGCCGACGACGCCGGGTTCGAGCTCGACTGGGACCCGACCGGCGCGGCGGATGACGCACTGCTGGCGCGCGCCCGCACCGAGGTGCGGGCGCTGGCGGAGCGGGACCCCGAGCGGGCGGGCCGCGTCGAGGAGCACCTCGACGCGCTCGAGGCCGTCTGGGTACGCCGGGTCCGGCTCGTCGTCCCCGTCGACCCGCGCGACCCGGTCTTCAAGCCGATCGACACCTGGCGGCTGCTCCAGGCCTACCGCGTGCGGGTCGCCGACGACCGGGACCGCCGCAGCGACGTCGCGCTCGAGCACCCGGCGCTGGCGGGTCCGCTGACCAACAGCCACCCGCTGACCAACAGCCACCCGCTCACGAACAGCCACCCGCTGACCAACAGCCACCCCCTGACCAACAGCCACGGCGTCGACCAGTACGCCGCGATGGGGACCGGCGGGCGGCAGCCGGTGAACTGGGTCGGTCCGGGCCCGGCGGAGGACCCCGGGCTCGATGACGCCGTGCGGCCGCTCGTCGCGGTGCTCGACACCGGCGTCGGCAGGCACCCGTGGCTCGGGCCCGACGTCGTCGAGCGGGAGCCGCAGGTGCTCGAGCAGCCGCTGGGGATCCCGGTCGCGGACGCCGGGGCCGAGCGCCAAGGGATCGCCGACCTCCTGCAGGGACAGCTGGACGTCGACTCCGGCCACGCGACCTTCATCGCCGGCCTGGTCCGGCAGGCCTGTCCCGACGCCCGGATCCTCGACGTCCGGCTCTTCGGCAACACCGGTGTGGTGGCGGAGGCCGACCTCCTGCGCAGCCTCCAGCTCCTGGCGCTGCGGCAGCTGCTCGCCCGGGCCGGGCACCCGGACTACCGCCCGGTCGACGTCCTGACGATGTCCCTCGGCTACTACCACGAGCAGCCGGAGGACCCGTCGTTCGACGCCCTGCTCGCCGGGCCGCTGCAGCTGCTCGGCCGGCACGGCGTCGCCGTGGTCGTCAGCGCCGGCAACGACGCGAGCCCACGTCCGCTCTACCCGGCCGCCTTCGCGCCGTACCCCGGCGGCCCGACGGACGACCCCTCGGCGGTCCCGGTGACCGCGGTCGGGGCGCTCAACCCGAACAGCACGGTCGCGCTCTTCAGCAACGAGGGTCCGTGGATCCGGTTCCGGCGGGCGGGTGCGTCCTTGGTGAGCACGATGCCGACGACGTACAACGCCTCGCTCCAGCCGACCCACGCCGTGCGCAACGCGCGCGGCGAGTGGCGGGCCACCATCGACGCCGACGACTTCAGCGCCGGCTTCGGGGTGTGGAGCGGCACGTCGTTCGCGGCGCCGGTCTTCGCCGGACAGCTCGCGGCAGAGCTGCTCCGCCGCAGGCTCGACCCTGGAGCCGCTCCGCAGCCGCCTGTGGAGCGGCTGCGCGGCCTGTTGCAGGTGATGCCGGGCCGCATCGCGCCGCCCGCGACGACGAAGGACAGCAGCACGTGATCGGGACGACCCCTTCGACAGCCTCGGGCGAGACGCTGGTGACCCAGGCGGTGGCGGCGTTCTCGCGCTACCAGGACGGCGACCGAGCGGCGTTCGACGCGCTCGTCGACGTCATGACCCCGCTGCTGTGGCGCACCGTGCGCGGTGCCGGCCTCGACCAGGTCGCCGCGGAGGACGTCGTCCAGACGGTCTGGCTGACGCTGCTCCGCAGCGCCGCGACGATCCGCGACGCCCAGAGCGTCGTCGGCTGGCTGCTCACCGCGGCCCGCCGCGAGGCATGGCGGGTCTCCAAGCGCTCCCGCACCGACAGCGAGCGCAGCAGCAGCGTCTTCGGCGTCGACGCGGAGGAGGTGATGGCGCTCCCGGAGCAGCGCGAGCCCGGGCCGGAGGAGCGCGTGGTCCTCGACGAGCGGCAGCGCCGGCTCTGGGAGCACGTGCAGTCGCTGCCTGTCCGGTGTCGCCAGCTCATCGGTGTCGTCGCGGGCGCGGACCGACCCGACTACGCGCACCTCGCTCCCGCGCTGGGCATGCCGGTGGGCAGCATCGGCCCCACGCGCGGGCGCTGCCTGGCCAAGCTCCGCGACCTGCTCTCGCGGGACCCGCACTGGGCCGGGCTCTGGGAAGGGACTCCCTCATGACCGACGACGACTTCCCCCAGGGGCTCGAGCCGGCCGTGGCTGCGGCCGCCGAGCAGCCGCTCGACGCGCTCGACGAGGCCGTGCTCCGCGAGGTCGCCGAGCTGCTGGCGCAGGTCGACCCCGTCCCGGAGGACCTGGTCGAGCGCGTGCAGTTCTCGCTCGCGCTCGACGAGGTGTACGCCGAGGTCGCGCACATCACCCGGCTCACGGCCGACGCGCTGGCCGTCCGCGGCGACCCCGAGACCACGACCCGCACAGAGACGCTGACCTTCTCGGCCCAGCGGCTCACCGCGATGGTGACGGTGAGCCGGGCCGCCCCCGAGCAGGTCCGCCTCGACGGCTGGCTGGCCCCGGCGGCGGTCCTGCGGGTCCGCGTCCGGATGCAGGAGGGGTCCGCGGAGGCGGTCTCGGACGAGTCCGGCCGGTTCGTCCTCGAGGGGCTGCCCGAGGGGTTCGCCCAGCTCACCTTCGAGCCCGTCGACGGTGGGGAGGGCGAGCGGGTCGTCACTCCGCTGTTCCAGCTCTGAGCCCCGGTCGGCGATCGGCGTACCCTCCCCTCCATGCGGTCCACGCTCGACCCCGAGCGGCTGCGTGCGGACGTCGAGGCGGCCCGCGAGCTGTTCCAGAGGGGCAGCCCTGCGCGGTCCCGTCGGCGCTTCCGGACGTTGCTGCTGCGGGTCGACACCGTCCACGCCCCGACCGCGCTGCCGGTCGAGGTCGGCGTCCAGCGCGCACGGCTGCTGCTGGGGCTCGCGGCGGCGGAGTTCGAGGTCACCGGCGACCTCGACGCCGCGATGCGGCTCATCGACGAGTCGGCGGCGCTGGCCGACCGGGCTCCGGACCTCGCCGCCTCCGTCCACGGCCAGCGCGGGCTGCTGCTGCTCCGCCGGGGTGAGACCGCGCAGGCGCTGGCCGCGCTCGACGAGGCGGTGCGGTGGCTCGACGCGGCTCCGCCGTACGACCAGATGACGATGCTGCTCAACCGTGGGGCGCTCCACCTGGAGCGCGGTGCGCTCGCGCCGGCCGAGGCCGACCTCGCGCGGTGTGCGGACCTGGCCGCCGCCCACGGCGAGCGGCTGCTGGAGTGGAAGGCGCTGCACAACCTCGGCTACGTCGACTTCCTGGCCGGCCGGCTGCCCCGGGCGCTGGCGGCCCTCGAGCGCGCCGAGGACGTGAACCCCGGTGGCGAGAACGCGGTCGCGCTGCTCGACCGCGCCCGGGTGCTGAGGGAGGCCGGGCTGCTCCAGGAGGTCGACGTGCTGCTGGCGCGCGTCGCCGGACTGCTCGGGCCGGCCCGGCTCACCCAGGACCTCGGCGAGACCGAGCTGCTGCAGGCGGAGTGCGCGCTGGTCAGCGGCGACCCGTGCCGCGCGCTGCGCTTCGCGCGGGGTGCGCTGCGACGCTTCGTGCGACGCCGAAACCTGCGGTGGCAGCGGCGGGGCGAGCTGATGGTGCTCCGGTGCGAGCGGGCGTGCGCCGACCAGCTCCCGGAGCGCCGCCGCCGCTCCGCCCTGCTGCGCGCCGCGCGGAGCGCCGAGGAGCTCCAGCGGGCCTGCCGCGCCGAAGGCCGCCACGACCTCGCGCGGGCCGCCGCGCTGCTGGCGCAGGAATGCCGGCTGCGCGCCGGCGTCGCGGCGCAGGAGCGGGTGCCTGCGGTCCGCACCGGCGACCCGCTGCAGCTGCGGCTGCACGCCCGCGAGGTCCGCGCCCTGCAGGCCGCCGCCTCGGGGGCGCCGGCGAGGGCGCTGGGGGAGGTGCGCCGGGGGCTGGCCGAGCTCGGCGACTACCAGCACTCGTTCGGCTCGCTCGACCTGCGGACCGCGAGCGCGGTGCACGGCACGGCGCTGGCGAAGGTCGGGCTGGAGGTCGCGCTCCGGAGCGGCTCGCCCGCGACGGTGCTCCGGCTGGTCGAGCAGGCGCGCGCGGTCTCGACGCGGTTGCCGCAGGTCCGCCCGCCGGACGACCCGGCGACCGCGGAGCTGCTCAGCGAGCTGCGCCGGACCGAGGAGGAGGCCCGCGCGCTCGTCGGTGACCCCGCCGCCGCCGAGCGGCTGGCGGCGTTGCGGAGCCGGGTCGCGGGCCTGCAGCGTGACGTCCGCGCCCGGGCGTGGGAGGTCGAGGGTGCGGCCGGTCAGGTCGTCGCCGCGCCGCTGCCCGTCGACCTGCGCGCTGCGGCGCGCGCCGATGGCGCGGCCTTCGTGTGCTTCGCCCGCTCGGCGGGGCGGTGGCTCGCGGTGGTCACCGGGGTCGGCCGGCCACGGGTGGTCGACCTGGCCGACGTCGGCGAGGTCTGCACGCTCGTCCACCGGGCGCGGGCCGACCTCGACGCGCTGGCGGTGCCGGGTCTGCCGGCTCCGCTGCGCGAGGCGGTACGCCGGAGCCTGGACGTCGCGCTGGCGCGGCTCGACGCCCTGCTGCTCGTCCCGCTGCGGGTCGGCGGCCGACGACTCGTCGCGTCCTGCAGCGGTGACCTGCTGTTCCTCCCCTGGGGGCTGCTCCCCAGCCGGCTCGGGGTCCCGACGGTCGTCACGCCCAGTGCGGCCTCCTGGCTGCAGGGCCGCGAGCGGCCGCGGCCGACGCGGCCGACGGTTGCCGCGGTCGCCGGTCCCGGGTTGCGGCTGGCGCGCCCCGAGGCGGAGATCGTCGGGTCCGTCTGGCCCGGAGCGACGGTGCACGTCGACGCCGACGCCACGAGCGAGGCCGCGTGCCGGTCCCTGGTGGAGAGCGACCTGGTCCATGTCGCGGCGCACGGACACCACCGGCAGGACAACCCGCTGTTCAGCTGCGTGCGCCTGGTGGGCGGCCCGCTCTACGCCTACGAGATCGACCCGGGCGCCGGCCTCGCCTCCTGCGTGGTGCTGTCCGCGTGCGAGGCGGGGCTGGCCACCGTCCGGCCCGGCGACGAGAGCCTGGGGCTCAGCAACGTGCTGCTCCAGCTCGGTGCCGCCTGCGTCGTCGCGGCGGTCGCCCGGGTGAACGACGAGATGTCCGCGGCGTTCATGCGTACCGTCCACGAGGCCATGGCGCTCGGCCGCGACAGCGCGACCGCGGTCGCTGCCGCGACGCTCGAGACGGCCGACTCCGACGCGCCCCCGGCGTACGTGTGCTCCGGGAGCTGGTGAGCCGGCCGCGACCGACGGGTCAGGCCGCCGCGCGGACCTCGGCCGGGTCGGCGGAGAGGGTGCGGACGACCTCGTCGTACGGCAACCGGGGGAGCCGGTCGAGCCAGGCGTCCTCGGCCGGCCGCCCGAGGTTCACCACGAGCACCGAGCGCCACCCGGTGCCGTGAAGCAGGTCCTCGTCGATGCCGTCGGCGTCGAAGCCGCCCATCGGGCCGGCCGCGAGCCCGGCGGCGCGGACCCCGAGGAGGAAGTAGCCGGCCTGGAGCGCGGCGTTGAAGCGCGCGGTCTCGACCCGCTTGTGGTCGTCGCTCGCGAAGCTGTCCCGCGCACCGGCGACGTGGGGGAACACCCGCGGCAGCTGCTCGTGGAACTCGGTGTCCGCGGCGAGGACGGCAACGAGCGGGGCGTTCGCGGTCTTCTCGCGGTTGCCCGGGGCCATGTGCCTGAGGAGCCGCTCGCGAGGCTGGCCCCGAGGCACCAGCAGGACGCGCAGCGGTTGGGCGTTGAGGGCGGTGGGCGCCCACTTGACGAGGTCGTAGATCGCCTGCACCTGCGCCTCGGTCACCGGCTCATCGGTGAAGGTGTTGGCGGTGCGGGCCTCGCGGAAGAGGAGGTCCTGGTCCTGGGGGGTGAGGGTCAGCAGCTCGGTCACACCCGGCCCAACGACGTTGAAGCCTCAACCATTCCCGCCCGGGCAGACGGAACGGCCCCTCCCAGCGCGTAGCGGGAGGGGCCGCCCAGTCCGCGGCCGGGGCTCCTAGTCCAGTCGGAGCCCCAACCTGGCCTTGAGACCGTCGAGCTCGGTCCACAAGGTGGTGGGCAGGCTGTCGCCGAAGAGCTCGAACCACTCGGTGATCTGCGGGATCTCGGCGCGCCACTCCTCGGGATCGACCCGGAGGGCGGCGTCGAGCTGCTCGGGGGTGAGATCGAGGCCGTCGGTGTCCAGCGACTCGGGAGTGGGGACGTGGCCGATCGGGGTCTCGACCGCGGCGGCCTGGCCGTCGATGCGCTCGAGGACCCACTTCAGGACCCGGCTGTTCTCGCCGAACCCCGGCCAGAGGAAGTCGCCCTCGGCGTCGCGGCGGAACCAGTTGACGTAGAAGATCCGCGGGAGCTTGGCGGCGTCGTTCTCCTTGCCCATCGCGATCCAGTGGGCGAAGTAGTCCCCGGCGTTGTAGCCGATGAACGGCAGCATCGCCATCGGGTCGCGGCGGACGACACCGACCTGGCCGGTCGCCGCGGCGGTGGTCTCACTGGACAGCGTGGCGCCGAGAAAGGTGCCGTGGGTCCAGTCCCGCGCCTCGGTGACCAGCGGGATCGTGGTCTTGCGGCGGCCGCCGAAGAGGATCGCGTCGATCGGGACGCCGCGGGGGTCGTCGTACTCCGGCGCCAGGATCGGGCACTGCTTGATCGGCGTGCAGTACCGGCTGTTGGGGTGGCTGGACAGCTCGCCCGTCTCGGCGCCGGACCTGGGGGTCCACGGCTCGCCCTTCCACGACGTGGCGTGCGCCGGCGGGTCCTCCATCCCCTCCCACCACACGTCACCGTCCTCGGTGAGCGCGACGTTGGTGAACACCGAGTTGCCGCGCGCGAGCGTCCGGACCGCGTTGGGGTTCGTGTGCTGGTTGGTGCCAGGGGCGACCCCGAAGAAGCCGTACTCGGGGTTCACCGCGTAAAGCCGGCCGTCCGGGCCGATCCGCATCCAGGCGATGTCGTCGCCCAGGGTCTCGACCGTCCAGCCGGGGATCGAGGGGTCGAGCATCGCCAGGTTGGTCTTGCCGCACGCCGAGGGAAACGCGGCGGCGACGTACTTGGTGACCCCGGCCGGGCTCGTCAGCTTGAGGATCAGCATGTGCTCGGCCAGCCAGCCCTCGTCGCGGGCGACGACCGAGGCGATCCGCAGCGCGAAGCACTTCTTGCCGAGCAGCGCGTTGCCGCCGTACCCCGAGCCGTAGGACCAGATCGCCCGCTCCTCGGGGAACTGCACGATGTACTTGACCTCGTTGCACGGCCACCGCACGTCGGCCTGGCCCGGCTCCAGCGGCAGCCCGACCGAGTGCAGCGCCGGCACGAACGGGGCCTCGGTCTCCTCCAGCCGGCGGAGCACCTCGGTCCCCATCCGGGCCATCACCCGCATCGAGGCCACGACGTACGCCGAGTCGGTGATCTCGATGCCGAACATCGGCTGCTCGGCGTCGAGGTGGCCCATCACGAACGGGACGACGTACATCGTCCGACCCCGCATGCACCCCCGGTACAGGTCGGTCATCACCGCCTTCATCTCGGCGGGGTCCATCCAGTTGTTCGTCGGGCCGGCGTCCTTCTCCTCGCGGGAGCAGATGAACGTGCGGTCCTCGACGCGGGCGACGTCGGTGGGGTCGGACGCTGCCCAGAAGGAGTTCGGCTTCTTCCGCTCGTCGAGCCGCACGAACGTGCCGGACGCGACCAGCGCGTCGGTGAGGGCGACCCACTCCTCGTCCGAACCGGTGCACCAGTGCACCAAGTCGGGCTGGGTCAGCTCCGCAACCTCGCGGACCCACGAGTCGACGCCCGGATGGGTCGTCGGCCGCTCAGTGGTCTCGGCAGTCATCGCGCAGGCACCTCTCTCCCATGGCCCGCATCGCGTGGCGCGGGCCGACCTCCACCTCCGGTCGGGTGCGACCAGCGGTGATCGGGTCTCCGCGTCGTTGCGGATCGCTCGAGGGAGGTCCATGAGGGGTCGCCCCGAGGGCCTCGACCGAGCGAGGGGGACACGGTAGGCCCGTCCGGGGTGTCTCGGCCATTGGACCGATCTAAGCGAAGGAGCCCTGGTGGGGTCGGCGCCGGGCTCCGGTCGTGCGGGTGAGCGTGCGCTCCGGCGCTCCCTCACCCGCACGACCTCGGCCGAGGGCGATGCCGGCCGACGCCATGTCAGCCGCTAGACTCCACCTCGCTCGACGCTCGCGCGTCGAGGAGCGCCCGTAGCTCAACGGATAGAGCATCTGACTACGGATCAGAAGGTTAGGGGTTCGAATCCCTTCGGGCGCGCAGAACGGTTTGCCCGCATGACCTGCGCGAATAGGCACACGAGGGTCGCTCACCCCTCGGGGAGCGGCCCTCTTCCGTCTCAACAACCGGCCCAAATACTCCCGACGGCCTCCTGGTTGCGCCAGGGCGCCTCCGGACGCGTGTGCCCGCCCCGTCCCCCCGAATCCGGGCTGCGTCCCCCCGCGTCCTCCCGCGGCGGTGATCGCTGCGGGGCTGCGTCGGCACGACCGAGGCGGAGGCCTGAGCCGCCGGTGGTGAGCCGGTACAGCGTCGCGCGCGGTCGTCACGGGAGGTGCGCGGGGTCTCGGGGTTGTCACCGCCGCCCGGCTGGCGCAGGAAGGGCTCGACGTCGCCCTGATCGACGTCAACGAGGTGGACGCGAAGCAGACCGCGGACCGCATCGCCGCCGGGTCGGGCTCCCGGATTGTCGCCTTCGGCTGCGACGTCACCGACCACCAGGCCGTGGAGTCGACCTTCGCGGCGGCGGAGGAGGAGCTCGGCGGCATAAACACGCTTGTCGGCAACGCCGGGATCACCCGGGACCGCATGTTCACAAGATGTCGGACACCGAATGGGATCAGGTGATCGCGGTTAACTTGACGGGCGTCTTCGCGTGCCTCCGGGCGGCTGCTCCCTGGCTGCGGCTGGACGGCCCAGGCCGGGTCGTGCTCATCTCGTCGGTCGTGGCGAAGACCGGGAACCTCGGTCAGATGAACGACATCGCCGCCAAGGCCGGAGTCGTCGGGCTGGTCCGCAGCGCCGCGGTGGAGCTTGCCCGGTACGGCACCACCGTCAACGGGATCAGGCCCGGCTTCATCGACACCCCGATGACGGCGGCGATGCCGAAGGAGAGCTACGACGCCCTCATGCACGACAACCTCCTCGGCCGGGTCGGCCGGGCGGAGGACGTGTCCGGCGGCGTCGCGTACCTCTGGGGCGACGACGCCTCCTTCGTCACCGGCCACATCCTCGACATCAGCGGCAACAGCGGCAACAGCGGCAACAGTGCAGTCTGATCACCGACGCGCGTTTGTCCGCGGTCCGTCAGTGCAGCACTGTGAACGCCGTACGGAAGCGATCGAGGGCGACGAGGGGGTCTCCGAAGGCCCAGCCTTCGAGGCCGACGACACCGCGGTAGCCGAGGCGGTCGAGCGCGCTGGCGACGGCGTGGTAGTTGATCTCGCCGGTCCCGGGCTCGCAGCGACCGGGTACGTCGGCCACCTGGATCTCCCCGACGTAGGGCAGGGCGCGCTCGACCAGCTGCACGAGGTTGCCCTCGCCGATCTGCGCGTGGTAGAGGTCCAGGTTCAGGCGGAGGTTGGGGTGGTCGACCGCCTCGACGAGAGTCAGCGTGTCCTCGGCCCTGGCGAAGGGGACGCCGGGGTGGTCGACGGCGGTGTTGAGGTTCTCGAGGGTGAAGACCCTCCCGGCTCGCTCGCCCAGTGCGGCGAGCCGCGCGAGCGTCCTGGCGGCGGTGAGCCACATGGCAGGGCTCACCACCTCACTGGGGACGACAGGGAGTCCTCGGTCGTCGAGTCCCGTGCCGTGCAGGTTCAGTCGAGGGCAGTCGAGCACCTCGGCGACCCGGAGCGACTCCTCCGCTGTGCGCAGGAGCTCGTCCGCGCCGTCGGGGTCCGCGAGAGTACCGGTGACGTAACCTGTCATCGACGAGAAGCTCGCCCCGGTCCGCACCAGGGCGGGCACGTCCTTGCTGGTCCAGTCCCAGACCTCGACCTGGAACCCGAGTTCGTCCAACCGCGTCACCCGCTCCGCTAACGGAAGCTCGGTGAGGACCATCTCCGCCGAGACCGCGAGCGCGTAGGTGCTGCCGGTGTCGACCGGCGTGTTCACCTCTCGACCTCGGCGACGGTCACCGGACGGCCCACGCGCACCGAGGTGGCGGCGGCGAGCGCGATCGCGAGGGCGGCGCGGGCGTCCTCCCCGGTCACCGGCGTGGGCGTGCCGGTCCGCACGGCGTCGACGAACGCAGCCAGCTCGGCGACGTAGGCATCCGCCATGAGCTCCTGGTCGCTCCGTGGGGTCTCGACGACGCGTCCCGCTGACCCGGAGAAAATCAGCCGGGTCCGTCGCCCGTCACCGATGGAGGCCATGCCACCGGAGCCGAACACCTCAGCGCGGACGTCGTAGCCGTACGAGGCCTCGAAGCAGGCCTCGGCCACACCGACCGCGCCGTTGTCGAACCGGACGGTGACGACTGCGGTGTCCAGGAGCCCACGGTCGCGCCAGTCCGGTTCGACCAGGGCGTCGGCGGTGGCGTACACCTCGACCGCGTCGGCGCCCGGGTTGAGGAACCGCAGGCTGTCGAAGTCGTGGATGAGCGTCTCGTTGAAGATCGTGTCCGGGGCGACCCGAGCGGGGTCGAACCCACCGGGGTCGCGCGTCACCGAGCGCAGCAACCGCGGGGTCCCGAGGGTGCCGTCGTCCAACAGCGCCCGGGCTGCGGCCCAGTCCGGCGCGAACCGCCGGTTGAACCCGACCTGGAAGGCGACGCCGGCGGTGCGCGCGGCGTCGATCGCACGGTCGAGCTCGGGCAGCGACAGGCCGGCCGGCTTCTCGCAGAACACCGCCTTGCCGGCTTGCGCGGCGGCGACGATGAGGTCGGCGTGGGTCCGGGCCGGAGCGGCGATCACGACCGCGTCGACGTCGGGGTCGGCCAGGGCCTCGGCCGACTCGGTGTAGGCCGCGGACACGCCGAGGTCCGCGGCGAGTTGCTCGGCGGCGCTCGGGGCCGGGTCGGCCACCGCAACGAGCCGCGCTGCCGGGAGGCGCTGGGCAAGGGTCGCGCCGTGGAAAGCGCCCATGCGCCCTGACCCGATCAGCGCCACTCCAAGCGTGGCGGTTGGACTGCTGTTCACGTGCATCTCCCTAGGTGTGAACTATAACGTTCTAGGAAACGTAGGCCGACTTGGCTGTGGTGGTCAAGCGCTATGGCCTATAACGTTCTAGTTGAACTTTGCTAGGTTGAGGCCATGCCGCCCCCGCGCCGGACCACCCTCGCCGACGTGGCCGCACGCGCCGGGGTCTCGGTGCCGCTCGTCTCGATCGTGATGCGGGACGCCCCGGGGGCAAGTGAGGAGACGCGAGCGCGGGTGCGCCGGGTGGCCGAGGAGCTCGGTTACCGACCGGACGACCGGGCCCGGATGCTCCGCCGGAGCCGCAGCCGGCTCATCGGCGTGGTCTTCGGTGTGCAGCACGCGTTTCACGGCGACCTCGTGAGCGGCCTGTACACGGCTGCCGACGCCGTCGACCACGAGCTCGCGCTCAGCGCCGTGACGCCCGAGCGCGACGAGCGCCATGCTGTGGCGACCCTGCTGCAGGACCGGTGCGAGGCGCTGCTCCTGCTCGGCCCTGAGCTACCGACGTCCGCACTCGCCGATCTCGCGGCGCGTATCCCCCTGGTGGTGATCGCACGTGCCGTCCGGCACCGCGACGTCCACGTCGTGCGCACCAACGACGCCGCCGGGCTCCACCAGGCCGTCGACCACCTGGTCGGCCTGGGGCACACCCGAGTCGCGCACATCGACGGCGGGCGAGCCCCCGGTGCGGCCGAGCGCCGGCGCGGGTATCACGCTGCCCTCGAGCGGCACGGCCTCGGCCGGTTCGCGCAGGTCATCCGTGGCGGCCTGACGGAGGACGACGGCGCCGTAGCCGCAGCAACCCTGCTCGCCTCCGAGAGACCGACCGCGGTCACCGTCTTCAACGACCGCTGTGCGACCGGAGTCCTCGACGTGCTGCGCACGGCGGGCCTGACCGTCCCCGATGACATGTCCGTCGTCGGCTTCGACGACAGCAGGCTGGCCCGGCTGACGCACGTCGCGTTGACCACCGTCGCACAGGACGCGCAGCGGATCACTGCGGACGCTGTCGGACGGGCCATCGCGCTCATCGAAGGCGACGCCAGCGGCAACCGCGAACTAGTCGTGCCACCGCACCTGATAATCCGCAGCACCACCGCAGCGCTCGAGACGGCTTGAAGCGGGGCGGGGTGTCGTCTGACAGCTCGAAGTGCAGGAGGTCCCGTGGTCCGAGCCCGCCGCACCGCGACCGCTCCGACGGCGTGCCGCGGCCGCGTCAGGGCACCGAGAGTGCCCCGACGCGCGCCTGGGTCCGGGTGGGGTGACCTGCCCCACGCAGAGTGCGCGGGAGCCATCCCCGTACGACGCCGTCGGCCCCCGGCGGGTGCCCGGGAGCCGACGGCGGAGCTGTCGAGGGTCAGTGGGAGACGAGCTCCTCGTCGTGCGAGGGGCGCTCCCCGGTCACCGGCCGGTACGCCGCGTCGACCTCCTGCGCGGGCACGCCGTCGTAGGAGGCGCCCTCGAGGGCCACGTGTGGCAGCAGCCGGTCGAGCCAGCCAGGGAGCCACCAGTTGGCCTTCCCGAGCAGGGCCATCGTCGCCGGCACCAGCACCATGCGGACCAGGGTGGCGTCGACCAGGATCGCGGTGGCGAGGCCGAGCCCCAGCATCTTCAGTGACGGCACCGGGCTGGCGACGAAGGCGAGGAACACCGCGATCATGATCAGGGCGGCCGAGGTGATGACCCGACCGGTGCCGGCGATCCCTCGTGCGACCGACTCGGTGTTGTCGCCGGTGCGCTGGTACTCCTCACGGATCCGCGAGATCAGGAACACCTCGTAGTCCATGGAGAGGCCGAAGACGATCGGGAACATGATCACGACGATCAGCGACGTGATCGGTGTCGGGCCCTCCAGGCCGATCAGGCTGCTGCCCCATCCCCACTGGAACACGGCCACCAGGACGCCGTAGGCAGCGCCGATCGAGAGCAGGTTCATCAGCCCCGCCTTGAGCGGGACGACGACGGACCGGAACACCAGCATGAGGAGCAGGAAGGAGGCGGCCAGGACGGCGCCCACGAAGACCGGCAGCGTGGAGGCGATCTGGTCGTTGAGGTCGTCGGTCAGCGCCGTGAGCCCGGTGACGTGGACGTTGCCGGGAAGCAGGTCGCGGACCTCGGCGATGGCGGTGGAGGTCTCCGGATCGGCGGGCCCCGTCGTCGGCACGGCCGAGATGATCATCGTGCTCCCGTCCGTGGAGGTCTGCGGCTCGCTGACCGCGGTGATGTGGGTGCCGGCCCTGATGTCCTCGGTCAGCCCGGCCACGTCAGCGGCGCTGACTCCAGGAGCGGTCAGGTCGACGACGAGCAGCAGCGGCCCGTTGATCCCGGGACCGAACCCCTCGTCCAGCAGGTCGTAGGCCTGTCGGTACGTCGACGCGCTCGGAGCGTCGTCCGCCGCCGGCCACGCGATCTGCATCCACAGAGCCGGAGCGGCGAAGCCCAGAAGAGCGACGACGGCAGCGACGAGGTAGGGCCAGGGCCGTCCCGAGACCCGGTGCGCGAAGTGCCACCAGGTCGTCTCCTCGGCGCGCACGGCGGGGCGGCGACGGCGCACCACGCGGCCGGTGTCGATGCGATCGCCGAGAAGTCCCAGCAGCGCGGGCAACAGGGTGACGGCTGCCGCGACCGCGCTCAGCACGACGACGGCGGTGGCCAGGCCGATCGAGGTGAGGGCGCCCAGCCCGATGAAGGCGAGCGACGCCATCGCGATGACGACGGTGCCGCCGGCGAGGACGACCGCCGCTCCGGACGACGACATCGCGGCGGCCAGGGCGCTGGTGTTGTCCCGACCGGCCGCACGGTTCTCCCGGTAGCGGGCGACGATGAAGAGGGCGTAGTCGATGCCGACTCCCAGTCCGACGATCCCCGCCACGGGGATCGCCGACGGTGAGACGTCGATCGCGCTCGCGAGGAGGACGACGCCGCCGAGACCGGCGCCGACGGCCACCAGGGCGAGGCCGATCGGCACCACGGCGGCCACGACGGTCCCGAACGCCACGAGCAGCACGAGCAGCGCGATCAGGAGGCCGGCGCCCTCGACGGGCGAGGTCTCGTCGGGTGCGTTGAGGAACACGGCGTCGCCACCCAGCTCCACGCGGAGACCAGCGGCGTTCGACGCCTCGACCAGCTCCGTGAGCGGGACGAACGACCCCTTGCCCAGCTCTGCCGGCGTCGCGTCGAGGGTGAGCGTGGCGTAGCCGATCCGGCCGTCATCCGAGACGGTGCCGGACGCGAAGGGGTCCGCGACGTCGACGACGTGGTCGGCCCCCGCCACATCGGCGAGGACCGCGTCCACGGCCGCCTGCTGACCCTGCAGCGTCTCGCCATCGTCGGCCGCGAAGACGACCAGGGCCTGGGCGTGGGTCGCCTCGGGGAACTCGTCCGCGAGCAGCTGCATCGCGCGTTCGCTCTCGCTGCCGCGCGCGCTGAAGTCGTCGATGAAGGAGCCGCCGCCACTGCCGGCCAGGGCGAACAGGGCGCCGAGGACGACGAGCCAGCTCGCGAGCGTGCGCCAGGGATGCTTCGCACTCGCCATTGCAACGCTGCGCGTGAACCTGTCCATGATGGGGCCTTCCGCAGATCGGGGAGTTGCCTGATGGACCGCGAAGCTAGGCACCGGGGTGGTGAGCCGGCATCACCACACCTGGTGAGCGACCTGGTGACTCCGTCCGCGGGAACCACGGCAGCGACGTCCGGCCCACTGCTGCGGACCAAGCTCTACCCGCCCAGGGTGACCCGGGGTCTCATCGAGAGGCCGAGGCTGCGCGAGAGGCTGAACGCGCGCCCACCGGTGCTCCTCGTCTCCGCGCCCGCCGGCTTCGGCAAGTCCACGCTCCTCGCGCAGTCGCTGACGACCCCAGGTCCTCGGCCCCGACCCGCCGTGGCGTGGTTGTCCCTGGACTCCGACGACAGCGACCCGTCGCGCTACTGGGCGTACGTGCTCGCGGCTGTCCGCGCGGCGGCACCGGAGATGGGTGTGTCCGCACAGGCGCTCCTCGAGGCACCCGGCAGCGCCCCGGTCACGACCGTCCTCACCAGCCTCCTCAACGACCTGGCCGCCGGCGACCAGGAGATCGTCCTGGTCCTGGACGACTACCACGTCATCCACGACCCCGAGATCGACGAGGCGATGACGTTCCTGGTCGACCACCTGCCGCCGCAGCTGCGGCTCGTCGTGGCGACGCGCTCGGACCCGCCGCTGCCCTTGGCCCGGCTGCGCGCGCGTGGCGAGCTCGTCGAGGTGCGGGCGGCCGACCTCCGGTTCACCGACCACGAGACGGCGGCCTACTTCGACCGGATGGGGCTCCGGCTGTCCGTCGACGAGGTCTCCACCCTGGAGGCGAGGACGGAAGGATGGGTCGCCGCGCTCCAGCTCGCGGCTCTCTCGCTGCAGGGGCGCGAGGACCCCGCAGGGTTCATCGACGGCTTCGCGGGCGACGACCGTCATGTCGTCGACTACCTCGTCGAGGAGGTCGTGAACCGTCAGCCCGAGGGCGTCCGCGCGTTCCTCCTCAGGACCTCCGTCCTCGCCAGGCTCACCGGAGGGCTGACCGACGCTGTGACCGGACGGACCGACGGGCGGACGATGCTCGAGGCGCTCGACCGCGCCAACCTCTTCCTGGTGCCGCTGGACGACCAGCGGCGGTGGTACCGCTACCACCACCTGTTCGCCGACATGCTGCAGGCCCGACTGCTCGACGAGCTCCCTGGCGAAGCACCCGAGCTGCACCGTCGGGCCAGCGCGTGGCACGAGCAGCACGGGGACACCGCGGCGGCCGTCGAGCACGCCCTGCACGCGGGCGAGGCGGATCGGGCCGCCGGACTCGTGGAAGCCGCTCTCCGCGCCATGACGAAGCAACGCCGGGAGGCACAGCTGCGGCGGTGGATGGAGGCGCTCCCCGACGAGGTCTTCGTCCGGCGTCCCGTGCTGGCCAACGGTCATGTCGGCGCCCTGATGTCGACCGGTGAGACCCGCGGCGTCGAACCTCGGCTGCGCATCGCCGAGCGGTGGGTCGACGCGGCCCGGGGCGCGCCTCCCGACGAGCTCCCGGACGGCCTCGTGGTCGCCGACCCGGTCGAGTGGCGCAGGCTCCCCGGCTGGGTGCGCATCCACCGAGCCGGGTTGGCGCTGATGTCCGGGGACGTGGCGACCACGATGGACCACGGCCGCGAGGCCCTCGGTGTCCTCATCCCCGACGACGACCTGGGTCACGGAGCCGCGACCGCACTCATGGGGCTCGCCTCCTGGCGGCTGGGCGACCTGGCCGCCGCGGAGGCGGCCTACGCCGAGACGATCCGCTCCTTCGAGCGCGTGGGCTACGTCGCCGACATCCTGGGGTGCACCGTCATCAGGGCCGACCTGCAGCTGATCCTCGGCCGGTTCCGCGACGCGGAACACACCTACCGCGCGGCCCTCGACCTCGCCGAACGCCAACCCGCTGGGCCGCTGCGCGGGACGCCCGACATGCACGTCGGGCTGAGCACGATCCACACCGAGCGGGGTGAGCTGGTCGAGGCCCGGGAGCATCTCCAGCGCGCCCACGACCTGGGCGACCACCTCGGGCTGCCCAAGCATGCACACCGGTGGCGGATCGCCGAGGCCGACCTCCGCCGGGCCGAGGGGGACCTGGCGGGCGCCTTCACGATGCTCGACGAGGCGGAGCGCGTCTACGACCTCGACTTCTCACCGGACGTCCGCCCCGTCGGCGCGATGCGAGCCCGGCTCCGGGTCCGGCAGGGCAGGACGGACCTGGCGCTCCGGTGGGCCGCGGAACGCGGCCTCTCGGTGGCAGACCAGCCGGAATACCTCCGCGAGTTCGAGCACGTGACGCTGGCGCGGTGCCTGCTGGCGCAGGGTGACGACTCAGCCGCGCCGTTCCTCGAGCGCCTGCTGGGAGCGGCCGAGGCCGGCGGCCGGAGGGGCAGCGCCCTGGAGGTCCTGGTCCTCATGGCGCTGGCGCGACAGCGGTCCGGCGACCTCGACGCAGCCGACGCTGCCATCGCGCGCGCCCTCGAGCTGGCCGAGCCCGAGGGGTACGTGCGCACCCTCACCGACGAGGGGGCGGTGATGGAGCAGCTGCTCGGCACCGCCGCCCGTCGTGGTGTCGCGCCGACGTACGTCGCCCGGCTGCTGGGGGCGCCGGCACCGGGCCCGACGGACCGTCCTCACGGAGGCGTCCTCGTGGACCCGCTCAGCGACCGCGAGCTCGACGTCCTGCGGCTGCTGGCGAGCGAGCTGAGCGGGCCGGAGATCGCCCGGCACCTGGTCGTGTCGCTGAACACCGTGCGGACCCACACCAAGAACATCTACGCCAAGCTCGCCGTCGGCAGCCGACGAGCCGCCGTGCGACGGGCCGACGACCTCGGCTTGCTCCGCCGCTGAGACGACGGGACCACCACCGGGTTCACCAGATGTGGTGATCCGCCCTCACCCTCTCCGTTCCTAGCGTGCGGTCATGAACGCGACCGACACCTACGAGATCAGGGTCCAGGGTCGCCTGGACGACCGCTGGACCGCCTGGTTCGACGGCATGGAGCTCGTCACCACCGGTGACGGCTGCACGCTCCTCCGCGGTGCGGTCGTCGACCAGGCGGCGCTGCACGGCCTGATCCAGAAGGTGCGCGACCTCGGTCTCCCGCTCGTCTCCGTCATCCAGACCCCCGCAGGTCACCCACAGACAGGACCGGACTCATGATCACCCTCGACTCAGTGACCCGGACGTACGGCGACTTCACCGCTGTCGACCAGGTCAGCTTCACCGCGCTTCCCGGCCGGGTCACCGGCTTCCTCGGACCCAACGGCGCCGGGAAGTCGACCACGATGCGCATCGTCGTCGGCCTCACCCACGCCACGACGGGCAGCGCCACCGTCTCCGGCCGCCGCTACGTGGACCTGCCGAACCCGGGGCTGGAGGTCGGCGTGCTCCTCGACGCCTCTGCGCAGCACGCCGGGCGCACGGGGAGAGAGATCCTCACCCTCGCCCAGCGCTTCATGGGCCTGCCGAGGTCCCGCGTCGAGGAGATGCTCGACCTCGTCAGCCTGACCCCCGAGGAGTCCTCGCGGCGAGTGGGTGACTACTCCCTCGGCATGCGGCAGCGGCTCGGGCTCGCGACGGCGCTGATCGGCAAGCCGAGCGTCCTGATCCTCGACGAGCCGGCGAACGGCCTCGACCCGGCCGGGATCAGGTGGATGCGCGGGCTGCTCCGGGACTTCGCGGACCGGGGCGGGACGGTGCTGCTCTCCTCCCACCTGCTCCACGAGATCGAGGTGGTCGCCGACGACCTCGTCGTCATCGGCAACGGCCGCATCGTCGCCCGAGGCGCCAAGTCCGACCTCCTCGCCTCGGCAGGAGCGATCGTGCGCACGACCGACCCGCAGGTCCTCGCGGGAGCCCTTGCCGCGAACGGCGTCACCTCGTCGACGTCGGCACGGACGGGCTGCTCGCCCAGACCGACGTCGAGCACGTGGGGCGCGCCGCCTTCACCGCAGGTGTCCCCGTCCTCGAGCTGCGACCGGCCGACGGCACGGGCCTGGAGGAGATGTTCCTCCAGCTCACCGCCGACACGCAGCGCGACTCCCAGCCCGACCCCCAGCCCGAAGGAGCGTTCGCATGACCGTCGTCCAGGACCGAGCCCCGGTCTCGAGCCGATCCGCCGGGAGTGCCGGCGCCTCCCCAGCCATCCCCCTGACCCGGATCACCGCCACCGAGCTGCGCAAGATGCTCGACACGCGGTCCGGCCTCTGGACCATGGCGAGCATCGCGCTCGTCTCGTTCCTGACCACCGGAGCGGTCATCCTCTTCGCGGACCACGAGGACCTGACCTACCGCACGTTCACCTCAGCGATCAGCGTCCCGATGTCCTTGATCCTGCCGATCATCGCGATCCTGTCGGTGACCGCCGAGTGGAGCCAGCGCAGCGGGCTGACGACCTTCACGCTCGTCCCGCACCGTTCGCGGGTCATCACAGGGAAGCTGGTCGCGTCGCTCCTGGTCGTCCTCGTCGCCACCCCGGTGGCCTTCGCGATCGGCGCGGCCGGCAACCTCGCGGGCACCGCCATCGCCGGCGTCGACCCCGTCTGGGACCTCACGCCGGGCAACCTGTCCACGATCGTCGTCGCGAACGTCCTCGGCATGCTGGTCGGCTTCATGCTGGGCGTGCTGATCCGCAGCTCGGCCGGCGCGCTCGTGGCGTACTTCCTCTACCAGTTCCTGCTGCCGACGCTCGCGTTGATCCTGGCCGCCCAGCAGGACTGGTTCCGCGAGCTGCAGCCCTGGGTCGACTTCGACTTCGCCACCAGCGCGCTGCTCGACGGATCGGTGACCTCGCAGCAGTGGTCCCAGCTCGCCGTCACCGGGCTGATCTGGCTCGTCGTCCCCCTGGCGGCAGGCCTGCGGCTCGTCGTGCGCGCGGAGGTCAAGTAGCCGCCGGTGCCCTCACCGGACCCTCCGGACCGGCAGGATCGCGGCGGCTCCCACGAGGGCACACGCCCCCGCGACGGCGTACAAGACCTGGTAGCTGCCGGTGCCGATCCCGAGGACCAGCGGCGCCATCGCCGGAGCGAGCGAGAACGGCAGCGCTCCGGCGATGTTGAGGACACCCAGGTCCTTGGCCGTGCTGTCCGTGCCCGGAAGCACGTCGGCGACGAGGGCGAGGTCCACCGACAGGTAGAGCCCGAAGCCCAAGCCGCCGAGGGCCATGCCTGCGAGGAAGCCGCCGAAGTCGCCGGCGACCGCGATCATGAGCAGCGCCACGCCGTACACGACCGCGGCGGAGGCCACGAAGAGCTTGCGGCGGCCGGTGCGGTCCGAGAGGTGACCGCCGACGACCGAGGCGGCGACCACCATGACGGCTTGGGTCAGCGTGCCCAGGAAGATCTGACGAGGGACCTCGTCCTCGGCGCTCCCGAGGTGCTCCAGGAGGTAGAACGGCTGGTAGGTGACGAGGAACGCGTAGGCGAGGAGGAACAGGAACCGGCTGGCGAAGGCCCAGGCGAAGTCGGGGTGCGCGCGCGGCGAGACGTAGTAGGTGCCCGCCAGCTGTGCCAGCGACCAGGGCGGCCTGTCCTCGGCAGCGAGCCTGCGGTCGTCGAGGCGCAGCGCGAACAGCACGATGAAGAACGCGCCGATCGCACAGGGAGCGAGGAACATCGCCAGCTCGTTGCCGGTGAAGACCTTGACGAGGTAGGTCCCGCCGACCGAAGCGGTGGGCAGACAGACACCGAGGACCCCGGCGACCGTCCCACGCTGCTCGACCGGGACCTGGTCGGGCAGCACCGCCACCAGGACGGCCAGCACCGCGTTGAAGAACAGCTGCGCCAGGCACCAGCCGACCAGCACGAGCGAGACGGTCGGAGCCAGCGCCACCAGCAGGATCGCGAAGGTTCCGCCCGTGATCCCGATCAACAGCCACGGACGTCGCATGCCGAGGCGCGAGGTGGTCCTGTCGCTCAAGCGCCCGAAGAACGGGTTGCTGACGATCGCCACCAGCGAGCCCACTCCAGCGACGAGCGACAAGCTGGTGGCAGCCTCCTCCGCGCCGACCAGCGAGTTGACCTTCAAGGCCAGCGTCACCAGCAGCGGAGCGATGAAGACCAGGCTGGTGGCGAAGTACGCCGCGGCGTACGCGGCGATGAAGGTCCAGCCGACCGGCGCGATGGGCTGGCTGTGCACACGCAGAGTCGAGCAGAGTCCCGAGCCGTTCGCACGCCGTCAGGGCACCCGGCCGGACCGTTCGCCCCCGTTCCCGGGACCAACGCCTCTTGAACCGGGGCCGCTGCGTGAGGCACCGTCGTGGGGTTGGTGACGGGGGTCGCAGGACATGCGCTCGGGCGCGCGAGGGGGCACAACGATGCAGGGACTGACACGCCGGGCTGCGCTCCAGGGCGGGCTTGGCGCCGGCTTGGCGATGGCGCTGTCGACGCTGCTTCCTCCCGCGCCGGCGCTCGCGGCCGTCACCAACCGGGTGCGGCAGTCCACCGGCTCGGCGTACGGGGCGCGGCGGACCTCGGTCCCGGTGACGTTCCCGGCGCCTGCTCCCGGCAACCTGCTGCTCGCGGTCGTCGCCGTCGACGGATCGGCCGGCGCGTTCAAGGCACCGGCCGGGTGGCGGATCGCGTTCCAGCGCGTCGGCACCTCGCTCAGCCTCGCCGCCTTCCACCGCGTCGGCACCGGCGCCGAGACCGGCGTGACGGTCCCGTGGACGACCTCCTCGCCGGGCGGCTCCTGGGTGGTGGCCGAGTACACGGGCATCGACGTCGCCGACCCGCTCGGGCCGCTGCGCAACCCGGCGTACAACGACGCGGTGCGCAGCAGCATGGCGCTCGACCCGCCCGTCGCCGAGTCCGGGAGCATCCAGCTCGCCGTCTTCGGCATCGACAGCATGGACCCGCTGACCACGGGGGGCGCCGGCAGCGAGTTCCGGCCGACGGCGACCGGCTGGGGCTGGGTCACGACCGGCTACGACGCCGCACAGACCCTGTGCCCGGGCGCCGCCCTGACGGAGTATGGCGCCCCCTTGGCGGCCGGCCAGGACCTCCCCAAGGCCACGTTCAGCTGGCTCCGCCGCGACCAGGTCATCGGCGCCGTCCTCCAGCTCAACACCAGGCCCATCACGCCGGCCCTGGTCAGCCGCTGGGTGGGAGCGGTGACCCCGACCGGCGCCACCGTTGCGGTGAAGCTGGCGAGGGCCTCGACCGCGCGGCTGAAGGTGGCGACGGACACCGGGCTGACGACCGACGTGTCGTTCTCGGCGGCGGCCGGGCCCGACGCCCACGGGATGGCGCAGCTCGTCGTCGACGGGCTCGTCCCGGGCACCGGGTACCACTACGCGGTCGAGCTGGACGGCACCGCCGCCACGACGAGCGTGGGGAGCTTCCGCACGGCTCCCGCCGCGGCCGCGAGCTTCACCTTCGCGCTCGCCTCCTGCTGCAGCTCACCGGGCGCCGAGACCTTCCGCGAGGTCCTCGACCACGACCCCGACCTCTTCCTCCACCTGGGCGACCTCCACTACGGCAACATCGCGGTGAACGACCCCGCCGCCTACCGCGCCAAGTACGACGTGGCGCTCGCCTCGACGCCGCAGGCCGAGCTCTACGCGAACGTGCCGACGGTCTACACGTGGTCCGACCACGACTTCGGGCCGCAAGGGGGGTACAACGGGTCGGTCACGAAACCCGCTGCGCAGGCGGCCTACCGGCAGTACGTCCCGTCGTACCCGCTCCCGTCGGCGACCGGAGCGATCTACCAGTCGTTCAGCTACGGCCGCGTTCGCTTCATCGTCACCGACAACCGGTCGGCCCGGTCCCGTCCGGGGGCGACCGACAATGCCGGGAAGACCATGCTCGGCGCCGAGCAGAAGCAGTGGTTCAAGGACCAGGTCAATGCCGCTGCCGAGCCGGTCATCGTCTGGGTGAACGAGAGCCCGTGGATCGGCGAGGAGAGCACCGGCGACTGGTGGAGCCGCTACAAGACCGAGCGCGCCGAGCTCGCCGGCTTCCTCGCGGCGAGCGGGAAGAATGTCGCGATCGTGTCGGGGGACATGCACGCGCTCGCGGCGGACGACGGGACGCACTCACCCGGGGGGATCCCGGTGTTCCAGGCCGCCGCGCTCCACGGGAACTCGTCGCACAAGGGCGGTCCGTACACGCACGGACCCTTCCCGACCGTGGTGAAGCAGCCGGTCGAGCAGTACGGCGTCATGCGGGTGGTCGACACCGGCACGGAGATCGCGCTGGCGTTCACCGGCTACGCGTTCGGTGAGGGCGAGAAGCTCGCGTACACCCACACCTACCAGGTCTGACCGCCGGGAATCGCGTTCCGCGCTCTCGGTAGCGTGAGGGCCGTGCTGCAAGCCCACGAGCTGACCCGCGTCTACGGCGACGTCACCGCGCTCGACCGCGTCTCGTTCGACGTCCGCCCGGGTCGGATGACCGGCTTCGTCGGGGCCAACGGTGCCGGCAAGACGACCGCGATGCGCATCCTCGTCGGGGTGCTGGCCGCGACGTCGGGTCGCGTCACCTGGGGAGGCGAGGACCTCTCGGTCGACCTGCGACGACGCTTCGGCTACATGCCGGAGGAACGGGGGCTCTACCCCAAGATGGGGCTGCGGGACCAGCTCGTCTACTTCGGCCGCCTCCACGGGATGACCACCCAGGCTGCACACCGTCGCGGGACCGACCTCCTCGAGCGCCTCGGGCTCGGCGACCGTGCCGACGACCACCTCGAGACGCTGTCGCTGGGCAACCAGCAACGGGTGCAGGTCTGCGCCGCGCTGGTGCACCACCCGGTCGCGCTGGTCCTCGACGAGCCGTTCAGCGGGCTGGACCCGCTCGCGGTCGACGCGATGGTCGAGCTGCTGCAGTCCGAGCTGGCTCCCGAGCTCCCGGTGCTGTTCTCCAGCCACCAGCTCGAGCTCGTGGAGCGCCTCTGCGACGACCTGGTGATCCTCTCGGGTGGTCGGGTCGTGGCTGCCGGATCGGTCGACGAGCTCCGCTCGGGGGAGGCCCCCCGCTACCGGGTGGTCGTCGCCGAGGGCGGACCGGAGCGCCTGGTCGCCGCCGGGCTCCGGGTGGTCGCGACCGACGGCGCCGCCGCGGTCGTCGACGGGGACGGCCAACCGGCCGCCGCGCTGCTGGACGCCGCGCGCGGCGTGGCGCCGGTGAGCGAGTTCAGTCCGGTGGTCCGCCCGCTGTCCCAGATCTACCGGGACGTGGTCGCATGACCGAGACCACCCGGACCGCAGCCGGCGGCGCCGGTACGCCGGTGTGGCGCGTCGTCGCCGAGCGCGAGGTCCGGACCCGACTCCGCGACAAGGCCTTCCTCGGCGCGACGGCCTTCTCCCTGCTCCTCGTCATCGGCTTGTTCGTCGTCTCGCTGTTCGTGGGAGGTGGTGCCGACGAGTACGACGTCGCGGTGACGTCCGACGCCGACCGGTCGCTGGTCACCGCGGCGGAGCAGGTCATGCGCGGGTCGAGCGGACCGGACGCGGAGCTCACCGCCGAGCTGGTAGCGGACCCCGACGCGGCCGAGCAGCTCGTGCGCGGCGGCGACGTCGACGCGGCCCTGCTGCCGGAGGACGGCGGCTTCGTGGTGGTCGGGGACGACGACGTCGACTCCGAGCTGAGCGCGGGCCTGACCGCAGCGGTGTCCGCCCGCGCCCTGGAGACCAACGCCGCCCAGCAGGACGTCGACCTGGCGGCCCTCACCCGCGGGACCCAGGTCGACCAGCGCCTCCTCGACCCCGACGCCGACGAGGCGGACGCCCGCTCCGGCGTGGCGTTCGCGTTCGCCCTCGTCTTCCTGCTCACCGCCCTGGGGTTCGGGATGTCGATCGCGCAGAGCGTGGCGCAGGAGAAGGAGAGCCGCGTCGTCGAGATCCTGGCAGCAGCGGTCCCGGTCCGCGCGCTGCTGTGGGGCAAGATCGTCGGCAACACCGTGCTGGCGATGGGCCAGGTGCTCCTCATCACCGCGGTCGGCGTGGCCGGGCTGGTCCTCACCGACCGGAGGGACCTGCTCGCCGGGATCTCCGGCGCCGTGGTCGCCTACGTGGCGTTCTTCCTGCTCGGCTTCGTCGCCCTCGCCGCACTGTGGTCGGTGGCCGGCGCCCTCGCGTCCCGTCAGGAGGACCTGCAGTCCACGACGCTGCCGGGGCAGATGCTGCTGTTCCTGCCGTACTTCGTCGCGGCCTTCGGCAGCGACGACGTGCGCACGGTGGTCTCCCTGGTGCCGATCGTCTCCTCGATGGTGATGCCGGGCCGGATCGCCGAGGGCGAGGTGCCGCTGTGGCAGATCGCGCTCGCGATCGTGCTCACCCTCGCCGCGATGGTGCTGTTCGTCCGGCTGGGCGCTCGGATGTACGAGCGGACGCTCCTGCGGACCGGGCGGCGGATCGGCTGGCGCGAGGCTCTCCAGCACTCGCGGTGAGCCGTCCTCCTCAGGACGGCGACGACGGCGTCGCGTCCCGGCGAGCCTCGACGAAGCCGTCCGGGCGGTGCGCGTCCGCGACGGTGCCGCCACCCGGCCGCTGTGCCGGCACGAGCGGTCCCTCCAGCCCCGCCTCGGCCTCGGCGGCCTCACCGGCGTCACGGGCGAGGATCCACAGCCCGCTGAGCATGGCGGCCAGGGCCAGCGCCTCGACCAGGAGGGCGCCGGGGGTGTGCCGCGGCATCTCGTCGAAGACGACGTACCCGAAGAAGAGCGCGATGAGGCAGTTCACGACGTTGAGCGCCGGCATCGAGGACGACAGCCGCGCCGTGCGGTAGGCGACCTGGTTGCACAGGACGCCGCCCAGCCCCGCGACGACGAGCAGGTACGGCGGCCACGTGGAGACCAGACCGACCACGCCGTCGTCGTCGAGGAGGGTCGTGGACATCTTGAGCAGCACGGCGACGAGCGCGAAGAGGATCCCGGCCCCGCCACCCAGCAGGAACGCCCGGCGGGTCGCGTCGACGATCCGGCGCGCGCTGCTGATGGCCGTCAGCGCGACCACCATGCAGCCGAGGACCATGAGCAGCGCGGTCGGGCCGAGCGAGGACGGCCGACCTGCCGACGGGTCGGACACCACGAGGAAGACCGCCAGGCCCGCTGCCGCCAGCAGCACTGCGGCCATCTCCCGCGCCCCGGGGAGCTCCCGGGACATCCCCGCGCGGACTCCGACCGCCAGCACGATCCCGCTGACCACGAGTGGCTGCACCAGCGCGATCGGGCCGTTGTGGAGGGCGAGCGCGTGGAACACGAAGGCGATCGTGCCGAGCAGCTGCCCGAGCAGCCACAGCGGACGGCTCGCCAGGTGGCGCAGCAGGCCCCAGGTCCCGGTCACGCTCGTCGGCGCCCGCTCGGCCGCCTGGTGTTGAAGCGAGGTGGAGAACGCCACGGCAAAGGCGCTGAGCAGCGCGAACGCCACCGCCAGTCCCGTCACTCGACAAGCCTAAGGGCCGAGGGCGCCGGCGCGCCTTGCTAGGTTGGCGTGGTGACGCTCCCGGCCGCCGCGGTAGGAGGTGCGCCGGGCCCGCTGCGGGTCGCCTTCCTCGGGTGCGGGTTCATCACCGAGGTGCACAGCCGTCACCTCCGGGCGCTCCCGGACACCTGGCGACCGAGCTACGCCAGTAGGGACCTCTCCCGCGCGGACCGGTTCCGGACCCGTTTCGGCGGCGACGAAGCGTACGACGGCTACCAGTCTGCTCTGGCCGACCCGTCGGTCGACGCGGTCGTGGTCGCCGTACCGCCCCGGTGGCACCTCGACCTCACGCTCGCCGCGATCGCAGCCGGCAAGCACGTGCTCGTCGAGAAGCCGGCGTTCCTCTCCCTCGCCGACTACGACGCGGCGCGCGCGGCCCGCGACGCTCGGGACGTGACCGTGCTGGTGGGGGAGAACGACCACTACAAGCCGCTCGCGGTGACACTGCGGCGGCTGCTGGCCGACGGCGTCGTCGGCGACCTCGTTCTGGCGAGCTTCACCTCGATCGCCGACCGGCCCAAGCCTGCGGCGGACTGGCGCAACGACGAGGACCTGGCCGGTGGCGACGCGTTCTTCGAGGAGGGCGTGCACTGGCTGCACTTCGCCGGGAGCCTCGGGCCGCGCATCGTCCGGGTCAGCGGGCACCGGCCGGCGACCGCCGTACCGGCGTCCGGCGGGACGGACCGCCGGGCCCGGAGCCAGCTGGTCGCGTTCGACTACGACAACGGCGCCGTCGGAGCGCTGTTCTACTCGCGTGAGGTGCCGTCGCTCATGCGCGGGCTGCGGATCTCCAAGCTCTACGGTCGGGAGGGCGTCATCACGTTCGAGTCCAACGGCGCCGCCGTGGCCGTCCACACCGAGGGCCCGCCGCGGCTGGTCCGGACCCGGTGGCGCGACATCCGTGGCTACCAGGCCATGTACCGGGACTTCGCTGCCGCCGTCCGTGCCGGGAGCCAGCCGGAGATGAGCCTCGAGCGCGCGCGGGCCGACCACGTGCTGATGGAGCAGGTGGCCCGTGGCTGACCCGCACTTCGACGTCGTGATCATCGGCAGCGGCGCCGGCGGCGGCACGACGGCCCGTGCCCTCGCGGGCCGGGACGCGAGCGTGCTGGTGCTCGAGCGGGGCGACTGGGTCCCCCAGGAGGCGGAGAACTGGGACCCCGCAGCGGTGTGGCGCCAGAAGAAGTACCGCACCACCGAGCAGTGGGTGAACCGCACGGGGGCGTCGTTCACCCCGTTCATGCACTACAACGTCGGCGGCAACACCAAGTTCTGGGGCGCCGCCCTCTTCCGGCTGCGGGAGTCGGACTTCGGGATCGTCGAGCACGCCGGGGGCATGAGTCCGGCCTGGCCGTTCGACTACAGCACGCTGGCGCCGTGGTACGACCTGGCGGAGGAGCACTACCTCGTGCGCGGGGAGAAGGGGACCGACCCCACCGAGGCCGACCGCAAGCCCTACCCGTTCCCCCCGGTGCCGCACGAGCCGTTCATCGCCGACGTCGTCGACCGGGTGACGGCCCAGGGCCTGAACCCCTTCCCGCTGCCGCTGGGCCTGGTGAGCCCGGGGGAGGAAGGTGGCTGCCAGCTCTGCAACACCTGCAACAGCTTCCCCTGCCGGGTCCGGGCCAAGAGCGACGCCGACATCTGCGGCATGGTCCCGGCGCTCGAGAGCGAGAACGTCACGCTCTGGACGGGCGCCCGCGTCGAACGGCTCGTGACCGACCCGTCGGGCCGGAGGGTGACCGGGGTCGACGTACGGCGGGACGACGGGCTGGTCCACGTCACCGGCGGCACCGTGGTCCTCGCCGCGGGGGCGGTGAACTCCGCGGCGCTGCTGCTCGGCAGCCGCAACGACCGGCACCCCGACGGCCTGGCCAACTCCTCGGGGCTCGTCGGACGCCGCTACATGGCGCACAACGCGACGATGATGGAGGCCTTCCACCCCTTCCAGGTCAACCCCACGTCGTTCCAGAAGACCGTCGCGATCAACGACTTCTACTCCGCCGGCCCGGGCCGGCGCTACCCGCTCGGACACCTCCAGTCACAGGGGCGGGCGCACGCACCGATCGTCAAGGCGGTGATGGCCGGTCTGCCGCTGTGGGCAGCGGACGCGTGGGTGCGCCGCGGCGTCGACTGGCTGGCGATGTCGGAGGACCTCCCCGACCCCGAGAACCGGGTGACGCTCACCCCGGACGGCCGGATCCGGCTCGACCACCGGCCCAACAACATGGCCGCTCACCGGCAGCTGGTCCGGGTGGCGGTCCGGATCATGCGGGAGGCCGGGTGCCTGGTCGTCGTCCGGCACCGGTTCCGGCACGAGAACACGACCCACCAGTGCGGGACGGCGGTCTTCGGCGAGGACCCCCGGACGTCGGTCCTGGACCCGTTCTGCCGGACCCACGACATCGAGAACCTGTTCGTCGTGGACGCCTCGTTCTTCCCGTCCTCCGCCGCCGTCAACCCCGGGCTCACGGTGATCGCCCAGGCGCTGCGTGTCGCCGACCACCTGGCCCGCACCGACCTACGCTGCACCGCATGAAGGTCCGCTCGCTCAGCCATGTCGCGATCACGGTGGCCGACTTCAACCGGACCGTGCGGTTCTACGCCGACGTCTTCGGTGCTCCGGTCGTCGGCGTCAACTGCGAGCACGACCCGCAGCGGCTGCGGACGTTCTTCGGGGTCGACAGCGACGCCCCCGAGCTGAAGATCGGCTGGATCCGCGTGCCGGGCGGCGCGACGATCGAGGTGTTCGAGTTCCAGCCGGGCCGCCCCGGGCAGGAGGTCGAGTGGAGCCGGCAGGGGATCACCCACCTGTCGTTCAACGTCCGGGACACCGCGAAGTGGCACCGCTACCTGCAGGAGCAGGGCGTGGAGATCGTGTCGCCGCCGGAGGCCTCCCCCAAGGGCCACACGTTCTTCTTCGTCAAGGACCCGGACGGCAACCTCATCGAGCTGATCGACAACCGGCCGATGCGCTGGGTCCTCAAGTGGCTCGGGCCGCTGGGCGGGCGGGTGTTCCGGCACACCCTCTACCGGAAGTACTACGAGCCGCGCTGAGCCCCCGCGGGCAGCAGCCCGTCGCGCAGGGCGATCGCCGCAGCCTCGGTGCGTGACCTGGCGCCGAGCTTGCCGAGGATGTTGGAGACGTGAACGCTCGCGGTCTTCGTCGAGATGTACAGCGTCCGCCCGATCTCCCCGTTGCTGCGGCCCTGCGCGACCAGCGCCAGCACCTCGAGCTCCCGCGAGGTCAGCGGGTTCGGCGCACCGTCCCCGCGCGGCGGCGGCGTCGGCCGCCGTCCACCGACCGACGCGACCTCCTCCAGCAGCGGCCGGGCTCCGAGCCGCTCGGCGACGGCCTGCGCCTGGTGGAGCAGGGGCTGCGCCTCGTGCCCCCGGCCCGCGGCGCGCAGGGCCGCGGCGAGCCGGACGCCGGACCGCGCACCCTCGTAGACCTCGCCGACCGCGGTGAACGCCGAGCACGCCCGCTGCCACACCGCGACCAGCTCGTCCGGAGCGGGCGCGGCGACACCGGAGAGCCACCGCAGCCGGTGCTCCTCGGCGCGGACCCGGTCCACCCACGCCCGACCCTCGGCGCCGAAGGACCGGCCGTCGAGCGCGCGTTTCCGGACCACGCCGTCGACCCCCGCGATCAGGTCGGACACCGGCCCGGACCAGTCGGTGGCCCGCGTCGGGTCGTGCCGGCCGGTTGCGAGCGCCAGCTGGCCCAGCACCAGACCGGCGAGCCGCACCCGCGCGTCGAACGACGTCCCCCACTGCGTCGCGAGCATCGCCACCACCTCGTCGTGCACCGCCCAGACCGCCTCGACGTCGCCCGCGGCGCCGTGGAGGTCGATGGCTGCCGCGCCGCTGAGGACCGCGCTGAGCCCCTCGCGACGCCACGCGGTCCTCGCGAGGTCGAGGCTCTCGAGCGCCGAGACGTCCCCCCGTGCCGCCTGGACGGTCATCCGCAGGGACACCAGCAGCGCGGCCAGGTCGCTCGGCGGGCGCTGCCCGGCGACGTCGGTGAGGGCGACGACGTCGTCCCAGTGGCCGCGCTGGTAGGCGATGACGCCTTGGAACAACCGGGCGTCGAACCCGTAGGGCGCCCACGGACGACCCGCCGCGGCGGCTGCCGCTGCCGCAGCAGCGAACGCGGACGAGGCGGCGTCGAGGTATCCGCGCTCCTGGTGCAGCCGGCCGATGAGGAAGTGGCCGCGCACGAGCCCCTCCGTGTCGCCCTCGGCCGTCGCTGCCACCACCACGTCGCCGAGCGAGCGCAGCGCGACGTCGGTCTCGCCGGCGCGTTCGTCGAGCTTCGCCAGGGTGCCGGTCACCTGGTTGACGAGTCGGGTCAGCCCGAGCCGTTGCGCGAGGTCGAGGGCCTCCAGCGCCCACCGACTGGCCTCCTCGTCGCGGCCGTGACCGGCCAGCACCAGCGCGTGGGTGCTCGCCGCCTGGGCCCGCAGCGCGGTCGCGTCCCCGCTGAGCAGGCCCAGCGCCTCGAGGCTGTCGGTCAGCGCCTCGTCGGCGAACTCGTCGGTCAGGGCCGCACACCCGGCGGCCGCCACGAGCAGGCGTGCCCGGTCGTGGGCGGGAGCGTCGGCGGGCAGTCCCGCCAGGGAGTCCCGGGCGATGGCGAGCGCCCGCGCGGTCCGACCGGTCGCGAGCACGGCCGAGACCGTGCGGACGACGAGCTCGACGGCGTCGTACCCGGCTCCGGCCAGGGCGGTGAGCGCGCCGGCGTCCAGCACGCCGCGCTTGGTGGCGAGGTGCTCCAGGGCGGTCTCGTAGTGCCGGGCGGCCTCCTCCAGACCACCGACGGCCACTGCTTCTTCCGCGGCCTGGATGCTCGCGCCCAGGGCGGCCACGTCGTCGTGCGCGGCTCGCGCGTGCGTGGCGACCTCGGCGGCGGTGCCGCCCACGGCGCCGCCGCGCAGCGCGTCGACGTACGCCGTGTGCAGCCGGACGCGTTCGCCGGGCAGCAGGTCCTGGTAGACCGCCTCGGCGAGGAGGGCGTGCCGGAAGGTGTACCCGTCGGAGTCGGGCTGGACGAGGATGCTCTGGTCGAGGGCGGTCCGCAGCGCGGCCTCGAGGTCCGCGGCGGGGAGGTCGACGACGGCACTGAGCAGCGCGTGGGAGACCCGGCGACCGGCGCAGGACGCGACCCGGACCACGTGTCGCGCCTGGGCGTCCAGCCGGTCGAAGCGGACGAGCAGCAGGTCGGCGAGGTCGTCGGGGAGGCCGCCGCCCGCCTCCGAAGCCACCAGCTCCTCGACGAAGAAGGCGTTGCCGTCGGCGCGCTCGACGATCCGCTGCAGCTCGCGCTCGCCCAGCGGCTGTGGGTGGAGGGCGTGGACCAGCGTGCGCACGGCCGAATCCGGCAGCGGACCCAGCGTGAGGCGGTCGATGCCCGGCAGCCGCGCCCACTCCGCGACCGTCGACCGCAGCGGGTGGCGCCGGTGCAGGTCGTCGGAGCGGTAGCTGGCCACCACGGCCACGGGGAGGTCGGGACGGGTGAACAGGTAGCTGAGCAGGTCTCGGGTCGAGCGGTCGGCCCAGTGCAGGTCCTCCACGACGACGAGGAGCGGTCGCTCGCCGGCGAGGTCGGTCAGCGCCTGGCGGACGCTCTCGAAGAGCTCGGTGCGGTCCAGGCCGGCGCTCACCTGGTCGTCGGCGCGCGACCGCTGCTGCGCGGCGAGGGCGCCGAGCGCGGGGTAGGCGGCGACGAGCCGCGCACCGACCTCGGGCTCGGCGCTGCGCAGCCGCTCGACGAGGTCGTTGAACGGCAGGTACGGCAGACCGCTCTCCGCGACGTCGAGGCAATGACCGACGAGCGTGCGCCAGCCCCGGCGCCGTGCGTCCTCGACGAGCTCGGCGAGCAGCCGCGTCTTGCCCACGCCTGCGTCCCCGGCGAGCAGCACGACCGACATCCCCCGGGTCCCGGGCGCCGGTGCGACGAGGCCGAGCTGTGCACGCAGCGTGCTCAGCTCGGCCTCGCGACCCAGCAACGGGCGCTCCAGCGTTCGGTCGACGGCCACCTCCTCATTCTCGGGACTCATCTCCTCCACCGCACCCACCGGGGGTGGGCGTCGCGGGCCGGCCGGCCCGTCGGCCTCACCGCTGAGTGGAGCGGAGCCGCCAGCGGTTGGCGCGAGGAGCGCGCGACCGCCGCGCGCGGGGCTGCGGGATCCGGTAGGACGGCTCGCTGCGTGCCAGCGTGGTGCCGAGGTACTCGGTGTACGGGTCCATCTCAGTGCCTCCTCGTCACGGGTCGGTTGCCCGTGTCCATGTCCTCAAGACTCGGCTCCTGAGGTAGGGCCGCACATCGGGAGACCGCCTCATCTCTCGGCGCCCACAGGGCAACGGGCTACCTCAGACGCCCCTCGGGCTGCCTCAGGGCGTGCCTAGGTCAGGGTGCGGTACGTCGAGGTGGCCGAGGCCCAGACGGGGCAGGTCTGCGACGTCGGAGGGGTCGACGGCGGCGCGCGGCGAGGTGGCGAGCTGGCGGACGAGCTCGGCCTCCGCGCCCGGGAGCGCTCCCGGGCCGTCGAGCCGGTACCGCGGCGGAAGCATCGGGCCGAACAGCAGCGGCTCGGCGAGCGCGGGCCGGGCGTCCAGGTCGGGGGAGACGCCCGCGCCCCGGGCCAGCGCCAGGCCGAGGACGTGGTGGGCGTCGACCGGCGGAGGAGCACTGGCGACCGAGGCGCGCATCTCGGGGTCCTCGGCGACGACGGCGCCCGACCAGGTGCCGACGGCCAGGCGCGCCTGCAGCTCGAGGAGCGGCAGGTACGGCCCTTGCAGCGCGAACTGCCCGACGAACGCGAGACCGGGGAGGTCCGGGTGGAGGGTCCGCAGGTGCAGGCGGAGCTCCGGACCGAGCACCTGCCGCACCGGCTCGGCGAGGAACGGGACGTCGAGCGCGTAGCCGGTCGCGCAGACGATGACGTCGACCGCCTCCCGGGAGCCGTCGGTGAAGCGCACCGTCCTCCCGTGGACGGCGGCGATGCCGGGTCGGCAGACGATGCGGCCGGCGCGGACGTGGTCCAGCCACGACTGGGCCAGGGAGTGCCCGGCCACGAGGACGTCGGGGTCGGGGGCCGGTGCGCCGGAGTCCTGCGGCCGCCCGGCGACGGCGACCACCCGGTCGGTCAGCCGGCGGCCCAGCTCCTCGCGCGGGAGGCGCGTCCGCTGGAGCGCCGCCACGTGGGTGTACCACTGCCAGTCCGACGAGACGCCGTCGACGACCTTCTGGAGGACGTACCTCGGGCGGCGGTACGCCGACACGACCTGCTCCACCTCGGCGACGTCCGAGCTCACCTCGTGGCCGCTGACCCCGTTGCCGTACACCAGGGTCCGAACACCCCGGTGCGCCTGGTTCCCCGCGTAGTCGAACGCGTGCAGCAGCCGGCCGCCGAAGTCCTGGAGACCGGGAGGGACGACGGGCCGGCGGAACCGGCCCGAGGCCACCACGACCGCGTCGAACGGCTCCCCGTCGACCCGCCAGCCGTCGCCCTCCGGCGCCACGCTGTGCACCGGTGACCCGAACGCCACCCGGTCGGTGACGCCGAACGCGTCGGCGTACTGCTCGAGGTAGTCACGGACCTGCTCGGCGTACGGGTGCAGCTCGAGGTGGGACGGAGCGGGGAAGTCGGAGAACGCGGTCATGGCCCGGCTGGTGTTCGTCCGCATGCCGGGCCAGATCCCGCTGTGGTCCGCCGCCGCGTGCCACTGGCCGCCGATCCGGTCGCCGGCCTCGAAGACGCTGACCCGGAACCCCGCCTCGAGGGCGTGCTTGGCGGCGGTCAGCCCTCCGGGACCGGCGCCGACCACGGCGACGCGCGCGGACGAGGGGAGGGCCGTCACCCGCTGATGCTAGGCCCGCTCCGGCGGTCCGTCGGGGTCACCGGCGGACCGGGCGGAGCCGCCAGCGGTTGGCGCGCGGCGCCTCGGGCCGCGTCGCCCGGGGCTGTGGGATCCGGTAGGACGGCTCCCGACGCGCGAGATCGGTGGCGAGGTACTCGGTGTAGGGGTCCATCTCAGTGCCTCCTCGTTCCGGGGCGGGTGCCCCGTGTCCGTGCCCTCGACACTGGATCCCTGAGGTAGGGCCGCACATCGGGAGACCGCCTCATCTCTCGACGGTCGCCGCCGCATCGGCACCTCAGGTGCGGCCGCAGCGGGACGAGAAGGACCCCGAGGCAGCGCCTCGGGGTCCTCCATGCCACGCGCAGGAACGAGCGGTCCTGCGCGAGGGGACTACTTGCGCTTCAGGACGCCGCAGAGCGCGGGGTCCGTAGCCTCGGCGGGGAGACTCGGGTCGAGCTCGCTGGGGCCGGCACTGTCGAAGTCGTACTCGCCGTTGTTGTTGTAGTCGACGCCGTGGACCACCACGACCGCCTCGCCCATGCGGATCGCGCGCGCGACCGCCTTGCTGGTCCGGGTGTGGCGGTCGTAGTTGATCTCGCCTCGGGGAGCGGTCGGGAACCGGTTGACCGCCAGGCCACTGCCAGGGCCGGTACGCCCTCGCGTGGTGAGCGAGACCTTGATCGGTCCGTAGGCCGGCAGGCCCTCAGCCGTCGTCAGCCGGAAGTCGCCGTTGGTGTCGTCCCTGACGGAAGGGCACTCGTTGCGGGCGGTCTCGCCGTAGTGGATGTGCTGGGCGTGCGGCATGCCCTTCACCAGACCATTCGCGTGAACGTCGATGGACAGCTTGCGGTGATGCGTGCGCACCATCGCGTGGCCCTTGGCGCCGGAGTTGTTCAGCGGGTCGAGGTGGGCGTGGGTCGCGGCGCCACCACGGTGGCGCGCGGAGTCGTTCGACGCCTGAGCGGAGCCGGGGACGACGGCGGCGGCGAGAGCGGCGGACGCGAACAACGCGGCGCCACCCATGGCTGTTTTGGAGCGGATGAAACTCATGAGACCCCCCAGGGGTGTCGGGCGGGCGTGTCCCGCCTGTCCTATGTGCTTCGTCACATCAGCGGGGTTTGGATGGGTCTGCTCGAAAAAACGTCTGAGGATCAGGCGAAGGTCGCCGGAGGCGTCGTCGGCGGCTGGAACCGGAGGGTCTTCTCGCTCGGCATCAGCACCCAGAGGACCGGGTAGATCAGGATCTGGCTGCCCGGGACCACCATGAGCAGCAGCACGAAGAGAATCCGAGCGGTCCAGGGAGCGAGGCCGAAGCGGCGGCCGAGGCCGGCGCAGACGCCTCCGAGGACTCGACCCTGCGCGGTCGGACGAGGCCCTGTCGGGCGAAGCTCTGCTTGATGTCGTTCATGCGATGCACTTCCTTCGTGAGGTGTCGGCGTCTGCCGGACGACCCCCACTGTGCGCCTCCCTCAGTCCCGGCGCATCCGGCGACCCCCTGACCGGACCCTGGTCTCCTGGCACCGCGGCCCTCGGGATCACCCGGCCGCGCGCTCGGTGTCCCTCAGCGCACCAGTCGGCCGACGGCGCCCTCCGGGCCGCTGGCCCAGCACGCGCCGTCGTCGGTGCACTGCACCGCGTCGAAGGCGTCGGTCGAGAAGGGCTCCCAGGACCGCCCGCCGTCGGTGCTGACGTCCGAGCCCGACGGGCCGACCGCGACGGCGGTGGCGCGGAGCCCCGCGACCAGGTCGACCCCCGACCGGTACCCGGACAGGTCGCCGCCGTTGTGCCAGGTGCGCCCGCGGTCGACCGTCGACGCCGAGGCGTCCGTGCCGACCTCGGGCGCCAGGAAGTCGCCGCCGACCGCGAGGCCGCGCTCGGGGTTCCGGAAGGTCAGCGAGAAGACGCCACCTGCATCCGCTGCAGGGATCGTGGAGTCGGTGACCGACCAGGTCCGCCCCCGGTTGGCGGTGTGGAAGACCCGCGCGGCGCCACCGCCCGAGGCGAGGTAGGCGTCACGCCACCCGCTCGTCACCAGACAGGTCCCGCTCGCGGCGAAGGCGAACTCCCCCTCGACCGCTCGCGGCATGCCGGACCGGTCGGCGACAGCCCAGGAGGCGCCTCCGTCGAGAGTGCGCAGGATGCGGAACCTGCCCGCCACAGGGTCGCTCACCGCCAGGCCGCGACGCCCACCGGGCCAGAACGCCATGCAGTCGTAGAAGGCCCGGGGGTCGCGGTTGGTGAAGGTCCGCACCCAGGTGCGTCCGGCGTCCTGCGTCCGGTAGATGCGGCTCGCCGTGCCCTCTCCGATCGCCAGCACCGAGACCGTCCGGCGGTCGGTCGCCTCGACGTCGCGGAACAGCAGTCCCTCGGTGCCGGAGGGGCTGACGTCACGCCAGGTGCGCCCCCCGTCGGCTGTCGTCCAGACCCCACCGTTGCTGCCACCCACCCAGGCGTGACGGCGGTCGAGCGCATCGAGCCCCCGGAGCTGCTGGTCGGTGTCGACGTGCCGGTCCGCCCAGCGCCACGTCTGCGTTGGAGGCCCTCCCGACGCCGGTGCTGGCGCCTGCCCGGTGGCCGTACCGCCGCCGGCGACCAGGGCTCCCGCAGCGAGGAGCGACACCGACAGCGCCGCGAGCATGCCCGTCCTGAGGTCCATCGCGCCACTGTCGCGCTGCCCGACCGCCGTGTCCAGGGCTGCGCCCGAGGCTCGGCCCCCGTCGTGCAGGTCGGGGCGCTGGCATGCGGTCCAGACCGGCGGGTTGGGTCCACGCTTCTCCGGGTAAACCCTGATGCGCTCCGGGGTTCTCCTCTGGTGGAGTGGCGACATGCATCGCCAGATCGCGGGCCGTCTGACCGGCCGCGCCACCAAGTGGGTCGTCGTTGTCTTCTGGGCCGTGGTCCTCGTCGTCGCCGGGGGGTTCGCGCAGAAGCTCACCGAGGTGCAGAACAACGAGGCATCCTCGTGGCTGCCGGCCGACGCCGAGTCGACCCGCGCCCTCGAGAGGCTCGCGCCGTTCCAGGACCCGAACGTCATCCCCACGCTGGTCGTCTACGAGCGCAGCTCCGGCCTGACCGGGGACGACCTCGCGGCGGCCCAGAGCCAGGCCGCGGAGTTCCAGCAGCTCGACGGGGTGGAGGGCGACGTCCTCGGGCCGTTCCCGTCCGAGGACGGGCAGGCGGCGCAGACCGTCGTCACCTTCAACTTCGGCAAGAACGGTTGGGAGGCCATGCCCGACGCGGCCGACGAGCTGCGGGACGTCGCGGCGATCGACGGGGTCGAGGTCTTCATCGCGGGAGCGGGTGGTCAGGCGGCCGATGCCGCGGAGGCCTTCGGCGGCATCGACACCACGCTGCTCTTCTCGACGCTCGGGGTGGTCGTCCTCATCCTGCTCTTCACCTACCGCAGCCCGGTGCTCTGGATCCTCCCGATCCTCTCCGCCGGCGTGGCGTTGACGGTCTCCCAGGCGATCATCTACCTGGCCGCGAAGTACGCCGACCTGACCGTCAACGGCCAGAGCCAGGCGATCCTCACGATCCTCGTGATCGGTGCGGGCACCGACTACGCGCTCCTCCTCGTCGCCCGCTACCGCGAGGAGCTGCGCCGGCACGAGGACCGCCACGAGGCGATGGCCTTCGCCCTGCACCGCGCGGCACCGGCCATCCTGGCGAGCGCGGCGACCGTCGTGCTCGGCATGCTCTGCCTGCTCCTGGCCGAGATGAACTCCACCGCCGGACTGGGGCCGGTGGCGGCGATCGGCATCGGCGTCACCTTCGTCGTGATGGTGACGCTGCTGCCGGCGCTGCTCGTGGTCGTCGGACGGTGGGTCTTCTGGCCCAAGCGCCCGGACTACCGCTCCGAGGAGCCGACCACGACCGGGATCTGGGCGCGTGTGGGAGCCCGTATCGCGGTCCGCCCGCGCGCGGTCTGGATCGGGACGTCGGTCGCACTCGCCATCGCCTCCTTGGGGGTCATCACCCTCGACGCGGAGGGCATCGCGGTCGAGGACCAGTACACACAGTCCTTCGAGTCCATCGAGGGCCAGGAGGTGCTCACCGAGCACGGCCTCGTCGACCAGTCGAACACCGTGCAGGTCGTGGCGGACGCCGACCAGGCCGATGCCGTGCGTGAGGCGATGACCGGTATCGAGGGGACGGGCGACCCGAGCGAGCCCGTGGTCGCCGACGGGGTGGCCTTCATCCAGACACCGGTCGCCAGCGACGCCGCATCGCAGAACGCGTTCGCGACGGTCGAACGGGTCCGCGACGCCGTGCACCAGGTCGACGGTGGTGATGCGCTGGTGGGCGGCTTCTCAGCGGTCTACCTCGACACCAAGACGGCCTCGGACCGCGACAACAAGGTGATCATCCCGGCCGTCCTGCTCGTGGTGCTGCTCATCCTCATCGCCCTGCTCCGGGCGCTCGCGGCACCGCTCATCCTGGTCGCGACCGTCGTGCTCTCCTTCGGCGCCGCGCTCGGGTTGTCGTCGCTGCTCTTCGAGTACGTCTTCGGCTTCGAGGGGGCGGACACGTCGTTCCCGCTCTTCGCCTTCGTGTTCCTCGTGGCGCTGGGCATCGACTACAACATCTTCCTGATGACCCGGGTGCGCGAGGAGACGCTCGACCGGGGGACCCGGGCGGGGTCGCTCGTGGCCCTGACCTCCACCGGCGGCGTCATCACCTCTGCGGGTCTCGTCCTCGCGGCGACGTTCCTCGTGCTGGGCACGATCCCGGTGGTCTTCCTGGCCGAGCTCGGGGTGGCGGTCGCGCTGGGCGTGGTGCTCGACACGATGATCGTCCGGTCGGTCCTCGTGACCGCGCTCAACCTCGACCTCGGTGGCCGCATCTGGTGGCCGAGCAGGCTCGACCGGACGAGCGGGGACGACGGGATCGACGTGACGTCCTCCGACCCGAGCGATCCGGTCTCCGTCTGACCCCTCCGCCTACCAGGAGGCGTGGGAGCGCGGGAGCGTCGGGACGTACTTCGTCAACTCCCTCTCCATCACGGCCGAGCAGCTACTGGGCGCTCATCCTCGTCAACACCGCGTTCCAGCTCGGGTTCTGCGCCTTCGTGCTGAGCAACTACATGAAGACGATCCCCCACGAGATCTACGAGTCCGCCGAGCTGGACGGCTCCGGCGTGCTCCGGCAGTACTGGCAGCTGACCATGCCGCTGGTCCGTCCCGCGCTCGCCGCCCTGGCCACGCTCGAGGTGACCTGGATCTACAACGAGTTCTTCTGGGCGACCGTCCTCATCCAGGACTTCGACAAGCTGCCGATCACCAGCGGGCTGAACAACCTGCGCGGTCAGTTCTTCACCGACACGAATCTGGTCGCCGCAGGGTCCGTCCTGGTCGCCCTGCCCGTCCTGGTCGTCTTCTTCGCGCTGCAGAAGCAGTTCGTGTCCGGGCTGACGCTCGGCTCCACCAAGGGCTGAGTGCGTCAGACAGCGGCCGATGTGAGCTCCTCCGAAGGAGGAAACGGGGTCTCGTCGGCGCCCGAGCTGCCGTCGTCCTGGCTGTCGGAGGCCCGGTCGACCGCTCTCATCACCAGGATCGCGAGGTCGTCGGAGAGCCGCGGCGAGTGGTGGAACGCGCGCGCGGCGGCGACGAGGGCGCCCGCCAGCTCCTCGGGTGAGCCTGCCGCGTCACCGAGCATCACCTCGGTGACCCCGTCGGACCCGAGGAGTGCGTCCCCGTCGCGAGCCTCGACGAGGCCGTCGGTGAACACGCACAGCAGGTCGCCGGGTCGGAGCCTGACGGCGGTGTCGTGCAGCTCCGGCTCCTCGAGGAGACCCAGCGCCGTGCCGAGGCGGCCGACCGGCTCCACGCTGCGCCGGCCGTCGCGCTCGCGCAGCACGAGCGGAGGGTGGTGGCCCGCGAGGCAGAGGGTGAGGTCGATGCCCTCCGGGCTGGTCCGCGCCACGGCGTACACCAGCGTGCAGTGCCGCTCGAGGTCGGCGGAGTCGAGCATCCGGTCGTTGAGCTCGCGCAGCGTGGCGCTCGGGGCGCGTCCCACGTGCGCGAGCGCGCGCAGCGTGTAGCGCGCCTGGGCGGTGACGGCCGCGGCCTCCGCCCCCTTGCCGCTGACGTCGCCCAGGACGATCCCCCAGGTGCAGTCGTCCAGCGCGAAGACGTCGTAGAAGTCGCCGCCGATCTCGCGGCCGTCGCCTGCCGGCTCGTAGCGGGCCGACACCTCCGCCTCCGGGACGGCGGGGAGCTGCCGCGGCGTCAGGCTGAGCTGCAGCGCGGCCGCCACGCGGGACTGCTCCCGCAGCAGCTCCTGGAGGCGCGCGTCCGCGCGGACCCGCTCGGAGATGTCGCGCAGCACCACCAGCTCGCCCGCGGGACGCCCCGAGAGGTCGTTGAGCCGCTGGCGGACGACGTCGTAGGTGCGCGGGTCGCTGCCGTCCCCGGCCAGGAGCTCCTCGACCCGGTCGCCACCTGGCGCGGTCCCCTCGGGGCGCGCCGACCCGAGCGAGGGCAGCAGGTCGACGAGCGGCCGTCCGACCAGCTCGTCCAGGGTCGGCCCCAGGATGCGTTGCCCGGCAGGGTTGACGTCGACGACCCGGCCGAACGCGTCGAGCACGATCACGCCGTCCACCATGTTCTCGACCACGACGCTGCGGGCCAGCGGGGTCAGCCGGACGAGCCGTTCGCGGAAGAGTCCCCACACGAGGACGCCGCCGGTGAGGGTGAAGGCGAACGGCGTGAGATCGATCCGGGCGAGCCGGCCGATCCCGACGTTGTGGAGGAGGTTCGCGGCCCAGGGGAGCAGGGCGGCCGCGACGAGCACCAGTGCCATCGACCGGTAGGTCCGTGACAGCTTCCACATCGTCGCGACGAAGAGTCCCGTCGTCAGCAGCAGGAGGACGTTGGCGTAGACCAGGTGCACCCAGAACAGCGGCCCGGTGCCGACTACGGGCAGGTCCTGGTGCAGCGCCTGCTCGGAGTAGGACCGCACGAGGTCGTGGGTGCCGTCGTAGGCGAGGGCGCAGAGGAGCAGGGCGGGCTCGAGGAGGAGCAGCCACAGGACCCGCCGGGTGAGCAGCCGTTCACGTCCGGTGTACTGCAGGACGAACACCGACCACGCCGGGGCGACCGCGCAGATGCCCACGTACTTCAGGTCACCCCAGAGGCGCCTCGCGGCACCCTCGTAGGTGATCTCGAGGGCGTAGGCCAGCCCCCACCACCCGACCGCGAGGAGCAGGACTGCCAGGCTCACGCCGGCGCGGGACGCTCCGCGCCAGCGACGGACGTAGAGGGCGAGACCGGCGAGGACCACGCCGGCCAGCGCGAAGAGCCCGGCGACCGCCAACACCTGTGCCGCACCTCCTCGTCACCTCCCACGGTAGTGGCGCGGACGGGGCCGGGTGGCCGACTCCGCGCAAGACAGCGAAGATCTGGTGCTCGTCGCGCGCCGCGGGGTAGGGATGACGCATGGAGACCCGTCGGCTGGGACGCATCGGCCACCACAGCTCGGTCCTGGTGTACGGCGCGGCGGCGCTCGGCGACGTCACGCAGGACGTCGCGGACGCTGCGCTGGAGGAGGCGCTGGCCGCCGGCATCAACCACCTCGACGTCGCTGCGGACTACGGCGAGGCGGAGGTCCGGTTGGGACACCGGATGGGGGAGCTGCGCCAGCAGGTCTTCCTCGCCACGAAGACCGGCCGCCGGGACCGCGAAGCGGCCTGGCGCGAGATCGGCGCGTCGCTCGAGCGGCTCCGGACCGACCGCGTGGACCTCCTCCAGCTGCACGCCGTGGGCGACACCGACGAGCTCGACCGGGCCCTGGGCACGGGCGGTGCGATCGAGGCCGCCGTCCGGGCGCAGGAGGAGGGGATGGTGGGGGCCATCGGGATCACCGGACACGGTCCTCGTGCCGCCCGCACCCACCTCGAGGCGCTGCGCCGCTTCCCCTTCGCCACCGTGCTGACACCGCTGAACGCCGTGCTGTGGCGCGACCCCGGCTTCCGCGAGGCCTACCACGCCCTGGTCGAGGAGGTCCGGCGGCAGGACGTCGGGCTGATGACGATCAAGACCGTCGCACGGCGCAACTACGCCGACGTCCCGACCCGGCGAGCCGGTCGGTGACCAGGCGTTCACGACCTGGTACGAGCCGCTGGCCGAGCCGGAGCCGATCCGGGCCGCGGTGTCGTGGGTGCTCGCGCACGACGAGATCACCGGATTCGCGACCCCCGGCGACGTCCGGCTGCTCCAGCACGTGGTCAGCGCCGAGCGCGACCGCGTCTCCCGCGCCGAGGCCGAGGCCGTGCTGGCGACCGTGGAGGGCTACGCCTCACCGTTCGCGGCGATGCCTGCGGGCCTCTGAGCCGCTCAGGGACGGCTCGGTAGGTTGCCCGGGTGGAGACCGCCGACGTCCTGACCCTCCTGCAGGACGTGGCGGCGGAGGTCATCACCCCGCGGTTCCGGGCGTTGGCCGCGGAGGAGATCTCCGAGAAGGGTCCCGGCGACCTGGTGACGATCGCGGACCGGGAGGCCGAGTCCCGGATCACCGATGCCCTCCAGGCCGCCTACCCCCGCGCGCTGGTGCTCGGGGAGGAGGCCACCGCCGCGGACGCCTCGCTCCTCGACCGGTTCAAGGTCGCCGACCACGCCTTCACCCTCGACCCCGTCGACGGCACGAAGAACTTCGTGCGCGGCTCGCCGGACCACGCGGTGATGGTGGCCGAGCTCCGTGGCTCCGCTGTGGTGCGGAGCTGGATCTGGCAGCCCCAGCACGCCCGGGCGTACGTCGCCGAGCGCGGCGCAGGAGCGTGGTGCAACGGCCAGCGGCTCGTCCGCCCCCCGCTGCGGAGCGACCTGCGGGGGGTCACCTCACGCCGCAACTGGATCGGCCGGGCGCTGGGAGCCCTGCGGGCGCTCGACCTCACGTGGGTCTGCTGCGGGGTCGACTACCCCAAGGTCGTCGACGGCTCGGCCGACTACGCGCTCTACCGACGCGCGAAGCCCTGGGACCACGCCCCCGGCTCGCTGCTGCTCAGCGAGGCGGGCGGTCACGTCGGCAGCTTCGACGGCTCGCCGTACCGGCCGCAGGGCGACCCCCCGGTCGGGCTCATCACCGCGGCCGACCGCGGCACCTACGACCTCGTCCGAGGGCTGGTGCACGCCCTCCCCGGGCTCTGACCCGGGCTCAGGTCACCAGCCGGGAGACCAGGTCGGCGAGCAGCGCCCCGACGAGGGCTCCGGCCGCCACGAGCCCCGCACGGGGGGCGCCGGACTGCCAGGACCGTGGGTAGGACGAGGTCGACGTCGACCGGAACCGGGTCGCGCCGCCGGTCGGAGGTCGCACGGCGGAGGCGGCCGTCGCCGGCGGGGTGACCGGAGGGCGCGGGGGTCGGGCGACCCGCTGCGCCGGGACGTCGGGCTCGGCGCCGTGACCGTGCCGGGCAGCCAACGCAGCGAGCGCCCGCAGGTCCTCCGCAGGGCGGACCGCGGGGTCCGGGGGGACGGGGAGCAGCCGGACGGTCGCGTCCGGCAGCACGAGGACCGCGTGCTCGTCCAGCGCCCCGTGTGTCCGGCCGACCGCGTGCAGCGCCTGGAGGGCGCTCCTCAGCTGGGCCGGACCGTCCGCGGGAAGGAACCCGCCGTCGGCCAGCAACCGCGCCTCGGGTGAGGCGGGCAGGACGACGGCGAAGCCGGCCTCGGTGTCGACGACGTCGAGGACCGTCGGCAACCCGGGGTGCTCGATCTCGGACATCCTGCGCACCTGGGAGCGCAGCGCCAGCCGCTCGAGCATCGAGCTGCTGTCGGGCAGGACCAGCAGGGTCACGGTTCGCTCGGACACCTCGTCGAACCCCTCGACGAGGACCGGGCGGGCTCGGCCCGGCGGGGGCTCCTCCTCGAGGCGGTAGCGCTCCTGGAGCAGCGGCCCGGCGCCGCTCTCGGCGCCGTAGGAGCCGACGGTGCTCACGAGGTCCTCCGCCGCGGTCGCGTGAGGAGCCAGGCGGCGACGGCGCCCACGGCGCCGCCACCGAGCCACACCGGACGACGGTCGACGTCCTCGTCGCAGCGGGACAGGTCGATCTCGGGACTCCGCCTCGACAGCCCCGCTGCACCGCTGAGCCACTCGGCCCGGGCGACCGTCCGCAGCACGACCGTGCGGGGACGCTCGCCGTCGGGCAGCTGGAAGGTCCCCGACACGGTGAAGCGGTTGTCCGCGTCGAGGCTCAGGTGCTCGACGGCGGGCCGGAAGGGGCGGCCGTCCATGCTGACCTGGAGCTCGATGTCGGGGTTGGTCCGGGATCGTTCACTCGCGCCCGGACGCGTCGGCGTCGAGGGTCGACCCGCCCAGGCGGTGACGGTCCAGGACACCGTCCCGCCGCAGTCGACCGCGCCCACGACCTCAGCATGGGCGGCTGACGCGGGACTCGCGCCGCTGAGGAGCGCCGCGGTCGTCGCGAGCGTGCCGAGGACGACGCGGCGTGTGGTGCGGGCGTGGGACATGGGCCGGTCCTCTGGGCGTGGGTCGCGGGTGCTGGCCGTGCCGCTGGCCGCGGAGGGGGTGGCGGTGGCGGACGCGGGTCGATCCGGGTCACGGTACCCGTGAGGTGTCGGCCTCTACCGCCTCGAACGCCTTGCGGGCGGCGATGAGCACCGGGTCCCATACCGGCGAGAAGGGTGGGGCGTACGACAGGTCGAGGGAGAGCACCTGGTCGACGCTCATGCCGTTCCAGATGCAGATCGCCAGCGCATCGATCCGCTTCGCTGCCCCCTCCCGACCGACCAGCTGCGCGCCGAGCAACCGGCCGGTGCGCCGCTCGGCGAGCATCTTGATCCGGATCGGCTGGGCGCCGGGGAAGTAGCCGGCCTTGGTCGTGGAGTCGACCGAGGCCGTGACGAAGGAGTATCCGGCCGCCTCGGCCTCCTCCGTCGACAGCCCGGTGCGGGCGACCTCGACGTCGCAGATCTTGGTGATCTGCGTCCCGATCACCCCGGGGAAGGTGGCGTAGCCGCCGCCGATGTTGATGCCGGCGACGCGCCCCTGCTTGTTCGCGTGCGTCCCGAGCGCGACGACGACCCGTTGCCCGGAGAGCCGGTGCAAGGACTCCACGCAGTCACCCGCGGCCCACACCCCCTCCACGGCGGTGCGCATGCGGACGTCGACGGCGACGCCGCCGGACGTCCCGAGCGGGATCCCCGCCTCCTGGGCGAGGGCGACGTTCGGGCGCACGCCCAGCCCCAGGACGACGAGGTCCGCCTCGAGCTCCCGGCCGCTGGCGGTCACGACCGAACGCGCCCGCCCGTCGACCCCGACCTCGATCGCGGTCACCTGGTCGGAGAGCACCAGCTCGATCCCTTCGCCGCGCACCGCCTCTGCCAGGAACGCCCCGACATCGGGGTCGTAGGTGCCGACCGGGGTCGCGGAGCGGTCGACCACCGTGACGTCGAGGCCGCGGACCCGGCAGGCCTCGGCGATCTCCAGGCCGATGTAGCCGCCGCCGACCACGACGACCCGCTGCACCCGCCCGCCCTCGAGCTCGGCGCGGAGGGCGACGCCGTCGTCGAGCACCTGCACGCCGTACACCCCCTCGGCGTTGATCCCCGGGACCGGTGGTCGCATCGGGACGCTGCCTGTGGCGTAGACCAGGTCGTCGAACGCCTCGGTCCCCTCACGGCCGTCCTCCAGGTCGCGCCAGGTGACGGATCGGCGGTCGAGGTCGACCGCGGTGACCTCGGTCCGCATCCGCACGTCGATCCCGGCCGCGCGGTGCTGCTCGGGGGTGCGCGCGACGAGCGCTGCCTCGCTCTCGACCGCGCCGCCGATCCAGTACGGGATCCCGCACGCGGAGTACGACGTGGCGCGGCCCCGCTCGAACGCGACCACCTCGAGGTCGGGTCGGCGCTTCTTGGCCTGCGAGGCCGCGCTCATGCCGGCCGCGTCACCTCCGACCACGACCAGGCGGTGTCCCATCCCGGGATCGTAGGGGCCCCGGGTCGCCAGGTGGAGGTCAGCCGACGGGGGTGAGGTCCGGCTCGATCGTGGCGGCGGCGTACTGCTCGCGGAGGTGCGCGGGCTCGTCGGCCTTGCCGAACCACCAGCCCTGCCCGTAGTCGACACCGAGGCCCCGGAGGACCGCCGCGTCCTGAGCGGTCTCGATGCCCTCGGCCACCACGCCGGCGCGGCAGCCGTGCGCGAAGTCGACGAGCGAGCGGATCAGCGTCGAGAGGACGTGGTCGGCGGCGACGCCGGCGACCAGGCTCCGGTCGAGCTTGATGACGTCGGGCGCGGTCAGGACGATGTGACGCAGCGAGGAGAACCCCGCGCCGACGTCGTCGATCGCGATCCGCAGCCCCCGCTCGCGGTACGGCGCCAGCGCCGCGAGGAGGACGTCGTAGTCCTCGACGGCCTCATGCTCGGAGAGCTCCAGGAGCATCCGCTCGAGAGGTGCCCGGTCCAGCAGCCGGGCGCAGTCCTCGGTGAGGACCGTGGCCGGGGAGAGGTTCACCGCGACGTACCCGCTGACGCCGGCGCTGCGCTGCAGGGCACGCTCGAGCGCCAGCAGCTCGAGCCGGTGACCCTGCCCCACGCTGTGGGCCTCCTCGAAGCACACGTCGGGGGCGCGGCCCCAGTCCCGGGGGAAGCGGCTCAGGGCCTCCACGCCGACGCGGCGTCCGGAGGCCAGGTCCACGATGGGCTGCAGCATCACCGTCGGCCCGCCCTCGGCCACGACCGGGCCGAGCCGCGCCTCGATCTCGGCCTGCCGCTGCTGGGCCTCCACCGTCGGCTCCAGGATCACCGCGGCCGCGGAGGCGAGCACCTCCATGAGGGCCTTGTCGCGCTCCCCGAGCTCCTTGTCGGAGGTGAGGCCGGCGGCGCAGAACGTGCCGTAGCGGGTGCCGTCGCTGAACACGATCGGAACCGAGACGTAGCTGCGGATCCGCGGGATCCGCGAGGCGGGCAGCTGCATCGCGGCGGGGAAGCGCTTGACGTCGGGGATCACCGCCGGGAGCTTGCCGTCCTCGATCGCCTGGCAGAAGCTGGTCTCCTGCTTCTGGGTCACGCCCTCCTTGAACAGGATCGGGACCGAGGACTCCACGACCTCCAGGTGCTGGGTCGTCCCGTCCATTCGGCTCACGAACGACACGCTCAGCCGCAACGACCGCTTCGCGGTCACGAGCAGCTCGGCGAGCTGCTTCTGCACGTCGGTCCGCTGCCTGGCCATCGTCCCAGGCTAGGAGCGCAGACCCTCCGCTGTCCGATGAACCGGTCGAGTCAGGCGGGGAGCTCGAACCAGGCGCACGTCCCGCCCGACGGCGACTCCTCGAGACCGATCCGACCGCCGTGGGCCTCGACGATCCGCCGGCACGTCGCGAGCCCGATGCCGGACCCCTCGACCGAGGTGTCCACCCGGGTCAGCGGCTCGAAGACGCGGTGCCGCTGGTCGGGAGGGATGCCCGGTCCACGGTCGGAGACCTCCACCCGCCAGCACCCGACCTCGCGCCGTCCGCTGACGGTGACGTGCGCCGGCTCCCCCGGGCGGGTGAACTTCGCCGCGTTCGCGACGAGGTTCTGCACGACGGCCCGCAGCTGCACCGGGTCCCCGAGGACCACCGGGAGCTCCCCGACCTCCACCGTGCTCTCGGTGAGCGCGGTGGCCAGGTCGTCCAGGACGTCCGCGACGACCGTCGCCAGGTCGACCTCCACCCGGACGAGCGCGCCGCCGAGCCGTGCGAACGCGAGCAGGTCGTCGATGAGCAGCCGCATCCGGCGTACGCCGCCGACGGCGCGGTCGAGGAGCGCGGACGACCGCGGGTTGCGGTCCGCGTCGATCGACAGCAGCTCCAGCGCCATGCCGATGGCGGCGAGCGGGTTGGCGAGGTCGTGGCTGACCTGGCCGGCGAACGCCGTGAGCGACTCGTTCGACCGCTGCAGCTCGTCCTGGGTCCGTCGGAGGTCCGACACCGAGGCGTCGAGCTCGCGGCTCCGCAGCTCCAGCTCCAGCAGGTCGACCACCCGCTCGGCGAGGCTCGCCAGCAGCTGCCGCTGGTGCTCGTCGATCGACCGGGGCTCCACGTCGAAGACGCAGAGGGTGCCGATCGCCAGGCCCTGCGGCGTCGTGAGCGGGTAGGTGGCGTAGAAGCGCACGCTGCCGATGGCGCCGTTGACGAAGGGGTTGTCCCGGAACCGCGGGTCCTCCCGGGCGTCGGGGACCACGACCGGTGCGCCGTGCGCGAAGACCGCGTTGCACATGGAGTCCTCGCGCGCGCAGATCGAGGGCTCGAACCCGACCGCGGCCACCTGGTGCTGCGCGGTGTCGGTGAGGAGGTTGATCGTCGCCATCGGGACACCGGCGACCTGGGCGGCGACGTCCGCGAGCGCGACGAGCTCGCGCCGCGGCGGGTCGGTCAGGACGCGGTACTTCCCGATCTCGGCGACCCGCACCTCGTCGACCACGGTCAGGCTCGTCACGCTGGCTCCTCCTCCTGGCCCGTCGGTGCCCTGGGCCGAGGCTAGGGAAACGCTCGACCCCCCGTGACCGGAACGGTCGGACTCGAGGGGAGCGGGCGGCCACGGAGGTTGCCTAGGCTGCGACCCATGAGTCGAGGTCTCGAACAGCGCCGCATCGTCCGCACGCCGATCCCGGGCCCTCGGTCGCGACAGCTGCACGCCCGTCGTTCGTCGGAGGTGGCCGGAGGGTTTGGTGTCACCCTGCCGGTCTTCGTCGAGCGCTCGGACCGTGGGGTGCTCCTCGACGTCGACGGCAACCAGCTCATCGACCTCGCCTCGGGGATCGCGGTGACCAACGTCGGCGCCTCCGCTCCGGAGGTGGTCCGCCGGGTGCAGGAGCAGGTGGAGCGGTTCACCCACACCTGTTTCATGATCACCGAGTACGACGGGTTCGTCGACGTCGCGGCCGCGCTCAACCGGCTCACCCCGGGTGACCACGCCAAGAAGACCGCGCTGTTCAGCACCGGGGCCGAGGCCGTCGAGAACGGGGTGAAGATCGCCCGGGCCGCGACCGGTCGGCACGCGGTGGTGGTGCTCGACCACGCCTACCACGGCCGCACGCTGATGACGATGTCGATGACGGCGAAGAACCTGCCGTACAAGGAGGGCTTCGGGCCGTTCGCGCCCGAGATCTACCGCGTCGCCTCGCCGTACCCGTTCCGCTGGCCGACCGGGCCGGAGAACGCCGGGGCCGAGGCGATGGCGCGGCTCGAGGAGGTCGTCGTCACCCAGATCGGCGCCCACAACGTGGCGGCGATCATCATCGAGCCGGTGCAGGGCGAGGGCGGGTTCATCGTGCCGCCGCCCGGGTACCTCCCTGCGGTCCAGGAGTTCGCGACGCGCCACGGCATCGTCTTCATCGCCGATGAGATCCAGAGCGGGTTCGCCCGCACCGGCGCGATGTTCGCCTGCGACCACGAGGGTGTCGTCCCGGACATGGTGCTCTCGGCCAAGGCGCTGGGCGGCGGCCTGCCGCTGTCGGCGGTCACCGGCCGGGCCGAGCTGATGGACGCCGTCGCGCCGGGTGGGATCGGTGGGACGTTCGCCGGCAACCCGGTGGCCTGCGCTGCGGCGCTCGGTGCGATCGAAGTCATCGAGCGCGACGACCTGGCGGGCCGGGCCCGGCGCATCGAGGAGCTGGCGATGCCGCGCCTGGCCGGCCTCGCCGCCGCGTCGGCTGCCGTCGGCGAGGCCCGCGGCAGGGGTGCCATGCTGGCGCTGGAGCTCGTCGAGCCGGGCGGCACACGGCCGAGCGCCGACGCGGCCAAGCGCGTCGCGGCGGCCTGCCACGCGGAGGGCGTCCTGGTGCTGGTGTGCGGCACCTTCGGCAACGTCATCCGGCTGCTGCCGCCCCTGGTGATCGACGAGGAGCTCCTCGACGACGCGCTCACCGTCCTCGAGAAGGCGGTCCGTTCCCTATGAGCGCGACGGCGCTTAGGTGGTGGCGGTGACCGCGACCGGCCTGCCGCCGTTCGACCCGGGGGACCCGGCCGGGACCGACATGCTGCTCAGCGACGACGAGCGGGCCGTCCGGGCGTCGGTCCGGCAGCTGGTGGCCACCCGGGTGCAGCCGTTCGTCGCGGACTGGTTCGAGGCCGGGCGCATCGACGACGTCCGGGGCCTGATGAAGGAGCTCGGCACCCTCGGGGTCCTCGGCATGCACCTGGAGGGCTACGGGTGCGCCGGGATGTCGGCGGTCGAGTACGGGCTGGCGTGCCTGGAGCTGGAGGCCGGCGACTCCGGCATCCGCTCGATGGTGTCGGTGCAGGGATCGCTGGCCATGTACGCGGTCTGGCGTTTCGGCTCCGAGGTGCACAAGCGCGACTGGCTGCCTCGGCTGGCGGCCGGCGAGGCGGTCGGCTGCTTCGGACTTACCGAGCCCGACGCGGGCTCCGACCCCGGGTCGATGCGGACCCGCGCCCGGCGCGACGGCGACGACTGGGTGCTCGACGGCCGCAAGGCGTGGATCACCAACGGCGCCATCGCCGACGTGGCCGTGGTCTGGGCCCGGACCGACGACGGCGTCCGCGGGTTCCTCGTCCCCACCGACACCCCCGGCTTCGCCGCGCCGGAGATCGGCCACAAGATGGCGCTGCGCGCCTCGGTGACCTCCGACCTGGTGCTCGACGGGGTCCGGCTGCCCGGGTCGGCGGTCCTCCCCGAGGCTCGAGGCCTTGCGGGGCCGCTGTCGTGCCTCGACGAGGCGCGCTACGGGATCGTGTGGGGCTCGATGGGAGCGGCCCGGTCGTGCTTCGAGGCGGCCCTGGCCTACGCCGGCGTGCGGGAGCAGTTCGGCCGGCCGATCGGTGGGTTCCAGCTCACCCAGCAGAAGCTGACCGAGATGGCGCTGGAGTACAGCAAGGGGCTGCTCCTCGCCCTGCACCTCGGACGCCGCAAGGACCTCGGGCTGCTCCGACCCGAACAGGTGAGCCTGGGCAAGCTCGGCAACGTCCGGGCCGCGCTCGACATCGCCCGCAGCGCACGCACGGTCCTCGGCGCCAACGGGATCTCGCTTGAGTACCCGGTGGTCCGGCACATGAACAACCTCGAGGCGGTGCTGACCTACGAGGGGACCTCCGAGATGCACACGCTCGTGGTCGGTCACGCGCTGACCGGCCAGGCCGCGTTCCGGTAGCGGTCCGAGCGGTCGAGCAGCCCTACTCTGAGCCCCATGCCGCACCTCCGACGTCCGGACGTGATGCATCCGGCCCGGGTCGTGCCGATCGCCTTCATGGCAGCCGGGACGGTCGGCGCCGTGCTGCTGTCCCTTCCGGTGGCGACCCCGGGACCGGAGCGACCGCCCTGGCCCATCGCCCTGTTCACCAGCATCTCGGCGGTGACGGTCACCGGTCTCGGCGTGGTCGACACCGCGTCGTACTGGTCGCCGTTCGGCCACCTCGTGATCCTCGCGCTCGTGCAGGTCGGCGGGTTCGGCATCATGACGCTCGCCACCTTGCTGGGGCTCCTTGTCGGTGGGCGGCTCGGGCTCCGGTCCTCGCTGATCGCCCAGGCGGAGTCCCACACACTCAACCTCGGCGACGTGCGCCACGTCCTGCGCCGGGTGGCGGTCACGATGGCGCTGTTCGAGGTGGCCATCGCCGCGGTGCTCACGTTCCGGTTCCGCGCCCGGTACGACGAGACCTGGGGCGAGGCCCTCTACAACGGCGTCTTCTACGCCGTCCAGGCGTTCTGCAACGGCGGCTTCGCGCTGCACTCGGACAGCCTCGTCGGCTTCGTCGAGGACGCGTGGGTCATCCTGTTCATCTGCGCTGCGGTGATCGCCGGCGGCATCGGGTTCCCGGTGCTTTTCGAGCTCCGTCGTCGGTGGCGCCAGCCCCGGCTGTGGACGGTCCACACCCGGCTGACCGTCTACGGCTACGCCTCCCTCTTCGTCCTCGGGACGGTCGCCTTCCTGGTGCTCGAGTGGCGCAACGAGGGCACGCTCGGGCCGCTGTCGTTGCAGGGCAAGGTCCTCGCGAGCATCACCGGCAGCGTGATGCCGCGGTCCGGGGGCCTGAACGCCGTGGACTACGCCGCGATCACGCCCGAGACGATGGCCGTCACCTACGTGCTGATGTTCATCGGTGGCGGCTCCGCCGGCACCGCCGGGGGCATCAAGGTGACCACGTTCTTCCTCCTGGCCTTCGTGATCTGGTCCGAGGTCCGCGGTGAGCGCGACACCAACATCGCCCACCGCAGGATCGGGAGCCAGACCCTCCGCCAGGCGCTCACCGTCGCGCTCCTCGGGATCGGGGTGATCGCCGTCGGCACGCTGACGATCCTGCTGATGACCGACCTGGCCCTGGACGTCGTGCTGTTCGAGGCGATCTCCGCCTTCGCGACCGTCGGGCTGTCGACCGGCGTGATCCCCGAGCTGCCGACCGGTGCCCAGGTGACCCTCGTCGTGATGATGTACGTCGGACGAGTGGGCACCATCACGGTGGCGTCGGCGCTGGCGCTCAAGAGCCGGCACCACCACTACCACCTGCCGGAGGAGCGTCCCGTTGTTGGCTAGGAAGGTCCGGACCCACAGCCACACCTCGGTCGTCGTCATCGGGCTCGGCCGCTTCGGGATCGCCGTGGCGCAGTCGCTGGTCCGGATGGGCCACGAGGTGCTGGCCATCGACGAGGACCCCGAGCTCGTCGAGAGGTGGTCGGACTCTCTCACGCACGTCGTCCAGGCCGACAGCACCGACGACGAGGCGCTGCGCCAGCTCGGGGTCGGCCAGTTCGACCGCGCCGTCGTGGCGATCGGCACCGAGGTGGAGGCCAGCGTCCTGACGGTGCTCGCGCTGGTCGAGGCGGGTGTGGCCGACGTCTGGGCCAAGGCGATCAACAAGAAGCACGGCCACATCCTCGAGCGGGTGGGCGCCACGCACGTCGTCTACCCGGAGACCTCGATGGGGGAGCGGGTGGCGCACCTGCTCACCGGCAGCATGATCGACTACATCGAGTTCGACGACGCCTACTCGATCGCGCGGACCCGGGCACCGCAGATGACCTGGGACAAGACCCTGGCGGACTCGGCGCCCCGGAGTCACTACGGGGTCACGGTCGTCGGGGTCAAGCGGGGCGGCCAGGACTTCATCCACGCCCGTCCCGAGACGATGGTGCGGACGAACGACGAGCTCATCGTCTCGGGTCCGACGCCCGCGGTGGAGAAGTTCTGCGGCCTCAGGTGAGCACCCGGCGGCGCGCGCGCAGCACCGAGTCCTGGACGGTGACCCCGTCGGGGCCGGCCTCGTGGGAGTGGGTCTCGGTGCGGGACCGGACCTCCGCCACCTCGACCTCCCACTCCGCGAGGTCGAGCGCGGGGAGCAGGTCCTCGGGGGTGAAGAGCCACTCGCGGCGGCCGTGACGCAGCCCGGTCGCCAGGTCGTCGGGGTGGTGGCCGACGACGAGCAACCTCCCACCGGGAGCGACGGCGCCCGCCAGCCGACGTACGACGTCGCGCATGCCGCCGTCCGGCAGGTGCAGGAAGTGCGAGGTCACGAGCGTCCACCGCTCGTCGCCGGGCTCCCAGGCCCGGACGTCGGCGTGGCGCCACTCCACCCGCTCGGTGAGCCCCTCGGTCTCGGTGCGCTCGGCGCCGCGCCGCAGGGCGGCCTCGGAGAAGTCGAGCGCGGTCACCCCCCAGCCCTGGCGCGCCAGCCACAGCGCGTCGGCACCCTCTCCTGCGCCGACGTCGAGCGCGCGTCCGGGTGGCAGGTCGACGGTCTCCGCCGCGAGCTGGGCGTTCACGTGACCGGACCACACCGACTCCCGCGCGGCGTAGCGCTCGTCCCACCACGGCTGCTCGAACCAGGTCGCCCGGGAGGCGGTGACGGCCGCCTCGGCGTCCTCCTCGACGAGGTCGCCGTTGACCGCCGCACCGGCGAGCAGCCCGGCGCCGGCCGAGACGACCACCTGGGCCATCGGGTCGGTCACGTTGCCCGCCGCCCAGACGCCGGGGACCGACGTCGCGCCCGTCGGCCCGGTCACCACGCGGCTTCCCAGCACGACCTCGCCCCGGCACACCTCCTCGGTGCCGACGCCCAGACCCTCCAGCAGCGCGGAGCGCGCCTCCAACGATCCGGCGACGACGACCGCACCGGCCTCGAGGAGCCGGCCGTCCCCGAGCCGTACACCGCGGAGCGCGCCCGGACCGCCCACGACCGCCGCCACCGTCGACTCGACGACGACCACGCCGCGGGCGTCGAGCCGTTCCCGGTCGGTGGGCGTCGGGACCGGCGCCAGCGCCGCGTCGACGACGAGCGTCACCCGGTCGGTCAGCTGGCGCCACATCAGCGCCTGGTGCGCAGCCAGCGCGCTCGTCGCAAGGACCACCACCGCCCGGTCGCGGACCTCCCACCCGTGGCAGTAGGGACAGTGCAGCACGCCTCGACCCCAGTGCTCCCGCACCCCGGGGAGGTCGGGCAACCGGTCGACCAGCCCGGTCGCGACGAGGAGCCGCCGGGCCTCGACCTCCCGGCCGTCCTCGCACGTGACGACGAAGCCGGTGCCGGGCCGGTCCCAGGGGCGGGCCGCGCGTGCGCCGACCTGCTCGACCCGGACGCCGTAGGCCTCGACCTCCGCGCGGCCGGCGGCGAGCAGCTCCGCCGGCGGCGTCCCCTCCCGCCCGAGGTAGCCGTGGACCCCGTCTGCCGGGGCGTTGCGCGGCTCCCCGGTGTCGAGGACGAGCACCGACCTCCGCGACCGCCCCAGCGCGAGGGCCCCGCTCAAGCCCGCCGCGCCGCCGCCGACCACCACCACGTCGTACGCCGCCCTCGTCCCTGTTCCGTGTCCGCTCATGCACCTGAGCCTCCTGCAGGCAGGCCTCTCTTGACAACTATGGTTGCTGGACCAGCAAGATATGACCGTGGACGACGACACCCTCGAGCGAGTCGGGCCGCGGCTGCGCCAGCTGCGGCTGGAGCGGGGGGCGACGCTCGCCGACCTCGCCGCCGAGACCGGGGTCTCGGTGTCGACCCTGTCGCGGCTGGAGTCGGGGCTGCGCCGTCCCACGCTGGAGCTGCTGCTCCCGCTGGCCCGTGCTCACCGGGTCGCGCTCGACGACCTCGTGGACGCGCCGGAGACCGGGGACCCCCGCGTCCGGCTCCGCCCGATCGTGCGCCACGGCCGGACCTTCCTGCCCCTGACCCGGCGGCCGGGCGGGCTCCAGGCGTTCAAGATGGTGGTGCCGGCCGACCCGCGCGCCCGGCCGACCCTGCAGACCCACGAGGGCTACGAGTGGCTCTACGTGCTCTCGGGTCGGCTCCGGCTCGTCCTCGGCGCGCGCGACCTGGTCCTCGGCCCGACCGAGGTCGCGGAGTTCGACACCCGGACGCCGCACTGGCTCGGGAACCCCGGTCCCGAGCCGGCCGAGGCGCTCGCGCTCTACGGGCCGCAAGGGGAGCGGATGCACGTCCGGGCCCGCGGGACCGGCGGCCGCCCTCCCTGATCGGGTGCCGCGCGCCCGAGCGCGCAGCACCTCCAGGAGGCCGGACCGGCGGGTTCGGTTGGTCTCACATGGGGCGGATGAGTCCGAACAGCCCGTGCGTGTAGCCGTCGATGCCCGCGACGAAGAGCAGCGTCCTCGGCGTCCCGGTCGCGCCGTTGCCGAACTGGATGCCCCACAGCCCGTCGTTGACCAGTGGCTTGCCGCCGGCGTCCCGGAGCGTGCCGCGGAACGCGCCGGTCCTCCGGTCGAAGGCGTTGATGCGGCCGTCGTCGACGTTGCCCACCAGCAGGGCACCACCGAAGCCACCCCACCGCGCAGGGGCGATCGCCATCCCCCACGCGCCGAAGAGTCGGTCGTCGGTGACGAGCCGGCGGACGAACCGGCCGTCGAGGTCGAAGACACTGACCGCACCGCCCGGTCGGAAGTCCGGGTGGAAGTAGGCGACGTAGGCCCGGTCACCGAAGACGGCCACGTTGTACGGCGCGAGTCCTTGGCGGGCAGCCCTCGGGTCGACGAACCTCGTCCCGGGGAGCTCGTCGAAGCGTCCGTCGAACACCTCGACCTCGGCCGATTCGCCCTGGAAGCTGACCGCGTACATGCGCGGGCCCTTGGCGGTCTCCGCGATCGCCATGCCGAGGTAGCCGCTGTCGCGCTCGAACCCTGTCGGTATCGCTTCGGTGATCGGGTCGGCGGTGGGACCCCAGGCGCTCGTGTAGCCGGAGATGTGGTTGAAGACGAATGCGGAGGGCACGCGGTGACCGTCCTGCCGGGCGGCGAAGGCGTTCGTCGGGTTGTACGCGATCCCCGTCGGGTGCGAGGGAGTCTGCACGACCAGTCGCAGCTCCAACGGGTCGGTCCCGTTGGCGCCCGCGTAGACCTCGGAGGTCGCAGATCCCTCGTTGTTGATCCAGATCGGGGTCTCCGGCCCTGCGGCGATGCCCCAGGGGTTGGACATGAGGGGGTCGGTGATCCGCGCCAGCCCCGGGACGTCCGACACGAGGTTCACCTGCTTGAACGCGCGTTGGGTCGCGCTGGCGGATGCGCCGGCCGTCGCCGTGCTCGCGTCACTTGCCGGCGTCACCACGGCAGCCGCGAGCAACGCTGCTGCCGCGACCACTCCCGAGCCAGCGAGCCCACGCTGCCGGCGCCTCAAGGCAGAACGCACCATGACACCCCTCCTCCACCGGCCCCGAGCGCAACCTGGTGTCGCCGTGAACGGGGGGCCAGCGCGCGGGACGCTACTCGCGGGTGCGGTTCGTGCGAACCCCGATCGAGGGGGTCACCGCGATGTCCCCGTCGCGCCACGCTCACCGGCTCACGATTCCGGTCATCCCAGGACCGGACCGGACCTGGTTGACCGGACCAGGGGTTGCCATCCTCACCGTGAGGGTAGACAGTAATCCTCAACAACTTGTTGAGATATCTGTGGAGAAGGAGTGCCGTCATGACCCAGACCGCGAACGGCGGAGTCACCGTGCAGCCGAACGGCCCCGGGGAGGTGCAGGACTGGACCGACCTCGGCCGGGAGATGTGGTCCTTCCTCACCGGCCGGCAGGCGGCGATCAACTACCGCTTCATCGACATGAGCGTCGAGGTCCCGCGGGACACCGGTGCGCAGGCGCCCCGGGCCACCTGGAAGCTCAACGGCACCCTGCAGATCACGACCGCCGAGGGCGTCGCGCCCCAGGGCCACTGACCTCGTGACCACCGCCAGCACGGCCCTCACGGTCGACGCCGACCTCACCTTCTCCGTCGCGGTCGACGGCCGGACGATGTCCGGCACCCTCGCCGGGGACGGCTCTGACCTGGAGCTCACGGTGAGCGACCCGTGGCTGCTGGGCGGCTCCGGGACGGCCGCGGCCTGCGCCGTCGCCGAGCAGCTCGCGGCCTCGGGCCTCCGGCTGACGGTCGTCGCGGACCGGCCCCTGGCCGTGCTGGGCGAGCCGCGGACGTCGTACTGGCAGCGGCGCATCACCGGGTCGCCCCACATCCGGGTCCCGTCGCTGGCGGCCGCGTTCAGGCTGGCGCGGCTGCGCCGTCGGCCGGTCTCGCAGACGCTGGTCCCCCCGTCGACGCCGGCGCCGCTCGTCCCGACGTTCGTGCGCCGGCCACGCCGCCCGACGACGACCCACGACGCGGACCGCGGTGGCTACCCGCGGCTGGTCATGGCGCCGCCGGAGAAGCAGTTCCCCGGCCAGACCCTCCCGGTGTACCTCCTCGGTGACGTCACGACGTTCGGCAGCGACCCGGCGTGCGACGTCGTGCTCGACGGCCTGCGTCCCCGTCACGCCGAGGTGCGCCGGACCGAGGAGGACGAGCTGGTCGTCCGGCTGCTCAGCCCGACTGCACCGGTGCGGGTCAACGGCGCGGTCGTCCTCGAGGAGGCGCTGCTGAGGTCCGGCACCAAGGTGGCGCTGGGTCCTCACCTCCTGGTCTACGCGAGGGAGGAGTACGCCGACCACGGTCGGCCGTACGGCGGGCGGGTCGGAGGCGAGCTCGGTCGCCAGCGCTTCCAGCCGCCACCGCCGTACCAGCGGCGACCCGGCAACTGAGGCGCCGTGCTGACGGGCCGCCGAACCGCGGGTCTCACCCCGGCTGCAGGAGGTCGAGCGTGGCAGGGTCCGGGTCGCCCTCGAAGTACTGGTCCAGCACGTCGCGGAAGGGGTCGTCCCGCTCGCCCGCCTCGGTGAAGAGGGTCATCGAGGAGCGCAACTTGACCGCGTCGACGTCACCCAGGACGGCCACTGCGTCGGGCCGCCGACCCGCTGCCGTCTCGGCGGCGGCGAGGTCGAGAAGCGTCCGTGCGCACTCGCGCAGCCGGCTGCCCAGCACCGGGTGCGCGAGGTAGGCGCGGGCCTCGGCCAGTCCCGTCACCGCGAACCGTCGGGCCGTCGGGCTCCGCCCGAGACCCTGCACCTGGGGGAAGACGAACCACATCCAGTGCGAGGTCTTGCGACCACGCCGCAACTCGGCCAGCGCACTGTCGTACACCTGCTCCTGCGCGCTCAGGAACCGCTCGAGGTCGGGGCTGCTCGTCACAGCACCATCGTGCCGGACGGCGCCGGCACTGCGGTTGGTCGTCAGCCGAAGCCGTGACGCGCCAACGGCTCGACGAGCTGATGCTCCTCGTACGCCAGGTGCGACAGCAGCGTGTCGGTGAGCAGGTCGAGGGCCTCCTGCAGCCGGCTGCCGCCGCTCGGGTCGTCGACGAACCGCACCAGCGCCCGGTCGAGCGCCTCCAGCACGCCGTGGATGACGTGGTGCTCCTGCTCGAGGCGGTCGATGACCGGGCCCAGGTCGGGTTGCGCCCTGCGCACGTGGGGCAGCATCGCGGCGTCCTCGAGCGAGTGGTGTCCGGTCACCAGCCGGCAGTAGGACTGGCAGTAGGCACCCAGCGACCAGTTCTGCTGCCGCATCGTCATCTCCTGCAGGTGCGAGCGCGCGGCACCGGGGCTTATCGCACTGCTCAGCACGAGCTGCGTCACCGATCGGACCTCGTCGAGCTCTGCCCGCAGGTGGTCGTGCACGTCGACGAGGTGCTGGGCGGTGCCCCGGTCCTGCGCGGTGTACCGGCCCGGTCCCGGGACCGGCGCCTGCGGCCGGGTCGCCTCGTCGAGGACCGACCGGTCCGCGAGGCGCCTCCCCGGCGGCTCGGTCGCGGTGACGCCGAGGTCGGACGGGGACAGGGGTTCAAGGGACGGCACCACGCCATCGTCGCTCATGGACTCCACGTCAGAGGAACGCGACTTCCGCCGTTTCGCCCCACGTGTCCGTTCTGTCACCGTACGCTGCTTGCGACCACCTCCTGCGCTCGACCGGGGCCGGGAGTCGGGGGACCGGGGAGGCTCGCCATGCACGGACGTCCAGGTGTCGGAGGGCGCCGTACGGCGGTGCGTACCCGGACGCGGGTCCTGTCGCGCCGGAGCACGGCCGTGACCGCGACGGCCCTGGCCGCCGTCACCGCTCTGCTCGCCGCGCCAGTCGCCGTCGCCCGCCCGGTCGCCGCGCCGGCGCTCCCTGCCGTCGACGTCTCCCCGGTGTCGGTCATCGTCCGCGAGACTGTCACCGCCGGCCGTGCGCCGGAAGCAGCGGTCCGTGCTTTCGGCGGCACGATCGACCGGCGCCTCGGGCTCATCCAGGGCTTCTCGGCCACCGTCCCGGCCGACGCCGTACCTGCGCTCCACCGCTCCGCCGGGGTCCGCTCGGTCACCACCGACGCACCCCTCCAGCTCAGCAGCGCGCTCGACGACATGGCGGAGTACGCCGCCGCGCCCGGCTCGATGGCCGCGGTCGCGCAGCGCCAGACCGGTGCCGCGGAGCTCTGGGAGGCCGGCGTCACCGGCAGGGGCGTCGACGTGGCGCTCATCGACTCCGGCGTCGTCCCCGTCGACGGCCTGAGCGGCCCCGACAAGGTCGTCCACGGCCCCGACCTCTCCCTCGAGGGCGACGACTGCAGCAGCGGTGACTGCGTCGCGACGCCCGCCCGCCACCTCGACTCCTACGGTCACGGCACGCACATGGCCGGCATCATCGCGGGACGGGACGACGACGCACCGGCCAGGCGGTGGCCGGCGGCGACAGCAGCCACTTCGCTCGGCATGGCGCCGGACGCGCGGCTCGTCAGCGTGAAGGTCGCCGACGAGTCCGGCGCCACCGACGTCTCGCAGGTGATCGCCGCGATCGACTGGGTGGTCCGCCACCGCAACAGCGACGGCCTCGACATCCGGGTCCTCAACCTGTCGTTCGGCACCGACGGCGTCCAGGACTACCAGCTCGACCCGCTGTCGTACGCCGCCGAGGTCGCCTGGCACGCGCGGCATCGTCGTCGTCGTCGCCGCCGGCAACAGCGGCTACGGCAGCGCGAAGCTCAACAACCCGGCGTACAACCCGTGCGTGATCGCGGTCGGCGCCTCGGACGACCAAGGCACCGACGACCGTGGCCGACGACCTCGTCCCCGACTGGTCGAGCACGGGCAACGGCACGCGCAACCCCGACCTCGTCGCGCCGGGCAAGTCGGTGGTGAGCCTGCGCAACCCCGGGTCGTTCGTCGACGCGGCGTACCCCACCGGACGGTTCGGCGCGCGGTTCTTCCGCGGCAGCGGGACCTCGCAGGCCGCGGCCGTCGTGTCGGGCGCCGCGGCGCTGCTCACCCGAGCAGCGACCGTTCGCTCACCCCCGACCAGGTCAAGGCGCTGCTCACCTCGCACGGCCCGGCCGCTGCCGGACGCCGACCGCCGTGGCCCAGGGCGCGGGCGTCCTCGACCTCCGCCGGGCCGCTGCTGCCAGACGCCTGACGTCCGGCAGGACCTGGCCGCGATCCACCGGCAAGGGGTCGCTGGAGTCGGCACGCGGCACGCACCACGTCACGCGCGGCGGCGAGCTGCTCACCGGTGAGCTCGACGTCGCCGGGCGTGAAGTGGCGCGGGCCATGCGCTGGTTCGCGCGGCTGTCAGGGACGGGCACACCTGGGACGGCCACACCTGGGACGGCCTCACCTGGGACGGCCACACCTGGGACGGCCACACCTGGGACGGGCACACCTGGGACGGGCACACCTGGGACGGGCACACCTGGGACGGCCACACCTGGGACGGCCACACCTGGGACGGGCACACCTGGGACGGGCACACCTGGGACGGCCACAGCTGGGACGGGCACACCTGGGGCGGCCCGGCGCGGTCGCACTCGGGGAACGGCCGGCCGGCCTGGGCGCGATCGGAGTGGCCCGGGTCGGGACAGCCGGCGGACCGGTCGCAGCAGTGACGACCGACCCCGCCCCGAGCCTGCCGTTGTGGCGGCGGCCCGGCTTCCTGACCCACGCGGGCCTGTGGTCGCTCACGCTCGCCGTGGCGGTCGTCGCGGCCGCGCTGCTCACGCTGCTGCCGCCGGCGCCCCCGACCCCGCCGCCGGTGAGGCTGTCCTGGCTGGTGCTCGCGATCGGCTTCGCCGTCACCGAGGTGACCGTCGTCCGGCTGCAGGTCCGCGGGTCCTCGCACGTGCTCTCGCTCACCGAGATCGTCCTCGTCGTCGCGCCTGTTCCTGAGCCACCCGAGCGACACGGTGCTGGGACTCGTCGTCGGGACGGGCCTGATGCTCGTCGTACGGCGGCCGCGGCCCGTGGTCAAGCTGGCGTTCAACCTCGCCCAGCTCGTCCTCGGCGCCGCGCTCGCCACGATCGTCTTCGCGCTGGTGCTCGGCGGCGCCGACCCCACCGGTCCGCGCGGCTGGGCCGGCGCCCTCCTCGCGGTCCTGGTGATCAGCGTCGTCTCCGACCTGCTCATCTTCGTCGCGATCAGCATCACCGAGCACCGCCTCACCTGGCGGCTGCTGCCGGAGATGCTCGCGATGTCGGTCCCGTTCTGCGTGGGGACCGCCGCGATCGCGCTCGTCGCGGTCCGGGCCTTCTGGCACGACCCGGTCTCGATGCTGCTGCTCGTCCCGCCGGTCCTGCTGGTCCTGGTCGGCTACCGGGCGCTGAGTGCCGCGCGCCGGGACCGGTCGAACATGGCGTTCCTCCACCAGGTCGGCACGCTGCTCCACAGCCAGGAGGGGCTCGAGCCCGTCCTGGAGGAGTTCCTGGCGGCGAGCCGCGCGACCTTCCGCGCCGACCTCGCCGAGCTGACCCTGCTCGGACCCGTCGAGGTCACTACGGCCCGGTGCGTCGGCGTCAAGCCGCGGGTCGGGTGGGAGGTCCGGAGCGGCGCGGCGACCGCGCGAGCGTCGACGAGCTCGTGGGCCTGGTGAGCGACGGCCGGCTGCTGCGCAACCACGCCGGTCGGGGGGCGCCGCAGGTGGCCGCGGACTACGCGCGGGCCCGCGGTCTCAAGGACCTCATGGCGGTGGCCCTCGAGGGTGACCGGCTCCACGGGGTGCTGCTGGTCGGTCACGCCGACGGTTCGGTGGCCCGCTTCGACGACCCCGACGCCACGCTGCTGCGGACCCTCGCCACCCAGGTCGGCCGGGTCCTCGACAACGGTCACCTCGAGCAGTCCCTCGTCCAGGTCACCGAGCTGAAGGAGCAGCTCGCCCACCGGGCCAACCACGACCACCTCACCGGGCTGGCGAACCGCAGCCGGTTCCTCGACCTCGTGCGCGAGGCGCTCGCGGACTGCTGCGCGGGCGAGGACCCGGACTTCCGGGCCGTCTCGGTGCTCTACCTCGACCTCGACGGGTTCAAGGCGGTCAACGACACCTTCGGCCACGACACCGGCGACGCGCTCCTCCAGGTGGTCGCCGCCCGGCTCCGTGCCTGCGTGCGCGCCGGCGACGTCGTGGCCCGACTGGGCGGGGACGAGTTCGCCGTGATGATCCTGCACGCCCAGGACGGCGAGGAGATCGTGCTGCGGACCGCGGACCGGATCCGTTCGCTGGTCCGCGAGCCCGTGCTGCTGCACGGCCACGTGATGACGGTCGGCACCAGCATCGGCATCGCCACCACGCCGGTCCCTGCCGCGATCACGGTCGACGAGCTGATCAGCAACGCGGACGCGGCCATGTACGTCGCGAAGCGTGCCGGCGGCTCCCGACACGTCGCGTACGCCGAGGGACTCGCGGCCACCACGCGGGCGCCGTTCACCGGCAACGACCTGCTCACGGCGCTCGAGCAGGGGCAGGTCTTCGTCCAGTACCAGCCGATCATCGACCTCGCGACCGGCGACCTCCTCGGCGCCGAGGCGCTGGCGCGGTGGCAGCACCCGGTCCACGGGCTCATCCCGCCCGACGTGTTCGTCCCGCTCGCGGAGAGCACCGGGCACAACGCCCGGCTGGCGCGCCACGTCATGCGCCAGGCCTGCCGCGACTCGAGGAGCTGGCTCGAGCTGCCCGGCGCCCCGGAGCTCTTCGTGACCGTCAACCTGTCCGCCACCCAGCTCGCCGACCAGGACCTGCTCGCCGACGTCGTGGCGGCGCTCGAGGAGTCCGGGCTCGACGCCCGGCACCTCATGCTCGAGATCACCGAGTCGATGCTGATGCGCGACCCCCACACCGCCGTCCAGACCCTTGCCGCCCTCAAGAGCCTCGGCGTCCGCCTCGCGATCGACGACTTCGGCACCGGCTACTCCTCGCTCGCCTACCTCCGCCAGTTCTCGGTCGACATCCTCAAGATCGCCCGCGAGTTCACCGCCGAGCTCGGCACGGGGCCGGACGACGACGCGGTCACCCGCGCGATCATCCAGCTCTCGGGCACCCTCGGGCTGCGGACGATCGCGGAGGGGATCGAGACCTCCGAGCAGCACTCCCGGCTGACCGAGCTCGGGTGCGAGTGGGGACAGGGGTTCCTCTTCGCCCGCCCGATGCCCCACGAGGAGATGCGCGACCTGGTGCTGTTCTCGCCGCCCCGGGTCACCACCGAGGTCCGCACCGGCTGAGAGTTCACCTCCCCGACCTCCAGGCGTTCCCTGGGGTGGTTGCCAACACCGGGTCCGGGGGGTTCTGCTGCACCATGCAGATCAGACGACCCCGCCTCCGGGTCAGGACCGCGCTCGCCACCTCGGTGGTCGCCGGACTGGCCGCCGCCGTCCTCGCCCCGGTCAGCCCCGCCACGGCCTCCGACGACGGAGGTGGGGGCGCCGGCGAGCGCGCCGGTCCCCGCACGAAGGTCGTCCCGACGCTCGTCGCCCGCGCCACCTACGCCGCCGACGCCTACCAGCCCGGCCCGCCCTCGGGAGCCGACATCGACCCGGCGAACGGCGTGAACGGGCCCTTCCCGAGCCAGGTCCTCCCGGGCTTCTCCGCGGTGGTCGAGAACGGCGACGGCACCTTCTGGGCGATGCCCGACAACGGCTTCGGCGCAAAGGACAACTCCGAGGACTTCCTGCTCCGGATCTACCTGGTCCGCCCGCGCTGGGAGACCGCGGCCGGCGGTCCCGGCCGCATCGAGGTCGAGCGCTTCGTGTCCCTGCGGGACCCGCGCCACGTGCTGGACTTCCCGATCGTCCGGGAGGACACGCCGGGCCGTCGGCTCACCGGCGGTGACCTCGACATCGAGTCGCTCGTCCGCGACGACGACGGCTCGTTCTGGATCGGTGACGAGTTCGGCCCGTTCCTGCTGCACGTCGGTCCGCGCGGAGTCCTCCTGGAGGACCCCGTCCCGTTCCCGGACGGCAAGTCCCCGAGCAACCCCCTGCTCGAGCCCGGGGAGTCGCCGAACGTCCCCGCGAGCCGCGGCTTCGAGGCGATGGGCGCGAGCGGCGACGGCCGGTACCTCTACCCGGTCGTCGAGGGCCAGCTGGTCGACGACCCCGTCGAGCGCCGTCGGTGGATCTACGAGTACGACAAGTCGGCCGGCGCCTACACCGGCCAGCGGTGGGCCTACCAGGTCGACCAGCCGGGAGACGTGGTCGGCGACGCCTTCGTGACCGGTCGGCACCGGATGCTCCTGGTGGAGCGTGACGACCTCGAGGGTCCCGCCGCCGTCATCAAGCGGGTCTACCGGGTCGACCTCGACGACACCGACCCCGACGGGTTCGTCACCAAGGAGCTCCGGCTCGACGCGCTCGCGGTCTCCAACCCCGACCTCATCGGTGCCGACGACGGCTACGGCACCGGACGCGCGTGGTCGCTGCCCGTCCAGTCCTTCGAGACGATCGTCCGGCTGCGGGACGGTCGGCTGCTCATCGCCAACGACAACAACTACCCCAACAACAGCGCGCGGCGTCCGGGGACCCCCGACGACGTCGAGATGGCGATCGTCCGGCTCCGCCGGGAGCGGGCCAGCCAGGACGACGACCCGCTCGTCATCGCCCACCGCGGCGCCAGCGGCTACCGGCCCGAGCACACCCTTGCGGCGTACGAGCTGGCGATCCGGCAGTGCGCGGACTACATCGAGCCCGACCTGGTGTCGACCAAGGACGGGGTCCTCGTCGACCGGCACGAGCCCGAGATCAGCACCACCACCGACGTCGCCGCCCGGCCGGAGTTCGCCCACCTGAAGCGGACCAAGAGCCTCGACGGGACCCGGCTGACCGGCTGGTTCACCGAGGACTTCACGCTCGCGCAGCTGCGGACCCTCCGGACCGTCGAACGCCTCCCGGCTGAGCGGCCGCAGAACACCGCCTTCAACGGCCTCTACCAGGTCCCGACGTTCGACGAGGTGCTCGACTTCGCGCGGCACTCCCGGACCTGTGACGGTCGCAAGGTCGGGGTCTACCCCGAGACCAAGCACCCGACGTACTTCGACCGGAACGGGCTCTCGCTCGAGGAGCCGCTGCTCCACGAGCTCGAGGCCAACGGCTTCGGCGAGCGTCCGGCGCCGGTCTACATCCAGAGCTTCGAGACCGGCAACCTGCGCGAGCTCAACACCGGACCGACCTCCGGCTGGTCCAGCTCGTCAACTGCGACGGGGCGCCGTTCGACCTGGTGGCCGCCGGCGACCCCCGCACCTACGCCGACCTGGTGACCCCAGCCGGGCTGCGCGAGGTCGCGTCGTACACCGACGGCGTCGGGCTGTGCAAGGACGTGGTGATCCCCCGCCGCCCCGACGACTCGCTGGGCCGGCCGACCGCGGTCGTCCGGAACGCCCACCGGGTCGGTCTCGAGGTGCACGCCTGGACGTTCCGGCGGGAGAACGTGTTCCTGCCGGCGGACTTCCGCAGCTCGGCGGACCCGAACGGGATCGGTGACCTGCTGGCCGAGATCCGCACCTTCCTCGCCGCCGGGATCGACGGGTACTTCACCGACAACCCCGACCTGGGCGTCGCCGCCGCCGACTGAGGCTCGTCATCCGGTGGGATCCTGCTGTCCCGGCGCTCCCGAGGAGCAGGATCCCACCGGATGAGGCCGGGGCGTGGCCCGTCAGACGTTGCGCCGGTACTCGCCGCCGACCTCGAAGAACGCCTCGGTGACCTGCTGCAGCGTGCAGACCCGTGCGGCGTCCACCAGCACGGCGAACACGTTCTCCCCGGCGGTCGCAGCCTCCTTGAGCCGCGCCAACGCCATTTCTGCCTCCGCGGCGTGCTCGCGGCGGAACGCCTGCACGCGGGCGAGCTGGGACTGCTTCTCCGCCTCCGTCGCCCGGGCCAGCTCCAGCCGCTGCGGGACGGCGTCGTCCGCGCCCGGGTGGCGGAAGGTGTTGACGCCGACGATCGGCAGCGACCCGTCGTGCTTGCGGTGCTCGTAGAGCATCGACTCGTCCTGGATCCGGCCGCGCTGGTAGCCGGTCTCCATGGCCCCGAGCACCCCACCGCGCTCGTCGATCCGGTCGAACTCGGCGAGCACCGCAGCCTCCACCAGGTCGGTCAGCTCGTCGATGATGAAGGAGCCCTGCAGCGGGTTCTCGTTCATCGCCAGCCCCCACTCGCGGTTGATGATGAGCTGGATCGCGAGCGCCCGGCGGACCGACTCCTCGGTGGGGGTCGTGACGGCCTCGTCATAGGCGTTGGTGTGGAGGCTGTTGGCGTTGTCGTAGACCGCGATGAGTGCCTGCAGCGTCGTGCGGATGTCGTTGAAGTCCATCTCCTGCGCGTGCAGGGACCGGCCCGACGTCTGCACGTGGTACTTCAGCTTCTGGGAGCGCTCGGCGGCGCCGTACCGCTCCTTCATCGCGATCGCCCAGATCCGGCGCGCGACCCGACCGAGGACCGAGTACTCCGGGTCCATCCCGTTGGAGAAGAAGAACGACAGGTTCGGCGCGAAGTCGTCGATGCGCATCCCGCGGGCGAGGTAGGCCTCGACGTAGGTGAAGCCGTTGGCCAGCGTGAACGCGAGCTGGCTGATGGGGTTCGCGCCGGCCTCGGCGATGTGGTAGCCGCTGATCGAGACCGAGTAGAAGTTCCGCACCCCGTGCTCGATGAACCACTCCTGGACGTCGGCCATCATCCGCAGCGAGAACTCGGTCGAGAACAGGCAGGTGTTCTGCCCCTGGTCCTCCTTGAGGATGTCGGCCTGGACCGTGCCGCGAACGGTCGCCAGCGCCAGGGCGCTCAGCTCGGCCCGTTCCTGGTCGCTCGGCGGGCGGCGGTGCTCGGACTCGAACGCGGCGACCCCCTGGTCGACGACCGCGTTGAGGAAGAACGCGAGGACGGTGGGCGCCGGCCCGTTGATCGTCATGCTCACCGAGGTCGTCGGGGAGACGAGGTCGAACCCGTCGTACAGCGCCCTCATGTCGTCCAGCGTCGCGATGGAGACCCCGGAGGTGCCGACCTTGCCGTAGACGTCCGGACGCGGATCGGGGTCCCGGCCGTACAGCGTGACCGAGTCGAACGCTGTCGAGAGCCGGGTGGCGGGCTGGCCCTCGGAGAGCAGCCGGAAGCGGCGGTTGGTCCGGAAGGGGTCACCCTCCCCGGCGAACATCCGCGCGGGGTCCTCGTCGTCGCGCTTGAACCGGAAGACGCCGGCCGTGAACGGGTAGGCACCGGGCAGGTTCTCGCGGCGCAGGAACCGGACGAGCTCACCGTGGTCCCGGTAGCGCGGGAGCGCGACCCGGGGGATCCTCGTCCCGGAGAGCGACTCGCGCGTGAGCGGCGTCCGCAGCTCGCGGTCGCGCACGACCACCACCTGCTCGTCCCCGGCGTACGACGCCACGACCGCCGGCCATCCCTCGAGCTGGTCCCGGACGTCGCCGGGCACGGCGGCGCGGGCCTGCTCGACGAGCCGCTCGACCTCCGGGACGGACACCTCGTCGGCGACCAGCTCGAGCCGCTGCAGCCGGGCCGCCGCCGCCGCGAGCCGCTCGGTCTCGGCGTGGTGGGCGCGGACGGTCGCGGCGATCTCCCCGAGGTAGCGCACCCGCTCCGGAGGGACGAGCCGGGTGGGAACGGTCGAGGAGCGGACCTCCACGGGCGCCAGGCACCCCTCGGAGACCGGGAGCCCCTTCGCGGCGAGCAGTCCGCGCAGGTGCTGGTAGAGCGCGGTCACGCCGTCGTCGTTGAAGGTCGCCGCGGAGGTCCCGAAGACCGGCATGTCCGCGGGCCCGGACCCGAACGCCTCGCGGTTGCGCACCAGCTGCCGGCCGACGTCACGCAGCGCATCCGCGCCGCCGCGGCGCTCGAACTTGTTGATCGCCACGGCGTCGGCGAAGTCGAGCATGTCGATCTTCTCCAGCTGCGAGGCGGCTCCGAACTCCGGGGTCATCACGTAGAGCGCGACGTCGACGTGGGGGACCACGCCGGCGTCGCCCTGGCCGATGCCGGGGGTCTCGACGACGACGAGGTCGAACCCGCTCGCCCGGAGGACGGTGAGGACGTCGGGCAGCGTCGGGGGCAGCTCGTGGGCGCCGCGGGTCGCCAGCGACCGGAAGAAGACCCGGTCCCCGTCGAGGGCGTTCATGCGGATCCGGTCGCCGAGCAGGGCTCCCCCACCGCGGCGCCGGGTCGGGTCGACGGCGAGGACGGCGACCCTCAGCTTGTCCTGTTGGTCGACGCGGAGCCGGCGGACCAGCTCGTCGGTGAGCGACGACTTCCCGGACCCGCCGGTGCCGGTGATGCCGAGGACCGGGACCGTCCGCGACGCGGCCACGGTGCGCAGCTCGGCCAGCACGCCGTCGGGCAGCCGGCCCTGCTCCGCGGCGGTGATCGCCCGCGCGATCGCCGGCCTGTCGCCTGCCAGCACCGCGTCGACGGTCGGCGTACCGAGCGCGACGAGGTCGACGTCGCAGCGCTCGACGACCGACCGGACCATGCCGGCGAGCCCCATCCGATGGCCGTCCTCGGGGGTGAAGATGACGACGCCGCTGCGGCGCAGCCGCTCGACCTCGTCGGCGATGATGACGCCGCCGCCGCCCCCGACGACCTGCACGTGGCCCATGCCGCGGGCCGCCAGGAGCTCGACGAGGTACTCGAAGTACTCGAGGTGACCGCCCTGGTACGACGAGACCGCGACGCCCTGCACGTCCTCCTCGACGGCGGCGTCCACGACCTCCTGCACCGAGCGGTTGTGGCCGAGGTGCACGACCTCGGCGCCCTGGCTCTGCAGGATCCGCCGGATGATGTTGATCGAGGCGTCGTGGCCGTCGAAGAGGCTGGCGGCCGTCACCAGCCGCACGGGGTTCGACAGGTCGACCGGCGGGTCGATCGACGGCGGCGGGGGCGGCGGAGGCATGCCGAAATACTAGGACGTCCTAGCAACCCCCTCCCGGCGAGCCGCCCCTCGTGACCGGTCGAGCCGCCCCTCGTGACCGGTCGAGCCGCCCCTCGTGACCGGTCGAGCCGCCCACCATGGAGGGCGGCTCGGCAGAGGGGGCACTCCCCAGGAGCAAGGGGACTCCCCACGGCGTACTCGATCTCCCCACGGCTCGTGACCCGTGGGGAGCACCAACTCGCCGGCATCCCTTGGGGAACCGTCGGAGCAGGCTGGCTCAGAGGTCGCCCGCGGCCCGCCGGTGTGCCTCGAGAAGCTCAGTGAGCCGGGCGACCTCCTCGGGCGGGAGGCCCGGCCGCGCGAAGACCTCGCGGTTGAGCCCCTCGGTCGCCGCAGCCGCGACGGCCCGCCCGGCGTCGGTGACCGAGGCGAGGACGACGCGGCGGTCCTCGGCGCTCCGGGTCCGCGCGACCCAGCCCTGGGCCTCGAGCCGGGCGACTGCGCTCGTGGCGCTGGTCGGGTGGACCTGGAGCAGCGACCCCACCCGCGCCATCGACAGGGAGCCCGAGCGGGAGAACGACAGCAGCATCAGAACCTCGTAGCGGGCGAAGGTCAGCTCCAGAGGCCGCAGCACCGCGTCGATCCGCTCGAGCAGGAGCTGCTGCACCCGGATGAGGGAGGTCACCATCGCCATCCCGTCGGCGGCCTCCTCCCAGCCGTGGGCCACCCACTGCCGGTGGGCCTCCCGGATCGGGTCGGTGCCGCGGGGACCGCTCACAACAGCGAGCGGAACGTCGTCAGCAGCCGGTCGACGTGCGCGTCGAAGGTGTGGGTCTCCCGGACCTTCCACGCCGCGTCCCGGGCCGCGCCGACCCGGGCGTCGTCGGCCAGCGCCGCCGCGACGTCCTCGGCGGCGCGGTAGGTGATCCCGGTGCCCTGCTCGGCGCAGATCCGGTCGACGGCGACCCGGTGGCCGGTGTTGTCGGGAAGGAGCACCGGCAGCCCGGCCGCGAGGAGGACCGGCAGCCGGGCGGGGGAGTTGAGGTCGTCCCAGGTCGCCCGTCGGAGGTCGCCGCCGTTGCTGGAGGTGACCCGGTGCAGCCACCCGGCGTCGTACTGCGACAGCTCCCGGACCCAGTCCTCCGGTCCGACCGCCGGGTGCAGGTGGAGCCGCCCGCCGGCCTCCTCGGCCGCCTCCCGCCACCACCGCACCCAGGCGCCCTTCGGGCCGGGCGCCGCGACCTGGCCGTACAGGTGGACGTGGACGCCGGCCCGCGCGAGCGCGGTGACCCACGTGGCGTCGAACCCCAGGGGACGACCGACGCAGACGGTGTGCGGCTCGCCGTCCGACGCCGACAGCAGCGGCGTCCGCTCGTCGGTGTGCCACGCGGCAGCAGGGAGATCCCCGTCGAGCACCCCGATCCGGTCCGGGTCGAGCCGACCCGGCAGCGCGTCGAGCAGCCACGCGCGCTCCTCCTCGGTCGCCACCAGCGACCGGTCGGCGCTGAGGAACAGCTCGGCGAGCAGCGGCCACTCGCCCCGGACGACGCTGCGCTGCGGCGACTCCTTGAAGTGCCAGACGAAGGGCAGCCCGGGGAACGCCCGCCGGACCGCCGCAGCCAGCGGCACCGCCCGCCAGTTGAGCTGCGCCCACACCACGTCGGGCGCGAGGCGGCGTACGGCGGGACGCCAGTCGTCGGCCGGGAGGTCGGTCACGTGGCCGAACGGCAGCGGCCCGACGGTCGCGTCGCCGAGCCCCTCGGTCGTCCACAGCCCGTGCAGCCGGTGGCCCCGCTCCGCCAGCGCGACGACCCGTTCGGGGTTGAAGGCCAGCTCCCCGACGACGAGGACGCTCAGCCCGTCGGGGGCCGGCTCGAGCCGGCGCTCCCGGAACCGCGCGTAGCGGGCGACCTCGTCGACGTACCCGCTGTCGGAGGAGGAGAAGCGCAGCGGCTCGGCGACCCGGTAGCGGCTGCGGAACACGTTGAGCCCGCCGTCGAAGGACTCGCGGACCGCCTTGTGCCGCTGCGCCGGGTGGTCGGTCCAGGTGCAGGTGACGCGACCGGTGACGACGCGGCGCTCCGGCGGGGCGAGCCGGTCCCAGAACAGCGTCCCCAGGTCGTCGCTCTCCAGCTCGGCGCGCTCGGTCCACCGCTCGGCGGTACGCCGGTGCGCCACCTGCACGAGCTGAAGCGGGTGCCCCGGCGGTGCGGCCTCGGCGACGTCGCCGTCGTGGTGCCGCACGCCGGACACGGCGAGCACGACGGGCTCCCGGCCCTGCTCCAGCGCGTCGAGGAGCGCCGCCAGGTGGTCGGGGTCCCAGGAGTCGTCCGCAGGCAGGTAGGCGACCAGCGGAGCGGTGGTGAGGTCGAGCCCGGCGTTGAGCGTCGCGCCGAGCCCGCGGTTCCGGGGCCACGACACCAGCCGGACCCGGGGGTCGGCGGCGAAGGGCGCGACCGCGGCACCCGGATCGTCCCGCGAGCCGTCATCGAGGACCACCGCCTCCCAGCCGGTCAGCGCCTGGTCCCGCAGCCCCAGCAGCGCCCTGCCGAGGAAGGCGGCCTGGTCGTGCACCGGGACGAGGACGGCGACCCGGGGCGGCTCCCCGGCTCCCGCCGGCTCCCCGGCTCCCGCCGGGTCCCCGGCGCTCACGGCGGCGGGGCAGGGCGCGCCGCGGCGTACAGGTCGGCGATCCGGGCCGCGAGGCCGGGCCAGGAGTAGCGGACGGACTGCCGTCGTGCCTGCGCGCCGAGCCGGGCCCGGAGGGCGGCGTCCCTGAGCACGCCGTCGAGCGCTTTGGTGAGCGCAGCGACGTCACCCGGGGGCACAAGGATGCCGGTCTCCCCGTCGCCGACCACGTCGGGGATGCCGCCCACGTCGCTGGCGACGACGGGCAGCCCGCAGGCCATCGCCTCGGCCAGCACCGAGCCCATCTCCTCGTAGATCGAGGGCAGCACGAGGAGGTCGATCGACCGGAGCACCGCCGGGACCTGGTCGTGCGGGACGAACCCCGACCGCGTGATGCGGTCGCGGGCCGGTGACCGGCGTATCGCCGCCTCCACCTGGGGCCGCAACGGCCCGTCCCCGACCACGACGAGCCAGGCGGCCTCCTCGAGGTCGCCGAACGCGTCGACGAGCAGGTCGGGTCGCTTCTGCTCGGCCAGCCGGCCGACGTAGCCGACCCGCGGGTGGGGGACGTGCGGGAACAGGTCCTCGGTCGGGCGCTCGAAAAGGGCGGGGTCGAACCCCGACGGGAGGACGTGGACCTTGCCGCTCGGGACGCCGTCCTCGCGGAGGAGCTCCGCCGTGCGTGGGACGAGGACGATGACGGCGGCGGCCCGGCGCACCGCTGCGCGCTCGACCGCCCCGCCGACGAGTCGCAGGAAGCGCGCCTTGGGCGACCCGCCTGCGAAGGTGTGCCGCACCGAGCAGTGCAGCGTCACCACGAGCGGGCAGCGGTGCCGCGCCGCCGCCAGCTGCGCCAGCGCCAGCGTGGCGATGTCCTCCCCCTGGTGCCCGTGGACGAGGTCGACCCGTCCCCGGCTCCTCGGCGTCACGAGGGCGTGCGGGAGCGCGCAGAGCGCCCACAGCTGCCGCAGCCGGGTGGTGCGCAGCCCGGTTCGTCGCACGGCCGCGTGCTCGCCGAACCGGGCGCTGCCGGTCCGCGCCGCGAGCCGCGAGGTCAGCACGGTCTGCCGCAGCCCGAGGGCGTCGAGGCCGCGGGTGAGCGCCGCGGTGTGGTTCTGCATGCCGCCGATCGGGTCGAACCGGGCCGCGTCGCCGTCCAGGGCAGCCGCCTGCGGCTCGAACACGCTGGTCAGGCGCAGCACGTGCATGGCGCTCCCTCCTCCGGGTAACCCACGGCCATGGTGCCCGAGGCGGCCGCGCTCCTCCGCGGGGGGTTCCCCCTGCGCGACGGCGCAACCCGCCGGGTGGCGCTGGTGCGGCTCCGGGTCGGGCTCGGCGACCTGCTCTGCTCCGCGCCGGCGCTCCGCGAGCTGGCGGCGTTCCGGCCGGACCTCGAGGTCACGCTCGTCACCTGGCCGGAGATGGCGGGGCTGGTGGAGCGGCTGGGCGGCGTGCACGAGCTGTTGCCGTTCCCGGGCGTCGACGGGATCCCCGACCGGGTCCCCGACCCCGCGACCTGGCCGGCCGCCTGGGCGGAGTTCACCGCGGCGGCGCGGGCGCGCGAGTTCGACCTGGCGCTGCAGGCCTACGGCGACAACCCCGCGGCGAACCGGGTCGCTGCGTCCCTCGGCGCCCGGCGGGTCGGGGGCTTCGCCCCGACGGGCTGGCAGCCGCCGCGGGACCCCGAGCTGCACCTGCGCTACCCCGTGACCGAGCACGAGGTCCGGCGCCACCTCCTGATGCTGGAGCGTCTGGGACTGCCGCTGCACCCCGGGTCGGAGCGGATGGAGCTCCCGGTCACGGCGGACGAGGAGGCGGCGCACACGGCCCGGCTGCGGGAGCTCGGGCTGGCGCCGGCCGGCTACGCGGTCCTGCACCCCGGGGCCTCGTCCCCCAGCCGACGCTGGCCCGTCCCGGCGTACGCCGAGGTGGCCGGTCGGCTGGCCGGGACCGGACTCGCGGTCGTGGTGACCGGCAGTGCCGTCGAACGGCCGCTCGTCGACGAGCTCCTCGCGACGGCTCCAGTCCCGGTGCTCGACCTCTGCGACCGCACCGACCTGGCGGGTCTGGCCCTGCTGCTGCGCGACGCCGCGGTCCTCGTCGGCAACGACACCGGGACGGCCCACCTCGCACAGGCCGTGGGAGGTCGCAGCGTCACGGTGTTCCAGCCGGGCGACCCACGCCGCTGGGCGCACCGCGGTCCGCGGGCCCGTGCCCTGACGCCGGACGTGCCCTGCGCTCCGTGCCCGCACCTCGACTGCCCGATCGACTTCGCCTGCTCGCGGGCGACGACGCCCGACCGGGTGCTGGGCGCCGTCCGCGAGCTGCTCCCGGTCCTCCCGGCCTCCGCATGACCGGTCACGGCGCCGGCGCCCTGGAGCGGCCGCTGCGGGTCTCGTTCGTCGCCGACACCGAGGGGTGGGGCGGCGCGGAGACCTGGCTGGCCCACCACGTCCGCCGTGCGGCCGACCACGGCGTGCTCGCGTCGGTGGTAGCGGCTGAGGAGGTCGCCGACCGGTTCCGGGCCTGGGTCCCCGGCGAGCGCACCGCGGCGGTCCCGCTGGCCCGCCACCGCGAGAAGGCTCTCGACACCCGGGCCGCGCTGGAGGCGCAGGCCCCGGATGTCGTGCTCGTCAACCTCGTGGACCCCGCCTCGAACGCCGCCACCATCGACGCCGCTCTCACCGTGGCGCCGACCGCCGCGGCGCTCCACCTCACCGGCGACCTCGGTCCGGACCCGGCGGGTCTCGCGGCCCTCTACGCCGACCTCGCGGTGCTGCTCACCCCGTCGCAGGAAGGGTTGGACCTGGTCCGGACCCGGCTCGCCGAGCCGCGCGGCGGGGTCGTCCTGACCTGCAACGGCGTCGACGTCCCGGCCGACCCCCACGGCCCCGCCGGCCGCGTCCCGCCCCGGGTGGGCGGGTTCGGGCGGCTCACCCGCCAGAAGGGGTACGACGTGCTGCTCGACGCGGTCCGCTTGCTCGTCGACCGCGGCGTCGCCCTCGAGGTGGTCCTGGGCGGCGCGGGCCGTGAGGACGCCTCCCTCCGGGCGGCGGCCTCCGGGCTCCCGGTGTCGTTCACCGGCTGGGTGCCGGACGGCCGGGCCTTCCTCGCAGGGCTCGACGTGTTCTGCCTGCCGTCGCGCCACGAGGCGCTCCCGCTCGCGCTGCTCGAGGCGATGGCCGAGGGGCTCCCGTGCGTGGCGACCGACGTCGGTGACGTCGCGGCCCGGCTGGCGGGCGCGGTCGAGCTCGTCCCGCCGGAGGACCCGCGGGCGCTGGCCGACGCGCTCGAGCGGCTCCTGGCCGACGGTGAGCGGGCGCGCGTGCTGGCCCGGGAGGCCCGGGGCCGGGTCTCCAGCGGCCACGACGCCGGCGCGACGGCGGCGGCGACGTTCGCGCTGCTCCGGGGCGTGGCCGGTCAGGCGGCGACGCCCACCTGCGACTCGCCTGCGCTCAGCCGAGCTCGACCGGCTCGCCCGTCCGCGCGGCGTCGGTGAGCGCGCAGGCGAGCCGGTGGGTCCGCAGCGCCTCTTCGTAGGGCACCTCGATGCCGTCGCTGGTGCCGCTGCGCACCGCCGTGACGAAGGCGCGGTCGGCCTCGAGGATCGGGTCGACCGCCGCGGGGACGGTCTGCTCGCCGCCGGCGTCGAGCGTGGTCAGGTCTCGCTCGGTCAGCCGCATCGCGACCCCGTGTGCCAGCACCTCGAGCGCGATCCGGTAGCCGCCGGTGAGCAGGCAGCTCGACGAGAAGGACCCCACCGCGCCCTCGACGAACCGGACCGTCGACGTCGAGGCGTGGGCGATCGTGCCCGGGCCCTGCGGGTCGCGGGCCGCGTCGGCGCGGACCACCGCCACCTCGCCCGCCACCACCCGTGCGACGTCGAGGACGTGGGTGAGCTGCTCGACGACCTGGCCGCCCGACGCCGCCTCGTCGGCCCACCACGGCGCCCCCGGCGCCTTGTCCAGCCAGGCCCCGAGGACCATCCGCGCCGGCGCCTCGGCCAGCCGCTCGCGGACGGTGCGCAACGTGTCGAGGTAGCGCCACTGGTAGCCGACGCTGACGAGCAGCCCGGCCGCGGCGATCCGCTGGCCGATCTCCTCCGCGGTGGCCAGGTCGTTGGCCAGCGGCTTCTCGAGGAACACCGGGACGCCGGCCTCGATCGCGACGTCCTCGGGCTCCCCGTGCTGGTGCGGCGGCACCCCGACGTACAGCCCGTCCAGACCGAGGTCGACCAGGCCGCGCACACCGTCCGCGACCTCGGCGCCGCAGCTCCCGGCGAGCGCCTCGGCCCGGTCCCGCTGAGGGTCGGCGACGCCGACGACCTCGACGCCAGGCAGGGTCACGAGCCGGTCGACGTGGCGGCGACCGACGAACCCCGCGCCCAGCACGCCGATCCGGACGGGGGTGTCGGCCGACCCGGATGACGCCCCTCCGCCCATGTCCCCTGCGCTCATGCGGTCCCGTGTGCCCAGTCCCGAGGGGTTGAACCACCGTCCGTGTGGGGCCGCCTGGGACGATGGTGGTGGCGGGGACGACCCGTCGTGGATCGGAGGACGCACGTGGCAGTCAGGCACACCGAAGCCGTCGAGCGCTTCCGTCGGCACGTCCTCACCGAGTGGGACGCCGCCGCCCTCTACCGCGGGCTCGCCGACCTCAGCCGCGGCCGGCGCCGGGAGGTGCTCGGCGAGCTGGCCGCGATCGAGGACAAGCACGCCGACTTCTGGTCGGCCAAGATCCGCGAGTACGGCGCGGAGCCCCCGACCTTCGGCGAGTTCTCGCCCAGCCGACGGACCCTGGTGATGCTCGACAAGGCCCGCCGCTACTCGACCGACCTCGTCCTGCCGGTCGTGGAGCAGGACGAGCGGAACGCGATCGACGGCTACTCCGACGAGCCCGAGGCGCCCGCCTCGATGATCGCGGAGGAGGCCGAGCACGCCCGTGCGCTCGACGAGCTCATCCGGCTGGGACCGGAGAGCGCCGAGGACGAGGGGCTGTTCTCCGAGCCCTGGCACCGCTCGGACAAGTCCGGGGCGCTGCGCGCGGGGATCTTCGGGATCAACGACGGGCTGGTCAGCAACACCTCGCTGGTCATGGGGTTCGCGGGTGCCGCGGCGCCACGGACGACCGTGCTCCTCGCCGGACTCGCCGGGCTGCTCGCCGGGGCGTTCTCGATGGGCGCCGGGGAGTACATCTCGATGGCCAACCAGCGCGAGGCCTACGAGCGGGAGATCGACTTCGAGCGCGAGGAGATCGAGTTCCACCCCGAGGACGAGCAGCGGGAGCTGCAGCTGATCTACGAGGCGAAGGGCGTGGACGCCGACACGGCCGCAGCGATGGCCGGCCAGGTGATGTCGGACCGTGACGTCGCCCTGGACACGATGGCCCGCGAGGAGCTGGGGCTGGACCCCGACGACCTGGGGTCGCCGTGGAAGGCCGCGCTCTCGAGCTTCGTGGCGTTCTCCGTCGGGGCGGTCCTCGTGGTGCTGCCCTACCTGGTCACGGGCGGCGCAGCGGCGCTCACCGCCGCGGTCGTGCTCGCGCTGCTGGCGCTCGTCACCGTCGGCACGGTGATGGCCCGGCTCAACGGCCGGCCGGTGGCGCGCTCGGTGGTCCGGCAGCTGACGGTGGGGGTGCTCGCCGCGGGTGCGACGTACCTGCTGGGGACGCTGTTCGGGGTCGCGCTGGAGTGACCCGTCCCGGTCAGGGCCAGCGGACCCCGGTGGCCTGCTCGGACAGCTCCCAGAGCGCGGCCGCGAGGTCGCGGTCGAGTGCGGGACGGGGGAGCCCGACCAGGGTCGGGGGGCCGGAGAGCGCGAAGGGGCCGGCCGGACCGACGTACGAGCCGCCCGGGAGCGGGGCCGTGGCGGCCATCAGGGTCGGCAGGGCCCCCTGGTCCGGGGACTGGCCCACGAGCCGGGTGACCGCTAGGCCGATGGCGCCGTCCAGCCGGAGCCGGCCCGGGCCGGTGTCGCTACCGCGGCGCATGCCGTTGCGGACCAGGTCGGTGTGGGTGTAGCCGGGATGGGCGGCCACCGCGACGAGCCTGAGACCGGCGGCGCGGGTACGCCGGTCGAGCTCCGCGGTGAAGAGCAGGTTCGCGAGCTTCGACTCGCCGTACGCCCGCCAGCGGCGGTACCTCCCGCGGGGCTGCCGCGGGTCGGTCAACGACACCGTCCGCACGCTCGTCGCCATGATCGAGGAGACCGTCACCACACGGGCGCCGTCGGCGGCCACCAGACGGTCGTGCAGCAACCCGGTGAGGGCGAAGGGGCCCAGGTGGTTCGTCGCCAGCTGAAGCTCGAACCCGTCGGGCGTCCGCCGGTGCGGCGTCCCCATCACACCGGCGTTGTTGACGAGCAGGTGCAGCGGCTCGTCCGCGACCTCGTCCGCGGCCCGGCGTACCGAGGCGAGGTCGGCGAGGTCGACCACGAGACGCCGGAGCCTGGCCCCCGGCACGGCGGCGGACAGCCCGCGCTCGGTCGCCGCGAGCCTCTCGGGGTTGCGGGCGGCCAGCACGACCTCCGCCCCGGCGCGCGCGAGCTCGCGGGCGGTCACCAGGCCGATCCCGCTCGTCGCGCCGGTGACGAGCGCCCGGGTCCCGGCCAGCGAGGGGAGGTCGGTCAGCGCCCACGGTCGTCCGGTGTCCTGCGGGGAGCCGCCCGCGGAGGTCACGTCGTCACCGTGAGCGCGGCGAGGGTACGCCGGGCCAGGTCCACGTCCCCGATCACGCTCACCTCGACCGACGAGGGCGGTCGGCGCCCGCCGGAGAGGAGGACCCAGGCCTCGAGGTCGAGCGCGATCCGGGCGGACGGGTCCGAGGGAGGCGCCACGGCGACCCCACGACCGTCATCGCCGACAGCCGCGGCGTGGACCTGCGGCAGCGACCCGGTGACCTCGAGCACCACCGTCGTCCCGGCCGGCGGCCCGACCCGACGACCCAGGACGTAGGGGAGCGCCGCCGCCAGGACTACCGCGGTGTGACGGGCGCCGGCGGAGTCGAGGCCGCCGCGACGGCCCACCGCGCGGCGTACGTCCTGCTCGTGCATCCACAGGTCGACCGGGCGGTTGGTCAGCAGCCGCTCCCACGACCAGCCCAGGAGGCTCGCGAACCCGGGGCCGGGCTCGTCGAGGTCGGCCGGCGGCGAGGACTCCAGCGCCGCGCGGCGGGCTGCGACGCTCGCCTCGAGCTCCTCGACGACCCGCTCGGCCGGCCAGGCGGCGCGGGCGAGCACGCCGGCCTCGGTGAAGCGGCTGGACACGCCCCGCAGGTGGGACGCCTCGGGGACGTCGACGTGCTGCTGGGGACCTCCGGCGAGGACCGACTCGAGGTGTGCCAGGTGCGCGGCGACGGCGCGGACGTCCCAGCCGGGGAGGTCGGTCGGGCGGTGCCAGTCGTCGTCGGTCAGCGTGCGCAGCAGCGCGACGACGTCCGCCGCGGCTTGCTCCCAGACGTCGACGAGCGGGCGGAGTCGCGGGTCGGCGACCTGTCCCGGCGTGTGACCCGTCATGCACGCCACCGTAGACGCGCGCGCCCGGTGCCCCCGGCGCACTGCCGTACACTGATGAGGAGGTCGCACGCTCGTCGGCGGCCTCTTCTCATGTCGCCCCGTACCCGGAGGCGCGACACCTCGACAGAGACCCGTGACTGCTGTGCCCTTGTCCGACCTGCCCCGCACCGACGTCCCCGGCGAGCCTGACGGCCCGTCCTTCGACGACTTCGACCTCCCTCGCAAGGTGGTCGCCGCGCTCGTCCTGGAGGACATCGAGATCCCCACGCCCGTGCAGTCGGCGGTGATCCCCGACGCCATGGCCGGCCACGACGTCCTGGGCCGCGCCCGCACCGGGTCGGGCAAGACGCTCGCGTTCGGCATCCCCGTCGTCGCGCGGCTCGCCGGCTCCAAGAGCCGCATCCACCGCCCCCGCGCGCTGGTCATCGTCCCGACCCGCGAGCTCGCCGGCCAGGTCGAGCGCTCGCTCGAGCTGGTCGCGCGGGCGCTGCGCCTCAAGGTGACGACCGTGTACGGCGGGACGCGGTACGACCGCCAGATCCAGGAGCTACGGCAGGGCACCGACATCGTCGTCGCGACGCCGGGCCGGCTGCGCGACCTCATCGACCGGGGCGCGCTCCGGACCGACGACGTCGAGGTCACCGTCCTCGACGAGGCCGACCACCTGTGCGACCTCGGGTTCTACCCGGAGGTCGACGAGCTGCTGTCGCTCACCCCGGCCGACGCCCAGCGGATGCTGCTGAGCGCGACACTCGACGGAGACGTCGACAAGCTGGTCCGCAAGCACCTGCGCAACCCGCGGGTCCACGAGGTCGACCCCAACGCCGGGTCGATCACGACGATGGACCACCACGTGCTGGTCGTCGGCGGCTTCGGCGACAAGGTCGCCGCGGTCACCAAGCTCGTCGAGGCCAACCCCCGGTCGATCGTCTTCACCCGCACCCGTGAGGGCGCGACCGACCTGAGGGGTGCCCTGGCGGCCGCCGGCATCACCGCGGTCGACCTCCACGGGAACCTCACGCAGCGGGTCCGCGAGCGCAACCTCGAGCGCTTCACCGACGGCCGCGCGCAGGTGGTCGTCGCGACCGACGTCGCCGCCCGTGGCATCCACGTCACCGGCGTCGGCCTCGTCGTGCACTTCGACCCGCCGGCCGACCCCAAGGCCTACCTGCACCGCAGCGGGCGCACGGCACGCGCCGGAGCCTCGGGTGCCGTCGTCACGATCGTGACCCCGCGCCAGGTCAGCACCGTCGCCCAGCTCCAGCGAGCGGCGGGTGTCACCTCCCGCCACCACGACCTGCGCGAGCTCGGCGACGACCTCGAAGCCTGGACCGCCGATGCGCTGGCGCAGTCCGGGACGACCTCGCCGCACCCGCGGTCCGCGAGCGCCGCGAAGGGTGCGCCGGGCAAGGGCGGTCGAGGCGCGGGCGCCCCACGGAGCGGCCGGTTCCAGCCGCGCCGCGACGGGGTCCGCCGCCGTCCGACGGACCAGCGACGGTCGAGCGACCCCCGTCGGTCGGGGGAGCCCACCTGGGGCGGCGACAACCGCCGCGCCGGGGCGCCGGTCACCGAGCGCGCCGCCGGGAAGCGCAAGCCTCGGTGGTCGAAGAACGACCGCGACGGGCGGAGCTGACCGGACCTACGTCCCGACCTCCTGACGGAGGTCACCGCGTCGTCGCGGACGCCCCGCCCAGCCGTTCCCATCGGGTTGGCTTGGACCCGTGGGAGCGGGAAGGCGGCGCTGATGAGCGTCATGACAGCACGCGCGGTTGACAGCCGGGAGTTGCAGCAGGAGCACCGTCGTACGACGGGTGGTCGCTGGCTGCTGCCCGCGGCCACGGCGCTGGCCGTGTTCGTCCTCGGAGCGGTCGCGGCGAAGGCCCGACCGGAGGACTCGACGGTCGCGATCTGGTGGCCGGCCGCCGGGGTCGCGGTGGCGGCGTACGTCCTGGCCCACCGCCGTGGCGGACGAGCGGAGGTGCTTGCAGCCATCGCGCTCGGCATCCTCGGCGCCGAGCTGGTGGCGGAGTACTCCCTGGTGCTGAGCGTCTGCTACGCCCTGGCGAACCTGGCGAACCCGGTGCTGACCGTCGCCGTGCTGCGCCGGCTGTCGCCGGACCTGCGGCTCAGGGACGCGCGGGACTACGCGCGGTTCTGCCTGGCGGCGTCGATCGGGGCGTTGGCCACCGCGGTCATCGCGTCGGTCGTGGTCTGCGTCCTGCTCGACGACGACGCGTGGCCGACGTTCAGCGCCGTCCTGCCGTCGCACCTGTCCGCCGTCCTGTGCATCGCCCCCGTCGTCCTGATGGCGCCGCGGCGTCCCGCACCGGCCGGTCGCGCGGAGACCGCGCTCCAGGTCGCCGCGACGCTCGCGGTGACGATGTTCGTCTTCGCGCCGTGGCAGGACGCTTCGTTGGCCTTCCTCTGCCTCGGCTTCCTCATCTGGGGCGCGGCTCGGGTGTCCGCCACCTGGCTCCAGGTGCAGGTCCTCCTCGTCGCGGTGATCGCCGCGGTCGCCACCACGCTGGGCTGGGGTGACTACGCCACCGACGTTGCAGCATCCGACCTCGCGCCGGAGGCCGCCGCGACCCTCCTCGACGTGATGTTCCTCGGGATCGCCCTGGCCGTGTACCCGCTGTCCCTCGCGATGGACGTCCACCGGTCCTCCCTCGCCGAGGTCCGGGAGGCGCGCGAGCTCCTTGCCAGCGTCCTCGCCGGGGCGACCGGCAACGCGATCGTCGGCGCCGACCTCGACGGGGTCGTCCACTCGTGGAACACCGGCGCCGAGCGCATCTTCGGCTGGTCGGCGCAGGAGGTCTGCGGGCACCGGACGTTGGGCGCGCTGCGCAACGGTATGTCGACCGTGCCGGTCGGCCGGGAGCTCGGCTCCGAGCTCGCCCCTCTCGTCGCACCGCTGCTCGCCGGCGCCGACTTCGTGGACCAGGACTGGGAGTGCCTCACCCAGGACGGCCGCCGGATCACCGTGGCCTTCCGGCTGACCGCGCGCCGGTCGGCCGACGGCGCCGTCGTCGGGTGGATCGCCGTTGGCGAGGACGTGACCGACAAGCGGCGCACCGAGAGCGCTCTCCAGGACGCCCTCGAGCTCGAGCGGCAGGCCGTGCAGCGGCTCGAGGAGCTCGACGCGGTGAAGACCTCGTTCGTGCAGTCGGTGAGCCACGAGCTGCGGACGCCGATGACGAGCGTGCTGGGCTACACCGACATGCTGCTCGCCGAACAGCTCGGCGAGGTCAACCCCAGCCAGCGCAAGATGCTCGTCTCGGTCTCCCGCAACGGCCGCCGGCTCCTCAAGCTCATCGAGGACCTCCTCACGCTCTCGCGCATCGAGCAGCGTTCCTTCACCGCGTCCGCCGAGCGGGTCGACCTCCGCGAGGCGGTGCGTCGCGGCAGTGATGCATTCTCGTGCCAGGCCGCCGCGGCGTCGGTCGCCCTTGAAGTCGACCTCGGCACGCGTCCCGTGCCGGTGATGGGGGACCCCGACCAGCTCGAGCGGGTCACCGTGGACCTGGTGGCCAACGCGGTGAAATTCAGCCCGGCCGACAGCACCGTCCGCGTCGCGGTCCGCTGCGAGGACGGAGAGGCCGTGCTCACCGTCTCGGACCGGGGGATGGGGATCCCCGCCAGCGAGACGACCGCGCTCTTCGAGAGGTTCTTCCGCTCCTCGAACGCCAAGCGCGAGGAGATCCAGGGCTCCGGGCTCGGGCTGGCCATCGTCAAGGGGGTCGTGGACCACCACGACGGCCGCATCGAGGTCGAGTCCGAGGAGGGCGTCGGTACGACGGTCCGGGTCAGGCTGCCGCTGCAGGCACCGTCCCCCCAGCCCCTGTCGCCGAGCCGCCCCTCCTGACGGGTCGAGCCGCCCACCACGAGGGGCGGCTCGACCGGTCATCGCGGGCGGCTCGACCGGTCACGAGGGGCGGCTCGGCCGGGGGGAGGGTCAGAAGGCGCTGTCGGGGAGCTCCATGACCGCCAGGTCCGTCGACTCCGCGATCGCCCGCTCGGCGGAGAGCTTCGGGAGCACCTGCCGGGCGAAGAACTGCGCGGCCACGATCTTGCCCTCGTAGAAGTCGCGGTCCGCGGGCCGGAAGTCCCCGCCGAGCCGGTTCATCGCGACCTCCGCCTGCCGGAGCAGCAACCAGGCGCAGACGAGGTCGCCCACCGCCATCAGCAGCCGGGTGGTGTTGAGGCCGACCTTGTAGACGTTGCGGACGTCGCCGCCCGCGCGGTTCCCGTCGGCCGACACCAGCTGCTCGACCATGACCCCGACGATCGCGCGGCAGTCCTGCAGCGCGGTCGACAGCAGCTCGCGCTCGACCTTGAGCCGGCCGTTCCCGGCCTCGTTGTCGACGAAGGCCTCGACCTCGGCGGTCAGGTGGTCCAGCGCCACCGACCGGTCCTTCACGATCTTGCGGAAGAACAGGTCCTGCCCCTGGATGGCGGTGGTGCCCTCGTAGAGCGTGTCGATCTTCGCGTCCCGCACGTACTGCTCGAGCGGGTAGTCCTGGAGGAACCCGGACCCGCCGAACGTCTGCAGCGACTCGGTCCCCAGCAGCACCCACGAGCGCTCCGAGCCGTATCCCTTGACGACCGGTAGCAGCAGGTCGTTGACGCGGTCGGCGAGCTCGTCGCGTGTCCCGGCGTGCTCGGCGACCATGACCCGGTCCTGCCAGCTGGCGGTGTAGAGGACCAGCGCGCGCAGTGCCTCGGCGTACGCCTTCTGCGTCATCAGCGACCGGCGTACGTCGGGGTGGGCGGTGATCGCGACCCGCGGAGCGGTCCGGTCGGCGGCCCGCGTGAGGTCGGCGCCCTGGACCCGCTCACGGGCGAACTCCAACGCGTTGAGGTAGCCCGAGGAGAGCGTGGCGATGGCCTTGGTGCCGACCATCATCCGCGCGTTCTCGATGACCTGGAACATCTGCGCGATCCCGTGGTGGACCTCGCCCAGCAGCCACCCGACCGCCGGCTCACCGCCACCGACCCCGGGATCGCCGAGGGTGAGCTCGCAGGTGTTGGAGACCTTGATCCCCATCTTCTTCTCGACGCCGGTGACGTAGGCGCCGTTGCGCTCCCCGGTCAGCGCGCCGGTCTCGAGGTCGAAGTGGAACTTCGGGACCAGGAACATCGACAGCCCCTTGGTGCCCGGACCCCCGGCGCCCTCGACGCCCACCGGGCGGGCGAGCACCAGGTGCACGATGTTCTCGCTCAGGTCGTGCTCGGCCGACGTGATGAACCGCTTGACGCCCTCGAGGTGCCAGCTGCCGTCCGCCTGACGGGTGGCGCGGGTCCGGCCGGCGCCGACGTCGGAGCCGGCGTCGGGCTCGGTGAGGACCATGGTCGAGCCCCAGCGGCGCTCGACCATGTGCACGGCGATGCGCTTGTCGCGGTCGTTGCCGTTGCGGTGCACCGTCGCGGCGAAGCCGGGCCCGCAGGCGTACATCCACACCGGCGCGTTGGCGCCCAGCACCAGCTCCCCGATCGCCCAGCTGAGGGTCGCCGGTGCCCGCTGGCCGCCCAGCTCGGAGGGCAGCGCGAGCCGCCAGAACTCCGCGTCCATCCACGCCTGGTAGGAGCGTGCGAACGACGGGGGTACGTCGGCGCGCCCGGTCGCAGGGTCGAAGACCGGCGGGTGCCGGTCGCTGTCCTCGTACGACGCGGCGAGGTCCTCCCGGGCGAGCCGCTCCACCTCGGTGAGGATCGCGCGGGCGGTCTCCTCGTCGAGCCCCTCGAAGGGTCCGCTGCCGAGGACGTGCTGACGGTCGAGGACCTCGAAGAGGTTGAACTCGATGTCGCGCAGGTTGGTCTTGTAGTGGCTCACAGCAGCACCCCGTCCTCGCCGGGCCGGCGAATCGGCCGACCTCGTCCCCTTGCTACTCGCGGGTAACCACCATTCTGCGAGGTTCGCGCGGCGGACACAACGGACACCGCGGTGCAGAACGCGTGTCGCAGGTCACACCGAGCGGGGAGGGGAGACCCCGGGACGTGCACGAGCGCCTCGGGAGGAGTCCCGAGGCGCTCGGCGTCCAGGCGGCGGGCGGTCGCGGCTCAGCCGCACCGCCCGACGGTCACTTGAAGACGTCCTTGATCTTCTCGCCCGCCTGCTTGGCGTCGGCCGTGCTCTTGTCGACCTGGCCCTCGGCCTGCAGGTCCTCGTTGCCGGTGGCACCGCCGACCTTCTCCTTGGCACTACCCATGGCGGACTCCGTGGCGTTCTGGAACTTGTCCGTGGCGCTCATGCGCTGCTCCTCTCGCTCGCTGTGGCTCCGGTTCGTCTCGAAGTGCTTCCTACCCGCAGGTGCTGGCGCTACACGCCGCGCCCCCCGGGTCGGCGACACCGACGAGGCGCCGCGCCTGACAGACTGACCCCGTGCGCGTCTCCGCGAAGTCCGACTACGCCCTCCGGGCGCTCATCGAGCTCGCGATCAACGACGATGGCGCGCCGGTCAGCGCCGAGGAGCTCGGCAAGCGCCAGGACATCCCCCACGGGTTCCTCCAGGCGATCCTCGCTGACCTCCGCCGGGCCGGCGTGGTGCTGAGCCAGCGCGGTCAGTCGGGCGGGTGGCGGCTGGCCAGGCCGCCGGAGTCGGTGACCGTGGCCGACGTCATCCGGGCGGTCGACGGCCCCTTGGTGAGCGTGCACGGTCACCGTCCCGAGGCCGTGCGCTACAACGAGTCCGCGGAGGTGCTCCAGCACGTCTGGATCGCCGCCCGCAGCAGCCTGCGGGAGGTCTGCGAGCAGGTCACGCTGCAGTCGCTCGCCGAGCGCCGCCTGCCGGCGGGGGTCGCCGCCCGCACCCAGGACCAGGACGCCTGGCAGCCCCACTGACCGCTGCTGGGCCTCGGCACGCCGAGGCGTCGGTCAGCGGGTGAGCTCGATCTCCTCGAGCTCGGTCGCCGTCGGGTCGTCGTCGTCCTCGAGGTCGACCTCGGCGACGTCCTGGCCCTCGACGAGGTCCTCGACGCCGGCGTCGTCGCCCGAGCCGTGCCCGGAGCTGTCGAACTCGATCCTCGTGTGGTCGGTGACCACGAAGGTCAGCGTGCCGGACGCGATGCTGTCGACGACCAGCTCACCGGTCGCCTCGTCGAACGTCACGATCGTCCCGAGCAGGTCGTCGAGGTCCTCGTCGGAGTCGTCACAGCGGTCGTCCTCGGCGTCGTCCTCGTCCTCGTCGGACTGCCCGTCGAGGTCATCGTCCTCGTCCCCGTCATCGATGCCGTCGTCGTCGGAGTCGGAGTCGCCGGCGCGGCCGCCGAGCTCACGCTCGTCCTCGTCCGCCACGTCGTCGCCGTCGCGGTCGTCGTCGTCGCGCCGGCAGCTCTCGCCGGCGTCGTCCTCGTCCTCGTCCGAGACGCCGTCGTCGTCGCTGTCGTCGTCACCGTCGAGGACCCCGTCGTCGTCGGAGTCACGGACGAGCACCCGGGTGTCGCGCGAGCCGTCCTCGATCTCGTCGCCGTCGTCGTGGCCGTCGCCGTCGGTGTCCTCGTCGCGCGGGTCCGCGTGCTTGCGGTACTCCCGGAGGTTCGCCAACCCGTCGTGGTCCTTGTCCCCGTCGCCGTTCGCGCGGTCGGGGTCGAGGCCGTGGCGGGCCTCCCAGCGGTTCGGCATCCCGTCGTGGTCGCGGTCCCCGCCGGCGGCGTACGAGGGAAGGCTGAGCGCGGCGCTGGAGAGCGCGACCGCGGAGAGCGAGACGAGCGCGGCCACCGGGCCCGGGCGACGAGTCGAGAACAGCATGCTTGACCTTTCAAGGGGGGACTCCATGATCACCCGGCGACCGGCCGGTGTTCACAGATCCGGCTAAACGGCACGATCCGGGTCTCGGTCCTTCGTTCGGTAGCGTCAGCGCGTGCGCCTCGGTGTCCACCTCCCGTCGTACGTCGTCCCGGGTGGACCGGCCGCGCTCCCCGGTGTGCTGCGCGACCTCGGCCGGGCCTGCGACGAGGCCGGGGTCGACGTCCTCTCCCTGGTGGACCACTTTTTCGGGCTGCCGTGGCTGGGTCCGGTCGAGGCACCGGTGCTCGAGGGGTACACGACCCTCGGCTTCCTCGCAGCGCACACACGGGACGTCGAGCTCCAGCTGCTCGTGAGCAGCGTGACCCACCGCCACCCCGCCGTGCTGGCCAAGGTGGTGACGACCCTCGACGTGCTCTCCGGCGGACGCGCCGCCCTGGGGATCGGTGCCGGCTGGTACGAGGAGGAGCACCGGGCCCTCGGCATCCCGTTCCCGCCGCTGCGCGACCGCTTCGAGCTGCTCGAGGAGGCACTGCAGGTGCTGCGGCAGATGTGGTCCGACGACGAGGGCGGGTTCGCGGGGCGTCACTACCGGCTGGGTCGCACGCTCAACGCGCCGCAGCCCCCGCACCGCGTGCCGGTCATGGTCGGCGGTGTCGGGGAGCGGAAGGCGCTGCTCCTGGTGGCGCGGTACGCCGATGCCTGCAACGTCTTCGCCGGCGGCGACAGCGGTGCCGGGTTCGTCGCGGGGAAGCTCGCGGTGCTGCGAGAGCACTGCGAGCGCGAGGGGACGTCGTACGACGCGATCCGGAAGACGATCCTGTGGACGCCGGCCCTGGACCCCGCTCGGCCCGACGCGTTCCTTGCGGCCATGACGGCGATGGCCGCCGTGGGCGTCGAGGAGGTCCACGTCGCCCCCGGCGAGGACCCGGTGCGGTTCGTCCGGAGTGCCGGATCCTTCCTCGTCCCGCGGCTCCGGGACGTGACGACGGGCTGACCACCGGCTCCGCCGCCGATGAATTCGCTCGATGTCGTCGGTCTTGACATGCAGACCCGGTCCACGTCAGGAGGGCACCATGAGCGAGCAGGTCGACGGACGACGACTCCCGAAGGCCCTGACCCCGTTCCGCCACGCCGCCTACCGCCGGCTGGCGGTCGCGCTCACCCTGTCGACCTTCGCCTCCGGCGTGTGGGTCGTCGCGCTGGTGTGGGAGGTCATCCGGATCGGCGGCGGTCCGGCGCAGCTGTCCGTCGTGTCGACCGCCGCGGCCGTCGGCGTCCTCCTCCCGGCGCTGCTGGGCGGCGTCGTGGCCGACCGGGTCCCCCAGAAGCTCATCCTGCTGGCCGTCGCGGGCGTCGAGCTCGCCGGCATGTCGCTGGTCGCCGCCCTGTCGCTGACCGACCGGACCGAGCTGTGGCACCTGGCGACGGTCTCGTTCGTCACCGGCATGGGGATGGCGTTCTACTACCCGGCCTACTCGGCCTGGCTCCCCGCGCTGGTGCCGGAGTCCGACCTCATGGCTGTCAACGGCTTCGAAGGCATGGTCCGGCCCACCGTCGGCCAGGCCGTCGGCCCGGCGGTCGCCGGTGCGGTGGTCGGCGCGGTCTCCGCCGGGGCCGCGGTCGCGGTTGCAGCGGCGGCCTCCCTGCTCGGCCTGCTCGCCCTGGCGACAGTGCCGCTCACGGCGGTGCGCCGCGACCTCGCGGGCGAGGGCGAGCACCGCCATCCGGTGGTGTCGGCGCTTGTCGACGTCCGCGAGGGCTTCCGCTACATGGTGCGCACGCCGTGGCTGCTGGCCACGCTGCTGTTCGCCTCGCTCATGATCCTGGTGATGATGGGCCCGCTCGAGGTCCTCGTCCCGTTCCTCATCAAGGACCGCCTCGGCGGCGGCCCGGGCGACCACGCCTGGGTGCTGGCGGCGTTCGGGATCGGCGGCGCCGTGGGCTCCCTGGTGATGGCCTCGCTGTCGATGCCGCGGCGCTACCTCACGCTGATGAACCTGATGTGGGGCGTCGGGTGCCTGCCGCTCCTGCTCTTCGGGTTCGCCACCGCCGTGTGGCAGGTGGTGGCCTCGGCGTTCGTGCTGGGCGCGCTGTTCTCCGCGCCGATGGTCATCTGGGGGACGCTGCTGCAGCGCCGGGTGCCGCCGCACCTGCTGGGCCGCGTGGCCTCCCTGGACTTCTTCGTCTCGGTCAGCCTGATGCCGGTGTCGATGGCGCTGGCCGGGCCGGTGTCCGACGCCCTCGGCCTGCGCACCACGTTCGCCGTCGCGGGCATCGCACCGGGCGTGTTCGCCGTCCTCGCCGTCGTGCTGGCCCGGCTGCCCGAGGACGAGCTCGCCCACCCGCTGCGCGACGAGGAGGACGCCGCCGAGCCCACTGCTGCGGCGGCGGTCCCCGCCTGAGGCTGCCGTCGTCGCTGCTCAGGGACGTGGTGTGACGCTGCTGGTCCGGGGGACCAGCAGGATCGCCACCGCGGCGACGAGGCACATCGCACCGGCGGTCAGCCAGGCCGTCAGGTAGTCGCCCTGCACCTGCCGGACCCATCCGGCGTACGCCGCGGCGATCCCGGCGCCGACCATGTGGGCGGCGAACACCCAGCCGAAGACGACCCCGGAGCGCACCGCACCGAAGTGCTCACGGCACAGCGCGATGGTCGGTGGCACGGTCGCGACCCAGTCCAGCCCGTAGAACACGACGAAGAGGAACAGCGACGGCACGACCTCCGGGCCGAGGACGAGCGAGACCCCGAGCAGCGACAGCCCCCGTAGCCCGTAGTAGGCCACGAGCAGCAGCCGCGGGTCGACGCGGTCGGTCAGCCAGCCCGACGCGATCGTCCCGACCATGTCGAAGACGCCGATGAGCGCGAGCAGGCCGGCGCTCGTCGTCGCCGGCATCCCGTGGTCGTGCGCCGCCGGGACGAAGTGGGTCTGGATCAGCCCGTTGGTCGACCAGCCGCAGACGAAGAACGTCCCGGCGAGGACCCAGAACACCGGGGAGCGCGAAGCCTCGGCGAGCACGCGCACCGCCGTACGGGCGGCGGCCTCCTGCGGTCGGGACGGCAGCGGCGGCAGGACCTCCGTGCCGCCGGCCTCGCCCGGGGCGACGGGCGGCGCGCCGTACTTGCGGAGCCCGGCGCTCTCCGGCCCGTCGGAGAGGAGCAGGGCGACCGGGAGGACGAGGGCGAGAGCGCCCAGGGCCACGACCAGGGCGGCCAGGCGCCACCCAGGCCCGGCCACGAGCTGGGCGACGAGCGGGAGGAAGACCAGCTGCCCGCCCGAGCTACCGGCCGAGAACAGCCCGGTGACCAGGCCGCGGGAGGTGGCGAACCACTGGTCGGCGACGATGGCGCCGACGACGAGGGCCATCGACCCGGTCCCCACCCCGATGACCAGCCCCCACAGCACCCAGAGCTGCCATGCGGCGGTCATCAGCGCCGTCATCCCCGACCCCGCGGCGACGAGGAGCAGGGCGGTCACGAGGACCCGGCGGATGCCGAACCGGCCGATGAGCGCGGCGGCGAAGGGTGCGGTCAGGCCGTAGACGACCAGGTTGAGGCTGACCGCCCCGGACGTCGTCGCGCGGTTCCAGCCGAAGGTCTGCTCCAACGGCTCGAGCATCGCGCCCACCGAGGAGCGGAACCCGGCGGCGGCGACCAGGACGCCGAGGGTCACCAGCGCGACCCACCAGGCGCGATGGATGCGGGGGGAGGTCCGGGCGGTGGTGCTGCGGGTGGCGGTCATCCGGCGTCCACGAGCCACTCGACGAACGGCCGCGCCGCCCGCCAGTCGGCGCGCACCCGGTCCAGCAGCGCAGCGGTGTGGATGACGTCCTCGAAGCCGTACGAGCGGCTCATCGCCAGGCTCTTGTGACGCAGCAGCGCGATGCGGGGATGGTCGGCCGGGTAGCCGCGCGGCGCTGTCCGCAGGGTCTCGCCGCGCCGCTCCCAACCCCGGCGGTCCAGGGCACCGAGGAGCCGCTCGAGCTCACCGCCGCGCCGGTCCTCGGCCACCGCGGTCCGGATCCTCGCCAGCCGCTCCCCGTCGGCCTCGTAGAACCCGGCGCCGACGCGGACGCCGGGTGCTCCCAGCTCCAGGTACCAGCCGGTGGCCGGCGCCACGGCGACGAACGCGCCCTGGTGGTCCTTGTACGGCGTCTTGTCCTTCGCGAAGCGGACGTCACGGTACGGGCGGAAGACCTTGGCCGGGCCGAACTCCGCCGCGAGCTCGTCGGTCAGCGCGACCATCGGGTCCCGCACGGCCCGCTCCCAGACGTGCTTGTGGGCGGCCCAGAACGACTTGCTGTTGTCCGCCTCGAGGTCGTCGTAGAAGTCGAGCGCCTCGACCGGGAACCCCGTGAACGTCACCGCCCCCACCCTAGGAGCGGACTCCCGGATACGCGCCACCCGTTCCGAGGCGGGACCAAGGTTGGCTCAAGGTCCGTTGTGGATCCTCTTTGGTGTCGGGCTCCTCGCGGGCGCATCTGCGCAGAGCCCCCGGTCCCTGGAGGTCAGATGTCCACGTCGTCCCGCACCGCGCCGCTCCACTCGCGCGTCTCCCGTCGCACCGTGCTCAAGGGCGCGGCGACCGCCGGAGCCGTCGGGGCGGTCTGCCCCTTCAGCGGGGCCACCGCGGCGGCGGCGGAGACCATCTCGACGGCGCCGGCCGGAGCGACGGCGCACACGCGCATGCAACGGGGCCTGGACATCGCCGCGAAGGTCGGCCGGTCCGCCGAGGGCCGCTACGGGCTGATGTTCAAGACCCTCCCGGCCTACACCGCGCCCGACGACATGCTCGTGGCGCTGGCGGACTCCATGATGGACCCGCGCTCGCCCCAGCCCGACCCGGACTCCCACGACGCCTGGGACAACTTCAACATCGGCGGCGGTTACACGTTCTTCGGCCAGTTCATCGACCACGACATCACCCGCGACACCACGCCGCTGGCCCAGGCGAAGGCGGACCCCCGCGGCACCAAGAACTACGACACCCCGTTCCTCGACCTGGGGTCGGTGTACGGCCGGGGCCCGCTCAAGGACCCGCAGCTGTACGAGGCGGACGGCAAGCACCTCAAGATCGACCGCTCGTCCGGGATCCCCGACCTGCCCCGTGACGCCCAGGGCACCGCCTACCTCGGCGACCCCCGCAACGACGAGAACATCATCATCGCCCAGCTCCACGTCGCGTTCCTGGGCTTCCACAACAACCTCATCGACTCCGGCATGACCTTCGCCCGCGCGAAGCAGGTGATGACGTGGGAGTACCAGCGGCTGGTCGTCAGCGAGTTCCTCACCCGGATCGTCGGCCCGGAGGTGGTCGACAGCATGCTGGTCAAGAAGGGCGCCCGGCACGTCGGCGTGAGGAGCCGCTACTACAAGCCGCGCTACCCCCTCAAGCCGTACATGCCGGTCGAGTTCTCGGCGGGCGCCTACCGCTTCGGGCACAGCATGATCCGCCCGGAGTACGAGATGAACGACGCCCACACCCGCCCGATCTTCTCCCGCGACGGCAACGACCTCCGGGGCTCGCGACCGGTCCCCGTCGAGCTGCACGCCGACTGGAGCTACTTCTTCGACATCCCGGGCGTCCCGCTCCCCAACGGACACAACTTCTCCCGCGTCATGGACACCAAGCTGGCCGCGGGCCTGCACACCCTGCCGGCGACCGTCCAGCAGGACGGGGTCGAGAACCTTGCGGCCCGCAACCTGCTGCGCGGCGCGCGGGTCGGCACCCCTGCCGGGCAGGACGTCGCGACCGCCATGGGCGTCACGCCGCTCTCCAACGCCGAGCTCGGGCTCACCGACCCCGAGTGGGGCGACAAGGCGCCGCTGTGGTTCTACATCCTCAAGGAGGCCGAGGTCCTCCGCGGCGGCAGCCGGCTGGGTCCCGTCGGCGGCCGGCTGGTCGCCGAGACGATCCTCGGCCTGCTGGCCAACGACCCGAAGTCCTACCTGTACGTCACAGGTGGGTACGTCCCGAAGTACCCGACGCTGGGCGCGTTCCTCGTCGCCGCTGGCACCGGACGGCACATGGGTGAGGTCGAGGACGCGCCGGTGGTCCCCGCGCCGGTGGTCCCGGCGCCGGTCTGACGAGCAACCTCGTGTGGACTCCGCCTCGACGTGGAGCCGTCCTCACCAATCAGCGTCGAGCCGCCCCTGATGACGGGTCGAGCCGCCCCTCGTGGCGGCGCGGCCACATCGCCGTACCGGAAACCGACCGTATGCGGTGCATCTGAGTCACCCACCGACTCAGACGCACCGCACAAGTGCCGAACGGCGGGCCGACCGGTCACGAGGGGCGGCTCGACCGGTCATGAGGGGCGGCTCGACCGGGGGTGGGACAGGGAGCGGATGACGGTGTCCTGGCTCAGGACACTGTGATGTCCTGAGACATCACAGGGAGCGGATGACGGGAATCGAACCCGCATTCTGAGCTTGGGAAGCTCATGTTCTGCCATTGAACTACATCCGCAGCGACCCTTGCGGGTCGGCGTCAGACACTACCGGACCCTCCGGCCCGAACAGCACCAGCCGCGGGTAGCGCGGGGACACGCCGTCGCCCGAGGACCGTCCCGTGAGCCGCCGCTGCACCCAGGGGGTGGCATGGGTCCGGGCCCAGACGAGGTCTGCGCGGCGCTGCTCGGCGCGGGTCCGCGGCGCCTCGGCGGCGAGCGGGTCCAGCCGGACGTCGTGCGGGACCCCGAGGACGTCGAGCACCGCGACCGCCATGTGGCGGTGGCCGAGGGTCGACATGTGGATCCGGTCGACGTCCCAGAGCCGCCAGTCCCGGTGCTCCCGCATCCGCCAGAAGTCGACGAGCCCGGCGCCGTGGGTGTCGGCGATCTCCCGGACGATCTCGTTGTACACCGCCACCCGGCCGCGGAGCCGGCCGAGCACCGGCGCCTGCCCCAGGTCGAACCCGGTGAAGAGCAGCACCCGGGTGCCGGCCCCGGTGAGCGCGGCCACCGCGTCGGCGTACGGCGCGAGCATGGCGTCGACGTCGACCGACGGTCGGAGGAGGTCGTTCCCGCCGGCGTAGAGGGTCACCAGCCCGGGTCGCAGCGCGAGCGCCGGCTCGAGCTGCTCGTCGACGACCTGCTGGAGCTTGCGGCCCCGGATCGCCAGGTTGGCGTAGCGGACGTCGTCCTCGACGGTCCCCAGCACCTCCGCCACGCGGTCCGCCCAGCCGCGGACGCCATTCGGCCGGGTCGGGTCGGGGTCCCCGACGCCCTCGGTGAAGGAGTCACCCAGCGCGACGTACGAGCGGATCGTCATCGCGCCATTGTCTGTCTCCACAGGCCGTCACCAACGCCGGCCCGAGCGGGGTCGCCTGCCGATAGTGTCCCTCTGTGCTGCTGAGCGACCGCGACATCCTGGCCGAGCTCGAGGCCGGCCGGGTGGCCCTCGAGCCGTTCGACCCCTCGATGGTGCAGCCGTCGAGCATCGACGTGCGGCTCGACCGGTTCTTCCGGACGTTCGAGAACCACCGCTACCCCCACATCGACCCGGCCGAGGACCAACCCGACCTGACGCGGGAAGTCGAGCCGGAGGGTGACGAGCCGTTCATCCTCCACCCGGGGGAGTTCGTGCTGGGCTCGACCTACGAGGTCGTGACGCTGCCCGACGACGTGGCCGCGCGGCTGGAGGGAAAGGCGCTGAGTCTGGACACGCCTGTTCCGACGCCACGCGGATGGGCGTCGATCGGGTCCTTGACGCCGGGCGACCGGGTGTTCGGTATCGACGGGCGGCCCACGGTCGTCACCGCAACGACTGCGGTTCAACTGGGCCGTCCGTGTTTCGAGGTCCTGTTCAGTGACGGGCAGCGCGTCATCGCCGATGCTGAACACCTGTGGGTCACCCGGACGAAGTCCCAGCGTGGGAAGCGACCGTCACCTGGCGTTCCTCGCCGGACGGCCGAGATGGCTCTGTCACTGCGGCACGGGGTCGAGCTCAATCACCAAGTTGCGCTCGCAGAGCCGGTGCGGACGCCGGATGTCCCGCTACCGGTCGCGCCCTACACGTTCGGGGTCTGGCTCGGCGATGGGACATCGAGCAAGGCCGAAGTCACCGTCGGTGCGGGGGACGAACAGACCCTCGAGGAGATCCGAGCCGACGGCTATGACGTCTGGTCGGCCACCTCGCCTCGGGCCTACCGGATCGGAGGAACGCATCGGACACGCTCAGCCGCCACTGGGCGGTTCGAGGCTGACAACAGCCTCAACAGCGTGTTGCGCCTGATGGGTCAGTTCGGCAACAAGCATGTGCCTGCGTCCTACCTGTTCGCCGGACCTGGACAACGGTTGGCACTCCTTCAGGGCCTCATGGACAGCGACGGCTACGTCGATGTCTACGGACGCTGCGAGTTCGTCAGCACCAGGGAGCATCTCGCGGACGCCGTCGTGCACCTTGCTGCGAGCCTTGGACTGCGACCGGTGAAGAGCAAGAAGCCAGCGATGCTCAACGGTGTCGACTGCGGTCCGGCGTACCACGTGAAGTTCACTCCTCGACTCGAGGTGTTCAGGCTCGCGCGAAAGGTAGCGCGGCTCAAGACCGACGACCGGGCTCACGCGTTCCGGACTGTCGTCGAGGTCCGTCCAGTGCCGTCAGTTCCGGTGCGGTGCATCGAAGTCGCTGCTCCAGACCATCAGTTCCTGGTCGGCCCGACGTTCATACCCACTCACAACAGTTCCCTGGGGCGTCTGGGTCTCCTGACCCACTCGACGGCGGGGTTCATCGACCCCGGCTTCTCCGGCCACGTGACCCTCGAGCTCGCCAACGTGGCGAACCTGCCGATCAAGCTCTGGCCGGGGATGAAGATCGGACAGCTCTGCTTCTTCCGGCTCTCCTCGCCCGCCGAGCACCCCTACGGCTCGGAGAAGTACGGCTCCCGCTACCAGGGCCAGCGGGGCCCGACCCCCTCGCGGTCGGCGCGCGGCTTCCACCGGACGCGCATCGCGGACTGAGCCGCCGGACCGGTGTGCCGCGGTCGGCAGGCCGCCTGCCGACGCTCCCGCATCACCTCGGCGGTCACGTCCTCCATGATCCCGAACCCGCTCATTCCTCTGCTCCCGTCGTGTCTGAAGTCGGTGCCCCGGCGGGGGTCATGCCTGGCCGAGGTGGATGTCGCCGCTGACGGAGTGGGCGCGGACCTCGACGTACTCCTGACCCTCGCGAGGCGGTCCCACCGGCGGCAGCGCGGAGTGCACGCGGCCGGTCGTGCTCTGCACGTCGGTCCACACCGGGATGCCCGGGGCGACACCCAGCCGGATGTCCCCGGAGACGTTGCGGAGCTGGACCTTGCCGCGGTCGACCCGCCCGACCGCCAGGTCGCCGGAGGCGGTGGTCAGCGAGGCGTCCGCGGCCGCCGCCGCGACGACGAGGTCTCCGGAGCCGCTCTTGAGGGAGAGCGCGCCGCGACCCTCACCGATCTCGACGCGGCCCGAGCCGGTCACGACCCGGGCAGCGCCGCCGACGGACCGCACCCGGACGTCGCCCGAGCCGGCCTTGACGTCGGCGTCCGCCTGCACGGTCCCGATCCCCACGTCCCCCGACCCGCTCCGGACGGAGGCGACCCGTACGTCGTCGAGGTCGATGTCCCCCGAGCCGGTCGCGAGGTGCGCCGTCCCCAGCCGGCCGCGCGTGGTGAGGCCCGCCGACCCGAGCTTGGTCGTCAGGTCGCTGTCGAGGGGGACGCGGAGCCGCACGCGGCACCCGCTGTCAGTGGAGAAGAAGCCCGTCCGACGCGGTCCGATGACCGCCAGCCCGGCGTCCGTCCTCTCGACCTGCACCTCCTCGGCGCGGTCGCCCTCGACGTCGACGACGAGGACCGGGTCCTCGACGGCGGCGACCTCGACGTCCCCGGACTGCAGCTCGACGTGGACGCGCTGGGGGCCGTCGGCCCCGAACTCGTGGTGCATGGAGGTCCTCCTTCAGAGGGGGGAAAGTCAGACCCAGCCGCGCAGGCCGCGCGCCCGCCCGCCGGGTGAGTCGCCGAACGGGATGCTCGACAGGTCGATGTCGACGTTGATGGCGCGCTTGCTGGTCGCAGCGCGCAGCACGGTGACGATCCAGGAGTTCAACGAGTAGCCGCCCCGGGCCGCGAGCTCCTCGGCGCGGGCCTTGACCGACTCCGGGAGGCGCAGGCTGATCCGCGCCACCGCCCCGTCGTCCTCGTCGTCCGGCTCGTCGCCGTCCACCGGACCGGTCCCCGGCGGCTCGTGCGGCGTGCGGGGGACGTCGACGACGAGCTCCGGCTCGCGGCCGCGCAGCCGGACGTCGACCGTCCCGACGGGGAGCTCGGCGGTGATCTCGGCCGCCGACTGACCCAGCACCTCCAGCAGCACCAGCCGCACGGAGGGGTCGAGGGTCAGCAGCAGCCGCTCGGCGACCGGCCTGCTCTCGGGTCCCAGGGCGTCGGAGGCGGTCAGCAGGTCCTGCCGCAGACGGTCGATGAACGGTGCGAGCTCCATGGCATCAGTGTGACACCACTGTGACATCACCGCAAGGGCAAGGAGTGGCGGTACGACGCCGCAACGATGTCACCGCGTGAATCCCTGACGTCAGGCAGCGGTGTTGCCGGGCTGTGGCGCCGCAGAGCCGAGGACGGAGTCCCGGATGAACTCCTCGACCTCACGGCAGGCGGCGAGGCTCTCCGGGGTCAGGTCGCACAGCACGGGGAAGGCGTGGACCTGGCCCTCCCACACCTGCAGCGTCACCGGCACGTCCGCCCGGCCGAGCCGTTCTGCCATCCGTTCGGAGTCCACCCGCAGCACCTCGGACTCCGCGCAGAGCAGGAGGGTGGGAGGAAGCCCGCGGAGGTCGGCGTTGATGGGGGAGTGGCACTCCTCCGGGGTGCAGCCGAGGACCATCTCGGCGACCCGGCGCATCCGCCGGACGGGGATGTAGGCGTCGCGGACCGCGTTGGAGTGCTGCAGCCGCGTGCGGTGGTCGAAGTCGAGCCACGGCGACATCGCGACCAGGCACGCCGGCGTCCCGGCACCGTCGTCGCGCAGCCGCAGGGCGGTGGCGAACGCGAGATGGCCTCCTGCGGAGTCCCCGACGACCGCGATCCGCGAGGGGGGATGACCGCTGCGGACCAGCCAGCGGAAGGCGTCCTCGCAGTCCGACACGCTGTTCTCGAGCCGGGAGCGCGGCAGCTTGCGGTAGTCGACGCACAGCACCGGCATGCCGGTCTCCCGGGTCAGCCGCTCGACGATCCGCCGGTGCGTCCCGAGGCCGCCCAGGAGGAACGCGCCACCGTGCAGGTAGAGGACCGCGCCGTCGCTGGTCGGGCCGTCGACCGGGGTCACGAGCTCACCTCGCCACGTCCGCGCGGTGACGACACGGTGACGGGTCGCCGAGCCGCGCGGCAGGCGCCTCGCACTGAGCTCGAGCAGCGGGATCAGCCGGGTCACCGGACCGCGCAGCGGGAAGAAGCGCAACGTGGGTCGCGCGACGACCTTCGTCACGGCGTGGAGCGCTCCGGACCGCCGGCTGTAGCCGATCCGGTGCTCGATCACGGGGGTCTCCCAGTCCGGTCCCAGCCGTCGTCGCCGGGACGCTGCGACGGTACTCCGCGGGCGGGAGGGTCGCCGGGCGGCGCGCGGCGTACCCTTCAGGCCATGCCCGCGGCCCCGGTCCAGCCCCCGGCTCCGTCCGTGGCAGGTGCCGTGCACGTGCACAGCGGCAAGGTCCGCGACCTCTACCGGCTGCCCGACCAGACCCTGCTGATGGTCGCGAGCGACCGGATCTCGGCCTACGACCACGTGCTGCCGACACCGGTCCCCGACAAGGGGGTGGTGCTGACCCGGCTGTCCCTGTGGTGGTTCGACCAGCTGAGGGACCTCGTCCCGAACCACGTGCTGTCGACCACCGTCCCCCCGGAGGTCGCCGGTCGTGCGGTCGTGTGCGAGCCGCTCGCGATGTACCCGGTCGAGTGCGTCGCCCGCGGCTACCTGACCGGGTCCGGCCTCGAGGACTACCGCACGACCGGCGAGGTCTGCGGCATCGCGCTGCCGCCCGGCCTCACCGACGGCAGCCGGCTGACGGAGCCGGTCTTCACCCCCGCGACGAAGGCCGCGCTCGGGGAGCACGACGAGAACGTGTCGTACGACGAGGTGGCCGCCGGGATCGGCGCGGACCGGGCGGCGGAGCTGCGCGCCCTGACGATCGCGGTCTACCGGCGCGCGGAGTCGGTCGCCCGCGAGCGGGGGCTGCTGCTGGCCGACACGAAGCTCGAGTTCGGGGCCCGGGACGACGGCACGACGGTGCTGGCGGACGAGGTGCTGACCCCGGACTCGTCGCGGTACTGGCCGGCGGACCGGTGGCAGCCCGGCCGCGCACAGTCCTCCTACGACAAGCAGTACGTCCGCGACTGGCTGACCTCGCCGGCCAGCGGCTGGGACCGCACCTCGGGTGGCCCGCCGCCACCGCTGCCCGCGGAGGTCGTGGAGCGGACGCGCGCCAAGTACGTCGAGGCCTACGAGAGGCTCACCGGTGAGCGGTTCTGACGTCGTGCCCCGGCGATGGGACGCCTCGGTCTTCGTGGCTGCCCCACGGCGGGTGGTCTTCGACTACTTCGCCGACCCCCGGAACCGGCCCGAGTGGCAGGCGAGCCTCGCCTCGATCGAGCTGCTCGACCCGCTGGCGCGCCGCGAGCGGCCGTACGTCGGGCTGCGCTGGGTCGACCGGGTCCGGGTCGGGCCGCCGTTCGAGCTGCAGATCAGCCGGCTCGAGCCCGACCAGCTCTGGTCGGAGGTCGGCTCGGCCGGGCCGTTCACGGCGTACGGCACGCTGGTGTTCGAGGACGAGACCCGGAACGGCGTCAGGGGCACCCGCGTCCACTGCATCGCGCGGGTGCACGGCCGCGGGATCGCGCGGCCGCTCGGTCCCGCCGCCACCGTGCTCGGCGTGGCGCTGGTCCGCGTCGACCTCCGGCGGGCGGCCCGCGTCCTCGCTGGGCGTACTGGGTAGGTTCGAGGCATGAAGCTGATGCGCAGTGCCGCCCTCGCTGGCGTGGCCAAGAAGCTGTACGACGAAGCCCGCAAGCCCCACAACCAGGCGAAGATCAAGGAAGCCGTCGCCAAGGTGCAGGCCCGCCGCAGCGGCGGCAGCTCGCACCGGGCCCGCTGATCCGCCGCTGACCTGCACGGATCCTCGCGATCGAGCCTCGACGGTCGGGGTCGGCGCCAGTAGGTTGGCGCCATCCCGACCGCTGGAGGCGCCGTGCTCAACCTCTCCGTCCTGCTCGAAGACAGCGCCCGCAAGCACCCCACCCGCGACGCGGTCGTCCTCGGCGAGACCCGGCTGACCTACGCGCAGGTCGACGCCGCCGCCAACCAGGTCGCCAACCTGCTCGTGTCGCGGGGCATCCGCGCCGGGGACAAGGTGGCGCTCACCTGCCCCAACACCCCGCACTTCCCGATCGTCTACCACGGGATCCTCAAGGCCGGGGCTGTCGTGGTCCCGCTCAACGTCCTCCTCAAGGCGCGGGAGGTCGCCTACCACCTCGCCGACTGCGAGGCGAAGGCCTACGTCTGCTTCCAGGGGACCCCTGAGCTGCCGATGGCCGCCGAGGGGTTCGCCGGCTTCCAGCAGGCCGACAGGTGCGAGCACTTCCTGGTCGTCACCGCCGACCCGGCCGCCGCCTCCCCGGTCGACGGCACCGAGACCCTCGCGCAGGCCCTGCGCGACCAGCCGCCCACCTTCTCCACGGCCCAGACCGAGCCGACCGACAGCGCGGTGATCCTCTACACCAGCGGGACGACCGGGCAGCCCAAGGGCGCGGAGCTCAGCCACTCGAACCTGGTGCTCAACGCGCTCACGAGCAACCGGATGTTCGGGGCTCCGACTGCCGACCGCCACCTCGTGACCTTGCCGCTGTTCCACTCCTTCGGCTCGACGGTGCAGCTGAACGCCGGGTTCGCCACGGGCTCCACGCTCGTCCTGCTGCCGCGCTTCGAGGCGAAGCAGGCCCTGGCGCTGCTCGAGAAGGAGGACATCACGTTCTTCGCCGGTGTCCCCACGATGTACTGGGGCCTGCTCGGTGCCCTCACCGACGAGGTGGACGTCGGGCGGATCGCCGCCAACCTGCGGGTTGCGTGCGCGGGCGGAGCCAGCCTCCCGGTCGAGATCCTGCGCGAGTTCGGCGAGCGCTTCGGCGTGGCCGTCCTCGAGGGCTACGGGCTCTCCGAGACCTCGCCGGTCGCGACGTTCAACCAGACCGACAGGCCGGCGAAGGCCGGCTCCATCGGCTACCCGATCTGGGGTGTCGAGGTGAAGCTCGTCGACCCGGAGTGGAACGAGGTGGACGCCGGTCCCGACGTCGTCGGGGAGATCGCGATCCGGGGTCACAACATCATGAAGGGCTACTACAACCGCCCTGACGCGACCGCTGAGGTGATGCGGGACGGGTGGTTCCGCTCCGGCGACCTGGCGCGGCGCGACGACGACGGCTACTACTTCATCGTCGACCGGGCGAAGGACATGATCCTGCGCGGTGGGTTCAACGTGTACCCGAGGGAGGTCGAGGAGGTGCTCCTCACCCACGAGGCGGTCTCGCTGGTCGCCGTCGTCGGCGTCCCGCACGAGGCGCTCGGTGAGGAGGTCAAGGCCTACGTCATCCGGAACCCTGGGGCATCGGTGACCGAGGAGGAGCTCGTTGCCTGGTGCAAGGAGCAGATGGCGTCCTACAAGTACCCGCGCACGGTCGAGTTCCGCGACACCCTGCCGATGACGGCGACCGGCAAGATCCTCAAGCGCGAGCTGGTCTGAGTTACCGGGAGGCTCGGCCGTCTGCTCGCGTCCCGGCGCGCGAGCGGGGCTGTGCCGGTCGGTCCCGGCCCCGACCGGCCAGCACGGTCGCGGTTCGCCGAAGAGCTCAGGATCCTCTGCCAGCGCCGCGAGCCCGGGTCTCATCGCTCAGCTCCCGCCGGGATGCCTGAGCCGATCACCGGGTGTGCTGCCTGCGCCGTGGCCAGCTCGGCGATGTCCCTACGGAACAGGACCGACAGCAGGCCGTCGGTGAAGACGCGCAGGCGTCGGGACCGTAGGGGGACGGCGCTGAGGTGGTAGCCCCGGGTGATCCAGGCGCCGGGTCGCCCCCGGACGTACAGGCGGAAGACACGCGCGATTCCCTTGTCCCGCCCCAAGGTCGCGCCTTCACCGATGCTGCGGTACTGGTAGGGCTGGGTCCCACCGCCGAGCCCGACGGCCAGCGCACGCGCCTGCCGCACTGCGTGCTGACAGGTAGGGGGGTCGAGCTGTCCGGGCGTCGCTGCGTTCGGCACGCCGGCACAGTCGCCGAGAGCCCAGAGGTTCGTCCGTCCTTCGACCCGCAGCGCGGAGTCGACGACGATCCGGCCGCGTTCATCGAGCGGGAGCCCGAGGGTGTGGAGGAGCGGGTTCGGCGTCACCCCTGCTGTCCACACCAAGGTCTGCGTGTCGATCCGCGTCCCGTCGGCCATGGTCACAGCCTGGGCATCGACCGATGTCAGCGTCGTCGACGTCAGGATCTCTACCCCGTGGCGTCGCAGCTGGGCATCGGTGTAGGCAGCGAGCCGGTGCGGGATGTTGGGCAGGATCTTCGGGCCGGCTTCCACGAGAACCCACCGCTGCGGGACGCCGCGGAGGGAGGGGTAGTGACGGATGGCGTCCTGGACGAGCTGTCTGGTCTCAGCGAGGGCTTCGACACCCGCGTAGCCGGCCCCCACGAACACGAAGCTCAGGTAGCGCTCGGCGCCGCGCGGGTCGGCGTCGGCGAGGTCGAGCGATCGCAGGACCCGGTTGCGCAGCCGGATCGCGTCGTTGACGTCCTTGAAGGTGATCGCGTGCTCCGCCAGGCCGCGGATCGGCAGCATCCGGGCACTGGAGCCCACTGCGATCACAAGGTCGCGGTAGGACACCTCCATGAGCCCGACGGTGGTCTCGACGGTGACGGTCCGAGCAGTCTCGTCCCACGCGGCAGCCCGGCCGCGCAGCACGTCGGCCTCTGGGCACATCTCGCGCAACGGAACCATCACGTGTCGCGGCTCGATCGCGCCGGCCGCGACCTCGGCAAGGAGGGGCGTGAACAGCATGGAGCTCTCGGGGCTGACGATGGTGGCGCCACCGAGCAGGCGTGCCAGATGCGCGCCACCGAAGCCGCCGCCGAGGATCAAGGTGCCACCCCGCGCCTCGCGGCGGCGGAGCATCGTGGGGACCGTGGCCATCATGGTTCCCGTACCAGGCACGTGGAACCGGCGAGGGCGACGATCCGCTGCTGGGCATCGACGATTCGGGCGGTGGCCACGATTGCGCTGCGCCCCTGGTTGACGACCTCGCCGGTGCAGATCAGCGGTCCGCCGGTGAGGACGGCCGGCCGGAGGAACCGGACGTTCATCTCGCTCGTGACGTACCCGACGGCGGGCGGAAGCAGGGAATGCACCGCACAACCCATCGCGGTGTCCAGCATTGCCGCAAGCACCCCGCCGTGGACGATGCCGAACGGGTTGAGGTGGTACTCGGCGAGGTCGAGTCTGAACGTGACCCTGCCGGGATCTGCCTCGACGGGCTCGATTCCCAAGGTCCGCACCGCTGGTGGCGTCGGCAGCTCGCCGGCTCCGATCGCCCGTAGGACGGACAGCCCGTCCAGGTCGAGTCCGGCGACGGCGGCCGGGGCGGGATCCTCCCAGTCATAGGTGCGCTGGCGTGTGGTGGTCGACATGGGTACCTCCTGTGTCGGGGCGCCGGTCGACGCCGATCGCGGATGTGTGTTGTCGTCGTACGACGCCGTAGGCGAACACCCCGACGAACGCGTACTCGATGGCCATGAGCGTGCTCAGACGGCTGTTGTCGGCGCCGGTGACCATCGTGAAGAGGAACGAGTAGCCGGCGGAGTTGAGCATCGAGTGCCACACCGCGGCCAGGGACCAGTTGCCACCACGGACGGCCAGAAGTGCCATCAGCACCATCGTGAACGCGGCGTTGCCCACGATCCCGAGCAACAGGGGCAGCTCGCCACTGATCATCACCGGGATGTGCCACACGATCCGGACCAGCGAGGCGATCCCCCACGCGGTCACCATGCTGTGTCGGCGGAGCAGGACTGGCGCCATGAAGGCGATCCAGCCGGCCTCCTCGCCGATCCCGATCAGGACCAGCAAGACCACGAAGATGCCGGTCACCTGCCACGAGTCCGCCAGTTGGCCGCTCGTCGGCAGGGGTGCGCCCAGACCACCGTTGACCAGCACGATCAGCACGTGCAGGACGATGGGACCGAGCAGTGCGAGCAGGTACCACCTGGGTGCCGCCCGCCAGTTGCGGAAACGCAGCCACCACTCACGGAACGCATCACGTCCCTGGCACGGGGCGACGACCAGCACGGCCATCAGCGGCGCCAGCGGGAGGTTGCCGCCACCGTGACCGCCGGCGAGGAAGACGCCGATCCAGATGGACCAGCCGAAGAGGCAGGCCAGGACGACGAACCCGGTGAGGGGATACGCGCGGATGAGCGCCCTCATGACGTCACCTGCGCGAAGCCGTCGGCGTTGTCGGCCGACGGACCAGGCGGGCCCGCCTGCCCTGGAGCGTCCGGGACGCGTGGGTGGCCTGACGATCGCTGCTCACCGAGCTCCCCCTGCACCCGGGGTCGGCCGGCCTGGCTGGAACCGCCGCCGGATCCAGCCATCAGCGCCAGGGACCAGGCGACCCCGGCGGCGATCCGGTCGGTGCGCGTCGACCTCCGCCTCCGAGCGTGTGGCCCCTCGCCTGATGCGGCCATCGTGCGAGCCGCACGCGCCAACAGGCTTCGCACGACGAGCGGGTGGATGCGGCGGACGATCGCCGAGTAGGCCAGTCCTCGACGGCTGCGTACGTCGACGACGGTGGTCAGCACGACGCGGCCGTCCTCCACCAGCACCGACGCGCGAAAGGCGAGGTGTCGCTGGTCGGTGCCGAGCAGCACCTCGTTCGGGCGCCGGGAGACGGTGGCGAAGACCTCGTGACCACCGACTTCGATGCCCACGGCCCGGACCACGAGGTTGCGCAGCCCGAACAAGACCCGCATCGAGACCGGCGGCGCCCGGAAGATGACGTCGACCCACTCCTGCGGGTGCCGAGCGTGCGCACCGATCGGGATGTCGACGGCGAAGGCGTCTGACCAGTCGACGTTCGGCAGTGCCGTCGAGAGCAGCGGGGTGCGCGGCAACGGGACGACGTACGACCGGCTCGGCAGGTCCGGCCGTACGGCTCGGCGAGGGGCCGAGGCCCGGCACCCGGGGGGGCCGGGTGGATCTGCAGTCATGTGGTTCCTTCCATACGCCACCGTATGGTGGATGGTCCATACGGTAGCGTATGGCCGTGGGAAAGGTAAAGGGCGAATCTCTGGGACCCGGCGACTGGGCTGAGGCTGCGCTGCATGCGCTGTCTCGGGGAGGGGTGACGGCGGTGGCTGTCGAGCCCTTGGCCAAGGAGCTGGGGACGACCAAAGGCAGCTTCTACTGGCACTTCTCCGACCGGAACGCACTGCTCGAGGCGACGCTCCGACTGTGGGAGACACGGGACACCGACCGCGTCATCGCGGCTATCGACGAGTCGCAGGACGTGATGACCCAGTTGCGGAACCTGCTGGGTTTGGCGTTCTCCTCGGTGTCGGACGGCTCGACCGAGGGCGCGGGAACAGTGGAGCTCGCTCTCCAGGCGAGCACGTCACATCCCCTTGTGGCGGCCACTCTCGCGCGCGTGACGAAGAGGCGGCTGGCGCTGCTCACCCAGATGTTCACCGAGCTCGGCCTGTCGCGGACCCGAGCGCGTGACCGTGGGCTGCTCGCCTACACCGCGTTCCTCGGCCACGCGCAGCTAGCCCACGCGACGCCGGAGCTGCTCCCCAAGGGCCGGGCGTTCGTTGCCCACGTCGACCGAGTCGTCGACGCGCTGGTCGACGTCGAGGACTGAGCCTGCGGCTCTGTCCAGATCGCCGCAGCGAGCGGTCAGAGCGGTGATGCGTCCTCGTCCAGACCCTCGTCGACCCTGCAGGACCCCGGGCTGGGACGGGACGACGGTGCTGACCGGCGTTGCCCTGGGGCGTCCGGACGCGCCGCTCTCGGGGTTCCGCCGTGGCGGAGTCGCGCACGACCAGCCCGGCACCGCGCTGCCGCGGCGTTCGGCACCGGGGGAGGTCACGGTGGCGGACGTACGCGAGGTGACCACCACCTCCTGAGCGGCGCAGGACGAGGCGTGCGGCGTCCACTACGATCGTCGGTCGTGCCTCGCGTCGTCGTGAACGTCATGCTCAAGCCGGAGATTCTCGACCCCCAGGGCAAGGCCGTCCACGGCGCCCTGCCCCGGCTCGGCCTCGAGGGGGTCGCCGACGTCCGGCAGGGCAAGCGGTTCGAGCTCCTGGTCGAGGGCGAGCTGACCGAGAGCCGGCGGGCCCAGATCGACGAGATCGCCGAGAAGCTGTTGTCGAACCCGGTCATCGAGGACTACTCGATCGAGGTCGAGCCGGCCGGCGCGGTGCCGGCATGAGGATCGGGGTCGTCACCTTCCCCGGCTCGCTCGACGACGCCGACGCCCGCCGCGCGGTCCGGATCGCCGGCGCCGAGCCGGTTGCGCTCTGGCACGGCCACCACGACCTCCAGGGCGTCGACGCGGTCGTCCTCCCGGGGGGCTTCTCCTACGGCGACTACCTGCGGGCCGGCGCGATCGCACGGTTCGCACCGATCATGGCCGAGGTCGTCGACGGCGCCCGCCGCGGGCTGCCGGTGCTCGGCATCTGCAACGGGTTCCAGGTGCTCTGCGAGGCGCACCTGCTCCCGGGCGCGCTGGTCCGCAACGAGCGGCTGACGTTCGTGTGCAAGGACCAGCGGCTGCGGATCGAGAGCAACCGGACCGCCTGGACCTCGGCGTACGACGAAGGCGCGGAGGTCACGATCGTGCTCAAGAACGGCGAGGGCGGGTACGTCGCGGACCGGGACACCCTCGACCGGCTCGAGGGGGAGGGCCTCGTCGTGGCGCGGTACCTCGGAGAGAACCCCAACGGCTCGCTGCGCGACATCGCGGGGGTCGCCAACGAGCAGGGGAACGTGGTGGGCCTCATGCCGCACCCGGAGCACGCGGTCGAGGAGCTCTGCGGCGCGGGGACCGACGGGCTGGGCTTCTTCCGCTCGGCGATCGAGGCGCTCGCGTCGGCCTGACCGAGGGGATCAGGCGGCCACGCCGGGCTCGGGCTCCGGCTCGGGGTCCGGCTGCGGCAGGAACATGTCCACCGCACCCTTGAGCAGCTCCCAGCTGCGCTCGGTGTAGGGCCCGGAGATCTCACCGTCCGCGACGAGGTGGAACGGCTCGCCCTTCACCGACACCGACCGGCCGCTGACCCGCTCCACCTCCTTCATCATGTGGTGGGTGCCGCCGTGCAGCCGCGCCGCGTAGGCGATGCGCCCCCACCGGCCGACCGCCTGCGACACGATGACGACGAGCTGGCCGTCCCCGACGTCGGCGCCGGGGATGAGCGCCGTGCCTCCGCCGACGTAGGACCCGTTGCCGATGGCGACCTGGGCCAGGTGGTCGTGGACGACCTCCTCGAGGGTGACCTCGACCCCGTCGACGAAGACGTCGACGTGGAGGAACTCGGGCTGCAGGCTCGCGCTCAGCGCGCCGACGGCGTACCCCGCCCGTCCGAGGCGCGGCTTCCACTTCCCCGCCTTGCGGCTCGCCTGCGCGCCCACCCCGAGGTGCACGTTGTTGACGACCACGGTCCCCTCGTCGTCGAGGATGAGGTCGACCGGTCGGCTCCCGCCCTCGAGCACCAGCTGAGCCGCGGCGCGGGGGTCGAGCGGGATCCCGACCCCGCGCGCGAAGTCGTTGCCGGTGCCCAACGGCACCAGCCCCAGGCAGGTCGAGGACAGCAGCCCGGCGCGGTGCAGGCCGTTCACCACCGCGTGCAAGGTGCCGTCGCCGCCGGCCACGACGAGGCGCCGCCCGTCGCACCGGTCGATGACGGCCGCGAGCTCCTCGGGGTGAGCGGTGGCCGCAACCTCGACGTCGAAGTCCCGGTCGAGGACGTCGACCGCGTCGGCCACCGCCTGGTCCTCGTTCGACCCCGCCATCGCGTTGGTGATCAGCAGGATTCCGTCCACATCCGGACTGTAGGTGAGCGGGCCGACCAGCGGCGACCGCTGGCACGAAATGTGACGAAACCGGCATCATCGAGCGGGTGGTAGCGTGTCGTCGCACCAGCCCCGGGACCTGCCGTCACCCCTGATCCACCGGTGACACAGCCCCCGGGGTCTCGTGCGTCCGGCCCGGATCGCGGGCTCCGGTGCGGGCCGACGAGGAGTGATGTTGCATGCCGGCCATCGTGGTGCTCGGCGCCCAGTGGGGCGACGAGGGCAAGGGCAAGGCGACCGACCTCCTGGGGGCCGACCGGCCCGGGGCGATCGACTACTGCGTGCGCTACCAGGGCGGCAACAACGCAGGTCACACGATCGTGATCGGCGGCGAGAAGTTCGCCACCCACCTGCTGCCCAGCGGCGTCCTGACGCCTGGCTGCACCCCGGTCATCGCCAACGGTGTCGTGATGGACGCGCGGGTGCTCCTCAGCGAGATCGACGGGCTGGCCGCGCGCGGTGTCGACACCTCGCGGTTGCTGGTCTCGGCCAACGCCCACCTCATCACCTCGTACCACACCGAGGTCGACAAGGTGACCGAGCGGTTCCTCGGCAAGAACCGGATCGGTACGACGGGCCGGGGGATCGGCCCGGCGTACGCCGACAAGATCAACCGCATCGGTGTCCGGGTCGCCGACGTCTTCGACGAGGGCATCCTCGCCGCGAAGGTGGAGTCGGCGCTCGAGCTCAAGAACCACCTGCTGGTCAAGGTCTACAACCGGCGGGCGATCTCGGTGCAGGAGGTCCTCGACGAGATCGCGGCGTACGCCGACCGGCTGCGGCCGATGGTCGCCGACACCTCGCTGGTGCTCAACCAGGCGCTCGACCGTGGGGACACGGTGCTGTTCGAGGGTGCCCAGGCCACGATGCTCGACGTCGACCACGGCACCTATCCGTTCGTCACGTCCTCGAACCCCATCGCCGGCGGAGTGGGCGCGGGCGCCGGCATCGGCCCGACCCGGATCGACCGGGTGATCGGGGTCGTCAAGGCCTACACGACCCGGGTCGGCTCCGGGCCGTTCCCGACCGAGCTCCTGGACGCCGACGGCGAGGAGCTGCGGCGCATCGGGGCGGAGTTCGGCACCACGACCGGGCGGCCGCGCCGGTGCGGCTGGTACGACGCGGTCATCACCCGGTACGCCGTGCGGGTCAACGGGCTCACCGAGCTGTTCCTCACCAAGCTGGACTGCCTGGGCGCCTGGGCGGAGATCCCGGTCTGCGTGGCCTACGAGGTCGACGGCGAGCGGCTCGACGAGATGCCGATGACGCAGACGGAGTTCCACCACGCGAAGCCGGTCTACGAGCTGGTGCCGGGCTGGCGCAGCGACATCTCGGGCTGCCGGAGCTTCGAGGAGCTGCCTCGCGAGGCGCAGGCCTACGTGCGCCGGCTCGAGGAGCTCGCCGGGGCGCCGTTCTGGGGGGTCGGGGTCGGCCCGGGCCGCGAGGAGTCGCTCAGCCTGCGAGCGGGATAGCGTGCGGTCGATGGACGTGCTGGTCATCGGCAGCGGCGGCCGTGAGCATGCGCTCGCGCTCGCGCTGAGCAGGGACCCGGGCGTCACCGGGGTCCACGCCGCCCCCGGCAACCCGGGCACGGACGCGGTCGCCACCAACCACGCGGTCGACCCGCTGGACGGGCAGGCCGTCGCCGACCTCGCCGTACGGCTCGGCGTCGACCTCGTCGTCATCGGCCCCGAGGCCCCGCTCGTGGCGGGGGTCGCCGACGCCGTCCGGGCCCGGGGGGTGGCCTGCTTCGGCCCGAGCGCCGAGGCCGCCCGGCTCGAGGGGTCCAAGGCCTTCGCGAAGGAGGTGATGACCGAGGCCGGCGTACCGACCGCGCAGGCGCGGGTCTGCCGGACCGCGGAGCAGGTCGCCGCGGCACTCGACGCGTTCGGCCCGCCGTACGTCGTCAAGGACGACGGCCTCGCCGCCGGCAAGGGTGTGGTCGTGACCGACGACCGCGACGCCGCGGTGCGGCACGCGGCCGGGTGCGAGCAGGTGCTTGTCGAGGAGTACCTCGACGGTCCCGAGGTGTCCCTCTTCGCGATCACCGACGGCCGGACCGTGTACCCGCTGGAGCCTGCGCAGGACTTCAAGCGGGCCCTCGACGACGACCGGGGGCCGAACACCGGCGGCATGGGCGCGTACACGCCGCTGCCGTGGGCGCCGCCGGACCTCGTCGCCGAGGTCCGCGACGCCGTCCTGCTCCCCACCGTGCGGGCGATGGCCCAGCGCGGCACCCCCTTCCAGGGGCTGTTGTACGCCGGGCTCGCGCTGACGACCCACGGGGTGCGGGTCGTGGAGTTCAACGCGCGGTTCGGCGACCCCGAGACCCAGGCGCTGCTCCAGCGGCTCGAGTCGCCGCTCGGGGCACTGCTCCTCGCCGCGGCCCAGGGCCGGCTCCACGAGGTGGGACCGCCGCGCTGGCGCGCAGGTGCGGCGGTCGCGGTCGTCGTCGCCGCCGAGGGGTACCCCGACGAGCCGCGTCGAGGCGACGAGGTGCGCGGGGTGGCGTCCGCCGACGCGCTCGACGGCGTCGACGTCATTCACGCCGGAACGGCACGTCGCGACGGCCGACTCGTCACCGCCGGCGGTCGTGTCCTGGCGGTGACGGCCGTCGGGAGCGACCTGGCGCACGCCCGGGAGCGTGCCTACGCCGGCGTGGCGCTCGTGGAGGTCCGCGGCTCGCACCACCGCGGCGACATCGCCGCGGCCGCCGCGGCCGCCGTGGCCGCCGCCCCGACCCGGGTGGGGCCGCGGTGATCCCCAACGTCCTGGCCGCTCGGTACGCCGGCGCCGACCTCGTCGCGATCTGGTCGCCCGAGCACAAGGTCGTGCTCGAGCGGCGGCTGTGGATCGCGGTGCTCCGGGCGCAGCGCGACCTCGGGATCGACGTGCCGGACGGCGTCGTCGAGGCCTACGAGGCGGTCGTCGACGACGTCGACCTCCCGCGCATCGCGGCGAGGGAGCGGGTGACCCGGCACGATGTGAAGGCCCGCATCGAGGAGTTCTGCGCGCTCGCCGGGCACGAGCACATCCACAAGGGGATGACCTCGCGCGACCTCACCGAGAACGTCGAGCAGCTGCAGCTGCGCGACTCCCTCCGGCTGCTCCGCACGCGTGTCGTCGCGACCCTCGCCCGGCTGGCCCGGCTCGCCGGCGAGCACGAGGCGCTGGTGGTGGCCGGCCGCTCCCACAACGTCGCCGCGCAGGCCACGACGCTGGGCAAGCGGTTCGCGACGGTGGCCGACGAGCTCCTCGTCGCCCTGGAACGGCTCGACGACCTGCTCGCCCGCTACCCGCTGCGCGGCATCAAGGGGCCCGTCGGCACGGCCCAGGACATGCTCGACCTCCTCGACGGCGACCCTGCCCGGCTCGCCGCGCTCGAGCACCGGGTCGCCGCGCACCTCGGGTTCGAGCGGGTGCTCACCAGCGTCGGCCAGGTGTACCCGCGCAGCCTCGACTTCGACGTCGTCTCGACCCTGGTGCAGCTGACGGCCGGTCCGAGCAACCTCGCCACGACCGTCCGGCTGATGGCCGGCCTCGAGCTCGTCACCGAGGGGTTCCAGGAGGGCCAGGTCGGCTCCAGTGCGATGCCGCACAAGATGAACTCCCGCTCCTGCGAACGGGTGAACGGGCTCGCGGTGGTGGTCCGCGGCAACCTCGCGATGGTCGGCGAGCTCGCCGGCGACCAGTGGAACGAGGGTGACGTCTCGGACTCGGTCGTGCGCCGGGTCGCGCTGCCGGACGCGTTCTTCGCCACCGACGGGCTCTTCCAGACGTTCCTCACGGTGCTCGACGAGTTCGGGGTCTTCCCGGCGGTCGTGCAGCGCGAGCTGGACCGCTACCTGCCGTTCCTCGCCACGACCAAGGTGCTGATGGCCGCGGTGCGCAGCGGTGTCGGCCGGGAGACCGCTCACGAGGCGATCAAGGAGGCGGCCGTCGCCACGGCCCTCGCCCTGCGGCAGGGTCAGCCGGACAACGACGTGATGGAGCGGCTCGCTGCGTCCGACCTGGGACTCTCCCGGGACCGGCTCGACGCGCTCCTCGCCGAGCCGATCGGCTTCACCGGAGCCGCCCGGGACCAGGTCCGTGCCGTGGTGGCGCGGGTCGAGGAGCTCGTCGCGGCGGACCCGGCGGCGGCGGCCTACACGCCGGGCGCGATCCTCTGACTCGAGGTCGCTGCCCGTCCGGCGGGTTCCCCGCTGCTCCTAGGGTCGGGGTGTGCGGATGTTCTCGGCGGTCGTGCCCCCGGACGACGTCCTGGAGGAGCTGGAGGAGTTCCTCGCCCCCCGGCGGGAGGCAGCGCCGCTCCGTTGGACGGTGCCGGAGCAGTGGCACGTGACGCTGGCCTTCATGGCCGACGTCCCCGACCGCAGCCTCGACGACCTCCTCGAGCGGCTGACCCGCGCCGGCCGGCGGCGGGCCCCGTTCACGCTCGCCCTCGGCGGTGGCGGGGCGTTCCCCGGGGTGGCCCGCGCGAAGGTCCTCTACGCCGGGGTCCAGGCGGCACCGGACGCGCTCGAGGAGCTGCGGCGGCTCTCGACCGGCGCCCGTGCCGCGGCCGCGAAGGCCGGCGCCACGGTGGACGGTGCGGCGTTGCGGCCCCACCTCACGCTGGCGCGCAGCAACCGGCCGGTCGAGGCGACCCGGTGGCTGCGGGTGCTGGAGACCTACCGCTCGCGACCGTTCCTCGTCGACGAGCTCGTCCTCGTGCAGTCGCACCTCGGCGAGGGACCGCGGAACCGGCCGCGGTACGAGACCCTCGCCACCTTCCCCCTGGGGGTCGAAGCGGGGCGATAGGGTCGGCGGCGACGCACCAGTACGCCTCGGAGGGGGGTGAGCGACGTGCCGTTCCTGCTGCGCGTCGAGCTGCCCGACGTCCCCGGCTCGCTGGGCCGGGTCGCGACGGCCATCGGTGAGGCCGGCGGCGACATCGAGGCGATCGAGATCGTCGAGCACCGTCCCGACGGCACCGCCGTCGACGACGTGCTCCTGGAGATGGCTCCCGGGATGATGCCGGACTCCGTCGTGTCCGCGTGCAGCCTGCTGGACGGCGTGCACGTGGTCTGGTGCTCGCGCTATGCCGCCGGCGGGCAGCTCTTCCTCGACCTCGAGGTGGTGGAGCAGGTCACCGAGCACCCGGAGTACGCGCTGGACCAGCTCGTCGACATGCTGCCGGTCGCCTTCCGCGCCGACTGGGCAGTGCGGCTCTGCCGCACGGACGCCGGCGTGAAGGTCCTGCACGCGACGTCCGCCGCTCCCGACCTCGGCGACGAGCAGTCCGGGTGGTTCCCGCTGGCCCGCGCGACCCGGCTCGACGTCGACCCGGAGTGGGGACAGCTGAGCGACAACCTGGTGGCCGGCGTGCCGGTGCAGGACGACGAGGTCGTCGTGATCGGGCGTCGCGGCGGCCCGGAGATCCTCGACTCCGAGCTGATGCGACTGGCCCACCTCACGGCGCTCGCGCTGACGATCCACCGCTCCTGACCGGACCCTAGACTCCGGCGCATGTCCGCGCTGCCGCACGTGTCCGAGACCTTCGACGCGGACGCCTGGCGGGTCGTCGACGGCTTCGAGGACCTCACGGACCTGACCTACCACCGGGCCGTCGACGACGGCACGGTGCGGGTCGCCTTCGACCGGCCCGACGTCCTCAACGCGTTCCGGCCGCACACCGTCGACGAGCTCCTGCAGGTCCTCGAGCACGCCCGGACCGCCAGCGACGTGGGCTGCGTCCTGCTGACCGGGAACGGCCCGTCCGGGAAGCACGGGAAGCGGGCCTTCTGCTCCGGCGGGGACCAGCGGATCCGTGGCCGGGCCGGCTACGAGTACGACGACGGCCCGGGGGCCGCCCGGCGCGACCCGCGGTCACCCCAGGAGCGGGCGCGGCTCGGCCGGCTCCACATCCTGGAGTGCCAGCGGCTGATCCGGTTCATGCCCAAGGTCGTCGTCTGCCTCGTCAACGGCTGGGCAGCCGGCGGGGGGCACTCGCTGCACGTCGTGAGCGACCTGACGCTGGCGAGCGCCGAGCACGCCCGCTTCAAGCAGACCGACGCCGACGTGGGCTCCTTCGACGGGGGCTTCGGCTCGGCGTACCTGGCCCGGCAGGTCGGGCAGAAGCGCGCGCGAGAGATCTTCTTCCTCGGTGAGACCTACTCTGCCGAGGACGCGCACCGGATGGGGGCGGTCAACCGCGTCGTCCCGCACGCCGACCTCGAGCGGGTGGGGCTGGAGTGGGGGCGGACCGTCAACGCCAAGTCACCCACGGCGCAGCGGATGCTGAAGTACGCCTTCAACCTCATCGACGACGGGCTCGTCGGGCAGCAGCTCTTCGCCGGAGAGACCACCCGGCTGGCCTACATGGGCGACGAGGCGGTCGAGGGGCGGGACTCGTTCCTCGAGAAGCGCCCACCGGACTGGTCGAGCTACCCCTGGTACTACTGAGCCGGCGCACGCGTGGCCACGGATGACGGAGGGGCCTAGTGTGATCGGGTCCGTTGGCACCTACTTGCCGGAGACCCTCATGCCCGGTGCCGGGCTCAGTGCGTGTCCGCTCCGCGGGCAGGTCGATCCGCGCCTCGTCCGGTTCAGCGCCGGGGCAACGGCCGGCGTTCTCGCTGTCGCGTTGCTCGTCGTTGATGTTGCTCGACCGCTGAGCATCGGCCTGCTCGCCTCCCAAGCCGCCGTGTTCGCCTTCACCGCGTTCGTCAGCTTCCAGTGGTCGCTGTGGGCGCAGGTCTACGCCCGTTTCATCTGGCCGAGGATCGGGCCCCCGGCCGAGCTGGAGGATGCCCGGCCGCCGCGGTTCGCGCCAGCTCGTCGGGTTCGTGCTCACAGCTCTGGGGCTGACGTTCTTCGTGGTCGGCGGCGACGTCGCGGGCTCCAGCCTGACGGCGCTCGCCTTCGGCGTGACGGCCCTCAACGCCTCCACCGGGCTGTGTCTGGGCTGCAAGGCCTACCTGTTGGCCCGTCGATCGCCATCGGCCTGACGTCGTCCGCCAGACGCGTGACAGGACGCTCGGGGGCGCCGTCGGTGGCCGACCTCAACCCTGCGTTCGCGCTGGTCACCTGATCCTGGCGCTCACGCTGCTGTCGGCCTCCAGCGTGACGGTGCAGGAGGTGCGGGCCACGCCGCCGGTGGAGCACGCGCCGCTGAAGACCGCCCTGCGTCCGCCGCCGACCGTCAGCCGGACCGCGGTGCCGACCGCGAAGCTGGCCGCCCGGGTCTGCCCCGAGGCCACGGCGATGCCGGCCGGGTTCGACGTGATCCTCACGCCGGTGGTGCCCGAGGCGGACACCGAGAGGCGTGCCTCGGCCGGCGGCGGCGGGGTCGCGTGGAGCACCGTGACCGTGCGCGACGAGGTGCCGACGTTGCCGGCCCGGTCGACGGCGCGGACGGTCAGTGAGTGGCTGCCGTCGGCGGACTCGGTCGTGTCCCAGCCTGCGGCGTACGGCGCGTAGAGGTCGGTGGTCAGCAGCGCCCCGTCGAGGTAGAACTCGACGCGGTCCACTGTGCCGTTGTCCTGGACGGACGCCGCGACCTGCGTGTAGCCGGAGAGCGTCGCCCCGTCGGACGGGCCGGTGATGCTGACGACCGGTGCCGCCGTGTCGGCCACGACGGTCACGGAGGCGCGTGCGGTGCCCACGTTGCCCGACGGGTCGTAGGCCTTCACGGTGAGCGTGTGCGTGCCCACTCCTGCAGACGCCGCGCTCCAGGAGAAGGTGTACGGCGCCGCGCGCAGCGTCTGCACGACCGTGCCTCGGTGGTCGACCAGCGCGACCGAGCTGATGGCGCCCCTGTCGTCCGAAGCCGTCGCGGTGATCGTGACCCGGTCCGTCGTGGTGCTGCTGGCCGGGGTGACGGTGACCGACGGTGCGGTGACGTCGTTCGACCTCGTCAGGCCGATGTAGTCGACCGACAAGGTGTTGTGGCTGGACTCCCGGACGAAGGAGTCCCAGATCGAGAGGCTGGCCGGAGAGGTTCCGGCGATCACGGTGGTCGTGCAGGTGATGAGACGGGTGCCCGAGTCGGAGTCCAGCACGCAGGCGTCGGCGCCGTTGCCGCCGGTGCCGCCGTTCCAGCGGAAGAGGAACCGTTCCGCGTCGGCGACGTTCTTCCGGGCCACGACCGTCAGGTCGTAGGCGCCCGCCGGCAGGTCGGCCAGGTTCCACGTGTGGTCGAGGCGGCTGTGCGTCGAGTCGTAGCTCGGTACGCCTTCGGTGACGGCCTGGCTCACGCCGTCCGCACGGTGGGTGCGGGTGTAGTCACCGGAGCTGATCGAACCCCAGTTGACTCTCTCCGACGTCACCACGCGAGCACCGGCAGCGTTGGTAGCCGCAGCCGCACCGGACACCGTGACGATCGCCGAGCCGGCGGCGATCGCCACGCTCAGCATTCCCAGAGCGATGCGACGCATGGTTGGTCCCTTCGTGGACGCCAGGTCGTGCGGTCCGTGGGCGCCAAGGCGGCGACCCTGGTGGTCGCCGGCGCTCGGGGATCGCTCCTGGCTGATCTGTACGATGCGGCCGCCCAGGTCCAGGTCTCAATGAGACGGCAGTTCTACGACCACGTGCCTGAATTGTGTCATCTGCCTGGGTTCGACATGGCGCAATCGGGAAAACCGCCGCCCGAAGAGGTTTGGCACCGCCGGCGCCGGGCGACACTGGGGCCTGGCTAGGACGTAGCAGGACTGCTACGATCTGTCCGTGTCCTCCGACGAGCACGTGATCGACGTCCGCGACCTCCGCATGAGCTATGGCGACCACGTCGACGTGCTGGACGGCGTCACGTTCGACGCCCGCCGCGGCGAGGTGCTGGCGCTGCTCGGTCCGAACGGTGCCGGCAAGAGCACGACGATCGAGATCCTCGAAGGGTTCCGCGATCGATCCGACGGTGACGTCGCGGTCCTCGGCCTCGACCCGGCCGACGGCGACGAGGCGTGGCGAGCACGGCTCGGCATCGTCCTGCAGTCCTGGCGCGATCACGGGCGGTGGGGCGTGCGCCAGCTGCTCACGCACCTCGGCTGCCTACTACCGCCCTTCTCGACGCCCGCACGTCCGCGCCCCATGGACGTCGACGAGCTGCTGGCGACTGGTCGGCCTCACCGAGCACGGCCAGACCAGAAGGTCGGATCGCTGTCAGGTGGCCAGCGCCGCCGCCTCGACGTCGCGATCGGCATCGTCGGCACGCCCGGACCTGCTCTTCCTCGACGAGCCCACCACGGGCTTCGACCCGCAGGCCCGGCGCGACTTCCACGACGTCGTGCACCGGCTCGCCGATCTCGAGGGCACCACCATCCTGCTCACGACCCACGACCTGGACGAGGCCGAGAAGCTCGCCGACCGCATCCTGATCCTCGCCGGCGGACGCATCGTCGCCGACGGCAGCGCCGCCGAGCTCTCCCGCGAGGTCGAGGGCCGCACCGAGGTGCGGTGGAGCCGCAACGGCGAGCACTTCGTGCACGCCGCGGACGACGCCACCCGCTTCGTCCGCGAGCTGTTCGAGCAGCACGGCGACGACGATCGGCGACCTCGAGGTCCGCCGCGGCACCCTGGAGGACAGCTACATGACCCTGGTCCACCGTTTCGAGTCCGGCCCGAACCGGACCCGGTCGGCCGGACTGGAGGTCGTCCGATGAGCACCCAGACCGAGCAGCCCACGTTCGGTCCGCCGCCCGCGCCTCGGTATGCGGCGGGGCGGCATCGAGATGATGCACAGCCTGACCAACCGGGCCGACCAGATCTGGATCGTCGTGATGAACGGCATCTTCGTGCGGGTGCTCGTGCTGCAGCGCAACTCCGACCTCGCCGGCACCGGCTTCTCGCTCGCCGTCGCCACGCTCCCCGGGCTCATCGGCATGAACGTCGTCATGGGCGGGCTGGATGGGCACCGCGCAGATGCTCGCCGTCGAGCGCGAGGACGGCACGCTCCTGCGAGCCAAGTCGACGCCCACACGGGATGCTCGCCTACCTCGTCGCGCGGATCACCCTCGCCGTCCTCAACACCGCGCTCGGCCTGGTGATCTTCCTCGTCGCCGGCTTGTTCCTGCTGCCCGGGTCTCCCGACGTGCCGCTCACGGGGTGGCTGATGCTGCTCGCGCGTCTTCCTGCTCGGCATGCTCGCCACCATGCCCTGGGGGGCCGTCGTCGGTGCGCTCCGTGAAGTCGGCCGGCGCGGGATTCGGGCTGACCTTCCTCCCGATGGTCGTGCTCATCGCGATCTCCGGCATCTTCTACCCGATCACCGGGATGCCCGACTGGCTCCACCCGGTCGCGCAGGCGTTCCCGGTCTACTGGCTCGGCGCCGGCATGCGTGACGCGCTGCTTCCCGACGCCGCCGCGGCCGCCGAGCTCGGCGGGCAGTTCCACACCCTGACGACCTTCGGCGTGCTCGGTGCCTATGCCGTCCTCGGCCTGCTCGTCGCACCTCGGGTGCTGCGAGCGATGGCGCGCAAGGAGTCCGGCTCGGCGGTCGAGAGCCGCAAGGCAGGCGGCGCTGCAGGGCTGGAGCTGACCTGGCGCCCGTCAGCGAGTTCGTGCACCAGCGCATCGCGATGCTGCGCGCCGAACGCGGCATCTCGCGCCGCGACCTGGCCGACGGCGTGGGCGTGCACTACCAGACGATCGGCTACCTCGAACGTGGCGAGTTCAGCCCCAGCCTGCACCTGGCGCTGCAGCATCGCGGCGTTCTTCGACGTCCCCGTCGAGGTCGTCTTCTCCATCGAGCAGTTCCCCCGCCTCGGCGAGCGGACGGCCTGACCAGCGGGAGGTCAGCGGGCCAGCAGCGCCTCCAGAGCGGCCGTCGTCGCGCGCACCACCCGGTCCGGGTCGACCTGGGTCAGGCGGCCGTGGCGCTTGAGGATGCGGCCGTCGACCACGACGGTGTCGACGTTCTCGGCCCCGGCTGCCAGCGCCAGGAGGTTGGGGGCGTTGGTCAGCGGCGCCGTCGCGATGTCGTCGGTGCGGACCATGATGAGGTCGGCGCGCTTGCCCGGGGTGAGCGACCCCGTGACGTCGGCGATGCCGAGGCCGCGCGCTCCGTCGATCGTGGCCATCTCGAGGATGCGGCGGGTGCGGACGGCCAGCTCCTTCTCCGCCTGCCCCCGGAGGAGGGCGGTCGCCAGCCGGACGACCGACCACATGTCGGCGGTGCCGGTCAACGGGAGGGTGTCGATGGAGAGGTTGAGCAGGACGCCGCTGTCCACCAGCTCCTTCACCGGCGTCACGCCGTAGCCGATCAACATCTCCGACCACGGGCTGATGCTCACGGAGGCGCCGCTCTCCCGGACCGCCGCTCGCTCGGCCTCGGTGGTGTAGAGCGCGTGGATCAGCTGGACGTGCGGCCCGAGCATCTGCTGCTCGGCGAGCTGGGCGATCATCTGCAGGTCACCCTGCGCCCGTGTGGAGTTCGCGTGGTAGCTGACCGGCAGGCCCAGCTCCCGGACGAAGTCGTACTCCGGCCGGAAGACGCTCTCCTCCACCAGCCCGGGCGGCCGTCCGGCGAGCCCGAGGTGCATCAGCGGCAGCCGCCCGCTGTCGAACCACTCGCGCTTGACCCGGGCTATGTCGTCGAGGTCGAGCACCTCGGTCGGCGCGAACCCCTGCGGGGTGCCGTAGGAGAACCTCCCCCGCAGGCCGATCTCGGCGTGGGCACGCAGGTTCTGGTCCGCGTGCGCTGGGGAGCGGAGGTTGTGGGACCAGTCGTGGACCGTCGTGATACCGGTGTTCAGGGCGTCGACGAGCCCGAGCCGGGCTCCGTGGTACAGGTCCTGGGGCAGCGCCCGCACGCCGTTGGCGACATTGAGCGCGAAGTACGCCGTCGCAGGGTTGGCGCTCGACATCGACCGGTAGAGGCTGGTCCACAGGTGCCAGTGCGTGTCGACCAGACCGGGCATCACGATCGTCCCGGACCCGTCGATCTCCCGGCCGGCGCCGCGCAACCGCCGCCCGACGGCCACGATGCGGCCGTTGCGGACGTGGACGTCCCCGTGCCGGACGTCCCCGACCTCCGGGTCCATGCTGAGGACGTAGGCGTCACGGACCACGAACTCGGGTCGACCCGCGGGCACGTCACGTCCTTCGTCGTGACCGGCTGCGGCAGCCACGGCCGTGCTGGAGGCGCTGACCCCCGCCGCTCCGGTCCCGACCAGGATCCCTCTCCTGCTGATCTCCATGCGAACCTCCACGGCGTCGACGGTCCGGCTCACGCTAGGTGCCGTGCAAACGTTTGTCGACCTCTCGGACGGCGCGGATCCGGCGCCGTAAGGTACGCCCCACCGTCCGTCTCGCACCCTCGAGGACACCGGAGGTCCGGCCGTGAGTGGATCCGACACGCACACGCACACGCACATCCACGACCCCGAAGGTCACATCACCGCGGTCGAGACCGATCTCGAATACTTCCGCCGCAAGCGGCTGGAGTCCCGCGTCCTGCACTTCCTCCGGCGCGGCATCATCACCTTCGCCGACCTCCTGCGGGCGGACAGCCCGGTCGAGCCGACTCCCTGGGGCGAGCGGGTGTGGCGCGACGCCGACGGGCCGGTGCGTCACCTCGAGGACCAGCTGGACGACCTCGTCCGCGGCATCGCGACGGTGACCGTCCCCCACGCCGGCGCGCCTTCGGTGACGATCGACGAGACCCGCAAGGAGCGCGGCGACTACGACGAGTTCTTCCGGATCGCTCGGCGCGGACTGGGGCAGGGCAGCCTGGAGGAGAGGCTGGCGACGCTGGATGCGGAGCTCGCCGACGCCCACCGGCTCCTTCGGGCCTTCACCGAGGCGCTCCTGGCGCGTGGCAGGATCACGCGCCAGCAGCTCGAGCAGCGCCGCGAGCAGCTGACGGCCGTCTCCCACCACAACGGCGCCCGCATCGTGGCTCGAGCCTGGTCGGACCCCGCGTTCAAGGAACGGCTCCTCGAGACCGGGCGAGCCGCCGTCCGTGAGCTCGACGTACCCCCCGGCAAGCTGGGGCGCCTCGGGGTGGCGGAGAACACCGACGGCGTGCACAACATCGTCGTCTGCACCCTGTGCTCGTGCTACCCGCACGACCTCCTCGGGAACCCGCCCTGGTGGTACCGCACCGACGAGTACAAGGAGCGGATCGTCACCGAGCCGCGGACCACGCTGCGGGAGATGTTCGCGCTCGACCTCCCGGACCACGTGCGGGTGCGGGTCCACGACTCCACCTCCGACGTCCGGTGGATGGTGCTCCCGCAACGGCCGCCCGGCACCGAGGACCTCGACGAGGACGCGCTCGCGGCGCTGGTGACCGCCGAGAGCCTGGTCGGGGCGGCGCTCGTGCCCTCGCCTGGTCAGGCGTAGGGGAGCGGTCGGTGGGTGGGGTCGCACCCGATCCGCAGCGGTTCGACGTCGGCGACCGGGTCCGGGTCCAGGAGGAGGTGCCGGACGGCAATCCCCGTACCCCGCCCTACCTGCGGGGCAGGACCGGGACCGTCGTGAGGTGCCACGGGAGGGTCGAGAACCCACTGGACCACCGGGGGTCTACCCACCGCTCTACTCGATCGTGTTCACGGTCCCCGCCGGCCCGGGACCGGACGACGAGGTGCTGGCGGACATCCACGAGGAGTGGCTGATGGATGTCGACAGCGAGCGCCCTGAGCCGTCCTGACGACGCCTGTAGCACCGGAGCCGGGACGATGAGGTGACGCTGACGTCGTCGAGGACGATGCGACCGTCTCCTGCGAGCTTGGTCAACGAGGACTGACGCCGAGGGGGACCGGGGTGCCGAGGGAGTCCCGTCGTCGTTGGTCCAGCGGCGACGGGCGCCGGCTCAGCCGGGCGTCGAGCAGCTGTTGGGCTTCGTCGGCGCGTGAGTCCTGCAGGAGGCACAGCAGCAGCGTCTCTTCCACGACGTCCCGCTGTGCTGCGGACCCCCCGACCTGGACGAGCACCGGTTGCACGTCGGTCAGCAGCGTCGCGGCGACGTCCCACCGGCCCTCGTGCACGGCCAGGAGGGCGTCGCACACGGAGGTCACGATCGTCCGCAGCGCGGCGTCAGGCGACTGCTGACAGTGGCGGCGCAGCACCGCCAGCTTCGTGACGTCGCGTGCCGCGGCGAGGGCGAGCGCCGCGTGCAGGCCCACGAACGGCGTCTGCGGCCGGGTCAGCATCTCCTCGCTGACGGCCGCGAGGACGGGCGCGGCGGGAGGCGGGGCGCCGGCGTCGGCGAACGCGGGAGCGAGCATCACCGACCGCACGGCGTCGTCCCAGCCCGACGTGGTGACGTGCCACCGCCAGAGCAAGGAGGCCGCGTCGACCAGTGCCCGGACACCGCTGACCCCGGGCGGGGCCAGCTGCGAGTAGTACCGCTGCCGCACCGCCTCGACATCACCCAGGGCCAGCTCGTGGAGGGCGGCGTGCCACGAGAAGTGCGCCCGGTGGCTCGCGGAGCGTCCGCTCTCCGACACCCAGTGGTCGAGCCACACCCGACCCGCCTCGTGCTGGCCGGTCTCGTACATGACGTGGGTGAGCGCGTGGACGGCGTGACCGGAGGACGGCTCGCACGACAGGGCGCTCTCTGCGAGCAGGCCGGCCTCCTCGAACTGGCTCTGGTCCTGCCGGGTGAACGCCAGCAGCGAGATGTACCACCAGTGGTCGCCGTAGGCCGGCGCCAGACCCTCGATCAGGTCCCACGACTCCCGCTGCACGTCGGTGATCCCGGAGAACGCGATGGTGGGCACGGCGGCGGAGACCGCGAGGACGTCGCGCGGGTAGTGGCCGATGTGCGACATCAGTGCCGTCGCCCCGGCGGAGCGGACGTCGTCGACGCGACGCGAGACCACGTCGACGAGGCTGTTCTCCCGCGCGTCCCCGCGCCGCTCGACCGCCTCCCGGGCCGACTCGAGCGAGGCGCGGACGTCGACCTCTGCGCTCGCCTCGTGACCGAGCATCGCGAGCGCGGCATGGCCCAGCGCGAAGTGCGGATCGATCCGGGTGGCCTCCCGGATCAGCTCCTCGCCGCCGGACTGCAGCCGCATCACCCGCTCCAACCCGGCGCTGTACGCCGCGGCGGCCTCGGCCGTCGTCGACAGCGGGAGCCCGAGGGGGTCGCGAGGCCGGGCGAGGGGGTGGTGGCCGCCCACGAGGCGACCGTCCTCGAGCCGTCGGGGCAGCGGCGCGACGGCGTCGAGCGCCGACGAGGCCAGCGCGAACGCCTGCGTGCGGATCTCGGGCACCGCGGTCGACTCCCACAGCTCCCCGCGGCGCAGGGCTCCGAGCGTCCACACCGGCGCGTCCGAGGTGCCGGCGGAGTCGAGCAGCCGGCCCTGGTGGGTGAGGAACCCCATGCCGGCGGTCGCGACCGTGGCGAGCGATGTCCCGGCCCGTGGCCGCAGCAGGTCGTCGAGGAGCGGGTCACCCAGCAGGCGTACGTCGGACTGGGGCCCCGTGCAGTTCACGACCCACCCCACCTCGAGGCGGTCGCCGTCGGACAGGACCACCGCCAGCCCGCCGCGCGGCAGCGGCTCGACCTCGAGGACCTCCGCAGCGCGGATCCCGAGACGACCGTCCGCCCGGAGCGCGTCGACCCGGCGGGCGCTCGAGGGCGCCATCCGGTGGCGCAGGACGTTCCAGGCGCCGGCGTCCTGCCGCAGGAACTCGATCCGGTCCCTCTCGTCGAGCCGCTCCCAGAGGGCAGCCACCTGGTACCGCAGCCCGTCGACCGCCGGGCGCCAGTCCCCGGTCGCCTCGCATACCTGCTGCACGTACTCCGTGGCGGCGAGGCGGATCTCCCCGAGCGTCGAGCCCCAGTCGGACACGTCGGGGATGGCCGCCAGCTTGGGGGGCGCGAGGTGGGCGCGGGGGAGGCGGGCGTTCCGCGAGACCGCGTGGAGGCGTCGGTCCGGGCGGCTCCCGGTTCCTCCGACGGAGAACGCGACGTCGACCATGGTGAGCCCCGTGCCGACCATCAGGACGTCCGCCGGCCCCGCGTGGTCCCGGCGGACGACGTCGAGTGCTCCCGGCCCCCAGGGATCGGCGACGAAGAAGGCGGACTGCCGCAGCTGCTCCGGCGCCCATCCGTGACCGACGTCGGGGAGCCCGGTGGCGACGACCACGGCGTCGGCATCCAGGACGTCGCCGTCCTCTGTCGTGACGGCGCAGCCGCCTGTCGTGCGGCGGACGCTGGTGACGTGCCCGCGGTGGTGGTGCAGCTCGACGACGTCGGAGGTGGAGGCGATCGCGTCGGCCAGGGTGTCGTCCAGGTAGAGCGCGAACTGGCGGCGGGGGACGAAGGCGGTCGGGTCCCCGTCCTGTCCGGACCCCTGGCGGGACCGCCAGCGGACGAAGTGTGCCGGGTCCTCGGGGAGCGCGCTCATCCCCGAGGCCGGGACGTTGAGGAGGTGCTGCTCGTCCGGTGTGCCGAAGGCGACGCCACGTGCCCACCGGTCGGTCGGGTCGACGAGGAGCACGTCGACGCCGGTCGACCTGCGGCCCGCGGTCCGGAGCAGGTGGAGCGCGGTCAGGGTGCCCGCCGCCCCCGCACCGATGACGACGACCCGCGGCCGCGTCCCCGCTGTTCCCGACATGCGCTCTCCTCGTTGCCGCTCTGCTACCGCTGGCTGCCGCTCCTCGGACTCCGCTCGTCCAACGCGCCCGGGACCCCGAGGGTATGCGTTGTCGACCCTTTCAGTAGCCTTTAAGGGGTGCACCGGCCCCCGGGTGGTGGCGCGCAGGACTCAAGGCGGTAACGGACCCTTGACAGATCCAACCTGCGCGGCAAACGTTTGCACAACCCCTGGAGCATGATCAGCTCACAGCACACGAGCGGAACGGCAGGTCGATGAGGCATACCGCAGCAGCGCGGTCGGGCGCAGGTCCGGCCGTCCAGGCTCGACACGTCGTCGTCGAGTACGAGCGCACGCGGGACAAGTCGACGCTCGTGGCTCTCGAGGACTTCAACCTCGACATCGAGGAGGGCGAGTTCGTCGCGATCGTCGGCCCCAGCGGGTGCGGCAAGAGCACGTTCCTCAACGTCGTGGCCGGACTGACCTACCCGGCCGCGGGCGAGGTCCTCGTCCGCGGCAAGCCGGTCACCGGACCCGGTCCCGACCGAGCCGTCGTGTTCCAGGACTACGCACTGATGCCCTGGCGCACGGTCGAGGCCAACGTGCGGTTCGGGCTCGAGATGCAGCGGCGGGTCGACAAGGACACTCCGGCCAAGGTCGCCCGCTACATCGAGATGGTCGGGTCTCACCGGGTTCGAGAAGTCCTTCCCGCGCGAGCTGTCCGGCGGCATGCGGCAGCGCGTGGGGCTGGCGCGGGCGCTGGTCACCGAGCCGCAGCTGCTCCTGATGGACGAGCCGTTCGCCGCCGTCGACGCCATGACCCGCGAGATCATGCAGGACGAGCTGGCGAACATCGTCGCGACCACCGGCCAGCCGATCCTCTTCATCACCCACAGCGTCGACGAGGCGATCACCCTGGGTGACCGGATCGCCGTCGTCACCAACCGCCCCGGTCGCATCAAGGAGATCATCGAGGTCGGGCTCCCCCGGCCGAGGAGCCGGGCGTCCCGGCAGCTGCCGGAGTTCCAGCAGCTGCGTGACCGGGTGTGGGACCTGCTGGCCGAGGAGCGCCCGGCGCGGGCGGAGGCGGCCCAGGCGCCGGCCGCCATGGAGGCCTGACATGGCGACGTCGAGCGTCCAGGCGGCGCCGGTTCAGCGCGCTCCGGTGGCACGCAAGCGCCCCAAGCGGCGACCTGCGTGGCAGCAGCAGCTGAGCGCCCGTGTCCCGGGGGTCCTCAGCTTCGTCGCGTTCCTCCTCATCTGGCAGTCGGCGATCTGGGTCTTCGACCCCAAGCCGGTCCTCCTGCCCGGGCCCGGTGCCGTCTGGGAGGCCTTCGTCGACGCGGTCACCGACGGCACCATGTGGCCCGCGGTGACCGACAGCATGAGCGCGATGATGATCGGCCTGGTGCTGTCGTTGGTGGTCGGCATCCCCCTCGGCCTCCTCATCGGGATGTCACCCACCACCGACCTGCTCACCTCGCCGTACCTGTGGGGATTCTTCGCGATGCCGCGGATCGCGCTGGCCCCGCTGCTCATCCTGTGGCTCGGCTTCGGCGCGCAGACGAAGGTGACCCTGGTCTTCCTCTCCGCGGTGATCCCGCTCATGCTCAGCTGCAAGGACGGGGTGCAGACCGCCGACCAGTCGTTGATCGACGCGGCGCGCAGCTTCGGTGCCACGCGGCTGCGACGTCTTCTACCGGGTGATCATCCCCGGCACGCTGCCGTTCATCGCCAGCGGGATCCGCAACGGGATCTCGCGCGGCTTCGTCGGGCTCCTGGTGATCGAGCTGACCGTCGGGTCCGGTGGCATCGGGACCCAGGTCATGCGCTCGATGCGCAACTTCGACACGGCGCGGATGTTCGCCTTCGCCGCCGTTCTCATCGTCTTCGCGATGGTGCTGATCGGCATCTCGCGACGGGTGGAGAACTACGCCAGCCGCTGGCGTGAGGAGGTGAAGGTGTGAGCGCCGCGACCGGGCTCCGGGACAGGCTGCGGGTGGGGACGCCCTCGGCGCCCAAGCGCGTCAAGGGCCGCCGCACCCGCCGGATCTACAGTCGCAAGCAGCGGTGGATCATCGGGGTGCTGAACCTCACGACATTCTTCGTGATCTGGCAGGTCGTCGCGACGACCGCCGACATCCCCAAGCTCTTCCTGCCCGCGGTCAGCGACGTCTTCCGCGAGCTCGTGGAGCTGCACCAGGAGGGGCATCCTCTGGGGCAACCTGTGGACCAGCACCTGGATCTACCTCGTCGGCATGGCGATCTCCATCGCCATCGCGATCCCCGCGGGTCTCGCGATCGGGGGCATCCGGATCCTCGACAAGACGCTGACGCCGTACATCTGGGCGATCTACACCACGCCGCGGCTGATCCTCATGCCGCTGATCCTGCTGTGGGTGGGCATCAACGACTCCGCCCGCATCGTCATCATCGTGCTCTCCGCGGTCCCGGCGACGCTCGTCGTCGTCATGGAGGGCGTCAAGACCGTCGACACCTCGCTGCTGAATGCCGCGCGCTCGTTCGGCGGACAGCGCGTCCAGCTGTTCCGCTACGTGGTGTTCCCCTCGACCGTGCCCTTCATCGCGACCGGCGTCCGGATGGGGGTCTCCCGCGGGCTGATCGGCCTCTTCATCGGCGAGCTCTTCACCGCCGCCGACGGCATCGGCTACATCATCACGCTGTCGACCAAGACCTTCAACAGCGCGCGCACGTTCGGGATGCTGCTGATCTTCGTGCTGTTCTGCGTCGCGATGGTCGGCCTCACCCAGACGCTCGAACGGAAGGTGTCGCAGTGGCGACCCGGTCCGACCAACGCCTGAATCCCACCGCGCTCACCCGAGTCGGCGGCACACAACGAAAGGTTCGATAGCGTGAAGAGTCTCAAGGTGGGCGCGGCGCTGATGACCGGCGCCATGTTCCTGACCGCGTGCGGCGGTGACGACGAGGGGGGCTCCTCGGACGGCGGCGACGGCGACACCGAGGTCATGTCGCAGGTGCGCCTCGCGATCGACGGCGACGACTACATGAACCAGCTGGCCTGGATGGTGGCCGACGAGAACTACTGGCCCGACCTGGGCTTCACCGAGGAGGCGGAGGTCGTGGCCTCCGACGAGTACCTCGCCGGCCTCTTCGGTGGCGACGTCTGGGTCGCGCAGGGCGAGAGCGACGTGATCTGGTCGGCACTGGCCGAGGGCAGTGTGCCGATGAAGATCATCGGGGTCGAGAAGGGCGAGGAGGCGTGGTTCCTGGGGATCCGCGAGGGGATCGACGAGAACAACCTCGAGGGGCTCAAGGTCAGCGGCGGAGCGGCCGGTGACCGCAACATCACCGTCGGGGAGAAGATCCTCGAGGAGATGGGCGTCGACCCGACGTCGATGGAGTGGGTGAGCGTCGAGGGCGGCTCCGACGACCGGCTGTCGGCGCTGACCGCAGGACAGCTCGACGTCGCGGTGCTGCAGCCCCGGCACGTCATCCCGCTCGAGGCCGCCGGCGGGAGGATGATCTTCGAGGAGTACCAGGAGGCGCCGCAGGAGGTCTGGGTCGTCAGCGAGAAGACCATGCAGGACGACCGGGCGTCGGTCTGCGCCTACCTCGAAGGCCGCATCGCGGCCAAGCAGTGGATCTCCGAGGGAGAGGACTACACCGAGAACCAGGACGCGGCGATCGAGGTCGCGAGCGACCGTGGCTTGGAGCCTGCGGAGGGCGACCTCGAGGAGTGGGCCATCGAGATGGAGCACAACTGGGCTCTGGACGGCGGCTCGTCGGAGGAGGCCTTCGACCAGTGGAACCAGGACATGATCGAGAACGAGAACGTCCCGGAGGGCTTCGACTGGCGTGACCACGTCGACTTCTCCTGCCTGACCGAGGTGCAGGAGAAGCTCGACCTGGAGCCGAACCCGGGGGACGTCGGCGCCTAGTCCGAGACCCGCAGCACGCCCACCACCCGGCGCCGGCTCCTCTGGAGCCGGCGCCGGCGCCGGGTCCGGTTCAGGAGCGGACCGGACCCTCGAGCTCCTCGGTGTTGGCCCGCAGGTCCGGGTGCGGGAAGAAGCAGACCAGCACCAGCTCCCCCGGGCCGTCGTTGACGGTCTGGTGCGGTGCCCCCTGCGCCACGACGATGACGTCACCGGCGGTGATCGCACTCATCTCGTCGTGCTCCCAGGTCCGTCCGCTGCCCTGCGCGACGTACATCAGCTCGACGCTGTGCGGGTGCCGGTGCGGCGTCCGGGGACCGGGAGGGACGCGGACGACCCGCATCGAGCACGGGCCCGCTCCGGCGGGCAGCGGGTCGGCCGACGTCCGGCCGGCGAGCTGGGTGAACACGAGGTTCCCGCCTCGCACGACGGTCACGGGTGCGTCGGGAGGTCAGGCACCGGCGGCTGCGACGACCTCGGCCACCTCGACGGCCTGTCCGGCGCGCGCCGACGACTCCAGGGCTGCCCTGACCACCGCGAGTGCACCGACGGCGGCGGCGGCGTCAACCTCGACAGCGGCCTCGCCGCGGATCGCGAGGCCGAACTCGTCGAGCTGCTCGCGGAACATGTCGGTGCGCGGGAGCTGCACCTGCTGGCGGACCGACTCGCCGTAGAACTGCGAGCGGAGCGAGGACCAGTCGTCGGCCTGGTGCGACTCGTCCCAGTGGGTGAAGTCGAGGTCGTACATCAGGTTGGCCTTGGTGCCCAGGAGGTTCATCGTGTAGACCCCCGGCGAGGCCCAGCCGGTCCCGATGTAGCCGAGGCAGCCGCGCTCGAACTCGAGGATCGCCATGATGGCGTCGGGCACCTCGGACTTGGTGAACAGCTGCCGCGCGTGGGCGGTGACCGACCGGACCGGACCCAGCAGGTACTGCAGGGTGTCCGCGTGGTGCACGCCGAGCTGGATGAACGCGCCGCCCGGGCTCTTGGCGGCGTAGTACCGCCACGTCTGCGGCGTGAGCTCGAGGCCTCGCTCGTTGGAGAAGTTGGCCTCGGCCAGGCTGATCTCGCCGATCCGACCGTCCTCGATCCAGCGCTTCATCTCGCGGTGACCCGAGAGCCGGCGCGGGCTGTGTCCCACCGAGAACACCTGGCCGGTCTCGGCCACGACGGCCGCGATCCGGTTCGCGTCCTCGAGGGTGTGCGCGATCGGCTTGTCGGTGTAGACGGCCTTGCCGGCCTCGAGCGCTTGCCGGATCACGTCGAGGTGGGTGTCGTTCGGCGTGGTGACGATGACCCCCTCGACCTCGGGGTCGGCGAGGAGCTCCTCGTAGGAGGCGGCGGTCTTGCCGATGCCGTACTCCTCGGCGAACTTCGTCCGACGCTCCTCGTCCCGGCTGAAGCAGCTGTGGAGCTCGACGACGTCGCCGCGCTGGGCGCCGTTCGCCAGCACGCGCGCCCAACGGCCGAGGCCGACCGACGCGAGCCGAACCTTGTCCTGCATGGATGTCCTCCTGATCTGCCGCGGCTGACCGTCAGCCCGGCGTCACGCGTCCGCTGCTCCTCGCACCGATCCCCGGCGGGCGGCGACGACTCCGCGGACGAGCTCGACGACGCCGTCGGACACGAGGTCGACGAAGTGCCCGGCCCGCTCCTCGGTCGCCCAGGTCGGGTTTCCGTACCACCCGTCGACCGCGAGCTCGGTGACGTCGGTGATGAACCCGTAGACCTCGGTGGAGCGGCGCATGGCGTCCATCTCGGCCGCTCCGGGTGGCCGGGTGGGCTCCCCGGCGCGCTCGACCTTCACCAGGGACGGGTCGTGGGCGAGCACCGCCAAGGTCTCGATCCCGCCGCCGTGGGTGAGCTCCCCGCCCTCCTCCCGGTAGAGGCGTTGCGCCACGTAGCAGGCGTGCGCGGCGACGAACGTCGCGCCGAGCTCGTCCTGGAGGTCGGTGGCGACGGCGTTCATCGACGCGATGTTGCCCTCGTGCCAGTTGACCAGCACGACGGTGCGCGCTCCCGCGGCGACGAGCTCGGTGCAGACGTCGCGCAGCAGCGCCTCGAAGGTCTCGCGCCGCAGGTTCACCGTCCCGGGATGCCCGGCGTGGATCGGGGTGACGCCGTAGGGCGCCAGCGGGGCGTAGACCGCGTCGAGCCGGTCCGCGACACCCCGGGCGACCAGCTCTGCAGCCATCGTGTCGGTGCCGTTGGGCAGGTGGGGTCCGTGCTGCTCGATGCTCCCCACGGGGAGGACGACCGTGCGGGAGGCGGCGAGCGCCGCTGCCGCCTCGGGGCTGGTCATCCGGGTCAGGTCGCGGTCGGTCACGTGGGCACCTCGGATCGGTCGGGGGAGCGGGTCCCTCCCGGCGGCTCGACCACCGGGTCACGGAGCGGCTCGCCGCGCAGCAGCCGCACCGCCTCGGCGGCTGCCTTGCGGCGCATGTCGGCCTCGGACTCCTCGGTGTACCAGGCCATGTGCGGGGTCAGCACAAGCCGGTCCGCCACACCGCGCAACGGGGCAAGGTCGGGGGGTTCCCCGGGGAAGACGTCGAGCCCGGCGCCGGCCAGCCGCCCCTCGGCCAGGGCCTCGACGAGGGCCGGCAGGTCGACCAGAGAGCCGCGCGCGGTGTTGACCAGGACGCTCCCGGGCCGCATCAGCCCGAGCCGGTCCCGGTCCAGCAGTGGCGTCCCGTCGGCGGAACCCGGAGCGTGGAGCGTCACGACGTCGCTGCTCCTCAGGAGGTCGTCGAGCGCACAGGCGGTGACACCGTCCTCGGGGGGGACCTCGACGTACTGGTCGTGGACGAGGACGGCCATGCCGAGCCCCCGGAGGTAGCCGGTCGTCTGCCGCCCGATCCGGCCGTAGCCGACGACGCCGGCGGTGAGCCCGCTCGGCTGCCGGAGCGGCCGGAGGTCGGCGACACCCCAGCCGCCCTCGCGGACCAGCCGGTCGGCCTGGACCAGCCTGCGCAGCAATGCGGTCACGAGCGACACCGTGTGGAACGCGACCGCTTCCGTGCCGTAGTCGGAGACCCGGGCCACCGCGATCCCGCGTGCCGCGGCCGCCTCGAGGTCGACCGAGTCGACCCCGACGCCGTAGCGCACGATGCCCCGGCAGGTCAGCCCGTCGAGCACCGTCGCGTCGAACCGTGGCCGGGACCCTGCGAGCACGACGTCCGCGGTGCCCGCGACCTCGACGACACCCTCGGGGGTCGCGCCGTCCCCGCTGACCAGCGTCACGCCGAGCGGTGAGAGTGCCTGCTCCTCGAGGGAGAAATCGGCATACCGCGTCCCGAGGATCGCCACGACCGGTCGGCTCATCGGTGGTCGGCCCTCATGGGGTCAACGTAGGGGCAATCGATTGCATGGTCAACGCGACCGGCGGCGTGCCATCGTGCTTGACATGACGGTCGCAATCGTTTGTAGGGTCGTGGCATGACGCAGGACGCCGGTACGCCGCTGGTCCCGGCGAGCCTGCTCGTCGACGGGTTCCCTCGGTTCAGCGAGTCCGAGATGCGGCGGCGACGCTCGGCCCTTCTCGAGGCGGCCGCCGCCCGGGGGGTCGAGCGCGTGCTGGTGTGCGGCCAGGACCGCAGCGGCACGGCCGTCCAGTGGGTCACCGGGTGGCCGGTCACCCGTGAGGCGTACGCAGTGGTGGACGCCGAGCACGTCGACGCGCTCTACGTCGGCTTCTACAACCACGTGCCGCAGGCGCGGGAGCTCGCGACCGACGCCGACGTGCGGTGGGTCGGACCCTCTCCCGCGGCGACCGTGCTCGCAGAGCTCGACCGGCGGTCGCACGGGGGCCGACCCCTCGGCCTGCTCGGCCCGCACGGGCACGGCTTCCGACGCGCGCTGGAAGCGGGCGGCACCGAGCTGGTGGCCCTGGACGCCGACTACGTCGGACTCCGTCAGGTCAAAAGCGCGGAGGAGGTGTCGTGGCTGCGGGTCGGTGCGGCGCTGTCGGACGCCGGGATCGCCGCACTCGCCGGCGGGCTGCGCAGCGGCCTGACCGAGTGGCAGCTCGGGGACCTCGTGGAGCGCGCCTACGTCCCCCACGGCGGGACCACGCACATCCACTACTTCGGCGTCACCCCGATGGCCGCCCCGCGGCGCGCCAACCCGGCCCAGCACCCTTCCTTCCGTCCGGTGGAGCGCGGGGACGCGGTCTCCGTCGAGCTCAGCGCTGCCTTCGGCGGGTACGCCGGTCAGGTGCTGCGGACCTTCACCGTCGAGTCGGACCCCACCCCGCTCTACCGCGAGCTCCACGAGGTGTCCGAGGCCGCGCTCGACAGGGTCCTTGCCGTGGTCCGCGACGGCACGACGCCGGAGGAGGTCAAGGACGCGGCCTCGGTGATCGAGGACGCCGGGTACACCACCCTCGACGACCTGGTGCACGGTTTCGGGGGCGGCTACCTGCCTCCGGTCCTCGGGTCCCGCAGCCGGGACCACGACCCAGGTGGCGCGGCGGACCTGCGGGCCGGCATGACCGTGGTCGTGCAACCGAACGTCGTGACCCCTGACGGTCGCGCGGGGGTGCAGTGCGGTGAGCTCGTGCACGTCACCGAGGACGGGTTCGAGCGGCTGCACGCGGCTCCGCGCGGGCTGCGGCGCTGCGGCTGAGTCAGCCGGGGCGGACGTCCTCGAGCAACCGCTGCACGTTGCCGGCGGCGATCGCCGCGCGCGCGTCGTCGTCGAGCCCCACGGTCCGGCGCAGGAGGCCGAGGGGGTCGGCGTCCCCCATCTCGAAGGGGTGGTCGGTCCCCAGCACCACCCGCTCGACCCCGACCACGTCGATCAGGAACCGCAGGGCCGCGGGGGAGTGGACGACCGTGTCGAAGTGGATCTGCCCGCAGCCACTCCGAGGGCGCCCGGCTGAGGTTCGCAGCGGCCCCGCGGGCGTTCCGTGCCCAGCCGTGGTCCCAGCGTCCTGCCTGGTACGGCGCGAAGCCGCCGCCGTGCACCAGGCAGAGCCGGAGGGCGGGATGACGGTCGAGGACACCACCGAAGATCAGGTGGGCCACCGCGATCGTCGACTCCGCGGGGTTGCCGACGAGGTTGCCGAGGAAGTAGCGCGACACCCCTCGCCCGGCGAGGGACTGGTAGGGGTGGAGCAGCACCAGGCAGCGCAGCCCGGCCGCCGCCTCCCAGAACGGCTCGAACGCGGGGTCGTCGAGCTCCCGGCCGTCGACGGTCGTCGCCAGCTCCACCCCGACCATGCCGAGGTCGGAGACGGCGTGCTCCAGCTCCGCGACCGCAGCCTGCGGGTCCTGCAGCGGCACCGTCCCGACCGCCAGGAACCGGCCCGGAGCGGTCGCCGCCGTGTCCGCGAGCTGCTCGTTGAAGAACCGCGCGTAGCGGACCGCGGCGGCCGTCGGCAGCGCGTAGGCGGTCATGTCGATCCAGCTCGACAGCACCTGGACGTCGATGCCGGCAGCGTCCATCGCCGCGAGGCGGCCCGCCACGGACGAGAGGTCGTCCCGCAGCACGCCGGTCCGCACCCGGCCGGCGACGACGGCGTACCGCTTGCCGTCCTCCTCGAGGACCTCGATGCCCCAGCGGCGGCCCTCCCGCACGAGGGTGTCCACCACCCCGACCGGGACGCAGTGCGCGTGGACGTCGATGCTGCCCGCAGCGCGCCACGCCGCGGCCGGTCCGCTCACGCGGTCCGATCCTCGGGGAGTGCCGCCTCGGTCATCCGGGCTGCCAGCGCGTCGTCCGGGCGTACGGCGTACAGCCCGCCGTTCACGCGGTCGGTGACGAGGATCGTCGAGGTCCGCTCCGACGAAGACGTCGTTGATCTGCACGGCCTCCTGTCCCGGGGGCGTCGGCGGGATCCAGTGGGCGACCTCCTGCGGCGACCGCGCGTCGGAGACGTCGTAGACCCGGAGACCGGCGTTGAAGTACGTCACGAAGACGAGGTCGGCGCTCCGGTAGCTCCCGGGTCGGTTCTCGTGGGTGTTGTGCGGGCCGAAGCGCAGTCCGCGCTCGCAGAAGTCCCCCTGGGGCGGGGGACAGACCGAGACGACGTACGGCGCGGCCGGGTCGGCCACGTCGACGACGCGGACGAGGTGCTCCTCCCCGGCGCACCGGTCGGTGACGGTCTCGTCGGTGACCACGAGCAGGTCGCGTCCCGGCAACGGCATGCAGGTGTGGGTGTCGCCACCCGGTGTCCACCGGAGGTCGGCCAGCCGCTGCGGCGCCGACGGGTCCCGCACGTCCAGGACGACCAGTCCGGCGTCGCCGTAGCCCAGGTAGGCGTGGTCGCCGTCGAGCAGCGCGTGGTGAGCCGCGAAGCGCTTGCCCTCGGGCCACGTCGGCTGCTCACCGCCGCCGACCCACTGCCCCGGCCACCACCAGCGTCCGGCCTCGACCGGGTGCGTCGGGTCGCTCATGTCGACGACCACCCAGATCCGGTCGTCGAAGCCGTCCGGGATCGCCGAGACGTAGGCGTAGCGGCCTCCCGTCCACACGATCCGGTGCACGCCCTTGCCGGTCGAGTCGAACCACCCGACCTGCTGGGGGTCGAAGGGGTCGCTGAGGTCGTAGACCGCCATGCCGGCGCTGAACGGGTGGCCGCCGCGGAACTGCTCGTGGTTGACGAGCAGCAGCCCGTCGGCCACCTGGACCTTGTGGGTGTGGCTGCCGCCCGGGGACCGCCACTGCCGGACCAGCCGCAGGGACGTCGGGTCCGCGCCGTCGAGGACGCTGGTGCCCATCCCGCTCGGGCCGAAGTGGCCGACGTAGACGGCGTCCCCGTGACGCACGACCTGCATGCCGTCGCCGTAGCCGCCCAGGTCGCAGTGGCCGACGGTGCGCAGGCCGTCGGCCTCGTCACCGGAGAAGGGGTCGTCGCTCATCGTGCCTCCAGTCGGTCCGCCACCCAGTCGGCGACGAGTGGCCGCACGACGGTAGCGATGTTGTTGCAGGAGTGGTTGCCGTCGGGGTCGCTGTGCAGCTCGGCCCGGTCGCCCAGCTCGGCGACGACGCGGTGCGCGTGCGCCACGGGGATGATCCGGTCCCGGTGCCCGTGCACGACGAGCACCGGGACCTCGACCTCGGGCAGCGTGTCGGCGAGGGTGACGTCACCCAGGAGCGCGCGGGCCTCGCCGAGGTCCGCGGCGCCGACGAAGTCGCGCAGGCTCTCCTGGGTCACCGGTTGCAGGCTCTCGAAGTCCTCGAGGTCGTAGGGCCCGGCGATGTCGACGATGCCGCGCAGACCGGCGAACAGGGAGCCGAACCGCAGCGACAGGTGGCCGCCGAAGCTGGTGCCGAGCACGACCACCCGGCTGGTGTCCGGCCCCGTCAGCCCGGGCAGCGCGGCGGCGACGCCCGTCATCGTCTCGCGGTAGGAGCCGACGCTGAACCGCTCGGGGTGCTCCCCCTGCCCGGGCCCCTCGAGCGAGAGCGTCGCCACCCCGCGGTCGAGGAAGAAGGGCTCGTAGGTGCTGAACTGCTCCTTCGTGGACTCCAGGCCGGGCAGCAGGACGACCAGTCCGGGGGCGTCCACACCCCGAGGCAGCCGGAGGTAGCCGACCGCGGCGCGACCCTCGCGCCCGAGGGTGACGGCGACGGCGGGTGGGTCCGACAGCGGCGCGCACTCGGCGTACAGCGCGGCCTGGCGGCGCTGCAGCTGCCGACGGGCGTCGGGCTGGTCGGTGAGGACGAACTGCGCGAACTGGAGCGTGAGAGCGGCGCGGCGCAGGTGCTCGGCCGCGGTGACGCGGTGTCCCCGCGCGGCGGCCTCGTGCCCGAGCGCGGCGTAGCGCTCGGCCGCACGGCTCCACACCGGGGCCCAGTCGTCCCATTCGTCGACCTGGTCGAGCATCCGCCGCACGTCGAAGTAGTCGAGCCCGTTGGCCAGGAACCGGGGGAACCAGTTCTCGACGACGGCGTCGACCTTCGACATGCGCGGCTCCTCTGCAAACGATTGCGACATCCTAGGGAGACCACTCCGGACGGTCAACGCGTCACGAGCGCCACGCCCCGACGACCAGGACGCAGGCCGTCACCACCAGCCCGGCCAGCACCACCCGGCGGAAGGCGGCGACCGGGAGCCGCCGCGAGAGCCTGCTGCCGAGCGGGAGCATCACCGCGATCGGGACCAGCGCCAGCACGCTGTCGCGTAGCCGCTCCGCGGTGTAGAGCCCGAGCACCGCGACGGAGACGACCTGGACGATGGCGAAGACGAGGAAGAGCACCGAGAGCGACAGGACGTACGCCGCGGGGCGGAGCGCGAACCCGTGGAGGTACGTCGTGAGGAGCGGCCCCGAGACCCCCGTCGACCCCTGCAGGCCGCCGGCCAGGAAGCCGACGGGAGGCGAGGTCCACCGGCTCACCGCGGGCGGCAACGAGACGTCGGGGCGGCTCAGGACGACGAGGACGTAACAGAGGATCACGGCTGCGAGGGCGACAGAGAGCATCGTCGCGTCGACCGAGGACAGCACGACGGTGCCGGCGACACAGCCGGCGATGCCGGCCCCGGTCACCGCGGGGAGGTCGCGGGTCTCGCGGACGGCGTCCCGGTTGGCCCACACCAGCCAGGCGTTCGACGCGATGCCCGGCACCGCCATCACCACCACGGCGTGCTCCACCCCGACGCTGGTGGCCATGACGGGGACGGCGATCTGCGGCAGCCCGGTGCCCGTCACCCCCTTGACGAACGCCCCGAGGGCGATGGCGCCGATGACGACGAGCAGGTCCAGGCTCACGGGGTGGTTCCTACGCGCTCCGCCGGGCGCACCCCGGTCTCCGGGAGCAGCACGACGGCCGCGAGGGTGCTGATCAGCAGCGTGGCGGCGATGACGCCCGCCGCGACCCCGCGCCCGGCCGACTCGTAGAGCGTGGCGGTGACGACCGGCCCGACGACCAGCCCGATGTCGGCGGTGAAGCGGTAGCGACCCAGCACGCGACCCAGGTGGCTCGGGTCGCCGCGGTCGACCAGGACGGTGGCGGCGACGGAGTGCGCGGAGGCGCCGAGCGACAGCAGGACGACCGCGACCAGCCACCAGGTGGCGCCGCCGTCGACCGCGAGCAGGCCCACCCCGACGACCTGGAGGACCAGGCACGGGATGAGCGCGGCCCGACGCGACACCGCGTCGGAGACCGCCCCCGTCGCCACCGCGCTCACGACCCTGGCAGCTCCGCCGAGGCCGATCGCCGCACCGATGAGCGAGACGTCGAGCGAGAGCTCGCCGGCGCCGATGAGGGGGACGAGCGTCTGGGCGACGGCCCCGACGGTGAGGAACACGCTGAAGCCGATGCCGTAGGCAACGCCCCGCTGAACCGGGGTCAGGGGAGGCCCGCTGGCGGGGGTCCGCCGGCCTCCGGACGGGGCCGGAGCCGCGGTCGACCGCCAGGACAGCGCGACGGCCGCCACCACGCCGGCGAGCGCGGCACCGCTGGCTGCAGCCACCCGCCAGCCGGTCAGCCCGGCAATCCCTCCGGACAGCGCGGGGCCGAGCGCCTGGCCGGTCAGCAGGCACCCGGAGTACATCGCCATCGCCGAGCCGCGGCGCTGGGCGGGCGCTGTGCCGGTGAGGCTGGTCATCCCGGTGGTGTTCGCGGTGGCGCTCGCGGCCCCGAGCAGGAGGAACGCCACCATGACGACCGCTGCTCCCGGGGCCAGGGCGACCATCCCGCTCCCCAGGCTCATGACCAGGGCCGCCACCCCCATCACCCGCATCGGCCGGAATCGGTCGGCGAAGCCCCCCGCGGGGAGGTCCATCGCCAGCCGACCGAGGCCGAACAGCGTCACGGCGACGCCGAGCTGGCTCGCGGGCATCGCCAGGTCCCTTCCCAACTCGGGGAGGAGCGGGACCCGCACGTGCGCCGTCATCGACACCAGCAGCACGCACCCGGCCACCGGCAGCGCGAGGCGCAGCCAGGAACGGGTCGGCGGTCCGTCCCGGCTGACCACACCTCCGGCCGCGACCCGCTCCTCGGGCATCCGTCGGACCGCCTTCCCCTGTGCAATCGATTGCCGATGGTCGTCCGGCCTGTGCGAGGTGTCAACACGAAACACGAGTAAGGTGCACCAGTTCCCGTGCCCCTTCCTCAGAAAGGACCTCCGGATGGCGAACTCCGTACCGAGCTTCCTCGCTCACAAGCAGGGTGACCACGTGGCGGTGGCCGTCCGGGACGTGCTCCCGGGGACCGCCGAGGTCGGGTTCCTCGACGGTGCCGAGTCGGTCACCGTCGAGGTGAGCGCCGAGATCCCGCTCGGGCACAAGGTCGCCCTCCAGGACGTGTCGGAGGGCGAGGACGTCATCGAGTACGGCGTCCGTACCGCGATCGCGAGCGCCGCCATCACCAGGGGCGACTACGTGCACATCCACAACGTGAGGAGCGCCCGGTGGCAGAACAGCGTCGCCTGACCGGCTTCCGTCGTCCCAACGGGGCGGTCGGCACCCGCAACTACGTCGCGATCCTCCCGGTCGACGACCTCTCCAACGCGGCGGCCGAGGGGGTCGCTGCGCTGATCCCGGGGACGTTGGCACTGCCCCACGCGTTCGGGCGGCTGCAGTTCGGCGACGACCTCGACCTCACCTTCCGGACCCTGATCGGGATCGGCTCGAACCCCAACATCGCCGCGGTCGTGGTCATCGGTGTCGAGCCGAACTGGACCGGTCGCGTCGTCGAGGGCATCGCCGCGACCGGCAAGCCGGTGGAGGGCATGTGGCTCGAGGGCTTCGGTGACCTGACGGTCATCGGGCGGGCGGCGCGCGTCGCCAAGCAGTTCCTGCAGGACGCCAGCGAGCTCGTGCGCGAGCCCGTCGAGCGCTCGGAGATCATCCTGACCACGAAGGACGGCGAGTCCGACACCACGACCGGGCTCGGCTCCTGCCGGGTCACGGCCTACCTGAGCGACCGGTGGGTCGACGCCGGCGGCACGATGATCTTCGGCGAGACCAGCGAGCTCACCGGCGGGGAGCACCTCATCGCCGAGCGCTGCGTCAGCGAGGCGGTACGCGCCCGGTTCCAGGGCTTCTACGACGACTACATCGACATGATCGAGGGGACCGGCGCGAACCTGCTCGGGTCGCAGCCGACGCAGGGCAACATCGCCGGCGGCCTGTCCACGATCGAGGAGAAGGCGCTCGGCAACATCGTGAAGACCGGCACCAAGCCGGTCGTGGGGGCACTGGCTCCTGCGGAGGCGCCCACCGTGAAGGGCCTGCACTTCATGGACACCTCGTCCGCAGCGGCGGAGTGCGTGACGCTCATGGCCGCAGGTGGCGGTGTGGTCAACCTCTTCCCCACCGGGCAGGGGAACCCCATCGGCAACCCGGTCCAGCCCGTGGTCAAGATCTCCGCGAACCCGAAGACCGTCGCCGCGATGGGCGACCACATCGACGTGGACTGCTCCGGACTGCTGACCGAGGGACGGTCGGTGGAGGAGGAGGGCGAGATGCTGATCGACATCGTGGAGCGCACGATCAACGGTCGCCTCACCGCGGCCGAGCTCCTCGGGCACCGGGAGTTCACCCTCACGAAGCTCTACCGCAGCGCCTGACCTGGCCTGGGGCGGCGGAGGGGGGAGGTCGGCGAGGGTTGGCACCTCCCTGCCAGGCAGGACTGACCCGGACCGACACACCGGACCGGGGGAGCACCGCGATGCAGCTCGACAAGTCGATGATCCTGGACTTCCTCAAAGGAGCAGGGAGCGCACCAGCAGGCGCAGCAGGCCGAGCAGCAGCTCCCCGACCAGGTCGACACCGAGCAGCACGTCTCGCTGCTGTCGAACTTCGGCGTGGTCCTGCCGTCGCTGCTGAGCAAGGTCGGTGGCGGCGGCGCCGTGGGTTGGCTCGGCGCCCGCCCGGTCCCCTGGCTTCCTCCCTCGCGCGCGACCTGACACCCTGGAGCGTGCCCTGGGACGACGCAGCACCGACCAGCTCGTGACCGGCTCGTGACCCGCCCTGGGGACCGGTGGCGCGAGCTCGCGCGCCGGGTGACCGGCGAGGACTACGCGCAGCGCTTCGCCGACCGTTTCGCCGAGCTCGAGGCGGCGGGCGAGGACGTCCACGGCGAGGCGGCGTACGTCGCTTCGCTGCTCGCGCCCGGCGCCCGGGTCCTCGACGCGGGCTGCGGCACGGGACGGGTCGGCGCCCGGTTGGCCGACCTGGGCTTCGAGGTCGTCGGCGCCGACGTCGACGAGGAGATGATCGAGGTCGCACGGCGGCTGCGGCCGGACCTGCGCTGGGTGGTGTCCGACCTCGGGGCGCTGGACCTCGGCGAGGAGCGCGTCGACGCCGCGGTGCTCGCCGGCAACGTCGTGCCGTTCGTCGAGGTCGAGGAGCTGCCGCGAGTCGCGTCCCGACTCGCCGCGCTGCTCGGGCCCGACGGGATCGTCGTGTCGGGCTTCGGGTTCGACGAGGGACACCTGCCGCCGGGAGCACCGATCCTCCCGATCGCGCTCTACGACGACGCCATGGCAGGAGCCGGGTTCACGCTCGCGGCGCGGCACAGCGGGTGGGACGGCGCGCCGTACACGGAGCCGGGCTACGCGGTCAGCGTGCACCGGCAAGGTGGGCGTTGAGACGCCCGGCTCGGGAAGTGGGATCTGTCGGCGGCGTGCCCTAGGTTTCGGGCGTGAGGATCGCTGTCGCCAGAGAGACGCGCCCGGGGGAGACGCGGGTCGCGCTCGTCCCCGAGCTCGTCGCCAAGCTGACCGGGATCGGCTACGAGGTGACCGTCGAGCCCGGCGCCGGGCGGGGGTCGCTCCACACCGACGAGGCGTACGCCGCTGTCGGCGCCGAGGTGACCGACGCCGCGTTCGCCGAAGCGGACGTGATCGTCTCGGTGAACCCGCTCGACGCCTCGCTCGTGCGCCAGCTGCCGCCCGGGACCAGCGTCGTCTCGTTCCTCCCGACAGCGGCGAACCTCGACCTCGTCGCCGAGCTCCGGGACAGCGGCGTCACGGCGTACGCGATGGAGCTCGTGCCACGGATCAGCCGTGCGCAGGCGATGGACGCGCTGTCCAGCCAGGCGCTGGTCGCGGGCTACCGGTGCGCGATCGTCGCGGCGGGCATGCTGCGCCGGTTCTTCCCCCTGAACATGACCGCGGCCGGCACGGTCCCGCCGGCGGAGGTCGTCGTGCTCGGTGCCGGGGTGGCCGGACTGCAGGCGATCGCGACCTCCCGCCGGCTCGGTGCGGTCGTGAAGGCCTACGACGTCCGCGCGGCGTCGGCGGAGGAGATCCGCTCGTTGGGCGCACAGGCGATCGACCTGGAGCTGGAGACGCTCGAGGGCGCCGGTGGCTACGCCCGCGAGATGACCGAGGACCGAGCAGCCCGTCAGAAGGAGCTCCTCACGCCGTACGTCGCGGCCGCGGACGCCCTGATCACCACGGCTGCGGTCCCCGGACGGCGCGCCCCGCTGCTCGTCACCGCCGCGATGGTCGAGCAGATGGCGCCGGGCGCGGTCGTCGTCGACCTGGCCGCCGAGAGCGGCGGCAACGTCGAGGGGTCGGTGCCGGGTGAGGTGGTCCGCATCGGCAACGCCCAGGTCTGGGGCGGGGCGAACGTGCCGGCGCAGCTCCCGCAGCCGGCGTCGCGGCTCTACGCGCAGAACATCGTCAACCTCGTCACGCTCATGACCCGGGACGGTGCCTTCGACCCCGACCCCGCCGACGAGATCGTCGCCGGCTCCTGCGTCACGCGCGGCGGGCTGATCCTTCACGAGCCGACCCGGCTCGCCCTCGAAGGACCGCTCCCGGAGCCGGAGCCGGTCGCCGTCCACACCGCCCCGAGTGAAGGAGGCCGGTCGTGAACGACGGCGTCGTCTGGCTCACCATCTTCGTCCTCAGCGTCTTCGTCGGCATCGAGGTCATCGCCAAGGTCTCCTCGACCCTGCACACCCCGCTGATGTCGGGGGCCAACGCGATCCACGGGGTGATCCTCCTCGGCGCGGTGCTGGTCACCGGCACGACCGACAGCACGCTGGCGCTCGTCGTGGGGCTCGTGGCGATCGTGCTCGCGGCGGTCAACATGATCGGCGGCTTCGTGGTCACCGACCGGATGCTCCAGATGTTCGCCCGCAAGCGACCCGGCGCCCGGTCGGAGCGCACGCCGACAGGATCGGTGCGCTGATGCCGACCTGGGTGCAGGTGGTCTACCTGCTCTGCGCGGTCGGGTTCATCCTCGCCCTCAAGGGGCTGTCGGGTCCCCGCACGGCGCGGGCCGGCAACCTCGTCGGCGCCGTGGCCGCGGTGGTCGCGTGCGGACTGCCGTTCGTCTACGCCGACCTCGACCACGTCCCACTGATCCTCGGGGCGATCGCGGTCGGGTCCGTCGGAGGCGTCGTCGGCGCGCAGCGCGTGCAGATGACCCAGATGCCGCAGATGGTGGCGCTCTTCAACGGGGTCGGCGGCGGTGCCGCCGCCCTTGTCGCCCTGCTCGAGCTGCACCACCTGCTCGAGCTGGTGGGACCGAGCCGGGCACTGGGCGGTGCCGGGCTCCCGGCGTTCGACCTGGCGGCCACGGCGTTCACCGTGTTCGTCGGGACGGTCTCGTTCTCCGGGTCGCTGGTCACCTTCGCCAAGCTGCAGGAGCTGATGACGTCGCGCCCGGTCGTCTTCCCGGGCCTGCCGCTCGCCTTCGGCGGCCTGCTGGTGGCGGCGGTGGTGCTGTCGGTGGCCATCGTGGTCGACCCGTCGTTGTCGTGGGCGGTGCCCCTCGCCGTGGTCGGACTCGTCTTCGGGCTGCTGCTCGTCCTTCCCGTCGGCGGCGCCGACGTGCCGATCGTCATCTCCCTGCTGAACGCGTTCACCGGGTTGACCGTCGCCGCCGGCGGCTACGTCCTGGGCAACACCGTGCTGCTCGTCGGCGGCACGCTCGTCGGCGCGTCCGGGACGTTCCTGACGCTCCTCATGGCGCGGGCGATGGGCCGCTCGGTGGGCAACATCCTGTTCGGCGCGCTCAAGGGCGGCTCGACGCTCGGGGGCGGCGAGATCTCGGACCGGCCCGTCCGGTCCGCGGGTCCCGAGGACGTCGCGATCCTGCTGGCGTACGCCAGCCGGGTCATCGTCGTCCCCGGCTACGGCCTCGCGGTGGCGCAGGCCCAGCACACCCTGCGCGAGCTGGTCGAGGAGCTGCAGCGCCGCAGCATCCAGGTGGACTACGCGATCCACCCGGTCGCGGGTCGGATGCCCGGCCACATGAACGTGCTGCTCGCGGAGGCGCAGGTGCCCTACGAGCAGCTCAAGGAGATGGACGACATCAACGGCGAGTTCAAGCACACCGACGTCGTCCTCGTCGTCGGTGCGAACGACGTCGTGAACCCCGCCGCCAAGACCAGCCCGGGTGCGCCCATCTACGGCATGCCGATCCTCAACGCCGACGAGGCGCAACAGATCGTCTTCATGAAGCGGTCGATGCGGCCGGGGTTCGCCGGTATCGAGAACGAGCTGCTCTTCGACCCGAAGACGACCCTGCTCTTCGGCGACGCCAAGGACTCGCTCGCCAAGCTCGTGAAGGCCGTCGAGCTCGTCTGACCCCCGCCGAGCCGCCCTCCGTGACGGGTCGAGCCGCCCTCCGTGACGGCGTGCGGTGTCGTGCCGGCGGCCCGCGGGAACACCGAACCATGGCTCCGCCCGTCCCCCTCCTGGGCCTGACAGCAGGCCCGCTCGTCCCGGACGTCGCGCGGATCGCCGTGCTGCGGGCCAACGCACTCGGGGACCTGGTCATGACCCTTCCGGCACTCAAGGCGCGCCGCGCGGCGTACCCCACGGCCGAGCTGGTCCTCCTCGGCACGACCCTGCAAGGCCGAGCTCCTCGAGGGCCGCCCCGGACCTTCGCCGAGCGCGTCGAGGTCGTCCCGGTCTCCGGCGGGCTTCATGGAGGTGGCTCCGAGGACGCCGGGGCGCTCGCCGCCATCCTCGGGAGGATGCGAGAGGAGCGCTTCGATCTCCGGATCCAGCTCCACGGCGGCGGTCGCCACTCGAACCCCTCCATGAGCAGCGTCGGCGCCCGTGTCACCGCCGGGCTGCGTACGCCGGACGCCGAGCCGCTCGACCGGACCCTGCCGTTCGTGCACTTCCAGCACGAGGTGCTGCGACTCCTCGAGGTCGTGGCGCTGGTGGGCGCGGACCCGGTGACGATCGTCCCCCGGCTGGCGGTCACCGGAGCCGACCGGACCGCGTCCGAGCGTCGGGTGCCGACAGGGTCCCGTCCCCTCGTCGTCGTCCACCCTGGCGCCAGCGACCCCCGCCGGCGCTGGCCGGCGGACCGGTTCGCGGCGGTCGCCGACGCGCTCGCCGTGGCGGCGAGCTCTCGCTCGCCCCGCTCCTCAGCCTGCTCGACCGGGCGACGCTGGTGCTCTCCAACGACACCGGGCCACGGCACGTCGCCGAGGCGGTGGGTACGCCGACGGTGGGGCTCTTCTGGTGCGGCAACGTCGGCAACGTCGGCAATGCCGCACCGTTCACGAGGTCGCAGCACCGGATCCACGTCTCGTGGCGGCTCGAGTGCCCACGGTGTGGCACGCCCAAGCTCGCGGAGGTCTACGCCGACCGGTACGGCGAGCGCTGCGGGCACCGGGAGCCGTGGCTGACCGACATCCCCGTCAGCGAGGTGCTGCCCGACGCGCTCGAGCTCCTCGAGCAGGGAACCGCTGCCCGGCCGCGTGCGTCGAAGTCCCAGGACGAGCCCGATCCCGCGACAGGAGCGACCGATGAGGGGTGATCCGGCGACGCCCGGACCAGCGCGACGACGGCACGCTCTGGCGGCTTCCGGCGTCGCACTGGCCGCGGTGCTGGGCGTGACGGGGTGCGGCCAGCAGGCGCCCGCCACCTCGGTGGTGGCCAGCACGGGAGGCAGCACGACGGGTGACGACGAGGTCGTGCGGGACCCGCCCCGGGTCGTCCGCCTCGGAGCCGGGGACGAGCGGCCGCGGCTGAGCTGCCCGACCGACGAGCGGTCGCTCATCGTCGCGGACTTCGCGGTCGGTGCACGAGGAGCCGCGACGCCTCAGGAGGCGGTCGGACTGTCGAGCCTCGAAAGTGGCGAACGCATGGTGGTCAGCGCCTCCGGCACACGGGTGTGGATCCTCCGCGCCGACGGCACGGCACGGGAGGACGTCCACCTGATGCACCTGCGCGGCTGGCTGCTGCACCTGCGCGAGGCCTGCGCCTGACCACGAGGGGCGGCTCGACCGGTCACGAGGGGCGGCTCGACCGGTCACGAGGGGCGGCTCGACCGGTCACGAGGGGCGGCTCGGCGGGAGGTCGTAGGCAGGGACGCGGTCGGTCACGCAGTACGTCGACCCCGCCGGGTCGGTCATCGTCGTCCAGCCCCGCCCGACGTAGGCCACCTCGGCGCCGAGCTCCTCGTGCCGGCGCACCTCGGCCTCGCGGTCGTCGCTCGCGACGTCCAGGTGGGCCGTGGTCCGCCCGGCGTCGTCGCTGTCGAGCCGCTGCAGCAGGAACCGGAAGGGACTCCACGCCGGGCGCTCGAGGTCCTCGAACTCGTTCGGCTCGCCGCGCACCCGCTCGAACCCGGTGAGGGCCGTCCAGAAGTCCGCCTCCCGGTCGTACGCCGCGGGCGGGGCGTCGATGCACACCTGCTCGACTGCGCTCCGCCCGCCCGGCCACGCGGACGGCGGGGCCAGCACCCCGCCGGTGGGATGGGGGACCACGCAGAACACGAACCCGCCCGGTGAGCTCAGGACGGTCCAGCCGTCGTGCGCACCGCGGACCTCCGCGCCGAGCTCCTGTGCCGCTGCGACGCCCTGCGCCACGTCGGTCACGTGCACGTCGAGGTGGCACGCCGGCGGACCGTCGACGGCCTGGACCTTGAGGTGCGCGTCGCCTTGCGGCGGCAGCAGCGTCGCGAACTCGCCGCGCTCGCCGCGGCGCGGGGACAGGGGCCAGCCCGTGACCTCGGACCAGAAGCGGGTGCCCGCGTCGAAGCGGGCCGCCGGCAGGTCCAGGAAGGCGGTGTACCAACTGATCACGACCCCCATCCTGGCCGACGGCGCCGGTCCCTCCCACTACCGTGCCGGTGTGCCCCGCGCCGCCCACCCGGTCCTTCCCGACCGGGTGCTCAACCGGACGCTGCTGCAGCGCCAGCACCTCCTGGAGCGCGCCGCGGTCCCGCCCCTCACGATGGTCGAGCACCTGCTGGGCCTTCAGGCGCAGGACGTGCTGCCGCCGTACCTGTCCCTCGCGGCACGGCTCGCCGACCCCGATCCGCACCCCCTCTCCGACGCGCTGACCGAGCGTCGCGCCGTCCGCGTGCTGCTGATGCGCGGCACCATCCACCTCGTCACCGGGGACGACGCGCGGACGCTGCGGCCGTGGGTGCAGCCCTTCCTCACCCGGTCGGCACGGACCGCCGACTACGGCCGCGACTTCCCCGTCGAGCAGTACGACGTGCTCGTCGCCGAGGCAGGCGACCTCCTCGCCACCGGACCCGTGCCGGGGGGCGAGCTCGGGGAACGGCTCGCCGCCCGGCACCCCGGAATCACGCCGTCGCGCGCCACTGCGCTCGCGAAGACCCTGACGGCGCTGGTGCAGCTGCCACCACGAGGGACCTGGGGGCACTCCGGAGGCCAGGTCTACTCCCCGCTGGCGACCTGGCTCGGGCAGCCGCTGCTCGACCCGGATCCGGCCACGGTCGTGCGTCGGTGGCTGCGCGCGTACGGACCGGGGACGCCGGCCGACGTCAGCACCTGGTCCGGGGTGACCCGGCTCCGGCCGGTCCTCCACGCGCTGGGTGAGGAGCTCGTGCGCTACCAGGACGAGCGTGGCCGCGCGGTGCTCGACCTGGCCGGCCTGCCGGTCGCGGCGGCGGACGTGCCCGCGCCGGTCCGGCTGCTCGGGGTCTACGACAACCTCTGGCTCTCCCACCAGGAGCGGACCCGGGTCACCACGCCCGAGCGGCGTCAGGCGTGGATGGGGCTCAACGGTGGGACCGGCGCCACGGTCTTCGTGGACGGCATGCTCGAGGGACTCTGGCGCCGCACCGCGACCGGCGCCGTCGACGTACGCATGCTGCGGTCGCTGACCCGCGCAGAGCAAGCGGAGCTCGACGACGAGGTCGGCCGCGTCGAGGAGCTGCTGCGCACGCCGTGACCTCGGTGGCCGGCAGGCCGGGGCACACTGTCCCGGTGCTCGGACCCCTGCCGCCTCTCGTCCCCCGGCCTCTCGGACGGACCGGCCTCGACGTCACCCCGGCCTGCCTCGGTGCCGGGCCGCTCGGGAGCATGCCGGAGGTGTTCGGCTACGAGGTGTCGGCGCCGCAGGCGACCGCCGTGGTCCGGCGCTTGCTCGAGGGGCCGCTGAACGTCCTCGACACCGCGGCCTGGTACGGCGAGGGCCGCAGCGAGGAGCGCATCGGTGCCGTGCTCGCCGAGGCCGGCGGCCCGCCCGAGGGGCTCGTGCTGTCGACGAAGGTCGAGCCGGACCCGGTGACCGGGGACTACTCCGGCCGACAGGTGCGCCGGTCGGTCGAGGCCAGCCTGACGCGCCTCGGGGTCGACCGTGTCGACGTCCTGCACCTGCACGACCCGGAGAAGAAGTCCTTCGCAGAGGCCACCGCACCCGGTGGGCCGGTCGAGGAGCTGCTGCGGATCAAGGACGAGGGGCTCACCCGCGCACTGGGAGTCGGCGGCGGGCCGGTCGCGCTCATGGCGGAGCTCCTCCGCACCGGTGCCTTCGACGTCCTGCTCACCCACAACAGGTGGACGCTCGTCGACCGCTCCGCCGGCGCGCTCCTCGACGAGGCGGTCGGGCTCGGTGTCGGGGTGATGAACGGGGCTCCGTACGGCGGCGGCATCCTCGCGGAAGGCGCCGCGGTGCGGCAGACCTACGCCTACCGGCCGGCGTCCCCGGAGACGTTGGCGAGCGTGCGCACGATGGAGGACGTCTGCGCCCGTCACGGGGTGCCGCTTGCCCTGGCGGCGCTGCAGTTCTCCCTGCGCGACCCGCGGATCACCGCCACGGTCGTGGGCGCCACCACGCCCGACCAGGTCGACGACCTCGTGCGCAACGCGACGACCGAGGTGCCGGACGCGTTGTGGGCGGAGCTCGAGCCGCTGGCCGCCCCGGAGTCCGACTGGCTGTGGTGACGCCGGCACCGCGGAGGTTGATGATGGGTCCCGTGGACGCCTCTCCCGACCTGCCGCGGGTCCTCGTCTTCACCCGGACCGACGGCTACCGTCACGACTCGATCGACGCAGGGGTCCGAGCCGTGACCAGCCTGGCCGCGGACGACGGGCTGGCCTGCGACCACACCGAGGACCCGGCGGTCTTCACCGAGCGGACCCTGAGCCGGTACGCCGTGGTCGTCTGGCTCTCGACGATGGGCGACGTCCTCGACGCTTCCCAGCGCGCGGCGTTCGCCACGTGGCTGGACGGCGGCGGCGCCTTCGCCGGGATCCACTCCGCGACCGCGACCGAACCCTCCTGGACGGAGTTCGAGCGGATCGTCGGCGCCGTCTTCGTGGCGCACCCGGAGGTGCAGCGCGGTGCGGTCCGCGTGGAGGACCCCACGCACCCGTCGACCGAGGGACTGCCGCCGCTGTGGGCCCACGAGGACGAGTGGTACGACTTCGCCTCGAACCCCCGCGGCCGCGTCGACGTCCTGCTCACCGTCGACGAGGCCAGCTACCGCGGCGGGAGCATGGGCCGCGACCACCCGGTCGCCTGGCGCCACCGGTACGGCGAGGGCCGCTGCTGGTACACCGCGCTGGGCCACCGGACCGAGGCCTACGGCGACGAGCTGTTCCTGCGCCACCTCCGGGGCGGCCTGCGGAGCCTGTGGTCTCCGGCACGCTCCGAGCGGAGGTCGGGCCTCACCGGTCCCGCTTCGTCTGCTCCGGGGTGATCCAGCCCATCGTCCGCTCGACCGCGCGCTGCCAGTTGTCGTACTCCTCGTCGCGCCGGCCCGCGTCCATGGCGGGGGTCCACTGGGCCGCGCGGTGCCAGTTGGCGCGCAGGCCCTCGAGGTCGGGCCAGTAGCCGACGGCCAGCCCCGCGGCGTACGCCGCACCGAGCGACACGGTCTCGCTGACCATCGGCCGCACCACCGGGACGTCGAGCACGTCGGCGAGGAACTGCATGAGCAGGTTGTCCGCGGTCATCCCGCCGTCGACCTTGAGCGTGGTCAGGTCGAGCCCGGAGTCGGCGTTCATCGCGTCGACCACCTCGCGGGTCTGCCACCCGGTGGCCTCCAGGACGGCGCGTGCCAGGTGTCCCTTGGTGATGTAGGAGGTGAGCCCGACGATGATCCCCCGCGCGTCGGAGCGCCAGTGCGGGGCGTACAGCCCGGAGAAGGCCGGCACGATGTAGCAGCCGCCGTTGTCGTTCACGGTCCGGGCGAGGGTCTCGATCTCGGGTGCGCTCGAGATCAGCCCCAGGCTGTCGCGGAACCACTGCACGAGGGACCCCGTGACGGCGATCGCCCCCTCCAGGGCGTAGACGGCGTCCTCACCGCCGATCTTGTAGCCCACGGTGGTCAGCAGCCCGTGGGAGGACCGGACGATCTCCGACCCGGTGTTGAGCAGCAGGAAGGAGCCGGTGCCGTAGGTGCACTTGGCCTCCCCGGCTGCGAAGCAGGTCTGCCCGAAGAGCGCCGCCTGCTGGTCCCCGAGCGCGGCAGCGATCAGCGTGCCGGGGAGACCCGTCACGGCGGTGCCGTACACCTCGGCCGAGGACCGGATCTCCGGCAGCACCGCACGCGGCACCCCGAAGCCGTCGAGCAGCCCCTGGTCCCACTCGAGCCGATCGATGTCCATGAGCATCGTGCGGCTGGCGTTCGTGACGTCGGTGACGTGGACGCCGCCGTCGGGACCCCCGGTCAGGTTCCAGATCAACCAGGTCTCCATCGTCCCGGCGAGCACCTCCCCCCGCTCGGCGCGACGGCGCAGGCCGGGAGTCCGGTCGAGCAGCCACCGCAGCCGCGGTCCGGCGAAGTAGGTCGCGAGCGGCAGTCCGCAGACCTGCCGGAACCGGTCCACCCCGCCGTCGGCGGCCAGCTCCTCGACGATCCCGACAGTGCGGGTGTCCTGCCACACCACGGCGTTGCCGACCGGCCGCCCGGTGCGCCTGTCCCACACGACCGTGGTCTCCCGCTGGTTGGCGATCCCCAGTGCGGTGACCTGCTCCGGTGTGGCGCCGGCCTGCGCCGCCGCCTCGTGGAGCACCCACTGGGTGTTGCGCCAGATCTGCGCGGCGTCGTGCTCCACCCAGCCCGGCCTCGGGTAGTGCTGGACGTGCTCGAGCTGCGCGACGGAGACCAGCCGGCCCTGGTGGTCGAAGAGGATGCAGCGGGTCGAGGTGGTGCCCTGGTCGAGCGCCGCGACGTACGTCGGCAGCACTAGGCGTGCGCCCCGAGCTCTCGCGAGACGGCGCGGGCGGCGTCGCGGACCTGGTTCACCAGGGCCGGGCGCGGCCGGTGGTGGCGGTCGCATACCCGGTCCACCGGACCCGACAGCCCCAGGGAGCCGACGACGAGCCCGGCCTCGTCGCGCAGCGGCGCCGCGATCGCTGCCTCCCCCATGGTCATCTCCTCGACCTCGGCGGCCCAGTCCTCGTCACGCACCCCGGCCAGCGCCCGGTTGAGCCCGGAGAGGGTGACGATCGTCGACCGGGTGTACGGCGCCAGCCCCCGGCGGCGTACGGCGGCGACGGCGGCGCTGTCGAACGCGGCGATCGCCTTGCCCAGCGCGGAGGCGTGCAGCGGCAGGAGGCTCCCGACCTCCACGGTCTGGGCGGAGTCGTCGGGGCGGAACACGTGGTGGACGACGAGCACCTCACCGTCCAGGTGCGAGCCGATCCGGACCGCCTCACCGCTGTGCGCGGCGAGCGAGTCGGCCCAGTTCAGGGCCCGGGACCGCAGCTCGTTGACGTCGAGGGAGCGGCTGCCGAGCTGCAGCAGCGCGGGGCCGAGCTGGTACTTGCCCGACGCCGGGTCCTGCTCGACGAAGCCGACGTGCTGCAGCGTCCGCAGGATCCCGTGCACGGTGCCCTTCGCGAGCCCGAGCGAGTTCGACAGGTCGACCAGCGCCAGTCGGCCGTCGGCGAGCAGCCGTAGGACCGCGGCCGCCCGCTCGACCGACTGCACGTGACCCGGCACGCTTCGGACGTTACGCGCTCATCCGATGAGACGTCGCGGTGGAACGTTCGGCATCGTCGAACACCGCCCGTTGCGGGAGGCGATCGTGGACTTCTACGTTCACGGAGCGGGGGCACGCTCGTCGTCCTCCGGACCACTCACCCGAGTCACTCCTCCAGGAGGCCACGTGTCATTGGGAACTGTCTTCGTCTCGGAGGTCGCGGGGACCGCGATCCTCCTGCTATTCGGCTGCGGCGTGGTCGCCAACGTCGCCCTGGACAAGTCGAAGGGAGCCGGCGGCGGCTTCCTCCTCGTGAACTTCGGCTGGGCCATCGGCGTCTTCGCCGGCGTCTACGTCGCGTTCCGCTCCGGCGCCCACATCAACCCGGCGGTCACCTTCGGCCTGCTGGCCAACGGCGCCGACGAGTACGCGCCCGGCGTCGAGGTCAGCTTCGCCTCGACGCTGGTCTACCTGGCCGGGGAGTTCCTCGGCGCGTTCCTCGGTGCGGTGCTCTGCTGGCTGGCCTACAAGGACCACTTCGACCAGAGCGAGGACCCCGAGGCCAAGCTCGGCGTGTTCTCGACCGGCCCGGCGATCCGCAACTACCCCTGGAACCTCGTCACCGAGATCATCGGCACCTTCGTGCTCGTGTTCGTCATCCTCATGTTCGGCAACACCCCGACCGAGCTGGGGCCGCTGGCTGTCGCGCTCCTCGTGCTCGGCATCGGCAACAGCCTCGGCGGGCCCACCGGCTACGCCATCAACCCCGCCCGCGACCTCGGCCCGCGCGTGGCCCACGCGGTCCTGCCGATCCGCGGCAAGGGCAGCAGCGACTGGGCCTACTCCTGGGTCCCCGTCGTGGGTCCGATCATCGGCGGTGTGCTGGCCGGCCTGGCCGCCACCGCGTTCCTGTGAGAGGCCGACCATGACGAGCACCCCGAGCGACCCCACCGCGGGCGACTACCCCGACTCCGACCTCGGCGACGTCGAGGCGGGAGAAGGCACCTACACCGACCAGGAGACACCCGAGGAGAAGCGCGGCGAGGTCCCTGACGTGCGAGGACCTGGCGACCGCGGGGAGTACACCGACTCCGCGCACGTCGCCGAGCGCCGCGCCAGTCCTCCGCAGGGCGGCTACACCCAGAAGGACGAGAACCGAGCAGCAACCGACGAGGCAGAGGAGAACCGGCATGGCTGAGTACGTAGGCGCCATCGACCAGGGGACGACGAGCACCCGCTTCATGGTTTTCGACCACGCGGGCAACGAAGTGGGGCGCCACCAGCTCGAGCACGAGCAGGTCCTGCCGCAGGCCGGCTGGGTCGAGCACGACCCGGTCGAGATCATGGAGCGCACGACCTCGGTGGTCCGGACGGCGATGGGTCGGCTCGGGATCAACGCCTCGGACCTCGTGGCACTCGGCATCACCAACCAGCGCGAGACGACGGTGGTGTGGGACAAGAACACCGGCCGCCCGTACTACAACGCGATCGTCTGGCAGGACACCCGGACCGACCGCATCGCCTCGGCGCTCGAGCGTGAGGGCAAGGGCGACACCATCCGCCACCGTGCCGGCCTGCCGCCGGCGCCGTACTTCTCGGGCGGCAAGATCCGGTGGATCCTCGAGAACGTCGACGGGGTCCGTGAGGCGGCGGAGCGCGGCGACGCGCTGTTCGGGAACACCGACTCGTGGCTGATCTGGAACCTCACGGGCGGCACCGACGGAGGCGTGCACGTCACCGACGTCACCAACGCCAGCCGGACGATGATGATGGACCTGGAGACCCTCGACTGGGACGAGGAGCTCATGTCGTTCTTCGGCGTCCCGCGCTCGATGCTGCCGACGATCAAGTCCTCGTCCGAGCCCCAGGGCTACGGCACGACGCTCTCCAACGGCCCGCTGGGTGGCGAGGTCCTGATCACCGGCATCCTCGGCGACCAGCAGGCCGCGACCGTGGGTCAGGTCTGCTTCGCCCCCGGCGAGGCGAAGAACACCTACGGGACCGGCAACTTCATGCTGATCAACACCGGCACCGACCTGGTCCGGTCGGAGGCGGGCCTGCTGACCACGCCCTGCTACAAGTTCGGTGACGACCCGGTCGTCTACGCGCTCGAGGGGTCGATCGCGGTCACGGGCTCGGCGGTGCAGTGGCTCCGCGACCAGCTGGGGATCATCAGCGGCGCGGGGCAGAGCGAGAGCCTCGCGCGACAGGTCGAGGACACCGGTGGGGTGTACTTCGTCCCGGCGTTCTCGGGGCTCTTCGCGCCCTACTGGCGCTCCGACGCCCGCGGCGCGATCGTCGGCCTCTCCCGGTTCAACACCAACGCCCACCTGGCACGGGCGACGCTCGAGGCGATCTGCTACCAGAGCAAGGACGTGGCCGACGCCATGGAGAAGGACTCCGGGGTCCACCTCGAGGTCCTGAAGGTCGACGGCGGCGTGACGGCCAACGACCTCTGCATGCAGATCCAGGCCGACGTGCTCGGCGTACCGGTCAGCAAGCCGGTGGTGGCTGAGACCACAGCCCTCGGCGCCGCCTACGCAGCCGGGCTCGCCGTAGGTTTCTGGAAGGACACCGACGAGCTGCGGGAGAACTGGAACGAGGACAAGCGCTGGGAGCCGGCGTGGTCCGACGAGCAGCGCGCCAAGGGCTACGCGGGGTGGCAGAAGGCCGTCCAGCGCACGCTCGACTGGGTCGACGTCGACTGACACGAGGGACACACACTGATGGAGCCCGGAATGAGCAAGGCACTGAGTCCGCAGGCGCGCGACGAGGCCCTGGACCGGATGACCCTCGAGGAGCTCGACGTCCTCGTGGTCGGCGGCGGGGTCGTCGGAGCAGGAGCGGCCCTCGACGCAGCCACCCGCGGGATGAAGGTGGGGATCGTCGAGGCTCGCGACTGGGCCAGCGGGACCTCGAGCCGCTCCTCGAAGCTGGTGCACGGCGGGTTGCGCTACCTCGAGATGCTCGACTTCGGGCTGGTGCGGGAGGCGCTGCGGGAACGTGGATTGATCCTGCAGCGCCTCGCACCGCACCTGACCCGGCCGGTGCCGTTCCTCTACCCGCTCACCCACCGCGTCTGGGAGCGGCCGTACGTCGCGGCCGGGGTCACGATCTACGACACGATGGGGCTCGAGGGCGGCGCGTCACGAGGGGTGCCGCGCCACCGGCACCTCACCCGGCGGGGGGCTCTCAAGGTCGCGCCGGCGCTGAAGAAGTCGGCGCTCATCGGCGCGATCCAGTACTACGACGGCCAGATCGACGACGCCCGCCACACGATGACGCTGGTGCGGACTGCGGTGCGCTACGGGGCGCTGGCGGCGTCCCGCGCCCGGGTCGTCGACTTCCTGAGGGAGGGCGAGCGGGTCACCGGCGTCCGCGTCGTGGACCTCGAGCACGACCGCACCTTCGAGGTCCGCGCCAAGCAGGTGATCAACGCGACCGGCGTGTGGACCGACGAGACCCAGGCCATGGTCGGCGAGCGGGGACAGTACAAGGTCCGCGCGTCCAAGGGGGTGCACCTGGTCGTCCCGCGGGACCGGATCCAGTCCTCGACCGGGATGATCCTGCGGACCGAGAAGAGCGTCCTGTTCGTGATCCCGTGGGGCCGACACTGGATCGTCGGCACCACCGACACCGACTGGGACCTCGACAAGGCGCACCCGGCGGCGTCGACCAACGACATCGACTACATCCTCGAGCACGTCAACAAGGTGCTCGCCACCCCGTTGACCCGCGAGGACGTCGAGGGGGTGTACGCCGGGCTGCGGCCGCTGCTCGCGGGGGAGTCCGACGAGACCTCGAAGCTGTCCCGCGAGCACCTCGTGGCCCACGCCGCGCCGGGGCTCGTGGTCGTCGCCGGCGGCAAGTACACGACCTACCGGGTGATGGCCAAGGACGCGGTCGACGCGGTCACCCACGCGCTGGACGACAACTTCGGCACGTGCGTGACCGAGCGGGTGCCCTGCGTCGGGGCTGAGGGCTACGAGGCGGCCTGGAACCGTCGTCACGTCATCGCCGCGGAGTCGGGCCTGCACGTCGCCCGCGTCGAGCACCTGCTCATCCGGTACGGGACCCTCATCGACGAGGTGCTCGCGATGGTGCGCGAGGACCCGGAGCTCGGGCAGCCGCTCGGGGGTGCCGAGGACTACCTCGCGGTCGAGGTCGCCTACGCCTGCTCCCACGAGGGGGCGCGTCACCTCGACGACGTCTTCGCCCGGCGTACTCACATCTCGATCGAGATGTGGGACCGCGGGGTCAGCGCCGCTCCGGAGGCGGCCGCGATCATGGGCCGGGTGCTCGGCTGGAGCGAGGACCAGGTGCGCAAGGAGGTCGACCACTACCTGAAGCGCGTGGAGGCCGAGCGGCTCTCGCAGCAGCAGCCCGACGACGAGACCGCGGACGCCGCGCGGCTGGGGGCCCCGGAGATCGTGCCGCTCGCCTGACCGCGCCGAGCCGCCCCGCGTGACCGGTCGAGCCGCCCTCGGTGACCGGTCGAGCCGCCCTCGACGGCGAGCGCAGGCAGGTCCACGGGCTCGACTGGTCTAGATTGCGATCCGTCAGTGTCGGACCCGACGCCCTCACCGCCCCACCGGCAGGTCCGCTGGGGCGGTGGAGAACGGAACAGCAGATGCAGACGCACCAGTCCCGTTCCATCTGGCGGCGCCTCCCGGTCGAGCAGATCGAGGAGGTCGAGGCGGGCAGCGGTGTCGGGAAGCTGACCAAGAGCCTCGGCCTCTGGCAGCTCACGGCCATCGGCGTCGGAGGCATCATCGGCGTCGGGATCTTCTCGCTGGCCGGGCTCGTCGCGCACGGCGACGCGGACAACCCCGGCGTCGGCCCGGCCGTGCTCATCGCGTTCCTCGTGGCCGGACTCGCGTCCGCGGCGGCCGCGGTGTCCTACGCCGAGTTCGCCGGGATGATCCCGCGGGCCGGCTCGGCCTACACCTACGGCTACGTCGCCCTCGGCGAGGTCATCGGCTGGTTCATCGGCTGGGACCTGCTGCTGGAGTACGTCGCGATCGTCGCCGTCGTCGCCATCGGGATCTCGGGGTACCTCGACGCGTTCCTCGAGAGCTTCGGGCTGAACCTCCCGCAGTCGATCAGCGCGACCGCTGAGGACGGCGGAGTCGTCAACCTCCCCGCGGCGCTCATCTGCCTGCTCGTGACGTTCATCCTCAGCCGCGGCACGAGGACGTTCGGCCAGTTCGAGCTCATCGCCGTCGGCATCAAGATCCTGCTGATCCTCTTCATCATCGGGTTGGGGATCTTCTACATCGACACCGGCAACTACGACCCGTTCATGCCTGCCGGGTTCGGGCCGGTCCTGACCGGCGCCGCCACCGTGTTCTTCGCGGTGTTCGGGTACGACGCCATGAGCACGGCAGCGGAGGAGGCGCACGACGGCAAGCAGCACATGCCGAAGGCGATCGTGATGTCCCTGATCATCGCGATGACGCTGTACGTCGCCGCCACCCTGGTCCTGACCGGCATGCAGAACTACACCGAGATCGACCCGACCGCCGGCTTCGCGTCCGCCTTCGAGGGCGTCGGCCTACCGGTGATCGCCAGCATCATCTCGGTGTTCGCGGTGCTGTCGATCCTCACGGTGATGCTCACCTTCCTCCTCGGTGTCACGCGGGTCTGGTTCTCGATGAGCCGGGACGGACTGCTGCCCCCGTGGTTCGCGAAGGTCGACGACCACGGGACCCCGCAGCGCGTCACCTGGATCGCCGGTGGCGGCTCGGCAGTCCTGGCCGGCGTGTTCCCGATCCGGGAGGTCGCGGACCTGACGAACATCGGCATCCTCTCGGCGTTCATCGTCGTCTGCTTGGCCGTCATCCTCTTCCGCTACACCCGTCCCGACGAGCCCCGGACGTTCCGGCTGCCGTTCATGCCGGTGGTCCCCGCGTTCGGGGTCGTCGCGTCGCTGTTCCTCATCGCACAGCTGCAGTGGGAGACCTGGCTGCGGTTCGCGGTCTGGCTTGCGATCGGGCTGGTCCTCTACTTCGCGTACGGGCGCAAGCACTCGCTGCTCAACCCCGACAGCCCCCACCACCGCGTCACCGCGCCCCGCCCCTAGGCGTCAGAGCACGGAGCGGACGGCTTCGGTTGCGCGTCGCAGGTAGGAGTCGACCACCTGTCGCTCGCCCTCGTCGAGCTCCGCGTCGAGCGCCGCGAGGGCTCGGAACATGGGCAGGAGCTGAGCGAGGACGTCCTCGCGCGCGCTGTCGGTGACGACGAGCTCGGTACGCCGGCGGTCGGTCTCGTGGGGCTGTCGCACGACGTGTCCTCGCGCGGCCAGCCGGTCGACGATGCCGGTCGACGCCGCCGTCGTGACCCCGAGCAACCGGGCGACCTCCGCAGGTCCGATGGGGCCTCGGATCAGGTGCTCGAGCGCCACGAGCTCGCTCTGGGTCAGGCCGGCGCGACGCGCGACCGCCGGTCGGACCTGCGCCGACACGTCGAGCAGCTCCTGCAGTGCGGTCAGCGTGTCGGTCTGCTGCCACTCCGCGACGTACTCGGTGGCCGGGGCGCTGCCGTCCGTCCCCGGCTTGTCCGACTGCTGCATGCCGACTACCTTATCGGGGAACTAGCAAACTGACTGAGATACCAATGCACTGAAGGAGGTCCGCGGATGCGAGGACGCCCGTTCGGCCGGCTCGTCGAGATCCTCCTCCGCCCGAGGGCCGCCTACGCAGCCGCAGTGGTGCCGCTCCTGCTCGCCCTCGCGGCGACGATGTACCTCGGTGAGGCGACGAGGACACCGTCGTCTCTCGACTCGCTCCCCCGGGACGCCGACAGCACCGTCGCCGCCACGCTGCAGCAACAGCTCCCCGACGACGCGGCGCCCGCCGTGGTGCTCTTCACCGCGACACGCGGCCAGCTCCCCGCAGGTTCGATCGGTTCGCTCCAGCAGGTCGTGGACGACGTCCGTTCGCGGCTGTCGCTCACCGACGGGCCGCCGGTGAGCCCCAGCGAGGACGGCACCGCCGCGATCGCGGTCCTCCCGCTCCCACAGTCCGACGCAACGGAGAACGCCGACACCGTGACCGAGCTCCGCTCGCTGCTCGACGAGGCGTCACCCGACGGCGTCACGGCCCAGGTGACCGGACCGGCAGCGGTGGAGGCCGATCTCGCCGCGGTCTTCCAGGGGGCCGACACCGACCTGCTGCTCACCACGGCCGCGGTCGTCGCCGTCCTGCTGCTGCTGACCTACCGCAGCCCTGTCCTCTGGATCGTCCCGCTCACGGTCGTGGGGGTCGCGGACCGGTTGTCCGCGGTCCTCGCCACCCAGGGCCTCGACGCGCTCGGGATGGCCTGGGACGAGTCGACGGTCGGCATCCTGTCCGTGCTGGTCTTCGGCGCCGGGACCGACTACGCCCTGCTGCTGGTCTCGCGCTACCGCGACGAGCTCCGGCTGGAGCCTGACCGGTTCCTCGCCATGCGCCGCGCCGTGGGCCGGACGGCGGAGGCGGTGCTGGCCAGCGCGGCCACGGTGGTCCTCGGGCTGCTGGTGCTCCTCCTCTCGGTGGTCCCGACCACCCGGGGACTGGGCCTCGCCTGCGCCATCGGGGTGCTGACGGCCGCCGCCTTCGTCCTGCTGGTGCTGCCGCCGGCGCTGGTCGTGTTCGGCCGGTGGGTGTTCTGGCCCCGGACGCCACGCGTCGGGCAGCCCCAGCTGGTCGACGGCCGTTCCGGCTGGCGCCGCGTCGGCGACCTCGTTGCCCGCCGTCCCGCCGTGTACGTCGCCGCCTCCGCCATCCTCCTCGCCGTGCTGGCCCTCAACGTCCTGCGCATCGACACCGGGCTCGGCCCGGCCGACCAGTTCCTCGACGAACCCGAGGCGATCAGCGCCGCCGAACGGCTCGCGGAGTCGTTCCCCGGTGGCGCGTCCGACCCCACGACCGTCCTCACCCGCAGCGATCCCGAGGAGGTCCTGCTGGCCGTCCGGGACCTCGACGACGTCCGCTCCGCGGAGGTGACCCGCCAGGCGGGCGGGCTCGCGGAGGTCTCCGTCGTGCTCGGGTCCCGTCCCGGGACGGCCGAGGCGCGGGAGGACGTCGTGGCGCTGCGGCAGGCCGTCTCCGACGGCGCGACGTACGTCGGTGGCACCCAGGCCGAGGCGATCGACGAGCAGGAGGCCGCGGCGCGGGACCGGACCGTGATCCTGCCGGTGATCGTCGCGCTCGTCCTCGGCGCGCTCGTCCTGCTGCTCCGCTCCGCCGTCGCGCCGCTGCTGCTGGTCGCCACCGTGCTGGCGACATACGTCGCGAGCCTCGGCATCGCCTGGGCGGTGTTCACCGAGGTCCTCGGGTTCTCGGCCCTCGACGTCGGGGTCCCGCTGCTGGCGTTCCTCTTCCTCGTCGCGCTCGGCGTCGACTACAACATCTTCCTGGTCACCCGCGCTCGGGAGGAGGCCGCCGAGCACGGCGCTCGGGAGGGAATGCTGCGCGCCCTGACCGCCACGGGTGGTGTCATCACCAGCGCCGGGATCCTGCTCGCGGCGGTCTTCGCGGTGCTCGGCGTCCTGCCGTTGGTGGTGCTGGCGCAGCTGGGGCTGATCATCTGCGTGGGGGTCCTGCTCGACACCCTGCTCGTGCGCACCGTGGTGGTGCCCGCCCTCGGCGTCCTCCTCGGTGACCGGTTCTGGTGGCCGAGGAAGGTCTCGGGGACGGCAGGCCGGACGGTCAGCGCTCACCGGGCGGTCGCGGCTGGTTCGCCCGCCGCCCCGCCGCTGCCTCGCTGACCGTCCGGGCCACCCGCTGGGACCGGGTGGCCTCGCGCTTCGCCGAGCTGATCCACTCCAGGAGCGCCCGGCGTGCGGAGCGTGGGAAGGCGTCCCACGCGGCGCGGGCGGGCGGTACGGCGTCCAGGGCGGCTCGGAGGTCGTCGGGCTCGACGAGGGTCTCGACCGCGTCGAGGCGGGTCCAGCTGCCGTCGGCCTTCGCCCGCTCGACCGCCGCGAGCCCGGCGGGCTGCATCCGTCCACTGGCGTGGAGGACCTCCAGGTGCTCCTTGTTGACCTTGGACCAGCCGCTGCCGGCTCGGCGCGGCGTGATGAGCAACGAGGTCCGGTCGTCGTCGACGCGCTGTCCCCTCGAGTCGATCCACCCGAAGCAGAGCAGCTCGCGCACGACCTCGGCGTACGGCAGGTAGGAGCCGCGACCCTTCTTCCACGTCACCAGCCAGCAGCCGGGGCTCGTCGCGTGGTTCTGCTCGAGCCACGCGTGCAGGTCCTCCCGGGAGGTCACCTCCGTGCTCTCGTAGGCGCTGCTCACTCGCTCGCCTCCGGTCCTGGCACGCCGATGGGATGCGAGCGATCATGGCTCATCCGGCTGTCCGGTGCAGCCGGTGTGACCGGGGAGGACGGACCGGGCGTGGTCGACCGCGAGGCTGGTGCCGGGTCCGGGGACCCGGTGGCCGTGCTGCAGCGGTGGGAGGACTCCGGCGCGGTGTGGCGCGTGGAGCACCGGGCTGGCGGGACGGTCACGGTCGCGCTGCTGACCTGCGACGGCGGCGAGCAGGTCGGGGAGCTCCGCTGCGCGGACGACGACCTGAGGGGGTTCCTCGCCGGCCGGCTGACCAACGCCGTCGACTGAGCGCCGAGCCGCCCTCCGTGGCGGGCGGCTCGACCGGTCACGAGGGGCGGCTCGACCGGGCTGGGTCACCCCGCCGACCGAGTGGCGGTCCTTCTGGCGCTGCCCCATGCCGCCCGGGGGCTCAGGTCGCCGTGCAGGTCGGCTCGGAGCGGGCGCGCAGCGGGTTCCCGCGGTCGAGGTCGGGCCGGGTGTATCAGGCAGCCAGCACGTGGCTCCTCGTCCTCCGACGTGCGGCTCCCACAGGCGCCGCGACCCTCCCACCGCCGGCGACGACACCAGCGTCGCCAGGTCCCAGTCAAGGAGAGCTCAGTGCACCCTCGCTCCACCCTCCCCCTCGCGGCGCTCACCGCAGTCACCGCCGTCACGGCCGGCCTCGCCGGTGCCGTCGTCGTCCCGCTGAGCGCCGCCGCTGCGCCGCAGCGTGCTGTCTCCGGCCTCAGCAACGCTCGTCCGGATGCCTCCTTCGGCGCCACCGCCCGGGACGCCGCGCTGCAGCGAGCCGGTGACCAGGCACCGGCCCTCGCGTCCGCCCTCGGCCTGAGCCGCGCCGAGGAGCTCCGGCCCCGGTCGGTCGAGCGCGACGCCGACGGCACCGAGCACGTGCGCTACGACCGCACGGTCGCCGGCCTCCGCGTGGTCGGTGGTGACCTGGTCGTCCACACCGCGCCGAGCGGACGCCGTCTCGGCACCGACTTCGCCACCGACGACTCCCTCGGCTGGGTGCCGGGCAGCAAGCCTGGCATCAGCGCTCGGGCCGCGACCGAGGTGGTCGGCGCCCGGCAGCGGCTCGCCACGGGCGCGGTCGGCGACACCGACCTGGTGGTCTGGGCGGCGAGCGGCGTCCCGCGGCTGGCCTGGGAGACCCAGGTCTCCGGCACCGACGCCGACGGCGGCCCCGTCCGCCGGGTCGAGTACGTCGACGCCGAGACCGGCGCGCACATCGCCGGCTGGAGCGAGATCCAGCACGCCGACGGGACCGGGAAGTCGCTCTACAGCGGCACGGTCCGGGTCGGGACCACCCTGACCGCCGGCTCCTACAAGCTCAAGGACGCCACCCGCGGCAACGGCTTCGTCGTCGACGTCAGGAACCAGCAGGACCCGCCGAGCGGCTACCTCGCCGGCACGCTCTTCTCCGACCCCGACAACAGCTGGGGCTCCGGGACGAGCAGCAACCGGCAGTCCGCGGCGGTCGACGCGGCGTACGGCGCTGCGGAGACCTGGGACTACTTCAAGCAGACCTACGGTCGCTCGGGGATCCGGGGGGACGGGGTGGGCGCGAAGAGCCGGGTCCACTACGGCGTCGGGCTCGACAACGCGTTCTGGGACGACGCCTGCTTCTGCATGACGTACGGCGACGGCGGCAGCTCCTTCAAGCCGGTCGTCTCCATCGACGTCGCCGGGCACGAGATGACCCACGGCATCACCTCGAACACGGCGGGTCTGCTCTACGTCGGGGAGTCCGGCGGTCTCAACGAGGCCACGAGCGACATCTTCGGCACGATGGTCGAGTTCACGGCCGCCAACGCGGCGGACCCCGGTGACTACTACATCGGCGAGAAGATCGTGAAGCCCGCGTTCGGCGGCCCCGCGCTGCGCCGGATGGACCAGCCGAGCTCGGACGGCTCCAGCTTCGACTGCTGGAGCCTGACCCAGGGCGCCGACGACGTCCACTACAGCTCCGGCATCGGCAACCACTTCTTCTACCTGCTGTCCGAGGGCACGGCGGCCAAGACCATCGGCGGCCTCCCGCACAGGGGGACGTCCTGCGACGGCACCACCTTCACGGGCATCGGGCGTGCTGCCTCGGCGGCCGTCTGGTGGCGGGCCCTGAGCGTCTACATGACCTCGACGACCGGCTACATCGATGCTCGCGACGCCACGATCCGCGCCGCCCGCGACCTGTACCCGACCACTCCGTCGCGCTGCGCCGCGGTGGTCAAGGCCTGGAACGCCGTCAGCGTGCCGGAGGGCTACTGGACCTGCTCGGGCAGGCTGGACGAGGGCGCCAGCGCGATCACGAGCAACCCCGGGTTCGAGTCGGGGACGACCGGCTGGACGTTCGGCGGCACCGCGGCCGCCACCGGCGACCCGGCGATCGGCTTCCCCCACAGCGGCGCCAGGTGGGCGAACTTCAACAACAAGGGGACGTCCAACACCTCGACGGTCACGCGGACGGTCACGGTCCCGAACAGCCCGACCGCGACGCTCCGCTTCGACATGCTGGTGTACTCCGAGGACTCCTCGTTCAGCGAGTACGACACCTTCGACGTCCTGGTCGACGGGGTCGCCGTCGGAGCAGCCGGGCACTGGAGCAACCAGCACGCCAACAACACCTACGTGCGGTGGGACGTCCCGATGGGGGCCTACGCCGGGCGGACCGTGAGACTGCGGTTCCAGGGCGTCGAGGACGTCAGCGGGCTGTCGCAGTTCCTCGTCGACGACGTGACGCTCACGCCGCGGTGACCGGGGCCTGACCGCACGACAGCGCACCACGATCAGCACCGCAGCCCCGCGTCGGACCCCCGACGCGGGGCTGCGCTGCGTCCGGGCACCGTGGCGGCTGGCATCCTGCAGGTGATGAGCGTGCTGGTGGTCGACGGTGCCAACGTCGTCGGGTCGCGACCCGACGGCTGGTGGCGCGACCGGCCGCGGGCGGCGCTGCGACTGCACGGCCGGCTCGCGGTCGCGGACCTGCCGTACGACGAGGTCGTGCTGGTCCTCGAGGGCCAGGCCCGCTCCGGCGTACCGGCCGGCACCGACGGCCCGCTCCGGACCGTCCACGCGGCCCGCGACGGCGACTCGTCAGTGGTGGCCGCAGTCGAGACAGCCGTCGACGCGGACGCACCCGTCGTCGTCGTCACCGCGGACCGGGCCCTGGCCCAGCGCGTCGAGGCGGCCGGTGCCCGCGTCATGAGCCCGAGCTGGCTCCTCGGTGTGCTGGAGTCCGGGGACTCCTGAGGCGCGGCCGGAGGGTACCGACGCTGAGCCCTGGGTAGGTGCGGGAGGACCGGGACGAGGAGGGCGACGTGGAGCCAGCGGCATGAGCGAGCAGCTCGTCGCGGACCTGCTCGTCGAGCGGCTCCGGGCGTGGGGCGTCGGTCGGGTCTTCGGCTACTCCGGTGACGGGATCAACGGCCTCATGGGAGCGCTGCGGCGCGCCGCGCCGACCGGTGGTCCCGCGCTCGTGCAGGCGCGCCACGAGGAGAACGCGGCGCTGATGGCCGTCGGCCACGCGAAGTACACCGGTGAGGTCGGTGTCATGACGAGCACCCAGGGCCCGGGCGCCGTGCACCTGCTCAACGGGCTGTACGACGCGAAGCTCGACCACGTGCCGGTCGTCGCCGTCGTCGGGCAGCAGCACACCAGCGTCCTGGGATCGGAGTACCAGCAGGAGATCGACCTGCAGACCCTGTTCAAGGACGTCGCGGCACAGTTCGTCCAGACCGTCGTCGCCCCGGAGCAGGCGGCCATGGTGCTCGACCGGGCGTTCCGCACCGCGCTGGCCACCCGGTCGCCGTGCGTCGTCGTGGTGCCCCACGACGTCCAGACCGCTCCGGCGCCGGAGGCGGACGAGACGGCGCACGGGGTCGTCCCGACGGCCGTCGAGTGGCGGCGCCCCCGCGTGCTGCCGCAGGAGGCGGACCTCCACGCGGCCGCCGCCGTCCTCGGTGCAGGGGAGCGGGTCGCGATCCTCGTCGGCCAGGGTGCGCGGGACGCCGAGCCGCAGCTCCGCGCGGTCGCGGAGCGTCTGGGTGCGGGAGTGACCACCAGCCTGCTGGGCAAGCCCGTCGTCGACGAGACCCTGCCGACGAGCTGCGGGGTGATGGGCCATCTCGGCACCAGCGCGTCGGCCTGGCTCATGGGGACGTGCGACACGCTGCTGATCGTCGGCAGCAACGACCCGTGGACGGAGTTCTACCCTTCCCCAGGTCAGGCCCGGGCGGTCCAGATCGATATCGACGGCCGGCACCTCGGCAACCGCTACCCCGTCGAGGTCGGCCTCACCGGTGACGCGGGGCCGACGCTCGCCGCGCTGCTGCCGCTGCTCGAGGAGCGCGACGGCGTCCAGGCGCACCGCACCGAGGTCGAGCGGCGGGTGGCCGCCTGGCACGAGCTCGCCGGGGCCCGGGCGGCGCTGCCCGCCGACCCGCTCAACCCCGAGCTGGTCGTGCGCGCGCTCTCCGACGTCCTCCCGGCCGACGCCATGGTGAGCGTCGACGTCGGGTCGGTCGTCTACTGGTACGCCCGCCACCTCCGGCTCCCGCCCGGCGTCCCCGCACACCTGTCGTCGACGCTGGCCACCATGGGCTCCGGCATCCCCTACGGCATCGCCGCCAAGCTCGCCGCGCCCGGTCGTCCGGTCGTGGCACTGCTCGGCGACGGCGCCATGCAGATGAACGGCGTCAACGAGCTGATCACGGTCTCGCGGCTGTGGCGGTCCTGGACCGACCCCCGCTTCGTCGTCCTCGTGCTCGACAACGGTGACCTGTCCGAGGTCACGTGGGAACAACGCGAGACCGAGGGCGACCCCCGCTTCGAGGACAGCCAGGCGCTGCCTGCGTTCGAGTACGCCGCGTACGCCGAGCTCCTCGGGCTCCAGGGGATCCGGGTCACCCGACCCGAGGAGGTGATGCAGGCCTGGCGGACCGCGCTGGCCGCGGACCGCCCGGTCCTCGTGCAGGCGGTGGTCGACCGGGACGTGCCGCTGCTGCCACCGTTCCCGGCCGGCCGCGAGCTGCTCGCCGGCATGCGCCGCGGCCTCGCCCAGGAGGGGGCGGACGGAGCGCACGCCCTGGCGCTCCTCGAGGCGCAGGCAGCGCAGGAGGAGCCACTCGCGGACTGGAGCCCCGGAGCCGGCTGATCCCCCGGACCGACGGTCCCCCCCGGGGGTGTCCGTTTCGGTGCGAGGGTCCCACCGAGGTGGCACGAACGGGTCAAAGTCGGGTGAACCCGCCCGCGTCGTCCGGGGTGCTCCCCAGACTCGAGGAGGACAGCGCGCCCGGTACGGGCCGCTGTCGTCCTCTGCTGGCCAGACTCTGGGAGGGTTCGTGGCCGTCGTCGCGCCCTACGACAAGACCACCGTGCCGACCGCGCGGCAGCTGCACATGCTCAACCGCATGGGCTGCGGCTACTCGCGGACCGCCTTCACCGAGCTCACGAGCGCAGGCGGTGAGCTGGCGTGGTTCGAGAAGCAGCTCACCCCCGCGGCCGTCGCGGAGAGCGCGGTCGCGACCGCGGTGGTCGGCTGGTTCCCGGGGCTCCGGCTGGCGCCTGAGGGAGTCTGGGCGGCCGACCAGAGCGGTACGAAGCGGCACTGGGAGCAGGCGCGGGACCTCGCCAGCGCAGCCCTGCTGCGCAGGACCTACTCCCGGCGCAGCGTCCTGGAGTCGATGGTCGAGTTCTGGAGCAACCACCTCCACGTCGACACCACCCACTTCCCGGGCTTCGCCCAGCGGGCGTCGTACGACGACACGATCCGCACCCACGCGCTCGGGAAGTTCACCGACCTGCTCGTCGCGGCCAGCCTCCACCCCGCGATGCTGCTGTTCCTCGACAACTGGAAGTCGGTCCGCGGCGCACCGAACGAGAACCAGGGCCGCGAGCTGCTCGAGCTGCACACGGTGGGCCGCGACGCCGGCTACAGCGAGCAGATGGTCAAGGACTCGGCCAAGATCCTCTCCGGCTACACCGTCGTCAACGGCTACGCCCCCTCGTCGGCGCCCGCCTGGTCCGGCTACTACGACCCCGCCCGCCACACGACCGGCGCCGTGACGGTCCTGGGCTTCAGCGCATCGAACGCGGCGGCCGACGGGTCGGCCCTCGCCGTGCAGTACCTGCGCTACCTGGCCACGCACCCGGCGACGGCCCGTCGCATCGCCCGCAAGCTCGCGGTCCGGTTCGTCAGCGACTCACCCTCCGAGCAGCTCGTGGCCTCCCTGGCGCAGGTCTTCCTCGACTCCGGCACCGACATCGCTGCGACGCTGCGCGCCCTGGTCGCCTCCGACGAGTTCTGGGCCTCGGCTGGCGCCAAGGTGCGGACCCCGATCGACGACGTGGTCGCCACCTGCCGGACGCTCGGGATGACCGCACAGGCCCCGACCAGCAAGGAGTCCTTCGCCAACGGACTGTCCTTCGCCCTCAACAGCACGCTGCCGTACCACTGGCCGCGGCCCGACGGCCCCCCCGAGGGTGAGGACGTGTGGGCGGCCCCCACCCGGATGCTCAACTCCTGGAAGCTGCACTGGAGCCTGGCCAGCGGCTCGCCGGCTGCGCAGGTCACCTACCGGACCCCGGCGTCGTACCTGCCCGTGGCGTCGCTCCGCTTCGACCGGTTCGTCGACCACCTCTGCCGGCTGCTGCTCGGCCGCGGCTCGACCCCGGTGCTCCTCGACGCGGCCGTCGAGGGCACCGGCACCGGCGTCGCCGAGCTCGTCACCGTCGACCACGCGGTCGTCCGCTACAAGTTCTCGCGGCTCGTCGCCGTCCTGCTCGACACCCCCGAGCACATGACCCGCTGACCCCGCGTCGGCCCCTCCTCCCCACCAGGACCGTGATGACCCAGACCAGCCTGTCCCCGTCCCGCGACTGCTGCACCGACTACCTCCGCGCCACGTCCCTCAGCCGACGCAGCTTCCTCGGAGGCGTCGCCGCGACGTCGGCCGTCACGGTGTCGACCAGCCTCTTCGGGGACGCCGTCCGGCAGGCGTCGTTCGGCGCCACGACGGGCGGCAACGTGCTGGTCGTCCTCAGCTTCCGCGGTGGGATCGACGGCATGGGCATGGTCGTCCCGCACGGCGACCCGGCCTACTACAAGGCGCGGCCGAGGATCGCGGTCCCCAAGACCTCGCTGCTGGCGACCGACGCGATGTTCGGGCTGCACCCGCAGCTGGCGCCGCTGCAGTGGCTGTGGGACGGCGGCGAGATGGCCGCCGTGCACGCGGTCGGGATGGCGGTCCCCAACCGGTCGCACTTCGTCGCGATGGAGCTCATCGAGGACGCCGACCCCGGCTCGTCGCTCCGCCAGGGCTGGGTGAACCGGATGATCGGGCTCGACGCGGACGCGACGGCAGTGGAGGCGGTCCACCTCGGGGACGCCACTGCGCCGACCCTCGTCAGCGGCCCGCAGCCGACGCTGGCCAGCAAGGGGCTCGACCTGACCCTCTCCGGAACCTCCAACGGCTGGGGTCCCCGGCGCAACAACCAGCTCGGCATGGTGTGGTCCGGAGCGCCGGGCCGGCTCGGCACCGCCGCCCGGTCGGCGCTGCAGGCCGTGGGGACCATGGCGCCCATCGCCGCGACCAAGTACGCCCCGGCCGCGACGTACCCGACGGCCCAGCCGGCGACCGACCTCGCGGCTGCGCTGAAGGACACGGCGCAGCTGATCAAGGCCGACGTCGGCACCGAGGTCGTCTCGGTCGACTTCGGCAGCTGGGACATGCACGACGGCTACGGGACGCTGACCTCCGGCAACATGGCGCCGATGACCGGCGCCTTCGCAGCCAGCGTCAACGCGTTCCTGCGCGACCTGGGACCGATGCGCTCGCGGGTCACGCTCGTCACGATCAGCGAGTTCGGCCGCCGGACCGTGGAGAACGGCAACCGCGGGCTCGACCACGGATGGGGCAACATGATGCTGGTCATGGGCGCCGGCGTCCGCGGCGGGCGCTACTACGGCCGGTGGCCCGGCTTGACCACCGGCGTCGACAGCGACCTGAGCGTGACGACCGACTACCGCCAGGTGCTCGGCGAGGTCGTGCACCGGCGGTTCGCCGAGAAGGACGTCACCCAGGTGTTCCCCGGGCTCAGCTACGCCCCGCTCGGCCTCATGCTCTGAGGCCCGCCGCCGTACGCCGAGCCGCCCCTCCTGACCGGTCGAGCCGCCCACCATGGTGGGCGGCTCGGCGGAGGACACGTCGAGCCCGGAGGAGGCCGGGCAGGCCGGGGCTACTTGATGCCGGTGTTGGCGACGCCCTGGGCGATCTGGCGCTGCAGGAGCAGGAAGACCGCGAGCAGCGGCAGGATCCCGAGCACTGCGGAGGCCATCGTCTCGGCGTACTGGATGGCGGACCCGCCGATGAGACCGCTCAGCCCGACCGGGATGGTCTGCGACTTGGTCTGGGTGAGGACCAGGAGCGGCCACAGGAACGCGTTCCACGAGCTGATGAAGGTGAGGATCGCGACCGCCGAGATCGCCGGCCGGCACAGCGGCATGACGACCTGGTAGTAGATCCGGCCCCAGCTGGCACCGTCGAGCCGGGCCGCCTCGATCAGCGCCGTCGGGATCGCCTTGATGAACGAGTGGAAGACGAACACGGCCACGGGAAGGGCGACCGACGGGAAGATGACCGCCCAGTAGGTGCCGAGCAGGTTCAGCGCGCGGAACTCCATGAACTGCGGGAGGACGAGCGCCTCCATGGGGAGCATGAGGCCGGCCAGGATGATCGCGAAGACCGCCTTCTTGCCGCGGAAGTGCAGGTTCACCAGAGCGAAGGCGACCATCGAGCACACCACGATCGCGAAGATGACCGCCAGCGTCGAGATGATGAAGCTGTTGACGTACCAGTAGCCGAGCGGGTTGGTCTCCCAGGCGAACCGGTACGCGTCGAAGTTCCAGTCGCTCCCGAAGAAGTTGACCGGGTTCGAGGCGATGTCCTCGTTCCGCCGGAGCGAGGTGATGAGAGCCCAGGCCAAGGGAACCAGCCAGATCAGGGCGAAGAGCGTCACGCAGGTGGCGGCGAGCCGGTTGAAAGCCTTGCCGCCCTGGTCCAGGTTTCCGCGCTCCCGCGGGGCGCTCTTCTTCTCGGTGGGGGATGCCGCGACAGCGGTGGCCATGTTCTGTTCCCTCTCAGGCGTTCGCCGGGCTGGTGTTGGAACGGCGCCGCAGGAGCAGCCAGATGACCGACACCCCGACCAGGACGACGAAGTAGACCATCGTGGCGGCGGCGGCATAACCACCGCGGTACGACGTGAAGCCGGTGTCGTAGATGTACTCGATGACCGGGCGCGTGGAGTAGTTCGGACCGCCGGCCAGCAGGATGTAGATCTGGTCGAACACCTTGAGCGAGGCGAGGACCTGCAGGATCAGCACGAGGCTCATCGTCGGCTTGAGCAGCGGGACGGTGATCGACTTGATCTGCTGCCACGGACCGGCGCCGTCGATGGCGGCCGCTTCGTAGACCTCCTCGGAGATCTCCTGGATGGCCGCGGTATAGAGGATGAAGTTGAACCCGAACGTCCACCACAGGGTGAGCAGGACGACCGCGAACCACGCACCGGAGGTCGTCCCGAAGAAGTCCGGCGGGGTCAGGCCGAACCAGCCGAACGCGTTCGTGACGAGCCCTGTCTGCGGTGTGTACATGAAGGCGAAGATGAGGCAGACCGCCGACGACGGGACGACGAACGGCGCGAAGAACGCCAGCCGGTAGAACCACTGCGCACGGGAGATCCGCGAGGCCAGGATCGCGAAAAGCAACGGCAGCAGGACGAGAAGTGGCGTCGAGAGCAGCGTGAAGAGCACTGAGTGCCACATCGAGGCCCAGAAGTCCCCGCTCGACAGCACGTCGGCGTAGTTCGCGAAGCCGACGAACTCCCCGAGGCCCGACTGCACCGTCGTGGTGTTGAACAGGCTGATGACGAGGCCGATGATCACCGGGCCGATGAGGAAGGCCAGGTAGAAGATCAGGAACGGCGCGGAGAACAACCACCCGGCCCGGTTCTGGTCTTTCGGGGCCTGATCACTCGGCACCGAGTCGGTGGTGGCGTCGACCCTCCGTGCCGGCAGAGCTACTGCGCTGGTCGTCATGTCGCCTTTCCTACACCGGGGGGCGGGCCGTGGAGAACTTCTGCAAGCTGGTCGTCATCGCGTCGACCCCGTCCTTGGGGTCGGTTCCGCCGTTGAGCACCCCCGCGACCACCGAGCCCATCGCGGTCTGGAAGTCCGACCCGGCGCCGGTGTACCAACCGGGGGGGTCGTAGACGGCGTTGAAGGCCGCTTCGGTGTAGTTGCTCTGCGGCTTGAGGTCCTTGAATTCCTGGCTCTCCTGCACGGGCAGCCAGGCGGGGACGTGACCACCGTCGGCCCAGGTCAGGCTCTGGTCGAGCAGCCCCTTGATGAACGCCACGGCATCGGCAGTCCGCTCCGCGGGCCGGCCCGAGCTGGCCGGGACGGCCAGCGCGTGCGAGTCGGCGTACGCGACCGGCTCGTCACCGAGCAGCGCGGGGAACGGCACGATGTTGAAGTCCAGCCCCTCGATGCCTCGGTACGTCGGCAGCTGCCAGACGCCGTCGAACAGGAAGCCGACCTGCCCTTGGCTGAAGAGGGTGGACGACGTCACGTTCGAGGCGGTGCTCGGCATGAGCCGCTCCGACCCGGTGAGGCTCTGGAGGAAGGCGAAGGTCTCCTCCATGGCGCCGCGGTCGATCGTGACCTTGGTGCCCTCGTCCTCGACGAGGTCTCCCGCTGCCCCCGTGTAGACCATCGAGAACAGCCGCCAGCAGGTCGACGGGTCCGCGGTGATGGTGCACACCGCGCCGAAGTCGCCGCCGCCGGCGTCCTTCATGGCCTTCAGCGCCTCGATGAAGTCGTCGCTGTTGTTCATGGGCTTGAGCCCGCCGTCGGCGGTCAACCCGGCCTTGTCGGCCAGCTGCGTGTTGTAGAACATCACGAACGGGTGGGTGTCGATGGGGACGGCGTACGTCGTGCCGTCGACCGTCGCCTTCTCCCATGCGGCCGGGGTGAACTTGTCCTCCGTGACGCCGGCTGCGCTGAACTGGTCCGCGATCGGCTCGAGCAGGCCGGCCTGGGCGAGCAGCGGCAACCGGGAGAGGTGCACCACGCACGCGTCGGGCGAGCGACCGCTCGACGACGCGAGGGACAGCTTCGTGTAGTACGGGTTCCCCCAGGACAGCAGTGTGGCCTCGACCGAGCGGCCGCTCGACTTCCGGAAGCCGTCGATCATCGTGGCCATGTTCGCGCCGTCACCGCCGCCGAACAGGTGCCAGAAGATGACGTCAGCCGTGGAGGGCTGGCCGCCGGTGAAGCTCGTCGCGACGGGGGAGCCGCACGCCGAGACCGCTCCTGCGAGGGTGAGCCCGCCGCTTGCGGCCAGGAACTGGCGTCGTGAGAGGCCCGTCATCGAGGGGTTCTAGGGCGGTAGGGTGATCTGGCGCACATGGGGAGACTGTGACATGACCCTTGCATCGATGCAAGAGTCCGTGTTCCATACGAGCCGAGGTCCGGACCCCCGCAGTCCTCGGGCCGAGCGACGGAGGAACCGCTGGTGAAGGCGACGCGTCAGGACGGGTCCTACCCGAGGCCGATGCTGTGCCGCGAGGCGTGGACCAGCCTCGACGGCCCCTGGCAGTTCGCGCACGACGACGCCGGTGTGGGCATCGCCCAGCGCTGGTTCGACCCGGCGAGCGACAAGCCGTTCATCCAGCGCATCGAGGTGCCGTTCCCGCCGGAGTCGCCGGCCTCCGGGGTCGACGCCCCGGGGTTCCACCCGGTCGTCTGGTACCGCAGGACCATCGCCCACGGCGACCTCGTCGGTCCGGCGGAGGGGGACGGCGAGGCCGACGTCCGCGCCCTGGTCCACTTCGGCGCGGTCGACCACCAGGCGAAGGTCTGGCTCGACGGGCAGCTCGTCGCCGACCACGTCGGGGGGCAGACGCCTTTCACCGCCGACGTCACCGACGCCCTCGCCGGCTCCACCTCCGGCACGGACGGCGAGCACGTCCTGGTGGTCCGGGCCGAGGACGACCCGCACGCCCTGCACCAGCCCCGGGGCAAGCAGGACTGGCGCGAGAGGCCGCACGGGATCTGGTACGAGCGCACGACGGGGATCTGGCAGTCGGTGTGGCTCGAGCGCGTCCCGGCCGACCACCTCGTCGACCTCGCCTGGAACCTCCACGCCTCCTCCGCGGTCGTCACCGGTGACGTCACCCTCGCGCGACGCCCGACCCGGGAGCTCGCGGTCGAGGTGACGCTGACCCTGGGGGACGAGCCGTTGGGACGGGCCTCGACCGTGGTGACGGGGGAGGTCACCCAGGTCGAGATCCCCGTCCCCGCGCTCCGCAACGGTCAGGACCGGGCGCGGCTGCTGTGGACCCCCGAGGCCCCGCACCTCGTCGACGCCCACGTGGTGCTCCGGGAGGTCGAGTCACGGGAGGAGGTCGACGCGGCGGCGAGCTACCTCGGCCTGCGTGAGGTCGGCATCGGTGGCGGCTCGTTCCTGCTGAACGGTCAGCCGTACTACACGCGGTCGGTGCTCAACCAGGGCTACCGGCCCGAGACCCACCTCGCCTCGCGCGGCAGCGACGAGCTCCGCCGCGAGGTGGAGCTGATCAAGGCGATGGGCTTCAACGCCGTCCGCGTCCACCAGAAGGCCGAGGACCCGCGATTCCACTACTGGGCCGACCGGCTGGGCCTCCTCGTCTGGGCCGAGACCGCCGGGGCCTACGAGTTCTCGTTCGACGCCGTGGCGCTGCTGACCGCGGAGTGGACCGAGCTCGTCCGTCGCTACCGCAGCCATCCCTCCGTGGTGGTGTGGGTGCCGGTGAACGAGAGCTGGGGCGTGCAGGACATCGCCACGGTGCGGGCACAACAGCAGTTCGCCCAGTCGCTGGTCAGCCTGACGCGGGCGCTCGACCCGAGCCGTCCCGCCGTCTCGAACGAGGGTTGGGAGCACGTGGACAGCGACGTCCTCGGGGTGCACGACTACACCGTCGACCCGGAGCTGCTCCGCGACCGATTCCTCGACCGGCAGGCCGCCTCCGACGCCGTCCTCCGCGGGCACGGGGCGCAGGGGAGGCGGGTGGTCCTCAACGACTCCCAGGCGCAGCGGTTCCTCTCCGGCGACGTGCCGCTCATGATCACCGAGTTCGGCGGCGTCTCGATGTCGCAGGAGGAGGGTTCCTGGGGCTACGAGGTGGTCACCACCCCCGAGGAGCTCTCGACCCGCCTGGCGGGTCTCTTCGAGGCGCTGCGTGCCAGCAGCGAGATCGTGGGCTTCTGCTACACGCAGTTCATGGACACCGGGCAGGAGACCAACGGTCTGCTCACCCCGGACGGGACGCCGAAGCTGCCGGTCACGTCGATCTACGAGATCGTCACGGGCCGCGCCTACACCGGCCCCGAGGCACCCTCGTCGACCTTCGGCTGGACCGACTGACGGCTCACGCCGTCAGCGTCGACTCCCGCACCACCAGTCGGAACGGCGACCATGCCTGTCGTGGAGCCCGGATGGGCGAGGAGTTCCTCCGAGCCGTCATCTGGTCCTCCAACATGCTGAGCGCCTGCTCGGCGAGCACCGAGAGGTCCGGGGCGATCGTGGTGAGCGAGGGGGTCACGTAGGCGGCCTCCTCGATGTCGTCGATGCCGGCCAACGCCACCTGGCCGGGCACGCTGATCCCGTACTGGGTCAGTGCCCGGAGCGCGCCGATGGCGAGGGTGTCGTTGAAGGCGAAGACCGCGTCGGGCAGCGGCTGACCCGACCGCACCAGCGAGTGGATGGCCTCGGCGCCCGTGTGCCGGTTCCAGTCGGGTGTGCTCATCACGCAGTGCGGGCGCAGCCCGGCGCGGCGCAGCGCCGCGACGTACGCCTCGCGGCGCAGCACGGCTCCCGGCAACCGGTCGTTGAAGCCGAGCGCGGCGATCTTGACCCGGCCGCTGCTGACCAGGTGCTCGACGACGGCGTGCGTCGCGGCGGTGTTGTCGAGCCCCACGTGGTCGTAGGCGTTCCCGAGCCTGCTCTCGCCGAGCATCACCATGGGGAAGTCCCGGCGGAACCTCGCCCGCGGCTCCTCCGTGAGCGCGATGGGGCTCATCAGGACCCCGTCGGTGAGGTGCTTGCGGCCGCCCTTGAGCACCTGCAGCTCGCGGTCGAGCCTGCCTTCGGTCACCTCGGTGAGCACGGTCAGGTCCCGCCGGTCCGCGGCCCGCACGACCTCGTCCGCCAGCTCGGCGAAGTACGGCGAGTGCAGCTCGGCGACGACCAGCGCGATCATCCCGGTGCGGCCCGACCGGAGGCTCCGCGCAGCGGCGTTGACCTCGTAGCCCAGCTCGTCCAGCGCCGTCTGGACGCGCTCCCGCGTGGAGGGGCTGACGTGCCGGAAGCCGTTGACGACGTTCGAGACGGTGCGCGGTGAGACCCCCGCCCGTTCCGCCACGTCCCGCATCCGTACTGCCATCGGTGGGGCCATCTCTCTGCCGCGGGAGAGGTCGACAGCTCTCCTGTCTGGCAGGCATGCTCTCACGGACAACGCCGATCGGGGTCGGAACGTCCCTGCTGGTCACGCGGTCACGGACGACCGCCCGTCGTGAGGAACGCCTGTGGCCGCACCCGAGCCGTCCCCGACCGCGGGGACCACGTCCGACGTCCCGACCCTCTACGAGTGGGCCGGAGGTCAGCACGCGGTCCGCTGGCTGATCGACTGCTTCTACGACCGCGTCGAGGCCGACGACCTGCTCACCGGTTTCTTCCCCGGCGGCGTGTCCGAGGAGCACCGCGACCACGTCGCCGCCTGGTGGGGCGAGGTGTTCGGCGGCCCGGACCGGTACACCCGTGAGCTGGGTGGCTACGAACGGATGCTCGCCCATCACCTGACGCTGGACATCACCGACGCCCAGCGGCACCGCTTCGTGGCGACGATGAGCCTCGCCGCCGACGACGCGCTCCTCCCGGCGGACCCGGAGTTCCGGTCAGCGCTGCTCGGCTACCTCGAGTGGGGGACCCGCCTCGCGATGCACAACTCCCGCCCGGGGGCCGACGTGACCCGGCGCGCCCCGGTGCCGCGGTGGGGCTGGGGGGTGGCGCCGCCGTACCAGCCCTGAGAGTCAGGCACCCGGCCCCTCCCAGGTCTCCAGTGTGGCCCTCGCGCCCCGGTGGTGCAGCGACTCGAGGGCGTCGAGGTAGTGCCGCGTGAAGCGCTCGTCGTCCGCCAGGTCGCCGAACAGGCTCGGGTCGCGCAGGAACGCGAGGGGGTCCTCCCGCTGACGCCGGGCCCGCTCCCTGAGCGCGTCGCGTCGCTGGTCCACGATGTCGATCGGCTCGCCGGCCTCGTCGACGCCCTCGGCGTACCGGGCCCACGCGGCGATCACCAGCGCCGAACGCCGGACGTCGCCACCGGCTGCGAGGTTCTCGCGGACCACCGGCACGAGCCACTTGGGGATCCGGTCGGAGCCCTCGGCGGCCAGCCGCGCGACGGTGTCGCGGACCGCAGGACTGGCGAACCGCTCGATGAGCTGGTGCTTGTAGTGCTCGAGGTCGACGCCAGGAGGAGGGGAGAGCGTCGGGGTGGCCTCCTCGTCCATGTAGCCGAGCAGGAAGCCGGTGAACAGCGGGTCGGTGCAGACCTCGTGCACGAGGCGGTACCCGCTCAAGTACCCCAGGTAGCACAGCGCCTGGTGGCTGGCGTTGAGCAGCCGCAGCTTCATGAGCTCGTAGGGGACGACGTCGGCGACGACCTGGACGCCGACGTCCTCGAGGGGTGGTCGGCCGAGGGGGAAGCGGTCCTCGAGCGCCCACTGGGTGAAGGGCTCGCACACCACCGGCCAGCCGTCCTCGACGCCGAACTGCTCGAGCAGGTGGGCGCGGTCGGCGTCGGTGGTCACCGGAGTGATCCGGTCGACCATGGCGTTGGGGAACGCGACCTCGGAGCGGATCCAGGCGCCCAGGTCGGCGTCCCTGAGGGTCGCGAAGGCCGCGATCACCTTCTGTGCGACGTGGCCGTTGCCCTGGAGGTTGTCGCAGGACATCACGACGAACGGTGGCGTCCCGGCCGCCCGCCGCCTGGCCAGCGCCTCGGTGACGAAGCCGAAGGCGGTCCGCGGCGCCGCTCCGGGCCGTAGGTCGGCCTTGATGTCGGGGTCGTCGGCGTCGAACTCTCCGGTGGCCGCGTGCACCCGGTAGCCGCCCTCGGTGATCGTCAGGGACACGATGCGGGTGGCCGGGTCCGTCATCGCGTCGAGGACCCGCTCCGGGTCGTCTGGCGCGAACAGGTAGTCGACCATGGAGCCGATCACCCTCGGCTCGAGCGAGCCGTCGGGGTGCTTCACGACCAGCGTGTACAGGCAGTCCTGGCGGCTCATCACCTCCTGCATGCGGCGGTCGCCGGGCAGGAGCCCGACACCGGTGATCCCCCAGTCGTGCCCGGCGCCGGCGCTGAAGAGCTGGTCGAGGTACATCGCCTGGTGCGCGCGGTGGAACCCGCCGACCCCGATGTGCACGATCCCGCTCCGCAGCTGCGAGCGGTCGTAGGTCGGGACCGGGACACGGCCCCCGACCTCAGGGAGGGTCTTCTCGGAGAGCGCGACCACGGGGGCTCCTCGTTCCAGTCGGCGGGGTTCAGGCGGCGGGGTTCAGGCGGCGGGGTTCAGGCGGCGGGGTTCAGGCGGCGGGGTTCAGGCGGCGGGGGAGACGACCGGCTTGACGGCCCGGGGGTCCGTGCGGCCGACGGTGAGCGCCGCCTCGACCTGGTCGAGGCCGTAGCGGCCCGTGACCAGACGGTCGAGCTCGACCCGACCGGACGCCGCCAGCGCCATCGCGGCCGGCCACGTGTGGGCGTAGCGGAAGGTGCCGGTGACCGTCAGCTCGAACTCCTGCACCCGGCTGAGCGGCAGCGGGAGCTCGTCCCCTCCCATCCCGACGAGCACCACCCGACCGGCGCGGGCGACGGCCCGGACCGCCTCGGCGGTCGCACCCGCATGTCCCGAGCACTCGAGCAGGACGTCGGGCTCGAGACCTGCCTCTCCGACCGGCTCCGACCGGGCGTCGAGGACGTTCGTGGCGCCGAGCTCGCTGGCCAGCTGCAGCCGGTGGGGGTTGACGTCGGAGACGACGATCTGGGCGGCGCCCAGGGCGCGGGCGGCTTGGGCGGCCATGAGCCCGACCGGGCCGGCACCGGTGACGAGGACCCGGGAGCCGGCGCCGACCGACGCCTTGCGGCAGGCCCACAGTCCGACCGACAGCGGCTCGAGGAGGGCTGCAGCGTCGTCGCTGAGCGCGTCAGGCACCGCGTGCGCGAACAGCTCGTGGGTGGTGACCAGCTCCGCGAAGGCGCCGTCGATCGGCGGTGTGGCGAAGAAGCGCATGTGGTGACACAGGTTGTAGCGGCCGGCGAGGCACTCGGGGCAGGTGAAGTCGGGGACCCCCGGTTCCAACGACACGCGCTGGCCCGGCTGCAACCGGGTGACCTGGGAGCCGACCTCGACCACCACTCCGGACGCCTCGTGCCCGAGCACGAGTGGGGACTCCACGGTGTAGCTGCCGATGCGACCGTGCTCGTAGTAGTGAACGTCGGAGCCGCACACGCCGACCGACGCGATGCGCACGACGACCTCGTGGGGGCCGGCGGTCGGGTCCGCCCGCTCCTCGACGCCGAGCGAGCCGGCGCCGTACAGGACGCTGACCCTCACTTGACCGCTCCGAGTGACAGGCCACGCACCAGCTTGTCCTGGGCGGCGAACCCGGCGATCAGCACCGGCAGCGACACGAGGGTGGCGGCTGCGCACAGCTTGGCCAGGAACAGCCCCTGGCTGGAGATGAACCCGACCAGGAAGATCGGCGCCGTCGCGGAGACCGTCGCGGTCAGGTTGACCGCGAACATGAACTCGTTCCAGCTGAAGATGAAGCAGATGAGGCTCGTCGCGGCGATCCCCGGCATCGCGATGGGCGCCACGATCGACCCGAGCACCCGGATGATGCCGGCGCCGTCGACCTGGGCCGCTTCGAGGATCTCCTTGGGCACCTCGGCCAGGAACGATCGCATCATCCACACCGCGATCGGGAGGTTCATCGAGGTGTAGAGGATGACGAGCGTGAAGATGTTGTCGAGCATGTTGAGTCCCTGCACGATCAGGTAGATCGGCAACAGGGCCGCGATCGGCGGCAGGAACTTCGTGGAGAGGAAGAAGAACATCACGTCGGTCCACTTCTCGACCGGCTTGATCGAGAGCGCGTACGCCGCCGGGATGGCGAGCAGCAGCACCAGCAGCGTCGACAGCACGCTGGCCGTCGCGGAGTTGATGAGGAACGGGGCGATGTCCCTGTCGAACAACGCGCCGTAGTTGTCGAAGGTGATGGGCGCGAGGACCGACGGCGGGTTCGTCGCGGCGTCGGCCTCGCGGTGCAGCGAGGTGAGCACCATCCAGGCCACCGGGGCGAAGAACAGCAGGGTGAGGACCCAGGCCAGGATCGCCCAGCCCGGTCCTGCCTTGACGCTGGTGTCGTCCTTCGGCTTCCGCCGCGGGAGCCGCCTGGTCGTCGACGCGGCGCCCGCGGGCGCCGCCGCGGTGGTCGGCTCGAGAACGGTGCTCATCGGGACGTCTCCTCCTCGAAGAGTGACGAGATGACGCGCAGCGCGAAGGTCGCGACGATGATCGTGCCGATGACCACCACCACTCCCGCTGCAGCGGCTTCGCCGTACTCGTACTTGCGGAACATCGTCAGGTAGATCTCGTAGGGCAGGTTCGTGGTGGCCGAGCCGGGGCCTCCCTGGGTGATCGTGTAGATCGCGTCGAAGGTCTGCACGATGTAGACGGTCCCGAGGAGGACCGACAGCTCCATGTACTGCCGCAGGTGCGGCAGCGTGATGAAGCGGAAGGTCTGGCTCGGCGAGGCGCGGTCGATCTTCGCGGCCTCGAGGACGTCGCCCGGCTGCGACTGCAGGCCGGCCAGCAGGATCAGCATCATGAACGGCGTCCACTGCCAGACCAGCGCGGCGATGACAGCCGGCATCGGGGTCGACGAGACGTAGTCGATGATCGGCCCCTCCTCGGCGCCGAAGAGCTGCCAGACCCAGTTGAGGACGCCGTTGAACAAGCCGTAGTCAGGGTTGTAGAGGGCGTGCTTCCACAGCAGCGCGGCCGCCACCGGCATGATGAGGAACGGTGCGATCAGCAGGGTGCGCGCGACCCCTCGGCCGGGGAACTTCCGGTCGAGCAGCACCGCGAGGAGCAGCCCGAGCAGCAGGCTGATGAGCACGACCGCGGTGGTCAGCACGATCGTGTTGACCACCGCCGAGCGGAGTCGTGCATCGGTGAAGACGCTGACGAAATTGCTGAACCACGCGAACGACTCGTACTCCCCGAAGCCGAGGAAGTTCCGGTCGCCGCCCTCCAACACGTTCCAGTTCAGCAGCGAGATCGCGATCGTGAGGAGGAACGGGATCTGCGTGACGACGATCGTGAAGATCAGGGCGGGGAGCAGCGGGCCCCGACGGCGCCACTTGCTCTCCCGCTTCCCTGTCGGAGGTCGCAGCGCGGTGTCCTCGGCCGGCGGCGAGAGGGTGGTGGTCATGCGTCCTCCCAGGGGGACGAGTGGGTGGATGAGGGCCGGGACGCCCGGGTGAGCCCCCGCGGGGGGACGGCTCACCCGGGCGTCGACGCGTTACTCGCCTTGGTAGTTGGACGCCACTTCCTCGGCCTGCTCCTGGCCCTTCTCGAGCGCCTCGTCGACGGTCCCCCGTCCGGCGATGGCGGCGGCGATGTCCTGGGACACCTTGGTGCCGAGGTCCTGGAACTCCGGGATCGCGACGTACTGCACGCCGACCGTGGGCCGGGGCTGCACCCCGGGGTTGGTGGGCTGCGCCTCCTCGATGGCCCGCAGCGTCATGTCACCGAAGGCGGCCGCAGCCTCCTTGTACTCGGGGATCTCGTAGGTGCTGGCACGCTTGCCGGCCGGGACCCTGGACCAACCGAGCTCCTCGCCGACGAGCTGCTCGTACTCCTTGCTGGACGCCCACGTCATGAACTCGGCCGCGGTGTCCGCGTTCTTCGTGGTCTGGGGCATTCCCCAGGCCCAGGCCCACAGCCATCCCGAGTTCTCGGTCTCCTTGACCGGGGCGAAGGCGTAGCCCACCTTGCCAGCGGCGTTGCTGACCTTCGGGTCCTCCAGCGAGCCCGCCGCGGAGGTCGCGTCGTACCACATCGCGACCTTGCCCTGGCTCATCGCGTTGAGGCACTCGGTGAAGCCGGCCTGGGCCGCTCCTGGCTCGCCGTGCTCGCGCACCAGGTCGACGTAGAACTGCGTCGCTTCCTTGAACTCCGGCGCGTCGACCTGCGGCTCCCAGTCCTCGGTGAACCACGTCCCGCCGAAGGTGTTGACCACGGTCGTCAGCGGGGCGAACATCTCGCCCCAGCCGGGGAGGCCCCGCAAGCAGATGCCCTTCATCCCGGGCTCGGCGCCGTCCACCTGCGCCGCGATCTGGGCCACTTCGTCCCAGGTCGGCCGCTCGGGCATCTCGATGCCCTCCTTCTCGAAGACGTCCTTGCGGTACATCAGGAAGGAGGACTCGCCGTAGAACGGCAGCGCGTAGAGGTTGCCGTCCCCTCCGGTGAGCAGCTGGGTGATGGGCTCGAGGAGGTCGTCGCGGTCGAAGTCCTCCGCGGCGTCGACGTACTCGTCCAGGGGCTGGAGCCAGTCCTTCTCCGACCAGATCGGCACCTCGTACGCGCCGACGGTCACCACGTCGTACTGTCCGGCGCCCGTGGCGATGTCCTGGGTCATCTTGTCGCGCAGCTCGTTCTCCGGGAGGATCGTGTAGTTGACCTCGATCCCGGTGTCTGCGGTGAAGGTGTCCGCGGTCAGCTCCTCGATGTCAACCATCTGCGGGTTCCCGACCATCAGGACGCTCAGCGAGTCCTCCGTCCCGCCGCCACCTCCGCCACCGCCACCGCCACCGCCACCGGCTCCTGCACAGCCGGCGAGTGCCAGGGCGGCTACGGTCGGCAGCGCCAACGCCATCGAGAACGTTCGGGTGGGGCGAGTTCGCACGAGAAGCCTCCGAGGTCGGTGGGCTGTGCCGAGGGGTGCGGACAACGACGGTGCCCGCGCGCTCATCTGAGCGGTGCTCAGCCCATATGCTGCATTGTGTTGACGGAGTGACGGTCGCGTCAAGCCTTCGCCGAGATCGACTACCGTGTGCTCAGATGAGCGGGGGGACGATGGTCCGGACGTCCACGGCGGGCCCGGCGGAGGTCGTGCTGATGGCTTCCGTCGCGCGCGCCTACTACGTCGAGGGCAAGGCGAAGACGGAGATCGCCGACCTGTTCGACATCAGCCGGTTCAAGGTCGCTCGGCTCTTGCAGGAGGCTCGCGAGACCGGGCTCGTCCGGATCGAGATCGGCCGGCCCGGAACCATCGACGTCGCACTCTCCTCCGAGCTGCAGGCGCGGTTCCGGCTCAAGCACGCGATCGTCGTGGCGACTCCCGAGACCACAGCGGAGGCGTTACGGGAGCACATCGGTCGCGCCGGCGCCGACCTGTTGAGCGAGATCGCCACGGTGAACGACGTCCTGGGTTTCGGCTGGGCCAGGTCGCTCCTGGCGATCAAGGCCTCACTGAAGCGGCTGGCCCCGTGCCCGGTCGTCCAGCTCACCGGCGCCCTCTCCCGACCCGACGTGGACGTGAGCTCCATCGAGCTCGTGAGGGACATCGCGCGGATCAGCGGCGGGCCGGCTTACTACTTCTACGCCCCGATGCTGGTCCCGGACCGGACGACGGCCGAGGTGCTGAGACGGCAGCCGGAGGTGGCTCGAGCGTTCGAGCACTTCCCGACCGTGACCAAGGCAGTGGTGGGTGTCGGGGGTTGGCGACCGCCGGCCTCCACGGTGTACGACGCGATCTCCTCCTCGGAGCGGCAGGCGCTGCTCCAGCGCGGGGTGTACGCCGACGTCTCCGGCGTCCTGCTCGACGCCGAGGGCCGCCCCGTCGAGTTCCCGCCGACGGACCGGATGATCCGGATCAGCGCCGACGAGCTGAGGCGCATCCCCGAGGTCATCGCGCTCGCCTACGGTCCGGAGAAGGCGCCGGCCGCCCGTGCGGCCATCAGAGGAGGCTTCGTCACCGGGCTGGTGACCCACACGAGCTTCGCGCACGCCCTGCTGTCGACGCCCGCACCCCAGGAGCGCTGAGGTTGGCGGCAGGAGAGGACGAGGAGACGCCCCTGCGCGGGGGGACGGCCAACCGGGGGCTGGTGACGCGCGTCGGGGACACCGTCCGGCGCCCCCAGACGTCGCGGAGCCGGTCGGTCCACGCGTTGCTGCGACACCTGGAGGACCGAGGCTTCGAGGGAGCGCCTCGACACCTCGGCGAGGACTCAGCCGGACGGGAGGTCCTCTCGTACGTCGACGGCGACGTCCCGATCCAGCCGACGCCGGCATGGGCGTACGACGACGACGTGCTGGTCAGCGTCGCAGCGCTGCTCCGGCGCTACCACACGGCGGTCAGCGACTTCGATCCCGCGCCCCTCGAGTGGTGGACCCGGGTGCCCGACCCCTACCGCCGGGGAGTGGTGAGCCACAACGACCCGAACCTCGACAACGTGGTGTTCCGCGACGGCGAGGCTGTCGCCCTCATCGACTTCGACCTGGCCAGCCCAGGCTGCGTCGAGTGGGACCTCGCCTCAGCCGCCCGCCTCTGGGTGCCGCTCCAGGACCCTCAGGACACTCCGCCGCCGGTCGCCGAGCGGGTGCACGAGAGGCTGAGGCTGTTCGCCGACGCGTACGGCCTGACCCGTGACGCGCGCCGCGACATGGTCCGGGCGGTCCCGGCCACCCACGGCTGGGGCTACGACATCGTCCGCGAAGCCGCTCAGGCCGGTCACTTCGGGTACTCCGACTACTGGCAGCGCTCGGAGGAGCGCTTCCACCGCGGCAGCACCTGGCTCCGGCGCAACCTCGACGCTCTCGTCCGGGCGGTGTAGCGCGCCGCGTCGGCTCGGGTCGTCCGCCGCGTGGAGGCGTGGAGGCGTTGCACCGTGCGTTACGTGTCTTCCTGGCCGAACACCAGAGCATCCCAGTCGATCCCTCCTTCGCCTTGGCCGGTGTCTGCTGAGAGAACGGGACGGACGTCGTCGAGCGCTCCCGCGCCGGAGGACATCCATGCGTGGAGACCGGCGGCGTGACGGCGCGCGAGCTCATCGAGGTACGCCTGTCTGGTGTCGACGATTCTCACCTGCAAGTCCGGGGAGGTTGCTGCGAGCAGAGCGTGGCCGCTCGCCTGCCAGGCCTGGCACAGCTCCGTGTCGGTCAGGTCGCGTGCTCCGCGTTCGGGAGCACCGGGGGGATGCGCGGCGAGGGGGTGTTCGTCGGCGCTCAGCGAATGAGGAGCGCGGACGCCGGCAGCATTGAACCTCCTGCGGTAGAAGCGCACCGCAGCGGGGGAGGAACCCGCGAGCACCAGCCACACCAGCAGGACCCACCCGCCGATCAGGGATGACAGTCCGACCAACGCGAAAATCACGACCGCGCCGGCGAAGGCACAACTGGCGACGTTCGCCGTCACGAGACGGAGGGGGGCAGGAGCAGTCGTGTCGATCGTCAACAAGTTGTAGTGGACCGTCGCGATCCCGATGAGAACGGCGCAGGCCGGGAACAGCGCCAAAACGGTCTCCGTCGGCCAGGTGAGGGACACGACAAGGCCCGGCGCCACGACGAGGCTGCAGGCGACCAGCCACACGAAACGATGGGTCATCAATCTGACCGTCCGGACGACCGATGCTGATGGTGCATGGGACCCCCTGCTTTCCGACTTCGACCGGACGACGAGCGCGTCGATGATGGCGCTGAGGGCACGAGACTCAGCCCGAGCGGTTGCAGCGACCTCCGATCGCCCTTGCCCCTCGATTCTCGGTCGGGATCCCGCAGGACGACATGGGCGGACCCGCCCATTGTCGATCCGAGCGCTGCCAGGCGGCGTCACCACATGACAGGTCACTCGACGGTCGCGGAAGGGTTCACGGCTCGATGAGGCCGTTGCGGATGGCGTACCGGGTGATCTCCGTGCGGTCGCGGAGCCCGAGCTTCGAGAGCACGTTCTCCCGGTGGCGTTCGACCGTGTGGGGGCTGATGGACAAGATGGTGGCGATTGCGCGGGTGGTGTAGCCCTCCGCGATGAGCTTGACGACCTGGTCCTCCCGTTCGGTGAGGGGGCCGACGGCCGGTGCTTCACCGCGAGCAGCGCGGGCGAGGTAGTCGCCGATGAGGGTGCGGAGAACCGCCGGATAGACGAACGGCTCGCCACGCAACACCGCGTCGACTGCGCGCAGCAAGTCCTGGTCGACCACCGACTTGAGCACGTATCCCGACGCGCCGACGCGCAGCGACTCGAGGAAGTACCGTTCGTTGTCGTACATCGACAGCATGAGGACAGGTGGGTGTCCCCGCTCACGGGTGATCTGGCGCGCCGCCTGGAGGCCCGTGAGCGTCGGCATCGCCACATCCAGGATCACCACGTCCACGTCGGTCGACCGCGCCAGGATCACTGCTTCGGCGCCGTCGCTGGCTTCGGCTACGACGCGGAACGTGTCGCGTTCCTCAAGGATGAGCCGGACCCCGCGCCGCACGAGCGCGTGGTCATCGGCGAGGAGGATCCGGGTGGGGTGGGTCATGACACGCGAGCGGATGGCTGGGGTCGCTGCACCCCGTGTCGAGACGGCGGTGCAACGACAGGGACCACCAAGCGCATCTCGGTCCCACCGCCCTCCCTCGGGCTCACGTCGAGGGTTCCGCCGATCGCCCGGGCGCGCTCTCGCATGCCGGCGATCCCGAACCCCGCCGATCCCGGGGGGTAACCGCGCCCGTTGTCCTTCACAGTGAGGATCAGACAGTCGTTGCCGGCCGCGTGATGGAGTCGAAGCTCGAGCTCGACGGTGTCAGCACCTGCGTGTCGGGCGACGTTGGTCATGGACTCCTGCGCCACGCGGAACAACGTCTGTTGGACCTCAGGTCCGACCGGGGGGGTCTCAGGGTCCAGGCGCCGGACGACCCGTAGGTCGGTGGAGGCGCGGAAGGTCTCGGTGAGTGAGCTGAGAGCACCCAGCAGGTCCATGTCCTCCCACATCCCGCCGCGCAGACCCTCAGCGAGTCCGCGGACCAGCTCCAGGCTCTCTCGGGTGTTCTCCTGCACGAGGTGGAGCTCGTCTCGCTGCCAGGCGCTCACGTGAGAGCTGAGGCGGCCGACGCTGAGCAGCACAACGGTGAGACGCTGCCCGACCTCGTCGTGGAGCTCGCGGGCGACGCGGCGGCGCTCCGCTTCCTCGGCGGCGCGTGCGGTGGCCTCGGACGCCAGCCGCTCTTCGGCGAGCCGGTCCAGCAGTGTGTTGAACGCCAGCGCGACGGACCGTTCGACACCACGCTGATCCGCCACCGGCAGTCGCCAACTGAGGTCCGAGGCGTCGCTGGCATCGAGCTGTCGCGCCAACCGGTCCAGTCCGAGGAGCCGACCTCGCAGGATCCATGCGTTGGTCGCTACGACGACCACGACGCCGACGACCACCTCCGTCAGCTCGGCCGCTGTCACATCTGCAGACACCGTGGCGGGTGAGACCACGAGGGCGCTGGCCGCAGCAGCGAACATCGCGGCGTTGATGAGGCAGACGGTCACGAACAGTGAGCGACCCGGATGCATGACGGCGGCTCGCAGCTTCATCACACCAAGATCCCCCGACGGGGTGGTCCCGTCCAACGGTGAGAGGGCCGTAGCCCGCAAATGGGTGCAACTCCCCATTCAGCTCTCGACCACGCCCGGCGAGACTCAACTCAGTGACGCGGGCGAAGCATCCTCCCGACAGCCTCCCCGGCTCGGATCGTCTGCTCCTCCCGCGTCACGTCCAGAGGCCCATCCACCCGGCGGTCGTGCCGCCGCCCAGCACAGGAGGACGGCATGATCGGATTCGTCGTCGCAGGGCTCGTCATCGGCGCACTCGCGCGGCTGATCAGGCCAGGAAAGCAGCACTTGAGCATCTGGATGACGATGCTGCTGGGGCTCGCCGGCTCGGTCGTCGGCGGCGGAGCAGCGGTGCTCCTCGGGACCGGTGACATCTGGGAGCTGAACGTCCTGGGCTTCGTGGTTGCCGTGATCGCGGCCGCGGCGCTCGTGGCAGTGGCCGAGGAGCTCTCACACGCCAGCACGCCGAGGAGTCGCCCCTCGCTCGAGGCGCGCCTCAACCGGCGGACCGCGTCCCCAGTCCCCACACAACAGAAAGAGGAGATCCGATGACGATCACGAGCAGCGAGCTCGCCGCACTGCTCGAAGAGCACGGCGACGCTGGCACCGCCCACCAGGTCCGGGCAACGCTGCGCGACGAGGTGGACACCGAGCGTGATGAAGGGCTCCTCAGCGAGCTCGGAGTGGACGTTGCAGACCTCCGCAACCCGGTGTAGACGGCGACAGGCAGTGGCGTGCGAAGGGGTGAGGAGATGACGTCACCGATAGCGATCCAGCTCGAGGGGTCCGTACCGAAAGACGACCTCCTGACCACCGAGCGCTGGCGGAGGCTCCAGGACGAACGGGGGTTCCGGCTCCAGCAGCTCGCCGATCTTGCGGCTGAGACTTCAGCGTCCGAGCACCACGAGAGCATGAACCGGTTGTTGCGCGTCGCTGCCGAGGTCGCGCTGGCGGAGATCGAAGCCGCTCTGGCGCGCATCGAGGAGGGGTGCTACGGGCTGTGCGTCAGGTGCGGAGGGCGGATCGCAGCCGAGCGACTCTCGGTCCTGCCCATGGCTCCGCTCTGCATGAACTGCCACTACAACGAGCAGAACTGTCGGCTGGCCGCAGTGCTGAGGTCCGAACGTGATTGACGCCGCCCTCCCGTGGTCGGTCCCCTACGAGGACCTCCCAGCTCGGGAGTGCCTCGACCTCCTGGCCACGAAGCAGCTCGGCCGCGTGGCTTTCACGCAGGACGGGCCCGTGATCCTCCCGATGAACTACGTCGTCGACGGCGACTCGATCAATCGTCAGGACGTCACCGTACGGTTACCTCGGCCGGCACCTGCGCCAGTCCGACACCGCCTTCGGGGTCGACGAGATCGACGAGATCACGGGCGCGGGGTGGACGGTTATGTTGCGGGGAGCCGCGGTCGATCTCCTCGCACACGAAGCGCGAACCCTGCAGCAGCGCCCCCGGTCGGGGGCAGACGGGGTGCAGTCGTTGTTCCTGCGGATCACGCCGCGGGCGGTCACCGGTCGTCGCTACTGCCGTCACGCTGGTCCCGGTCCTGACTGAGCCCGTGGAGAACGGACGGGGGTCCAGGTCGTGGCTGAACCGCCGGTGACTCGTCCGCTCGTCGTCGACGTCCTCCCTTGGGCGGTGCTCGTCCTGCTCATCGCCGTCGACACGGTCAGCCCGAGCATCAACATCAGTGGGGCCTACCCCATCGCCGCCGTGGTGGCGAGCACCATCACGGCGGTCCGACCCACGAGCTGTGTGGCCGTGGCATCGGTCGCTCTCGCGGGTCTCTCGTTCACATGGAACGACTCTCTCGGGCTCGTCGACTTCTGGCTCCGCCTCGTCCTCAGCTCAGCCCTCGGTGCCGTCGCCGTGGTGTCTGCCCTGATCCGCGTGCGGCGCGAACGGGCGCTGGCAACGATGACCGTCATCGCCGAGACGGTGCAGAGGGCGGTGCTCCGCCCGATCCCGTCACAGCTCGGAACCGTCGGGTTCGCCTCGCAGTACCGATCAGCCTCACGTGCGGCCCTCGTCGGCGGTGACCTCTTCGAGGTGGCCGACACCGTGCACGGCGTCCGGGTCGTCGTCGGCGATGTGCGGGGCAAGGGATTGGATGCCGTTGCTCTGGCCGCCACCGTCTTGGGTGCCTTCCGGCAGGCGGCGCTCTCCCAGGACGAGCTCAGCAGCGTTGCGAGTGAGATCGACAAGGTCGTCACGGCGGTCGCGGGTGAGGAGGACTTCGTCACGGCGATCTTCTGCCAGTTTGCTCCTGGCGGCCGCGTGACGCTTGTGAACCGCGGCCACCCTGTCCCACTGCTGGTACCACCCGGCCCCGCGAGGCCGCGCTACCTCGACACCGGAGAACCACAACCGCCGCTCGGGCTGGAGGGCCTCAACCACAGCGTGGAGACGACCTGGGCTCGAGGCGCCCGGCTGCTCCTCTACACCGACGGGCTGGTCGAGGCCCGTGACGTCACGGGCACCTTCTTCCCTCTCGACACCTGGGCACCCGCCCTCGTCACGGGGGACCCGGAGGCGGCACTGGAGCGGCTGGTCGCCGGGGTGCAGGAATTCTCCGGCAACGAGGCCACCGACGACATGGCTGTCATGTTGTGCGAGAACGGGGACGGTGCACCGCCGGCGGACCCTGCGCACCGTGGCACCTTCTCTGCTAACGAAGACGTACCTCTGACGTCGGCCCCGGGACGCGGTGACGGTCCGCGGACGGTTCAGGTGTCGCCGGGGCGCGTGTGGGCGTCGCGTTGGTACACGTCCGGTATGCCGTCGTCGTCCTCATCGAGGAGCTCGGCCGCCGCCATCTGCTCGTAGGCGCGGTCCCTGGTCTTCACGAGCACGGCAGCGAGGAGCCCGGCGGCGAGCGAGCCGGCGAGGATGCCGACCTTGACGTGGTCGTCGGCGGTGCTGCCGGCGCCGAAGGCGAGGTCGCCGATGAGGAGGGAGACCGTGAAGCCGATCCCGCCGAGCAGCGACACGCCGAGCACGTCGAGCCAGGAGAGCTCCTCGTCGAGGGTCGCGTGGGTGAACCGAGCGGTGAGCCAGGCGGTCCCGAGGATCCCGATCGGCTTGCCGATCACCAGGCCGGCGATGATCCCGAGCGCGATCGGGTCGGTCAGCGACGCGGTCAGCCCGTCCAGGCCGCCGATCTCGACGCCGGCGGCGAAGAACGCGAAGACCGGCACGGCGATGCCCGCCGAGATCGGACGGAAGCGGTGCTCGAAGTGCTCCGCGAGCCCAGGTCCGGCCTCCGGGCCGCCCGCAGCAGCGGAGCGGATGACGGGGACGGTGAAGCCGAGCAGGACCCCGGCGACGGTGGCGTGGATCCCGGCCTCGTGGACCAGCGCCCAGGTGACGGCTGCCAACGGGAGGAGCAGCCACCAGGACCGGATCCGGCGCTGGACGGCGAGCGCGAAGAGCCCCAGGGGGACCAGCGCTCCGGCCAGCGGGAGCAGGTGGAGGTCGCTGGTGTAGAACACCGCGATGATCGTGACCGCGACGAGGTCGTCGACGACGGCGAGGGTGAGCAGGAAGGTGCGCAGCCCGGTGGGCAGGTGGGTGCTGATGATGGCCAGGACTGCCAGCGCGAAGGCGATGTCGGTGGCCGTGGGGATCGCCCAGCCGTTCAGGTCGCCCTCGCTGCTGCCGAGGTTGACCAGCACGTAGACGACCGCGGGAACGATGACCCCGCCGAGCGCGGCGAGGATGGGCAGCGCGGCGCGGGCCGGGTCGCGGAGGTCACCCGCGACGAACTCCCGCTTGAGCTCCAACCCGACGATGAAGAAGAAGATGGCCAGCAGCCCGTCAGCGGCCCAGGTGCCGAGCGACAGATCGAGGTGGAGGGCACTCGGGCCGACGGTGTAGTCGCGCAGCTGGATGTAGGAGTCGCCCACGGGTGAGTTGATCCACACCAGTGCGATCACGGTCCCGATCAGCAGGAGCGCGCCGCCGACGGTCTCCTTGCGGAGGATCTCGGTGATGCGGGTGGACTCGGCGAACGAGCCGCGGGCCAGCACGCGAGGCCGGTCGGTGGGGTGGGGAGGGGGCACGGTGCGTCGCTTTCGGGGTCGGGGACGTCGTTGCCGACCAGACTTCCCGGCGCACCGAGACCAACAGTACGCACAGCACTCGGTGCACACCGCACAGACGTCGGTGGGCCCCGTGGGGATCGAACCCACAACCCGCGGATTAAAAGTCCGCTGCTCTGCCGGTTGAGCTAGAGGCCCGAGGGCGCCTCATCATCGCAGAGGCCGTGAGCAGGCGCTGTTGGGACCCGTGCGCCCCGCACGGGGACGAAAGTCATGCCTACTCAGACCAAAGGCGCTCGAACCTAGTCACTTCGGTCAAACCCTCCAGACTCGGGCGTGAGTCCTTCCACACTTGACGTGCGCGCGGCCCCCAACGGGGGGCCGTGCGCTTCCACACTTTGCACTGGAGGAGGAGCCGTGGCCGGCTACGTCGTTGCTCCGTACGAGGGGACGACGATCCCCACGGGTCGCCAGCTCCACATGATCAACCGGCTCGGCTGGGGCTTCACGCGCTCGACGTTCAAGCAGCTGCTGAGCGCGGGTGACGAGACGGCGTGGTTCGAGGAGCAGCTCGAGCCCGCGTCGATCGCCGAGAGCGCCAAGGCGGAGACCGTCGCCGACTGGTTCCCCGACCTCGGCAAGAGCGCCGCGGCCATGTGGGCCGACGACCGCGCCGGCCGTCGAGGGCAGGGCGACGTGGCCCGCGACATTGCCAACCTCACGCTGCTCCGCCGCGTGTACACCCGACGCCCGGTCCTCGAGCAGATGGTCGACTTCTGGAGCAACCACCTGCACGTCACCTCCCGTCACCCCCAGGCGTTCACCCAGCGCCCGTCGTACGACCGGCTCATCCGCCGGCACGCGCTCGGCACCTTCGAGGAGATGCTCGTCGAGGCGTCGCTGCACCCGGCCATGCTCATCTACCTCGACAACTGGCAGTCCGAGCGCGGGAGGCCGAACGAGAACCACGGCCGCGAGCTCCTCGAGCTGCACACCGTCGGGCTGGCGTCGGGCTACACCGAGGCGATGGTCAAGGACTCGGCGAAGATCCTCTCCGGGTACACGGTCCGTGACGAGGGCGCGTCGGTCTGGGAGGGCTACTACGACTCCGGCAAGCACACGACGGGCGCCGTCCGGGTGCTCGGGTTCACCGCGGAGAACCGGGCGGCGGACGGGTCCCGGCTCGCCGTCGACTACCTGCGCTACCTGGCGAACCACCCCGCCACGGCGAAGCGGATCGCCCGAAAGCTGGCCGTCCGGTTCGTCAGCGACAACCCGTCGCAGGGGCTCGTCGACGGCGTCGCGCAGGTCTACCTGAGCTCCGGGACCGACATCAAGGCGACGCTGCGGGCACTGGTCGCCAGCGACGAGTTCTGGGCGTCGTCCGGGGACAAGGTCCGCACCCCGCTCGACGACCTCGTCGCCACCTGCCGTGCGCTCAAGGTGAAGGCGAAGACACCGACCAACGACGAGTCGTTCGCACGCCGCCTGTCCGGCCTGCCGGCCAGCACGATGCCCTACGAGTGGCCCCGCCCCGACGGCCTCCCCGACACCGCGGACGTGTGGGCGTCGCCGACGCGGATGCTCGCGTCCTGGCGCATGCACTGGGCGCTCGGCGGCGGCTACTGGCCGCGCGAGGACGCCAAGTACAAGAAGGCCAAGTCCTGGCTGCCCGACGACCGCATCCGCTTCGACAAGTACGTCGACCACCTGAGCCGCACGGTGCTCGGCCGGCCGTCGACACCGAAGCTGCTGGAGGCGGCCTGCACCGGGATCGACGCTGCCCCGGGCGACGTGATCACCGCCAGCCACGCGGTCGTCCGCTGGAAGACGCCGCGGCTGCTCGCGGTCCTGCTCGACACCAGCACGCACATGATGCGCTGACCTGCTCCGACGTACGCCCTCCCCCTCACGCACGACTGCAGGAGAACCAGATGACCCAGGCCCAGAACTGCTGCGCTGAGTTCCTCCGCGCCGCGACCGTCTCCCGCCGCCGGTTCCTCGGCGGAGTGGCAGCCGCGGGCGCCACGAGCGTCACCACCAGCCTGTTCGGCGAGGCCGTGCAGCAGGCGTCGTTCGGCGCCGAGACCGGCGGCAACGTCGTGGTCGTGATCAGCTTCCGCGGCGGCATCGACGGTCTCGGGATGGTGGTGCCGCACGGCGACCCTGCCTACTACGCCGCACGCCCGAAGATCGCGGTGCCGAAGGGACAGCTGCTCGCGCGCGACGACATGTTCGGGCTGCACCCCGGGCTCGCGCCGCTGAACTGGCTCTGGGAGAGCGGCGAGCTCGCCGCGGTCCAGGCGGTCGGCATGAGCGCGCCCAGCCGTTCGCACTTCGCGGCGATGGAGGCCATCGAGGACGCCGCACCCGGCTCCTCCTTGCGTCAGGGCTGGGTCAACCGCATGGTCGGGCTGGAGGGCGAGGCCGTCGAGGCGGTGCACGTCGGCAGCTCGACGCCGCCGACCCTGGTCCTCGGGCCGTCGCCCACCCTCGCGATCAGCGCGCTCGGGGAGGTCGAGCTCAAGGGGACCGACAACGGCTGGGGACCGCGCCGCAGGGAGCAGCTCTCGACGATGTGGGACGGCGACCAGGGGCCCCTGGGCCGCGCCGCCCGGTCCGCGCTGTCCGCGGTCCAGACGCTGTCCCCGGTCGCGCGCGCCGCCCGACCCGCGGTCGCCTACCCGGCCGACCCACAGGCGGCGGACCTCTCGGCGGCGCTGCAGGACACCGCGCGCCTGGTGAAGGGCGAGCTCGGCACCGAGGTGGTGTCGATCGACTTCGGCAGCTGGGACATGCACGACAACTACGGGACGCTCGACTACGGCGAGATGCAGAAGATGACCGACGTCTTCGCGCGCTGTGTCGACGCGTTCATGCGCGACCTCGGGCCGCTGCGGTCGCGGGTGACGCTGGTGACCATCAGCGAGTTCGGCCGGCGGGTCGCCGAGAACGGCAACCGCGGGCTCGACCACGGCTGGGGCAACATGATGCTGCTCATGGGCGGCGGCGTGCGCGGCGGGCGCTACTACGGCTCCTGGCCCGGCCTCGGCTCGAGCGCCCTCGTCGAGGGTGACCTCAAGGTGACCACCGACTACCGGCAGGTGCTGGGAGAGGTCGTGCACAAGAGGTTCCCGAGCAAGGACGTCACCCAGGTCTTCCCGGGCGTGAGCTACTCGCCGCTGGGCCTCCTCGCGAGCTGACCCACCTCGGCTCCCGTCCGTCGAGCCGCCCCTCGTGACCGGTCGAGCCGCCCCTCGTAACCGGTCGAGCCGCCCTCCATGGAGGGCGGCTCGGCGCGTTCGGTGGACCGTCGGCACGGTCGTCCCCCGGGGACGATCAGCCCCGCCGGCGGCTCGGACCACGACGGCCCGCTCGAGCGCGCGACCTTCAGTCGGCGCGGGTGTCCGTCGCGGTCCGGGACGCCTCGTCGCCCGGCCCCGTCGAGCCCAGCTCGGCCAGCCGCCGCCCGGCCTCGACCTGCGACTCCGTCATCGGCGACGTCCCGTCGAAGAGCCACTGCACGAGCGTGACCGCGACCGTGGTGACCGCGACGACGATGCCGAACCGCAGGAGGGCGTCCTCGATCGGCACGCTGCCGACGACGAACGCCTCGTAGAGGGTCGGTGAGGTGAGGGCGGCGCCGGCCGCGAGCACCAGCCCGCTGAAGGGGGAGGCCACTCAGGCCGCCCCGGGGAGTCCGGACGTCACAGCGCCACCGCGGCCATCCGCCCGTTGACGACGCCGAGGGAGCGGACCTGGGCCGACCCGGTGAGCTCGCGGTAGGAGAGGACCGGCAGTCGCCCGAGCGACGGCTGCACCATCCGGCGTACGGCGGAGCGGAGCTGAGGGGCACAGACGAGCACCGGCGAGATGTTCTGGTTCTCGGCGTCGATGAGGAGCCGCGCGAGCTGGGTGAGCACGACCTGGCCGGTCTCCATGTCGAACGCCACGACGTTGCCCTCGTCGGTCGGACGGAGCGCCTCGAGCATCCGCTGCTCGAGCTGCGGCTCGAAGCTGATGACGTGCACTCCGCCGTCGGCGACGTGGGGCTGCACGATCGCCGGGCCGAGGGCGGCGCGGGCAGCCTCGACGAGCTGCTCGGGGTCCTTGGTCTCGCGGGCGCGCAGCGACAGCGCCTCGAAGATGCGGACCAGGTCGCGGATCGGGACCTCTTCGTCCAGCAGGCCCTGGAGGACCCGCTGCACCTCGCCCAGGCTGAGCTGGGAGGGGGTGAGCTCCTCGACGACGACGGGGTGGCTCCGCTTGACGACGTCGGTGAGCAGCTTGACGTCCTCGCGACCGAGCAGCCGGCCGGCGTGGGAGCGGACGACGTCAGCGAGGTGGGTGGTGACGACCGAGGCGCGGTCGACGACCGTGATGCCGCTGATCTCCGCCTGCGCGCGCAGCTCGGCGGGGATCCACTTGGCCTCGAGGCCGAAGACGGGCTCCTTGACCGGGGTGCCGGGGAGCGTGGAGAGGTACTCGCCGATCGCCAGGACGGTCCCCGGTGGCGCTTCGCCGCGCGCCACCTCGACGCCGAAGAGCTTGACGACGTAGCTGCGCAGCGGGAGCTCGAGGTTGTCGCGGGTCCGGACCGGCGGCATGACGATGCCGATGTCGGCCGCGATCTTCTTGCGCAGTGCCTTGACCCGGTCGAGCAGGTCCCCGCCCGCCGAGGTGTCGACGAGGTCGATGAGGTCGGCGGAGAGCTCGAGCCCGATCGGGTCGACCTGCACCTCCGCGACGAGCATGTCGGGGGTCTCGGCCACGGCCGGGAGGTCCGCGGTGGCCTCCTCCGGCGTCAGGTCGGACTCCTCCTCGACGCGCGCGGAGGCGAGCAGCAGGACGCCGCCGACGAGGAGGAACGGCAGCTTGGGGAGCCCAGGGATGAGGCACAGGCCGATCGCGCCGGCGCCCGCGACCCGCAGCGGGGTCTTGTTCCGGGACAGCTGGCGGACGATGTCGGAGCCCATGTCCTCGTCGCCGGTGGCGCGCGTGACGACGAGGCCGGTGGCGACCGAGAGCAGCAGCGCGGGGATCTGCGAGACCAGCCCGTCGCCGATGCTCAGCAGGCTGTAGGTGTGGATCGCGTCGGAGAAGTCCATCCCCTTCTGCGCGACGCCGATCGCGAACCCGCCGACCAGGTTGACCAAGGTGATGATGATGGCCGCGACCGCGTCGCCCTTGACGAACTTCGAGCCACCGTCCATGGCGCCGTAGAAGTCGGCCTCGGCCGCGACCTCCTTGCGACGCTTGCGGGCCTCGTCGTCGTCGATGAGGCCGGAGTTCAGGTCGGCGTCGATCGCCATCTGCTTGCCGGGCATCGCGTCGAGGGTGAACCGTGCGCCGACCTCCGCGACCCGCCCGGCGCCGTTGGTGATGACGACGAACTGGATGATCACGAGGATCGCGAAGACGATGATGCCGACGACGAGCGAGCCCCCGACGACGAAGTGGCCGAAGGTCTCGATCACCTTCCCGGCGTACCCGTCGATGAGCACCAGCCGGGTCGCGCTGACGTTGAGCGCGAGGCGGAACAGCGTGAGGACGAGCAGGACCGAGGGGAACGCCGCGAAGTCCAGCGGCCGGTGCACGAACATCGAGGTCAGCAGGATGAGCAGCGCCACGCTGATGTTGAAGGCGATGAGCAGGTCGAGCACCATCGCCGGCAGCGGGACGACCAGCATCACGATGATCAGCACGATGCCGATCGGGACACTGAGCTGTGTCATGCGCTTGAACGACACCGGGGACGGGCCTTCCTTCGGAGGGGGCACGCCGTCCCTGGCGCAGTGCTGACGACGCCGTCCTGGCGTCCGTCTGGTCCATCGGTCACGGCGGCGGCGACCTGAGCGGTCCGGCGCACCGGACCGAGGGGTTCGCGTCGGTCAGGCCGTCGCCGCGGTACGCCGGCGGCGCGGTCCCACCGGAGGCAGGACGTCGCCGGTGCGCGGCGAGTCGTGGGAGCCGCCGCGCTGTCCCTGCGTCCGGCGGCTGATGACGAACGCGAGCACCTGCGCCACGGCGGCGAACAGCTCGACCGGGATCTCCTGGCCGACCTTGCAGCCACCGTGGAGCGCACGCGCCAGTGGCACGTCGCGGACCAGAGGGACACCGGCGCCCTGGGCCTTCGCGCGGATCTTCGCGGCGACCGCGCCGGCGCCCTTGGCCACGACGCGGGGGGCGCCGACGGACGGGTCGTAGACCAGCGCGATCGCCACGTGGGTCGGGTTGACCAGGACGACGTCGGCCTTCGGGACGTCGGCCATCATGCGGTTGCGCGCGGCGGCGAGCTGTCGTGACCGGATCGCGCCCTTGATGAGCGGGTCGCCCTCGGTCTGCTTGGACTCCTGCTTGACCTCGTGCTTGGTCATCCGGACCTGCTTGCCGACCTTGCGGCGCTGGAAGGCGTAGTCGGCGCCGGCCATGAGCAGCCCGATGAGGCCGACCGTGCGCACCAGGCCGGTGACCCGGTCGACGGTGAGCTCGATCGTCGCGCCGGCCGGCACCAGCCCGCCGAGCAACGGCACCATCGCCTTGATCGCCTGGTAGCAGATGAGCGCCACGATGAGGCTCTTGACCAGCATCTTGACGCCCTCCCACACCGTCTGCATGCCGAAGAGCCGCTTGAACCCGGAGACGGGGTTGAGCTTGTTGAAGGTCGGCTTGACCGACTTCGTGGCGACGTAGAAGCCGCCCTGCGCGAGGGCGGCGGCGACCCCGATCACCATCACCGCGCTCGCCAGCACGACGATCACGGTGAAGGCATGGGTGAGCCCCGCGGCCATCGCGTCCATCGCCTTGGCGGGGTCGGGGTCCTCGGCCACGCGGAACGCCCGCGCCATGAGGTCCCGCAGCGACGCGAGCTCGCGGCCGGCGCCGAACTCGAGGACCATCCCGAAGGCGGCCAGCGTGGCCCAGCTGCCGAGCTCCTGGGTCCGCGGGACCTGGCCCTCCTTGCGGGCCTCCTTCTTCTTCTTGGCTGTCGGGGCCTCTGTCTTCTCGTCGGCCACCCCTCACCCCCCGCCGTTCCCGGAGCCGGCCTGGCCCGCGATCGCCGCGGCAGACTCGTTGACCAGCTCGACGAGGCGCGAGGTGACCTCCGGCAGCATCGGGAACGACAGTCCGATGAGCAGCAGGACCAGGCCGATCTTCGCGGGGAGCATGACGCTGAGGGCGTTCATCTGCGGCGCCACCTTGGTCAGCAGCGCCAGACCGAGGTCAGCCACGAAGAGCACCGCGATCATCGGCAGCGCGATCTGGACCGCGGTCATGAAGAACATCGAGAAGGCGGTGATGAGCAGGGTCGGCGAGCCGTCGAAGCTCGGCGTCTCGCCGAGCGGCAGCACCTCGAACGTCTTGAGCAGGCCGCCGATCACCAGCAGGTGCCCGCCGGTGGCGAAGAGCAGCATGGTGGCGAGCAGCTGGTGGAACTTGCCGAAGATGGTGTTCACCGACATCGCCAACGGGTCGTACGCCGCGGCCAGCGCGAAGCCACCGAAGAGGTCGACGAGGCTCCCGGCGGCGGCGATGACCCCGAGGAGCACCTGGGCGACGAAGCCGAGCAGCGCGCCGATGACGACCTGCGTGAGCGCGGCGAGGACCAGCTGCACCGACCCGGTGGGGACGCCGGCCTCGATGACCGATGGCGCGATCCCCAGGGACAGGCCGATCGACAGCACGATCTTGACCGCCGACGGCATGCTGCGGCCGTTGAACGGCGGGACCAGGTAGAGCCAGGTGAGGATCCGCAGCGACGCGAGGAGGTAGCCGAGGGCCGGCTCCGCGGCCAGGCTGAGGGTCATCGGAAGGTCACCGCGATCAGCCCAGCAAAGTCGGGATGCGGTCGAACAGGTCCTGGGTGAAGTCGATGAGGGTGTGGAGCATCCAGTTGCCCGAGATGATCAGTGCGACCCCCACCCCGACGACCTTCGGGACGAACGCCAGCGTGAACTCCTGGATCTGCGTCATCGCCTGGAACAGCGAGATCGCGAAACCGAGCACCAGCGCGGTGAGCAGGATGGGGGCGGAGAGCTTGAGCGCCACGAACATGGTGTCGATGGCGATGTCGAGGATGTCGGTGTCCGTCATGGGTCCGGTCCGTCCTGCTAGCCGTAGCTCGCGACGAGTGACTTGATGACCATCGCCCAGCCGTCGACCATCACGAACAGCAGCAGCTTGAACGGCAGCGAGACCGTCACCGGCGGCATCATCATCATGCCCAGCGCCATCAGCGCCCCGCTCACGACGATGTCGATCACGAGGAACGGGATGAAGATGATGAAGCCGATGATGAACGCCTGCTTGAGCTCGGTGAGGATGAACGCGGGGACCAGCGTCGGCAGCGAGACGTCCGCCCGGTCCTCCGGGAGCTTCCGGTCGGCGACGTTGGTGAGGAGCTTCAGCTCGTCGTCGTCGGTGTTCTTGAGCATGAACTTCTTGAGCGGCTCGACGCCGGCGTCGAAGGCCGCGGCGGCGCTCATCCTGCCGTCCATGTAGGGCTGGACGCCGGCCTCGTTGACCGCGCTCAGCACCGGCGCCATGACGAAGAGGCTGAGGAACAGCGCGAGCCCCGCGAGCACCTGGTTCGGCGGAGTCTGCTGGAGTCCCAGCGCGTTGCGGGTGAGCCCCAGGACGATGAGGATCTTGGTGAAGCTCGTGCAGGTCAGCAGGACGGCCGGGGCGACCGACAGCAGCGTCAGCGCGAGGATCGTCACGACCGGGGTGCTGGGCTCGTCGGTGAGCCCGTTGAGCTCGACGTTCACCGTGCCGGACGGCCCGCCGGGGCCGCTCGGGCCCGTCGGTCCGGGGGTCGCGGGAGCCGCGTCCGGCGCCGGGGGTGCTGTCGGCGCGGGTGTCGGCGCGGGTGTCGGCGTGGGCGCCGGCGTCGCGGCGGTGAGCACCACGGCCGAGGCAGCAGGGGCCGGAGCGGCCGCGGCGGGTGCGGCGAGCCCGAGGCCGGCGGCGAGGCAGCCCCAGACAACGGCCACGAGGAGGGCGGCGGACCGGGCGGCCCGCAGCGACCGGCGCGGTGTCACGGCCGGGGACGGCGAGGAGGTCACGAGGCGTCCTGCTCCCGACGGGTCGCGACAGCGAGGGCTTGGCGCCACGTCTGGGCGGACAGCGCCGACCCGGCGAGCGCGCCCTGCGACGTCGTCGCGGCGCGGACCGCCCGCGCGGAGGCAGCGGTCCTCGTGCGCTTGTGCGCCCCGGCCGGGCGTACGCCGCGGTCGGCAGTGTCGTCGGGGCCCGGCCCGGTGTCGGGCCCGGTGTCGAGCCCGGTGTCGGGCCCGGTGTCGAGCCCGGCGTCGAGGACCGCCTCGAGCTCGGCGTCGAGCTCGGCCTCGAAGTCGGCCCGGAGGTCGGCCACGGTCCGGTCCTCGGTGCGGAGCTCGGGGAGCTCGCGAGGGTCGAGCTCGGTCAGCAGCGAGACCTGCTGCTCCGTCGTACCGACCACGAGGACCCGCGACCCGACCGACACCACCGCGACGGCGGAGCCGCGCGAGAGGGCCTGCCGGTGCACGACCCGGATCGGCGCGTCCGTCGCCCCGCGGAACCGCTTGGCGCTGACCCGCGCAAGCAGGGTCAGCAGCCCGAGGACGACCGCGAGCGAGAACGCGAGACGGATGACGAGCTCGATCAAGTCGTGCCTCAGCTCGTCGCGGCGTCGTCGACGATCTCGGTGACGCGGAGCCCGAAGTCCTCGTCCACCACGACGACCTCGCCGCGGGCGATGAGCCTGCCGTTGACGAGGAGGTCGGCGGGGCTGCCGGCAGCGCGGTCGAGCTCGAGGACGGTCCCGGGGGCGAGCGCGAGGAGCTCGCGGACGCTCATGCGGGCCCGGCCGATCTCGACGGTGACGTCCATGACGACGCCGTGGAGGATCTCCAGCCCGCGGGCGACCGGTTGGCCGAACGCGGTCGGTGTGAAGCCTGCACCGGCGCTCGCCACCGCTCCCAGGGAGCCGGGCTGGGGCGCCTCGTTGGCGGCCGCCGAGGCAGCGGCCGCAGCCGCCGCGTGCGCGGCCGCGGACTCGAGCGCCTCGTCGCTGACGAGCAGGGCCGCTCCGCCGCCGGCGCCGACGAGCGGCACGACCGTGAACGGGTAGCCGAGGTCGCCCAGGACGAGGTCGGTCGTGACCGTTCGGGCCGCGCCGACGCGCGCTCGGAGCGCCTCGGCCGCGGCGTCGAGCGCGGGCTGGGCGGCGGCCGCGAGGTCGAGCGACCCGAGCGGGCTGGCGGCGAGGGCGTCGACGAGGTCCGGGCCGACGAGGACCGCCACCGCTCCGGTGACCGCACCCTCGAAGGAGGCGATCGCGGCACCGGCGAAGCCCATGGCGCTGGCGAGGCTGCCCGGCTCGGGCTCGCCCGCGTTCAGGGGCGAGGCAGCCGGCAGCAGCGCGGCGGCAGCGGCCGCGGCGTCGGCCAGGGCGGCGGCATTGTCGGTCGCCGCCGCGGACAGCGGCGTCGTGGTGGGCAGGATCGTCATCGGGACTCCATTCGGTGGCCGGGGAACAAGGGAGCGGCGACGATCTGCGCGGCGAGCCGCTGACCGTTCACGCCGGGTGTCGCGTAGGCGAAGACCATGTCGTCGACGGTGACGTCGAGCGGGGCCGCGGCGGGGTGGCCGAGCCGCAGCACGCTGCCCACCTCGAGCCCGGTGATCTCCTCGGGGGCGACGCGCGTGGGTCGCAGGGCGATCTGCACGTCGATGGGCACCTCGCGGAACTGCTGCTGCAGCTTCGCGGCGGCCGTGGCGCGCTGAACCCGCTCACGCTCGGAGGAGGGCGCCGGCGCACTGGCGTTGACGAGGTGGGGGAGCAGGCCCGAGAACGGCAGGCAGAACGTCAGCCGGTGGTCGGCGTCGTTGACCTTGAGGTCGAAGGTGACCACGACCATGACGTCGGCTGCCCCCGCGACCTGGGCGAACTGGGGACTGTACTCGACCCCGGTGACGACGGGGACCAGCGCGACGATCTCCTCGAGGGAGTACCGCATCTCGCCGAGCAACCGCTCGGTGAAGGACCGGATGACCGCGCTCTCGATCTCGGTGAGCGGCCGTTCGGGCTGGTTGGGGCCACCGGGGCCGCCGAGCATGTGGTCGACGCAGAGCATCGTGGCGCCCAGCGGCATCTCGAAGATGCCCGCACCCGGCATCGGGTCGGCGCTGAAGACCGTCATGTACGTCGAGGCGCCGAGCGACTGGATGTACTCGGCGTAGCTGCGCTGGTCGATCGAGGCCAGGCTCACCTGGCAGACGGTGCGCAGGGCGGAGGTGAAGACGGTCGTCGCCTGCCGCGCGAAGCCGTCGAGCCCGAGCTGCAGCGTGCGCGAGTGCTCACGCGAGAGCTGGATGGGCCGCTTGAAGTCGTAGGCCACCGGCTCTGCGGCGGCACGTCGCCGTGCGCGGGAGCCGGCCACGGGGGCCAGGAGCAGGTCGGTCACACAGCGGATTCTTCAAGCGACCGCACCGGGTCCGTGGCCGAACGCCGACCGGCGTGACAACCGAGGACCTTGGTCCGGTGCGGGGGGTGCCTCCCAGTCATCCCCTGCCCGGCCCTCGGTCCTCCCGCACCGGTACGGTCGGCGCAGGCGCGGCCCTGAGCCGCCTCCCGAGCCGCCTCCCGAGCCGCCTCCCGCGACGCCCCGCGCCGCTACTGCGTGACGAAGTCGGTGAAGTACACGTCCATCACGTCGCCGTGGTAGAGGTGGTCGAGCTCCTTCTTGAGCTCCTTCTTGAGGTGGTGGAGCTCCTCCTCGTTGCTGAGCTCGGCGACGCTGCGGCCGCTGAAGAGCTCGATCGCGGCGTCAAGGGCCTTGCTCCCGTCGATGCCGTGGGCCACGCTGTCGGTGCCCTGGAGCGCCAGGCCCAGCTTGAGGTAGTGCCCGCCCTCGAGGTTCAGCTGCCGAGGCTCCAGTGCGACGACCTCCCCGGCGACCGGCTTCTCCTTCTTCCCGGAGTCCGGCTTCAGGAGGAAGAAGTACGCTGCGCCACCGACGGCGAGCAGCGCGACGACGATGATCACCAGCTTCTTCTTGCCCCCCTTCGGGGCAGCGGCGTCTGCGTCGGACGCGGCCTTGGCGGGCTTCTTGGCCATCTCAGTGCTCCTCGGGCTCTGCGTGGGTGTCCGCCGGGTCGGCGGCCTTCTCGTGAGTCGGTGCTTCGTGGGTGGGCGCTGCTTCGTCGGCAGCCGCCGCGCGGGCGGGAGGTCGGTGGCCGGCCTCGGGCCGGCGGTCGCGTGCCACCTGGTCGAGGAGCGCCTCGTTCTCCTCCGGCAGGGTGCTCAGCACGACGACGTCGACCCGCTTGTTCACCGCCTGGGAGCCCGGCTTGCGAGGGTCCAACAGGGGCTTGACGTGGCCGTAGCCGACCGCGGCGAGCCGCTGCTCCGGGATCCCCTCGCGCTCGTTGAGCCAGCGCAGCACGGTGATCGCGCGAGCGCTGGAGAGGTCCCAGTCGCTGGCGTAGAACTCCGGCCGTCCGGGGGCCTGGTTGGTGTGCCCCTCGATGAGCAGGTCGTTCTCGAGCTCGTGCAGGACCGGTGCGAGGGTCCCGAGGATGTGGTGGCCGCGTGGGGTCAGCGACGCGAGGTTCGCCTCGAAGACGATGTGACGCGAGACCAGGCTCAGTGTCAGCCCACGGCCGTCGAGCGTCGTGCGGACGTCGTCGGCCAGGCCCTGCTTCGCGAGCGCTCGGTGGACGAGGGCCTCGAGGTCCTGCAGCCGGTCGGCCTCGGCCTCGGCCTCGGCGTACGCCCGCTGGTTCGCCCGTATGCGCGCCTCGGCGACCGCGGTCTCCGCTGCCTCCTGCACGGCCGGGTTGTCCTGGACCGCCTTGGGGTTGATCGGCTCCACAGCCGAGGTGCCGGGCTGGTCGAGGATGGACGAGGAGCCGTCGAGGACCGACGTGCTCTGTCCGAAGCCAGCGGCCAGGCCACTCTTCAGGGCGTTGAACTTCTTCTGCTCGACGGTGCTCATCGCGAACATGACGACGAACAGCACCATGAGCAGCGTCATCATGTCCGCGTAGCTCACGAGCCAGCGTTCGTGGTTCTCGTGCTCCTCGTGCTCCTCGTGCTTCTTCCGCCGGCTCATCAGGCCGCCTCGGCCTCGGGCTCCTGCGCGCTGGCGGGCAGCAGGGAGCGCAGCTTCTGCGCGACGATCCGGGGGTTGGAGCCCGACTGGATCGCGAGGACACCCTCGACGACGACCTCGTCGCGCGCTGCCTCGAGCTCGGCCAGCCGCTTGATGCGGGCGGCGATCGGCAGCCAGAAGACGTTGGCGGAGAGGACGCCCCACAGCGTCGCGATGAAGGCCGCGGCGATGAGGTGGCCGAGCTTCTCCGGCTCCGCCAGGTTCTCCAGCACGTGGACCAGACCCATGACCGTGCCGATGATCCCGATCGTCGGCGCGTAGGCCCCGGCGTCGGCCCAGAACTTTGCGGTCTGCTTGGCGTGCGCCTTCTTGGCCGCAACCTCGCCCTCGAGGATCTCGCGCATCTCCTCGGGGTCGGTGCCGTCGACGGCCATCGTGAGCCCCTTGACGAGGAACGGGTCCTCGACGTCCTTGAGCGACTCCTCGAGCGCGAGCAGACCCTCCTTGCGGGCCTTGTCCGCCAGCGTGACGATCACCGGCACGACGTCGACGGCGGAGGGCGCTCCCGACGTGAAGGCCTTCACCAGCCCGGCGATCGCAGCCTTGAAGTCGGCCATCGTGCCCCCGGCCATGCAGACGAAGAACGTCGCGCCGAAGACGAGAAGCATCGGCGGCACCAGCAGGAGGCTCGCGGGGCTGCCGCCCTCCATGATCTGGGCGACGAAGATGACGACCAGGCCGACGCCGACACCGATCCCGGTTGCGGGGTCCATCTCAGTTCTCCTCGGTGGTGGTGTCGCGCGGGTCGGGGACCGGGACGAGGCGGCGGCCGCCGTGCGGCGGGTGGGTGCCGGCGTGGGCGGTCGGCAGCTCGGGGCCGGACGAGAGGCGGGCGCTCTCCGCGATGACCGCGCCGCGGTACTGGCGGATGGCGTGGACGACCTCGTGCAGGCCCTCGCTCACGACGTACTTCGTGCCGTCGACGAGGGTGATGACCGTGTCGGGGGTGCTGTCGACCCGCTCGATCAGGTCGGAGTTGAGGGCGAAGACGGATCCGCTGAACCGGGTGAGCGTGATCATGGAGCGCACCATCCTTAGTGCTTGAGTGCCGTGTGCGGGCTGCGGACCGTCCCTGGTCCGACACGTGTTAATTCGACATGGAACGGTCTGACCTGAGGCTTTTCGTGCTATTACGCCCACGGCCCCGTCGCGAGCAACGTCGCGACGGGGCCGTGGGGCCCTGCGGTGGGCAGAGCGTGGGCAGAGCGTGGACAGAGCGTGGACAGAGCGTGGGCAGGGCCTGAAGCGGTACGTCCGGGAGTCCCGGACGGCCGATTACCGCTTGATGTTGACGAGGTCCTCGAGCACCTGGTCGGAGGTGGTGATGATCCGCGAGCTGGCCTGGAACCCGCGCTGGGCGAGGATCAGGTTGGTGAACTCGGCGGCGAGGTCGACGTTCGACATCTCGACGGTGCCCGCCATCAGCATCCCGCGACCGCCCACGCCCGAGACGGCCACCTCGGCCTGGCCTGAGCTGGCCGAGGCGCGGAACGCCGACTCGCCGACCTTCTCGAGGCCCTGGGGGTTGGCGAAGTCCGCGATCGCCAGCTGCGCCAGCTCGACCTGCACGCCGCCGTAGATCGCGCGCAGCTTGCCGTCCTGCCCGATGCTGTAGGACTGCACGTCCTCGAGGGTGTCGGGGGTGCCCGGGTCGCCATCGGCGTCGACCTCCCGGCTGCGCGGGAGCGTGACCGGGGTCAGCCCGCCGGTCGCGTTCCCGTCGGCGTCGACCGCGTAGCCCATCACCCGGTTACCGGTCGGCGTGACCAGGCAGGGGTCCGAGGGCTGCGGCGGCGCAGCGTTCGGGTCGCCGCCGTCGAAGTTGAGGGCGCCGGCGCGGGTGTACAGCGTCTCGTTGCCACGCTGCACGACGAAGAAGCCGTCGCCCTGGATCATCAGGTCGGTGGCACGACCGGTGGTCTGCGCCGACCCCTGCGTCATGTTCGTCGAGATGCCGGCGAGCTGGACGCCGAGGCCGACCTGCATGGGGTTGGTCCCACCGCGCGGCGGGCTCACCGCGCTCGCGCCGTTCAGCATCTGGCTCAGGGTGTCCTGGAAGATCGTGGTGCTGCCCTTGAACCCGATGGTGTTGGCGTTGGCGATGTTGTTGCCGGTGACGTCGAGCATGGACTGATTGACGCGGAGGCCGCTGATGCCGGCGAAGAGGGAGCGGAGCATGGTGACTGCCTTTCTGGTCGCTGGCGGCGCCGGGCGGCGGGCCAGCCGGGTGGCTGGTTGGCGGAGCAGAGGGGTCGGACGGGTCAGACGGAGGCGGAGCCGGAGTCGGGCAGGGCGCCGGCGGCCGGCGGGGTCACGAGCGAGGTCAGGTCGGTGGTGCCGTCGCCGACGGAGGTCACGTCGGTGAAGTCGACGTCGACGCCGTCCACGGTGAGGATCGGCCCGGACGAGGTGAACTTGACCGAAGAGACCAAGCCGGAGACCGAGGTCCCGTCGTCCATGGGGTAGGTGACCGTGCGGCCGACGAGGCTGCTGGCACCGAAGGCCATCTGGAGGCCGACGAGCTGGGTGACCTGCTCGGCGGTGGTGCTCATCTTCTCCAGCGCCGTGAACTGCGCGGACTGGGAGAGGAACTCGCTGGAGTCCGTGGGGTTCATCGGGTCCTGGTACTTCATCTGGGCGACCAGGAGCTTGAGGAACATGTCCTTGTCCGCCGAGGCGGAGCCGGACCCGCTCGAGAACTCGACAGGTGCTCCGGACACCGGGACGGTGCCGCTCACGGTGCCGGTGATGGCGTCGACGGTCATGGGCTCTCCTTCTTCACACGCTGACGTCGAGGCGGCTGGACTGCCGCCCGCGGGGGTCCTGGGGGATGGCCGGGCCGCTCCGGTGCGGGCCGGTCGGGTCGCCGGTCGGGTCGCCGACCGGGCGCGTGGGGCGGGCACCGCGAGCAGCGGGATCGTCGCCTGCCTGCCGGCCGGCCGCGTCGCGGCGTACGTCGGAGCCGGGCTGGTCGGACGTGCCGTCTGACCCGCGGCTGTGCCGGCCGTCGTCCCACGAGCCGGAGCCGGTGTCCGACCTGTTGTCCGGGCCGCCGCTCTCCGGGCCGGCTCCCAGGGCGTTGCCCAGGGTGGCCACCCGGTCGCCGACCTGGACCGACGAGGACGTCGCTCCGGCGCCGGCCAGCAGCCGGTGGAGGTCGGACTGGCCCTGGAGGAGCGCGTCCTGCGCGGCCTGGCTGCCGGTCATGCGCACGTGGACCTCGCCGCGGCGGACGGTGAGGATGATCCGCACCTCGCCGAGCGCCTCGGGCGCCAGCTTGACCGTGACGCGCTGGGTGCCGTCGCCCCGCGTGACCAGCCGCTCCACCTCGGGCAGCACCTGGCCCGTGACCGTTGTGGCGGACCCGGCAGCCGGGCCGCCGCTGCCGGTCGGCGCGGCGCCGAGGGCGCCGGTCGCCCCTGCGGTCGGCAGGACGGTGGCGGTGGCGGTGGCGGTGCTCGGACCCGCGGCGGGAGCCACCGCGGCGGTCGGCTGCCCGAGGCCACTGCTGTCGCTGCGACCAGGCTCGGCGGTGTGGTGGGGCTCCGTCACGGGGCCGGCGCCGCCGGTCAGCGGCTCGGCGCCGGACGAGCGCTCGTCCCTGCGGCCGCGGTCGCTCTGGTCGTCCGCCTGCCCGTCCTGGTTCTCGCTCGTGGGCGGCGCACCGACCGGTGCGTCCGTCGGGGCCGACGATGCGGCGTCCTCGTGAGCGGGCGCCGGCGCAGGGGCTGCGAGCTGGTCGGACGCCGAGCTGCCAGCTGCGGCTGCCGCGTCGAGCCCGGTCGCGGAGGCCTCAGCGGTGGGCGTCAGGGCCTGGGCGGTGCCCCCGGACGGCCCGGCACCCGGCACGGGCCCCGCCGGACCAGCATCCGTCCCGTCGCCGGGCGCCGCGACGGGGCCGGTCCCCGTGACCGCCTCGGTCGTCACGGAGCCGTCGCCGAGGAGGCCGCGAGCGCCGGAGAGGCCGGAGAGGCCGGGGAGGCCGGGAACCGGCGCCAGCCGCCCCGCGAGCGGACCCGCGAACACACCCGTGAGCACCGCCGCCGAGGCGGAGGTGTCCCCGTCCGGTGTCCCGGTCGGCACGTTCGTCGCGGTCGCCGTCGCGGTCGCCGTGGACACGACCGGGTCGTCGGCGGGCAGGGCGATGCACGCGGCAGTGATGGAGGCGTTGAGCGCGGCCTCGACGTCGAACACCGGTGGTGCAGAGGGACCTGCGGACGGGACCTCCTCCACGCCCGGGGGCGTCGGCACCGGGTCGCGGACGTCCTCGGGGCGGTCCGCCGGCGCCTCCGGGCGGTGGTGCCCGGCGTCCTCGCTCGGTGCCGTCCGGTCGTGGTCCGGGGTCTCCGGACGTGGTCGGACCACGCAGCCGGTGCTCCGGTACGGGCTCCGCGGGGACGCCGGCCGGTCGGAGACGGGCTGCTCCCCGCTGCGCCGGACGGACGCGGCCGGCCGGCCGCCTGCGACCTCGAGGAGTCCGGCGAAGAGGTCGCCGGACCCGCGCTCCTGGCGGGAGGCGGACGGCCCGTCGTTCGCGGCGACGGTCACCGGGCGGACGCTGGTCACGTGAGGGCTCCCTGCTTCTCGAGGATCGCGAGCACGCTGCGGACGTAGTTCTGCGTCTCGGGGTAGGGCGGGATGCCGCCGTAGCGGTGCACGGCGCCCGGTCCGGCGTTGTAGGCCGCCAGCGCGAGGTCCACCCGGCCGAACTCCGACTTCAGGTCGCGCAGCAGCCGGGCCGCGCCGTCGACGGCCTGCGCCGGGTCGAAGGAGTTGCGGACGCCGAGGCCCCTGGCGGTGGCCGGCATGAGCTGCATGAGTCCTTGGGCGCCCGCGGAGCTGACCGCCCGGGGGTTGAAGCCGGACTCCTGCTGGGCGACCGAGGCGAGCAGCCGTGCCGAGACGCCGTAGTCGGCCTCGGCCTTGCCGAACAGGTCCGCGTACGGCGTCCCGGGTCGCAGCGGAGCGCCGGTCCCGATCGTCGCGGCGGAGGTCGTCGCGGCGGCGCCGGTCGGGAGGATCCGGCGGATCGCCGTGGGGGTCTCGTAGACGTCGATGATGCGGACGTTCAACCCGGTGCGCGGCGCCTCGATCATCTTGCCGTTGCCGATGTAGATCCCGATGTGGCTGACCGGCGAGTTGAACGCCAGCAGGTCGCCGGGCCGGGCGTTGGCGAGCCCGCCCTTGACCGCGGTGCCGGAGGTGGCCTGCTGGTAGGACACCCGCGGCAGGTCGTAGCCGAGGTTCTTGTAGACCAGCTGCACCAGCCCTGAGCAGTCGAGGCCGCGCTTGGGGTCGGTGCCGCCCCAGAGGTAGGGGACGCCGAGGTACTTCTTGGCCTCCGCGACCACCTGCTGACCGGTGGTCCCGCCGGGCCCGCCGGCGGCGGCGGTCCCGCCGGCCTTGGCGGTCGCCGCGGACTGCAGGGCCAGTGCTGCGGCGAACTGCGAGCCGCCTGTCGCGCTCGCCGGCGGGGCGAGCAGCGCGAGCTGTGACTGGATCTGGGAGATCCGGCCCTGCACCTCGGTCACGCTCACGCGTGGCCTCCTTCGTCGTCTCTGCCGCGCTCGGACACCGGACGGCGCCCACCGACGATGTCGTCGATCTCGCGTGCCTCGGCGCGGAGCGCCTCGGCCCGGGCACGCTCGGCCCGCACCTCGAGGAGGTGCTCGATGGCACGCGCGCGCGTCTTGTCGGTCTGCCAGCGGCTGCGCGCCTCGGTGGCGACCGTCGTGCTGGCGGTGAGCCGGCGCTGCGCCTCGACGACCGCCTGCGCGGTCGTGTCGAGGAACTGGCGACCCACCGTGAACGCCGCGAGGGTCTCGAAGGACCGCGCCGACGCGTCGGCCAGCGCCTGCCGGCGGTCGGCGAGCTCGGCCTCCCGGGTCGCGACGTTGGCCAGCGCCTGCAGCAGTCCGGCGCGGCTGTCGCGCTCGCGGACCTCGCGGACGCGGGCCACCGCACGCAGGCCCCGGTCGGGTCCGCCCGGCGAGCGCCGGGTGGCGTCGGTGCTGCTCATGCCACCAGCTCCAGCAGCTGCCGCCAGGCGTCCTCGAGCCCGGTCGGTGAGTCGAGGTCCTGCTGCAGGAGGGCGTCGATCGCCGGTCGCAGCGCGACGGCAGCGTCGACGTCGGGGTCGCTCCCCGGCGCGTAGGCCCCGATCTCGATGAGCTCCTTGACGTCGCGGTACGCCGCCATGAGCCGGCGCAGCCGGGTCGCGGCGGCGCGCTGCTCGGGGGTCGTGACGGCGCCGCTCACCCGGGAGATCGACTCGAGCACGTCGATCGAGGGGAAGTGCCCCGCCGTGGCGAGCCGCCGGCTGAGCACGACGTGGCCGTCGAGGATCGACCGGACGGTGTCCCCGATCGGGTCCTGCAGGTCGTCGCCCTCGACGAGGACGGTGTAGAGGCCGGTGATGCTTCCACGGTCGGAGTTGCCGGCGCGCTCGAGCAGCCGCGGGAGGAGCGAGAAGACGCTCGGCGGGTAGCCGCGGGTCGCCGGGGGCTCGCCCGCGGACAGTCCGACTTCGCGCTGGGCCATCGCGACGCGGGTGAGGCTGTCCATCATCAGCACGACGTCGGCACCGGTGTCGCGGAAGTGCTCGGCGATGCGTGTGGCGACGAAGGCCGCCCGCAGCCGCTCGACCGGCGGGGCGTCCGAGGTCGACACGATCACGACCGAGCGCGCGAGCCCCTCGGGGCCGAGGTCGTTCTCGATGAACTCGCGGACCTCACGGCCGCGCTCGCCGATGAGGGCGATGACCGACATCGACGCGTCGGTGCCACGGGCGATCATCGACAGCAGCGTCGACTTGCCCACGCCGCTGCCGGCCATGAAGGCCACGCGCTGCCCGCGGCCGCAGGGGACCAGCGTGTCGAGCGCGCGGACGCCGAGGCCGACCTGCTGGGTGATCCGGGCCCGGCTCAGCGCCGGGGGAGCGGTGTTCTCGACCGAGACCTGAGGGAGCCCGCTGAGGGAGGGGCCACCGTCCATCGGGCGGCCCAACCCGTCGAGGACGCGGCCGAGCAGCTCCGGGCCCACCGGGACCTGCAGGGGGCCGCCGGTGCTCCGCACGTGCATGCCGACCCGCAGGCCGGTCGTTGCGGCCATCGGCAGGCAGACCAGCCCGTCGGGGCCACTGGCGGCGACCTCGGCGTACACCGGGTGCGCGAGCGACGGGTCCTGGATCTCGACGACGTCCCCGACGGCAGCCGCGAGTCCGCGGACCAGGACGTGCAGCCCGAGGAGCTCGGCCACGACGCCGAGCCGGCGGGGCTGCGCCGCCTCGAGCACGCGACCGATCAGGTCGGGGAGGACCGGGGTGGGCCGGGCGGGGGTCAGGAGTGGTCGGTTCACGAGCGCAGCAGCTCCGTGACCCGCGCGACCGCGGTGGAGACCCGGGCGTCGATGACGCCCTCGACGGTGTCGAGCAGCGCGTCGCCCCGGGCGAGCGTCGGGTCGGCGACGACGGTGGCGGCGCCGGCGAGCTCGGCCAGCTCGGGGGAGCGGTCCTCCGGACGGACCCGCACGCGGAGCAGCGCCTCTCCCTGGGTGAGCGTCAGCGCCCGGCGTACGGCGTCGAGACCGGGGTCGGCGGCCACCGACAGCTCGTGGCCGACCACCGCCTCGGTGAGCTGGGCAGCGAGCTCGAGGGCTTGGTCCTCGACCTGACCGCAGACCGTCGCGACGGCCTGGTCGAGCAGCTGGACGGCGCGTGCCAGCGCGGCGACGGCTGCGCGGTGCTCGGTGGCGCGGAGGTCCTCGGCACGCTGCTGCTGCGCCGAGACGGCGGCGCGCTCCTCGGCCGCCTGGTGCTCGGCCGCGCGGCGACCCTCGGCCCAGCCGCGGGCGTAGCCCTGGGCCCGGGCGGCCGCCTCGGCCTGCTCGGCGAGCCCGGCGAGGGTCTGCTCGGTGACCGGGTCCCCGAGCACGGTGCTGCTGCCCAGCCGGGTCCACGCGCCGCTGCGCAGCTCGCGGGGCTGGACCGCGGTGACCCGGGCGGACCCGTCGTCGACGAGGGTCCGCTGGCCGGTCGGCTGGCTGGTCGGCTGGCTGGTCGGCTGGCTGGTCGGCTGGCCGGCGGGACCGACCAGCACGTCAGGCGACGAACTCATCGTCGTTCCCGCGCCGGATCATGATCTGCCCCTGCTCCTCGAGCTGGCGGATCGTGCGGATGATGTTCTGTTGCGCCTCCTCGACCTGGCGCAGCCGCACCGTGCCGAGCAGCTCGACCTCCTCGAGGAGGTTGGTGGCGGCGCGCGCCGACAGGTTGCGGGTGATCTTCTCCCGGACGTTGTCCGCGACGCCCTTGAGCGCCAGCGCCAGCGCGGCGGAGTCCACCTCGCGCAGCACCAGCTGGATCGAGCGGTCCTCGAGCGCGACGATGTCCTCGAACATGAACATCTTGCTGCGGATCTCCTCCGCGAGCGCCGGGTCCAGCGACTCCAGCCCCTCGACGATCTGACGCTCGGTCGACCGGTCGGAGCGGTTGATGATGTTGACCAGCGGGTCGAGACCGCCGACGCGTGACATCTCCGAGGGCTGGAGCATCGAGGAGAGCCGGCGCTCGAGGGTGCTCTCGACCGCCCTGATGATGTCGGGGCTGGTGCGGTCCATGACCGCGATGCGGTGCGCCACGTCGGCCTGGACGTCCGACGGCAGGCCGGAGATCAGCAGCGACGCCTTGTCCGGCGTCATGTGCGCCAGCACCAGGGCCATGACCTGCGGGTGCTCGTCGATGATGAACGACCGCAGCTGCGCGGGGTCCGCGCGGTGGAGGAACTGGAAGGGCATCTTCACCGAGGCGGCGTGGAGCCGTGCCATGACCTCCGAGGCCCGCTCGGGACCGAGGCTCTCCTCGAGGAGCTGCTGGGCGAACGAGAGCCCGCCCTGCGCGATGTGCGCCCGGGCCGTCATCATGTCCCGGAACTCGGTGAGGACCTTGTCGGTCTCGGAGTTGTCGATCGTCTGCAGTCGCGCGATCTCGCCCGAGATGGCCTCGACCTCGGCGTCGGTCAGGTGCGACAGCACCGCTGCGGCACGCTCGCGGCCCATCTGGATCAACAGGATCGCGGCCTTGCGGACCCCGATGCCGGTCGCCGTCGTCAACGCGCTCATGCCGTCTCCACCAGCCAGCCCCGCAGCAGCGCGGCGACGTCCTCGGGCTGACGCTCGACGAGCGCAGCGATCTCGTCGCGGATCTGGTCGGACCCGTCGGACCGGTTGCCCTCGAGGGCGAGCCGCGGCGACTGCACCGCCTCGAGCGCGGCCTGCGTGTTCTGCCGCTCCAACGCCTCGCGCCGCAGCTGCTCGACCACGTAGCTCGTGGCCTCGGCGCGGGCCTTCGCGCGGCGCCTGGCCTGCAGCCAGGCGACGAGCACCATGAGGACGACCAGGAGGACCAGGCCGCCGTTGCGGGCCAGCGACATCGTCTGGGCCTTCTTCTCCGCGGCCGCGGCCGCCTCGAGCTCCTGGGCAGCGGCGTCCTCGGCCGTTCGGCTGAACGCCATGGACGTGACGTCGATGGTGTCCTGCCTCGGGTCCAGGCCGAGCGCGGCCGAGATGTTGTTCTGCACGAGGGTCAGGTCGGCGCCCTTGAGTGCCTGGGTATCGACCACGACGCCGACGTGGAGCGCGTCGACCTGCCCCGGCGCCGCCTCGACGTGCTGGCGCTCCTGGTCCAGGGCCATGTCCGAGGTGCCGCTCTTCTTGTTGTACGTGCTGCCGGCACCGGCTCCGGTCTGAGGCTCGACGTTGCCCTCGGGCCCGACGACCCCGGTGGGGTCACCGGCCGCCGTGCCGGCGCCGTCGAGGGTCTCCTCCTCGGTGGAGGAGGACAGCGGGGTCTCGGCCCGGTTGAAGTAGCGGAGGCTGTCGGTCACCTGCTTGTCGAAGTTGAGCTCGGCGGTGACCTGCGCGGTCGCGTTGCCGGCGCCGAAGACCCGGTCGAGGACGGCCTGGACCTGGGAGGTCCGCTGCGCCTCGAAGTCGGCGACCTGCTGGGTCTGGGCCTGCGCGGCCCCCGCGCCGCTCCCCGAGGGGACGGTGAGCACGCGGCCGCTCGCGTCCGCCACCGTCACGTTGTCCGGCTCGAGACCGTCGATGCTGGCCGACACCAGGTTGACGACCGCTTGGACCTGGCCCTGGTCGAGGGTGGTCGCGCCGGTGTCGACGAGGATCGACGCGGTGGTGGGGTCCTGCTCCTCGGCGAAGACCTCCTTGGCAGGCATCGCCAGGTGCACGACCGCGGTGTCGACGCCGTCGATCGACTCGATCGTCTTGGAGAGCTCGCCCTCCATCGCCCGCTTGAAGCTGGTCTGCTCCTGGAACTGCGAGGTGGAGATCGACTGCCCGTCGAGCAGGTGGTAGCCGCCCTCGTCGCTCGCGTTCGGGAGACCCTCGCCGCTGAGCGCGATGCGGGTGTCGTACACCTGGTCCCGCGGCACGAGGATCGTGCCGCCCCCGGCGCCGATCTCGTAGGGCACCCCGGTCGCGTTGAGCTGGTCGACGATCGCCGAGGCGTCCGCGGGAGCCAGGTTGCTGAACAGCGGGGTGTACGTCGGGGCGGCGGCCCAGCGGAACACCATGAACCCGCCGAGGGCCAGCGCGATCGTGCCGATGACAGCGACGACCTTCTGGCCGGGCGTGAACGAGCCGAACGTCCCCTGGAACCGCCGGAGGGTGCGCGTGATCGTGTCTCTCATACCTGCATCCGCATGATCTCGGTGAACGCCTCGACGGCCTTGTTGCGCACGGCGACGGTCAGCTGGGTCGCGACCGAGGTCTCGGTCGCGGCGATGGTGTAGTCGTGGATCGCGCCGAGGTCACCCGTGGCGGCGCCGACCGCGAGCCGGTCGGTGCGGTCGTTCATCGCCTCCAGGCCCTCGATGCCGTTGGTGACGAGGTCGGCGAAGCCGGGCCCCCTCGGACCGGTGGGGGCGGTGACCCCCGTCGTCCCTGGGGCGCCCTGCGCGGCGAACGCGTTCGCGGGGCTCCCGGCGGCGTTGAGGCTGCTGGTGCCGGGCAGGCCGTTGAGTCCGGAGAGGCCGGCGAGGCCGGCCACCGACTCGATCCCGGAGACACTCATGTCATCGTCCGATCTGCAGCGCAGCGGCGTAGGTGTCCTGCGCGTGCTTGGTGGTGGTCACCGAGGCTTGGAAGCCGCGCTGCGCCATGATCAGCGAGCTCATCTGGTCGCTCATCTCCATGTCGGGGAGGCGGACGTAGCCCTCGGCGTCGGCGAGCGGGTGGTCGGGCTGGTAGGTCAGGCGGCCCTCTGCGCTGCCGAGCTCGATGCCGGCGACGTCGACGCCGCCGTCGTCGCGCGCCGACGCGACCACGAGCTGCTCCTGGAAGGCGCTCTCGTCCGACGCCTTGACGGTGTTGACGTTCGCGATGTTGTGCGCCAGGGCGTCGAGCCAGGTCTGGTGCATCCCGAGGCTGCTGCCGGCGATGCGCAGTGCGTCGAAGGCACCCATCAGCCACCCGCCGCGGTGCGGACGAGCGCGAGCCGGTCGGAGACGGCGCGGGTGACGGTCTGGTACTGGAAGACCGTCTGCATCGCGGCCATCGTCTCCTTGCGGAGGTCGACGTTGTTGCCGTTCGGTCCGACCGGGGTCTGGGTCGGGGTGGAGGTCAGCGCGATGCCGCTCTCGGGCACCCCGCCGCGGGCGACGGCGGTGCGCAGCGACTCCTCGAAGTCGACGCTGCGGGCGCGGAAGTTCGGGGTGTCGATGTTGGCGATGTTGTCGGCGACGACGTCCTGCCGGAGCGAGAGCCCGGCGAGCGCCGTGTGGAGGACACCCTCCACGCGGTCGGTCCCGAGAACGGGGAAGGTCACGATCGAGCCTCCGGCGACGGCGGACCGGTCACCCGCGGACCGTGTCCGGTCCTGACGAGTGCTGCGTCCGAGCTTGGTGCCGGTCCGTCGGCGGGGCGAGCCGTCCGTGGCTCATGAGTGTTGTCGGCCGCTGGGCGGCCCACTTGAGGAGAACGGGGGAAGTCCCGTGCTCGCTGCGAGGATCAGGCGTCGATGTCGAGGTAGACGGGGACGTCGGGCGAGGCGGTGTCACGGAGACGCTGGTGCAGCGCACGCTCCCGGCCCGTGGCCGTGAGCCGTTGGGTGATCCGGTGCGCGACGGCGAGCTGCCGCTCGAGGACGAGCCGGGCCCGGTCCTCGAGCTCGGTCGGCAGCGGTCCGCGGACGACAGGTCGCTGCCAGTCCGGCAGCACCGGTGCCTCGTTGGCCCGCAGCATCGACTCGGCCAGCGCCACGTCCGCCTCGAGCCGCTCCAGCTCGGCGACCCACTGGTCGTGGAAGGTCGCCCCGACCCGGGTCGCCGTCGCCATCCAGGACTCCGCGGTCACGTGCCGGGCGGAGTGGCGGCCTGGAGCGCCGCGGTCCGCCAGGTGTCGGCGAGGTCGGTGACGATCGAGAGGCAGCCCTCGGTCAGCGTCACGTCCTTCTTCATGTTCGCCTTGATCAGCTGGACGTGCAGCCAGTCGTAGATCGAGGCGAGCCCCGGCCCCCCGTCCCACACCTCGACCCTGAGCGTCGACCGGAGGTGCATGACGATGTCCTGGGCGTGCACCAGCTGGTTGTGCGACTCCGGGTGGTTGCCGGCCCGTTGGGCCTCGACCGCCCGCTGGACGTCGAGGACGAGCCGGTCGTAGAGCATCACGAGCAGGCGCGTCGGGCTGGCTGTCGAGACAGCGTTGTCCACGTAGACGTTGCGGGCGTTCGCGGCGTACATCGGCTTCTCTCTGGTCAAGGGGAGGGTTCTCAGCTGGAGCTGCCGCTGAGTGCGCTGAGCTGGCCGGCCAGCCAGCTGGACTGGCTGTTCATCCGGTTCAGGGCAGTCTCGAGCGCGGTGAACTGACGGGTGAGGGTGTCCCGGCGGAGGGACAGCCTGAGGTCCCAGTCGTCGATCGAGTGCTGCATCCGGTCGATGCCTGCGGTGCGGCCGTTGATCGCGGTCGTGACCGTGCCGTCGATGGAGTCGCTGGCGCGCTTGGCGACCGCCTGGACACGGGCCGCGAAGCCGTCGGCGGGAGGGGTCGTCGGGGTCGTCGGGGTCGTGCTGGGGGCCGTCATCGTGGCGAAGGCCGCGGTGACCGCACCCGCGTCGGCCGTGAGGGCCGCTGTGAACGCGACCTCGTCGAAGACCAGCTTGCCGTAGCGGTCGGTCTGGATGCCGACGGCGGCCATCGAGCCGCCGTCCGCGGGGTAGACCGAGTCGAGCAGGGCGGTGCGGACGGCGCGGACGGCGGTGTCGCCGGCGAGGACGCCGGGCTTCTTCGTCGCGGCGTTGTACGCCGTCATCTTGTCGATGTCGCCCATGGCGGCGTTGACGGCGTCCACCAGGTCCTTCACCGACGTGGTGAGCGTCGTGGTGTCGCGCGTGACGGTGACGTCGATGGGCGTGCCGAGGGCCACGCCCGAGCCGAGCGTGAGGTCGAGACCGTTGACGGTCCCGGTGAACGAGTTCGTCGCCGAGTGGAGCACGTCGGAGCCGACGGTGATCTCGGCGTCCTGGCCGTGGGTGACCGTGGCGCCGCCCAGCAGGGCGGAGCCGTCGAGGTTCGTCAGGGTGAAGCTCGAGTCGGCCCCCGTGGACGACGAGGTCACGCGCAGCCGGTAGCTGCCGTCGTCGAGCCTGACGGTGCTCGCCTGGAGCCCGGTGCCAGCGGCATTGATCCCCCGGACCAGCCCGGCCATGGTCCCGTCGCCGGTGTCGATCTCGCGGGCGGTGGAGCCGTCGAGCAGGTCGAGCTTGACCCTGGTCGACCCGGCGGTGACCGTCTCGGACATCTGCGCGGAGGCGGCGAAGGCCAGGGCGTGCGCCTGGGCGAGTCGGCCGACGGTGAAGCTGACCGGTCCCAGCGTCGCGGACGGCCCACCGCTGACCGTGACCTGGTCCGACGAGCTGGTCGTCGTGACCGGGTTCCACCCCGTGAGCTTGCCGACCTTCTCGGCGCTGGTTGCCAGCGCCGCGAGCTTGCTGTTCAGGTCCTGGAGCGACTTCACGTTGGACTGCTCGGTCGCCATCTGCGACTTGATGCGCGTCTGGCTGATCGACTCGACCTGCATGAGCTGCGAGATGATCGTGGCGGTGTCGAGCCCGCTGACGAGTCCGCTGACGCTGCCGCCTGCCATCCCGGTGCCTCTCTGTCCGGTCGTCCCCGTGTGTCGGGGGAGAACGTGTCCGGGCGGAGGGGCGAGTCGTGGACTCGACCCCCCGCCCGGAGGTGGTGCTTCGTACCGCTAGCTGGTCAGCTCAGATCAGCGGAGCAGCTGCAGGACGCCCTGGGGCGCCTGGTTCGCCTGGGCCAGCATCGAGGTGCCGGCCTGGGACAGGATGTTCGCCCGGGTGAAGTTGACCATCTCCGCAGCCATGTCGGTGTCGCGGATGCGGCTCTCCGACGCGGACAGGTTCTCGATCGCGACGTTGACCGAGTTGATGGTGTGCTCGAACCGGTTCTGGATCGCACCGAGCTCCGCACGCTGGGTGGAGATCGCGGTGATCGCGGTCTGCACCGTGGTGCTGTCGGTGATGACCGCAGCCGACGTGTCGACCGCAGCCAGCGCGGTGGCGCTGACGTCGATCGTGTCGGCGGAGTCCGACCCCACCTGGAAGGTGAAGGCGGTGCCGGCGAAGAGCTCGACGCCGTTGAACTTCGCGTTGTCGGTGATCCGGGTGATCTCCGTCTGCAGGGCGTCGAACTCCGCCTCGAGAGCGGCCTGCGAGTTGGTGTCCTGGGTGCCGTTGGCGTACTGCACCGAGAGGTCGTTCATGCGCTGGAGCATGGAGTGGACCTCGGTCAGGGCGCCTTCAGCGGTCTGGGCGACCGAGATGCCGTCCTGGGCGTTGCGGACGCCGACCCTGAGGCCGCCGACCTGCGAGCGCAGGCCCTCGGAGATCGCAAGGCCCGCCGCGTCGTCGGCTGCACGGTTGATGCGGAACCCGCTGGACAGCTTCTCCAGCGACTTGCTCATCTGACCCTGCGTGACCGACAGGTTGCGGTACGCGTTGACGGCGTCGGTGTTGGTGTTGATGCGAAGACTCATGGTGGTTCCCTCCTGGATTCGATGAGTCGGGTGGTGGTGGGAGTCCGTCCCTGGACTCCGTTGCCTTACCGTTCGGCGGGGTTGTCGCCGAGTTGAGCGGTAAGGAGAACTTTTCTGTCCCTTTTTTCCGGAGTTGTTCTCCGGCGGCCGGTCAGGGTCAGGCAGACCGGTCGAGCGCCGCGGCGCCGAGCCGCGCGGTGGCCGACCGGCGCGAGGCGACGGCGGCGAAGTAGGCGTCCCGTCGGCGGGCGGCGCACCCACCGGGCCGGGCGGGCGGGGCGACGAGCTCGGGGTCGAGCGCGGAGTTGAGGGCGTCCTTGAGGAGCACCATCGCCTCGGCGCGCATCTGCGAGACACGTGACTCGGTCACGCCCAGCTCGTCGGCGATGTCGGCCATCGGCCGCTCGGCGAAGAAGTAGCCCTCGACCACGGCGCGCAGCCGCTCGGGGAGCAGCGCTACCGCATCGATCAGGTAGCCGACGCGCTCGGCTTGCTCCAGGCGCTGCTCCGGCGACGGGGCCGTCGTGGGCAGGACGTCGTCGAGCGGGGTGTCGCCGAAACCCTGGAGCGACATCACCGAGGCCCGCGAGACGTCGTCGTCGTTGGCGGCGACCTCCTCGGTGCTGATGCCGCAGACCCGGGCGACCTCGGCGTCGGAGGCCGTGCGGCCCAGCTCGGAAGCCAGGCGCGAGCGGGTCTCGTCGAGCTCGCGTGCCCGGCGACGGACCGAGCGGCTCGCCCAGTCGATGCCGCGGAGCTCGTCGAGGATCGCGCCGCGGACCCGGGTCGCGGCGTACCGGGCGAACGGCACGCCCCGCGACTCGTCGTAGGACCGCGCGGCCTGCACGAGCGCCGTGAAGCCGGCGGACGTCAGGTCGTCGCGGCTCACGTGGCCGGGGAGCCGGCCCATCGACTCGCGGACGATGTGGCCGACCAGCGCCATGTTGCTGGTGACGCGCTCCTCGATGACGGTGTCCGAGGGGAGCGGGGTGGCGGCGAGCACTGCGGTGGTCATGCGCATGACTCTGGTGGACCTGCTGCGCTCCTGAGGGAGAACGACCCGGAAGGGGCCGCTCAGCATCGGAGTTGAGGACCTTGGGCCGTCCGGGATGACTCGGACTGACTACTCGGTACCGGTTGCGAATGGCTAAGCCCCGGGTCGCGTTCGCCGATGAGGTGTCCGTGGGACATGTAGCCGAGAAGCCAGGGGTGAGCACCGTGAGCAGGTTCAGCACGATCACGAGCAACCTGACCATGGAGGACCTGTCGCTCGTCCTCTGGCGCGAGCGGGAGCTCCTCGAGACCCTGCTGTACAAGCTGGAGGTCGAGAAGCTCGTCCTCGCCACGCACAGCACGCGCTGGCTCGCGTCAGCGGCCCGCGAGGTCGAGCTCGTCCTCGAGACGGTGCGGGAGACCGAGCTGCTGCGCGCCGTGGCGGCGGACGCCGCAGCCGCGTCCCTGGGGCTGGCGTCGAACCCGAGCCTGCGCGCGCTCGCGGACGCGGTCGGGGACCCGTGGCACACGATCCTCATGGACCACCACAAGGCCTTCGTGTCGTGCACCCGCGACCTGGTGGAGACCGCGGCGACCAACCGTGAGCTGCTCACCGCCGGCCAGCAGGCCGCCCGTGAGGTCTTCCTCGGTCTCGGTGACCACCCGTCCGGCTACTCGCCGACCGGGTCGGTCGTCACCGTCGACCAGCGCCACCACGTGATCGACCGGAGCATCTGACGTGAGCGGCACCCTCTCCGGCTTCAACACCGCTCTCTCGGCGCTGCGCTACAACCGCGTGGCGATGGACGTGGCGAGCGGCAACATCGCCAACGTCGGCACCGAGGGGTACGCCCGGCGACGGGTCGAGGCACAGTCGGCCGGCGCGCCGGTCGTCCCCGCGCTCTGGTCGCGCCACCAGTCGTACGGCGACGGGGTCCGTGTCAGCGGCCTGACCCGGATGACCGACGACCTGGTGGTCGCCCGCCAGCGGACCGAGCACGGCAACCAGTCCTACCTGGACCGCACGTCGGAGATCCTGGCGCGCGTGGAGGCCGGCATCGGGGAGCCGAGCGACGACGGTGTCGCGGCGTCCCTGGCGGACTTCCGGGCCGCCTGGCACCAGCTCGCCAACAACCCCGGCTCGAGCGGCGCCCGCAGCCAGATGATGGCCCGCACGTCCAGCCTGGCCGCCGCGGTGCAGGCGCAGGCCAACCAGATCGGGACCGAGCTGACCGACCAGCGGACGAAGCTCGACGTGACGCTCACCGAGGCGAACCAGGTCGCCGCCGACCTCGCCGCCACCAACGAGCTGATCTCGGCCGGCGTCACCGCCGGCGGTGACGTCTCACCCCTGCTCGACAAGCGTGACCAGCTCGGGTTGCGGCTCGCGCAGCTCACCGGCGCCAAGGCCGGGCTCCCCGATGACCAGGGCCGCCTGACCATGACGCTGAACGGCGTACCGCTCGTCCAGGGGTCGCAGGCGGGCAGGCTGTCCTCGGACGGCGGGTCGCCGCTGGTCCTCGCGGTCACGACCGGGGCGAACCCGCCGGTCGTGGTCCCGGCGGGGACCAAGGGCGAGCTCGGCGCGCTCGTCGACGCGGTCAACGTGACGCTGCCGGGCTATCTCGACCAGCTCAACGGCTTCGCGCGCACCCTGGCTGACGGCGTCAACGCCCAGCACGCGCTCGGCTTCGACGCCGCGGGCGCGGCGGGCACGGCCGTCTTCGGCTACAGCGCCGGGAACGAGGCGGCCAGCCTCACCCTCGTCCTCACCGACCCCGAGGGCCTCGCCGCGTCCGGCATCTCCGGCGGGCCCAACCTCGACGGCGGCAACGCCGACCTCCTCGCGGGCCTCACGACCGCCGACGACTCCTACCAGTCGCTGGTCAACTCCTTCGGCACCCAGGTCGCCTCCCTCAACCGCCTGGCGACCAACCAGCAGGTCCTCACCGACCAGGTCGACGGGTCCGCGGACCAGCTCGCCGGGGTGAACCTCGACGAGGAGATGGCGAACATGCTCACCGCGCAGCGCGCCTACGAGGCCGCGTCGAAGGTCATCACGGTCCTCGACAGCGTGCTCGACACCCTCATCAACAGGACAGGGATCGGCTGATGGTCATCCAACGCGTCACCCAGAACATGATCGCGAGCCGCTCGCTGGTCAACCTGCAGGGCAGCCTCACCCGGCTCGCCCGGACGCAGGAGCAGCTGTCGACCGGTCGGGTCATCAACCGTCCGTCCGACGACCCGGTGGGGACCACCTCGGCGATGCGGTTGCGCAGCTCGCTGGCCCAGGTCGCCCAGCACCAGCGCAACGCCGAGGACGGCGCCGGCTGGCTCCAGATGGTCGACACCACGCTCACCAGCGGCACCGAGATCGTCCGGCGCGCCAAGGAGCTCGGCATCCAAGGGGTCAACGGCTCCAACGGTCCGCAGGCGATGGCGGCACTCGGCCAGGAGGTGGCGCGGCTGCGGGACGCGCTGCTGTCGGCGGCGAACACCACCTACCTCGGCCGGCCGATCTTCGGCGGCGTGACCATGGGGACCACTGCGTACGACCAGGCAGGCAACTACACCGGGACGTCCGGAGGAGGGATCATGCGGACGATCGCGACGGGTGACCGGGTCCGCGTCGACCAGGACGCCGCAGCCGCCTTCGGGCCGAACACGCCGGGGGTGCCGCCCACCGGCGACGTCTTCGCCGACCTCGCCCAGCTCGCCGCCGACCTCACCTCGGGGAACCTCACCGGGGTCAGATCCGGGCTCGCCGCCCTGGACGACGGGCTGGAACGGCTGACCGCCGCACTCGCCGACGTCGGCACCCGGGCCAACCGGCTCGACCGGGCGGTCCAGGCGGCCAAGGACAGCACGCTGACCCAGACGCGCAGCCTGTCAGACGTCGAGAACGTCGACCTCGCAGCGGCGACCGTGGAGCTGAAGATGCAGGAGGTCGCCTACCAGGCGGCGCTCGGCGCCACGAGTAGGGTGATCCAGCCCTCGTTGTTGGACTTCCTCCGATGACCGCGACGCTGGCACCTGAGAGTCCGACGCGCGAGATGAGGAGCGCCCCGGTGGTCGTGGACATCCCCGTGATCGACATGGTCGCGCCGATGCCCGGGTTCCCCGACCACCAGCAGTTCGCGCTGGTGCAGCTCGACGACATCGGCCTGCTCTGCTCGCTGCAGTCGGTCGAGGACCCCGCCCTGCGGTTCCTGGTGGTCCCGCCCGCGGCGTTCTTCCCCGACTACGCGCCGGTGATCGACGACGAGACAGTGGCGACGCTCGGGATCCAGTCCGCCGCGGACGCCCTCGTGCTGCTCGTGGTCAACCCCGGCGACGACGCCGGGACAGCGACCGCGAACCTGCTGGCGCCGTTGGTGGTGAACCTCGCCACGCGACGCGGTGGCCAGGTCGTCCTCGACGAGGACCTGCCGATCCGCGCGCCGCTGCTCGCCGCCTGAGCCCGGCTCAGGTCTGCGCGCGCCCGCCGAGCTGTCGGCTCAGCGAGGCGACGGCGTCCTCGCTGGGGGAGGCCGAGGCCTTGTTCGACTCCTCGAGCTCCCGTAGCAGCTCGGCGCGCTGCACGGCGACCGAGCGAGGGGCGTCGATGCCCACGCGGACCATCTCGCCGCGCACCTCGAGCACCGTCACGGTGATCTCACCGGAGATGACGATGCTCTCGCCGACACGGCGACCGAGGACCAGCACCAGGCCACCGTACCGGCCGGCGAGCCGTCGGCGCGCAGGGCACGTCCGCGCCGGAGGAGCGACCGCCCGCCGCTCGATCCCGGTCCCGGGGGCGGTTGTCCACATCCACGAGCCCGGTGCCCACCCCGTTGGCCAGTGCTTGGTAAGATCTGACACGCGCCAGGTGCACAAGTTCCAACAGGTCCACCAGACGTCGCGGACCACAAGTCCGGGCGTTGATGTCTTGAGGTTGCTTAGCTTCGCAGGACGGGGCTCGACGTGACACACCTGGCGCAGGTCCGCCGACGTGGCGGGCCAGGCCCCCGACAGAGGAGTAAGTGAACATGGCTCAGGGCACCGTCAAGTGGTTCAACGCCGAGAAGGGCTTCGGCTTCATCGCCCAGGAGGGTGGCGGCGACGACGTCTTCGTCCACTTCTCGGCGATCCAGATGCAGGGCTACAAGGCCCTCGAGGAGAACCAGAAGGTCAGCTTCGAGGTCACCCAGGGCCCCAAGGGTCCGCAGGCGGAGAACGTCCGCCCCGCCTGACCCTCGCACGCTGTTCCACGCGGAACGATCTGCACCAGGAGCCCCGGCCGTTGGCCGGGGCTCCTGCGCGTCCGGGGGAGCCCGGCGCGCCACGGACTTTTGACCGGTGCGCTGCCGGAGCATGATCATCGACGGGCCACCGGCCGGACCCGGCCCTGCGGACGATCGCACGTGGAGAGAGGACGGACAGGATGGGGGACCAGCTCGACGTGCCGCTCGAGGACTCCGAGCTGCTGGAAGAGGTCGAGATGGTGTCGACGCTGATCCTCGCCGCCAGCGAGAACGACGAGCGTCTGGACCAGGACGAGATCGACAAGATCCTCGGCGTACAGCCGCAGGACCACGACTGACGGTGCCACCGGTCTCACGGCGTACACCAGTACCGCCGCGACGCCCTAGGCTGTTCCCCGTTTGCCCCGTGCGACGGTCTCGCCGCCGCACCAGCACCCACACCAGGAGCGAGCGGTGGCCTTTCGGTTACGTCCCGTGGAGACGTCGTTCTACGACCTGTTCACCAAGTCCGCCAACCAGCTGGTGCAGGGCGCGGCGCTGCTCTCGGAGATGATGGTCGACGGTGCGGACCGGCAGTCGATCGCCGAGCGGATGCGCGAGCAGGAGCACCTCGCCGACGACATCGCCCACGACGTGATCCGCCAGGTCAACAAGACCTTCGTGACGCCGTTCGACCGTGAGGACATCTACTCGCTGGCGTCCGGGCTCGACGACGTCATGGACTTCATGGAGGAGGCCGTCGACCTGGTGCTCCTCTACGAGGTCGGGCACCTCCCCGCCGAGCTCATGGAGCAGGTGGAGGTGATCCAGCGCTGCGCCGCACTCACCGCCGAGGCGATGCCGCGGCTGCGGAGCATGCAGGATCTCGACGAGTACTGGATCGAGATCAACCGTCTCGAGAACGCTGGCGACAAGAGCTACCGCCGCATCCTCGCCCAGCTCTTCAGCGGCCGGTACAAGTCGCTCGAGGTGCTGAAGCTCAAGGACATCGTGGAGTCGCTCGAAGCGGCGATCGACGCGTTCGAGACTGTCGCCAACACCGTCGAGCAGATCGCGCTCAAGGAGTCCTAGGTGGACCTCGCGATCATCACCGCGGTCGTCGTCGTCGCGCTCGCCTTCGACTACACCAACGGCTTCCACGACGCCGCGAACGCGATCGCGACCTCGGTGTCGACGCGGGCGCTGACCCCGCGGATCGCGCTGGCGATGGCGGCGGTGATGAACTTCCTCGGCGCGTTCCTCGGGCAGAAGGTCGCCTCGACCGTCAGCGACGTCATCACCCCACCGGCGGACAACCACGGCCTGGTCGTGGTGATGGCCGGCCTCCTCGGCGCGATCGCCTGGAACATGCTCACCTGGTACTACGGCCTGCCGTCCTCCTCCTCCCACGCGCTGATCGGCGGTCTGGGCGGGGCCTCGATCGGGTACGGCCTGCTCCACGGCGACGCCTTCGGCTTCGTCAAGTGGGACGTGATCTTGGAGAAGGTCGTCATCCCGATGATCTTCTCCCCGCTGTTCGGCTTCGCGATCGCGGCGGCGTTCATGTTCGCGATCATGTGGCTGTTCCGCCACAAGGCGCCCGCCCCGACGTTCCGCGGGTTCCGCTACGCCCAGACCGTCAGCGCCGCTGCGATGGCGCTCGGGCACGGCCTCCAGGACGCCCAGAAGACGATGGGCGTCATCGTGCTGGCGCTGGTCACCGGCGGCTACTCCGACGGTGACTCCGTGCCGACGTGGGTGATCATCGCCGCGGCAGCGGCGATCTCGCTCGGGACGTACGCCGGTGGCTGGCGCATCATGCGCACGCTCGGTCGGCGCATCATCCACCTGGACCCGGCGCGGGGCTTCGCGGCGGAGACGGTGGCTGCGGGCGTCCTCTACACGACCGCGTTCGTCTTCGCCGCACCGATCTCCACGACCCACACCATCACCTCCGCGGTGATGGGCGTCGGAGCGACGAAGCGGCTGTCCGCGGTCCGGTGGGGTGTCGCCCGCAGCATCGTCACCGCCTGGGTGCTCACCTTCCCGGCCGCCGGCCTGGTCGCGGCGATGGTCTACTTCCTCCTCCGCGCGCTCCAGCTGCCCTGAGCCGCTCCGGGTGGGCCCCGTCAGGGCCGCCCGGTCCGGGCCCGTCAGGGCCGCGAGCGGCTCACCTCGCCGGTGACGAGGTACACGACGCGACGGGCCAGGGTCACCGAGTGGTCGGCGATCCGCTCGTAGTAGCGACCCACCAGCGCGATGTCGATGGCGGGCTCGACGCCGTGGGGCCAGGTGTCCCCGAGCAGCACGCGGAAGGACTGGCGCCGCAGCTGGTCCATCTCCTCGTCGTCACGCTCGAGCTGCGCGACCGCGTCGAGGTCGCGGTCGGCGATGATCGCCGGCAGCCGGCCCATCATCTGCCCTGCGACCTCGGCCATCCGTCGCACGGTCGGCAGCATCTGCTCGGGGACGGCGACCTCGGGCATCCGCATCCGCGCGATCTTGGCGACGTGGACGGCGAGGTCTCCCATCCGCTCCAGGTCGGCGACCATCCGGACCGCCGCCATCAGCATCCTGAGGTCGCCGGCAACCGGCTGCTGCAGCGCCAGGACCTCGAACACGCGGTCCTCGATACGGTCTCGGTAGAGGTCGATCTGCGCGTCGCCGGCGATGACCTGGTCCGCCACGTGGGGGTCGGCGGTCAGCAAGGCGTGGGTCGCCCGGTTGACGGCCTGCTGGACGTGGCGGGACATGGCCACGAGCCCTTCGTCCACGGACTGCAGCTGTTCGGCGTAGAGGTTGCGCATGCTCCCACCCTCTCCCGCGGCACCACCCCGGTCGTGCACGCGGCGGCAACGCTGCGTGAACCCGAGGTGAACACTCGATCCCGCCCCGTCCGCACCCGACCTGCGGGGACGTCGGCAGCCCGCGCCGCCCTACGCTTGCCTCATGGAGCCGACCACCCAGGCGCTGCTGTACCTGCTCCTGGGGATCGTGCTCGGGGTCGTCACGACCTTCGCCTGGCGGGTGAGCGAGCGGCAGCTGCACGGCCCCGCACCGGCACCGTCGCCGGAGACCGCGGTGGTGCCGCCTGGGGTGTCCAACGTCCTCGCGGTGCTGCGGTCCAGTGCGCTGGTCGTCGACGAGCACGGCCGGGTGCTCCAGGCGTCCGCGCCGGCGTACGCCCTCGGACTGGTGCGCGAGGGGGCCCTCCAGGTCGAGGAGGTCGCGGAGCTGGTGCGCCGGGTCCGGCGGGACGGGGAGATCCGGGAGACCGAGGTGGCGATCACCCGCGGCCCGGGTCGACCGGCGACGTACGTCCTGGCGCGCGTGGCGCCGCTCACCAGTCGTGTCGTCCTGGTGCTCGCCGAGGACCGGACCAACGAGCGGCGGGTCGAGGCGATCCGCCGGGACTTCGTCGCCAACGTGTCCCACGAGCTCAAGACACCGGTCGGGGCGATGACGCTGCTCGCCGAGGCGGTGGAGGAGGCCGCCGAGGACCCCGAGGCGGTCCGAAGGTTCGCCGCGCGCATGCAGACCGAGGCGGTGCGGTTGAACTACCTCGTCCAGCAGGTGATCGAGCTGTCGCGGCTGCAGGGTGACGAGGCGATCGTCGACCCGCTCCCGGTGGAGGTCGACGACCTCGTGGAGCGGTCCATCGACGTCGGTGCGATCGGGGCAGCGGCCAAGGGCATCGAGGTCAGCTACGACGGTCAGCGGGGCCACCGGGTCCGCGGGGACGGGGAGCAGCTAGCGCTTGCCCTGGGCAACCTCATCGCGAACGCGGTCGCCTACTCGCCGTCGGGCAGCCGGGTCGTGGTGTCGGCGCAGCCGGCGGACACCATGCTCGACCTCAACGTCACCGACCAGGGCATCGGGATCCCGGCCGCCGAGCTCGACCGGATCTTCGAGAGGTTCTACCGGGTCGACCCGTCGCGGCGGCGGTCGACCGGCGGCACCGGGCTCGGGCTGTCCATCGTCAAGCACGTCGCGGCGTCGCACGGAGGAGAGGTGCTGGTGTGGTCGGCGGAGGGACAGGGATCGAGCTTCACGCTGCGGTTGCCGCGGGTCACGGCGGCCGCTCCGGCGTGGGCGGAGGCGTCGGCATGACCCGCGTGCTCGTGGTCGAGGACGAGGAGAGCTACAGCGACGCGCTGACCTACCTGCTCGCCAAGGAGGGGTTCGACGTCGCGGTGGCGGCGTCGGGGCCGGCGGCGCTGGAGGAGTTCGACCGGTCGGGGGCCGACATCGTGCTGCTCGACCTCATGCTGCCCGGGCTCCCGGGGACCGAGGTGTGCCGGCGGATCCGGGCGGTGTCGAGCGTGCCGGTGATCATGGTGAGCGCCAAGGACGACGAGGTCGACAAGGTGGTCGGGCTCGAGCTCGGCGCCGACGACTACGTCACCAAGCCCTACTCCCCGCGCGAGCTCGTCGCCCGGATCCGGGCGGTGCTGCGGCGGGGGACCGAGACGGGTGAGGAGCTGCCCGCGTCGCTGGACGCCGGGCCCGTGCGGATGGACGTCGAGCGGCACGTCGTCACCGTGCGTGGTGAGGAGGTGGCGCTGCCGCTCAAGGAGTTCGAGCTGCTCGAGCTGTTGCTGCGCAACGTCGGCCGGGTGCTGACCAGGGGGCAGCTCATCGACCGGGTGTGGGGGTCGAACTACGTCGGGGACACCAAGACCCTCGACGTGCACATCAAGCGGTTGCGGGCGAAGGTCGAGTCCGACCCCGCGAACCCGGTGCACCTCGTGACCGTGCGGGGGCTGGGGTACAAGCTCGAGCAGTAGCCGCCTTCCGGGCGGCGGCCGGCCCCTCGTGCGGGACGAGGCGTGCGTCGGACCGGGTCAGCCGTGCTCGCCGGAGAGCAGGGGGGTCGCCTCGGCGATGCGCAGCGCGGTCGCCGGACCGGTCGCGGTGACCGTGCCGCCGACGTCTTGCCAGTTGCCGCCGCCGACGCTGAACCGGGCGGTGTAGGTGGTCTCGACGCTCGGGTGCACGGTCACCCGCGCGTCGGAGTACCGGTGGGTGACGGCCAGCTCGGGGTACGCCGCTCCCGGGTCGTCGGTGGTGACCGCGGCCCCGTCGCCGAAGTCCCAGTGGTAGGTCGTGGGAGTCGCCTCCACCTGCACGCGCTGACCGAGCAGCGTGAGCGTCAGGGCGACGGGCTGCGGCTCGGTGTAGAAGTTCGTCTCGAAGTTGACGAGCGTCTTGCCGGCCGGCTGCACGACGGTCGGGAGCTCGGGCAGGCCGACGCGGCGCAGCGCCTCGAGGACCTGGCCGGGAGTGACGGTCGGCGGCTCGTACGCCGGCGGGATACCGCCGAAGCAGCCGGTGGTCAGGGTCGTCCAGTTGCCGTTGGGGAGCCTGCCCCAGAGCTGCCACAGCCGCTGCTGCGGGTCGGGGCACGCCCGCGCCGCCGCGCACTCGACGTCCCCGGGGTTGACGGTGGGATCGGTCGTGCACATGGAGGCCCACCGGTAGGCGGAGTAGGGGGACGGTGAATTGCTGGTCGGCTGGTTCGGTCCGGAGCCCGGGTCACCACCTGGGTCCGTGGTGCAGGTCTCTGTCGACACCGATACGTCGCCATCCGCTGCCCGCCCTCGCGTCTGACGCATTCGGCGGCGCGCACGCTGGGTACAATGCAAGGTTGAAGCAAGTCATAGTGCATAGAAGTAACGCCATTCAGTGCTCGCCTCACTGCGGAACCCCCACTATCCCGGCGACTGCCCAGTTGTCGTCCGCGTTAGCGCCAACTCGAATGTGTAGATCGAGCGTCCTGCCGCCTTCGAACTCGCGTGGCGCTTGCACCTGCTCGCTCGACAACGACGCTGCGGTGCATACGTGATCAACGCCCGTGACCTGCGGTCGTCCCGACGTCGCCACGGTGCAGTAGCGTCGACTCGAGTGCACGGACCAGCCGTCTCCCTCGATATGACCGCCGATCGCTGTCCTGACCCGGTCGATCGACCGATCGCAGTTTCCTCACACGCTTGACACACTTGAACGAATGACCGCCGTGCATCATGGACGTATGGAGCGAGCTCGTGGTCGCGTAGTTGAGAGTGTCGACCCAGTACCGGACGAAGGGCCCCGCCGACGCCCGCGTCGTACCCCTCGCCTCGGCGGGGAGCCTCGGGGGGCCTTTCGACGTCGGGGACGCGTCAGGTGACTGCGTCGGAGTCGGGTCCGTGCTCGCGGTCGACTCCGAGGACTCCGGGTCGAGCGGTGCGGGAGCCGCGGAGTCCCCGGTGCACCCGGCCAGCAGCGAGAGACCGAGGGCGGAGCAGCAGACCGCGGCGGCGGCGTACTGCCTGAGCGTGCTCCGCGGCATCGAACACCCCCGAGGTGCGTGCGGTCAGTGCGGTCAGTGCGGTGGCCGGCGGGCGGCCTCGACCGACCCTAACCACTCTTTACCTTCCGCTCCGAGCCCTTCTCCACAGGCAGTCGAGGCTCAGGGGAGGAGCCACGCTTCGGGAGCGCGAGGACCAGTGTCCAGCACGGTCCCTCCCGAGGTCGTGCGGGCCAGCGTGCGACGGAGCGCTCGCTCACCCGCACGACCCGGGCGCCCGCAGCCGGTCCCGGGACTTCCCATGGCAGACAGCGACTCCCCACGGCACGTGACCCGTGGGGAGTCGCAGCTTGCCGGCATCCCTTGGGGAACCGTCGGCCGGGGTCAGCCGAAGCGGCCGGAGATGTAGTCCTCGGTCCGCTTGTCGCGGGGGTTCTGGAACAGGTTCTTCGTCCGGTCGAACTCGACGAGAAGCCCGGTGCGGTTGCCGGTCGTCTCGTCGGCGAGAGCGGTGAAGAACGCCGTCCGGTCCGCGACCCGTGCCGCCTGCTGCATGTTGTGGGTGACGATGATGATCGTGTAGTCGTCGCGGAGCTCGACCATGAGGTCCTCGATCCGCGCGGTCGCGATCGGGTCGAGCGCCGAGCACGGCTCGTCCATCAAGATGACGTCGGGCTTCACCGCGAGGGTACGGGCGATGCACAGCCGCTGCTGCTGGCCGCCGGAGAGGCCGTACGCCGACTGCTTGAGCTTGTCCTTGACCTCGTCCCACAGGGCTGCCCGGCTCAGGCACTCCTCGACCAGGTCGTCCATGTTCGCGACCTTCATGCCGGTGGCCCGGGGGCCGTAGGCGATGTTGTCGTAGATGGACTTCGGGAACGGGTTCGGCTTCTGGAACACCATGCCGACGCGCCGCCGGACCTCGATCGGGTCGACGTCGCGGCCGTAGATGTTGGTGCCGTGGTAGTTGACCAGGCCCTCGACACGCGCGCCGTCGACGAGGTCGTTCATCCGGTTGAGCGACCGCAACAGGGTCGACTTCCCGCACCCGGACGGACCGATCAGGGCCGTGATCTCGTTGCGGCCGAACCCCATGGTCACGCGGGTCACCGCGCGGAAGTCACCGTAGTAGATGGTGACGTTCTCGCAGCCCATGACCGGGTCCGGCTCGACCGGCAGCCGGCGCTCGGTGTTCGCGATCCTCTCGGGCTCGACCAGGGCTGCCGGCCCGACGACGTCCACCGACACGGCGTTCTTCGCATCCTGGCTCACGGGGACCTCTGTCGTCGGCAGCGGCGGAGTGCTGGAGTCGGTCTGGCTCGGGAGCGAGCTCAGCCGCGCGTGGCGGCGGAGCCCGGTGGAGAATGATGGCATCGTGGTCACCAGCGCTTCTGGTAGCGGTTGCGGATGAGGATCGCCACGGCGTTCATGAGCAGCAGCAGCGCGAGCATGACGATGATGGCGGCGGACGCTGCGGCGTGGAACTCCGCTTGCGGCTGCTGTGTCCAGTTGAAGATCTGGATCGGCAGCGTCGTGAACCCGGACATGAGTCCGTTGGGGTCGTAGGTGATGAAGACCGCGCCACCGAGGAGCAGCAGCGGTGCCGCTTCGCCGAGCGCCCGGGACAGCGCGAGGATCGCCCCGGTCGCGATCCCGGGGACCGCCGCCGGCAGTGTCTGCCGCCAGACCGTCTGGATCGGGGTGGCGCCCAGCGCCAGCGACCCGTCCCGGATCTCCGCGGGGACGGCGCGGACCGACTCCCGCGTGGCGATGATGATGACCGGGAGGATCAGCAGCGCGAGCGCGATCGCACCGGCGAACACGACGCGCCGCTCGAGACCGATGGTCAGCGCCAGACCGGCGGTGAGCATGCCGTAGACGATGGCCGGGACGGCGGCGAGGTTGGTGAGGTTCACCTCGATGAGCCGGTTGTACCACCGGCGTGAGTCGGCGAACTCCTCGAGGTAGACCCCCGCTGCGACCCCCAGGGGGATCGCCATGACCGCGGTCGCGGCGATGACCCAGGCGGATCCCAGGATCGCTGCGCGGGCGCCGGCCTCGTCGGGCCGCAGCCGCGAGCTGTACTCCGTGAACAGGCTGGAGTCCAGCCGCGAGGCGCCGTCGACGACTGCGTCGATCAGCAGCACCGCCAGGCACAGCACCGAGAAGGCCAGAGCGAACCACAGCGCGAGGAGGAAGACCACCGACGCGGTGCTCCGGTTGCCGTGCCGGGCAGCCTTGAGGGTGGGCCGGGACGGGGCCGAGGAGCGGGTCGGTCCGGGTGGAGGAGCCAGGGTCGCCATCAGTAGGCCTCCCGGTAGCGACGGACGATCGCGGCGGCGATCAGGTTGAAGACGAGGGTGATGCAGAAGAGCAGGAGTCCCACAGCGAAGAGGGTGTTGTAGCCGAGCGTGCCCGGCACGCTCTCGCCGGTCGCGGTCTGGGCGATGAAGCCCGTCATGGTCTGGCCCTCCTCCTTGGGGGAGGACACCAGCTGCGCCCTGGTGCCGGCGGCGAGGGCGACGATCATCGTCTCGCCGACGGCCCGCGAGAGGGCCAGCACGATCGACGCGGTGATGCCGGAGAACGCTGCCGGGATCACGGTGCGCAGCACCGTGCGCATCTTGTTCGCGCCGAGGGCGTAGGAGCCCTGCCGCAGCGCCTGCGGTACGGCGGACATCGCGTCCTCCGACAGCGAGGCGACCGTCGGGATGATCATCACGCCGAGCACGAGGCCGGCGGCGAGCACGGAGAAGGTCCCCAGCTCCAGGCCGAGCAGCCCCTCCAGGAGCTCGGGAGCGACGAAGAACAGCGCGAAGTAGCCGTAGACCACCGAGGGGATCCCGGCCAGCAGCTCGAGCACCGGCTTGAGCACCCGGCGAGTCCGCCAGCTGGCGTACTCGCTCAGGTAGACCGCCGCGCCCAGCCCGAACGGCACCGCGATCAGTAGACCGATGAACGTCGTCCACAGGGTCCCGGTGATCAGCGGCAGGACGCCGAAGCTCGCGTCGGCGAAGGTCGGCGCCCAGCGCGACCCGAAGAGGAACTCCGTGACGCCGACCTCGGAGAAGAAGTTGAGCGCCGGGACGAGGAGCGAGACGAAGATGCCGAGGGTGACCGCGACGGTGAGCCCGGCCGAGAGGGCGAGGGTGCCGTAGGCGACCTTCTCGCCGTAGCGGCCCTTGCGGCGCTTGATCGACGGCACCTCGGGAGGTCCGGACAGGGCGCCCGGCCCTCCGCGTGGTGCGGAGGGCCGGCGCCCCGGGCTGACGGTGGTGCTCATGGTTCGGTCCTCGGTCCTGAGGGTCAGCCGGCGAGGCTGGAGGCCCGGTCCTGGAGCTCGGTGGTCTGCTCGTCGTTGAGCGGGATGAACGTGGCGAGCTCGGCCACGTCGCCGGCGTTCTCGGCGTAGAAGTCGACGAAGGCGGCGACCTGCGGCTTGTCGGCGTAGCTGGCGTTGTTCACGTAGATGAACAGCGGGCGGGCCAGCGGCGTGTAGGTGCCGTCCTGGGCGGTCTCTGCCGAGGGGGCGACGCAGCCGTCGCCGGAGTCGACCTCGACGGCCTTGAGGGTCTCGGCGTTGGCCTCGTAGTAGGAGAAGCCGAAGTAGCCCAGGGCGTTGGGCGAACCGCCGACGCCCTGGACGATGACGTTGTCGTCCTCGGACGCGTTGTAGTCGGATCGGCTCGCGCCCTCCTCACCGTTGATCTCGTCGGTGAAGTAGTCGAAGGTCCCCGAGTCGGTGCCGGGTCCGAACAGCTCGATCGGCTCGGCGGGGAACTCCGGGTTGACCTGGTCCCAGGTGGTGACCGTGCCCTCGGCGGCGGGCTCCCAGAGCTTCTTGAGCTCGTCGGTGGTGAGGCAGGTGAGGAAGTCGTTGTCCGCCGCGGTCACGACCGTGAGCGCATCGACCGCCACCTGGAGCTCGGTGTACTCGACGCCGCCCTCCTCGCAGGCGTCGATCTCCTCCTGCTCGATCGCGCGGGAGGCGTTGGAGATGTCGGTCTGACCCTGGCAGAACTTCTCGAAGCCGCCACCGGTGCCGGCGGTGCCGACCGACACGTTGACGTCGGGCGACTCCTCCTTGAAGACCTCGCCGGCGGCGGACGTCAGCGGCTCGACGGTGGAGGAGCCGTCGACGACGACCTCCCCGGAGGCCCCGCTGGTCCCGCTGCCGGACTCGCCGTCACCGGTCGCGCCCTCGCTCTGTCCGCCGCAGGCGGCGAGGCCGGCGCTGAGGACCAGGACGGCGGGCGCCGCGAGAGCCGTGCGGAGCGTGCGTGTGATCACTGGATGCCTTCTCGGTTCGTGGCCGCACGTCGAGGGCGGCCCTGCGTCGTACCTGACGAGCCTGAAGGTAGGGAGCGGGAGTGAATGAGTGGGTCGGGCCGGGTGAACGCAGGGTGAACAGTGGCTGTCACGGCTGCAGGGCGAGCGTGCCGGAGTGACACGGTTCACGACCCGACGGGCGGGCCTCAGAAGGCGGGGAGGCGCTCCACGGCGGCCACCCGGCCCTCGATGTGGTGCAGGACGACCGCGCCGCCCTTGTCGAGCCGGTCCTGCGCGAGGCCGAGCGCCCGCCACACGTGCGGCAGCACCTTGTTGTGGGTCACGAGTGCCACGGGGGCGGGCGTCGCCAGGCCGTCGGCCACGACCGCGGCGACCTCCTGACGCGTCGCGTCCTCCTCCGACAGCCGGTCCGTGGTGTCGAGGGTCAGCCCCGTCGCGTCGGCGTACGGCGCGACGGTGTCCCACGCCCGCCGGCTTGTCGACGAGACCAGTCGTCCGACGCCGTACGACCGCAGGGTCGGGACGAGCCGCCGAGCCTGCGCGGCTCCGACGTCGTTCAACGGCCGCTTGCGGTCGTCGCGCTTCCACTTGTCGCGGTCGAGGGCGACGCCGTGGCGGACCACCAGCAGCGCCGACGTCGGGCGCTCGTGCGCGAGGGCCGCCCGCAGCACCGCCGCGTCGCGGGCGTGGGTGAGCTGCTCGGGCGCACGGTCGACCGGCACCCAGCGGACCTCGGCGATCTCGTTGTTCGAGGAGTACGCCGAGACGTCGTCGCTGCCCACCGCCCGGCCGACCCAGTAGTGGACGACTTTGGCGCGTGGGTCGCCGCCCCGGTCGACGAACCCGTAGGTCTGGGACGGCAGTGGCGGCCCGAGCCGGACCCGGACGCCGGTCTCCTCCTCGACCTCGCGGACCGCGGCCTCCCCGGAGGTCTCCGCCGCGTCGAGCTTGCCCTTGGGGAGGGTCCAGTCGCCGTACTTGGCTCCGTGCACGAGCAGCACCTGCGTCCGTCCGGCGCGGCGGCGCAGGACGGCAGCCCCGGCGGCGACGATCGGGCCTTCGGCGGGTGTCACGGCGCTCAGTCTCACACCAGCCCGACCCGGCCCGGGCTCCCGCTCGACTGCCGGTCGGGGCGTCCGCGGCCGTCATCCGCTGCGGAAACGGTCGCGCGCCGACTCCAGGAGAGCAGTTGCGCACCGCATGAGCGGCCTCACCAGCTCGGCGGCGGCGTGAGGGTCCAGGTGCGGCGGGCACCAGGCTCGAACCGGGCGGGACCGCGCCTCGAGAACTCGTCGGACGAGCGCCGGGCGGTCACGCAGGTCCCAGGAGGTGGCTCGCGTGACCCGCTCGAGGTCGCCGCGGACGGCGGGCAGGTCGGGATGTCCGGTGAGGTGGTGGGCGGAGGGCAGCCTGACCGGGACGGAACGGTCATCGGAGCGGCTCCGGCACGTGTCGAGGGTCGCGGGTGCCAGCGGCCAGAGACGGGTCGGGTCCTCATCCGGTGGAGAACTGCTGAGTTCGGGCGGCTGAGCGGCAGAACTGCACCGGATGAGCGGTTTCGACCTCGCGAGGTCAGGCGCGGCGGCGCCGCGCCTGCTGGATCAGCCACTCCTGGAGGTCCAGCAGCGGCTCGCCGTGGTCCCCGACCGCGCGCCGGTTCCAGACCCCCTCGGGTCCGAGGTGCCACGCCGCGGTGCTGTCGTCGAAGGAGACGTCGAGGAGCCGGCCGACCTGGTCGAGGGTCTCGTTGCTGCCGTCGGGTCCCTCGGGCAGCGCGGCGAGCACCTCGACCCGCCGGTCGAGGTTGCGGTGCATGAGGTCGGCCGAGCCGATCCAGGCCTCCGGCGCCCCACCGTTCTCGAACCAGAAGATGCGGCTGTGCTCGAGGAACCGACCGAGGATCGACCGGACCCGGATCGTCTCGGAGAGCCCGGGGACACCGGGCCGCAGCGAGCAGATGCCACGGGTGAGGATCTCGACCGTCACGTCGGCGCGGGAGGCAGCGTAGAGCGCGTCGATCACGGCCTCGTCGACGAGCGAGTTGACCTTGATGCGGATCCGCGCCGGCCGGCCCGCGGCACGGTGGCCGATCTCGCGGTGGATGCGGCTGACGAGCCCGTCGCGGACCGTGTGGGGGGCCACGAGGAGCTTGTCGTACGACGGGTGGCGGGCGTAGCCGGAGAGGTTGTTGAACAGGTGGGCGACGTCCTCGGCGATGGCCTCATCGTCGGTGAGCAGCCCGATGTCCTCGTAGAGCCGGGCGGTCTTCGGGTTGTAGTTGCCGGTGCCGATGTGCACGTAGCGGCGGATGCCCTCGGGCTCGTCGCGGACGACGAGCGCCAGCTTGCAATGGGTCTTGAGGCCGACCAGCCCGTAGACGACGTGGCAGCCGGCTTGCTCGAGCTTGCGCGCCCACTTGATGTTCGCGCGCTCGTCGAACCGGGCCTTGATCTCCACGATCACCAGCACCTGCTTGCCGGCCTCGGCGGCGTCGATGAGCGCCTCGATGATCGGGGAGTCGCCCGACGTCCGGTAGAGGGTCTGCTTGATCGCCAGGACCGCGGGGTCGGCAGCCGCCTGTTCGATGAACCGCTGGACCGACGTCGAGAACGAGTCGTACGGGTGGTGCAGGAGCACGTCGTGGCGGCGAGCGGCGGTGAAGACGTCGACCGGTGAGGCGGACTCGACCTCCGCGAGCAGGGCGTGGGTCGAGGGCAGGAAGCCGGGGTACTTCAGCTCGGCGCGGTCGAGGTCGGCGATGTCGTTGAGCCCCCGGAGGTCCAGCGGGCCGGGGACGCTGACCACCTCGGCGGGACTGATGGACAGCTCGGAGACGAGCAGGTCGAGGACGTGATCGTCGATCGTCTCCTCCACCTCGAGCCGGACCGGCGGGCCGAACCGGCGCCGTTGCAGACCCTTCTCCAGCGCGGTCAGCAGGTTCTCGGCGTCGTCCTCCTCGACCTCGAGGTCCTCGTTGCGGGTCACCCGGAAGGTGTGGACCGCGACGACCTGCATCCCGGGGAAGAGCGGCTTGAGGTGCTCGGCGATGACGTCCTCGAGCGGGACGAACCGCTGCTCGTCGACCGCGACGAAGCGGTCGAAGATCGCCGGCACCTTGACCCGCGCGAAGTGCTCCTTGCCGGTCTTCGGGTGGCGGACCAGCACGGCGAGGTTCAGCGAGAGCCCCGAGATGTACGGGAACGGGTGGGCCGGGTCGACCGCGAGCGGCGTGAGGACCGGGAAGATCCGCTCCTTGAACAGCTTCTTCAGCTGCTTCTGCTGGTCACGCTCGAGGTCGGCCCAGCGGACCAGCTCGATCTGGTGCTTGGCCAGGGCCGGGACGAGCTGGTCGCGGACCAGTCCCGCGTGCCGCTGCATCAGGTCGGTGCTCGAGGCCCAGATGAGGTCGAGGACCTCCCGGGGCTGGAGGCCGCTCGCGGTCGGCACCGCGAGCCCGGCGGCGATCCGCCGCTGGAGGCCGGCCACGCGGACCATGAAGAACTCGTCGAGGTTGCTGGCGAAGATCGCCGCGAACCGCACCCGCTCGAGGAGGGGGACGTCCTCGTCCTCGGCCAGCTCGAGGACCCGTTGGTTGAAGCGGAGCCACGACAGCTCACGGTCCAGGAACCGGTCGGGCGGGAGCGAGGGGTCACGGGCGTCGTACACGGGGTCGACGTCGTAGGCCTCGTCGGCCACCGCCTGCAGGGTGACCGCAGGGGAGTCGTCGATCTCGACGGCCTCGGTCAAGGTCACCCGAGCAGGACGGCTGGGAACGGTCATGCCGTCATGGTCCCACTGTGAGCGCCGGTCCGAACACTGCGCGCAGATCGGCGCTCAGCGCGCGTACATCACGTCGGTGTCCTCGGCGTCGTGGGTGAAGCCCATGGACCGGTAGAGCCGCACCGCGGGGACGTTGTCGGCCTCGACGTAGAGGACGACCTCGCCGACCCCGCGGCCGTGCAGGTGCTCCAGTCCCGCCGCGAGCAGCTGCCGACCGAGCCCCGTGCCCTGCGCCGCGGGAGCGACCCCGATGACGTAGACCTCGCCCGTGGCGGCCTTCCCCGCCGCTGCGGGAGGGATCTTCGTCCAGTGGAAGCCCGCCATCCCCTCGCCGCCGGGGAGGTCGGCGACCAGGAAGCCGGCGGCGTCGAACCACTCCTGCGCCTGCCGCTCGGACAGCCCGTGCTGGTCGAGGCCACCCTGCTCCGGGTGGTCGGCGAACGCCTCGGCGTTGAGCGCGAGGAACGCGGCGTCGTCCGTGCCGGGTCGGAACGCACGCAGCCGGAACCGCGAGGTCTCGGCGCCCGCCCCGTCGGGGACCGGCACGTCGGCGGGCCGGCGCATCAGCCAGAGCGCCCGGACCGGTCGGAAGCCGGTGCGGTCCGCGAGCGTCGCCGCACCGGGGTGGTCACCGTGGGACCAGGCGGTGAGAGGGATGCCGGTCAGGGTCTCGCCCACCCGGTCGACGAGCGCCCGGCCGACGCCGCGGCGACGGGCGGACGGCGCGACCGCGAGGTCCAGCTCCGGGCGCCCGGTGCCCGAGAGGCCGTGGACGTAGGCGAACCCCAGCGGCTCCGCGGTCGCGTCGTCCGCGGCGACCAGCAGCAGGCCGGTGTCGAGGCCACGGTTGCGGAGCGTCAGGACGGCTGCCTCGTTCAGCACCTCCCGACCGTCGTGCTCCCGGGCGGCCTCCGCGACCCGGCGTACGGCGGCCGCGCCGCCCGTCCCCGAGCCCCAGTCGAACTCCTCGTGCTCCAGCCGCGTGATCCGCACGGGCCGAGACTAGGCCCCCGGAGCGGGCCGGTCAGGTGGCGGCGGGGGTGCGCTCGGTCTGCTCCGACGGCGGGACGACGAAGCGGTAGCCGACGTTGCGGACGGTGCCGATCAGCTGCTCGTGCTCCGGCCCGAGCTTGGCCCGGAGCCGCCGTACGTGCACGTCGACGGTCCGGGTGCCCCCGAAGTAGTCGTAGCCCCAGACCTCCTGCAGCAGCTGCTCGCGGGTGAACACCCGGCCCGGGTGCTGCGCGAGGTACTTGAGGAGCTCGAACTCCTTGAAGGTCAGGTCGAGCGGCTGGCCGTCGAGCTTGGCGGTGTAGGTCACGTCGTCGACGGTGACTCCACCGGACCGGATGACGTGGGCCTCCGGGTCGTCAGCGGCGCGCTGCGTGGCGAGCCGGGCGACCGCGAGCCGGAGTCGCGCCTCGACCTCGGCCGGGCCGGCGGAGGTGAGGACGACGTCGTCGAAGCCCCAGTCGACGGCGACCGCGGAGAGCCCCCCCTCGGTGACGATGAGGAGGACCGGGGCCACGGTCCCGACCGTGCGGATCAGCCGGGTGAGGTCACGTGCGGTGAGGAGGTCCTGGCGGCCGTCGACCAGGACGAGGTCGACCGCCGGCGCCTCGAGGAGGGCCGAGCCCTCAGCGGGCAGGACCTTGATCGTGTGGGGTAGCAGCGCCAGGGCCGGCAGCACCTCCGCCGACGGCTGGAGCGCGTTGGTAAGCAACAGGATGGCGCTCATCGCCATCTCCTCCCAGGAGCCCGTCCGGACGTCGACCCGACGCCTGCGGCGCTCGGTGGGCGCGCCGGTCGGCGAGGACCGATGCGGCAGGATATCTCCGGTGGGCGCTTCCGAGCCGGTCCCGGCTCACACCTCGGGACCCCCGCCGGCCTCCGACGGGGAGGTGTGCGTGCGGTTCTGGGCCTCCGCCCGAGCCGCTGCGGGCGTGCCCGAAGTGATGGTGCCGGTGCCGGGCGAGGTGGCCCTCGACACGGTGGTCGACCTGGTCCTCACCGGGCTGAGCGGTCGGGACGGGCTCCGACGCGTCCTCGAGGTCTGTTCGGTGCTGGTCGGTGACCGACCCGCGGGTGCCGCCGAGCGGGCGTCGGTGCGGGTGGCACCGGGGTCGACAGTGGAGTTCCTCCCGCCCTTCGCCGGCGGCTGACGGTGCGGACGGGTGTACGGGACGCCCCCAGGACCCTGTCGACACCAGTGCAACGTAAAGCCTTCACCCGAGCCTGTTTGGACCTTACCCCCATAGGGGATAAACCGGACGTAACCCCCGGGGCAGCGTCGAGGGGCGAGGGGCGAGGGGCCTCTCCCACCGAGAACCGGGCCGTGCGCCTGCGCACTCCGGTCTGCCAGGGGGTTTCGGCGGTGCTGACTGGGGGCGGTCGGCACTGCCGGACGGGACCGACGACGACTCGTCGTCGGACCCGGAGTCGGTGGTCGACGAACCACCGGCGTGATCGGGGCGGCGTCCTCCCACGCTGCCCCGCGGGGGGCTCCTGTCTTGTGGTGGGACGGGGGCCCCTCGTCACGTCCGGGGTCGGCGCGCGAGCAGCGCGCGGTCCGCGTCGACCATGATCCGGGCGACGTCCTCGGCGTGGGTCTGCGCTTTCCAGCCGAGCAGCTGGTGGGCCTTCCCGGCGTCACCGACGAGGGCGTGCACCTCCGCCGGGCGTTCGAGCGCGGGGTCGTGCCGGACGTGGTCGGACCAGGTGAGCCCGGCATGGGCGAACGCCGTCTCGACGAACTCGCGGACGGTCGTCCCGGACCCGGTCGCCAGCACGAAGTCGGTGGGCTCATCGTGCTGGAGCATCAGCCACATCCCCTCGACGTACTCGGGGGCGAACCCCCAGTCACGGACCGCGTCGAGGTTGCCCAGCGCGAGCTCGTCCTGGAGCCCGGCCTCGATCCGCGCGACGGCCCTGCTCACCTTGCGGGTGAGGAACTGCTCCCCGCGGCGTGGTGACTCGTGGTTGAACAGGATCCCCGAGACGGCGTACATCCCGTAGGCCTCGCGGTAGTTGACGGTGCACCAGTGTGCGAAGAGCTTGCTGGTGCCGTACGGCGAGCGGGGGTGGAAGGGCGATCCCTCCGACTGCGGCGGCGGCGTGAGCCCGAAGAGCTCAGAGGTCGAGGCCTGGTAGTAGCGGCAGTGGTCGAGGCCGGCCGACCGGACGGCCTCGAGCAGCCGCACCGTGCCTCCGCCGTTGGTGGAGGCCACGTACTCCGGGACCTCGAAGGAGACCCGGACGTCGCTCATCGCGCCCAGGTTGTAGACCTCGTCGGGGCGCACCTCGGCCACGAGCCGGGTGAGCGACACCCCGTCGTTGAGGTCCCCGTGGTGCAGCACGAGTCGGCCGTCGCTCCCGCCGGCCGCGTCGAGCCGCCCGGTGCTGGCCGACGAGGAGCGCCGCACGACACCGTGGACCTCGTAGCCCTTGCCCAGCAGGAGCTCAGCGAGGTAGGACCCGTCCTGGCCGGTGATGCCGGTGATGAGCGCGCGCTTCATGAGCGGGCAGCATAGGTCAGTCCCGTTCGTCTCGGTGGGCGGACAGGTTGACCGCATGACGAGACGGCGGTGACGTGGTCGCCACCCCGACCTACGCTCGGCTCGTGCCGACGACCGTGCTCACGAGGCGCCGGGCAGTGGACCACTGCCGGGTCCGGTCCGCACTCTGTCCCGCCTGCTGACCTGACAGCCGTCCGTCCCCGGGCGTACGCCGTCCCGCGTCGCCCCGCCCAGCAGGAGCAGCGACCCCGAGCACCGGGATCGATCCGCGCGCCGAAGCCCACAGGAAGAAGGAACGCATGAGCCGCGACACCGCACTCGTCAACGCGGAGTGGGTCGAGAGCCACCTCGACGACCCGCACGTCGTCCTCGTCGAGGTCGACGAGGACACCTCGTCCTACGACAAGGGCCACATCCGTGGCGCCGTCAAGCTCGACTGGACGACCGACCTCCAGGACCAGGTCCGCCGCGACTTCGTCACCCGCAAGCAGTTCGAGCAGCTCCTGTCCGCGAAGGGCATCGGCAACGACGACACCGTCGTGCTCTACGGCGGCAACAACAACTGGTTCGCCGCCTACGCCTACTGGTACTTCAAGCTCTACGGCCACCAGGAGGTCACGCTCCTCGACGGTGGCCGCAAGAAGTGGGAGCTGGACAGCCGCGAGCTGACCGACGAGGTCACCCGGCGCGACGCCACCAGCTACTCGGCCCAGCCGCAGGACAAGGCGATCCGCGCCTTCCGCGACGAGGTCGTCGACGCCATCGGCGTGCAGAACCTCATCGACGTGCGGAGCCCCGACGAGTTCGCGGGCCGGCTCCTCGCGCCGGCGCACCTCCCGCAGGAGCAGGCGCAGCGTGCCGGTCACATCCCCACGGCCGGCAACGTGCCGTGGAGCAAGGCGGCCAACGACGACGGCACCTTCAAGTCCGACGACGAGCTGCGGACGCTCTACCGCGCTGCCGGGCTCGACGAGTCCAAGGACACCATCGCCTACTGCCGGATCGGTGAGCGCTCGTCGCACACCTGGTTCGTGCTGCACGAGCTGCTCGGGCTGGAGAACGTCAAGAACTACGACGGCTCGTGGACCGAGTACGGCTCGCTCGTCGGCGTCCCGATCGCCCTCGGCGACGAGCCGGGCGAGGTCCCGGACGACGAGGAGCGCTGATGTGCGGCGTGACCGCCGGCGGGGTCTCCCTCGACGGCGTCGACGTGGCCAAGGAGGCGGTGGTGCAGGGGGTCGTCACCCACGAAGGTGAGCCGGTCAACCCGGCGTACGTCCGCCTGCTCGACCGCACCGGCGAGTTCGCGGCGGAGGTGCCGACGTCGGCGACCGGTCAGTTCCGGTTCTTCGCCGCTCCGGGGCAGTGGACGTTGCGGACCCTTGCGCCGCGGCACCAGCCGGTCGACCGCACCGTGGTCGCGCAGCTCGGCGAGGTGACCGAGGTCCAGATCTCGCTCTGATCGAGCGGTTCCACGGACACGACCTCGACCGGCGGGTGACCCATGGGCCCGCCGGTCGTTGGCATGGAGAGTCAGGTCCGTCAGCAAATTGCGAGGTTCGTGCGTTTGGTCCTGGATCAAGTGGTAACAATGACCCATACCATCCGTCTCATTCCCAGGGATCTGCCGTGCTGAAGCGCTCTCTCGCTGCTGTCGCTCTGTCCACCTCGATCGTCCTCACCCTCTCCACGGCGGCGGAGGCCGAGGTCGCCAACACCCCCGCGTCCGGCACCCCGGACTTCGACGGCGTCGTGCGGTCGATGGTCCACAAGGGCGACACCATCTACATGGCCGGTGAGTTCACCGCGGTCACGGACTCCGACTCCCGGACGTTCCGGCGCGACGGGCTCGCGGCCGTCAGCGCCAGCACCGGGCGGGTGCTGCCGTGGGCACCCACCGTGGCCGGCAGCGTCCACAAGGTGCTCGTCGCCAAGGAGGGCGTCTACGTCGTCGGCGACTTCACCAGGGTCAACGGACGCGCACGTGTCGACGTCGCCCGGCTGGACCGGGTCAGCGGTGCGGTCGACCCGGCGTTCCAGCACAGCAGCAACGGCGAGGTCAACGCGATCACGCTCTCCAAGCGCAAGGTCTACCTCGGCGGCGAGTTCACCCGCTTCGACGGTCAGGCGCGCGGCCAGCTCGCGGCGGTCGGCCGGAACGGCGTCTCGACGCTGCGCGGCTGGGCACCGCACTCGGGCGTGGGCCGGATCACCGACCTCGTCCGCAAGAAGGCCGGCGTGTACGTCGGCCGGCTCGTTCCACCGGATCGAGGACACGAGCCGTTCGTTCCTCGCGCTCGTCGACGGGCGCAAGGGCAACCTGGTGCGCTCGTTCCGGTCGCGGGTGCGCAACGTCGTGCTCGACATCAGCGTCACCGGCACCCGCGTCTACGCCGGCACCGGGGGCCGGACCGTCGGTGGCGGCGCCACGAGCGTCCGGCGCAGCGATGGCTCCGTGGTCTTCGAGCGCCGTCTCGACGGCGACGTCCAGGCCATCACGACCCTCAAGGGCGTGGTGTACCTCGGCGGGCACTTCACCGCGGTCTGCCGCCTCGACGGACCTCAGGACGACACGGGCGCCTGCCTCGGCGGCCCCGAGGCGCGGCGCTGGCGCGGCGCGTCGCTGACCCGCGACGGTCGGCTCACCGGGTGGGACCCCCGGCTGAACCCTGACGTCGCCCAGATCCCCGGCATCGAGACGTTCACCACCTACAAGGCGTCGCGTCGCCTCTTCATCGCCGGTGGCTTCACGACCGCGGCCGGCGCTCCGGCCGGACGCTTCGCGGGCTACGCACAGGCGAACTGACTCGCCTCCGCCCGCCGAGCCGCCCCTCATGACGTGTCGAGCCGCCCACCATGGTGGGCGGCTCGACACGCGTGCGGCGGGGTGGCGTGGTCAGACGGCGTCGGTGGTCTCGAACGACCGGAGCCAGACGCTGTTCCAGTCCAGTCCGTGACGGGCGTCCTGCTCGACGAGCGCCGCGCTGACGGCGTCCCTGCTCCGGTCGACCAGGGACGCGATCTCGTCACGCTGCTCCGCGCTGCACGACGTGAGCGCCTGCTCGGGCGAGAGCGTGTCGGCGGTGCGGGTCATCCGGGCACGGATCGCCCGCATCCGGTGCGGCCCGAGAGTCCGCCGGACGAACGGGTAGGCGCCGCTGCGTCGGACGGCTCTGCGCAGGTTGAGCAGCGCGCCGCTGCGGAAGGTCACGACCTCGTTCTGGTGGCGTCCGGCGGTCTCGGCGTCCAGCGCCACGCTCTCGAGCCCGAGCTGGCCGAAGATGAAGTCCGGCAGCTCGTTGCCCCGGGTGGTGACGTCGAAGGGTGCGACGAGCACGCGCTCGCGCGGCCAACGGGCGTAGAGGTCGGAGAGCCAGCGGCTGTAGTCGCTCGTCCCGAGGTACACCGGGTTGGAGCGGATGGCGCTGCCGAAGTCGTCGTGCTCCTCGACGTGGAAGTACTCGTGCAGCAGCCGGTAGTGCGAGACCGCCCGCACCAGGGGGTGGCGTACGGCGTAGATCACGAGGGCGTGCGGGGCGGCCTCGGCAAGCCGGTCGAGGGCCTGCGGGTGCTGGGGCACGGTGTAGGACATGCTCGCGTCGAGCCGGAAGAGCCCGTCGCGACGCGGCTCGAAGAGCCCGTCGTACCAGCTCGAGCCCCGACCCAGGTGCTTGCTGAAGTAGTCGGGCTCCTTGACCGCGCCGCCGTCGATGGACGGGTGGCTGGAGAGCCGCGCAGCGAGGAACGACGTGCCGGACCGGGCGGCGCCCGGCAGGACGACGTCGGGGTACCCGAGGGGAGGAGCAGGGGTCGTGCCCGACGGCTGTTGCTCGACAGCGCTCAACGTGGTGACTCTCCCCTGGTCCAGTGCCTGCTCGTCTCAGTCCGGGTCGGACGTCAACAGAGGGCCGGACCGGTTGTGCGATTCTAGGACAATCACGGGACGCCCTCGTCACGAACAGGGGACGGTGGGCATCCGACGCGGCGGTGCACGCGCCGGAACGACCGGACCGCAGCCCGCGGACGAGGAGGAAGGGGCGCCACGATGGCCATCAGCCAGCTCGTGACCCGGCCGGCCACGCGCCCTGCGCCGGCCCGCCGACCACCTCGCCCGGCGCCGCAGAGCACGGCCGGCCTCCCCGCGGGGCCGCGCCCGGACCGGGTCGCCCGGGTGGCCCTCTGGCTCTTCTTCGCCGTCCTGCCGCTGCAGTGGTTCCTCGTGCCCGGGCTGCCGCTCGGCGGTCAGCGGCTCCACCTGCTCGCGATCGCCGGGTTCGCGGCGTTCGGCCTGGCCCACTACCGAGCCCACGTCTTCGTCCCCGTGCTCCGGGTCGCGCTGCCGATCGTGATCCCGCTCGCGGTCTTCGTGACGATCTGGGCGGCGACCAGCCTGTACCACTCGATGCCGCTGCGTGGCTCGATCCAGGAGGGCGTGCAGCTGATCTCCCTCGTCGTCATCGGCGGGGTGCTGTACCGCGCCGCGGCGTACCCGACGACCCGGGTGCTCGAGGCCGCCCGGTGGGCAGCGCTCGTGACGAGCGTGTCCCTGGTGGTGGCGCTGAGCGTGTCGATGGCGGCCAACGGGGTCAACGCGGCGGCGGTCTTCGCCCAGACGGTCGCCGCGGGCGATCCGGAGGTGCTGCAGAGAGAGCTGTTCCGCTCGGCGTTCGCGGGCTACGGCTACAGCGCCGAGGAGGTCCAGGGCAACATCCGTCACGAGGTCATGGGTGCGGTCCTCATCGCGATGTGCCTGTCGTCGGCTGCGGCCCGGCTGCGCCCCTTCACCAGCGCGCGCGCCGCCCGGTACTACCGGCTGTCGATGGGGCTCGGCGCCGCGCTCCTCCTGATCTCCCTGAGCCGGTCGGTGATGCTCGCCGCGGCGATCTGGGTGCTCGTGGCGGTGATCACCCAGGCCCGCCGACTCGGGGTGACCCGGCGGCAGCTGGCGGTCGTGAGCGCGGCGCTCGCGGGGCTCCTCGTCCTGGTCGCCAGCGGGTTCGCGTCGGTGATCTACGTCCGCTTCACCCAGGACACCGCGTCCTACGAGGGCCGCGACCGGCTCCTCGGTGAGGCGCTCGCGGCGATCCCGCAGCACTTCTGGACCGGCGGGATCGACCCCTCCGGCGCCAGCTCGCACATGTTCGTCATCGACTCCACCCTCCGCGCGGGCTTCCTCGGCGGCCTGGCGGCGCTCACGATCGTCGTCCTGGTCGTCGCGCTCTTCCTGCAGCTGCTGCGCCGGCTCCCCACGGAGCCGTCGTGGATGGTGCCGGTGACCGCGGCGCTGGCGCTCCCGATCGTCCGGTTCTTCACCGCCGGCGGCGGTGTGATCCCGCCGGTGCAGTACGTCGCGCTGGGCGTCGTCGCAGGGTTCCTCACCTACCGGCTGAGCCTGTCGCGGAACCGCCGATGACCCAGGCTCACGGCGAGGCCCCGGCGACCACCGGGGCTCCGCCGGGAGGCGGTCGGTCCCGGACCTCCCTCCTCGGGGCGCTGCGGTGGTTCGTGGTGTCCTACGGCTTCGCCGTCCTGGGCTACCTCGTCATCAACGCGGTCGCCAGCCGCTGGTTGGGGCTGGCCGACTTCACCGACTTCGTCATCGTGCTCACGGTGTCGACGGTCGTCGGCCAGCTGGCCCTCGGCGGCGTCCACCGCGGCGGGCTGCGGGACGCGGCGGTCCTGGGGCACGGTGACGGGGACGACGACGCGCGGCTGCGTGCGCTCCGCGCGGGCGCCCGCGGCGCCCGTCTCGTCACGCTGCCGGCAGGGGCGGTCCTCGGGGCGGCCGTCTTCTACGTCGTCACCGGCGGGGAGCCGGTGGAGCGGGTCGTGGCGGCGGTCGGCTTCGGCCTGCTCGTCCACCTCAGCGGTCTCCAGAAGCTCTGGGCCAACTACCTGCGCGGGCTCGGCGAGGTCCGGCTCGCCAGCCTCCTCGAGGGCCGCTCCGGCGGGGGTGTGGTGAGCGTCGCCCAGGCGCTGCTGATGGTCCTGGGGTGGCAGGCGTTCCCCGACACCGGTGTCACCGGCGCCATCGTGGCGCTGGTCCTCGGCTACGCGGTCCCGGTGGCGTACTCCGGGCGTCGCGCCACCCGGCACTGGAGCCACCTGCCGGCCGACGGTCGGCTGTGGAGAGACCTGGTCGGGTCGGTGAGCCGCAGCTGGCGCTTCGCGGTCAACCAGCTGAGCACCTACCTCGGCGGGAACGTCGAGCTGTGGATCGCCGGAGCCCTCCTCGTCGACACGCAGGCCTCCCTCTTCTCCGCCGCCCAGCGGCTCGCCCTCCTGCTGGCGATCCCGCTGACCTCCGTCCAGGTGGTGTTCGCCCCGGTCGCAGCGCGGATGCTGGCGACGGGCGAGACAGCGCGGCTGCAACGGGTGCTGCGGACCGGGGCCACCTTCGCGGCGCTCACCTCTGTGGTGCTGCTGCTGCCGATGCTGCTCGTCCCCGGGCCGGTGCTGGAGATCGTCTTCAGCGAGGAGTTCGGAGCGGCGGCGACCGTGCTGTTCCTGCTGACGCTGGGCAACGCGGCAAACGTGCTGTCGGGACTGTGCGGGACCGCGCTCACGATGAGCCACCGCGAGGGGGTCGTCGCGGGGATCATGGCCAGCGGCGTCGTCCTCCGGATCGTCGGAGGCGGGGCCGCGGCGTACGCCTTCGGCCTGGAGGGCCTCGCCGCGGTGGCCGCGGGGATCACCGTCGTCACGGCCACGACGCTGTGGCTCGCCTCCAAGCGCCTGCTGTCGCTCTGGACCCACCCCACGCTGCGTCCGAGCCTGGGAGCACTACGCCGAACCAGCGGATAGGACTAGTCAAACCGGGGGATATCAGACCGGACCCTTACGAATACGGCTAATACCCAGCAATACGGACATACCGTAACCGTATGTCCTCGGTCCTCGCCCCCGTCTCCCGGCGCTCGTTCCTCTCGGGTGTCGCGTCGGTCCCCGCCGTCGCCCTGACCGGTCGCGTCGCCGAGAGTCCCCTCGCCCGGAGCGCGGTGACCACGGAGGCACGCCGCAGGACGCTCCCGTTCGTCGCCGCCCGCCCGGCGGAGGCGCTGGCCTCCTCGGTCGGCGTGGTCAACCACTTCCACTTCACCGACACCGTCTACGGCCAGACCGACCGGGTCATCGAGGCGATCGGGGACCTCGGCGTCCGCCACGTCCGCAACCGGCTCGCCTCAACGTCGGGGACCCGCGCGGGCTTCCGTGAGCTCACCCGCATGGGCGTGAAGGTCCACGGCGTCTGCGGTGCCTTCGGTGACCGGCAGCCGATGCACGAGGTGATGCGGGAGGCCGTCCGGACCTACGCCGACCCGTACGCGACGTTCTCGGCGTTCGAGGGCATCAACGAGCCCAACAACGACGGCCGGGCGTGGGTCGAGGAGACGCGGACCAAGACCCGCGACCTGTTCCTCGAGCGGAACCGGTTCGACCTGTCCGGCATCCCGATCGTCGGCCCCGCGCTGGCGCGCGTGGCGGTGAACGGGCCCGAGGGTGGGGAGACCGGCGAGCAGTCGAGGGTCCTGGGCGACCTCACGCCGTTCATCGACTACGGCAACATCCACGTCTACCCGCGGGGACTGCCGCCCGACGCCGACATCGACGAGTTCATGGGCTACCAGAGGGCTGTCAGCGGGAACCTGCCGATGATGTGCACCGAGGGCGGCTACTTCAACGCGATGGACTACCGCGGCGGCGCGTTCCCGACGCCGGAAGGGGTCGCCGCGAAATACCTCCCGCAGCAGATCATGGAGCACTGGGTCCGGGGCAACCGCCGGTTCTTCGTCTACGAGCTGCTGGACGACCCGGACCCGGTGGGCAGGGAGCGCGAAGCCCACTTCGGGCTGCTCGGGGTCCAGACCGCCAGCGGCGCGTGGCGCCCCAAGCCGCAGTACGAGGCCCTCAAGAACTTCCTCTCGATCCTCGGCGACCCCGGTGGTACCCACGACGTCGGCGGGATGCCGCTGCGGGTCACGGGCCCCTCGGACCTGCGTTCGGTGCTCGTCGCCAAGCGTTCCGGGACCCGCTACCTGGTGCTCTGGCGTGGGGTCAAGGTCTACGACCCAATCCGCCGCAGCAAGCTGCACGCGGACGCCCAGACGGTCCGGCTCACCTTCGAGGACCAGAAGCGCGTGAAGGTCTTCCAGCCCTCGCAGGCGCGGGAGGCCGTCGCGGTGCACCGGGATGTTCGCAAGGTCGACGTGTCGGTGGGCGACCAGCTCGTCATCGTCCGGGTGAAGTGAGCCCGGTCGGCGCGGTCACCACCGGTCGCGAGGCGGCGTCTCCAGCAGCAGCGTGACGGGGCCGTCGTTGACGAGCTCGACCGCCATGTCGGCGCCGAAGACGCCGCGGGCGACCGTCGCGCCGAGCCGCTCCAGCTCGGCGCAGAACGCCTCGTACAGCGGCTCGGCGACCGGACCGGGCGCGGCCGTCGCCCACGTCGGCCGGCGGCCCTTGCGCGCGTCGCCGTAGAGCGTGAACTGGCTGACCACCAGGACCGGGGCGTCGACCTCCGAGGCCGAGCGCTCGTCGCGCAGGATCCGTACGTCCCACACCTTGCGGGCCAGCCAGGCGACCTCGGCACTGCCGTCGGTGTGGGTCACGCCGAGCAGCACGACGAGCCCGGGTCGGTCGAGCCGGCCCACGACCTCGCCGCCCACCTGGACCGACGCCGAGGCGGCCCGCTGCACCACTGCGCGCACCGGCGGAGTCTGCCACGATGAGCCGGTGCCTGCGCCGACCACGGACCTGCTGCTCATCACCGTCGCGCCGACCGGCGCGGAGACGGTCAAGGCCGACGTGCCGCAGCTGCCGACGACGCTCCCGGAGCTCGTCGAGACCGCGCAGCGGTGCGAGGCAGCGGGTGCGGCGATGGTCCACGTGCACGTACGCGACGCCGAGCACCGCCCCACGCTCGACGCGCATCGGCTGCGCGACACCGTCGCCGCCCTCCAGGAGAGCACCGACCTGGTCGTGCAGCTCTCCACCGGAGGGTCGGTGCACGACCCGCTGGACGACCGGCTCCGGGTGCTCGACGCCGCGCCGGACTCCTGCAGCCTGACGATGGGGACGACGAACTTCGGCGACGACGTCTTCCTCAACCCGTGGCCGTTCGTCAAGGACCTCTACCAGCTCTCCCAGGAGCGGGAGGTCGTCCCCGAGTTCGAGCTCTTCGACCTCGGCCACGTGCACGCGCTCTCCCGGCTGCTGCGCGACTGCGGTCTGCCGTACGGCGGGCAGGTGCACTGCGACCTGGTGATGGGTGTCCCGGGCGGCATGCCCGGCACCGCCGACGCACTGGTGGCCGCGGTGGCCGCCCTGCCGGAGCAGACGACCTCGTGGTCGGCCACCGGGATCGGCCGCTCGACCCTCACCGTCGCGCTGGCCGCGCTGGCCAAGGGAGGTCACCTTCGGGTGGGCATGGAGGACGTCCTCACGCTCGCCCGAGGGGTGCCTGTCGAGCACAACGCCCAGCTGGTCGAGCGGGCCGTCGCGCTGGGACGGCTGGCGCAGCGGGAGCCGATGACCCCTGCCGGGGCACGGGCGCTGCTCGGCGTACGGCCTCGGGGCTGAGAGCCGGCGAGCGCGGCTGCGATCAGTAGACCAGCGCCTGCGCGTCGGCGACCAGGACCTCCTCGACGAAGGAGGCCGATCCTGCGATGCGCACCCCGTCGAGGATGGCGTCCTCGCCGATGCCCCGGCGTACCGCGCACTGCGAGCAGACCGTGAGCACGCCGCCGGAGACGATCGTCGCGCGCAGGTCAGCAAGCGGGGTCGCGTGCGCCAGGCCGAGGTCGTCGGCGCGGTCGGGCAGTGCGAACCAGGCTGCCTCGCCGGTGAGCCACATGCTCACCGTGGCGCCGGAGGCGAGCGCCGTCGCCGCCACCGTGAACGCCTGGTTGGCAGTCTCCGGCTCCTCCGCACCCCGCGTCAGCTTGACCACCAGCGACCGTCCCACGCTCGCAGCCTAGAGGCAGCCTGTCGGAGCCGACGGCGGTGTCGCGTGGACCGCGCGCACTAGACTCGCTCCACGTGCCCTTCGAGATCCCGTCCAACCTGCATCCCGCGCTCTCCAAGTTCGTCTGGCTGCTGGGCCGGTGGGAGGGCGGCGGCGACGGCGACTACCCGACGACCGGCAAGTTCCGCTTCGGTCAGGAGTTGATCTTCCAGCAGGACGGCCGGCCGTTCATGCACTACCTCGCGCGGTCCTGGGTCGTCGACGATGCGGGGGAGAAGGTGCGCGAGGCCGAGCAGGAGACCGGCTTCCTCCGGTGTCGTGAGGACGGGACCGCGGAGCTGCTGCTGACCCACAACACCGGCGTTCTCGAGCTCTACTACGGGCAGGTCGACGGCGCCCGGTTGCAGCTGGCGACCGACGCGGTGGTGCGCACCGAGACCGCCGAGGAGTACGCCGCGGCGACCCGGCTCTACGGGCTCGTGGAGGGCGACCTGTGGTTCGCCAACGACAAGGCCGCGATGGGCCACGAGCTGCAGCCGCACCTGTGGGGCAAGCTCGTCCGCCGCTGAGCGTGGACGTGAGCGTTCGCGAGGAGCGCGCCGCCTCGCCGAGGTGTAGCCGTGAGCCAGGTCACCGTTCTAGTCTCCCCCTCTCATCACCACGGAGGAGTCCCCATGCGCCGCACCCTGCTACCGCTGCTGAGTTCCGGCCCCCACGGATCACGAAGCAACATGACCTGCCACTACCGGTGCGGCAACGCGTGCGCGCACCCAGCACCGAACCGGACCGACAACACAACCTTCCGCGAGGTCGTCGAGACGTCGCTCGCCCGGCGTGCGGTCCTCCGCGGCGGTGCGGTGGCCGCCGGCATGACCCTCGTCGGTCGAGGTGTCCCCGCTGCGGCTGCCGAGGCCGGTCCGCAGGCGATGACGGACGTCAGCGGCCTCCGCTTCAGCGCGGTGGCGCCCAACGTGCGGGACGCCGTCACGGTGCCGGCGGGCTTCGGTCACCACGTGGTCGTCTCGTGGGGCAGCAGGCTGCTCCCCGACGCACCAAGGTTCGACGTGATGCACCAGACGCCGGAGTCCGCAGCCCAGCAGTTCGGCTACAACACCGACTTCCTCGGTGTCCTGCGGCTCAGCCGCACCCGCGCGTTGCTCGTGGCGAACCACGAGTACACCAACGAGGAACTGATGTTCCCGCAGGGCATCTACGACGAGGACACCATCCGACGCATCGCGCTGGCCTCCCACGGGATGTCGGTGCTCGAGATCGAGCGCGACTCGAGGCAGAGCGGCGCCTGGCGCAAGGTGAAGGTCCGCAACGCCACGCACAACCGCCGGATCACCATGCACACGCCGTTCCGGGTCACCGGTCCCGCCGCCGGGCACCCGCGGATGAAGACCTCGGCTGACCCGACCGGGACCCTCGTGCTCGGAACGCTCAACAACTGCGCTGGAGGGGTCACCCCGTGGGGCACGGTGCTCAGCGGCGAGGAGAACTTCAACCAGTACTTCGACGCCTCCTCGGGCGCGCTCGACGAGCGGTACCTCGAGTCCTACGAGCGGTACGGCGTCGAGGCGACGGTCGACGATGGCCGGGGCTGGAGCCAGGTCGACAGCAGGTTCGACCTGAGCGAGGAGCCCCACGAGCCGTTCCGGTTCGGGTGGATCGTCGAGGTCGACCCGTACCGCCCCCACTCGACACCGCGGAAGCGGACGATGCTGGGTCGCCTCAAGCACGAGGGCGCCAACATCGCGGTCGACCAGTCCGGGCGCGTTGCGGCGTACATGGGTGACGACGAGCGCGGCGACTACCTCTACAAGTTCGTCTCGCGCGACAAGATCGACCGCAGCGGGACGCGCGCGGCGCACCGTCACAACATGACCCTGCTCGACCACGGCACCTTGTACGTCGCACGGCTCACCGGGGACGGATCGGCCGACGGGACGTACGACGGCACCGGGAGGTGGATCAAGCTCGCCAGCGACACGGAGTCGTTCGTCGACGGGATGAGCGTGGCCGAGGTCCTCATCGACACCAGGCTGGCCGCGGACACGGTCGGTCCCACGAAGATGGACCGGCCCGAGGACGTCCAGCCGAACCCCGTGAACGGCAGGATCTACGCGGCGTTGACCAACAACTCCGACCGCGGCGTGGCGTACCCGACGGACGAGGCGAACCCGCTCGGCACGAGCCACACGCGCGAGACCATCGACGGGCCGCTCGTGGAGTCGACCGGCAACCGCAACGGCTACGTCCTCGAGATGCGCGAGGACGACGACCGGCACACCGCGCGCGACTTCCGCTGGAAGCTGCTGCTGGTCTGCGGTGACCCCGGGGCCGAGGAGACCTATTTCTCGGGCTACCCCAAGGACCAGGTCAGCCCGATCAGCTCACCGGACAACGTCGCGTTCGACACCGAGGGGAACCTCTGGGTGTCGACCGACGGCAACTCCCTGGGCTCCAACGACGGGCTCTTCAAGGTCCCGGTCCGTGGTGCCGAGCGCGGCCACGTGCAGCAGTTCCTCACCGTGCCGGTCGGCGCGGAGTGCTCGGGCCCGTTCATCACCAAGGACGGCCGGTCGGTGTTCGTCTCGGTGCAGCACCCGGGCGAGGACGACGCCTCCACCTTCGAGCAGCCGCTGAGCACCTGGCCGCACACGCACGACTTCCCGCGGCCCTCGGTCATCGTCGCCTACCGACCCTGATCCCTCCCGGGACGGTGCGGTCGGACCCAGCCGGGTCCGACCGCACAGCGACCTAGACTCGGGGCATGGCTGGTCATGCGCACGCCCAGGTGCAGACGGCCGCGCCCGACTGGCAGCAGCTGCTGCGCGACAAGGGCTACCGGCTGACCCCGCAGCGCGAGCTGGTGCTGAGCGCGGTCAACCGGCTCGGACACGCCACGCCCGACGAGATCCTGTCGGCGGTCCGCGAGCAGTCGAGCGCGGTGAACGTCTCGACGGTCTACCGGACGCTCGAGCTCCTCGAGGAGCTCGAGCTCGTCCGCCACACCCATCTCACCGATCGCGCCCCGACGTACCACTCGACCACGACCCCCGCCCACGTCCACCTCGTCTGCCGTGGCTGCGGGACGGTGCTCGAGGCGCACCCCGAGGAGTTCGACGTGCTGCTGGCCTCGCTTCGCGAGCACCACGGCTTCGAGGCCGACCTCGGCCACCTCACCGTCTTCGGCCGCTGCCGGGAGTGCCGCGATGACTGATCCGCTGACCGACCACCGCGCGATGCGCAGCCCGCTGCTCGAGCTCCCCGGCGCCGTCGCCGCCGAGGGGGTCGATGCCTCGGTCGCTGCCCACTACGGCTCCTTCCACGCCGAGCAGCGCACGCTCGAGGCGGGCGACGGGTTCGTCGACCTGTCCCACCGAGGGGTGCTGCGCGTCTCGGGGCCCGACCGGCTGACCTACCTGCACAGCCTCACCACGCAGCACGTCGAGCGGCTCGCGCCTGGCGTCCCGGTGCAGGCGCTGGTGCTCAGCCCCCAGGGCCACGTCGAGCACCACGTCGTCGGCACCGACGACGGTGAGGCGTTCCTGGCCCACACCGAGCCCGAGCGCGTGGCGGCGCTCGTCACGTTCCTGGACCGGATGCGGTTCATGATGCGGGTCGAGGTCACCGACGTCACCGCGGCGTACGCCGTCGCCTGGCGTCCTGCGGGCGGTCCCGGCACGCCCGGGCGTTTCGACGTCCTCGACCGCAGCAGGCTGGGTCGGTACGCCGACGCGGCCGGCCCGGCGTGCGGCCTCTGGGCGTACGACGCGCTCCGGATCGCCCGGGGCGAGCCGCGGCTCGGGGTCGACACCGACCACCGGACCATCCCCAACGAGGTCGGCTGGGTCGGCCCCGCGGTCCACCTCGACAAGGGCTGCTACCGCGGTCAGGAGACCGTCGCGCGCGTCCACACCCTGGGCCGGCCGCCGCGACGGCTGACCATGCTCCACCTGGACGGCTCGGAGAACCGGCTGCCGGTCGTCGGCACCGCGGTCACCCTCGCGGGCCGACCCGTCGGCTTCGTCGGGAGCGCCGCCCGTCACCACGAGCTCGGCCCGATCGCGCTGTGCCTGCTCAAGCGCAACGTGCCGGTGGCGGCGGTCCTCGAGGTCGACGGCATGCCCGCAGCCCAGGAGGTCGTGGTCGACCCGGAGGTCGGCCTGCACGTGCGACCGGACCTCCGCTGAACGCACCGAGGTGGTGACCGCAGCCCCGCGGCGCCCGGGCCCGCTGGCCCTCGTCGCGGGCACCGCCCTCGTCGTCGTTGCCGCCGTCGGCGCCTGGTTGGTGTTCCAGCCCAGCGCCGGGACCTCCAGCGAGGCCATCCAACGGCTCTCGCGGCTCGTCGCCGATGCCGGGATCCCCTACCGGCGGGCGTCCGGGGTGGTCGCGTTCGGGCTCAACGTCGCGCTGTTCGTCCCGGGCGCCGCAGCCGCCGCCCTGATCTGGCGCCGGGTCCGCTGGTGGCACTGGGTCGTCGTCGGGCTCGTCGTGTCCGCAGGGATCGAGACCCTGCAAGGACTGTTCCTCGTCGGCCGCGACGCCCAGGTCCACGACCTGGTCTCGAACACTCTCGGCGCGGCCGTCGGGGCCGGCCTCGGCCGCGTGGTGCACCGGGGCGGTGACCGGTGACCGAGTGGCTCCTCCTCGCGATCGCCGTCGGCCTGGTCGGCGCCTGTGGGATCTTCGTCGCTGCCGAGTTCGCCCTGGTCACCGTCGACCGCGGGGCGATCGACCGTGCCGCGGAGTCGGGCGACCGGTCGGCCCGCGGCGTGCGCGCCGCGCTGCGGACGCTCTCGACGCAGCTGTCCGGTGCGCAGGTCGGCATCACCGTCACGAACCTGGCGATCGGGTTCCTCGCCGAGCCCGCGTTGGCCGAGCTGCTCCGGCCGCTCCTCGCGGACACCGGCCTCGAGCCGGAGCCGCAGCGACGCGTGGCGCTCGCCCTCGCGCTGCTCCTCGCCACGGGCGCGACCATGGTGTTCGGCGAGCTGGTCCCGAAGAACCTCGCGATCGCGGACCCGGTCCGCACCGCGCGTGCCACCCAGGGCGCGCAGCGGGCGTTCACGACGGCGATGGGGCTGCCCATCCGGGTCCTCAACGGGTCGGCGAACCTCGTCGTCCGCTCGTTCGGGGTGGAGCCCCAGGAGGAGCTCCGCTCCACCCGCACCTCGCAGGAGCTCTCGTCACTGGTGCAGCGCTCGGCGCGCGAGGGCACGCTCGACGCGGGGACCGCGGGCCTGGTCCAGCGGTCGGTCGCCTTCGGCGCCCGCACCGCGGACGACGTCATGACGCCTCGGGTGCGGCTGTCGACCGTGGACGCCCGCGAGCCGGCGCTCGCCGTCCTCGAGCTGTCCCGGGTCACCGGCCACTCCCGGTTCCCCGTCGTGCAGGGCGAGCTCGACGACGTGATCGGCGCCGTGCACGTCAAGCACGTCGTCGGGCTCCCCCGCGAGGCGTGGGGCACCACGCCGGTGCGTCAGGTCATGCGGGACGTCACGGTCGTCCCGTCCTCGCTCCGGCTCGACCCGCTGCTCGCGCTGCTGCGCGAGGGCGGGCTGCAGTTCGCGGTCGTCGTGGACGAGTACGGCGGCACCGCCGGCGTCGTCACGCTCGAGGACGTCGTCGAGGAGATCGTCGGGGAGATCAGCGACGAGCACGACCCCCTCGACGTCAACGCCCGTCAGCGACCCGGAGGCGCCTGGTCGGTCTCCGGGATGCTGCGTCCCGACGAGGTGCAGAACGTGACCGGGATCGCGCTGCCGGTCGACGAGGACGTCTACGACACCGTCGCGGGACTGGTCGTGCGACAGCTCGGTCGCATCGCCCGGGTGGGCGACACCGTCCGGGTGCCCTTGCCGTTCGCGGTCGACGAGCAGGGCGACCCGGTCCCGCCCCAGGAGGCCGTGCTGCGGGTCGAGAGCACCGCGGGCCTCCGCATCGACCGGCTGGAGCTCACCACCCGGCCGGTCGCGACCGACCAGGGCCCGGCCCTCCAGGGCGGCCCCCGGTGAGCGCCGGCCAGGCACTCGGGCTGGCGGTGCTCCTGCTGCTGCTCAACGCCTTCTTCGTCGGGGCGGAGTTCGCGCTCGTGTCCGCGCGGCGAACCCAGATCGAGCCGAGGGTGGCCACCGGGTCCCGCGCCGCTCGCGCCACGCTCGGGGCGATGGAGAACGTCTCCTCGGTGATGGCCGCCGCGCAGTTCGGGATCACCGCGTGCTCGCTCGCGCTCGGGGCGCTGGGCGAGCCGGCCGTGGCCCACCTCCTCGAGCCGCTGCTGCACCGGCTCCACGTCCCCGAGGAGGCGCTGCACCCGCTGGCGTTCAGCGTGGCGCTCGTCGTCGTGGTCTACCTGCACGTCGTGGTGGGCGAGATGGTGCCGAAGAACTTCGCGCTCGCGGACCCGACGCGGGCGGCCCTCCTCCTGGGGCCGCCGATGGGCGTGGTCGTCACCGTCCTGCGACCGGTCGTCCTCGTGCTCAACGGCGTTGCGAACCTGGTGCTGAGGCTGATCCGGGTCACGCCGCGGGAAGAGGTCAGCTCGACCTTCACCCACGAGGAGGTCGCCGCGATGGTCGAGGAGTCGCGCGACGAAGGGGTGCTCGCCGGGGACGACTACGACCGGCTGGCCGGAGCCCTGGGCTTCGTGGAGAAGGCGGTCGCCTCGGTGCTGCTGCCGACCCGCACGCTCGTGGCGGTGCGGCACGACGCCCGCGTCTCCGAGGTCGAGCGGGTCTGCGCCGAGACCGGCTTCTCGCGCTTCCCGGTCACCGGAGCCGACGGCTCCCTGCTCGGCTACCTGCACATCCAGGACGTGCTCGACCCGACGCCCGGCGCGGGCCGACGCCGGCTCGACCCCCGCCGGGTGCGGCCGTTCGTCGCGACCCGCCCCACCGACCGGCTCCACGAGGCGCTCGCCGCCCTCCGCAAGCGCGGTGCGCACATGGGCGTCGTCGTCGACGACGACGGCGAGGTCCTCGGTGTGGTGACGCTCGAGGACATCCTCGAGGAGCTCGTCGGAGAGATCCGGGATGCGGCCCATGCCAGGTGACCGGGCCGCCCGTGGTGAGCCGCATACTTGAGGCGTGGATCACCGGTACGCCGTCGTCGTCGCCGGAGGCGCGGGCACCCGGCTGTGGCCGCTGAGCCGACAGAGCCTCCCCAAGCAGATGCAGGCGCTGATGAGCGACAAGACGCTCATCCGGGAGACCGTCGACCGGATCCGCGGCGTCGTCCCGATGTCCAACGTCTACATCTCGACGACGACCAACTACTGCGACTCGATCCACGCGCTGCTCCCCGACATCCCGCCGGAGAACATGATCTGCGAGCCGACCGCCCGCGGGACGGCAGCGGCGTTCGCACTGTTCGCCAGCGTGATCCACGAGAAGGACCCCGACGCGGTCGTCTTCAGCCTGGCCTCCGACCACGCGATCACCGAGGTCGAGAAGTTCCAGGTCGCAATGCGGCAGAGCTTCGCGTTCGTGGAGGGCAACCCCCGGCACATGGCGATGGTCGGAGTCCGCCCGACCCGGCCCGACACCGGGCTCGGCTACATCCGCGCCCGCCACGCGCTGCAACGCGACCCGTTGGTGCTGCGCGCGGAGAAGTTCGTCGAGAAGCCCACGCGCGACGTCGCGCAGAAGTACGCCGACTCCGGGGAGTACTTCTGGAACGCCGCCTACTACTGCTTCACCGCCGAGGCGCTCCTCGAGGCCTACGAGGATGCCGATCCCGCGCTCGTCGACGCCGCCCGGAACTTCCGGAAGTCCGGGGACCCGGCCGACTACGAGCGGGCCCCCGACAAGACCCACGAGATCGAGATCATCGACTCCACGACGTACCCGCTGGCGCTGGTCCCTGCCGACTTCACGTGGAGCGACATCGGCAACTGGCCGGCGCTCTACAACCTCAAGCGGCAGCTCGAGGGCCAGGACCAGGTCCGGACCGACTCCTCGCGGCACGTCGACGTCGCCAGCACCCGGATCATGGTGAGCAACGCCGACGGCAGGCTGGTCGCGACCGCGGGTCTGGACGACATCGCGGTCATCACCACCGAGGACGCGGTGCTGGTGATCAACATGGCTCAGCTCGAGCGCGACCCGATGCTCATGAAGCACCTGCTCGACGAGCTCGTGGCGCACGGCCAGGACGGCTACCTGTGACACCGCCCCACCTGCTCGAGCCCGAGGCGCTCGAGCGGCTGACGGGCGCGGGCTCGCCGCACGTCCACCTGGTCACCGTGGCGACGAAGCCAGACATCATCAAGCAGGCGCCGGTGCACCGGGAGCTGGCGGCGCGCCGGGAGCCGGTGCTGGTCTTCCACAGCGACCAGCACTGGGCGGCCAACTACAGCGGCGACATGCTCGCGGAGTTCGGGATGCCGGTGCACCTGCGGCTGGGCCAGGTGGCCAACACCCGCCCCGGCCGGCCACCGAGCCTGAGCGCGAAGACCGCACAGATCGTCGGGGGGTTCGGGGAGCTGCTGAGCCAGCTCAAGGGCGCCGGGCTGGTGCCGGTCCCCTACGTCCACGGGGACACCGCGACCTCGATGGCGGTCGGGGTCGCCTCCTACCTCAACCAGGTCGCGTGCGCGCACGTCGAGGCCGGGATCCGCACGCTCACCCCGACCCGGGGGTTCTACCAGCGGTTCCTCGACGACTTCGCCCTCGGGCGGTTCGACCCCGAGTCGTACGCCGCCTGCCTGCGCGACCCGGTGACCTACGAGCGGGGGAGCCGCGAGCCGTTTCCCGAGCAGTTCAACACCCGGGTCTCCGACGCGGGTTCGGGGTACCACGCCGCTGCCGTCGAGCTCAACCGGCGGGCGCTCGTCGACGAGGGGTTCCCGCCGGACACCATCGACGTCGTCGGCAACACCGTCGTCGACGCCACCCGGGCGGCGCAGGCCGACGCGCGTCGGGCCACGATCTTTCAGACCTACCCGCAGCTACGGAGCGGCGAGTTCGTACGGATCTGCATCCACCGACGCGAGAACACCGAGGATCCTCACCGGTTCCGGATCCTCTTGGATGCGGTGGAGCAGCTGGTACGCCGCGGCCGGTCGGTGCTGTTCATCCGGCTCTTCGGCACCGAGGCGGCCATCGACCGCTTCGGGTTGCGGGACCGGCTCGAGGCGCTCGAGCGCGACCACCCCGACACGTTCATCACCTCGCCGGTGTGGCCGCACTACCGCGACGTCATCGCGGCGATGCAGCAGTGCGCGCTCGTGGCGACCGACTCCGGCAGCATGCAGGAGGAGATGAACGTCCTCGGGATCCCGTGCGTGACGCTGCGCTTCGGCTCCGACCGGGCCGAGACCCTGCTGGCGGGCGGCAACCTGCTGGCGCCGCCGGTCGACGCCGGCTTCGTCGCCGCCGTCATCGAGGGCGCGCTGTCGATGCCGGGTCTGGGCCGGGCCGACGCGCTCTACGGCGAGGACGTCTCGGCGCGGATCGTCGACGGGGTGCTCAGCCGGCTGGACCCGGAGCACGGGTTGTTCCGGCCCGAGGACCGCCGCCTGGACCTCCGCCTGACCTGAGGCCGCGTCAGCTGTAGTTGTTGATCATCCCTGCGCCGACGGTCACGCCGGTCGCCTCGTCGATGAGGATGAACGACCCCGTCGTGCGGTTCTTCGAGTAGGGGTCGACGAGCAGCGGGACGGTGGTGCGCAGCTGGACCCGGCCGATCTCGTTGAGGCCGAGCTCCTTGGTGTCCTGGTCGCGGTGCAGGGTGTTGACGTCCAGGCGGTACTGGATGTCCTTGACCAGCGCCCGGGCCCCGCGCGTGGTGTGCTTGATCGCGAGCTTCTGGCGCGGACGGAGCGGCTGGTTGGTCATCCAGCAGACCATCGCGTCGAGGTCCTGGCTGGGCGTCGGCGCGTTCTGCGGACGGCAGATCATGTCCCCGCGGGAGACGTCGACGTCGTCCTCGAGGCGGACCGTCACTGACATCGGAGGGAACGCCTCGGGGACCTCCTGCTCGAAGAGGTCGATGCCGGCGATCCGCGAGGTCATGCCCGAGGGCAGGACGAGGACGTCGTCACCGGGCTTGAGGATCCCCCCGGCGAGCCGGCCGGCGTACCCGCGATAGTCGTGGAACTCGTCGGACTTGGGCCGCACGACGTACTGGACCGGGAAGCGAGCGTCGACGAGGTCGCGGTCGGAGGCGACGTGCACGTTCTCGAGGTGGTGCATGAGCGTCGGGCCGGAGTACCAGGCCATCGACTCGCTGCGGTTGACGACGTTGTCGCCCTGCAGCGCCGAGATCGGGATGACCTGCAGGTCGGGGATGTTGAGCTTGGTCGCGAACGCGGTGAACTCGTGGTGGATCCGGTCGTAGACCTCCTGGGAGAAGTCGACGAGGTCCATCTTGTTGACCGCGAGCACGAGGTGGGGGACCCGCAGCAGCGACAGGATCACCGCGTGGCGCCGGGACTGCTCGGTGAGCCCCTGGCGGGCGTCCACCAGGACCAGTCCGAGGTCGGCCGTCGAGGCGCCGGTCACCATGTTGCGGGTGTACTGCACGTGGCCGGGCGTGTCGGCGATGATGAACTTGCGCGACGGCGTCGCGAAGTAGCGGTAGGCCACGTCGATGGTGATGCCCTGCTCCCGCTCGGACCGGAGCCCGTCGGTGAGCAGCGCGAGGTCGGTGTAGTCGTAGCCGCGGCCCCTGCTGGTCGACTCCACGGCCTCGAGCTGGTCCTCGAAGATCGACTTGGAGTCCAGGAGCAGCCGGCCGATGAGGGTCGACTTGCCGTCGTCGACCGAGCCGGCGGTGGCGAACCGCAGCAGGTCCATCGCGGGGCGCTCCTCGAGCGGAGTGGTGTCCGGCGCGGTGGTCATCAGAAGTAGCCTTCCTTCTTGCGGTCTTCCATGGCGGCCTCGGAGAACCGGTCGTCGCCTCGGGTCGCGCCGCGCTCCGTCACGCGAGCGACCGCGATCTCGTCGATGATCTCGGGGATCGTGGCGGCCGGGCTCTCGACGCAGCCGGTCAGTGTCAGGTCACCCACGGTCCGGAACCGGACCGTGCGCTCGGCGACGGTCTCGCCGGGACGCAGCGGGTTGTGCTCGGACTCGCTGAGCAGCATCCCGTCGCGCTCGAAGACGCGGCGCTGGTGAGAGAAGTAGATGGTGGGGATCTCGACGCGCTCGCGGCCCAGGTAGTGCCAGATGTCGAGCTCGGTCCAGTTCGACAGCGGGAAGATCCGCATGTGCTCGCCCTCGTGGATGCGGCCGTTGTAGAGCGACCACAGCTCGGGGCGCTGCATCTTGGGGTCCCACTGGCCGAACTCGTCGCGGTGGGAGTAGACGCGCTCCTTCGCGCGCGCCTTCTCCTCGTCGCGTCGCCCGCCTCCGAAGGCCGCGGTGAAGCCGCCCTCCTCCAGCGCGTTGAGCAACGTCCCGATCTGGAGCCGGTTGCGTGAGGTCTTGCCGTCGTCGACGACGACGCCGTCCTTGATCGCCTGCTCGACGCTGGCGACGATCAGCCGGACGCCGAGGCGGTTCACCCAGTTGTCGCGGGTGGACAGCACCTCGGGGAAGTCGAAGCCGGTGTCCACCTGGAGCACGGGGAACGGGATCTTCGCCGGGTAGAACGCCTTCTCGGCGAGCCGCATCATCACGATGGAGTCCTTGCCGCCGGAGAACATCAGCACCGGCTTCTCGAACTCCGCGGCGACCTCGCGGAAGATGTGGATGGACTCGGCCTCCAGCTCGTCGAGCTGGCTCAGGCGGTAGTCGACATGGGTCAGGGTCGTCATTCGGGGGGAGAACCTCTCGTCAGGATCAGAGAGCATCGTACCGGCGCGAGGCGTCAGCGGAGACCAAGGTTCAGCAGCCCGATCAAGTAAGTGCCGTATCCTGACTTGCTGAGCTCCGCGCCGCGGGCCCGCAGCTCGTCGTCGCTCAGCCAGCCCTGGCGCCACGCGATCTCCTCCGGGCAGCCGATCTTGAGGCCCTGCCGGCTCTCGACGGTGCGGATGAAGTTGCTGGCGTCGTTGAGCGAGTCGAAGGTGCCGGTGTCGAGCCAGGCGGTGCCGCGCTCGAGCGGCTCCACCTGCAGCCGGCCCTGGTCGAGGTAGGCCCGGTTGACGTCGGTGATCTCGTACTCGCCCCGCGCCGACGGACGCAGCCCCCGGGCGATCGCGACGACGTCGTTGTCGTAGAAGTACAGGCCGGGCACCGCGAAGTGCGACCGGGGGACCGCCGGCTTCTCCTGGAGCGACAGCGCCCTGCCCCGGTCGTCGAACTCGACGACGCCGTAGTCCTGGGGGTTCGCCACCCAGTAGGCGAACACCGCCGCGCCGTCGACGGCGGCGAACCGGGTGAGCCGGCGACCGAACCCCGGCCCGTAGAAGATGTTGTCCCCCAGGACGAGGGCGGCCGCGTCGCCGGCCAGGAAGTCGGCACCGATCGTGAAGGCCTGCGCGAGACCGTCCGGGGCGGGCTGGGTGCGGTAGGTCAGCGAGATCCCGAACCGCGAGCCGTCGCCGAGGAGCCGCGCGAACTGCTCCTGGTCGTGCGGTGTGGTGATGAGGAGCACGTCGCGGATCCCCGCCAGCATCAGCGTGGAGAGCGGGTAGTAGATCATCGGCTTGTCGTAGACCGGCACGAGCTGCTTGCTCAGGCCCCGCGTGATGGGGTGCAGCCGGGTGCCCGAGCCGCCTGCCAGGATGATTCCGCGCACCGGCACAGTCTGGCCCGGGACGGGGGAGTTCGCAGTGAGGATGCTCGTTACCGGCGGTGCCGGCTTCATCGGGTCGCACTACGTGCGGTCGGTGCTCACCGGCGCCTGGGGCCTCGAGGAGCCGGAGCGGGTGGTGGTCCTCGACAAGCTCACCTATGCCGGGAACCGCGCGAACCTCGACCCGGTGGCGGGTGACGACCGGCTCTCGTTCGTCCGCGGCGACGTCTGTGACGCCGCCCTCGTCGACGCGCTCGTGGCTGAGGTCGACGCCGTCGTGCACTTCGCCGCGGAGTCCCACGTCGACCGGTCGCTCGAGCACGCACGGGACTTCGTCGAGACCAACGTCGTCGGGACGCAGACCCTCCTGGAGGCCGCGCGGCGCCACCCGGTCGACCGGTTCGTGCACGTCTCCACCGACGAGGTGTACGGCTCGATCGACGAGGGCTCCTGGACCGAGGAGGAGCCACTCCGGCCCAACTCGCCGTACTCGGCCTCCAAGGCTGCCGGCGACCTCATGGCGCGGGCCTACGCACGCAGCCACGGCGTCCCCGTCAGCACGACGCGGTGCTCGAACAACTACGGGCCCTACCAGTACCCGGAGAAGGTCGTCCCGCTGTTCGTCACCAACCTCATCGACGGGCTCACCGTGCCGCTGTACGGCGACGGGCTGAACGTCCGGGACTGGCTGCACGTCGACGACCACTGCCGGGGGATCCACCTCGTGCTCGGCGGGGGCCGGCGCGGTGAGGTCTACAACATCGGGGGCGGGACCGAGCTCACCAACCGCGAGCTGACCCGGCTGCTGCTGGACGCCACCGGCTCCGGGGTTGAGCGGGTGCGCCCGGTGCCGGACCGGCCCGGCCACGACCGGCGCTACTCGGTGGACATCACGAAGATCACCCGGGAGCTGGGTTACCGGCCGCAGGTGGACTTCCGGACCGGACTCGCCGACACGGTCGAGTGGTACCAGACGCACCGGGACTGGTGGGAGCCGCTCAAGCACGCCGCCACCTGACGAGCCGCCCCCCGTGCCCGGTCGAGCCGCCCCCCGGTGCCCGGTCGAGCCGCCCGCCATGGAGGGCGGCTCGGCGTCAGCGGCCGAGGACCACCGGCGCAGCCTCGCGCCACCGCTCCCGCCAGTCGCCGATCGGCTCGACCCCCACCGACCGCAGGGCGTCGTGGCCGAGCACCGAGAACGCGGGCCGCGGCGCGGGCCTGGGGAACTCCGCGGAGCGGACGGGGACGACGATCTCCGACGACCGGCCGGCGCTCGTCACGACCTCCTGGGCGAACTCCCACCAGCTGGCGCGGCCGCCCGCCGTCGCGTGGAAGGTCCCCGTCGCGCCGGCCTCGACCAGCCGCACGAGCAGGTCGGCGACGTCCACGGTCCACGTCGGCTGTCCGACCTGGTCGGAGACGACGGAGAGCCGGTCCTGCTCGGCGGCGAGGCGCGCCATCGTCCGCGGGAAGCAGCGGCCGTGCGCGCCGTAGAGCCACGCGGTCCGCACGACCAGGTGCCGCTCCGGGAGCAGCGACCGGACGGCGTCCTCGCCGGCGGCCTTCGTCCACCCGTACACCGACAGCGGGGCCGGCGCCTCGTCCTCGGCCCAGGGCTCCCCGTCGGAGGACGCCTCAGGCCGCGCTCCGAACACGTAGTCGGTGCTCAGCTGCACGAGCAGCGCGCCGGTCCTGACGCAGGCCTGCGCGAGGTGGCGCGGTGCGTCGGCGTTGATCCGGGCGGCCTCGGCCTCGCGGCTCTCGGCGCCGTCGACGTCGGTCCAGGCGGCGCAGTTCACGACCACGTCGTGGCCGGTCACGGCGCGGCCCACGGCCTCGGCGTCGGTGACGTCGAGCCGGGACCGGTCCGCGGCGCTCACCTCCTGCGAGGAGCGCGTGAGCCGTTCCACCAGGTCGCGCCCGAGCATCCCCGCCGCGCCGGTCACGAGCCACCGCATGCCGACCTCCCCTGTCGCTGCCCCGACCCACGCCGCCGCGCGACTACCTTACGGAGCGTGGACGTGCAGGAGATGACGGTCGCCGGCGCCTTCGTGGTGTCGCCGGTGGTCCACGGCGACCGCCGCGGGAGCTTCCACGAGTGGTACCGCGCGGACCTCCTGGACGGGCTCACCGGGGGCGGGTTCGCGGCCCACGCGCCGGCGATCGCCCAGGCGAACTGCTCGGTGTCCCGCGCGGGGTCGCTGCGCGGCATCCACTTCTCCGAGGTCCCACCGGGGCAGGCCAAGTACGTCACCTGCTTCGCCGGGGCCGTCCTCGACGTCGTCGTCGACCTGCGGACCGGCTCGCCGACGTACGGCGCCTGGGACTCCGTGCTGCTCGACGACGTCGACCGGCGGTGCGTCTACCTGGCCGAGGGCCTCGGCCACGCGTTCGTCGCGCTCGCGGACGGGTCCCTGGTCAGCTACCTGGTGAGCACCGGCTACGCCCCCGAGCGGGAGCACAGCATCGACCCGTTCGACCCCGTCCTCGCGATCGGCTGGCCGACCGCGGACCGGGACGGGCGCCCGCTCGAGCTCACGATGTCCGAGCGGGACCGGAGTGCGCCGAGCCTCGCCGAGGTCCGGGCCAGCGGGCTACTCCCGTCCTGACCCGCTCGCCGTCCGCTCCCGCTGGTAGCGGGCGCGGCCCTCCTCGATGTCCTCGACGGTGGGAGCACCGAAGTACGAGAGCCCTTCGGTGCGGCGCAGCAGCCCCCAGACGAGCGGGACCAGGACCACGAGCGCCAGGCCGATGACGGCGATGAGGATCGGGTGGGTGTCGTCCTCGCCCGCGCCCAGCGGCGCCCAGCCGGCCTTGTCGAGCAGCGCGACCCCCGACATGGTCAGGACGATCACGATGCCGCGGCGGATGAACGACTGGGGGACCTTCGGCGCGATGCGCGCGCCGATGAGGGTCCCGGGCACCGAGCCGAGGATGAGCGGGATCGTCAGCCCCCAGTCGAGGCCGCCCTCGGCGATGATGTTCGCCACCGCGGCGGAGAGCACCAGCGGGACGGCCTGGACGAGGTCGGTGCCGACCAGCCGGACCGCCGAGAGCCCGGGGTACAGCATGAGCAGCGCCACCATGATCACCGAGCCGGACCCGACCGAGGTGATGCCGACCAGCGCACCGCCCAGCGCGCCGACCAGGATCGTCGGGACCGGCCGGATGACCGGGTCCTGACCGCCGCCGTTGATCGTGCCGCGGCGGATCGCACGGAGCTGGAGGTACAGGCGCGCGGCGTACGTCGTCGCGGCGAGCAGGAGCGCGACGCCGATCGCCATCTTGAGCGCGTCCTCGATGTCGGCCGGGTCGATGATGATCCGGATGAGGAACGGGCCGAGGAAGGCCATCGGCACCGAGCCGAGGATGAGCCACTTGGCGAGCTGCATGTTCGGCTGGCCGTGCTTCTTGTGCACCAGCGCGCCGCCGGTCTTGTAGACCGCGGCGGCGGTGAGGTCGGCGGTGACGACCGCGGCGGTCTCGCCGACCCCGAGGAAGATGAGCGCCGGCGTCATCAGTGCGCCGCCGCCCATGCCGGTGAGGCCGACGACGACGCCGACGAAGAACCCGGCGGCGAGGATCGCCGAGAACTCGGCGGTCAGGAAGTCCATCATGATGGTCCGATCTCGAGCTGGGGGAGGTAGCCCGCATCGTCGAGGGCGGAGAGGACGTCGGCCAGGACGTCCTCGATGGAACGGCCTGTGGTGTCCACCCGGACGTCGGCGTCCGTGGGGATCTCGTAAGGGGAGCTGATCCCGGTGAACTCGGGGATCTCCCCCCGGCGGGCCTTGGCGTAGAGCCCCTTGCGGTCGCGGCGCTCGCACTCCTCCAGGGGAGTGGCGACGTGGACCAGGAAGAAGGCACCGCCGGCGGCCTCGACCATCGCGCGCACCTGCTTCCGGGTGGCATCGAAGGGAGCGATCGGGCTGACGATCGCGAGGCCACGGTGGCGGCTGATCTCCGCAGCCACCCACCCGATGCGGAGGATGTTGGTCTCCCGGTCGGCCTTGGAGAACGTGAGCCCCGCGGAGAGGTTGCGCCGGACGACATCACCGTCGAGGGAGGTCACCGTGCGCTCGCCGCGCTCCAGGACCACGTCGTGCAGCGCCCGGGCAAGGGTGGACTTGCCGCTGCCGGAGAGGCCGGTGAAGAAGACCACGAGCCCGAGCTCCTCGGGCGTGGGCAGCTCGAACGAGACGACCTCGGCCACGTCGAGGGGCAGCTCCCCGACGCCGGTGACCCCCAGCACGTCGCCCACGGCGTACGCCGCCACCACGCGCTCGCCGAGGGCGTGGTCGGCGTCGGCGGCACCAGGTCCCCGGGAGGCCAGCGGGACGGCGACGACCGTGGCGTCGAGGAGCGGCGCGGCTGCGAGGGTGGCCCGGACGAGCCCGGTCCCGCTCAGGGGCCTCCCGCCGTACGACGGGGTGCCGTGACCGGCCAGCGCGAGCAGCAGCACGGGTCTGCCCGCCGCCTTGTCGCGGATGCGCTCGAGGTCGTCGGTCGTCAGCGGGCCGGCCACGGGCACGGTCAGCGTCTCGGGAGCGGCCTCGGCACGGACCTCGGCCGGGGACCGGTACAGCCGGCGGAAGGCGCCGTACTCGTTGTGGGCCAGTGCGGTGACCGGCCCGGCGACTCCCACCCTGGCCAGATCACCGTCCGTGGCGCCGTACGTCGAGACGGCGTGCACCTCGGCCAGGGGGACCCCCTCGGGGTCGACGAGGACCACCGACCCGGAGGCGACGGCCTGAGCGGCGACGTCGGCAGGCAGCAGGAGCGTGATCGGTGCCTCGGGTCCGCCGAACGCGCCCTCGTCGAGGCAGCCACGGACCAGCAGGTCGAGGTCGTCGAGCTCGCGCGGCGTCGGAGAGTACTGCGGCGGCGACGTCACCGCACAATCATGCACCAAGTTGATCCACTAGCACGGCCCTCAGGACGTCACCTGGAGCACACGGATCCGGTCCGGCGACCCGAGGTCGTGAAATTTTTACCGTGACGTTGCTCTCGACTGAACGGTGCTCCGCGCGGGGAGGGTGTCCTCGTCACCGAGTTTCGGTCGTCCTCCGAGCAGCCAGTGTCGAGGAAGAGCCGATCGGCGCCGTATGATAAGCACGCAAGGCCGACCGGGGGGCTGGATCGGCACGCTTCGTCGAAATAGGGACTTTGGTCCCTGTTGTCGGCTGTTGTCGCTTTTCTAGCCTCGGGTCGACCTCGTCAGGGTGGGGAGCTCCGCAAGGGAGCACTTTAGGTGTAGGTCGGGGAGCGGGGGCTTCAGGATGCAGGACACGCTTGCAGAATCGGTGATACCGGCACAACGGCAGCACGCCGGAGCGGTGGTGGCCGAGCCGGCACCGCCGTTGGCGGCCCAGGGTCGCGACGTCATCGTCGAGAGGCGGCGGGGTGGCCTGCCGCACTACGTCAGAGGGCTCGTGGTCGGGCTCGACGCGCTGGTGGTGCTCGGCTCGGTCGCTCTGGCCTGGCCGCTCAGGGGCGTTGTCCCGGGCGTCGAGCCGGCAACCAGCTCCGGGGTCAGCTACTCCTACTCCGTCTCGCCGCTGCTGCTGGTGCTGTGGGTGGGCATGCTCGCGGTCTGCGGGACCTACGCGCTGCGGGACCTCGGGTCGGGGACCCGCGAGTTCCAGGCGGTCGGCAAGGCCACGGTGTTCACCGCCTTCGCTGCCTTCACCGCGTGCTACTTCACCAACAGCGACCTCTCACGCGGCTTCCTGCTGAGCGCCTTCGCGATCGGCGGGCCTGTGCTCCTGCTGGAGCGCTACCTCGTGCGCGCCTGGATCCATCGCAACCGGCTCCAGGGGGCGATGACCCACCGGGTCCTCGCCGTGGGATCGCCCAGCCGGGTCCGTGACCTCGCGGACGTGCTGCGGCGGGAGCCCAAGCTCGGCTATGAGCTCGTTGCGTGCACCCTGCCCGAGGGGACCACCGACGACTCGCTGCCCGCACCCCAGGTGGGCTCGGTCCTCGACATCAGCACCAGCTGTCGCAAGCTCGGCATCGACACGGTCATGGTGAGCGGGAGCACCGACCTGACGCTGCGCGAGATCGCCTGGGAGCTCGAGGGCAACGACATCGAGCTGATCCTCGTCCCGAACCTCGCCGAGGTGTCGGCGCCACGCTTGCGGATGCGACCGCTGGTCGGCCTACCGTTCCTCCACGTCGAGGAGCCACGGGCGATCCGTGCCGGCGGCCGCGCCAAGCGTGCGTTCGACCTCGTCGGCGCGGTCGTCGCGATGCTGCTCCTCGCACCGGTGATGGTGGTCGTCGCCGCCCTCATCAAGCTCGACGACGGCGGACCGGTGTTCTACCGGCAGCCCCGCGTCGGCCTCAACGGCGCGATCTTCGGCGTCTGGAAGTTCCGCTCGATGACCGTGAACGCCGACAAGCTCGAGGCTGCGCTGCGCCAGCAGGTCGGCCACGAGGGCGCGCTGTTCAAGATGGAGGACGACCCCCGGATCACCGGGATCGGACGCTTCATCAGGCGCTACTCCCTCGACGAGCTGCCGCAGCTCTTCAACGTGCTGAGCGGCGAGATGAGCCTGGTCGGGCCCCGTCCCTCGCAGCCGTGGGAGGCCGACACCTACACCGACATCGCGCGCCGGCGGCTCCATGTCCGCCCCGGCATGACCGGCCTCTGGCAGGTCTCGGGCCGCTCGCGGCTGACCTTCGACGAGGCGCTGCGGCTGGACCTCTACTACCGCGACAACTGGTCGATGATGGCCGACCTCGCGATCATGGGCAAGACGGTCAGGGCGGTCGTCTCCAAGGACGGCGCCTACTGACCCCGGCGGCGCCTCGGCCCTGCTGACAGCGGGGCGAGGCGCCGTCGTGCACGCGGCCACACGCCGGTTGCGGTCTGCTTGCTGTTGCAAGCATGATGGGCGTATGGCCAAGGGACTGAGCGACCAGATCGGGAGCGGGTTCAGCCAGGGGCTGAGCCACGGCAAGGACGCGGTCGGGACGCTCGGGGACTACCTGCGCCAGCAGCGGGAGGCCAGTCGGCTCTCGTTGCGGCAGCTCGCGGACGCCGCCGGCGTCTCCAACCCCTACCTCAGCCAGATCGAGCGCGGTCTGCGACGGCCCTCCGCGGAGGTGCTGCAGTCGATCGCCGGCGCCCTGCGGATCTCGGCGGAGACGCTGTACGTCCGGGCGGGGCTCCTCGGTCCGGACGACGTGGAGGTCCGGTCGGTGCTGCTCGCCGTCCGGTCGGACCCGGGGCTCACCGAGCGCCAGAAGGACGCGCTGCTCGACATCTACCGCTCCCTGCGTGCCGCCAACGGGGTCCCTCTCGCGGACCCCGACGATGCCGGTCCTGAGGTCCCTGAGCCAGGTGCGCCGACCGGCGCCTGACCGTCGCAGCCCGCGACGGGCCGGGCGCGGTCAGTCGTAGCCGAGGACCTCCTTGCGCCGCCTGCCCCAGGCGAGCGCGGAGGCGATGGCGTCCTCGATGCCGAGCGCGGCCGACCAGCCCAGCACACGGTGTACCTCGTCGACGTTGGCGTAGGCGCCCACGGCGTCGCCCGGCCGGGGAGGAGCCTCCCGCACCGGCACCTCGGCGCCGTAGACCTTCTCGAAGGCGGTGACGAGCTCCCGGACCGTGACGCCCGAGCCGGTGCCGACGTTGAGGACCAGGCTCGTGGCGTCCTGCTGGGCCAGTGCCTGGTCGAACCGCTCGACGGCGGCGACGTGGGCCTTGGCGAGGTCCCAGACGTGCACGTAGTCCCGGATCCCCGTGCCGTCGCGGGTCGGGTGGTCGGTCCCCGTGATCGTGAAGTGGTCCTTGAGGCCCTGGGCCGCGAGGACCAGCTGGCCCAGGACGTGCGAGGGCTCACGCACGTAGACCCCGGACTGCAGGTCCGGGTCGGAGCCGATCGGGTTGAAGTAGCGCAGGATGATCGCGCGGAGGTCGGTCGCGGCAGCCATGTCGATGAGGATCGACTCCATCATCGCCTTGGTGCGGGCGTACGGCGATCCCGGGGCGAGGGGGGACTGCTCGGTGACCTCGAAGCCCTCCACCGTGGCGTAGATCGACGCGCTGGAGGAGAACAGCACCCGCGGCTTGCCGAGCGCGGCGAGCTGGTCGAAGAGCTCCAGCGAGCCGGCGACGTTGTCGCGGTAGTAGAGATAGGGCTGCTCGACCGACTCCGGCACGATGATGCGCGCCGCCATGTGGATGGTGCAGTCGAGGTCGGGGTGCTCCTCCACCACGCGCGACACCAGCGCGCGGTCGGCGATGTCGCCCTCGTAGAAGATGCGGTCCCGCACGAACGCCCGGGGTCCGCTCAGCAGCGAGTCGAGGACCACCGGGACGTGACCGGCCTCCTCCAGCGCCTTCGCCGTCGTCGAGCCGATGTAGCCGGCGCCGCCGGTCACGAGTACCTTCACGGCGCTGACCCTACTGCCGTCGCGCAGCCGAGTACGCTGGGTCCGTGAGCCTCTTCGCCGTGCCCGACATCATCCTGGCGATCGTCGGACTGGCGATGACCGGGACGATGGTTTTCGCCCTGGTGGACGCGCTGCGCCAGCCCAGCGAGGCGTACGTCGCCGGTGAGAAGCTGAGCAAGCAGGCCTGGTGCATCATCCTGGGCGTGGCGCTCGCCGCGCACGTCCTCCTCTCCGGCGGGGACCCGATCAACCTGCTGAGCCTCGTGGGGATCGTCGCGGCGATCGTGTACCTGGTCGACGTCCGGCCGACACTGCGGTCGCTCACGCGTCGCTGACCCCTCTGCCGTGGCCGGGTCCCGTCCGCTCCGGTCCGCAGATCGAGGATCTCGGCTGCAGGCCGATTATTCTGTCGGATCCGGCTGGTCCAATAAAGACATGACAGCCCCGGCCGTGGAGGCCATCGACCTCGTCAAGCGCTTCGGTGACAACGTCGCCGTCGACCACGTCAGCTTCTCGGTGCCGACCGGCTCCGTCCTGGGCCTGCTCGGCCCGAACGGAGCCGGGAAGACGACCACCGTCCGCATGCTCACCACCATGTCGCGACCCACGAGCGGTGAGGCGCGTGTGGCCGGCTACGACGTCCTCACCGAGCCTGAAGCCGTCCGACGGAACATGGGTCTGACCGGCCAGGTCGCCACCGTCGACGAGCTGCTCACCGGCCGGGAGAACCTCCGGCTCATCGGCCGCTTCGCAGGGCTGTCGGACCGCGCGGTGCGGTCGATCGCCGACTCACTGCTCGAGCGCTTCTCGCTGACCGACGCCGCGGACCGGGTCGCCAAGACCTACTCCGGCGGCATGCGCCGCCGGCTCGACCTCGCGGTGAGCCTGGTGGCGACCCCTCCGGTGCTGTTCCTCGACGAGCCCACGACGGGGCTCGACCCCCGCAGCCGGACCGAGCTGTGGGAGGTGCTCCGGGGCCTCGTCCGGGACGGCACGACGTTGCTGCTGACCACGCAGTACCTCGAGGAGGCCGACCAGCTCGCCGACGACATCGTCGTCATCGACAAGGGCCGGGTCATCGCCCAGGGGACGCCGACCCAGCTCAAGGACCAAGCCGGCCGCGCCAGCGTCGTCGTGACCGTGACCCACGCCGCCGACCTCGACCGTGCCGAGGAGGTCATCCGGCGCACCAGCGGCGCCGCACCCGCGGCGACCGCCCGCAGCGGACCGCGTGGCGCGGACGGCGCCGGCGCTGACGACGGTGTCCGCGTCGACCTCGCAGCCCGTCGCATCACAGCCAAGGCGAACGGACTCACCGACATGCTCAGCGTCGGCGAGGCGGTGCGCGCGAGCGGCATCCCGATCGACGACCTCGGGCTGCAACGACCCAGCCTCGACGACGTCTTCCTCACGCTCACCGGCCACCGGGCCGAGAGCGACGACCCCGAGCTCGAAGGAGCGGCGCGATGACCACCGAGCTGACCACCCCCCGCACCGCCCGCGCCACCGCGGGTGGCGTCCAGCGCGAGACGCTGACCCCGCCGTCGTACGTCACGGCGTGCGCACTGGTGGTGCGCCGCAACCTCATCCACATCCGACGTATGCCGGAGCTGCTCATGGACGTCACCATCCAACCGGTGATGTTCGTGCTGCTCTTCGCCTTCGTCTTCGGGTCCTCGATCGACGTGCCCGGGAGCAACTACCGGGAGTTCCTCGTGCCCGGGATCATGGCGCAGACCATGGTCTTCTCCTCGTTCATCGTCGCGATGGGCCTGGTGAGCGACCTCGAGAAGGGTTTCGTCGACCGGCTCAAGTCGCTGCCGATCGCGCGCTCCTCGATCCTCGTCGGGCGGAGCATGTCGAGCCTCATCCACTCCAGCATCGGCATCACCGTGATGGCGCTGACCGGGCTCGCGGTCGGCTGGCGGATGCGCAACGGCATCGCGGACGCGCTCCTCGCCTTCGGGCTCTTCCTGGCCATCGGCTTCGCGATGATCTGGGTGGGGATCCTCGCGGGATCGACCTTCCGGACCGTCGAGGGCGTCCAGGGGTTCATGTTCACCACGATGTTCCCGATCACCTTCCTCGCCAACACCTTCACGCCGACCGAGCGGATGCCGGACTGGCTGCGTCTCATCGCGGAGTGGAACCCGATCTCGGCGCTGGCGCAGGGGGCTCGTGACCTGTGGGGCAACGGACCGGTCGCGCCGCCGGACGCGGCGTTGCCTCTCCACCACCCCGTGCTCGCCACGCTGCTCTGGGCAGTGGCGATCACCGCGGTCATGGCACCGCTCTCGATCCGCGCATTCCGGCGGCGCTCGCAGGACTGACGTCCCGCTTCCGACACCCTCCTCACCAGGACCAGCGTGACCTTCGGCCCGTTGACTTGGTTGAGCGAACTGGACGCTTGACCGGGTCGTCGGAACAAGGCATTCTCACCTTGCGGTCCCCACTTGGGAGGGTGGCGGAACGTAGCGCTGGGCCGGGCGGCGACCTAGGATGACACCACGCCGCCTTGCCCGGCTGCGAGTGCGGTCCGCCCCCAGACCCCCTCAGCTCGCGTACCTTGGAGAGCTGGTTCGAAGGGGGATCACCGTTGAGCCGCATGAACGTGGACGAGCGACGGGCGAAGCTCGTGGACGCCGCCATCCAAGTCATGGTGCGTGAAGGGGTCTCCCACGCGACCACCCGCGCGATCGTCAGCGAAGCCGGGATGACGACCGGGGCCTTCCACTACAGCTTCTTCTCCAAGGAGGAGCTGGTGCTCGAGGTCATGCGGATCCTGAACGCCCGCGCGTTCCAGGCCGTCCGCGACCAGGTCGCCACCGACACCCGCGGGCGGCCGGTCATCGACCGGGTCGTCGTGGCCTACGTCGACCACGTCGCCAGCGATGCGACCCGGCGTCAGCTCAGCCTCGAGCTGACCCTGCACGCCCTGCGTGAGCCGGGGCTCCGCGAGGCTGCCGTCGAGCTCTACCGGGCCCAGCTCGCGGGCACGGAGGAGCTCCTGACCCAGATGGCGCGTGCCGGCGGCTTCGACTGGGCCATGGCCCCTGCAGAGCTCGCCCGACACACGCTGAGCCTCATCGACGGGGTCTCCTACCAGTGGCTCGTCACCCAGGACGAGCGGATGGCCCGCCAGCTCCAGGACGCGCTCCTGGGTTTCCTGCACTCCCAGGTCGTCGGGACCGGCTGACCGAGCCCGAGGTCGCCGCGCGTCAGGAGCGTCGTGCTCGCGACGCCGTCTTGGCCCGGGCGTTCGCGTCGAGCACCACCTTGCGGATGCGCACCGAGTGCGGTGTGACCTCGACGCACTCGTCCTCCCGGCAGAACTCCAGCGACTGCTCGAGGCTCAGCCTGCGTGGCGGGACCAGCTTCTCGAAGTTGTCCGACGTCGAGGAGCGCACGTTCGTCTGCTGCTTCTCCTTGGTGATGTTCACGTCCATGTCGTCAGCGCGGGAGTTCTCGCCGATGATCATGCCCTCGTAGACCTCGGTGGTCGGTTCCACGAACATGACGCCGCGCTCCTGCAGGTTCGTCATCGCGTACGCCGTCGCGGCGCCGGCGCGGTCGGCCACCATCGACCCGTTCGCCCGGGACCGGATCTCCCCTGCCCAGGGCTCGTAGCCCTCGAAGACGTGGTGGGCGATGCCGGTGCCGCGGGTGTCGGTGAGGAACTCGGTGCGGAAGCCGATCAGCCCGCGTGCCGGGACGAGGAACTCCATCCGGACCCAGCCGGTGCCGTGGTTGGTCATCTGCTCCATGCGGCCCTTGCGGACCGCGAGGAGCTGGGTGATCGCGCCGAGGTACTCCTCCGGCGCGTCGATCGTGAGCCGCTCGACCGGCTCGTGGAGCTTGCCGTTGATCTCGCGCGTCACCACCTGCGGCTTGCCGACCGTGAGCTCGTAGCCCTCGCGCCGCATCTGCTCGACGAGGATCGCCAGCGCCAGCTCGCCGCGGCCCTGGACCTCCCACGCGTCGGGCCGCTCGGTCGGGAGCACCCGGATCGACACGTTGCCGACCAGCTCCTTGTCCAAGCGGTCCTTGACCAACCGGGCGGTCACCTTCGAGCCCTTGACCCGACCGGCGAGCGGACTGGTGTTGGTCCCGATCGTCATCGAGATCGCCGGCTCGTCGACGGTGATCAACGGCAGTGGGACCGGGTTCTCCGGGTCGGCGAGCGTCTCGCCGATCATGATGTCGGGGATGCCGGCGATCGCGCAGATGTCGCCCGGTCCTGCGGACTCCGCCGGGACGCGCTCCAGCGCCTCGGTGACCAGCAGCTCGGTGATCTTGACCGTGCTCGTCGAGCCGTCGCGCCGCAACCAGGCCACCTGCTGGCCCTTGCGCAGCGTCCCCTCGTGCACCCTCACCAGCGCGAGCCGGCCGAGGAAGGGGCTGGCGTCGAGGTTGGTGACGTGCGCCTGCAGCGGCGCGCCCTCGGTGTACGTCGGAGCAGGGACGGCCTCGATGATCGTCCGGAACAGCGGCTCGAGGTCGGGCTCCTCCGGCAGGTCGCCGTCGGCGGGCATCTCAAGACTCGCGCGGCCCGCCTTGGCGCTGGCGTAGACGACCGGGAAGTCCAGCGCGTCGGGGGAGTGGTTCTCGTCGAGCAGGTCGAGGAAGAGCTCGTAGGTCTCGTCGACGACCTCCTTGATCCGGGCGTCGGAGCGGTCGACCTTGTTGACGACGAGGACGACCGGGAGGTCGGCGTTGAGCGCCTTGCGGAGCACGAACCGGGTCTGCGGGAGCGGACCCTCGCTGGCGTCGACGAGCAGGACGATCCCGTCGACCATCGAGAGGCCGCGCTCGACCTCGCCGCCGAAGTCCGCGTGGCCCGGGGTGTCGATGATGTTGATCGTCATCGAGCGTCCCCCGGTCGCCTCGGCAGCGGCCGGTCCGGCGTACCGCACAGCGGTGTTCTTCGCGAGGATCGTGATGCCCTTCTCGCGCTCGAGCTCGCCGGAGTCCATCGCCCGCTCGTCGACGTGCTGGTGCTCACCGAACGCGCCGGCCTGCCACAGCATGGCGTCGACCAGGGTGGTCTTCCCGTGGTCGACGTGGGCGACGATCGCGACGTTGCGCAGGTCGGACCTGAGGGTGGTCGGGACGGTCGGTCCGGTGGTTCCAGGCATGCGGTGTCGCTTCGTTCGAGGGTGGGGGTCGGCCGAACGGCCGACGTCCATCCTAGGCGTCGCGCCGGACGCACTCCTGTCATTGCCGGGGGAGACAGGACACACGCGGGTCGCGTCCAGGGCCCCGACCCGCAGCGGAACTGTCCGTGGGGAGGAGTACACCTGGGTCATGGCAGCTCACGACACCTCCTCACCTCGTGGGTGCGGCTTCGTGCCGCCCTACCTCCTCGCGCGGCTCGCGGAGGACGGTGACGCGGCGCCTCCGGCCCGGGCCACGCTGGACCTCGACGCCCGGCTGCGTGGCCGCCGGGACGCGTCACCAGCGTCACCCGCGTCACCCGGCCGCGCGGGCGCTCAGGCAGGAGCGGTCGCCGACCTGCGGTGGACCGTGCACGACGCCGGGGGCGGGACGCAGCTGCCCGGACGGGCGGTGCGGGCCACCGGCCAGCCCGAGACCGGCGACGTCGCCGTCGACGAGGCGTACGCGGGGGTGGAGGCGTCGCTGCTGCTCTTCGAGGAGGTCTTCGCCCACACCTCCTACGACGGGCAGGGAGCGCCGGTCGTCGTGTCGGTGCACTACGGCACCGACTACGACAACGCCTTCTGGGACGGCACCCAGCTGGTCTTCGGGGACGGGGACGGACGCGTCTTCGAGCGGTTCACCAAGCCGGTGGACGTGCTCGCCCACGAGCTGACCCACGCGGTGACCGAGCGCACGGCGGGACTGCGCTACCAGGGTCAGTCGGGGGCGCTCAACGAGTCGGTGTCCGACGTCTTCGCCGCCCTGCTCAAGCAGCGGCTCCTCGGCCAGACCGCCGCCGAGGCCGACTGGCTCATCGGGGCCGGTCTCTTCCGGCCCGGCATCAACGGCCGCGCGCTCCGCGACATGGCGGCACCCGGGACGGCGTACGACGACCCGGCACTCGGCAAGGACCCCCAGCCGGACTCGATGGCGGGGTACGTCGAGACGACCGACGACAACGGTGGGGTGCACATCAACTCGGGCATCCCGAACCGGGCGTTCCACCTTGCGGCCACCGCGATCGGAGGCCCGACGTGGGACGGCGCCGGCCAGGTCTGGTGGCGCGCGTTGACCGGCGGCCTCCGGCCGGACGCCGACTTCGCGGGGTTCGCCGCGGCGACGGTCGCTGCGGCGGAGGGGGTCGCACCGGACGCGGTGGCGGCGGTCCGCGCGGCGTGGTCGACGGTCGGGGTCGTGCCCGCCGGATCGTCGTCGGGTGGTGCCGGCTCACCTGCGTCCGAGACCGGAACGGGCTGGCCCGACCCGGCGTCCGTGGTCGCGGTCCGGAGGTCCGGAGGCTTCGCCGGCATGGTGACGTCCGGGCAGGCGGTGCTGGGCGACGACCCGCGCACCAGCGAGATCGAGGGGCTGCTCGTCGGGATCGACCCTGCGGTGTTCAGCCCGTCCGAGCCGCAGCCGGACCGCTTCGTGTACACCTTCGAGCTCGGAGGCCACCAGGTCGTCGTGGCCGAGCAACAGCTGACGCCCGAGCTCGACCGGCTGGCCCGGCTGCTGCTCGACCCCGACCACGGGTTCGACCCGCAGGGCTGAGCAGCGACCTCAGTCCTGGTCGAGGACCCGGTGGACCTTGTGCTGGGCGGCCTGCGCCCGAGGTCGGATGACGAGCTCGTCGACGTTGACGTGCGGCGGTCTCGTCACGACCCAAGCGACGGCATCGGCGACGTCCTCCGCGACCAGAGGCTCGGCCACCCCGGCGTACACCTGCGCCGCGCGCTCGGCGTCGCCACCGAAGCGGGTGAGCGCGAACTCGTCGGTCCTCACCATGCCGGGCGCGATCTCGCAGATCCGCACCGGCTGGTCGAAGAGCTCGAGCCGGAGGGTCTGGCTGACGACCTTGGTGCCGTGCTTGGCTGCGGTGTAGCCCCCGCCGCCCTCGTAGGCGACCCGACCGGCCGTCGACCCCATGTTGACGATCGTCCCCGCACCGCTGGCCACGAGGGCAGGCAGCAGCGCGCGGGTGACGTGGAGCAGGCCCAGCACGTTCACCTCGTACATCCGGCGCCACTCGTCGGGGTCCGCGTCGGCGACCGGGTCCTGGCCGAGTGCCGTGCCCGCGTTGTTGACCAGGACGTCGAGCCTCGGCCCGACGACCTCGGCCAGCCGGGCGACCTGCAGAGGGTCGGTCACGTCGCACGGCACCGCCACCCCGCCGGTGTCCTCCACGAGGGCGGTGAGTTTGTCGGCTCGTCGCGCGGCGACGACGACCGCGAAGCCCTCGGCGGCGAGTCGGCGGGCGGTCGCAGCACCGATCCCGCTGCTGGCTCCGGTGACGACCGCGGTCGGACGGTCAGGGGTGGCCTCCACGGGCCAGCAGCGTACGCCCGGCTGTCCTGGTCCTCCGCCTGGTCACCCGCGCACGTGGTTGGATGCGGGCACCGCTCGAGCGCAGGAGGGACAGGCGTGTGGCAACGCTGACCGCGGACAAGAAGGTCGTCCACATCGACCTTGTCGGGGACGTGGTCCGGGCCGCGGCCGGGTCGATGGTCGCCTACACCGGCAACGTCGACTTCAAGCATGCGGGCATGGGCGGCGGTGGCGGGTTCCGGGCTGCGCTCAAGCAGCGCATCGCCGGGGAGTCGATCTCGCTCATGGAGTGCCAGGGGCACGGCCGGGTCGTCTGCGCCCAGGCGGCGCAGGACGTGACCGTCGTGGACCTCGAGGGCGAGACCCTCACCGTCGAGTCCGAGCACGTGCTGGCGGTCACGAGCGGGCTGCGGCTGGACGTCGCCTTCGCCGGCCTCCAGGGGATGACGAGCGGACAGGGGCTCGCGACCACGACCGTCAGCGGTCAGGGTCAGGTCGCGCTGCTCAGCCAGGGCCCGATGATCGGGCTGGCGGTCGGCCCGGGACAGCCGGTCGTCGTCGACCCCGACGCCTACGTGGCGTCCCGGGGCAGCCTCAGCATGAACCTCGTCCCGGGCGTCTCCTGGAAGTCGCTGGTCGGCGAGGGGTCCGGGGAGCCGTTCTCGCTGCGCTTCGAGGGCCAGGGCAGCGTGTTCCTCCAGCCGGCCGAGCGGTGAGGACGACCCGATGACCTTCGAGCAGGTCAACAGCAAGGTGGTGAAGGCGACGGTCTCGGCCGCGTCCCCGGTGCTGGCGCGGCGCGGGTCGATGCTCGGCTACGCCGGTCGGGTCGCGTTCCGCCCGGTGGCGGGCCAGGGCCGCGGGGTCGGCGGCATGGTGGGCGCCGCCCTGTCCGGCGAGTCCAACCCGATGATGGCGACCGAGGGTCAGGGTGAGGTCTACTACGGCTTCCGCGGGCTGCACGTCACCGTCCTGCAGCTGACGGGGGAGACGCTCACCGTCGAGGCCGACCGGCTGCTCGCCCACGACGCCGGGCTGCAGACCGGCGTCGAGCTCATCGGGCAGGGCGGGGTGCGCGCCGCCGTCCGGGGCGCGGTGACCGGGCAGGGGCTGTTCACCACCAAGGTCAGCGGACACGGGGCGGTCGCGCTGCTCTCGCACGGCGGCTCGGTCCCGCTGCAGGTGAGCGGCGAGCCGGTGAGCGTCGACCCGCAGGCGTACGTCGGTCACGTCGGAGCCCTCCAGGTCGAGCTGTCGGCGAAGGTCGGTCTCCGCGACGTCGTCGGCCGGGGGTCGGGGGAGGCCCTCCAGCTCAAGGCGACCGGACAGGGGACGGTCTACGTGCAGGCGTCCGAGCAGAAGTACCAGTGAGGGGCTCCCCGTGATGACCGCGCCGATCTACGACGCCACGTCGCTGCCGGACGACGACAACGTCAACGCCTACGCCTTCTCCATCGCCCTCGCCGGCCAGTGGTTCCTCTCCAAGGGCGCGATGATCGCCTACTACGGGAACGTCCGGTTCGAGGCCGTCACCGCCTTCGCGAGCGTCAACGCCTTCATCGCCGCGCGGTTCTCCTCGCCGGTCTACGTCCACGAGTGGGTCGTCGCAGAGGGACAGGGCAAGGTCGTGGTCGCCGACCGAGGCTACGACGTCAATGCCTACGACCTCGACGACGGGAACCTGACGATCAAGGCCACGCACCTCCTCGGCTTCGAGTCCGGGCTCGACCTCAAGCAGTCGATCGTCCCCGGGTTCGTCACGCTCCTCGGCTCGGGGAAGTTCCTCGCCTCCTCCAACGGGCCGGTCATCTTCGTCGAGCCGCCCTTCCGGGCCGACCCCGAGGCGCTCCTGGGCTGGGCCGACTGCCCGTCCCCATCGGTCCACTTCGACCACGAGTGGATGGCCGCGTCGCTCGTCGGGGCGCTGCAGGGGGCCTTCGGTCGGGCGTCGGGGGAGGAGAAGCAGTTCGACTTCACCGGCACCGGGACGATCCTCCTGCAGTCCTCCGAGGCCGGCCGTCCCGACCCCGCCGTCCTCCGGCTGGTCGAGGAGCAGACCCAGCTCCTCACCCCGGCGCAGGCCGGCACCCTCGGCCAGCGCCTGGTCGCCCGCGCCCAGCAGGCACAGCCGTAACCCCCGCGGAGGCCCAGCCGTAGGTGCATCCTCGTGCCCGGAGGGTCCGCGGGCACCGCCCCGGCTGTCGACTAAGGGTTTCCTAACCTAAACTCACGACCGTGACCTGTGTCGAGCCCCTCCCTGGCGAGGCCGTGCCCGGGCGCCCGGCGCGGGTCGGGATCCTCGGGACGTTCTGGGATCGGCTGGAGGAGCACGGCGCGGCCACCGCGTTGCGCGACGGGGACCGGCTGGTGTCCTACACCGAGCTCGCCGCGCTCGCCGATGCGTCGGCGGCCCGTCTCGGGACGTCGCGGCGGCTCGTCCTGCTCCCGGCACGCAACGACCTCGCGACGGTCGTAGCCCTCCTCGGCTGCCTCCGCGCGGGACACCCCGTTGTGCTCGCCGACGCGCGCAACAGCGCGGGGTGCGAGGGGCTCGCTGCGGCGTACGACCCCGACGTCCACATCAGCGGCTCGGTCGACCCCGAGGAGCTCGTCGGGGTGGTCGAGCGTCGTCCCGGCTCCGCGCACCACCTCCACCCCGAGCTGGCGCTGCTCCTCTCGACCTCGGGGTCGACCGGGAGCCCCCGGCTCGTACGGCTCTCGGCGGAGAACCTCGCCTCGAACGCCAGCGCGATCGCCGAGTCCCTCGGGATCCGGCCGACGGACCGCGCAGTCACGACGCTGCCCCTCCAGTACTGCTATGGCCTCTCGGTGCTCACCAGCCACCTCGCGGTGGGCGCCAGCGTGGCGCTGACGTCGCTCTCGGTCGTCGACCCCGGCTTCTGGACGCTCGTGCGCTCCGCGGATGTCAGCTCGCTCGCCGGGGTCCCGCACACCTTCGAGCTCCTCGACCGCGTCGGCTTCCCCTCGATGCAGCTGCCGGCGCTGCGGTACCTGACCCAGGCCGGCGGCCGGATGGATCCCGCCACCGTCCGGCGGTACGCCGAGACCGGGCGGGAGCGCGGGTTCGACCTCTTCGTCATGTACGGCGCGACGGAGGCGACGGCTCGGATGGCCGTCCTGCCACCGGACCTCGCGCTGACCCGTCCGGAGGCCGTCGGCCGGGCGGTCCCCGGCGGCTCGTTCGCCGTCGCGCCGCTCGACGGTCCGCCAGGATCCCCAGCGGCTGCCGGCGGGGACGTGGGGGAGCTGCTCTACGCCGGTCCCAACGTCATGCTGGGGTACGCCGAGTCGCCCGACGACCTCGCGCGCGGACGTGAGGTCGACGTCCTCCGGACCGGTGACCTCGCCCGGCTCGGTCCCGACGGGCTCGTGGAGGTGGTCGGCCGCCGGACGCGCTTCGCCAAGGTCTTCGGGTTGCGCGTGGACCTGGACCGGGTCGAGCGCGCGGCGCGGGAGGTCGGCGTGGCGGCGTGGGCGGCCGACGGTGGTGACCGGGTCGTCGTCGTCATCGAGACCGGGAGCGCACCGGCCCGTGCCGCCACCGGTCCCCGCGTGCTCGCGGCGCTGCGGCGGCTCGGCGTCCCTCCAGCGGCCGTGCTCCTGCGTGAGGGTCCGGTGCCGCGACTCGCCAGCGGGAAGCCGGACTACCCCGCGATCGCCCGGTCGACCCAGGCCCGCGAGTCGGACGCATGCCCGAGGCGCTCGACGAAACCGGTGTGCACGCCCGGCGACGAGGTGGCCGAGGTCTTCCGTGCGGTCCTCGGACGCCCGGAGGTCGGCCCGGAGGACACGTTCGTCTCGCTGGGCGGTGACTCGCTGTCCTACGTCGAGGCCTCGCTGAGGTTGGAGTCGGTGCTCGGCCGGCTCCCGGAGGACTGGCACACGCTGCCGGTCGGGGCGCTCGCCGGCGCCGACCCCGGACCGGCCGACGGCGCCGCGGAGGGGAGGCGCCGTCGGCTGTGCTCGGTGGAGACCAACGTGCTGCTTCGGGCGCTGGCGATCGTGATGGTCGTGGGGTCCCACGCCAACCTCTTCACGCTCCTCGGCGGTGCCCACGTCCTGTTCGGTGTTGCGGGCTACAACTTCGCCCGGTTCCAGCTCGTGGACGTGCCGCGGCACGAGCGGGTCGTCCGCCTGCTCCGCAGCACGCTGCGCATCGCTGTCCCCTCGGTGCTGTGGCTGGCCTTCGCGGCCGCGACGTCGGAGAAGTACGGCCCCCTCAACGTGGCGCTCCTCAACGGTGTCCTCGGCTCGCGCGCCTGGACCGAGTCCTGGCACTACTGGTTCGTCGAGGCGCTGGTCTGGACGCTCGTGGGGTTCACGGCGCTGTTCGCGGTGCCCGCGGTCGACCGGCTCGAGCGTCGCCATGCCTTCTGGCTGCCCTACGGACTGGCCCTCGCCGCGCTCCTCACCCGCTACGACGCGGTCCGGCTCTTCGGGGGCGACAGCATCCACCGCGCGCACGTCCTGCTGTGGCTCTTCGCGCTCGGCTGGGCGGCGGCGCGGGCGCCGACCTGGCGCCACCGCGCACTCGTCTCGGTGACGGTCCTGGCGACCGTGCCCGGCTTCTTCGAGGGCGGCCAGCACGCTCGCGAAGCCGTGGTCGTGGTGGGACTGCTGCTGGCCACCTGGGTGCGGCAGGTGCGGGTCCCCCGGAGCGCCGCGAGCGCCGCGGCCGTGCTCGCCAGCGCCTCGCTGTACATCTACCTCTGCCACTGGCAGATCTACCCGGCCTACGAGTTCGAGCTGCCCTGGCTGGCGACGTCGTTGTCGCTCGCCGCCGGCGTCGTCTTCTGGTGGGTCGCGACGCGCGTGGCCACCTCGGTCGAGCGGGTGCTGTCCTGCCGGACGACGCACGACGGCCGGTCGGATGGCTGACGCCGCCGGCGCGGCCGAGCGCATCGCCGTCGCTGGACGTGCCGTGGCGACCGTCCGCGAGGCGCTCTCGGACAGCGGGCTCCCGTGGAACGACCTGGGCGGCGGGAGCTTCGCGGTCGACCTCCCGGGCGAGCGGAAGCTCAGGACGACCTGCCGGCTCGACGTCGGCGCGCACGCGCTGGGCGTGCACGCCTTCGTCGCCCGGCGGCCCGACGAGAACCACGAGCAGGTGTACCGGTGGTTGCTCGAGCGGAACCTCCGGCTGTACGGCGTCGCCTTCGCCGTCGACCACGAGGGCGACATCCACCTCGACGGTCGGCTCCCGCTGGCTGCCGTCACTGCCGACGAGGTCGACCGGCTGCTCGGTGCGGTGCTCACCTATGCCGACGAGTCGTTCAACACGATCCTCGAGCTGGGGTTCGCCCGGTCGATCCGGCGCGAGTGGGAGTGGCGCCGCGCCCGAGGCGAGTCCACCCGCAACCTCGAGGCCTTCCGCGGGTGGTTGGAGCAGGGAGACGCTGCTCGGCGTCCGTCGGAGGACGGGTCGGGCTAGTCCGGCACCGCCGGGCGGGTCGACAGGGCTGGTCCGGGTGGGTGGGGTGTCCGGGGGTCGGGTGGGTGGTCCTGGGTCCGGGGAGGACTAGTCGCCCTGAGGATTCGGACAAATACGGACAAACCCTCGCATAGTGGTGTCATGACGACGCCCACCACCACCCCTCGTACGTCCTCCCGCACGCTCACGACGGTCGCACCGACGGCCGCCCCCCCACCGTCCCTCGCCGGCGCCGCCGCGACCCGGCGGTCCTTCCTCGCCGGCGCCTCGGCCGCGTCCGCGGTGGCCGCCGGGTCCCTGGTCTCGGGCGGGTTCAGCCCGGCCGCCGCGGCCACGCTGCCGTCGGTGACCCCGGTGTGGTCCGAGACGATCCGCCGCTCGTTCGGCGTCGCGGTCCAGCCGCAGTTCCTCGCCAGCCCCTACGGGCAGTCGACGGCGTGGCCCCGGTACGTCTCGGAGATGAACGCGACCTACATCCGCGGCAAGTACTCCACCTCCCCGGCGCTGCGGGCCTCGACCGACGCCATCGTCGCGCAGTGCCGCACGCTGGGCCTGAAGTGGGTCATGACGCTGGTCCCCGAGGACTGGTCGATGTCGCTGCCGACGCTGCGCGCGCTGCTGGCCGACATCCGTGACCGCGCCGCGGACGTCTGCATCGCGCTGGAGGGCATGAACGAGCCCAACCACAACCGCGACGGCTCCCCGCTGCGCCCGGACTGGGCGGCCGCCACCGTGGCCTACCAGAGGGAGATCTGGAACTTCGTCCACAGCAACCCCTCCATGTCACACGTCTCGGTGATCTCCCCGTCGCTGCAGATGGGCGGCGAGGACCCGCTCGTCGACTTCGACGCGCTCAGCGCGGCCGGCCTCAACGGGTTCATGGACTACGCCGGGATGCACTCCTACCCGGCGGGGCTCAAGCCGGACGCCAAGGTCGACACCCGCATCGGGTACGTCCGGGACAGCTGGAACGGCATCCCGACCTGGGTGTCGGAGACCGGCTACAACAACGCGATGGCGGCTCCGATGGCCGGTCCCCGGCCGGTGCCCCACGACGTGGCCGCCACGTACGGTCCCCGGTCGCTGCTGGACTACTTCAGCCGCGGCTGCAACTCCGCGCGCTACGAGCTGCTCTCCGAGCCCGACCCGACCAACGCCGACCCCGAGCTGTCCTACGGCCTGCTCGCCTGCCCCGCCAACGACCCGAGCACCTGGAGCGTGAAGCCGGAGTACAACGTCATGCGGGACTTCCTCGGCAACCTCAAGGACGTGACCGCGACCGGCGGCTTCACCCCTGCTCCGGTCGAGCTGCAGGTCACCGCCCCGTCGACGGTCAAGTGGGTGCTCACCGCCAAGTCCGACGGCACGAGCACGCTCTACGCCTACCTCAACGTCTCGGTCTGGGACGTGGTGAAGCGGGTCCGCCTGACCCCGGCTCCTGTCACCGTCACCATCACCGACCGCGCAGGTGCTCGCACCTTCAAGATCGGCCCGACCCTGACCGCGATCCCTGTCCGCTGACCCGACCCGCATCCGCCGTACGACAACGACGGGCCGGGACCCCACCAGGGGTCCCGGCCCGTCGGCGTTGCCGGGGCGCCGGCCTCAGCGGCTGCGGCGTGACGAGAAGCCGGCCGCGCTGTGGCCGCCCGAGGAGGCGGACCGCACCTGCGGACGACCGGTGCTGCGGCCGCCCGAGCGCGAGCCGGAACCTGACTCGGCGGCCGCGTCGGGGCGGCGCCGGCGGGGAGCCGGGGCGGCTGCTCCCGTCCGTCGGCTGCGCGGCGGCTGAGTGGCGCTGACGACCGGTGCCACCACCGGTGCGCCGTAGGTGCGCTCGCCGGGGGCGATCGTGGTGAGCACGGGGTGACCGGGCGTCACCCGTGTCGTCACCGGGGTGATCCCGGCCTGCCGGGTGAGCGTCCGGACGTCGGCCCGCTGATCGTCGAGCATGATCGTGACCACGGTGCCCGACGCGCCGGCGCGCGCGGTGCGCCCCGAACGGTGCAGGTAGGCCTTGTGCTCCGCCGGCGGGTCGGCGTGGATCACCAGCGACACGTCGTCCACGTGGATCCCGCGCGCGGCGATGTCAGTGGCGACCAGCGTGGTGTCGTCGCCGGAGGCGAAGGCCGCGAGGTTCCGCGTCCTGACGTTCTGCGACAGGTTGCCGTGCAGCTCGACGGCCCGGACGCCGCTGGCGTTGAGCTTGCGGGCCAGCCCCTTCGCGCCATGCTTGGTCCGGGTGAACACGACCGTGCGTCCCGGCGCGGCGGCGAGGTCGGTGATGACGCGCAGCCTCGAGGCGGCGTCGACGTGGAGGACGTGGTGGTCCATCTCGACCACCGGGGACTGCTCGGAGTCGACGCTGTGCACCGCCGGGTCGGTCAGGTACTGCTTGACCAGGACGTCGACACCGCGGTCGAGGGTGGCGGAGAAGAGCAGCCGCTGGCCGCCCTTCGGGGTGCGGTCGAGCAGTCGGCGTACGACGGGGAGGAATCCCAGGTCGGCCATGTGGTCCGCCTCGTCGAGCACCGTGATCTCGACCCCGGAGAGGTCGACGTGACCCTGCTGCGCCAGGTCGGTGAGCCGGCCCGGGCAAGCGATGACGATGTCGACGCCGGCCCGCAGGGCGTTGACCTGCTTGCCTTGTGGGACGCCGCCGAAGACGGTCACCGAGCGGAGGGACCCTGCGGCGGCGAGCGGCGCCAGAGCGGCGTCGATCTGGAGGGCGAGCTCGCGGGTCGGGACGAGGACGAGACCGCGCGGACGCTTGGTGCGGCGGTCGGCGCGGGACTGCGACAGCCGGGTGACGAGCGGGAGCAGGAAGGCGTAGGTCTTGCCAGAGCCGGTGCGGCCGCGGCCGAGAACGTCCCTGCCGGACAGCGAGTGCGGCAGGGTCCGGGTCTGGATCGGGAACGGCGTGGTGATGCCGCTGCCGGCGAGCGCCGCGACGAGCGGCGCGGGGACACCCAGGCCGGCGAAGGTCGGGTCGGCCGCAGCAGCGGTCAAGGGGTGAGCAGAGGACATGGTGCGACGACTGAGCGTCAAGTGGACTCCGGGGAGCTGGAAGAAGTCGTCCTGCCCGGCGCGGGCACGTGCCCGCGGCGCTGGTGGATGACGTGCATGTCGACGGCCCCAGGCAGAACGGGTGTGGGCCGGACAAGTCCGACACTAGCGGCTCGGAGCGCCCGTCGCCGACTTTCGGCGCGGTGCTCTCCGTCACGCGGGGCGGTTCGACCGGTCACCGAGGGCGGCTCGACCGGTCACGAGGGGCGGCTCGACCGGGTCAGCGACCCTGGTTGGCCACCGCTTGGATCGCGGCGGCGGCCGCGTCCGCGTCGAGGTACTCGCCACCCCGCCGGACCGGGCGCATGTCCTGGTCCAGGCGGTACACCAGCGGGATGCCGGTCGGGATGTTGAGCCCGACGACCGCCTGCTCGGACATCTCGTCGAGGTGCTTCACGAGCGCTCGGAGGCTGTTGCCATGGGCCGCGACGCACACCGTGGCACCGGTCCGGAGGTCGGGCACGATCGCGTCGTACCAGTAGGGCAGCATCCGCTCCAGGACGTCGGCGAGGCACTCGGTCCGGGGAACCACCTCGTCGGGGAGCGCGGCGTACCGCGCGTCCCCGATCTGCGACCACTCGTCGCCGTCGGCCATCGCCGGTGGCGGCACGTCGTACGAGCGGCGCCAGAGCATGAACTGCTCCTCGCCGTACTGCTCGAGCGTCGCCTTCTTGTCCTTGCCCTGCAGCGCGCCGTAGTGCCGCTCGTTGAGGCGCCACGACCGCCGGACCGGGATCCAGTGCCGCTCGCACTCGTCGAGCGCGAGGTGCGCGGTGGTGATGGCCCGCCGCAGCACCGAGGTGTGCAGCACGTCGGGGAGCACGCCGGCGTCCGCGATCAGCCGTCCGCTCCGGGTCGCCTCGGTCCTCCCCTTCTCGTTGAGGGGGACGTCCACCCAACCGGTGAAGAGGTTCTTGGCGTTCCAGGCGCTCTCGCCGTGGCGCAGCAGGACCAGCGTGTACGCGGCAGCGGCAGCGGCGCTCGTCGGCTCGCTCGTCGGCTCGCTCACGGGGACGCCTCGGCGCTCGGGATCTCGACGCCCTCGAAGTCGTCCTCCGCGGTGACGACCGGCAGCTCGACCGTGAGCGCGTCGGCCTCCTGGAAGGTGACCGTGACCTCGACGAACTCACCCGGGACGATCGCCTCGCCCTCGAGGAGGACCGGATCGCCCTCGTCGGCGAGCTGGACGAAGCCGTCGGCGACGACGTCGATCGGCGCCTCCAACGATCCCTGGACGTCACCGTCGTCACCGGCGCCCTGCACCTCGAGGAGCGCGTCGTCCGTGGTGTCGCTGTTGTTCACCAGCCCCGCGATGAACCGCCCCCGACCTGCCTCGTCGGCGACGACCAGGGCGTTGAGCAGGTCCACCCCACCCGAGCGCTCGTTGACGCCCTCGCCGGGGGTGTAGAACTGGTTGGTCTGCGCATCGAAGTTGGACGTGCCGAGGCTGCACGAGGCGAGGACCGGCGCGACGCCGAGCCCCACCGCCGCAAGCACGAGGCGCTTCGACGGACGACGACGGCGAGAGGTCGCGTTCACGTGACGGAGTCTAGGGGACCCTCTCCGCGGGGTCGCAGCGGCTTGCCACGAGGCACACGGAGGCGGTTATGTCAACCCCTGTGCGGGCCGCTGACCTGCGGAAACGGGTTCTCCCTCGGCGTGTCGCCGTGTTAGACTGGCGGTCCGAAGAAGGGATGCGTACTACATGACTTTTACCGTCGGTGAAACGGTCGTCTACCCCAACCACGGCGCAGCCGTCATCGAGAACATCGAGACTCGGCAGATCAAGGGTGAGGACCGGCTCTACCTCGTTCTGCGCATCGTGGCCCAGCAGGACCTGGTCGTCCGCGTGCCGGCCTGCAACCTCGACCTCGTGGGTGTCCGCGACGTGGTGGACAAGGAGGGCCTGGACCGGGTCTTCGACGTGCTGCGCGCTCCTCACGTCGAGGAGCCGACCAACTGGTCGCGTCGCTACAAGGCCAACCTGGAGAAGCTGCACTCGGGTGACGTGATGAAGGTGGCCGAGGTCGTCCGCGACCTCTGGCGCCGGGAGCGCGACCGCGGCCTGTCCGCGGGTGAAAAGCGGATGCTGGCCAAGGCCCGGCAGATCCTCGTCTCCGAGCTCGCGCTCGCCGAGCACACCAACGAGGACAAGGCTGAGGCGCTGCTCGACGAGGTCCTCGCCTCCTGAGCGGCGGTCCCTGACCGATCGAAGGCCCCCGGCGCACAACGCCGGGGGCCTTCGTGCGTCCTGCGACTCACGCCAGTCTCAAACTGAGACGGAGAAGCGCCTCGCGGGTGATTGAGTGGGACCGGTCCGGGCGATAATCGACGTGCGTCTCGCCGACAATGGACTGACATCTGGGCCGTTCCCCCCGACGGCTCTTCGGTCCGGGAGGAGTCGGCGCGGCGACACCCCGGTAGGGGGTGCGGGAGGCCCCCCTCACGCCTCTCGCACCTCCTCGGGGGACCCCCGGCCGCCCGCGACTCCCAGCGACGGCAGCACCGCTCGGTCGGTCTCGCGCCGAGGCGCGTCAGCCGTGGACGACCGTCTCCACGTCGATGTCGAAGCTCTTGATCTTGCGGTAGATCGACGCGCGGGACATCCCGAGCGACGTCGCGGCCCGGTCCTTGTTACCGCCGTGCGCGCGCAACGCGTCCACGATCGCTCCGCGCAGCAGCCACTCGACGGGCGTGAGCCGCCGGCGCACCCGCGCGCGGACCACCTCGTCGAGGTCGGCGACATCGACCACCGACCCGTGCCGGCTCGCCAGCAGCTCGTCCACCACCTCCGCGAGCCCGGTGAGGTTCGTCGGCCAGGGCTCCTGCCTCAATCGTTCCCGCAGCGCCGGGGAGAATGCCACGTCGCCGCCGGTGGGGCGGCTGCCCAACAGCCGGTCGACCGCTCGGAGCACGTCGTCGGGGCGGGAGCGGAGCGGCGGGAGGGACACCACCCGCAGCGGCGTCCCGCGCACCGCCGAGCCGGCCTCCTCGGGCTCACCGCGCCACGTTATCGCCAGCCACCCCCGTGGGTCGGCCGCAGCGAGGAGGGGTGCCAGGCCGTCGCGCCCCAACCGCTCGACGTGCCGGACGAGGACCGGGCCGCCGGCGGCCAGCTGCTCGGCGACACGCTCGGCACCGGCCCCCACCGCTTCCTCGGCGCTGACCGTCAGCAACACCCGACCGGCCGCCACGGCGGCTGCGACGAGCTCGACCATGGTGGCCTTGCCAGTGCCTGCCTCGCCGACCACGCAGGCCGGGTGACGCTCCTGCGCCAGCCGGCGCAACGCCACCGCACTCGCCCGGGTCTGGGCCGACCAGCCGGCGTACTCCCGCAGCGGAAGCACGGGTCGGACCGCCCGGGGAGCGCGCGGCGGGTCCACGGGGACCCGGAGCTCCCCGAGCGCCCCGACGAGGCGACCGTGACGCTCGAAGCCGCGCAGCCGGGCGCTGACGACCGCACCGTCGCCCAGCGTGACCTGGACCTCCGCCTCCTGGCGGTGCGCGAGAGCGTCGAGCGCCAGGGTCCAGAGCTGGTCGTGGTCGAGGCTGCCGAGCTGCTGCATGACCGCCGGAGGGGCGCGCAGGACGTCGGACCCCAGCGCGAACACCTGGTAGCGACCGTGGCGGAGCGCGGCCAGGTAGCTGCGGTAGAGGTCGCGCATGCCGTCCGCGAGGGAGTCGAAGAGCCGGGTCTCCACCAGCAGACCGGTCTGCCGCACCAGTGCTGCCCACGAGGCGTCGCCCGAGCGCGCGGGAGCGGCGATCCCCACCGCGCCGAGGACACGGCCCGTCAGCGGGTCACGGACCGGGGCCGCCGAGCAGCACAACCGCGCGAGCCGGTCGTTGAAGTGCTCCCGCTCGTGCACGACCCTCATCGTGCGGTCGTGGAGCGCGGTGCCGAGGGCGTTGGTCCCGACGTACCGCTCCGAGTAGTTGAACCCCGGCGCCACGAGGACGTCGTCGAGCCGGCTGTCGAACCGTGGGTCCGCGGTCACCCGGCGCAGGATGCGCCCGCGCTGGTCCGCGAGGACCACGCAGGACGGTGAGTGCGTGAGGTCCTCGACGAGCTGCTCGAGCACCGGATCAGCGGTCCTGACGAACGGCGAGTCGACGTCGAGCGCCCGCTCGTCGTACGGCGCGGTGAGCGTCTCGCGCGCGACGCCGTGGCCCTGCGAGCGCCGCCACGACGCGGTGATCTCCGGCCGTACGCCGACCGGGTCGCCGCCGGAGCCGAGCGCGTCCAGAGCGGCTCCCACCCGCTCCCGGTCGTACCCCTCCCCGTCGGCCCTGCCTCCCATGGGCAACAGTCTCGGGCACCCGCGGCCGTCCCGTGTGGTTGTCTCGCACGGCGTGGCTACGTGGGGACCCCCGTGGCGACCCCCGTCGCGACCCCCGTGGCGAGCGCCGCGACCACGGCCGCGGCGACCGCGGCGAGGCCCTCCCCACGACCCGTGAGCCCCAGCCCGTCGGTCGTGGTCGCGGACACGCTGACCGGCGCCCCGACCGCTGCGCTGAGGGCAGCCTCCGCCTCGCGACGCCGAGGGCCGAGCCGCGGGCGGTCGCCCAGCACCTGCACCGCGACGTTGCCGACCTCGAAGCCGGCCTCCCGGACGCGGCGGGCAGTCTCGGCCAGCAGGGCAGCACCGCTGGCCCCGGCCCACTGCGGCTCGGCGGTCCCGAAGTGGCTGCCGAGGTCGCCCAGGCCGGCGGCGGAGAGCAGCGCGTCGCACGCCGCGTGCGCGGCCACGTCCGCGTCGGAGTGACCCGCGAGGCCACGGGGCTCGTCGGGAAAGTGCAGTCCTGCCAGCCACATCGGCCGGTCCTCGGCGTAGGCGTGGACGTCGGTGCCGATGCCGACCCTCGGGATCACCCGGTCATCCTGCCAGCCGGCTGCACGCGCGACCTGCCGCTCCCGACCCACCTCGTTGCGACCCGCGCGCGAACATGGAGGCGTGAGCACCTCCGCAGACCTGGCGCGCCCGGCACCGCCCGGGACGTCGAGCGGTACGCCGGACCGCGCCCGGCGCGCAGCCGCCGGGCTGCTGACCGGTGCTGCCGGTCTGGCGGTCAGCGAGCTGGTGGCGGCGGTGCTGCGGCAGCGGCTCACCCCACGGACGGCGGTCGCGGAAGCGGTGGTGGAGGCGACTCCGGGCCAGGTCGCCGTGGCGCTGGTCCACCTCGTGGGCCGGTGGGACAAGCCGCTGCTCCTCGGCGGGGTGCTCCTCACGTTCGCAGTCCTCTCGGCCGCCGCAGGACTCGCGACGCGCGGCGGGGTGTGGCGCGGCCGCCTGGTGTTCCTGGTGCTCGCGGCGGTGGCCGCAGCGGCCGTGCTCACCCGCGCCGGCGCCGGACCGGCCGACCTCGGCCCGGTGCTGCTGGGCGCCGCCACCTGGCTCGTCGTGCTGCCGGTGGTCGTCCCCTCCGTCCGCCGCCCGGTGACCGACGACGAGTCCCGGCGTGACTTCCTGCGTCGTGCGGGTGTCGTCGGCGCCGGCACCGCGTTCCTCGCCGTCGCCGGCCGCTGGGTGGGCCGCGAGCGCCGGAGCGTCGAGGCTGCCCGGGCCGCGCTCGACCTCCCGGTCACGTCGGGGGCTCCGCCCCTCGGGTCTCGGTTGCCCGACCTCCCGCCCTGGCGGACACCCACGACGGACTTCTACCGCATCGACACCGCGCTGTCGGTGCCCTCGATCGACGTCGCGCAGTGGCGGCTCCGGGTCCACGGGATGGTGGAGCGGGAGCTGACCCTCACCTTCGACGACCTCCGCGCCCGTCGGCTCACCGAGGCGTGGGTGACGCTGGCCTGCGTCTCGAACCCCGTCGGCGGGGACCTCGTCGGCAACGCCTGGTGGAGCGGGGTGCGCATCGCCGACCTGCTCGCCGAGGCCGGGCCGCTCCCCGGCGCCGACGCGGTCCGGCAGACGTCCGCCGACGGGTGGGACTGCGCGACGCCGCTGGCGGTCCTCACCGACGACCGCAACGCCCTGCTGGCACTGGCGATGAACGGGGAGCCGCTGCCGCTGGAGCACGGCTATCCCGTCCGCGCGGTCGTCCCCGGGCTCTACGGGTACGTCTCGGCGACGAAGTGGCTGGTGGACCTCGAGGTCACCCGGTTCGAGGACGTCACGGCCTTCTGGACGACCCGGGGGTGGTCCGAGAAGGGGCCGGTGAAGACGCAGTCGCGGATCGACGTACCTCGCAGCGACACGCGGGTCGACGCCGGAGCTGTCCGGGTCGGCGGGGTTGCCTGGGCGCAGCACACCGGGATCGAGCGGGTCGAGGTGCAGCTCGACGGCGGCGTGTGGCAGGAGGCCGACCTGGGACGGGTGCCCGGGGAGGACACCTGGGTGCAGTGGGCGGGGACCGTCGAGGTCGGCGCTGGGATGCACACGCTGGCCGTCCGGGCGACCGACCGGACGGGGGCTACCCAGACCGCAGTACGCCGCGACGTCGTCCCCGACGGGGCGACCGGCTGGCACACCGTCGACTTCGTCGCCGAGTGAGGCCCGGGGGTCACCAGTTGCGGTTGTTCCCCCGGTCGGGCAGCGGGTGGGCGCTGTCGCGCACGACGTACACGAGCCCTCCCGAGCCGCCCGAGGACGAGCGCTTCAGCCACGCGTCCTCGAACTGACCCCGGTCGTAGGTCCGGCGCACACCGCTCCGGGTGGCTGCGGCCGGGTCGTTGACGACGACGTCGCCGTCAGCGCGGAACCCGACGATGACGAGCAGGTGCCCGTTGGTCGACGAGATCGGGGCGCCGTCGAGCTCCCCGCGCCCGAACGCCACCGAGGCGATGAGCGGGATGCCGACGGCGATGAACCGCTCGGCCTCCCGGAGGTGACGCAGCCGGGTCACGGTGGCGTGACCGGTGCGTCCCGCGGCGTACGCGGTGTTGAACGACCAGTTGCCGGTCCCGGCGAGGTGCCGGTCGTAGGTCATCCGCGCCACGTGGTCCACCACGGGGTCGGCGTAGGCGTCGTCGACCCAGCCGTACTCCGACGCGGGGGGCAACGCGTCGTAGGCGCCCAGGACCATCGCCGTCGAGGTCGGGGAGCACCAGGCCTCGCCGCCGCCGTCGTACTGCGGGTACTCACCCAGGTGGATCATCTGGCTGAAGCGGGGCACCCGCAGCACCCGGCCCAGCGCCGGGTTCGGGGCGGCGCCCGGCCGGGAGGTCCGCACCGACGACACCGCGGGGAGCCGGGACGCGACGGCGCCGACGGTCTCGAGCGTGGGCGCGCCCGCGCTGCCGGTACGCCGCAGCAGCGTCACCCGCAGCCGCCACGAGGTGACGCCGGTGTCCGAGCCGGCGACCCAGGTGTCGTAGGCGGTCCGGCCGAGGTCGTCGGCCTGGGTGTCGTGGCTGGTCCGGTCGAGCTGACGGTCGTCGAGGGCCCAGGTCGCGAGGGTGTCCCAGCTCCCCTTGGTCCGCGCCGTGCGCGTCCTCACCTCGATGCGGACGGCAGAGTCACCCGGCGTCGTCGCGGACCAGGAGGGGATCACCTCGGTGACGTCGAAGCCCGGCTCGACCCACGGAGAGGTCCACGTCCCGGCGTCGTACCGGCCGCTGGTGGCGGTCGGGTCCGCGAGCTCGAGGCGGCCGGACGTGGCCACGACCCCGTCGAGGCGGCCCTCGAGGAAGGCCCGCGAGGAGCTCCACTGCTCGTAGGCGATCCGCCGGGCGGGGACCGCGGCGTCGGCGGGAGCCACGGGCGCCAGGGTCAGGAGCGGCGTGAGGACGGTGGCCGCCAGGGCGGGAGCGAGGGGTCGCAGGTGCACCCCAGCAGGCTAGGTGTGATCCCGTCACTCGTCACCACTTCTGCCACATCCGCCCCACGACCGCGACGAGCCGCCCGCCATGGCGGGCGGCTCGACCGGTCACCGCGGGCGGCTCGACCGGGCACGAGGGGCGGCTCGACCGGGTGGCGGCCCTACGATGAACCGGTGGTGATCCGGCTGTACGACTCCCGCACCCACGAGGCCCGTGACCTCGTGCCGCTGCGGGCCGGGCGGGTCGGGGTCTACGTCTGCGGGCTCACGGTGCAGTCCGCTCCCCACGTCGGCCACGTCCGGAGCGCGGTCAACTTCGACGTGCTCCGCCGCTGGCTCAGCCACCGCGGGCTCGCGGTCGACTTCGTCCGCAACATCACCGACATCGACGACAAGATCCTCGCCAAGGCCGAGGCCCAGGGCCGCCCCTGGTACAACCTCGCCTACGACATGGCGCGCGAGCTGACGGCGGCGTACGACGCGCTCAACGTGCTCCCCCCGACCTACGAGCCGCTGGCCACCGGCCACGTCCCGGAGATGCTCGAGCTCATCGAGGCGCTCGTCCGGGCAGGGCACGCCTACACGACCGGGGACGGTCCCGACTGCGACGTCTGGTTCGACGTCGGTTCCTGGCCGACCTACGGCGAGCTCACCGGTCAGCGGCTCGACGACATGGAGCCCGCCGAGGACGCCGACCTCCGGGGCAAGCGGGACCCCCGCGACTTCGCGCTGTGGAAGGCCCGCAAGCCGACCGAGCCGGGGACCGCCTCCTGGCCGTCCCCCTGGGGACGCGGCCGGCCGGGCTGGCACATCGAGTGCTCGGCGATGGCGTTGAAGTACCTCGGGTCGGCGTTCGACATCCACGGCGGTGGTGTCGACCTGCGCTTCCCGCACCACGAGAACGAGCAGGCGCAGTCCCGGGCCGCCGGGCATGACTTCGCGACGACCTGGATGCACAACGCCTGGATCACCACGTCGGGCGAGAAGATGAGCAAGTCGCTGGGGAACAGCCTCACGGTCCCCGCGGTGCTCGCGCGCACCCGCGCGATCGACCTGCGGTTCTACATCGTCGCGGCGCACTACCGCTCCCACGTCGAGTTCTCGTTCGAGGCGCTCGACGAGGCGGCGACGGCGTTCCAGCGGCTCGAGCACTTCCTCGCCCGCGCCGTGGACGTCCTGGGCGACGTGCCGCCCGGCACCGTCCCGGCGGAGTTCGCCGAGGCCATGGACGAGGACCTCGGGACGCCGGCGGCGGTCGCGGCGGTCCACGAGGTGGCGCGGCAGGGCAACAGGCTCCTGGGCCGGGCTGCTGACGAGGCGAGCCGCACGTCCCTCGCCGCAGCCGCAGGGTCGGTCCGCGCGATGCTCGCGGTGCTGGGAGTCGACCCCTTCGACCCGCACTGGCGCCACGGTGCGGGCTCGGTCCGCGAGGAGCGGCTCGAGCAGGCCCTCGACGTACTCGTGGCCAGCGTGCTGGAGCAGCGCCAGGCTGCCCGCGCCGCACGGGACTTCGCCGCTGCGGACGCGCTCCGCGACCGGCTGACGTCGGCAGGGGTCGAGGTCGAGGACACCCCGGACGGCCCCGTCTGGAGCCTGAGGTCCTGATGGCCGGCAACTCCTCGCGTCGTGGCGCGGTGCGCAAGACCGGTGCTGGCAACCCGACCGCCGGGTCCGGAGGCCGGGTCCGTCGTGGCCTGGAAGGGCGTGGTCCGACGCCCAAGGCGGAGGAGCGGGAGGGTCACAAGGCCTACCGGGCCCGGCAGCGCGCCCAGGCGCAGCGGCAGGAACAGCGCCAGGAGGCCGAGTCGTCCGGACGAGGTCGGCCCCGGGGGGGCGGACGGCCCGGCGGTGCCGGTCGCAGGGGCGGCAGGTCCGGCGAGACCGAGTGGGTCGCCGGACGCAACTCCGTCGTCGAGGCGTTGCGCGCCGGGCTCCCGGTGAGTGGGGTGTACGTCGCCGAGGGCGCCGAGCGGGACGGCCGGCTGCGAGAGGTCTTCCGGGTCGTCGCCGACCGGGGCATCTCGTTGCTCGAGGTCAGCCGAGGTGAGCTCGACCGGATGACGGGCGGCGCGGTGCACCAGGGCCTCGCGGCGAAGGTGCCGGCGTACGAGTACGCCCACCCGGAGGACCTCCTCGACCGGGCCCAGGAGGCCGGTGAGCCGCCGCTCATCGTGGCGCTGGACTCGGTGACCGACCCGCGCAACCTCGGCGCGGTGGTCCGCAGCGCCGCCGGCTTCGGGGCGCACGGCGTGGTCGTCCCCGAGCGCCGGGCCGCCGGGATGACCGCCGCGGCCTGGAAGACCTCGGCCGGCGCCGCGGCCCGGGTCCCGGTCGCGATGGCGGGCAACCTCACACGGCAGCTCCGCAGCTACCAGGAGGCCGGGTGCATGGTCGTGGGCCTCGCCGCTGACGGCGACGTCGCGCTGCCGGACCTGGAGCTCGCCGACGGGCCGCTGGTCCTCGTCGTCGGTTCGGAGGGGGAGGGGATGTCGCGGCTGGTGGCCCAGACCTGTGACGTGACGGTCTCGATCCCGATGGCGAGCAGCCTCGAGTCGCTCAACGCCGGCGTCGCGGCCGGCATCGCGCTCTACGAGGTGGCGCGCCGCCGCAGCGGCTGAGCACGGAGGCGCCGGGGCACTCCTCTCCCCGAGCCCTCAAGGACGGTCTGCGCGTGCCGATGGTCACTGCGCTGACGTCTGTGGATCGACGTCCGTGGGTCGACGTCAGGGAGGAGGACCACGTGCGCCGGCTGCCGTACGCGCTCGCCCTCCTCGGTGTCGCCGTCCTCGTGGCCGGTCTGGCGATCACCGGTGCCGCGCGCTCCGCCGAGCGTGACTCGCGCGCCATGCTGTCGCGGGACGCGGAGGCGCAGGCGAGCTCCTTCGGGGCCGCCCTCGACCGCGCGAGCAGCGTGGCACTCCTCCTCGCCCAGAGCGACGCCTTCGTCCCCGACCTCCGCGGCAAGCGAGCCCGCGACAATGCGGCGGTGGAGCTCGGGTACCTGTGGGTGCTGTACTCCTTCGAGCTCGAGAGTGCGTCGCTGGTCGACGAGCGCGGCCGCGAGCTCGTCCGGATGGTCGGCGCCAGCGCCGTGCCCGACCGTGAGCTCGACCGCGACGTCTCCGACCGCCCGTGGTTCGACCCGGCGATGGCGCTCCTCACGGGCCGGGTGCACCAGGGCCCGCCGCACCGCTCGGCGGACTCCGGCCGGTGGGTCATCTCCACGACCGCCTGGATCCCGCACGGTCCCGTCGGCGGGCGGCTCCTGGTGCACCTCGAGCTCGACGTGGACAGCTTCAGCCGCTTCTTCGTCGCCGCTCCGGGCCGCCACACCGCCCTCGTCGACGGGGCCGGCGGGCACCTGGTCCTCCAGGACGGGCAGCCGGCGCTCCACGACGACGATGCGACCGAGGTCGGCTGGCACCACAGTCTCGTCCAGGGCCGGACGGCGGAGCAGGCGACCCTCGAGAGGGACGGCGACACGATCGCCCTGGCCCGGGTCAAGGTGCTCGAGCAGGGGACGCAGTTCGCGCTCGGCGACGAGACCGGTGGTTGGTGGGTGGTCACCTGGTCCGACGGCGCCGACGTGCCGCCGGTGTGGCGCGGCGGCGTCGTCGCCGCACTCGGCCTGCTGCTCGTCGCGCTGGCGCTCGGCGCCTTCCGGCGCCAACAGCTCGTCCTCCGCTCGGTGGTGCGCCGCGACCACCTCACCGGCCTGGTGAACCGCAAGGCGTTCGAGGAGGCGCTCGCCGAGGCCCTCGCGGCCGCGCGCTCCTCCCGGGATCCCGGCTGGGGCACGGGCGTGCTGCTCATCGACCTCGACGGGTTCAAGCAGGTCAACGACAACCTCGGGCACGACCGCGGGGACCAGGTGCTCCAGGAGGTGGCTCGCCGCTTGGAGCAGGTCGTGGGGGAGCGCGACACCGCGGCCCGGCTCGGCGGCGACGAGTTCGCCGTCGTCCTCGGCGGGCCGCGGACGCGGCAGGAGGTCCTCGCGCTCGCCACCCGGCTGCGGGACGTCCTCGTGCGGCCGTTCGTGCTCGACGGGTCCCCCCGGTTCGTCGGCGCCAGCGTCGGGGTCAGTCTGCACCCCGACCACGCGGAGTCCGCGGTCGACCTGCTGCGGCAGGCGGACGCAGCGATGTACCAGGCGAAGCGCAACCACGAGGGTGTCCGGCTCTACACCCCGGGCACCGAGGCGGGCGTCGAGACGCTCGGGCTCGCCGCCGATCTCCAGGCCGGGATCGAGGACGACCGGCTGAGGATGGTCTTCCAGCCCCAGTTCACCCCGGACGGTCAGCGCATCGAGGTCGTCGAGGGGCTCGCGCGCTGGACCGCGGAGGACGGCCGTGTCGTGCCACCCCGCGAGTTCGTCGCGATGGCCGAGGAGACCGGCCTCATCCGCAGCCTCACCGTCTCGACGCTCCGGCTGGCGCTCGACGCCGCAGCCGGCTGGTACGCCGCCGGCGCATCCGTGCCCGTGAGCGTCAACGTCTCGGCCACGGTGATCAGCGACCCGTCGTTGCCCGGTCTCGTGGCCCAGCTGCTCGCGGAGCGCGGGCTCGACGGGGACGCCTTGGTCGTGGAGGTCGCCGACCGGGCGTTCGCCGGCGGACCCGTCGACCTGCTGCCCGGGCTCGAGCGGCTCGTCGCGCTGGGCGTCCGGCTGCGGCTCGACGACTTCGGGAGTGGGCACGTCCCGATCGCCGCGCTGCGGTGGTTCCCCTTCGAGGCGGTCAAGGTCGACCTGGCACCGCTCGCGGTCGACCCGGCCGGCTCCGTCCGGGTCCTCGCCGCCGTCGTGGACCTGCTGCACAGCCTGGACCTGCCGGTGCTCGTCGAGGGGGTCGAGGACCAGGCGACCTGGGACGCCGTACGGCTGCTGGACTGCGACGGCGTGCAGGGCTTCCACCTCGCGCCGCCGATGGCCGCCAGCGACCTCGTCGACCTGTTCCGGGCCAGCCCCTCGCTGGTCCTGGACGCGGCGGTTCCCCAAGGGATGTAGGCGTCCTGGTGCTCCCCACGGGTCACGAGCCGTGGGGAGTGCCAGGACGCCGTGGGAAGTGCTCGTACCCCCGGACAGGGAACGGGCCCCGCCGATCGGTGATCGACGGGGCCCGCAGGTCGGTCAGGGTCTGACCTGGTGGCTCAGTCCGACGTGGTGACCTTGATGATCATGTCGCCGTCGGCCTGGACCTTCCTGACCTTGATGACCGTGCCGGTCTCCGGCACGTCCACGCTGTTGTAGCCCGGCTGGTACTGGCCCGGGTGGACCCCCTCGACCGTGTGCTCGTCGTTGGGGAACCACCACTGCTCGGTGTCGTCGAACGTCGGGACCGCCGCCGAGCCCTCCACCGTGTACTTCTCGCCGAGTGAGCGCAGGTGCAGGTCGCTGCTGGGCTCCAAGGAGAAGGTCGAGTCGTAGGTGAGGATCCGCGGCCGCGCCAGGTCGCCGGTCGGGTAGTGGTCGAACTCGGGGCGGGCGTCGACCGGGAGGACCTCGCCGTGACCGGGGTGGTCGCCGACGTCGTTGTCGGTGTACGAGGTGTCCCAGTAGCTGATCAGCGCACCCGGCTCGTAGTGGAAGAACCCGACCTTGTTGGAGCGCTCGTCGGAGAAGCCCAGGAAGTTGTACAGGTGCGTGAGCAGCCTGTCGCGGCCCACGTACTGCCGGTTGTCGACGAAGTAGGCGTTGAGGAACGGCACGGTGTCGCTGCCGGTCGTACGCCGGAAGCCGTCGAGCGTCCAGCCGTCGTCGTCGGTCTCGGCGTCACCGATGACGGTGCCGTCGAGGGTGATCTCGTCGACCTGGAAGCCCTGCTCCGCAACGGCGGGGTCGGTGCGGTAGCGCCACCGGATCCCCTGGGCGCCGTCCGGGACGGTCGCGGTCAGCTCCACCCAGTCGGCGGAGACACCGGAGATGCCGGCTCCCGACGGGTTGAGGCCGCTCTCGTCGGAGCCGCTGTAGCTCTCACTGGTCGCCACCGGGGTCCAGGTGGCACCGCCGTCCGTCGTCGCCTCGAGGAAGGCGTAGTCCCAACCCTCCTCGATCGAGTACTTCACCTGAGCAGTGAGAGCGCCCCCACCGTCCACGCCGGTGGTCATGGAGTTGTCGAGGTCGTTGCCCTGCCGGCTCCAGTAGAACCGCTCGCCACAGGTGGCGCAGGGGTCCCCGAGGGCCAGCTGGACCTGCTTGTCCGGGAGGACCACGACGGCGCCGTTGTGCGCACGGTCGCTGAGCGACTGTCCGGGCCGGAGCCTGATCCGCTCGTCCTGACCGGCCTGGACCGACTCGTAGTCGAGCCAGCCGAGCTGGAACTTCTCCCAGGCGCCGAACGGCATCGCCCGGTCCCCGATGGCGTCATCGCCCGGCGCGGTGCCGCGCGACTGGCTCATCAGCGTCCAGAACCCGGTGCTGTTCTCCGCGCCGCCGGTGTTGCCGGAGGTGTCGTAGAGGTCCGGCAGGCCGAGGTCGTGGCCGAACTCGTGGGCGAAGACGCTGAGGCCGCCGTTCTCGGGCTGCATGGTGTAGTCCGAGACCCAGATGCCGGTCTCGTTCTCCGGGATCAGGACGTCGGCGCCACCCTCGTCGGAGATGCCGCCCTCGCCGACCTGGACGCCGCCGATCTGGGCGCCGCCGACCGGGCCCTCACCGTTGGGGTGGATCTGTGCGTTCGAGCGGTGGCTCCAGATCGCGTCCGAGCCGTAGATCGGGTCGCCGTCCGCCTCGTCGCCGCCCGCGTGGACGATCTGGAAGTGGTCGATGTAGCCGTCCGGCTCGGCGAAGTCACCGTCCTCGTCGAAGTCGTAGCGGTCCTGCTTGTCGAACTTCGTCAGGTAGCGCTGGATCTGCGGCATGGTCTTGCCGGCGTCGACCTGGCCCTGGGTCCAGTACGCCAGGGCGTCGCGGACGAGGAAGTAGGCGTTGCTGCAGATGACGGCACCGCAGGCGTTGCGTCCGTAGCGAGCCTGGTTGAAGGGGACCCTCACCCACTCGGTGACCTGGCCCTCGAACGAGTAGCGGCCCATCGACTGCTGCTCGTAGAACTTCCGCATCCGGTTGAAGTACATGTTGCGGAAGTAGTCGGCGTTGAAGTCCGGCTTCCACAGCGTGCGGTTGTCCACCGAGCGGTCCGGCTCCGGGATCTGGTTGTGCCGGGGGCCGTTGTACCTCTGCGGGGTCCCGTCGGACGGGGCGGCGCAGGCGTCGGCCTCGGTGCTGTCGCAGTAGGCCGAGTGGCGGGTGTTCCCGAACTGCGCGAGCACCACGAAGATGCGGTCGGTCCCGGTCTGGGCGACCTTGGCGTACTGGCCGCGCGCCAGCTTCTCGACGCCGCCGCGCGTGCCTCGGCGGAGCTGCTGCTCCAGCGCGGCCTTGCGGAGCGCGTCCTCCTTGGCCCGCCACTTCGGCGTGAGGTTGTCCGAGACGTTGGTCGGGGCGTCCTGGCCGGCTCCGGGCCGGGGGGCCGGCGCCGCGCCGACCTGCGCGGACGTCAGCGGCAGCGCGAGTGCTGCGCTCACGAGGGAAGCGGCCGCGACGGCGGCCAGCTTGGTCCTTCGCAAAGGGAACCTCCTGTTGGTGGTGGATGGCGCAGACCGCGCCGCGCACCCCTCCGAGATCCGACCGGGTCACGGCGGCGGACGGGTGACGGTGCAGTGGACCTCGCCGGCCGCGCCGGTGGAAGATGCGTCGTTGCGTCGTTACCGGACCGTTACCTGGCTGGAGGACCGGCTGTCCAGGCGCTCGACCGGTAGGCCGTCGAGACGTCGGGTGGTCAGCGCTCCGCGGACAGTGGGAGGTCCACGCGGGTCGTGCCGCCCGGGACGATCCGGACCGGGACCCCCCAGTCCTGCTGGTGCACGTGACAGGCAGCGCCCTCCCTGCCGGCCTGTTCGCAGGAGGCCGCGCGCGCCGACACGTGCAGCACGCCGTCCCCGACCGCAGCGTCCAGCTCCAGCACACGGGACAGCTCGGTCCCGCGTCCCTCGCCGGACCGCAGGAGCGCGGGCGGCGTGGCCGAGACGTGGAGCTGTGAGGCCGGGCCGTAGCGGTCGTCGACCTTCTGTCCCACTGGCGGGACGAACCCGACGACCAGCTCGAGCCGGCCCTCAGCGACGTCGGTCACCGGTCGGCGGGTGCGGTGCTCGGAGCCAGCCGCTGCCGCGGCCGCGGCCACCGCGACCCGCGTCAGCCGGTGTGCGTTCGACTCGACGACGACGAGCTCGGTCCCGTCCAGGACCGCGCTGCTCGGCTCGGCGAGGCCGGTGGTGATCGTCGTGAGCGCCCACCCGTCGCCGCCCCCCTCGCTGCCGGCGGGCGCCAGCCGGCGGACCGCGCCGTTGTAGGTGTCGCAGACCGCCACCGACCCGTTCCCGAGTGCCGTGACGCCGAGCGGGTGCTGCAGCAACCCGGTCCCACCGGGGCCCGCCGTCCCGTCGCGGAAGCCGAAGTCGAACAGCCCCGTCCCGACGACGGTGGAGACGCGGCCGTCCTGGACGTACCGCACGCTCGAGGTCTCGCTGTCGGCGACCCAGAGCCGGTCCCCGGCTGCGGCGAGCCCCGAAGGCTGGGCGAACCACGCCTCGGCGAGCGGCCCGTCGAGCAACCCCTCCTGGGTCGTCCCGGCGGCCGGGCGGCAGTCCCCCGTGCGGGGGTCGAACGTCCAGAGCTGGTGGACCCCGGCCATCGCGACCCAGACGCGGTCCTGCCACCACGCCACCGCCCAGGGGCTCGAGAGCGACCCGTCTGCGACTGGTGCGGTCGGGAAGAGCTGGCGTCCGGTGCCGGCGACGGTCCGCACCTGCCCGCCCGCGTCCCCCTCATCGAGCCGGACGCCGCGGAGCGCGTGGTTGACCGTGTCGGCAACGACCACGTCGTAGCCGGCCTCGCGGGCGACGTCGGGAGGCAGCAGGCAGAGCCCGTTCGGCTCGTCGAAGCAGGCGTCGCCGGGTCCGCCGTCGACCAGCCCACGGCGACCCGAGCCGGTCCGGGACACGACCGTCCCGGCGTCGGGGGAGAGCTCGACCAGCGCGTGGTGACCGGCATCCGCGACGAGCAGGTGGCCGTTCGGGAGTCGGACCACGTCGGCGGGGAAGCGGAGGTCGCCGGGTGTCACCGGCGGCGCGACGTAGGGGTCGGTCCCCGGTTGCAGCGTCCCCCGGGCGAGGTGCTCGGGCCTGAGCTCGGCGAGGAGGGCGTCGAGGGCGTGCGCGTGGCCCTCGCCGGCGTACTGCGCGACCACGTAGCCCTCCGGGTCGACGAGGACCAGCGTCGGCCAGGCTCGCGCGGTGTAGGCCTCCCAGGTGACGAGGTCGGGGTCGTCGAGCACCGGGTGCCGGACGTCGTACCGCTCCACGGCCGCCGCCAGGGCCTCCGGATCGGCCTCGTGGGCGAACTTCGGGGAGTGCACCCCGACGACGACGAGCTCCCCGGCGTACCGCTCCTCGAGCGGGCGCAGCTCGTCGAGGACGTGCAGGCAGTTCACGCAGCAGTAGGTCCAGAAGTCCAGGAGCAAGAAGCGGCCGCGGAAGTCCGCGAGGCGGTACGTCGCGCCGCCGGTCCCCAGCCAGCCGCGGCCGGAGAGCTCGGGCGCCCGGACCCGGGACCGGCGGGCGGGCGCCGACCCGCACGCCTCAGCCACGGGGAGCCTGGTCCCAGAGCCTCGCGACTCGCTGGAGCGCCTGCACGTAGCCGTCGACGCCCTTGCCGACGATCGCCTCGGTCGCGACCAGGGAGACGTACGACGTCCGCCGGAACTCCTCGCGCGCGTGGATGTCGGAGATGTGGACCTCGATCACCGGGGCCTCGACGTTCGCGAGCGCGTCCATGATCGCGATCGAGGTGTGGGTGTAGGCGCCGAAGTTGGCCACGACCGGGGCGCCGACGCCGATCGCCTCGTGGACCCAGTCGATGAGCAGGCCCTCGTGGTTGGACTGCCGGAAGTCGATCCCGAGCCCGAGGCGGTCGGCCTCTGCACGACAGAGCTGCTCGACGTCGGCCAGCGTGGCGGTGCCGTAGATGGTGCGGTCGCGTCGACCGAGCAGGTTGAGGTTCGGGCCGTTGAGGACGAAGACGGGAGGCAGGAGGCCGGGCACGCCTCAGTCGTACCAGAGCGGGGAGGTCAGGAACTCGCTCGTCCCGTGGTGGAGGGTGGCATCCGCGAGCGGGTCGCCGCGGGTCGCTCCCCGGTTGACGATCACGACCGGGACGGCGCGCTTGGCGGCGTGCCGCACGAAGCGCAGCCCCGACATGACCGTGAGCGACGAGCCGAGGACGAGCAGTGCGGCGCCCTTGGCTGCCGCCTCGTCCACCAGGTCGTAGCAGCGCTGCACCCGCGGCTTGGGGACGTTCTCGCCGAAGTAGACGACGTCGGGCTTGAGCGTCCCGCCGCAGTGGAGGCAGGGCGGGACCCGGAAGTCGCCGGTGTCGTCGGTCTCGACGTCCCCGTCCGGACGGACCGGCGCCTCGGCGTGCCGCGCGAGCCACCCGGGGTTGGCCTCGGCCATCCGCTCCTGGAGCGACGCACGCGAGGTCCGGTCGCCGCAGCCCAGGCAGACCACGTCGGCAATCCGGCCGTGGAGGGCGACGAGCCGGGTGCTCCCGGCCCGTTCGTGCAGCCCGTCGACGTTCTGGGTGATGACCGCCTTGCAGACGCCGTGCGCCTCGAGCCGGGCGAGGGCGGTGTGCCCGTCGTTCGGCTCAGCGCGACCCATCCGGCTCCAACCGACGAAACCCCGTGCCCAGTAACGCTGCTGGGCGACCGACCCGCTCAGGAACTCCTGGTAGGTCATCGGCGACCGGCTGACCGATCCTGGCCCTCGGTAGTCCGGGATCCCCGAGTCGGTGCTCATCCCGGCGCCGGTGAGCGCGACGAACCCACGGTCCCGCAGCGCCTCCACCACCGGCTCGACCGCAACGGACGGCCCGACTGACGGCCCAGGCGCGGACACCTCGACCGCGGAGGAGGCGTACATCACCTGCCGAGCGTACGTCGGCGGGAATAGTCGGAGGGGCTCCCTACGCTTCGTCCCCATGACCGAAGCCGTCCAGACCCCGACGCACGACCCCAGCGCCGGGGGGGACGACGCCCCGGACCCGAAGCGGTGGTTGGCCCTCGCGGTGCTCGCCGCCTCCCAGCTGATGATCGTGCTCGACGCCTCGATCGTGAACATTGCGCTGCCCTCGGCCCAGGCCGAGCTCGGCATCAGCGACGCCGACCGGCAGTGGGTGGTGACGGCGTACACCCTCGCCTTCGGTGCCCTGCTGCTCCTCGGCGGGCGGCTCGCGGACTACGTCGGCCGCAAGCGCATCTTCCTCATCGGCCTGGGTGGCTTCGCCGTGGCCTCCGCCCTTGGCGGCATCGCCTCCACCCAAGGGCTGCTGTTCGCCGCGCGCGGACTCCAGGGCGCGTTCGCCGCGCTGCTCGCGCCGGCCGCGCTGTCAATCATCACGGTGACGTTCACCGAGCCCAAGGAGCGCGCGAAGGCGTTCGGCGTCTTCGGCGCGCTCTCCGGCGGCGGGGCAGCGATCGGCCTGCTCGTCGGCGGCGTGCTGACCGAGTACGCCTCCTGGCGCTGGTGCCTCGGGGTCAACGTGCCGGTGGCCATCCTCATCGCGATCGGCGCCGTCGCGGTGTTGAAGGAGAGCAAGGCGCCAGGCGACACGAAGTACGACATCCCCGGCGTCGTGCTGGCGACCACCGGACTGTTCGCGCTGGTCTACGGGTTCACCGAGGCGGCGCGCGCCAAGAACCCGGAGGACCCGACCAGCACCGCGGTGCTCGGCTGGACCGCCGGCTCGACGCTGGTCTGGCTCGGTGCCGCGGTGGCGCTGCTCATCGCGTTCATCCTCTGGGAGCGCAGGGCGAGCAACCCGATGCTGCCGCTACGGATCCTGCTGGACCGCAACCGCGGCGGGTCCTACCTGATCTTCCTGCTGGTCGGTGCCGGGCTGTTCGCGATGTTCCTCTTCCTCACCTACTACTTCCAGCTGAACCTCGGCTACAGCCCTGTGCAGTCCGGCTTCGCGTTCCTGCCGTTCAGCCTCGGGATCATCCTCTCGGCCGGCGTCGTGGCCCAGATTCTCCCCCGCACCGGTCCGAGGCCATTGCTGCTGGTCGGCCTCACGATGGCCGTCGCCGGCATGCTGCTGCTGACCCAGATCGGCCAGGACACCTCGTACTGGACGCACGTGTTCCCGTCGCTGGTCCTGCTGAGCCTGGGGATGGCCGGTGTCTTCATCCCTGCCTCGAGCCTGGCCCTGGTCAACGTCGGGGCGCACGACGCCGGCATCGCCAGCGCGGTGCTCAACACCTCGCAGCAGATCGGTGGCTCCCTCGGGACCGCGCTGCTCAACACGCTGTTCGCCGGTGCGGTGACGAGCTGGTTCACCGACAACCTCCGTGACCCCGCCGACGCCGAGCGGCTGGCGCCGTTCGCCTTCATCAGCGGCTACCACGTGTCGTTCTTCTGGGGCGCGATGCTCCTCGCCGGCGGTCTGCTGACGGCGCTGTTCATCATCAACGCCCGCAAGGAGGACGTGCCCGCCGACGCCGCGGTCGCGGCCGCCTGACCGGGCCCTCAGGTGGAGTTCGTGATGCACGTGGTGCCTCAGGCACTCCGCCCACCAACGTCCTCCGCCGAGCCGCCCCTCATGACCGATCGAGCCGCCCACCATGGTGGGCGGCTCGACCCGTCATCAGGGGCGGCTCGGCGCTGAGGAGAGGGTCAGCGAGGGCGCCAGCGACGCCAGTGCGCGTGCGCCTCGGCCCGGCGCTTGCCCTCGTGCTCGACCCACACCAGCGCGTCGATCGCCGACTCGGATCCCTCGACGATCTCGGCTCCTAGGAGGATCTCGGCGTGCAGCGGGCTGGGCCGCAGGTAGCGGACGTCCAGCCCTGCTGTGACGTACGGCAGGGCAGCCCCCGCGAGCGGTGGCCACCCCTGCCGGTAGGCGTGGTCGACGACCGCGGCCGCGCTGTGGCAGTCCAGGACGGTGGCGATGATCCCGCCGTTGAGGCTCCCCATGCCGTTGTCGTGGGCCGGCCACGGGCGAAACCGTGCGACGTACCGCTCACCCTGGCGGAAGCTCTTGAGCTGTAGCCCCTCGGCGTTCGCCGGACCGCACCCGAAGCAGGGGAGGTCGGGGAACCGGGCGTCCTGGATGCTCCTTGCGTCCTCCGGGGTCGACGCGTCGGTCACCGGTAGTTGGTGAACTGCACCGCGAAGTCGTAGTCCTGGGCCTTCACGAGCGCGATGACCGCCTGCAGGTCGTCGCGGCTCTTCGACGAGACCCGGAGCTCGTCGCCCTGGACCTGGACCTTGGTGCCCTTCGGACCCTCGTCGCGGATGAGCTTGCCGACCTTCTTGGCCTGCTCCTGGGTGATGCCCTCCTTGAGGGCGACGCTGATCTTGGTGTCGCGCCCCGACTGACGCGGCTCGCCGGCGTCGAGGATCTTGAGGCTCTGGTTGCGCTTGACGAGCTTCTCCTTGAAGACGTCGAGCACCGCCTTGGCGCGCTCCTCGGCGTTGGCGGAGATCTCGATCCCCTTCTCGCCCGACCAGCTGATCGCGGCGCCCGTGCCCTTGAAGTCGTAGCGCTGCGCGAGCTCCTTGGCGGTCTGGCTCAGCGCGTTGTCAACCTCCTGCCGGTCGAGCTTGCTCACGATGTCGAACGACGAGTCGGCCATGGCTACGGGTCCTCCCTGGTTCGGGCGTACGTCGGTGCTGCGCTATCCTTCCAGTCGCTGCGGGCGGCACCACACCGGTCCGACGGGTGGTGCTGTGCAGCGGAGGCAGGTTGTCCGAGCGGCCAATGGAAGCGGACTGTAAATCCGTCGCGAAAGCTTCGCAGGTTCGAATCCTGCACCTGCCACTAACTGTACAAACGGCTGCTGACCTGCGGGTTCTGATGGTCAGCTGGCCTGAGTCCTGTCCGGCCGTGTGCGGCCGTAGGCGGCTGCTTGCGGGTGTCCGCGGGGAATACGCGGGGAAGTTCCGGGCCGCTGGCAATTGCTCACCTGGGTCGACGGCGTGGGTTGAGGGCCTCGTGACAGACCCCTTGTAACCGGCACTCGATCCGCCGCTGGCCATCCTCGGTCGAGGCGGGGACCACTTCATCGACGGCCCTCTCGCCTCTCAGATGCGTCACGCGGTCATTGCTCGCCGTCGATCCCTGGCGCACTCAGGGCTTGATCGATCCGCCGAAGGGCCGCTTGGTCGTCGCCGTCGACGCACTTGGCGTAGACCCTCAGCAGGACCTCGACGCTGTGGCCGGCCCATCCGGCGACTCGGGCCGGCGGCACGCCTGCGTTGAGCCATGTCGAGAGGCAAGCATGGCGCAGGTCGTACGGCCGTCGACCGAGCGCGGACTGCAGCTGCCGTTCGGTCAGCGTTGCCTCGCGGGCCCGATGCCATGCCCGATAGATCGCGCCAGTGGCGACCGGGTTGTCATAGGGCGGCGAGATCGGCACGCCGGCGCGGCCGGTTCGCGTGACGAAGAGCTGTCCGTCGCGTCCGAGCGGGAAGGTATCAATGTGCCGACGTAGCGAGGCCACCAGCTCTCGATGAGCAGGTATGAACCTGGTGTCCTGCCGACCCCGATGCTTGAGACCCCGGTCCTCACCGGCCCTGGCCGAGTCCGTCCAAGCGCTCCCCGATGATTGGTGGCTGCCGGTCAGCAGGAGCGCCCCCCAGCCGACTTCCGGCAGCGTGCAGTCGTTCGCTCGAAGGTTTCTGGCCTCCGCGGGTCGCATGCCGGCGTAGTAGAGACACGCGAAGAACGCTGCCAGAGCAGGGTCTCTGTCCCAGACGGCAGCCAGTAGGTCCCTTGCCTGCGTCGGGTTCACGACCACCCTGCGATCGACCACGTCGCTGGGTGGCGGGGCCTTCCAGCGAACCCGCTTCAAGGGGTTCGCGGTCATGAGTTCCAGTTCGACGGCGTACTCGAGCGCGCTGTGAAGCGTGGCGCGTTTCCGAGCGAAAGTGGTGGGGGCCGATGCCGCGCCGCCCTGGCGAGTCGCGAGGCGCGACAAGATGGCGCGTAAGACGGTGGCCTCGTTGAGTTTGGTGAGCGAGGGAGACTGCCGTTCGAGCCACGCCATGGCTTCCTGCAAGGTCCGGCGGCGGGTCCTTCCGACGTGCCGTCACGTTGAACGCGTACTGGTAGAGCGCTCGCCGGACCTCCGGCTGCAGCGGGCCCTTGCCGTCGTCGGGAACAATCGCCAGGGTGATGTCGGTGAGGGCTTCTGCGATCTCGCGTCGATGCCGTGCAGAGACATGCGGCCACTTCATGACGACGTAAGCCTCTGCGTGCTCCAGCCAGGTTGGCGCTGGCCTTGCCTCCAACCGCCACGGCAACCCATCCGCCGATCGAAAGTCCGTACCTGCGCGGGCTGCCGTGAGCAGCTCAGCCCGAAACGTCTCCGCAAGCTTGAGCGTCGCGAAGGTCTTCTGGCGATTCTTTCCATCGAGGGTCCACCGAACGGTGTACGTGGTCCCTCGGGCCCCTTTGTACTTGCGAAGCGCACCTTCCTACCGGGGCTCCGCCTGGTTGACCTGTTCGGAGCAGGCCACGCGGGCTGGCACCATGATCGCCGGGGGCTGTGATGCGACGAGCCATCGCCACCAGCGCCTTCGCGCTCGCCCTTGTTGCCTGTTCGGGTGACCCGCGCACGCCCGTCGCTGATCCCAGTAATCCGTCCGCGCCTTCGTCGTCCAGCGCTCCATCGACCTCACTGTCAAATTCGCCATCCGCGACGGCGCCGCCCTACCTGAGGAAGTTCACCCAGGACGAGCGCGCTGCATACCTCGCGGCGGTCGATGACATCGGGCGGTTCGCCGGACGGAACGCGGCTTTCTACCGAGTCGGCGTGGCAACTGTGGCTGCGCGGAACTATTACATGCGCGCCACCTCTGCCTGGCAAAGCTATTGGGCCGAGCTGCGCCAGTTCGACTCCAGGGGGATCCGGGTCGTCGGGGAGGCGCGCACCATCCGGACGCGGCCAATAAGCATTCGTCTCCTCGAGAACGGGGGGCGGAAGAGTCGACCTGCGAATCTGCGCCAGCTCCAAGGAAGTGCGCGTGATCCAGCGGGGCGAGGAAGTCCCACAACCCCGAGCCAAGCCGGTGACCACCTTGGTGCGGATGGTGTTGCTACCCGACGAGTCGCGCTGGCGAATCCTCTCTGATCGAGTCGGTCCGCGATGCTGAGGAGGCTGGTCGCGCTAGTTGCCATCTCAGCGGGCGCTCTCCTGGCCGTCGTGCCCGGCGCGGGGGCGTCGGGACAGTGCCCTCCGGGGTGGGCGCCGACCTCAGTGCCGGGCGCCGGCGTGATATGCGTCCGGGTCACGGATCCCGGGGAGCCAGGAGATCCCGGTGAGCCGGCCTCGCCGCCGCCGTCCTCGGGCGGCGAGTGCCAGCGCGAGAACGGGCAACCGGTGGACTGCGTGAGCCCGTGGGGAGTCTGGGTCTACTTCCACCATGTTGGGCTCATCCGGTCGCGGTTCCTCGGCGGCATCCGGCGTGGCGAGGGCACCGGGATGGGTCCGTCTGGATGTGCGCACTGATCGACGACACGGCGCCACAGGTTCTCTTCTGGGTGCCTCCGGACGGACCCGCAGGCGCGCCTCCGGATCCCGGCGAACTCGCGCAGAACGCTCTGGGGCTTCTGGCTCTTGAGACCGCGGAGGTGCACATCGCTCCGGCGTACCCGGACCCCGCCGTCGTCGGTGTCGAGAGCTGGCTGTGGGTGCCAGACGCGCAGTGGCAGACCCTCACCAAGACAGTCACCGCCGGCAGTACGTCGGTGACGGTGACGGCCACCCCCGAACGGGTGGTCTGGGGCCTCGGTCCGGACAGCGTGACCTGTTCTGAGCCGGGCCGGTCGTGGGTTCCGGGATTGGGGGATGAGGCGTTGACGAGCTGTGGCTACACGTACCAGGAGACCTCGGAGGACCAAACTGGCGAGGCTTTCCCGGTGAGCGCGACCATCGGGTACGAGGTGAGCTGGACCTGCGGGGGCGCCTGCTCGACCACCTCGGGTTCGCTCGGGCTGCGGAGCTGACAAGCCTTACGACTACTGCGCTAAGGCGGGAATTGTGAAAGGAACGACGTACAAGATTGCGGTCGCCGGTCGCGGGCATATCCACGAGCTAACGTGGCGAACCTACACACGACCGGTCAACGACCAGTTCGCGAACGCGACGGTTCTCAATGAGGGCCAGCGCGGTGTATATGCCCGAGAGTCTCGACTTCGCCACCGTCCAAGCGGGTGAGCCGCGCCACTGGCATGACAGCGCTGCGAGCCATAGTGGCCGAATCTCGGGCCAAGGCAAACATCGACCACACCATCGCTATCGACACTCCCGACGGCTACTCAGTCCTCGCTGAGTTCGGTGCAGTCACCCCGTGTGACATCCGCGGTACCACCGGCAACGACACACTCGTGGGAACGCACGGGAACGACGTCATTTGCGCCCAGGAGGGAGCCGATCTCATCAAAGCGCGAGGCGGGGACGACCTGATCCTCGGAGGCCCAGGAATCGACACCGTCAGCTTCGCTGACGCTCCGAGGGGCGTCATTGCCAACCTCGGCAAGACCACTGCGACCGGTGAAAGTTCAGACGCCTTGTCGGAGGTCGAGAACTTGGTCGGTTCGCGCTTCGACGACAAGCTCGACGGAGACGGTGGCATCAACGTCCTCGATGGCGGCGGGGGCAGCGACGGTCTGTGAGGACAAGGCAACAACGACCGCGTCCATGGCGGGGGCGGGAACGACACCGTCGGTGGAGGACCAGGCGACGACCGCCTCGAAGGTGGCGGCGGCACGGACACCGTCCACTACGGCCAAGCGCATGCCGTGACAGTCAACCTCGCAACTGGGTCCGCCACTGGCGGACATCCTGAGCCTCTTCGAAGGCATCACCGGCTCGCCGGGCGCCGACAAGCTGACCGGGTCAGCCGCTGCGAACAGAAGCGGCAGCGGCGGCGGCAACGACAACCTGACCGGGGCCGGAGGTCTCGACTCCCTCACCGGCGGCGGAACAGGGGCCGACCGGTGTGATGGCGGCGCCGACCGAGACACCGCGTCCACCTGCGAAACCCTGATCGGCGTTCCCTGACCGGACGCTGACGTTGCGCTACCTGTTGAGCCGCCCCGGTCAAGCCGACCGGGGCGGCTCCATCAACCCGCAACCAGTCCTCAGCGAACCAGCCGACATCCGTCACGCCGACGCTCGCCCCCAGCGCACCCATCAGGGAAGCACGCACTGTCCTGGGCGGGTAGGCCAGCAGCTCCCCGGAGTCGCACTCGACCTGCGGCTATTGAACCGTCCAACGCGGTCCGCCTCGGCCACTGCAGCACCGAGGTCGTCGCGGCACCGTCGAGGGGCCGCGGCCGGCGGTGGAGCGCGTCGGCGACACACCCGGTCGCCCTCGACGGCGGCCACGAGGGCATGTACGTCGAGGTGGATGTTCCAGGATGCATCGACTTCGACGCCTGCTCGAGGTTACTACCCCCTTGGACATCAAGGTCAATGCGGTCTCACGACTGAGACTAATTGATCACATCTGGAAATTCCGGCAAGCGAATGTCGGGTCCTCGCCGCAACGCCCCCGTCGATGCCGGGCTGCTCATTCCGATCACACCTCGGCCATGAGCCATCGGAACGTCTGGCTCTGCGCGGCTATATCCATTGGCCAGCCAACTGGGTCGGTCCGAGGTAGATCATGAGCGGAAGGGGCTGTCCGCGCCCGTCAGTGAGCGCAACCCATTCGCCGCGGGGAAGAGAGGACAGCGGGAAGAACGACTTCTCATTCACGAGATCGAGACTCACCTCTACGCCCTGGTCATCGCCTTGAGTGGTCCAGGTCGCGGTGACTCCACGGGTCGCATGATGGCTGTGAGGGTAATTGATCATCCAGAAATCGAACGCTTGTCCGCCAGTACTTCCAGGCGCCGGGAGCCGAGCGTCCTCGGGTTCCCCTGCGGGCTGCGGTGACAGACGTGCCATGCTGCCTCCATTCTCAGGGTTCGGTGTGGATCCCCTCGAACACCAGAGCCGGGGTGCGGCTTACCGCCCCCGGGCCGCGCTCATCCTGTCAGCGGTCGAGCCAGAACAGATACGTCTATGACACCCAACGGTAGTGCCTCCGGCGCTCAGGGTCTACGACCGATTCCGCGCGTCGTGGACCTGCGGTGCCCCCCAGCGCAGGGCCGAACAGGCCTGCGCCCGATCCGCAACTGGCCGAGCACCGACTCAGCCCGGTCGACTCGGTGGTGACGGCCGCCCGATGCGGGCGTCACTCCGGGGAACACGCTTCCCGGCTGGCCGCTGCGAGCGCGTCTGCGATCCGAACGGGACTGATCGGCAGCAAAGGCCATGGCCTAGGGTTGAATCTCAACTCGTCGAGGTTGAGCCATGCTCCCGACGCTGGTGTCGTCGGAGCGAACTTCACGTAGATCCCGGGATCACTTCCGAACTGGATCCAAGAAGCGACTTCACACGCGGACCTCCGACGGCCATGATGAGCAGGACAGCTGACCGTCGACCCAAGTTCGTGCCCCACAACATCAATGGGAGTCGGATGTCTTGGCATCACCGTGCGTCGGTTGAGGACCATCGAGCCCCGGAAGGGTCACCAACGATTCCTTACGATGCATTCATCTCATATGCCAGGTCAGATCGCAACGTGGCGTCGGCGGTGGAGAAATCCTTGCGACGGTTCGCAACGCCTTGGTATCGCACCCGCAAGCTGCGAGTATTCCGCGACGAGAGCAGTCTCGCACACGATCCGTCTCTGTGGTCCGGTATAGAGCGGGCACTGATGGCGTCGCGCTGGTTCTTGCTGCTCGCTTCGCCCGACTCGGCGACGCGTCCGTGGGTGAATCGCGAAATCGAATGGTGGCTCGATAATCGAGGTCCCGATCACCTGATAATCGGACTCGCGGCCAGCGAGATCACCTGGCGTGTTGACGGACCTCGCGGCCACCTGGAGTCGCCCGCCCTACCTGCGAGCCTGCTTCATGCGTGGGAGCAGGAGCCTATGTGGGTAGATCTCCGAACCGTTGCGGCGCAGAAGAGAATTTCCAAGGACGATTCGGGGGCCTACTCGGCCATAGCCAGTGTGGCATCGGTGGTGGCCGGGGTACCGAAGGACGAGCTAATCGGCGAAGACGTTCGACAGCAGCGGCGGGCGCTAGCATTCCTCCGTACCGGCATCGTGGCGGTGCTCGTCCTAGCGTTGATCGCGTCGTTCGCCGCCGCTCTGGCGATCCGGCAACGCGACCGCGCCAACGCACAACAGCGGCTTGCGACCCTGCGTGCGGTGAGCGCGCAAGCCGAAGCCCTCGCCTCGCGGGATCCCGACGCATCACTGCTGATGGCGGCTGAAGCCTATCGACTTGACGACGGCGCCGAGGGGCGGTCCGTTCTCATGAGGGCCGCCAACGCCAATCCTGACCTCGCGTGGACGTCTGACGTGGGAGCCACAATTGTACAGTGGGCGGTGTCGCCGAGTGGGACGGCAATCGCTACCGCCGACTCTTCCGGTGGGATCATCGTTTGGTCCCGTGACGGCAGGCGGCGCGCTCTACCTCCTGTTAACGGCCGCCCAACCAGCATGGCGATGAGTCAGGACGGCAGCCACATGGTGGTCGTGACCGAGGATCTCGAGGTACGGGTCTACGACGTAGAAGAGGCGACCTCGGTGGCGGAGTGGACTGGACCGCGCAGCGATGCTGTTCTGGGAGTTGCTATTGATGACACCGGCGACTTCGTCGCACTGTTGGCGGATGCGTCGACGCTGACCCTTCACGAGGCCACGTCTGGTAGGCGGTTGGCAACAAGACAGAGTTTGCCGTACCCGTCCGGTGAACTTCGATTCAGACACGGTACCCTCGATTTTGGAGCCTACGACGGCACGATGGCCGTCTTTTCGCTCCCCTTCCTCGCCCTTCGCCGGACAGCTGGCCAGCCCCGTACACCGGCGGGTCATTACATCCCGGCGATCTCTCCCGATCTTGCATACTTCGGCATTGCGAAGGACTCGTTCTCTTGGGCCGAGCCGTGGGCAGCATCCGCCTCTCCTCAAGACGCACAACTCGAGGGTGAGGTCACGGGCGGTGGCCAGACCTCTGCCGAGGCGTTCGCCATCGCCCAAGGCGGTAAGCGGACTGCGGTGGTGAGCGGCGGCCTCATCTATATCCAAGACACATACCCGACAGGCTCGGCGCCCCCTCGCCCCCGTGCGCCACTGTCCGGATTGGAGCCGGTACAGGACGTCCGGTTCGTCGGAGGACCAGGTCATCTGGCTGCGATCTCGCGGGACATGTTGGCAGTATATCAACTAGGCGGCCCAGGGCTGGGTGCAACGGTCATCAAGGCTACCCTTGTCGACGAAGGCGGTGTCATCATCCCCGCTTTCGTCGACCTCAATTCTACAACGGGGATGGCGGTTTGGACTGACGGTAACGGCATGACCCTAACGTCGGACACCCTAGGTCAATTCGCCTCGCAGTCGATCGACTTCGGTGACGCTACTCGTGTCGCCCTCGGGGACGAGCGTGACATTGTCGCGATGCGGCCTGGCGGAGAACTCGTGGTGGTCGAGGGCGGGCGATCTCCCGTCACCCTTGAGGATAGCGACGGACACGATTGGATCAACATTGCAATACTGTCGGAGCGCAAGAGAGTCACCGCTGTAGACGCAACCGGAGTGATCGCTCAGTGGAACCTCGACGGCAATCAGCTGAAGACCCTCACCGATGTCGTCGAGCCCTACACGACCTTCAGCGACTTCTCATCCGACGGCTCCAGGCTGGTGCTGGGTGATTGCTCGGGACTTCAAGTGCTCGACATAGCGAGCCTGACTGGCAAACGGCTAGTTGGGTGGAAGGAGTGTCCACAAGGTGTCGCCGCCATCGCGGACGGTGCACTAGTGCTCGCGTCCGGCAGGGTGACGCAGTTCGATCGATCGGGCCGTAGGCGAGGTGCATTCTCGGCCGAAGGATCAGATGTGCAGGCGTCGACAGATGGAAGCACTGCAGCTTTGATGGACAGTCAAGGCGTCGTTTCGGTCTACGACGTCTCCAGCGGTCTCATGATTGCTCGACTCCCCACGCCCTTGCCGAATCAGTCCATGGGTGGCGCACCCGGAGATAACATGTCCATGGCCGTCAGCGATGACGGTATGCATTTGTTGACAGCGATCTCTGGTGGCAGCGCGCTGCGCTGGCACCTAGACCCTGGCGAGCTCATCCGAGACGCTTGCCGGGCCGCAGGCAGAGACCTGACAACGTCCGAATGGATTGAATACGTTGGATCTTCAGCTCCCCAGGACCTGAGGTGCAGTCGACCGTTGCGATGACGCACCGGCCTCCCGCAAGCGCCCCAACCGGGGAGGTCGGGCGGACCCGAACCGGTACTTGACGAGACGGTCCCTTCCGTCCAATGGTGTACGGGGAGGATGGGAGGTCGTCGCCATGGGTCAGCCAGCGGCGCAGGCACCTCGTGTGTGCACCCGGTGCCGGTTCTACCGGCTGCGCCCGTCTCCCGTGCTGTTCGATGCCTCGGACCTTCAATCCGCTGGTGCGCTCAGTTCTCAGGGGAAGTGGGACGAGGAGCAGCGACAGCGAGCCAAGGAGGAGATGCAGCGGGTCGCGGCGGGGAAGTCGTTCACCTACGAACCTCATCATTACGCGTGGTGCGCTTCATTCACGCGCGCGGAAGTGGTGCTCACGATCGATCCTGAGGACGTTGACGCTGTGACGGCGGCGCTGAACCAGGGGATCGCGGTCCTGAATCCTGTGAGTGGCGAATTGGCCCCTGTCTATCAGTTGTGCGTCGTACTGAATCCGGAGGCAGCTTGTGAGCGCTATGAACGGGCTCCCTGAGCGCGAGAGCGAGCGGGACGCCACTGTCGCCGTCGGGCGCCACCTACCCGCTGACATCCGAGTTCAGGTTTCTGGGCGCGTCTCCGTTGGCCGGACTCTGCAGCTGAGCCAGAGGGTTGATCGCATCCGTACGCCTGCAAGATTCTCTGTCGGCCTCCCAGACGATGGTTCCCTTTCCGCGCTCGATTTGTTCGACAGCGTGGGGTTCACTGGCCGGCTGCCTACTGACCGGTTGGAATGGGTCCTCGAACCAGCCGGTGACGATATCGTGATCGAGGACCGTGGGCTCTGCGCGTCGTACGGGATCTTCGGCGCGCCCGGTGCAGGCAAGACCTATCTCTTGATGCATCTGTTCCGCCAGGTCATGAGGGTCCAGTCCGGTAGCCCGGAGAAGCGCTTCGGGGGAATAATCCTGGATCCGAAGGCCGGGTTGATAGGCACGGTCAGTGACGCCATGGAGGCGGTGGGGCGCTCTTCGGACTTGGTCGTGCTGAGCCCGATCGAGCTGGCCCGTGCCGGTGCGGCGGTCAACGTGATCGACGTGGGGTTGTCTCCGCCGGAACTCGGAAGGCTGTTGGTTCTTGCGGCCCAGAGCGCTGGTGTCGGCGCGTCTGAGCCCTATTGGTTCGGCGCCTGGCGGAATCTGTTCACCGCCGCTCTCCCCGTCCTGGACTGGGTTGAGATCGAGGTCACCTCGATCGCTTCCCTGGTGGAGGCGGTGCTCCTCGTCGAGCCCACCGGGGTCGGCGGTGAGCCCGAACGTAAGATCCAGCGGATCGCCCGGGACGCGCGGCTGCGGCTGAGCGAGCTCGAACCGGACCGCAGGCGAGACATGATGCTGGCATTGAACCAGATTGATGGTTTCTACCGACAGGAGCCTGACAATGTCGCGACGGTTGAGACTCTCATCACGACCGCTTACGGTGGGCTCCTCGAAAGTAGGTGGAAAGACTTCTCCAAGATGGTTGTCAAGGTTCCCTCGCAAAAGCGCACAACTTTTTACGATGATATCCTCGATGGTGGGAAAGTGGTCCTGGTCAGCATCGGGCCCGGGGACGCGGGAACCGCGAAGGTGCTCTGCACCCTGGTCAAGCTACTCTTCCAGCGTACCGTCCTCTCACGTTTCGACCGTGTTCGCTCCGGAGCGCTGAAGAACGCTGAGCGGCCGCTCATCCTTATGTGCGACGAGTACAGCGACGTCGCCTCCGAGGTTCCGGGCGAACCAGCTGGAGACGCCTACTTCTTCTCGCTGTCGCGCCAGTTCGGTTGCATGGGTCTTCTTGCGACGCAGTCGGTCAACATGCTGCAGGCCTCGTCGCTCAAGGAGCAGTGGCGGGCAGTGTTCTCCAACTTCTCCGCGAAGATCTTCATGCGCTTGGGAGACAACGAGACCGCCGAGGAAGCGACCAAGCTCGCCGGAGAAGCTGACTGGTACGTCGGATCCGCGGGGACTTCCCAGCAGAAAGAGGGATTCGGCTCGAGCGCGAACCGTGAGCTTCGAGAACGCAAGTCGCTGCCGAGCGCCGTCCTGACCCAGGTCCTCGAGCGCCAGCAGGCTGTTGTCGTCGGGTCCTTGGATGGAGGAAATGATCCCGGTGCATACTTCGTGCAAATTCCCGACTTGACGTTGTAGGCGCCATGCCGACCGTCGACAAGCAGGCTGGCCGCCAGAATGAACGCTCGACTGCCACGCAACAATCTCACGGCGCGGACCTCGGAAGACTTGAACGGGCCGGACACTCGATATTACAGACAGCACCAGCGGTCGAGCAGAGCCGCCGCGACGAGATCGAGCGGGCGTTCGACGGGCTTCGCGACCTGTCATCGAGCATCGCGGGCACGACTGCAGTGGCCGAGAGGGCGGCACGCGAGACGCAGCTCGACGTCATCGCGGAGGGCCAGCGTCACGAGGCGGTCGCCAACCGCCGGCTCGCGGAGGACCTCGGCGCCGTACTGACTGACGCTGCGAAGCAGGTGCGCGACCAGGACCAGTCCCGCGAGCGGGACGCCGGCCCTGATGCGATCAAGCAGTCTCAACAGCGCGCTCGTGAGCAGGCAGTCAGGTTGGTGGAGCTGGTCGACCACGTGGAGCGAGCTCTTCAGTCCCGATCTCAAGAGATGCGGAATCAGCAAGCCGTCGAACAGCGCAGGGTGGCGCAGGCTCTGGCGTCGGGAGCGCCGGGCAGCGACCTCCTGGAGGTGACACGGGAGCAGGACAATCGACAGTCCGACCGTGCCCGCGCCGATGCGCGCCTGGCAGGACACGTCCGACGGAGCACCGAATTGATAATGAACCGACTGACCTCCCAGCAGGCGTCCGCCCTTCGGGACGAGCTCGGCGAGCCGGCGGCGGAGCTGGACGCGGACGCGATCCAACGCATCCACGACCGCGCGCGAGCCGTCAAGGTGGCGAGTACCGACGCGATGGCGTTCGCGGTCAAGGGACAGCTGGCTGAGGAGCTCAACGACCAAGTCCAGGCGGCAAGGATCGCAGCGAAGGGCGAGAGCGATCTCGGTTACATCGCCGGACACCGCCTCACCAACGCCGACGGCGCCTCGCTGACCGATGGCATTGTCGTGCGCGGATCCGCCGACTCGACCCAAGAGATTTCGGATGCCTACGAAGTGAAGGCAGGAAAGAGCTCCGCACGTGAGCTCACCTACACATTGGAGCGCGACCGCAGCGATGAGGTCGTGCGCCACGCCCGAGACTTGGCGGTGGCAGCACTCGCGGACCGGCAGCGACTCGCGAGCCTCAAGTTGTCAACGGAGGACCAGAGGGCGCTCGCTGCTCAGAGGATCGCGGAACGCCGCGAGAACGCGACAGGCGCAGAGGCGGCTGCGTTGAACCGCGAGGACGTCGCTCTGGTGCGCGCTCATCGCGACGAGCTGGATGCGCTCGTCGATGAGCACCTGACAGAGCTCTTGAAGCCGTCGGTGCAGCGCCAGCCTGGCCAGCTCGCGGCGACATCGGAACGTCTCCATCAGCAACGCATCTTCGTCGACGGCGTGGAGCTGCGGCGGCGGGAGGAGGACGCACGAGGTCGCACGACCGTTCATGCGGTGGTGCCCCGCGGTACCCACACCGCCGCCGGGGGGGAACAGCTGTCGCACACCGAGCAGGATCTGCGACGTGCGGCTCGTGCCGCGGCCAACCTCATCAGGAGCTGGACCGAGAGTCAGTGAGGAGCACGATGCCGGCCTGTTCGAGGTGTCACTGGTATCGCCCGGTGAGGCCCGCGAGCCAACTGCTCGCCCGAGCGCTTCCGACGACCGCGGACAAGGTGGCAGAAGCTCTGGGTAAGGTCGTCGAGGACGAGCAGAAACAACGCGATGCGGAGGCGGAGTACAAGCGAAGTCAGGCGTCCGCCGGTAAGGACACCTGGTCGGCCGAGCCCGTCCTGTCGGATTACTGCGGCTTCGACGAGTCGGCGGGGCGTTACTACATCGCAGAGGTGAAGAACGCCGGACTCAGATGTGCGGACTTCGACGCCACGCCGGCTCCGTCCCGCGCGTGTTCGGACTGTCGCCACGAGGTTCCGCCCCGTGGGTCCGAACAGGACGAACGCCGCGAACGGACTTACGTTCGCCTCGCAGCGCAAAACATCTCCGCCGACGTCAAGAAGGACACGACCGACTCACTGCTGGGCAGCTACCGACAGGGAAAGGCGGCTCGACAGGCACTGGAGATCAACGGCTCGTACCAGACGAAAGGGGAGATGCTGGCTCCGCCCTCGTACTTGAGCTACTGCGCCGTCTACTCGACCGCGGACACCTACAGGGTGTGCCTCTTCCAGAACCCGCACAACGCCTGCCCCGCGTGGGAGGCGACCGTCGAAAGAAGTAACACACAGATGCCCGATCAGCCTTCCGGTCCCGTCGTCCCGCCGGTCTTCGGGCAACGCCAGCCCACAGCGGGGCCGGCCGACCCGCAACCGTCGGACGACAACTCCTCGAGCGCGAGCCCTGAGCAGGTCGACGCCATCACCTCGATGTTCTCGTGGCTCCTCGACGTCACGATCGACCAGTCGACCCGTCAGGCCGTCGCGCACTCTGCAAGGAGGTGGCCCTCTGAGGACATAGCAGGTCTCATGCAATTGGTGTCGCTCGCCGAGCAGGCGCGGGCCCAAGGCCCGGACACGACCGACTTCGTACGCGAGACCTATCAGTCCGCGGTCGTGGCCGCGTTCCGGGACACCCCAGATCCTGCGGCGAAGGCACTGCTTGCGCTCTACGACGCCGCCAACCCGGCGATCGCGGACGGAACACCGCCGCTGACCCAGGAGGTCGTCGACTCCTACCTCGGCATCCTCAGCTTCGTCGACGCGATCATGGAGGACCGGCCGTGGACGCCGATGGGCCCGGTGCCGCGGGCGGAGTTCACCGAGCAGATGGCATCCGCTTACCCCACGTTGTCGCCACAGGAGCAAGCCTGGCTGGCGGCCATTCCGCTCGAATGGGCGCGCACGCGCGCCCTGTGGATGCAGGCCGACGTGGGGAACCGGCACCTGCTGGCGGAGCAGCTCGTCGAGCTGTACGGGAACACCGCCCAAGCGACGGCCGTGCTCGAGATGACTGACGCGCCGGTCGCGCCTCCCGTCTTCGGCCCCTCCTCCGCATCGCCGGTGCATGCGCAGACCGCAGCTCCTGAGCCAGTTGCCGACGAGGCGCGGGAGCCCGGTAGGTCGGCAGACGACTCAGAGCGAGGGCTGCTGAGGGACATCATCGCCGGCCAGAAGAAGGAAGAGGAGGACCTCATGAAGACCGACCCCGAGCTGGCGCTGCAAGTGAAGCTTCAGAACCAGCTGAAGACGGCTTCACTGATGAGCAACATGATGAACATGCGGCACCAGGCTGCCATGGCGATCATCCAGAACATCAAGTGAAGCGAAGGGGCGTCTCGCCGATGAATTTGAGAGGCGTTCGCTGTGGCTGACCAGGGAGGACTCGAAGACACGCAGGGATACGCTCGGCCTGCGAAGCCCAGCCGGCGGGCGGAGAGCAACGCCGGTGACGAGTCCCCAGGAGCTGCTTTCCCCCTGCGGACCAACATGTACGACTTGGTCTCCAGTCCCCGGCTGAGCTGGCAAGTGCTCACCGACGTGCGGACCAACGTGCTGACCGTCTTCGAACCGGGAGGCCAGGTCCATACGTTCGACCTCTCGATGATCCGATCAGCGGACGGGTGGACCGAGCTGCAGGGCGAAGGTGGACGACCGTTACCGGTGGAGGTGTGCATGCATCAGGGCGGCTTCCACGGCCGATGGCTCGCTCCGGCCGCTTGAGCGATCCGCGTGCGCTCACGAGCTCTTCACGGGTCGGCGCGGCCCACGTTGTGCACTAGGGTGTGTTGCCGTGAGCGACGGATCGTGATCGATGCGAAAGATCCTTCCTCGCCTACGTGGCGGCAGCGGCGTACCGCCGGGAGCCGGCAGCAGTGTCCTGCTGGTCACCGCAGTGTTCGTCCTGCTGGCCCTCACGGCTGCAATCCTTGGTGTGATCGGCCTTCTGCAGGTCCGAACGCAGGTGACGCCACGGCCGGGCTGGTTACAGCTGGCCAACGCCTTCCTCGGCCTCTTCACGAACCAGTTCCCGGACTGGCTCCGTCCTGGACAGCAACTCCCGAACAGCTTCGAGCTCGCGAGGTTGATCGCCCCCGTGTCCACTGCTTACGTCTTCGCAACCTCTGCCGCTGTGATCCTCTCCGAGAGGTGGCGTCTCCTGCGGGCGAGGCTCGCACGCGATCATGCGGTCGTCGTCGGCGGGGGACGCCGCGGCGTCCTGCTGTCCCGGTCGTTGGCGGAACAGGGGTTGAAGGTCGTGATGGTCGACCTCGCGGCGGCCGGCGAGCGAGCCGGCACCTCGCTGGTCCGCGGCGTCATCCCGCTGTCGGGGGATCCGCGCGACGTCGTCGTGCTCCGTCGGGCAGGCGTCGAGCGAGCCTCCGAGGTCTTTGCAGTCGACGATGACGGTGCGGTCAACGCCGCGGTCGTCCTCAGCAGCCGAGAGCTCCGCGCAGGAATCGAGCGGCCTTTCGCGTGCTACGCCACCGTGCCGGACAGCGACCTGCACTCGGCGTTGGAGGCGCGCCTGCTCTCCATGCCGCAGTCACATGCCTTCCGCGTCCATCTCATCGACGTGAATCACATACTGGCCCGAGCACTGACAAGGAGCCCCTCCAATGCCCGAGCCGACGTCGCGGTCGTCCTGGGCGACGGGATGCTGGCGCGATCACTGACGCTGGAACTGATACGACAGGCACGAGAGCACGGTCCTTTGCAGGACGACTCACCGACGAGCGTGACGGTGGCGGTCGTCGGACCTACCGCCCGCCACATCGCAGAGGCGATCCCGTCGACCGGCGACGGAGGAGCAGCTGTGACGGTCGTGGCCAAGACGTGCGAGTTCGGGGAGCTCTTCACGAGTAGAGAGGTGCTGGACGTCGCGCCGCCGCATGCAGAGAAGGTGGTGGTGTACGTGTGCGGAGTCGATGACGACGGTGGCCTGAAGCTGGGGCTGAACGTGCTACGTCTTTATCGGGATCGCCCCGTTGACGTGGTGGTGTGCGTGCAGGAGGGATCTGGCTTCGTCAAGGCCTTCGCCGATGGGCCCGTCCGCATCTTCGACGATGCGAGAGGTGCGTTGCGCATCGTGGCCGCCTCGGACATCACCGGCGACGCCACCTCGATCCGGGAGAGTGCGACCGTCGAGCGGATCGCCCGCGCGCTGCACGCGCGGTACGTCGCGCACCTGTCGACCACGCCGGGCGCGGAGCACGATCCGGGCAATGCCCAGCCGTGGGGGCAGCTGCGCTCGGCGACGCGCGATTCCAACCGGGCACAGGCGTGGGAGATCGGAGAGAAGCTGCGCATGCTGGGATGCGCCATCCTGCCGCTGTCCGATGAGCGAGGGGACTTCACCTTCGCGCCCGAGGAGCTCGAGAGGCTCGCTGAAGCCGAGCATGAACGGTGGATCGACGAGAAAAGCCGACAAGGGCTCACCTACGGTTCGACCCGAACGTCGACGACCCATCCTGATCTGGTGCCATGGGATGAGTTGGCGGAGGAGGCACGCGATCGTGATCGCATGTTCATCACGGAGTTCCCAACAATCCTGAGGAAGGAGGGATACGGGATCGTCAGGATGCCGCGTTGAGGCTGTGACCATCTCCGACCCTTCGCTGACGAGCGCAGAGCCCGCACCCGGCGCTTTCGTCTCCTACTCGCGGATCGACCGCGAGAGGGTGATGACCCTCGTCCGCTTCTCGCAGGAACTGGGACAGTCCTTCTGGGTCGACGCCGACCGCATCCCTCCCGCTGCGCCATGGCGGGTCGAGCTCGGGACGGCTCTGGAGATGGCGCCAGCAACTGTGTGCTGCCTCAGCACGGACTGGATGGCGTCCGAGGAGTGTCAACGAGAGCTCGAGCGCTCGCTCGAGCTCGGAAAGCGCCTCATTCCCGTGGTGATCAGGGATGTGGATCCCACTCATGTGCAACCCGAGCTTGCCGCCCTGCAGTGGATCGATGCACGGGACGGCAAGGACCAGGCGACAGCAGCGGCCGCCGTCGTCGCCGCGATCCAGACCGACCACGACGGCGTCCGCGAGCACACGCAGTGGCTCATGCGCGCGTTGCGATGGCAGGCCAGCTCCGAGGAGCGCTCGCAGCTCCTCCGGGGCCGCGAGCTGCGGGCGGCCGAGGACTGGCTTGCGCAACCGGGCGCCGAACCGAGCCCGACGCCGCTGCAGACGAGGTTCGTTTCCCTGAGCCGCAGGTATGAGACGCGCCGGGAGCGCGTGATCCTCGCGGCGGTCTCCGGCGCCGCCGTCCTCTCCCTCGTGCTGGCGGCGCTGGCGCTGGTACAGCGGCAGACCGCCGTCGAGCAACGCGACCAGGCCGAGTCCAGGGAGCTGGCGGCGGTCGCGATGGCGCAGCTCGGCGTCGACCCCGAGCGCTCCCTCCTCCTCAGCCGGCTGGCGTGGCGGACCGCTCAGACCGACCAGGCCCTCGGAGCGCTCCGAGCTGCCGTCGACAACTCGACCGTGCGGATGACGATGAACGCCCATGAGGCGCAGGTCTCCGACATCGTGTGGTCGCAGGACGGTCGGCTTCTTCTGAGCGCCGGACGAGACGGGACCGTCGCGGCGTGGGACGCGAAGGACGGTACGGCGCGGGGAGCGATCCGCCCTGGGGACGGGGCCGTCGAGCGGCTCAGCGCCGACCGGTCGGGCCGTCACGGGGTGATGGTGACAGCCCGCGGCAGCGCGCTGCTGTGGTCGGTCGAAGACGGCGAGCTCACCGCGGGCGCCCCCCTGGCTGAGACCTCCGTCCGAGACGCGGCGATGAGTGCCGATGGGACCACCGCATACCTGGGCCTAGCCGACGGAACCGTGCAGCGTTGGGCTCTCGAGCCTTCCGCCAATCGCGAGCTGCAGTCTGCCCACTCCGGGCCCATCACGTCGCTGGCGGTGTCGGATGACCAGTCGGTGGTTGTCAGCGGGACCCGCGACGGCACCGTTCATGCAGGCGGCCCGGGGGAGGAGCAGAGCACCATCGCCCAATACCGCTGGCCCGTCGCCTCGGTCGCCCTCACCTCCGACGGCGAGCTGACCTTGACCGCGGCCGACAACGGCGACGGCAGCGTGCGACGTACGTCGAACGGAGCGCTGGTCACCGAGCTCACCAACGTGTACGTCGCGGCGTTGGACTCCTCGGGACGCCGCGTCGCGTCCTCCGACATCTCGGGCCGCGTGTTCCTTTACGACCTTGCGGACGGACAGCGACGCACGCTCGCGGGGCCTGGCGAGCCGCTGCAGCAGCTCCAGTTCTCCGCCGACGGCACCATGTTGGTCGCCGCGGGCCTCGACGGGGTCGCCCGTGTCTGGCGGGTCGGAGACGCGCGTGTGGCGGAGCTGCGAGCTGACGCGGGCGCCATGAGTCGCACTGCGGTCTCACCCGACGGACGGCGGGTCGTCACGGGTTACCGGACAGGCCAGCTGCGAGTGTGGCAGTTGCCGGCACCGCCGGCGTTGCTCAGGACACGATTGCCCTTCCTCGGGCGTTCGCCGGTCGAGGACGTGGACTACGCACCGAACGGCCTGACCGTCGCCACGGCCTCGGGCCTCGGCCTTGCCAGGGTGTGGCGGGCGCGCGATGCCTCCGAGGTTCCCGTCGGGAACGGCTGCACGTCCCCCCTCAAGGAACGCAGCTGCCTGCCGATCAAGACCGTCCTGGCACACGTGGGCGATTCGTCGGGCGCTCCCAGCCTCACACAAGCCGAGTTCAGCCCGGACGGGAGCTTCCTCGCCACGAGTGCCGTCACCGGGTCCGTGGTGATCTGGGACTCCGACACCGCCGACGAGGTGTCCCGCCTGCCTGACATTCCCGGGCGCGTGGACGACGTGGCGTTCAGCCCGGATGGCACCCGGCTCTTGACCTCTGCACTGGACGGACGCGTCCGTGTGGCTGAGGTCGCAACCGGACGTGTGCTGCAGACACTGCAGCATCCCAGCCGCGTCAACGCGGTGGCCTTCCTCGAGGACGGCCGCATGGTGACCGGTGACGCCGACGGTCGCGTCGTCGCCTGGGATCCCGACGGGGAGGTGGAGCATCGCCTGGCGACGCTCGACACCGGCATACTCGGCGTGGCCGTCGACGGCCGAAGCGAACGAATCGCCCTCGCCACGGGTGACCGGGTCGAGCTGCTCAACAGCACGGGCGAACCTGCGGGGTCGATGGGCGGGCACACCGGCCTGGTGACGGATGTCGCGTTCCAGCGCAGCGGGCAGCTCGTGGTCAGTGGCGGCATGGACGGCACCGTGCGCGTCTGGGATGTCACTAATGAAGCTCAGACCGCCGTCTTCGATGCACCGCGGGGCCTCGTCAACGCGGTTGCCGTGAGTCCCTCCCGACCCGAGCTCCTGGCGGGAACGTCGGCGGACGCGGCGTACATCTTCACGTGCGACAGCTGCAGGGATGTCGCGTCGCTGGTCGCGCTGTCCGAGAAGCGGGTGACCCGCGCCCTCAGCCCGCAGGAGATGGCTCGATTCGTGGACCGCTCCTGACGCGAGGGCGCTCAGGCCGACGGTGGACTTGCGTGGGTCACGTCCACAATCTGGCTGGACAAAAGGTCGCTCGACTTGATCACCACGGCTCAATGAGCCGGCCTCCGACCGGTAGGAAGGCCGCCGTCGCTCACGTCGCCTGCCCGACATGGCGAGCACGCTGAACCCGTGGCGGGCCCGCGCTACGACTTCTTCGTGTCCTATGCCCACGCAGACCTGGATCGGGTCCGGCGACTCGACCTAGCGCTTCGTGAACTGCTGCGGCGTCCGTTCCGAAGAGCCAGCTTCCAGGTGTTCCGCGACGAGCGCTGGCTGGGAGCGGGAAGTGATCTCACGGAGCGCCTCCGGCAGCCGATGCGCGTGTCGCAGAACTTGATCGTCGTGCTTTCTGAGGCGAGCTCGCGTTCAGCCTGGGTGAACCGAGAAATCGCGTACTGGTGCGACAACCTCGGGCGGGCTGACCGCATGATCCTCGTGCGTGCGGACCCATCGGTGCCGCTGGAGTGGGACGACTCGAAGGATCGCTTCTCGCGTCCCGAAGCACTGCCGCCGGCTCTTGTCCGCGCGACTCGTGCGCTTCCGCTCTATGTCGAGCTAGGGACGGGCAGCGCCGCCGATCAGGAGGCCGCGGTGCGGATCGCCGCCACCGTGCTCGGGCGACCGCCCGAGGAGATCGCCGGCGAGGACTATCGGCTGCAGCGCCGCCGCCGTCGGCTGGCGGTCAGTGCGATCGCAGCACTGTCCGTACTGACGGCGCTGGCGGTCGTCGACGCCGACGGTGAGCCGCGGCGCACAGTGTCAGAAGTCAGCGCGGGTTGCCGTCCGTGCTGTAGTCGACCGCTCCTGCACCTCGCCACTCAACGGCGAACCGGAGCATCGTGAGAAGGGAGATGGTGCCCCACCCGTTCGCCCGGCTGGTCCCGGGTGGTTCCGGTGTGGTCCGGCTGTTCGTGGGGAACACGTGCGGAAGTTGAACTCGAGGCGGTGAAGCCGCAGGTTATCGCCTCGCGACCGTCGGACTGTAAATCCGTCGCGAAAGCTTCGCAGATTCGAATCCTGCACCTGCCACCGACTCAATGAACGGTTGCTGACCTGCGGGTTCTGGGGCTCAGGTCGCCTGTGTCCTGTCCGGCCGTGGGCGGCGGTCGACGGCTGGTTGCGGGTGTCCGCGGGGGATACGCGGGGATACGCGGGGGAGTCCTCAGGTGAGCCGCATTACGGCGTCTTGCGGTGCGCCCGATGAACAGTCCGGAGGCTCCTCCGTCTCACCGACCTCGGCTGATCGGATCGCGAGGTGTTGCTCCCACGCAGTGTGCAGCCGAGTCCGGAGCTACCCGGCGGCAGTCGTCGAGAGCGCGTCCGGCCCGGACACCTGCTCGAGTGCTAGCGGGTCCTGCTCCGGCTCGAACACCCGAGCAGCGGCCAGGTCAGGGCACTGATCATCGACCCGACCGACGACCGCACGGGTGCTGCACGTTGTCGGGTCGACCGTCGTGACGCGGTTCGTCGACGACGGTGTCGACCGGGCTGGAGTTGACGTGCCACAGAGGCTCAGATTGCCGCGGTTGCATTCAGCGGGTTGTCACCTGCCGTCTCATCGGCCGTCTCCAGCAGTTGCGCGACGAGTTGGAGGGTGAGCGCGTCCTGGTCACTGATCCGCTGGCCGAACGGGCCGCGCGCCCGTGCCAGCCCCGAGCCAACGCGGAGCATGAAATCGCGCACATCTCGGCTGACCTCCGGCGGGACCCGCTCGAGCAGCGACGCAACGTCGTTGAGGCCGGAGACGATCGGACGGTTGTCGAACTGGAACTCGTCGAGAAGCCACTTGCGGTTGAGGGTCATAGCCCGCGCCAGTTGCCAGCCCATGGGTGAGTCCTGCGGTGCGTCATCAACGCTGCGCCAGAATGCCGCCTGCTCGAGCTCGTCGAGACGGCTGCGTCCGACCACTGCGCTGACCACCCAGACCGGCCCGATCTGCAGGGTCAGCCATTCCGCATCCGACCATCCGTGCATGACCTCAAGGTAGACCTCAGGGCTCATCGCAGCCAGGATCAGAAGACGACCTCAGCGTCGCGAGCGACGCGATGGAGCGACTGTGCCGTCGCTGTGAGCACCGTATGCAGATCCCGAGGTGAACCCGCCGTTCGGATGGGGTCGGTCCCGGGAACTGACGGTGCGACAGGAGGCACCTCGGACGAGGCAGACCGGCGTCCACTCCGTAGCCGTCCACGACCCCACAACAGCTGGTCGAGGCAGCGTTGGCCGCCAGCCCTCCGTCCCCCCAGAGCGGAGCGCCGGTGCTGAGGCGGAGAAGCGCCGTGGCAGTGCTACCACCGGTATCAGGCGTCCTGACGAGGTGTTCGGCGGTCCGCTGCCCGCGACTGGCACACTCGGCCGACGAAGGTCGGCGTCGGCCGTCATCTCCGGAGGGAGTGTTCCGGTGCTCGTGCACGCAGGTGGACGGTCGTGACCACGGTGGCATGCGGACGGCGTCGATGACGCTCCGTGTCGGGGTCGTCGGAGCCGGGGTGATGGGCGCGGACCACGTGACCACGCTGCACCGCTGGGTGTCGGGAGCCGAGGTCATCCGGGTCGCCGACATAGACGCCGCCCGTGCCGGGGACGTGGCGGGCGGCATCCCCGGTGCCCTCTCCCTCGGTGACCCGTTCGCCCTGGTGCGCGACCCTGAGATCGATGCTGTCGTGGTGGCTTCGGCCGACGCGAGCCACGCCGACCTCGTCCTGGCCTGCTTGGCAGAGCGGAAGCCGGTGCTGTGCGAGAAGCCGCTGGCGCCCACCGTCGGCGAGTGCCGCAAGCTCGTCGAGGCGGAGGACGAGGTGGTCGGGGTCGAGGGGACGCGGCTGGTGTCGGTCGGGTTCATGCGCCGGTTCGACCCGGGATATCAGGAGCTGCGGACGCAGGTCGCGTCCGGCGCCTGCGGCACTCCGTTGGTCGTGCACTGCGTCAGCCGGGGGGTGAGCTCGGCCCCGGGCGCGACCAGCGCTTCGAGCATCACCGGCTCAGCCGTGCACGAGTTCGACGCGGTCCCGTGGTTGCTCGGGTCGCCGGTGACCGAGGTCGCGTGGCACGCCCCGCGCCCGGCCTTCGCGGCCGATGTGCTCCAGGACCCTCAGCTGCTGCTCCTGCGCACCGCCGACGACGTGCTGTCGACGATCGAGGTCTTCCTCAATGCGGGCTACGGCTACGACGTCCGCTGCGAGGTGGTGGGGACCAGCGGTGCGTTGACGCTCGCCGAACCCGTCCGGCTGGTCGCCGACCGCGCCGGCACGCGGGCGACGTCGTACGCCGCGGACTGGCGGCCGCGGTTCGCCGACGCCTACCGCCTCGAGCTCCAGGCCTGGGTCGACGCCGTGAACGCCGGCGAACCGGCTCCGCTCCCGACGGCCGACGACGGGCTGGTGGCGGCCGCGGTCAGCGAGGCGGCCCTCGCTTCGATGGCGGCCGGCGGCCGGCCGGTCGCCGTGCGCCACCCGCGCCAGGGGGGCGAGTGAGGACGACCGGTCCGTCGCTCCCCGAACCCAGGACGCCGGCGTCTAGGTCGGCGCCGGCCCTGCGGTGGGGGGTGCTCGGGACAGGGTGGATCGCCGAGCGCTTCCTCGCCTCCCTCCAGCGCCACACGCGCCAGGAGCCGGTCGCCGTCGCCTCCCGCGACAGCGCGCGGGCGGCCGCGTTCGCCGACGCGGCGGGTGTCGCCACCTCGTACGGGAGCTACGAGGAGCTCGTCCACGCGCGGGATGTCGACGTGGTCTACGTCGCCACGCCCCACCCGGCCCATCTCGCGTGCGCGTTGATGGCCATCGAGGCCGGCAAGCACGTCCTCGTCGAGAAGCCGCTGACGCTCGACGCCGCGGACGGCAGACTCATCGCCGACGCCGCGAGCGCCCGAGGCGTCTTTTGCATGGAGGCGCTGTGGACGCTGCTCCTGCCGCGGTACGACGTGGTCCGCCAGCTGCTCGACGACGGGACCATCGGCCGGGTCCGCACCGTCCTGGCCGAGTACGGCGAGGCGTTCGGGTCCGGGCACCGGATCCTTCGGGCGGACCTTGCCGGTGGGCCGCTCCTGGACCTCGGCACCTATCCGGTCGCGCTGTCGACCTGGGTGCTCGGTGCGCCGGCGACCGTGCATGCCTCGGCCGTCGACCACCCGGCGGGTGTGCACGGCGAGGTTGCCGCGGTCCTCGGCTACCCCGACGCCCAGGCGGTCGTCCACACCACCCTCTTCAGCGCGACGCCCGCTGCGGCGACGATCGCCGGCGAGCGCGCGACCATCCACCTACCCGGTCCGGCCTACCAGCCCGGCGACGTCGTGCTCCTGGACGCCGCCGGCCTTCCCACCGCGTCCTGGACCGAACCGCGCGTCGGCCACGACGCGCTGCATCACCAGGCCGCCCACGTCGCACGGTGCATCACCGACGGCCTGGTGGAGTCGCCGCTCCGCCCGCTCGCCGACAGCCTCACGAGCCTCCGGGCCCTCGACGCCATCCGCGCGTCCGCGGGGATCTCGTTCGCGGCGGCGCGAGCGACCGGCTGAGGCGTTCTTGAGGCGTTCTTGAGCGTTCAGCGGCGCTGGGCGCCCACGCCACGGCATAGCGTCGTGCCCATGACAGCGCTTGTGACGCAGCAGCCCCTGACCACCGGGTGGTACACCGCCGAGGACTGCAGGCTCGCGGATCTCCGAGAGCTCGTGGAGGTGGGCACGCGACTCGCGGACTACCCGCACGCGGACGCCGTGGTCGAGAACGTCCTGGTCTACGGTCCTCGTCTCGCGGAGCACATCGACACTCCCGACCGGCGCCGGGCCGTGCAGGCGGAGCTGGCGGCGGCGCTCCTCGAGGGTCCCGGGATCGTCGTGTTCAAGCACGCCTTCGACGCGGGCGTCGTCGACCGGGCCACCGAGGCGTTCGACCGGCTGATCGCTCAGCAGAAGGCAACCGGCACCACCGCCGGTGACCACTTCGCGAAGCCGGGCGCGAACGACCGGGTGTGGGGGGCCCTCGACAAGCTCGCCGTGGCCGACCCGGACGTCTTCGTCTCCTACTACGCCAACGACGCGCTGGCGCTCGTGAGCGAGGCGTGGCTGGGCCCGAGCTACCAGCTCACGTCTCAGGTCAACGTCGTCAACCCCGGTGGGCAGGCTCAGGTCGCACACCGCGACTACCACCTGGGCTTCATGGACCGGACGCAGGCGCAGGCCTACCCGGTCCAGGTCCACGCGCTCTCGCCGGCTCTGACGCTGCAGGGAGCGGTCGCGCACGTCGACATGCCCGTCGCGACCGGACCCACGCTGTACCTCCCGCACTCGCAGAAGTACGGTCCCGGCTACGTCGCCTACCACGACCCCGCCTTCACGGCCTACTTCGAGAGCCACTACGTCCAGCTCCCGCTGGAGAAGGGTGATGCGGTCTTCTTCAACCCGGCGCTCTTCCACGGGGCGGGGACCAACCGCACGACCGACGTACGCCGGATGGCGAACCTGCTCCAGGTGTCGTCGGCGTTCGGCCGGGCGATGGAGACCGTCGACACGGTCGAGATCGTCACCGCGGTGTTCCCGGCGCTGCGCCGCTGGAAGGCCGACGGCGCCGACGCGGCGCACCTGGGCAACGTGATCACCGCGGCGGCAGAGGGCTACCCGTTCCCCACCAACCTCGACCTGGACCAGCCGGTGGGCTCGCTCGCACCGCAGAGCCAGGCCGATCTCCTCCGGCAGGCCCTCGACGAGGAGTGGGAGGCGGCTCGGCTGCTCGACGCGCTGCGGGCCCAGCAGGACCGCCACCGCTCCCAGGTCGGCTGACGACGAACAGCCGGAGACAGACATGGCTCAGCTCGATGACGGACTGCTCGACGGCAAAGTCGTCCTGGTCAGCGGCGGGACCCAGGGTCTCGGCGCCGGGATCGCGGCCGCCGCGGCGCGCAACGGCGCGGCCGTCGTGGTGGTGACAGGCCGCCGCCGCGAGGCCGGAGCGCAGGTGGCCGCGCGCATCGGCGACCACGGGGGGCGGGCCGAGTTCGTCGCCTGCGACGTCGCGGACGTCGCCCAGTGCCGCGCGGCCGTCCTGGAGACGGTGGAGCGCTTCGGCCGCGTGGACTGTCTGGTCAACAGCGCCGGTCTCACCACACGGGGGACCCTGCTCGACACCACCCCGGAGCTGTTCGACCAGCACATCGCGGTCAACACCCGCGGACCGTTCTTCCTCATGCAGGCAGCGGTGGAGGACATGCGACGTCGGGGCGAGGGCGGTTCGATCGTCAACATCCTGACGATGTCCGCACTCGGTGGCCAGCCATTCCTTGCGCCGTACGTCGCGTCGAAGGCGGCCATGGTCGGGCTGACGAAGAACGCGGCGTTCGCGCACCGGTGGGACCGGATCCGCATCAACGGCGTCAACATCGGCTGGACCGAGACCGACGGCGAGGACTCCATCCAACGGCAGTTCCACGGCGCCGAGGACGGGTGGCAGGCCCGAGCCGCGGACACGCTGCCCATGGGCAAGCTCGGGCAGGTCGACGAGATCGCGGACTTCGTCGTCTTCCTCTTGTCGCCACGCAGCGGCGTGGTCACCGGATCGGTGATCGACTGGGACCAGACCGTCCCCGGCGCCAGCGACTGACCTCAGCGCACGACAGGAAGAGACGCCATGCGAATCGGACTCATCGGCCTCGGCCGGATCGGAGCGTTCCACGCTCGGACCCTCGTGGAGCTGCCGTGCGTCGAGGAGCTCGTCGTCACCGACGCGGTCCGCTCCCTGGCTGACGCGGTGGGAGGAGAGCTGGGCGCGACCGTGGTCGACAGCCCTGACGAGCTCCTCGCCAAGGGTGTGGACGGCGTGGTCATCGCCAGCTCGACGCCCACCCACGGTCCGCTCCTCCGCAAGGCGGTCTCGCACCGGGTCCCCACGTTCTGCGAGAAGCCGGTCACCCAACGGGTGGACGACGCCATCGCCTTGCGTGCGGAGCTGGCCGACTCCGAAGTGCCGGTCCAGATCGGCTTCCCGCGGCGGTTCGACAAGGACTACGTCGCGGCCCGCGAGCTCGCATCGTCGGGAGCATTGGGCTACTTGCACACCGTCCGGTCGACGACGCTCGACCCTGCTCCGCCGCCGCCGGAGTACATCGCCGCATCAGGCGGCATCTTCCACGACTGCTCGGTGCACGACTTCGACTCGATCCGCTGGGCGACGGGCCAGGAGGTCGTCGAGGTCGTCTCCGTGGGAGCCACCCAGGGCGTCGACTACATCGCCGCCGCCGGCGACGCGGAGTCCGCGACCGCCGTCCTGACCCTCAGCGGTGGCACGATCGCCGTCGTCTCCAACACCCGGCGCAACGGGAGAGGTCACGACGTCCGACTGGAGCTCCTCGGGTCCGAGGACTCGGTCAGCGCCGGTCTGGACCAGGGCCTGCCGTTGCGCTCGGCGGACGCTTCCATCGGGTTCCCGTCAGGACGACCCTGGTACCACTTCATGGACCGGTTCGCCGACGCGTTCCGCGCCGAGCTCGGTGCGTTCACCGAGGTCGTCGCCGGGACACGAACCTCACCCTGCACAGTCCACGACGGCGTGGAGGCGTCGTTGATCGCCGAAGCCGCCACCCGGTCCCGGAGGGATCGCCGACCCGTGCGGCTCGATGAGATCCGCTGAGACCCTGTCGCTCACGACGAAGGAACCGCCATGCCCCTGAACCACCGCATCGCCGGCGCACCCATCAGCTGGGGTGTCTGCGAGGTGCCCGGCTGGGGCTTCCAGCTGCCCGCCGACAGGGTCCTCCGGGAGATGAGCTCCCTCGGGCTGGTGGCCACCGAGCTCGGGCCGGAGGGGTTCCTGCCGACCGACCCCGACCAGCTCGCTCCCGTGCTGGCGCAGCACCGCCTGAGCGCTGTCGGCGGATTCACCCCGTTCGTCCTGCACCGGCCGGAGATCGATCCCGTCGTCGAGCTCGAGCGTGTGGTGCCCTCCTTCGTGGCGACCGGCGCCGGCGTCATGGTGATCTCGGCCGACACCGGCCTCGCCGGCTACGACTCCCGGCCGGCCCTCGACGACGGCGGCTGGGACCGGCTGCTGGCCAACCTCGACCGGGTCGCACGGAGGGCTGAGGAGTACGGCGTACGGTCCGTCCTCCATCCCCATGTCGGCACCATGGTGGAGACCAGCGCCGACGTGGACCGAGTCCTGGAGGGGTCCGAGATCTCCCTGTGCCTGGACACCGGTCACCTCCTCATCGGCGGTACCGACCCCGCAGAGCTCACCCGCCAGGTCCCCGAGCGCATCGCTCACACCCACCTCAAGGACGTCGACCTCTCGTGGGCCCGGAAGGTGCAGGACGGCCACACCACCTACACCGAGGCGGTCCGGCAGGGCATGTACCGGCCGCTCGGCCAGGGCGACGTCGACGTCGCGGCCATCGTGGGACACCTCGGCCGCCACCAGTACAGCGGTTGGTACGTGCTCGAGCAGGACACGATCCTCACCGACGCGCCGCGGGGTGAGGGCCCGCTCGCGGACGTGCGGGCGAGCGCGGACCACCTACGCGGTCTCCTGGAGAGCTGACCGCTACTCGACCGCCGTCGCCGGTGGCTCGTTGAACGGGGTCACGACCTGCACCTGCGAGGGCAGGGTCGTCGGTACGCCGGGCAGGACCCTGCCTGCCTGCAGGAGCAGCCGACTGGCGCGTCGCATGTCCGCCTTGAGGTCGTGGTGCAGCACGACGCTCAGTCGACGGGTGCGGAGCAGCGCGACGTTGTCCGCATCGAGGTCGTGGGCGACGAAGACGGCCGGACGTCGGCCTGCTTCTGCGAACGCCGTCACCGTGGCCCGGTTGCCGCCTCCGATGGAGTACACGGCGTCGACCGAGCGATGAGCGTCGATCGCGCGACGCACGGCCTCGGCCATCGTCTCGTCCAGACCGTCGGTGTCGGTTACACGGCGGACCTGGCGGGTCGGCGCCAGGTGCGCGAGAGTCGCGACGAAGCCGGTCTCGCGCTCCTCCTCGCCCCGGAAGGAGGAGTGGCTCAGGGTCAGTAGCACGTCACCGGACGACCCGGCCCAGCTCGCGACCAGGTACGCCGCCGTGGCGCCGGCGGCGACGTTGTCCAACCCGACGTACGCAACGCGAGCGCTCCCGGGGATGTCGGTGACGAACGTGACGGTCGGGATCCGCGCCGCCTCGAGTCGGGCGACCGCTGCTTCCACCTCGGGGTGGTCAGGAGCCTTGAGGATCACCCCGTGTGAGCCGCGACGCGCGATCTGGTCCAGGACCAGTGCCGCACGCGCGGGGTCGCTGCGCTCCTCGAGGTGGAACCGAGCACGCACCGCCGCCGGGCGCAACGCCTGGAGCTCGCTCTCGAGCGCGGTCCGGGAGGCGGTGGCGAACCTTCCCGGTGTCTGCATGACAAGGTCGAGGATGAGCGCCTTGCCGGAGAGGTGGACCTGGGTCCGCTGACGCTCGAGATCCTCGATCGCGCGTTCGACCTGCGCGGCCGTCTCAGGCCGCACTCCCACCCGACCGTGCAGCACCCGGTCGACCGTCGCCCTGCTGAGCCCGGACTGGGCCACGATGTCGGTGACGCGGTACGGGTGCCGCTTGCCTGACGTCATGGCATCAGGAGGAGGAGCGCCGCGACGACGGTGAGGCCGAGCGCGCCCCGCTCGAACGTCCCTTGACTGATCCGCCGGACGAGCAGGGCGCCCAGTGCTCCGCCGACGAGCATGACGGGGACCAGCGCGGCGTCCATCGCCAGGCTCGTCGGGGAGATGAGGTCGAGGCCGGCGCTGAACGGGACCTTGAGGAGGTTCACGACGAAGAAGAACCAGGCGACCGTGCCGAGGAGCTCCAACATCAACATGCCCGAGGCGAGGAGGTAGAGCGTCATCACCGGTCCTCCCGCGTTGGCGGTCATGGTCGTGAACCCGGCCGTCACCCCGATCACCGCCACCGCCACGGGGCCCAGATGCGGGGCCTCCTGCCGGATGCCCGTGCGTCGTTGGAGGAGCTGCCAGACCGACATGACCAGCAGGATCGCCCCGATCGCCACGCGCATCACCCCGTCGTCAGCCTCGGCCACGAACCAGGCGCCGAGGATGAGCCCGGGGACCACACCAGGGACGAGCCGTGCCAGCATCGACCAGTTGCAGTGGCGTCGGTAGAGCGCGAGGGCGAGCAGGTCACCGGCGATGAGCAGCGGGAGCAGCGCGCCCGTCGACTCCCGGGCCGGAAGGGCGGCTGCGAAGCAGACCGCGGCCAGGCTCCCCGCGCCGCCGAACGACGTCTTGGCGAACCCGACCATGAGGGCCCCGGAGCAGAGCAGCAGCCAGGTGGTCGGGTCGAACGTCGTCACCTCGTCCGGCTCCTCGGCGCCCGGGTCTCCTGGGCCAGGCGGCGCAGAGGCGGTCACCCTACCTACGCTGGGCACTCACGGCTCGCATCGTTCGAGCGCAGGGGCGCGCCGGCAGACGGACCCACGCCCACGAGGAGGTCGCGATGGCACCGGAGGACCCTGGCGCCCGCGGTCGTCCGTTGTCACCACGGCGACGGGTGACCCTCGAGGACGTCGCCCGGCGCGCCGAGGTGTCGCGCGCACTGGTCTCCATCGTGATGCGGGACGCGAAGGGTGCCAGCGCTCCGACGCGCGAGCGGGTGCTCCGAGCCGCCCGCGAGCTCGACTACCGACCCGACCTGCGGGCTCGGTCTCTCGCCCGACACCACTCCGGCCTCATCGGTGTGGTGTTCGGGGTCGCCGGGTCGTTCCACTTCGACCTCCTCGAGGGGCTGTACGAGGCCGCGGAGTCCAGTGGTCACGACCTCGTCCTGAGCGCCCTCACCAGCGGTCGTGACGAGCGCCGCGCTCTCCGGTCGCTCCACGACTTCCGGTTCGACGCCCTCGTGATGCTGGGTCCGCCGACCGCCCATCCGGTCATGGCGGGCGAGCTCCCGCTCGCGGTGGTGGGGTGGCACGTCGACCATCCCGACGTCGACGTGGTGCGTACGTCGGACGCGGTAGGGATGCGTCTGGCCGTCGAGCACCTGGCACGACTGGGACACCGGGACATCGCCCACGTCGACGGGGGCGAGCAGCTGATCGCTGAGTCCCGCCGAGTCGGCTACCGACGGGCGATGACCGAGATCGGGCTGGAGCCGCAGGTCGACGTGGTCCCGGGCGGCGAGAGCCAGCTGGCCGGGATGCACGCTGCGGAGACCCTCCTCTCCCGCGGCAGGCTTCCCACAGCCGTCATCGCCTACAACGACGACGTGGCGGTGGCGGCCATGAACGCGCTGGCGCTGCACGGGGTCGCCGTACCGAGGGACGTCTCCGTCGTGGGGTGGGACGACAACGAGATCGCCCGGCTGTCCCACGTCGACCTGACGAGTGTCGCGCAGGACCCGCACCGGCTCGCGGCGCTGGCCGTGCACAGAGTGCTGGCACGGTCCGACGGCGGTGAGATCACGGACCGGGAGGTCGTCCTGGACCCGGAGCTGCGGGTCCGGTCCAGCACGATGACTGTCCGGTCCTCCTGACCCGGCCCTGAGGGTCGGCGCGGGGAAACCTGGCTGCATCCGTTGACGCGACTAGAGCGCTCTAGTTACGGTGGACCTCGCCGAGCTGGAGGAGTGGAACGTGACCGGAGGAAGCATCGGAGTTGCCGTCATCGGTGCCGGCATGGTGGGACGGGCGCACGCAGCGGGATACCGGGTGGCCAGCCAGCTCTACGACCTGGACCTGCCCGAAGTGCGACTCGTTGCGGTTGCCGATGCCTATGAACCTTTCGCCAAGGACGGCGCGCAGCGCTTCGGCTACGAGCGCGCCGAGACCTCGTGGGAGGCCGTCGCAGAGGCGACGGACATCGACGTCGTCTCCGTCGCGATCGCCAACGACCTCCACCGTCCGGTCGTCGAGGCGCTGCTCGCAGCGGGCAAGCACGTGCTGTGCGAGAAGCCGCTCGCGCCGTCGGTGGAGGACGCCCAGGCGATGGTCGCCGCCGCGGACGCGGCCTCGGGTCACGCCGGAGTGGGCTTCTCCTTCCGCCGTACGCCTGGGATCAACGCAATTCGGCAGCAGCTCCACGACGGAGTGATCGGTCAGGGACTGCACTTCAACGGCCACTACTGGTGCGACTACGCCCAGAACCCTCAGGCGCCGATCAGCTGGCGCTACCGCGGTGGCCCGGGCACCGGGGCGCTGGCGGACATCGGCAGTCACATGGTGGATCTCGGCGAGTACCTCTTCGGTCCGATCGCGAGCGTGGGCGGGGCGGTGTTCCAGACCTTCATCACCGAGCGTCCGACCCCGCTGGGAGCCACCGTCGGTCACGCCGCCGCGGCGGTCGGGGACACGACCGAGCCGGTGGAGAACGAGGACATCGCCACGTTCACCGCGACCTTCCGAAGCGGAGCCGTCGGAACGTTCTCGATCAGCCGCATCGCGCACGGACTTCCGAACGGCCTCGGCTTCGAGGTCTTCGCGGAGCGGGGGGCGGCCGCCTTCGACCTCAACCGACCCGGCGAGTTCACCTTCGCCGACCTCGGACCTGACGGAGCGACCAACGGGTACCGGACGGTCCTGGTCGGCCCGCAGCACCCCGGGATCCAGAAGGGCCTGCCGATGGACTTCCCCTCCGTCGGCCACGGCCAGAACGACCTCTTCGCCTGGCAGGCCCGCGCCTTCCTCGGCCAGGTCGCCGGCCTCGGCTCATTGCCACCGGTCCCGAGCCTGGCGGAAGGTCTGCACAACATGCAGGCGCTCGACGCCGTCACCCGCTCCGCCCTCGACGCCGGCCGCGCCGTCGAGCTCACCTGAACCTCGTCGTCCCGCCTCCTGACCACAGACCCGAAGGGCCACACCATGAAGCTCGGCGCCTACACCGCCTGCCTGCACGACAAGTCGCTCGAGGAGGCGCTCACGATCCTGCGCGACCTCGGGCTCGACAGCGTCGAGATCAACGCCGGCGGGTTCATCGGCACCCCGCACCTCCCCGTGGACGAGCTCCTCCAGAGCGCCGCCGCGCGCGAGAAGTACCTCGACACGTTCGCCGAGTACGGCATCGAGCTGACCGCGCTCAACTGCAACGGCAACCCGCTGCACCCGGACCCGGAGATCACCCACGGGGACGACCTCAAGCGGACCATCGAGCTCGCCGGGCTGCTCGGCATCCAGACCGTGATCACGATGTCCGGCCTTCCCGCAGCAGAGCCGGGTGGTACCCGTCCCTCCTGGACGGTGATCCCCTGGGACAGCGTCTACAAGGAGACCCTCGACTATCAGTGGGACCAGGTCGCTGTCCCCTTCTGGAAGGACATCCAGCTCCAGGCCGCCGAGCACGGCGTCAAGGTGGCCATCGAGATGCACCCGCACAACCTGGTGTTCAACCCCGCCACCCTGAGGCGGCTCATCGATCGCACCACACCGGACGGCGGAGAGAACCGCGTCGGTGCCGAGATGGACCCCAGCCACCTCTTCTGGCAGCACATCGACCCGGTGCGCGCGGTCGAGGACCTCGGCGACCTCGTGTTCTTCGCGGCGGCGAAGGACACCCTCATCCACCAGACCGCCGCAGTCAACGGCGTCCTCGACGACCGGTTCGAATGGATCCCGGCGGAGGAGAACCCGGTCGGGCTCGGCGGCCGCTTCACCCTCACCCGGTGGCCGGCGGTTCCCGGCTGGTCGTTCGTCGCGGTGGGACGCGGGCACGACGTCGACTTCTGGGCCCGGTTCCTCGCCGCGCTGGAGCAGCACACCCCGGTCACGGCGGTCAACATCGAGCACGAGGACGCGAGCTTCGACCAGGTGGAGGGGCTCGAGTTCGCGGCTCGAAACCTCCTCGCGGCGGCGAAGCTCGTCAGGGGGACAGCAGGTTGATGTCGAAGGCGTACCGGCTCGCGGCGTAGAGATGGGTCCCCCACTCGACCACGGCGCCGTGGTCGTCGTAGGTGACCCGCTCCATGGTGAGCAGCGCGGCCCGAGCAGACTCCTGCAGGAGCCGGGCCTCAGCGGCAGTCGCGGTGCGCGCACCGATCGTCTGGGTGGCAGAGTGCAGCCGCACACCCCTCTTGCGGAGCAGCTCGTAGAGGCCGTGGGTCTGGAGTGCGTCGGGGTCGACGTCGGCCAGGTGCGGGGGGAGGTAGTTGGTCAGCTTGGCGATGGGTCGGTCCCCCGCCGACCGGAGCCGGTCGATGCGGAGCACCTCGACGCCCGTCTCCAGGCGCAGCGAGTCGGCCACCTGCCCTTGGGCCTGCACCCTGTCGAACGAGAGCACGACGGTCGTGGGGTCCTGTCCGCTGCGCGCGAGGTCGTCGTGGAGACTCGTCAGCTCGAGCGGGCGTCGGACGGTGGGTTGCACGACCCTCGTGCCGATACCCCTACGGCGGACGATGAGGCCCTTGTCGACGAGGTACTGCATCGCTCGGCGCATCGTCGGTCGCGAGAGTCCGAGCTCGTCAGCGAGGGCCACCTCGTTGCCGAAGAGCGTCCCGGGTGGAATGTCTCCACGGCTGATGGCCGTCTCGATGTGCTGGGCGAGCTGGTAGTAGAGGGGGATCGGACTGCCCCGGTCGATCGCGAAGGAGCGCAGCGCGGCGCCCGGCAGCTGTCCGGCGACCTGCGGTGACGTCACAGAGACAGTATGTGCGAACAACCGTCATTCGGCATCACCCCGGGGCTCAGCGACGGCACGGCACGGCACGATCCCGTCAGAGTGCCGTGGTGGGAGCACCATCAGCAGGGTCATTGGTCCTGACAAAAAATGTCAGGACATTGTCTTGACATCGCTCCAGCAACGCGGCCAGGCTGTGGCGAGCACCACAGCGTCGGCCGAATGTGGATCGCTGGCCGAGAGACCCTGACCCCATCGAAAGGACCCACGCGATGCCATCGACTCGAACTCGCAGGGGCGGCGCGCTGGCCCTGGCCGCAGCGTTCGCCCTCTCGGTCACTGCCTGTAGCGAGGGCGGTGCGCCGGACGACGCACCCGACACCAGCGGAGGCGGAGCCGGGGCGGGTGACAACTCCGGCTACACGATCGCCATGGTCACCCACGAGACGCCCGGCGACACGTTCTGGGACAAGATCAAGGCCGGCGCCCAGCAGGCCGCCACCAACTACGGGATCGACCTCAAGTACAGCAACGACCCGGAGCCCAGCAAGCAGGCGACGCTGATCCAGAACGCGGTCGACTCCGACGTCGACGGCATCGCGACGACGCTGGCGACCCCCGACGCCCTCGCGGGCGCCGTCGGAGACGCCGTCGATGCAGGGATCCCCACCGTCGCCTTCAACTCCGGGATCGACCAGTTCCAGGAGGTCGGTGCCTCCATGTACTTCGGCTCGGACGAGAACCTCGCCGGGGCAACGGCCGGTCAGCGACTCGCCGAGGCCGGGAGCCAGCACCCCCTCTGCGTCATCCAGGCCGCCGGGTCGGTGGCGCTCGAGGCGCGCTGCGCCGGCGTGAAGAGCGAGGTCCCAGGCACCGAGAACATCCAGGTGAACGGCGCCGACGACTCGGCGGTCGTGTCCGCGCTGCAGGCGAAGCTGGCCGAGGACGACTCGATCGACTCGATCGTCACGCTGGGCGCCCCCATCGCTCTGGATGCCCTCCAGGCCATGGACGCGGCCGGCACCGACGCCACGCTGATCACTTTCGACCTGAACGCCGAAGCGGCGCAGCGGATCAAGGACGGCGACATCGAGTTCTCGATCGACCAGCAGCCCTACGTGCAGGGCTACATGGCGGTGACCTCGCTCTACCTCAACCTCAAGAACGGGAACGACATGGGTGGCGGCGGACCCGTCCTCACCGGTCCGTCCTTCGTCGACCAGAACAACATCGACGCGATCCTTCCGTTCGCGGAGAAGAACACCCGCTAGTCGGCGGAGGCCGCTCGTCCAGTCGGACGGGCGGCCTCTTCCTCCATCCGAGCCTCCCGGAGGACCTCATGAGCTCAACCACTGAAAAACCCGCTGTAGGAGCACCGGCCGAGGCCAGCAACCGCGTGCAGCTGGGCCTCAGCAACCGGCTGCTCGCCCGCCCCGAGATCGGCGCCCTGGTGGCTGCCATCGTCCTCGCGATCTTCTTCCTCGCCGTCGCCCCGCCGTTCCGGTCGGCCGATTCCTTGCTGACCGTGCTCTACCAGAGCTCCACGATCGGCATCGTCGCCGTGGGCGTCGGGATGCTCATGATCGGCGGCGAGTTCGACCTGTCCGCCGGTGTGATCGTCACCTCGTCCGGGCTGGTCAACGCCATGCTCAGCTACGAGCTCGGGATGAACCTCTGGGTCGGCGCGATCGTCTCGCTGCTCTTCGCACTCGCCATCGGGTTCCTCAACGGCTATCTGGTGATGAAGACGGGCATCGCCAGCTTCCTGATCACGCTCGGCACGTTCTTCATCCTCATCGGCGTGAACCTCGGCGTCACCAAGCTCGTCACCGGGTCGGTGTCGACGCCCAACATCAACCAGATGGACGGCTACGGGTCGCTGTCGGCTATCTTCGCGCACTCGTTCGACATCGGTAGCCTCCGCCTCTCGATCACCGTGCTGTGGTGGTTCGCCTTCGTCGCCATCGCCGGATGGGTCCTGCAACGGACCCGCGTCGGCAACTGGATCTACGCGGTGGGCGGCAGTGCCGCCAGCGCCCGCGCCGTCGGCGTCCCGGTGGTCAAGGTGAAGATCGGCCTGTTCATGACCGTGGCGTTCCTCGGCTGGTTCATGGGGATGCACACGCTCTACCGCTTCAACACGTTGCAGGCAGGCAACGGCGTGGGTAACGAGTTCCTCTACATCATCGCCGCCGTCGTGGGCGGGACCTTGCTGACCGGTGGCTACGGCAACGCCTCCGGCGTCGCGATCGGCTCCTTCATCTTCGGCATGACCAACCTGTGCATCGTCTACGCGGGCTGGGACAATAACTGGTTCCGCGCCTTCCTCGGCGTGATGCTCCTGCTCGCGGTGCTCGTCAACCTCTACGTCAAGAAGCTCTCGACCACACGGAAGGTGGGTTAGCCATGACGGACACCATCAGTGAACACGCCGATCCGCACCTGCATGCGGGTGAGCCGCTCGTCCAGATGGTCGACGTCGGAAAGAGCTACGGCGCGATCCGCGCGCTCCGGGGGATCAACCTGACCGTGAAGGCGGGGGAGGTCACCGGCGTCCTGGGCGACAACGGCGCCGGGAAGTCGACCCTCATCAAGATCATCTCCGGCCTCCACCCGCACAACGAGGGGACCCTGATGGTCGACGGGCAGGAGGCTCACTTCGGGTCGCCGCGCGAGGCGCTGGACCGAGGGATCGCCACCGTGTACCAGGACCTCGCGGTCGTCCCTCTCATGGAGGTGTGGCGGAACTTCTTCCTCGGCTCCGAGATGAGCAGCGGTGACCGAGCCTTCTCCGGGCTGAAGGTCAAGGAGATGAAGCGCATCGCCGACGAGGAGCTGCGCAAGATGGGCATCGTCGTCAAGAACATCGACCAACCGATCGGTGAGCTGTCCGGGGGACAGCGTCAGTGCGTCGCGATCGCCCGCGCGGTCTACTTCGGCGCGCGAGTGCTGATCCTCGACGAGCCGACCGCCGCGCTCGGCGTGAAGCAGTCCGGTGTCGTCCTCAAGTACGTCGCTGCCGCCCGTGACGCCGGCCTCGGGGTCGTCTTCATCACTCACAACCCGCACCACGCCTACCTCGTCGGGGACCACTTCGTGATCCTCAAGCTGGGTCAGGCCGTCCTGGACCGGAGTCGCAGCGAGGTGACGTTGGACGAGCTCACGCGGCAGATGGCCGGCGGGGACGAGCTGGCCGAGCTGTCCCACGAGCTCCAGCGGTGAACCGGGCATGACGGTCGCAGTCGCGCACAAGGTGGGGCCGACCGGCCGGTTGGCGCTCGAGCACGGCGTACGCGAGGCGCGGCTCAGGGATACTGGTCTCGCGGTGATCCACGTCGTCGACTCGATCGACGCGGACCGCGCCGAGGGCTACCGGCTCGGGATCGCCGACGAGATCGAGCGGGCGGTCGGCGTGCAACCCGACCTCACCTGGGACCTGCACCTCAGGACCGCGGTGTCGGATCCTGCGGCCGCGGTCCTGCAGCTGGTCCGGGACCTCGCGCCCGAGGTCCTGGTGATCGGCGCACGCAAGCGGTCGCCGGTCGGGAAGGCGCTGCTCGGGAGTGTGGCCCAGGACCTCATCCTCGAGGCCACCGTCCCGGTCATGGTCGTCAAGACCGACTGACGAGACCGACAGCGCCCTGTGTAGAGTAAGAATGTAAGGACAAATAAAGGAGTTGTGGTGACAACGACGATCCAGCACTGGGTGGGCGGCAAGGCGACCGGCGGCCGCTCGGACCGAACCTCGAGCGTGTTCAACCCGGCGACCGGCAAGCAGCAGGCGGAGGTGCTCCTCGCTGACAAGGGAGACGTCGACGCAGCCATCGCCGTGGCCAAGGACGCCTTCGCGTCCTGGTCGCAGAGCTCGCTCAGCAAGCGGACCAAGATCCTCTTCGCCTTCCGGGAGCTGGTCAACCGGCATGCGGAGGAGGTCGCCGGGCTCATCACCGACGAGCACGGCAAGGTCCTCTCTGACGCACTGGGCGAGGTCCAGCGGGGTCTGGAGGTCGTCGAGTTCGCGTGCGGGATCCCGACTCTCCTGAAGGGGGACTACTCCGACCAGGTGTCGACCAACATCGACACCTTCTCGTTCCGGGAGCCGCTCGGCGTCGTCGCTGGCATCACGCCGTTCAACTTCCCGGCGATGGTCCCGATGTGGATGTTCCCCGTCGCGATTGCCTGCGGGAACACCTTCATCCTCAAGCCGAGCGAGCGGGACCCCTCGGCGTCGATGCGCATCGCGGAGCTCTGGCGTGAGGCCGGGCTGCCGGACGGGGTCTTCAATGTCGTCCATGGCGACAAGGTGGCGGTCGACGCCATCCTCGACTCACCGGACGTGGCGGCCGTGTCCTTCGTGGGCTCGACCCCCATCGCTCGCTACATCCACGAGCGGGGGACTGCCACCGGTAAGCGTGTCCAGGCACTCGGCGGCGCGAAGAACCACGCAATCATCCTCCCCGACGCGGACATCGACTTCGCTGCGGACCACCTCGCCGCAGCCGCCTTCGGCTCGGCGGGCGAGCGGTGCATGGCGATCTCCGCTGCGGTCGCGGTCGGCTCGGCCGGCGAGCGCATCGTCGAGGCGGTCAACGACCGTGCCCGGGCGGTCAAGGTCGGCGCCGGACGAGAGGCGGGCAGCGAGATGGGACCGGTCGTGACCCGACAGGCCCAGGCGCGCATCGTCGGCCTCATCGGGACAGGAGAGGCGCAGGGCGCGCGCATCACTGTGGACGGCCGCGGGTACACGGTGCCTGGCTACGAGGAGGGCTTCTTCGTCGGGCCCACCGTCATCGACCAGGTCTCCCCGGAGATGGATGTGTACACCGAGGAGATCTTCGGACCCGTGCTGTCCGTGGTCCGCTCCGACAGCGTCAACGACGCGATCGCACTCATCAACAGCAACCCCTACGGCAACGGCACCGCGATCTTCACCAACAGCGGGGAGGCCGCCCGCAGGTTCCAGCGCGGGGTCAACGTCGGGATGATCGGGATCAACGTCCCGGTCCCGGTTCCGATGGCTTACTACTCGTTCGGCGGGTGGAAGGACTCCCTGTTCGGCGACAAGCACATCCACGGCCCCGAGGGCGTCTCCTTCTACACACGGGGCAAGGTCGTGACGGCGAGGTGGCCCCAGAGCCTTGGTGCGAGTGACGCCAGCTTCCACTTCCCGACCGCCCAGTGACTGCCAGCCACCTGACATCGAGGAACACGATGCCCAACCTGTCCACCCTCAAGCTCGGGACCGCCCCGGACTCGTGGGGCGTCTGGTTCCCCAGCGACCCCCACCAGGTGACGTGGGACGTCTACCTCGACGAGATCGCGCGAGTCGGGTACGTCTACACCGAGCTCGGCCCGCAGGGCTTCATGCCCCAGGACCCGAACCAGCTCCGCGAGGAGCTGGACCGGCGCGGCCTGACCGTCGTCGGCGGCACGGTGTTCGCCGGCCTCCACAAGGGCGCCGAGGCGCTGGAGAAGGCGAAGGCGGACTTCGGACGAGAGGCGGCTCTGCTCGCCGCCCTCGGCGCGGAGTACCTCGTGCACCTGCCCGAGCAGTACACCGACATGCACACCGGTGAGGCGACCGAGGGCGCGGACATCGACCCCGAGCAGTGGCAGAACCTGGTGACCGGCACCGACCAGCTGGCCCGTCACCTCTTCGAGGAGTACGGCGTCAAGCTCGTGTTCCACCCGCACGTCGACACCCACGTCGACACCCAGGAGCGGATCGAGCGGTTCCTCACCGACACCGATCCGCAGCACGTCAACCTGTGCCTGGACACCGGACACGTCGCCTACTGCGAGGGCGACAACGTCGAGATCGTCGAGAAGTTCCCTGAGCGCGTCACCTACGTGCACCTGAAGTCGGTGGACCCGCAGGTACGCGCTCGGGCCCTCGCGGAGAACATGCCGCTGTCGGAGGCGGTCAAGCTCGGGGTCATGTGCGAGCCGCCGTACGGTGAGCCGGACATGCCGCCGCTTCTCGAGGCCCTGGCGAAGCTCGACCGCGAGATCTACTGCGTGATCGAGCAGGACCTGTACCCGGTCGAGCCGCACATCCCGCTGCCCATCGGCGCGCGGACCGCCGGCTACTACGTCGGCTGCGGCCTCGGCCCGGTCCGTCGCTGGCCCTACTGAGCCCCAGCACCCGGCACGTCCCCATGAAGAACGCGAGAAGGAGCGAGATGACCCTGAAGGTCGGAGTGATCGGCACCGGGATGATCGGCCAGGACCACATCCGGCGGATCACCGAGGTCCTGTCCGGGGCGGTGATCACGGGCGTCTCGGATCCCAACAGCGAGGCGGCCCAGGAGGTGGCCGACCGGCTGCCGAGCGCCACCGTCTTCGCGACCGGTCAGGAGCTCATCGAGTCCGCCGACGTGGACGCGGTGATCGTCACGTCCTGGGGACCCACCCACGAGGAGTACGTGCTGGCGGCCATCGCCGCGGACAAGCCGGTGTTCTGCGAGAAGCCGCTGGCGACGACGCAGGAGGCCTGCCGCCGGATCATCGACGCGGAGACCGCCGCGGGGAGGCGACTGGTCCAGGTCGGCTTCATGCGCCGGTACGACGCGGCGTACCGCGCGCTCAAGGCGGTCATCGAGTCAGGGGACATCGGCGCGCCCCTGATGTACCACTCCGGGCACCGCAACCCGTCGGTTCCTGCTCACTACACCAAGGACATGGCGATCGTCGACACCGCCGTGCACGACTTCGACGTCGTCCGGTGGCTGCTCGACGACGAGATCGTCGCGATCCGCGTGCTTCCGGCGAAGCCGAACAGTCTCGGAGGTGACCTCCAGGACCCCCTGCTCACGGTGCTGGAGACTCAGTCCGGCGTGCTCGTGACCGTGGAGACCTCGGTGAACGTGCGGTACGGCTACGACATCCGTGGCGAGATCGTGGGCGAGACCGGAACCGCGTCGCTTGCCGAGCGCAACCTTGTCGACGTCCGCACCGAGGCGACCGTCCGCGCCCGGGTGCCCGCGGACTGGCGCGAGCGGTTCGTCGCGGCCTTCGACACCGAGTTCCAGGAGTGGATCGACGCGATCGCCTCCGGTCGCGGCCCGACCGGGCCGAGCTCGTGGGACGGGTACGCCGCCACTGTCGTGTGCGATGCGGGAGTGGCTGCTCTGTACAACGGCGACCGCGTCGCTGTCGAGCTCGGAGAGAAGCCCGAGCTCTACCAGAAGTGACCGCGCCTTCGACCTGACATCCGACCTGACGTCCACTGACAGGGAGCACTAGCCGTGAAGATTGCGCTCGACCCCTACATGTTCCGCAGCACGCCGCTGCTGGAGCTCCCCGCTCTCGTCGCCGACCTCGGGTACGAGCACATCGAGCTGAGTCCTCGCGAGGACTTCATGCCGTTCTTCCTCCACCCGCGGGCCGACGACGACACCGTCGCATCGTTCAAGAAGGCGCTCGACGACGCAGGCGTCACCGTGGCCGCCAACCTGCCGCTCTACCGCTGGTCCGGTCCGGACGAGGACGAGCGCCAGGCGGCGGTCCGCTACTGGAAACGGGCGATCGAGATCACGGTCGCGCTCGGGTGCACGGTGATGAACTCCGAGTTCAACGGCCGTCCCGAGCAGGCCTCGCGCAGCGAGTCACAGTTCTGGCGGTCGATGGAGGAGCTGCTGCCGGTCTTCGAGAAGGAGGGCGTCGAGCTCCGACTCGAGCCGCACCCTGACGACTTCGTCGAGGACGGCAAGGTCGCGATCGACATGATCCGCGGCATCAACTCGCCGCTGGTGTCCTTCCTCTACTGCGCGCCTCACACGTTCCACCAGGGTGCCGACGACGCCGACGACATGGCCGCGATCATGGAGTACGCCGGGCCGCTGCTCACCCAGCTGCACGTCGCCGACTCCTTCAACCACAAGGGGTCCTCGGGACTGCGCTACATCCTCAACCCTCCCGGCACGCCGGCCCGGATCCACCAGCACCTCGACATCGGCCAGGGAGACGTGGACTGGGACCGGTTCTTCGCGACCCTCGACGGGCTCGGGTTCGGCGACAGCGACCGGCACATCATGACCGCCTGCGTCTTCGCCTGGGAGGAACGAGCCCGGGAGTCGAGCACGTTCATGCGCGAGACGATGGAGCGGTACGTCGGCGGGTGGACCAGGTGAACCGGGTGGCACCCGAGCTCCTCACCGTCGGGCGGATCGGGGTCGACCTCTACCCCGAGCAACCGGGACCGCTCAAGGACGTCACCACCTTCGCCAAGTCGCTCGGCGGCACCGCGACGAACGTCGCGGTGGGCGCCGCACGGCTCGGACACCGGACCGCTGTTCTCACCAAGGTCGGTCCCGACGGGTTCGGCAGCTACGTCCGCGAGGCGCTGACGGGGTTCGGCGTGGACGCGACGTACGTCGGCACGGCCGAGGACCTGCTCACGCCCGTGGTGTTCTGCGAGCTGGACCCCCCGGAGGACCCCCCGCTGCTCTTCTACCGGCTCCCCGTGGCACCGGACCTCACCCTGACGCCCGAGGACGTGCCATGGGACCTGGTCGAGGAGGTTCCCGTCCTCTGGGTGACCGGCACCGGCGTCAGCGTCGAGCCCGCACGGTCGACGCAGCTCGCGATGCTCGAGCGCCGCGGTAGGCCCGCACGCGACAGCGGTCGGCACACCGTCCTGGACCTCGACTGGCGGCCGATGTTCTGGCCCTCGCCGGAGGAGGCCCGACAGGAGTACGACGAGATGCTCGACACCGCCACCGTGGTGGTTGGCAACCGCGCCGAGGTCGAGGTGGCCGTCGGGACGCGCGAACCCCGTGAGGCGGCCCGCCGCCTGCTCGACCGCGGCGTCGAGCTCGCCCTGGTCAAGATGGGCGGAGAGGGTGTCCTCGTCGCCACGCCCGACGACGTCGCTGTCGTCGCGCCACACCTGGTGGAGGTCGTCTGTGGCCTCGGCGCAGGTGACGCGTTCGGTGGTGCACTCGTCCACGGCCTGCTGTCGGGCTGGGACCCCGTCCGCACTGCCGAGTACGCCAACGCAGCGGGGGCGGTCGTGGCCTCGCGCCTCGCCTGTGCTGATGCCATGCCCACCCTGACGGAGCTCGATGCTCTCGTCTCCCCCCGAGGAGTGCCCGCATGAGCGACCTCGCCGTCACGCCACCACTCGCCCCACACGCCGAGCCCGCGGGGCCCGAGCTCGAGGACGCGGTGTGGCAGCGCCTCCTCAAGGTCCGCGCGACCGACCCGGGAGCGGTGGCTCGCGCGTACGCGGACCGCAAGCGGCCGGACCGGCTGCTCTCCCAGCGCGAGTCCCTGTTCCTCGTCGCTGCGGACCACCCCGCCCGTGGCGCCCTGGCCGCGGGCAGGGAGCCCATGGCGATGGCCGACCGGCGCTCCCTGCTCGCGAGGCTGGTGGCCGCCCTGCAGCACCCCGAGGTCGACGGGGTGCTGGGCACGCCGGACGTCGTCGAGGAGCTGCTGCTCCTCGGCGCTCTCGAAGGCAAGGTCGTCATCGGCTCGATGAACCGCGGCGGCCTCGACGGTGCGACCTGGACCATGGACGACCGGTTCACCGGGTACGACGCCGCGAGCATCGCTGCCGCACGGCTGGAGGGCGGCAAGATGCTGCTCCGGATCGACGACACCGATGCCGGCACCGCGACCACGATCGAGGCCTGCGCGCAGGCGGTCAGCGAGCTCGCCGACCACGGCCTCATGGCGATGGTCGAGCCGCTGCCCTACGTCCGTGAGGACGACGGGTCGCTACGGCTCCGCAAGGACCTCCCGGCTCTCGCACGTGCGGTCACGATCGCGAGCGGCCTGGGCCGGACCAGCGCCTACACCTGGCTCAAGATGCCCGCGAGCGACCAGCCCGAGGAGGTGTTCGCGGCCACGACGCTGCCCTGCGTCGTGCTCGGAGGGGTGCCGAGCGCTGACCCGGCGCACGACCTCGAGTCGTGGGGCCGGAGCCTGGTACAGCCGTCCGTGCGGGGGCTCGTCGTCGGGCGCGCCCTGCTCTACCCGCCCGACGGGGACGTGCTCGCGGCGGTCGAGGCCGCCGCCAAGGTCCTCCGAGCCGCGAACGACGAGCAGGGCCGGTGACGCTGCACCGACCCTGGGCCGGGACCGACAAGGGGCGGGAGGACGGCCTCGTCGTCGAGCTGACGCCCGAGACCGCGGGGTGGACCTGGACCGGGCTGACCGTCGTCGAGGTCCCGGCGGACGGCGCGCGCACCCTGCGCACCGGGCCGTCGGAGGTGTTCGTCCTCCCGCTCACCGGAGGCGTCACCGCGGAGGTGGCCGGTGAGGACGGCTCGGTCCTGGGGACCTTCACGCTGAAGGGGCGGCCATCGGTCTTCACCGCGGTCAGCGACTTCCTCTACGTCGGCCGGGACAGCGTCGTGACCCTCCGGGGTCGTGATGGCGCGACGGCCGAGGTGGCCCTGCCGTCGGCCCGCTGCGACTCGGTGCGGCCACCGGCGTACGGTCCGGCGGACCAGGTCCCCGTCGACGTCCGCGGAGCCGGCAACGCCACCCGCCAGGTGACGAACTTCGGGGTCCCTGGGGTCTGGGACCACGCCGAGAAGCTCATCTGCTGCGAGCTCATCACCCCGCCGGGCAACTGGTCGAGCTACCCCCCGCACAAGCACGACGCCTCGGAGCCGTGCCCGGTGGTGAACGAGGAGATCTACTACTACCGGATCGCGGGTGTGGACGAGGTGACCCCGTCGAGAGTCGGCTTCGGCTACCACCGCACCTACACCGGCCCGGAGCACGAGCGGGCCGGCCTCGAACCACTCGACGAGCTCGTCGAGGTGCGCGACCACGACGTCGTCCTCGTGCCGCACGGGTACCACGGTCCCTGCATCGCGGCGCCGGGCTACCCGATGTACTACCTCAACGTCATGGCCGGTCCCGGCGCGGACCGCGCACTGGCCTTCTGCGACGACCCCGAGCACGGCTGGGTCCGCGGCACGTGGGACGACATGGAGGTCGACCCGCGGTGCCCCGTCACCACCGCCGCCGGACGGCGCGACCTGCACGTCGAACCCAGCCCTAGGGAAAGGCACATCTGATGGCAGCGACCACCGCGCGTCTCACCACCGCTCAGGCGCTCGTCCGGTGGATGACCGCCCAACGCTCCGAGCTCCTCGACGGCACGGTCGTCCCGTTGTTCGCCGGCGTCTTCGGGATCTTCGGCCACGGCAACGTCCTCGGGATCGGGACCGCGCTGCAGGAAGTGCAGGACGAGCTGCCCACCTGGCGCGGGCAGACCGAGCAGGGGATGGCGCTCGCGGCGGTCGCCTACGCCCGCGCCACCGACCGCCGCCAGGTGATGGCGGCGACCTCCTCGATCGGCCCCGGTGCGTTGAACATGGTGACCGCGGCGGGGCTGGCCCACGCCAACCGGCTCCCCGTGCTGCTGCTGCCCGGGGACACCTTCATCGGACGGGCGCCCGACCCCGTGCTGCAGCAGGTCGAGCACTTCGGGGACCCGACGATCTCGGTCAACGACGCGTTCCGGTCGGTGTCGCGGTACTTCGACCGGATCGCCCGCCCCGAGCAGCTGCTGAGCACGCTGCCGCAGGTGGCGCGGGTGCTCACCGACCCGGCCGACTGCGGTCCGGTGACCCTCGCGCTGCCCCAGGACGTCCAGGCCGAGGAGTTCGACTTCCCGCTCTCGATGTTCGAGGAGCGGCTGCACCGCGTCCCTCGGAGCCGTCCTGACGAGGCCGCCCTCGCCGAGGCGAGCGAGATCCTCCGGGCCGCGGAGCGACCGCTGCTGGTCGTCGGCGGCGGCGTCCGGTACTCCGGTGCTGCGTCGGAGGCGCTGGCCTTCGCCGAGCGTCACGACGTCCCGGTCGTCGAGACCGTGGCAGGGCGGACGCTCGTTCCGCACGGGCACCGGCTCCACGGTGGCCCGCTGGGGATCATCGGCTCGACCTCCGCGAACGCACTCGCGGCACGTGCGGACGTCGTCCTGGCGGTGGGGACGCGCCTGCAGGACTTCACCACCTCCTCGTGGACCGGCTTCGCGCCCGAGGTCCGTCTCGTCTCGGTGAACGCCGCGCGCTACGACGCAGTCAAGCGCGCGGCGCACGAGGTCGTCGCCGACGCCCGGGTGGCGCTCGGTGAGCTGTCCACGGCGTTGGGCGACTGGACCGCGGACGCGGCCTGGGCGGCCAGCGCGGGGGAGGAACGTGCGACGTGGGACGACCAGGTCGACGAGCTGCGTCGAGGTGTCGCACCGGACGGGTCGCTCACGTACGCCCAGGTTGTCGGTGTCGTCAACGACGCCAGCGGTCCCGACGACTACGTCCTGACTGCGTCCGGTGGCATGCCGGGCGAGCTGCACGGCGGCTGGCGCACCGGGGACGTCAAGCCCGGTGCTGCCCCGACGTCGGGCGCGACCATGGACCTCGAGTACGGCTTCTCCTGCATGGGCTACGAGGTCGTGGCTCCGTGGGGAGCGGCCATGGCGCGACAGCGCACTCACCCCGACGGCGTCGTGACAGGGCTGTTCGGCGACGGGTCGTACCTCATGCTCAACTCCGAGCTGTACTCCGCGGCGTTCGCGGGTCACCCCTACGTCGCGGTGCTGTGCGACAACGGCGGCTACGCCGTCATCCACCGGCTTCAGACCAACCAGGGCGCTGCCGGGTTCAACAACCTCCTGGCCGACGCCCGCGGACCGGGCGCCGACGGCAGCGTCCGTGTCGACTTCGCAGCGCACGCGGCCTCCCTCGGGTGCACGGTCGAGGACGTCCCGGCCTCGGCCGCGGTGGAGGAGCTGCGCGCGGCGTACGCCCGTGCCCGAGAGGCCGCGGTGTCGACCAGGCGGCCGGCGGTGGTCGTCTGCCGGACTCACCCCACGACGTGGACCGAGGCCGGCGCGTGGTGGGAGACCGGTGTGCCCTCGACGCTGACGGGCAGGACGTCGTACGACGAGGGCAAGGACCGCCAGGTCCGGTGGCTCTCCTGAGCCGCCCCCTCGGGGTGGCCGTCGTCGGCTTCGGCTGGATGGGACGGGTCCACACCCAGGCCTACTCGCGGCTCCGTCACCACTACCCGGACCTGCCGCTCGAACCGCGACTGGTCGCCGTCGCCGACGACGTCGAGGGTCGTGCCGAGGCGGCCGTGGAGCAGTTCGGGTTCGCCCGGACCGCGAAGGACTGGCGCCAGGTCGCCGCCGACCCCGAGGTCGCCGCGGTGAGTGTGACGGCGCCGAACTTCCTGCACCGGGAGATCGCCGGCGGGCTGGCCGAGGCTGGCAAGCACGTGTGGGTGGAGAAGCCGGTGGGTCTCACGTCCGCCGACGCCGCGGCGGTCGCCGAGGCGGTCGCGCGCGCAGGTGTGTGCAGCGCGGTCGGCTTCAACTACCGGAACGCACCTGCCGTCGCTCGCGCGCGGGACCTGATCGCGAGTGGCGGGATCGGCAGCGTCACCCACGCGCGGGTCCGACTGCTCAGCGACTACGCCGCGCACCCCGACGGCGCGCTCAGCTGGCGCTTCGAGCGGCGACGCGGTGGGAACGGCGTCCTCGGCGACCTCGCCTCGCACGGGGTCGACCTGGTCCGCCACCTGCTCGGCGAGGTCGGGAGCGTGGTCGCCGACACCGCCGTGGTCGTGACCGAGCGGCCGCGACCGACAGCGGCCACCGCCGGCCACACCCGCGCACCGGGCGGTGCGACCGGCACGGTCGAGAACGAGGACGTGGTCACCGCGCTCCTCCGCCTCGACTCCGGAGCGCGCGTGGTGCTGGAGGCGAGCCGGGTCGCGGTGGGTGAGCAGAACAACTACGGGTTCGAGGTCCGCGGCACGACCGGGATGGTGGCCTGGGACTTCCGTCGCATGGGCGAGCTGGTCGTCAGCCGTGGCCGCGACTACCAGGACCAAGCGGTGGCGACGGTCCTGGTCGGACCCGGCGCGGGGGAGTACGCCGCGTTCCAGCCCGGCTCCGGGATCGCGATGGGCTACGACGACCTCAAGGTGGTCGAGGCCTCCCTCTTCCTGCGGTCCATCGCCGAGGGACGGCCGTACGGCGCCGGCGTGCACGACGCGTACCGCGCTGCGGTGGTGCTGGACGCGATGACGGAGTCCGTGGGAACCGGCTCCTGGGTCACTCCGCGTGCGCACGACGAGGTGCGTGTGCCGTGAGGACGAGGACCACACGAGGAAGGGGCGGGCCATGCCGCTGGTGAGGATCGACCTGGTGGAGGGGCGCTCCGAGGAGGAGCTGCGTCGCCTGGCTGACACGGTCCACGGCGTCATGCTGGACGTGTTCGCGGCTCCGGCGGGTGACCGCTACCAGATCGTCACCGAGCATCCGCCGGGTCGGCTCTTCATCGAGGACACCGGGCTGGGGTTCACACGCACCGACGCCGTCACGGTCATCCAGATCACCCAGCAGGGACGCAGCGACCGGCAGAAGCGGGCGGTCTACGCGGCGCTGGCGGCGCGGCTGGAGGAGGAGTGCGCGCTGGCGCCCGAGGACCTCGTCGTCTCGATCACGACGAACTCACTGAGCGACTGGTCGTTCGGGAAGGGCCGTGCCCAGTTCCTGGACGGCGACCTGTGACGACGGCCGCCTCTCGCTCCACCCGCTACCAGTCACGAGGCCGCCCAGGATGATGGTCGCGTGTGCACGGTCGTCGTTCGTCGGTCCCCTGACGGTCCGACGCGCATCCTGGCGCTCCGCGACGAGCTGACCGGCCGGGAGTTCGACGACCCAGGCCCATGGTGGCCGGATGCCCCTGACGTGATCGGAGGGCGCGACCGCGACGCTGGAGGCACCTGGTGCGCCACCCGAGTCGCCACGGGCGCAACCGCGCTCGTCCTCAACCGGCCCGAGAAGCCGTTGGCCGACCGGGGCGCGCCGAGTCGCGGAGTGCTGCCGCTCCTGGCAGCGGTGCACGGCGCTGGGTGGACCTCCTCCGTGGAGCTCGCTGGGATGGCCAGCTTCACGCTCGTCCTCGTGACATCGCAGCGGCTGACGTCCTGGGTGTTCGACGGGCGTGACGTCGTCGCGACCGATCACCCGGCAGCGACGCAGATGTTCACGTCGGGTGGGCCGGAGAACGGGAAGGTGGAGGCCCATCTCGGCTTCTTCCGGGACGCCTGGTACCCGGACGAGTGGCGCCGAGTGCTCCGGGGCGGTCCTCCGAGGGACGACCCCTCCGCACTTGTCGTCCGTCACCAGGCCGAGGACGGTCGGGAGTTCGCCACTGTGTTCGGCCAGCTCGTCGAGGCCCGACCTGGCCGGCTGCGGCTGGAGTACAGCCGACAGCCGTGGACCGACGAGCCCTGGCGGACCATCGCGCTCGGCTGACGTACCGAGAGCGGCCCGGGCTTGCTGATCTTCATGAGGGTGTCTCGTTCCTTGGTCGTCGTGGCGGGATGTCCTCACTGTGCGGGTGGCGCTCAGGCGCGCTCTGTGTGAGCTCTGTGAGCCTCCTGTGAGGAGATCGCACCGGCCCGACTGTTGACACAGCGGAAACGGTCAGTGCATCGTTGCGACATGTCCAAGCAAGCAAGCATAGATATTCAAGAGCCGCGGTACGGTGCCGGGATCTGGCACTTCGCCAGCTACGTGGACCGCTATGCGACCGAGGGCTACGGCGACCCGGTGACCACTCTCGAGGCGATCGAGCTGGCGGGTCTGGTCGGCTCGCTCGCCGTGGTCGACCTCAACTGGCCGTTCGCGCCGACGGACGTCGACACCGCGGACATCAAGGCGGCGCTCGACAAGGCCGGCCTCAGCGCCGTGGCCATCACTCCGGAGATCTACAACCGCGCCTACGTCAAGGGTGGGTTCACCAACCCCGACGCCGCGGTCCGCGCCCAGGCGATCGACCTCGTCTCGCGGGCGGCCGAGCTGGCGACCGACCTGCAGTGCGACTACGTCAAGCTCTGGCCGGGGCAGGACGGAGTCGACTACCCCTTCCAGGCCGACCACGCCGAGCTCTGGAAGTTCTCCGTCGAGGCGGTCCGCGAGCTGGCCACGAACTTCCCGGACATGAAGTTCTGCATCGAGTACAAGCCGCGGGAGCCTCGCAACCGGATGGTGTTCTCGTCCTGCGCGCGGACCCTCCTCGCCATCGAGGAGATGGGCCGGGACAACGTGGGGATCCTCCTGGACTTCGGCCACTCCCTGTACGGCGGGGAGTCGCCGGCCGAGGCCGCCAGGTTGGCCCTCTCCCGTGACCGTCTCTTCGCGATCGACGTCAACGACAACTTCCGCGGCTGGGACGACGACATGGTCGTCGGCTCGGTGCACCTGCTCGAGACCTTCGAGTTCTTCCACGCCCTGCACTCCGCCGGCTGGGAGGGCGTCTGGCAGCTGGACCAGTTCCCGTTCCGCGAGGACTCCGTCGAGGCGGCGCGCGAGGGGATCAAGACGATGCGGGGCTTCCACCGGGCGCTGCTCCGGCTCGACCACGACGCGCTCCGCGAGGCCCAGGTCGCCCAGGACGCCCTGCTCGCCCAGCGGATCGCCAAGAAGGCGCTCTACAGCGCGATGGCCGAGCTCGACGAGGACTCCTGATGACCATCACAGAGCCGATCGCACCGACCTCCACCGTCCTGCGCGTGGATGAGCCCGTCGCCGCGGCGTACACCGAGGCGGTGGCGCACAACCGCAGCCTGAACGGCACCGACCTCGCGGTCGAGCTGGCCGGGGTCGCCACGCAGGTACGCCGGGACATCCTGACCACCATCTCCGGTGCCGGCCTCGGGCACGTCGGGGGGGACCTCTCCGTCACCGACATCCTCGTCACCGCCTACTGGTACGCGCTCACCGTGGACCCGACCCGCCCGGACGACCCCTCCCGTGACCGGTTCGTGCTGAGCAAGGGCCACTGCGCCGCAGCGCTCTATGCGACCTTGGCGTCCTGCGGGTACTTCTCCCGGGCCGAGCTGGCGACCTTCGCGCAGCCGCTCTCGCCGCTCAACGGCCACCCGAACCGGGTCAAGGTCCCGGGCGTGGAGACCAACACCGGTCCGCTGGGGCACGGTTTCCCGGTCGCCACCGGCTGCGCTCTCGGCGCCAAGATCCGTGGCGACGGCTTCCGGACGATCGTCGTCATGGGCGACGGCGAGATGCAGGAGGGGAGCAACTGGGAAGCGGCGATGACCGCCGCCCACTACGACCTCGACAACCTCACGGCGGTGGTCGACCGCAACCGGCTGCAGCAGGGCGCACGCACCGAGGACACGAAGACCCTCGAGCCGCTGCACGACAAGTGGACGAGCTTCGGCTGGGAGACCCGGCGGATCGACGGCCACGACTACAGCGCGCTCATCGAGGCGATGGGTCCCTCCACGACCGGCAAGCCCGTCGCCGTCGTCGCCGACACCGTCAAGGGCAAGGGCGTGTCCTTCATGGAGGACCGCGTCGAGTGGCACCACAAGGTGCCTACCGACGACCAGGTCCGCACCGCACTCGAGGAGCTCTCTGCATGACCACCGCAGCCCCGTCCGACGTCCGCCCCGACGTCCCCACCGACGCACCCACCTTCGACTGCCGGGTCGACTTCGCCGACGAGCTCGCTCAGCTTGCGCGACAGGACGAGCGCATCGTCGCGGTGTGCAACGACTCGGTCGGCTCCAGCAACCTCACCGGCTTCCGCGAGGAGTTCCCCGACCGGCTCATCAACGTCGGCATCGCCGAGCAGGACCTCGTCGGTGTCGGGGCAGGGCTGGCCAACGCAGGCCTCATCCCGTTCGTCTGCGCCGCCGCTCCGTTCCTCACCGGGCGCGCCACCGAGCAGGTGAAGGCCGACGTCGCCTACAGCCAGCGCCACGTCGTGCTGTGCGGGCAGAGCCCCGGCATGGCGTACGGCGAGCTCGGCCCCACCCATCACTCGATCGAGGACCTGTCCTGGATGCGGGCCGTGGCCGGCCTCCCGGTCGTCGTCCCGGCAGGGCCCAGGGAGACCCGCTCGGCCGTCCGCTGGGCCGCCACGCTGGGCCGTGGCTCCTACCTGCGCATCCCGCGCTTCAAGGTCCCGGAGGTCTCCGGCGAGGACGACGTCTTCGAGCCCGGCCGCGCGGTCGAGCTCCGTAGCGGCATCGACGTCACGCTCGTGGCGATCGGCACGATGGTCTCCCGCGCCCTGTGGGCCGCCGACGCGCTGGCCGCCGAGGGGATCTCGGCCCGGGTCCTCAACATGCCGTTCGTCGAGCCGCTCGACCGCTCGGCCGTCGTGGCCGCGGCGTCCGAGACCGGCGGGATCGTCACCGTCGAGGAGGCCACCGTCAGCGGCGGGCTCGGTGCCGCCGTGGCCTCTCTGGTGAGCCAGCACCGACCGGCCCCGATGCGGATCCTGGGGATCGAGAACGCCTTCGCCCCGACGGGGAGCGCGTCCTTCCTCCTGGACCACTTCGGGCTCAACGTCGAGGGCATCGTGCGGGCGTCCCGTGAGGTGCTGGCCGCTCGCCATGGCTGAGGACCTGATCCTCGCGGTCGACCAGGGCACCGGATCGACGAAGACCATGCTGGTCGACTCCCAGGGCCAGGTCGTCGCCGAGGCGTCCTTGCCTCTCGGTCAGACCCATCCCCAGCCGGGGTGGGTGGAGCAGGACGCGGAGGCGATCTGGAGCAGTGTCCAGCAGGGCGTTCGAGCCTGCGTCACTGAGGAGCTCGCCGGCCGCGTCGCCGGAGTCGCCCTGAGCGTCCAGCGGGAGACCGTGGTGCTGTGGGACCGGCAGACCGTGCACGCCGTCGCGCCGGCCCTCAGCTGGCAGGACCAACGAACAGCGGACCGCGCCACCGCGCTCGAGGGAGCGGGCCACGCGCCTGAGGTCATGCAACGCACCGGCCTGCCGCTCGACCCGATGTTCTCCGCCCTCAAAGCCGGTTGGTTGCTCGACGAGCACGATCCCGCGCGGACCCGCACTGGCGCGGGCGAATGGCGCGTCGGCACCATGGACGCCTGGCTGTTGGCGCACTTCGGCGCAGAGCCCGTCATCGAGATCGGCAACGCCTCGCGCACCCAGCTGCTCAACCTCGACACCGGCACCTGGGACCAGAGCCTTCTCGACCTCTTCCGGGTGCCGCGGGGCGCCCTGCCGCAGGTGGTCGCGTCGGTCGGGCCCTTCCCGGCGGTACGAGGCCTCTTCCCGCTGCCTGACGGACTACCCGTGCTCGCCGTATTGGCCGACTCCCACGCAGCGCTCTTCGCCCACGCGGGCTGGCGTCCCGGCGTCGTCAAGGCGACCTACGGCACGGGCTCCTCGGTGATGGCGCTCGGGCCTCGCGCCGCCGCGACCTCCGGCGTCTGTGCGACGGTCGCCTGGCAGGTCGACCACGTGGAGCTCGCGCTCGAGGCCAACATCCGTTCCACCGGCCGCACGGTGACCTGGCTCGCCGAGCTGCTGGGTGTCGACGTGGACACCGCCTTCGAGTGGGCGAGAACGGCGAGCAGCGACGGCGTCACCCTGGTCCCGGCCTTCGGCGGCCTGGGCGCGCCGTGGTGGGACCGCGACGCGACACCGCTGCTCAGCGGCTTCTCCCTGGGCACCCGTGGCCCGCACGTTGCTCGCGCGGCCCTGGAGTCGATCGCGTTCCAGGTCGACGACGCGGTCTCGGCCTTCGCCGCGATCTGCGGTCCGCTGGCCGAGCTCGCCTGCGACGGGGGCATGACCCGCTCCGAGACGCTGATGCAGCTCCAGGCCGACCTCAGTGGACTTCCCGTCCGGGTGAGCGGCACGTCCAACCTCTCCGCACTGGGGGTCGCCCACCTCGCCGGAGTGCGGCTCGGCTGGTGGAGCCGGGCCGACCTCGAGGCGGCCCAGGCTGCAGCCCGGACCGCCGCACGCAGCTTCGCTCCTCGCATCGACCCGTCCGAGCGCCTCGATCTGCGCTCGGCTTGGGGCACCGAGGTCGCCAGGTCCCGCGGGACCACGCAGAACACTCACGCCACCGAGAGAGCGACCTCATGACAACACCTGCTCAGACCACAGCATCCCGACGGTTCGGCTCCTCGCGCGTCCTCGCAGCGGTGGCTCTCCTCGCGCTCCTGGTGGCCATGGCGCTGTCGACGGAGTACGTGTCGGCTTCTGCGCCGGTGCCAGGGGAGGAGGCGGCGTTCGACGCCGCGGCCTACGGCAAGGAGAACTACATCTCGAAGGTCAAGCCGGCCATCGAGGAGGATCCCGTCGACGTGGCCACCCTCGTCCCACTGCTGAACGAGGACCCGGAGGCGGCGGGGGAGCAGTACGGCGCACGCGAGGGGACCTCGCCCTACACCTACTCCGTCACCGTGACCGGGACCGCCGGAGAACCCGCCGGCGGGTTGATGCCGGTCACCGTCCCCGGCGTACCGAGATCCACCAGGATCGCCGTACAGGTCGGGCCGGCCATCAACGGCACTGCGTTGCGCGATGCCACGGGCCAGGTCTCCTTCAACGACTTCGTCAACCAGGTCGAGTACGCCGACGCGGCGACCGCCCTGAACACCGAGATGAAGGCCGACCTCTTGCAGGGGCTGGACCCGGCTTCCCTGGTCGGTCAGGACGTGACCGTCGTCGGGGCGACCGCGCCGCTGAACCCCGAGGTCATCACGGTCACCCCGGTGAGCATCGAGGTGACCCAGTGACGACCGGGACCACGAGCAGGCCGACCCGGACCGTCATGTCCGCTCGGGAGGTCACCAAGACCTACGGGGGCACGCACGCCCTCCGCGGGGTCAGCCTCGGTGTCGCGCCTGGTCGCGTCACCGCACTGTTCGGCGAGAACGGCGCAGGCAAGTCGACTCTGATGAAGATCCTTGCCGGCATCGAGACGCCCACCACAGGCCAGGTCGAGCTCGACGGCGAGATCGTGGAGTTCGCCTCTCCGCGCCAGGCAGCCGACCGCGGTGTCGTGATCATCCACCAAGAGCTGAGCCTGTGTCCCAACCTCTCGATCCAGGACAACCTCTTCCTCGCGCGGGAGACACGCGGCCGCTTGTGGAGCGTCAACCGCAGCGTCCAGAGGACGGCGACCGAGCAGGTCCTGCAGCGCCTGGAGGAGGAGCTCGACCCCGACACCCTGGTGGGCGACCTCCGGATCGGCCAGCAGCAGCTGGTGGAGATCGCACGCGCACTGCTCCAGAACGCCCGCGTCCTGATCATGGACGAACCCACGTCGGCGTTGAGCATGACCGAGGTGGACGTGCTCTTCCGGGTCATCCGCGAGCTGACCGCCCAGGGCGTCGCCGTGATCTACATCAGCCACCACCTCGAGGAGTCCCTCGAGATCGCCGACGACGTGGCCGTGCTGCGCGACGGCCAGCTCGTCGCCACCGCGACCGCCGACCAGGTCGATCTCGGCTGGGTCGTGCAGAACATGGTCGGGCGGGACCAGGAATCCCTCTTCCCGAAGCGGCACGCCACCTTCGGCGATGTCGCTCTGTCGATCGAACGCCTGCAGGTGGCAGACCCCTCGAACCCGCACCGACTGGCTGTTGACGGGATCGATCTCGAGATCCGTGCCGGCGAGATCGTGGGCGTCTACGGGCTGATGGCGTCAGGTCGCACCGAGCTCCTCGAAGCCATCGCCGGTCGGGTCCCGGTCGCGTCCGGAACCGTCACCTTCGCCGGGGACCAGCTGACCGGTGAGTCCGTGCGGGAGCGGATCCGCCGCGGGATCGCGCTCGTCCCCGAGGACCGGCAGCGCGACGGGCTGGTCCAGTCGATGTCGGTCGGCCAGAACCTCTCACTGAGCTCGCTCGTGAGCTTCGTCCGGCGGGGTCTCATCGCCCGCCGACGCGAGCGCGGAGCGGTCGAGGAGATGATCACCGACGTCACGGTCAAGACCGCCGGCCAGTCGGCTCCCATCGGCTCGCTGAGCGGCGGCAACCAGCAGAAGGTGGTCATCGGCAAGGCGTTGCTGACCAGACCGAGGGTGCTGCTGCTCGACGAGCCTTCACGCGGGGTCGACATCGGCGCGAAGGCAGACATCTTCGCCTTGATGACCGAACAGGCTGAGAACGGCCTCGCGGTCATCTTCACGACCTCGGAGGCAGAAGAGGCGCTGCACATCCCGGACCGCCTCCTGATCCTCGAGCGCGGTCGCCTGGTGGCCGACCTCGACCCGCACGCGATCGACCGTGGACGCCTGATGCAGCTCGCGGACGGCACCGTCCGCAGCAGGACTGGAGAAACACCGTGACCGACACCGTCGCCGCCGCGAAGCCGACGCCTCACGCCGATCAGGGCCCGACCGACAAGGACGTCCGGCGTCTCAAGACGCTGAACATGATCTTCGAGCTTCGGGCATTCATCGCGCTGGCTGTTCTCATCGTCATCTTCAGCTCGCTCTCGGACTCCTTCCTCACCGTGACGAACCTGATCACGATGACGAAGCACGTCGCGATCAACGCGATCCTCGCCCTGGGCATGCTGCTCGTGATCCTGAAGGGCGGCATCGACCTGTCCGTCGGCTCGATCGTCGGGCTCTCCGGCATCGTGTGCGGCGAGCTCCTCAACGGCATCCGCCTTCCCGGTACGGAGACGATCGCGTTCCCGCCGGTCTGGGTGGTGGTGATCATCGCCGTCCTCGTCGGCACCGTGGTGGGGCTGATCAACGGCGTGCTCGTGACCCGCTTCAACGTGGCGCCCTTCATCGCCACGCTCGGCATGCTGTACGTCGCCCGCGGTACGGCGCTGCTGATCTCGGGCGGCTCGACGTACCCGAACCTGGGTGGCAACCCAGAGCTCGGCAACACGGGGTTCTCCTACATCGGCAACGGCCGCCCGCTCGGCCTGCCGTTCTCGATCTGGGTGATGGTCGCGCTCGGCCTTGCCACCGCCCTGCTGCTCATCAAGTCACCGTTCGGCCGCTGGCTCTACGCCACCGGCGGGAACGAACGGGCCTCCGAGCTCTCCGGCGTCCCTGTCCGGCGGGTCAAGACCGTCGTGTACATGCTCTCGGGCGCATGCGCGGCTGTCACCGGCATCATCATCGCCTCCGAGCTGACCTCCGCGGCGCCCCAGGCGGGCGAGACCTTCGAGCTGAACGCCATCGCGGCCGTCGTCATCGGCGGGGCGGCCCTGTCGGGCGGCCGAGGCAACGTCCGCGGGACGCTGGTCGGCGCGTTCGTGATCGGGTTCCTCGCCGACGGGTTGGTGATCCTCGGCGTCTCCACCTTCTGGCAGATCTTCATCAAGGGCGCCGTCATCGTGCTCGCGGTCGTCCTCGACCAAGGGCAGCAGCGCTTCCAGCGCAAGGGGGCTGCAGTGGCCGCAACGGTCCACGCCGAGCAGGCGCCGAACCCGCAGCCGCCCGAGCACCGGTCGACAACAGGCTCGCGATCCGGGACGCCGTCCCGGTGACCCCACCGCACCATCAACACACACGGGTGATCCACCCACTCCAGGAGGTACGACAATGTTCGGAAGGTCCAAGCGAGGTACCGGTCTGCGGTTCGCAGCCGTCGCCGCGGCGGGAGTCCTGGCGCTGAGCGGTTGTGGCAGCGACTCCGACCCCGAGTCGGGCTCCGGCTCGGGAGGCGCCGGAGGATCCGGAGGCGACAGCAACTACATCGCGATCATCACACCCTCTCCCGACAACCCGTTCTTCAAGGCCGAAGGTGACGCCGCCAAGGCCAAGGCGGAGGAGCTCGGCTACGAGGCGACCGTGGCGTCGCACGACGACGACCCGAACAAGCAGAGCGAGCTGATCGACGCGGCAATCTCTCGCGAGGCCGCCGCGATCATCCTCGACAACGCGGGCGCGGACGCCTCGATCGGACCGGTCCAGAAGGCGAAGGACGCTGGCATCCCGGTGTTCCTCATCGACCGGGAGATCAACAAGACCGGTGTCGCCGCCGCGCAGATCGTGTCCAACAACGCCCAGGGCGCGCAGCTGTCCGCCCAGGCTTTCGTCGAGGCCATGAAGGAGAAGGGCAACTACGTCGAGCTGGTGGGCAAGGAGTCCGACACCAACGCGGGCGTCCGCTCGGACGGCTACAACGCCGTCATCTCGCAGTACCCGGACCTGAAGCTCGTCCAGAAGGAGACTGCCAACTGGGACCAGCAGGAGGCGTTCACCAAGATGGAGACCATCCTGCAGCGCAATCCCGACATCCAGGGTGTGATCGCCGGCAATGACACCATGGCGCTCGGCGCCGTCGCCGCGATCAAGGCGGCCAAGCTGAAGGGCGTCGCTGTCGTTGGTTTCGACGGGAGCCCCGACGCGATCGCGGCGATCAAGGCCGGTGACATGCATGCCACCGCCCTGCAGCCGGCAGCGCTGGGAGCCGAGACCGCGGTGGAGCAGGCTGACGCCATGATCCAGGACGGGGAAGCCCCCGCCCAGGAGAAGCAGTCGATCGACTGCGAGCTCATCACCGCCGAGAACGCCGACGAGTACGGGGTGTTCGCCAAGAAGTGACCCGGTCGGTGCGGGTGAGCCGGACCTCCGGCTCACCCGCACGGTGCCTCGAGGACCGTTGAAGCTGTCGCCGACCGGATCGGGAGATCATCGACACATGCCGACCCGAATCACGGCGGACCGCGACAGGCTGCGCCTGCTCACGAAGGTGGCACGGCTCTACCACGAACAAGGAGTGCGACAGCCCGAGATCGCGGCGCGGCTCCATGTCTCGCAGGCCCGCGTCTCGAGGCTGCTCAAGGAGGCAGGAGACCGCGGCATCATCCGGACCGTGGTCATCCCGCCCCCCGGACTGCACGCCGAGATCGAGGACCAGCTGGCCAAGGAGTTCGGCCTCGTCGACGTGGTCGTGGTCGACGTCGAGGGCAGCGGGACCGACATCAACACCGCGCTTGGTCCCGGCGCCTCGGCCTATCTGGATTCGACCTTGATCGGCGGCGACGCCATCGGGGTGTCCTCGTGGAGCGCGACGCTGCTGGCCGCCGTCGAGGTCATGCGTCCCAAGCGGACCCAGGTCGTCGATCGGGTCGTGCAGGTCGTTGGTGGTGTCGGAAGTCCTGAGGTCCAGATGCAGGCCACCAGGTTGACCGGACGCCTCGCGGAGGTCACCGGAGCCTCACCGGTGTTCGTCCCCTCACCGGGCCTGGTCGGTTCCGCCACGCTGCGGCAGGCGCTGCTCGCGGATCCTGACGTACAAGCCGTGCAGGAGCTGTGGTCACGCCTGACTGTGCTGCTCGTCGGGATCGGCACCCTCGAGCCCTCACCGCTCCTTCGGCGTAGTGGCAACACTCTCACCCCGTTGGAGCAGCAGGAGCTGCGTGAAGCGGGCGCAGTGGGTGACGTCTGCCTGCGCTACTTCAACTCCCAGGGGGACCCGGTCCCGTCCTCGTTCGACCAACGCGTGATCGGCATCGATCGAGACGACATCATGCGGATCCCCCGCAGGCTCGGAGTCGCGGGCGGCGTAGACAAGACCGACGCGATCCGCGGAGCCGCCCGAGGAGGATGGATCAACATCTTGATCACGGACCTCACGGTTGCTGAAGCCCTGTTGGCCACCGGTTGACGCCGGATGACCCCGACGGCGCCTGCAGTCGGGCCAGGACAGTGTCCGCGGTCCCGGCGCGTCAGTCGTTCGTCCCGGGGCGGTCGACACGACCGTCGAGCAGCCAGCCGCGCGGAGGATGGTCCACGCCCCCGAGCAGCTGGCGCCTTCGTTCCGTGAGGCCGTGAGAACAACGTGACGTCGGCGAGACGGTGACCTGAACACCCGGAAACCTGCCGCTCCAACGATCGGACCACTCGATCGCACAGGAGCTTCCCGGATGACCATGACCTCCACCGCCGACGTGACCCACCCGTCCGGTGAGCCGACGCCTGTCCCGTCCCGTCGTACCGGGCGCTGGATCGACGACTGGCGCCCCGAGGACCCCGAGTTCTGGCGATCGACCGGCAGGACGGTCGCCCGACGCAACCTGGTCTGGTCGATCTTCGCCGAGCACCTCGGGTTCTCGGTCTGGTTGATGTGGAGCGTCAGCTCGGCGTTCCTGGTGGCGACCGGCTTCGGCTACTCCCCGCAGCAGCTCTTCGTGTTGGTCGCCCTGCCCAACCTGGTGGGGTCGCTGCTGCGCCTTCCCTACACGTTTGCCGTGCCCAGGTTCGGCGGCCGGAACTGGACGATGGTCAGCGCGGCCCTGCTGCTGGTCCCGACGCTCGGTTTCGCCTACGCCGTCCAGCGTCCGGACACGCCGTTCTGGGCCTTCTGCCTCATCGCCGCGACAGCGGGTGTCGGCGGCGGCAACTTCGCCAGCTCGATGGCGAACATCAACTTCTTCTACCCTTCGGCCCAGAAGGGCGCCGCGCTCGGGCTGAATGCAGCCGGCGGCAACCTGGGTGTCGCGCTGATCCAGCTGTTCCTGCCGGTGATCGTCGGCGGTGCGGGCATCTTCGGGATCGTCAAGGCGTCCGGAGGGGGGATCCACCTCGAGCGGGCCGCTTGGGTGTACGCCGGGCTCGCGGTCGTCGCGACGCTCGCGGCGTACTTGTTCATGGACAACCTGAGCACCGCGAGGTCCGCACCGCGTGAGCAGCTGCAGGTGGTCCGCAACCGCCACACCTGGATCATGGCACTCCTCTACATCGGCACCTTCGGCTCCTTCATCGGGTACTCCGCCGCGATGCCGCTGCTGATCAAGCTCAACTTCTGGGTACCGGAGCCCGCGCCGTTGGGCACGGGGATCTACTTCGCCTACTTCGCCTTCCTCGGCGCGCTGATCGGCTCAGCGACACGACCGTTCGGCGGGTGGCTGGCCGACCGGTTCGGCGGCGCGAGGGTGACGCTCGCGGCGTTCGGCGCCATGGTCGTCTTCACCCTGGCGGTGCTGTGGACCCTGCTGCAGCTCACCCCGAACCCGACCGCCGACCCCGGCATCGCGTCGGCCAACCAGACGTGGTTCCCGTGGTTCCTGGGCTTCTTCCTCTGCGTCTTCGCGGCCACCGGCATCGGCAACGGATCGACGTACAAGATGATCCCGTCCATCTGGCGCACGGAGGCCGAGCGGGCCACGACGCCGGGGACAGCGGGGCGCACCGCGGCGCTGCTAGCGGGCACCAAGCAGGCCTCGGCAGCGATCGGGGTGATCGGCGCCGTCGGTGCCGTCGGCGGGTTCCTGATCCCGATCGCCTTCAGCTCGCCGTGGGTCGCTCAACCCATGTCGGCCACCAAAGGCGCGTTCCTCCTGTTCACGGCGTTCTACGTGGTCTGCGCCCTGATCACCTGGGCGGTGTACCTCCGCCGCCCTGCGGAGGCTCGTGAGCACAGCCTGGTCGGCGCGGGGATCTGAGGCTGCATCGTGACCCGGACCCACTGTCCCTACTGCAGCCTGCAGTGCGGGATGACCCTCGAGCGCACCGGGCGGGCGCTGGAGGTCGCGCCCTGGCCGGAATTCCCCGTCAACGAGGGCGCGCTCTGCCGCAAGGGCTGGACCGCCACCGGGCTGCGCGGCCACCGTGAGCGGCTGACGACGCCGCTGGTGCGCGACCGGTCGAGTGGTGAGCTGCGCGCGGCGGACTGGGACGAGGCGCTCGATCTCGTCGCAGGTCACCTCGCCGGGCTGCGTGCAACGCTCGACGCGGACGCGGTCGCCGTCTTCGGTGGTGGGGGACTGACCAACGAGAAGGCCTACCAGCTCGGCAAGTTCGCACGGGTCGCGCTCGGCACCGGCCAGATCGACTACAACGGTCGCTGGTGCATGTCCTCCGCGGCGTCGGCCGGCAACCAGGCGTTCGGCATCGACCGCGGACTGCCCTTCCCACTGTCCGACCTCGAGCACACCGACGTCCTGGTCCTGGTCGGCTCCAACCTCGCCGAGACGATGCCGCCCGCCGCGCGGCACCTCGACCGGCTCCGCGAGCGCGGTGGCCGCGTCGTGGTCATCGACCCGCGAGCCACGGCGACCGTCGAGCGAGCCGACGTCTTCCTCCAGCCGGTGCCCGGAACCGACCTCCCGGTCGCCCTCGGCCTGTTGCACCTGCTCGACGCCGCCGGTGCGCTGGACGAGGAGTACGTCGACTCACGCACCACCGGCTTCGACGCCGTACGACGCACCACCGCCTCCTGGTGGCCCGAACGGGTCGAGCGGGTCTCGGGAGTCCCGGCTCCCGAGCTGAGGGCGCTCGCTGGCCTGCTGACCGAGGCGCACCGGGTGATCGTGCTGACCGCGCGCGGGGCCGAGCAGCACACCCAGGGCACCGCGACCGTGCTCGGCTGGCTCAACGTGGCGCTCGCGCTGGGGATGCCGGGCCGCGAGTTCTCCGGGTACGGCTGCCTCACCGGCCAGGGCAACGGCCAGGGCGGCCGCGAGCACGGGCAGAAGGCCGACCAGCTCCCCGGCTACCGGATGATCGACGACCCTGTCGCCCGCGAGCACGTCGCACGGGTGTGGGGCGTCGAGCCTGAGGACCTGCCGGGCAAGGGGCCCTCGGCCTACGAGCTCCTCGACGCCCTGGGCACGCCCGGTGGCTCCCGGGCGCTGTTGGTCTTCGGCAGCAACCCCGTCGTCTCCGCACCCAACGCCAGCCATGTCCGCCGGCGCCTGGAATCACTCGACCTGCTGGTCGTCGCCGACATCGTGCTGAGCGAGACCGCTGCGATGGCCGACATCGTCCTGCCCGTGACGCAGTGGGCCGAGGAGACCGGCACCATGACCAACCTCGAAGGCCGGGTGGTCCTGCGCGAACGCGCGGTCGCGCCGCCGGCCGGCGTGCGGAGCGACCTCGACGTCCTGGCGGAGCTGGCGTCCCGGCTCGGGTCGCCAGGGGCGTTCGCCACCGACCCGGAGACGGTCTTCGCCGAGCTCGGCGCCGCGTCGGCCGGCGGCCGTGCCGACTACGCGGGCATCGACTACGACCGGATCCGTCGCGAGCACGGGGTGTTCTGGCCCTGCCCGACCTCGGACCACCCCGGGACGCCGCGGCTGTTCACCGAGTCCTTCGCGACCCCGGACGGCCGGGCGCGGTTCGTCGACGTCGACCACGCGGGCGCGGCCGAGCAGCCGTGCGAGGACTTCCCGCTGCACCTCACGACAGGACGGGTGCTCGCGCAGTACCAGTCCGGCGCCCAGACCCGACGCATCCGCGAGCTTCCCGACGACGGCCCGTTCGTCGAGGTCCACCCGATGCTCGCCGACCGGGTCGGTGCCGTCGACGGACAACCGGTCCTCGTCACCACACGCCGCGGTCGGCTCTGGGCTCCGGCCCGCGTGGTCAGCACGATCCGCCCCGACACGCTCTTCGTCCCCTTCCACTGGGTCGGCGCCAACCGGCTCACCAACGACGCTCTCGACCCGGTCAGTCGGATGCCGGAGTTCAAGGTCTGTGCAGCGGCGCTCGCGGCGGGCCGATGAGCGGCGACAGCGTGGTCGTCGTCGGGTCCGGGATGGCCGCGACGCGACTCGTCGAACAGCTCGTCATCAAGGGGCACACCGCGGTGACGGTGCTCGGCGATGAGCCGCACCCGCCGTACAACCGGATCCTGCTCTCCGCCGTCCTCGAAGGCACCCATCGCGCGGCGTCGCTGACCCTGCGGGCTCCGCAGTGGTACGCCGACCACGGTGTCGACCTGCGGCTCGGGACCCGGGTGCTCGAGCTGGACCGTGTCGCTCGAACGGTCGTGCTGGCTGACGGCACGACCGTCGACTACGACAGGCTCGTCCTGGCCACCGGCAGCAACCCCACCCTGCCGCCGATCCGCGGGCTGGTGCGGTCCGACGGCACCCTGCACCCGAAGGTGCACGCGTTCCGCAGCCTCGACGACTGCCAGCGGCTGCTGGGCGCGGTCGAGGGGCACGAACCGGCTCGGACAGCGCAGCGAGCGGTCGTCGTCGGCGGCGGGCTGCTCGGGCTCCAGGTGGCCCGTGCACTGTCGGTCCGTGGACTCGACACCGAGGTGGTCGAGGGTGGCGAGCACCTGCTCCGCAGCCAGGTCGGGGCCACTGCCGGGGCGGTCCTCGAACGCAGTCTCGAGCGTCTCGGCACCGCCGTCTACACCGGCGCCCGCGCCGTGAGGTTCACCGACCACGGGACCCGGGGCGGGCTGACCCTCGACAACGGCTTCACGCTCGAGACCGACCTGGTCGTGCTGACTGCGGGTGCCCGCCCGTCGACCACCCTGGCCCGCAACGCCGGCTTGACGGTGCGCGGCGGCGTCCTGGTCGACGACCAGCTCCGCTCGGTCGACGACAGCCGCATCCACGCGATCGGGGACTGCGCCGCCCACCGGGGCCGCACCACCGGATTCGTCCCCCCGGCCTGGGAGCAGGCGGGCGTGGTGGCGGCCCACCTGGCCGGCGAGGCCGTCTCCTACACAGCAGGCCGTTCGGTCGCCAGGTTGCGCGCCACCGACCTCGACGTCGCGGTCCTCGGGGACCCCGAGCGGGCCGAAGGTCAGGTCGTCGAGGTCACCAACCCCGTCGTCGGCGCGCACCGCAAGGTCGTCGTCCGCGACGGCGTCATCGTCGCCGCCACCCTCGTGGGTGACCTGTCCCGGATCGGTCTGCTGACGCAGCACTACGACCGCAGCACCGTCCTCGGCCCGAACGAGCCCGGTGCCCTCCTCCTCGGGGACCGCCCGGCCCGGGCCGTCCACCTCCCCGACGACGCCGAGATCTGCGCCTGCGCCGGCGTCACCGCGGGACAGATCCGCAGCTGCCGCTCGCTCGACCAGGTCACCGAGACCACCCACGCCACCACCGGGTGCGGCGGCTGCGCCCCGGCAGTCCGCCAGCTCCTCGCACAACGCCCGAGCCTGGGCACCACGTTGGAAGGAACCCGCTCATGAGCGCCCACCTCCGCAAGACCCTGGTCGTCGTCGGCCACGGCATGGTCGGCCACCGCTTCGTGCAGGCCGCGATCGAACGCGGACTGACCGAGACCCACGACCTCGTGGTGATCGGCGAGGAATCGCGAGCCGCGTACGACCGGGTCGCTCTCACCTCCTTCTTCGAGGTCGGCGCCGAGGAGCTGTCGCTGCTGCCGACCGGGGCGTACGACGACCCTCGAGTCCTGCTCCGCCTCGGCACCCCGGTCCAGGGGCTCGACCCGAGGACACGCACGGTGCTGCTCGCGGACGGCGAAGCGATCCGGTACGACGAAGTGGTGCTGGCCACCGGTGCCGCACCGTTCGTGCCGCCGGTGCCCGGTCACGACCTGGACGGCTGCTTCGTCTACCGGACCATCGAGGATCTCGAAGCGATCCGTGAGGCAGCCACCACCGCCGAGGTCGGCGCCGTGATCGGCGGCGGGCTGCTCGGTCTCGAGGCCGCGAACGCGCTGGCCCAGCTCGGCCTGGAGACCCACGTCGTGGAGATGGCGCCCCGGCTCATGGCGGTGCAGGTCGACGACGCGGGCGGGGCGACCCTGGCCCGGCACATCGAGAAGCTCGGACTGGTCGTCCACACCAGCTCGGCGACCCGGGAGATCCTCGGGGAGGACCGTCGGGTCACCGGCCTCGCGCTCAAGGACCAGGCCCCCATCGAGGCGCAGGTCGTCGTCTTCTCCGCCGGGATCCGTCCCCGCGACACGCTGGCCGCGGGGGCCGGGCTCGACCTCGCCGAGCGCGGGGGCGTCCTGGTCGACGAGCGGTGCCGCACCTCCGACCCCCACGTCTGGGCCATCGGGGAGTGCGCGGCACCCGGGGGCCGGATGTACGGGCTGGTTGCCCCCGGCTACGCCATGGCCGAGGTCGTCGTCGACGCGCTGCTCGGCGGCTCCGGCGCCTTCACCGGGGCCGACATGTCCACCAAGCTGAAGCTCCTCGGCGTCGACGTCGCCTCGTTCGGCGACGCCCACGCCACCACCACCGGAGCCCTCGAGCTGGTCTTCGCAGACGCGGTCGCCGGCGTGTACAAGAAGCTCGTCGTCTCCGCAGACGGCCGCCGGCTGCTCGGCGGCATCCTCGTCGGCGACGCGTCGGCGTACGGCGTGCTGCGACCGATGGTCGCCAGCGGCATCGAGCTGCCCGAGAACCCGGAGGAGCTGATCCTGCCGGTCAGCCGGGGGAGCAACGAGGTCGGGCTGCCCGGTGGGGCGGTGATCTGCTCGTGCAACAACGTGACCAAGGCCGACATCGTCGCCGCTGCCGACGCCGGGCAGACCACCGCGGCAGGCAGTACCTGCGGTTCGTGCAAGGTGCAGACGAAGAAGATCATCGAGGACTACTTCGTGTCCCGAGGAAAGGCCGTCGACCGCAGCCTCTGCGAACACTTCCCCCTCACCCGGCAGGAGCTCTTCGACGTGGTCGCGGTGCACCGCTACACCCGGTTCGACGAGATCATCGACGCCCACGGCACCGGCCGCGGCTGCGACGTCTGCAAGCCGACCGTGGCCTCGATCCTGGCCAGCCAGCTCAACGGGCACGTGCTCGACAAGCCGCTCCGGACCCTGCAGGACACCAACGACGCCTACCTCGCCAACATCCAGCGCAACGGCACCTACTCCGTCGTCCCGCGCATCCCCGGCGGCGAGATCACGCCGGACAAGCTGATCGTCATCGGGCAGGTGGCCAAGGAGTTCGAGCTGTACACGAAGATCACCGGCGGCCAGAGGATCGACCTGTTCGGTGCCCGCCTCGAGCAGCTGCCGGAGATCTGGAGGCGGCTGGTCGACGCCGGCTTCGAGTCCGGCCATGCCTACGGCAAGGCGCTGCGCACCGTGAAGTCCTGCGTCGGGTCGACCTGGTGCCGCTACGGCGTCCAGGACTCGACGAGCCTCGCGATCATGCTCGAGGAGCGGTACCGCGGGCTTCGCTCGCCCCACAAGCTCAAGGGCGGCGTGAGCGGCTGCGCCCGAGAGTGCGCGGAAGCGCGGTCCAAGGACTTCGGGGTGATCGCGACCGAGAAGGGATGGAACCTCTACGTCGCGGGCAACGGCGGCGCGACCCCAGCACATGCCCGGCTGCTGGCCGGTGATCTCGACACCGAGACGCTGGTGCGGTACCTCGACCGGTTCCTCATGTACTACATCCGCACCGCCGACCGGCTGCAGCGCACGGCGCCCTGGGTCGACTCGCTCGACGGCGGCCTCGACCGGGTCCGTGAGGTGGTCGTCGACGACGCGCTTGGCCTCGGCTCGGAGCTGCAGGCGGCGATGACCACTCACGTGGCCGGCTACTTCGACGAGTGGCGCGCGACGCTGGAGGACCCGGAGAAGCTGGCGCGCTTCGTGTCCTTCGTCAACGCCCCCGGAGTGCCGGACCCCACGATCACCTTCCGCGACGAGCGCGGCCAGGCCGCACCGGCCGACAATGAGGGCCCGGTCACCCTGGGCGCGACGATCCCGGTCGGAGCACCCCGGTGACCGCGGCCACCACGACCGAGCACGTGGCCTACACCCTGGTCTGTCGGGTGGAGGACATCGAGGTCGAAGGCGGGGTGTGCGCGCTCGTCGGAGGCGAAGCAATCGCCATCTTCCGGACCCACGACGGCAACGTCCATGCAATCAACAACTACGACCCTTGCTCCAAGGCATCGGTGCTGTCCCGCGGCATCGTCGGCACACGAGGGGAGGTCCCGTTCGTGGCGTCACCGATGCACAAGCAGGCCTTCGACCTGCGCACCGGACAGTGCCTCGACGACGCGGCGGTCCGGGTCCCGACGTACGAGGTCCAGGTGACCGGCGGCCACGTGCTCGTCGGTCCCCGTCAGGAGAGTCCGTGACTTCGGAGCGCTGCGACGCCGCGGAGCCGCTCGCAGGGTTCCGGATCGGGGTCACCGCAGCCCGGAAGGTCGACGAACAGATCGCGCTGCTCGTACGCCGAGGGGCCGAGGTCGAGTGGGCGCCAGCGCTCTCGATGGACCCCAACCACGTCGACGACGTCGAGCTGCGAGCAGCGACGGCCGACGTCCTGAGCCGACCGATCGACGTGTTCCTCGCGACCACCGGCATCGGCATGAAGACGTGGTTCGCCGCGGCCGACGGTTGGGGCACGTCCGACGAGCTGGTGGCGGCGATCGGCAGGAGCGAGATCCTGGCACGCGGCCCCAAGAGCGTCGGTGCCCTGCGACGACGGGGGTTGCGGGAGCTCTGGGCGCCCGAGTCAGAGTGCTTCGAGGACGTCCTGCGACACCTGCGCGGGCGAGAGCTGGCCGGGCGGCGCATCGTGGTGCAGGAGCACGGGCAGTCGCTGTCGATGGTGGCGCACGCCCTCCGACGGCGCGGCGCGGACGTGACCGTGGTGACGGTCTACCGCGTGGCCGGCGCCGACGACCCGGAGCCGATGTTCAAGATGATCGACCTCATCGCTGACCGGCGCTTGGACGCGGTGACCTTCACCTCCGCACCAGCAGTGGCCGCCCTGATGGACGCAGCCGGGCCCACGGGCCGCCGCGACGACGTGATCACCGCCTTCCAAGCCGACGTCGTCGCCTCCTGCGTCGGCCCGGTCACCGCCGCGGCGTTCGAGCTGTGGGGCGTCCCCACCGTCTTCCCGGACCGTTCCCGGCTGGCCGCCATGGTCAAGCAGCTCGAGACCGAGCTGCCCTCGCGCCGGGACGGCTTGACGCTGACGCTCGCTGAGGGCCAGCTCCTGCTCCTGCACGGTGACGACGTCTTGTTGGACGGCGTCGCGATCCGGCTGTCGTCTGCACCGGCGGCTGTCCTCCAGGCGTTGGTCGCCAATCCCGGCAACGTGGTCCCCAGGCGCGCCCTGCTTGCGATGCTGCCTTCCGGGACGGCGGGCTCCGAACACGCCGTTGACATGGCGGTGGCGCGCTTGCGAGCGGCCCTCGGCACCCGTGCGGTGCAGACCGTCGTGAAGCGGGGCTACCGCCTTGCCGTCGTGCGGGACGCTCGACCGGAGCGATCACCAGCGTGACGAGCACCGTCTGCGTCGAAGGTTCCTCGTACGGGACGGTCCGGCGCTGGCGTCCCGAGATCGCGATGCACTCCCAGATAGACGCGGGTGCTGGACAGGCCGGCGGGATCGACAAGCTGTTGTCCAGGGTGCCATGTGTCGGTCCCCTCATCAGCAGGGGCGGATCCCCGCTGTTGTACATGACCACAACCCCTACCTCCGAGTAGCTCCTGGTGGTCATGATGAGGCCGCGAGCCGTGCCGGTGAGGGAGCTGCGGCGCGCTGCGGGGGCCCGGGCAGTAGACGCAATCGCACAGTGTTCCGTCAGCCCGCTCGGGCACTCCGGCGGCACCTCGGGGTTGCGCACGTGGATCTGGTCGGCAGGATCAGGGGATGAGCTGGTCCACCATTCGCGACGGGTCGTGGCGCTACTCCGTCGGAACGCACGCCTACGACGCGCTGTCGGGTGAGTGGCCGGTCTACCGGGTGGGCCGCGTGGCCGCCGTGAACGGGCTGGATCTGTGGCCGGGTGCTCGGGTGCTCGACCTGTGCTGCGGAACCGGCCTGAACTTCCCGCTCCTGCAGGAACACATCGGCCCTGCCGGGGTGCTGGTCGGCGTGGACGCGAGCCCGCCCATGGTCGATCGTGCCGTAGAACGGGTCGAGAGGGCCGGATGGGGCAACGTCACGGTCGTAACGGCCGACGTACGGCGGCTGGCCTCCGTCGTCGGAGGCGACGACTTCGACGCCGTCATCGCCACCTACGCGCTCTCGATCGTGTCCGAGCCCGAGTTCGTCTGGCGTCAGGCGCTGGCCTTGCTGCGACCCCGCGGGCGAGCGGCGATAGTCGATCTGGGACTTCCCAGGGGACTCGGCGTCGTGTGGTGGCCCCTGGCGAGGTTCGCCTGCTGGGCGGGCGGGGCAGACCCACACCGAGCACCGTGGCAGATGCTCGACCGCGACCTCGCCTCGATCGTCGCCGAGGTGCACCGATCCGGCCACGTCGTAGTGCGGGTCGGCGAGCGGTCGGGGTGCCATGGTGACTGAGGACCGGTCGTCCGACCCACTCGTGGCCGCCGACGGGCGCCCATGGGATCTACTTGTGGTCGGTGGGGGCACGGCTGGCCTGGTGGCCGCACACACGGCTGCCGAGCTCGGCGCCACCGCGCTGTTGGTCGAACGCCACCGCACCGGGGGCGACTGCCTGTGGACGGGATGCGTGCCGAGCAAGTCGCTGCTCGCCTCCGCTCATGCGGCTGCAGCCGCACGTGAGGCGACCCGGCTCGGGATATCGGTCGTCGACGTGCAGGTCGACTTCCCAGCGGTGATGCGTCACGTACGCGCTGCGATCGCTGCGATCGAGCCGGTCGACTCGCCTGCGGCGTTGCGCGCGGCCGGGGTGGCCGTGGCGCAGGGCACGCTCCGGTTCACCGGTGCACGCAGCGCCGCTGTGGACGGCCAGTCGGTGGCGTTCACCCAAGCGGTGGTGGCGACCGGCTCTGCTCCAGTGATGCCCGACGTTCCAGGCCTGATGGCCGCTGACCCGTTGACCTCCGATTCCGTGTGGGACCTCGACGAGCTGCCGGCGCGACTGCTGGTCGTCGGCGGCGGGCCAGTGGGCTGCGAGCTCGGGCAGGGCTTCGCCCGGCTGGGCAGCGAGGTCGTGGTGATCGAGACGATGCCCCGGCTGCTCGGTCGCGAGCACCCCGCGGCCGCCGAGCTCGTCCGCGACGCCCTCGCCGCCGACGGCGTCGACGTGCGCACCGGAAGCTCACTCATTGCGTTGACCCGTGACACCCGTGGCTGGACCGCCCGGCTCGACAGCCAGCCCGACGTGGGCTTTGACCGGGTTCTGGTCGCGATCGGGCGTCAGCCGCGAACTGAGCACCTCGCGCTCGCCCGCGCCGGGGTGCGGCTCACCGGGAGCGGCCACGTCAAGGTCGATCGACGACTGCGGACAGCAAACCCGCGGATCTGGGCTGCCGGTGACGTCACCGGCCACCCGCCGTTCACCCACAGCGCCGGCGTGCACGCCGCCCTGGCGGCGTCCAATGCGGTCCTCGGTCTGTGGCGCACGGTGGACCCCGCGTCCATCCCCCGCGTGACCTACACCCAGCCGGAGGTCGCCGCCTTCGGCGTCTCCGGCGACGCCTCGGGGGTGACGGTCCGGCGCACGGACCACCGCGACGTGGACCGAGGGGTGACGTCTGGTGCCACCGGCGGCTTCACGGAGCTCGTGCTGAACCGCCGAGGCCGCATCGTGGGGGCGACGGTGGTCGGCCCCCGCGCCGGTGAGGTGCTCGCCGAGGCTGTCCTTGCCGCCCGGGCCGGGATCCCGGCCCGGCGTATCGCCGGCACCATGCACGCCTATCCGACGTGGTCCGACGGCGTGTGGAAGGGCACCGTCGACCAGTCGCGAGCCGAGCTTTCCGCCCCCTTCGCACGCCGAGGCATCCACGCGCTCGCCGCGGTCCGGCGTCGCTGGATGCAGCGCGGGGACTGATCGACCGGCCGCCGTCCTCACACCGTCGCCCAGGCTGCGGCCTGCGCGAAGAGAAACACGACCATCGCAGCCACCGACGGCCCCGGAGCTCCGCGACCCAGCCGCCACACGCCCCACACCGAGAGCGGCGCGGCGAGGAGTCCTGCTGCGGCCACGGCAGCTGGCTGGAGGAGCACACTCAGGCCGTAGGCGGCCACCACCGACACCGCGCCAGCGACTCGCAGCGCCCGCGGGCTCAACCTCGAGGCCAGCGTGCGCTTGCCCACCGCCCGGTCGGCCATGCGGTCGGCCCACTGTGTCTCCAGCAGGTTGACGAAGTCCAGCAGGGCGAACGGCGCGAATTGGACGGCCGCGGTGGTCACTGCAGCACCGACCACCGCGGCGCCTGTCACAGGCAGCAGCAGCGCACCGAGCAGCGCGTTGGCGACCTCACCGCCGCCGTGGCGAGACAACGCGAGCGGTGGCACTGAGTACTGCCAGCCGCCCACCATGCCCACCAGGAGCAGACCCGCCACGGTCACGGACCACAAGCCGACCGCGACTCCTGCCACGGTCCCCAAGGCCGCGATCAGTCCCGCCGCCACGGCCAGTCGTAGCGCGAAGCAGGCGCCCAGTCCGTAAGCAATCAGGGCCCCGCTGCCGCCAGAGAACCGGGTGCGCACGGTGCAGGCGTCGGTATCCACGTCGGCGAACTCGTTCACCGCATGCACGCTGACGGCGATGAGAGCGACAACCGCACCGACCGCCACCAGCTCGGCGGTCTCGACGTGCCCGCCGCCAGTGACCAGCTTGGTTCCGGCAACCGCTCCGCACCCGAGTACCGCCAGGATGAGCAGCACCTGGTCCGGCCGGCTGATGCGTACGGCAGCAACCGTCGCGCGGTGCGCTCGGAGACGCCTCGACGGGTCCCCGACATCTCCGGTGGACGCCGGCGGGGGCGGTCTGCCCACCCTCGAACTGCTGCGACCCACAGCGTCAGCCTCCCTGGTCCTCGTTGCCGGTGCCAGTCGCTGTGCCGACCTCACGTCCGTTCAGCAGCCTCGTCGGCCCTGTGACACTGCACCGATGCTCGAGCGAGCCGAGGGGGATCCGGCACTTCGGCGCGGAAGGTGTCTGACCGTACGTGCTGTTGCGTCACGCCAGCGTCGTCGACTTCACGACCGGAGGCCCCCGCTACCAGCCCGACCCCACCGCCGTGTCACAGAACACCCTCCCTGGACAGCAGGTCGAGGCGGTGACTGCGTCGTGCGGCACATGCATCACCCAGCCAAGGACCCACCGAATATCTGCCAGGCCAGCGCGGACTTGGCGCCCAGACTCAGCACCAGGTAGACCTTCTCCCCGAATGCGTAGCTGCGCCACGGCCCGACCTGACGGTACTGCAGGTACTGATTGAGCGCGAAGGACGTGAAGAACAGGAAGAGCGAGATGAAGATTCCGTAGACGAACCCAGGGACTGTCTGGGACCCGACGATGTTCAGGAGGATCGCGAGCCAAGGGGCGGCGCCGGCGATGCAGCCGAACCAGAAGGGCAGCATTGTCGTTGACCGTCGGTCGGGCCGGTTCATGTCTTCTTGGAGCCAGCCAAACAAGATCATCGCGACGTTGGTGCCGACGATGGCGATCGCGGCGGTCAGCTGGGTGATTCCGGCGTAGAAGGCGATGAGCAAGATCATGATCGTGGCACTGAATGCGTACTCGATCCAGCGAAACCGGTTGATCCCACGCTTCAGGTCGTTCTCGTAGCGGGCGCGAAACACCGTCGCGGTCAGGCCGTGGTCGAGCGCAGCCAGGGCCAGAAAGGCGGCGACAGCGACGCCGATGGGTACGTCGAAGAGGTCCGATGATCGTGGAAGGCGGCTGCCGGGCGGGCCTTCCGGGTAAGCCGTGGACAGATTGATCGCGAAGTCCGAGGCGAGGATCACCACGGCGAGCGCCTGAGCGGCGTGCAGCACCGTCAGACCGAGGTTCCAGCGTCTCAGGTCGATCAGTCGGGCCTTATCGACCCCTGTGGCTAAGCCAGGCGCGGTGAGGGGGGAACGCTCATGGCTCATCATACGGTTCAGTATGTGCGACCGCGAACCTCCGTGCCCACGCAAAGTCTCGCTGGGCGCTGTCGCGGGCCGTGAGGCATGCACCGGAAGGGATCGCGTGCGTGCCGCGCCACTGTCGGTCGACGGGGATCGAGGAGCCCGCCGGTCGGTCTGTCCTATCGGAGCTTTGGTCGGCGGCACCTGTACCCGGTCGGCGCGTCCCGCAAGCCGAACCCCGTGCGGGACGACCTGCGCCTCAGCGTCGAGCCCGTCTCGCGAGGGATACCGAAATGCGGGACGTCGGTGGCCTCGCATCAGGGCCCATCCTCGGTCCGGACGACCCGCAGCAGGTTGACTGGTTTGGGCGGCCGGGCAGCTCCTCGTCCCGGTAGCCGATCCCCTCGGGGACGAGTCCCATGGGGAGCGTCAAGGCGCCGTTCAGCACCGGACGGGGTTCCTGTTGCGGGGACACGACCCAGCCGTCCCCACCGAGCGCCATGATCTGCCGAGTTCCGATCGGTCGCCCCTGTTGATACGTCGGGACAGGAGGCCGAGAAGACGAGCCTGACGGAAAAGTCCCGTGGTTGTGCAACCGGGACCCGCCGTCGGTGGTCGTATGTGGTGACGGTGCGGACGAGCCGCGCGGACGGTGAGGTCGCGATGACGGACAAGGACTTCGTGCGCGAGGTGTACCTCACGTCGTACCGACGACTTGTCCTCCAGTTGGTCGGCCCGTGTGGTGACTTCTCGACGGCCGAGGAGGTCGTCCAGGAGGCGTTCGTGCGAGCCATTGCGCAGGGCGGCGCGTTCAGCAGGACGGACAACCCGGAGGCGTGGCTGCGGCAGGTTGCGGTCAACCTGGCGCGGAGCCGATGGCGTCGGTTGGTGACGTTCGCCGGCCTGGTACCGCGGCTGGCTGCGCCGGCGAGCGTTCCCGACCTTTCTCCCGACCACGTAACCCTGATGGCCGCACTCGAGCAACTGCCACGGGTGCAGCGCGAGGCGATCGCGATGCACCATCTCGCCGACCTGCCGGTGCACGAGATCGCCGCTGCGCTGGGGGTTCCGCCCGGGACCGTCAAGGCGCGGCTGTCTCGGGGGCGCGCCGCCCTCGCCCATCTCCTCGAGGACCCGTCGGAGGTACGCCATGTCTGACCAGCGGCTGCGCGAGCTGGGCGTCTCCATGACGGACGCCATCCCGATTCCCTCCTTCGACGGCCTAGTACGACGCGCCCGCCGACGCGTCGCGATGCGTCGGACGGTGACCCTCGCCGCGGTCGGCGGGTTGATCGTCGCCGCTGGGTTCACCGCTGCACAGGTAGGCGATCCGAATGGGCAGACCAGTCCGTCCCCCGCCGATCGCTTCGAGCAGGACCGCGACCCGTGGTGCCCGAAGGACAGGAGCCCCGACTGCTTCGACATCAATGGCTGGATCGTCTACGGCACTGGCGACGGCTCGCGCGGCCTCTGGGCTGTGGACCCGACCCGGTCGGGGGATCCCGACGACCAGATCCAGCTGAGTGACGAGCGGTGGGATACGCCACTGGAGTGGTCTGCTGACGGCACGAAGCTGCTCATCCGACGGTCGGTGCCGCGCACGCCGAAGGACAGCGGCCTCATCGTGCTGAACGCTGACGGCACCGAGAACCGGGTAGTGTCCGGCGACGGGTATGGGCTCGACGGGTCCTTCTCGCCAGACGGCTCCCAGGTCATCTACGCCTGGTACGGCAGCGGAGGCACCTACACCGTCGGTCCTGACGGAGGAACCCCACGCCTGCTTCGTGCTCGTGCCACGCGCGCCTATCCCGGGGAAGAGACCGAGTATCGCGGCGAGCTGTACAACCCGGTGTTCTCCCCCGACGGGACACAGATCGCCTTCTTCGACGGCATGCTCGACTGGGGCCACAGTCTGAGGGTGATGAGGTCGGACGGCACCAGCGTCCGCGTCCTGGTTGACACCTGGCGGTGCGCCTGCCACGTCGACGATCTGGCATGGTCGCCCGATGGCCAGCACCTGATGTTCGCTTTCGATCAGGGTCAGGGGATCTGGATGATCGGCGTCGACGGCTCGGGTCTCACCCAGGTCGTCCCGGACGGGGTGAGGCCCGCCTGGTCACCGGACGGCACCCGGATCTCCTACCAGCAGGGACCGGTCGGTTCACTTCGTATCGCCGACATCACCGGCGAACACGTCACCGAATTCGATTACGGCGGGTCCGGGGCCTGGAACCCACTCCCGCTCGATCGATGAGGTCAGCACGAGCCTGGCTCAAGAGCAGCGGACGGTCCTCACGCGAAATCGCCCGGATCTGCCACGGTGATGGCGCGGCCACGCCCCCCGGATCTGCCGCGACGACGGCGGTGCCCGGATGGGGATCATCGCGCGGGACGCGTAGGGGGATCCCCAGCGGGGCGACGAGCGGTCCGGCGCCGACCCTGCTCCACGGTCCGGCACGGGTCCTCTTGCGGGGCGACCGCACCAAGCCGATTGGCGCGCGCCGGCTCAGGTCGCAAGCAGCCGCGAGGGTCGCCGTCGTCTCCGAGTTCGCGTCGAGGTTCAGGCCGAGGGGTTCCAAAGCGAGGGAGGATGCGCGCTTCAGCATCTCTGGTCCCGTGGTCGGGATCGACGCTCACCGATTCGCCGCTGTGGTCAGGTACTTGAGGAATCGTCGGAGGACGTCGAGCACGAGGCGATGGCGCTCCTCCACCGCAGACTGCGGCAAGGTGTCCTGAGTTCCGAGGCGGCGGTCGGCTCAACCGGTTCCGCTGAAGGGCGCGCCGACCAGGACTTGGGCCCACTGGGCAGGGCTGGCCTCTTCACTTCGGACACAGAACCACAGCGAGCATCGTCGTTGGTCGTCCATGAGAACCAGCAGGTCTCCGCCGCGACCGTCCCGAGGGAGTCTCACCGATTCTTCCCTGCCCGGTATCGCTGTTGCGGTCACATCAACCGGGTCAGGCATCCGCATGCCACTCTTGTGCGGCACGAGCAGCAGCTGCGCTGCGCGACCCGATTGCAGCATGGCGCCGCGTCCGGTATCGGTGGTCGCAACTCCTCGGACACCGATACCGCCCTCGTTGTCACTCCTGCCCAGCATCCCCGCGGCACCTAGACCAACGACGCCCGTGTCTCCTGCACCGAACACGCCGACGTCGCGTGTTTCCGCGGCTGCGGGAATCGGCAGGTCGCCGGCGAGTCCGATCACGCCCGGACCCATGGGGTCACGAGGCGATTGAGGCGAGCCGCCTCGTCCCAGGACACCCGCACCGGCGGCTGACGGCCCGCTCGGGACATCGTCGCCCGGCACGGTGTTCCCCGTCGCGTCTGTTGGAGCCACCATGTTGACGGTCAAGTCAGCCCCCTTGCCGTAGACACCAACTCCACCGGTCTCGCTCAGCGGGTGAGCTTGTAGAGCGTCCACGCCCTGGTCGGTTCCCCCTCCGATGCCGATGACGCCAGCAGCATGAGGCAGCCGTTCCCGGTTGTTCTCGGCGGACTGTCGCCCTCCTTGGCCAACGAGCCCGGCACCGGGCGGGGTCATTGGGTCGGTGAGGAAATCGGCCTGCGGTCCCCCGAGTCCGTGCACGCCGATTCCGCCCGCACCGCCGTTGCCAGGACCGGGCGTACCGCCGCCCAGCCCCAACAACCCGGTGCCCTGGTTCCTGCCGCCGCGTCCGATCACACCGGTCCCCCCGGGCGTACCACCGAAGTTGCTGGCGCTGCCACCGCTCCAGCCCACACCGACGATGCCGTCGAACCGGTTGGACGGGACGAACGACTCGCCGTCCTCATAATCATCGGGATCCTCAGCGTCCTGCGCGACGTCGGCGATCAGGATCGCCGGCCCGTTGAAGTTCGGCTGGCCCGGCGGGACCTGAGCCCACAGAATGGTTCGGCCCTCTGCTCGGGCTACCCGGCCGGCCTCAATGTTATCTCCGCTGCCCATCATGTGCTCCTTTTCATAGGTCGTTACCAATGCCGATCAACGCAGTTCAACGCGTTCCGCGGTCTGGTGTAAAGAGACCGACAACGCAAGAGTTGGGAAAAACCGTGGTGCCGGGTCGGCTGATTCGTGTTTATCACGTCGCTATAAGCCGGAGAAGGGGAGGCGCACTAGCTGACACCCGCAGAGTCCGAGGCTCCCAAGAGTCCTACACGAGCTGAACGAGGTGGCACCGCTCTCGCAGAACCAGAGCGTGCGGCGCCGCCTGCAGAATCGTCGCCGCGAAGCCCTGATGATGGGCGGGCAACCCGCTTGACACCCCGCCGCGCCCTGAGATCGAACACCGGCCAGGCTCTCCATCGCTGTGAACGTCGGCGTTGCAGTCGCCGGCGTGCTCGTCGTACGTCCTGCCGTGCAATCGCCGATCTTGAAGACATCGGTCACCGAACGGTCGATGCCCACGACTGCCATGACCATCGATCACCACCTCCTGCGCTCCGGGCAAGGCTGTACACCGCTAGGAGCAGACAGGGAGCGCCACTGATACATCAGGATCGGCGCCGGTCGGTGTAACGGGCCAGCGCACCAACCCACTGTTCATTGCAGGGTCAGGCCGGCCGCACGGCTAAGCGCACATGCCGTCTGAGCTGAGGAGCATACGGTTACGTGGCCGACCGGATCGGCTGCCGTCGCTGCTGAGTGGTACTGGAGACGAGCGGCGCCGTTGGGCTCATCGGCGACTCCGCGCGCGGCACCGTCTCGCGCTCCGGCATTGCGGTCACCGGCTCAGCGGACTGCAACCGCGTCTTGACACAGGCGGCGCGAGACCAGGACGTCTCGAAGGGGAACGGCCGCCGTCACGGCGCCGAACACGGTTCGGCTCCCGAGGCGGCGTCCGCGGACCCCTCGTCTGGGCTGGGCCCTACCTGGCGTGCCGGTCGACTCGATGGTTGGCTCAGGCTCATGGCTCATCCGGTGATGTTCAGCGACGACGATCCGGGGCTGGCCGAGCTGAGAAGCATCGCGTTGGCTCTGCCGGGCGCCGCGGAGAAGATCTCTCACGGCCGTCCGACGTTTTCCGCGGGCAAGATCTTCGCCGCGTTCGGTGGCTCGGAGAAGCTGAGCCCAGGTCATCATCGGCAGGTGCGAAGTGCGCTCATCTTCATGCCCGATCCCGTCGACCTGCCAGCCCTCGACGAAGATCCCCGGTTCTTCGTGCCCGCCTACTACGGCCCGTACGGCGCCCGCGCGCTCGACCTGGCGAACGCCACCGTCGACTGGAACGAGATCGCAGAGTTGGTTGACGCCTCGTTCAGGATGGTGGCGCCCAGGCGGCTGCTCGCCGAACTGGACGCTCGCGCCTGAATGCGACTCCGTGGGAAGGACAGACACCGCCCTTGCGTTGTCCCGTGCCGCATCACGCACTTGGTGCGGCAAGGTCTGCACGGTCTCAGGTGCTAAGGGCCTCCGTGTCCCGTAGGGGATCGGCTACTGGTCACGTTCTGCGTGACAATCGGGTGCGACACCGACTGCGCGGGAGGGAGCGTTCAAAGCCGCGTCGCGTTCTCCCCCCCAGTGGCACCCCCGGCTGCCGTAGATTGACCCCATGCTCAACCTGCAACAGACAATGGCCTTCGCGGCTGCTGCCGCGATCATCATCGCCATCCCCGGGCCCAGTGTCGTGTTCGCCATCAGCCGGGCACTGGCGTACGGCCGACGGACGGCTATGGCGAGCGTCGTTGGCAACGCGGTCGGTCTGCTGTTGCTCGTCGGCCTGGTCGCCGTCGGCCTGGGCGCGCTGGTGGCCCGATCCGAAGTGTTGTTCTGGGTCATTAAGGTTCTGGGCGCCGTTTACCTGGTGTACCTCGGGATCCAGGCCATCCGTTACCGGCACGACTTCGGCGCCGACTCGCAGGGACCCGAGCCCGCAATGATCTCGTGGAGGAAGTCGTTGCGCCAGGGGTTCGTCGTGGGTGTCTCGAACCCGAAGTCGTTCATCCTCGTCGCCGCTGTACTGCCCCAGTTCGTTGACCGGAGCGCGGGACAGTTCGGGTTGCAGGTGTTCTTGCTCGGCGTCATCCTCGTGTCGATCGCCCTTGCGTCCGATACCGTGTGGGCTCTGCTCGCCGCCCGTCTGCGCAGCTGGCTCAGCCGCTCCCCACGACGCGGCAGGCTGCTCGGAACGGTCGGCGGTGTGTCGATGATGGGGCTTGGCGTCTCGGTCGCCTTCAGCGGGGACCACTCCAAGTAGCCGTCCCACTTCTGCCCTGTCACGTCCGCTCATCTCAGTCGGCTCGCGGCTCGTGCTGGCGCTCGCGGGTGCCCGCGGGTGGAACCCCGATGGGCGCTGCAGCCTTGTTCGGGGCGTCCGGGCACCGGACGTCCCACTGTGGTCTCGGATGCGGGACAACCGCTCCGCTAGCGGAGCGTTCACCCGAACGCGCTCCCTGTGACCGCGCGTCGTCAACGCCTTGCTGCAATGCGGGGCCGACCGAAGAAGCACAAAGTGCCCGCCCCTTCATCGGGGACGGGCACCTTGCTCGCCCCGTTGACCAGAGGCTCTACCTGTCAGCCGTTGGCTGCGTGGTACGCGTCGAGGATGTCTTGCTTGATGCGACCGCGCTCGCTGACTTTGTGACCGTTGGACTGAGCCCACGCGCGGATGTTGGCCAGCTCGTCCTTGCTGCGGCCTGAGCCAGCCTTCGTGCTCGAGCTTGACCGCTTACGACCGGCAGCGCCGCCACTCGTCTTCGTGGCGTGCTCGATGTACATGGCAAGCGCCTTGTCGAAGCCTGCCGCTTCCTTGTCGGTCAGATCGATGGTGTAGGACGCGCCATCAACGGCGAACTCGACGGTTCGACCTTCACCGGCCTGCATCTCGTCACCCGACAGGTCACTGACAAGCTGGACAATCGTGCGCTGAGCCATGTGCACTACCTCTCATCAACTGCCCATCAGAACCCTTCTGCTGAGCCTGATCGATCCTAGGGGCTGGCGCTGCAGTGTCAAATCAAGAATCGCATAGACTGCAGCGAACAGCGTCGGATGGCACGCAACTCGGCATAGCCCAGATACTTGGCCTCCGGAGCGTCGGCCTTCTCGTAAACGCTGAACCGTGCTTGAGCGCATGCGACTCTCAGATGTCGGCTTGTCGGTCACTGGACGTATCCGGCCGGTGACGTCTGCGGTTCCGTCGGGCGACCTCGAATCCGTTGCTCGACTTTTTGAGATAGCCGCGGGAAGGGGTCGACGCCGCGCTTGCCATACGGCCGGGTTCAGGCGGTGCTGGGTCTCACCGGTTCCGGCCGTTGCTCGAGCGCTAAGCGACGGCGGAGGTCGAGCCTCACCTGTTGGAGGTGCGCCATCTCACCGCTCAACGGGAAGGCCTGACCCCGCTCGGCGTCCGGTCCGAGCGGATCGATGCCGACCACGGACTCACCGGCACCAACCGGGACGGCCCCGGCCTCCGCGCGGCGCTCGCTGCGTGCCGCGCCGGCGACACACTCGTCGTGACGAAGCTCGACCGGCTCGCCCGGTCGCTGCCCGACGCCCGAGCCATCGCCGACGAGCTCACCGTGCGCCAGGTCAGCCTGAGCATCGGCGGATCGGTGTACGACCCGACCGACGCAGTGGGCCGGCTGCTATTCAACGTGCTGGCGATGGTCGCGGAGTTCGAGTCCGACCTGATCCGGCTCCGCACCTGCGAGGGCACCCGGGTGGCGAACGCCAAGGGTCGCCTCCGCGGCAAGCAGCCGAAGCTCAAGCGGCGGCAGGAAGCGCACCTGGTCCCCAGCAGCCCTGGCGGCGCGGTCGCAAGCACGCCGCCAGTCTTCGGGTCCACGTGGACGAACGACCCGCCCGCGAGAAGGAACACGGAGCCGTCCGCGGGGTCAGGCACCAGCACAGGTTGTCCTGCCGCGAAAACCGTCGGAGAGGCGGGCCGCATCGACGCCCGGGCCAGCGTGTGGAGTGAGGTTTCGTCGCGCACATAGACCTTGCTCGCGTCCGGGCTGAACGCGGCCTCCAGGCCTTCGTTGTCATCCTCGAACGGCTCGCTCCGGGCGGCCACGGAGCCGTCCGTGGCGTGCCACACCGTGAAGACACGGTCCTGACCGAAGGAGAGTAGCCAGCGGGCGTCGGGGGACCAGAGGAAGGTCTCGTCGCGGATCGGCCTCGGCTCGGCGATTCGCCGGCTCGTCGCGGTGTCGTCGAGCCACAGTCTGCCCGAGCGCACGCGCGCCACGGTGTGACCGTCGGGTGCGGGCAGTGCCAGCGAATCCTCCTCCTCGGGGTCTGGTGGTCCTCACCCAAGGCGAGCTGTCGGCCCCGAACGTTCCACGCCAGCAGGAGCCCTTTGGCGCCGGCGGTGAAGAGTTTTCGGTCGTCGGCGGAGAAAGTGACCGCCAGAGGTTCGCCACCGACGAACCGATGAAGCTCGGTCCCGGTGCGGGCGTCAGAGACGATGGCGGTGCCGTAGCCTGAGGCCGTCGCTAGTAGCCGGCCGTCGTGGGAGAACACGACGTCGAGCACAGGTGCGGTGTGCGCGGTCAGGGCCGGTCCTCGCGGTCGCAAGGTCGCGGTGTCGTAGCGAAGGACACGGTCCCGCACGGCGACGGCGAGCATCTCCCCGTCGGGGCTGACGGCGACGGCATTGGCACCGACCTCCGCGACCAGCGGGCTCCGCGTCGAGGCAGCCGACCAGCACCGCCGAGGAGGTCGGATCTCGAGCACTGAAGGCGGCACACAGCAGATGAGTCTGACGTCAACGTCCGCGAGTCAACGAGCCGACCGTGGGAGGCGCCGACTGGCATCCGACCGTCACCAGGGCGACAACGCTCAGCTCGGCGTCCTCTTGCGAGCTGTCGCGGGCCACTCTGCGGCGTGGAGCAATCGGTGCTCCGACAGGCAGTCCTCAGTCAGCCGTCCGCCCCGACCAGGTCAGGACCTCAGGACCCGGCGAAGGAACCGCCGCGTGCGCTCTTCCTGAGGGTCGGTGAAGATCTGCTCCGGTGGTCCCCGCTCGGCTATCCGCCCTCCGTCGAGGAAGCACACATCGGTCGCGACGTCCCGGGCGAAGGCCATCTCGTGGGTCGCCACCACCATGGTGGTGCCTTGCTCCGCGAGCTGCCTCAGGAACTCCAGCACCTCGTCGACCAGCTCGGGGTCCAGGGCCGCAGTGACCTCGTCGAGCAGGAGCAGCGCCGGCTCGGTGGCCAGGGCTCGGACCACGGCCACCCGCTGCTGTTGACCGCCCGACAACCGGTCCGGATGGGTCCCCGCATGCTCGGCCAGTCCGAACCGGCTCAGCAGGTGATGGGCACGCTCCCGAGCCTCGGGGTCCGGCAGCCCGTGCACCCTGCGCGGTGCCAAGGTCACGTTGTCCAGCACCGTGAGGTGCGGGAACAGGTTGTAGGCCTGGAAGACCATGCCGATCCTCTGGCGCACCTCCCGCGGATCCACGCGCGGGTCGCTCACCTCGCGGCCCTGGAACCAGATGGTGCCGTCGTCGACCGGCTCGAGCAGGTCCACGCAGCGCAGCAGCGTCGACTTGCCGCTTCCGGACGCCCCGATCAGGCAGACGACGTCGTGGTGAGCAACGGTGAGGTCCAGGTCGCGGAGGACGACGCGGTCGGCGTACGTCTTGCGGAGGCCCCGAACCTCCAGGAGCGGGTCGTGGGGTGCCGCCGTGCTCACCGGACGCCCGCGGACTGGCGCTCCATCACCCGGCGAGCGAACCGGTCGGTGAATCTCGCCAACGGGATCGTCAGGGCAACGAACAAGGCAGCGGCTACCAGGTACGGGGTGAAGTTGAAGGTGAAGTTGGCGGTGTCGGACGCCGTGCCGAGTGCGTCCGAGAGCCCGACCACCGCCACGAGCGCTGTGTCCTTCTGCAGCGAGATGAAGTCGTTGAGCAACGGCGGCATGACCCGTCTGACCGCCTGCGGAAGCACGACGTGCCGCATGATCTGTCCGTGGGTGAGCCCCAGGGCAGTGGCGCTGGCGACCTGGGAGGGGTGCACTGACTCGATGCCGGCTCGGAACACCTCGGCGACGTAGGCGCCGTAGGACAGCACCAGCGCGACCAGTGCCAGCCAGAACAGTGAGGAGGTGACGCCCTGCAGGCCGAGCGCCGGGACGCCGAAGCAGACGAGGAACACCACCAGCACCGTCGGCAGCCCGCGGAACAGGTCGGTGTAGCCCACCGCCACCAGGCGCATCGGTGCCAGGAGCGGCGAGGAGGTGACCCGCAGCGCCGCGACGGCGAGCCCCAGCACCAGGATGAGCGGCTCGGCGAGGAGGAACAGCCGCACGTTGAGCCAGAACCCCTCGAGGACCTCCGGCGCGGCGGCCTTGGCCTGTGACCAGTCGAAGAACGTCGCTCGGACCGTGGGCCAGCCCGGCGACAGCAGCACCGCGAGGATCAGCACACCGAAGACCGCCACCGCGGACGCGGAGGCAACCAGCGTGGAACGCCGCCGCTGAGCCCTCGCCAGGGCGAGGCGCTCCTGCTGTCTGGCACTGGGCTGCCAGAGGTCAGCCTCGGTCGAGGGTGCAGGCACGCGCGGGGCTACTGCAGGACCGGTACGTCGACCACGTCGGAGAGCCACCGCTTCTCGATGGCCGCCAGCGTGCCGTCCTCCCGTAGCGAGGACAGCGCCTCGTTCACGCACGGAACCAGCGGGCTGCCCTTCTCGAACAGCATCCCGAACTCCTCCTGCTCACCGGTCGTCGGCTGGAACTGGCCGACGATCGAGCTCTTCGGGATCTCCACGGCTGTGATGTAGAACGCGGTCGGCACGTCGGCGAGGATCGCGTCGACCTGGCCGTTCTGCAGCGCCTGCTTGGCGGCATTCGTGTCCTGGAAGACCAGCGGGTCCTCGTCGGGCTCGATCACATCGCGGATCGCGGTGAGACTCGTGGTGCCCGTCTGGGCGCCCAGCTTGTACTGCGCGAGATCCGCGATCGCCGTCGCCCCCACGACCGGTGAACCCTCGAGCGCGATCACGCCCTGTGCGGCCGAGTAGTAGCCGTCGGAGAAATCGACGACCTTCGCGCGCGCGGCTGTGACCGAGATCTGGTTGATGTCGAGATCGAAGTCCTTGGGCCCCGGCTTGTAGGAGTTGTTGAACCGGACCTTCACCCAGTCGACCTGGTCGTCGGAGAAGCCCAGCTGGTCTGCCACCGCGTACGCCACTGCCGACTCGAAACCCTTGCCGTTGGTGGGGTCGTTGTCGACGAACCACGGCTCGAACGCCGGGGAATCGGTGCCGATCGTCAGCCTGCCGCTCTCCTGGAGCGGCAGCTGGTCCACCGCACAGTCGTTCCCGGCCGTTGCCGTGCCGCTGCCGCCGTCCGGACTGCTGGAGCCGGTGCTCGACGGCGACCCCGACGAGGTGCTCGGGTCGTCCTGCGGCGCACAGGCCGCGACGGTCGCGAGGAGCAGCGCGGGAAGAGCCACAGTGGCCCGAGCAGGCAGAAGCATGGTGTGGAGCCTAGTGAGTACCGGGCAGTCACTGCTGCATGCCGCAGATCCCCTCGCGGGACGTGGTCAGGGCGGTCGGCGCCTGGCCCTCAGGCCCGCCACTCTGCGGTGCGCTCGGGACTAGCCTGCGCGAGCAGGTCACGGATGCCGTTCGTGTCGGCGCTGGCGCCGTACACCGGTGTGCCGGGCTGCTGGCGCCACGACTCGTCGAGGCTGCCGGCGTCGACGGCGTCGAACCCAAGCTCGTCGAGGAGCGCGATGGTCGTCTTCTTGGCGGCGACGTCGTCACCGGCGACGGGCAGGGCCCGGCGGTCGGGTGACCCGGCGGGTCGGCCCGCGTCGAGCACGTGCTGGGCGTAGATGGTGTTGAAGGCCTTGACGACCGGACGCCCGAGCTGGTCGGCGACCCAGCGGCTCTCGGTCGTGCCGCGCTCGATCACCTCGATCCGGCCGTCACGCTGCGGGTAGTAGTTGCCGGTGTCCACCACGACCGCGCCGGGTACAGCGCTGTTCAGCACCCCGGTAGGCAGGTCCAGCACGCGTCCCTCGGGGATGGCGACGACGACGACCTCGGCGTCGCGCGCTGCCTGCTCGAGGGGTACGGCGGTTGCGCCGGTCTCGGTCGCGAGGTCGGTGAGTGTCTCGGGTCCGCGGGAGTTGGCGACCGACACCTCGTGCCCGAGCCCTGTGAGTCGACGGGTCAGGTTGCCGCCGATGTTGCCTGCTCCGATGATGGCGATCTTCATCTGCACTCCTCGGGGTCGTCTGCTCATCGTCTGGATGGGCCGTGGGGGAGGTCGGTCCCGCCGACAACACCGCCCGCAGCCCGAACCATCCCGCGGTGCCTCAGCAGAGCGGGCGCAGTGTCGGTCCCCCGCGGCAGGTGGTCAGGGGAGTGGGGTCAGGGGTCGTCGCCACCGCAGCTCGTACCGCCAGAACGGCAGGCGGCGCACTCTCACGTCGGGCAGCACCGAAGCGGCCTGTTCACGGACCTGCCGAGTGGTGAGCACCGGGTCCGGCATCGGCAGCCCCCGCACACTCGCCTCATGGGCGTACCGCCTCCGGCCGGTCAGTGTCTGGGCCAGGCGCGGCAGCACCTGCGTGAGCTCGACGTGGTGCAAGGTGCTGATGCTCGTGACGGCGTCGTAGTGGGTGAGCGGCAGGTGAACGGCCGTGGGGCGTCACACCAGCTGGGAGGGCAGGGTGTCCCAGGCGCCGGGCAGCTCGGGGAACACGATCTGCCAGGTGCCGTGGACGGAGAGGAGGTCGCGGCAGTGGCCGGTCCGCAGGTCGCACTCGGTGACGAAGCCCGTGCTGGAGTCTGGCCGGCCCGGGTCGTAGCCGTCCTCGAACTCGTCCCTGGTGATCACCCTCAGCGTGTGCGGTGACGGCAGCGCGGCGAGGAACACCCAGCGGTGCCCGTAGTCCGGGGTCGCGGGATGCCACGCCCCGTCGCGGCGTGCGGACACCTGCACCCGGCCGGTGACGGAGGGGTCGAACCGGTAGCGGCCGTCGGCGCTGTCGAAGCCGTTCGGACGGGGTGTCAGTTCGGCCCAGGGCAGGTCGCGGTAGACCTCGTCCGGTGGATGCTCCAGGTCCTCGATGCGTTCGGTGCGCAGGTCCCAGCGCCGGGTGACGCGGTCGTTCTCCGCGTCGGTGTAGTAGGCGTGGTCCTCGTCGAACCCGAGGAACACCGGCGGGGTGTTCTCGTAGCGGGCGCCCAGGTCGTCGCCGGCGTCTCCGCCCATGCCGTCGCTGGTGCGGCCGATGACCCTGCCGGTGGCCAGGTCGGCGAGGACGACCTGGGCGACCCGGCCGGCGGGTCGGGACGGTCCGTCCCAGTCGATCCAGCCGACGTGGCGGCCGTCGGGGGACACCGCCAGCGACCCGATGTCGCCCGGCAGCCGGTGACTGCCTCCACCGTTGACGAGGAACCACTGTGAGAGCCCCAGGTCCGCGCCGACCTCGACGAGGAAGCCGTACGCCGAGGTGTGCAGCTCGACGATGGGGCCGCGATCCAGGCGGAGGATCTGGTCGCCGTGATGGATCGTGTCGTCCTGGGCCCAGGTGAGCCGGTCCTCGGCGAACGCCGGTGGCGACTCGGGCAGCACCGTGTCCGGCTCCGGGGCGGCAGAGACGTCGCAGGCGGTGGTCAGCGCGAGGACCGCGAGCATCGCCCATCTGTGCACACGGCGATTGTCGCGCGGTGCACGAGGCCCCCGCGAGAGAACACTCAGCCCGACCATGTGACGCTGGTGTCTCGTCGGGTTCGCACCGGTTTTGACCGGAATCATGCCGTGACTCCTCAGATCGGGATCTCCGGCACCGATCACATGGCATCGGATTGCCGCATCGATGCGGCACCTGCCGTCGCCCCCAGACGGCCCCACATACGAGGAGTACTCCATGCGTCACATGTCCCGGCGGTCCGTCGCCACCCGCGTGGTCGCGGCCACCGCAGCCGCAGCCGCAGGCATGCTCGTCCTCGGCACGTCTGCCGGGGCGGCCACGAGCACCCTGTTCACCATCACCAAGCTGAGCGCGCACCGCCTCCCGGCGCTGACCGCCAACCAGGTCATCACGGTGACCGGCACCGGCTTCGACGAGGACCTCATCAGCAGCGTCGCGATCAACGGCTGCACCACGAACCCGACGTACGTCGTGCAGAGCGCCACCACCCTGGTGCTCAAGACGGCCAACGACTGCGCCACCACGAGCACCGGTGCGATCACCATCACCGACACGTCGTCGAACACCGTCGTCAGCAACCCGGGCCTCACCGGCGGCGCGCTGGCCCTCGCCTTCGTGGCCGCTCCGACGATCAAGACCGCGGACGCAACCACCCGGCCGGTCGTGACCGAGAACAGCCAGGGCGTGGCCTACGCGAACCAGGTGACCTCGGCTCCGACCAAGGGCGGCACCACGATCCGCGTGTACTCCGGGACGACCGCGTTCGTGAACACGGCGACCTACCCGCTTGCAGCGTCGCTCGGTGGCGTTGCCCTCACCGGCGTCGTGATGCACACCGGCGGTGACTACTTCACTGGCGTCGTCGGGGCGCACGCGGCCGACACCGCGCCCGTCCTGAAGGTCACGAGCAACGGCGTCGCGAAGAGCTTCGTCTACGGCGCCGGCGGCGCCAGCGCGACGGCCGGCACCCACGACTTCCAGTACCGAGGCACCGGCATCTCGGTCCTCCCCGCGTCCGGCCCGATCAACGGCGGCACGGTCCTCAGCATCACCGGAACGGGCTTCACCTCCAGCACGACTGCGACCGTCGGCGGCACGAGCTGCCCGGTGAGCGGCACCCCCACCGCGACGCTGTTCAAGTGCACCGTTCCGGCGGCGACAGCCGGCGGCGCGGTGAACGTGGTCACCACGACCGGCTCCGTGACCAGCACTGTCAGCGTCGGCAGCACCTTCACCTACCTGGACCGCTGACGCTCCGCTGAGACTGCCCGACCAACCACCCGACGGCGGTGGGAGCGACCCGCTCCCACCGCCGTCGGCGTTCTCGGAGCCACGAGCGGTCGCGAAGGGTGGGTCGGAGACCAGCGGCACGACAGACGACTGTCGGCCGATGTCCGAGGATCGTCGAGCAGCGGTCGGCTAGCGCGGCCGCTACGTGTGCTCCGCAAGGGCTGAGATGGGGGAGCGGCCCCAGTCGCATGCACTGATTGGTCGAGCCCCTGGGAGGATCACCACGTGGGAGTCGTGCTGCGGATCGTCGTCAACGCCGCCGCGCTGACCCTGGCGGCATGGCTTTTCGAGGGGATCCGCGTCGGCGGTGACGACAGCGCCGCCCGCCTGCTCACGGTGGTCGGCGTCGGGGCCATCCTCGGCCTGGTCAACGTCCTCGTCGCCCCGGTCGTCAAGCTGTTGTCGTTGCCCTTCATCGTTGCGACGTTGGGGCTCTTCCTGCTCGTCATCAACGCCGTGCTGCTGCTGCTCGCCAGCCGCATCGGCGAGGCGCTGAAACTCAGCCTCGAGGTCAACGGGTTCTGGACCGCCGTCGGCGGCGCTCTGGTCGTCTCGATCGCCGCAAGCGTCCTCCACCGGCTCCTCGAGCCGGACCACTAGCCCGGCGAGGACCACGGGGCCTGAACACCGGTCTCCTCGGTAGCGCTAGGAGCTTCCCGGGCGGTGACTGAGGTGGTGGTTCGCGAGGACGCTGGTCACCCACGCGATGAGCAGGGACCCCAGGACGTCACTGGGTCGGTGCCAGCCCAGGACGATGACCGCGAGTCCGGTGAGCGCGAGGCCGGGGAGGACTGCCCCGTAGAGGGCGGCGCCCCGGGCCGAGGACGGCAGCGCGACCCAGAGGGCAGCTCCGAGGGCGGCCGCCGCGGCGACGTGGCCGCTGGGGAGAGTTGGAGGCAACCTCGACGAGGTCCGGTCTGACCAGCAGGAGCTTGGTGAGCCCTGCGGCGACCATGATGGCCGCCGCGACGCCGATGCTCACCCATGCGCGTCGTACCTGCGTGGCCCCGGCAGCTGCGAGCGCCACGAGCGCGACACCCAGGACCGCCGAGCCCGGTGAGACCACGGTGAGAACGCTCCTTGCCCGCGCTGCCGGTCGACGCGACAGCCAGTCGTGAGCGTTGGTCCTCCCAACGCCGCCAGTGCCGACCGAACGACGTGTCGGGCACCACCCGGACCCTCCGGCGCTGGCCTTCGACGGCCTGCTCGAACGACACGTCGATGACCACAAGAGCCGTGCGCCAGCCGCGCCACCGAGCAAGCCGGCCGGTCAGTCGCCTTCGCTGCGGCCTGGTCGCAGGGTCGTGGACGAGCACCGCCGCGTGCTCCGATCCGGACGGCCCCCGGAGGATGACTGCCAGGGATCGGAGCACGTGCAGCAGGTGGACCAGCGGACGGTAGACGCGGTACGGCACTCCTGCGGGGAGCTGCCCGGCCATGCCCGCGGCGACGGACTCGGAGTCGAGCGTCAGCACGTCCGGTCGCTCCTCACGGACCTGATCGAGCAACGTCGTCTTCCCTGCGCCCGGGACTCCGCCCACCAGGAGGAGCACGGACGTCTGCGTCGACCCGACGGTGCCGCCGACTCGCGACGCTGCCGGCTGCCCGGTCAGGCGCGGACAGGCGATGGTCGTGGTCATGGCGGCCTCCTTCACCGCCTACTCTCCGGGTGTCGGCTGACCTCCGCATGTGGCAGTCCTGGGAAGCTCCTGTGGGCCCGCACGAGGATGATGCCGTGACCGTCAGCGAGCCGTACGTCGGCCCGCTGACGACCGCTACCCTGGCCCGATCAGTGTGTCGATGCGTGGTCAGATGCCGGTGACGACAGCCCTCGAGTTGCCGGGCATGTCGGTGCGCCAGAACATGGGAGTTGCGTTCGGACTGGTCGTGCGCAGTGTCGGCTTCACCAGGGGCGTGACGGGCACGATCCGGTCGCTCCGGCAGGGCGAGGTCCCTGAGTACACGCAGGTCCTCGAGGACGCTCGCCGGCAGGCCATCGACCGGATGCTGGAGAACGCGAGGTTGCTCGGCGCGAACGGGGTCGTCGCGATGCGGTTCGACTCGGCGGAGATGGGTCAAGGGCTCGCGGAGATCGTGGCCTACGGTTCGGCGGTCGTCGTGGAGCCGGTGGAGACCGCTCGGGGTCCCGAAGAGGTACCAGGCCAGACGCCACCGGCCCGATGACCGCCGCAGGGCCTGGTGGCGGTATCTCCGACGGCCAGCGCGACCACGTCGTCGCCGTGCTGCGGGAGCACTTCGCGGCGGGCCAGCTCGAGGTCGACGAGTTCAGCCTACGAGTCGAGGTGCTGCTCGGTGCGGCAACCGTCGAGCAGGCAACGGCTGCGCTCGAGGGGCTTCCCCCGTTGGCCGAGTCTGCACCGGAGCCACAGCGGAGGTGGTGGCGCAGGTTGACGGGAGGGAGACACGCCCAGAGCGACGCCGCGCAGGCGGGATGGCTGCCGACCGGGGAGCGGTTCCGCGATCCGTCGTCGGGGAGGCTGATGCGGGTCTGGGTCGACCCGGTCTGCGCCCGTCGGCACTACGTTCCCGACGACGACGCCGGGTGACCCACGACGGTCCTGGCTCCCGAAGCCCCACGTGCGCCTTGGACACCTGCTGGGGTGGCGTGCAGCATGCCTCATGAGCCACACGTCTCGGACGCGTCGCCTGATCGTGCTCGGTGCGGCCGTCGGGCTCGTCTCGGTGCCCGCGGCGCTCGCTGCGAACCTCACCGGCACCGACGGCCCTGACCGCTTGATCGGCACGGCGCTGTCCGACCGCATCGACGCGCTCGGGGGCGACGACACCGTGGCTGCCGGATCGGGTGGGGACACCGTCTTCGGTGGGTTCGGCGCGGACGACGTCCAGGGCGGCCCAGGGCCTGACGACCTCCGCGGCGGCCCCGGCGCTGATCTCGTCGACGGCGGTCCAGGGGCCGACGTGATCGCCGGAGTGGGCGCCGACATCGCTCATGGCGGGGCCGACGCGGACGCGCTGTACGCGCAGAGCGGCAGCAGTGTTCTGCACGGCGACGCAGGGGCGGACTACCTGCAGTCGCGGCTCGTCTCGGGGCACCCTCAGCTGCACGGCGACGAGGGCAACGACTCCCTGGTAGCGAACCGCGACCGGGACGACCCACCATGGGGGCATGCGGCGCTGTACGGCGGACCGGGGAACGACTACCTGGACTCCAAGGACGACGGCGAGGTTCGCGGCGGACCGGACGACGACGAGCTCCACGCCATCCGTGCGTCGATCGTCGACGGCGGCGACGGCGACGACGTCCTCGCTACCGACAGCATCCCCGCGAGGGCGACCCCGCTGCGGTGCGGGCCAGGCAACGACGCGGTGCAGGGTGACGTCGCGGACGTCTTCCCGGACGACTGCGAGCAGGTCGTCGTGAGCATCACCGGGCCGGTCGGTGGCGAGGCGCCCGTGACCGGCACGCCGTACGACGACCACGTGGAGCTCATCGACGGTGGCAACGTGGTGGAGACGTTCGGAGGAGACGACGAGGTCTTCGCGGGCTGGGGAGGTGCGGGCGACCAGATCTTCCTGGGGTCGGGCGACGACCGGGTGAACGCGACGAACGCCGGCTCCCCCCGGGCGGACTCCATCAGCTGCGGTCCCGGTCAGGACCGGGTGTTCGCAGGCCCCGGCGATGTCATCGCCGGCGACTGCGAGGACGTCACGGTCCTGTTCTACGGGTTCGACGAGGGCGACGTCGTCAACGGCACCGGCTACCGCGACATCGTGGACACGAACGCCGGCGAGGACAGGATCCGTGCTCGTGGGGGCGCCGATGAGATCTACCCCGGCGACGACGCGGACACCGTGGACGCCGGGGCCGGGGACGACGTCGTGAACGCCTACGGGGACGGCTCGGTCGACCGGATCACCTGCGGTCCCGGTGTCGACATCGTCGAGGGTGGAGACCCGCTGGACGTCGTCGCGCCCGACTGCGAGGTCGTGCGGACCCGCTGAGAACCATCGGTCTACGGCGGAGGCCGGTACAGAGATCGAGGAGACAACGTCATGAAGTGGCTGTTCAGGATCGTGATGTTCTTCCTGCTCTTCATGCTGGTCGCAGTCGTAGCGGGCGGGAACCTCGGTCCGGTCGAGCTGGTCGTGCTGCCGCTGCTGATCATCGCGGTCATGTGGGGCTGTAGCCGACTGGTGAAGCTCGGCGCAGACAGGAACGAGCGGCAGTCGAACAGCGGTCCCCGCTCGGTGCTCTCCTCTGCGTTGCGGTGTCAGCGCACGGGTGTGAGAGGGTCCTGGCCGCGCAGCACAGCCAGGGTGTTGTCCGCGGCCAGCGTCGCCATCGCGGTCCGCGTCTCGATGGTCGCCGAGCCGAGGTGCGGGATGAGCACCACGTTGTCGAGGTCGAGCAGACCCGCGTGCACCTCGGGCTCCTGCTCGAACACGTCGAGACCGGCGCCGGCGATGGTCGCCGGACGCTCAGCGCGTCGACCAAGCGCTGCCTCGTCGACGATCGGCCCGCGTGCGGTGTTGACGAGGTAGCGCGGTGCTGCTTCATCAGGCGACAGCTGCGCGGCACCGATGAGGTGGTGGGTCTCGGTCGAGTACGGACAGTGCAGCGACACGACGTCGCTGGTCGCCAGCAGCTCGTCGAGCTCGATCCGCGCTCGGCATCCAGCTCGCTGGACCAGCTCCGGTGCGACCGCGCTCGGCGATTGCTGTACACGATGGTCATCCCGAACGCTCGGGCCCGTCGAGCGAGTCGCGGCGCCGATGCTACCCATGCCCGACGATGCCCAGCGTGCTGCCCTGCAAGCCCGGTGCCGAGCATCATGAACATCCCCCACTGCCACGGCTCGCCCGAGCGGATCAGCCGCTCGCCCTCGCCCAGCCGGCGCGTCATCATCAGGATCAGCGCCATCGCGATGTCGGCGGTGGCGTCGGTCAGCACGCCCGGCGTGTTGGTGACGACCACGCCGCGCTCGCGGCACGCGGCGACGTCGATGTTGTTGTAGCCGACGGCGACGTTGGCGCACGACCTGCAGCTGCGGGCCGGCGGCGTCGAGGAACTCGGCGTCGATCTTCTCGGTCAGCAGCGCTGACGATGGCGTCGGCACCGGCGACGCGGCGCAGCAGCTCGTCGACCGTGGGATCGGCGTCGTCGTCGGTCCCACGCGACACCTCGTGCTCGGCGCCGCGCAGCAGTTCGAGAGCCGGCCTCCGGGATCTGTGCCGGTGACGACGACCGTGCCGAGCGTGCGATGCGGTCACGACGTCGACCCAGTCGCGCAGCAGGCCCAGGCCCTCGGTGATGTCGTCGGACGAGATGCCCGAGTACGCCAGCCGGATGTACTGCTGCGGCCTCGCCCGGCTGCGGCCGGCCGAAGTGGCGGCGGGTGCAGAACGACACGCCGGTGTTGTGCAGCGCCGCGGTGGCGAACTCGCTGACGTCGCCGAAACCCATGCGCTGCATCGCCTCGGTGACGTTGGGGAACAGGTAGAAGGTCGCGTCGGGGCGCGCGGTGTGCATGCCCGGGATCGGCGTTGACGAGCGCGACCGCCGCGTCGCGTCGGCCCCGCAGCACGTCGCAGCAGTCGGCGACCGGGCCCGACGGGTCGCCGGGAGCGCCCTCGACCCCGGCCCACTGCACGAAGTGGGTGGTGCACGTCTCGTCGTTGGTGTTCAGCTTGGCGATCGATCGTCGGCGATCTGCACGCGGCGCGATGGCGCACCCGAGCCGCCAGCCGGTCATCGCGAACTTCTTCGAGAACGTGTAGAGGATGACGGTGCGCTCGGCGCATGCCCGGGCAGGCTGGCGATCGAGTCGAGCTCTCGCCCGAGTAGCGCATCTCGAAGTAGGCCTCGTCGCAGCACCCACAGGTCGTGCTCGATCGGCGAGCGTCGGCGATCGCCTCGCATCTCGTCGGCGCTGCTCTCGGCAGACGAGCGGGTTCTGCAGGTCGTTGTAGATGAGCGCCGTCGTGTCTGCGGGTGATCAGGTCGCGCACTCGAGGTGCTCGAGGTCGATCGCGAACCCGGTCGGCGGTCTCGACGTAGCGGTACGGCGCCGCGTCGCCGCCGAAGTACTCGATCTGGCTCTCGTAGATCGGGTAGCCGGGGTTGGGGTACAGCACCCTCGTCGCCGGGGTCCATGACGGTCTGGATGAACTTGCGTGATGACCGGCTTGCCGCCGGGTCTGCACGACGACGTTGGCCGGGGTCGAACGTCAGTGCCGCGACGGCTGCCGATGTCGTCCGCAGCGCTTCGCGCAGCGGCGAGATGCCGGCCGCCGGGCAGTAGCCGGTCTTGCCGTCGGCGATGGCCGCGTTCATCGCCTCGACGATGTTGGCGGCGTGGGCAGGTTGATGTCGCCGAGGTGGAACGGGTAGACCGGGTTGCCTGCCGCCCCACTCCGCGGCGGCCTGAGCGACCGCGAACGCGGTCTCGGTGCCCAGTCGGGACAGTCGTTGGGCCACGCCCACAGCGCCACCTGCCTTCGGTTCCAGTGCGGCGCAGCGTACAGGTCCAGATTCTCCGCGCCGTGTCGATGTGGACGCCGAATCCCGGCTCGCGGGAGGCTTCGCCATGCGGACACTGAGCTACGCCATGAACGTGAGCCTGGACGGCTACACCGCCGCTCCCGGCGACGACCTCGGCTGGGGTGTCCCGAGCGACGAGCTGTTCCAGTGGTGGTCCGACCGGCTGGGGACGACCGGCCTGGCGCTGTACGGGCGCAGGCTGTGGCAGACGATGAGCTCCCACTGGCCGACCGCCGGCGAGCAGCCTGGCGCCACACCGGCGCAGATCCAGTACGCCCGTCGCTGGCGGGACATGTCGAAGGTCGTCTTCTCCTCGACGACCAGCACGGTCGACGGGAACGCCCGCCTGGTCACCGGCGATGCTGTCACCGAGATCGCCCGGCTCAAGGCTGAGGCAGGCGGGCCGATGGACGTCGGCGGCGCGACCCTCGCCGCGACGGCCATGCGGGCCGGGCTGATCGACGAGTACGCGACCGTCACCCACCCTGTCCTGGTGGGCGGCGGCACGCCGTTCTTCACGGCCGTGGACACCTGGGTCGACCTGAACCTGGTGGAGACCCGGACCTTTCCCGGCGGTGTGCTCCTGACCAGGTACGAGACCACCCGGTGAACAACCGACCACTAGCGTGTCCCCGGTGACCGACGACGTGACGCGCTTCGAGGGCGAGACCCTGGGGGTCGTTGCGACGAGGTCGGCCGAGCGCCTCGACGTACGCCTGCACGGTGAGCTCGACATGGGCTGCTGTGACCTTCTCACCGCCGCCTTCGCCGCCGTGGACCTCGCCGGGGTCACCGACATCACCGTGGACCTCGCCGACCTCGAGTTCGTGGACTCCACCGGGGTGCAAGCGTTTCTCCAGATCCGCACGCACCAGATGCAGGCTGGTCGTCGGGTGCGGTTCAGCCGTCCGCAACCGCCTGTGCAGCGTGTGTTCAGGGTCCTGGGCATAGAGACCCTGCTCACGACCTAGCCGGTGCACGTCCACGCCCCGACGCGGTGCGTTCGCCCTTCGACCGAGGTCAGCGTGTACCTCCCCTCACGCTGACGCGGCTCAAACGACGGGCGGCTCCGTGCGGCGCTCGGACCTGACCTCGCTGCCGTCGGTGTACTGCGTGACCGCCGTGCTGCGCCGGGAGCGGTTCGCCTGGAGGGCAGTGAGGGCGAGGACCAGGACGCCGCAGAGCGCCAGGATCCAGCCCGCCATCGTGAGGTCGATGCCGTTGAGGGTGTCGGTCACCGCCAGCGCGAGGATCAGTCCCACCGCGAGGAGGAAGACACCGAGCCCGTATCCCATGTGAGTGGTCCCTTCGATCGGAGCGCCCCATCGGGGACGTCGTCCGAGAGTAGCGGCGGTCGCACCGGTTCATGGGCATTTGTCGTCAACGCTCGGGAGTGAGGGATGGTTGCGCTACCGGCGCAACCTCAGGAGGAGCGTGTTCGAACCACCTGTACGACCGACTGTGGTGAAGCCGGCACGCTCGTACAGCTCGCGGGCCCGGTTGCGGTCCTCGACGCTGAGGCTGATGCCTCGATGACCTCGTGAGGCGGCCTGGGCGATGACCCTTTCGAGCAACGCGGTGCCGATGCCGCGGCCGCGGTGTCCAGGATCCACGCCGATGCTGAGCTCGGGCACGTCTGTCGCGACGTACCCGTAGCCGGGGTCTGACGCATCGAACAGGCGGCACCAGGCAGCGCCGACCGCGACGCGTTCGTCATCGACGGCAACCGTCCCGAAGTCGCCTGAGCGGGGCCAGCCGGCCACGTAGTGCGCCAGGTGCGGGTCGGCGAGCAGTTGCTCGGTGGTGACGTGCTGGTCATTTTCCCAGTTCGCCGCGCTCTGCAACGCCGCGGTCAGCGCCGAGCAGTCCCTGAGGTCGGCATCGCGTAGAAGCACCGTCGCAGCCTGCCTCCACACGTCGCGCGAGGACCATCGTGTTTCGATGAATCGCAGGCGGTGGGCGAGTCTGCACCTGTATCGACCCCCGCTCGGTCAGGTGTCGCCGCCATCCCGGGCGACACCCTGCAGAGCCATCGGCCGCAACACGCGTAGCTGAGGAGCGAGGTGCCATGGGTACGGTTCAAGCGCAGGCGATCATGTCCCTCGACGGGTACGTCGCCAAGCAGGACAACACGATCGGCCGCTTGTTCGACTGGCTGCAGAACGGTGAGGTCCCAGTGCCGACTCCGGCCGGCGACTTCACCGTCCACCTGGCCCCGGCGAGCGCGGAGCACTGGAGGCGGTGGACGTCCTCCCTGGGTGCGCTTGTCTGCGGGCGGACGCTCTTCGACGTCACCGACGGCTGGCAGGGCCGCCATACCCTCGACGTCCCCGTCGTCGTGGTGACGCACCATGTCCCTACGGACTGGATCCAGGCCCATCCTGACGCGCCCTTCACCTTCGTGACCGACGGGGTCGAGGCCGCGATCGACCGCGCGAAGGAGCTCGCCGGCGACCGTGTCGTCACGGTCTCCGGGGGGACGATCGCCCGGCAGTGCCTGGACCTGGAGCTGCTCGACGAGGTGGCCGTCGACCTGGTCCCCGTCGTGATGGGGGAGGGCAACCGCCCGTTCTTCGGCGAGCTGTCGTCCCATGACGTCCTGCTCGGCAACCCAACGGTCTGCATCCCAGGTGACCGGGTCACCCACCTGGTGTTCCCGGTGCTCCAGCAACGCGACTCGTCATGAGGATCCTGCACGTGAGCCCTGGTTCGACCACGACGTCGACGAGCTCGGCGACGCGTACTTCCGCGGCCACGGGCTCGACACCGTGGTGACCACGGGCTCCGCCGGGCCACGCTCCGGCGCTCGACGCCCGGACGTCGTTGCGCTCGCGGAGCCGCAGAACCGGGTGCCCCCACTCCATCGACCGTGTCGGCAGGTCCTGGTATCAACGCATACATGGCTACATTCGCCGGTGGCGAGGACCTCTCGGGCAGAGTCTTCGTCGACACCAACCTGCGCGGTGCGAAGTTCGTCGAGTCCGACCTGGCGCGCGTCGTGGTACGCGGGTGCGAGGTCGAGGGGATGGAGATCGACGCTCCCTGGCTGAGGTTCGGCGAGCCGATGACCGTCAACGGCGTCGACATCGGGCCGTACGTCGAGGCCGAGCTCAACAAGCGCTTCCCGGGGCGCGAGGAGCAGACTGCGGAGTCACCCGAGGCCCTGTCGGCAGCGTGGAGCAAGGTCGACGCCGCGTGGGCTGCGGCCGTCGAGCGTGCGGGCTCGATGCCACCCGGCACCGTCGACGAGTCGGTCGCGGGCGAGTGGTCGTTCGCCCAGACGCTTCGCCACCTGGTCTTCGCCACCGACAAGTGGCTTCCCGGGGGGGCCCTCCAGTCTGGTCAGGACGCCCATCCGCTCGGGCTGAATCACGCCGCCGTTGACGTCGGTCCGCCTCCGCCGTACAACGAGGTGCTGGTCGCGAGCGCCGACCGCCGGGCCCAGGTCCGCGACTTCCTCGCAGCGGCCACGCCCCAGTTGCTCGACGAGGAGCGCCCGAGCCCGAACGACCCGACGCAGAGGAAGACGGTGCGCCAGTGCGTGCGGGTGATCCTCGAGGAGGAGTGGGAGCACCTGCGGTTTGCAACCCGCGACCTTGACGCACTCGAGGCCGGACGCGTGTGAACCTGTCGTTCCTCTTGGTGGCGGAAGCGGCGAACGCGGTGACGGGCGTGATCGTCGGTCTCGTCGTCCTGATTCTCGTGCTGGTCATCAAATCCGTGGACCGCGTCGTGCTGGGTTGCCTAGCGTCCGCGCGTGATCTATCAGCACCCGCTGGCGTACTTGCTCGGTCCCCATCGCGGCAGATCCGGTTGTTCCGCGCGCCCAACAGGCAGCTAAACGACGCTGATCTGCGCGTCCTCCTCCGCAGGGGAGGAGAGTCGACACTGGCGCGTGAGCCAGGGTTGACGAGTCACTTGTTTTTTGCAAGTGTCTCTGCATGAGCCTCTTCATCACCTGCCCAGTGGAGAACGTCGAGCGCGCGACCGCCTTCTACACCTCCCTCGGCTGGACCCTGAACACGGAGATGTCGGACCACAACGTGTCGTGCTTCGCGATCGCTCCCGAGCAGTACGTCATGCTCGGCAGCCGTGAGATGTACGCGAGCGTCGGCGGCGTCGAGGAGCGGATCGGCGGACCCGGAACCCCGTCGAAGGTCACGGTCTCCTTCGACCTCAACAGCCGCGAGGCCGTGGACGAGATCGTCGAGCGCGCTCACGCTGCTGGTGGGCAGATCGGTGACACCGACGACTACCCCTTCATGTACCAGCGCCAGTTCGACGATCCCGACGGGTACCACTACTCGCCGTTCTGGATGAAGCCGGACGCTCAGCCGACCACGTGACCAACCTGGCCGCGGCTCTCGACGTCGTCGGAGCACGCTGGTCACTGCTGATCGTGGAGCGACTGCTCGACGGGCCACAGCGATACGGCGACCTGCAGCGCGATCTCGGAGTGCCGACGAACATCCTCGCGACCCGCCTGCGCGAACTCGAGGCAGCCAGCGTTCTGCACCGCCTGCCTCTCACGCACAACACCCGTGCCTACGCACTGACCGGTCGAGGCTCAGCCTTGCGCGACGCGATCGTCGCGCTCGGACGCTGGGGCGACGAAGGAGCCTGACTCCGGCAGATCCGCGGAAGGTGGCTTGAGTGGTGGATCGGACTCACCAGGTGCACACGCTCGACCGACAGGTGCCCTTCGGGCATGACGGACACCCGTTCCCACGGCCGTCGCGGCGGCAGGCGCTCACGTCCGCGCGTACTCGATCCGCCTGTTCTACTGGGGCCAGGCGCTACGAAAGGTGCTCTCATGGCGGAGCTCGTGCGAACCAATGATCCGGCCCTCATCTCAGTGGTGGAGGATCTCCTGACTGAGGCGGACATCGCGTACCAGGTGGCCGACCGGAACATGAGCGTGCTCGAAGGCGGGATCAACGCCATCCAGGCGAGGGTCCTGGTGCCGGATCAGCTCGAGGCGCAGGCCCGGACCCTCCTCGTCGACGCTCAGCTCGGTGACTGGCTGCGGCACTGACTCACCGGGCGCACTGCGACGGAGCGGACATGACACGTCAGTCCCGAGGGACGATGGCGTCCTTGATCATTCGCGCTTCCCTGTCGAGGAGCGACCTCTCCCGCTCCACCTCATCCGGAAGGATGGTCCATCCATCTCCTGCGTAGCGGGGGATGACGTGAAGGTGGAAGTGAAGAACAATCTGGAAGGCGGCTTCGCCATCACAGAGGAAGACGTTGATCCCCTCGCAGTGCGTTGCGGATCGTCTCAAGGCTCGCGCCATGTCGAGGGGGACTGACCACACCCGAGCGCCGGTGGCTGCATCGAGATCTTCGAGGCCCACTGCGTGCTTGCGCGGTACGACGAGAAGGTGGCCGGGTGTGACGGGGTGCAGGGTCATGAAGGCCACGACCGTCTTGTCCTCGTACACCAGACTGGCCTCGGCCTGGCGCGCGACAATGGCGCAGAAAGGTGCACCCGTGCGGCGCGTCCTGCGTCATGTGCGCATAGTCCCAGTGCGTCCAGTCGGGTGCTGGTCAGTTGCTGAGGCACGCTCCATCCGTCCGAACATCGGCAGGACCGGGTGACGGATCAGGTTCAGATGCCATGTAAGCCGCGAGGATGTAGTGGGGATGTCGGTCGACGTTCTGCCAGGCGCGGTCGTAGCGCATGGTGGTGACGAACGTGTGCCGCAGGGCGACGTCCGACCGACCAGCGAGGTGCTCGAGCTCGTCGAGGCGGGCCGGCTAGCACTGCCAGCACCATGACGGAACGACCCACCGGGACCGCAGCAGGATCACACACCCACACGACCCGACCCGCCCGGGGAACCGGAGGCACTTCACCCAACGCTGCCCGGAGAGCCCGCGTTCGTTCTCCAGGAGCGGTAGGACGTCTTCTCTGTAGCGACGCCGGGCCTCGACGTACTGCTCGAAGGTGTGCTCACCAGCAAGGGTCGCCATGTCTCAGGTCTTGCTGCCTGCGGCACGCCACCGTGGTGGTCGCTGCCCCAAGATGCCGGGCAGGTCCGCGGTCCGTCGCCCCGCGCTGACAGCACCGGACGACGAAGTCGAGCTGACCGGCTGCATCGCTCGTCCGGTCGTCGTCTGGAGACCTGCCGTCCGCCTCTACCCCACCGAGCCAGTGCGTCAGCCGCGCCGGACCCGGTGGCTCACCGTCAGGTCGTCGAGTCCGGAGGGCCGGCGAGGACGGTGGGGATGTACTCGAACAGGTGAAGCGCGCCGTCGAAGGTGCGGGATTCGACCACGTCGAGGGCGACGTCCGGCCATCCGTCGTAGATCCGGTCGCGGCCGGTGACGCCGTTGACAACGGGGAACACCACGACGCGGTAGCGGTCCACCAGTCCTTCCGCGATCAGCGAACGGCACAGGCTGGGACTGCCGAGGGTGCGCAAGGGCACCTCACTCTCTGCCTTGAGGGCCCGCACCGCCTCGGCCGCGTCCTGGTCGACGAGTGTCGTGTTGTCCCACGTGAGCGGACCGTCGAGACTGCGGGAGAAGACGATCTTGGGGCGCGCGGTGAGCTCGTCGATGCCCTCCGCGCCTGACTCAGCCATACCCGCGAACAGTCGGTACGTGTTGGCCCCCAACAGATGCTGATACTCCTTCTCGGCGTCCTTCTCGAGCCAGCTGAAGTACTCCGGGCCACCCATGCCCCAGAGTCCGGGCCAGCCCTCGGCTGCGCCGAAACCGTCCAGGGACGTGATGTAGTCGACCATCAGATCTGCCATCTCGTTACCTCCTTGATCGTTGCCATGGGAAGGTCAGGGACAGGACAGCGACTGGGAGTCGCTGTCACGGGCGTGGCCCGCAGGCACCCGAACCACGGACCCGTTCGTTGATGGTTGAGGCTGTGCGCCTCGCGCGCCTGCTACGAGCGAACGCCGAGCGGCTGCGGCAGGACGGTCGGGACGTAGGCCAGCTGCTGGATGCGTCCGTCGAGGAGCCGCGACTCCACCAGCTCGAGGTCGATGTCAGGGAGGCCGGCCAGGATCGGGTCGGACCCGGAGGCGCCGGTGATGATGGGGAAGACCAGGATCTCCAGCCTGTCGACCAGGCCGGCGGCCAACAGTGCGCGGTTCATCGAGATGCTCCCGTGAGAGCGCAGCGGGACCGAAGACTCGTGCTTGAGGCGGGTGACGGCCGCGACGGCGTCGTCCGCGACGAGGGTCGAGTTAGCCCAGCTCAGCGGTGTCGCGAGCGTGCGGGAGATGACGAACTTGCTGCGGGCGGTGAGTGCCTCGAAGTCCGGGTTGTCCGCGGCTGCGGCTGCGAACTGTTCCATCGCGCGATAGGTGTTCGCCCCGAGCACCAGCGTCTCGTCCTCGCCCTCGAAGAAGACCCGCCTCCGCTCCGCTGACAGCTCGGGCCCTTCCTTGCCCCAGTAGCCGACGGGCCCCGTTCCGAAGCCGTCGAGGGACATGAACAGATCTGCGGTGTACGTGGTCATCACGGTGCCTCTCTGCGGGTTCTCGTACACAGACCCGGTCTTGGGCCGAAAGTCATCGGCAGTCGACCGCTGGGAGGCACCTCAGCGCGCAGCAGGATCGATGTCGGACGGACGCCGCAGGTCAGGCCGTGCGCTCCTCCGGGCCGTCCCACCCGCGGTCGGCATCCGTGAGCCGCGCGGCTGTGGAACACGACTCCCGCTCGAGCAGCTCGACGGAGAGCACGTTCTTCCGGCGGTACCTGCGGTCCGGGTGGGCGAGCCGGTCGAGGATCCGCTGCGCTGCCAGGGTGCCGAGGGTCAACGGGTCTTGGTCGATGACCGTGAGGGCAGGATTGAGCATGTCTGCCATCGGGAAGTCGCCGAAGACGACGACAGCGAGCCCGCTGCCTTGGAGGTGCGGGACGAGGCTCATCGTCACCCTCGCGTTGGACGCGAAGAGCGCCGTCGGAGGTGTCGCTGCGCTTTCGAGGGCGGCCATCGCCTCAGCGGCTCCGACACGGTCGAACGCACCGAGCGCGATGAGCTCCTCGTCGTCGTCGAGGCCGCGGTCGCGCAGCGCGGCGCGGTAGCCGGCGAGCCTGCTGCGTGTCGTCGGGATCGGCGCGTCATCACCGATGAACGCGATGCGACGGTGGCCGTGGCCGATGAGGTGCGTGGTCGCGTCGTAGGCCCCGTTGTAGTCGTCCTCGGTGAAGGAGTCCGCTCTCACTCCGACCGGCGGACGGTCGACGAAGACCAACGGGGTGCTGCCGGACCAGGCCTGGAGGTACGACTGATCGCGCGCGACGGGCGCGATGATGAGCCCGCTCAACGCTTGTCTCAGCAGGGTCTGCACGATCGCGGGTTCCCGGTGGGGATCCTCCCCGAGGCTGGTGATCACCACCGACATGTCGTGCGCCCGCGCCACGTTCTCGACGGCCTTGGCAATGCGCCCGAAGAACGGGTCGGTGATCTCCGGGACCGCTACACCGATGACCGGTGCGCGGCCGGCCCGGAACGTCGTGGCGAGGGTGGTGGGGACGTAGTTGAGCTCGCGGAGTGCGGCCTCGACGCGTGCCCTGGTCTCCGGCGCGACGTGTGGATCGTTGTTGAAGACGCGAGACACCGTCTTGGCGCTCACCTCGGCCAGCGCGGCAACTTCGCGCATCGTCGCCATCCCGGGTGATCCTCCTGTCCAGCCGCCTCGGGCGGCTCATCGTCGCAGACCAGCCCCCGGTCCGCGCCGGCTTGCCGATCAGGTCAGCGGCAGGTGTAGCCGCCGTCAACGGGGAGCGTCACGCCAGTGATCATCGACGCTTCGTCACTGAGGAGAAACCTGATGGGAGCCGCGATCTCGTCCTCGGTCGCCCACCGACCGAGTGGCATGGCATCCAGGAAGGGTCCTCGGATGTCGTCCCGCCCCCAGTACCACGCCGACATCGGGGTCATCACCACTGTCGGGTTCACGCTGTTCACACGGATGTTGTGCTTGCCGAGCTCCAGCGCTGAGACACGGGTGATGTTGTCCAGCGCGGCCTTGGACGCCCCGTAAGAGATGTGCCCTTCGAGGGCGACGAGGCTGGCCTGGCTCGAGACGTTCACGATCGCTCCGCCCTTGCCGATCCGGATCATCGAGCGTGAGGCGTACTTCGTCACCAGCAAGGCCCCGCGAGCGTTGACGGCGATCACCTTGTCGAAGATTTCGATGTCGGTGTCCATCGGTGTGGCGATCTCGCCGCCGAAGCCACCGCAATTCACGACTCCCCAGACGTCGAGGCCGTCGAGCGCATCTCGGATGCTGTCCTCGGAGGTCAGGTCGAAGCGGAGGCTGCGGGCGCCGGTGTCCGCGGCCAGGGCGTCGAGTGCGTCCTCGGCGCGTGCGCTGGCGATGACGTCAGCACCCGCTTCGACGAGGTGACGGACGGTGGCGCCACCGATCCCGCCGCTGGCCCCGGTGACGAGGACGGGGCGGCCGTTGAATCCGGTCATGGTGGCTCTTCTCAGTGGCGACAGTGGCGACATGCGCACGTGAATGGCGCGGGGTTGACCATGCTGACGTCCATATGACACCGGTGTCAACACGATCTAGCCCGACCGTTGACACCGGTGACATGGCACTCTTAATGTGGTCGTCATCACGACCTGGCACATCGGGTCAGAGCTGGTGATCCACCCCGCGCCTGGGCGACTCCGACCTCGGCGTGACGACCCGTCCCTCCACCGAAGCACCGACGGCACAGCCGGTCGCTACGACCAATTCAGGAAGAGAGAACTGAATGACGTCCATCAGCAACAGCGTCCCGGTCCTCGAGGCTCGCGGCTTGACCAGGAGCTTCGGTGCCGTTCGCGCTCTGGATGATGCGGACTTCGACCTGTATCCCGGCGAGGTCGTCGCGCTCATCGGCGACAACGGCGCAGGGAAGTCGACCATGGTGAAGGCGCTCTCGGGCAACCTCGCGCTCGACTCGGGATCGATCCGGTTCAACGGCGCGGAGGTCAACCTCAACACTCCGAGTGCCGCCAGCGACCTCGGTATCGAGACCGTCTTCCAGGACCTCGCTCTGGCACCTCACCTCACTCCGCCTCAGAACATGTACCTGGGACGGGAGCTGCCGGCGAGCGGACTCCTGGGCAAGTTCGGCTTCATGGACAACAAGACGATGCGCACCAAGTCGAAGGCGGCCTTCGACGACCTCGGTGCGACCGTGCGCAGCTACTCGGCTCCGGTCGGAACCATGTCCGGAGGACAGCGGCAGGCGATCGCGATCGCTCGCGCCGTCGCCTGGGCCAAGGGAGTGGTGTTCCTCGACGAGCCGACCGCAGCGCTGGGCGTCGTCCAGACCAAGGCCGTTCTCGAGACCATCCGCCGGGTGCGCAACAAGGGCGTCGGTGTCGTGTTCATCAGCCACTCGATGCCACACGTCCTCGAGGTCTCGGACCGGGTCCAGGTGTTGCGCCTCGGCCACCGGGTCGCGACCTACCAGACGAAGGACACCACAGTCGAGGAGCTCGTCGGCGCGATGACCGGCGCGCTGGATGTAGGAGCGAACCGATGAGCACCAACACACCCTCTGCCAAGAACGCCACCGCGGACGCGGTGGGGACGGCCGCCGACGCCACACCGAGCGAAGCGCTCCGCAGCGAGGCTGCGGTGAGCCCCCACGCCGCCGGGACCGGCCTCGCGGGCCCCGGCGGGTTCGGCGAGCTGCTCAAGCGCGCGGTGAAGGTCCAGTCGTTCCAGATCCTGCTGGTGCTCGTCGTGATCTTCGCGGTGTTCACGGCGTTGGCACCGGACACGTTCCCCGGCTGGGTGAACATGCGCCAGGTCATCCAGAACGTGTCGATCCTCGCGGTTCTCGGGATCGGGATGACCTTCGTCATCATCACCAGCGGTATCGACCTCTCCGTCGGGTCGGTCCTCGTCTTCTCGGGGGTGATCGCCGCTAAGACGATGCAGTCGATGGGCGGTGACGGGTGGGGCACTGCCCTGGTCGGCATCGGGTTGTCCATCGGTTGCGGCCTGCTGTGGGGACTGCTGAACGGCGTACTCATCGCGAAGGCCAAGGTCCCGCCACTCATCGTCACGCTCGGCACCTTCGGGGCAGCGCTCGGGCTGGCCCAGGTGATCACCCGCGGCGTGGACATCCGGCAGGTGCCGGCGGTGCTCACCAACAACATCGGCTTCGGCAACCTGGTCGGTACGACGATCCCGCTCATCTCCTGCATCGCGGTGATCTTCCTCGTGGTGTTCGCGGTGATCCTGCACTTCACCAAGTTCGGCCTGTACACCTACGCCGTCGGGTCCAACGAGGAAGCAGCCCGGCGCGTGGGAGTCAAGGTCGACCGGCAGCTGATCATGATCTACATGATCTCCGGTGGCCTCGCCGGAGTGGCCGGCATCTTGTCCCTCTCGCAGTACTCCACGACTGCCATCGCCGGTCAGTCGAACACCAACCTCAACGTCATCGCGGCCGTGGTGATCGGCGGGACCAGTCTCTTCGGCGGCATCGGCACGATCTTCGGCACCGTCGTCGGACTGTTCATCCCCGCCTTCCTCCAGAACGGGTTCGTGATCACCGGCGTCCAGCCGTTCTGGCAACAGGTCGCCGTCGGCGCGGTCCTCATCATCGCCGTCTACATCGACCAGCGCCGCCGTGCCGCCGCCTCCCGCTCGAGCGGCGGAGGCAAGCGGTCGATCGGCCAGCTCCTCCGGCAACGGTCCTGAGTCCCCGCATGTCCCAAGTGCGTCCCCGTCCCAAACCCACAACGAACAAAATCCCAGGAGTGCAGATGAAGGCGAAGAGCAAGCGCGTCCCGATGCTGGCTGCGGTGGCGGTCACGGCGCTGACCGTGGCCGGGTGCGGAGGCGGGGACGAGTCAGGCAGCGGCAGCGGCTCGTCAGGAGCCCGCGCGATCACGTTCGTCCAAGGGGTCGCCGGAGACGAGTTCTACATCACCATGCAGTGCGGTATCGAGGAGGAGGCCGCGAAGCAGGACGTCACCGTCAACACGCAGGGCCCGGCGAAGTTCGACCCGAGCCTGCAGCGCCCGATCATCGACTCGGTGGTGGCCGACAAGCCGGACGCACTTCTCGTCGCTCCCACGGACGTCTCCGCGATGCAGGGTCCGCTCCAGGCGGCGGCCTCCGCCGACATCGAGGTGGTGCTCGTCGACACGACTGTGCAGGACCCGTCATTCGCCACGTCGCAGATCTCCTCCGACAACGAGGGCGGGGGCGCCGAGGCGTTCAAGGCGATCTCCGAGCTCAACCCCGACGGCGGCAAGATCATGGTGATGTCCACCGACCCCGGCATCTCGACGGTCGACGCCCGCGTCAAGGGCTTCGAGGAGGCGGCCGAGGCCAACGGCGGGTACGAGTACATCGGGATCCAGTACAGCCACAACGACCCGGCCGAGGCCGCGAGGTTGATGACCGCCGCGCTGTCGAAGGACCCCGACATCGTCGGCGTCTTCGCGACGAACACCTTCGCCGCTGCCGGCACCGCCACTGGCGTGCGTCAGGCCGACAAGCAGGACGACGTCTCCGTGGTCGGCTTCGACGCTGGGCCGGACCAGGTCCAGCAGCTCAAGGACGGCACCGTCCAGGCGCTGATCGCGCAGGACCCCTTCCAGATCGGTGTCGACGGTGTCAAGCAGGCGGTGGCAGGTCTGGACGGTGGCGAGGTGACCCCCCAGATCCAGACCGGGTTCCACATGCTGACGCAGGACAACATCGAGGGCGAGGGCGCTCAGTACGTCTACAAGTCGAGCTGCTGACCCGGCTCCCGACGCGCACGGCGGGCTCCGTCCCACGACTCCGTGGGACGGGACCCGCCGTGCTTCGCGACCACCACCTCACCGACAGAGAGGTTCGACGATGACCGGTCTGGACCCAGACGCGCTGGGTCGGCTCGACTCCCGTGTCACGGTTCCCGGCTACGACCGCAAGCACGCCTCGGTCGGCATCGTCCATGTCGGCGTCGGCGCCTTCCATCGTGCCCATCAGGCGGTGTACCTCGACTCCTGCCTCGCCGCCGGCGAGTCGAGCTGGGGGATCTGTGGGGTGGGCATCCTTCCCGCCGATCGCGCCATCCGTGACGTGCTCGCCGACCAGGGCGGTCTCTACACCCTGTTGACGGTAGACCCGGACGGCACCACCGACGTCCGCGTCATCGGGTCCATCCTCACCCACCTGCACGCGCCCGACGACCCGCAGGCCGTCCTGGACCGCCTCACCCATCCGTCCACGGGCATCGTCTCGCTGACGGTCACCGAGGGCGGGTACAGCATCAACGACGCGACCGGAGCCTTCGAGCCCCACGACGACGGCACCCTCGCGGACCTCGACGGTGCCGATCCGCCCACGAGCGTCCTGGGCTTCATCACGGCTGCGCTCACCGCGCGCCGTGCGGCCGGGACACCGCCGTTCACGGTGATGTCCTGCGACAACATCCACGGCAACGGCAACGTGGCGAGGACCGCGGTGACCGCGTTCGCCGCCCGGCGCGACCCGGACCTCTCTGCATGGATCGCCGAGCACGTGGCGTTCCCGAACTCGATGGTCGACCGGATCACCCCAGCCTCGACCGACGAGACCCGCGCCGCGGCCGCGTCGTACGGCATCGACGACCAGTGGCCGGTCCGATCCGAGTCCTTTACCCAGTGGGTCCTGGAGGACCGGTTCAGCGCCGGTCGCCCGGCCCTCGAGCGGGTCGGCGTCCAGCTCGTCGACGACGTCATGCCCTACGAGCTGATGAAGCTGCGACTGCTCAACGCCTCCCACCAGGTGATGAGCTACCTGGGTCTGCTCGCCGGCGCCACACACGTCCACGAGGTCTGTCGTGACCCGTTGTTCGCGCGGTTCCTCACCGACTACATGCACGAGGAGGCCGTTCCCACTCTCGAACCGGTCCCCGGGATCGACCTCGACGCCTACTGCAGCCAGCTGATCGCCCGCTTCGGCAGCGAGGCGATCCGAGACACTCTCGCTCGACAGGTCGTCGACGGCTCCGACCGGATCCCCAAGTTCCTGCTCCCGGTCGTCGCAGAACAGCTGCGTTGCGGGCGCGACATCGATCGGTGCGCCCTGGTGCTCGCCGCGTGGAGCCTGTTCATCGCCGGTCGGACCGACGTCGACCCGGCCGACAAGCGGCTACCCGAGCTCCGCGCAGCCGTCGCGGCCGAGCGGGACACACCCGGCGCGTTCCTCTCCTACCGCCCGGTCTTCGGCGACCTCGGCTCAGACCCGACCCTGCGATCGGCCTTCCTCGACGCGCGGGCTGCCCTCGACCGGCTGGGTGCCCGTGGTGCGATCAGCGCCCTGAACGACCGGGAGCCACGATGAGGGAGCGACTCGTCGCGGGGTTGGACCTCGGCAGCACCGGAGTCAAGGTGCTCATCGCCGAGGAGGACGGCGACGAGGTGTGCATCCGACAACGCCCGACGCCCTGGCGCGCAGGGAGCGGCGGCACCACCGAGATCGACGCGGACGCGCTCCTCGCGACCATCGCCGAGCTCCTCGCAGACGTGGCGGGCGAGCTCGCCGCGCTCCGACGCGGGGGGCAGCGCATCGAGGCGCTCGCGGTCACCGGCATGGGCGAGTCGGGTTTCCTGGTCGATGGCGACGGAGCCGTGGCCGCCCCCGCCTTCGCGTGGTTCGACCCGCGCGGGCGCGAGGAGATCGAGGCCGTGCCGGCCGAGCTGCGCAGGGACTTCGCCGGCCGCACGGGACTGCCCCTCGGGGCCCAGGTCTCGGTGGCCAAGCTGCTCTACCTCCGTGACCGAGGGCTCGACCTGCGTGGCTGGCGCTGGTTCAACCTCCCCGAGTACGTCGTCGCCGCGCTCGGAGGCGAGCAGGCCGCCGACTACTCCCTGGCGTCCCGGACCGGACTGCTCGACTCCGACACCGGTGAACCCTGGACCGCGATGCTCGACCACCTGGGTGTCGGACCGGGGTTCCTGCCTCCTCGTCGAGAAGCAGGGTCCGCCCTCGGCCAGGCGGTGGCGGGGTGGCTCCCCGAGCCGTTCCGCGGAGCCAGCCTGACGGTGGCCGGCCATGACCACCTGGTCTCCATGGTGTCGGCGGGCGAGATCCCCTCCGACCACTACCACGTGTCGATGGGCACCGCCGAGGTCCTGGTCCGGGTCATCGACGGACCCCTCTCCTTCGACGCCCGCGCCCGACTCGGCGAGCGGCTGATCAACTGCGTCCGCCACGTGGTCCCCGGCCAGCACGTGCTGGTAGCCGGCGTGAAGTCCGGGCTCACGATGAGGCGGGCGCTGCACCTGTTCGGCATCACCCAACGAGAGGGCCGCGACCAGCTCGATGACGAGGTCATGGCGCTGCCCCTGCAAGGAACCCTCGTCGAGGGAGGCATCGAGGTCTCCGGCGCCCGGAACGACGACGGCGTCCTCCGGCTGACCCTGCGCGTGGACCATGCCGACCCGGCCGAGGTGTTCGGCGCCGTCCTCCGCCACGGCAACGACGAGATCCGCCTGCTGCTGGCCGCCATGGACCGCGAGCTGCCGCAGGCGAGGTCAGCCCTGCTGACCGGGGGGTGGGCCGCCATGCGAAGCGTGCAGCGCGCCCGGTCTGCGGTCCTCCCGCCACTGGCGGTCTCCCGGCGTTCCCAGGACACCGCCTCCGGGGCCGCCCTGTTCGCTCGTCGACTCCTCCACCCGGTGATCCCGGTGTCGGCCACCGGAGCGGCGGACGGGCTCACGCAGCGCACCTGAGCGCGTCCTGGGTCCGAGCCTCCCTGTACCTCAACCCATTTGAAGGAGACAGCACCATGAATGCACTGACAACACGCGAGCGGCGCGCGATGGCAACGATCAGCACGGCCGCCGGCGGGATGCTCATCGTGGCCGCCGACCAGCGCAACGGCATGAAGGCGGTGATGACCGACGCACCCGACGGCCCGGGCTCGATCACCAAGGACGAGCTGGCTGACGCGAAGGCGGATCTCCTCCGGCACCTGGGCAACCACGCCCCTGCGATCCTCCTCGACCCGGAGGTCGCACTGCCTCGCGTCGTCGACGACGCGACGCTGGCCCGTGACACCGGGCTGGTCGTCGGCATGGACGCGTCCGGGTTCGAGACCGTGGACGGACTGAGGTTCACGCGCTTCGTCGAGGACATCTCCCCGGGCAGGGTCCGGGCGCTCGGCGGCGATGCAGCCAAGATGCTCTACTACATGCGGCCCGACAGGCAGGGCGCCCAGTCAGACCTCGCAGAGGAGATCCGTCAGCTGGTCAAGGCCTGCGACGACGAGGGCCTCCTGCTCATCGTCGAGGTCCTCACCTACAAGCTCGAGGGGGAGACCGACGAGCAGTACCGGGAGGTGTTCCCCGGGCTCGTCGCAGGCGCCGCCGAGGTCTCGGTCGCCGCCGGGGCGAAAGTCCTGAAGCTGCCGTACCCCGGCTCCGCGGAGGCGTGCGCCGCCGTGACCGCGGCTGCGGGCGGCGTGCCATGGGCGGTGCTGTCGGCCGGAGTCGACCACGAGACGTTCGTGGAGCAGGTCCGGACCGCGGTGGAGAACGGCGCCGCCGGCGCGATGGCCGGACGCGCGCTGTGGAAGGACTGCCTCGCGGTGTCCGCGACCACCCGGGAGCAGCTGCTCACCGAGCGCGCCCTGCCCCGGCTGCGCGAGCTCGAGCACGTCATCGACACCGCGCTGGCACGGCGGTCGTCGACACCGAGCACGTGACGTCGACGCCGGGGTCCCGGGCGCTGCCGGATCCACGGCGGTCCGGCGCATGATCGTCGCGGTGGCGGGGCCTGCAGGGAGCGGGAAGAGCACGCTGGGCCTCGCGCTCGCCCGCCTCCTCCGGTTGCCGTACCTCGACCTCGACAGCGTCACCAACCCGCTCCTCGAGCAGCTGCCCGAGGGCGCCCTGGACGGCAGGCACTGGAACGATCCCGGCCTCCGAGACGTCATCCGACCCGCCCGCTACTCGGCCCTCCTCGGGGTCCTCAGCGATCAGGTGCGCGCGGGCACCGGAGCGGTCGTCGTCGCCCCGTTCACCCTGGAGCTGCAGGGTGACGGGGAATGGGAGGCCCTCGTCCGAGCGTCGGGAGGTCGCCCGCACGTGGTCTGGCTCCGTGCGTCGGAGGAGCTCCTCGTCGAGCGGCGCGGCGCCCGGGCCGCCGACCGGGACGCCCACGTCGTCGACGTCGCCGGAGGCGCCGAACCGTCGGTGCCTCACCTGGCGGTCGACGCGTCTCTCACGGTCCCGCAGCAGGTCTCCGCGGTCACGCGCACCTTCGCCGCCGGACGCCCCGTTCCTGAGGCCTTGCCGGGTGGCGACCGCTGAGGCAAGGATGGTGCTCCGCGACGGAGGGACGACGGAGTGACCGACCTCATGGATCCGCCGCGGCCACCCGACGGCGCTGACGATCCGGTGATCGCACCTCCCGACCGCAGCAAGGACGAGCGGTACACGAAGAAGGGCAAGCTCAAGGGCCCGGTCTACGACGAGGAGATGGCCAGGCTCCAGGAACAGCTGGTCCTGCTGCAGTACTGGATCCAGTCCCAGGGCCTCAAGGTCGCCGTCATCTTCGAGGGACGCGGCTCGGCCGGGAAGGGAGGGGTGATCCAGCGGATCACCGAGCGCACCAGTCCGCGCACCGTCCGGGTCTCGGCACTCCCCAAGCCGACGGAGCGTGAGCGCACGCAGTGGTACTTCCAGCGCTACGCGGAGCACCTGCCGGCTGCAGGCGAGATGGTGCTGTTCGACCGCAGCTGGTACAACCGGTCGAACGTCGAGTGGGTGATGGGGTTCTGCACTCCGGAGGAGCACAAGGAGTTCCTGCGATCCTGCCCGGAGTTCGAGCACATGCTGGTGCGGTCGGGCATCGTGCTGCTCAAGTACTGGTTCTCGGTCAGCTACGAGGAGCAGGCCAAGCGGTTCCAGGCCCGCAACGCCGAGCCGCTCAAACGGTGGAAGCTCTCCGACATGGACCTTGCCGAGCACGAGCTCTACGTCAAGTACTCGATGGCGAAGGACACGACCTTCCAGTACACCGACACCGAGCAGTCACCGTGGTACGTGGTCCCCTCCGACGACAAGAAGGCCGCTCGGCTCAACTGCATCACCCACCTGTTGTCCCAGTTCGAGTACGAGGACGTGGCACCCGAGCCCGTCGAGCTGCCGACGATGCGCGACATCCCCTACGACCGCCCGCCGATGCACGAACAGACGTTCGTCCCCTCACTCTTCTAGGAGCTCGAACGAGGTCACGGAACCTGCTCCACCGCCGCTGACTGAGGTTCGTTGACACGCCGTGGCTGGCCGACGTCGTGCGCCGGTTCGACCTGACCCCCTGAGCCCCGACCGCCCGGCGCGGGCGCGTGGCTCCGGCACGGTCGCCTGATGGCTCTCGCTAGGTTCCTGGCATGAGTGCCCCCGCGGTGCGTGGCCGCCTGCAGTGGTCCGTGGTCGCACCTGTCGTGGCCTTGGCACTCATGGGCGCCGCGTGGTCCCAGCACGATCACTGGGCAGTGCTCGTCGTCGTGGCGATCGCACTCACGGCCGCCGTGGTGGCAGCGGTTCACCACGCGGAGGTCGTGGCCCACAAGGTGGGGGAGCCGTTCGGTTCACTGATCCTGGCCGTTGCGGTCACGGTGATCGAGGTCGGCTTGATTGTGATGCTGATGTCGAGCGGGGGGGAGGGCACGAGCACGTACGCGCGCGACACCGTGTTCGCCGCGGTGATGATCACCCTGAACGGGATCGTCGGCCTCTCGCTGTTCCTCGGGGCGCGGAAGCACCACCTCGTGAGCTTCAACGCCTCGGGCACCGGCTCGGCCGTCGCCACCGTGATCACCTTGGCCGGAGTCACCCTGGTGCTGCCGAGCTTCACCACGTCAGCCCAGGGCAGGGAGTACTCGACCTCGCAGCTGGCATTCGCGGCGGTGGTCTCGCTGGTGCTGTACGGGGCCTTCGTCTTCACCCAGACCATCCGTCACCGGGACTTCTTCCTGCCTGTCGCCAGCGACGACCTCGGGCGGGTCACCGGCCTGCTGGACGCCGACGGTGACGAGCACGCCGACCCACCGGAAGCACGGGAGGCATGGATGAGCTTCGGCCTGCTCTTCGTCGCGCTCGTGTCCGTCGTCGGGCTGGCGAAGCTGCTCTCGCCGACGATCGAGGAGATGGTCGAGGATCTCGGGTTCCCGTACGCCGTCGTCGGGGTCGTGATCGCGCTGCTCGTCCTGGCCCCCGAGTCCATCGCGGCGGTCCGCCACGCCGCCCGGGACCACGTGCAGACCAGTCTCAACCTCGCCTACGGATCCGCGATGGCCTCCATCGGCCTGACGATCCCGACCATCGCCGTCGCCATGGTCTGGGTCCCGGGTCCCCTCGAGCTGGGTCTGGAGCCCACGCAGCTCATCCTCCTGGCGATCACCGTCGCAGTCACCGCGTTCACCGTCGTCCAGGGCAGGGCCTACGCGTTGCAGGGCTTCCTCCACCTGGTCCTGCTCGCGGCGTTCCTCTTCCTGTCGCTCCAGCCCTGACGACACCACGCGCAGCGCCTCGCGTCCGTTGCGGGCGGGAACCGGTGATAGGCATGACCTGTCGCGCAGGAGCGGCCGCGACGGCGCAGGAGCACACACGGAGGGACCCACATCGTGACCGCCAGCAGGACGACCAAGCACAGGGGCGTCGCTGCCCTGATCGCACCACTCCTCGTGACGGCCGGGTGGACCGTGCAACCGGACGGGGCGTCAGCGGCCGGCGTACCGGCCAGCCACGCGCCGCGAGCGGTGGCGGCGGACCTCCAGGATGACACCGACGCCCTCGCAGCGGCGGGTGCGATCGGGGTCGTGGCATCGGCCACCGGCCCCCGGCTCCGTTGGTCTGGCGCTGCGGGGGTCCGTTCCATCGACGCCGGTACGCCGGCGCGGGCCGGCGACGTGGTGCGCGTCGGGAGCGTCACCAAGTCCATGGTCGCGACACTCGCGCTGCAGGAGGTCCAGCGCTCGCGATGGCGGCTCTCGACGACCGTCGGCGAGGTCCTTCCTCGGCTGATGGCCCGGCACGGTTCGATCACCCTCGAACAGCTGTTGAGCCACCGGAGCGGCTTGCCGGACTACCTGGGGCCGATCCTCGCGAGCGCGACGACGAACGCTGAGCTCCTCGAGGTGCTCAGCATGCGCTACACCAACTGGGAGCTGGTGCACTCGGCCCTCTCGCAACCGAGGCTGTTCCGCCCGGGGACGGCGTTCTCCTACTCCAACACCAACTACGTCGTCCTCGGCCTGATGCTCTCGAAGGTGACGCAGAAGCCGCTGGCTCGACTGCTCACGAAGCGGATCTTCGGTCCCGCCCGGATGACGTCGGCCAGCTTCGCGCGGACCCGGTGGCGGTCCCGCCCACCGCACCTGTCCGAGTACGCGATGTTCGAGCGTCCGTACAACCTCGACCGGACGAGCCCGACGCTCTTCTCCGCTGCGGGAGCAGTGGTGGCCAGCACCCGGGACGTCGACCGGTTCTACCGGGCGCTGTTCACCGGCCGGCTGTTGCGCGCCGACCTGGTCCGGTCGATGGCCACGCCGCGATCCACCGGGCCGCTCAGCTACGGCTTGGGGATCTATGCCGTGACCGACCCCTGCCCCGGCCCGAAGGGCGGAGTCAAGCCCCTGTACGGCCACGACGGCGCCACCTTCGGCACACAGACCCTGGCCTTCACCTCCGCCGACGGCACCCGGCAGGCGAGCATCGCCTGGACGGGTCGCCAGTACGTCGCGGCCCCGACGACCGCCGAGCCCGCCAACGACTTCCTCGTCGATGCGTTCGTCGCGAGCTGTCCTCGTCCGGTCCCGGCCGGGGCCACGCGGGCGGACGAGGCGGACGAGAGGCCAGGGGCGGATCGGTGGCCGTCCCTGGCGTCCGTGGACCTGGCCGACCCCCGGGTCACCCGGTTCGCGGCCGGGTCGAACAGATGAGGTGGGCCAGGCTCCCTGGTACGCCGAGCGCCAGCCATGTCCGTACGACGCGCTCGGCCGCTGTCACTGAGTAGAGGAGCACGAGCGGGCCGCCGGGCACCGGTGGCTTCGTGGCGTCCAGGCCGCCGACCTCCTCGTCGCTGCCGGGCGCGCGGATGCCGGCGTAGGTCGGGCCGTAGTCGTTGAAGGACCAGCCGGACGCCGTCTCGTAGAGGGCCGGTGCCACTCGATCAGGCCGGGCATCGGGCGCGCGTCCGGTCCGCGACCGAACAACCGTGCGTACCAGTCCTCGGAACCGTCGAGTCGGTCACCGTGCAGTGCGCGAGCAGGCGGCGGATCACGAGGAGATGGTTGCACGAGGTCGCAGGAGGACGCCGTGCCCCGTCCGCGCTCAGCCGACACTGTGAACCGTCTCGGTCCACGAGCGGCCGCGGCCGCTCGTCGCCCTTGTCCACGGCGCCCGTCAGCGAGCACAGTAGGAGCGTGGCCGCCTGCCCCCCGTGCGGTCGACGCCTGGGAGCGCTGATGATCGACCGGAGCTGGACCGACTCCGCGCCGCGTGGCGCGGCAGGAGCACCTCGCGGTCCGGATGCGGAGGGTGGCCTCGAGCGCACGCTGCGCGTCATCGCACACGCTGCGCGGGACTCGGTCCCTGGCTTCGACCACGTGGGCGTCACCGTCCTGCGGGACGACGGCGCGGCCACGACGGCGGCGTCGACGGGTGAGCCGGTACTGCAGATGGACGCCCTGCAGTACCAGTGCGGTCAGGGGCCGTGCATGGACGCACTCCGCCGAGAGCGGCTGGTCCTGGTCGAGCACCTTGAGCAGCAGGGGCACAACTGGCCGTTGTACGCCCGCCCCGCCGCCGAGGCGGGAGTGCACGCTCAGATGGGGGTCCGGGTACAGAGCGGGGGCGCGGTGCTCGGTAGCTTGAACTTCTACTCGATGACTGAGCCCACGGTCGATCCCCGCGCCTCTGCTCGCGCCGAGTTCTTCGCTGCACAGACGGCCACCGCGCTCGCCTACGCCCGTCACATCGAGGACCTGAGCTCTGCCGAGCAGCCGATCGGTGACGCCATCGACCTCGTCAGGGAGCAGCACCAGGTCAGTGAGGAGGAGGCCATGTACCACCTCGTCCGGGTCGCCACGGCGGCGGAGAAGTGTCTGAGGGACGTCGCACGCGAGGTCGTCGAGCGGGCCGACCTCGGGGACGAGGCTCACCGCGTCGGCGGAGTGACCGGAGCCTTCTCCCACCACCGTGCCGGGCTGTTGGTGGCGAACGCGGGGCCAGCCGTTGCGGTAGACCAACCGCTCGATGGCGTGGTGGAAGACCCAGTCCTTAACGGCCTCGTCCTTCATGATGACCGAGACGTGTCCTGGCCCGGCCCAGCGCTTGTTGCAGTGCACGATGACGCTGCTGCCGCGCGGCGTACGGGAGCGGAACCGCTCGAACGGACCGGTCGCGCTGCGCGACCGGGCCACCAGCACCGCGTCGTGCGGCGGGTACGAGCAGCAGTTGTCGCCGGAGTAGAACAGGTAGTACCAGCCCCGCCGGTTGATGACGTACGGACCCTCGATGCCGTGCTCGTAGGGTCGCGGAACACGTGGGCGTCGATGTCGGCGAGTGTCGGGCCGCAGTAGAGCGGCTCGTCCTGGTCACGAACGGCGACCGCTGGCAAGACTCGCGGTCCCTCGAACGGCAGGTACGTCGCGGACCGGCTCGTTAGGGTGTCGGGAATGGAACCGTCCGGCGACTACTGCGACCTGTGTGACCTGCCGAGGTCCCAGTGCCTGCACGGGCTGCCACCCGCCCCGACGCCGACCAAGGCAGTCGAGGCGCCTCGCAAGCCCAGGAAGCAGGCGACCCGGGGGGCAGCGGCTCCTGTTGCGCCGGTGCGGCGGCGCTGGACGCCGCCTGAGGTGTTCAAGCCCCTCATCCTCAGCGTGCTCAGCAAGGCCGGAGGGACGCTGGACGCCGAGGACCTGTTCCTGGAGCTCGAGGAGCTCGCGCGGGACCGCCTGCTCCCCGGCGACAGCGAAGTGACTCCGGAGGGTGAGCTGCGGTGGCGGTACGCCGCTCGTCGCGCCCGGATCGCCCTCATCGAGGAGGGCCTGATGACGAAGACCCGACCGGGCGTCTGGCAGGTCTCCGCCCCGGGCGCGCGGCTCGGCTGAGCCTCACGGAGCCGACGGCCTCAGCCGTGTGCGGCCTGGTCGATCACCCCGGCCAGCTCGACCGGCCGCGACCACATCGGCCAGTGCCCGGTGGGCAGGTCGACGTAGTCGAGGGCGGTGTGGTCCAGCAGGCCCGCGAGGAAGGCCGCACCCTGCTCGGCGTACGAGCGGTAGTCCGCGCTCGGGAAGGCGGTGCAGACGACCGTGCCGGGCACAGCGAGCCGCGCCGGGTCGGACAGGTGCACCGGGCTGCTGACGGTGCGCCCGGGCTGCGGTACGGCGCGGGCCTGAAAGGTCTGCAGCTGCGCGTCGGTCAGGTCGCGCATGCTGCCCCCGGACATCTCGCTGTCCCACGCCGCCGCGAGCGGGAACTCGGGGTCCCCCATCTCCGGGTTCATGGCGAAGCCGTCACGGACCGGCGCGGTGTCGACGAACACGACGTGGTCGACCCTGTCGCGCTGGCGGTCGAGCACCATGGTGCCGGGGACGGCGGCCCCGCTGTGGACGACCAGGACCCGCCGCTCGGCGCGCGGGTCAAGCGCCGCGGCGATCGCCGATGCATGGTCGTCGAGCGTGACCTCACCGCGGGCGGGATGGTCCGGCTCGAGCCCGGGGAGGGTCAGCGGCACGGTGACGTAGCCGCGGTCGGCGAGCAGGGGCGTGACGTCGTCCCACGCCCAGGCGCCGAGCCAGAACCCGGGGACGAGGACGATCTGAGTGCTCATGCGGACATCGTGCCTGTCCGCCGGCGCAGGAGGTAGCCCCGATGCCGTCACCCGCCCGATGCCGAGAGGTGGTTCTCGCGGGCGCGTCGCTGCAGCACCGCGCGTTCGCCGAGGTTGCGGGTGCGCGCGGCCGCGTCGGTGAACATCGCCGCGGCGTCGGCGTACTGCCCGGCGCGTTGGAGCAGGTCACCGCGGACACTGGGGAGGAGAGGCGAGTCGCCGAGGGCCGCGGGGTCGACCTCCGCGAGGACGGCGAGCCCCGCACCGGGGTCGTACGCCCGCCCGTGGGCGACCGCGCGGTTGACCTCGACGACCGGCCCCGGCGCGGCGTCGGCGAGGACGTCGTAGAGGACGGCGATCCGCCGCCAGTCCGTGTCCTCGGCACGGGCCGCGCGCGCGTGCTCGGCAGCGATCGAGGCCTGGAGGAAGTACTGCCCGACGGGTCGTCCACGCGCGGCCAGCTCCTCCGCCTCCTCCAGGGCAGCAAGCCCACGCCTGACCAGCAGCCGGTCCCACCGGGACCGGTCCTGAGCCTCGAGCAGCACCGGTTCCCCCGCGCCGTCGAGGCGAGCCGGCAGCCGCGACCCCTGGATCTCGAGCAGTGCTTGCAGGCCGAGGACCTCGGGCTCGTCCGGCGCCAGCTCGGCGAGCAACCGCGCCAGTCGGATGCCCTCGTAGGCCAGGTCGGGGCGCATCCAGTCCTCGCCCGCGGTCGCGGCGTACCCCTCGTTGAAGACCAGGTAGATGACAGCCATCACGTCGTCGAGCCGACGTGTCCGGTCCGCGCCGGTGGGCAGCTCCAGCTCGGCGTGCGACTCGCTCAACGCCCGCTTGGCTCGTGAGATCCGCTGTCGCATTGTCGACTCGGTGGTCAGGAACCCCCGTGCGATCTCGGCGGTCGTCAGACCGCCGACGAGCCGCAGGGTCAGCGCCGCCCGGGAGTCCGGCGTGAGGAGGGGGTGGCAGCACAAGAAGACCAGCCGCAGCACGTCGTCCTCGATGTGGTCGACCTGGGAGTCGAGATCGGGCATGCCGTTCTCCTCCGTCAGGCCGTGGCCGAGCTCCTCCGTCCGGCGGCGCAGCGTCTCCGCGCGACGGAACAGGTCGACGCCGCGACGCTTGGCGGCAGTCATCAGCCAGGCGCCCGGGTTGCCGGGGATGCCAGTGGTGGGCCACCGCTCCATCGCCGAGACCAGCGCGTCCTGGGCGAGGTCCTCGGCCGTGCCGACGTCGCGGGTCATCCTCGTGAGTGCGCCGACCAGGCGGGCCGACTCCGCGCGCCAGGTGGCGGTGATCGCGTCGACGGTGGTGGGCTCAGCCGGCACCGCGCCAGCCTAGAGCCCACCACACCACCGACTGCCGGGCCCTGCTGCCGGTCGAGCGGTGCGACGGTCTCAGGCGTCAGCCGACTCGTCCGGACCGTCGGAGATCTGCCGCAGCGTGGAGACCACCTCCACCTCCGGCCAGAACTTCGCGTGCAGCTGGGCGAAGGTCTCCATGTCGGCGACTGCGTCCTCCTGCGTGTCGTACTGCAGGACCGACCACCCGCCGACGACCTCCTTGCCCTCGGCGTACGGGCCGTCGACGCGGCTGATCTCGCCCTTGCGCACGACGAAGTTGACGGCGTCCTCCGTGCCGAACAGGCCGCCGCCGTCGAGGAACACACCCGACGCGACCCTCTCGCCGATGTACTCGTCCATCGCCTCGAACAGGGCCTTCGGCGGCATGCCGACACCCTCCTGCATCCTCACGAACCCCATGAACCGCGGCATGTGCAACTCCTTGTCCTCGGGCCCCGTGCGTCGGTGGCCTCGCCCCTACGTCGAACGAGCAGACGGGTCTGCGACATCGTCGTGGGAAGTAGTTCTACCGCCTCGTGCGTGCTCCTCGTTCAGGAGCGCACGGTGCGGAGCGCGGGGGCCAAGGGCGCAGACGCCGCCGGGGGCACGACGAGTGCCGGCGCCGCACTCCTCCGGGCGGCTCGTCGCAGCGCCCTGTGCTCCTTGCGCGCCGTACGGCGACGCCTGGCGCGTTCCCGCGCGACGCGCTCGTCCTCGGAACCGGTGAGCAGCTGCTCGACCACGTATCCGACCATCGCCATCCGACCCGCCTCCTCCGACACCGGTGACGACGCTACGCCGGTGTCGTTGAGTGTGCAACCACCAATCCGGCTACACTGGTGTCTCCGCGAGGGAGGGGTCCGTATGGCGACGGTCGACCTGCCCCGCCCGGACGTGCCGGCGTCGGTCGCGGTCGTCAGGGACTTCGTCAACACGACCGATCACGAGACCGGCAATGACGACCTCGCGACGCCCGCGGCCCTGGCGACCTACCTGCACGAGGCGGGGCTCACACCCTCCCTGGCGCCGGTCGACACCAGTGAGCTGGACCTCGCCCACCGGTTGCGAGCGGGCCTGCGGCAGGCCTTCCAGGAGCACCAGGGGAGCAGCACGGAGCCGCCTGGGCTCGGCGCGGCCCTCGAGCAGCTCGACGTCTGCTTGACGCTCGGCGTGACCGGACCGGTGCTCACGACGTCGGCCTCCGGTGTCGCCGGGGGGCTCGCCCGCATAGGAGTGGCGGCCCACGCGATGGCCGTCGGCGGCCTCTGGGGGCGCCTGAAGATCTGCTCGTCCGACGAGTGCGGGTGGGCGTACTTCGACCACTCGAAGAACCGTTCTCGGTCCTGGTGCGAGTACGGGTGCGGGAACAAGATCAAGACCCGGTCCTACCGCGCCCGGCGACGCACCGCCCGGGCTGCTGACGGCAGCTGACAGCCCGGCATGCCCGACCGACCGGTGTTCGTCCTCCACGAGCACGACCGGCCGAGGCACCACTTCGACCTGCGCCTGGAGGAGGACGGCGTGCTGCGCTCGTGGGCCGTCCCCAAAGGACTGCCCCAAGACCACGCGCACGACCGGCTCGCCGTACCGGTCGACGACCACGAGATCGACCACGCGACGTACGAGGACGACACCAAGCGCATCGCCGACTCCGGCTGGTGGGAGCTCGAGAGCCGCACCTCTCGCCGGTCCGTGTTCGTCCTGCACGGCCGGGGAGGCGCCCGCCGCTACGCGCTCATCGACACCGGCGGGCAAGCCCTGCTGCACCTCACTCGCGGCCAGCCGTCCGCAGCGGGATGAGCGTCTTCCCGAGCGCCGCGACCGCCACCTGGAAGTTCCCGGACTCGTCGCTCCAGAAGTCCGAGTGCCGACGCGGCCTCGGGTACACCGTCGACCCCGGCGCGCGGGAGAAGCCCGGTGGGTCCGGGTCGTGCCACTCCCACGGCGTCGGACCCACCGCCCGGGGCGGCGCGACCACCAGCCCGAGAGGGCGCGCGGCACCCACGGACGGCACGCGCTGCGGCGGGCCGGCGGTGACCTGTCCGCCGAGGTAGTCGGTGTAGCGCCACAGGTTGAGCCACCTCGGAGGAGCCTCGGGGTCGCTCGACAGCACGGACTGGAGCTCGGCGAGCTGCCGCGGCCCGAAGTACGCGGGGAAGAAGCGTCCGTAGAGCCTCCGGAGGACGCAGCCGAACGTGAGCAGCGCGATCCCGTCGAGATCGCCAGGTGCGCTGCGTGAGAGCCGCAGGACGGTGGCCGCGCTGATGACCGTCCCCTGGCTGTGGGCCGCCAGGACGACCGTGCGCTGCCCCTCTCGGTGCCAGTGCAGCCGCGTGACGAGGTCGGGAACGGCTCGCTCGGCGTAGCAGGGAGCGGCCAGGGGGTGGCAGGAGCGCGGCCAGAAGGACGCGACGTCCCACAGGATGCCGACCGAGCGCCTCGTCGCCGGCACCCGAAAGGCTGCGGCTGCCAGCGAGACGGCGAGGAGAAGCGACAGCACCGCCAGGTAGGCGCCCCATCCCTGGGCTGCCGGGCCGATCCACTGCCGCCAGCCGTCAGGCTGCGGGACCGTCATGTCGTCGAGCAGCGCTCGAGCCCGGTCGACCCCGAACAGATGTCCGAGCAGCACCGGAGCGGCAGCCAGCACGAGGATCACCACGCCGAGCGTGACCAGCCAGGCGAGGAAGGTCGGGACCCGGTCCACGAGTGCGGCCTGGTACACGTACCGCTCGATGCTGTGACGACGGCCCGACTGCGCGGGGTCGGAGACGTCGGGGCCGTAGTCGGCCTCCAGCGCGCCTTCCGGCACGTGCGCGACGCGCGACCCCCAGGGGCCGTAGCCCTTGACGGTCCGGATCGCCGCGACCGTCAGCACCGCCGCTGCGCAACCGACGGAGGCGAGGAACGCCACGGTCGCGACGCGGAAGGTGTCGGGCAACGTCAACGCCGCGAGCGCGTCCGCCACCTCGCCGGGGCCGGGCCGGAGCGAGCCGCTGTGCAACCACGCCGCCGCATAGCTGTAGGTCGCCGCGGCGAACAACGCGGCGAGCAGGACAGCCAGCGCTGCGAGGTAGGCGGCGGCGCAGCCGCGGAGTCCCGCTGCCAGCGGCTCGTGCTGGCTCTGCGGTGCCGTGCAGACGCGGGCTCCTCGCGCCGAGCTCGCCACCACCGCCGCCAGCAACACGAGGAGGGCGATCATGACGAACAGCAGCCACTGCAACGTCGCCTCGTAGGTGGGCAGCCCGGCGACGCGGCCGGGCGCGCCGGACCGGCCGTCGACGTCGCGGCCGACCACCAGGGCCGCCTGCAGGACCGCGACCGCCAGGAGCAGTCCCCACACCACCCCGGAGACCACGACGAGACGGGGTCGCGCCGTGCGGCCGACGAAGGCCGGCACGGCGAGGGCGACGACACCGTAGGCCAGGACCAGCAGGGACACGGCCGTCACGGTCACGTGCAGCGCGTCGACGTTGGGCGCCGAGCCGCGCCGGCTGCTCATCGAGGTGACGAGGACGACGAGCGCGAACCCCGTCTGCATGTGCACCGCCCGCAACCTGCGCACCTGGTGCTGGTTGCGCCACATCCAGCTCGACTTCAACGTCACCTCGAGGGCGTCGGGTCGCTCGACGGTGGCGTGGCCCCGCAGGGCTGCGACCTGGACCGCCTCGTACCGGTCCAACGTCCGTTGGCTGATCAGCCACAACACCGACAGCACCAGCGCGGGGACCGTCGCCGCCGCCAGGAGCGAGGTCCCCGGTGCCACCTGATCGAGCAGCGTCGCGAGCCACGTCGGCAGACCACGGCAGGACTGGCCGCGCCGGCACTGCCACCAGACCAGGTCCTCGCTGATCCCGGCCGAGGTCAGCACCAGGAGCAGGGTCAGGGACAGGGCCAGCAGGCGCGAGAGGTACCAGGTCCACCACGTGCGCCGCCCAGGTCGTCCACCCACCTGGTCCCCGTCGGGCCGTGCACGCGGGGCGACGTTCATCAGCGTGAACGGCAGCAGCAGCAGCCAGAGCGCGCGTCCCGGGGACCCGGAGGTCAGCCCACCCCAGTTGTAGCCCTCGAGCAGAGGACCGTCGGCGCGCTTCGCCGCGGTCGGCGCGGGAGCCTCGTCACGGCGCTCCATGGACAACCGAGGGCGGTAGAAGCCGGCGATGGCGTCACCTGCGACCTGGGTGACCAGGGGGCGGTCCAGGAGCGCTTCGGGGCTGGTCCCGGACACACCGTGGACCCGCACCTCCACGGCCCCGTCGTCCACGATCCGGCCTCCTCACGGCTGCGGGCCTCCCCGAGCCGTCCTGACACACCGAACCGCGCCGAGCAGGCATCGGTCAACTGCTCGGTCAGGTGCGGGTAGCCGACGACCAGGGTCGGCGGTAAGTCCGCCTCGGGCTGAGCCTCCGCATCGTGCGCGGGTGTCGTCCCGGCCGCTCCGTTCCGCCGGGCCTCCTACTGCAGCGCGACCACGGAGAGGCCGCCCTCGCCATGGTCGACCACGTAGGTGTCCTGCTCCTCGGCGAGCAGGTGCTCGGTGACCTGCTCGACCGAGTAGGGGCTGCCCTCCGCGATCCGCTCGACCCTGACCGGCCGTGGTTCCTGGCCCCCGACCTGAGCCTCGTCCCACACCAGTCTCACGAGGTCGTGGAGGCGGTTGCGATCAGGTCCCACGGGCTCGGCCATGTCCCCGAACGTACCGCGGCCGGGACCGCTACCTCAGCGGGTAGGACCGCTCCGAGGGAGGGTGAGCTCGAAGCAGGAGCCGGTCGGGTGGTCCCCGCGGTGGGTGAGGTCGCCGCCGTTGGCGCGGGCGAGAGCGCGGCTGATGAACAGCCCGATGCCGGTGCCCGCGACCGTGGCTGCGGTCGCGGGGTGCCGCGCGGACCGTTGGAAGAGCCGGTCCTGGAAGTCGTGCGGGATGCCGGGACCAGCGTCGGCGACGGTGATCAGGACCCGATCGCCGTCGAGGGCTCGCGCATCGAGGGCGGTGGCGCCGCCGGCGTACTTGGAGGCGTTGCTCAGCAGGTTGGCGAGGACCTGGTCGAGGTGGCCGGGCTGCACGTACGCCGTCAGCTCCTCGGGACAGGAGACCGCCGGTTGTTGGGCCCGCGGTTGCGCGGCCGCAGCGGCACGGAGGTGCGGGGCGACCAGGCAGTGCTCCGGACTCGCCGTGAGCGCGCCGGGACCGGTGCCGACGAGCCCCACCATGTCGTGCAGCACGCCTTGGATCTGCTGCGCGTTGCGCTTGATCACCTGGAACGCCGTCCGGCCCTGGTCGATCGTCCCGGTCCCCAGCGTGTCGGCACCGAGCTCGGCGAAGCCGCGGATCGAGGTCAGCGGGTTGCCGACCTCGTGCACCAGCATCCCCATCAGGTCGGTCTTGAACTGGCTGACGTCCTCGAGCTGACGGTTGGTGGCGGCCAGCTCGGCCGCGATGGCGGCCCGCTCGCGCAGGGGTTCGAGCAGCACCGCCCTCTGCACGAGGGCGTAGACCGGTGCAAGGAGGAGTACGAACCAGGCTCCGCCGGTCCACAGCGCGGCGAGCAGGCCTCCGGTCAGCAGGACGCCCGACTCGGTCAGGTAGAACGCGCGGCTGGTCAGGGTGCGCCGGAGCCAGACCTCGTCCTCGGCATGGTTCAGGAGGGCCGACCCGGCGAAGAGTGCTGCTTCCACGGCCAGGAAGACAGCAGCGGCCAGGACCAGGGTCGCCGCGCCTCGAGCTCCGTTGGCCGCCATCCAGTTCGACCGGCCGCCCAGGACGAGGTGGGCGACGAGCGTCGAGGCGAGCGCCGCCAGCACGAGGAACGACGCCGATCCGACCCACTTCCACAGCGGCACCCGGAGCCCGCGCAACCGTGCGTGCACGTAGGTGACGGGGACGACCACGAGCAGCCACGGCGGTGCGAGCAGGATCGCGCAGGCGAACGCCCAGGCGGACAGTGCCTTGTGTGGTTGCTGCGACCGTTCCAGCCCGCCGGTCAGCGCCCGGCTGATCTCGACGTTGAGCGCCGACATCAGCACGAGGACCGCGACCGTCAGCCAGGGTGGTGGGCCACCCGGGACCGAGGAAGCGTCCGGTGCGAGGAGAGGCAGGACGAGTGCGCAGGCACCCACGACGAGGAGGTAGACCTGTTCACGCCTCGGAGCACCTCTGAACCCCTGCTCTGTCCGGATCGGTGACCCTCCCACGCGCTCCCAGCGCGACTCCCGCCGCGCGTCGATCACCGACGGCACCCTCCGCGGACCGTCGCGACACCACTATGCCCCAGCGCCGACGTCCGGAGGCGGGAAACCGGCGGCTCGTCACCGGACAGCGGAGGCCGTGTCGACCGTCCACGCACGACCGTCCGTCGCCTGCACCGGCGAGCCCGTCTCGTCCGGCCCGAAGGCGTCGACGAACACCGTGGTCAGCAGGTCGTCCACCGGTTGGGGACGTGCCCAGAGGAAGCCCTGACCGGTGTCGCACCCCAGCTCGCTGAGCCGCTCGGCGGTGAGCGCGTCCTCCACGCCTTCGGCCACCAGCCGGAGGCCCAACGCGTGGACGAGTCCGACGGTGTGCTCGATGACCGCGTCAGCGGCGGGGTCGATCCCGACGCCGTCGGTGAAGGACCGGTCGAGCTTGACCTCGTCGACCGGCAGCTGTCGCAGGTAGGACAGCGAGCAGTACCCGGTGCCGAAGTCGTCGAGCGAGATCCGGACGCCGAGGGCGCGCAGCGCGCGCAGGACGGTGGCAGCGGCTTGAGGGTCGGTGACCAGGCTGTCCTCGGTGAGCTCGACGACGAGCTGCTGGGGTTCCACGCCCTGCTCCCGCAAGGCGGCTGCTACCCGGTCGGGCAGCCCCTGGTCGTGGATGTCCACGGCCGTGAGGTTGATCGAGACCGGAACAGGTGCGCCCGCTTCCACGAGTCGGCGGGCGGTCCGGATGCCCTCCCTCAGGACATGCGCTCCCAGGGCGGGGAGCAGGCCGCCTCGCTGGACCAGCGGCAGGAACTCAGCCGGGTGCAGGAGCGTGCCGTCGTGCTCGCGCCACCGGGCGAGGGCCTCGACGCCCTCGAGGCGGTGGCCCTGCAGGGAGACCTTGGGCTGCAGGTGCAGCTCGACCTGTCCGTGTCCAGCGGAGTCGTCGCGCGTGAGGCCCTCGCGGAGCCTGGTGAGGAGCGCGAGCCGCTCCGGTCCGGTGTCGGTCGCCTCGTCCGAGGCGAAGCAGGCCACGCGGTTGGCACTGCCCTTGGCCTGGTACATCGCGACATCGGCCTGCCGCAGGAGGTCGCCGCGGGACCCGGCGCCGGGCTGAAGGGAGGCGACCCCGATGGACGCGTCGATGGAGAGCCGGACTGCGTCCACCTGGAACGGCTCCGCGGTGCGCTCGACCAGCATCCACGCCTGACGCTCCGCCGTCCTCTCGTCCGCGCCAGCGAGCAGGACGGCGAACTCGTCACCGCCGAGCCGCGCGAAGAGGTGCGTCCCGCCGATCTCCTCCTGCATCCGGGCAGCGAAGGCCTTCAGGAGCTCGTCGCCCACGGCGTGCCCGAGGCTGTCGTTGACCTCCTTGAACCCGTCGAGGTCGATGAGGAGGAGCGAGGTCGGCCGCTGCGTCCGGTCTGCGGCGGTCAGGGCCGTCGCCATCTCTTCGTAGAGCGCACGCCGGTTCGCGAGCCTGGTCAGGTCGTCGGTGCGAGCCTCCCGGTGCACGTCAGTGAGGCGCGCGAGGTCGCGGAACGTGAGGGCGGTGCGAATGCCAGCCGCTGCGATGGACGCTCCCGCGAAGACGCCAGCCACCACCGGGAACGTGTCGCCCTGGCCGGCCACCAGAAGGGCGAGGCTGGCGCCACTGCTCGCGAGCGGGACGCTCATCATCCGGAGTGAGGCGCCGCGGGTCTGCGTCACGAGATCCAGGGCGTCGATGCCGGACTCCTCGCGTCTCGGCACGCTCGCGGTGACGAGCGCCGCGATCCCGAGGGGCCACCCGAGGTCGAGCCAGCTCCCACCGGTGTAGGTACCCGTCATGATGGCGACCGAGGTCAGCACGTCCGTCACCCCGTTCAGCGCGAAGCCGACGAGGAGCCAGACGATCCACCACTGCAACGCGGACCGCACCATGTAGGCGACCCCGACGAGCATCGCGACGAGCAACAGGTCGACGACGGGGTAGGCCATGTTGACCACGACCGTCAGCAGCGGGGTCCCGGGTACCACTGCAGTCAGCGGCTCGAACCACAGGGCTGCAGCGACGGCCGCGACGCCAGCCCCTGCGACCAGCCCGTCCAGCCACACGCTGAGCGGGAAGCGGCCCACGCGGGCGGTGAGCAGGAAGACGATCGCCACGTAGCCAGCGGGGTACCACGCCAGCCACATGAGGTCTGCCCACGACGGGACCGGGACCTCCGGCAGGCCCGAGAGCTCGAGCGCGTAGTACGCGTAGGCGCCGGTCGACGACAGGAAGGCCAGCGCGAGCAACCACCACCCCCACTGCTCACGGCGGCCGAGGCTCGTGGGACTGGACAGCAGGCACACGGCCCCTGCCACGTAGGCGGAGTTGAAGAGCACGACGGTCACGACGAACTCGGCGACGTCGACGCCGAGGACGGCGTCCAGGTGCGAGCGGAACGCGAGTGCTGCTGCGTACACCGCGACACCGGCCCAGGTCAGCAGGAAGCTGACACGGCGCACCTGAGCCCGCACCACGCCACCCCCTCCGTCAGTCGGCATGTCGAGACGTTCGTCCATCGGCACCGGGACCACTCACCTGAGCGTTCGGGCGAGGAACTCCCCGCACGCGGTCGGTCGGCCGGGTCCGGACCCGGCGCACGAAGTCTGGTTCATGGCACGCGAGCCTCAGGGCCGCTTCCTGGGCCTCCCCTACAACTGGCGGAAGCCTTCGTGGGCCGACCTCCGCCGCGCGTACTGGGATCGCGACGAGTCCCGCGTCCTCGTCCCCAAGACGTTCGGATGGGGCCTCGACATCAACCTCGCCCCGCTGCTCAGGCGTCGCCCGAGGCCCTGACCTGCCCCCCTGTCTTCCCAATGACCGGCAATGCGACGTATCGTCGCTGCAACGCCTAGGTCGGCCCGGTCCCCGCTGCTTCGGCTCCGTGACATCGAGCGATCCGGGGACTGCATGGAGCAACCGAACGTCGCGTCGCCCGCGACGTCCACCGAGTGGCGGCACTCGTGCGTCCTTGCAGCGGAGCCGCGGAGCGCGAGGAAGGCCCGTGCGTTCGTCTGTCACCACCTCGTGGAGCATCGACTGCTGCACCTGGTCGACACCGTGCGGTTGGTCGCCAGCGAGCTGGCCACCAACGCCGTCGTGCATGCCCGGACGTCGTCGACCCTGACGCTGTCACGGTCGGGGTCGGCCGTCTCGTTGACCGTGACCGACGGCTCCGACCTCGCCCCGACGAAACGGCGACTGGCCGTGGACGAGGGAGAGCTGTCAACCGGCGGTTACGGGCTGGGCATCCTGGACGCCCTGAGCCTGGACTGGGGGGTCACCTCGGGCGCCGGCCGCACGAAGACGATCTGGGCCACGTTCGCCGCCCGTCCTCCTGGTCGTCCCGTCGACATACCGGCTCTGGTAGGGGAGGCAGCCTGTCTGAGCTCCTGAGTCGCCTCGGCGCTGCCAGTCGTCGAGGCGAGACCCTCGCTCCCGGGGGAAGGACTCAGGGAGCGCGCCGAGGGGGGCGCGCGCACTGGCGGAACAGGGAGTCGCCCCCGCTCGTGGAGCCGGGGGCGGCTCCCTCGACGTCGGGAGACCTGCAGACTGCAGCGTGTGAGACCATCGTCACGAGCCCGGACCTCGCCATGTCGATCGAGCAGCCGACGCGTGTGGGGGAGGTCCGAGTCGTGGATGATCGCGGCGGGCCGCTCGCACGCTCGAGCACGCTCTCGGCGGTGGTGGGAGCGCTGTGCAGCGCGTTCCTCAGCAGCGAGAGCCTTCCCGGGTGCGAGGTCGCGGTCTCCCGCGGCGCCAGGGGGCAGTACGCCGGGGTCGTCTACGCCTCGGGTGGACGAGCACGCGAGGTGGAAAGCGTGCAGGAGACCGTTGGCGTCGGCCCAGGACCGACGGCGCTGCGTCAGGCGTGGCCGGTCCTGGTGGACGACCTCGCCACGGATCCCAGGTCGGTGTCCTGGGTCGGTTTCGTCGAGCGGGCCACCCCGCTCGGTGTGGTGTCGATCTACGCCTTTCCCCTGCAGGTCGGCGTCGCGGGCCTCGGGATCCTCACTCTTCATGCCGAGCGGCCCGGTGCGCTGCGTCCCGACAACCTCCCACGGGCCTTCCGGCTGACCGACCTCGTCACGACCGCTCTGATGGACCCTGCACTCGTGCAGCCGGCCGCGGACGGGGGCAGCGCCAGGGGCGACGTGCCCGGGCTGCTCGACGACCGTCACGCCGCGACCCACCAGGCAGTGGGCATGGTGAGCGTCCAGACGGGTTCGGCGATGGACGACGCGTTGGCGCTCCTGCGGGCGCACGCGTTCGCAACCGGCTCGACGTTGGTGGACCTGGCGCGCCGGGTGGTTGCCCGGGAGGTCTCCTTCAGAGACATTGGAGCCAGGACCGACCCGAGCCGCGAGGCGCAGGGGCATGAAGGTGAGGACGACGTTGGCGATCGGTGACGCGAACACGCTGTTCTTCTCACGCCTGGTATCGCTGGCGGACTCGCTCGTCGCCGGGTTCGACCTCCTCGAGCTGGCCGACCAGCTCGTCACCAGCTGTGTCGAGTTTCTCCCCGTCAGCGACGCGGGCATCATGCTCGACGACCAGCGCGGCAGTCTCCGCGTCTTCGCCTCGACCAGCGAGGAGACACGGCTGCTGGAGCTCCTCGAGCTCCAGAACGACGACGGCCCGTGCCTGGACGCGTTCTCGTCCGGGTTGCCGGTGCTGGCACCCAGCTTCGCGCGCGCGGGCGGACGGTGGCCGGGTTTCGTCGACGAGGCGTCGAGCCACGGCATCGTCGGCGCCTATGCCCTGCCGATGCGGCTGCGTGACCGCACCATCGGCGCTCTCAACCTGTTCTGCAACACCCCGGTCGGGCTCACCAGCTCCGAGCTGGACATCGCACACGTGATGGCTGACATGGCGACCGTGGGGATCCTCAACCACTGGACGGTACGGCGCCACGAGGTGCTCGCCGAACAGCTGCAGATCGCCCTGGACAGCCGGATCGTGATCGAGCAGGCCAAGGGGGTCATCGCGGAGCGCACCGGGGTCGAGATGGCCGTGGCGTTCGAGACGCTGAGGGCCGCGGCACGACGGTCGCGGCGCCCGCTGACCGAGGTGGCCCGCGAGGTCACCACCGGCGAGGTCGCGGCCCTCGACCTGAGCAGCGGGCTCGATGCGACCCTGGAGCCGGGTCCGGCCAGCGGAGGCTGACCTCCTCACCCGACGCCGGCGAACACCTCGAAGCACGCCCACACCAGCGTGTGCCCGTCCGCGCCACGCGTGACTCCCCAGTCGTCGCTGACCTCCTGCGCGATGAGCAGCCCGCGTCCGCCAGCATCCGACCACTCCGGCACGTTCGGCGCGGGGATGACACCGGCGCCCTGGTCGTGGACCGTGAGGAGCACCGACGCTCCGTCGCCCTGCAACGACAGCGCGAAGTCCGTAGCCGCGTGACGGATGGCGTTCGTCGCCAGCTCGCTGGCCACCAGCTCGACGTCGTCGCACAAGTCCTCCAGCTGGTGGCGGGACAGGTGCGAGCGCACGAAGCGACGGGAGTCCGACGCGCTCACGGCGACCGGGGGCAGCGTCGTCGAGTACGACCAGAACGAGTGTGACACCGGACGGCCCCCTGCGTGGCTCATGACGACTCGACGGCGCCGCGGGGGCCAGGCAGCGTCCACAACCTACCTCGGGAACGACGAGGCATCCCACTATCGTCGGAGTCATGCAGACCCGACCCCTCGGCCCGTTCACCGTCTCCGCCATCGGCCTCGGCGCCATGCCGCTCTCGCTGAACGCCGACGACCACTACCCCGAGGAGGCGCAGGGCATCGCGACCGTGCACGCCGCGCTCGACGCCGGAGTGACCTTCATCGACACCGCGGACATCTATGCGCCGAGCTGGGACGCGATGGGCCACAACGAGACGATCGTCGGACGCGCCGTGCGGTCCTACGGCGGGAGCATCGACGAGGTCGTCCTCGCGACCAAGGGCGGCATCACCCGAGCGGAGGGTGAGAGCTGGGGGCGGGACGGGTCCCTCGCCTACCTGAGGTCAGCCGTGGAGAAGTCGCTGCGCGCCTTGCAGGTCGAGGTCATCGATCTCTACCAGTGGCACCGGCCCGACCGGTGGATGGTGTACGGCGAGGTGATCGAGAACTTCCGCACCCTGCAGCAGGAAGGGAAGATCAAGGCGATCGGCATCTCCAACGCCAACATCGAGGAGATCGAGGTCGCGCAGCAGGTGCTCGGCGACGACGGCCTCGTCAGCGTGCAGAACGAGTTCTCGCCGCGGCACACCGGCAGCTATCGACGAGCTGCAGTACTGCGACGAGCACGGCATCGCGTTCCTCCCCTGGAGCCCGCTCGGTGGGACCGGAGGCGGCGCCCGATCGGTCGGCGAGCGCTACTCGGTGTTCGCCGACCTCGGGAAGGACTACGGAGTCAGCCCGCAACAGGTGGTGCTCGCCTGGGAGCTGTCCCTGAGCGACCGCGTCATCCCGATCCCTGGTGCCCGCCGGCCAGAGTCGATCACCGACTCCGCCGCGGCGGCCGACCTGAAGCTCACCGACGACGAGGTCCGGCGCTGCTCGGAGGCGGTGGGACTGGAACCCGCCACCTGAGCGGCTGAACGGGACGAGGAGGACCGAGGTGGACCCACGAGTGAGAGTGCTGCCGGCGACGACCCTCGTGGTGCTCGCGGCTGCGACGCTCGGCGCTCCACCCGCCGGAGCGACCGACACCCTCGGCGGGACCGGGCACGCGGATCTGCCGTCGGTCCTCGTGCTGCAGGTCCCGGACTACCAGCCGGTCCCGATCCCGCACGTCGATCCCGGGTCGCAGCCGGTCCCGATCCCGCACGTCGATCCCGGGTCGCCGCCGGTGCCGATGCCGACGCCGGCAGCTACCGACTCGGCCCCGGCGCCGACGCCGACGCCACGGGCTCACGGCGAGTCTCCCGGGGCAGCCGGCGTCGGACCCCGGCTCCAGCAGTGACCGCCACCGCGGCCGTTCCCCATCCCGCCACGACGTCGACCACGTAGTGCTCACCCGTGTAGACCAGCGCGACCGCCATCAGCACCACGTAGCCGAGCAGCGCGGCTCGCCAGACGGGGGCCGCGAGTGGCCACACGAAGAGTGCGACGAGCAGCGCGGTCCCCGCGTGCAGGGACGGCATCGCCGCCACCGGGTTGCTGCCCTCCTGGCCGGAGACCACCAACCTGCCCGACGACCTCTAGGTGGAGGTAGTCCCACCCGGGGCTGGAGATGCGGTTCACGGGACCGATCACCCCCAGGTCGGACGCCAGCCACGGAGGCGCAGCCGGATACACGACGTACACCCCCACCCCGACGGTCGTGAACGCGATCACGGTGGCGACCCAGGCGCGGAACCGGTCCCGGAGGCCGAACCACACGACGGCGGTGACCAGGGGGATCGAGAAGAAGTGGGTGACGTAGACCAGCGCGGCGGCCGCGTCGTACCAGTGCGCGGAGCCGTCGACGAGCCGCTCCTGGAGCCAGACGGACGGGACCGCACCGAACACGTCGCGGTCGACCTGCGCGGGTCCGGCGACGTGGAGCCCGAAGCCGAGCCGGTTGGTCCCGGCACCGGAGCCCGTGGCCGTGAGCGGAGCGTCGATCCACTGCGCCGCGGCGTATGCGACCAGGATCACGCTGAGCGGCGCCCAGGCGATCAGCAGCTGTGCGACCGGCCCGTGTCGGGAGTCGGTCGGCCGGTCCCGCTGCGACCCGGTCGGCGTCGGACCGGCTGGGCCCACGACCGGCGAGGGCAGGTCGCGGCCCAGGTCTCGCTGCATCACCACGAGCGGCGCTCCATCAGGGCCAGGATCCGGAACCGGTTGTAGCGCTGGATCAGCGATGAACGGCAGGTTGACCAACACGGCGTAGGCCAGGAGCAGCCCGGACGCGAGCGGAGGGTTCCACAGCACGAAGACCGGACCGCAGCACATCGCCCACCAGTGGGCCAGCTCCGCGCGGCGCGTCTCGCGGGCGAAGAGCCGCAGCCCGGCCTGGTCGTATGCCGGCAGGTGGCGCTTGCTGACCCCGCCCCGGAACAGGTCGCCCGCATCGGGCACCTTGTCCTTCCACCGGTGGATGCGCAGCCTTCGCCGGTACCACCGTCCGCCGGCCTCGAACCGCCGTGGCCGCAGCAGCCAGCCGTCCCGGCTCAGCCGGCTCTCGTCCAGGCGGTAGGCCGCGTACCCGGTGGCGCTGTGGAACACCCCCCAGGCCGACGACGTCCACGACGATCGTGAGCGCCTGGGGCATCACCAGCCGGAACATCAGACCCCCTCCTCGGCCGACCCGCCCTGGCGCAGCTGCACCTCGCGACCCCGCCACTGCACCGACCGCCGAACCAGCGTCAGGACGGCCGACCACGCGAAGAGGACGTCGAAGGCGAGCAGGGGCACCGGGAACAGCGCCCACATCCACCAGCGGAAGGAGCCGATGCGGTGCAGGACCAGCCGCAGCTGCCAGGCCGACCCCCAGCCACGCGACGGCCCAGAGGGCAGGCGCACCGTAGGCGAGCGACGTCCCTCGACCGGTCAGGGCCTCCACGAGGGCGAGGACCGCACCGACTGCGACGGCGTGGTGGGCGCTCACCCACAGCCCAGCGGCGAGGGCCGGTCCGGGAGGAGCCGCCGACGCGCCGGACGCGATGTTCTTCGTCCATCCGCCGGCCAGCTGTCGGAGCCCGCCGGGATAGCTCCGCATCCGGAGTCGACCGTCCTCCGACGGCGCACTGCACCGGTAGCCCGGCCCGCTGGTAGGCGACGGCCAGCTGCGACGTCGTCGAGGATCTCGCCCCGCACCGCGGCGTGCCCACCGGCGCGCTCGTAGTCCGGCCGCGACGTCAGCAGGCACGGCCCGAACGCCATCGGCCGACTGCTGCGTCGGCGGGCGAAGGCGGCGCTGGCCAGGAGCGACACCACGTTGAAGTACGCCGACAGCTGCTCGTAGGGCCGGACGACGGCGTGGAAGGGCTGCACCGACACCAGCCCGCCGTGACTCCTCGTGCAGCGCGAGCAGGCCGTCCAGCGCAGTCGGGGGCCAGCACGGTGTCGGCGTCGAGGAAGAGCAGCAGGTCGCCGGTGGTGGCCCGGGCGCCGACGTGACAGGCCCAGGCCTTGCCCGTCCATCCCGGTGGTGGGGTGCCGGCAGGCACGACGACGGCTCCGCGCGGACCGCGCGACCGACGCCGTGGCGTCGTGCGAGCCGTCGTCGACGACGACGACGTCGAGGCAGCGTCGGTCGTGAGGTGCCGCAGGGACTCCAGCACCGCGGCGATCGAGTCCTCCTCGTCCCGTGCCGGGACCACGACCGAGACCGAGGCGGCGTGCTGCCGGGCCCCACGTCCGGAGGGGACGGTCCGGAGGTCCGCGAGCAGCCAGTGCGCGCTGGCCGCGGCGGCCAGCAGCACGAGCACGAGGACCAGCTCCGTCATGCCGACCGTCGCTCGAGCGCGTGGACGACCAGCGGCATGCCGCCGCGCGGGTGCACCGCGACCTGCGCCTGGGGAGCCGGGCGCGACCAGCCCGTCGGCACCTCGACCCGGTACGCCGTGAGGAGGCGGCTCAGCACCACCACCATCTCGCCGAGCGCGAACTCGCGCCCGATGCACAGCCGCGGTCCCTGTCCGAACGGCAGGTAGCCCGAACGCGTCGCCCCGGCGCCGAGGAAGCGTTCGGGCCGGAAGGCGAGCGGGTCGGGCCATGCGTCGCTGCGTCGGTGCAGGAGCCACGGACTGACGATGACCAGGGTGCCGGCGGGGACCTCGCGACCGCCGACGACGTCCGGCTGGTGCGAGCGCCGCGAGAGCGCCCACGCGGGCGGGTAGAGCCGCAGCGCCTCGTCGACGACCGCCCGGGTCCACGGGAGCCGCTCGCGGTGGGCGAGCAACGAGACCGGGCCGGGATGGCCGGCCAGCTCGGCCCGCACCCGGTCCTGGACCGGCTGGTGCTCGGCCAGCAGCATGAGGGTCCAGGCCAGCGCAGCGGCCACGGTCTCGTGGCCGGCGATGACCATCGTGACCAGCTCGTCACGGATCTCGTCGTCGGTCAGGTCGCTGTCGAGCAGCAGGCCGAGGAGGTCGTCACCGTGTGAGCCCGGGAGCCCGGGCCGCGCGCCCGTCGCTCCGCGATGAGCTCGGCGGAGATCGCGGCCAGGCGGTGCCGGGTCGAGCGCAGCCGGAGGTTCAGGGGCGTCGGCACCCACCCCGGCGCGGGCACGATCGAGCGCCCCGACCGGACCACCAGCTCCGCTGCCTGGCTCGTCGCGTCCAGCAGCTGTCGTGCCTGCCCGGACAGGTCCGCGGAGAACAGCGCCCGGCCGACGGCGTCGAGGCCGATGCGGTGGGTGAGAGCGGCGACGTCGACCACGGCGCCGGCTGCGGGGAGCCCGGGTCCGAGCCCTGCGGCGATGGCGGCGTCGGCGGCCGCGCGGACCTGGTCGCTCACCGCCTCGAGCCGCTGGTGGTGGAAGGCGGGTGCCGCGAGTCGTCGGTGCTCGATCCAGTCCGGCTCGGAGGACGCCAGCAGCCCGGGACCGGTGACCCGGGCGAGCGCGGCGTACTGCACGGTCTGCTTGCCCCAGTTGCGTGCCGAGGTCTGCAGGACGTGCCGGACGTCGGCCGGGTCGTTGACCAGCAGCGCCGGCGGGCCCGGCACCGGGAAGGAGACCAGGTCGCCGTAGCGCTCGGAGACCTCGACGAGGAACGAGAGCGGGTCGGCGCGGACCGAGCGGAAGGCGCGCGCCATGTCCAGGGCGGTCGGGCCCGGGACGCCGATGTCGGTGGGCTGCATCGCCGCCACCCGAGCCGCCACCCGGCCCGCACCCGGGCGCGCAACCCGGTCGGGCCGCTCACGCGGGTTCCTCGCCGTAGCGACGGCCCAGCCAGACCCACACCACGCTGGTCGTCAGCACGAGGGCGAAGCCGAAGGCGAGGTCCTCGACCGGCGCGAAGACGAGCCGACCGTCACCGACGAGGGTCACGCGCCCGCTGCCGAGGATCGCGTCGGGGTCGTAGCGGACGATGCCTCGGCCGGTGAGCCAGCCGTTGGTCAGCAGCTGGAAGAAGACGATGATGCCGTACGCCGACCACCAGGTCCCCGTGGCGGTCAGTCGTGTGCGGACGGCGCCACGGTCCAGGGCGAGCGCCGCCAGGACCGCGACGACGGCGATCGCGGTGTAGGTCACGAACCTCCCCGCGCTGACCTGCGCGCCCCAGCGGCGCCCGGCGGCGGACCACGCGGACCGCCTCGTAGGTCAGCACCGTGACCAGCGGGATGACGACGAAGAAGCCGATCTCCTCGAGCGGGAGCCCGGCGACCCGCCACGGCAGCGTCTGTTCCTCGTCGAAGCGCCAGTGGCCGGCGTGCGTGGCGTACAGGTCCCAGACGAGGAACGGGGAGCCCGCTGCGACGATCGTGAGGACCAGCCGTCGCGGCTGCTGCAGCACCCGGAGGCCGAACGCCGGGACGAGCGGCAGCGTCCCGGCAAGGCAGAACGCCAGCATCGCGACGTACGACCAGTGCAGCAGGCTCATCGCCCCACCGGGAGCGCCGAGCGGTCACCGGTGAGCCGCTTGAGGACGAGCTCGGCACTGATCAGGCACATCGGCAGCCCCACGCCGGGGACGGTACTTGCCCCCGCGTACAGCAGCCCGTCGACCTTCGACGACACGTTGCCCGGCCGGAGGAACGCGCTCTGACGCAGGGTGTGCTCGAGGCCCAGCGCGCCGCCGCGCCACGCGTTGTACCGCTGGACGAAGTCCTCGGGCCCGACGGTGTGACGCACCCGGATGCGCTCGCGCAGGTCGGGGACCCCGGCCCAGGCCGCGACCTGGTCGATCGCCGCGTCCGCCGCCCGCTCCACCGCCTCGGAGCCCTGGCCGTCGTCACCGCCGCTGCCGATCGCCACGTCGGCAGGCACCGGGACGAGGACGAAGAGGTTCTCGCAGCCCTCCGGCGCGACGGTCGGGTCGGTCTCGGACGGCTTGCAGACGTAGACCGACGCGGGGTCCGGGACGCGGGACCGGCGGCCGAAGATGTCGCCGAAGTTGCTGTCCCAGTCGGAGGTGAAGAACAGCGAGTGGTGGGCGAGCTGCGGCAGCCGACCCTCGACGCCGAGCATGGCGAGGACGGCTCCCGGACCGGGGGAGCGCCGCCGCCAGGCGGCCTGCGGATGGGTCTGCAGTGGCCGTGGGAGCAGCGCGGTCTCGAGGTGGTGCAGGTCCGCAGCGCCGACGACGACGTCGGCGGGGAGGGTGCGGCGCTCGCCGTCGGTCGGTCGCTCGACGCCCGTGACGCGGGACCGCCCGGCCCGGGAGCCGTCGTCGGTGAGGATCCGGGTCACGGACGAGCCGGTGTGCAGCCGGGCGCCGTGCCGCTCGGCCAGCGCGGCGATCACCTCGATGAGCCGCTGGAACCCGCCCTGCGGGTAGAGCACCCGGTCGCCGAGGTCGAGCCGGCTCATCAGGTGGTACATGCTCGGTGCCCGGCTCGGCGACGAGCCGAGGAACACCGCGGGGTAGCCGAGCAGCTGGCGCAGCCGGTTGTCGGAGAACCGGGCCGCGACGTGGCTGCCGAGCGACCGGGTCAGCAGCCGGCTCAGGCGGGGCGTACGCCGGATCACGTCCGGGTGCAGGAAGGCCGACGGCGAGTCGAAGTTGCTGTAGAGGAACCGGCGCAGGGCGATGTCGTAGGTCTCCTCGGCGGAGGTGAGGTAGGCGTCGAACCGGGCGCCGGCCCCGGGCTCCAGCGACTCGAACAGCGCACGGTTGTGCGCCCGGTCCGGTCGCACGTCGACCGGCTCGGGGTGGCCCTCGAAGAACACCCGGTAGCTGGGGTCGAGGACGGTCAGGTCGAGCTCGGCCTCGGCGGTGGTGCCGAGCAGGGCGAAGAAGTGCTCGAACACCTCGGGCATGAGGTACCACGACGCGCCGGTGTCGAAGCGGAACCCGTCCCTCGTGAAGCTGCCGACGCGGCCGCCGAGCTCGTCGTTCTTCTCGAGCAGGTCGACGTCGTCACCGCGCGACGCGAGCAGCGCCGCGGTGGCGAGGCCGGCGATCCCGCCGCCGACGACCACGACCCGTCGGGTCACGTACGGCCGCCGTAGAGCGCACCGGCCACGACCCGGAGCTTCACCGCGTCGGGGACGCGGACGCGGGTCCGGCGGATCTCCGCGGCGGGGGTCGCTCGCAGCCGGACGGCGAGCTCGCCGAACGTCGCGTGCGCGGCCCGGACGGCTCGGCGACTGCTGGCCGGGAGCTCCGGGACGACGAGCGCCGCAGCGTCGAGGTCGGCGGCGATGTCGTCGAGGATCCGGTCGCGGTCGGCGTCGGAGAACCGCTCGACGTCGAGCCCGGGGAAGTAGCAGCGGTCCAGCGCGTCGTGGTCCTCGGCGAGGTCACGCAGGAAGTTCAGCTTCTGGAACGCGGCGCCGAGCCGCCGCGCGCCCGGCGCGAGCCGGTCGTAGTCGTCCTCCCGGCCTCCGGAGAGGAACACCCGCAGGCACATGAGTCCGACGACCTCCGCCGAGCCGTAGACGTAGCGGTCGAAGCTCTCGGGCGTGTGGACCGTGGTGTCCAGGTCCGTCCTCATCGAGGCGAAGAACGGGTCGACCAGCTCCTCGCCGATCCCGCAGCAGACCGCGGTCCGGGCGAACGCGTGGACGACCAGGTTGGCGCTGTAGCCGGTCCTCAGTGCGTGGCGCACGTCGTCCTGCAACCACGTCAGCATCTGCGCCCGCGGCTCGAGCGCCAGGCGGGGGTCGGGGTTGTCGACGATCTCGTCGGCGATCCGGACCAGCGCGTAGACGTTGCGGACCTGCGTGCGCACCGGTTCCGCGAGCAGCCGGGAGGCAAGCCCGAAGGAGCTGGAGTACTGACGGATCACGACCGCGGCGCTGCCCTCGGAGACGGAGTCGTAGAGGTTGCGCGGGGGCCGTCGAGCGACCAGGAAGAGGTTCATGCCGCCACCCCGTCGCTGTCGACGAACACCGAGGAGCGGGGGGTGACCGTCGCGAGCAGCTCCCACGGGACGCCCAGCCGCTCGAAGACGCCGCGGGAGGTCTCCAGGTGGGCCTCGGCGAGCTCCTCGACGAAGCGGCGCGACCCCGACGTGGTGAGGAGCCGGCGGACCTCGTCGAGCTCGGGGTCGGTGAGGTCGCGCCCGACGTACGGGCGGATCCGTTCCCAGGCAGGGGTCGTGCGCGCGACGGTGAGGAGCGGCGTCTGCTTGCCGGTGCGCAGGTCGCTCGTCGTGCTCTTGCCGGTGCGGGCCGGGTCCCCGAACACTCCCTGCAGGTCGTCGACCAGCTGGAAGGCGACCCCCAGCATCCCCCCGGCGAGCCGCAACCCGGCAACGACCTCAGGGCCGGCTCCGGCGAGCAGCGCGCCGGCCTGGAGGGGGAGGGCGAAGGAGTAGGCACCAGTCTTCTGCTCCTCCATCGCGAGGCTCTCGAGCAGCGACGCAGTCCCGACGCTCAGCGACAGCCTGACGTCGGCGAGCTCCCCGGCGGCCGTGGTGTGGAGCGCGGCGTCGAAGAGGTCCAGCAGTCGGTCCACGACGTCCGCCGGGGCGCCGCAGGACGCGACGGCGCGGACCGCGGCGGTCAGCGCGAGGTCCCCGGCCAGGATGCCCGCCGTCCGGCCGTAGTCAGCAGCCGCGTCGGGTGCCGCGCCGGAGGCCAGGGCGTCTGCGTGGAAGGTGCCGCTGACGTTGAGCCGGCCGCGGCGCAGGTCGTCGCCGTCGATGACGTCGTCGTGGATGACGAAGGCGGTGTGGAGGAGCTCGACGGCGGCACCGACCTGAGCAGCCGCAGCGGAGCGGGTCCCGCCGAGGGCGTCGTGCGCGGCGACGAGCAGCGCGGGTCGGAACCGCTTGCCGCCCTCGGTGGCAGCGGCCAGCGCTTCCCAGAGTCGGGCATGCTCCGGGTCGGTCGCCGCCGCGCGCGTCCGGCCGGCCTCGAGCAGGTGCGCCAGGGCCTCATCGGTGGTGGTTGGGGTCACCGCTCCTCCAGCATCTCGCGGGTCCTGAACGGTAACCTATGCAACACTTCCAAGAATATCTAGGCACAGTGAGGAGGTCGGTCGTGGCACCACCGCCCACAGCCCGGCTGTTGACGATCAGCGACCTGGCCGAACGCACCGGGGTCCCTCCTGCGACGCTGCGCAGCTGGGAGTCGCGGTACGGCTTCCCGCGACCGCTCCGCCTGGCCGGCGGTCACCGACGGTACGCCGAGCAGGATGTCACAGCCGTCCTCGAGGTGCTCCGCCACCGGGACTCCGGGCTCGCGCTCGAGGCGGCGGTACGGCGTACCACGACCGAGCCCCCGCAGTCCCGGTCGCTCTACGCCGAGCTCCGGCGTCGCCACCCCGAGCTGATCCCGCAGCCGTTGTCGAAGCACAGCCTCCTCTCGCTGAGCCGAGCCATCGAGGACGAGTGCTGTGCACGCGCCGACCAGCCGGTGCTGTTCGGCGGCTTCCAGCGGGACAGGTTCCTGCGGGAGTCCTACGCCCGGTGGGTGGCGCTCGCCCGGTCCGCCCGCATCGCCGTCGTCTTCGCCGACCTCGGAGCCCCGCGGGAGCCGCGCCCCGGCGTCCCGGTCGAGGTGGCCCTCCCCAGGGACGCGCCGCTCCACCGCGAGTGGTTCGTCATCTGCGACGCGCCCGACCTGCCGGCCTGCATGGCGGCTGTGGAGCGTCCCGGACAGGAGGCGGTCCTCGACTCCCGCCGACGCTTCGAGGCGGTCTGGACGGTGGACCCCCGCGCGGTCCGCAACGCCAGCCGCGTGGCGGCGGCCCTCGCTGACGAGTACCGGCCGGAGTGGCGCACCACGGACCTGGCCCTGCTGGCCGACGACCCACCGGGCGCCTCGGGTGACCTGCGACGGGCGTCGGACCTGCTCAACCGGACGATGGGCTATCTCGACGTCGGCCGCTGAGCCCGGGCGGAGGGGTCGTCCTCAGGACCCGGTCACGGCCTCCGGCGTCGGCGCGAGCCAGGCGTGCACGAGCGGTACGACCGACGCACCCTCGCCGCTCGCGGACGCCACGCGCTTCAGCGACCCCGACCGGATGTCACCGGCCGCGAAGATCCCGGGGACGGTGGTGGCGAGGCTCTGGGGCGGGAGCCCACCATGCCAGTGCTCCCGCGGGACGTCGCGGCCGGTGAGCACGAAGCCGTGCTGGTCCCGGGCGACCTCAGCCGGCAGCCAGTCGCAGTGCGGCTCGGCACCGAGCAGCAGGAAGAGGCCGTACGCCGGGACCCGGGCGGTCTCGCCGGTCCGGACGTCGTGGAGACCGAGCCACTCCAGCCGACCGTCGCCACCGCCGTCGACGACGGTGGTGCAGGTCCGCGCCGAGATCCGCGGGTTGTACTCGATCTCGCCGATCAGGTAGGACGACATCGTCCCGGTCAGGTCCGGCCGGCGTACCAGCAGTGTGACCGACCGGGCGAACCGGGCCAGGTGGACCGCCGCCTGACCGGCGGAGTTGCCGCCGCCCACGACGAACACGTCCTGGTCCTCCATCTCGCGTGCGGCGGTCATCGCAGCGCCGTAGTGGACGCCGGCGCCGACGAGGTCCTCGATCGCCTCGACGCGGAGCTTCCGGTAGGCGATGCCGCTGGCGACGACGACCGACCGGGCGCGGACCTCGCCGCTGTCGGTGCACAGCACGTGCGGCCCGCCGTCGCGGCCGACCCTCAGCTCCTCCACCACCTGCCCGGTGAAGAACTGGGTCCCGAAGCGCAGCGCCTGGTTGCGAGCCCGCTGGGCCAGCCGCATCCCGGAGATGCCGCGGGGGAAGCCGAGGTAGTTGCGGATCATCGAGCTGGTGCCGGCCTGGCCGCCGATGGCCTCGGCCTCGAGCACCACGGTCGACAGTCCCTCCGATGCGGCGTACACCGACGCGCCCAGCCCGGCGGGGCCGGCTCCCACCACGGCGACGTCGACGACCTGCTCGAGGTCGAGCGCGGTCGGTGCGCCGTAGATGGTCAGGGCGACGTCGCGGACCGAACGCACCGCGACGGTGGGCCGGTTCGGCGCGTGCACGAGGGGGTACGCCGGCTCGCCGTCGTACCGCTCGAGGATGTGTCGACCGACGTCGCTGTCTGGGTCCCAGACCCGGTTCGCCATCCCCATCCGGTCCAGGAAGTCGCGGACCGCGAGCGTGAGCCCGTCGCGGACCGGGGAGACGATCTTGACGGTCACGACCTCCGGGTCGGGGACGGTCGAGCCCCAGTCCGAGAGGAGGTCGGTGACGGCGTTGTGGAACTCCTCGTCCCGAAGCCCTCGAGGCATGAGCAGATAGGCGTCGTACTTCCCCGTGGCCATCCCGGACCGGAGCCCGGGTGCGTCGGTGAGGAACCGCTCCCAGTGGGTGGCGATCACCCGGCGCGCGGTGGGGACCTTCTCGCGCAGCTTGTGGAACGCGTGGAGCACCTCGGCGTCGGGGAGCACCGACTCGGTGGCGTACATCGCCACGGTCCCGCCGGCGGCCAGCAGGTCGCGCGTGGTCCCGAGAGCCTCGCGCAGGGAGCGCGTCACGCGGACGTCGTACTCCTGCTGGTAGCGGGAGAAACCGGCGAGCATCTCGTCGGCGTGCGTCTCGGTGACCAGGACGATCGCCGGCATCGGTGCCGCCACGACGCGAGCCTAGTGCGGTCCGACGGGCGGCTCGGCCCGGGCGAGCGGGCTCACTGCTCGACGAGACCCTGGGCGACCTCACGGAGGGTGGCGCTGCCGTGGCTCGAGGCGCGGACGAGGTAGGCGAAGGCCCGGTCCTCGTTCATCCGGTACCGGTCCATGACGATGCCGACCGCCCGTCCGATGACCTCACGGGTGTCCGGCGCCTCGAACGGGGCACCGCTCGCCCGGGCGCTGCTGAGCGCGACCGCTGCATGGGCGGCGAAGAGCCCGGCTGTCACGGCGGCCTCGTGGTGGATCTCGTCGCGGGTGGTGGAGTAGAGGGTGAGCCCGCCGAGCGTCCCCCCCTCGTCGACCTGCAGCCTGATCGCGAGCTGGGAGCGGAGCCCCATCCGCGCCGCTGCCCGCGCGTAGTACGGCCAGCGGGGGTCGTCGCCCAGGCGAGCAGCGGCCACGACGTGGGCATCGCGGAGGCTGTCGACGGAGGGTCCTTCGCCGAGCTTGTACTGCATGTAGTCGAGCTTGTAGACCAGGCTGCCCGTGGCGGCTCTCGTCTCGACGGCACCGCTCCCAAGCACGGTCGAGATCCCTGCCTCGTCGAACCCGGGAACCGCGGTCCGGGCCGCCTCGGCGATCGCAGCGAGCGTCTCGTCGAGGTCCCGTGAGTGGTCGATGGTCCGAGCGGCAAGTGCTCGCCCGACGTCAGGCGGTACGTCCACGTGCTGCTCAGGCGGACGTGGCTCGCGGCGGCAGGACGCCGCCACCGTGACCGGGGAGGGGAACAGGTCGCCCTCGCATGGGGCCTCGTGGGCAGGGGTTCGGAACGGTCATCCTGGAGCCTGTGGTCTGGTGGGCGGATCCGGGCCCGCCTGCTTCAGGCCCTTCCTGTCGGTTGAGTACCTCGACCAGCGTCGCCGCAAACGTTCGCGTCGGCGGTTTCATCCTGTCCCGTTGCCGGTCCCGTTGCCGGTCCCGTTGCCGTGCTCCACGAGACGACGGGCGATGTCGCGGAGCTTGATGTTGCCGTGGCTGGAGGCACGCACGAGGAAGGCGAAGGCCCGGTCCTCGTCGATGGCGTACCGCTCCATGATGATGCCGACGGCTTGTCCGATGACCTTCCGGGTGTCGAGCGCCTCGTTCAGGGTCTCGCGCTCACGAGCGTTGCTCAGGGCGATCGCTGCATGGGCGGCGAAGAGCTCCGCGGTCGTCGTCGCCGCCTCGCGGTCGAAGTCGTCCTCGACGGTGGAGTAGAGGTTCAGGCCGCCGAGGGTCCCTTCGTGGTCGAGGTAGAGCCTCACCGCCAGCTGGGAACGGAGCCCGAGCTCGACCGCTGCCGGGACGTAGCGAGGCCAGCGCCGGTCCTCACGGAGGCGAGGGACGGCGACGACCGGGGCGTGGCGGAGCGTGTCGACGCACGGTCCCTCGCCGAGCCGGTACTGGGTGTGGTCCAGCTCGTGGACGAGGTCACCGGTCGCGGCCCTGGTCACGACTCTGCCGTCCTTGTGCAGCGTCGAGATCCCGACCTGGTCGAAGCCGGGGATGGAGCTCCGGGCGGCCTCGGCGATCGCGGCGAGCGTCTCGTCGAGCGTCTGCGACTGGTGGATGGTCCGAGCGGCCGCAGCGATCGCCTGGCCGAGGTCAGGGGGTGTCTCCATGAGCGCTCTCAGGTGGCTCTCGTCCATGAAGGACGGGCACACAGAGAAGCGTTCAGGTACGCGTGACGCTGCAGGCCCAACCGACGCCGCCGGGGCTGGACGGCGCGGGAACGCGGGCAACTCTACCCGGAACCCCGTACCCCGTACCCCGCGCCCAGCACCCGCACCCGGCGCTCGGTGGAGGGACGAGCGGCGAAGGGCGCCTCGACCCCTGGTGGTGACCGGACCGGTTCGGCTAGCCTGGTGCTCAGCGTCTAGCAGGGTGGCGCGCTCCGGTGGGTCCCCCTGATCGGACGGTGCCCCGAATGATCGCGTTCACGAGTCTCGAGGGCACGCTGCGCGTCTGCGTCCTGCGCGGGGAGCTGACGACCGTCCGCCTCCTGGGTGAGCTCGACCTCGCCTCGACCGACGTGCTCGCCGCCGCAGAGACGCTGGTCCCGGAGGACGCTGTCGTCGTGACGGTCGACCTGGATGGGCTCACCTTCCTCGACGGCACGGGCGCCGACGCCCTCGCCGCCTTCCACGCCGCCCAGGTGGTCCGCGGTCGCAGGGTGCGCTTCACTCGTGCCCGCCCTCGCATCCGGCGGATTTTCGGGATCTTCCGGATGGGGTCGCTGCTGCTCGCCCCACCGCCGCGAGGCGGGGTCCGGCCGGTCCAGCCGCACCGGCCAGACTGGTTCAGGACGACCCCTCTGCCGGAGCCGCAGGAGGGGCCGACCCCGCCCCCGCACTGACCGGACCGCGGACGTGGGCGAGGGCACCCCCGCCGAGCCGGAGGCGGCGGGGATGCCTGGTCGCCGGCGAGTAGCCTCGGCTACCGCGCACCGAACCGCGCAGGCGTCCGGGTGTCGCGACGAGTGCCGCATCCCTACAGCTGACAGGTGAGCAGGAAACCGACCGTGGAACCGTTACCGCAGACCTCCGAGGCGCTCCGCGCGCTGGCACGAGCAGGGGAGGCGTCTCTCGGTGTCGCCCTGTACGCGATGGCCAGACGCGTGAGAGTGGTGGTCCCCGAGCTCATCGGCCTCAGCCTGGCCGTCCTCGAGGACGGTGTCACGCTGACCCTGGTCGCAAGCGCGGACGAGGTCGCCGCCATCGACGCCGTCCAGTTCCTCGACGGCGGCCCCTGCGAGGCGGGCGTCGACCGCGCGGACGTCATCGACGTGACGGTCAGCGACCTGCTGGACGAGGGGCGCTGGCAGCTCTACGCCCGAGCCAGCGCCGCGATGGGGGTTGCGAGCAGCCTGTCGTTGCCCGTCCTGCACGGGTCCCGCGTCGTGGGCGGGGTCAACATGTACGCCGCCACCCCCGAGGCCTTCACGGGCAAGCACCAAGAGGTCGCGCGTGCAGTCGGGTCGGACCCGGAGCTCGCCGTGGCCAATGCTGACCTGTCGTTCTCGACCCGGAAGCAGGCGATGGAAGCACCCACCCGGATCAGCGAGGGCGGGGACATCAACGTCGCGCTCGGCATCATCTCCGAGAGCCAGGGCGTCAACATCCCGATCGCCCGTGAGCGCCTGCGGAACGCCGCCGCACGCGCCGGCATCACCGAGGCCCAAGCGGCCCGAGCCCTCACGCACATCAGGTACGGGGCGAGCGGTTCCTGACCCCGAAGGTGGTCAGCCGGCGATCGCCGCCGTGAACTGCGCGTTGTAGAGCCGCGCATAGGGGCCCTCCCTGGTCAGCAGGACCTGGTGCGTGCCCTGCTCGGCGATGGCGCCGTCCTCCATGACGAGGATGAGGTCGGCGTCCCTGATCGTCGACAGCCGGTGCGCGATCACGAAGGAGGTGCGGTCCGAGCGCAGTGCGGCCATCGCGTGCTGGAGCAGCAGCTCGGTGCGGGTGTCGACCGACGACGTCGCCTCGTCGAGGATGAGCAACGCCGGGTCGGCGAGGAACGCCCGCGCGATCGTGATGAGCTGCCGCTCGCCGGCGGAGAGGTTCGAGCCCTCCTCGTCGACGACGGTGTCGTAGCCCTCGGGAAGGGAGTGGACGAAACGGTCCACGAACGTCGCTTCGGCAGCCCGGCGGATCTCCTGCTCCGTCGCGTCGGGATGGCCGTAGGCGATGTTCTCGCGGATCGTCCCCGCGAACAGCCACGTGTCCTGGAGCACCATGCCGGTCTGGGCGCGCAGCGCCCCGCGCGGCATCGCGCTGATGTCGACGCCGTCGAGCGTGATGCGGCCCGCGTCGAGCTCGTAGAACCGCATGACGAGGTTCACCAGGGTGGTCTTCCCGGCGCCGGTCGGGCCGACGATCGCGACCGTCTGCCCGGGTTCGGCGACCACCGACAGGTCGCGGATGAGCGGCGTGCCCGGCTCGTAGGAGAACGACACGTGGTCGAAGCGCACCTCGCCCCGACGTTCCCGGTCGCTCGGCTCCGCCGTACGGACCGCGTCGGCGACCTCCTCCTCGGCGTCGAGGAGCTCGAAGACCCGCTCGGCCGACGCGACCCCGGACTGCAGGAGGTTCGCCATCGACGCCAGCTGGGTCAGCGGCTGGGTGAACTGCCGGCTGTACTGGATGAACGCCTGGACGTCGCCCAGCGAGAGGTGGCCGCTGGCCACCTGGAGCCCACCGAGCACCGCGATCGCGACGTAGTTCAGGTTCCCGACGAACATCATCAGCGGCATGACGAGGCCGCTGACGAACTGCGCGCCGAACGAGGCTTCGTACAGACGTTCGTTCTCCTCGTCGAACACCCGCTCCGCCTCCTGCTGGCGGCCGAACACCTTCACCAGAGCGTGTCCGGAGAAGGTCTCCTCGATGTGCGCGTTGAGTCGGCCGGTACGGCGCCACTGGTCGATGAACCTCGCGCGGGAGCGCTTCATCACCGCTCCGGCCAGCAGCATCGAGACCGGCACCGACACCAGCGCCACCAGCGCCAGCAGCGGGGAGATCCAGAACATCATCCCGAGCACCGCCACGACGGTGAGCAGGCTGGTCACCACCTGGCTCATCGTCTGCTGCAGCGACTGGCTGATGTTGTCGATGTCGTTGGTGACACGGCTCAGCAGCTCGCCGCGGGGCTGTCGGTCGAAGTAGCTCAGCGGCAGCCGGTGCACCTTGTCCTCGACGTCCTCCCGCATCCGCGCCACGGTCGCCGACACCACGTCGTTGATGAGGTAGCCCTGCGCGAAGGCGAGGACGGAGGCGACCACGTAGACCCCGAGGACGAGGACCAGAACATCCGCCACGGCGCCGAAGTCGACACCCTGGCCCGGAGTGACGTCCATCGCGGCCACCATCGAGGCGAAGGTCTCGTCCCCGGAGGCACGCAGCTGCTCGACGGCCTGCGCCTTGGTGGTCCCGTCGGGCAACCGGCTGCCGATCAGCCCGGCGAAGACGAGGTCGGTGGCCCGGCCGAGGATCTTCGGTCCCAGTGCGGTGAGGGCGACCGAGACGACCGCGAGCCAGACGAGCGACACGACTCTGGTGCGTTCGGGAGAGAGCCGGGACAGCAGCCGGCGTAAGGAGCTCCTGAAGTCGTGCGCCTTCTGCCCGACGATCGGGCCACCGAACGGGCCACCACCCGGTCCGCCGGCCCGCACCCGCTCGGTCTCCTGCAGCCGACGCGGGCCGGAGGTCGTCGTCGTCACGCGGCCTCCCCGGCGCCCAGCTGGGACTCCACGATCTCGCTGTAGGTCCGGCAGCTGCGGACCAGCTCGTCGTGGGTGCCGTGCCCGACGAGCTCGCCGTCGTCGAGGACGAGGATCTGCTCGGCGTCACGGATGCTGGACACCCGCTGTGCCACCAGGAGCACGGTCGCGTCCCGGGTCTCCGGCGCCAGCGCGGCGCGCAACCGGGCGTCGGTCGCGAGGTCGAGGGCGGAGAACGCGTCGTCGAAGAGGTAGATCTCCGGTCGTCGGACGACCGCGCGCGCGATCGCCAGCCGTTGACGCTGCCCGCCGCTGAGGTTGCTGCCGCCCTGGGTCACCGAGGACGCGAGACCCTCGGGCAGCGCCTCGACGAAGTCACGGGCCTGGGCGATCCCCAGCGCGCGCCACATCTCCGCCTCGGTGGCGTCGGGCTTGCCGTGGCGCAGGTTGTCCGCGACGGACCCGGTGAAGAGGAAGGCCTTCTGCGGGACCAGCCCGAGCCTGGCGCCCAACGCGGTGATGTCGAAGTCGCGGACGTCCACGCCGTCGACCAGGACCCGCCCGCCGGTCACGTCGAACAGTCGGGGGACGAGGCTGAGCAGCGTGGTCTTGCCCGCCCCGGTGGAGCCGATCACCGCGACCGTCTGCCCGGGCTCGGCAGAGAACGACACCCCGCGTACGACGGGCAGGTGTGCGCCGGGGTAGCGGAACTCGACGTCCTCGAACCTCACCGTTCCTCGCTCCGGGACCTCGGTCGTGACCGGCGACGCGGGCGGGACGACGGAGGTGTGGGTGTCGAGGACCTCCACGATCCGGTCGGCGCAGACGGCCGCACGCGGGATCATCATCAGCATGAAGGTCCCCATCATCACCGACATGATGATGAGCATCAGGTAGGCGAGGTAGGCCGTCAGCGAGCCGACCTCCATCGACCCGCTCTCGACGCGGTGACCGCCGAACCACAGCACCGCGACCGACGCGACGTTGGCCACCAGCATCACCGTGGGGAACATCGCCGCCATCCACCGGCCGGCCGCGACCGCGACGTCGGTGAGCTGCTCGTTGGCCCGACCGAACCGCTGGGTCTCATGCCGCTCCCGGACGAACGCGCGGACCACGCGGACGCCGGTGATCTGCTCGCGCAGCACCCGGTTGACCTCGTCGATGCGCTGCTGCATGAGCCGGAAGCTCGGCACCATCCGCGTGACGACGAACCCGATCGACCCGGCGAGCACCGGGACCACCACGGCGACGAGCCAGGACAGGCCGAGGTCCTCCCGCATCGCCATCACGATGCCGCCGACCATCATGATCGGCGCCGCGACCATCAGCGTGCACGCTGTCAGCACGAGCATCTGGACCTGCTGCACGTCGTTGGTCTCGCGGGTGATGAGGGACGGCGCGCCGAAGTGCTGCACCTCGCGGGCCGAGAACGTGCCGACCCGGCGGAAGAGCGAAGCGCGGACGTCCCGGCCGAAGCTCATCGCGGTCCGCGCACTGAACCAGACCGCAGCGATCGAGCAGCCGACCTGGAGCAGCGCCACGGCGAGCATCACCCCGCCGGTCCGGACGATCTGGTCGATGTCGCCGCGGACCACGCCGCGGTCGATGATGTCAGCGTTCAGGGAGGGCAGGTACAACGCCGCCAGCGTCCCGACGAGCTGGAGGAGCAGCACGGCGAGCAGCCACGGGCGGTAGCGCGCGAGGTAGGGAGGGACCAGCCGGAGCAGCACAGGCTCAGCCCCCTCCGTCCCCCGGGGTCGCCGACCCGGTTCGGTGCTGCAGCAGCGCCACGGCGCCGTCCTCGTCGCCCGGCGCCAGCCGCGAGCCCACCAGGCGCAGCGTCGAGCCGGTCTCCTCGAGCAGCGCGCGCACCGCATCGACCTGGTGCGGCCCGCCGACCTGGAGCAGCGCGGCACCGGAGTCGTGGAGGTGTCGCTCGACGACCGGGAGGAGCGCCCGGACGACCTCGAGGCCGTCGGGCCCCCCGTCGATGGCGGACGGCGGGTCGTCGGGGTGGTCGCTGACACGGTCGCTGGGAACCCAGGGCGGGTCCGCGAGGACCAGGACGAACCGCTCATTCGGGCGGAGCACGGCCTCCGGCCGGCCTCTGCGCACCGCGACGGACCCGGCCAGGTCCGCCGACTCCGCGTTGCGCTCGGCGAGACCGCAGACGTCCTCGTCCTCGTCGACCTGGACCAGCCGTCGTCCGCCCCCACCCGCTGCGCCCGCCTGCTCGGCGGCGTGAAGCGCCACGAGGCCGATCTGCCCGGCACCCGCACACAGCTCGAGGACGTCACCGTCGGACAGGGCGGGCAGCAGCTCGGCGGCCCACCGGGACTGCAGCTCGGTCCACGGTCGTGGCCGGAGCCCGTCCGCGTCGTACCGGATGAGCAGGGGGCCGAACCTCATGGTCTCCTCGGTGCTCAGCTGATCTCCTCGTCTGCGCAGGGTCGCCTCGACAGCAGGCTAGAGGGCCTGGCCAGCGTGTGTCCTCAGCCGGACCAGCACGGTCAGGGACCGGTGGTGAACCTCCATGTCTCGGGCTGCGGCCCGGCGAGCGCGGCGTTCTCGTGCAGCGCGATGCCAGGCCCGGATGACGTCCTCGAGCGGCAGCACCGTGAGTGCCCGTTTCGTCGCTGCCCTCGTCGCTGTCGCCGGTGGTCAGACCTGCCTGCGCATGGCTCCCGGTCACCCCGAGCAGGAACAGGTCCGCGTTCACCACGGCGGCCGCCTCGACCGCGGCTGCATCTGACGCGACGGAGTGCTCGAACACGCGACCCCCCGATGAGGAGGAGCTCGACCCGGGATTCTCGACGGGTGCCGCGGCGACGGTCGGACTGTGGGTCACCACGGGTGACGTCGAGGTCCGCCGGCAGCCGGCGCGTCACCTCGAGCGTGGCCGTCCCGCCGTCGAGGATCACCGTGCTGCCGGGAGTGATGAGCGCAGCCGCCCGGGCGGCGACCCGGCGCTTGCTGTCCCGGGCGACGTCGCGCCGGAGGCTGTCCTCGGCCACGCCGAGCTCCGCAGCGAGTTCCTTCACGATGATCCGCGCGTCAGCGGCCAGCCGTCCATCAGGACGTTGCGGCGTTGCGGCGTTGCGGCGTTGCGCAGCCAGCATGCGACTCCTCAGTGTGGCGCGAGGAGCGGCTCGCCGACCTCCAGGGGTTTCACGACCTTCTCCGAGCAGCACACGCCGGACGAGGTCTGTAGAGGCAAGGCTCCCGCCGGCGGCGTCGCGATCGCTCCGGGCACCAAGGAGCAGCTCCCCGACGCCGTCACCGCCTCGCTCGGCCTCCTCGAGCGCAGGGGCCAGGCGGACCCGGTCGTGATCTCGCTCGACGGGCGTACCGTGACCGGGTGACGGTGGCAGGCGGGCCGGTCGGGGACCAGTCCTCGCACGTCCTGCTCCTGTACCGCAACGAGCTCCAGCGACAGACGCGCCTGGTGTCCTGGGTCCGGCAGGGGCTCGGTCGTGGGGAGAAGATCCTGTACTCGACCGTGCCGGGGGACGCGCTGGTGTCGGCGCTCCGCACCGGAGGGCGTGACGCCGCCCTGGCCCTGCGGCAGGGGCAGCTGGCGTTCGTCCCCTCGACCGACTTCTTCCCCGGCGCCCGGCAGGCCGAGCTGGTCCACCGTGCGTTCGCCGACGGGTACCCGGCCGTCCGCCTGGCGGCGCGGGCCGACGCGGCGCTGAGCCACGAGCGCCTGGAGGACTACCAGGCCGTCGACCACCTGATCGACGAGCTCTGCACCAGCCTCCCGGTCTCCGCGCTGTGCCAGCTCGACACCGCGAGCGCCACCAGCGAGATCCTGGCGGCCCTCATCGGCAGTCACTCCGGCGTCGTCGAGGACGCCCAGATGCGGCTGCGGCGCCGAGGCGGCGCGCTGGCGCTCTCCGGCGAGGTCGACTTCAGCTCCGCGGAGCTCCTCATCGAGGCGTTGGACTGCCTCTGTTCCCTCGAGCCCGCGACGACCGTCGTCCTCGACCTGTCGGACCTGACCTTCATCGACGTGTCCGGTTGCCGGGCGCTGGCCGTCGGGACCGACCGCTTCCGGCGGGCCGGGGGGAGCGTCACCCTCAGCGGCGCCGCCGCGCACGTCGCCCGGGTCCTCGGGTTGCTGGCGATCGACCGGCTCGAGGGGGTCGAGGTGCGGTGAGCACCGCGGCGTCCGGCGAGACCCACGAGCGCTACGTGCACGAGGCCGTCTACTACGACAGCGCCGAGCAGCTGGTGGACGCCACGGTGCCGTCGCTCCGTCGCGCGCTGGCCGAGGGTGGGGACGTGGCGCTGGTGTGCTCCGAGCCGCACAACCGGGTGCTCCGGGAGGCGCTGGGCGACGACGACCGCGTCCTGGTGCTGCCGCGCCCGGAGATCTACACGAAGGCCGTGACCGCAGTCGCCTACTTCCGCGACTTCGTCCAGGAGCGCGTCACCGCCGGAGCGCCGCGGGTGTGCGTCCTGGGCGAGGTCGACTTCAGCACCAACGGTCGCGGTCTCGACGAGTGGCGTCGCTACGAAGCGCTTCTGAACCATGCGTTGAGCCCGTTCCCGCTGTGGTCCCTGTGCGGATACGACACCCGCGTCCAGGGGACCGAGGTGCTCAACACCGCCGACCTCACGCACCCGTTCGTGCGCCGCGGTGGCGTGCAGGCTGCCAACCCGGTCCAGGTCGACTCGGCCGAGCTGCTCCGGGTCGCGGACGCCGGCACTGCACCCGTGCCCGAGGTCGCGCCCGGGCTGACGGTGCCCGTCCTCGAGCTCGACGCGCTGCACCGCCAGGTCAAGGCGTTCCTCGCGAGCGTCGGGATGGGTCCCGACCAGGTGGACGACCTCCTCGTGGCCCTCCACGAGGTGGTGATCAACGGGCTCCGGCACGGTGAGCCCCCGGTGACCGTCCGCCTGTGGGCCGTTCCCGGACGCGTGGTGTCCACGGTCACCGACGGGGGGCCCGGCTACGACGACCCGTTCACCGGCTACGTCCGCGGCGGCGGTGAGGAGCTCCCCGAGGGACGCTTCGGGTTGTGGCTGGCGCGCCAGATGTGCGACGAGGTGGTGACGGCCCGGACCGCCGAGGGGTTCACGACCCGGCTCGTCCTCGACGCCTGAGCGGGCCCACCCGCGAGTCGCCGCTCAGGTCGTCAGGAGGTCGAGCAGCTGCGCCTTGGACCTGCCGCTGACGCCGGCGAGGCCGCGGGCGCGCGCCTCGTCGCGGAGCCTGACGACCGTCCACGACGTGTCCGGCTGCACGGGCGCCTGGCTCTCCGGGCTCCCCGGCCTCGTCGACGCCGGCGCGCCCTCGGACGCCGGCTCCGTCCGCTGGGCCTTGTCGAGCCGCTTGGTGGCCTTCCTCAGCTGTGTCCGGAGCTCGGCGGCGTCCTTCTCGTAGCGGCCGGCCCGCGCCTTCCACCGGTCGGCGCGAGCCTCCGCCTTCTCCGCACGGGACCGGAGCTCCTTGACGCTGGCCTTCAGGTCCTTGTCGCTCGACGAGCGCTTCTTGGTCTTGGTCGCCACTGAGTCCCCCTCCACCACCGACACGGACCGCCATCATGGCCTCCCGGACCGCATCCCGCGACCGGAGGATCGTTGCGGTCCCGATTTGATGTGCCTGCTCGCGCGTGCGTGTGGTCCCCGTCAGTGTGGGCATGGAGTGGTGACGTCGAACGGCGTCCCCGGGCTCCAGCAAGCGGGTCCGAGAGCGAAGAAAGGACGGTGGCGCACATGGCAGGCAACCGAGGAGTTGCGTACATGGGGCCAGGCAAGGTCGAGGTCCACGAGATCGACTACCCGAAGCTGGAGCTGCAGGACGGCCCGGGGGTCAACCCGGCCAACGTGGGGCGCAAGCTCAACCACGGGGTGATCCTCAAGGTCGTCACGACCAACATCTGCGGCAGCGACCAGCACATGGTCCGCGGCCGGACCACCGCACCTCACAACCTCGTCCTCGGTCACGAGATCCTCGGTGAGGTCGTGGAGGCCGGGTCCGACGTCGAGTTCATCAAGGTCGGGGACCTCTGCTCGGTCCCGTTCAACATCGCCTGCGGTCGGTGCCGCAACTGCAAGGAGGGCAAGACCGGCATCTGCCTCAACGTCAACCCCGCCCGCCCCGGTGCGGCCTACGGCTACGTCGACATGGGCGGCTGGGTGGGTGGTCAGGCCGAGTACGTCACCGTTCCGTACGCCGACTGGAACCTCCTGAAGTTCCCGGACCGGGACCAGGCGATGGAGAAGATCACCGACCTGACGATGCTGTCCGACATCTTCCCCACCGGCTACCACGGCGCGGTGACCGCCGGCGTCAAGCCGGGGTCGACGGTCTACATCGCCGGGGCCGGTCCGGTCGGCCTCGCTGCCGCCGCCGGGGCGCAGCTCCTCGGCGCGGCCGTCGTCATCGTGGGTGACCTCGTGGAGGAGCGGCTCGCGCAGGCGAGGAGCTTCGGGTGCGAGACCGTGGACGTCTCCAAGGGCAGTCCCCAGGACCAGGTCGAGCAGCTGCTCGGCGTACCCGAGGTCGACGCGGCGGTCGACGCGGTCGGGTTCGAGGCCCGCGGCCACGGTCAGGACGCGGGCACCGAGGCCCCCGCCACCGTCCTGAACTCGCTGATGGAGCTCACGGCCGCCGGTGGCGCGATCGGGATCCCCGGGCTCTACGTCACGGGGGACCCCGGCGGCGTCGACGAGGCCGCGAAGGTGGGTGCGCTCTCGCTGAGCCTCGGCACCGGATGGGCGAAGTCGCTGTCCTTCACGACCGGGCAGTGCCCGGTCATGAGGTACAACTACGGCCTCATGCAGGCGATCCTCCACGACAAGGTGCAGATCGCGAAGGCGGTCAACGCGACCGTCATCCCGCTGGACGAGGCGCCGCAGGGCTACGCCGACTTCGACCAGGGCGCCGCCAAGAAGTACGTCATCGACCCGCACGGCATGGTCGCCTGACGCAAGAAGCCTCCCTGACGAGTCGTGGGGGTCAGCGTGCGCTCCGGCGCACGCTGACCCGCACGACGTGATGCGGCGGGACACCCGGCGGTGTGGCCCTCGTGCCGGCCGCCGGTCAGGATGACTCCGTGACCGACCCCGCCGACCTCGTCGTCACCGGTGCGCCGGTGTGGACAGCCGATGCTGCGGGGAGCTGGACCGACGCCGTCGCCGTACGCCGTGGCCGGGTCGTCGCCCTCGGCTCCGACGCCGTCCGTGAGCTGGCCGGGAGTCGCACCCGCGTCGTCGACGCACGGGGCGGGCTGGTGCTGCCGGGCTTCCAGGACGCGCACGTCCATCCTCCGTTCGCCGGTCGGCAGCGGCGGCAGGTGTGGCTCAACGACACCGTCGGGCTCGACGCCTACCTCGACCAGGTCGCCGCCTACGCGCGCACCCACCCCGACGAGCCCTGGGTGCTCGGCGGCGGCTGGTCGATGGAGCACTTCCCCGGCGGCACGCCCCGCAAGGAGGACCTCGACCGGGTGGTGCCCGACCGGCCGGTGTTCCTCTTCAACCGCGACGTCCACGGGGCCTGGGTCAACTCCCGCGCCCTCGCGGTCGCCGGCATCGACCGCGACACCCCCGATCCCCACGACGGCCGGATCGAGCGGGACCCTGACACCGGTGAGCCGTCGGGGACCCTCCACGAAGGGGCGGCGTACTCGTTCAACGACCGGCTGGTCCCGGAGCCCGGCCGCGCGGAGTGGGAGGCGTCGGTCGTGGAGGCCCAGTCGCACCTGCACGCCCTGGGGATCACCGGCTGGCAGGACGCCTGGGTCACGCCGGCCACGCTCGAGGCCTACGGCTCGCTCGCGGACGCCGGACGGCTCACCGCGCGTGTCGTCGGGGCGCTGTGGTGGGACCGGCACCGCGGGCTCGAGCAGGTCGACGACCTCCTCGACCAGCGGGAGCGCGGCCGCCGGGACGGGTTCTTCCCCACGACGGTGAAGATCATGGTCGACGGCGTCCTGGAGAACTTCACCGGCGCACTGCTCGAGCCGTACTGCGACGGCTGCGGCGGCCACACCGACTCTCAGGGGCTCGCCTACGTCGAGCCCGACCTGCTCGACGCCGCCGTGACCCGGCTCGACCAGGCGGGCTTCCAGGTCCACATGCACGCGATCGGCGACCGGGCGGTGCGCTACGCCCTCGACGCGGTGGCGGCCGCGCGGGGCGTCGCGGCCGCTCACGGCCGACCCGGCGGCCCCGCCGGATCCCACGGCGGTGACAACCGGCACCACGTCGCCCACCTGCAGCTGGTCCACCCCGACGACCTCCCGCGGTTCCGCGCGCTCGGCGTGACCGCGAACTGCCAGACCTACTGGGCCCAGAGCGAGCCGCAGATGGACGAGCTGACGATCCCGTTCCTCGGTCGGGACCGAGCGGAGCGGCAGTACCCGTTCGCCGACCTGCTGCGGTCGGGCGCGACGCTGGCGATGGGCAGCGACTGGGCGGTGACCACCGCCGACCCGCTGCAGCAGGTCGAGGTGGCGGTCACGCGGGTCGACCCCGAGCACCGGGACAACGCACCGTTCCTCCCCGAGCAGCGGCTGCCGCTGACCGTGGCGCTGCGGGCGTTCACGGCCGGCTCCGCCTGGGTCAACCACGACGCCGACGGCGGCACCCTCGCGGTGGGGAACCGCGCCGACCTCGCCGTGCTCGACCGCAACGTCTTCGACCCCACGACCGGCCTGCCCGGGGAGGCCCGGGTCACCCACACCGTCGCCGGCGGGGTCGTCGTGCACGAGCCGGCGTGACCCCTGCCGCTAGCGAGCGGTGGGGGACAGGTGCTCGTGCACCGCGCGCCACCCGTCGTCGGTGCGGGTGAAGACGATCGTCTCCCGCTCGTCGAGCTCTTCCTCGCCGTCCCCGGTGTCGACCCGGGTCGCGACCCGGTGGGTGAGGACGGCGACGTCGCCGAGGACCTGCACGTGCTGCTCGCTCGACGTACAGCCGAGGACGTGGAACCCGTCGGCCTCCCAGCTCCGCCACAGCTCCTCGTACTCGGCGCGGGACCGCAGCGGTTGGGGATGGGTGTGGAAGCAGAAGGTGGCGTCCGGTCGGAAGGCCGCGAAGTAGGCCGCGACGTCGTGCCGGGCGAAGGCGTCGACCAGGTGGCGTGCCGCGTCGAGGACCTCTCGTTCGGTCGTCACGGTCACACGTCCTCCTCACCGGAGCGGACCGCCAGCGCGGACAGCAGCTCGTAGACGACGTGGGCGGCGGCGATCCCGGTGATCTCGGCGTGGTCGTACGCCGGGGCGACCTCGACGACGTCGGCCCCGACCAGGTCGAGGTCGGCGAGGCCGCGGAGGACCGCGAGCAGCTCCCGCGAGGTCAGCCCGCCGGCCTCGGGGGTCCCCGTGCCGGGGGCGAAGGCCGGGTCGAGCACGTCGATGTCGACCGAGACGTACACCGGCCGCTCCTCGACCCGCTCGCGGATCCGCTCGACGACGCCGCGGGCACCGAGGTCGTCGATCTCCACGCTGCCGACGACCTGGAAGCCCAGGCGCTGGTCGTCGGCGAGGTCGCCCGCGGAGTACAGCGGCCCGCGCGTGCCGACGTGGACGCACGCCTCGGTGTCCAGCAGTCCTTCCTCCGACGCCCGGCGGAACGGCGTGCCGTGGGTGTAGGGAGCCCCGAAGTAGGTGTCCCACGTGTCGAGGTGCGCGTCGAAGTGGACGACCGCGACTGGTCCGCGCGAGGCGGCGACGGCCCGCAGCAGCGGGAGCGCGATCGTGTGGTCGCCCCCGAGCGTCACCAGCCGCCTGGACCGCTCGAGCAGGCTCCGCGCACCCGCCTCGACCTGGGAGATCGCCTCCTCGATGTCGAAGGGGTTGATCGCGAGGTCGCCGGCGTCGACGACCTGCAGCCGGGCGAACGGCTCGACGTCGGCGGCGGGGTTGTAGGGCCGCAGCAGCCGCGACGACTCCCGCACGTGCCCGGGTCCGAAGCGGGCGCCCGGCCGGTAGGACACCCCGGCGTCGAAGGGCGCCCCCACGACGGCGACGTCGACGTCGGAGACCTCGTCGAGGCGCGGCAGCCGGGCGAACGTCGCCGGTCCGGCGAACCGCGGCACCACGGTCGCGTCGACCGGACCGACGGGCCCGTCCCCGACCCGCGTCCGCGGCGGTCCCGTCCCCGTCACGGGGCGTCCGCCCCTCCGCCGCGGGTGCCCCTCGCGCGGACTCGGTGCGCCGACGCCGACGCGTCGTCCTCGATGCCCCGCGCCGGCGCCTCCGACGCCGGGACGACGCGGGGTCCCTCGGGTCCGAAGACGTAGCGGGGCTCGGGGAACGCGAGCAGCAGCACGAGGTAGAGGACGGCGGCCACGCCGATGGCCACCGGCAGGCTGATGTCGACGCCGTTGGCGGCATTGCGGAAGGGGCCCTCGATGAGCGGCGCGTAGTTGGCGAACAGCAGCCCGAGGACCGCGGCCGGCACCCAGGCCACCATGCCGCGCCAGTTCACCCCGTCGTTGAACCAGTAGACGCCGCCGATCCGCCCCTGGTTGAAGACTTGCAGGTCCACCTCGCGGTAGTGGCCGCGGCGCACGACGTACCCGATGGTCATGATGATCATCCAGGGTGTCGTGCAGATGACGATCGCGCCGATGAACGCGTTGACGCTGGCCACCAGGTCGAACGCGAGCCGGCCCACGAGGATGAAGACGAACGCGAGCGCGCCGATGAACAGCGACGCCTGCACCCGCGAGAGCCTCGGGAACACCGAGGAGAAGTCCAGGCCGGTGCCGTAGAGCGAGGTGATCCCGGTCGACAGCCCGCCGAGGAACGCCACCACCATGAGCAGCACGGCGTACCACAGCGGTGAGGCGTTGATGAGGGCGATGACGTAGTCGACCTCCCCGGCGACCAGCGTCGCGGTGGCGACGCCGAAGAGGAACGGGACCAGCGTCATCAGCTGGGCGCCGAACGTGGCACCGAGGAGGTGGCTGGTGGGCGTGCCGCGCGGGATGTAGCGCGACCAGTCCCCGAGGAACGCGCCGAAGGAGATGGGGTTGCCCATGACGATGAGCGCGGAGAGCACGAACGTCGGCCAGAAGGACTCGAGGGCGTAGCCGGGGGAGGCGTACCCCGGGTCGAAGTCGCCGGCGTAGGCCAGGACGCCGAGCAGGATCAGCACGGTGTTGCCGACGACGACGACCTTGTTGACCAGCAGCATGAACAGGTAGCCGTAGACGACCACGACGATCACCAGCGCACCGATCACGGCGTAGACGATCCCGCGGAGCACCTCGGAGTCCTCGACGCCGACCAGCCGGACCAGCGCACCGACGAAGGCGTCGCCGCTCACCCACACCGAGATCGAGTAGAACGCGATCGCGGTGAGCAGCGACAGGAACGACCCCACGACCCGGCCGCGGACGCCGAAGTGCGCTCCCGAGCTGACCGCGTTGTTGGTCCCGGTCAGCGGGCCGAAGAGCCCCATCGGCATGAGGAACAGCGCACCCACGACGACGCCCGCGACGGTGGCGGCGACCGCCTCCCAGAAGGACAGCCCGAGCAGGACCGGGAACGTCCCGAGGATGATCGTCGCGAAGGTGTTCGCGCCACCGAACTGGATCCGGAAGAGGTCCAACGGGCGGGAGTGCCGGTGCTCGGGCGGGATGGTGTCGATCCCGTGCTGCTCGACCTCCGTGGCCTTGGGCCTGCGGACCCCCGGCGTCCCGCCGCGACCCACGTCGTACCGCTCCTCGGTCGCCATGTCCCCCCTCGTGGTCCTCGGTGGGAGGACGGTAGTGCTCGGTTTCATCCGGTGCAACACTCGTGTCATGCGAGTGACCCGTCTCGTCGACCTGTCCGTGCCCGTCGGCTCCGGGACCGTCGTCTACCCCGGGGACCCGTCACCCGAGCTCAGCGTCCACAGCACGATCGAGCGGGACGGGTTCAACCTCCTCTCGGTCCGGATGGGGTCGCAGTCCGGCACCCACGTCGACGCCCCGTTCCACTTCGAGGCCGACGCCCCGCGGATCGACGAGGTCCCGCTCGAGCGGTTCCTCGGCCCCGCCGTCGTCGTCGACGCCACGGGTGCCGGCCCCCGCGGCCGGATCACCTGGGAGTACGTCGAACCGGTCGCCCACCGGATCACCCCGGGGTGCATCCTCCTGCTGCACACCGGCTGGGCGTCGGCGTACGGGACCCCGGCGTACTTCGCCCACCCGTTCCTCGACGCCGAGGTGTGCCGGCGGCTGCTCGACCGAGGAGTGCGGACGTTCTGCATCGACGCGATCAACCTCGACGAGACCCCCGACGACGACCACCCGGGAGAGGGCTTCCCGGTCCACCACCTGATCGCCCGGGTCGGCGGCGTCATCGGGGAGAACTTCCGCAACCTCGAGCTCGTCGACTGGCCCGACCCCTTCGTGCTCGCCCTGCCGATCCGGCTGGAGGGCGCCGACGGGGCACCGGTCCGTGCGGTGGCGGTGCAGCTCGCCGCCGACCTCCCGGCCGGGTCGCCGGCGTGACCTCCCGGGGAGCCCCGGTGCCCGCGCCGGGGCCGCCCCCCAAGGTGAGGATCGGCGCCCGGCTCCGCGCCGCCAGACTGGCGCGCGGGCTGTCGATCGGGACCGTCGCCGAGGCGTCCGGGCTCACCAAGGGGTTCCTCAGCCGCCTCGAGCGGGATGCGGCCTCGCCCTCGGTCGCGTCGCTGGTCGCGGTCTGCGACGTCATCGGCCTCCGGGTGGGTGCGCTCTTCGACGCCCCGGAGACCGCCGTGGTGCGCGCCGGCGAGGGCAAGGCGATCGAGTTCGGTGCCCAGGCCGCCGAGGAGCGGCTGCTGACGCCCGGCACGCAGCAGCAGGTCGAGGTGATCCACAGCGTCATCGCGGGCGGCGGGCACGGGGGTGCGGAGCTCTACGCCCTGGACTGCGACACCGAGTTCGCCTACGTCGTGTCGGGTCGGGTCGCGCTTGTGCTCGAGGACGAGACCGTCACCCTCGGGCCCGGGGACGCGATGACCTTCCCCGGCCGGACGCCGCACACCTGGCGCAACGCGTCGGGGACCGAGCCGTGCGAGGTGCTCTGGGTGCTCTCCCCGGCCCCCTGACAACCTTCTTCCGCCGCGTCAGCCTCGCTCGAGGACGTCCTTCTCCCCGAGCTTGACCGCGACCACGCCGGCGAGGATCAGGGCTCCACCGCCGAGCTGGACGGGTCCGGGCAGCTCGGCGAGGAGCAGCCAGGCGGCGCCCACACCCGCGAGGACCTCCAGCAGCCCGACGAACGAGGCCAGCCGGGACCCGAGGCGACGGCTCGCCTCGATGCCGGTCGTGAACGCGAGCGCTGCGCTCACCAGCCCGAGGCCGAGGAGGGGCAGCCAGGCGGCGACCGACCGGTCGGCGTACGTCGCCGGTGCGGTGGTGGCGTGCATCGGGAGGAGTCCGATCAACGCCAGCGCACCGAGGACCGCCGTCCCGACGAGCAACCCTCCTGCAGCGAGCGCCAGGGGAGGCAGGCCGTTGCCCTCGTCGGCCGAGATCAGGAAGTACGTCGCGAGGCCGACCATCGCGCCCAGCGCCCAGAGGACCCCCCTCAGGTCGAGGTCGGCTCCCGAGGCGAGGTCGAGGACCAGCACCAGGCCGAGGGCGGCGAGTCCCGCTCCGACCATCGTCACGGCTCCGGGACGCTCGCCGTGACGGAGCCACAGCCAGAGCACCACCGTCGCGGGCGCGGTGTACTCGATCATCAGCGCAGGCCCCACGTGCATGTGCGAGACCGCCGAGAAGTAGCAGAACTGCGCACCGGCGACCGCGAGGACGCCGTAGGTCACCACGACCCCGCCGTTGCTGCGCAGCAGGTCCCACCGGCCCCGCAGCGTCAGCACCCCCGCCGGGAGCACCACCAGCGCCGCGAGGCCCACGCGCACGAGGACGATCGCCCCGGGACTCCACCCCGACTCCAGGAGGCCCCGGGCCAGCGGTCCGGCGAGGCCGAAGCTCAGTGCCGAGGCCAGCGCGAAGCCGAGGCCGGTGACCAGCCGACGACTGTCAGTGACGCCTGCGGGCGCGGGGGCCGCCGCCGTGTCATCAGTGAAAGCCGTCATGACTCATGACCGTAGGCGGCGTGCGGTAATCTGTCAACGTGGTTTTCGCTCATGACACAGCTGCGGCACTGCAGTCGGCGGTCGCGCTGGTCAACACCGCGGAGCCGCCCGACACCCTGACGACCCTGGCGGAGCTCGACACCTGGTACACCGAGTACGCCTTCACCGGCCGCCGCGACGGCGACGAGGCCGAGCTCGCAACGGTCCAGGAGCTCCGCCCGGTGCTCCGCGCGCTGTTCACCAGCGACCGCGACGACGCGGCCGAGCGGGTGAACCTGATGCTCGCGGAGGCCGGCGCGCTCCCGCAGCTGGTCCGCCACGACCCCTTCGACTGGCACCTCCACGCCATCGCCCCGGACGCGCCGCTCGAGACCCGGATCGTTGTCGAGGCCGCGATGGCGATGGTCGACGTGATCCGTCAGGACGAGATGTCACGGCTCGGGGTCTGCGCCGACGACGAGTGCGGCGCTCTGGTCCTCGACCTCTCACGCAACCGGTCCCGGCGGTTCTGCAGCACCGCGTGCGGTAACCGGAACGCGGTCGCGGCGTACCGGGCGCGACGCGCCACGTGACCCGCGACCCCGGAAGCGTTGCGCGACGGATCCCCAAGGGATGCCGGCATGTTGGTGCCTCCCACGGGTCACGTGCCATGGGCAGTGCGAGGACGCCATGGGGAGCGCCGCACGGCCCCCTCTGGGCGGAGGGCTCGGCAAGCACGCCTCCACGTGGCAGACTAGGAACTGACCGATCGGTCGGTTAATCCCAGGAGGACCCGATGACGCAGGCGCCGGACCGGCCTCTCGCCGATGACACCGCGGACGAGACCGCCGACGAGCCGGCGCTCCTCGCGCACTTCGAGGCCGTGCTCGCCGCCCACGACCGCGTCGAGCCCCGTGACTGGATGCCCGCGGCCTACCGCCGCACGCTCGTGCGGCAGATCGCCCAGCACGCGCACTCCGAGATCATCGGGATGCAGCCCGAGGGCGCCTGGATCACCCGGGCCCCGTCGCTGCGGCGCAAGGCGGTGCTCCTCGCGAAGGTCCAGGACGAGGCCGGCCACGGGCTCTACCTCTACTCCGCCTGCGAGACGCTCGGGGTCTCCCGCCGGGAGCTGACCGAGAAGCTGCTCACCGGCGCGCAGAAGTACTCCTCGATCTTCAACTACCCGACGCTGTCCTACGCCGACGTCGGCACGATCGGCTGGCTCGTCGACGGAGCCGCGATCTGCAACCAGGTCCCGCTCTGCCGCACGTCCTACGGTCCCTACGGCCGGGCGATGGTCCGCATCTGCAAGGAGGAGTCCTTCCACCAGCGGCAGGGCTACGAGCTGCTGCTGACGATGATGCGCGGGACCGAGGCGCAGCGCGCGATGGTGCAGGAGTCCGTCGACCGCTTCTGGTGGCCCGCGCTGATGATGTTCGGACCGCCGGACGCCGAGTCGGCGAACACCGTGCAGTCGATGGCCTGGGGGATCAAGCGGCAGACCAACGACGAGCTGCGGCAGCGCTTCGTCGACATGACCGTCCCCCAGGCCGACGCGCTCGGCGTGAGGCTGCCCGACCCCGCGTTGCGCTGGGACCCCGACCGCGGGTCCTATACGTTCGGGGACCCCGACTGGGACGAGTTCCGCCGGGTCGTCGGCGGCAGCGGGCCCTGCAACGCGCAGCGGCTCGCTCACCGGCGACGGGCGCACGAGGAGGGCGCCTGGGTGCGGGAGGCAGCGCTGGCGTACGCCGCGGGGGCGGGGGTCGAGCCGTGACCCCGGTGGAGGCCGAGTGGCCGCTCTACGAGGTGTTCGTCCGCAGCAAGCGGGGACTCAACCACGTGCACGTCGGCTCGCTGCACGCACCCGACGACGCGATGGCGCTGCGGCACGCGCGCGACGTCTACACCCGACGCAACGAAGGGGTCAGCATCTGGGTGGTGCGCTCGGACCTCGTCACCGCCTCGAGCCCGGACGAGAAGGACCCGCTGTTCGCTCCGAGCGGCGACAAGGTGTACCGCCACCCGACCTTCTACGAGCTCCCCGCCGACGTACCGCACATGTGAGAGGAGGCGACGACGTGGCCGGACCCGACGAGAGCGTGTACGCCGGACTGCTCCTCGACGACGCACACTGGGCCTTTGGCAGCTCCTTCGAGGACCCGCTTGCAGGGGTCGACACGTCGGTCCCCGACGGCGTCGACCGGACGGACCTGGCGGCGTACTGCCTGATGCTCGGCGACGACGCGCTGGTGCTCTCCCACCGGCTCTCGGAGTGGTGCAGCCGGGCGCCGGACCTCGAGGAGGACGTCGCGCTGGCGAACGTCGCCCTGGACCTCCTCGGTCAGGCCCGGCTGCTCCTCGCCCGCGCGGCCGCGGCCGATCCGGAGGTCGTGCCGGTCCTGCCGGCCGGATCGCCGGTGCCGCCGGAGGACGCGCTGGCGTTCTTCCGCGACGACCGGGGCTTCCGCAACGTGCGGCTGGCCGAGGTGCCCGACGGCGACTTCGGGGGAGCGGTCGCGCGGCTGCTGGTCGTGTCGACCTGGCGGCTCGCGCTCCTGCAGCGGCTGGTGGAGAGCCGCGACGCCGTCCTGGCAGCGGTCGCGGCGAAGGGGGTCAAGGAGCTGACCTACCACCGCGACTTCGCGGCTCGGTGGTTCGTCGTGCTGGCCCGCGGGACGGCGCAGTCGCGGGACCGCCTGCTCGCGGGACTGCACGCGGTGTGGCCGCTCTACGCCGAGCTGTTCTCCGCCACGGACCCCGAGCGGCGGGTCGCCGCAGCGGGCGTCGGGGTCGACCCCGCCACCGTCGAGGCCGGGGTCCGATCCATCCTCACCGAGGTGCTCGACGCCGGCGCCGTCGAGTGGCCGCAGCTCGCTGCTGCCGGTGGACCAGGGGACCGGACCGGGCGGGACGGCGTCCACACCGAGGCGCTGGGACGGCTGCTGGCCGAGATGCAGGTCGTGGCGCGGGCTCATCCCACGGGGCGCTGGTGAGCGCGTCGACCGCCTGGGCGGTGGCGTCCTGCGTCGTCGACCCCGAGCTCCCGGTGCTGACCTTGGCGGACCTCGGCGTGCTCCGCGACGTGACGGTCGACGCCGCCGGAGCGGTGACCGTGGTGCTCACCCCGACCTACTCGGGATGTCCGGCGCTGGCGGTCATGCGCGAGGACGTCGTACGCCGGCTGCGAGGCGCCGGCTTCGACGACGTCACGGTCCGGCTGTCGCTCGCGCCGGCGTGGTCGAGCGACTGGATCACCGAGGACGGCCGCCGCGCGCTGCGCGAGCACGGGATCTCACCCCCCGGGCCAGCCGGCGGCGCAGCGGCGTCCGCCACGGGAGCCGTGCCGCTCACCCTCACCCCGACCCGCCGCGCGGTCCGCTGCCCGCGGTGCGGGTCGCCGCAGGTGAGCCTCGCCTCCGAGTTCGGGGCGACGGCCTGCACGGCGATGTACCGCTGCTCGTCCTGCCTCGAGCCGTTCGACCACGTGAAGGAGCACTGAGGTGGGGAGGCTGCGGGAGTGACCGTGACGACGCGGCCGGCGGAGCCGCAGGGGACCGGGCCGACCCCGGGACCCCGGACCGGGGCCTTCTCCTTCCTCACCGTCGCGCGCGTCGACCGGCTCACCGAGGACAGCGTCGCGGTCACCTTCGACGTCCCTGAGGAGCTGCGCGCGGCGTACGACTTCTCCGCCGGCCAGTCGCTCACCGTGCGTCGGGTCGTCGACGGCGTCGAGCAGCGGCGGTCCTACTCGATCTGCGCCGCGGAAGGTGAGCCACCGCGGATCGGGGTGCGGGAGGTGCCCGGAGGGAGCTTCTCGCGGTGGCTGGTACGCGAGGTGCGGCCCGGGTCTCGCCTCGAGGTGTCGACCCCCACCGGTGGGCTCCGCGCCGACACCGCAGCGGGCGGTCGTCACCTGTGCATCGCCGCGGGTTCCGGGATCACGCCGCTGCTGTCGATCACCGCGTCCGTGCTGGCCAACCCCGCGGCCGAGGTGACGCTCCTCTACGGCAACCGGACCACCAGCTCGGTCATGTTCGCCGAGGAGCTGGCCGACCTGAAGAACCGCTACGGCTCGCGCTTCGAGCTGGTGCACGTGCTGTCACGGGAACCGCGTGACGTCGAGCTGTTCACCGGACGGCTCGACCCGGAGCGGCTCAGGCGGCTGCTCACCGCGCTCGTCCCGCTGCCCGCGCTGGACCACGTCTGGCTCTGCGGGCCGTTCGAGATGGTGACCGGGACCCAGGAGGTCCTCGCAGCGCTCGGCGTGCCGGCGGAGAAAGTCCACCTCGAGCTGTTCTTCGTCGACGTGCCGCCGCCTCCGCTGCGTCACCCGGACGCGACCGTCGAGGGTGTGACGAGCGAGGTGACGGTCGTGCTCGACGGTCGCACCACGACGGCGGTCACGAGCCGGACCACCAGCGTCCTCGAGGCGGCGCAGCAGACCAGGACCGACCTGCCGTTCGCGTGCAAGGGCGGGGTCTGCGGGACGTGCCGCGCCAAGGTGCGGGACGGCGAGGTGGAGATGGTGCGCAACTACGCCCTGGAGCCTGCCGAGGTGGCGGATGGCTTCGTGCTCACCTGCCAGAGCCATCCCGTGACCGCGCAGGTCACCGTCGACTACGACGCCTGACGGGCGCGGCTGCGGTCACTGCTGCGGCGGACCGGCCCCGGCGTCGACCTGCTGCGACAGGTACTGCTGGGCACCGACGCGCGCCACGGCCTCGAGCTGGCTCTCGAACCACTCGGCGTGCCGCTCCTCGTCACGCACCATCTCCTCGAAGACAGCGGCGGTGCCGTGGTCCCCGAGCGCGTGGCACTCCGTCGCCGAGGCGTTGAACTGCGCGACCGCCGCCTCCTCGCTGGTGAGCGCGAGCCGGAGCATCTCCTCAGGGGTCTCCCCGACCTGGATCGCGCCGAGCCGCTGCACGTTGGGGTGCCCCTCGAACATGAGGACCCGGTTGATGAGCGCGTCGGCGTCCCGCATCTCGTCGATCGACAGGTCGTAGAAGACCTTGCCGAGCCGGGGCAGCCCCCAGTTGTCGAGCATGCGGGCGTGCAGGAAGTAGGTGTTCGTGACGGTCAGCTCGAACGTCAGGGCGTCGTTGAGGAGCTCGACGATCCGGGGGTCAACGGGGCGCATGCACGGGCTCCTCATGATGGGTGGCTCTCGTGCCCTGATGCTGGCAGACCAGCTGCCGCACCGAGAAGACGCACCCGCCGCAGCTCTGGGCGGCCCCGGTCCGCCGGCAGACCTCCGCCGTCGTGCGCGCACCGTCGGCGACGGCCGCGGCGACATCGCGGCACCGGACCACGGCGCAGTGACAGACGATCACAAGGTGAGGCTAACCTAAGTTCGGTCCTTTCGCGGGAGAGTCCGGGACTGCCCGGACATCGAGCCCCTCGAAGGTGAGCAGGGTCACTGCGTCGGCGAGCGCGGCGGCGTCGTACCGACCGTCCGGGCGCACCCACTCCGCCAGCGAGTTCACCGTCCCGAAGAGCAGCCGGCTCGTGAGCTCCGGCGGGAGGTCCCCACGGACACTGCCGTCGCGGACGGCCGCCCGGACCAGCGCAGCCAGCCGCTCGTCGACCGCCCGCCTCCGGCGCAGCGCCTCAACCTCCACCGGCCCGTTGCCCCGCACCCGGAGCAGCAGGGTGACTGCCGGCAGGTGCGCGACGAGGACGGTGACGCTGTTGCGGACGGCCTCCCGCAGCCGGTCGTACGCCGGCACGTCGGGGTCGCCGCTGGCGGCCTCGAGGACCCGCTCGAGGGCGTCGAGTGCCTCGTCGAGCGCCTCCTGGAGCAGCGAGGTCTTGCTCGGGACGTGGTGGTAGAGCGCGGACTTCGAGAGCCCGAGCTCGGCAGCCAGGTCGCTCATGCTCGTCGCGTCGTACCCCTGCCGGTTGAACAGGTCGACGGCGCGGCGCAGCACCGTCGCCTGGTCGTAGCCGGGCCGGCCACGGCGAGGTGGGTCAGCAGCGGGCAGGTTGCCCGGCGCCCGGTCGTGACCGGCCTGCGTCACTCCGCCGCGGAGGGGCTGGCAGAGCTGCTCGCGGAGCCGTCGTCCGACGGGCTGCTGGACGAACTGGCCGTGGCACTGGCCGTCGCGCTGGCCGTCGGGCTGGCCGTCGCGCTGGCCGTCGCGCTGGCCGTCGGGCTGGCCGTCGGGCTGGGGGAGGCGCTGGGTGCCGGGGTCGGCGTCGGGCGCGGGGTCGGTCGCGGCGTCGGGGTGGGTCGCGGGGTGGCGCTGTGGCTCGGGCTGTGGCTCGGGCTGTGGCTCGGGCTCGGCGGCGCGCTGGGGGTCGGCGGTGTGCTGGGGCTCGGCGGCGCGCTGGGGGTGGGCGTCACCGGGGCCACCAGGTACGGAAGGCCCTGGAGGGCCCACACCGTGCCGGCGTCGTCGACCGAGGCGGTCACGTCCTCGGCGTCGACCAGGCCGCGCAGCTCGTCGAGGTTGGTCTCGACGATCGTGTCGGCGTCGAGGTCGGCGAGCGCCGTCGTCGCGAGCCACTCGGCGTCACCGACGAGCACCGGCGTCCCTTCGACGTACCAGCCGGCTTCGTCACAGGAGAGCGTGCCGACGATGTCGCTCAGCTCCGAGCTGGGCTCGAGGGGTGCGGGGTCGCCGGTCGGGACGTCGGAGCAGACCGGAGCAGGTGTGGGGCCGTCGGTCGGGCCGCCCGTCGGACCGCCGTTGCCGTTGCCGCCGTTGCCGCCGTTGCCGTTCCCGCCCTTGCCGCCGTCGTCCTTGCCGCCCTTGCCGCCGTCGTGCTTGCCGCCCTTGCCGCCCTTGCCGCCCTTGCCGCGTGCTTGCCGCCCTTGCCGTTCCCACCGTTGCCGGCGTTCTGCGGGTCGCCGTTCCCGCCGGTGCCGGACGGGGAGGGGCTGGGCGAGGTGTCACTGCCGGTGATGAGCGCCTCCATCGACGCCGACGGCGCCGAGGGGGTGGGCCCGAGAGTCGAGGAGGCGTTGCCGAGCGTCGCGACCGGCACCCCGGCCCTGCGGTACTCCCGCTCCAGCTCGGTCACGGCGGCGGCGTACCCGGGGGCGGCGTTGTACCGCTCGAGTGCCTCAGCGAGGCCACCGTCCGTCGTGAGGCGCCCCGGGGCGCCGCAGAGCAGCACCGCAGCACCGAGGGCTGCGTCGTCGATGTCGTCAGGATCGCGCTTGCCGTCACCGTCGGCGTCGACGCCGACGACGCCCCAGGTCGACGGGAGCAGCTGCATCGGGCCGATGGCGCGGTCGAAGCGGGCGCTGCCGTCCAGGTCGCCGGCGTCGGTGTCACGCACGATCGACGTGCCGCGCGACCCGTCGAGGCGGGCTCCCCGCATGGCGGGCGAGACGACGCCCTGGTCGCCGAGCCGGGAGGAGCCACTGCGGCCGTGGTCGGACTCGATGCGGCCGATCGCCGCGAGCAGGCTCCACCGCAGGCCGCAGCCGGGCTCGGCCTCCTCGAGGGCGCTCGAGGCGAAGGTGTAGGCGTAGGCCGCCGGGCCGGGGAGCGCGCCGGTACCAGCGGCGCGCGGACCGTCGAGGCTCACGGGCCGGCGGGCTCCGAGGGGGGTCGCCCCAACCTCGAGTGCGGGGATCCGGGGTGCCTCCTGCGCGACGTTCTCGGCGGCAGAGAGCTCGGCGGTGTCGGGCGCCGCGGCCGGGAGCTCGGGCTCAGGGGACTGGTCGGCGGCCGACGTGCCGATGCCCGCAGCGCTGACGCTCGCCGTCAGCGCCAACGCAGACAGGCCGAGCATGACGCCGGTGCGTCGTCCTCGCTGGATGTCCCCCACGCGCTGCGTCCTCACTCACCAAGATTAGGGCACCTGGTGGCGCCCCGAGTTCGTTCCAAGAACTAGGAAAGCACGCGAGGGGCCCCTGTCCAATGGGCGAAGGTCCTGAGCACGCGGGCCCTACTGCAGGAGTCCGCCGAGCCCGCCGCTCCGCCCGCCCTGCTGCTGGGCACCGCCCTGCGTGACCGACTCGCTGGGCTGGACCAGCACGTAGCCCTGCCCCCCGAACGCCATCTGCAGGAGCTCTCCGGTGCCCCCGCGCACCATCGACCGCAGCCCGCCGGTGTCCACCCGGACGTCCATCGTGACGCCCGCCGTCCACATCACGACGGCCTGGGCGTCGGCGAAGGTCGGCGCGGACGCGACGTCGAGCGCGACCGGCTCGCCCTCACTGGTGACCGCGACGTAGCCGGTGCCCCGCAACGAGACGTTGTAGAGGCCGCCGGTCAACGCCGCGCCTCGTGCCTGCACCCGGTGGATGTCCCAGTCGATGGAGGACGAGAACGCCAGGACGTTGGCGCCGTTGACCGAGATCGAGTCGTTCTCGAGGTACATCACCTGGATCTCGGCGGCCCGCTCGGCGACGAAGAGCTCGCCCTGACCCGTGCACTGCATCATGTCGACGCCCTCGCCGGTGGCGGCCTTGCGGATCATCTTGCTGAGGCCGCCGGAGCCCTTGTTCTCGAACTTCACGTCGCCCTGGTAGCAGACCATCGAGCCGGTCTTGGCCCACACCGGCCCGTACTGCATCTGGATCTTCAGCATCTTCTTGTTCTGGAGGGCGAACGGGTCCTGCGACCCGGTCTCCCGGTAGTCGGTGAACAACGTGCCGTGGATCGTCATGTGTCTCTCCTGAGCCGGGGACCGTGAGCGCGCTCGCTGGTGCGTAGGCTGCTGCATCCTGGGGCGGGAGGCAACGTCGTGGTCCACCCTCTCCCGCCAGCGGACCGGTCCGGACAGCCAGGAGGTCTCGTGAGCCGCTCGTTCCGGCAGGTCGACGTCTTCACCGCCGAGGCGTTGCGCGGGAACCCGGTCGCCGTGGTCCACGACGCCGACGGGCTCGACGACGAGGTGATGCAGCGCTTCGCGCAGTGGACGAACCTCTCGGAGACGACGTTCCTGCTGCCCCCGAGCAGCCCGGACGCCGACTACCGGGTGCGGATCTTCACCCCGGCCGAGGAGCTGCCCTTCGCCGGGCACCCGACGCTGGGGACCTGTCACGCGTGGCTCGAGGCCGGTGGTCGGTCCACGGACCCCGACGTCGTGGTCCAGGAGTGCGCCGCGGGACTGGTCCGGGTCCGGCGTACGCCGGCGGGGCTGGCCTTCGCCGCGCCGCCGCTGGTCCGTTCGGGGCCGGTCGAGGCGGCGCTGGTCGAGCACCTCGCGGAGGTGCTCGGGATCGCCCGCGGTGCGGTGGTGGACGCCGCGTGGGTGGACAACGGCCCCGGGTGGGTGGCGGTGCTCCTGGGGTCCGCCGAGGAGGTCCTGGCGCTCCAGCCGCGGGCGGTCGACCTGGACGTGGGCGTCGTCGGGCCCCACTCCGAGGGGTCGCCCGAGGCGTTTGAGCTCCGGGCGTTCTTCCAGGTCGGGGACACCGTCATCGAGGACCCGGTGACGGGGAGCCTGAACGCCGGCGTCGCGGAGTGGCTCCTCGGCTCAGGACGCGCCACGTCGCCGTACGTCGCCAGCCAGGGCACCGCCATCGGCCGCCGTGGCCGGGTGCACGTCTCACAGGACGACGCCGGGACGTGGATCGGCGGCGGCACCGTCACCGTCCTCTCCGGACAGGCCGACCTCTAGCCCGGCGTCGTCAGAGGAGGCCGAGCTGCTCCAGCACCCGGTCGGTCGCGTGGCCGTCCTCGAGCGCGCAGAACGTGGCACGGAACGACGCGTAGGCGTCGGCGTACCGGTCCACGACCCCGGGCAGGTCGCACAGCGCAGCAGCCAGCTCGGCGACCGAGGTCGTGAGCGGGCCCGGTGCGACCGGCGCCAGGTCGAAGTAGAACCCGCGGACGCACTCGGCGAACGCCTCGACGTCCGGGGTGGAGAAGACCATCGGCTTGCCGGTGACCGCGAAGTCGAACATCACCGAGCTGTAGTCGGTGACGAGCGCGTCCGCCGCCAGGTACAGGTCGCGGATGTCGGGGTGGTAGGAGACGTCGAGGACGCCGGGCAGCGGCTCGGTCGCGAGGCGACCGGTCACCATGTTGTGCGCACGGACCAGCACCACCAGGTCGTCGGGCAGAGCGGCCCGCAGCGCCGCGACGTCCACGGGCAGGGCCAGCGGCCCGCTGCCGCCGAAGACCTCCTGGTCGCGCCACGTGGGCGCGTAGAGCACCGCGGTCCGACCCGGCTCGATCCCGAGAGCCGTCCGGGTCCGCTCCCGGGCCGCCGCGGCGCCAGGAGCGCGCAGCGCGTCGTTGCGGGGGTAGCCGGTCTCGGCGATCCTGCCGCCGAAGCCGAACGCGCCCGCCAGCCGTGGGGTGCTCACCGGGTTCGGCGACAGCAGCAGGTCCCACCGGGCGACGTCGCGGTCGAGCCGCGCGAGCCGACCCTCCGGCGCCCACAGCACGTCGTTGTGGATGCGCTTGAGCGGGGTGCCGTGCCACGTCTGGAGGTACGTCGTGCCGGGGCGCTTGTCCCACTCGTACTCGGTGTGGGTGTTGGCCACGAGCAGGTCCGCCGAGCTCAGCAGGTCCGGCACACCGGGGTCGCAGGGGTCGATGGTCTTCACACCGTCGGGGAAGGCGGCGAGGTGCGCGGGCTCGGCCAGCCACACCAGCTCGACCCCGGGTCGGTCGGCGATCCGCTCGTGGATCGCCCGGGGATTGTCGGAGTAGCGCCCCGCGAAGCTGTGGAACACGATCCTCATGCTGTTCTCCTCTCGGTGCGCGGGGGGACGAGCAGCGCGGCGAGCCCCGTGATCCCGACGGTGGCGATCCCGGGGCCGCCAGCGGCCTGCACGTCGGGTCCGAGCGCGTCCGCGTAGGTCGGCACGGAGACCCGGCTCGCCGGGGCGGTCAGGTGCGTGTGCCAGAGCGGTACCGCTCGGTTCTCGGGAGACGTCGACACCAGCGCATCACCTCCGCGTCCCCTCGGGAGCGAAGGCGGCTCCACGAATGTTCCGTGCTGCCTGTGCTCGACAGCAGGGTCAACTTACCCGACGCGAGGCAGCGACGAGGAATCCGCAGGTCGGGACGCCACCCCGGTGGAGCGCTCGTGCGCGAGCAGCTGCTCCTTGGTGGTGAGCCCGCCGGCGTACCCGGTGAGCCGTCCGGTGCTGCCGATGACGCGGTGGCAGGGCACCACGATGCTCACCGGGTTGCGTCCGTTCGCCGCCCCGACGGCACGGCTGGCGGCGGGGTTTCCCACCTCGGTGGCGATCTGGCCGTAGCTGCGGGTCTCGCCGTACGGGATGTCGGTCAGCGCCGCCCAGACCCGCTGCTGGAACGGCGTCCCGGCGGCCCTCACGGGCAGGTCGAACTCGGTGAGCTCACCGCGGAAGTACGCCGTGAGCTGCTCGGCCACCGCCTGCAGCAGCGGGACCTCCTGCGCCCGGGACGGAGCACCGAGGGTCGCCCGCCGCTCGAGGGCCTTGTGCAGGCCCTGCTCGACGTACAACCCGCAGAGTCCGTCGTCCTCGGTGACGACGGTGAGCGGTCCGAGCGGGCTGTCGAGGACGGCGTAGTGACGTGTCACGCGGACTCCTGGGTCGGGACGGTGGGGTCGGTCGGGAAGCGGTTGACGGCGTGGTCGCCACACCCCCACAGGTGCTGGGTGGCGTAGGCGCGCCACGGTCGCCAGGCGTCTGCGCGTGCGACCAGCGCGGCGGGGCGGTCCGGGAGGCCGAGCGTCCGAGCGGCCGCCAGCACCCCGAGGTCGGAGGCCGGGAACGCGTCGGGGTCGCCGAGCGCCCGCATCGCGACGGTCTCGACGGTCCAGGGGCCGATCCCGGGCAGCGCGAGCAGCGCGGCGCGGGCAGCCGCGCGGTCCGCGCCGGGACTGAGCCCGACCTGGCCGGACGCCAGGGCGGTCGCCAGCGCCCGCAGGGTCGTGCGGCGCGACCGCGGGAGGGCGGCAGCGGCCGACAGCGTGGCGTCGTCGGCACCGGCCACCTGCGCCGACGACGGGAACAGGTGGGTGAGCCGCCCTCCGGGGTCTTGGACCGTCTCGCCGAGGGCGAGGGTGAGCCGCGCTGCATGAGTGCGGGCGGCAGCGGTGCTGACCTGCTGACCGAGGACCGCACGGAGCGCCAGCTCCTCCTCGTCCACGGTGCGCGGGACCCGGCGCCCGGGAGCAGCGGCGACGAGCGGTGCCAGGGCGGCGTCCTCGGCGAGAGCCGCGTCGACCGCAACGGGGTCCGCGTCGAGGTCGAGCAGCCGACGGCAGCGGGCCACCGCGACCGGCAGGTCACGCACGTCGCTGAGGTGGAGCGTCGCGTGGACGTGGTCGGACTCCGGGCGCAGTGCCGCGAGCGCTGCCCCACGCGGGAGCCGGAGCGTGCGGCGGTAGCTCCCGCCGCGCCACTCCTCGACCCCGGGGACGCCGGTGGCGACGAGATGGCCGAAGAGGTTGTCGGGGAGGAGAGGGGCGCGGAACGGCAGCCGGACGGTGATCGTCGCGAAGGCACCGCCGGTCGCGGGCGCGGCCGTCGCCGCGGGTGCGGACCGGTCCCGCAGCACGGTCCCCGCACGTAGCTGGGTCGGGGTCACGGCGAAGACCTGCTGCAGGGTCTCGTTGAACTGGCGGATGCTGGCGAAGCCGGCGGCGTAGGCGATCTCGGTGAACGGCATCGCCGTGGTCTCGATGAGCACGCGTGCGGTGTGGGCACGCTGGGCCCGCGCCAGGGCGAGCGGGCCGGCTCCGAGCTCGGCGGTGAGTGCGCGCTCGACGGCGCGGCGGCTGTAGCCCAGGCGTTCGGCGAGTCCCGGGACGCCGGTGCGGTCGACCTCCCCGTCGGCGATGAGACGCATCGCCCGGCCGACGAGGTCGGCGCGGACGTCCCACTGCGGCGAGCCGGGCGCCGCATCCGGGCGACACCGCTTGCAGGAGCGGAAGCCCGCCGCGTGCGCGCTCGCGGCTGCGGGGAAGAACCGCATGTTGCGCGCCTTCGGGGTGACCGCAGGACAGCTCGGCCGGCAGTAGATCCCGGTCGAGGTCACCCCGGTGACGAAGACGCCGTCGAAGCGGGGGTCGCGAGAGCGGACCGCTCGCTCGCACACCTCGGGACTGGGGACCACCTCGCCAGCATCGCCCACCCGGACCCGCCGGACCAGCGGTATTGCGGCATGGACCTTGCGGCGTCAGGGACCGCTCAGCGATGACCGGCACGGTGCCGCGCGAGGACGTCGAGGCCGAAGGCGGCCGTCGGGTCCCGCCAGACCGAGTGCGCGTGGTTCGCGCCGCGCTGGGTGTTGTCCCACTCGATCAGGAGCCGGGACCCTGCAGCCGGTAGCAGTGTGGTTCGCCGACCCCGGTCGGACCGGCCCACCAGTGCACCCAGGTGGTCCCCGAGCGAGACCCGCGTCCGGTGGGTGGTGACGGGTCGGGGGGTGCACGCGGCCGCAGGACGGCCCGCGCAGCGAGGTAGGGGGGCAGGGAGCGGGAGCGGGGACGTCGCCGTGCTGGTGACCGGCCGGCTCGTCGGTCGCGGGTCCTCTCGGACACTTCCGGTCGTAGGTGTCCAGGGTGGCGCCCCTGTGAGGGGCTGAGCGGGCGCGCGGGTCGGAAGTGGTGCCACTTGCCTGGGTCGAGGGCGCTGGTGGCCGTCAGTGGTGCCACTTGCGGGGGCTGAGGGTGGCGCGGGTCGGAAGTGGTGCCACTTGCGGGGGTCGAGGGCGCTGGAGGCCGTCAGTGGTGCCACTTGCGGGGGCTGAGGGTGGCGCGGGTCGGAAGTGGTGCCACTTGCGGGGGCTGAGCTGGCTGCATGTCGGAAGTGGCGACAGTTTCGTGAGTCGAGCGCGTGGAACCCGGTTGCGGACGCCGCTCCGCGCTGACCAGCATGGCGGCGTGACCACCGATGCTGCACCGACCTCCTCCGGCTCCGCCCCTGCCCTGCAGCACCGGGCCGACATGTTCCTCGACCTCGATACCGACCCCCGGGAGGGCGGCCCGCGGCTCGGCGACGAGCGGACGACGCTCACCGAGTTCCTGCGGTGCCAGCGGCTGACGCTCCGGCTCAAGTGCGACGGGCTCGACCCCGACCAGCTCGCGCGGCGCGCGGTCGAGCCCTCGACCATGTCGTTGCTGGGGCTGGTGCGGCACATGGCCGAGGTCGAGCGGGGCTGGTTCAGCCGCAGGTTCGCCGGTCAGGACGCGCCGCGGCGTTACCAGACCCCCGAGCAGCCCGACGGCGACTTCGACGGCGCGGTGGCCGACCCGGCGGTCGTCGCCGAGGCGTGGGAGGCCTGGCGCGAGGAGGTCGCCTTCGCCGAGGAGTTCACCGCGGCGACCGACCTGGGCTTCGTCGCCCACGACGGCGCGGGGGAGCCGCTCTCGCTCCGCGAGCTCCTCGTCCACATGGTCGAGGAGTACGCCCGCCACAACGGCCACGCCGACCTGCTGCGGGAGCGGATCGACGGCCGGAGGGGGCAGTAGCACCCGTCGGCGGGGGCCGCAGCGCTACGGCGTACCGCGGCCCACGTCCCGGCCGGCGACGTCCTCGAGCGGGATGTCCTCGACACCAGGGTCGCCCGCGTCCGCGGTGTAGTCCGACGGCTGGGTGTGGTCGTTGCCCGGGTCGGTGTGGAGCGCGCGGAACAGCAGTGTCGCGGCCACCACGACGAGCAGGTTGAGGACGAGCGCCGTCAGCGCGATGTAGCCGCGGGTGTCGGTGAACGGGACCTCGGCGAGCGGGCCGCCGAAGTGGCTGTCCGGGACCCCGGTCCGGGGGACCCCGTACGCCGTCCAGGTGCCGTAGGCCATCCCGACCGCCCAGCCCGCGAGCAGCGCCCAGCGGTGGACCCACCGGGTGTAGAGACCGATGACGATCGCTGGCAGCGTCTGCAGGATCCAGACACCGCCGAGCAGCTGGAGGTTGATCGCGAACTCGCCCGGCAGGCCCAGGATGAAGACCAGGGCCCCGAACTTGACCAGCAGCGACATCAGCTTGCTCTGCCGCGCCTCCTGCGCCGGCGTGGCGTCAGGGTTGATGAACTCGCGGTACACGTTGCGGGTCCACAGGTTCGCTGCGGCGATCGACATGATCGCGGCCGGCACGAGCGCGCCGATCGCGATCGCGGCGAAGGCGACGCCGGCGAACCACTGCGGGAACATCTCGTCGAACAGCGCCGGCACCGACAGCTGCGGGTTGTCGACCTCGATCCCCGCGGCGATCGCGGCGAAGCCGAGGAGCGCCAGCAGCCCGAGGAGGAACGAGTACGCCGGGAGGAAGGCGGCGTTGCGGCGGATGACCGAGCGGCTCCCCGTGGAGAGGACCCCGGTGATCGAGTGTGGGTACATGAACAGCGCCAGCGCGGATCCCAGCGCCAGTGAGACGTAGGCCCACTGCAACGGGTCGGCGGGGAGGATCCCCCGTGGCGCCGCCGTCCCGGCCGCGATGGCGTCGGCGTTCTCGGTGTTGAACGCCGTGAACGAGTCCTTGGCGGAGTCGAAGATGCCGTCCCAGCCGCCGAGCTGCGTGGGCAGGTAGATGACCGCGACGAGGATCACCACGTAGATGAGCGTGTCCTTGACGAAGGCGATCAGCGCCGGGGCGCGCAGGCCCGAGGCGTAGGTGTACGCCGCCAGCACGCCGAAGGCGATGAGCAGCGGGATGTCCTTGGTCAGTCCCGACTCGCCGCCGATCCCCATCACCTCGAGGACGACCTGGATCCCGACGAGCTGTAGCGCGATGTAGGGCATCGTCGCGAGCACCCCGGTCGCGGCCACCGCCAGCGCCAGCCACCGGGAGTCGAAGCGGCCGCGGATGAAGTCGGCCGGCGTCACATACCCGTGGCGGTGAGAGACCGACCACAGCCGGGGCAGGAACACGAAGATGATCGGGTAGAGCACGATCGTGTAGGGGACCGCGAAGAACCCGACCATGCTCCCGGCGTAGAGCGTCGCGGGCACGGCGACGAACGTGTACGCGGTGTAGATGTCGCCTCCGATGAGGAACCAGGCAACGAACGTGCCGAAGCCGCGGCCGCCGAGCCCCCACTCGTCGAGGCTGTCCAGCGCACCGGTGCGGCGCCACCGTGACGCGACGAACCCCATCACGGTGACGAGGACGAAGAAGGCCAGGAAGACGGCCAGCGCGACCGGGTCGACGTCCCTCATCGGTGGTCCCCTCCTCCCGGTGGTCGTCGGGGCTGCTTCGGGGTCACCAACCGGAAGGCGGCATAGGTGAGCACCGACGCGAACGGGATCAGCAGGAACTGGAACCAGTAGAAGAAGGGGAAGCCGAACAGCGTCGGGTCCTCACGGTCGTAGACGCCGACCAGCAGCGGCACCACGATCGCCAGCGCGAGGAGGCCGACCGCCACCCACCGGCTCGCAGGTCTCATTGCTACTCCTCAGCTCGTGGGTCGGGTGCGGGAGCGCCTGTCAGCACACGTCCTACAACCAGTGGGGGCCGAGGTCCAGCACCGCGCGGTCCCCGGGTCCCGTGTCACACCGTCCAACCAGGCCAGCCGGGCGTCGAGGGTGTCCAGGCAGGCGTCGACCCTGCCGCGCAGGTCCCCGTGCCAGGGGCGTACGTCGACGGTGCCGAACGCCGGACGGGCGCGGGCTCCTGCTCGAGCACCTCGGCGGCCACCCGGGCCGAGGTCACGGCGCGGCGCTCACCGCAGGGTGCCGCCGTCGCTGCTGGCGTCGCCGACGCGCCGCCGGGCCGGTCCCTGCTCCAGCGGGGTCCACCCGCCCTCGGGGAGCGCGAGCCGGTCGGCGATGACGTACAGGGTCTCCAGGTTGTGGCCGTAGCCGAGGTGGGAGCTGTTCACCTCGACGTTCTCGGTGGTCGGAGCCGGCAGGCTGGTGCAGCACTCCCAGGCGACGATCCCGTCGTTGCGGCTGTAGACGCACGTCGTGGGGACCGTCAGCGGCTCCTCACGGGCCCGCCGGGCGGCCTCACTCATCGCCTCCTCGAGCTCGGGACCGCGGTTCACCAGGGAGTAGAGCCGCCACGCGTGGGTCGCCTTGTGGTTGCCGCGGAAGGGTGCGCCGAGCGTGATGACCATCCGGGTCTGCTCCGGGGCGCGTCGGGCGATCTCGCGAGCCAGGATGCCGCCGGCGCTCCAGCCGATGACGCTGACCCGACGGCCGTGCTCGGCGGCGAGGCGCTGCAGCGTCTGGGCGAACGTCTCCTCCATCTCCCGGCGGAGGCCGTAGTTGCGACCGAGCTCCCAGTCGTAGGCGGCGTACCCCAGCCGCTGCAGCATCCGGCGCAGGTAGCGCGTCGAGCTCTCTCCGGCGAGGAACCCGGGGAGGACCAGGACGGGATGACCGTCGCCGTGGGGCCACCGGTCGACAAGGTCGCCGGAAAGCAGCGCCGCGGAGTACTCCCGCGACGTGCGCGGCCACTCCGCGAGCCGCTGGCGGGTCGGCGGGGGGCGGGCGTGGTCGGCGTCGGGCAGCCGGTCGCCCGTTGCTCCCGTCGCTGGGTCGGCACCCGGTGCGGGGCCGGGGACACCGGGAGGGGTCACGCGCGTGCTCCTGCTGTCGGTCGGACGGCTGCCGTCGACGGTACTCCGCAGGACCTCCGTAGCCCGCCGAGCCGCCCTCCGTGACGGGTCGAGCCGCCCTCCGTGACGGGTCGAGCCGCCCCTTGGGTCAGTCGGCGACGTCGGCACGACGGGCGAGCGCCCCCCGGGCACCTGCCCCCGTCACGGCGTACGACCCGGCACGGACCGCGAGCCGGACCGCCGCGACGAGGTCGCTCCCGGAGACGAGCTCGGCCGCGAGCGCGCCACAGAAGGCGTCGCCCGCTCCAGTGGTGTCGACGACGGAGGTGAGGGAGGCGGGCACGGCGGTGTGGCCGTCGGCGGTGGCCGCGACCGCTCCACGGGCCCCCAGGGTGAGGACGACCCCCGGACGGCCGGAGGCGAGCGACCGGAGGGCGGTGTCGGTGTCCGACTCTCCGGTCGCCTGCGACAGCTCCACCTCGTTGAGGACGAGGATCGTCGCCGAGGTGGCGTGCAGGTCGGCCTCGCGGGCCGGTGCGAGGTTGTGGACGTGCCGTGCGCTCCGCTCGCCGGCCGCGCTCGCTGCGGCGGCGACCACCTCGGGCGCGACCTCAGCGTTGGTGAGGACCACGTCGTCCGGGGTGAGGTCGAGCCGTTCCAGGGCGGCCGACGTGCGCGGCGCGTCGAGCGCCCCGTTGGCGCCGGAGGCGACGACGATCGAGTTCTCACCGGACCGGTCGAGGAGGATGACCGCCCGGCCGGTCGGGAGGTCGGTGGCGCTCACCTCCTCGGTCGCCACCCCCCACGACGTCAGGTCCGCCAGCGCGCTGGCGCCGTCCTCGTCGCCGCCGACGAGCGCCACGAGGGCGGTCGGAGCACCCCAACGCGCGGCGGCGCTCGCCTGGTTCGCACCCTTGCCGCCCTGGTGCCGCGCGGTCGACAGCGCGAGGACCGTCTCGCCGGGCAGCGGCAGGGCCGCGCACTCGAAGACGTCGTCGACGTTGACCGTGCCGACGACCACCACGCGTCCGCTCGGCCTGGCCGGTCCTGCTGCTGCATCCGCTGCGGTCACGGACGGACGCTAGCGCCCTCCGCCGCCGAGCCGCCCGCCACGGCGGGCGGGTCGATCGGTCACGGGGGGCGGCTCGACCGGTCACGGGGGGCGGCTCGACCGGTCACGGGGGGCGGCTCGGCGGGGGAGGGCCGGGACCTGCGGCCCAGCAGTCGGGCCTTACGGCCCGTGTGCGACGAACGGGACAGCCCCACGCTAAAGCCCATGAGGAGGCCCGCCAGGCGCTGGGCCGCCGCGGGAGCCCTGGGGCTCGCGCTGAGCGGCTTGCTCGGTGGCGTGCTCACCTGGGCCGACGGGGGACCGTCGGCGGCCGACACCTGCCGGGCGATCGCCGCGGCATCGGCGGTCCGGCACGCCGCAGTGGCGGGAGCCGGGCCACGGGTCGTCGTGATCGGCGACAGCTACTCCCAGGGGGCGCACCTCCCCGACCCCAGCAGCTCCTGGCCGTCGTTCCTCCCCGGTCAGGTCGTCGTCGACGGCTTCGCCGGCTCCGGCTTCACCGCCGCCGCGAGCCCCTGCTCCGGCGAGGCCTTCGGGCTCCGGATCGCCCGGGCGCTGGCCGAGAACCCGGCGCTCGTCGTGGTCCAGGGCGGGCTCAACGACTACGACGTCCCCGACGAGCAGCTCCGCTCCGGCGTGCGCGACGTCCTCGCCCAGCTCACCGGCCTTCAGGCGGTCGTCGTCGGGCCGCCGGACGCCCCTCGTCGAGCCGCCCAGGTCGCCCGGGTCGACGCACTCCTGGCCGCGGAGGCCGAGCGGGCCGGCATCCCCTACGTCCGTACGTCGGGGTGGCAGCTGCCCTTCCTCCCCGACCGGCTCCACCTCACCCCGGACGGCCACCGCGCGTTCGGCGACGCCGTCGCGGAGCGGATCGCCGCGGTCACCGACGGGCTCGACGGCCTCGCCGACAGCCTCGGCTGACAAGACGTCCGTCGCCGGCCCACCGCCGGCCCGGCGCCCGCCCGCCCACCGGTCGGCACCGGCAGCCGCCGCCGCGGGGCAGGGCACAATGGCCCGGTCCCGACGACAGGAGCCGCATGACCTCGACGACGACCCCGACCCTCCCGCGCGACGAGCCCGTCGAGCCCGTCGAGCCCGTCGAGCCCTCAGCCGCCGGTGCTCGCCGTCGCGCGCGAGCGGGTCCTCGTCGGCGGCCGTGGGCTCGAGGAGCGCCAGCTGGTCGAGGTTCTCTCGCTCCCGGACGAGGACGTCCCGGCGCTCCTCGCGCTGGCGCACGAGGTGCGGATGCGCTGGTGCGGCCCGGACGTCGAGGTCGAGGGGATCGTCTCGCTCAAGACCGGCGGCTGCCCCGAGGACTGCCACTTCTGCAGCCAGAGCGGCCAGTTCACCTCTCCGGTCCGCTCTGTGTGGCTCGACATCCCCCAGCTCGTCGCGGCGGCGCAGCAGACCCGGGCCACCGGTGCCAGCGAGTTCTGCATCGTCGCGGCGGTGCGTGGGCCCGACGACCGGCTCATGGGTCAGATGCGCGAGGGTGTCGCCGCCATCCGCCAGGCCGTCGACATCAACGTCGCCGCGTCCCTGGGGATGCTCTCCCAGGACCAGGTCGACGACCTCGTCGCGATGGGCGTGCACCGCTACAACCACAACCTCGAGGCGGCGCGCTCCTACTTCCCCCAGGTCGTCACCACCCACAGCTGGGAGGAGCGCTGGGAGACCTGCACGATGGTCAAGGAGTCCGGCATGGAGCTCTGCTGCGGCGGGCTGGTCGGGATGGGGGAGACCCTCGAGCAGCGCGCGGAGCTCGCCGCCCAGCTCGGATCCCTCGAGCCGCACGAGGTCCCGCTCAACTTCCTCAACCCCCGGCCTGGGACGCCCTTCGGCGACCTCCCGGTCATGGACGCGCAGGACGCCCTGCGCACGATCGCGGCGTTCCGGCTGGCGATGCCGCGCACGGTGCTGCGGTACGCCGGCGGCCGCGAGCTCACCCTCGGCGACCTCGGCACCCGGGACGGGCTGCTCGGAGGGATCAATGCGGTGATCGTCGGCAACTACCTGACGACGCTCGGCCGCGCCCCCGACGCCGACCTGGCGCTCCTCGAGGAGCTGCAGATGCCGATCAAGGCGCTCAACGCGACGCTCTGAGCCTCCCGGTGTCCGCCGCCTCCTCGAGCACCCCTGCCGCGGCGTACTGCGGTCACTGCGGCGACCCGCTCGACGCCCGGGACCACGCCGCCTGCGTGCGCATGCTCGAGCTGGAGCCGCCGCGGTACTGCACCGCCTGCCGGCGCCGGATGGTCGTCCAGGTGACCCCGGACACGTGGACGGCCCGGTGCGCCGAGCACGGGGAGCTCTCGGCGAGCACCTGGGGGACCGACGGGGCGATGACCTGGACCGACGAATGAGCCCCGAAGAGGTCACCTTCGACCGGGACCACCTCTGGCACCCGTACTCCTCGGCGAGCGCCCCCACCGCGGCGTACCCCGTGGACTCCGCGCGCGGCACCCGGCTGCGGCTCGAGGTCGACGGCGAGCCGCGCGAGGTCGTCGACGCCATGTCGTCGTGGTGGTGCGCGATCCACGGCTACGCCGTCCCGGAGCTCGACGCGGCGGCCGCGGACCAGCTCACCCGGATGAGCCACGTCATGTTCGGCGGGCTCACCCACGAGCCGGCGGTCCGGCTCGCCCGGCAGCTCCTCGACCTCGCCCCCGGTGGGCCGGACGGACCGCTGCGGCGGGTGTTCCTCGCCGACTCGGGGTCCGTCGCGGTCGAGGTCGCGCTCAAGACCGCCTGGCAGGCGCACGCCGCCGACGGCCTGACCCGCACGAAGGTGTTCACGGTCCGTGGCGGCTACCACGGCGACACCTTCGCGCCGATGAGCGTCTGCGACCCCGAGGGCGGGATGCACAGCATGTACGCCGGCCTGCTGCCGCAGCACGTCTTCGCGCCGCGTCCGCCCGGGGGCGTGCACCGCGACCTCGACGACCCGGAGCTCGCTGCCTGGTGGACAGCGACGCAGCGGCTCTTCGAGCAGCACGCCGACGAGGTCGCGGCGGTCGTCGTCGAGCCGGTGCTCCAGGGCGCGGGCGGGATGCACGTCTGGTCGCCGGTCGCGGTCCGCCTGCTCGCCGACCTGGCGCGCGCGCACGGCGCCCTCGTCGTCCTCGACGAGATCGCGACGGGGTTCTGGCGGACGGGGACCGCCTGGGCGGCCGACCGCTGCGGGATCGTCCCCGACGTCCTGTGCGTCGGCAAGGCGCTCACCGGGGGCTACCTCACGCTCGCCGCCGTGCTGACGACCGACGAGGTCGCCGCGCGGGTGGACGCCAGCCCGGCCGGCGCGCTCATGCACGGCCCGACCTTCATGGCCAACCCGCTGGCCTGTGCCGTCGCGTCGGCCAACCTCACCCTCCTCGGGCAGGTCGACAACGCCGCCCGGACCGCGCGGATCGAGGCCGCCCTCGCCGACGGCCTCGCCCCGGCGGGCGAGCTGGGCAGCGTCGCCGAGGTCCGCACGCTGGGCGCGGTCGGCGTGGTGCAGCTGCGCCGGCCCGTCGACGTCGCCGCGGTGACCCGCGCCGCGCTCGACGCCGGCGTCTGGGTCCGCCCCTTCCGCGACCTCGTCTACACGATGCCGCCGTACGTCTGCACCGACGACGACCTCGCCGCGATCACGTCCGCCGTCGTCGGCGCCGTCAAGCAGGTGCACGGGTGACGTCGCGACCGGGAGCCGGCTGGCGGGACTGGCTCGAGCAGCGGGCGCTGGACCGCGAGGCTCGGGGGCTGGCCCGACGGCTCACCGACCACGACGCCCAGGGGCCGCTCCTCGACCTCGCCGGCAACGACTACCTCGGGCTCGCGGGCGACCCGCGGGTGGTGGAGGGTGCGGTCGAGGCCGCCCGCCGGTACGGCGCCGGGGCGCGGGCCAGCCGGCTCGTCACCGGGACGCTGTCGCTGCACACCGCCCTCGAGCAGCGGCTGGCGGCGTTCACCGGCGCCGCGTCGGGGCTGGTGCTGTCGACCGGCTACGCCGCCAACCTCGCGGTGGTGGCCGCGCTGGCCGACCGCGACACGCTCCTCGTCTCCGACGCCCACGTCCACGCCTCGATGGTCGACGCCTGCCGGCTGTCCCGGGCCCGCGTCGCCGTCGTCCCGCACAACGACGTCGAGTCGGTGGCGACGGCGCTCGCCGCCTGGGACGGACGGGCGCTGGTGCTGGCGGAGACCGTGTACTCCGTGCTGGGGGATCGAGCGCCGGTCGAGGAGGTGGCCGCCGTCTGCGCGCGGTACGGGGCGCTGCTCGTCGCCGACGAGGCCCACGGCCTCGGGGTCGCCGGACCCGGCGGGCGCGGCGTCCTGGCCGAGGCGGGACTGGCCGGGGCCGATCACGTCGTCGCGACCGCGACGCTCTCCAAGGCCCTCGGCGCCCAGGGAGGCGCGGTCCTCGGGCCGGTCGCGGTCCGCGAGCACCTGGTCAACACCGCGCGGCCCTTCGTCTACGACACCGGGCTCGCACCCGCGGCGGCAGGAGCGGCCCTGGCGGCTCTCGGCGTCGTCGAGCGCGAGCCCGAACGGGTGGGACGGCTGCACCGCAACGCCGCGGCCCTCGCCGCCACCTGCGGCGTACCGGCGCCCCCGGGCGCCGTCATGTCGGTCCCGGTCGCCGGCCCGCAGCAGGCGGTCGCTGCGGTCGAGGCAGCTGCCGGCAAGGGGGTCCGCATCGGCTGCTTCCGGCCGCCCTCGACGCCCGACGGCTCCTCGCGCCTGCGGCTCACCGCGCACGCCCACCACACCGACGGCGACCTGGCGCTGGCCGACGAGGTGCTGACGTCGGTGCTCGGCCGGTGAGCCGGGTCGTCGTCGTCACCGGCACGGACACCGGCGTCGGCAAGACCGTGGTGACGGCCGCCCTCGCCGCGGCGTACGCCGGTCAGGGCCGGTCGGTCTGCGTGGTCAAGCCGGTGCAGACCGGGGTGGCGCCGGAAGAGCCCGGTGACCTGGAGGAGGTACGCCGGCTCGCCGGGCCGGTCACCACGGTGGAACCGGTCCGGCTGCCCGACCCGCTGGCCCCCGACCTCGCCGCGCGGGTCGCCGGCGTGACGCTCCCGGCGCTCGGGGAGCAGCGGCGGGTGGTGGAGGAGGCGGCCTCGGTCCACGACCTCGTGCTCGTGGAGGGTGCCGGCGGGGTGACCGTGCGTCTGGGGGAGGGCTGGTCGCTCCTTGAGCTGGGGGTCTCCGTGGCGACCGTGCTGCCGGTCGGCGTCGTGGTCGTCGCTCGACCCGGCCTCGGGACGCTCAACCACACCATGCTCACCGTGCAGGCGCTGCGCACGGCCGGGCTGGAGGTCGTCGGACTCGTGCTCGGCTCGTGGCCGGACGACCCCGGGCTCACCGAGCGGCTCAACCGTGAGGAGCTGCCGCAGCTCACCGACGTACCGCTGGTGGGGGTGCTGCCGGCCGGCGTCCCCTCGCGGTCGCCCGAGGAGTTCCGGGCGCACGCGCCGACCTGGTTCGCCGACCTCCCCTGACGGAGCACGCGGCAGCTCCCCACGGCATACCGGCACCTCCCATGGCACGTGACCCGTGGGGAGCACCAGGACGCCGACATCCCTTGGGGAACCGGCGCTCGGGCCGGAGGTGTTCACACGCGGTTAACACCGTCGTCGCTCACCTGTGAGCTCCCTGCAGGACGCTCGTGGGGGAGCGACCCTGCCGGGCTGCTCGCTGGTCGACAGGGGAGGGCACCGGTGTTGTGGCAGGTGCGCGCAGTCGTGGAGGACCGCCCGGGAGCGGTCGCGTCACTGGCAACCTCCTTCGGTGCGGGGGGCGTCAACATCCTCGCCCTCGACCTGCTCCCGACCGGAGGCGGTCGCGTCGTCGACGAGCTGGTGCTCGACAGCCCGGACGGGTGGACCGCCGCCGACGTCACCCGGCTCTGCACCGAGTCGGGGGTCCTGGGCGTCGTCGTCCGGCGGGCGTCGAGCCGGGTGCTGGAGGACCAGCCCGTCCGCTGGCTCCGGGCGGCGCAGCTGCTGCTCCGCGCGCCGGACCGGCTGCAGGAGCAGCTGTGCTCCCTCCTCGGCGCGGTCGTCGCCGGACCGTCGCAGCCCGCCGGCCTGGCGCTCGTGGACGGCGACGGGCCGGCCGTGCGGCTCGCCCGCGACGTCGACTTCACCGACACCGAGGTCGGACGTGCGTCCGAGCTCCGGCGGCTCGTGGCGTCCGTCGTCCCGCACGACCGCCGGGGAGCCCCGCCGCAGCCCCACGGGGCAGCTGGCCGGGTCCCCACGCAGGTCCCCACGCAGGTCCCCACGCAGACCCCCACACAGTCGCCCGCACTCGTCCTCGTCCGTCCCGGCTGCGCCGCCGACGCCGACGCTCTCGTCGCGATGCACCGGCGGTGCTCGGCCGAGGTGCTGCGCCGCCGCTACCTCGCGCCGGTCAGCGGGATCACGCTCGAGGAGGCCCGCAGCCTGCTCGAGCCCGTCGAGGGGCGCAGCGTCGTGCTGCTGGAGGGCGACGACCTCGTGGGAGCCGGCCTCGTCACCGCTGTCGGGGACCGGCGCGAGCTGGCGCTGCACGTCGAGGACGACCGGCAACGGCGCGGGTACGGCGCCCGGCTCCTCCGCGCGCTCGCTGTCGAGGCCGCCGCTCTCGAGTGGGAGGAGGTCACCTGCGTCGCGCAGCCGGGGGACAGCGCCGTCCTGTCGACGGTACGCCGCGCGGGGTTGCTGGCCCTGGTCAGCTACGTCGGTGGCGCCTGCCACTACACGGTCCCGCTGGCCCGGCTCCGGGCCGCCGTCCGGGCCGACGCCTCCCGGGCCGCCGCGACGTCGGGCCACGCCCGGTGACGACGAGCAGCCGCGGGGTCAGAGCCGGGTGACCTCGACGACCTCGTGGCTGAGCCCCCGGCCGGCCGAGCCCGACCGGCAGGTCAGCAGCCGCTCGGGACCGTGCCCGGTCCGCACGCGCACCGACCATCGGCCGCCCGGCGTCCCCGGCGCGTCCTCGACCTCGAAGACGGCCGTCGTCTCCGGGGACCCGTCGGAGCGGGTGGTGGTCACCAGCCGGACCGCGTCGAGCCGCGACTCGTCGAGCCGCCGGCGCAGGTGGACCTCCGCCGCCTGGACCGCGAAGGGGTGGGCGGTCCGGCCGCGCAGGTGGTCCAGGTCGAGGCGGCCGGCGCGCACCGCAGCGGCGAAGCGCACGGCGTCCTCCGGCTCCAGTCGCCCGTAGTAGTGCCCCGTCGGCAGCGTCAGGACGTTGGCCGCGAACCGGTCCCCGCCGATGTGGGAGACCTCCCAGGTCTCCTCGGGCGCCACCTGGGCCAGCGCGGCGGCCAGGGGCCGGCCCCGCTCTGCGCAGCAGGCGTCGTGACGCCCGTGCGTGCAGACGAGATGCAGCACACCCGGGTGGTGCTCGAAGGAGGGCAGCGGCCCCGACGCGAGCCCCGCGACCTCCAGGGAGCAGATCTCCTCCACGTCGTCGACCAGCCGGGTGCCGAGCCAGCAGCGCCCCTCGCCGACGTGTGCCGCGAACACCCGGACCGGACCGCGGACCGGCCGGCCGGGTCGACGGACCAGCAGCGGCCGGATCCGGTGACGACCCTCGAGCGAGGTCAGCCAGCTGCGGCAGGTGTCGGGCAGCCGGCTGTCCCGCAGCGCCTCGACGCCCCACGGGCCCGGCGCCTCGAGGAGCAGGAACGCGCGCACCCGCGACGCGGTCCCGGCAAGCGGCTCGGTGGCGGTGCGGCTGGCCACCGAGCAGCGGAACGGGTCCAGCGACGGGGTGCTCACGCCTCGGTCACGACCAGCGTCACGGCGCAAGGGTCGCCGGCGCGGCGACCTGCAGCAGGCCCTCGCGGACCAGCCGCCGGACCACCACCAGCCGGCTCGAGGTGTCCAGCCACGGCGCCAGGTCGGCGACCGTGAAGGAGTCGTGGTCCCGGACGAACGTCAGGGGTTCCTCGAGCCGCAGCGGCATCCGCAGCTCGCGGTCGCCGAGCAGGACGACCAGCCGCTCCGGTCCCGGGCGCAGGACGCAGGCCGCCGTGGGCCGCCGCACCACGCGGGTCTCGTCGGTGACGTCGTCGAGCTGCACGAGGTCGGTGAGCCCGCCGCGGAGCGCCGGGGTCCGGCCGGTGAGGAAGGCGTCGGCCTGCGCACGGGCCTCGGCGCCTGCGTCGACGTCCTGCACCGAGGCCGCGAGGTCGGCGAGCGCCTGCTGGAGCGGACGGGCGAGCAGCGAGGGGTCCTCGAGGTAGCCGGCCGGCAGCGGCGCGGCGTACCGCTCGTCGGCGAGCGCACGGTCGGCCACCCGACGCAGCAGCGTGCGCCAGGTCAGCTGGTTGATCCCGACGGTGATGTGCAGGGAGGTCTCATCCTGGCTGCGCGCGGAGTGCGGCGTGCCGGTGGGCAGGTACATCACGAGTCCCGGCTCCAGGAGGACGTCACGCTCCTGTCCGTCCTCCACCAGCTGCCACTGCTTGTGCCCGTGGGTCTGGAAGACGAAGACGTCATGGGTGTCGCTGTGGCGCGCGAACCCCTGGGAGCCCGGTGGCGTCAGGTAGGCGTTGGCCTGGCACGGGTGGCCCAGGGCCAGCTCGAGCCCGCGGACCAGCTCGGTGAGCGGCGGCCAGTACCGGTGCAGCCCCTGCAGCACGACGGTCGCGCCCTCGCCGAACAGCCTGAGCACGGCGCGGCCGTCGACCAGCCCGGTCATCGCCGCGCCGGCGAGCGTCGCCGAGCGGGTGTACGCCGAAGAGGGCAGCACGGACCCGTGCTGGACCACCCGGACCGCGGGGGTCCGCAGCGCGGAGCTGGTGAGCAGCCGGTCGGCATCGTCGATCGACAGCCGACCCACGAGCGCCGCGGGGTCGGTGTGGTGCAGGTGGACGCGGGACCCCCAGACCTTCTCGCGGAAGGTCTGGGAGTCGCCGCTCAGCAGGTCGAGGACGTCCAAGGTCAGGCGTCGGTGGCGTCGGCGTCGCTGCCGTCGGCGTCGCTGCTGTCCGCGTCGCTGCTGTCGGCGTCGCTGCCGTCCGCGTCGGTCTCGTCCTGGGTGTCGAGCGGCCCGCCCTCGGCGCCGTCGCGGGTGCTGTCACCCGGGCCGGTCGCACCCGGAGCCGCTGCCGAGCCCAGACCTGCGCCCGAGGTCTCGATGTCGTCGTCGCTCACCGGCTCGTTCGGGGTGGTCGTCATGGCACTCCTCTCCTCAGTCCCGGCGCGGTCGCGCCCGGTCGCGGGACCCGTACCCACCCGCGGTCGGGACAAGCCGTGACCTAGGCTCGGCGTCCGCGGGAGGTGCGCACGAGCAGCGGAGGAACGCGATGCGGTTCGGACTGGTCGGGACGGGCCCCTGGGCGGGCATGACCCACGGCCCCGGGCTGGTCGCCGCGCCCGACGTCGAGCTGGTCGGGGTCTGGGGCCGTTCGGCCGCGAAGGCCCAGGAGCTGGCCGACCGGTTGGGGGTCGCTGCCTTCGACGACCTCGACGCGCTGTACGACGAGGTCGAGGCGGTCGCCTTCGCCGTACCGCCGGAGGTCCAGGGCGAGCTCGCGCTCCGCGCCGCCGAGCAGGGCAAGCACCTGCTGCTCGACAAGCCCGTCGCCGCCACCGTCGAGGCCGCGCGGCGGCTCGTCGACGCAGCGGCGAGGTCCGGCAGCGCCAGCGTGGTCTTCTTCACCGACCGCTACGAACCCGCGACCCGGGCCTGGCTCGCCGAGGTCGAGCAGACCGCCGCCGAGGTCGGTCCGTGGCAGGGCGGCTGGGGTCGGTGGCTCAGCGCGCTGTGGGTCGACGGCAACCCGTTCGGCGGGTCGCCGTGGCGCCAGGAGCACGGTGCGCTGCGGGACATCGGCCCGCACCTGCTGTCCTACCTGACCGCGGCCCTCGGACCGGTCGAGTCGCTGACCGCGCTCCCCGGCGCCGACGACGTCACGCACCTCGTGGTGACCCACGAGTCGGGCGCGACGAGCGCCGGCCTGCTGACCCACTCGGCCTCCGCGGCGGCGGAGGACTTCGAGCTCGCGCTCTGGGGGCCGGCCGGGGTGACGCGGGTGCCCAAGCACGTCAGCGACCACCCGGAGGTCGCCGCCTACCCGGTCGCCGCTGCCGAGCTCGTCGAGGCGGCCCGGTCCGGCCGGCCCCACCCGCTCGACGTGCGCTTCGGCGCCCGGGTGGTCGAGCTCGTGGTCGACGCGGAGGAGCAGGTCAGCCGCGCCCGAGCGGCGCGACCCCCGGTCAAGCCCCCGGTGAACCCCTCGCCGAGCCAGCGGTGAAGTCCAGGACGATCTGCAGCGTCTGACGCTCGCGCCGGACCAGCTGCCCGACCACCTCCGGACCCTCCTCGACCGGCACCACGTCGGTGACCAGGTGCTGCCGGACGGCCGTCCCGTCGGCAAGCAGGAGCGCCGCGGTCTCGGCGGACAGCCGGTCCCTGTCCCAGGACGCCGCCAGCCCACGCGGCACCCGGTTGATCTGCGCACCGCGGACCGTGAGGCCGTTGTGGTGGAACTCCTCGCCGAGCCTGAGGTCGGCGGCGCCTTCGGTGTAGAAGGCCAGGTCGACGACGACACCCTGCGGGCGCAGGGACCGCAGCGCCTCGTGCAGGACCGCCGCCCGGCCACGGCACTGGAAGACCAGGTCGGCGCCGCGGTCCCTGCGTCCGTGGACCCAGTGCTCCTTGCACCACTGCGACGCATCCGTGCCCGGGTCGACGACCTCGAGGCCGAGGGCGGCCGCCGCGGCCAGTCGGACGGGGTCGGGGTCGGCCACCACCACCGCGGCAGCGCCCCCGCGACGGGCGAACAGCGCTGTGAGCAGGCCGACGACACCCGCGCCGGTGATCAGCACGTGGCGGTCGCGGACCCCGTCGCCGAGCGCCGGGTCGGGGCCGGGAGCGAGCTCGGCGGCCGCGTGGAGGACGCCGTTCGCCGCGATCGGTCCCATCTGGGCCAGGTAGACCCCCAGCACCGGGTCGAGCCCGTCGGGGACCGGGACGACCACCGCCCCGGCGCCGAGGACGGCGTGCGAGCGGTGGCCGTAGGCGCTGGCCACCAGCTGTCCCACCGCAAGGTCGTCGCGCTGCGACTCGACGACCTCGGCGACCTCCATGTAGCCCATCGCCGTCACCGGGTAGCGGCGGGCCGGCTCGCCGGGCACGAAGATCCCCAGCTCCGGGTCCCGCCGCGAGGTGAACGCCGGGTCGGTGCCCTTGACGTAGGTCAGCTCGGTCCCCGCCGACACGCCGCTGTACAGCGTGCGGACCAGCACCTCACCGGGCTGCGGCTGCGGGACCTCGCACGCGAAGAAGCCGAGCTCACCGCGGCTCGGGACACCGAGGGAGAAGCAGGGGACGTCTGGACCGGGGTCGTCGGGGAGGAGGCCGGAGGTCACCTCGGTCATGCCGGTGCACCCACGACGTGGGCGCCGGGCCGCCGCTGCGTCCCGACCGCGACCAGTGCCTCGTCGTAGACCCGGAGGGTCTGCTCCGCCATCCGCTCGGCGGTGAACCGGGACCTGAACCGCAGTCGTGCCGCAGACCCGAACCGGCGGCGCAGCGCGGGGTCGCCGAGCAGCTCGAGCAGCGCCGCGCCGAGCGCCCTGGGGTCGCGCGGTGGCACGAGCAGCCCGGTCACCCCGTCCTCGAGGACCTCCGACGTGCCGATGATCCCGGTCCCCACGGCCGGCAACCCGGCGTCCATGGCCTCGAGCAGGGCCAAGGGCATCGCCTCGGCGACCGACGGGAGCACGTAGACGTCGGCCGCGTCGAGCAGGGCGCGGGCGTCCTCGCGGTGGCCGACCAGCCGGACGGTGTCCGCAACCCCCAGCGACTCGGCCCGACGCGCGAGCGGGTCTTGGAGCGTCCCACCCCCGATCACCACCACGGCGGCGTCGGGGACCTCCGCCACCAGGTCCGGCACGCAGTCGACGAGGTAGCGGTGGCCTTTCTGGTCGACGAGCCGGCCCGTCGTCAGCACGACCGGCTGCTCGGGCCGGAGCCCGAGACGGCGCCGCGCCTCGTCGCGGCCCGGACCGGGGCCGCGCGGCGGGACGCCGTTGACGATGGTCGTGATCGCCGACGCCGGGACGCCGATGCGCACGTACGAGTCGGCCTGCCGCTCCGAGACCGTCAGGACCCGGTCGACCGCCTCCAGGGTGCCCAGGAAGCTCGGGACCTTGCGGGTGTCCCGGAGCAGCCACGGCAGGTGGAGCGTCTGGACGACCGCCGGGACCCCCGCACGCCTCGCCACCCGCGCGCCACCGAAGTCCTCGCGTCCGGTCCCGACGTGCACGTGGACGACGTCGGGGGCCACCCGGCGGAAGGCCGCGGCCAGCGCGTCGGCGTACGTCGGGTCGCGCGGATGCGGGGTCTGCAGCAGTCGCGCACCCAGGTCGCCCGCCCGGCTCATGAGCGCCTCGGCGGCGGGTGCGGGCCAGAAGGCGACGCTGACCTCGACCCCGGACGCGGCGTACTGCTCGGCCAGCGCGAGCATGTGGGCGCCCATCCCGGAGGGGTTGAACGAGCAGGTGTACAGGCACACCGACCGCACCGCACCGCTGCCACCGGTCAGCGGCACCGCCGTGCGGCTGACCCGTGGACGGCGCACGGACCGCTGCGTCCGTCGTTGCGTGGGCACCTGCGTCACGGACCACCTCCTCGGGGGACGCACCGTAACCGCGGCCGGTGGTCCTCGCGAAACCGTCGCTAGGATGGCCACACACGACAGGGGAGCGCCAGGACCGCAGGGTCGAGGGCGCTGAGAGTGCGGGACCAGCCGCAGACCCTCGAACCTGCTCCGGTTAGCACCGGCGAAGGAAGTCGAGCTCTTCCCGCGGCCTGCGGGACCCTCCCTCGCGAGGGAGACACATGACCGCCACCCGGCGTTCCCACCGTCCGGCGGTACTCGTCGCCGCGGTCCTGACCGGCCTCGGGCTCGCGGCCTGCTCCGTCGACCCGGGCGAGGACCGGGACCCCGCCGGTGGCGGCGACGGGGCCGTCGCGACCGCGGAGGTCGTGCTGGCCACGCACGACTCCTGGTTCGTCCCCGACGGGCTGGTGCGCCGTTTCGAGCGCGAGACCGGCTACGACCTCACCGTGGTCCCCAACGGCGACGCCGGCCAGCTGACCAACAAGCTGGTGCTCACGCAGGGGGCGCCGATCGCCGACGCGGTCTTCGGCATCGACACGACGTTCGCGAGCCGTGCCGTGGAGGCCGGCGTGCTCGCGCCGTACGAGCCGGCAGAGCTGCCGACGTCCGCCACCGAGCACGCGCTCGCCGGTGCCGGCGCGGAGGTCCTGACGCCGGTCGACTGGGGCGACGTCTGCGTCAACGTCGACGACGCGTGGTTCGACGAGCAGGAGCTCGAGCCGCCGCGCGGCTTCGACGACCTCGCCGACCCGGCGTACCGCGACCTCTTCGTCACCCCCGCCGCCTCCACCTCCTCGCCCGGCTTCGCCTTCCTCGCCGCCACGGTCGGCGCCTACGGGGAGGACGGCTGGCAGGACTACTGGCGTGCGCTGGTGGCCAACGGCACGCGGATCACCAGCGGTTGGTCCGACGCCTACGAGGTGGACTTCACCGCCGGAGGCGGGGGCGGCGACCGGCCGGTCGTGCTGTCCTACGCCTCCTCGCCGCCGTTCACCATCCCCGAGGGAGGACGGCGGCCGACGACGAGCGCACTGCTCGACACCTGCTTCCGTCAGGTGGAGTACGCCGGGGTCCTCGCGGGCGCCCGCAACCCGGAGGGCGCCCAGGCCCTCGTCGACTTCCTCACCCAGCCGGCGTTCCAACGGGCGCTGCCCGACAGCATGTACGTCTTCCCGGTCGACGACCGGGTCCCGCTGCCGCCGCTGTGGCGGAAGTGGGCCGAGCCGGCACCGGACCCCGTCGAGGTGGCACCCGAGGAGATCGCGGCCTCGCGCGAGGCCTGGTTGCGCGACTGGAGCGACGTCACCTCCTGATGCGCCGATGAGGAGGTACGCCGCGTTGGCCGGTGTCGCCGGTCTGGTGCCGTTGACGGTGCTCATGCTGTTCTTCGTCGTCCCAGTGCTCGGCATGCTCCGGCTCGGGTTCTGGCCGGAGGGCCGGCTCGACCTCCCGGGGGTAGGCGCGGCGCTGCTGCGCCCCCAGGTGGGTCGGGTCGTCTGGTTCACCCTCTGGTCCGCTGGACTCGCCACCGCCGTGACCGTGGCGCTCGGCGTCCCCACGGCGTACGCCCTGCACCGTCTCGCGCTCCCCGGCAGGCGGGTCCTCCGGACGCTGGTCGCGGCGCCGTTCGTGCTCCCGACGGTCGTCGTCGGGGTGGCCTTCCGCAGCCTGCTGTCGAGCAGCGGGCCGCTGGGCGGGCTGGGGCTCGACGGCACGCCGACGGCCATCGTGGCGGCCCTGGTGTTCTTCAACGTGTCGGTCGTGGTGCGGACCGTGGGTCCCTGGTTCGAGACCCTCGACCCGCGCCGCGAGCAGGCCGCGGCCGCGCTCGGCGCGACGCCGTACCAGGTGCTGCGGACCGTCACCCTGCCGGCGCTGCGCCCGGCGCTGCTCTCCGCAGCGAGCGTGGTCTTCCTCTTCTGCGCCACCGCCTTCGGGATCGTGCTGACGCTCGGAGGAGTACGCCACAGCACCGTGGAGACCCAGATCTACCTGCTGACCACGCAGTTCCTCGACCTGCAGGGGGCGGCGGCGCTGTCGGTGCTCCAGGTCGTCGCGGTCGTGGGGCTCCTCGCCGGCACCGGGCGGATCACCCGGGCCACCCGGACGCTGCCGGTCGACCGGACCTCCGCTGCCGGCGCGGTCCGCAGGCCCGGGCGGGTGCACGTCCCGGTGCTGGCGGTCACAGGGCTGGTGGTCCTGCTGGTCACCGGTCCGCTGCTGACCCTCGTGGCCCGGTCGCTGCGGGACGAGGGTGGCTGGTCGCTGCGGCACTACCGGGCGCTGCTCGGGTCCGGCGCCGGGGCGGCGGACCGGGCGCTCGCCGACGTCGACCTGACCGCCGCCCTCGACCTCTCGGTCCGCACCGCGGTGGACGCGACGCTGCTCGCGGTGACGCTCGGCACGGTCGTCGCGGTCCTCGTCACGCGTCGGGTCCGCGGCGGCTGGCCGCGGCGCCTCGTCGCCGCCTTCGACGGCGTCTTCATGCTGCCGCTCGGGGTCTCCGCGGTGACCGTCGGCTTCGGGTTCCTGGTCACGCTCGACGAGCCGCCGCTGGACCTGCGCGGCAGCCCCTGGCTGGTGCCCCTCGCACAGGCTCTGGTCGCGCTGCCGCTGGTGGTCCGCACGCTGGTGCCGGTGCTGCGGGCGGTCGACGTCCGGCAGCGGGAGGCGGCGGCCTCGCTCGGCGCGGACCCGCTGCGGGTGCTTGCCTCGGTCGACCTGCCGGCCGCGTGGCGGGCACTGCTCGCTGCGACCGGGCTGGCGTTCGCGGTGTCCCTGGGGGAGTTCGGGGCGACGAGCTTCCTGGCCCGGCCCGGGTCGCCCACCCTCCCGGTGCTGGTCTTCCAGCTTGTCGGCCGCCCCGGTCCTGCGGCGTTCGGCGCCGGGCTCGCGGCCTCGGTGGTGCTCGCCGCGGTCACCGCCGCGGTGGTGGTGCTCGTCGAGCGGGTCGGAACCGGGACGGGCCTGCGCGGCGCCGGTGCGCTGGCAGGGGTGTGACCGTGCTGGAGCTGCGGGACGTCTCCGTCCGGTTCGGTGCGACGGTCGCGGTCGACCGGGTGTCGCTGCGGCTCGAGGACGGTCACGTGCTGGCGGTCCTCGGTCCCTCAGGCTGCGGGAAGTCGACGCTCCTCCGCGTCGTCGCCGGGCTCGAGCCGGCGGCTGCCGGAGCGGTCCTGCTCGACGGCGCCGACGTCACCCGGGTGCCGGCGCACCGCCGTGGCTTCGCGCTGATGTTCCAGGACGGTCAGCTGTTCCCCCACCTGACCGTCGCCGGCAACGTCGGCTACGCACTGCGGCTGCGGCACACCCCGCGCCGCGCACGGGAGAACCGCGTCGCAGAGCTGCTCGAGCTGGTCGGGCTGGCCCCGTACGCCGACCGCCGGCCGGACACCCTGTCCGGGGGGGAGCGGCAGCGGGTGGCCCTGGCCCGGGCGCTCGCGGTCCGCCCGCGGCTGCTGCTGCTCGACGAGCCCCTGTCGGCGCTCGACCGGGGACTCCGCGAGCGGCTCGCCGGCGAGCTCCGGGAGGTGCTGCGCGCCGAGGGCACCACCGCCGTCCTCGTCACCCACGACCACGAGGAGGCGTTCGCCGTCGCCGACCGGATGGCGGTGATGCGCGCCGCCCGGATCGTGCAGAGCGGCACCGTTGAGGAGGTGTGGCGCCACCCGGCCGACCCCGAGACCGCCCGGTTCCTCGGGTACGCCGCGGTCGTCACCGGCGGCGCCGCGGCGTACGTCTGGAGGCACGTGGTGGGTGCCGGGACCGGAGAGCGCGCGGACCCTCCGCAGGTGCTGGCGCTGCGTCGCTCCGCGCTCCGGGTGCGCCCGGTCGAGGACGGCGCGAGCGGGGAGCACGGGCGGGGGCTGCAAGCGGCCGTGGGGGTGGTGACTGCTGCGAGGCTGACCCCCGACCGCTGGCGGGTGGAGGTGGAGCTGGCCGAGGTCGGGCGGCTCGACGCCGTGGCCGACACCACAGTCGCGATCCGTGCCGGACAGCGCGTCTCGGTCGTTTTCGACCAGGCGATGATGGCCCGTCTCCAATAGACTGCGTCCGGTGAAGCGGCCGGCGTACGCGCTCCTCGTCGGAGTGGCAGTGGCGATGGGGATCGTTGCCGTGCTGGTCTCGCAGCTGCTCGACCGCCGCCTCCTGGATCCCGACGGCTTCCTGGGTCCGGCGTGGGTGCGGCTGCCGGCGATGGTCCTCGGCGCGTTCCTCCTCGACGTCGTGCCGCGGTCGGTGTGGCGCTCCCGGTGGCGCTTCCGCAACGTGGTCACCGAGGCCCGCGTCCTCGTGCGGGACCACTGGACTCGACAGCGGCTCGCGCTGCTGACGATCGGGCTGACCTGCTTCTACGTCACCTACGTCAGCTACCGGAACCTGAAGAACTACCTCCCGGACCTCTACGCGTCGACGCAGGACTCGTTGCTGCACCGCCTCGACCGGGCGATCTTCTTCGGCCACGAGCCCGCGACGATCCTCCACGCGGTCTTCGGGGAGACCTGGGCCGCCCACTTCTTCGCCTTCATCTACCTGCTCTACCTGCCGCTCGCTCCGCTGTCGCTCGTCGTCTGGCTGGTGTGGTCCAAGCGCATCGAGCACGGCTACTGGTACGCGACGGCGAACTGCCTCACCTGGGCGCTCGGGACGATCAGCTATTACGCGATCCCGTCGCTCGGCCCGGCGTTCAACTACCCCTGGCTGTACGAGGGGCTCGACGTCACCGGCGTCAGCGCGCTGCAGGACTCGTTGTGGGACCAGCGCCAGGACCACCGCTTCCCGCTCAGTCCCTTCAGCGAGAGCATCCAGAGCGTGGCGGGGTTCGCCTCGCTGCACGTCGCCCTCACGCTGGTCATCGCGCTCGTGGCGCACTTCACGGTGCGGACCGCGATCGTCCGCTGGGCCGCCTGGATCTTCTTTGGTCTCACCACGTTCTCCACGCTGTACTTCGGCTGGCACTACGTCGCCGACGACATCGGCGGCGCCGTGATCGCGGTGGCGGCGGTGTGGCTGGGTGCCTGGGCGACGGGCCAGAAGCTCGACTGGTCCGGTGGCGGGCGTGGCGGCGGTGACGGCGCAAGTGAGCGGGAGGACGAGCGGCTCGACGCCGACGAGGACGAGGACGAGCTGCAAACGATTCCATGAGCGTCCGCGGCCTGCCCCCGCGCGGGCGCCGTGCTGCAGGCGCGGAGGCAGTCACAAGGCTAAGACTCGGCCCGAACGCTTGCCTCGTGCCTGGAACGCTGCTGTATGCTCCGGCGTAACGGAGGTCCGGGGGGATCTCCAGCGAGCCGGGAGGGCGGTTTCACCGCACGAACGGTCGGAGGAGTTCTATCCCGCTCCTCCGGCGGCTCTCCCTCCCGAATCGCGGGTGCTGCTTCAGCCTCCCAATGAAGCGAGCACCTCGAGGTCCCGTCCGAGCCTCCCAATCGGGCGGGACCTCACCATGCCTTCTTCGTGACGGGCCGAGCCGCCCTCCGTGACGGGCCGAGCCGCCCTCCGTGACGGGCCGAGCCGCCCTCCGTGACGGGCCGAGCCGCCCGCGGTGACGGGCCGCCGCCGATGCCGCTGCAGACGGACGGCGGCATGGGGGCCGGCCGCTCGACCGAGAGTTACAACTCTGTCGTTCGGAATTACATCGATGTCGTTCGTCAAGCCGACACGCCGCAGTCGGCCTGCATTTCTCAAGTTTGTGTTCCCAATGTGATTGTTGAGCACTAGCGTGACGTGTGCGGCAGGGGCGATCAGCGCCCGCCGTCGTACGCCGTCGTGGCGTGCGCCCCTCGGGCCGGCGAGACGGCCACCTGCCCAGCCCTCGGGGAAGGGGCTGGGCGGACAGGAAGGACGTCATGCGTTCGACGCAAGCCGAGAACGGTCGAGCCGGGAGACAGACCGCACACCGCCGCTGCGGGACCCCGGCTCCGATCGCGGCCCGGTCATGGACCACGGGTCCCGCTCGCTGGGCCGGTGTCGTCTCGTCGGCGACCTGTCTGGCCCTCGCCGTGGGGTCCGCCGGCGCCGTCGCCGACGACCTCGACGCCGAGCGGCGGAGCTATCCCTCGGCCGCCGACGTCCGGGCCGCAGAGGACCGTGCAGCGGACGCCGCAACGGACGTCGCCGGCGTGCAGGCTGAGCTCGCCTCCGCCAACGCCCATCTCGAGTCGGCCTCGCTGGCCGCGGAGCAGGCCGCCGAGTCCTACAACGCCGCGCGCTGGCGGCTCGAGCAGGCCACCGAGGCCCTCCACCGGGCACGCGCCGCCGAGCGCCGCGCTCGCGACCGGATCACCGGCCAGCGGGACCGGCTCGCGGGCCTCGTCGCGCGGTCCTACGAAGGAGGCGGCAGCCTCTCCGCGGTCGACGCGGTGGCAGGGACGACCGATCCCGCGGCGATGATGGGCCAGTTCCTGACCTTCGACGGTGCGTCCGCGGCGATGGACGCCACGCTGCAGCAGTACGCCGCCAGCGCGACCCTGGCCTCGGTCTTCCGGGACCGGGCGCACGAAGCGCGTGAGCGCCGGCTGACCCTGCTCGACGAGGCCGCCACGGCGAAGGACGCCGCAGCAGCAGCAGCTGCGCAGGCACAGGCCGTCGCAGCCGACGTCGCAGACCGGAGGGCGGCGCTCGTCACCCGGCTGGCCAGTCTGGAGGGCATATCGGTCGAGCTCGCGTCGCAGCGGCAGGACGCGATCGAGGCGGAGCAGCGCCGACGTGCCGCCGAGGAGGCTGCCCGTCAGGCCGCCGCCCAGGCTGCTCGCGAGGCAGCGCAGCGCGACGCCGCCGCGGCGACCGATGCAGGCGCACCCGATGGCAACGCCGGTGCCCCGGCACCCGCCGCGGCGCCAGCGCCGGCCCCCGCTCCGGCGCCGGTCCCCGCTCCGGCCTCCCCGCTCCGGCGCCCGCTCCGGGGCCATCGCCGGCCCCCGCCCCGGCGCCTGCGCCGGGCCGTGGGGCAGCAGCGGCGATCGCGTTCGCCAGGGCGCAGGTCGGCGAGCCGTACGTCTGGGCGGCCGCGGGTCCGAGCGCCTGGGACTGCTCCGGGCTCACCATGGCCGCCTGGGCGGCCGGCGGCGTGTCACTCCCGCACTACTCGGTCGCGCAGTACGACGCGGCGACCCCGATCAGCGCCAGCCAGCTACGTCCCGGCGACCTGCTGTTCTGGAGCTCGACGGGGAGTCCGGGCGGGATCCACCACGTGGCGCTGTACCTCGGTGGCGGGATGATGGTGCACGCACCGCGCACCGGTCGGGACGTCACGATCGAGCCGATGTCCTACTACCCGCCGAACCTGTTCGGCCGGGTCTGACCGCCGTACCGGGACGACCCCCGAGAGCCGAGCCGCCCGCCATGGTGGGCGGCTCGACCGGTCACGCGGGGCGGCTCGACCGGTCACGCGGGGCGGCTCGACCAGGGAGCAGGCGGGTCAGCTGGGGTCGGGGGTGTGACCCTGCAGGTGCCCGTGCTGGTGCGCCTGGGCCGCCTCGTCGGGGTTCTCGGCGAACCGCTGGAAGGACCGCCGCACCTCGGCCTCCGCGTCGGTGCGCCCGACCCACTCCGCACCCTCGACCGACTTGCCGGGCTCGAGGTCCTTGTAGACCTCGAAGAAGTGCTGGATCTCCAGCCGGTCGAACTTCGACACGTGGTTGATGTCGCGCAGGTGCTCCAGCCGCGGGTCCGTCGAGGGCACGCAGAGGACCTTGTCGTCCCCGCCCTTCTCGTCGGTCATGCGGAACATCCCGATCGCACGGCACTTGATGAGGCAGCCTGGGAACGTCGGCTCCTGGAGGAGGACCAGCGCATCGAGCGGGTCGTCGTCGAGTCCGAGGGTGTTCTCGATGTAGCCGTAGTCTGCCGGGTACTGCGTCGAGGTGAACAGGGTCCGGTCCAGCCGGATCCTCCCGGAGGTGTGGTCCACCTCGTACTTGTTCCGCTGCCCCTTGGGGATCTCCACCAGCACGTCGAACTCCACTGCTGCACCTCCGCCTCTCGGCTGATCGTGGCTCGCCAGCGGCTAGTCTCCCGCAGGGCGCCGAGACGACGGGGACGAGGGGGTGGCGGTGCCGACCTCTGCTCCACACCCTGACCCACCGACCACCTCGAGGACCAGGCGTCGGACCCGTCCCGGGACCCGGTTGGCCGCGGCGCTCGTGGTCCTGGTCCTGGTGGTCCTCGCCCTCACGGCGTACCAGCTCGACCTCGTGGACCGCCTCGAGACTGACGCGCCGGTGCCGGGTCCCGATCCGACCCGTTCCCCCGCAGCCGTCCCGCCGCCACGTGGCCTGGAGCTCCCGGATCCCGCACCTGCGCGGGAAGTGGCCCGCGCGGCGCCGGCCGGTGGCGCGGACGCCGCGGCCCCCGACCCCCGGGCGGTACGACGGGCCCTGGCCCCCCTCCTCGCCACCCGACGGATGGGGCCGAGGGTCGCCGTCGCTGTCGCCGGGCTCGACGGCCGCCCGGCGTACCAGGTCGGACCCCGCACCGTCACGCCGGCCTCGACGCTGAAGCTGGTCACCTGCCTCGCTGCCCTCGAGGCGGTCGGTCCCGAGCACCGCTTCGAGACCCGCACGGTCCGCTCGGGCCGCGTCCTGACCCTCCTCGGCGGGGGAGACCCGCTGCTGGCGCGACGGCCTCCCGAGGCCGGCACCTACCCGGCGCGGGCCGACCTCGCGACCCTCGCCCGGCAGACCGCCCGCAGGCTGGCCGACGACGGCCGGAGGCGGGTCCGGCTCCGCTACGACGACACCCTCTTCACCGGTCCGGCGGCGAGCCCGGCCTGGAAGCCCGACTACCTGAGCGACGACGTGGTGAGCCGGGTCAGCGCGCTCTGGGTCGACGAGGGGCGGGAGGAGGAAGGGCTGATCCCGCGCTCCGCCGATCCCGCAGCGGCCGCCGCCCGCCTGTTCGCCGGGGCGCTTCGTGCCCGCGGTGTCCAGGTCATGAGCGTCGAGCGCGGTCCCGCAGCCGCCACGGCCGAGCCGGTGGCCGTCGTCCGCGGCGCCGAGCTCGTCGAAGTCGTCCAGCACGTCCTCGAGGTCAGCGACAACGAGGGTGCCGAGGTGCTCGCCCGGCACGTCGCCCTCGCCGAGGACCGGCCGGCCTCGTTCGACGGCGCCTCCCAGGCGGTCCGGTCCGTCGTCCGCCGCCTCGGCATCCCCCTCGACGGAGCAGTGATCCGGGACGGCAGCGGACTGTCGCGACAGGACCGGCTGAGCGTCGACACGCTCCTCCGCACCCTGGCCGCGGCGGCGGACCCCGAGGCGCCGGAGCTCGGTGGGCTGCTCGAGGGGCTCCCAGTGGCGGGCTTCAGCGGTTCGCTCGCAAGCCGGTTCCTGGTGCGGGCCGACATCGGGCTCGGCTTCGTCCGCGCGAAGACCGGCACGCTGACCGGGGTCCACGGGCTGGCCGGGGTGACGGTCGGGCGCGACGGCACCCCACTGCTGTTCGTCGCGGTGGCCGACCGGGTCGCGGTGCGGAACACGCTCGCGGCGCGGGCCCGGCTGGACCGCATCGCTGCGGCGCTCGCCGGCTGTCGCTGCGCGCTGGAGTGACGCCGTCACGTCCGCCTGGTCCCGACCGTCGGGGCGGCTGCGGACGCTGCGTACGCTCGGCGCATGACCGGGCAGATGATCGACTGGGACTTCGCGGTAGCCACCGCCACGAGGCTGGCTGGGGCGGGTCCCGAGGTGTCCCGCGCCGAGGCCGACGAGGTCGTCGCCGAGCTGCGGGCCGGTGCCGCTCGGTCCACGACCCTCGTGCGTGACTTCACCGGCCTGACGGCCGGAGCGGGGAGCGCGCCGGTCCTCGTCGTGGACCGCCGCGGCTGGATCCAGGCCAACGCCGACTCGTTCGCGACGCTGATCAACCCCGTCGTCGACAAGCTCGCCGACAGGCGCAGCGGCCGGGGGATCCCGTCCGGCGGGTTCTCGGAGGCCGTCGGCTCACGGGTGACCGGCCTCGAGGTCGGGTCGCTCCTGGGCTTCCTTGCCGGCAAGGTGCTCGGTCAGTTCGACCCCTTCTCCGGTGCGCCCGGCGGCCCGGAGGTCGGTCGGCTGCTCCTCGTCGCCCCGAACATCGTGCACACCGAGCGGGAGATCGGCGCCGACCCCACCGACTTCCGGCTCTGGGTCTGCCTCCACGAGGAGACCCACCGGGTGCAGTTCACCGCGGTGCCGTGGCTCCGCGACCACCTGAAGAGCCAGGTCGACGAGCTCGTCGACGGGGTCGACCTGGACCCGGGCCGGGTGACGGCGATGCTCTCGGAGGCGGTGAAGCGGGCGGGGGACATCGTGTCCGGCAAGGACGGGACGAGCCTGCTCGACCTCTTCGCAACACCTGCGCAGCGCGAGGTCATCGACCGCGTGACCGGAGTGATGTCGCTGCTCGAGGGGCACGCCGACGTCGTCATGGACGGGGTCGGCCCCGAGGTGATCCCCAGCGTGCGCCAGATCCGGAGCCGGTTCGACCGCCGTCGCCGCGGCGCCGGCTCGCTGGACCGGCTGGTCCGGCGGCTGCTGGGCCTCGACGCGAAGATGGCGCAGTACCGCGACGGCGCCCGCTTCGTGCGCGCCGTCGTGGACCAGGTCGGGATGGACGGCCTCAACAAGGTGTGGGTGGAGCCGGCGAACCTGCCGTCGAAGGACGAGATCGGCGACCCCCGGGGCTGGGTGCGTCGCGTGCACGGGTGACCGGACCCGATCCCGCGGTCGCCGCGACGCGGCTCGCCGTACGCCGGGCGCTGCAACAGCTCGCGCCGCACGACAGCGCCGACCGCCCCGACCAGGGCGTGATGGTCGCGTGCTCCGGCGGCGCCGACTCCCTCGCGCTCCTCACCGCAGCGGTCTTCGAGGGCCGGCGCGACGCGCGACGGGTCGTCGGCGCCACGGTCGACCACGGGCTGCAGGAGGGCTCGGGGCCGCACGCCGAACGGGTCGTCGCCCAGATGGCGCGGCTCGGAGCCACCGAGACCATGTCGGTCCGGGTCCGCGTCGAGGCCCCCGGCCTCGGTCCCGAGGCCGCGGCCCGGCAGGCGCGCTACGCCGCGCTCTCGCAGGCTGCCGAGGCGTCGCGGGTCGCGACCGTGCTGCTGGGCCACACCCGGGACGACCAGGCCGAGACCGTCCTGCTCGGACTGACCCGCGGCTCCGGCGGGCGTTCGATCGCCGGGATGCGCCGGTGGTACGACGAGGGGCCGGTCCGCTTCGTCCGGCCGCTGCTCGACCTCTCGCGCGGCCAGACCGAGCAGGCCTGTCGTGCCCAGGGGATCGAGGTCTGGGAGGACCCCCACAACGACGACCCCCGGTTCACCCGCTCCCGGCTGCGCCGCACCGTGATGCCGCTCCTCGAGGCGGAGCTCGGGCCGGGGGTCGCCGACGCGCTGGCACGGACCGGCGAGCTGCTGCAGCAGGACCTCGTCGCGCTCGAGGAGCTCGCCGCCGGCGCGTACGGCCGCGCGCGCACCGCCGACGGCGCCCTCGACGCGGTCCGGCTCGCCGCCGAGCCGCCCGCGCTCGCGTCCCGCGTGCTGCGAGCGGCGGCCCGGGCAGCCGGGTCCCCGGGCGACGAGCTGTTCAAGGTCCACGTCGACGCGCTGGTCGGGCTGCTCCACCGGACGCGCGGCGAGGTGCAGCTCCCGGGACACCTCACGGCGTACCGCGACGGCGACCGGCTCCGCTTCCGGCGTACCGCCGGCGGTGTGGCAGGCTGACCGCCGTGGACGCGACGCACGTGGACGGCGACCTCGTCGAGGTCCTCTTCACCGAGGAGCAGATCCAGCAGCGACTGGCGGAGCTCGCCGCGGAGGTCGAACGCGACTACGCCGGCGAGGAGCTCCTCATCGTCGGGGTCCTCAAGGGCGCGGTCATGGTCATGGCCGACCTCGCCCGGACCTTCGCGCGGCACGTCGAGATGGACTGGATGGCGGTCTCGTCCTACGGGTCGGGCACCAAGTCCAGCGGCGTCGTGCGGATCCTCAAGGACCTCGACACCGACATCAACGGCCGCCACGTGCTGATCGTCGAGGACATCATCGACACCGGCCTGACGCTGTCGTGGCTGGTGTCCAACCTCAACAGCCGCGGCCCGGCGTCGGTCGAGATCTGCACGCTGCTGCGCAAACCCGACGCCCTGCAGATGACCGTCGACGTCAAGTACGTCGGCTACGACATCCCCAACGCGTTCGTCGTCGGCTACGGGCTCGACTACGCCGAGCGGTACCGCAACCTGCGGTGCATCGGCACCCTCGCGCCGTCGGTCTACTCCTGACCGGAGGGCTGTCCGGAGGTCTCAGCGGGCTCTCAGTCAGCCCGGCTCTTCCCTCAGTCTCACGGTGTACCGTCGAACTACGACCGGTCGGTTGGCGCCGGTCCCGTCGCCGTGCAAGGAGGTCGGGGCTCTCACCCCGTAAAACATCGACGTGAAGCGTTTCTTCCGCAGCCCCATCTTCTGGATCGCCGTTGCGGTCGTCGGCGTCCTCGTGGCGCTGCAGTACCTCGTCCCCAACGGGGGCTACGAGGAGATCGAGACCTCCCAGATGGCCCAGCACATCACCGACGGCGACGTGAAGACGGTCACCTTCACCGACGGTGACCAGGAGATCCGGGCGACGCTCCAGAACGGCGACAAGGTGCTCGCCTACTGGGTCGACGGCCAGCAGAACGACCTCATCAAGGCCGCCAGCGACGGCGTGCAGAACGGCGAGATCGAGGACTACAACTCCGAGAACCCGCAGCCCGGGTTCCTCATGTCGTTCCTGCCGACGCTCATCATGTTCGGCCTGATCATCCTGCTGTTCTTCTTCCTCATGAACAGCGTGCAGGGCGGCGGTGGCCGGGTCATGCAGTTCGCCAAGTCCAAGGCGAAGCTGATCAGCAAGGACATGCCGAAGACGACGTTCGCCGACGTCGCCGGCTGCCAGGAGGCCATCGAGGAGCTCGGCGAGATCAAGGAGTTCCTCCAGGAGCCGGCCAAGTTCCAGGCGGTCGGGGCCAAGATCCCCAAGGGCGTGCTGCTCTACGGCCAGCCCGGCACCGGCAAGACGCTGCTGGCCCGCGCCGTCGCCGGTGAGGCCGGCGTGCCGTTCTACACGATCTCCGGCTCGGACTTCGTCGAGATGTTCGTCGGCGTCGGCGCCAGCCGGGTGCGCGACCTGTTCACCCAGGCCAAGGAGAATGCTCCCGCCATCGTCTTCATCGACGAGATCGACGCCGTCGGCCGGCACCGCGGCGCCGGGATGGGCGGCGGCCACGACGAGCGTGAGCAGACCCTCAACCAGCTGCTCGTCGAGATGGACGGCTTCGACGTCCGCGGCGGCGTCATCCTCATCGCCGCGACGAACCGTCCCGACATCCTCGACCCCGCGCTGCTGCGCCCGGGCCGCTTCGACCGGCAGATCGCCGTCGACGCCCCCGACCTCGTCGGCCGCAACCAGATCCTCCAGGTCCACGCGCGCGGCAAGCCGATGGCCCCGGGCGTCGACCTCATGGCGGTCGCCCGGCGCACGCCCGGGTTCACCGGTGCCGACCTGGCCAACGTCCTCAACGAGGCTGCCCTGCTCACCGCCCGGTCGAGCAGGAAGCTGATCGACTCCGAGGCGATCGACGAGGCCATCGACCGCGTCATCGCCGGTCCGCAGCGACGCACCCGGCTGATGAGCGAGAAGGAGAAGCTCATCACCGCCTACCACGAGGGCGGGCACGCGCTCGTGGCCGCGGCGCTGCCCGGCACCGACCCGGTGCACAAGGTGACGATCCTGCCGAGAGGGCGGGCACTGGGCTACACGATGGTGCTGCCCGACGAGGACAAGTACTCCCAGACCCGCTCCGAGATGCTGGACAAGCTCGCCTACATGCTGGGCGGGCGGGCGGCCGAGGAGATGGTCTTCCACGACCCCACCACCGGCGCCGGCAACGACATCGAGAAGGCAACGAGCCTGGCGCGCGCGATGGTCACCCAGTACGGCATGACCGAGCGGCTGGGCGCGATCAAGCTCGGGGAGGCTGCCGGCGAGCCGTTCATGGGCCGCGACATGGGGCACGGCCGCAACTACTCCGAGGACGTCGCCGCGATCGTCGACGAGGAGACCAAGAAGCTGTTGACGAACGCCCACCAGGAGGCGTTCGACGTCCTCGAGGAGAACCGCGACGTCCTCGACGCGCTCGTCATCGCGCTGCTCGAGCGGGAGACCCTGGACAAGGCGGAGGTCGCCGAGGTCTTCTCAGCTCTGCGCCGGCGCCCGGAGCGGCCGGCGTGGACCGGGTCGCCCACGCGCGAGCCCTCGCCGATCCCGCCGGTCCGCGTGCCCAAGGCCGCCCAGAACGGCTCGAACGGGGTCTTGGCCGATGACCACAAGGGGACGACGATCATCACGCCGCCTGGTGCCGGTGGCGACATCCACGGGACGGGCCCGATGGCGCCCGGATCGACGGGCCCCGGCGCACTGGGGTCCGACCAAGGTCCGGACGTCCCCTGATCCCGCCGTCCGGAGCCACGCCGTGACCCTGGAGCCGATCACCGAGCCGACGTACCTCGACCTGCCCGACTTCGACAGCCCGCGGGCCGAGGCCGCCGTGCGCGAGCTGCTCTGCGCCATCGGCGAGGACCCCGAGCGCGAGGGGCTCCGCGAGACCCCGGCGCGGGTCGCGCGGGCGTACGCCGAGCTGCTGTGCGGGATCCGGGAGCGGCCTGAGGACGTCCTCACCACGACCTTCGAGCTCGGGCACGACGAGATGGTGCTGGTGCGTGACATCGAGCTGTGGTCGATGTGCGAACACCACCTCGTGCCGTTCGCCGGGGTGGCGCACGTGGGCTACATCCCCAACGAGTCCGGTCGGATCACCGGGCTCTCCAAGCTCGCCCGGCTGGTCGACGTCTTCGCCCGCCGTCCGCAGGTCCAGGAGCGGCTGACCGCCCAGGTCGCGGACTCCCTCGAGCGGATCCTCAAGCCTCGCGGGGTCATCGTCGTGATCGAGGCCGAGCACCTGTGCATGACGATGCGCGGGGTGCGCAAACCGGGGTCGAAGACCATCACCTCCGCCATCCGCGGGATCATGCACAACCCCGCGACACGCTCGGAGGCGATGAGCCTCATCATGCACGGGACCCGCTGACCGACCCCCGCTGCCGAGCCGCCCTCCATGGCGGGCGGCTCGACCAGTCACGAGGGGCGGCTCGACCGGTCACGAGGGGCGGCTCGACCGGTCACGAGGGGCGGCTCGCTCGGGTGAGGGCGGCGTCGAGCCCGGCCAGCAGCAGCGGGTCGGCGCCCCGGCGGGCGTGCCGGTCCCGCAGCCGCTGGAGCACCTGGTCGGCGGGCGGGCCGTACCGGTCGAAGCCGCGCTTGGGTGCCGTCGCGAGCACGGCCGCCACGGCCGCGAGCGTCGCCTGCTCGGTTCCGGTGAGCTCCTCGGGCAGGTACGCCGACCAGGCGGGCTCGGGACGCCTCAGCAGACCCAGCTCCTCGAGGGCCGCGACGTCGTCGGCGACGTGGCGGCGGTAGACCTCCCGCAGCCGCTGCTCGCGGACCCCGGCGTCCATGGCGTCGTCGGTGAGGAGCGCGTCGACCTGCGCGGCGACCCGTTCGCGCCGTGGCTTCTGCCCGAAACCACCCGAGCCCAGCAGCGCACGCCACTTGCGGACGAACTCCTCGTAGGTGTCGGACTCGTCGTGGAGGACCTGCAACCAGTCGGTCCGCTCCGGCTCGATCTCGACCGCTCCTCCGGGCTCCATCGCGTGGTGGATCCGCAGCCGGACCCGCGGGTCGGGACGGATGCCCCGCTTGGTGGTGTGGCCGCGGAAGTAGGCGTGCAGGGAGGGCCGGTCGACCAGGCCCCGCCGGTGCAGCTCGGCGAGCTCCGGTGCCGTCGGCCGTCGCTTGTAGCGCGTCGGCCCCTCCCGCGTCTCGGTGCTCACCGCCTCCCACGCGGCGAGCTCGACGGCCCGGACGTCCGTGCCGAGCGCGAGCAGTCGCCCCTTGTCGAGGTGGAGCCGCTCGTCGAGGTCGAGGTGGAACAGCCAGGCGAACCGGGGCACGCAGCTGACCAGCGCGTTGGCGACGTTCGCGCCGATCGTCTGGCGGCGGTTGAGGTTCTCGGGCCTCCGGTCGGTGCCCGGTGCGGGTTGCACCCCGCCGTTCCAGTACGCCGCGTCGGTGCCGAAGGCGGTGACGTGCGGACCCACCTCGTCCGCGGCGAGCGCCTGGAGCACGGCCGGGTCGGCGTCGTCGACGAGCACCACGACGTGGTCGGCACCGGCCCGGAGGTTGCGCCGGACGAAGCGGGCCACCTGCTCCGGCGACCCCTTGACGGTGGCGACGACCGCCACCAACCCCGGCGCCGGTCCCGGCGCCCGACCGGCTGCCCGCACCAGGGCAGCGTCCGGGCCGGTCACCCGCCGTGTCTACCATCCCGGGAGGACACCGACCCAGCACCCGCCAGGACACCACATGGACCCGTTCGCCGGCCGTCCCCACCGTTGGGTCGACGGGTTGCCGACCGCCCCGCGGTGCCTGGTGATGGGCGTCCTCAACGTGACCCCCGACTCCTTCTCCGACGGCGGTCGCCACGCGGACCCGGCGGCGGCGGTGGCGCACGGCATCGCCCTGCGGGAGCAGGGGGCCGACCTCGTCGACGTGGGCGGTGAGTCGACGCGGCCCGGCGCTGCGAGGGTCGCCGAGGACGAGGAGCACGCCCGGGTGGTGCCGGTGGTGCAGGCGCTGACGCGTGCCGGCGTCCCGGTGTCGGTGGACACCATGCGGGCGTCCACCGCCGCCGCCGCCGTCGACGCCGGAGCGGTGCTCGTCAACGACGTGTCCGGGGGCCGGGCCGACCCGGGGATGCTGGGCGAGGTCGCCCGGCTCGGGGTCCCCTACGTCCTCATGCACTGGCGCGGGCACAGCGCGACGATGCAGCAGCGCACGGCGTACGCCGACGTGGTGACCGACGTCGTCGCGGAGCTCGGCAGGCAGCGGGACGCCGCGGTGAGCGCGGGCATCGACCCGGGTCGCATCGCGCTCGACCCGGGCATCGGTTTCGCCAAGACGGCGGCGCAGAACTGGACGGTGCTGGCCGCGCTCGACCGGCTCCACGAGCTCGGCCACCCGGTCGTCGTCGCGACGAGCCGCAAGCGCTTCCTCGGCGAGCTGCTCGCCGACGGAGACGAGCTGCGCGCGCCGGCCGAGCGTGACGACGCGACCTCCGCCACCACGGCGCTGGCCGCTGCGGGCGGAGCCTGGTGCGTCCGGGTGCACGCCGTCCGGGGGAGTGCCGACGCCGTCCGCGTGGCAGCGCGGTGGAAGGCCGGCTGACGTCGCGCCGGTAGCCTCGAGGACCATGACGCCCCCAGTCCGACCCGACGCCGTGAGCGACCGGATCGCCCTCGTCGGCCTGGAGGCGCACGGCCACCACGGCGTCTTCGACTTCGAGCGCGACGCCGGGCAGGTCTTCGGTGTCGACGTGGTGCTGGGCCTCGACACCCGCCCGGCTGCGGCGAGCGACGACCTGGCCGACACCGTGGACTACGGTGCCCTCACCCGCGACGTCCTCGCCGTGGTCGAGGGCGAGCCGGTCGACCTCCTCGAGACCCTCGCTCAGCGCATCGCCGACGTCTGCCTCGTCGACGAGCGCGTGGAGTGGGTCGAGGTCACCGTGCACAAGCCGGCCGCCCCCGTCCCGGCGACGTTCGCCGACGTCGCCCTCACGATCCATCGGAGCCGCTAGATGACCGAGACGCCCAACCCGCACATCGTCGACGCCGACACCCTGACCGGGGAGATGCGGCCGATCCGGCGGTGTGTGCTCTCCCTCGGGTCGAACCTCGGGGACCGGCTGGCCAAGCTGCAGGGAGCGGTCAACAGCCTGGCCGACACTCCCGACGTCGTCGTGACCGCCGTGTCCTCGGTGTACGAGACCGAGCCCGTCGGGGCGCCGGAGGGGTCGGGAGCCTTCCTCAACGCCGTGGTGCTGCTCGACACGACCCTGCCGGCGCGGGTCCTGCTCGACCGGGCGCAGGCCGTCGAGACCGCCTTCGGCCGGGAGCGAACCGACCTCGTGAACGCTCCCCGGACCCTCGACGTCGACCTCATCGTGGTCGGTGACCGCCGGGCGGACGACGACGATCTCGTGCTGCCCCACCCGCGGGCCCACGAGCGGGCGTTCGTGCTGCTCCCGTGGGCCGAGGTCGAGCCGCAGGCCGAGCTGCCCGGGGTCGGGTCCGTCGCCGGGCTGGCGGAGAAGGTCGCGGCCGACGGCGTCGTACGCCGGGACGACCTCGTCCTCGAGACGAGGTGAGCCGGGACCCGGTCCCCGACGACCTGGACCCCCACCCCGAGCAGGGTCCCGGAGGCGACCCGCCCCCCGGCAGGTTGCGGACCACCGACCCCAAGGTGCTCGTGGCCCTGGCGCTCGCCGGGCTGGTCGCCGGCTGGACGCTGCGGTTGCTCGCGGTCGAGCTGGGTTTCCCGGTGCCCCGCACCGGGTGGGTCCAGGTCGGCGTCCTGGTGCTCGTGGCGTCGGTGCTGGGCTCGGTCGCCTCCGTGACCCGGCGGGAGCGCCCTGCGCCGCACCATGCCGTCAACCGGCTGGTGCTGGCCAAGTCGTGCGCGCTCGTGGCGGCGTTCATGGCCGGCGGCTACCTCGGCAGCGCGTTGAGCTGGATGGGGATCGACGCCGAGACCGCGGGGTCGCGGATCGTGACCAGCCTGGTCGCCGCCGCAGCGGCGGCGTCGGCCGTGGCCGCGGCGCTGGCCCTGGAACGTGCGTGTCGGATCAAGGGCGGCCCGGGCGAGTCCTAGGCTCGCGCACATGCACGGGTCCACCTGCGCGGCTCCCAGCCGCCGCCGTCCGCGCAGTGCCCGCGTCACGCTCGCCGTCGCGCTGCTGTGCCTCGCCACTACCGCTGCTGTCGGTGCCCTCGTCCTGGGTGACGCCCGCGGGCTCGGCGCCGCGGTCCTCGTCGTGGTCGGCTGCGGCTGGACCGCCCTGCGGCTGGCCTGCACCGAGCTGCGGCTGCTGCGGCGGCACGCAGCCCGCGACCGCGCCTGGCAGGCGGCGGCGTACCGCGACCACGTGAGCCGGGCGTCGGCGGAGCACGCGGCCTTCGCGGCCGCGATGACGCACCGGCTGACCGGCCGCCAGCGGGAGGTCCGCGAGCTGGAAGGGACCCTGCGCCTCTCCGAGGCCCGTGCGTGCGCCGCCGAGGCCCGCGTCCGCCGAGAGGTACGCCGGGTCGACGACGCCCGGGGCCGCATCATCGAGCTGGAGGTCGCCCTGGCGATCCGCAGGGCGGAGGAAGCCGACGAGCTGGCGACCTGGGAGCCCGGCGGCCCGGAGGTCGACACGGTGGTCGACCTGCTGGCCTGGGAGGACCGGGCCCGGTCGAGCGCCGCTCCGCGGGCCCGTCGGGGAGCGTGACCGACCCACCCCGGCCATCTGCGACCCCGGCGTCGTCCGGGGCCGTCCCCGACCTGCGCCGTCGGCTGCGGCGCAGCGAGGAGCGCCTCCCGCGCCGGGTCCGGAGGGCCCTGCGGCTCAGCCGCGACGCGGAGCTCCGGTCGCAGCCGCTGGTCACCGTGGTGGTCGCCGCGCGCACCGGTCGCAGCCCCGGTCTCGACGCCTGCCTGCTGTCGCTGCGAAGGCAGGCGCACCGCAACCTCGAGGTCCTCGTCGTCCTCGACGACCACGCCGGCGCCGAGGCGGACCTGGTCCGTCGGCACGCCGCCGAGGACTGGCGGGTCGGGCTGGTGGCTCGCACGGCGGCGCGGGTGCCGGCCGGCCGGGACGTCGGCGCCGCCGAGGCGGGCGGTGCCTACCTGACGTTCGTGCGGTCCGAGGACACCCTGCCGGCCACCGCGCTCGCGGTGCTCGTCGAGACGCTCGAGCACACAGGCTCGGACTTCGCGTTCGGGCAGGTCGCCGAGGAGGTCGTGCACCGCAGCGTGACCTCACTCGTCCACCCGGCGCACGAGCGGACCCGGCTCGCCGTCTCGCTGCAGGACCTCCCGGTGGCGATCACCGACACCAGCGACGAGAACCGCCTCTACCGCACCGACTTCTGGCGTGGTGCCGGGTTGACCTTCCCCGCGTCGGCCGGCGCCGGGCCGGCGCCGGCCCTGCAGGCGTTCGCCCGGGCCCGGGCCTTCGACGTCCTGGCCGAGACGACCTACCGGCGCTCCCGCCGCGGCGCCGGGCGGCCGTTCGGCTCGCTGGTGAGCGCGATGGCCGACCTCGACGGGTGGCTGGCCCACCAGGCGGCGGTCCGCGACCTCTTCGTCGAGTCCACCGGGTCCGCGGACGCGCGGAGCCGCGCCGCGGTGCACCAGGCGTGGGCGACGGCGCTCTGCGACGCCGAGGTGGTCCCGCTCCTCGAGGACACCGAGCGCGCGTCGGCAGAGCAGTGGGAGCGGCTGCGGACTTTCCTCACCTCGGTGCGGTCGGGGATGACCGAGGAGTCGTGGGCACGGGTCCGCGCCGAGTCGCGGGTGCAGGTCTGGCTCGCGGTCGAGGGGCACCGCGAGGTCCTGGCGCACTTCGTGGTGCAGCGCCTGTTCGAGGTCGGCAACCGGCGTACGACGGTCCGCGACGGGCGGGTCCTCGCCCGGTTCGAGGGGCTCGAGGCGTTGACCGGCCAAGGGGTCGACCTGCCCGACCATGTCGTGGAGATGACCGAGCGGGAGACCGCGCTGCACGTGCACCTCCACGCCGCCCGGTGGATCGACGGCCACCGTCTCGAGCTGCGGGTGTTCGCCTTCGCCGACTTCGTGGGCTACGAGCGGGTGTCCCGTGACAGCCCGGGTGACAGCCCGGGTGACGGCCCGGGTGACCGCCGGCGCCACCCGGGCCACGAGCTGAGCGCGTACCTCGTCGACGCTGCGAGCGGGCGCCGGGTCCCCCTGCCGGTCGAGCCGTACGTCGACGTGGAGGCCCGGGTCGTGGCCGGCCACCGGTACCAGGACTACGCACCAGGGGCGGCACGGGTCGTGGTCGACGCCACGGCGCTGGACCAGGTCGGGGTCGAGGACGCCCTCTGGACCTTCGCGTTCGTCCTGACGCTGCGCGGACTGAGCCGGACCGGGACGATCACCTCGCGGGAGGAGCGTGGCAGTGCCGGGCTCCTCGGCGACAGCGCCCACGCGCCGCGGGTGGTCCGGCTCCCCGGCGGCGGGCTCGCGACTGCCGCGCTTCGCGCCGACGCGCACCGGACCGTCGCCGTGCACGTGGCGGCCGCCCCGGAGATCGTCGCGCTCGCCCTCACCGCCGCAGACCGCACGGTGACCGGCGCGCTGGTCGCTCCGGCGGGACGGGACGGGCTCCGCGGAACGGTCGTCGCCGTGCCGGTCGGCGGTGGCGAGCATCGGGTCGAGTCGGTGCTGCGCGGGCAGGTTGACGGCACGGCGGCGTTCGAGCTCGACCTCGCCGGCCGCACCGGCCCGGCCGCGTGGTCGCTCCGGGTCGCGGTCGACGGCCGGGAGCTGCCGGTGTGGTTCCCCGAGGGGGTCACCGGACCGCTCGCCGCGCCGACACCGGGACCGATGCCTCCGGGCGTGCTCGCGGTCCGGTCCGCCGCCGGGCACGTCGAGGTGTGGGAGTCCGGGCCGCTGCTGCTCGAGAGCCTCGAGCTCGGGCCCGGCGAGCTGGTCCTCAGGGGTCGCTGGCTCGGCGCTCCGCCGCCACGGTGGCGGGCGACGCTGCGGGGGAGCCGCGCGACCGTCACCGCCACCGGGACCGGGGTCGCCGACGAGCCCGCCGTCACGGCGCACGTCCCCCTGGTGTGGGACGAGTGGGGACTCGGCGAGAGCGTGGTCCCGGTCGGGCCGTACCAGGTCGAGATCACCGCCGGGCCGGAGCACGCGCCCGAGCGGGAGGTCCGGGTCGTCCTGGGAGAGCGGGTGGTCGCTGCGCTCGCCTCCTCCCGGTCGGGAGCCGACGTGCGGATGACCCCGGTGCGCAACGCGCGGGGGCTCGCCGTCCGGCTGGCGCCGCCGCTCGCCGACGACGAGCGCGGGCCGTACGCGCAGCGGCTGCTGCAGGAGTGGAGCGCCAGTGACGCGGTCGGCACCGACCCGCGGGCGGTCTACCTCCAGTCGTACACGGGGACCTCGGCCACCGACAGCCCACGAGCCGTGCACGACGAGCTCCGGCGGTCGCGGCCCGACCTCACGCCGTACTGGGCGGTGTCCTCGTGGTCGACCGCGGTGCCGGAGGGCGGTGTCCCGGTGCTCCTGCACAGCCGGGAGTGGTACCGGGTGCTGGGTTCGGCGACGTGGCTGGTCAACAACATCGACTTCGACCGGTGGTTCCGGCGCAAGCCTCACCAGCGCTACCTGCAGACGTTCCACGGCTACCCCTCCAAGTCGATGGGGATCCGCTTCTGGCGGGCCAAGCACTTCACCCCGGAGCGGATCCGGCTCGAGCTCGGCCGGACGTCGCGCGACTGGACGCTCATCCTCACGCCCGCTCCCGAGACCGACCGCTACTACCGCGTGGAGTACGCCTACGACGGCGACATCGAGAACACCGGCTACCCGCGCGACGACGCGCTGCTGGCGCCGGACGCCGAGCAGGTCCGGACCAGGACGCGCCGGCTGCTCGGGATCGCTCCGGACCAGACGGCGGTGCTCTACGCCCCGACCTGGCGCGACGACAAGGCGACCGGCTACCGCTCGGCGGAGCTGGTCCGGCACCTCGACGTGGAGTCGGCCAGCGCCGCCCTCGGCGAGGAGTTCGTGCTCCTCGCCCGCGGGCACCGCTTCCACGCGCGCGCCGACCGCAGAGAGCGCAGCGCCCGGCTGGTCGACGTCACCGACTACCCGGAGGTCAACGACCTCATCCTCGCCTCCGACGCCGCGGTGCTCGACTACTCCTCGCTGCGCTTCGACTTCGCCCTGACCGGCCGGCCGATGATCTTCCTCGTCCCCGACCTGGCGACCTACACCGGAGGCGTCCGCGGTTTCCTCCACCCCTTCGAGGAGTCGGCTCCGGGTCCGCTGCTCGAGGACGCCGAGCAGGTCGTCGCCGCGCTCCGGGACCTGCCGCGCCTCGGCGAGCAGTACGCCGCGGCGTACGCCCGGTTCAACGCGACGTTCAACCACCAGCAGGACGGGCACGCGGCGCAGCGGGTGGTCCGGCGCTTCTTCGGCTGAGTACGCCGCGCCCCTGGGCGCTCGTCGTTCATCGAGGTGTGCGCCCGGACAGTGGCCCTGCCGGCTGGTCCTACCATCCACGGGTGAGCACCGTCCAGGGCGTCAAGGCCACGCCGTGGCGCACGCGACGGTCGGCCGTGATGCAGCGCATGGGCCCGCCTCGCCCGACCTGCTGCCCTGGGTCGTCGGGGCGGTCGCGCTGGTCACGTTCTCCCTCCACGGGTTCCACGGCAGGCTTTCCCACGACCTCGGCGTCTACACGTACGCGGGCCAGCAGGTGGCAGACGGGGTGCCGCCGTAGCTGGGACCCTCAACCGCGCCGGTCCGCTCGCTGCATGTCCTGCCTGGCCTCGGTGCCTAGCGCCCGTGCCGTCGGGATCGACGACGTCCTCGGTATGCGGCTGCTCTTCCTGCTCTTCGCGGTGCTCAGCGTGGTCCTGCTCTACCTCGTGGGCCGCGACCTGTACCGGGACCCGCGTCGCCGGGCTCGTCACCGGAGCGTCGTTCCTGGCAGCTCGCGGTCTTCATCGAGTACGCCTCGAACGGCCCCCGCGAGAACACGCCCATGGTGCTGTTCCTGGTGTGCGTCCTGTGGCGATCACCCACAGACGGTGAGTACACCGCCGAAGCTCACCGCCCTCGCGACCCTGACGCTCCAGAGCGCGTTCCCAGGTGCGATGCGGCTGCGCTCGTCGGGGTCTGCGCGATGCAGCGTCGGCAACGGCTCCCCTCCCTCGGGAGGGTCCTGGCCGGGGGACTCGTCGTGACGGTCGTGTGCGCGGGCTCCTTCGCAGTCGTCGGAGCGCTCGACGAGTTCTACGAGCCGTTCATCACCCTGAACGTCGACGCCCGTTACGCGTCCGCCCAGCCGGTCCTCGGGGCGGTCGGGAGTCGTGGAGCGAGATGCGCAGAGGCTACGGCTGGTCGCTGGGGTTCTTCCTCGGTGGGCTGCTCTCGCTCGCGGTGATCACCGCACTGGCACTGCGCGACGACCGGCGGGACTCCTCGACATCGGCCGTCGTCGCCCTCGCTGCCAGTGCGGTGGGGGCACTGCTCGTGATGACGAGGGACTTCGACAGCAGCAACGACCGCTACCCGTTGCTTCCCCTCGCGGCACTGGGGCTCGCAGGTGGAACGGGTGGGCTGGGCGCAGACACGTGTCGCGCCGAGCGGGAGGGTGGATCGCCGTCACGGCGATCGTGGTGGGCGAAGCCATGGCGTTGTCCCACGCGGTGTCCGAGCGTGATGACGGGTTGAACACCGAACGCCGTCAGGTCGCGGCGGTCCTGAGCCAGCTCCCGGGCAATGCGACGATCATGTCGGCTGAGTCCGCGGTGCCGCTCGTCCTCGCACGACGCACGAGTCCTACCCGGGTCCTCAGCTTCGGCGGAGGGTTCTACGAGTACCTCCGGGACACCTATCCCGGCGGCTTCGAGGGGTTCGCGAGGTGGTTCAAGGCTCAGGAGCCGACGCTCGTCAGCGTCGGGGGTCAGGAGCGCCGGCTGTGGCGCGACATCCTGGCACCGGAGTACGTCGTCATCGGACATGCTCCAGGCTGGACCTGGATGGCAAGGGCAGATCTCGGCGCCGCCGTGCTCACCGACCTGCGCAGCAGTGCCCGAGCCGTTGGGCGCTGATCGCGCACCGCGTGTCGAGCGACGGCGTCACCCGACTCGTGTGGAACCGGCGCCCTCAGAGAGTCGTCAATCCGACATTTCGCTCAGACCGCATCGGAACTGTCCGAAAAGGACTCCATGGCGGTCCTCACTCCACGACGTGCATCGGCAGCTCTCGGACTCCTCTTAACGTTCGGGTTCCTCGCCTCACCGAGCGAGGCCCACGTGGCCGCGAGTGCTCCGTCCGCGCGCACGGACAGCGGTCAGCCCCTGCGTGTCGGCAGCCTCAACGTGAGGGGGGTGCACCTCGACGACGACCCGTACGGGGCTCAGCGCCCGTGGCGCATACGGCGCGAGGCGGTCATCCGCGACATCCTGCAGACCAAGGTCGCGGTCCTCGGGGTGCAGGAGGCGAGCCAGAACACCGCCTACGCAGATCGGCTCGTCGACGGGGACAACCAGTACCTCGACCTGCGGAACGGACTGAACAAGGCGGGCGGACACTTCGCCGTCACGAACGTCCACCAGTACAACTGCGTGAACCACTGGACCACCGCCCGATGCGTCTCACCGCGACCAGGGCGCCTCACGCAGCACCCGGATCTTCTACGACACCCGCAAGGTGCGACTCCTCCAGCAAGGATCACACGAGTACGAGCACCAGATCGGCCCGGTGAGCGACCGTCGGTTCCTGGCATGGGCGACCTTCGAGCAGCTTCCTGCGGGTGAGCGTTTCCTCTTCGTCACCACGCACCTCGCGACCGGGTCCACGGAGGTGCAGCGCGCCCAGTGGCTCGAGCTGATCCACAAGGTCGACGCGTTGAAGGGCGACCTCTCGGTGGTGGTCGCGGGAGACTTCCAGCGCTCGAAGTTCAAGGATCCGGCGGCTGAGATGATGATGGAGATGAGAGCGCACGGTTACGGCGACGTCGTGGGACAGCGGCCCGGCACTGCCAAGCTCGAGCACCCACGAGCCGACAGGCTGGTACGCGCCTGGGTCAACTCGGTCAACAGCTTCAAGCGCGACGTCAGCGACTTCAGCTTCGAGCGCGATCGCGACTGGGCGGCGTCCAACTGCGACTGGATCTTCGCCTCCAACGACGCCACGGTCCGCAAGTGGCAGGTCGTGGTGCGCATGAGCAAGTCGTTGCGCCTCAAGGGAGTCATCCCGTCCGACCACAACATGGTGCGCGCCACCCTGCTCCTCGACGGCTGAGGGACGGCGAGAAGGCCGAGCAGCTGCTGCTCCGCAGGACCCCGAAGCCGGTCTATCCGGGTCGTCGCCGACCTGCCGCGACACGCCCGGACAGGGCCCGCACCACCACGAACACGTGGTGGGCCCGCCCCTTGAGGGCTCCCTCCTCGGCCGTCCGCGGCGAGGGAGCCCTACGCTCCGCGCGCGCAGCCCGCACACGGGAGCGGGTGAGGTCCGCAGCATCGTTGTACATCCGCGCGTAGTCGCTCCGGAGCTTGTCGAGCTCCTCCCGGGTCACCGGGTCATCGTCCTGGCTCAGCCGTTCGAGAGCCGCGTACACCGATCGGGTGAGGGCGGACAGGGACTCCGGCAGAGACAAGGTCTCGAGGGTCGCCTCGGCTCGGCGCAAGGACGGATCGACGAGCCCGCCCGCAGCGGTCAGCTGGCTCTCCGAGGCGACGGACACCAACGGTATCCTGAGTCCCTCTTCGATCCTCCTCAGCTCGCCTCGCCAGTCCGCGAGCAGCGCGTCGTAGCCGACGAACGCGCGATGGAGACCGCGGGTCCGGGCCTCTGTCCCGAGCATCATGTTGAGCCAGCCGGCCGTCCGCGTCGTGGGGCTGCTCGCGGTCCCGTACGCCAGCTCACGGCTCCTGATCGACTCCGCAGGATGCCGTAGGAGCGTCACCGCACCCACCGTCGCACCCAGGTCGGCTGCCAGCTCGACGTACATCGGGAGCAGCCAGGCCAGACGAGGATCCTTGATGACGATGTTCCCGACGGTGAGCTGCTCGTCGAGCCAGGCCTTCAACCGTTCCCCGATCCGCTCGTCCGCCCGCCGCTAACGTCTTGTCCCAGGCCTCCGGACGCCCGTCCTCGGGTGCGACCCTGCAGCGACGAAGGAGATCGTTGTTGAAGTCGACGACCCAGCGCGGTTCGCCGAAGCCGAGGGGATTCGTCGGGTCCGCCGACACCTCAGGCAGGGGGACGTGGAACCCGAGTCGCCCGAGCAGCCCCGCGAACAGGCTCGTCCCGCTGCGTCCCGCTCCTGCGATGAGCAACACGCACCGCTGTCGCGGGTCGGACGCGGCCATGGCTGCGATCCTGCCACAGCATCAGGTCGGCATAATGAGCGCCCGGCCGCGTGAGCGAGGTGAGGAGTTCTCAGTGCACTGGCGACGGAGAGTGCCCGGATCGGTGCGCAAGGTCGGGCGCCAAGGTCTGTCATTCGCGGGCAACGCAGCTGTCCGCGCTCGAGCACAGGCCAGCCGTGGAGGCACCGTCCCAGGGCTCCTGTCGCTCATCGTCCCGGTCTACAACGTGGAGCGGTACATCGACGAGTGCCTGGTGTCCGCTCGGTTCCAGCGGCATCGCAACATCGAGATCATCTGTGTCGATGACGGGTCGCCGGACGCGAGCATGGCGCACGTCCGGCGGCACAGGCTGCGGGACCCCCGCATCAGGACCGTGCGCAGGCCGAACGGTGGTCTGAGTGCGGCACGCAACACAGGGGTCGCCGCAGCTCGCGGCGAGTTCCTCGCGTTCCTCGACTCCGACGACGTCGTGCCGCCTGACGGATACTCCGACGCGGTCCGGTCCTTGACGGCCTCAGGGTCGGACTTTGCGGTCCTTCCCTACCAGCGGCTCAAGGGCGGCATCGTCGGACCTCCGGCGCCGTGGATCCGTCAGATCCACACCACTCGTCGGACGGGTGTGACCATCGACGAGTTCCCGGAGGCGTTGGCCAACGCCATCATGTGCTCGAAGGTGTACCGGCGCGAGTTCTGGGAGCTCTGCCGTCTGCGATTCGTCGAGGGGATCATCTACGAGGACCAACAGGTCAGCGCAGAGGCCTACGCCCGGGCCCGCGCGTTCGACGTCCTCACGACGCCGGTCTACACCTGGCGCATCCGCATGGACCGGTCCTCGATCTCGCAGGCCAAACGCGACGTGGCCAACCTCCGAGCGCAGTTCGTCGCCGCCAACGAGTCGCTTGAGGTCCTGAGGAAGCACGCCGCGCCGGCGGTCGTCCATGCCAGGATCCTCCAGCTGCTCTCCAACGACATGCCTCAGTTCACCAGCAACCTGGTCGGCGCCAGCGACGACTACTGGCAGCTCGTGCGTGAGGAGCTGCCGTTGCTGGTGGGTGGGCTCGACCGTGAGACCTACGTGGCGGGTGTCCCGCCGCAGCAGAAGGTGCTGCAGCACCTGGTGCTGACCGACCGTCGGCACGAAGCCGAGCGTTTCATCAGCCTCGGTGGGCTGAACCTCCGCACCTGGCCCACGACCGACGAGGACGGGGTCGGCCGAGCCGTGAAGCTGCCGTTCTGGCGCGATCCCGACGTCGGGGTCCCGGCTGAGTGTTTCCGCGTCGCTGAGCGGCAGACCCGAGCCCGCGCCTCCCTCCGCGCCCTGCGGTTCTCGACGAGCTCGTCGGTGCACCTGTCAGCATGGGCAGTGATCGAGAACGTGGACCTGAGCGCAGGCTTCCCGCGGGTCCGGGCACTCGCGTTCGAAGCAGTCACCGGCGCGGTGCCCGACATCGAGCTACCCGTTCGCAGTCGGCACGATCCCGGCATCGACGAGTTCGCTGTCCCAGGCTCGGGGTTCGCGGACTACCGCAACGGCGGGGTCGACCTCGACCTCGACCTCTCTGCACTCTCCGCCGGCACCTGGAGGATCCGGCTCGAGCTGTCGGTCGGCGACCTCGAGCGTTCGGTCGTCCTCGGCGGTGTCTGGGAGTCCGGAACGGCTGGGCTGCGCCACGCTGCACGAGGTGCTGGAGGTCGCCCCGCCGTTCTTCGTCCGCGCAGGGGGGGCGCCTGGGAGGTCGAGGTCTTCGACGAGGACGGTGCCGTCACCGGGCTGGTGGTCGACGCCGCCACGGGCGTGCTCGCGCTGACCGCAACCGGACCGGTGCCCGACACCGTGCAGTTGGCGTACGGGGAGTCGACGGTCGGTGCACGCGTCGAGCGCGCACCCGACGGGACCTGGCAGGCGGTCGCCCGTGCGGACGAGCTCGTGGCTGCCTCTCCGCGTCCGGGCGTTGGTTGGACGGTCAACGCGATCCACGGTCTTGCTGTCACGGAGCTGCGCTACGCCCCCGCCGACGCACCATCCGACATCTCCTCCAGTCTGACGAGCACCGGGGTCAACCTCCAGGTGAGCAGCTCGGGCCGGCTCACGATCCACGTACGCGAGTCCATCGCCGGTCTCACCTCCGCCCGCCTGGACGACGCGGGTCTCACGCTCGGTCTGACGTACGACGGGTGGGATCTCGACGACTACGACGTCGTGTTCGAAGCGACTCCAGCCACGTCGCGAGGGCGACTGGTCCCGATCGCTGTGGGCCGGGCGGAGATCGTGCTCCCCTTCAGGGAGGAGCGTTGGGGTCGTCCGGACCAGGTGCTCAAGTCCGCGCTGTACGCGCTGTTCCTCGTGCATCGGGAGTCCGGCGTCCGCATGTTCCCTCGTATCGTCCACCCGCTGCTCGACCAGGTCCCGCTCGACGGGGTGGCCGGACCCGTACGGTGCCGCGTGCAGCACGTCCCGGTCAACGCACACCGGTGGTCGCCATCGAGCCGCCGCTGCCGGCGGGTTGCCGCGGGATCCGCAACCAGCTGCGGATGCAGAACCGGGCGTCGCACGGGTCGGCCGACGAGGAGTCGGTGTTCTTCCGGAGCCTGTACGGCGAGGCCGCCAACGACAGTGCGGCCGCGCTGCACGCGGAAGCTCCGACGGCGAGGTTCCTCACTGACGCTCTACTGGTCGGTCGCGGACCTGTCCGTCGAGGTGCCCGAAGGAGGAGTCCAGCTGGCCCGAGGGAACCGAGGAGTGGCACGACCGTCTCGGCGCCGCCCGGTTCGTCGTCCTCAACGTCCACCAGCCCATGTGGTACCGGAAGCCTCCGGGACAGGTGATGGTGCAGACCTTCCACGGCTACCCCTACAAGGGAATGGGCGAGCCGTGGTGGCGCCGGTCGAACCTGCCGGAGAGTCGGATCACGTCCATGCTCGACAGAGCCGAGGACTGGGACTTCCTCGTGTCGCCGGCGCCGTACGCCACCGGCCCGCTGCTGGAGTCGTTCTTCAGGCCGGCCGCCGCCGAGCGGGTCACAGTCCTGGAAGCCGGCTACCCCCGCAACGACCTGCTCGTGGGAAGTGGCGGGGCGCGTGTCAGGCAGGAGACGCGGGCCGCGCTGGGCATCGCTGGGGACGAGATCGCCGTTCTCTACGCCCCCACCTTCCGTGACTACCTCAGTGCAGACGGCATGACGGCACGCCAGGCGGACTTCTTCCGGCCCGCCGAGGCCGCCCGAGCACTCGGCCCGGGGTACGTGCTGCTCGTCCGGGGCCATGCCTTCCATGCTCGTGCTGGTGAGACGCGCGTGACCGCCGACCGGGTCATCGACGTCACGTACCATCCCGACGTGGCGAGTCTCTGCTTGGCGTCGGACGCCGCGATCCTCGACTACTCCTCCCTCCGCTTCGACTACGCACTGCTGCGCAGACCGATGGTGTTCCTGGCGCCGGACGAGGAGGAGTACCACCGCAACCGTCCTGCGATCCTCCCCTACCGGCCCACCGCGCCAGGCCCTCTCGTCACGACCTCGGACGAGGTCGTGCGGCTCCTCCGGGACCTCGAGGGTCTAGGTGCCCGGTACGAGGGGGCAGTCGAGGCCTTCATCGAGACGTACACGCCGCTCGAGGACGGCCGTGCCTCCGAACGTGTCGTCGACGCGGTCTTCTCCGATCCCACCGTCCCGTGAGCCCGCTTCCCGAGGGGTCATGCCTCCTCCACATCGGGCCCTACAAGACCGGGTCGTCCGCCATCCAGGCGTCGATGCACAAGTCGAGACGCGAGCTCTTGTCTCACGGGGTCTTGTACCCGGGGACGGAAGCACGAGCGATGCGTGCCGGGTGGGCCGTGATCGGGGTGACTCCTCGCGGTCGACCGCGAGCGTTGCTGAGCGAGTGGCAGGCGCTGGTCGACCAGGTGAGGGCTGCACCCGGGTTCCGGATCTGCGTGAGCACGGAAGACCTTGGAAGGGTCGGCTCGGAGGTCGCGGAGCGAGTGGTCACCGACTTGGGCACGGAACGGGTGCACGTCCTGACGGTGGTCCGACGGTTGGACCGCCTCCTGCCGTCGCAGTGGCAGCAGCGTGCCCAGTCCTTCAAGACCGAGACGTTCGAGGAGTTCCTGCACGTGGTTCTCGACCCCCGTGGCCCCGTCTCGAACCCCACCCGACAGGCGTTCTGGGCGTCGCACGACGTGAGTCGCGTCCTCGACCTCTGGTCACGGCTGGTCGAGCCGGAGCGGGTGATCGCGGTCGTGGCCGACGAGGACGACCGGGGGCTCGCTGCCGAGGACGTTCGAGCAGCTTCTCGGACTGCCGCCGGCGCTCCTCCGCGTCGAGGCACCGGTCAACCCGTCGCTCTCCTTCAACGCCGTCGAGGTGTTGCGTCGGCTGAACGTTGCTGCCGAGGAACGCGGGTGGCCCGAGGAGGACTACGCACGGGCGGTCCGACACATGGCGAAGGCGATGAAGGCGTTCCCGCGTCCCGCGCACGACACGGCGGTCCCGGCTGTTCCTCCTTCGGGCAGAGGACAGGCTCCTCGAGCTGAGCGCTCAGCGGGCAGACGCGGTCCGTGACGCGGGTGTCACGGTGATCGGCAACGTGGACAGCTTGACGACCGTCAGCTGCGCCGAAGGCGTCTCGGTTGACGACGTGGCGATCGAGACCGTGGTGCGAGCGCTCGACGGTGTGGTCCGGACCTACCACGGCAAGCGCCGGCGTCTCAGTTCCCAGGAGCCGGAGCCTCGATCCGCAGGCCTGTCCGCGGTGCCGGGGCGGCAGATCGCCAGCGCTCTCGCCGCTCGGACCAGCGGTCTGGTCAAGCGGCGGGCACTCGGTGTCCGGAATGCCTCGCGTGCGCACTGACAGGCATCCGGGGACAGTTCCGGTGGAGCCACTCCCCACGGGGTCGTGCCTCCTGCACATCGGGCCCTACAAGACCGGGTCGACCGCACTGCAGACGGCACTGGCCCAGGCTCGCACCCAGCTCGCTGAACACGGTTGTTCCTACCCAGGCCGTGGGCGGCGCGCGATGGAGCCCGGCTGGGCCGTGCTCGGCTACACCCCCCGCGGAAGAACGCCCGTGTCGATCGACGTCTGGGACGCGTTTGCAGCGAAGGTGCGTCAGCAGGCGTCCCTGGGGTCACGCGTGTGCGTGAGCACCGAGGACTTCGGCAGTGCCAGCACCTCCAGCGCTGAGCGCATCGCGACGGACCTCGGCGGCGACCGCGTTCACGTGATCGCTGTTGCCCGTCGGTTGGACCGGCTGCTCCCCTCGCAGTGGCAGGAACGCATCAAGAGTCACGACACTCTCACGTACGAGGCGTGGCTCGAGCGAGTGCTCGGGGACGATGCGCACGATCGGGAACACAGAAGGTTCTGGGACTCGCACGACCTGACGCGCATGTTCGACCGGTGGCAGCCGGTCGTGGGCAGCAAGCGCTTCGGGTTCCTGATCCTCGACGAATCGGACCCTCGGTGTCTCAACGATGCGTTCGAGCGTCTGCTGAACCTCCCGAGGGGCCTGCTCGAGGTCCCGCCATCGGCCAACGCGTCGTTGAGCGCCAACGCGACGGAGCTGCTCCGTAGGGTGAACGACAGCCTTCGTGCAGCGCGGCTGGCGGGACCGGCGCTACCACGCCCGTGATCCAGCGCGGATCGATCCTTGCCATGGGCGCCAGTCGGAGCCGGGAACGCGAGGAGGCCATCCCGCCGCCTCCCGAGTGGGCACTCGCGCGGGTCCGTGAGCTGAGCGAGCGAAGAATCGAGGGGCTGATCGCCCGTGAGGTGCCGGTCATCGGCGACCTCGCCTACCTGAAGGACGTGCAGCCCGGACGGTCGGACCCGATCGACTTCCCGAGGAGGTGTCGACAGACACCGCTGTCGCAGCGCTGACGGGCGCCATCGAGGCGGTCGTCACGATGCACCGGACGTCGGACGGTACCGCTGGCGGCCAGGGCGCTCGTCAACCCGTCGTGGCGACCGCTACGTCGGCCGAGCTGTTGCGCGCACTCGCGAGCCGGGCTGCGCACCGCGGCCGCCGAACGATCGGTGAGATCAAGGCGACGAGGTCCCGGACGACATGAACGGCACCCGACTTCGCGAGTTCAACGCTCGACGCCGGCTCTTCATCCTGCCTGAGTGGCGCATCGTCTATGTCTCGGTGGCCAAGAACGCGTGCACGAGCCTCAAGTGGCTCATCGCCGAGCTCGCGGGCGAGGACCTGGAGCGACTCGGACGAGGGGGGCTGAGCTTCAACGCCACTCGCGCCGGTCAGATCCACGATCGTCCGGCGTGGAGGATGGTCACGCCGGTCACGGAGATCGACGGCGGGCTGCTGGGGAGCATCAGTCCGGACAACGGCTGGTTCGTGTTCGGCGTCGTCCGCGACCCGCGTCTGCGCCTGTTCTCCGCCTGGCAGGACAAGTACCTGCTCCGGAGCCCGGGCTACCACAGGTTCTGGGAGGGTCCCGATGCGCTCCCGCCGCCTCGGACGAGCGAACACGTCGTCGAGGGCTTCCGGCGGTTCGTCCTGGAAGTCGCCTCGAGTGAGCAGCACCCTGCCCTGGCGGACGGTCACTTCGTGACTCAGGTGCACGCGCTGAACGAGCACCTCGTCCCGTACTCGAGGCTCTACGACATGTCCGAGATCCCTGCGCTGATGGCGGACCTCCGCGACCACCTCGAGTCCCAGGGGAACCCAGGGCACCTGGCCCTGGGGCGCTCCAACAAGAGCCCTTTCGATCCTCGTGCGCCGTTGTGGGAGGAGGAGGTCCTCGCAGCGATCCACCGCCTCTACGCAGCGGACTTCGAGCGGTTCGGCGACCGGTGGCCAACCGACGAGCTGCCGACGAACCCGGAGCCGTGGAGAGACGAAGCGTTCGACCACGGGCCACGCTGATCGCCTCCAACGAGCGGATCGCGGACCTGGTGAGGATCGGACGGAAGCTCCCCGGCGGGACCTGATGATGGCGACAGGCCCCATCGTCTGAGTCAGTCGAGCGCGAGCGGGTCGGACTTGCGCAGGTCGATGACGTGCCCGGTGCCGCTGCCCAGCAACGTGTCGAGCGAGGCACGGGCCACCTCCTCCGACCCCAGCAGCGAACCGGCCGGCTCCTCGCCGAAGGCCTTGACGCGCATCGGCGTGCTCGTGCGCTCGGGGTTCACGCAGTTGACGCGCACGCCGGCCGACGCCCACTCGTCTGCCAGCGCCTGGGTCAGGTTGACGACCGCCGCCTTGGCCGAGGAGTAGAGGCTGTAGCCGCTGCGCCCGCGCGTGTAGGAGCTCGAGGTGAAGAGCAGCAGGCTGCCGCGGGTCTTCTCGAGGTGGGGGTAGGCCTCCTGGGCGATGAAGACCGGAGCGAGGTAGTTGACCTCCGTGGCGTTGTAGACGGTCTCCTCCGACGTCTCGAGAAGCGTCCCGCGCGGCAGCACCCCGGCCGCGTTGACGACGAAGTCCACCGAGCCGTGGCGGGCCAGCGCCTCGTCGAGCGCGCGCCTGACGTCGTCACGCCGCTCGACGTGGGTCCTCGTCGTGGACCGGCTGAACGAGCACACCCGGGCGCCGTACCGCTCGGCGAGCCTCGCGATGTCGGCTCCGATCCCGTAGCTGCCGCCGAAGACGACCAGCGTCCGGTCCGCCAGCGCCTCGCGGTAGCCGGCGTCGTCACGGCTGGTCGGGAGGGCGGCGCTGCTCGTCAGCTGGAACAGCTTGTCGGCGAGGTAGACGTCGATCGGGTCGGTGACCTTCATGTTCCGCTCCTCCCCGGGCACCACGTAGATCGGCACGTCGGGGAGGTAGCGCAGCACGACGGTGCAGTCGTCGGTGGCCTCGAAGGCGGGGTCGGCCGTCGCGCGGGCGTACGCCTCGCGGATCGTGGAGAGCCGGAACGCCTGCGGCGTCTGCCCACGCCGCAGCGCGGAGCGACGCGGGACCGCGGCGATCGTGTCCTCGGCGGTGACCTCGATGATCGTGTCGGCGGACGGGATCGCGACGTCGACGGCGTCGTAGGCGTCCAGCGCGCGGAAGCAGTCGGCGACGATCCGCGGGGAGACCAGGGGTCGCACCGCATCGTGCAGCAGCACCTTGCCGTCGGCGTACGGGACCGCCTCGAGCGCCCGGATCGAGGTCTCGCTGCGGGTCGCCGCGCCCTCGAGCAGCTGGCGCACCTTGGTGTAGCCGCCGCTGCTCACCATGGCGCGGACCGCGTCGAGGTGGCCCGGCGCCATGAGGATGATGATGTCGTCGACGTCGGGGTGCGACTCGAAGACCCGCAGCGTGTGCTCCATGATCGGCGCGCCGGCGATCTTGATGAGCTGCTTGGGGATGTCGAGCCCGACCCGGCTGCCGACCCCGCCGGCCAGCAGCACGACGGTGTTGGTGCCCGGCCCGCCGCCGGCGTCCGTACGCGTCCCCTGCACCATCGCTCTGCGTCCTCCGTCGTCGACCCCGCGCAGGTCCGCCGGGACGACGCGCAGTGTCCCACAGCGGGACCTCCCGGACCGTCGGGGACACTGGTCGGGTGGACGACCTCTTCGCGCCCCCGGCCGCCGCCTGGCGGCGCGTCTCGCCGCGGCTCGCGGTGGTGCGACGGGCGCTGCTCGGGGTGTGGTCGCTGGTCGGGCTCGGCGTGCTGGTGCTGGCCTGGCGGCTGCTCGGCCTCGACGGCCGGCTCGTCGCCGCCCTGGCCGTCGCGGTCCTCGCGGCCACCGCCTGGGGGTGGTGGTTGGTCGGTCGCGCCGTCGCGCGGTGGGGGTACGTCGAGACCGCGGACGAGCTCGCGATCACCCAGGGGTCGCTCTACAGGCGGCTCGTCGTGGTGCCCTACGGCCGGATGCAGTACGTCGACGTGCACGCGGGCCCGCTCGACCAGCTGGTGGGGCTGGCCAGCGTCCAGCTGCACACCGCGAGCCCCGGCACGACCGCGACGATCCCGGGGCTGCTGCCCGCGGAGGCCGCCCGGCTCCGGGACCGGCTGACCGAGATGGGCGAGGCGCAGGCGGCCGGCCTGTGACGGTGCTCGAACCGGCCGAGCGCGAGGCACCAACGCTGCGGTCGGCGCGACGGCTCTCCCCGCTGACCCCCCTCGTCCGCGCGCCGCTGGTGATGGTGGCCTTCCTCAGCGCGTCCTGGCAGCAGCTCTTCCGGGAGCAGGGGGTGGGGACGATCGGGCTCGTCCTCGCCGGGCTGCTCGTCGTCGGTGGGCTCTACGGGTTCGCCTCGTGGCTGCGGACGACCTACTGGATCGCGGGCGACGAGCTGCGGATCGACACCGGGGTCGTGGCCCGGCAGTCCCGCCGGATCCGCATCGACCGGCTCCAGGGCGTCGACATCCTGCAGCCGCTCGTCGCACGCTTCTTCGGGCTCGCCGAGCTCCGCTTCGACGTCGCGGGCGGCGACCACGAGGGGCGGCTCGCCTTCCTCCCCCGCCGCGAGGCCGAGCAGTTGCGGGCGGTCCTGCTGGTGCGGCGTGACCAGCTCCAGCAGGTCGGGAGGCCCCCGCCGCCGTACGGGACGGCCGACCCCGGCGCACCCGCGTCCGCGCTGCAGCGCCCGGAGCGGCTGGTCGCCCGGCTCGACCTCGGGCGGCTGGTCGGCAGCCTGGTGCTGTCCAGCGAGACCCTCCTCCTGGTCGTCGCGGCCGTCGCGATCCTGGTCGCCTCGGTCGCGACGCAGACCCTCGAGCTGGCCGGCGGCATCGTGCCGGCCGCGATCGGCGCCGTGGTCTCCCTCAGCCGCAAGCTCACCGGCTACTACGGCTTCACCCTCACCGAGTCCGCCGAGGGCCTGCAGGTACGCCGAGGGCTCACCTCGCTCTCGTCCCAGACGGTCACCTTGGAGCGCGTCCAGGGTGTCGTCGTACGCGAGCCGCTGCTCTGGCGTCCGCTCGGCTGGGCGCGGCTCGACGTGTCGGTGGCCGGCAACCTCTCGGTCGACACGGGCAAGGCCGAGGCGTCCTCCACCCTGATGCCGGTCGCGCCTCGTCTCGAGGTCCTCGCCCTCGCTCGGTCGGTGCTGCTGGACCGCGACCCGGCGGCGGTCCAGGTGCGACGGCCGCCTCGGCGGGCGCGGTGGATCGCGCCGCTCACCGCGTGGAACCTCGCAGCGGGCCAGGACGGGGAGCTCCTGGTGGCCCGGCGCGGGTTCTGGGTCCGGCGCCTCGACGTGGTCCCGCAGCAGCGCACGCAGTCGGTCCAGCTCACCCAGGGCGTGCTGCAGCGGCGACTGAACCTGGCCGACGTCGCCGTCGACAGTCCCCCGGGGCCGGTGCGGGTCGTGGCGGCGCACCGGGACAGCGGCGACGCCCGCCGTTTCCTCGAGGAGACCGTCGTCCGCAGCCGGGCCGCCCGCGCCCGGACCTGACACGGGCGGCCGTTGTGACGGAGGGCACCTCTCCGTCCTGTGACCGGGTCGGTCGGGCGGACCTAGGCTGGGAGCCTCACCGTCCCGGTACCCGTCCTCGATCTGGAGCGAGAGAGGCATGGCCATGACGTTCCGCATCGGCGTGATCGGTGCAGGTCGTGTCGGCGCCGTGCTGGCGGCCCGCCTCCGCGACGCGGGCCACGAGATCGTCGCGGTCGCGGGTGAGTCCGACGCCTCGCGGGCCCGGGCCGCGGCGCTCCTCCCCGGCGTCCCGGTCCGCAAGCCGACCGCTGTCGCCCGTGCCAGCGACCTGCTGCTGCTCACCGTCCCCGACGACATGCTGCCCAACGTGACCGCGATGCTCGCCGGTGCCGGGGCCGTCCGTCGCGGCCAGCAGGTGGTGCACACCTCGGGACGTCACGGCGTGGCGGTCCTCGCGCCCGCCGCAGCGCGTGGCGCCGAGGTCCTCGCCCTGCACCCGGCGATGACCTTCACCGGCACCGACCGCGACCTGCCGCGCCTCGACGGGATCACCTACGGGGTCACCGCGGACAACCCGGGGGCCGCGGCCCTGGCCGAGCTGCTCGTGGCCGACCTCGGCGGCCGCGTGGTCCGGGTCCCCGAGGAGCTCCGGGCGGTCTACCACGCCGGGCTGGCGCACGGCGCCAACCACCTCGTCACGCTCGTCACCCAGGCGATGGGCCTGGTGCGGGAGTCCGGAGCGACCGATCCCGCGGCGACCCTGCGGCCGTTGCTCACCGCCGCACTCGACAACGCCCTGCGGATGGGCGACTCGGCGCTCACCGGTCCGATCGTCCGCGGTGACGTGGAGACCGTCCGCGCCCACCTGGAGGGCATCGCCCTCACCCAGCCCGGCACGCTCCCGTCGTACGTCGCGCTGGGACGGGCGACCGCCAACGCCGCGGTGCTCGACGGGCGGCTGGTGCCGCTGCGCGCTGCCAAGCTCATCGGCATCCTCAACGACGCCCTCGAGCGGGTGGCGGTCTGACCCCGGCGCCTGCCGCGGTCCCGGCCGTGGCGGCGACCCGCGCCGAGCTCGACGCGGCGCTGGCCGGGATCCGTGCCCCGGGCGGCTCTGGCACGGGAGGTCGCCGGGTCGTGCTCGTCCCCACCATGGGCGCGCTCCACCGCGGTCACGCCGCGCTGCTGCGGGAGGCCCGGCGCCGCGCCGGCGACTCGGGCGCGACGGTCGCGTCGGTCTTCGTCAACCCGCTCCAGTTCGCCCCGGGGGAGGACCTCGACCGGTACCCGCGGACCTTCGCCGCGGACCTCGCGCTGTGCGCCGAGGAGGGCGTCGACGTGGTCTTCGCGCCGAGCGTCGACGAGGTCTACCCCGGCGGGCCCGGTGCGGCCCAGGTGACCCTCGACCCGGGACCGCGCGGCGGTGTGCTCGAGGGCGCGTCCCGCCCGACCCACTTCCGCGGCGTCCTCACCGTCGTCGCGAAGCTGCTCGGCCTGGTCCGTCCCGACGCCGCGGTGTTCGGGCAGAAGGACTACCAGCAGCTGGTGCTCGTCCGGCGGATGGTCGCCGACCTCTGCCTCGCCGTCGAGGTCGTCGGCGCCGAGACGGTCCGTGAGCCCGACGGTCTCGCGCTCTCCAGCCGCAACCGGTGGCTCTCGCCGGAGCAGCGGACCACGGCCCTCGCGCTCTCCGCCGCGCTCCGCGCCGGAGCCGCCGCCGGGCCGGCCGGACCTGAGGCGGTACGCCGGGCGGCGGGCGAGGTGCTCGCCGCCGAGCCGGGACTGGAGCCGGACTACCTGGCGCTGACCGGACCCGACCTCGGACCCGCGCCGGAGCGCGGTGACGCGCGGCTGCTCGTGGCGGCGCGCGTCGGCACCACGCGGCTGATCGACAACGTCGCCGTGACCCTCGCCGCGAGGCCTCGGTAGCCTCCCCGGATGACCGCGCTCCCGCCTCGGCTCAGCGCGCCTGCGCCGGGCTGGGAGACCTACGCCGACGTCGTCGTCATCGGCTCGGGCATCGCCGGGCTCACGGCGGCGCTGCGGATCCACGCGGCCGGGGTGGGGTCGGTCATGGTCGTGACCAAGGACCACCTCTCCGCCGGGTCGACGCAGTGGGCGCAGGGCGGCATCGCGGCCGCGCTGGGCCCCGGGGACACCCCGGACCAGCACCTCCGCGACACCTTGGTGGCCGGTGCGGGGGTGTGCGACGTCGAGGCGGTGCGGACCCTGGTCACCGAGGGGCCGGCGGCGGTCCACGAGCTGATCGCGCTGGGCACGCAGTTCGATCAGACGACCGCCGGTGAGCTGAAGCTGACCCGGGAGGGCGGCCACCTCCGCGACCGGATCGCGCACGCCGGCGGCGACGCCACCGGCGCGGAGATCCAGCGGGCGCTGGTTGCCGCGGTGCAGGCGGCCCCGGACATCGACGTGATCGCCCACGCGCTCGCGATCGACCTCGTCCCCGGAGACCCCGACGGCATCGCCGGCGTCACGCTCCACGTCATCGGCGAGGGCGAGCAGGACGGGGTGGGAGCGGTCATGTGCCGCGCGGTCGTGCTGGCCAGCGGGGGGTTCGGGCAGGTGTTCTCCGCGACGACGAACCCGGCGGTGAGCACCGGGGACGGGGCTGGCTTGGCGCTGCGCGCCGGGGCGGTCCTGCGCGACCTGGAGTTCGTGCAGTTCCACCCGACCGTGATGTGGCTCGGCGCGGAGTCGCGCGGCCAGCAGCCGCTGATCTCCGAGGCCGTCCGGGGCGAGGGCGCGTTCCTCGTCGACGACGACGGTCACCGGTTCCTGCAGGGTCAGCACCCGCTGGCCGACCTCGCGCCCCGCGACGTCGTGGCCAAGGCGATCATGCGCCGGATGCGGGAGACCGGCCGGCCGCACGTGTGGCTCGACGCCCGGGCGTTCGGCGCGGGGCTCTGGGAGCGCCGGTTCCCCACGATCCTCGCGGTCTGCCGCAGTCACGGGATCGACCCCGTCACGGACCTCGTCCCGGTCGCGCCGGCCTGTCACTACGCCTCGGGCGGTGTCGCGACCGACCTGCACGGCCGCTCGTCGGTGCCGGGACTGCTCGCGACCGGGGAGGTGGCCTGCTCCGGGGTCCATGGGGCGAACCGGCTCGCCTCGAACTCGCTGCTGGAGGGCCTGGTGTTCTCGCGGCGCATCGCCCAGCTCCTCGCGGCCGAGGGTCTCCCGCCGCGGCGACGGCCCGCCGTCGACGTCCGTGCCCCCGGCCTCGTCGACGCCGCGGTCCTGCCGGCGCTGCAGGCCACGATGACCGAGCACGCCGGCGTGCTCCGCAGCGCCGCCGGGCTGGCGGCGGCGGCGGAGCGACTGGCGATGCTCGCCGGCGAGCCCGGGCACGACCCGGCGACCGAGTCGTGGGAGGCGACCAACCTCCTCACCGTTGCCCGCGGGCTCGTCGAGGCGGCGGCGCTGCGGCGCGAGACCCGCGGCTCGCACTGGCGCGAGGACTTCCCCGAGCTGGACGACGCGCACTGGCACGGGCACGTCGACGTGCGGCTCGACCAGGCCGGCCGGCTGAGCACCAGCTTCCGCCCCACCGACGACCGGAGTGAGCAGTGACCGACCCTGTCCGCCTCGCCTTCGACCTGCTCCCCGCCCCGCTGACCGCCGAGCTCCGGGGCTGCGGCGTCGATCCTGCCGCGGCGTACGACCACGTCGCGCGGGCGGTCGCGGAGGACGTTCCCGGGGAGGACGTGACGAGCACGGCGACGGTGCCGCCCGCCGACCGGGCGACCGCGGACCTCGTCGCCCGTGCCGACGGCGTGCTGGCCGGGCGGGCGGTCGCCGAGCTCGTCCTGCACTACGTCGTGGGTTCCGCGCTGACCCTCGAGCCGCACGTCGCCGACGGGGAGCAGGTGCGGCGCGGCGACCTCGTCCTCACCGCCCACGGGCCCACGGGGCTGCTGCTCACCGCCGAGCGCACGGCGCTGAACTACCTGGGCCACCTCTCGGGCATCGCGACCACGACCGCGGCCTGGGTCGAGGCGGTCGCCGGGACCGGCGCCCGGGTCCGCGACACGCGCAAGACGGTGCCGGGGATGCGCGCGATGGCGAAGTACGCCGTCCGCTGCGGCGGCGGCACCAACCACCGCACCAGCCTGTCGGACCAGGGGCTGGTCAAGGACAACCACGTGCTCGCGGCGGGCGGCGTGGTGCCCGCCTGGCGTGCGGTCCGCGACCGGTACCCCGAGTTGCCGGTGCAGGTCGAGGTGACCACGCTCGAGCAGCTCCGGGAGCTCCTCGAGGTCGGCGCCGAGCAGGTGCTGCTCGACAACATGACGACCGAGGAGATGGCCGAGGCGGTGCGGCTGGCCGCGGGGCGCGCCGTGCTGGAGGCGTCCGGGGGACTCACGGTCGCCCGTGCCCTCGAGGTCGCCCGGACCGGTGTGGACTTCCTCGCCATCGGCGCGCTCACCCACTCCGCGCCCGTCCTCGACGTCGCGATGGACCTCCGAACGGTCGCGTAGGTCGCAAGTCCGACCGATCCGGGGGGCGTTCGGTCCTATCCTCGGACCGGGGAGCGCCGAACCTCCCCCGAGGGGGAACGACGTGAGCGGACGGACGGACGACGCCGGCTCGACCGGTCGCGGCTTCGGCCTGCCGCAGGTCCTGCGCATGCTCGACCACCTGCCCGGCATGGTCGCGTGGTGGGACGCAGACCTGCGGAACCTGTTCGCGAACGCGGCCTTCGCGAGCTGGTTCGGGACCACGCCGGAGGAGGCCCGCGGTCGGCACATGCGCGACCTCCTCGGCGCCGAGATGTTCGCCAGCACCGAGCAGTACGCCGCCTGTGCGCTCGCAGGCGAGCGCAGCACGTTCGAGCGGGTGCTCTTCGACCAGGCCGGCGAGCCGCGCGTCACGACCACCTACTACGTCCCGGCGAAGGTCGAGAGGCGACCCTCGGGCTTCTTCGTCCTCATCGCCGACATCTCCGCGCGGAGCCGTGTCGAGAGCGCGCTGGAGGAGAGCGTGCGACAGATGGCGCTGCTCGAGGAGCGGCAGCGGATCGCCGCGGACCTCCACGACATGGTGATCCAACGGCTCTTCGCGGCCGGGCTGGAGCTGGCCGCCGTCCGTCGCGGATCGGGCAACGTCGGCGCCCGGCTGAGCTCGGCGGCGGTCGGTGTCGATGAGGGGATCCGGGAGCTGCGCCGCGCGATCCACAGCCTGCGGGAGGTCAGCACGCCCAAGCAGGTCCCGGCGATGATCGAGCGGGTGCTGGCCAACGTCAGCAGGGTGCTGGGGTTCGTCCCCACCATGACCTACAGCGGGTCGCTCGACCAGGTCCCCGAGGCGGCGCTCCAGGACCTCCTCGCGGTGGTCAACGAGGCGCTGTCCAACGTCGCGCGCCACGCGGGGGCGACGGCGGTCTCGGTGGAGCTCGCCGGCTCGGCGGACGAGGTGGTCCTCCGGGTGACCGACGACGGACGCGGCCTCGGACCCACGACCCGCAGCAGCGGGCTCTCCAACATGCGGGAGCGGGCCGAGCGCCACGGCGGCAGCTTCCGGCTGACCGCCAACGAGCCGCGCGGGACCGTCCTGGAGTGGCGGGTCCCGCTGGGACGTGGCCGCACCCCCGCACCGCTCCCGCCGCGGACGACCGAGGACGCTGGACCGCAGTCGATCACGACCACGGAGGCGCCGGCGCCCGTCGCCCCCGACTCCGGTCGCCACATGAGCGCCGCGGCGCTCCTCGAGATGCTCGACGAGCTGCCCGCGCTGGTGGGCGCCTACGACGGCCAGGGACGCAACCTGTACGCCAACCGGGCGCACCTCGACTACTACCAGCTCAGCCCGGAGGCCGTCCGGGGCCGTCACGTCAGCCAGGTGCTCGGGTCACAGCACTACGAGGCGAGTCGTCGCCCGCTCAACGAGGTGCTGACGGGTCGGGAGCAGCACTTCGAGCGCACGCTCCACCTCCCGGACGGTCGCGAGCGCCACATGCAGGTCGCCTACGTGCCCGACGTCGTCGACGGGGAGGTCCGGGGGTTCTACTCCCTCGCCACCGACATCTCCGCCCGGGTCCGCGCCGAGGAGGCGCTCGACCAGTCGACCCGCCAGATGACCCTGCTCGAGGAGCGCCAGCGGATCGCCGCAAACCTGCACGACATGGTGATCCAACGGCTCTTCGCGGCCGGGCTGGACCTCGCGGCCGCGCAGCGTGGGCGGCCGGACGCGACCGAACGCATCGAGCGGGCGGCGAGCGCGGTCGACGAGAGCATCCGTGAGCTCCGCGGCGCCATCCACTCGCTGCGGGAGCTGATGGTCCCCCGCCAGCTGCCCGCGAGCATCGAGGAGATCATCGGCCGGGTCGCCCAGCAGCTGGGGTTCGTCCCGACGGTGACCTACACCGGGTCGCTGGACGCGGTCCCCGAGGCGGTGGCCAAGGACGTCATCGCCGTCGTCGACGAGGCGCTCACCAACGTCGCCCAGCACGCCGGCGCCTCCTCGGTCATGGTGGTGCTCGCCTGCTCGCCGGGCCACGTCGTCGCCCAGGTCGTCGACGACGGCAAGGGGCCCAGCCGCACCGCCGTCCGCGACGGCATCACCGACATGCGGGCTCGGGCCGAGCGTCACGGCGGCAGGTTGTCCCTCCGCCCGCACCATCCCCACGGCACCGTCGTCGAGTGGCTGGTCCCGTTGCCCGCCGGCGGCTCCTCCTAGGCTGGCCCCCATGACCGACCAGCCGGCACCCGAGGACGTCGAGCTGCCGGAGCAGATCCGCGTCCGGCGTGACAAGCGGGCCCGGCTGCTGGAGTCGGGCGTCCCGGCGTACCCCACGGTCGTCGAGCGCACCCACACGCTCGCCGAGCTGCGCAGCCGGTACGACGCCGCAGGGCTCGAGCCGGACACCCGAACCGGTGACTTCGTCTCGGTGGCAGGCCGGGTGATCCACCTGCGCAACACCGGCAAGCTCTGCTTTGCGCGGCTGCGAGAGGGTGACGGGACCGAGCTGCAGGTGATGCTGTCGCTGGCCGACGTCGGTGAGGCCGCGCTGGCCGACTTCAAGGCGCTGGTGGACCTCGGTGACTTCCTCGGCGTGACCGGCGAGGTCGTGACGTCGCGGCGCGGCGAGCTCTCGGTGCAGGCGACCTCGTGGCGGATGGTCGCCAAGACCCTGCGGCCGCTGCCCAACGAGCACCGGCCGCTGTCGGAGGAGGCGCGGGTCCGGCTCCGCTACGTGGACATGGTCGTCAACCCCACGGCGCGCGCGATGGTGCGGACCAAGGCCACCGTGCTGCGGTCGTTGCGCAGCACCCTCGACGGCCGCGGGTTCGTCGAGGTCGAGACCCCGATCCTGCAGCTCACCAACGGGGGCGCTGCCGCCCGGCCGTTCCGGACCCACCTCAACGCCTTCGACCAGCCGATGCTGCTGCGGATCGCGCTCGAGCTCGACCTCAAGAAGGCGATGATCGGCGGGGTCGAGAGGGTCTACGAGATCGGCCGCACCTTCCGCAACGAGGGGCTCGACTCGACCCACAACGCCGAGTTCTCGATGCTCGAGGCCTACGAGGCTTACGGTGACCAGTTCACGATGATGGAGCTCACCCGGGCCCTCGTGCTCGACGCCGCGCGTGCGGTGGGACGCACGGTGGTCCCGGGTCGCGACGGGTCCGAGATCGACCTGGAGGGCGAGTGGCGCCAGGCCTCCATCCTCGACCTCGTCTCCGCCGCGGTCGGCGAGGAGGTCACCGCGGCGACGGACGTGTCGGCGCTGCGCGTGCTCGCCGAGAAGCACGACGTCGCGCTGCGGCCGGCCTGGGGGACCGGGGAGATCGTCGTCGAGCTCTACGAGCAGCTTGTCGAGGAGTCGCTGCTGGCACCCACGTTCGTCATGGACTACCCCACCGCGGTCAAGCCGCTCGCCAAGCCGCACCGGTCCGAGCCGGGGCTCAACGAGGCCTGGGACCTGATCATCAACGGCGTCGAGCTCGCGCCGGCGTACTCCGAGCTCAACGACCCCGTGGTGCAGCGCGAGCGCCTCGAGGCGCAGTCACTGCTCGCCGCCGCCGGTGACCCCGAGGCGATGGACCTCGACGAGTCGTTCCTGCGCGCGATGGAGTTCGGCATGCCGCCGGCCGGCGGCATGGGCCTGGGCGTCGACCGGCTGGTCATGCTGCTGACCGGCGCCGGAATCCGCGAGACGATCCTCTTCCCGCTGCTCCGCCCGGAGTGACGAGCCGCCCCTCGTGACCGGTCGAGCCGCCCCTCGTGACCGGTCGAGCCGCCCACCATGGAGGGCGGCTCGACACGGACGTGGGTGCAGGTCGAAGGTGGGGGCGCGTCAGAGGTCGCGGGCGCTGTCGGCGGCCTCGGTCTCGCTCGAGGCGCCCTCGTGGACCAGCTCGCCGCCGGCGTTCTCCAGGTGAGCCCGGACGAACCACTGGAACTGCTCGAGCTCGCCGGCGTGCCCGACGAGGAGGTCCTCGGTCACCGGGTCCAGCTCTTCGGCCTGCTCGATGACCGTGCGGAGCTCGGTGAGCACCCCCGTGTACACCAGGTCGAGCGCGGCGAGGTGGGCCGGGACGGTGTCGCGACCCAGGCTGTAGTCGCTCCCAGGTGCGGTCCTCGATGATCGCGCCCGGCGTCCCCTTGGGTGAGCCGCCGAGGGTCGCGATCCGCTCGGCGACCTCGTCTGCGTAGCCGCGGACGAGGTCGACCTGCGGGTCGATCATCTCGTGGACCCCGATGAAGTTGGGGCCCACCACGTTCCAGTGCACGTGCTTGAGCGTCAGGTGGAGGTCGTTGTAGGCGCTGAGCCGGCCCTGCAGGAGCTCCACCAGCGTGGCCGAGTCCTCCTCGGACAGTCCAGGGATCGTGTACGTCGTCATGTCCCCATCCTGCTGGTCCGAGCCGGACGCGAAACCTGTGACCATCTTGCGGGAACGCGGGTGATTCGGCGTGATCCGCGACTCCTTAGACCAGTGCACGCCGCCGAATCATTTCCGATATGCTCCTCGGGATTCTCGGGGAGGTGGTCCGCAGTCTCCAGGAAAGAAGGAAGTGGAATGGCACAGAGGGTCAACGTGGTACTGGTCGACGACATCGACGGCAGTGATGCCGTCGAGACGGTGACATTCGCACTCGACGGGGTCGAGTACGAGGTGGACCTGTCCGAGCAGAATGCCGACAAGCTGCGCGAGTCGCTGAGCCTGTACATCGGCCACGGCCGTCGTACCGGCGGACGGCGTCGCAGCGGCAGTGCCGGCGAGCAGAAGTCGTCGCGCTCGCGCAGCAGCGCGAGCTCCGAGAGTCCCTCGGCCTCGGAGATCCGGGAGTGGGCGCGCGCGAACGGCCACACCGTGCCCGACCGCGGCCGGGTCTCCTCGGAGGTCCGCGAGGCGTACGCCGCCGCGCACTGACGCGGAGGGCCCGAGCTCCCCGACCGGTGTTCGCCCGCAGCGAACCTGGTCGGGGAACAGTCGCCCGGACCGCCCGGTTGAGCCTGGTGCCGTCCTCCCCTGCTTTCTCGGTCCTCGCGATGCCCCACGGGCTCGTGCTGCGCCGGACTACAGTGACGAGGACGGCGTCTCTGAGGTTCACAGGCTGTGCAGGCAAGGGAGCGAAGACATGTTCGAGCGGTTCACTGACAGGGCCCGTCGCGTGGTGGTGCTCGCGCAAGAAGAAGCGCGGATGCTCAGCCACAACTACATCGGGACCGAGCACATCCTGCTCGGTCTGATCCACGAGGGCGAGGGCGTCGCTGCCAAGGCCCTCGAGAGCCTGGGTATCTCGCTCGAGGCCGTGCGTGCGCAGGTCGAGGAGATCATCGGCCAGGGCCAGCAGGCGCCTTCGGGTCACATCCCGTTCACGCCGCGCGCCAAGAAGGTCCTCGAGCTGTCGCTGCGCGAGGCGCTGCAGCTCGGCCACAACTACATCGGGACCGAGCACATCCTGCTCGGCCTCATCCGCGAGGGCGAGGGCGTCGCCGCCCAGGTCCTGGTGAAGCTCGGCGCGGACCTCAACCGGGTCCGGCAGCAGGTCATCCAGCTGCTCTCGGGCTTCCAGGGCAAGGAGACCCAGACCGCCGGCACCGCCCCCGAGGGCACGCCGTCGAGCTCGCTGGTCCTCGACCAGTTCGGCCGGAACTACACGCAGGCCGCGCGCGACAACAAGCTCGACCCGGTCATCGGCCGGGAGAAGGAAATCGAGCGGGTCATGCAGGTGCTGTCCCGCCGCACCAAGAACAACCCGGTGCTCATCGGGGAGCCCGGCGTCGGGAAGACCGCCTGCGTCGAGGGGCTCGCGCAGTCGATCGTGCGCGGCGACGTCCCCGAGACGCTCAAGGACAAGCAGATCTACAGCCTCGACCTGGGCGCGCTCGTGGCCGGGTCACGCTACCGCGGTGACTTCGAGGAGCGGCTCAAGAAGGTCCTCAAGGAGATCAAGACCCGCGGCGACATCATCTTGTTCATCGACGAGCTGCACACGCTCGTCGGGGCCGGTGCCGCGGAGGGGGCGATCGACGCCGCCTCGATCCTCAAGCCGATGCTGGCCCGCGGCGAGCTGCAGACGATCGGCGCCACGACCCTCGACGAGTACCGCAAGCACCTGGAGAAGGACGCCGCGCTCGAGCGCCGATTCCAGCCGATCCAGGTCCAGGAGCCCTCGATCGCCCACACGATCGAGATCCTCAAGGGGCTGCGGGACCGCTACGAGGCCCACCACCGGGTGACGATCACCGACGAGGCGCTGGTCTCGGCGGCGACGCTGGCCGACCGCTACGTGTCGGACCGGTTCCTCCCGGACAAGGCCATCGACCTCATCGACGAGGCCGGCTCCCGGCTGCGCATCCGCCGGATGACCGCACCGCCGGACCTGCGCGAGTTCGACGAGAAGATCGCCGAGGTGCGTCGCCGCAAGGAGTCGGCGATCGACGCCCAGGACTTCGAGCTCGCCGCGTCGCTGCGCGACGAGGAGAAGAAGCTGATCCTCGCCAAGGGCGAGCGGGAGAAGCAGTGGAAGGCCGGCGACATGGACGTCGTCGCGGAGGTCGACGAGGAGCTGATCGCCGAGGTCCTCGCCGTCGCCACCGGCATCCCGATCGTCAAGCTGAGCGAGGAGGAGTCGACCCGGCTGCTCAAGATGGAGGACGAGCTCCACAAGCGGGTGATCGGCCAGGAGGAGGCCGTCCGCGCGCTCAGCCGCGCGATCCGGCGTACCCGTGCGGGTCTGAAGGACCCCAAGCGTCCCGGCGGGTCGTTCATCTTCGCCGGCCCTTCGGGTGTCGGGAAGACGTGGCTGTCGAAGACGCTGGCGGAGTTCCTCTTCGGTGACGAGGACGCGCTCATCCAGCTCGACATGAGCGAGTTTTCCGAGAAGCACACGGTGTCGCGGTTGTTCGGTTCGCCTCCCGGTTACGTCGGATACGAGGAGGGCGGGCAGCTCACCGAGAAGGTACGGCGCAAGCCGTTCTCGGTGGTGCTGTTCGACGAGGTCGAGAAGGCCCACCCTGACATCTTCAACTCGTTGCTGCAGATCCTGGAAGAAGGTCGGCTGACCGATTCCCAGGGCCGGGTCGTGGACTTCAAGAACACCGTCATCATCATGACCACCAACCTCGGCACCCGCGACATCTCCAAGGGCGTCAACCTCGGCTTCCAGCAGATGGCTGACACCCAGGGCTCCTACGACCGGATGAAGGCGAAGGTGTCGGAGGAGCTCAAGCAGCACTTCCGCCCCGAGTTCCTGAACCGCGTCGACGAGATCGTGGTCTTCCCGCCGCTCTCGAAGATCCAGATCATCGCGATGGTCGACATGATGGTCGCGGGCGTCGACAAGCGGCTCCGTGACCGCGACATGGCGATCGAGCTGACCCAGGCGGCCAAGGACCTGCTCGCGACGAAGGGCTTCGACCCCGTGCTCGGCGCGCGTCCGCTGCGGCGCACGGTGCAGCGCGAGATCGAGGACAGCCTCGCCGAGAAGATGCTGTACGGCGAGGTGGGCCCCGGTCAGCTGGTGACGGTCGACGTCGACGGCGAGGGGCCGACCGCGGAGTTCTCCTTCAAGGGAGCTCCGAAGGTCGCCGTCGCGCTGGAGGACCTCCCGCCGATGAAGGTGATCGACGAGCCGGTCCAGCTCGGCAAGGACGACTGACCGACCCGCATCGACCTGTGACAACAGAGCGCCCCTCCCTCGCGGGAGGGGCGCTCTGTCGTCGTGGCGCGGACCGCCTAGCCTGAGGGCGCCTGCCACCGCCCTCGAGGAGCCCCCGTGCTGTTCACCGTGAGCACCGTCAAGGACTCACGAACCAATGTCGAACGCTTCGTCGAGCGCAACCTCGCGGCCGGTGCCGACCACATGCTCGTCTTCCTCGACGGCCCCGACCCCGAGGTCGAGGAGCTGCTGGCCGCGCACCCGCACGTCACGTCGGTCGTGACCGGCGACGCCTACTGGCGCGGCCGCCGGTGGAAGGACCTCAACGTCCGCCAGCTCGTGAACGCCAACCTCGCGAACGCCGCGCTCGCGCCGTTCGGGTGGGCCGAGTGGCTGTTCCACATCGACGCCGACGAGGCGCTGGAGATCGACCGCCACCGGCTCCTCGAGGAGGTCCCGGCGCACGAGCCGTGCGTCCTGCTCGACCCGCTGGAGGCCGTCAGCCGCTGGCACTGGGACGGGGAGGTCGACCGCTTCAAGCGGCTGCTCGACGAGCCCGAGCTCGAGCTGCTCACGGCGCTCGGCGCGATCGACCGGCCCGACAACCTGGCGTACTTCCGCGGCCACGTGCGCGGCAAGGTCGGGATGCGTCCCGGCCTGGAGTGGCGGTTGTTCCTGCACCGCCTCAAGACCAGCCGGTACGGCGACGTGGAGGGCGTCACCGCGGACTGGCTCAGGCTGCGTCACTACGAGTCGTACGACGGGGAGGAGTTCGTCCGCAAGTGGCTGGCCCACGTCGGGGCCGGCCCGATGCGACTGCGGCCGCAGCGCGACCGGCTCCGCGTCGCTCTCGAACAGCTCGTCGCGGCCGACCTCGCCGCCGACGTCCGGGCGGCGTACTTCCGCAGGCTCTACGCCCGCTGGATCGAGGACGACGCGGACACCCTCACCGACCTCGGGCTGCTGGTTCCGCCTCGTGAGGCGACGCACCGGCCCGAGCGGCTCGGGGCGCAGGCGGCCGAGGACCTCGGTCGGCTCCTCGGCCTGCTGGCGGCGGAGGACAAGCGGCACGCCCACCCCAAGTGGCCCGAGCTCACGCCGCTGAGCGCGGTGCGCAGGCTGCTGCCGCAGCTCGACGGCGACGTGCGCGACCTGGTCGCCGCCGAGGTCGAGCGCGCCGCCGCCGTGGTCGCTGCCGACCCCGGGGAGTCGACCGCCGGCTGAGCCGTGGCCGCCGCGGACCCGGTGCATACCGGGGCGGCGACCGGGCACAGGCACGAGGTCCGGTCGTCCGACGGGAGAGGGGAGGTCAGGTGCCCGAGGGCCACACGATCCCCCGCCTCACCCGGGACCTGGCCGAGCTGTCAGGCCACCGGATCCGCGCCGTGTCGCCTCAGGGGACGTTCGCCGACGGCGCCGCCCGTCTCGACGGCAGCCGCGTCGAGGAGCCCCGCGCCTGGGGCAAGCACCTCGTGCTCTGCACCGACCGCGAGGAGCACCTGCACGTCCACCTCGGGATGCACGGCAAGCTGCTGCGCTCTCCGGACCCGGTCCGGCCGCCGCTGCCGCAGTCCCGGCTCCGGCTGAGCACGGCGGACGTCGCCTGGGACCTGGTGGCCCCGAGCACGTGCGAGCTCCTCGACGGCGCGCAGCTGGACCGCCTCGTCGCGGGCCTGGGACCCGACCCCCTGCGGCAGGAGGCCGACCGCGACGCCGCGGTGCACGCGGTCCTCGCGAGCCCGCGGCCCGTCGGCGTCGTCCTCCTCGACCAGTCGGTGGTCGCAGGCGTGGGGAACGTCTTCCGCAACGAGGCGCTCCACGAGGTGGGCGTCCACCCGGCGACCCCGGCACACGACCTCACGCGTGACCAGGTGGAACGGCTGTGGGAGGTGGTGCGCCGGGTCTACAAGCAGGAGCACTGCCGTGACTGCGGAGCGCCGGTTCAGGTGATCCGGATCGGGGGACGTACCGCCTGCCTGTGTCCCACCGAGCAGCCCGACCCCTCGCGCAGCCGACCCGCCAGCCCCCCAGGCACCTCCACGACGGGAGTCCCATGAGTTCCATCGCCGCCGCCCTCTGGCTCATCACCGCTGTGGTCGGCATGTACATGCTCAGTCGCACCGTGTCCGGCAGTCGGAACGCCGCCGGGTCGACGGTGAGCGACCTGCCGGTCCTCATGTCGTTCCTCCACCCGACGCTCGCCCTCGCAGGACTGGCGGTGTTCGGCGCCTACCTCTTCACCCTCGAGGCGTCCTTCGCGTGGATCGCGTTCGCGGACCTGCTGCTGGTCTCGGTGCTCGGTGAGCTGCTGTTCGTGAAGTGGCTGAAGGGCAAGCGGCGCACTGCCACCTCCTCGCCGGTGCGGCGCTTCACCGCCGAGCAGACGATCCCCGTGGAGATCGTCGCCCTCCACGGACTGCTCGCGGTCGCAACGATCCTGCTGGTCCTGGTGGTCGCGCTGCGGGCGTGACGCCCGGCCGGGTCCGGCGCCGGACCACGAACCGGGCCCGGGCGGGACTCAGTCCTCGACCGGGTCGTGACCCCAGTTCATCAACGAGAAGCGCCACTTCGAGTCGTTCACGTCGCCGGACGGGCGCTGCGCCAGGTGGCGGTGCACGTAGCCGACGACCTTGCGCATGTGGGCGGCGTCGTCCGCCGTGAGGTCGGTCCTGCGCGTCCGGAGCAGCTCGACGATGCGCCGCCCGGAGGCGTGCCCGGTCGACTCCTCGTCAGGACCGTCCTTGGCGCCCACCGAGCGGGACTCCTCGGTCTCCAGCCAGTCCTCCAGCTCACCGGCGGTCATCGTGACCGCCGACTGCCAGTCGTCCCAGACCTCCGCGACGTCCGGGTCCGTCCCGCCGGCCATCAGCTGCTGCGACCGGAGACGTCGGCCGGCTCGAGGAACGCCGCCGTGTCGTAGTACGTCGCGAACCGGATGACCTGGCCGGTGCCGTCCAGGGTGAGGAGCGAGACCCCCCGGTAGGAGATGTCGCGCCCTGCGGCGAGCCGGCCCGTCGACCGCCACTCGAGCGCGGCGTGCTCGTCGGTCTCGGACCGGTGGGTGAACTCCGTCGAGATCTCGTCGAACTGGCTGCGGTAGGCCTTCCAGAACGCCTCGGCGTCCGTGGTCGAGGCCTTGAGGTCGACCTCGGGTCGCTCGAGCTCCGCACCGTCGGCGAACCGCGCCAGCAGGTCCGCGGCGTCGCCGGTCTCGTCGAGCCGTTGCAGCGCGGCTTCGAACAGCTGTCCAGGGGTCTGGTTGCTCATGTGCCGTCGGTGCCCTGCGCGCGCCGCGACAAACCTTCGGACGGGCCGACCTACGAGCGGTCGGGCGGCCCCCCCGGCAGGCCGTAGGCGTCACCGCCGAGCGAGACCAGGAGACCGTCGGCGACGAGCGCCTCGACGCAGCGGTCGAGCTGGGCGCCGCGGTGCCAGACCGCCTCGAGCCGGGACCGGTGCACGGGGCCGGTGTCCTCCCGCAGCACCTGCAGCAACCGGCCGCGACACTGCCGGTCGGTCCCGGCGTAGCCCTGCGGCCGGCGCACCGGGCCGTCGTACGCCGGGGACCCGGCCCGTCGCCAGGCGCACGACCCGGAGACCGGACACAGGTGACACCGCGGTGAGGTGGCCGTGCACACCAGCGCGCCGAGCTCCATGACCGCCACGGCCCAGGTCGCTGCGACCTCGGGGTCGTCGGGCAGCAGAGCGACGGCCCGCTCGCGCTCCGCGCGGGTGAGGCCCGGCGGCGGGAGCTGCTGGCCGCCGACGCAGCGCCCGAGGACGCGACGGACGTTCGTGTCCAGCACCGGGTGGCGCTGGCGGAAGGCGAACGAGGCGACGGCGGCGGCCGTGTACTCGCCGACCCCCGGCAGGGCGAGCAGCTGCTCGTGGGTCGAGGGCAGCTCGCCGCCGTGGCGGTCGACGACCGCGCGTGCCGCACCGTGCAGCCGCAGGGCGCGCCGCGGGTAGCCGAGTCGACCCCATGCGCGGACCGCTTCACCGGGGGAGTCCGCGGCGAGAGCGGCCGGGCTCGGCCACCGCTGCAACCAGGCCTCCCAGACGGGGAGCACCCGTGCGACCGGGGTCTGCTGCAGCATCACCTCCGAGACCAGGACGCCCCAGGGACTCGCCGCCGGGTCCCGCCAGGGGAGGTCGCGCGCGTTCTCGGCGTACCACGCGAGGACCGCCGCCCTGAGGAGCGCTGGGTCGAGTGGATCGGGGTCGCCCCCTGGATCGCCCCCTGGGTCGGGCCCGGGGTCGGGAGTGAGGTCGGGCGTGGGGTCGGGCGTGGGGTCGGGCGGTGCAGCGTCCATCGCCGCGTCACCGTAACCCAGCCGGTCGAGCCGCCCCTCGTGACCGGTCGAGCCGCCCCTCGTGGTTGGCCAAGGCGCGAGGTGGCATCTCGCTTCCCGGCCCGGTGGACGGTCGCGGAGGTCGCCGGGTCGACCCGGCTCCGGTGTGGCTCCCGGGCAAGCCGCGGCGCCGTGCTTAGGGTGCCAGCGTGACCGCCCCGACCCGTTCCCGCGGACCGCTGCCGCGACGGGTGTACTGGGTCCGACGCCTCGTGCTGCTCGCGGTCCTGGCGGTGGTCCTCGGCACGGGCTACTCACTGGTCGGCGCCCTGGCCGGCTCCCTCTCCGCAGACGGCGGGACGGAGCTTGCCACGACGACCGGCGCGGAGGTCGAGGTGACCCCCCGACCGGTCGACCCGACGGTCGACGCGACGACCGGCCCGACGACGGGCCCGACGGCCGACCCGTCGCGGGGGCCGAACGGCGACCGCGGCTCCCGGTCCCGCGCTGGGCGCAAGCCCCTGCCCGAGCCCGAGGGTGAGTGCCCGGACGAGGACGTCGTCGTGGCGCCGCACGTCGCCGAGGCCCATGTCGGCGAGCCGATCCGCATCGTCCTCGAGGTGTCCACACGGTCGACCCCCGCCTGCACCTGGGAGGTCAGCCCCGAGTCGGTCTTCCTCAAGGTGCTGCGCGGCGACGAGGGCTCGGAGCAGGTGTGGTCGAGCCAGCAGTGTCCGGATCTCGTGCCGACGGCGCCGGTGGTGGCCCGCCGTCAGCAGGCCGCGGAGGTCGTCGTGAGCTGGAGCGGGCAGCTGTCCGACCCCGGCTGCACCGACCAGCCCGGATGGGTCCATGCGGGGCTGTTCCGGGCGGTGTCGGTCGCTCGCGGAGCGGTGGAGCCCGTCGAGGAGGTCTTCGAGCTGGAGAAGGCGGTGCCGGAGGTCGTGGTGGTGCCGCCGACGCCCACGAGCAACCCCGACGGGGACACCGACGGGGACGCCGAGGGGAGCACCGTCGAGGGCCGCTGAGGCTGGCTCAGACGTAGCGCTCGAGGATGCTGGACTCCGCGAGCCGGGACAGCGCCTCGCGGACGCTCCGCGCGCGGAGCTCCCCGACGCCGTCGACCTCCTGCAGGTCGTCGACACTTGCGGCGAGCAGCTTCTGCAGACCGCCGAAGTGGTCGACGAGCCGCTCCACGACCGCCGCGGGGAGGCGCGGCACCCTCGCGAGGAGCCGGTAGCCGCGTGGTGAGACCGGGTGGTCCAGCAGCTCGGTGCTCGCCAGGCCGATCGCCCGCGCCACCGCGTTGACGTCGACCAGGTCGGTCGAGCTGAGGCTCTCGAGGGCGGTGAGCGCGGTCCCGGCGGTGCGGGGCTTGCGGCCGGACGGCAGGTAGTCGCGGACGACGAGCTCGCGGTCGGCGTCGACGCCGGTGACCAGCTCCTCGAGCTGCAGCGACAGCAGCCGACCGTCGGTGCCGAGCTCCAGGACGTAGTCCTCGATCTCGCGGGCGATCCTGGTGACCATCTCGAGCCGCTGGGCGACGACGGTGACGTCGCGCTCGGTCACGAGGTCCTCGATCTCGAGGGCGGACAGCGTGCTCGAGACCTCGTCGAGCCGCATCTTGTAGCGCTCGAGAGTCGCCAGCGCCTGGTTGGCCCGCGAGAGGATCGACGCCGAGTTCTCCAGCGGGTAGCGCGTCTCGCCGACGTAGAGGGCGATGACCTGCATCGACTGCGACACCGAGATGACGGGGTAGGACGTCATCCGGGCGACGCGGTCGGCGGTGCGGTGGCGCGTGCCGGTCTCGATCGAGGCGATCGACTGGTCGGGCATGAGGTGGACCGCCGCCCGGAGGATGCGGGTGGCGTCCTGGTCCAGGACGATCGCGCCGTCCATCTTGGCCAGCTCCCTCAGCCCGGTGGGGGTGAAGGGGATGTCGAGGGTGAACCCGCCCGAGGAGATCGACTCCACGACCCGGTCGGTGCCCAGGACGATGAGGGCGCCGGTGCGGCCGCGCAGGATCCGTTCCAGGCCGTCGCGCAACGGCGTCCCCGGCGCCATGTTGGCCAGGGTCGCGCGGAGCCGGAGGCTCTCGTCGGTGCGGTCGCTGGAGGCTGCCACGAGGCCCGAGTGTAGGTGGCGGGGTCAGCGGACCCGGCGTGCCCGCGCCAGGTCGAGGGCACGGAGAGCGGTCGTGACGTCGGGAGCGGCGAGGACCTCCATCCCCGACGCGTCGGGTCCGCCGGGTGGGCCGGTCGGGTCCGGGACCGCCGCGAGTGCGCCGCGACGCGTCGCGTGACTGTCCTTGTCCGCCGGGACGACGGCGTAGGTGAAGCCGATGCGTCGGGCCTCGGCGAGCCGGCGGTCGAGCTCCGGCACGCGGCGCAGCTCGCCGGCGAGGCCTACCTCGCCGATCGCGATCACCTCCGGCGGCACGACCAGGCCCTGCGCCGCAGACGCGACCGCCAGCGCCGTGGCGAGGTCGCCCGCGGGCTCGGTCACCCGGGCACCGCCCACCGTCGAGACGAAGACGTCGCAGGTGCTCAGCCGCAGCCGGACGCGGGCCTCGAGGACCGCGAGCACCATGGCCGTGCGCGAGGAGTCCACGCCCGAGGTCGTCCGCCGCGGGCGCTCGGCCGCGGACGGCGTCACGAGCGCCTGCACCTCGGCGAGCAGGGGACGACGGCCCTCGAGGGTGACTGCCACGCATGTGCCGGGCACCGGCTCGTGGTGCCGTGAGAGGAAGAGCCCGGACGGGTCGGTCACGGCACGGATGCCGTCGCTCGACAGGTCGAAGCAGCCGACCTCGTCGACCGGGCCGAACCGGTTCTTGACCGCGCGGACCATCCGCAGCCGGGTGGCGCGCTCGCCCTCGAAGTGCAGGACCACGTCCACGAGGTGCTCGAGGACCCTCGGCCCGGCGATCGAGCCGTCCTTGGTCACGTGACCGACCAGGACCGTGGCGATCCCGCGGCTCTTGGCCTGCCGCACCAGCGCCGCCGCGACCTCCTTGACCTGCGTGACCCCACCCGGCACACCGTCGACCCCCTGGGCGCTGATCGTCTGCACCGAGTCGACGACCAGCAGGTCGGGACGCAGCTGCTCGACGTGGGACAGCACGGCTCCGAGGTCGGTCTCCGCGGCGAGCCAGAGCCCGTGGTGGACGCCGCGGCACCGGTCGGCGCGCAGCCTCACCTGGGCCGCGGACTCCTCACCGGAGACGTAGAGCACCTTCGCGCCCGACCGGGCCGTCTGCGCGGCCACCTCGAGGAGCAGCGTCGACTTCCCGACGCCCGGCTCGCCCGCCAGCAGGACGGCGGCGCCCGGGACGAGCCCGCCGCCCAGCACCCGGTCCAGCTCGGGGACGCCGCACGACCGCGCCTGCGACTCCTCGATGGCCACCTGGCCGATGGGGACCGCGGGCGCGCTCACCGGGCCGGGACGGTGGGCCGCCGTCGGCGTGGCGCCACCCGCGGTCTCGCCGAGGCTGCCCCATGCCTGGCACTCCCCGCAGCGGCCGACCCACTTGGGCGTCTCCCAGCCGCACTCGGAGCAGCGGAACGTCGATCGGGCCCGGCTCGTCGGGCCGGTTCCCGGGGCTGACCTCGTCATGGTCGGAGACGCTAGGCGGCACCACCGACAGTTCCGGGACGCCGACCCGTAGCGCCCGCAGGATTTGACGCCTCCTGACCGGTGGGTGACGATGAAGCGGTCTTGGATCGATCAAGGACCCCCTCGGGGTCGCGTCGGACACGGGTCGAGGGGCGGGGATGCTGGGTCGACAACCGTCGGTCGCCACGCTCGCCACGGTGGCCGCGGAGGCCGGCGTCTCCCGGCAGACGGTCTCGAACGCACTGAACAGCCCCGACCTGCTGCGTCCGGAGACGCTCGCCCGGGTCCAGCAGGCGATCGACCGGTTGGGCTACACCCCCAACCGGGCGGCCCGCAACCTGCGCACCCGCACCTCCCAGCTCGTGGGGCTGCGACTCGACCCCGCGGTCGAGGGGACCGCGAGCGGGTTGATGGACCGGTTCCTGCACTCGCTCGTCGAGTCCTGCAAGGAGGCCGGGCTGCACGTCCTGCTGTTCTCGGCCGAGGACGTGAACGACCCGCTCGACGGCTACGACACCCTGCTCCGTTCCGCGGCGGTCGACGCCTTCGTCGTCACCGACACCTACCGCGGCAACCCGCAGGCGTCGTGGCTCGACGCCCGTCAGGTGCCCTTCGTCGCCTTCGGCCGGCCGTGGGAGGAGCCCGAGGCCACCCACCCGTGGGTCGACGTCGACGGCCGCGCCGGCGTCCGGCTCGCCGTCGACCACCTCGCCGACCGCGGCCACGAGCGGATCGCCTGGGTCGGCTGGCAGAAGACGTCGCTGCTCGGCGAGGACCGGCGCAGCGGCTGGGTCGACCGGATGCACGAGCGCGGGCTGGCCACCACCCGGCTCAGTGCCCGGGGCGACGACACGATGGACTTCGGCCGCCGGGCCTGCCACGCGCTGCTGGGGAACGAGACACCGACGGCCTTCGTCTGCGTGAGCGACACGGTGGCGATGGGCGTGCTCCAGGCGCTCAAGGACGGCAACCGGACCGCCGGGCCGGAGGACGTCGCGGTGGTCGGCTTCGACGACTCGCTCGCCGCCCAGGTGACCGGGCTGACCTCGGTCCGGCAGCCGCTCGAGGAGGTCGCGGTGCAGGTCGTGCGGCTGCTCGAGGACCGGCTCTCGATGCGGTCGAGCGAGGAGCCGCACGTCGTCCTGACCCCGGAGCTGCAGCTGCGGTCGACGTCCTAGACCTCGAGGACGGACCGGCCCGGGATGCAGCGCAGGTGTGCCGGAGACCCGCTCAGTAGCGACGGTGCCAGAGGTTGACGGCGTAGTCGACGGTGGTCCCGGTGTGCTCGGCCAACACCACCCGCGCGGTGCCGGGGTCGAGCTCGATGCGGACCACCGCCTCCAGGTCCTCGCGGCGCTCGAACCGCCAGTCGACGAGGAGCGGCACCCGGGTCCAGCCGACGCGAGGACCAGAACCGCTCGACGGCGGTCGGGTCGACCGCGGGGTAGGCGGCACGGAACCACCGGCCGAACGTCGACCTGGTCGCGTCGACGTCGACGACGACGGCCGCGCCGCCGCGGCGTACGACCCGGTCGAGCTCGGCCAGGCCCGGCTCGCAGCCGGGGCCGAAGAAGTAGGCCCACCGTGCGTGCGCGACGTCGACCGAGGCCGGGGGCAGGGGGAGCGCGGCGGCGCTTCCCGGGAGCACACGGACGCCCACTGTCCGTGCGGTACGCCGCCGCGCGAGCCGCACGAGCGGGGGGTGCGGCTCGACGCCGGTGACCGACCGGGCGGTCCGGGCGAACCGCGGGAGGTGGAAGCCGGTGCCGCACCCGACGTCGAGGAGGTCGCGGCCGGCCCAGTCGGCGACCTCCCGGATCGCCGCGTCGATGCGACCCTCCCGGTCCACCGCGAGGTTCTCCAGCTCGTAGGTCGCGGGGGAGTCCCAGATGTTCGGGGACGGGACCACCCCCGGCAGGGCCGGCGAGCGGCTCGGGCGTGCCCTCAGATCCGCACCGGGCCCTGCGGGGTCGCGAACTGCACGGCGACCAGTCCGGGGTTGCCGTTGCGCCCGACCCACTCCACCTTCACGTCGGCCAGCGGGCCCTCGACCGGGATCCCCAACCACTCGCTCACCCGGCGGGGGTCGCCGGCGATCTCGAGCCGGTCGAGGAAGACCTTGTGGCCGGCTCCCATGCTGGGGTGGTCGCGGGGCTCGCCGAGCCACTGGATGAAGAACGGCAGCTGCGGGTCCCCCTGCAGGCCCTTGACCCCCAGCTGCTTCCAGCGCAGCTCGTGGCCGTCGGGCCGGAACCGGTTGCCGTCGACGGCCTTGCGGCCCAGCCGCCGTTCGTACAGCGTGATGTCGGGCACCGCGACGACCCAGCCCAGCCAGCCGCCCCCCAGCAACGAGCGCTCCCGCACCGCCTGGCCGAACGGCGCCTTGTCCGACGCCGGGTGGTCGAGCACCTCGACGATCTCGAGGTAGGTCCCCGCGCACAGCGGGAGCACCATGTTGCGCGTCCCGAAGCGTGGGTGGATGCCACCGTCGACGAAGGGCTCGCCGAGCAGGTCCCCGAGCCTGGCCGCGGTGCTGGCCAGACCGTCCGGGCCGGCGGCGTAGGAGAGGTGGTCCAGGCGCATCTCTTCATTGTGCGCTGTCGTGGACGGGGTCTTGACACGGGGCCGTCCCGTTGGGCAGCACCCGACTCAGCAGCCGGGCCCGACGGTGTCCGTGGCAGGGCGCGAGGCAGGGTGCAGCGCGAGCACGCTCCGCGAGCGGAGGTGGGTCTCGCAGTGGCTCACGAGCTCCTCGTACGCCGGCCGGCCCATCAGCTCCACGAGCTCCGCAGCGGCGGTCACGAACACCGGTTCGGGGGCGACGTGCGCCTCGGTGTTGCCCGAGCAGTACCAGTCCAGGTCGTGGCCGCCGGGACCCCAGCCGCGCCGGTCGTACTCGCTGATCGTCACCTCGAGGAACAGCTCGCCGTCGGGCAGCTCGACGTCGCGGAACGTGCGTCGCAGGGGCAGCTGCCAGCAGACGTCGGGCTTGGTCCGCACGTGGCTCTCACCGGTCCGCAGCGCGAAGGAGTGCAGCGCGCACCCGGAGCCGGCTGCCGCTCCGGGCCGGTTCAGGAAGACGCACGCCCCGTCGACCAGCGCGGTACGCCGCTCGCCGGCCTCGCTCTCGACCCACCTGCCGTCCCGGCCGGCCTCGTGGTGCTGCCAGTCCTCCGGGGTGAGCCGGTCGACGTACACCGCGACCCGGGCCTCGTCCTCGTCGTCGGAGAAGTGCGCGCCCAGCGTGCAGCAGCCGTCGTCGGGCCGATCGGCGAAGATGCCGCGGCAGCCGCGCCCGAAGATGCAGGTCCAGCGCGAGGTCAGCCACGTGAGGTCGCACCGGAAGACCCGTCGCGGCTCGGCCGGGTCCGGGAACTCGACCCAGGCGCGGGGGAACACCAGGTCCACCTCGGGCACCGGTCCACAGTAAGGGCCCGCACCGGGCGGGCAGTAGCGTGGGCGCGTGCGGCTCGGCGTGCTCGACATCGGCTCCAACACGGGGCACCTGCTCGTCGTCGACGCCCACGGCGGTGCGGCACCCCTCCCGGCGTACTCCTTCAAGGAGCCGCTGCGGCTGGCCGAGCACCTCGACCAGGACGGGGCGGTCACCGCCGACGGGACCCGCGCGCTGACCGACTTCGTCGCCGACGCGTTGCGGGTCGCCGAGGACAAGGGGTGCGAGGAGATCGTGGGCTTCGCGACCTCCGCGGTCCGCGACGCGACCAACTCCGACGCGGTCCTGGGCGCGGTCCACGACGCGACCGGCGTGGCCATCCAGGTGCTCCCCGGCGAGGACGAGGCGCGGCTGACCTTCCTCGCGGTGCGTCGCTGGTTCGGCTGGTCGTCGGGACGCCTGATGGTGTTCGACATCGGCGGCGGCTCGCTCGAGATCGCCACGGGCGGCGACGAGGCCCCTGACGTCGCGCAGTCGCTCCCGCTCGGCGCCGGCCGGCTCACCCGCGAGTGGCTCACCCAGGACCCGCCGGACCCCGACGCGGTCCGCGCGCTGCGCCGCAAGGTGCGCGCCGACATCGCCCACGGCGCGGGGCTCGTGCTGCGCCCGGGCCGGGCCGACCACGCAGTCGCGACGTCGAAGACGTTCCGGTCGCTGGCGAGGGTATGCGGGGCGGCGCCGTCCGCGGACGGTGCGTTCGTCCGCCGAGTGCTGCCGGCCGCAGTCCTCGCCGAGCGGCTGCCGGACCTGGTGACGATGACCGACGCGAAGCGACGCCAGCTCCCCGGCGTCTCCGACAACCGTTCCCACCAGCTGGTCGCCGGCGCGATCGTCGCCGACGCCGTGATGGACATCTTCGGGGTGGCCGAGCTCGAGATCTGCCCCTGGGCGCTGCGCGAGGGCATCATCCTCGAGCGGCTCGACGCGATCAGCATCCTGGGCTGACGGCGCCGGTCGGACGCGGAATGGCCCAGGTCCCGGGCGCGAGGGTCGCGCTGTCCACCTCGTCGGTCTACCCCGACCCGCCCGCGGCGGGGTTCGAGACCGCGGCCCGGCTGGGGTACGACGCCGTCGAGCTCATGGTCGCGCTCGACGAGACCAGCCAGGACGTCGCCACGGTCCGGCACCTGTCGGAGTACCACGACATGCCGGTGTGCGCGGTCCACTCGCCCACGCTGCTGGTGACCCAGCGGGTCTGGGGGACCGACCCCTGGGAGAAGCTCGCGAGGAGCGCGGAGATGGCGGCCGCGCTCGGGGCCGACGTGGTCGTCGTGCATCCGCCGTTCCGATGGCAGCGCGACTACGCCTCGGGCTTCGTCGACGGCATCGCTTCGCTGGAGGAGCGCACCGGCATCGCCTTCGCCGTCGAGAACATGTACCCCTGGCGGGCGTCCCGGCGCGAGCTGCAGGTCTACGCGCCGCACTGGGACCCCGCCGACCTCGGCTACGCCTCGACCACGCTCGACGTGTCGCACGCGGCCACCGCGCAGGTCGACTGCCTGGAGCTGGCGCGCCGGATGCAGGGCTCCCTGCGCCACGTCCACCTCACCGACGGCTCGGGGAGCGCCAAGGACGAGCACCTCATCCCCGGGAGGGGGAAGCAGCCGGTCGCGGAGCTGCTCGGGCACCTCGCCGGAGACGGTTTCCGGGGCCACCTGGTGGTCGAGGTCAACACCCGCCGCTCCGGTGGGCGCGCCGGCCGTGACAGCGACCTCCTCGAGGCGCTCGCCTTCACCCGCCGCCACTTCGCCGCAGCTGCGCAGCCCGGCTAGCCTGACGGGCATGTCGCTGCTGAGGGAGCCCCTGCTCGTGCTGTCGCGCAGCCAGCGGGTCAAGGGGCTCGTGACGACCCTGCCGGTCTCGAGCGGCGTGGTCGCGCGCTACGTCCCGGGCGAGAGCAGCGACTCCGCGGTCGAGGTGGTCGCCGCGCTGTCGCAGGACGGGCTCGATACGTCGCTGGACTTCCTGGGCGAGGACACCGTCGACCGCGCGCAGGCCGACCGCACGGTCGCGGCGTACCTCGACGTCCTGGGCGCGCTGACCGCGCGCGGGCTCGCCGAACACGCGGAGGTCTCGGTCAAGCTCTCCGCGGTCGGGCAGGCGCTGCCCGGCGAGGGCGAGGAGGTCGCGCTGGCGAACGCCCGGCGGATCTGCGAGGCCGCCGCCGCGGCGGGCACCGTGGTGACCCTCGACATGGAGGACCACACGACGACCGACTCGACGCTGCGGGTGCTCCGGACGATCCGCGAGGCGCACCCGTCGACCGGCGCGGTCCTCCAGGCCTACCTCCGGCGGACCGAGGAGGACTGCCGCCAGCTCGCGGGCGAGGGGTCCCGGGTGCGGCTGTGCAAGGGCGCCTACAACGAGCCGGAGTCGGTGGCGTTCCAGGCGAAGGTCGACGTCGACCGTTCCTACGTGCGGTGCCTGCGGGCGCTCATGGAGGGTCAGGGCTACCCGATGGTCGCCACCCACGACCCGAGGATGGTCGAGGTCGCGCTCGCACTCGCCGCGCAGGCGGGCCGCGACAAGGGCAGCTACGAGTTCCAGATGCTCTACGGGATCCGACCCGACGAGCAGCGCCGACTGGCGTCGGAGGGACATCCGGTCCGGGTCTACGTCCCCTATGGCCAGGAGTGGTACGGCTACCTCATGCGCCGTCTCGCCGAGCGGCCTGCGAACCTGACGTTCTTCCTCCGCTCGCTGGTCTCGAAGAAGTAGGAGGCGTCGCATGCCGGACAGTCGCACCGACGGAACCAGGCAGGTCGCGATCCTCGGCGCCGGCGTGATGGGGGAGACCCTGCTCTCCGGGCTGGTCCGCGCCGGCCGCAGCACCGACACCCTGCTCGTCGGCGAGAAGCGGCCCGAGCGTGCCGAGGAGCTGCGGGAGCGGTACGGCGTGGAGGTGGTCGCGAACCGGGACGCCGCCCGCAGGGCCGACACCGTGGTGGTCGTCGTGAAGCCGCAGGACATGAGCGACCTGCTCGCGGAGATCGCCTCCGAGCTGCGTCCCGGCCAGCTCGTGGTCTCGCTCGCCGCCGGGATCACGACGGCGTTCATCGAGTCGCACCTGCCCGAGGGCGTGGCGGTCGTGCGGGTCATGCCCAACACCCCGGCGCTCGTCGACGAGGGGATGGCGGCGATCTCGCGTGGGTCGCACTGCGACGAGGAGCACCTGGCGGAGGCCGAGTCGCTCCTGGCCGCCACCGGACGGGTGGTCCGCGTGCCGGAGCGCCAGCAGGACGCCGTCACCGCGATCAGCGGCTCCGGTCCGGCGTACCTCTTCTTCGTGGTCGAGGCGATGATCGAGGCGGGCGTCCACCTCGGCCTGCCCCGCACGACCTCGACCGAGCTGGTCGTCCAGACCGTCGTGGGGTCGGCCAAGCTGCTGCGGGAGACCGGCGAGCACCCGACCGTGCTCCGGGAGCAGGTGACCTCGCCGGGCGGGACGACGGCGGCAGCCATCCGCCAGCTCGAGGACCACAAGGTCCGTGCGGCGTTCCTCACCGCGATGGAGGCCGCTCGCGACCGGTCGCGGGCGCTGGCCGAGGGCGCGTGAGCACCGGGCGCCGCGGGCGGTCCGGGTGACCGGCGCCGCCTGCACGGTCTTCGACCCGACGCTCGTCGAGTACGACTTCGGCGCGTCGCACCCGATGAACCCGGTCCGCGTCGCGCTCACCATGCGGCTCGCGGACGAGCTCGGGCTGCTCGCGCAGGGCGGCGGTGGTCCGGGCGGGGCCGGCCGGCTGCCGGTGGTGCCGGCGCCGGTCGCCGACGAGGCGCTGCTGCGGACCGTCCACGACGAGGCGTACGTCGCCGCGGTCCAGCGGGCCGGCGAGGACCCGACCCGCACCGACACGGCCCGCGGGCTGGGGACCGAGGACGACCCGACCTTCGCCGGGATGCACCACGCGTCGGCCCACGTCGTCGGTGCCAGCGTGGAGGCCGCGCGCCGGGTGTGGACCGGCGAGGTGCTGCACGCCGCGAACATCGCCGGTGGGCTCCACCACGCGATGCCCGACCGGGCCAGCGGCTTCTGCGTCTACAACGACGTCGCCGTGGCGATCCGCTGGCTCAAGGACGCCGGCGCCCGGCGGATCGCCTACGTCGACGTCGACGTCCACCACGGTGACGGCGTCGAGCGCGTCTTCTGGGACGACCCGGACGTGGTGACGATCAGCCTCCACGAGACCGGACAGCTGCTGTTCCCCGGCACCGGCGCCGCCGACGACGTCGGCGGCCCGGGCGCGGAGGGCAGCGCGGTCAACGTCGCCCTCCCCCCGGGCACCGGGGACGCCGGCTGGCTGCGCGCCTTCCACGCGGTCGTCCCGCCGCTGCTGCGGGAGTTCCGGCCCGACGTGCTGGTGACGCAGCACGGCTGCGACTCCCACGTCGAGGACCCCCTGGCGCACCTGGCGCTGACCGTCGACGGTCAGCGGGCGTCGTACCTCGCCCTGCACGACCTCGCGCACGAGCTGTGCGGCGGTCGGTGGGTGGCGACGGGCGGGGGCGGCTACGCGGTGGTCGACGTCGTCCCCCGGACGTGGTCGCACCTGCTCGGCATCGTCGCGGGCTCGCCGGTCGACCCGGCGACGCCCGTGCCCGCCGGGTGGCGCGACGACGTGGTCCGCCGGCTCGGGCGCCAGGCGCCGCTCCGGATGACCGACGGCGGTACGGCGGAGCACCGGGACTGGGCGGCGGGGTACGACCCGGGGGCGTGGCTGGACCGAGCGGTCAACGCCACCCGACAGGCGGTCTTCCCCTACCACGGCCTCGACCCGCAGCCCTGACACCGAACGGTGCCGGCGACCCCGCGAGCGTGCCGTCGACCCGCTGGTCCAGCAGGCGCGCCGATGAACGATCAAGTTTCTGCTCAAGTCGTATCCAGAGCACCACCCGTCACACTAGAGTCCGCTCAGGGCGCATCGTCGTACCTCCGGCGGGGAAGCCGAAGGCGTGCGCCGAGGAAGCACGGTGCGCCATGGCTGAGTCCGACAGGACAGAGTCAACGAACGGCCCGACCACCGACTCACGCGAGTCCGGGACCGACATCTCCGGGGTCAGGTTCCTGACCGTGGCCGAGGTCGCCTCGGTGATGCGGGTCTCGAAGATGACCGTCTACCGGCTCGTGCACTCCGGCGAGCTGCCGGCGGTGCGTGTGGGGCGCTCGTTCCGCGTGCCGGAGAACGACGTCCACGCCTACCTGCAACGGAGCTTCTTCCAGACCGGCTGACAGACCGGCTGACAGACCGGCTGACAGACTGGCCGGCCGTCTCCTGGGTCCGCTCCGGGTGAGCACCTGAGGCGGAGCGACGCCCCTGATGCGGCTAGGCTGAGGTTTTCCGTGTCGGGTGAGAGGTGTGTTCGTGGGTTCGGTCATCAAGAAGCGACGCAAGCGCATGGCGAAGAAGAAGCACCGCAAGCTGCTCAAGAAGACCCGCGTCCAGCGCCGCCGTCTCGGCAAGTGACCGTCCCGCCGTCCTCGCGGGGAGTAGCCCTACCTCGTTCCTGAGCCGCCGCCCTCGACCTCGCGAGCGAGGTCCGTAGGGCCGGTCGTCATGCTCGGGCTGGGGTCGACGGGCTTGTCGGGCTCGACCTCACCGCCCTCACCGCCCTCACCGCCGTCGGCGGTCGGGCCCCCGGACGGCAGCTCGGACGGCACCCCCGTGGGGTCGGGCGGCGGCGGTTCGGTCGCCGGGTCGGTCGGGACCTCCGTCGGGACCTCCGTGGGCACCTCCGTCGGGACCTCGGTCGGGACCTCCGTCGGGACTTCCGTGGGCACCTCGGTCGGGACCTCCGTGGGTTCGCCGGTGGGGGCGTCGGTCGGCCCTGGTGGGGTGCCGGTCGGCGTGGGACCGTCGGTCGGGAGCCCGGACGTGGGGCTCGGCAGACCCGTCGGGGCGGGGCTGACCGGACCGCCCGGAGCCGCGAGGGTTCCCGCGTCGCCGGGGGAGGGCACGGCGTTGGGGAACAGGTCGTCCGTGGTCGCCGTCCCGCCCGGGCCGGCGGCTCCGTCGTCGGCGCGTCCGTCACCCGGCGTGCGGCCGAAGCCCGGCGGGATCCGGAGCAGCTCGTCGTCGCCGCACCCGGGACAGGCGCGGGCGGCGTCGCGGTCGAGCGCGCGCACGACCTCCGCAGCCTCGAACAGCGCGGTGCGGACCTCCGACGGCGCCCCGGCGGCCAGGTCCGACAGGCCGACCATGCTCTCGCCGGCGAACGTCCGGAGGTAGGTCACCGCGTCCTCGTCCGCGTCCTCGCGGTGGGAGGCCAGGATCAGCTCCCCGCCCTCGCCGGCCTGGGAGACGAAGGCGTCCACCGTGTCGAGGACCTGGTCCTCGACGTCGGTCGACGGCGTGCCGGAGCGCAGCAGCCCCTCGACCTCGTCCAGCCGGTGTCCGGCCTGCGCGAGGAGGTCCCGCCCCCGGCCGGCATCACTGGTGGACAGGGTGAGCTGGGCGCCCTCGATCGCACGCTTGACCGGGTAGAGCGTGTCACCGGGCAAGGCGGACTGCGCCGCAGTGGCGACGCCCGCCGTACCGGTGACCGCGACGAGCGCGGTGGCGGCGACCGCCACCTTCCCCCGGTTCAGGCGACGGGGACGGGGTGGCTGTCCGGTCGGCCCGAACGGGGACGGCTGTCCGGGGGCCAGGACCGCGACCGCCTCCGCGAGGAGACGCTGCCGCAGGGCGACGGTGAAGTCGGGATGCGGCGCCGGCGCCGGCGCCGACCGCAGCGCCAGGACGACGTCGAGCAGCGGCTCGACCGCCGGCTGCGCGCGCGCCGGGACGCCGGACACGCTGAGGGCCAGGACGGCCTCGACCGCGTCCGCGAACTCCTCGGCGCGCTTCTTGGCGCTCAGGAAGGAGGTCATCGCCGGGCTCCTGTCGGGTACGGCGGTCGGGGGGACACCTCACTCAACGACCGCGGCCCGAGGCGGGTCACGCGCCCGCGCCGCAGCGGCGCCTGCTCCGACCGCGCGGTCACCGGAACCCCTCCGGGAGCCGCTTGGCGAGGTTGCGGACCGCCCGCAGCTGCAGCTGCTTGACCGCCCCCTCGCTGCGGCCGAGGACAGCCGCCGTCTCCGCGATCGACCGGCTCTGCAGGAACCGCAGCACCAGGCAGTCCTGCTGCTCGGCGGGGAGCTGACGCAGCGCCCTCAGCAGCGTCTCGTGGGTGATCGCCGCGAGCACGACGCCCTCAGGGCCCTCGACGGAGGAGTCGTGCAGGCTCATGTCCTCCGTCACGACCTCGAGCCGGGACCGTCCGGACTTGGCGTGGTCGGTGGCCAGGTTGCGGGCGATCGTGGTCAGCCACGCGCCGAAGTCCTTCCCCTGCCACCGGAAGGAGCCCATGCTCCGCAGCGCCCGGACGAACGTCTCGGAGGTGAGGTCCTCCGCGAGGGCGGCAGACCCGACCCGGTAGTAGAGGAAGCGGTAGACCGAGGGCTGGTAGTGGTCGTACAGCAACCCGAAGGCCTCCACGTCCCCGGCGCGTGCCAGCTCGACGAGGGCGATGAGGCGCTGACCCTCCGCGGCGTCGGACTCCGAGGACGCCGCCAGCCCGTGGTCGCCCGGCTCACCAGGCGACGCGGGCGGGGTGAGCAACGACTCGGTGAGCAGCAGCTCCGGACCCCTGGACTCCCGGGGCGGCGACAGAGGCACCAGAGTGACCGCGCCCGCGGCTGCCGCTGGGCAGTCCAGGGCCTCGACGATCGCAGCCCGGAGTGCCTCCAGACCCCGCCGGAGCCCGGCCTCGAGATCGTGCACGCGCCTCCTCCCTCGTCCCCAGCCGGTCAGCGTACGCCGCTCGCGGCGAGTTCGGCAGCGACGAGGGTCCCCTCGACCCGGTACGCGGCGGACCGGAGCGTCGTCCGCTGTGCCAGACTCCGGCCGTGCCGGGTCCGACCCCGCTCACGCCCCCGCGCGTGACGCTCTACACCAAGCCGGGATGCCACCTGTGCGACGACGCCCGGGCCGTGGTCGAGGAGGTCTGTGCCGCGCTCGGCGAGGCGTACGCGGAGGTCGACATCCTGTCCTCAGCCACGCTCACCGCCCGTTACGGCGAGGAGATCCCGGTGACCCTCGTCGACGGCGCGCAGCACGACTTCTGGCGGGTCGACCCCGACCGGCTGCGCGAGGCGTTGCACCGGCGGCCCTGAAGGGCGACCCCGGCCCGGTCGCCAGCCGGACGAGGTTTGTTCCCACGTTCACAAGCTCCTAGGCTGGGGCCCGATCCCGAGCCCTCGAGCAGCCGGAACAGTGAGCCCCCACCGCCGTGAGCACCGCCGTGAGCCAGACACCGTGACCTCCGCGGGCACGTCCACCGGCGCCGCCGCGCGCACCGCGGCCCCGGGCGGTGCCGCGACCGGCGCGCGCGGCGCGGCGAGCCGGGGCGGCACGGGCAGCCGGGGTCACGGCCGCGGGATCCCCGAGGCGACCGTGGCGCGGCTCCCGGTCTACCTGCGCGCGCTGGTCGCGCTCGCCGAGAGCGGGGTCGGCACCTGTTCCAGCGAGGAGCTCGCGGCGGCCGCCGGGGTGAACAGCGCCAAGCTCCGCAAGGACCTGTCCCACCTCGGCTCCTACGGGACGCGCGGGGTCGGCTACGACGTGGCGTACCTGCGCTACCAGATCGCTCGCGAGATCGGCGTCACCGAGGACCTGCCGGTGGTCATCGTCGGGATCGGCAACCTCGGTCACGCGCTCGCCAACTACGACGGCTTCTCCTCCCGAGGTTTCCGCATCGTCGGACTCGTCGACAGCGACCCCCGGCGACGGGGGGAGCAGGTCGGGCCGATGCGGATCCGGGGGATCGACGAGCTCGAGGCGGTCGTGCGGGAGGAGTCCGTGGCGATCGGCGTGCTCGCCGTACCGGCCGCGGCGGCGCAGCAGGTCTGCGACCGGCTCGTCGGGGCCGGGGTCACCAGCATCCTCAACTTCGCTCCGGCGGTGCTGTCGGTCCCGGCCGGTGTGGACGTGCGCAAGGTCGACCTCTCCATCGAGCTGCAGATCCTCGCGTTCCACGAGCAGCGCAAGGGCGCGCTCGCATGAGCGTCCTGGTCGTCGGCGTCTCCCACCACACCGCTCCCGTGGCGCTGCTCGAGCGGCTGGCGCTCCCCGCCGAGGGGGTCGAGAAGCTGGTCCTGGCGGTCCACTCGACCGACCACGTGCAGGAGGCCACGGTGCTGGCGACCTGCAACCGCATCGAGATCTACACCGACGTCGACCGGTTCCACGGCAGCGTCGAGGCGGTCTGCCGAGCGCTCTGCGACCTCGCCGGGCGGACCACCGACGAGGTGGTGCCGCACCTCTACGTGCACTACGACGACGGCGCGGTGTCGCACCTGTTCCACGTGGCGGCGGGACTCGACTCGATGGTGGTCGGGGAGGGTCAGATCCTGCACCAGACGCGCGAGGCGCTCCGGCTCGGCCAGGAGCTCGGCACGGTCGGCCCGGCGCTCAACACCGCCTTCCAGCAGGCGCTCCGGGTCGCGAAGCGGGCGCACGCCGAGACCGACATCGACCGGGCCGCGCCGTCCTTGGTCTCGGTCGCCCTCGCCCGGGCCGAGGAGCACGTCGGCCCGTTGGCCGGCACCCGCGCGGTCGTCGTCGGCGCGGGCGCGATGGCCGCGCTCGCCGTCTCGACGCTGAGCCGACGCGGGGTCGCCGACCTCGTCGTCCTCAACCGCACGCGGCCCGGGGCCGAGCGGCTGGCCCAGCAGTACGCCGGGCGTGCCGCTGACCTGGACGACTTCGTGCGGGAGGTCGCCGCCGCCGACGTCGTCGTCTCCTGCACCGGCTCCATCGGCCAGGTCGTCGACGCAGAGGACGTCCGCCGCGCCTGGGCCGGCCGCCCCGCGGGGTCGCCGCTGGCGGTCGTCGACCTCGCACTGCCCCACGACGTCGACCCCGGGGTCGCCGACCTGCCGGGCGTGACCCTCGTCGACCTGCGCCGGCTCGCTGAGGAGGCCGACCAGCTCGGCGCGGTCTCGGGAGCCGACGCCGCCGGGGTCGCCGGGGTCCGGCGCATCGTCGCCGAGGAGGTGCAGGCCTTCCTCGACGCCCGTCGGCTCGCCAACGTCACCCCGACCGTCGTCGCGCTGCGGACGATGGCGACCGGCGTGGTGGAGGCCGAGCTGAGCCGGCTCGAGGCGCGGCTGCCCGGGCTCGACGAGCAGGTCAGGGCGGAGCTGCGGCAGACGGTCCGGCGCGTGGCCGACAAGCTCATGCACCAGCCGACCGTGCGCGTCAAGGAGCTCGCCGGCACACCCGGCGCGGTGTCCTACGCCGAGGCGCTCGCGGAGCTGTTCTCGCTCGACCAGCAGGCGGTCGACGCGGTCACCCGTGCCGACGGGATGCGGCCGTGAGCGCGCCGCTGCCCGCGATCAGGGTCGGCACCCGCGCCTCGCTGCTCGCCCGCGCCCAGTCCGGCCAGGTCGCCGAGGCACTGACCGCGGCGCTGGGTCGTGAGGTGGTCCTCGTCGAGGTGACGACCGAGGGCGACGTCAACCGCGCACCCCTCGCCCAGCTCGGTGGAACCGGGGTGTTCGTCGGGGCGCTGCGCGACGCCCTCCTGCGCGGCGAGGTCGACGTGGCGGTGCACTCGCTGAAGGACCTGCCGACGACACCGGCCGAGCACCTCTCGCTCGCCGCCGTGCCGCCCCGGGAGGACCCGCGGGACGCCGTGGTGGCCCGCAGCGGGATGACGCTCGGCGAGCTCCCCGTCGGCTCGCGGATCGGGACCGGCTCCCCCCGTCGTACCGCTCAGCTCCACGCACTGGGCCTGGGACTCGAGGTCGTCGCGATCCGGGGCAACGTCGACACCCGGGTGGGCAAGGTCCGCTCCGGCGACCTCGACGCGGTGGTCCTGGCGCGGGCCGGACTGGCGCGGCTGGAACGGCTCGGGGACGTCACCGAGACCCTCGACCCCTTGCAGATGCTCCCCGCGCCCGGACAGGGCGCGCTCGCCGTCGAGACGCGCGAGGTCGACGTCGGGCTGACCGAGCAGGTGCGCGCGGTGCTCGATCACGCCGCCAGCCGCGCAGCCGCCCTCGCCGAGCGCACGGTCCTGGCCGACCTCGAGGCCGGCTGCGCAGCCCCGGTCGGGGCGCTGGCGGAGGTCGTCGAGAGCGAGGACGGCGAGGAGCTCTGGCTCCGCGCGGTGGCGCTCTCGCCCGACGGGATGTTGTCGGTCCGCAGGTCCGCGACGGGCGCCACGACGGACCCGATTGGACTCGGACACGCCTTGGCCGGTGAGATGGTCGCAGACGGTGCCTCGAAGCTGCTCGGCGACCCTCCTTGACCGAGCCGCGGTCCGCACCGCACCACCGCTCGACCACCCCACGAGATGCAGGACGGCAGAGAGCGATCGTGAGCAAGACCACTCAGACCTTCGACACGGGCACCGACACCGGCACGGGCGCCACCACCGGGCCGGCGGCGCAGCCGTCCCGGCGGCGGACCACGAAGGCCCCTCAGCCGCCGGGACGGGTCGCCTTCGTCGGCAGCGGCCCCGGCGACCCCGACCTGCTCACCGTCCGCGCCGTCGAGCTGATCCGGTCCGCCGAGGTCGTGGTGACCGAGACGGCCGAGCACGCGGCCCTCGTGGCCCAGGTCCTTGCGTCGGCCGACCCCCGGTCGGGCGTCACCGCGCCGGAGGTCGTCGACGGCGGCTTCGGCACCGACGGGCAGCCACTGACGCACGCCGGCCGGGCGAAGGTCGTGGTCACGGCGGCCCGCAGCGGGCGGCGCGTGGTCCGGCTCATGGTCGGGGACCCGTTCGTCCACGGCTCGGGACCGGAGGAGGCGCAGGCCTGCCTCAAGGCCGGCGTCCGCTTCGAGATCGTCCCGGGCATCTCGTCGGTGACGGCGGTCCCGGCGTACGCCGGCATCCCGCTGACCACGAAGAACGTCCGTGAGCTGGCGGTGGTGTCGTGCGGTGACGGCGCCGTCGACTGGCAGCGGTACGCCGACGACAAGACCCTGGTCCTGCTCTCCGCGACCCCCTGCATCCGCCAGGTGGCCCAGGCCCTCGTGGCCGCGGGCCGCCCGGCCACCACGCCGGTGGCCATGACGCGGGTCGGGACCACGACCGAGCAGGTCACGCTCGTCTCGACGCTCGAGCACGTCGCGGACGACGCCGCCGCCGCGGGGATGAGCGAGCCGGCGGTCACCGTCATCGGGGAGGTCGTCTCGCTCCGCGAGACGCTGTCGTGGTTCGAGACCAAGCCGCTGTTCGGGTGGCGGGTCCTGGTGCCGCGCACCAAGGAGCAGGCGGGCGCGCTGTCGGCGCGGCTGCGCTCCCACGGCGCGGTCCCCGAGGAGGTCCCGACGATCTCCGTGGAACCGCCGCGCAACCCCCAGCAGATGGACAAGGCGGTCCGCGGGCTGGTCGAGGGACGCTACGAGTGGATCGCGTTCACCTCTGCCAACGCCGTCAAGGCGGTCAAGGAGAAGTTCGTCGACTACGGGCTCGACGCCCGCGCGTTCTCGGGCCTGAAGATCGCCGCAGTCGGCGACCGCACCGCCGAGTGCCTGGCGGAGTGGGGGCTGCGCGCCGACCTGGTGCCGGCAGGTGAGCAGTCGGCGCAGGGGCTGCTCGAGGAGTGGCCGGAGTACGACGAGGTGCTCGACCCGATCAACCGGGTCTTCCTCCCGCGTGCCGACATCGCGACCGAGACGCTCGCAGCGGGGCTGGTCGAGCTCGGGTGGGAGGTCGACGACGTGACGGCGTACCGCACCGTCCGTGCGGCGCCGCCGCCGGCGCCGGTCCGCGACGCCATCAAGAGCGGTGGCTTCGACGCGGTGGTCTTCACCTCCTCCTCCACCGTGCGCAACCTCGTCGGCATCGCCGGCAAGCCGCACGCCTCCACGGTGATCGCCGCGATCGGGCCGGCAACCGCGAAGACGGCCGAGGAGCTCGGGATCCGGGTCGACGTCCTGGCTCCCAGCCCGTCCGCGGAGGCGCTCGCCGACGCGCTGGCCGACCACGGCGCCGCCCGCCGGGCGACGCTGGTCGAGGCCGGTGAGCCCGTGACCAAGCCCTCGCAGCAGCGGCCGCCCGCGCGCCGCAAGGCGACCTAGTGGCCCGACCGGTCGTCGAGGCGGACAGGTCGGCAGCGGTCGTCGGGCCGGTCGTGAGGCCGCGCCGGCTCCGGCGTACGCCCGCGCTGCGGGAGCTGGTGGCCGAGACCTCGCTCGCGGCGCGACACCTCGTTCTGCCGGTGTTCGTGCGGGAGGGCGCGACCGCCCCCGTCCCGCTCACCACCATGCCGGGCGTGGTGCAGCACACGCGGGACTCCGTGCGCCGGGCAGCGGCCGAGGCCGCGGAGCTCGGGCTCGGCGGCGTGATGCTCTTCGGCGTCCCCGAGCACAAGGACGCTCGCGGCAGCGGCGCGACCGATCCCGACGGCGTCCTCAACGTCGCGATCCGCGAGGTCGTCGCCGAGGTCGGCGACGCGCTCCCGGTGATGGCGGACCTGTGCCTCGACGAGTTCACCGACCACGGCCACTGCGGCGTGCTGGCGCCGGACGGTGCGGTCGACAACGACGCGACGCTGGTGGCGTACGCAGCGATGGCGCTCGCGCAGGCCGACGCGGGAGTGGCGGTCGTCGGGCCGAGCGGGATGATGGACGGCCAGGTCCGGGTGGTCCGCGAGGCCCTCGACGCCGTCGGGCGGATCGACGTGGCGGTGCTCGCGTACTCGACGAAGTACGCCTCGGCGTTCTACGGGCCGTTCCGCGAGGCCGTGGCCTCCTCGCTGCAGGGCGACCGGCGGTCCTACCAGCAGGACCCGCGCAACCGCCGCGAGGGCGTGCGCGAGGCACTCCTCGACGTGGCGGAGGGAGCCGACCTGGTCATGGTCAAGCCCGCACTGGGCTACCTCGACGTGCTCCGGGAGGTCCGCGACGCGGTCCCGGTCCCGGTCGCGGCGTACAACGTCTCCGGGGAGTACGCGATGGTCGAGGCGGCGGCGGCCCGAGGCTGGGTCGACCGGGAGGCGGCGGTGCTCGAGACGCTCACGAGCATCCGCCGCGCGGGTGCCGACGTCGTGCTCACCTACTGGGCTGCCGAAGCGGCCCGGCTGCTCCGCTGAGCCGGTCAGGGAGGATGGAGGAGTGACGACGACGATGTCCGCCAGCACCGCGGCCGGCCCCGACGCCCCGGCGTCCGCCGCCCTCTTCGACCGGGCCCGGAAGGTCACGCCCGGAGGCGTGAACTCACCGGTCCGCGCCTTCGGTGCGGTCGGCGGCACCCCCCGGTTCATCGACAGCGCTCGCGGCGCCTACCTCGTCGACGCCGACGGCCGGGAGTACGTCGACCTGGTCTGCTCCTGGGGGCCGATGCTCCTCGGGCACGCCCACCCCGAGGTCGTCAATGCCGTTGCCCGTGCGGCAGCACGCGGGACGTCGTACGGCGCGCCGACGGCCGTCGAGGTCGAGCTGGCGGAGGAGATCGTCTCCCGCACGCCGGTCGACCAGCTGCGGCTGGTGTCCTCCGGCACCGAGGCCACGATGTCGGCGATCCGGCTGGCCCGCGGCTACACCGGCCGGGACCTCGTCGTGAAGTTCGCCGGCTGCTACCACGGCCACGTGGACTCGCTGCTGGCGGCGGCCGGCTCCGGGCTGGCGACGTTCGCGGTCCCGGGCACCCCCGGGGTCCCGGCCGACTTCACCCGCCACACGCTCGTGCTCCCCTACAACGACACCGCCGCGGTCGAGGCCGCGTTCGCCGAGCACGGCGACCGCATCGCCTGCGTGGTGACCGAGGCCTCGCCGGGCAACATGGGGATGGTCCCGCCGCTGCCCGGCTTCAACCGGTTCCTCGCCGAGCGGTGCGCCGCGGCAGGCGCGCTGTTCGTCAGCGACGAGGTGATGACCGGGTTCCGGCTGAGCGCGCAGGGCAAGTGGGGGACCGACGGTGCGGTCGAGGGCTGGCGTCCCGACCTCATGGCGTTCGGCAAGGTGATGGGTGGCGGCTTCCCCGCCGCGGCGTTCGGCGGACGTGCCGACGTCATGGCCCACCTGGCGCCGGAGGGTGGCGTCTACCAGGCCGGGACGCTGTCGGGGAACCCGGTCGCGGCGACGGCGGGACTGACGACCCTCAGGCTGGCCACCGACGAGGTCTACGCGACGGTGGACGCTGCCGCGCGGGTCGTCCGTGAGGCCGCAGCCACGGCGCTGTCCGACGCCGGCGTGCCGCACCGCGTGCAGGCGGACGGCACGATGTTCAGCGTGTTCTTCCCCGACCTGCCGCTGGGGGCGGAGGCGAGCGAGCCGGTGACCGACTACGCCGCCGCCGGCGCGCAGCGCACCGACCGGTTCGCGGCGTTCTTCCACGCGATGCTCGACCAGGGCGTCTACCTGCCACCGAGCGCCTTCGAGGTCTGGTTCCTCTCCGCCGCGCACGACTCAGCCGCGCTCGACCGCGTCGTCACTGCGCTCCCCGCCGCCGCCGCCGCCGCCCGACTCGCCTAGACAGGACCGCCGTGAAGACCCTCGTCCACCTGCTTCGCCACGGCGAGGTCTACAACCCGACCGGCATCCTCTACGGCCGCATGCCCGGCTTCTCGCTCTCCGACCTCGGCCGGACGATGGCCCAGCGGGTCGCCGACACCATCGCCGACCGCGACATCGTCCGGGTCGTCGCCTCGCCGCTCGAGCGGGCGCAGCAGACCGCGTCCCCCCTCGCGACCGCCCTGGGGCTCGAGATCGCCACCGACCCGCGGGTCGTCGAGTCCTCCAGCGTCTTCGAGGGCCAGCACTTCGGTGTCGGGCAGGGCCTGCTCAAGAAGCCCGGGGCGTGGCGACACCTGTGGAACCCGCTCCGCCCCTCCTGGGGCGAGCCCTACAAGGAGATCGTAGGACGCATGACAGCCGCGGTCGCCGACGCCCGGGACGCTGCCCGGGGCCACGAGACCGTCGTGGTCTCCCACCAGCTCCCGATCTGGACCACCCGGCTGCACCTCGAGCGCCGCCCGTTCGTCCACGACCCGCGCAAGCGCCAGTGCACGCTCTGCAGTCTCACGACCCTCGAGTACGACGACGACCGGCTCGTCTCGCTGACCTACTCCGAGCCCGCCGGCGACCTCGTGCCGGTCAAGGACCGCGGCATGCCGTTCTCCTCCGGCGGCGCTCCCGCCCCGGGGACCCCGGAGCACGACACGGTCCGGCAGGACCGCCTCGGCGGCAGCGGGGAGTGAGCAGCCAGTCATGAGCGCCCGGCGGCGAGGTCCGGTGGCGGGGACGGCAGTGGCCGCGGCGGGGGTCCTCGCCGCGGTGCTGACGGCCTGCTCCGGGCCGTCCCTGGACACCGGCGGCAAGGGCTTCGTCACCGGTGACGGCACCGTCACCGTCGTCGGCGCCGCGGACCGGGAGCCGCCGGGCGCGGAGGTCGCCGGCACGAGCGTCGACGGCGACCCCGTCGCGGTGTCGGACCTGCGCGGCCAGGTCGTGGTGATGCCGGTGTGGGGGTCGTGGTGCGCGCCGTGCCGCGCCGAGGCGCCGGCGCTCGCCCGGGCGGCCCGCGACCTCGAGGACGAGGGCGTGGCGTTCCTCGGGATCAACACCCGGGACGTGGTCCGCGACAACGCACGCCGCTTCGCGGAGCGGTTCGAGCTGCCGTACGAGTCGCTCTACGACCCCGACGGCGACCTCCTGCTGGCCTTCCACGGGACGCTCTCGCCGTCGACGATCCCGGCGTTCGTCGTCCTCGACCGACGCGGCCGCATCGCGGGCCGGATCCTCGGCGAGGCGACGACCGCCACGCTGTACGGCGTGGTGGAGGACGTCCTGGGGCGGGAGCTCGCGTCGTGACCGGCCTGGGCGACTGGTTCCGGGAGCAGGTGACGTCCGGGACGATGCTGCTGGCCCTCCCGGTCGCCCTCGTCGCCGGGGCGGTGTCGTTCTTCTCCCCCTGCGTGGTGCCGCTGCTGCCGGGCTACGTCTCGTACGCGACCGGGCTCTCCGGGGCCGACCTCGCAACTGCGAGGCGGGGTCGGATGGTCGCCGGGACCTCGTTGTTCGTCCTCGGGTTCACCGCGTGGTTCGTCGTGGTGGGGATGACGGCCGGCGCGCTCGGCGGCTGGCTCTTCGCCTACCGGCGGGAGATCAGCGTGGTGCTCGGACTGGTCACGATCGTCGTCGGGCTGGTCTTCGCCGGCGCCCTGGGCTGGCTGCCGTGGCTCCAGCGCGACCTCCGTTTCCACCGGCTGCCCGCGGTCGGGCTGGGCGCGGCGCCGCTGCTCGGCGTGCTGTTCGCGATCGGCTGGACACCCTGCCTGGGTCCGACGATCACCGCGGTGCAAGGACTTGCGCTGACCGAGGCGACAGCCGGCCGGGGTGCCGCGCTCAGCGTCGCCTACTCCTTCGGGCTCGGCCTGCCGTTCCTCGTCCTCGGGCTGGCGTACCGCAGGATGCTCGGCGCCCTGCGCTGGGTGCGGCGGCACCAGGCCTGGATCACCCGCGGCGGGGGCGTGATGCTCGTCGCGGTCGGCGTGCTGCTCGTGACCGGGTGGTGGGACGTCCTCGTGACCGACCTCCGCGGCTGGTTGGGCCCTGGCTACGAGGCGCCGGTGTGACCGACACCGCGCTCGACCCGGCCGCCGGGACCGACAACCCGCAGGACCGCCCGTCGACCGTGGGTCGCGAGGACCCGCCGGCGCTCGGTCCGCGGGAGCTGCTGCGCTGGGCGTGGCGCCAGCTGACGTCGATGCGGACCGCGCTCCTGCTGCTGCTCCTGCTGGCCCTCGGGTCGATCCCGGGCTCGGTCGTCCCCCAGCGCGACGTGGACGCGCTGGAGGTCAGCAGGTGGAAGGCCGACCACCCGGACCTCACGTCGGTCTACGAGCGACTCGGGCTCTTCTCGGTCTACGACTCCGCCTGGTTCAGCGCGATCTACCTGCTGCTCATGGTCTCGCTGATCGGCTGCATCGTGCCCCGCACCGCGGTCTACTGGCGGGCGCTGCGAGCCGCTCCGCCGCGTGCCCCGAAGAACCTGGGTCGGCTGCCGGCGTACGCGACCGCCTGGACCGACGCGGACCCCGACGTGGTCCGCGACCAGGCCCGCCGGCTGCTGCGCCGCCGTCGCTACCGGGTCGCCCGACCCGGGCCGGACGGCCCGCAGGACGCCGTGTCCGCCGAGCGCGGCCACCTCCGCGAGGCGGGCAACCTGCTGTTCCACGTCTCGGTCATCGTCGTGCTCGTCGGCTTCGCCTACGGCCAGCTCCTCGGCTACAAGGGCGGGGCGATCGTCATGGTCGGGCGGGGCTTCTCCAACACCCTCTCGCAGTACGACGACTTCAACCCCGGCTCGCTCTTCGACCCCGACAGCCTGGTCCCGGTCAGCTTCGACGTCGAGGACTTCCGGGTCCGGTTCCTCACCAGCGGCCCCCAGGCCGGGCAGCCGGTCGACTTCACCGCCGACCTCACCTACCGGGAGGACGTGACCGCTGCCGAGCGGGACTACCGCCTCAAGGTGAACCACCCGCTCGAGCTCGACGGCGTCAGCGTCTTCCTGGTCGGGCACGGCTACGCGCCGGTCCTCTCCGTGACCGACGGCGAGGGCAACGTCACCAGAGGACCGGTCCCGTTCCTGCCCCAGGACGCCAGCTTCGCCTCGTTCGGCGTCCTCAAGGTGCCCGACGCCGCTCCCCGGCAGCTCGGGTTCGAGGGGATGTTCTACCCGACCTACGCGAGCACCGGGCGCGACCCCTACTCCGCGTTCCCCGACGCGCTGCGCCCCGTCGTGTCGCTGTTCGGCTACTCCGGCGACCTCGGCATGGACGACGGCCGGCCGCAGTCGGTCTACGACCTCGACACCTCCGAACTGACCCGCTTCGACAAGGCGGACGGGAAGCCGGTGCGCTTCGACCTGGAGCCCGGGGAGACGATGGCGCTGCCGGACGGCCAGGGGTCGATCCGCTTCGACGGCTACCGCCGGTGGGTGAAGCTGCAGGTGAGCGACACCCCGGGCAAGGGGCTCGCGCTGGGCGGGATCGTGCTCGGGCTCGTCGGGATGATGGGCTCGCTGTTCGTCCGTCGGCGCCGCGCCTGGGTCCGGGTGACCCGGCAGGGAGACCGTACGCTCGTGGAGGTGGCCGGCCTCGACCGCAGCACGGCCGCCGAGGGCCTCGACGACGAGGTCCGCCGGCTCGCCGACGCCCTGGGGGCAGCCGCCCCCACCGGCACCACCAGCAGCGCGAGGAGTGCTACCCCATGACGACCGCCGACTTCGCGGTGATCAGCGACCGGGCGATCATGTTCGCAGGGATCGTCTACGTCCTCGCGCTGCTCGCGCACGTGCTGGAGTGGGCCGGCTCGCTGAGTCGTCCCTCGACGGCGCAGGCGGCCCAGCCGGTCCCGGTGGCTGCATCCGCCGCCGGTGGTGGCGCCACCGCGCTCCGGGACGCGCCTGCCGCCGACGCCGGTGGCGACGCCGACGACCGGCGGTCGCTGCGCGTGGAGACCGCCGGTCGTGCCGGCGTGGCGCTGACCGTGCTCGCGGTCGCGCTGCACCTCGCCGGTGTCGTCACCCGCTCCTTCGCCACCGATCCGGTGCGGGTGCCGTGGGGCAACATGTACGAGTTCACCCTCGCCGGTGCGCTCGGCGTCTCGGTCATCTACCTGGCGCTGCTGCGGCGACTCAGGCTGCGCTGGATGGGCCTGTTCGTCACGGGCTTCGAGGTGGTCGTGCTGATGGCCGCCAACCTGCTGCTCGAGCAGGCGGCCGGCCCGCTGGTCCCCGCGCTCCACTCCTACTGGCTGGCGGTCCACGTCGGCGCAGCGGTGCTCGCCACCGGGGCGTTCTCCGTCGGTGCGCTGGCCTCCGTGGCGTACCTCCTCCGCGGGCCGCTGGAACGCCGCGGCGGCGGGCTGTCGCAGATGCTGCCGTCGGCGGACGCGCTGGACCGGCTTGCCTACCGGGTGCACGCGGTCGGCTTCCCGCTGTGGACCTTCGCGGCGCTCATCGCCGGGCCGATCTGGGCCGAGCACGCCTGGGGCTCCTACTGGAACTGGGACCCCAAGGAGGTGTGGGCGTTCATCACCTGGGTGGTCTACGCCGCCTACCTCCACGCCCGGGCGACGGCCGGCTGGCGTGGTCGCGCGGCAGCCGTCATCGCGCTCATCGGGTTCGCCACGCTGCTGTTCAACTTCGTCGGGATCAACTTCTTCTTCGGCGCGACCAGCCAGCACTCGTACGCCGGGAGCTGACCCCGGGACCGCTCGCCCGGACGGCTGGCCTAGGACGGGTCGGGCGGGTCCTTGCGGCGCTTGCGGTCGAGCCACCGCAGGAAGTCCTCGTCGTCGTCGGGAGCGACCTGGCGCGGTGCCGCTCCTCGCGACCGCGGAGCACCGGGGCCGGCGGACCGGGAGCCCAAGGCGTTCCGCCGCTCGATGATCCGGAGGACCGCGTAGGTCACCACGGCGAAGACGACGACCACGAGCAGCAGCTTGAGCACACTGCCAGCCTAGGAGCACCGTCCAGCCCCGGGCCCGGGTCGGCCGGGCGTCGCCTCGCTAGGGTGGCGGGGTGAAGGAGTTCGCGCTCTACACCGCCGCTCGGCTCGGGATCTTCGTCGGCTGCTACGCCGTCGTCGTCGGGCTCCTGGTCCTGGTCGCCGGACGGAATGCCGCGGCGGGGATCTGGCCCCTCGTCGCTGCGGTCCTCGTGTCGGCGGTGATCTCTGCCTACGCCCTGCGGGGGCTGCGTCAGCGGGTCACCGAGCGGGTCCACGCCCGGGCCGACCGGATGGTCGCCGGCGGCCGCAGGGAGTGACCCGGCCGCTCACAGCCGGGCGAGCAGCAGCCCGCCCAGCAGTCCCGCGCCGTAGAGCAGCTCTGCGACGCCGGTGAGCTGCAGCACCGGCACCAGGTCGCGGCCCGTCGCACCCGAGGTGACCCGGCGGACCGCCCGGCCCGCCGGCACCAGGAAGACCAGTCCTCCCAGCGCGAGCCGGTCGGTCTCGAGCGCCAGGCCGACGAGCGCGACGACCGCGGCGCCGACGAGGAGCGCGTACAGCGCGCGGGTGCGGGTCTCGCCGAGCCGCACCGCGAGCGTCCGCTTCCCGGCGAGGGTGTCGGTCGGCACGTCCCGCAGGTTGTTCGCGACGAGGATCGCGCAGGCCAGCACACCGACCCCCGTCGCGGCGTACAGCGTCGCCGGACCCACGCTCCCGGTCTGGACGAACGCGGTCCCACCGACGGCCACCAGCCCGAAGAAGACGAACACCATCACCTCGCCGAGGCCGAGGTAGCCGTAGGGCCGGGAACCGCCGGTGTAGAACCACGCCGCGACGATGCACAGCGCCCCGACGAGCACCAGCCACCAGGCGGTCACGAGGGCGAGGACCAGTCCGGCTGCCGCCGCGACGCCGAAGGCGGCGAGCGCCGCTGCCTTCACCGCAGCCGGCGACGCGGTCCCCGAGCCGACCAGGCGGAGGGGGCCGACCCGATCGGCGTCGGTGCCGCGGATGCCGTCGGAGTAGTCGTTGGCGTAGTTGACGCCGACCTGGAGCGCCAGGGAGACCAGCAGCGCGAGTGCTGCCCTCGGCAGGTCCGGCTCACCCTCGTGGACGGCCACCGCGGTCCCGGCGAGCACCGGCGCCACCGCTGCCGGCAACGTCCGCGGCCGGGCGCCCTCGACCCACTGCGCTGCCGTCGCCACGAGCGACGATCCTGCCAGCCGGACCCGGCCCGCCCGGCCGGCGGGGCCGTTCCCGGGCCGACCCCTCGTGCCAGACGGCCGCGGGCTGGCTAGCGTGAGGGGTGTGCCGAGCCTGCGCCCCCTGAGCGGGTCCGCCGCGGAGCTGCTCGCGCTGCTCCGCGAGTGGGACGCCGCCGCCGACGAGCCCCCGCCGCTCGTCGTCGCGACCTCCGGGTCGACCGGGCAGCCCAAGCGCGTCGTGCTCCCGCGGGCCGCGTTGCGGGCGTCGGCGGACGCCAGCCACGCCCGGCTCGGCGGACCGGGACAGTGGGTGCTCGCGGTCCCGCCGACGTGGGTGGCCGGGCTCCAGGTGCTGTTCCGGTCGGTCCGGGCCTGGTGCGAGCCGGTCGTCGGGGCCGGTGCCGACCTCGCAGGAGCGCTGGCCAAGCGGGCCGAGACGGGCGGACCCCGCCGGTACACCTCGCTGGTGCCCACCCAGCTGGTCCGCCTGCTCCGCGATTCCCGAGGGGTCGACGCACTCGCCGCCCTCGACGCCGTGCTCGTCGGGGGCGGGCCGCTCCGGCCGGACCAGCGCGCCGAGGCGGAGGCGGCGGGGGTGCGGGTCGTCCAGACCTACGGGACCAGCGAGACCTGCGGCGGCTGCGTGTACGACGGAGTGCCGCTCGACGGGGTCGGCGTCAAGATCGGCACCGACGGCCAGGTCCTCGTCGCGGGCCCCGTGCTGTTCGCCGGCTACGAGGGCGAGCCCGAGCGCACCGCGGCCGTGCTCCGGGACGGCTGGTTCGCGACGGCCGACCTCGGTGAGCTCGACGACGACGGCCGGCTCCGGGTCACCGGCCGGCTCGACGACGTCGTCATCAGCGGCGGGGTGAAGGTCCCCCCGGTCGCGGTGGAGGCGATGCTGGCGCGGCACCCGTGGGTCCTCGAGGTCGGGGTCGTAGGCACCCCCGACGACGAGTGGGGGCAACGGGTCACCGCGGTCGTCCGCGCGGCGCCCGGCGTCGACCGGCCCGAGCCCGCGGCCCTGCGCGACCTGGTCCAGCCGCGGTCCTGGGCGCCCCGGGGCTTCGTGGAGGTGACCGGGCCACTCCCGGCGCTCCCCAACGGCAAGCCGGACCGACGCGCGCTGGCGCGGCTCGCGACGGGTCGGTGACCGTGGCAGCCCCACCCGTGCCGGTCGCCGAGCACGTCTTCTCGATCCCGATGCGGACGCGGTTCCGCGGCACCACGGTCCGTGAGGGCATCCTCCTGCGCGGGTCGGCGGGATGGGGCGAGTTCAGCCCGTTCCCCGAGTACCCGCCCGCCGTCGCAGCGCCCTGGCTGAGGGCAGCGGTCGAGGCCGCGGAGGAGGGCTGGCCGCCTGCCGTGCGCGCGACGGTGCCGGTCAACGTGACGATCCCCGCGGTCGACGCCCCGACCGCCCACCGGCTCGCCCTCGAGGGAGGCTGCGTCACCGCGAAGGTCAAGGTCGCCGAGCCGGGCCAGTCCCTCGACGACGACGTCGCCCGCGTCGAGGCCGTTCACGACGCCCTCGGCCCGGGTGGCCGGGTCCGGGTCGACGCGAACGGAGGGTGGGACGTCGACGCCGCCGAGGTCGCGATCCGCGCCCTCGACCAGGCGGCCGACGGGCTCGAGTACGTCGAGCAGCCCTGCGCCACGGTCGAGGAGCTCGCCGCCGTACGCCGCCGTGTCGACGTGCCGATCGCCGCCGACGAGTCGATCCGCCGGGCCGAGGACCCCTACCGGGTGAGGTCCCTGGGCGCCGCGGACGTCGCGGTCCTCAAGGTGCAGCCGCTCGGCGGGGTGCGAGCCTGCCTGCGGATCGCCGAGGACATCGGGCTGCCGGTGGTCGTGAGCAGCGCCCTGGAGACCAGCGTCGGCATCGCCGCGGGGGTCGCGCTCGCTGCGGCGCTGCCGGAGCTCCCCTTCGCCTGCGGGCTCGCCACCGTCCAGCTGCTCACCGGCGATGTCACGGACACCCCGCTCGTCCCGGTCGACGGCATGCTGCCCGTGGTGCGCCCGGCGGTCGACCCCGCCAGGCTGGCGGCGGTCGCGGCGCCGGCCGACCGGGTCGCGGCCTGGCACGACCGGCTGGTCGCGGTGCGTGCGGTGGCGGGGTCGTGACCGCTCGACCCCCTGCGAACGCCGCCACCGCCCTCGCCACGGCACTTCTCGACGAGCTCGTCCGAGGAGGAGTCCGGCACGTCGTGCTGAGCCCCGGCTCCCGCTCGGCCAGCCTGGGGTTCGCGGCCTTCGACGCAGCCGCCGAGGGCCGGATCGCGCTCCACACCCGCATCGACGAGCGCACCGCCGGGTTCCTCGCGCTGGGGATCGCCCGGACCTCCCACCGACCGGTCGCCGTCGTCGTCACCAGCGGCACGGCGGTCGCCCACCTGCACGCCGCGGTCCTCGAGGCGTCCCACGCCGGCGTCCCGCTTGTCGTCCTCACTGCCGACAGACCGTCGTCGCTGCGGGGTACCGGCGCCAACCAGACGACCGAGCAGGCGGGGCTGTACGGCGCAGCGGTGCGGCTCGATGCCGACGTCGCCACGCCCGTCGCGGGTCAACGGGAGGCTGCACAGGTCGCCGGCTGGCGGTCGCTGGTGTCCAAGGCGGTCCTCGCGGCGGCGGGCACCCGAGCACCGGGGCGTCCCCCGGGGCCGGTCCACCTCAACCTCCAGCTCGAGGCGCCGCTCGTGCCGGACGTCGGGGACGGCTGGTCGACCCCGGTCGACGGCCGGCCCGGCGGCGCTCCCTGGACGGTGCGCGACGAGACCCCCGAGGCCGAGCCGGTGCGGATCGACCGCGAGACACCGACGGTCGTCGTCGCCGGTGACGACGCCGGGCCGCCCGCGCGGGTGCTCGCCGAGACCGGCGGGTGGCCGCTGCTGGCCGAGCCCTCGAGCGGCTCGCGCACCGGCGCCAACGCGCTGCGGACCTACCGGTTGCTGCTCGGCGAGCCCGACCTCGCCGGTCGCGTCGAGCGGGTGGTCGTCGCCGGCCACCCGACGCTGAGCCGACCGGTCACCCGGCTCCTCTCGCGCACCGACGTCGAGGTCGTGGCGCTGGCGAGCCCGGGGCGACCCACGCCGACGTGGACCGATCCCGGGCACACGGTCAGCCGGGTGGCCGCCGCGCTCGAGCCGGTGCCCCGAGGGCAGCCCGAGGGCGAAGCGACGTTGCAGTGGCCGGAGCAGGGATCGCCCTGGCTCCAGGAGTGGCTGGACCGGGACGCCGACCTGTCCGAGCGGCTCGACGCCCTCCTCGACGGTTGGGGCGGCCTGACGCCCCACCACGTCGCCGGTGCGGTGGCCAGGGCGCTGCCGCCGGGCGGCCTGCTCCTCGTCGGCGCCTCGAACCCCGTCCGCGACCTCGACCTCATGGTGCCGCGGTACGCGGTCGGCGACCGCCGCGTGGTCGTGGCCAACCGGGGGCTGGCCGGCATCGACGGCACCGTGTCGACGGCCGTCGGGGCGGCGCTGGGGCGGCCACACGCGACCCGGGCGCTCGCGCTGATGGGCGACGTGACGTTCCTCCACGACCTGACCGGTCTGGTGCTCGGCCCGCGGGAGGACCGGCCCGACCTCACGGTGGTGGTCGCGAACGACGACGGCGGGAGCATCTTCGCGCTGCTGGAGCAGGGCGCGCCGGCCCACGCCTCGGCGTACGACACGCTCTTCGGCACGCCTCACGGGGTCGACCTCGCCGCGGTGTGTGCCGCCACCGGTGTCCCGCACCGCCGCGTCGCCGACCGCCGGACGCTGGAGGCGGCGCTCGCGACGGCGCCGTCGGGGATCGAGGTCGTCGAGGCCGTCGTGCGCCGCGACGACCGGCGCGCGCTCGACGAGGCGGTGCGGGCACTCGTCCAGCGCTGACGCCGCAGACTCGTGGCAGGCCGGCCGGCCGGGACAATGGACCGGTGGACATCGCGGTGGGGCTGGTCTCGCTGGTGCTCGCCGTCCTCGTGCTCACCGCCGTGGCCGAGCGGCTCCGGCTCCCAACGCCCGTGGTGCTGGTGGCGGCTGGGGTCGCGGCGGCGTACGTCCCTGGCGTCCCCGAGGTCCGGCTCACCGAGGAGATCGTGCTCGTCGGGCTGCTGCCACCGCTGCTCTACAGCACGGCCCTCCGCACCAGCCTGATCGACTTCCGGGCCAACCGGCGCTCGATCCTGCTGCTCTCCATCGGGCTGGTCGTGTTCACGGCCGCCGGGGTCGCGGTCGTCGTCCGGCTGGTGCTGCCGTCGGTGCCCTGGTGGGCCGCCTTCGCGATCGGCGCGGTGGTCGCGCCACCCGACGCCGTCGCTGCGACCGCGGTGGCGCGGCGGATCGGCCTGCCCCGCAAGCTGGTCACGGTCCTCGAGGGTGAGTCGCTGCTCAACGACGCCACCGCGCTCGTGGCGCTCCGCACGTCGCTGGCCGCTGCCGGCGCCTCGGTGTCGGTGCTGCAGGTCGGCCAGGACTTCGCGTGGACGGCCGTGGTCGGGGTGCTCGTGGGCGTCCTGCTGTTCGTGGTGGTCGGCTGGGTGCGACGCCACCTCGTCGATCCGGTGGTCGACACCACGATCTCGCTCCTGACGCCGTTCATCGCCTACGTCGCCGCCGAGGAGCTGCACGCGTCGGGCGTCCTGGCGGTCGTCGTCTCGGGGCTGCTCCTGGGGCACAAGGCGCCGGTGCTGCAGACCCCGTCGTCACGGATCAGCGAGTCGCTCAACTGGCGCACGCTGGCCTTCGTCCTCGAGGGTGCGGTCTTCCTGCTCATCGGGCTGCAGCTGCGCTGGATCCTCGACGACGTCGGCGAGAGCGGGCTGGCCTGGCCACGCATCGTCGGCGCCTGTCTGGCCGTGCTGGTGACGGTCATCCTGCTCCGCCTGGCGTGGGTCTTCCCGGTCCGCCGGCTGCTCCTCGAGCGCGGTGTGGACCGCGACCAGCGGCAGCCCTGGCAGCAGACGGCCGTGGTCGGCTGGGCCGGGATGCGGGGCGTCGTGACGCTGGCAGCAGCGTTCGCGATCGACGAGGACGCGCCGGCCCGCGAGGTGCTCCTCCTCGTCGCGTTCACGGTGACCGCGGGGACGCTGGCGCTCCAGGGGCTGTCCCTGCCCTGGGTGGTCCGTCGGCTCGGCGTCCCGGGTCCCGACCCGCGCGAGGACGCGCTCGCGCGCGCCGAGCTGCTGCAGCAGGCGACCCAGGCCGGCCTGTCCAGGCTCCAGGAGGTCGAGGCCCGGGAGACGCTCGAGGACGGCGACCCGGTGCCCGACATCCTCCGGCAGAGGGTGGAGCAGCGGGACTTCGCCGCGTGGGAGCGACTCGGGACCGTCCGCGGCGAGCTCGGCCAGGTCGTCCGCGAGACGCCGAGCGAGCGCTACACGCGGATCCGCCTCTCGATGCTGGACGCCGAGCGCGAGCGCGTCCTCTCCCTGCGCAGCAGCGGCCGGACCCCTCACGAGGTGGTCGAGGAGGTGCTGCGGATCCTTGACGTCGAGGAGAGCGTGCTGGACGCTCGGGTCGAGCAGCGGCGGTCGCTCACCCGGTCCCTCGACGCCGAGCAGCCGGCGCCGGCTCCGAGAGGAGGTGCGCGCGCCATCGACGCCTGCGAGCACCTCGCGTCGGCACCGGCCGGACATGCCGGGTCGCTGCCGGGCGCGTGCGAGGACTGCATTCGTGAGGGCACGGCCTGGGTCCACCTGCGTCAGTGCACGACCTGCGGCCACGTCGGCTGCTGCGACTCCTCCCCGCGCCGCCACGCGGCGGCCCACTACGCCGGGGAGGGCCACCCCGTCATGCGGTCGGTCGAGCCCGGCGAGGACTGGCGCTGGTGCTTCGTCGACGAGATCGTCGGCTGATCCCGCCCCTGGCAGGATGGCGCGGTGCGGATCACCAAGTTCAGCCACTCCTGCGTGCGCTTCTCCGGCGACTCCGGTGACCTGGTCGTCGACCCGGGTGGGTGGTCGGAGCGTGACGCGCTCGACGGTGCCGCCGCGGTCCTCATCACCCACGAGCACCCCGACCACTGGGACGTCGACCACCTCCGCTCGACCGACGCGCCGATCTGGACGACCGACGCCGTCCGCAGCGCCGTCCACGACGTCGACCCCGAGGTCGCTGCCCGCATCACCGTCGTACGACCCGGCGAGGAGCTGCAGGTCGTGGGCTTCGACGTGACGGTCGTCGGCGAGCAGCACGCGGTGATCCACCCCGAGCTGCCACGGCTCGCGAACTCCGGCTACCTGCTCACGGCCGGCGGCGGGACGGCGTACCACCCGGGCGACTCCTTCGAGCGACCCGGCCGTGCGGTCGACGTCTTCTGCGCGCCGGCGTGCGCGCCGTGGGCCCGGATGTCGGAGCTCATCGACCTCGCGCGGGACGTGGCCGCGCCTCGCACGCTCGCCATCCACGACAAGGTGTACGCCGCGGAGGGGCTCGGCATCGTCGACCGGATGATGCGCCAGTTCCTCGAGCCGGTCGGTGCCGACTGGCAGCGCCTCACCCCCGGCACCGACCTCTGACCCGCTGACCCGCTGACCCGCTCACACGGCTTGTGCGGTGCGCCTGAGCCACCAGGTGACTCGGATGCACCTCACAACCGCCGAGACCCTCGAGTTCTCCCCAGGCGCTGCCCGGTGACTGGTGCCAGCCCGGCGGCGGCGGCAGGGTTGAGGAGTGCACCCGGCTCTGGAGCCGCTGCTGCTCGAGCAGGGCGGTGTCGTCACCCGCCGCCAGGCCGACTCTGCCGGGTTGCAGCCCCACGACCTGCGGCGTCTGCTCCGGCGGCGGGAGCTGGTCCCGATGCATGCCGGGGTCTACGTCGAGCACACCGGTCGACCGTCCTTCGTGCAGCGCGCCTGGGCGGCCACGCTCCTCTACGATCACGCCGCGCTTGCCGACGTCACCGCGCTCCGGGCGGCCGAGGGGCCGGGCTCGCGACGCCCCGAGGCGCCGATCCACCTTGCGGTCGAGCGGGACCGCCACCCACGCCGGACCGGCACCGGCATCGTCCTGCACCGCGTTGCCCACCTCGAGGAGCGAGTCCTCTGGCATGTCGGACCTCCCCGGATGCGCTACGAGGAAGCAGCGCTGGACGTCGCTGCGGCCGTGGCCAGTGACTTCGACGCCCTCGCCGAGCTGTCCCGGGCCGTCCAGTCGAGGAGAACGACGGCCGTCCGCCTGCAGGATGCTCTGGGGCGCCGCGAGCGCATCAGCCGCCGAGGGTGGATGGACAGGGTGCTCGCCGACGTCGCGGCGGGCACGTGCTCGGTCCTCGAGCACGGCTACCTGCAGCGTGTGGAGCGGGCCCACGGGCTTCCCACCGCCGGGCGTCAGGTCCGGGACCGGCTCGGAGCGGGCGCGGTCTACCGCGACGTGCGCTACCGGGTCGGCGTCGTGGTCGAGCTGGACGGTCGCCTTTTCCACGACACGACGACGCAGCGCGACCGCGACTTCGACCGGGACCTCGACGCGGCCGCCGAGGGACTGACCACGCTCAGGGTTTCCTGGGGCCAGGTCTTCGAGCGTCCCTGCTGGACGAGCGGGAGGGTCGCGCTCGTCCTCTCCCGCGCCGGGTGGACGGGGTCCGTGCGACCCTGCGGTCGCTCGTGCACCCTCCGACGCGCAGCATGACGCTTGTGCGGTGCATCTGAGCCACCAGATGACTCGGATGCACCGCACAAGGGCAGAGCGGCGGTCGTCAGGGGTTGAGGGCGTTGCGCACCGGGAGGAACTTCGCCTGCGCCTCGGCGAGCTCGTCGGCGGGGTCGGAGTCGGCGACGATGCCGCACCCGGCGAAGAGCCGGACCGCGTCGCCGCTCTCGCTCAGGAGCCCGGATCGGAGCGCGATGCCCCACTCCCCGTCGCCGGAGGCGTCGAGCCACCCGACCGGCCCGGCGTACCGGCCGCGGTCCATCGCCTCGAGCTCGGCGATCAGCGCCGTGGCGTCGGGGGTCGGCGTTCCTCCGACGGCGGCCGACGGGTGGAGCGCCGCGGCGAGCTCCAGCGAGGTGGTCCCCGGGTCGTCCTCGGGGTCCACGACCCCGGCGACGTCCGTCGCGAGGTGCATCACGTTGGGGAGGTGGAGGACGAAGGGCGCCTCGGGGACGTTCATCGAGGTGCAGTGCGGTGCGAGGGCCTCCGCGACCGACCGGACGGCGTACTCGTGCTCCTCGAGGTCCTTCGACGACCGCGCCAGGGTGGCGGCGAGCTGCAGGTCGTGGGCGTCGTCCCCGGTACGCCGGATCGTCCCGGCGAGCACCCGCGAGGTGACCAGCCCGCGCTCGCGGCGTACCAGCATCTCGGGGGTGGCGCCAAAGAGCCGGTCGACCGCGAAGGTCCAGCAGGTGGAGTAGTCCCGCGCGAGCTGCCGCAGCGGCCACCGCACGTCGAGCGGCGCGGACGCCCGCGCCACGAGGTCGCGCGCCAGCACCACCTTCTCGAGGTCGCCGCGGCCGATCCGGCGGACCGCCTCGGCCACCGCCGACTCCCACTGCGCGCCGTCGAGGGCCCCGTCGGTGAAATGCACGCCCGCGGGAGGAGGCGGCTCCGCCGTCGGGAGTACGCCGGGGGTGGGGCTGATCGAGGAGACCCCGGTCCGGGTCACCCAGGCCCGCCCGTCACGTCGACCCGCGACCACCTGCGGGACCCTCAGCACACTGTCGCCGGGGGAGTCGGCGAACGCGAACGAGCCGAAGGCCACGAGCCCGGACCCGGGCAGGTCGACCGGGTCGCGCACGACCGCGGCGGCGGCGGTGTCGCGCCACCAGCGCTGCGCGTCGAGGAACCGGTCGGGCCCGCTGGTGCGGACGCACGCCGCCTCGCCCCAGCCGACCAGGCCGTCCCCGCGGCGGACCCAGGCGACGAGCTCCTCGCTGGGGACGTCGTACGGCAGCAGCGCGAGGAGGTCCCCGGGGTCGTCGACCTCGACGGTCCGGACGACGAGCGCGGCCTCCGCCCGGTGACGCGGAGAGCGGCCCGCCGAGCGGCCCACCGGGGACGAGGTCACGATGACCCATCCTAGGGTGGCCCGGTGACCCGAGCCGATCTGGGGAAGGCCCCGGCCGACGTCGCGGCCATGTTCGACGCGGTGGCCCGGCGCTACGACCTCACCAACGACGTCCTCTCGCTGGGTCTCGACCGTCGCTGGCGCACGGCGGTCGTCCGGGCCGTCGACCCGCGACCGGGGGAGCGGGTCCTCGACCTCGCCGCCGGCACGGGGACCTCGAGCCAGCCGTTCGCGGACGCTGGAGCACTCGTCGTGCCGTGCGACTTCAGCCAGGGGATGCTGGCCGTCGGCAAGGCCGCCCGACCCGGCCTGCCCTTCACAGCAGGTGACGCCACCCGGCTCCCGTTCGCCGACGGTGCCTTCGACGCGGTGACGATCTCCTTCGGGCTGCGCAACGTCGTCGACCCCGCTGCGGCGCTGGCGGAGCTGCTCCGGGTCACCCGGCCCGGCGGCCGGCTCGTCGTGTGCGAGTTCAGCACGCCGACCTGGGCGCCGTTCCGGACCGTCTACAGCCGGTGGCTGATGGGTGCGCTGCCCCCACTCGCCCGGGCCGCGTCCTCGAACCCGGACGCCTACGTCTACCTCGCCGAGTCGATCCAGGCCTGGCCCGACCAGGCGACACTCGCCGCCCGGCTCGCCGCTGCGGGGTGGGTCGACGTGGAGTGGCGCGACCTCACCGGCGGCGTCGTCGCCCTTCACCGCGGCCGTGCCCGCACCTGACCCGGGCGCTCCGCGAGCACACGAGCGTGCGTCCGCGCAGAGAGCACCCTAGGATGGGCGACGGCCGGATCGTGAAAGACTTCACAAAGTCACTCGCCCCCCTCCCGGCCACCGGCAGCAGCCGGCCCGCGGACCCGCGAGCCGACTGCGGGAGAGAGGCCACGCACAGTGCGAGCAGGTGCCACCCGGCGGGAGACCCGCGGGGAAGGACGTCGATGAGCCGCACCCCGGTCGACGACCGGCAGGCGGAGGTCGTCGTCGTCGGCGCAGGCCCGGCCGGTGCCGCCACGGCGTACCACCTCGCCCAGGCGGGCGTCGACGTGCTGCTGCTCGAGAAGGCCGCCTTCCCGCGCGACAAGGTCTGCGGTGACGGGCTCACGCCCCGGGCGGTCAGGCAGCTCATCGGCATGGGCTTCGACCTCGACGAGCCCGGCTGGCACAAGAACAAGGGGCTGCGGATCGTGGGGGCCGGCCACCGGCTCGAGCTCCCCTGGCCGGAGCTCACCAGCTTCCCGCCGTACGGCGCGGCCCGCGCCCGCACCGACCTCGACGAGCTGCTCGCCCGGCACGCGCAGAAGGCCGGCGCCCGGTTGCTGGAGCGCACGTCGGTCACCGGACCCGTTCTCGACCGCGCCGGCCGGGTCGTCGGCGTGACCGCTCGACCGCTCGACGAGGACGGCCGGCGCGCCGGTGACGAGGTCACGTACCGCGCGCCCCTCGTGGTGGCCTGCGACGGCGTCTCCGCACGGCTCGCCCTCGCGCTGGGTCTCGCCCGCCGTGAGGACCGGCCGATGGCGGTGGCGGTCCGCGCCTACTACGAGACGCCCCGGCACGACGACGAGTGGATGGAGTCCTGGCTCGAGCTGTGGGACGGGGAGCCCGGCCGCAGCAACCTGCTCCCCGGGTACGGCTGGATCTTCGGGCTCGGCGGCGGGACGGCGAACGTCGGCATGGGCATCCTCGACAGCTCCGCGGCGTTCCGCTCGGTCGACTACAAGCAGGTGCTGCGCAGCTGGCTGTCCCACACCCCGCCGGAGTGGGGCTTCACCGACGAGAACCGCATCGGCCGGATCGGCTCGGCGGCGCTGCCGATGGGCTTCAACCGCAAGCCGCACTACACCCGGGGTGTGCTGCTCGTCGGTGACTCCGGCGGCATGGTCAACCCGTTCAACGGCGAGGGCATCGACTACGCTCTCGAGGCCGGTCACCTGGCCGCGGACACCGCACTGCAGGCGCTCGCCCGGCCGGAGGGACCGGCCCGGGAGCGCGTCTTGGAGGGGTACGCCGCCGCGTTGGACTCCACCTACGGCGGCTACTTCACCCTGGGGCGGGTCTTCGCACGGATGATCGGCAACCCGACCGTGATGAAGCAGGCGACCCGGCACGGGCTGCCCCGACCCGCACTGATGCGCTTCATGCTCAAGCTCATGGCCAACCTGACCGACCCCAGCGACGGCGATGCCAGTGACCGCATCGTCAACGCCCTCAGCCGGCTCGCGCCGACCGCCTAGGGAGGACACCGTGGAGCTCTACACCCCCGTCATCGCGCTGGCCGTGCTCGCCTTCGGGTTCGCGATCTTCTCCGTCGTCATCAGCTTCTTCACCGGCCCGCGCCGCTACAACCGGGCCAAGCTCGACTCCTACGAGTGCGGCATCGAGCCGACGCCCCAGCCGGTCGGCGGCGGCCGGTTCCCGGTCAAGTACTTCATCACGGCGATGCTCTTCATCGTCTTCGACATCGAGATCATCTTCCTCTACCCGTGGGCCCTGGCGTTCGACTCCATGGGGCTGTTCGGGCTGGTCGAGATGGCGCTCTTCATCGGCACGGTGTTCGTCGCCTACGTGTACGTGTGGCGGCGCGGCGGCCTGGACTGGGACTGAGAGGAAGACATGGGTCTCGAGGAGAAGCTCCCGAGCGGCGTCCTGCTGACGACCGTCGAGGGGGTCGCCGGCTACATGCGCAAGGCGTCGTTCTGGCCGGCCACGTTCGGGCTCGCCTGCTGCGCGATCGAGATGATGACCTCCGGCGGGCCGCGCTACGACCTGGCGCGGTTCGGCATGGAGGTGTTCCGAGCGTCCCCGCGGCAGGCCGACCTGATGATCGTGGCCGGGCGGGTCAGCCAGAAGATGGCGCCGGTGCTGCGGCAGATCTACGACCAGATGGCCGAGCCCAAGTGGGTGCTGGCGATGGGGGTCTGCGCGAGCAGCGGCGGGATGTTCAACAACTACGCGATCCTCCAGGGCGTCGACCACGTCGTCCCGGTCGACATGTACCTCCCCGGCTGCCCGCCGCGGCCGGAGATGCTCATCGACGCGATCCTCAAGCTGCACGACCAGGTCCAGCACACCAAGCTGGGCGCCCACCGGTCCGCCGAGGTCGTCGAGCACGAGACCGCCGCCCTCAACGCGGTGCCCACCTCGGAGATGAAGGGCCTGCTCCGGTGAACCACCCCACCCGACCGCTCGCTCCGCTCACGCTCGTGCGGGGACCCCGGTGAGCGCCCGATGAGTGACACGAGCGGCAGCCGCGACACCGCGGGGCGGCGCGGCACCAACGACCTGAGCACGTCCGGGATCCCCGACGAGGCGACCGCAGCGCCCGGCGTCCCGACGCGCAAGGAGGACCTCCAGCACCAGGTGGTCGATTCCCGGCAGGGCATGTTCGGCGTCCGCGGCAGCGGGGACACCTCCGGCTACGGCGGCCTGGTCACGACCGTCGCGATGCCGGGCGGCTCCGAGCCGCCGTACGGCGGGTGGTTCGACGACGTCGCCCGCGCCCTCTCCTCGGGGCTCGCGGAGCGGGGGCTCCCCGACGCGGTGGAGAAGGTCGTCGTGCACCGGGGCGAGATCACCTTCTTCATCCGCCGCGAGCGGCTCCTCGAGGTGGCGGGACTGCTCCGAGACGACGCGTTCCTGAGGTTCGAGATGTGCCTCGGGGTCAGCGGCGTGCACTATCCCGGCGACACCGGCCGGGAGCTGCACGCCGTCTACCACCTGCTGTCGATGACGCACAACCGGCGGATCCGGCTCGAGGTCGCGTGCCCCGACGCCGACCCGCACATCCCGTCGGTCGTTGCGGTCTACCCGACCAACGACTGGCACGAGCGTGAGACCTGGGACTTCTTCGGGATCGTCTTCGACGGTCACCCGGCGCTGACCCGCATCGAGATGCCCGACGACTGGCCGGGCCACCCGCAACGCAAGGACTACCCGCTGGGCGGCATCCCGGTGGAGTACAAGGGCGCGACGATCCCGCCGCCGGAGACTCGGAGGTCGTACAACTGATGGCTCCCTCGACATCCAGCACCGCAGACGGCTCCCGCATGCAGGGGCAGGACGACCCGTACGGCGCGTCCACCCAGGACACCACCACCGGGCGGGTCTTCACCGTGACCGGTCAGGACTGGGACGCGCTCGTCGCCGGCATCGCCGAGGGCGACGGCAGCGAGGACCGGGTCGTGGTGAACATGGGCCCGCAGCACCCGTCCACCCACGGCGTGCTCCGGCTGATCCTCGAGCTCGACGGCGAGACGGTGACCGAGGCCCGGTGCGGGATCGGCTACCTGCACACCGGCATCGAGAAGAACATGGAGTACCGCTCCTGGGTGCAGGGCGTCACCTTCTGCACGCGGATGGACTACCTGTCGCCGTTCTTCAACGAGCTGACCTACTGCCTCGGGGTGGAGCGGCTGCTCGACATCGAGGACCAGGTCCCGGAGAAGGCCCAGGTGATGCGAGTCCTCCTCAACGAGCTCAACCGCATCTCGTCCCACCTGGTCTGCATCGCCACCGGCGGGATGGAGATCGGCGCGCTGACGGTCATGACGATCGGCTTCCGCGAGCGCGAGCTGGTCCTGGACCTCTTCGAGCTGATCACCGGCCTGCGGATGAACCACGCGTTCATCCGTCCCGGCGGGGTCGCGCAGGCCATGCCGCCCGGGGCGCTCGACCAGATCCGCGACTTCATCGCGCTGATGCGCAAGCGGCTCCCTGAGTACGCCGCGCTCTGCAACGCCAACCCGATCTTCAAGGGGCGGCTCGAGGGCGTCGGCTACCTCGACCTCGCCGGGTGCCTGGCGCTCGGGATCACCGGCCCGGTTCTCCGCTCGACCGGCTACGCGTGGGACCTGCGCAAGATGCAGCCCTACTCGGGCTACGAGGACTACCAGTTCGACGTGCCGACGTGGGACACCTGCGACGCCTACGGCCGGTTCCGGATCAGGCTCGCCGAGATGGAGGAGTCCTTGAAGATCGTCGAGCAGTGCGCCGACCGGCTCGAGGGGCTGCAGGGCGCTCCGGTGATGGTGGGGGACAAGAAGATCGCCTGGCCCTCCCGGCTCGCGGTCGGCAGCGACGGCGTCGGCAACAGCCTCGACCACATCAAGCACATCATGGGCGAGTCGATGGAGGCGCTCATCCACCACTTCAAGCTGGTGACCGAGGGCTTCCGGGTGCCGGCGGGACAGGCCTACGTCCCCGTCGAGTCGCCGCGCGGTGAGCTCGGTGCCCACGTGGTGTCCGACGGTGGGACCCGTCCCTTCCGGGCGCACTTCCGGGACCCGTCGTTCACCAACCTGCAGGCGACCTCGGTGATGAGCGAGGGCGGCCAGGTCGCCGACGTCATCGTCGCGATCGCCTCCATCGACCCGGTGATGGGAGGAGTCGACCGGTGACGCTGTCCGACACCACGCACGCCGAGCTCCGCGAGATCGCGGCGCGCTACCCGGAGCCCCGATCGGGGCTCCTGCCGATGCTCCACCTCGTGCAGAGCGCCGAGGGACGGGTGACCGCGGAGGGCATCGAGGCCTGCGCGCAGCTGCTGGGGATCAGCGCGGCCGAGGTGGCCGGCGTCGCGACGTTCTACACGATGTACAAGCGGCGGCCCGTCGGTGACTACCACGTGGGGGTCTGCACCAACACGCTGTGCGCGGTGATGGGTGGCGACGCGATCTTCGAGCGGCTCAAGGAGCACCTCGGCGTCGGTAACGACGAGACGACCGACGACGGCGCCGTCACCCTCGAGCACGTCGAGTGCAACGCCGCCTGCGACTACGCGCCCGTGGTGATGGTCAACTGGGAGTTCATGGACCGGATGACCCCGTCGTCGGCGACCCGGCTCGTCGACGACCTCCGCGAGGGCAAGGAGGTCCGTTCCACCCGCGGCCCGCGCATCGGCACGTGGCGCGAGGCCGAGCGGGTGCTCGCGGGCTTCAACGACGGCCTCGCCGACGAGGGGCCCGGTGCCGGGCCGGAGACGCTCGTCGGCCTCCGGCTCGCGCGGGAGAAGGGGTGGCGGGCCCCCGACCCCGCCGGGACCAGCGACACCGCAGCCACCTCGTCTGGGAAGGACACGCGATGACCGCCGTGCTCACGCCGGTGCTGTCGGACAACTGGGACGCCCCGAGGTCGTGGACCCGTGCGTCGTACGAGCGCACGGGCGGCTACTCGGCGCTCCGCACGGCGCTGCAGATGGACCCTGCTTCGGTGGTGCAGCTCGTCAAGGACTCGGGGTTGCGCGGCCGCGGCGGCGCGGGCTTCCCGACCGGCATGAAGTGGGGCTTCATCCCCCAGGACAACCCCAAGCCGAAGTACCTCGTCGTCAACGCCGACGAGTCCGAGCCGGGGACCTGCAAGGACATCCCGCTCATGCTCGCCAGCCCTCACACGCTCGTCGAGGGCGTCATCATCTCGGCGTACGCGATCCGTGCGAACACCGCCTTCATCTACGTCCGGGGTGAGGTCCTCCACGTCGTACGCCGGCTGCAGGCCGCCGTCGCCGAGGCGTACGCCGCCGGGCACCTCGGCACCGACATCCACGGCTCGGGCTACGACCTCGACGTCGTCGTCCACGCCGGTGCCGGCGCCTACATCTGTGGGGAGGAGACCGCGCTGCTCGACTCGCTGGAGGGCCGGCGCGGCCAGCCCCGGCTGCGCCCGCCGTTCCCGGCGGTGGCGGGGCTCTACGCCTCCCCGACCGTCATCAACAACGTCGAGTCGATCGCGTCGGTGCCCTGCATCGTCAAGAACGGTGCCGACTGGTTCTCCTCGATGGGCACCGAGCGGTCCAAGGGGATGACGCTCTACTCGCTCTCGGGCCACGTCCGGTGGCCGGGGCAGTACGAGGCTCCGCTGGGGATCACGCTCCGGCAGCTGCTCGAGCTCGCCGGCGGCGTCCGCGAGGGACACACCCTCAAGTTCTGGACGCCCGGCGGCTCCTCGACCCCACTGCTCACCCCCGAGCACCTCGACGTGCCGCTGGACTACGAGGGCGTCGGCGCCGCGGGCTCCATGCTCGGCACCAAGGCGCTGCAGGTCTTCGACGAGACCACCTGCGTCGTGCGTGCGGTCCTGCGGTGGACGGAGTTCTACAAGCACGAGTCCTGCGGCAAGTGCACCCCGTGCCGGGAAGGCACCTGGTGGCTGGTGCAGGTGCTCGCCCGACTCGAACGGGGTCAGGGCACCGAGGCCGACCTCGAGCAGCTGCTCGACCAGTGCGACAACATCCTCGGCCGCTCGTTCTGCGCCCTCGGCGACGGAGCGACGAGCCCGATCACGTCCTCGATCGAGCACTTCCGCGACGAGTACCTTGCCCACCTGACCGGTGGCGGCTGTCCCTTCGACCCGGTCGCCTCGACGCTGTTCGCCTCCGAGCTCGCAGGAGCCTCCCGATGACCCTCACCTCCTCGAGCTCGGGCGCGTCCGGTGCCGTCGAGAAGCGCGAGGACCTGGTCTCGCTCACGATCGACGGCATCGAGCTGAGCGTGCCCAAGGGCACGCTGATCATCCGGGCCGCCGAGCAGGTCGGCATCCAGATCCCCCGCTTCTGCGACCATCCGCTGCTGGCCCCGGTCGGCGCCTGCCGACAGTGCCTCGTCGAGGTCGCGATGCCGGGTCCGGACGGCGAGCTGCGCACGATGATGGGGCCGCCGGGACGCGTGAAGCCGCAGGCCTCGTGCACGATGCCGGTTTCGGAGGGGATGGAGGTCAAGACCCAGCTCAGCTCCCCGATCGCGGACAAGTCGCAGCAGGGCGTGATGGAGGCGCTGCTCATCAACCACCCGCTGGACTGCCCGGTCTGCGACAAGGGCGGCGAGTGCCCGTTGCAGAACCAGGCGATGACCAACGGGCGCGGCGAGACCCGGTTCACCGAGCTCAAGCGGACCTTCCCCAAGCCGATCAACATCTCCGCCCAGGTGCTGCTCGACCGGGAGCGGTGCGTGCTGTGCGCCCGCTGCACCCGGTTCTCCGAGCAGGTCGCCGGTGACCCCTTCATCGCGCTGGTCGAGCGGGGTGCGCTGCAGCAGGTCGGCATCTACGAGCGAGAGCCCTACCGCTCGAACTTCTCCGGCAACACGATCCAGATCTGCCCGGTGGGAGCGCTGACCTCCGCGTCGTACCGCTTCCGCGCCCGTCCCTTCGACCTCGTCTCCACGCCGTCGGTCGCCGAGCACGACGCGTGCGGCTCGGCGATCCGGGTCGACCACCGGCGGGGCAAGGTGGTGCGCCGGCTCGCGGGCAACGACCCCGAGGTCAACGAGGAGTGGATCACCGACAAGGACCGCTTCGCGTTCTGGTACGCCGCGCAACCCGACCGGCTCTCGACGCCGCTGGTCCGTGACGACCTCACCGGCGAGCTGCGTCCCGGCTCCTGGCCGGAGGCGTTCGCGGTCGCGGCCCGTGGACTGCAGGCTGCCGGGGGCGTCGGCGTCCTGACCGGCGGGCGGCTGACCCGCGAGGACGCCTACGGCTACGCGAAGTTCGCCCGTGTGGCGCTCGGCACCAACGACATCGACTTCCGCTCCCGGCCGCACTCGGCGGAGGAGGCGGGGTTCCTCGCCGCCCGGGTCGCCGGGCGCCCGTCGGGGGTCACCTTCGAGTCCCTCGAGCGCGCCACCTCGGTGGTCCTCCTCGGGCTCGAGCCCGAGGAGGAAGCGGGCACGCTGTTCCTCCGGCTCCGCAAGGCGGTGCGCACCGGTCGCGGCCCCCGGGTCTTCGCGGTCGCCCCGTACGCCAGCCGTGGGCTGGACAAGCTCCACGCGACGGTCGTCCGGGCCGCTCCCGGCCACGAGGTCGCTGCCGTGGAGGGGCTCGCGGAGGACGCCGAGCTCGCGCTCGACGGCGGCGGGATCGTGCTGGTGGGCGAGCGGCTCGCCGCCACCCCCGGTGCGCTCACCGCCGCGGCCGCGCTCGCGGACCGGACCGGCGCTGCCCTCGTCTGGGTGCCGCGACGGGCCGGGGACCGCGGCGCGCTCGACGCCGGGTGCCTCGGCAGCCTGCTGCCGGGCGGCCGGCCGGTCGCGGACCCCGCTGCCCGTGTGGACGTCGGCGCGGTGTGGGGCAGCAACGTGCCCCCCACCGGCTGGCGCGACGCCTACGCGATCCTCAGCGCGGCCGCGGAGGGGACGCTCGGTGGTCTGGTCGTCGCCGGTGTCGAGCTCGACGACTTCGCCGACCCGGCGCTGGCGCGGGCCGCGGTGGAGCGCGCCGGGTTCGTGGTCAGCCTCGAGGTGCGCGAGAGCCCGGTGACGCGGCTCGCCGACGTCGTCCTGCCGGTCGCGCCGGTCGCGGAGAAGTCCGGGAGCTTCACGACCTGGGAGGGACGGGTGCGTCCGTTCCCCAAGGTCCTGACCGGGAGCAACGCGATCCCCGACGTCCGTGCCCTCGCCGGCATCGCGACCGAGCTGGGCCGCCCGCTGGGGTTCCAGACGCCCGAGGGCGCGGCACGCGAGCTCGCGGAGCTCGGTCCGTGGGACGGTGCTCGGGTGGACGCCTCGCCCTCCGCTGTCGCCGCCACCGACCCGACGGCCGAGCCCCTCCCGCCCGGCGCGTTCCGCCTCGACCACCTGGAAGACGATGATCGGCGACGGTCCGATGCAGGACGGCGACACCGCGTACCGGGCCAGTGGGTCCGCGCCTGTCGCGCTGCTGTCGCCCGCCGCGCTGGCCGCGGCGGGGATCGGCGTCGGGGAGCCGGTGCAGCTCCGCACCGACCTCGGCGCGGTCGTGCTGCCGGCGGGCGTCGCCGACCTCGACGACGACGTCGTGTGGGCACCGACCGCGAGCGGTGGGGTCAACCTCGCCCGCGACCTCGGCGTCGGCGCGGGGAGCCTCGTCCGGGTGAGCCCCGTCCGGGCGAGCCCCGTCGCAGCGAGCACGGAGGTGCAGCCGTGACCCGGCTCAGCGAGGTCGGCGGCGATGCGATCACCGGCTTCGGGGACGACCCCGCCTGGGTCAGCATCCTCAAGGCCGTGCTGATCTTCGTGGTGCTGGTGCTGCTGACGCTGTTCAACATCTGGGCCGAGCGCCGGGTCGTCGCGCGGATGCAGCACCGGATCGGCCCGAACGTCAACGGCCCCTTCGGGCTGCTGCAGAGCCTGGCCGATGGCGTCAAGCTCGCGCTCAAGGAGGACATCCTCCCGAAGGCCGCCGACAAGCTGGTCTACTTCATCGCCCCGGTCCTGAGCGTGGTGCCGGCGTTCGTCGCGTTCTCGGTGATCCCCTTCGGGCCCGAGGTGACGATCCCGTTCACCGACATCAGGACCCCGCTGCAGCTCACCGACATGCCGGTGGCGGTGCTGTTCATCCTCGCGATCTCGTCGATCGGGATCTACGGCATCGTTCTGGGCGGGTGGTCGAGCGGGTCGACGTACTCCCTGCTCGGCGGGCTCCGCAGCTCGGCGCAGATGATCTCCTACGAGGTCGCCATGGGGCTCTCGTTCGTGGCGGTGTTCCTCTACGCCGGCTCGATGTCGACCTCGGAGATCGTCGACGCGCAGTCGCAGGTCTGGTACGCCTTCATCCTGCTGCCGTCGTTCGCCATCTACCTGATCTCGATGGTGGGAGAGACCAACCGCGCGCCGTTCGACCTCCCCGAGGCCGAGGGCGAGCTCGTCGGCGGTTTCCACACCGAGTACTCCTCGCTGAAGTTCGCGCTGTTCTTCCTCGCCGAGTACATCAACATGGCCACCGTCTCTGCGCTGGCCACGACGCTGTTCCTCGGCGGCTGGCGGGCGCCCTGGCCGATCAGCATCTGGGACGGCGCGAACCAGGACTACTGGCCGTTCCTGTGGTTCATGGGCAAGGTGCTGTTCTTCATCTTCCTGTTCATCTGGCTCCGGGGCTCGCTGCCCCGGTTGCGCTACGACCAGTTCATGGCGCTCGGCTGGAAGTGGCTCATCCCGCTCTCGCTGGGCTGGATCCTCGCCGTGGCGACGGTCCGCGCGGTCACCCTCGACGGTGGCCTGGACCGCCAGCAGCTGCTCGTCGGCGTCGGGGTCTTCGCCGTGCTCCTCCTCACCTTCGCCTTCTTCGGTGGCCGGGGCGAGGACGAGGCCGTTCCCGACGACGAGGAGGCGGAGACCTTCGACGCCTTCGCCGGCGGCTACCCCGTCCCGCCGATGAGCTCGGCCGTGCCCCCCACCCCGTCCGCCGCAGCCCCCGGCAGCCGGGGCTCGACCGCCGTCTCGCAGGAGTTGTGATGCCGACCCTCAAGGAACAGCTCTGGGACCCGGTCGCCGGGTTCGGGGTCACCTTCCGGACGATGTTCCGCAAGGTGGTGACCGAGCAGTACCCCTTCGAGAAGAAGCCGACCGCGCCGCGGTTCCACGGCCGGCACCAGCTCAACCGCTGGCCGGACGGGCTCGAGAAGTGCATCGGCTGTGAGCTGTGCGCCTGGGCGTGCCCCGCTGACGCGATCTACGTCGAGGGCGCCTCGAACACCGAGGACGAGCGGTTCTCCCCAGGTGAGCGCTACGGCCGCGTCTACCAGATCAACTACCTGCGCTGCATCCTGTGCGGCCTGTGCATCGAGGCCTGCCCGACCCGGGCGCTCACGATGACCAACGAGTACGAGCTGGCCGACGCCAGCCGCGCCAACCTGATCTACGAGAAGAACGACCTGCTCGCCCCGCTCCTGCCCGGCATGGAGCAGCCGCCGCACGCGATGCGGCTCGGGGACGACGAGGGCGACTACTACCGCGGGACCTTCCACGGAGCCGGTCAGGGGGGTGGCCAGTGACCGCCTTCTGGCTGCTGGCGCCGATCATGGTGCTGGCCGCCCTGGGGATCCTCTTCGTCCGCAAGGCGGTGCACGCCGCGCTGCTGCTCGCCGTGGTGATGATCGGGCTGGCGATCCTCTACCTGGTCCAGGACGCCCCGTTCCTCTTCGCGGTGCAGATCATCGTCTACACCGGCGCGATCCTCATGCTCTTCCTGTTCGTCGTGATGCTCGTCGGCGTCGACGCCTCGGACTCGCTCGTGGAGACGATCCGCGGGCAGCGGCTGATGGCCGTGGTGGTCGGGCTGCTCTTCGGCGCGCTCGTCGTCGTGGCGATCGCCCAGGTCTCGGTCGGGACCATCACCGGCCTGACCGAGGCGAACGGCGAGGGCAACGTCCTCGGCCTGGCCCAGCTCGTGTTCACCCGCTACGTCTTCGCCTTCGAGGTGACCAGCGCGCTGCTCATCACCGCGGCGATGGGCGCGATGGTGCTGGCCCACCGCGAGCGGCTCACCCCGAGGCCGTCCCAGGCCGACCTCGCCAAGCAGCGGCTCCGCGACTACGCCGAGCGGGGCAAGCCCCTCGGTCCGCTGCCCAGCCCGGGGGTCTACGCACGGCACAACGCGGTGGACACCCCGGCGCTGCTGCCCGACGGCACGCCGGCGGAGAGCTCGGTCTCCCGCGTGCTCATCGCGCGCGGGACGGTGCACTCCGCTCCCGAGCTGGCCGACGACGTCCACGACGTGGTCCGCAACGACGAGGAGCTCACGAGGTGATCATCACCCCACGAAGCTGCTCGCTCCGCTCACACCTCCGCGGGCGCCCCGAATGAGCGCGACCCCGTTCCTCGTGCTGTCCGCCGTGCTCTTCACGATCGGCTGCGTCGGCGTCCTCACGCGGCGCAACGCGATCGTGGTGTTCATGTGCGTCGAGCTCATGCTCAACGCCTCCAACCTGGCGCTGGTCACCTTCGCCCGCGTGCACGGCAACCTCGACGGTCAGATCGCGGCGTTCTTCGTCATGGTCGTCGCCGCGGCGGAGGTCGTCGTCGGGCTGGCCATCATCATGACCATCTTCCGCACCCGTCGGTCGGCCTCGGTCGACGACGCGAGCCTGCTGAAGTACTGAGAGGGCCCTGGATGTCCCCCCTGTCGTCCCCTCCGCTGACGGCCGTGCACGCCGGCGCCGCACCGGTCGTCGCCCCGGTCCCCGGCAGCGGCGTGCTGGACCTGCTGTGGCTGGTCGTCGCGCTGCCGGCCCTCGGTGCCGCCGTGATCCTCGTGCTCGGCAACCGACGTACGGCGCGGTGGGGGCACCTGCTCGGCACCGCCACCGTCGCAGGGTCGTTCCTGCTCGGACTGCTCGCCTTCCTCGCGCTCCTCGGTCGCGACGAGGCCGACCGCCAGGTCGGCCAGCACGTCTGGACCTGGTTCGAGGCCGGCGGTTTCCGGGCCGACATCGGGTTGATGCTGGACCCGCTGTCGTCGCTGTTCGTCCTTCTCATCACCGGCGTCGGCGGCCTGATCCACGTCTACTCGATCGGCTACATGGCGCACGACGAGCGACGCTCGCGGTTCTTCGGCTACCTCAACCTGTTCGTCGCCGCGATGCTCATGCTGGTGCTCGCCGACAACTACCTCGGGCTGTTCCTCGGCTGGGAGGGGGTCGGCCTGGCGTCGTACCTGCTCATCGGCTTCTGGCAGCACAAGACCTCCGCGGCCGTGGCGGCGAAGAAGGCGTTCGTCGTCAACCGCGTCGGGGACATCGGTCTGGCGCTCGGCACCATGCTGATCTTCGCGACGTTCGGGACGGTGTCCTTCGAGGGCGTCTCGGAGCGGGCGGAGGAGGCGTCGACCACGACGCTCACCCTCATCGGGCTGCTGCTGCTGCTCGCGGCCTGCGGCAAGTCCGCGCAGGTGCCGCTCCAGTCCTGGCTCCTCGACGCGATGGAGGGTCCGACCCCGGTGTCGGCGCTCATCCACGCCGCGACGATGGTCACCGCGGGGGTCTACCTCGTGGTCCGGTCGAACTTCATCTACGAGGGCACCGAGGTGGCCCGGACCGCCGTGGTGGTCGTCGGTGCCGCCACCCTGCTCGCCGGTGCGGTGATCGGGTGCGCCAAGGACGACATCAAGAAGGCGCTCGCCGGCTCCACGATGAGCCAGATCGGCTACATGATGCTCGCCGCGGGGCTGGGCGTCGCCGGCTACGCGTTCGCGATCTTCCACCTGCTGACCCACGGCTTCTTCAAGGCCAACATGTTCCTGGGCGCCGGCTCGGTCATGCACGCCATGGACGACGACGTCGACATGCGCCACTACGGCGGCCTGCGCGCCGCGCTCCCGGTCACGTTCCTGACCTTCGCGATGGGCTACCTCGCGATCATCGGGTTCCCCGGGTTCTCCGGCTTCTGGTCCAAGGACAAGATCATCGAGACCGCCTTCGACCAGAACCTGTACGCCGGGCTCGCAGCGCTCCTCGGTGCCGGCATCACCGCGTTCTACATGACCCGGCTGATGATCCTCACCTTCTTCAGCGAGCGCCGGTGGGCGGCCGAGGTGCACCCCCACGAGTCGCCCCGGACGATGACCATCCCGCTGATCGTGCTGGCGGCCCTGTCGGTGCTCGGCGGTCTGCTGCTGCTGGGCGACTGGATCACCCACTGGCTCGCGCCGGTGGTCGGCAGCGAGGAGCACGGTGAGCTGCCGCTGCCCGCGATCGTCTACACCCTCATCGTCGTGGCCGTGGTCGTCCTCGGGGTCGCGCTGGCGGTCCTGCTCGTGGCCCGGCGCGACATCCCGCGCGAGCAGCCGCAGCGGGTCAGCCGCATGACGCGGTTCGCCCGCAACGACCTCTACGGCGACCGGCTCAACGAGGCGCTGCTCATGCGACCCGGCGACGCCGCGGTGCGCGGGATGGCGGACTTCGACGACCGGTGGGTCGACGGTGTGGTCGACGGCAGCGCCGTGGCCGCCGGTGGCATGTCCGGCACGTTCCGCAAGATCCAGACCGGCTACGTCCGCAGCTACGCGCTCTCCCTCTTCGCCGGCGCGCTCCTCGTCGTCGCGGCCCTCCTGGCGGTGAACCTCGCATGAAGCACCTCACAGAACTGCTCGCTGCGCTCACACTCCCGCGGGGGTCCCGATGAGCTTCGACGACTTCCCCTTCCTGACCGCGGCGATCCTCGTGCCGCTGCTCGGCGCGGTCGTCCTCATGGCGCTGCCGCGGCGTCCCGGGCGGGACCTCCCGCAGCTCGTCGCGCTGGGCGTCTCGCTGCTGACGCTGCTCGTCACCGCGGTCATGGCGGCCGGTTTCTCGCCGGGCGGCGGCTTCCAGTTCACCGAGGAGCACACCTGGATCGCCGGGTTCGGCGCGCACTACGCCGTCGGCGTCGACGGGATCGGGCTCACGCTCGTCATGCTGACCACGATCCTCACCCCGGCGGTCATCGGCGCCTCCTGGCGCGACGCCGACGGCGGACGGTGGTCGACGAACAGCTTCTTCGCGTGGGTGCTGGTCCTGGAGGCCTTCGCGGTCGGCGTCTTCGCCGCGACCGACGTGTTCTTGTTCTACGTCCTCTTCGAGGCGACGCTGCTGCCGATCTACTTCCTCATCGGCGGGTTCGGCGGACCCCGGCGCTCCTACGCGGCGGTCAAGTTCCTGCTGTTCTCGCTCCTCGGCGGCCTGGTGATGCTCGCGTCGGTGATCGGCCTCTACGTCGAGTCCTCGCGGTCGGGCGCGCCGACGTACCTGCTCTCGGAGCTGAGCGGGATCATGGCCGACGTCGACACGACGACCGGGCGCTGGCTCTTCGTCGGGTTCTTCATCGCGTTCGCGATCAAGGCGCCGATGGTGCCGGTGCACACGTGGCTGCCCGACGTGGCCGACGAGGCGACGCCCGGCACCTCGGTGCTGCTGGTCAGCATCCTGGACAAGATCGGCACGTTCGGGATGATCCGGTTCTGCCTGGGGCTGTTCCCCGAGGCCTCGACCTGGGCGACCCCGTTCGTGCTCGTCCTCGCGGTCGTGAGCATCCTCTACGGCGGCCTGGTCGCGATCGCGCAGGACAGCATCCCGCGGCTGATCGCCTACACCTCGGTGTCGCACTTCGGCTTCATCGTGCTCGGCATCTTCGTGCTCAACACCCAGGGCCAGACCGGCTCGACGCTCTACATGTTCAACCACGGCCTCTCGACCGGGCTGCTGTTCCTGGTGTCGGGCTTCCTCATCGCCCGCCGCGGCTCGCGCTACATCTCCGACTTCGGAGGCGTGCAGAAGGTCGCACCGGTGCTCGCAGGCGTGCTCCTCGTGTCGGGCCTGTCGTCGCTGTCGCTGCCGGGGCTCTCCCCGTTCGTGTCGGAGTTCCTCGTGATGGTCGGCGCGTTCGTGCACCACTACCTCTACGCGGTGTTCGCGGTCTTCGGCATCGTCCTCTCGGCGCTCTACATCCTGCTGATGTACCAGCGGACGATGACCGGTCCGGTGCGGCCCGAGGTCGCGGGGATGGCTGACCTCGGGGTCCGCGAGGTCGCGTCGCTGGCGCCGCTGCTGGCCCTCGTCATCGGGCTCGGGTTCTTCCCGCAGCCGCTGCTGGACGTCATCGAGCCGGCGGTCGCGACCACCCTGGAGCACGTCGGGGCCGAGGACCCGGGGCCGACGATCGAGGACGCCGCGGACACCTCGGCGACGGAGGAGGGCGAGTGATCGCGCGACTGGCCACGACCGAGTTCCAGGCGCCGCACATCGAGTACGGCACCCTCTCGCCGCTCTTCGTCGTGTTCGGGGCCGCGCTGCTCGGCGTCCTCGTCGAGGCGCTCGTCGACCGGCGGCGGCGCTACCTCGTCCAGTCGCTGCTGGCGATGGCCGGGCTGGCCGGCGGGCTCGCCGCGACGGTCGTGGTCGCCACCCGGCTGGTCGACCGCGCCGACGGCGCGGCGTACGGGTCGGTCGTCGCAGAGGGTGCCATCGCCGTCGACGGACCGTCGGTGTTCCTCTGGGGGACGCTGCTCGTGCTGTCGTTCACCAGCGTGCTGCTCTTCGCCGAGCGCCACGTCGACGGCGGCGTGACCGCCTTCGCCGGACAGGCCGCGGCGCTGCCCGGCACCGAGGCGGAACGGCAGGCCTCGACCCGCGGCCTCGAGCACACCGAGGTCTACCCGCTGATGCTGTTCGCGGTCGGCGGGATGATGCTGTTCGCGGCGTCCAACGACCTGCTGACGATGTTCGTCGCGCTCGAGGTCCTGTCGCTGCCGCTCTACCTGCTCTGCGGGCTTGCGCGTCGCCGCCGGCTGCTCAGCCAGGAGGCCGCGCTCAAGTACTTCATGCTCGGCGCCTTCAGCTCCGGCTTCTTCCTCTACGGGCTCGCACTCGTCTACGGGTACGCCGGCTCGACGAACCTCGCGGCGATCGCGGAGGCGGTCTCGGGGCGGATCGGCAGCCAGGGGCTGCTCCTCGGCGGGATCGCGCTGCTGTCGGTCGGGATGCTCTTCAAGATCGGCGCGGCGCCGTTCCACGCCTGGACGCCCGACGTCTACCAGGGTGCGCCCACCGCCGTGACCGCGTTCATGGCCGCGTGCACGAAGATCGCCGCGTTCGGGGCCCTGTTGCGGCTCTTCTACGTCGCCTTCGGCGGAGCCCAGCGCGACTGGGCGCCGATGATCTGGATCATCGCGATCCTCACGATGGCGGTGGGGTCGCTGTTCGCGCTGACCCAGTCCGACATCAAGCGGATGCTCGCCTACTCCTCGATCGCCCACGCAGGGTTTCTCTTGGTGGGTTTCGTCGGGCTGCAGCAGGCGGCCGCGGGGTCGACGACGATCTCGTCGCTGCAGTCGGTGCTCTTCTACCTCGTCACCTACGGGTTCATGACCGTCGGCGCCTTCGGGGTCGTCACGCTGGTCCGCGACGCCGGTGGCGAGGCGAACCACCTGTCCCGCTGGGCGGGGCTGGGCAAGGAGTCGCCGTTGGTGGCCGGGGTGTTCGCGTTCTTCCTCCTCGGCATGGCGGGGATCCCGCTGACCAGCGGCTTCACCGGCAAGTGGGCGGTGTTCACCTCGGCCGCGCAGGGCGGGGCCTGGCCGCTTGTCGTCGTCGCGGTGCTGCTCAGCGTGGTCGCCGCGTTCTTCTACCTGCGGGTCATCGTGCTCATGTACTTCTCCGACCCCGTCGGGGACGGGCCGACCGTCGCCGTACCCAGCATCCTCACGACCGCGGTCATCGCGGTCGCGCTCGCCGCCACGCTCGTGCTCGGCGTCCTCCCCGGTCCGGTGCTCGACCTCGCGGGCACGGCAGGCGCCTTCATCCGATGAGGCCCGCGGCCGCACCGCCCCGCACCGGGACCGGCCCCCGGTGACCAAACAGGCCGTCTCGCCGGCGGCCGGCGGGTCGGCGCTGGCGCTGCCGGTCCTGGACGCCGCCCTCGAGGCGCGGCTCCGGCAGCTGATGACCGTGGTCGAGGCCCGGCTCGAGGTCGAGATCCGGTCCGAGGCCGACTTCATCACCGAGGCGTGCCGTCACCTCATGCACGCCGGCGGCAAGCGGTTCCGCCCGCTGCTCGTCCTGCTCGCCGCGGAGCTCGGCAGCGGCGGGACCGAGGAGGTCCTCACCGCCGCCTGCGTCATCGAGCTGACGCACCTCGCGTCGCTCTACCACGACGACGTCATGGACGAGGCGGTGCTGCGACGGGGAGCCGACTCCGCGAACAGCCGCTGGGACAACCACGTGGCGATCCTCGCGGGGGACTGGCTCTTCTCGAAGTCCTCCGAGCTCACCGCCCGGCTGGGGCCCGAGGCGGTGCGGATCCAGGCGGAGACCTTCACCCGGCTCGTCGAGGGCCAGATCCTCGAGACCGTGCCGCCCGCGCCGGGCGCCGACCCGCTCGAGCACTACCTCCGCGTCGTGGGCGGGAAGACCGGGTCGCTCATCGCGACGTCGGCCCGCTACGGCGCGATGTTCGGCGGCACCCCACCGGCGACGGTCGCGGCGCTCACGGCGTACGGCGCGAAGGTCGGGACCGCCTTCCAGCTCTCCGACGACATCCTCGACATCGGCAGCGACTCGACCGAGTCGGGCAAGACCCCGGGGACGGACCTGCGCGAGGGGGTCCCGACGCTGCCGGTGATGCTGGCGCTGCGGTCGACGCGGGCCGAGGACGCCCGGCTGCTCGAGCTGCTGCGCGGGCCGCTGACCGACGACGACCGGCACGCCGAGGCGCTGCGCCTGCTGCGGGCACACCCGGCGATGACCGAGGCGCGCGCGCACGTCCGCGGGCTGGCGGAGGAGGCCGCGGCGCTGCTCGACGACGTGACGGACGGGCCGGTCAAGGACGCGCTGGTCGCCTTCGCCGCGCTGATCGCCACCCGGACCTCCTGAGTCGGCGGCAGGTCGGGGTCGACAGGCACTCAGCCGGCCGACCGTCCCCCAGGGACGATCCGGCACGCTCGTCACTCCGCCCCTTCGTTTCCGGGTCGAGGGCGTGGGTAGTGCACCCACATGCCCTCCTTGCCCGGCCTCGGCCTGCTCGTGGACCGGCTCAGCAGCCGGCTCGAGCCGGTCGGTCGGTCGTCCGGGCCGCGCGTCCTCGTCGTCACCGGCGCCTCGAGCGGCATCGGTCGGGCGGTCGCGCTCGAGGCCGCTGCGGCCGGTGAGCACCTCGTCCTGGCGGCGCGCAGCGATGAGTCCCTCGAGGAGGTCGGCCGCGCCTGCACCGAGCGCGGTGCGCTCTCGACCTTGGTCGTCCCGACCGACGTCGGCGAGGACGACGAGGTCGCTGCGCTCGTCGAGCGGACGCTCGCCCGGCACGGCCGGATCGACGCCGTCGTGAACTCCGCGGGCGTGGTCGCCTACGGCCAGGCGGAGGACGTCCCCCGTGAGGTCTTCGACGGCGTGCTGCGGACGAACGTCACCGGATCGGTGAACGTGGCCCGCCACGTCCTCCCCGTCCTGCGCCGTCAGGGCCGCGGGACGCTCGTGCTGGTCGGGTCGGTCCTGGGCTCGCTCGCGGCACCGACGATGACGCCGTACGTCGTCAGCAAGTGGGCGGTCCGTGGGCTGGCTCGCCAGCTCCAGCTGGAGAACCGCGACGTGCCCGGTGTCCACGTCTGCCACGTGATGCCCGGCGGTGTCGACACGCCCATCTACGACCAGGGGGCGAACTACGCGGGCGTGGCGGGCCAGCCGCCGCCGTCGGTGACCCCTGAGCACGTGGCACGCCGCCTCCTGCGCCGCATCGACGCGCCGCCGCCCGAGCTGCAGGTCGGGATCGGCAACGACGTGATGCGGTTCGGCTTCACGTTCTTCCCACGGGTGTACGACGCCCTGGTCGGCCCGGTCTTCGGGCTGGTGGGCCGCGACTCGACCCTGCCCCGGCCGACCGGAGAGGGGAACGTGCTCGCGCCGAACCCCGGCGGCAACGCGGTCCGGGGCGGCTACGACAACGTCGCTCAGCGCGTGACGCGTCAGGTGTGGAGCCGAGCCCGGTCCCTGGCCGGGAGCCGGACCGGCACAAGAGGATGACGATGGCAGGTCGGACGGCGGGCGAGCAGTACGACGCAGTCGTGGTCGGGGGCGGTCCCAACGGGCTGGTCGCCGCCAATCACCTCGTCGACGCCGGCTGGTCGGTCCTCGTCCTGGAGGCGCAGCCCGACGTCGGCGGCGCGGTGCGCAGCGACCGGGAGCTGCACCCGGACTACGTCCACGACACGTTCAGCGCCTTCTACCCGCTGGCGGCGGCGTCGGAGACGATCCGGTCCTTCGGTCTCGAGGACCACGGCCTGCGATGGGTGCACGCCCCGGCGGTGCTCGGCAACCCGCTGCCGGGCGGCGAGTGGGCGCTGCTGCACCGTGACCGGGACGTGACCGCCGCGCTCGCCGAGGCCGCCCACCCCGGTGACGGCGAGGCGTGGCTGGAGCTCGTACGGCTCTGGGACGTCATGGGCGACGCCGTCGTCCGGGCGCTGCTGACTCCGTTCCCGCCGGTGCGTGCCGGGCTCGGCGCCCTCCGTCGCCTGCCGGCCGCCGGTGGACTCGACTTCGTGCGGATGATGCTCACGCCGGTGACCGACATCGGCCGGCAGCGCTTCGGCGGGGAGGCTCCCCGGATCCTGCTCGCCGGCAACGCCGGTCACGCCGACATCCCGCTGGACGGCTCGGGGTCCGGCGTCCTCGGGGTGCTGCTCTGCATGCTCGGTCAGACGGTCGGCTTCCCGGTCCCCGAGGGGGGCGCGGGGATGCTGACCCAGGCGCTGGCGTCCAGGTTCCGCGCCCAGGGCGGGGAGATCCGCTGCGACGCCGAGGTGACGCGCATCGACGTCGAAGGGGGCCGGGCGGTCGCGGTCCGGGTGGGGGAGGAGCGCTACGTCGCGACCCGTGCGGTGCTCGCCGACGTCGTCGCCTCCAAGCTGTACGGCGGGCTGGTCGCCGACGAGGACGTCCCGGCCCAGGTGCGTCGCCAGATGCGCGCCTTCCAGCTGGACCCCGGCACGGTCAAGGTCGATTGGGCGCTCGACGGGCCCGTGCCGTGGTCGTCGCCTCCTGCGTACGATCCGGGGACCTTCCACGTGGCGGACTCCGTGGAGCAGATGAGCGAGGCGCTCGCCCAGGTGACGGCCGGCGTGCTGCCCGCCAAGCCGTTCATGCTCGCGGGTCAGATGACCACCTCCGACCCCACGAGGTCCCCGGCGGGGACGGAGTCGTTGTGGGCCTACACGCATGTGCCGCACCGCACGGCGTACGACGCGGGGGCCGACGACGCCCGCCCCGGGGTCCGAGGGGTGTGGGACCACGACGACTGCGAGCGGTTCGCCGACCGGATGCAGGCGCGTATCGAGGAGCACGCCCCGGACTTGGCCTCGCGCGTCGTCGCCCGGCGGGTGCTGGGGCCGCACGAGATGGAGTCGCGGGACGCCAACCTCGTCGGTGGCGCGGTGAACGGCGGGACCGCCAACCTGCACCAGCAGCTGGTGTTCCGCCCGGTCCCGAGCACGTGGGGTCGCGCGGAGTCGAGGATCGGCGGGCTGTACCTCGCGTCGGCCTCGGCGCACCCCGGCGGCGGGGTCCACGGTGCGCCCGGGATGAACGCCGCGCGGGCCGCACTGGCGCACCACCGGGTCCGCACGGTGATGCGCCGGGGGCATGCCTGAGAACTTGCCGAGTTGCGTTCCGACACCCGCAGGACCAGTTCCCGGGTGCTGCGGTCCGCGTCACAGGAGTGAATGGTGGGACCGACGGTGGGTAGACCATTCCTCGCTGGTCCCTCACTCCTGAAAGGAAGCCACAAATGGCTTACTCCTCATCCGCGGGCGGCGGCGTGGACACCGCCGCCGACAAGGCGGCGACGTTCGTCCGCAGCATGGCCGGGCTGGTCGGCGCAGTCTTCCTGCTCGTCGGGATCCTCGGGTTCATCCCGGGCATCACCTCGAACTACGACGCACTGTCGTTCGCCGGCAACGGCAGCGACGCCAAGCTCCTCGGCCTCTTCGAGGTCTCGATCCTGCACAACATCGTGCACCTGCTGTTCGGTGTGGCCGGGCTCGCGATGGCGAAGGCCACGAGGTCCGCGACGACCTACCTCATCGGTGGCGGCATCATCTACCTCGTCCTCACGATCTACGGCTTCGTGATCGACAAGACGAGCTCCGCCAACTTCGTCCCGGTGAACAACGCCGACAACTGGCTGCACCTCGTCCTGGGTGTCGCGATGATCGCGCTGGGCCTGCCGGGTCGGCGCGCGGTCGACGCCGACGGGGCCCGGACCGTCGCCTGACGGTCGTGCTCGCCTGGCACAACGGGCGCCTCCCTCCCGGGGAGGCGCCCGTTCTGCGTCCGTGCCGGCGAGGTCGGTCAGTGGGCCTCGCGCGGCGTCCTGCCCTCGACGCGTCCCTCGCAGATGAACGCGAGGCGGCGCAGTGTCTCGGCGTTGCGCCACTTGATCATCGGCGCTCGGACGACTGCGGGGACCAGCTTGCCCGGGCCGGTTGCGGCGTCCTCGCGGATCCGGACGACGGTCGTGTCGCCGACCGGGTCGAGCTCGATGACGACGTCGGCCTCGCCGAGCGGCCAGCCCTTGGCCCGCAGCTGCATCCGGCGCGGCGGCTCGGCGGCCTCGACGGTCGTCTCGTCGTTGACGATGAGCGGCCACACGCCGGCGGAGTGGTGGATGCGTGACCCTGGGGCCGGCCAGGCGGCGTCGACGTCGCGCATCCGCGTCGCACCCACGACCCACACGGGGTAGAGCCAGCCGTCGCTGAGCACCTGCCACACCGCGTCCGGCGACGCGTGGATCGTCCTCTGGTTCTCGCTCATGCGAGGGACCTACCCGCGGCCCGACCCGCCGACACCGCCGGGACTACTGGCTCAGCTCGCGGTCGAGCCGGTCGAGGAGGGCCTCGAGGGCCTGCTCGAACTCCACGTGGGCCTCGTGCTCGGTCAGCCGGTCCTGCAGGCGCAGGACGGTCGGACAGTCGGCGAGGTCGGGCTCGCGACTCCGCGGCGCGACCTCCGCCCCGCCCTCGTCGAGGGGCTCCTCCGGCGGGCCGGTCTCGGCGCCGCGCTGGGCGACCTCGAGCAACAGCTGGCCGAGGAGGAAGCTCGTGAACACCTTGTAGACGTGCACCGCGGCGTCGTCCGGCAGCCCGCGAGCCACCAGGCCGCTGAGGAACTCCTCGACGAGCGGCAGGCTGCGCAACGGCGGCCGGAGCCACGGCGCCGCGGGCGGGCGCGTGGCGATCAGCGGGAACATGTTGGGGTGGGTGGTGGCGATGCTGCGGATGTCGTGCGCCACCTGCTGCAGGAAGACCTGCCACCGGTCGTGGGGATCGAGGTCGTCGGAGGAGGGGAAGCGCAGCGTCCCGACGATCTCGCCGACCATCCCCTCGAGGAGGTCCTCCCTGCCGTTGACGTGGTAGTAGAGCGACATCGCCTCGACACCGAGCTCCTCGGCGAGGCGGCGCATGGTCAGGGCGGTCAGACCGCGCTCGTCGGCGTACGCGACGGCGGTCCGCAGGATCCTCGCGCGCGAGAGCGGTTCACGGGGCCGGGTCACACATCTGTCTACCGTTCGCGGGCGCCCCCGGCCAAGGCGGCGCGCTCGGCCCGTGCGCCGGGAACGAAGGTGTCGCGGCGATCGGGCCCGGGTAGGGACCGCACATGATCGACACCGAGCACATCGACCGGATCGAAGGCTCCACCGCGTACGACGCCGCAGGTGAGAAGGTCGGCCGCGTCGGACAGCTCTACCTCGACGACGAGAGCGGCAGGCCGAGCTGGATCACGGTGTCGACAGGTTTCTTCGGCACCGCGGAGACCTTCGTCCCGCTCGAGGGCGCGTCCTTCGACGGCGACGACCTGCGGCTGGCGTACAGCAAGGACACGATCAAGAACACGCCGCGGTTCGACACCGACGAGCACCTCGACCAGGCCGAGGAGGCCGAGCTCCACCGGTACTACGGCCTCGGGGACACCGTCGGCGAGGGCACCACCGAGACCTACGCGACCGGGACGACGGGCGCGACGACCGGCCGACGGGCACGACGACCGGCACGACGACGCAAGCGAGCGACGAGTCCCTCACCGACCGCCACCTCGCCGGGACCTCGACCGACGACCGGGTCGGGACGGGTCTGAGCACCGACGACGACGCGATCACGCTCTCGGAGGAGCGCCTGCAGGTGGGCACCCAGACCCGCGAGACCCGCGCCCGGCTGCGCAGGTACGTCGTGACCGAGAACGAGACGTTCACGGTGCCGGTGCGCAAGGAGAAGCTCGTCGTCGAGCGCGTGCCCGCCGGTGACGCCGCGACCGACCCGATCGAGGGTCCCGACGCGTCGGAGGTCATCGAGGAGATCACGCTGCGCGAGGAGCGTGTGGTCGTCGGTAAGGAGACCGTAGCCGTCGAGCAGGTCCGCGTGGGCAAGCAGGAGGTCACCGAGGAGCAGGAGATCACCGAGCAGGTGCGCCGGGAGCGGGCGGACCTCGACGTCGACCGGCCTGAGCGCTGACGCCGCCGGCCGACGTGCCCACCGCTGCGGACCGCGCATGAGCAGGGACGTCCTCGCACTGGTCCAGGCAGGTGGCCAGGGTGGCCGGATGGACGTGCTCACGCGGGAGCGCGCCAAGCCGGCGCTGCCCTTCGGCGGGGTGCACCGACTCGTCGACTTCCCGCTGTCGACGTTCGTCCACGCGGAGGTCCGAGACGTCTGGATCAGCGTGGAGTACCAGGTGGCCTCCATCGACGAGTACCTCTCCGGAGGCCGCCCCTGGGACCTCGACAGCAGCCGCGGCGGATTCCGCAGGATGGTCCCGCAGTCCGGCAGCGGTCCGGCCACCGAGGACAAGTTCGCCCACGGCAACGGTGACCTGCTGCTCCGGCTGGCCCGTGACATCGAGGCGCACGGTGCCACCACACTGGTGGTGTCGAGCTCCGACCACGTCTTCGCCGCCGACCTGGACCCGGTGATCGCCGCTCACCGCGCATCGGGGCTCGCCGCCACCGTGCTCACCGCCGACGTTCCGTCAAGGGAGGCGTCGGCGAACGTCACGGTCATGACGAAGGACGGACTGGTCACCGAGCTCGAGGAGAAGCCGGACCAGCCGCGCACCGGGACGGTGTTGACCGAGCTGTTCGTCTACGAGGTGGAGCCGCTGCTCACGGCGTTGCGGGAGCTGCGCGCCGAGCTCTCCGGGGACGCCGAGGGCGACGACAGCGGGATCGGTGACTTCGCCGAGCACCTGTTGCCCCGGTTCGTCGAGCAGCAGCAGGTCAGAGCAGTCCCGTTGGTCGGCTACTGGCGTGACCTGGGCCGCCCGTCGGCGTACCTCCAGGGCCACCGCGACCTCTTGGCCGACGAGGTCGACGCACTCACCGCGCCGGGTCGACCGGTCATCAGCAAGTGGCAGGACCGGAGCGCCGCGCGCGTGCGCCGGGGCGCCGTCCTCGAGGACAGCCTCGTCTCGCCCGGCTGCGACGTCGCCGGGGACGTCGTGCGCAGCGTCCTCGGGCCGGGCGTGGTCGTGGAGGCCGGCGCGCGCGTCGAGGACTGCGTCCTGTTCGAGGACGTCGTCGTACGACGCGGCGCCACGCTCACCTCGAGCCTCGTCGACGAGCGCTGTGTCATCGGGCGGGACGCGACGGTCGGAGGCGATGCCGGTGCGACGCCCGAGGACGACGCGATCACCATGCTCGGGCTTGACTCCACCGTCGGCGCATCCGTCGCGCTGGCGCGAGGATCGCGGCTCGAACCGGGCACAACTGCCTGAGGCGCTCAGCGAGAGGCGCCTTACGCAGTAAGGGATCCGGGGTGTAAGGGCGAGAACCCCCGGGTAGGTGCTTCCCTGGCGGGGCCTCACGACGGACCCGAAGACTTAGCAAGTCACCATCAGTGACCACCATCATCAGGAGGCAACATGCTTGACGCCCAGGACGCTCGCAGCATCATGGGAGCAACGGCGTACGGCAGCGACGGGGACAAGATCGGCAAGGTCGGTCAGGTGTTCCTCGACGACCAGACCGGTCGTCCTGAGTTCGTGACCGTGAACACGGGGCTGTTCGGCACCAGCGAGACCTTCATCCCGGTCTCGGGCGCCTCGTTCTCGAGCGACCGGCTCGAGGTCCCCTACACCAAGGACAAGGTGAAGGACGCTCCGAACGTCGGCGTCGACAGCGGCCACCTCGACGAGTCCGAGGAGCAGCGGCTGTACGAGTACTACGGCATGGGCTACGACTCGGGCGACTCCGAGACGACGACCACGACCGGCTACACGGACACGACGACCACCGGGACGACCGGGACCGTCGGCACCGCCGGTATCAGCGACACCGGCGTCCGCTCGGAGGGCCATGACACCTCCGGCCCGACGACCGACGACGCGATGACCCGCTCCGAGGAGCAGGTGCGCGTCGGCACCCAGCGTCGCGAGGCCGGCCGCGCGCGGCTGCGCAAGTGGATCGAGACCGACACCGAGACCCACTCCGTCCCGGTGACGCGCGAGGAGGCCGTGGTCGAGCGTGAGCCGATCACCGACGCCACCATCGGCAACGCCACCTCCGGTCCCGAGCTCTCGGAGGAGGAGCACGAGGTCGTGCTCACCGAGGAGACCCCGGTCGTCCAGAAGGACGTGACCCCGGTCGAGCGCGTGCGCCTCGGCACCCAGGCCGTCACCGAGGAGGAGACGGTCACCGCGGACGTCGCCAAGGAGCGCATCGAGGTCGAGGGCGACACTGCCACGACCCGCGGCACCACGGGCACGACCGGCACCACCGACCGCATCTGACGGTCGGCGACGCCGGCGAACGCGCTGTGAACACACGACGGGCGGCACCCTCCGGGGTGCCGCCCGTCGCGCGTCCTCCCGAGGGCGGCGCGCCGCCGGTCGTCGGGCTCTCCGCAGCCCGGGAGCAGGCCCGGTGGCGGCAGTGGGACACCGACGCGGACCTCCTCAGCGGGCGGTACGCGGAGTCGGTCGAACGGGCCGGCGGCGTTGCGGTGCTGCTCCCGGTCAGCCGCTCCGAGGGCGAGGAGCGCAGCGCAGCCGCCCGAGCGGTGGTCGCGCGCCTCGACGCGCTCGTGGTGACCGGTGGCCCCGACGTCTCCCCCTCCGAGTACGGCGAGGAGCCCGACCCGCGGACGACCGACTGCCGCCCTGGACGCGACGGGTGGGAGCTGGCGCTCCTCGATGCCGTCGCGGCGCTGGACGTGCCGGTCCTGGGCGTCTGTCGGGGGATGCAGGTCATGGCGGTCCACGCCGGCGGCGTCCTCGACCAGCACGTGCCCGACCTCGTCGGCCACGACACCCACCGGCCCGGCGGCTCCGACTTCGGCACGACCGAGGTCGAGGTCGAGCCCGGGAGTCGGCTGGCGTCGCTGGTCGGGCCGCGGCTCGACGTACCGTGCCACCACCACCAGTCAGTGCGCACCCACCCGGGTCTGCATCCCGTCGCCCGGGCGACCGACGGGCTGCTCGAGGCGGTCGAGCTGCCCGGGGAACGGTTCTGGCTGGCGGTGCAGTGGCACCCGGAGCAGGTCGCCGACGCCGGGCTCTTCGCCGGCCTCGTCGCAGCGGCACGGCAGACCCGGAAGGCACCCTCCGGCGACCGCTGACGTGCCGCCGCCGGGCACAGTGGGGAGGTGCCGGAGGGGGACAGCGTCTACAGGGTGGCCCGTCGTCTCGACCGGTCGGTGCGCGGGCGGCTCGTGACGCGGTCGGACCTGCGCGTGCCGGCGCATGCGACCGACGACCTCGCAGGCCGCCGCGTCCTCGAGAACGCGACGCACGGCAAGCACCTGCTCACGAGGCTCTCGGGCGACCTGACCCTCCACACCCACCTCCGGCTCGATGGCTCCTGGACCGTGACGCGCCCGGCTCGGCGGCTGCCGACCCGTTTGCTGCCGGACGTGCGGGTGGTGCTGGAGGTCGACACGGGCGAGACGGCGTACGGGCTCCAGCTGCCGGTCGTGGAGCTGGTGAGGACGTCCGGGGAGCACGAGGTCGTCGGTCACCTCGGGCCCGATCCGCTGCGGGAGGACTGGGACGCCGAGGAGGCGGTACGGCGGCTGGGGGCCGATCCCGCCCGCCCCCTCGCCGCGGTCCTCCTCGACCAGCGCCTCGTCGCGGGATGGGGGAACCTGTGGGCGAACGAGCTCTGCTTCCTGCGCGGTCACAGCCCGTGGACGCCGGTCGGCGAGGTGGACCTGCCGGCGCTCGTCCGGCTGGGCGCGCGTGCGCTCCGCTTCTCCGCGACCTCGGACCGGGGGCACCAGGTCACGACCGGGAACACACGGCCGGGCGAGCAGCACTGGGTGGCAGGGCGCGCGGGACGGCCCTGCTTGCGGTGCGGGACGACTGTGCGGGTGGTCGACGAGGTCCCCGGTGACCCCGGGCGTCGTCGGACGTGGTGGTGCCCGTCCTGTCAGCCGGGTCCTGGTCCGGACCGGTGACCTCACCGAACGGCATCCCGGGGCGGCCAGGTGACCCCTACGGCCTGGGTCGGTGACCGATGGGAGGCCGTGGCCGGGCGCTGTCGATGGGCGCTGCCGGCGGCTCGGGCGGTGTTCCACAGCTGCGAGTCGAGGGTCGCTGTTGTCGGTGGTCGGCGGTAGAATCGAATGCATGAGCGAAGGTCTCGGTGGTGAGGTGGCGGGGTGGGTGGCCCGGCTCGCGGGTGTCGACCCGGTCTCGCTGTCCGACGCCGGATGCGTGGAGCTGCTCGGGGCGCTGGAGGGTCTCAAGGCGGCGGCTGCGGCGGCGCAGGCGCGGGTCACGGTCGCGTTCGCTGCTTGGCAACGGGAGGCGTTGACCGCCGCCGGGGTTCCTGCCGCGGAGCAGGGTCGCAGCATCGGGGCGCAGGTGGCGTTGGCGCGGCGGGTGAGTCCGCGGCAGGGGTCGCGGCACCTGGGGTTGGCGCAGGCGTTGGTGGCCGAGCTGCCGGAGACGCTGGCGGCGTTGACCGCGGGGGAGACCAGTGAGTGGCGCGCCACGGTGGTGGCGCGGGAGACCGCGTGCCTGTCCCGCACCGACCGGACCGCGGTGGACACCGCGTTGGCGGCCCGGCCGGGCGGGGTCGCGGCGATGGGGGACGGGCAGGTCGCGGCGGAGGCCCGCCGGGTCGCCTACCGGCTCGACCCGACCTCGGTGCTGCGCCGCTCGGCGCGGGCGGTGGGGCAGCGGTGCGTGACGCTGCGGCCGGCGCCGGATGCGATGACCTGGCTGACGGCGTTGCTGCCGGTCGGGTCCGGGGTCGCGGCGCACGCGGCGTTGTCGCGGGCCGCGGACACCGCCCGCGCCCACGGTGATCCCCGGTCCCGTGGCCAGCTGATGGCCGACCTGCTCACCACCCGACTCACCCAGGCCCCCGCCGCCGGCTCCACTGGTGTAGGGGTGGGGTACGACCCGGCGCGGTGGGACAGTCCCGCCCCGCCGGTGGTACCGCGGCCCGGTGGGGAGTCCGGGCACGGCGTCCCGGCCGGGACCCGGGTGGAGGTGCACCTGGTGATGACCGACACCACCCTGCTCAACCCCGACAGCGGGGAGGACGGGGAGGGCGGGGAGGGCGGGGAGGGGGAGGTCGCGGCGGAGGTCCTCGGCTACGGCCCGGTCCCCGCTGCGGTCGCGCGGCGGCTGGTCGGTGACACCGACGCCGACGTCTGGGTCCGACGGCTCTACACCACCCCCACCACCAGCAGGGGTGGGCTGATAGCGATGGAGTCCCACGCCCGGGAGTTCCCGCCGCTGCTGCGGCGGTTCCTCATCATCCGTGACGAGATCTGCCGCACCCCGTGGTGCGGCGCCCCGGTCCGGCACGCCGACCACGTCCAGCCCCACGCCTCCGGCGGTCCCACCACCGCCGGCAACGGCCAAGGCCTCTGCCAAGCCTGCAACCAAGTCAAGGAGACCCCGGGCTGGACCGCACGAGCCCACCCCGACGGGGTCGTCACCACCACCACCGCGACCGGCCACACCTGGACCAGCCCACCCCGCAACCGCTGGGGACCACCACCCCCAGAACCCAGTCAACCGCCGGACAAGCCGGACGACCCAGACGACGCCAACCCAGACGACGCCAACCCAGACGACGCCAACCCAGACGACGCCAACCCAGGCGACGCCAGCCCCGGCGAGGACCGGATCCGCCGCGCCCTGCTCGTCACCGCGGCATGACCGGATCGACCCGCTCGAACGTCTCACGCGACCCGAAACGTCTCGCGACCGGTCGTCGGCAGGCGCTCAGTCCTGCGCGAAGAGCTCGACGAAGCGGCGCACCAGCTCGGGCGGTCGCGTCACCTCGTGGCGCGCAAGGGAGGCCTGGAGCTCCGCGAGCGTCGCGGCTGGGAAGTACCCGGCGTCCTTGTAGATCTCGACCCGGGCCTGGATCCCCGGCACGTCGAGCTCGGGGTGGAACTGTGTGGCGTAGACGTTCGCGCCGACCCGGAACGCCTGTACCGGGCAGTCGGTGGAGGACGCGAGGACCGTCGCGTGCGGCGGCAGCATCGTCACCGCCTCCTTGTGGCCCACGAAGGCCTCGAACCGAGGGGGCAGCGCCCCCAGCAGCGGGTCCACCGCGCCGTCGGGCGTGAGCTCGACGGTCACCCCCCGCACCGGCTCGGCGTAGGTCCTGTCGACGACGGCGCCCTGGTGCACCCCCAGCGTGCCGACGCCGTAGCAGGCACCGAGGAAGGGGAAGTCCCGTGCGACGACCTCGTCGAGGAGCCCTCCGAGCTCGCGCTCGACCCGGTGCTGCGTCACGGTCTTGACCTCGTCGGACGTCGTGAACGGGCTGCCACCGAGCACGATCCCCGACCAGGCGTCGAGGTCGAGGGTGCCCATCGACTCCTCGAGCGGGCGCTGATCGAGACGCACCCGCACGAGCTGGTCCTCGGAGAGCCGGCCGAAGCGCAGGAAGGCGGCGTACTCCTCGTCCGCGGCGCGGTCCTCGGCGCGCGTGGCGAGCAGCAGGAACGGCTTCACGAGGGGAGCGTAGGTGGCTCCTCTGGCATCCCCGGGATCGTGGCTCGAGGGTGGGACGGCGTCAGGCGGTCGCCGGGTGCGTCGAGCACCGGGACAGCCCCGCGACCCAGGACGCCGAGGCGGGTCGCACGCTGTCGGCCTGCAGCGGCAGGGACGGCAGCGACGAGGGGATCTCGAGGTAGCGGAACCGCTCCCAGCTGCCGTTGGTCACGCGGTCGGCGACGACCTTCCCGCTCGTGTGCACACCGAGGAACCGGAGGTCGCACGCGCGCAGCGACACGTAGCCACCGGGGAGGGGGAGCTCCTCGAAGGCTGCGCACTGCGTCAGCTCGCTCACCACGTTCAGCGCCGCGCCCCCGTCCGGCTGCCCTTCCGGGTGCTCGACGTGGCGGGCCAGATAGCGGCCGTCGGCGATGCGGAAGGCGACCCTGCCGTGCGCGAGGTCGAGGCGCTGGAAGACCGAGTCCGGCCCGGGCGGGTCGTCGTCCGCCCGCAGCTCGGCCGCACCGTCCGGCATCGTCGTCAGGCGGAGCGAGCGCCCCTCCAGGGTGATCGCGACGAACCCCATACGACCACTCCTGCTCTCCCACGCCCTCGCCGGGCGAACCTGTTGACCCCTCAAGTCTGCGGCCGCCGGCCTGCCGCCGGCATGGGTCGAACGGCACCGCGGGAGGGACCTTCGGCGCCCGTCCTCGAACCGGCGCAGGTGCCGCCTCCGGGCTCGCGTGTGACCGGCTCGTCAGAGCCTCGGCCTTGGTCGGCGCTGACATCATCGTGGGCATGCCGGACCCCCTCAAGGACGTCGAGTCCATCGCGGAGCTCGCCAAGGAATCTGACCTCACCGTCGGTGCCGCCGAGTCGCTCACCGGCGGCGCGGTGTCGTCCGCGCTCGCGCGCGGCTCCGGTGCGGCGGACTGGTACCGGGGCTGCGTGGTCAGCTACGGCGAGCAAGTGAAGTACGACGTGCTGGGCGTGACGCCGGGACCGCTGGTCTCGGAGCGCTGTGCGGTCGAGATGGTGCAGGGGGTCGCGAAGCTCCTCGACGTCGACGCAGCGGTGTCGACCACCGGGGCGGGCGGTCCCGGGAGCGAGGAGGGCCAGCCCGCCGGCACGGTCTTCATCGCGGTGTCCCTCCACGGCGAGGTCGCCTGCCACCAGCTGAACCTCGACGGTGACCCCGCTGAGGTCGTCGAGGGCGCGACGGAGCAGGCGCTCGAGCTGCTGCTCGACGCGATGCGAGGCGCCACCCGGTCCTGATCAGCGGACGCTGATCGACCCGCCCCGGTGCTTGTCGAGGTGGCGCGCGATCACCATGCGCTGGATCTGGTTGGTGCCCTCGAAGATCTGCATCACCTTGGCCTCCCGCATGTACCGCTCGACCGGGAAGTCGCGGGTGTAGCCGTAGCCACCCAGCACCTGGACAGCGTCGGTCGTGACCTTCATGGCGTTGTCGGTCGCGACGAGCTTGGCGATGGAGGCCTCGCGCGCGAAAGGCTGACCGGCGTCCCGCAACCGGGCTGCCTGCAGTGTCGTGGCCCTGGCCGACTCGACGGCGGCCGCCATGTCCGCCAGGAGGAACCCGAGCCCCTGGTGGTCGATGATGCGCTTGCCGAAGGTCGTCCGCTCCCTCGCGTACGCCACGGCATGGTCGAGAGCACCCTGGGCGAGCCCGGTGGCCACGGCTGCGATCCCCAGCCGACCCGAGTCGAGGCCTGCGAGCGCGATCCGCATCCCCTCGCCCTCCTCCCCGAGGCGACGGGAGGCCGGGACCCGCACGCCCTCCAGCCGCAACGTCGTCGTCGCCGACGCGGTGAGCCCCATCTTCCGCTCGGGCGGGTCCGCCGAGAGCCCGGGAGCGTCCCCCGGCACGAGGAAGCAGGAGATCCCGTCCCGGCCGGCGCCGGTGCGGGCCATCAGGGTGTAGGAGTCCGCGTGGCCGCCGTGGGTGATCCAGGCCTTGGCCCCGGTGAGCACGTAGTCATCGCCGTCCCGCGACGCTCGCGTCGTCATCGCTGTCGGGTCCGACCCCGCCTGGGACTCCGACAGCGCGTAGGCGCCGAGGAGCTCGCCGCCGAGCAGGTCCGGGAGGAACCTCGCCCGCTGCTCCTCCGTCCCCCGGACCATCAGGCCGTGGCACGACAGTGCGTGGACGCTGACGCCGACGGCCACCGAGGCCCAGACCGCGGCGATCTCCTCGAGGACCTGCAGGTAGACCTCGTACGGCTGGGCCCCGCCGCCGTGCTCCTCGGGGTAGGGCAGCCCCAGCAGCCCCGCCCGGCCGAGGACGCGGAACGTCTCGCGCGGGAAGGTCCCGGTCGCCTCGGCCTCGGCAGCGGGCGGCCCCAGCTCCTTGGTCACCAGGTCACGGGTCAGTCGGAGGAGGTCGGCGGCCTCCTCGGTCGGCATCACGCGGTCTGCAGGCACCCGGTCAGTATCCGTCGCCACCGATCGTCGGCACCGGCGCCTACCGTGAACGACATGACCACGGCTGCGTCCTCCCCCTCGCCCGGTCTGGCCGACGCCCACACCGAGATCGCCGACCGGGTGGTGGCCGCGATGGCCGGTCCGGGTGCCCGGCTCCGCGACGACCAGGCCACTGCCGTCGCCGCGCTGGCCGCCCAGCCGGGCCCGGGCGAGCCGGGCGCCAGGGTCCTGGTCGTCCAGGCGACCGGCTGGGGCAAGTCGGCGGTCTACTGGGCGGCGACCGCCATACGGAGGGCGGAGGGCGCCGGCCCCACCCTCGTCGTCTCGCCGCTGCTGTCCTTGATGCGCGACCAGGTCGCCGCCGCAGGACGCGCGGGACTGCGGGCGGCGACGCTCAACTCCTCCAACGTCACCGAGTGGTCCGCCGTCGAGACCGAGCTGGTGGAGGGCGGTCTCGACGTGCTGCTCGTGAGCCCCGAGCGGCTGGCGAACCCGGGCTTCGGTCGCCGCGTCCTCGACGGCCTGGCCGGGCGGCTCGGCCTCCTCGTCATCGACGAGGCGCACGCCGTCTCCGACTGGGGTCACGACTTCCGCCCGGACTACCGCCGGGTGGCTGACGTCTTGCGCCGGCTGAACCCCGCCACGCCGGTGCTGGCGACGACGGCGACCGCGAACCAGCGGGTCACCGACGACGTCGCTGCACAGCTCGGGGACGCCGGACCGGCGACGCTGGTCCTCCGCGGACCGCTCGCGCGCTCCAGTCTCGAGCTCGCGGTCGTGGGCCCGCAACCCCGCGGCCTCACCCCGCTCGAGCGCTACGCCTGGGTCGTGGACCACCTGCCCCGGCTCCCCGGCTCGGGCATCGTCTACACGCTCACGGTCGCCGACGCCGGTCGGCTGACGACGGCACTGCGCGCGGTCCACGGCCCCACAGTGCCGGTCGCCGCCTACACCGGCGCGCTCGAACCCGCCGAGCGCGAGAAGCTCGAGGACGCGCTCCTCGCCAACGAGGTCAAGGCCCTGGTCGCCACCTCCGCGCTCGGGATGGGCTACGACAAGCCCGACCTCGGCTTCGTCGTCCACGTCGGGGCGCCGCCGTCGCCGGTCTCCTACTACCAGCAGGTCGGCCGTGCCGGCCGGGCCATCGAGACCGCCCCTGCGGTGCTGCTCCCGTCGGAGGCCGACGCGGGGGTCTGGGACTACTTCGCGACGGCCACGATCCCCGATCCCGCTCAGGTGGCAAAGGTGCTCGACGTCCTGCCGGCGGACCGCCCCGCCAGCGTCGTGCAGCTCGAGGCCGAGTCGGGCGTACGGCGTGGCCGCGTCGAGCTCATGCTCAAGCAGCTCGCGGTCGACGAGGTCGTCGAGCGGGTCGAGGGGGGCTGGCGTGCCACCGGGCGGCAGTGGCGCCACGACGCCGAGCACTACGCCGGGGTCGTGGCCGTCCGCCGGCGAGAGGCCGACGTCATGCGGCGCTACACCGCCGGGGCGAGGTGCCTCATGGAGCTGCTCCAGGAGGTGCTCGACGACCCGCACGCCGAGCCGTGCGGCCGGTGCTCGGTCTGCCGGGGCGGCCTGCCCGACGGACTGTCCGACCGGCCCGAGCCCGGGACGGTGCGCGCGGTGGCCCAGGTGCTCCGCGGGGAGGTCCAGCCGCTCGAGCCGCGGAAGATGTGGCCCGGCGGTGCCTTCGGGTCGCGAGGCCGTATCGCGCCCGACGAGCTCCCCGAGCCGGGGCGGGTCGTGGTCCTCGCCGACGCCCCGGAGTGGCGCGAGGTCGCCGCCGAGGCGTTCACCCGTGACGCGGCCGCGCCTCAGGAGCTCACGGAGGCCTGCGTGCGGCTGCTCTCCCAGTGGCGGGCGACGTGGCCGGCCCGACCCGAGGTCGTCGTCGACCTGCCGGCCGCGGGTCTCACGCGGCTGGTCGGGTCCGTCGCCGACCACCTTGCGGCCGTGGGTCGTCTGGGACGCGCGTCGCTGGCCCTCCCCGCGCCGGCTCCCGACGTGCGCGACCTGAGCTCGGCCGACGAGGCGGCGCGGTGGCGCGACCTGTTGACCGCCGCCGTCCCGACCGACGCCGTGCACGGCCGGACCGTGCTGCTCGTCGTCGACGCCTCGTCGTCGCTGTGGCCGGTCACGGTCGCCAGCGCACTGCTCCGGCGGGCGGGTGCCCGTGCGGTGCTGCCGCTGCTCCTCCACCGCCGGCCCTAGCCGACGGCCGGCGGCGCCCCGGCCGACGACGGCGGGCGGCCGGCATGGTCCTGAACCGGTCCGGAACGGTCAGATCTCCCGCTAGCATGACCGGCACAGACGCTCGGTGGGTGCCGCAGGCTGGGTCCCCGGAGACCGGGCCCGACCTCAGAAGGATCGGCATGAACCCTGTTCGCGTGTTCCTCCTGGACGACCACGAGGTCGTCCGCCGTGGGTTGAAGGACCTGTTCGACTCCGAGGAGGGGTTCGAGGTCGTCGGGGAGTCGGGGTCGGCGAAGGAGGCCGAGAACATCATCCCCGCGCTCCGTCCCGACGTCGCCGTGCTCGACGGTCGGCTGCCCGACGGCAGCGGCGTCGACGTCTGCCGGTCGATCCGGTCGGTCGACCCCTCGATCCGGGCGATCATCCTGACGTCCTACGACGACGACGAGGCGCTGTTCGCCGCGATCATGGCCGGCGCCGCGGGCTACGTGCTGAAGCAGATCATGGGAAACGACCTCCTCGACGTCGTCCGCAAGGTCGCCGACGGGCAGTCGCTGCTGGACCCGGCGGTCACCCAGCGCGTCCTGGACCGGCTCCGCGACGGTGGCGCCTCCGAGCCCGCGGAGCTTCGTGCGCTCACCCCGCAGGAGCGGCGGATCCTGGAGCTGGTGGCCGAGGGGCTCACCAACCGGCAGATCGGGGAGAAGCTCTTCCTCGCCGAGAAGACGGTGAAGAACTACGTCACGAGCATCCTCACCAAGCTCGGCCTCGAGCGCCGCACCCAGGCGGCGGTGCTCGCCTCCAAGCTGCTCAGCTGACTCGCCCGGCGCCCCTGACGACGGGGGAGCCTCAGCCCAGCACCCACCAGGCGCCGAGGAGCGCCGGCACGAGACCGAGCAGCAGCAGCGGGTGCAGGGGCGACCTGCCGTGGATCAGCACGCCGGCGGCGAACGCGATCACACCGAACGCCGCAGAGATCACCAGCAGGCCGATCTGGGAGGAGCGCACGTCCGCAGCCTTCGCGGCGAGGACGAGCCCGCCGGCCAGGTGCAGGATCGTCGTCACCGCGAGGCTGGACATGATCCAGCGCTGCACCGAGGTGAGCGACATCGCGCCCGGCGGAGCCGGACGAGGAGGCTGTCCGGGCGTCATCAGGTGACGCCGCGGCTTGGGAGCAGGACGGGGTGCGCTCACCGCCGGGTCACATGCTCCCCGCGGGCCGCGCGATCTTCTCGATGAGCGCGGTCGTCGAGATCGCCGGCGTCCGAGGCAGGTACTCCACCCGGCAGACGTCGTTCAGCTCGTCGAACCGGCCCTGCCAGTCGTCGCCCATCACCAGGACCTGGGCGTCGTACCGCAGGACGTACTCCCGCTTCTGCTCCAGGCTCTCCTCGAGGAACACCTCGTCGACCGGCTTCAGCGCGGCGACGATCTCCATCCGCTCGTCCTCGTTGAACACCGGGAGACGGTCCTTCTTGCGGAGGTTGAGCGCGTCCGCCGAGACCCCGACGACGAGCCGGTCCCCGAGGGCCCGGGCACGCTGGATGACGCGGAGGTGCCCGACGTGGAACACGTCGAAGGTGCCGAACGTGATCACCGTCGTCATGGCGGCATCTTCCCACGGCGCGGGCGGCCCCCCGGTCCGGGCGCCGGGGTCTGGAAGGCTGGGTTAGGGTTGCCTAACCGTTGTTCGACGAACCCGGAGTAGCCGCCATGCGCTCACGTCCCCGCCCGCTCACCACGGCCCTCGCCCTGGCCTCGACAGCGGCGCTCGCCGCGACTGCGGGCTGCGGCGTCCTCGGCAGCTCGGTGGAGGAGCCCGGCGACATCCAGGTGTACTCGGCGCGGCACTACGACCTGGAGGACGCCTTCGCCGCGTTCGAGGAGGAGACGGGTCTCACCGTCGAGTTCCTCTTCGGTGACGACGCCGAGCTGCGCAAGCGGCTCGAGGCCGAGGGCGAGGGGTCGCCGGCGGACGTCTACATGACCGTGGACGCCGGCAACCTCTGGGCGGCCGCGGATGCCGGGCTGCTCCAGCCGCTCGACAGCGCCACGCTGGACGAGGCGATCCCCGCGCGGTACCGGGCGCCGGACGACACCTGGTTCGGCCTGGCGCTGCGCGCCCGCACCGTCCTGTACAACCCGGACGCCGTCGACCCCTCGGAGCTCGACGCCGAGGACACCTACGCCGGCCTGACCGACCCGAGGTGGCGCGGCCGGCTCTGCATGCGCGACTCCTCCGAGGCCTACACCCAGTCGTTGGTGGCCGCCCTCATCGACCTCCACGGGTACGCCGGTGCCACAGCGATCGTCCAGGGGTGGATCGACAACGACGTCGAGATCATGAGCAACGACGTGCTGCTCATCGAGGCCGTCGACGCGGGCACCTGTGACGCCGCGCTGGTCAACCACTACTACGTCGCCCGTGAGCTGGAGGACGACCCGACGCTGAACGCGGAGCTCTACTGGGCCTCCCAGGAGGGCGCGGGGACGCAGATGAACCTCTCCGGCGCGGGCGTGGTCGCGACCTCGGACGCGCCGGCGGACGCCCAGCGGCTGCTCGAGTGGCTGGCCACCGACGGCCAGGACGCCTTCGTGGGTGGCAACCACGAGTACCCCGCGAACCCCGACGTCCCCGTCGACGAGGTCGTCGCGGAGTTCGGGGAGTTCGAGGAGATGGGGATCAACGCCGAGGCGTACGGCAAGCGCAACCCCGAGGCGCTGAAGCTCTTGGACGAGGTCGGCTACGAGTGACCGTGCGCCGGGCGTGGTGGGCGCTCGTCGCCCCGCTGGTGGCGCTGGTCGTCGTCCTGCCGGTCGCTGCGGTCGTCGCGGACGGCTTCGGGCTCGGCGTCACCCCGGGCACCGGCCAGGGCGGCCTCGCGCTGCCGCCCCGGCTGGGTCACCTGGTGCTCACCACCGCGCTGCTGCTCGCCGCAGTCGGCCTCGGGACGCTCGTCGTCGGCGGGGGGCTGGCGTGGCTGGTCACGGTGACCCGCTTCCCCTTCCGCGACCAGCTGCGGTGGCTGCTGGTCCTGCCCCTGGCGATGCCGGCCTACATCCTCGGCTTCGTCTTCCTCTCGACCTTCGACCAGGCCGGGACGGTCCCGCGCGCGCTCCGCGCCGTCCTCGGTGACGGCCTCTGGCTACCGTCGGTCCGGACGCTGCCGGGCGCTGCCCTGGTGCTGACGATGACGCTCTACCCCTACGTCTACCTCACCGCCCGCGCGGCCTTCCTCGAGCAGTCCGCCACGACGTACGACGCGGCACGCTCGCTCGGCGCCTCGCGAGCACGGGCGCTGCGCGCGGTGGTCCTGCCGCTGGCGCGGCCGAGCCTGGCGGCCGGCCTGGCGCTGGTGATGATGGAGACCCTCACCGACTTCGCCACCGTCCAGTACTTCGGCGTCCAGACCGTCTCGGTCGCGGTCTACAAGCAGTGGAAGGGCTCCTACGACTTCCACTCCGCGACCCAGCTGTCGGTCGTCGTGCTGCTGTTCGCGGTCGCGGTGCTGGCCGGCGAGCGGCTGCTGCGGGGCCGGGCGCGCTACACCCAGCGCGGTGGCCGCGGTCGCGGCCTCGAGCCGGTGCTCCTCACGGGAGGCAGGGCCTGGCTCGCCACCGGGGCCTGCGTGCTGGCGCTCGGCACCGGCTTCCTGCTGCCGGTGCTCCGGCTGGTCGGCTGGGCCGTGGGGGAGGCGCGCAGGGACCCCGCCGGCTTCGTCGACCCGCGCTTCGGCGGCTACCTCGCCAACAGCCTCACCGTCGCGACGCTCGCCGCGGTGGCCTGCGTCTCGGTCTCGCTCCTCGTCGGCCACGCGCTGCGGATGGCCGGCGGCCCCTGGCAGCGCGGTGCCGCCCAGCTCACCGTCCTCGGGTACGCCGTGCCCGGGGCGGTCGTGGGGATCGGCGTGCTCCTGGCCTTCGCCGACCTCGACGCGCTCGTGCGGGCGCTCGGGGTCTCGGGCGGGACCGGCCTGCTCGTCACCGGGTCGGTCGCGGGGATCCTCTACGCCTACCTCGTGCGGTTCCTCGCCCCGGCGTACCAGGCGGTCGACGCCAGCCTCACGAAGGTGTCGAGCACGATGACGATGTCCGCGCTGTCGCTGGGGGCGTCCCCGACCCGCGTCCTCACCCGGGTCCACCTGCCGCTGGCCCGCTCTGGGGTCTTCGTCGCGCTCGTCCTCGTGCTGGTCGATGCGATCAAGGAGCTGCCGCTCGTCCTCCTGCTGCGTCCTTTCGGGTTCAGTACCGTGTCGGTGTGGGTCTACGAGCTGGCGAGGGAGAACTTCTGGGAGGCAGCAGCCCTCCCGTCCCTGGTCATCGTGGCGACCGCGCTGGTGCCGGTGTGGCTGCTCTTCCGCAGGGCCGACGTCGCCGAGCCGGCAGCGGCCCCGGTGCTGGACCCGGTGCGGGACCCGGGCCTCACGCGGTCCTGAGCCTGCGGGGCGTCGCGAAGAGCTACGGCGCCGTCGTGGCCGCCGCGGACCTCGACCTCGACGTGGCCCCGGGCGAGCTCGTCACGCTCATCGGCCCGTCGGGGTGCGGCAAGTCGACGGTGCTGCGGCTCGTCGCGGGCCTGGAGCAGCCGGGCGCGGGATCGATCACGATCGACGGCGAGGAGGTCGCCGGCCCGGGCTGCTGGGTGCCGCCCGAGCGGCGCCGCGTCGGGCTGGTCTTCCAGGACCACGCGCTCTTCCCGCACCTCGACGTGCAGCGCAACGTCGCGTTCGGTCTCGACCGCCTGCCTCGCCACGACCGCGCGGCGCGGGTCGCCGAGGTGCTGGCGATGGCGCGGCTCGAGCCGCTGGCGCAGCGCTACCCCCACGAGCTCTCGGGTGGTGAGCAGCAGCGGGTGGCGCTGGCGCGGGCCCTCGCGCCGCGGCCCGCCGTCGTCCTCCTCGACGAGCCGTTCAGCAGCCTCGACGAGACGCTCCGCGCGCAGGTCCGGGCCGACACGCTGCGGGTGCTGCGGTCCAGCGGCACGACTGCGGTCCTCGTCACCCACGACCAGACCGAGGCGCTCTCCGTCGGCGACCGCGTCGTGGTCATGCACCGCGGACGCATCGAGCAGGTGGACACCCCGCCGCAGGTCTTCGAGTCCCCGGCGACCCGGTTCGTCGCCGGGTTCATGGGGGAGGCGGTGTTCCTGCCGGCCCACGTGCACGACGCGCTGCTCACCTGCGAGCTCGGCGTGGTCTCCACCGTCCCGGGCTGGGCGAACTGTGACGTCGACGTCGAGGTGGTGCTGCGACCGCACGAGGTCGCGCTCGACCCCGACCCCGACGGCAAGGCGGTGGTGCGGGCCGTGGAGTACCACGGCGCGTTCGTCCTCCACGCGGTGGAGCTCGGGTCTGGCCGCACGGTCCGCTCGTGGCAGCCGCACGCCGTACGGCACCCGGTGGGCACCCGGGTCCGGGCCTCGGTGGTCGCCGGCGTCGCCCCGACGCTGCTGGTCGGGGACGTCGCGGTGACGGAGCCGCCCCGGTGACCGACACCACCGCCGGCGCCGCGACGGGCGCCGCCGCGCTCCCTCGCAGGCCGTCCCTCCCGGTGCTCGGCGGTGACCCCGCTCTCGACGCGGAGCGCCGGGCGGCGCTGCGCCGGATGCGCACGGTCGCGGTGGGCCTGCTCCTGCTCGCCGCCACGGTCTTCCTGCTGACGCTCGAGGAGGACGGCTTCCTCGGCTTCGTCAACGCCGGAGCCGAGGCGTCGATGGTCGGCGCCATCGCCGACTGGTTCGCGGTCGTCGCGCTCTTCAAGCACCCCCTCGGCATCCCGGTGCCGCACACCGCGCTGATCCCCAAGCGCAAGGAGATGTTCGGACGGGGCCTCGAGGAGTTCGTCGGGGAGAACTTCATGTCCGAGGGCGTCGTCCGCAGGAGCGTGCTCGACGCCCAGCCGGCGCGCGGGGCCGGCACCTGGCTCGCCAAGGAGGAGAACGCCGAGCGGCTGGTGCGCGAGGCGGCGTACCTCACCCGGCTGGCCCTCGAACGGGTCAAGGACGAGGACGTCGAGCTCGTCGTCACCCGCGTCCTCTTCCCGCGGTTCCGCTCGGAGCCGGTGAGCCCCCTGGCCGGCAGCCTGCTCGCCGAGGTGGTCGAGGACGGCGCCCACCACCAGGTCGTCGACCTGGTCCTCGACGAGGCGCACCGGTGGCTCACCGGCAACGCGGACACCTTCTACGACGTCGTCGCCGAGCGCGCGCCGTGGTGGGCGCCCGAGGCGCTCAACGAGAAGGTGATCGGCCGGCTGCACGCCGAGCTGGTCGCGTGGCTGGAGGACATCCGCAGCGACCCCTACCACCGCACCCGGCTGGCCTTCGACGAGCTGCTCACCGACCTGGCCGACGGCCTCCTCCACGACCCCGACACGATCGCCCGCATGGAGCGGTTCAAGGAGCGGGTCCTCGACCACCCGCAGGTGACCGCGACGGCCGTCTCGCTGTGGAACGCGCTGCGCCGCTCGTTGCTCGGCGCGCTCGCCGAGGAGGAGGGCGAGCTGGTGCGCTGGGCGCGTCGCGAGGTGGTGGACCTCGGCCGGCTGCTGCAGCAGGACGCGGAGCTGCGGGACCGGCTCGACCAGCGGGCGGCCTCGCTCGCGGTCTTCCTCGTCGAGCGCTACGGCCGGGAGATCACCACGGTCATCACCACGACGGTCGAGGAGTGGGACGGCCGTGAGGCGTCCCGGAAGATCGAGCTCCACGTCGGTAAGGACCTGCAGTTCATCCGGATCAACGGCACCCTCGTGGGCGGCCTGGTCGGCGTCCTCATCCACACCGTCACGGTGCTGGCACGATGAGCGGCGTGACAGGCGACGGCGACGACACGGTCCCGGAGGTGCCCGTCCGCGACGACGGGATCCGGCTCGGGCAGTTCCTCAAGCTCGCCGACCTCGTCGACAGCGGCGCCGACGTCAAGCCCCTGCTCGCCGACGGCGACGTGCGCGTCAACGGCGAGGTCGAGACCCGGCGCGGCCGGCAGCTGACGGCGGGGGACGTGGTCGTCCCTCGACGCCCCGGCCGGTGTCCGCACGGTCCGCGTCGGCACGCGCTCCGGCTGACCGCCACCGCGGGGCGGCAGCTGCGGTCAGCGCACGTCGACGAGGTCGACCACGAAGATCAGCGTCTCGCCGGGCCCGATGACGCCGCCGGCACCGCGGTCGCCGTACGCCTGGTGCGGCGGGATCACCAGCCGGCGCCGGCCGCCGACCTTCATGCCCTGCACGCCGTTGTCCCACCCGGAGATCACCTGGCCGACGCCCAGCCGGAACTGCAGCGGCTCGCCGCGGTTGTACGACGCGTCGAACTCCTCGCCGGTCGAGTGGGCGATCCCCACGTAGTGGACGCTGACGGTGGACCCGGTCTGCGCCTCGGCGCCCTCGCCGACGCTCAGGTCGGTGACCTCCAGGTCGGTGGGCTCCGGACCCAGGTGCGGGTCGACCTCGGGCTTGTCCCCGGCGTTGTCCATGCGTGGTCCTCGTCTCAGGTCTGGTGCACGTAGCTGTCGAGCTGGTCGCGCTCGAACTGCAGGGCGCTGATCTTGTGCTTGACCACGTCCCCGATGCTGACGATCCCGACCATACGGCTCCCGTCGAGGACCGGGACGTGCCGGATCCGCCGCTGGGTCATCGCGGTCATGAGGGCGTCGAGGTCCTCCTCCGGCGTGCAGCTGTGGACCTCGGTCGTCATGATCGACCCGACCTCGGCCGACAGCACGTCGGGGTCGCTGTCGAGGTGGCGCACGACGTCGCGCTCGGAGACGATCCCGTCGACCGACGCCCCGTCACGGCTCACCACGAGCGCGCCGACGTTGTGCTCGGCGAGCCGGGACACGAGGTCGCGGACGCTCAGGTCCGGCGGCACGGTCTGGACGGTCGGGTCGGCCTTGGCAGCCAGCACGTCGCGGATCCGCATTCGGGGTCCTCCCACAGGGGACGGGTGAGCACGTGCTCGCAGGCTAGAGCACCCGCAGGGCGACCGGTAGCCGACCGGCCGCCGGCGCTCAGCCGAGTGGCGGTACGCCGGGGGAGGGGTCGGGGTCGCCGGACCCGGCGTCCCAGGTCGCCGGCCGGCGGCGGGAGGCGAGGTCGAGGACCTCCCCGCCGGGTGACGACGCGGGTTGAGGGGTCCGTCCGTCCGATCGTCGGCTCGACCGGCTCCTCCGGGTCCTGGTCGACCGCGCCGAGGAACCCGAGCGCGACCTCGTGCAGCATGCCGTTGCTCGCCAGGGCGTTGCCGCCGTACGGGCCGTCGCGACCGGCGAGCGAGGTGAACCGGCCGCCGGCCTCGCGGACGATGACGTCGAGCGCGGCCATGTCGTGCAGGGCGAGCTCCGGCTCCGCGGCCAGGTCGACACTGCCTTCGGCCACCAGGACGTAGCTCCAGAAGTCGCCGTACGCGCGCGTGCGCCAGCACTGGCGGGCGAGCGCGAGGAAGTCCTCGAGGCGCCCACGCTGCTCCCAGCCGTCGAGCGAGGCGTAGGACAGGGACGCGTCCTCGAGCCGGGAGACGTCGGAGACCCGGCAGGGCGCCGCCTTCTGGACCGACCGGCCGCTCCACGCGCCGCCGTCCTTCACCGCCCACCAGCGCCGGTTGAGGGCGGGGGCGGACACCACGCCGACGACCACCTCGTCCTCGACGGTCAGCGCGATCAGCGTCGCCCACACCGGCACCCCGCGGACGAAGTTCTTCGTCCCGTCGATCGGGTCCACGACCCACCGGCGGGCGCGGGCGGGGTCCAGCCCGGTCTCCTCGCCGAGCTCCTCGCCGAGAACGGCGTCCCTGGGCCGAGCGCGGGCGAGCGTCCGCCGGAGGCCCTCCTCGACCGCGCGGTCGGCGTCGGTGACCGGGGTCAGGTCCGGCTTGGTGTCGACCCGCAAGTCGAGCGCCCGGAACCGGCTGGTGCTCGAGGCGTCGGCGTCGTCGGCGAGCAGGTGCGCCAGCCGCAGGTCGTCGGTGTAGGACGCGGGCATGCGGCTCACCCTAGGGCTCGGTGACCCGGGCTCCCTGGTTGCGGCCGTCCCGGCTCCCGAGCAGCCGGCGGTAGGACGCGACCCGCGCAGCCTCGAGCCGGCCCTCGGCAACCGCCTGGTCCAGGCCGCACTCCGGCTCGGTCTCGGTGTGGCTGCACCCGCGAGGGCAGTCGGCGGCAGCCTCGACGAGGTCGGGGAAGGGTCGGATGAGGTGCTCGGGCTCGACGTGGGCCAGCCCGAAGGACCGGATCCCGGGCGTGTCGATGATCCACGTCGGGCGGTCGGGGTCCCCGGGCGACCGGAGTCCCGGCGCCTCGAGCATGAGCGCCGAGGTCGAGGTGTGGCGGCCGCGACCGGTGACGTCGTTGACCACCCCGGTGGCGCGACCGGTCCCGGGGACCAGCGCGTTGACCAGCGTCGACTTCCCCACGCCGCTGTGACCGAGGAGCACGCTGGTCCGGCCGGCGAGCCGCTCCCGGACCGGGCCGAGGTCGCCGCCGCGACGGGTCACCACGTGTGGCACCTCGAGCGGCTCGTAGACCTCCAGCAGCGGTCCGGGGTCCGCGAGGTCGGCCTTGGTGAGGCAGAGCAGGGGGTCGACGCCGGCGTCGTAGGCCGCCACGAGCGCCCGGTCGACCAGGCCGGTCCGTGGCTCGGGGTCCGCCAGCGCCACGACGACCACGAGCTGGTCGGCGTTGGCCACGACGACCCGCTCGACGGGGTCGGTGTCGTCGGCGGTACGCCGCAGCGCGGTGCTGCGCTCGGAGACCTCGACGATCCGGGCCAGGCTGCCGTCGACCCCCGACGTGTCGCCGACCAGCCGGACGCGGTCGCCGACGACGACACCTAGCCGGCCCAGCGGCCGGGACTTCATCGCGGTGACGTCCGGCGCCCCGGGGGCCGCCGCCTGACCGAGGAGGCGGCAGGTGAACCGTCCCCGGTCCACGGTGAGCACGACCGCCGGGACGGCCTCGTCGTACGTCGGCCGCTCCTTGGTCCGCGGGCGCGTGTGCCGGCGGGGCCGGTCGAACGACTCGTGCTCGACGTCCCCCCAGCGTCCGGGGTCCCGTCCCCGTGGCACCGCGTCAGTCCTCGCCGACCAGCCGGGACCACGCCCCGGCGAAGTCCGGGAAGGTCTTGCCCGTGGTGGCGACGTCCTCGACGAGGATCCCGGGGACCACCAACCCGAGGATGACCGCCGCGTGCGCCATCCGGTGGTCGGCGTAGGTCGCGAAGACCCCACCGTGCAGCGGTGCCGGCCGCAGCTCCAGGCCGTCCGTCCGCTCCCGGACGTCCCCGCCCAGGCGGTCGAGCTCGGTCGCGAGTGCCGCCAGCCGGTCGGTCTCGTGGCCGCGCACGTGCTCCACCCCGCGCAGCACCGAGGGGGTCCGCGCCAGCGCGCAGAGCGCCGCGACGGCCGGTGTCAGCTCGCCGACGTCGTGGAGGTCGAGGTCGACCCCCTGCAGCGGCCCCTGTCCGGTGACCGTGAGCCCGTCCGGTCCGTGCTCGACCAGGGCGCCCATCCGTGCGAGGACGTCGCGCAGCGCGTCGCCTGCCTGGGTGGTGCGCTCCGGCCAGTCCGCCACGGTGACGGTCCCGCCGGTGACCGCGGCCGCGGCGAGGAACGGGGCCGCATTGGAGAGGTCCGGCTCGATCGCGACGTCGCGGGCGCTCACGGTCCCGGGACCGACGGTCCAGCGGTCGGGCTCGCTGTCGTCGACGTCCACGCCGTGCTCGCGCAGCGCAGCGACCGTCATCTCGATGTGGGGGAGCGAGGGGACCGACCCGCCGTCGTGACGGACGTCCACCCCTCCGGCGTACCGCGCTCCCGCGAGCAGCAGCGCGGACACGAACTGGCTGGACGCGGAGGCGTCGATGGTGACGGTCCCGCCGCGGACGGCGCCGGTGCCCCGGACCGTGAACGGCAGGGCGCCCCTGCCCTCGTCCTCGACCTCGACGCCGAGGGCGGTCAGACCGCGGAGGATCTCGCCCATCGGCCGGCTCCGCGCGTGCGCGTCGCCGTCGAAGGCGACCGGTCCCGTGGCCAGCGCCGCGACCGGCGGCACGAACCGCATGACGGTCCCGGCCAGCCCGCAGTCCACGATCGCCGGTCCCAGCAACCGTCCGGGGGTCACCGGCCAGTCCTCCCCGGAGGTGTCGACCGTTGCGCCCAGGCCGGTCAGCGCCTTGGCCATGAGCAGCGTGTCCCGGGAGCGGAGCGCCCTGCGCACCACCGACGGGCCGTCGGCCAGCGCAGCCAGCACCAGAGCGCGGTTGGTGAGCGACTTCGAGCCGGGGAGCGACACCCGGGCGGTCACCGGCGCTCGAGGGGTGGGAGCGGGCCAGAGGTCCGGCTGCGCCGTCGTCCCCGGTGAGGTGGTCGGTGTCGTCATCGCGCCCGAGCCTAGTCGCGGGCCGACGACCCGAGCAGGGTCGACCGACCGACACTAGGGTGACGCCCATGTGTGGCCGCTACGCGTCGAGCCGTCGCCCGGAGGACCTCGCGGAGGAGTTCGAGATCGACCGCGCGAGACTTCCCGAGACCGTCACCCAGCCGCTCGATGCGGACTTCAACGTGGCGCCCACCAAGCCGGTGTACGCCGTGGTGACCCGCCCGCCGGGGCAGCGCGACGACGACGAGGACGGCGGCGCTCGCGACCCCGAGCGCCAGCTGCGGGTGCTGCGCTGGGGGCTGGTGCCCTTCTGGGCCAAGGACCCCGGGATCGGCAGCCGGCTGATCAACGCCCGGATGGAGACCGTCGGCGAGAAGCCGGCGTTCCGGCAGGCGTTCACGCGGCGGCGGTGCCTGCTGCCTGCGGACGGCTACTTCGAGTGGTACCCGACCCAGCAGAAGACCAAGGCCGGCAAGCCCCTCAAGCAGCCCTTCTTCATCCGCCCCAAGGACGACCGGGTGCTGGCGATGGCGGGGCTCTACGAGATCTGGCGCGACCCGACCCGCGACGAGGACGACCCCGACCGGTTCCGGTGGACCTGCACGGTGCTGACCACGACCGCCGAGGACGAGGTCGGGCGGATCCACGACCGGATGCCGATGCTGGTCGAGCCCGAGCGGTACGCCGCATGGCTCGACCCCTCCCGTTCCGACCCCGACGAGCTCAAGGGGCTGCTGGTGCCGGCGTCGCCGGGCCGGCTCGAGGCCTACCCGGTGTCGACGATGGTCAACAGCGTGCGCAACAACGGCCCCGAGCTGGTCGAGCCGCTCCCGGTGGAGGACCTGCCCGAGGACGTCGCCGGCGACGTCGCGTCCGACTCCTCATCCGACTCCCCCGGGACCGGTGACCGAGCGACATCGGCGTGACCGAGGTGCGCACGCTGGCGACGCCGTACGGGGACGCCAGGCTGCACGCCGACCGGGCCCGCCGCCCGGTGGCGACCCTCATGCTCGGCCACGGCGCGGGGGGCGGGATCGACGCCCCGGACCTCGCGGCGCTCGCCCGCGACCTGCCGCGCGAAGGGATCACCGTCCTGCGGCTGGAGCAGCCGTGGCGGGTCGCCGGACGGCGGATCGCACCTGCGGGGACCGTCCTGGACGCGTGCCTGGTCGCCGTCGCGGACCGGCTCCGCCCGCGGACCCCCCTGGTCCTGGGCGGACGTAGCGCGGGCGCGCGGAGCGCCTGTCGCAGCGCCCACCACCTCGGCGCCTCGGCGGTCCTGGCGCTGTCGTTCCCCCTGCACCCTCCGGGGCGCCCGGAGTCGTCCCGGGTGGAGGAGCTCCTCGCGGTGCAGGTCCCGGTCCTGGTGGTGCAGGGCGAGCGTGACCCGTTCGGCCGGCCCGAGGAGTTCCCACCGGGCCCGCCGGTCGTCGTCGTCCCGGGCGGCGACCACGGCCTGGCCGTCCCCAAGCGCGGCGCGCTCAGCCAGGCGGACGCGTGGGGGCTGGTGGTCGAGGCCGCCCTGGAGTTCGTCGTCCGCGACGTCGTGGGGAATCGACCCGGCTGACCCGCTGTTGGAGTGACTCGACAGGGCGCCTCCGAGGCGCCGCCGGGACATCCGAGAGGCAGGTGCCAGCGCGTGGCCGTCCTGACGATCGAGGAGCGTCCGGCTGTTCCGTCCGCGAGGTCGCGGAACGGACCGGCGGCGTGGCCGCTCCCGGTAGGCTGGCGAGCAATGCCGACAGATCCCAGCCTGCCCGTGGGTGACGCCGCGGAGTCCGTGGAGGAGCGCACGCTCCGCTTCGAGCGCGACGCGTTGCCCTACCTCGACCAGCTCTACGCCGCGGCGATGCGGATGACCCGCAACCCGCAGGACGCCGAGGACCTGGTCCAGGAGACCTACGCCAAGGCCTACGCCGCCTTCCACCAGTTCAACGAGGGCACGAACCTCAAGGCCTGGCTGTACCGGATCCTCACCAACACGTTCATCAACACCTACCGCAAGAAACAGCGCGAGCCGCAGCAGTCGATGTCGGAGGACGTCGAGGACTGGCAGCTGGCGCGTGCGGAGTCGCACACCTCCTCCGGCCTGAAGTCGGCGGAGATGGAGGCACTCGAGCACCTGCCGGACAGCGACGTCAAGGAAGCGCTGTCGCAGCTGCCCGAGGACTTCCGGCTCGCGGTCTACCTCGCCGACGTCGAGGGGTTCCCGTACAAGGAGATCGCGCAGATCATGGACACGCCGATCGGCACGGTGATGTCCCGGCTGCACCGTGGCCGCCGGCAGCTGCGCGGGCTGCTCACCGAGTACGCCCGCGACCGCGGGATGCGCGTGGGGGTGTCGTCATGAGCTGCGGCAAGCATCACGAGACCGACTGTTCGGAGGTCCTCGAACGGCTGGCGTTCTTCGTCGACCACGAGCTCGCCGACGCCGACACCGCCACGATCCAGCGGCACCTCGACGAGTGCCAGCCCTGCCTGGACATGCTGCTGTTCGAGCAGCGGCTGAAGGTCCAGCTCGCGCGGTCGTGCTCCGAGCCCTGCCCGGACTCGGTCCGGGAGCGGGTCCGCGTCCGGATCCGCGAGGTCCACGTCGAGATCCGGCCGCTGCCCTGATGCAGCGCTGACACAGGGCCAGGCGACACTGCTGACGGGCGACGGCCCCTCCTCGGACGAGGAGGGGCCGTCGTCGCTCAGGCGTTGGGGCGCTTGCCGTGGTTGGCGCCCTTCTTCTTGCGAGCGCGGCGCTTGCGTCCGGTCTTGCCCATGTCGCCCTCCTTGGTCGGCCGTGGGTGCAGCTCCCATCCTCCCAGAGCGGTGGGCGCGGTCGTGCACGCCGTCGGGACGCGGGACCGGACGCTGGACCGGACGCGCTCACGCCCGCCGAGGGACCCGGCCGAGGAAGCGGTCGACGTCGACGACGACCCGCGTGACCTCCGCCCGCCCGACCACGGTCCCGCGGCTGTCCTCGGCGATGACCTCGAAGCGGACCAGGCGGCCGTCCCTGTGCTGGAGGACCGCCGCCACGGTCACCTCCTCACCGACGCCGCTCGCGGCGGTGTGCTCGAGCAGGACCCGGCTGCCCACCGACGTACGGCCCGGGGGCAGGTCGGCCTCGAGCGCCGCGCAGGTCGCGGCCTCGACCCAGGCGAGCAGGCGCGGAGTCCCGAGCACCGGCAGGGAGCCCGAGCCCAGCGCCGCCGCGGTGTCCTCCTCGCCGACGGTGCGGACCAGCGTCGCCGACAGCGGACGTCCTGGCTGGTCGGCCACCGCTCAGATCCCGAACGTCGCGCGGGGGTACGTCGCGGCGACGTCGGTCACCACGTTGACGAGGTAGGGGACCCCGGAGTCGAACGCCCGGTCAAGGGCCGGCCCGAGCTCCCGCGGGTCGGTCACCATCTCGCCCGCGCCGCCGAGCGCGGTGACGACCTGGTCGTAGCGCGTCCGTGGCGCCAGGTCGGCGATGACGTCGTAGCCGTAGAGCATCTGCATCGGGCCCTTCTCGAGGCCCCACGCGGAGTTGTTGCCGCAGACGATGACGACCGGCAGCCGGTGGCGGACCAGGGTGTCGACGTCCATCAGCGACATGCCGGCCGCGCCGTCCCCCAGCAGCAGCACCACCTGCGAGGACGGGCGTGCCAGCCGAGCCGCGATGGCGCCGCCGAGACCGGCCCCCAGGCAGCCGTAGGGTCCCGGGTCCAGCCAGCCGCCCGGACGGCGCGGCTCGACGTACTTGCCGGCGAACGAGACGAAGTCGCCGCCGTCCCCGATGACCACCGCGTCGTCGGCCAGCCGCGGCAGCAGCTCGCCGTACACCCGTGCCGGGTGGACGGGGTCGGCCTCGGCGCCGAGCAGCTCGCGGTCGCGCTCGACCGCCGCGGCGACGGCCTCCTGCAACCTCGCGGTCCAGGCCGACCAGTCGGGGCGGGAGGGCTGGCGCTCCAGCGCGGCGAGCAGGCCGTCCAGCACGAGCGTGAGGTCACCGGAGGCCGACGCGGCGAGCGCGGCGTGCCGTGCGACGCCACCGGCCGAGTCCGCGAGGTGCACCACCTGGGCCGGCGGAGCGCCGTCCTTACCGCCGAAGGAGCCGTAGGACAGCCGGAAGTCGAGCGGCGTCCCGACCACGACGACGAGGTCGGCGGTGCCGAGGGCCGTGCTCCGCGCCTTGGTCACCAGCAGCCGGTGGCCCGCCGGGACGATCCCGCGACCCATGCCGTTGGTGATGGCCGGCAGCCCCGACTGCTCCACCAGCTGCAGCGCCGCCTCCTCCGCGCTGTCGGACCACACGTCGCCCCCGACCACGAGCACCGGGCGGCTTGCTCCGGCGACGAGCCGGGCGACCCGGTCCAGCGCGTCGGGGTCGGGCGCCTCACGCGTCGGGGGCACGTACGCCGGACGCGCAACCGTGCTGGTGGCGAAGAAGACGTCCAGCGGGACGTCGAGGAAGGCCGGTCCGCGGTGCGGGGAGCGAGCGGTGGTGAACGCCTCGTCGACCGCGTCGGCCACCTCCTCAGGTGCGTGCACCGTCCGTGCGGACTTCGTGACCGGCGCGAGCACCGGCACGTGGTCGAGCTCCTGCAGGCTCCCGCTGCCCCAGCGGTTGTCGGGCGCCCGGCCGCCGAGGACGACGACCGGCGAGCCGTTGAACCACGCCTGCGTGATCGGGCTGACCCCGTTGGTGACGCCGGGTCCGGCGGTGAGGACCGCGAGGCCAGGCACCCGGGTCAGCTTGCCGAGCGCCTCCGCGGCGAACACCGCGGTCTGCTCGTGCCGGACGTCGAGCAGCCGCACGGGCGGATCGGCGGTGACAGCGCCGTCGTAGACCGGGAAGACGTGGGCGCCGGACAGCGTGAAGAGCGTGTCGACGCCGTGGGCCTGGGCGACGGCGACGGCGTGCGCGCCGGAGTGGGCCTCGACGGGCGGGAACGTCGGGGCCGTGTCAGCCGAGCCGGTCATGGCGGTCAACCTACCCAGCCCCGACCCCGTGGGGTCCCCGCCGGGGGCTCCCCCTGCGGTGTCCCTCCGCTGGTCGACAGGCTGTCGACAGGCTGCCAACAGGCTGTCAATAGGCTGTCAATAGGCTGGGCCGGTGGCGTCGCTCAACGACCTGGTCCGGGACCACACCGACCTCACCAGCGACGACCTCGCCTGGCTGCACCGCCTCGTCGCGGACTGGCAGATCATCGCCGACCTGTCCTTCGCCGACCTGGTGCTGTGGCTGCCCGACCGGTCCGGGAGCGGCTTCTGGGCGGCTGCCCAGATGCGGCCGACCACCGGCCCCACGGCGTACGTCGACGACCTCGTCGGCAGCTTCGTCGCCGTCGGCCGACGCCCTCTGCTCGACGCGGCCCTCGACCAGCAGCGGGTCGTGCGCGAGGGCGACCCCGAGTGGCGCGACGAGGTGCCGGTGCGCGTCGAGGCGATCCCGGTGCGCCACCGCGAGCGCGTGATCGGCGTCGTGGGCCGCAACACCGGGCTGCTCGGGCTGCGCACGCCGTCCCGCCTGGAGCTGGCCTACCTGCGCAGCGCGGCGGACCTGACCCGGATGATCAGCCACGGCTGGTTCCCGCACGCCGGACAGCGCTCGGACCACACCGACTCACCGCGGGTCGGCGACGGCTTCGTGCGGCTCGACGCGGCCGGACGCGTGGCCTACGCCAGCCCCAACGCGGTCTCGGTCTACCGCCGGCTCGGGCTCACCCGCGACCTGGCCGGCCTGGACCTCGCGGCCACCACCCGTGAGCTGGTCCCGCCGGCCCGGCGCTCCGACGAGGAGACGCTGAGCGCCGTCCTGGGAGGCACGGTCCCGCGCGACACCGAGCTGACCGACGACGCGACCGTGGTGATCGTCCGGTCGATCCCGCTCCGCGCGCCGTCGCCGCTGCACCGTGTCGGCGCGCTCGTGCTCATGCGCGACGTCACCGACCTGCGCAGCAGGGACCGCGAGCTGGTCACCAAGGACGCGACGATCCGCGAGATCCACCACCGGGTGAAGAACAACCTGCAGACCGTCGCCGCCCTGCTCCGGCTACAGGCGCGCCGGATGCACGCGCCCGAGGCGCGCAGCGCGCTCGAGGAGGCGGTGCGCCGGGTCGGCTCGATCGCGCTGGTCCACGAGACGCTGAGCCAGTCGATCGACGAGACGGTGGCGTTCGACGAGATCGCCGACCGGCTCCGCCACATGGTCACCGACCTCGGCTCGGCCGACGCGACCGTGCGGACCGCTCGGCGCGGGTCGTTCGGGACGCTGCCGGGTCAGGTCGCGACGTCGCTGGCGATGGTGCTCACCGAGCTGCTGCAGAACGCGACCGAGCACGGCTTCGCCGGGGCGGACGGCCACCTGGAGGTTGTCGTGGTGCGCGGGAACAGCTCGCTGCGCGTCACCGTCTGCGACGACGGGCAGGGGCTGCCTGCGGACTTCGACCCGGCCCGCTCCGAGAGCCTGGGGCTCTCGATCGTCAGGACCCTCGTCGAGTCCGAGCTCGGCGGGGCGCTCCGCCTGGGCCGGCGTCCCGGTGGCGGGACGGAGGCCGAGGTGGTGGTGCCGCTGCCGTGAGCGGCCGTCCGCAGCGCTGGACCTCAGGCCGAGGCGCGGACCCGTGCCCGTGCGTTGCGACGCTTGAGTGCGCGCCGCTCGTCCTCACTGAGGCCACCCCAGACACCATGGTCCTGGCCGGCGGACAGCGCCCAGGCAAGGCACTGCTCGCGCACGTCGCAGCGCCGGCACACCTGCTTGGCCTCCTCGATCTGGAGGATCGCAGGGCCGGTGTTGCCGATGGGGAAGAACAGCTCGGGGTCTTCCTCGAGGCAGGCAGAGCGGTGGCGCCAATCCATGGCAGGGGACTTCCTCTCGTACCGCGACCCAGCCGGTGGCCACGGGGTGTGCTGGTGGTCGGGTACCCGTTGGGGCCCGGGATGAACCGCACCGGTCTTTGCAGGCCGGTGAAGGACTCGCCGCGTCGCGGCACTCGAGGCCGCCCGTGGTCTCGAGCGGGCGCGGCAGGTGCTGGATTAGATCGTGCCAATTGCGCTCGAGAAGATCAAGGGGTAGGGCCGGGTCACGTGGATCACACGTCCCGATCCGGACAGGACCCTAGCGGACGAGGCTGGACGCATCCACCCGAACCGGACCTGACTCCGCGGGCCGGGCCTCGGGCTAGCATCCGCAGCGTGACCCCGACCGATGACGCCTCGGCCCGTGTGCCGGGCACGGTCCGCGTCGCCGCAGCGCTGACGGTGCTCGAGGGAGCGGCCTTCGCCGCCTATGGCGTGGCCCTGGTCCCCGCCTTGCTCGGCGGCCGCCCGGAGGCCGGGAGCACGTCGCTGTTCTTCTTCCTGGCCTACGCCGGCTTCCTGGGGGTCTGCGCCTGGCAGCTCTGGCGGCTCCGGTCGTGGGCCCGTGCGCCGGTCGTGCTCGCCCAGCTGATCCAGCTGCTCGTCGGCTCCAGCTTCTGGGGCGGCAGCACGACCCCGTTCGCCCTGGTGCTCATCGGGGTCGCGATCACGGTCCTCGTCACGCTGCTGCACCCCCGCTCGCTGGCCGCCCTCGGCAGCGGCTGACCACCCGGTCGGGCGCGCGTCAGCTGCCCGAGGAGGGGCTGGCGTCCTCCAGCGCGCGACGCAGGTCCGCGAGCGTGCGGCTCAGCAGCCGGGAGACGTGCATCTGGGAGATGCCGAGCTCCTCGGCGATCTGGGACTGCGTCATGTTGCGGAAGAACCGCAGCAGCAGGATCCGCTTCGCGCGGGCGTCGAGCCGGTCCAGCAGCGGCTTCACGGTCTCGCGGTCGATGACCGCGTCGAGCGCGTCGTCGTAGTCCCCGAGCTGGTCGATCACCGCGCCCAGCTCGCCGCTGGGGTCCGGGGCGTCGAGCGAGAGCGGGCTGTAGGCGTTCGCCGACTCCAGCCCTTCGAGGATCTCCTCCTCGCTCATCCCGACCCGGCCGGCGAGCTCGCTGACCGTGGGGGAGCGACCCAGCTCCTGCCCCAGGTCGCTCACCGCCTGGTTGATGACCGCCTGGATCTCCTGCAACCGGCGCGGCACCCGGATGGTCCAGCCGCGGTCGCGGAAGTGGCGCTTGATCTCGCCGACGATCGTGGGGGTGGCGTACGTCGAGAACGCGACCCCGCGCTCGAGGTCGAACCGGTCGATCGCCTTGATCAGACCGATGGTCGCGACCTGCACGAGGTCCTCGTGGGGCTCCCCGCGGTTCCCGAACCGGCGGGCGAGGTACTCCGCGAGCGGGAGGTGGAGCTCGACGAGGTCGCTGCGCAGCTGCGCGCGGTCGGCCTCGGTGCCCTCACCCATGCGCGTGAACAGCTCGACCGTGCGCAGGTGGAGCTCCGAGGAGCCGGCGCGCACCTCGGCGACGGGCACCTCGGCGACGGGCACCTCGTCCGCGGGCTCGACGTCCGGATCCGGCGCGACCGGCAGGTCGGCCTCGGCCTCGGGCTCGGGGTGCGGGTTCGCCGCGAGGTCGGTGTCGGGGTCGAGGTCGCTCCTCGTGTCCTCGGCGGTCATCAGGGGTGCAGACCCGCGCTGCGGGAGAGCGTGAGGACCAGGCGGCTGTCCTGGACCGAGGAGTCGGCGAAGGTGGTGAGCGCGGTGAGCACCCGCCAGGCGAAACCCTCCTCCGCGGGCGGCTTCGGAGCGTCACACTCGGCGGCGACGGCGACGGTCATCGAGGCGTGGCCGAGCCAGAACCGGCACTCCAGCTCCGAGGCCTCGCGGGCCTGCGGCAGGAGGATCGCGCACGCCTCGTCGACCGCGATCCGGAGATCCTCGATGTCGTCGAGGGTGAAGTTGATGCGCGCGGCCAGCCCCGCGGTCGCGGTGCGCAGCACGGCGAGGTAGGCGCTGTCCGCCGGGAGCCGGAGCTCGGCGTGCGGCGGGGTGTCAGTCGTGGTCATGGAGCTCCGTCCTGGGCTGCACACGGGCGCGCCGGGTCACCGGCGCGCCCGTGTGCGTGCGGGCTCAGGCCTGCTTGGTCTCGGCGTAGATGACGGCGATCTCGTCGATCTTCGCGAGCAGCTGGTCGGCGACGCCCTCGTCGAAGGTGCCCTTGGCGCCCGAGGCGCCCGCGAGCTTGGTGGTCTCGTTGAACAGCGCGTGCAGCTGCGGGTACTTCTCGAAGTGCGGCGGCTTGAAGTAGTCGGTCCACAGCACCCACAGGTGGTGCTTGACGAGCTCCGAGCGCTCCTCCTTGATGAGGATCGCCCGCACGCGGAAGTCCGGGTCGGGGTTGTCCGCGACCTTCTTGATGATCATCTTGATCGACTCCGCCTCGATGCGGGCCTGGGCGGGGTCGTACACACCGCAGGGCAGGTCGCAGTGGGCGGAGACGTCGAGCGTGGGTGCGAGGAACAGGTCGCGGAGACGCGAGAGCATCGGGGTCCTTCCTGTAGCCGGAGACGGCAGACGACTGCCGCCCCGGGCTTGCCGGGGATATCGTCACGGGTCGTGTCGACCCTACTCTGCGCGCTCGGCCGCCGCAGGAGGGTGCTTGCGGAGCGGGCGCGCACGTGACCAGGCCGTGGGGGACCAGGCGGCTGGGCCTCGCGCGGGTGCACGGCCGGTCGATGGAGCCGACGCTGCGGGAGGGCGACATGCTGCTGGTGCTCCACGGCGGGAGCCCCCGGGTGGGCGGGCTGCTCGTCGTACGGCTGCCCGGGGGTGTGGTGGCGGTCAAGCGGGCGGTACGCCGGGAGCCCGACGGCTGGTGGGTCGAACGGGACAACCCCGTCGAGGGCGTGGACTCCTGGCAGGTCGGGACGGTCCCCGACCACGACGTCGTGGCGCGGGTGCTGGCCCGGGTCGGCAGGGGCGTCGGCCCTTCCTAGCCTCAACGCTTGCGTAGGGTCGGCTCGTGTTCGCCGTCACCGCGTCCTCGTTCTCCGCCGACGACCCGCTGTCCGGCCTGACGCTCGGGGAGCGGCCCGCCCCCGAGGCGCCGGAGGGCTGGACGACGGTCCGGGTGAGGGCCGCTGCGCTCAACCACCACGACCTGTGGTCGCTGCGCGGGGTCGGGCTGCGGCAGGAGGCGCTGCCGATGGTCCTCGGCTGCGACGCCGCGGGGCTCGACGAGGACGGCAACGAGGTGGTGGTCCACGCCGTCGTCAGCGACCCCTCGTGGACCGGCGACGAGACGCTCGACCCGCGACGGTCGCTGCTCAGCGAGAAGCACCAGGGCACCTTCGCCGACCAGGTCGTCGTGCCGCGGCGCAACGTCGTGCCGAAGCCGGCGGCGCTCAGCTTCGAGGAGGCGGCCTGCCTGCCGACCGCGTGGCTGACCGCCTACCGGATGCTCTTCACCCGCGGCGAGCTCAAGGCCGGCGACTCCGTCCTGGTCCAGGGCGCGGGCGGTGGCGTCGCCACGGCGCTGGTCGGCCTGGGCCGGGCCGCCGGGTTGCGGGTCTGGGTCACCAGCCGCGACGAGTCCAAGCGCGCCCGGGCTCTCGAGCTCGGCGCCCACGAGGCGTTCGAGAGCGGGGCCCGGCTGCCGGGCAAGGTCGACGCGGTGATGGAGACCGTGGGCCGTGCGACCTGGTCGCACTCGGTGAGGGCGCTGCGACCCGGAGGCACGATCGTCCTCAGCGGGACGACGAGCGGCCCGGCGCTCGACGACGCGGAGCTGACGAGGATCTTCTTCCTCCAGCTCCGGGTCGTCGGCTCGACGATGGGGACCCGAGCCGAGCTGGCCTCGCTCGTACAGCTCCTCGACGTGACCGGCACCCGGCCGCTGATCGACCGGACGCTCCCGATGGAGCAGGCGCGGGACGGGTTCGCGGCGCTGCTCGGCGGCGAGGTGTTCGGCAAGGTCGTCCTCACCCGGTGACCGCGGCGGCGCACGGATGACCGAGCAGGGGCAGCGCGCCCGGGCCGCGCTGCTGGACGAGCGTCGCGGCGTGCAGGACCGGCTCGCCCGGCTGCGGACTGACCACGCCGGCATCGTCGCAGCGTCCAACGGCTCCAACGCCGACGACGAGCACGACCCCGAGGGCGCGACGATCGCCTTCGAGCGGCAGCAGGTCGACGCGCTGGTCCGGCAGGCCGAGGCCAGGCTGGCCGAGATCGACGCGGCGCTGTCGCGGCTCGCCGACGCCTCCTACGGCACCTGCGAGACGTGCGGCCGGGCAATCCCTCCCGAGCGGCTCCGGGTCCGGCCGTCGGCGCGGACCTGCGTGCCGTGCGCCCGTCCTCCTCGGAGGGTTGCTTGACGCCGCGCCGCTGACGGTCGACGCTGAGGAACCGGAAGAGGAGGTCCGCCGTGGCCCGTTCCGCCCGGCGCGGCAGCGTTGTGACCGTCCTCGGGCTCGTCGCCGCGTGTGCGCTTCCCTGGTCGGTGACCTGGACGTCGGGCGCTTCCGCAGCAGAGGCCGACCCACCGGCGTACACGGCGACGCCGTCCCGGGTCGACGGACCGGGGGGAGCAGTCAACCGCAGCGGGAGGGGATCGGCGTCCCGCACCGGCCGCTTCGTGGCGTTCGCCTCGGGTGCTGGGCTCGTCCCGGCCGACACCGACGGGTTCACCGACGTCTACGTCAGGGACCTGGTGACCCGGCGTACGACGCTCGTCTCGCACGACGCCGGCTTGGGTCCGAACACGGGTGGGACCGCCCCCGTCATCTCGGCGGACGGCAGCACCGTCGTGTTCAGTTCGGCGCTGGGCGACCTCGTGCCGGGGGACACCAACGCGTCGATCGACGTGTTCGCCTGGGACGCGGCCTCGGGACGGATCACGCGGGAGTCGGTGACGTCCTCCGGCGCCGAGCAGCACGGCTCGGACTCGTTCGACTCCGACAGCCTGGACGTGTCGGCCGACGGGCGGTTCATCACCTTCGCGTCGCTCGCCGACGACCTGGTGGCCGGCGACACGAACGGAGCGCCCGACGTGTTCCTCCGCGACCGGGCAGACGGGACGACCCTGAGGGTGTCCCTCAACGCCCGGGGCGGCGAGCTGCGCGTCGGCGCGCTCGAGCAGACGAGCGTCAGCGACGACGGCCGCTACGTCGGCTTCGGGACCCAGGGCCGGGCTGTCCCCGAGGACACCGGCGGGCTCACCGACGCGTACGTGCGGGACACCGTGACCGGCGCAGTCACCTGGCTCTCGCGGAGCCCGACCGGCGCACCGAGCACGGCAGGCGGTTCCGCACCGCAGCTGGCAGGTGACGGCTCCGTCGCGGTCTTCGCCTGGAACGGCCCTCTCGTGAGCCGCGACCGCAACCAGGCGACCGACGTGTACCTGCGCGACCTCGGCACGGGACGGCTGCAGCTCGTGTCGCTCCGCTCCGACGAGACCGTGGGCAGCGAGGGTGGGACACAGCCCTCGGTGTCGCGCGATGGTCGCTACGTCGCCATGACGGGCACGGACCTGGACCTGTCGCCGGGTGCTACCGGTCGGTTCCGGGTCTACGTCCGAGACCGGGCCCTTGGCACCACGACCCTCGTGAGCGAGGCCAACAACGGAGCCGTCCTGGACGGCAACTCCGTCGAGCCCCGCATCACCGCGAACGGCCGGCACGTCGTCATGCTCTCGGACTCACGCGCCTCGGACGGTGCGCGGGGCCGGTTCGACCGGGTCCTTGAACGGCTGCGGTGGGCGGACCGTCCCTAGGAGCGCCTCGTCGCGCTACTCCTCGTCCGGGTCGTCCAGCCGGGCGAGCCAGGTCGCGAGGCGCTCGACAGGGACCTCGAACTCGGGGTGCAGGTCGACGAACTCCAGCAGCCGGTCGGCGAGCCAGCCCAGGTTGACGTCCTCGTCGCCTCGCCGGTGCAGCAGCTCCTCGATCCCGCGGTCGGTGAAGTACACAGCAACGCCCGCGGTCAGGAGAAGGCCTGCTGGAGCAGGGTCTTCTGCTCCTCCATGTGGCGACTGTGCTGTCCGACCGACGGCGAGGTCGAGTCCGGACGCGAGACCCGGTAGAAGGGCACCGGCAGGTCCGTCGTGAGGTGCAGCGCGAGGTGCGGCCACGGTCCCATGTTCGCCGGCTCGTCCTGCACCCAGCGCACCTCGCGCAGGTTCGGGTAGCGCTGCAGCTCGATCATGAGCTCGGCGACCGGACGGGGGTAGAGCTGCTCGAGCCGGACGATCGCCGTACGCGGGTCGTCGCCCTCGAGCTTCCCACGCTGGACGACGAGGTCCCACGTGATCCGGCCCGAGCAGAGCAGCACCCGCTCGACCTTGGCCGGGTCGACGACCTCGTCGCCGACGACCGGGCGGAAGGTGCCCGACACGAAGTCCTCCGGCTGCGAGGCGGCTTCCTTGCGCTTCAGCATCGACTTCGGCGTGAAGACGATGAGCGGTCGGTGCCGCTGCTCGATGGCGTGCAGCCGGAGCAGGTGGAAGTAGCTCGCCGGCGTCGAGGGCTGCGCGACCCGGAACGCGTCGTGCGCCGCGAGGGTCATGAAGCGCTCGATCCGTGCCGACGAGTGGTCGGGACCCTGCCCCTCGTAGCCGTGCGGCAGCAGCAGCACCACCCCCGACTGCTGACCCCACTTCGTCTCACCGGAGGTGATGTACTCGTCGATCACGGTCTGGGCGCCGTTGACGAAGTCGCCGAACTGCGCCTCCCACAGCACCAGGGCCTCCGGACGTGCCACCGAGTAGCCGTACTCGAACCCCAGCGCGGCGTACTCCGAGAGCAGCGAGTCGTAGACGTAGAACCGGGCCTGGTCCTCGGTCAGGTTGGCCAGCGGGGTCCATTCGTCGGCGTTCTGCCGGTCGATGATGACCGCGAACCGCGAGGCGAAGGTGCCGCGGCGGGAGTCCTGTCCGGCCAGCCGGACCGGTCGGCCGTCCATGAGCAGGGACCCGAACGCCAGGATCTCGCCGGTGCCCCAGTCGATCGGCCCCTCGGTGATCGCCGCAGCCCGGCGCTGCAGCTGCGGGAGCACCTTGGGGTGCACGGTGAACCCGTCGGGAGCGTTGACGTGCGCGTCGGCGATCCGCTTGAGGGTCTCGCGTGAGACCGCGGTCGAGGTCTCGGTCACCGGCTTGTCGGGGTACTCCGGCACCGTGAGCCACTCGCCGGGCTGCTTCTCGCCCTCACGGACCTCGCTGAAGACCCGCTCGAGCTGCTGCTGGTAGTCCTTGAGGACCTGCTCGGCCTCCTCGATGGTGATGTCGCCCCGCCCGATGAGTGACTCGGTGTAGAGCTTGCGCACCGAGCGCTTCTGCTCGATGAGGTCGTACATGAGCGGCTGGGTGTACGACGGGTCGTCGCCCTCGTTGTGCCCGCGGCGGCGGTAGCACACCAGGTCGATGACGACGTCCTTGTTGAAGGCCTGGCGGTACGCGAACGCCAGCCGTGCCACCCGGATGCAGGCCTCCGGGTCGTCGCCGTTGACGTGGAAGATCGGTGCCTGCACCATGCGGGCGACGTCGGTGCAGTACAGCGACGACCGTGACGACGAGGGCGAGGTGGTGAAGCCGACCTGGTTGTTCACCACCAGGTGGATCGTCCCGCCGGTGCGGTAGCCGCGCAGCTGGGAGAGGTTGAGCGTCTCCGCGACCACGCCCTGACCGGCGAACGCGGCGTCGCCGTGCATGAGCAGCGGCAGCACCGGGTACGCCGCGCCGCGGTTGAGCACGTCCTGCTTGGCGCGGGCGATGCCCTCGAGGACCGGGTCGACGGTCTCCAGGTGCGAGGGGTTCGCGGCCACGGAGACCTTCACCGTCGAGCCGGTGCCGCCGCGGAAGGCACCGTCGGCGCCGAGGTGGTACTTGACGTCCCCGGAGCCCTGCACGGTGCGCGGGTCGATGTTGCCCTCGAACTCGCGGAAGATCTGGTTGTAGGACTTGCCGACGATGTTGGCCAGCACGTTGAGCCGGCCGCGGTGCGCCATGCCGATGCAGACCTCTTCCAGGCGAGCGTCCGCTGCGGCCTCGCAGATCTCGTCCAACAGCGGGACCGTGGTCTCGCTGCCCTCGAGGCTGAACCGCTTCTGGCCGACGAACTTCGTCTGCAGGAAGGTCTCGAAGGCCTCGGCCTGGTTGAGCTTCTGCAGGATCCGCAGCTGCTCCTCGCGGGGCGGCTTCACGTGCGGCTGCTCGACGCGCTCCTGGATCCACCGGCGCTGCTCGGGGTCCTGGATGTGCATGTACTCGATGCCGATCGTGCGGCAGTAGGAGTCGCGCAGGATCCCGAGGATCCCGCGCAGCTTCATGAACCGCGCCTCACCGGCGAACGACCCGGTGGCGAACTCCCGGTCGAGGTCCCACAGCGTCAGGCCGTGCGACTCGATCTCGAGGTCGGGGTGGCTGCGTTGCTGGTACTCCAGCGGGTCGGTGTCGGCCATCATGTGGCCGCGGACCCGGTAGGCGTGGATCAGCTCCAGGACCCGCGCCTGCTTGCTGATGTCCTCGTCGTGGCTGGTCGAGATGTCGCGGGCCCAGTGGATCGGCTCGTAGGGCACCCGGAGCGCGCGGAAGACGTCGTCGTAGAAGCCGTCCTCGCCCAGCAGGAGCTGGTGCAGCCGCCGCAGGAACTCCCCGGACTGCGCTCCCTGGATCACCCGGTGGTCGTAGGTCGAGGTCAGCGTCATGATCCGGCTGACGGCGTTGCGGGTCAGCGTCTCCTCGGAGGCCCCCTGGTACTCCGGGGGGAACTCCATGGAGCCGACACCGACGATGACGCTCTGCCCGGGCATCAGCCGAGGGACGGAGTGGTTGGTCCCGAGCCCGCCGACGTTGGTCAGGCTGCAGGTCGTCCCCTGGAAGTCGGCGACGCCGAGCTTGCCGTCGCGGGCCTTGCGGACCATCTCCTCGTAGGCGGTCCAGAACTGCGCGAAGTCCATGGCCTCGGCGGCCTTGATCGACGGGACGACGAGCTGCCGGGTGCCGTCGGGTTTCTTCATGTCGATGGCCAGGCCGAGGTTGATGTGCGCGGGGACGACGAGGTTCGGCTTGCCGTCGACCTCGGCGTAGGCGTGGTTCATGTCGGGCATCTCGCGCAGCGCCCGCACCAGTGCGTAGCCGATGAGGTGGGTGAAGGAGACCTTGCCGCCACGGGCCCGGGCCAGGTGGTTGTTGATGACGATGCGGTTGTCCCACAGCAGCTTGACCGGGACGGAGCGGACGCTCGTCGCAGTGGGGACCGAGCGGCTGAGGTCCATGTTCTGCGCCGTGCGGGCGGGTGCGCCGCGCAGCTGGGTCATCGTGGGCTCGTCGCTGGCCTCGGCGGGGGCGCTCGGGGACTTCTCCTTCGGCACCGGGGCCGGACCGACCTTGACCGGCGGGGCGTCGGCACGCTTGACCGCCGGCACCGTGGGCGCCACCGCCTTGGCCACGCCCGTCGTCCGGGTGACCGCAGCCGAAGCAGCGGCCGAGTCGTCAGCAGTCGGGGTCGTGGTGCCCTGCGCCTTCGCCGCCGCCGCCGCGCGGGCGGGCGATGAGCCCGGAGCCGCGTTCGTGGCGGGGCGGGCGGGCGTGTCGGCCCCCTTCCCGCCGCCGGACGCGCCGTCGGACCCGCCGCGGGACCCGCCGTCGGCCGACCCGCCGTTGCCGTCCCGGGTGCGGAAGAAGTCCACCCAGGCGCCGTCGACGCTCCCGGGGTCGGCCTTGAAGCGCTCGTACATCTCCTCCACGAGCCACTCGTTGGCGCCGAACTCCTCGCTCGGGTCGCCTGCGGCGCCACTCGTCGCGCTGCTGGACTGGTTGGTGCGGACCGGCTCGGCCACGTTCGCGTTCGCCTCTTCCACTGCGATGTCGTCTCGTCCTGCGATCAACGTCGCAGACGCCCACCAGGCTAGTCCCCCGGTCGAGGGGGAGCGGGTGGACGTGCGGGCCGGGGGGCGATCCGCTGGCGGTCCGTCTGCACGCTCGCCCTGGCGTGGTGCCGGGCCGGGCGGCCCGGTCGGCGGGAGGATGCGGACATGGCTGTCGGACGCCCCGGCCCCTCGCGGGCCTCCTGCCTGGCTGCGACGGGTGCGGTGCTGCTGGCGACGGCCTGCTCCGCAGGGCCGGGAGGGACGCCCGCGACCGTGGTCCCCGAGCCGGTGGACTCCGCGGCGGTGCTCGTGCACGACGCCCGGTCCCCGACGGTCCCGCCGACGGTCCCGCCGACGGTCCCGCCGACGACACGACGCGAGGCGTCGAGCTCCGGAGCCGGGTCACCCGGATCGCGGGCCGGCTCTCCGACGTACGCCGGGAGCGGGTGGCGCGCCACGCTCGGGAGACCGTGAAGGACTACCTCGACGCGGCCTTCGCCGGCCGGGGGGAGCGCCCCTTCCGGCGGTTCCAGGCGGGGCTGCGGCGGGCCGCGGCGGCCGATCACGAGGTGCTCGTCGAGGGCGACGACGTCGAGCTGACCCGGGCCGCCGCGTGGTTCGCGGTGGCGGCGCCGGAGGGACGGCCGGTCGGGATCACCGCCCGGCTGCGGCTCGACCTCGTCGTCGACGACGGCCCCGCCACCGCGCTGACGGGGCGTCTCCTGCTCACCCGGCTGGGCGGGCAGTGGGAGGTCTTCGGCTACGACGTCGCGAGAGCCGGACGGTGAGGCGCCGCACCTGGCCGGTCCTGGGCCTCCTCCTCGGTGCCCTCGGCCTGCTGGTCCCCGAGCCGACGAGCACCCCGGCGGCGGTCCTCGTCAAGGTGGACACCGCGGAGGCGGTGGCGCACCCCGACCACCCTCGGGACGTCGTGTGGGTGCTCGCCCTGGGTTCGGACGCCCGGCCGGGAGAGGACCCGCTGCGCACCCGCGCCGACGCGATCCAGCTGCTCGGGGTCGACCTGAGCAGCGGCCGCGGCACGGTCATCGGCATCCCGCGGGACAGCTGGGTGCCGATCCCCGGGTACGGCCACGACCGGGTCAACGCGGGGCTCACCCACGGCGGGCCGCAGCTCATGGCGCAGACGGTGTCCGCACTGGTCGGGATCCGTCCCGACTACGTGCTCATGACGACCTTCGGCGGCCTGAAGGGGCTGGTCCGCACGCTGGGCGGCGTCACTGTCGACTCCCGGCTGGCCTTCACCGACGACCACATGCCGGGGCAGGTCCACGTGGGGCGCAACCGGCTCGACGACGCCGACGCGCTCTTCTTCGCCCGCGCCCGGCACTTCCTGCCCAACGGCGACTTCGACCGGTCGGCGAACCAGCAGGAGCTGCTCCGTGGCATGCTCCGCGGGCTGCGCGCCCGGGCCGACGAGCCGGGGTTCATGGAGCGCGCCGTCCTGGCCGCGGCGACGCGGCTGCGCACCGACGTCGGTCCGGTCGAGCTCTACCGGCTCGCGCAGGCGGCGACCCAGGTCGACCCGGAGCGGCTGCGCGGCTGCGTGCTGCGGGGCTCCTACGGGTACGCCGGTGCGGCCAGCGTGGTCTTCCCGGACCTGGCCCAGGCACGGCGGCTCGGGGCCGACGCGAAGGACGACGCCCAGCTCGACCGCGGCTGCTGAGACGGGACGCCGGAGGCAGTCCAAGGTTCCTCCAACCGAGGGACGACATGATCGGGGCGTCGCTGAGACGCCGGCCGCTTCAGGAGAAACGCCGAGCCGGCGCCTGGCGACCGATACCGTGAAGGTCCAGGAGACCGCACGTGGACGGGGGCGCCTGTGAACGACCTCGCGACCGCTGGTCCCCTGCTGCGGTGGGTCCGCGCCACGGTGCTGGCGGGTGTCGGCCTCACCACCGGTGCGACCTTCCACGTCGCCGCCGACGGGCTGCTCCCAGGGCCCGCGGTCCTCCTCGGCCTGCTCGGGCTGTCGACGGTCGCGGCGGCGCCCCTGCTGGGGGCGCCGGCCACGACCCGTCGGGTCGTGACGCTGGTCGTCGTCTGGCAGACGCTCGTCCACTCAGCACTCGCGACACTGTCGGGGCATCGCGGTGTCACCTCCGCGACCCAGGCGGTCGTCGAACCCCACGTCCACGGGGCCGTGTCGTCCCGGGGCTCCCACTTGATCGGGGAGCTGACCGGGCCGCACGCGGCGATGGCTGTGGGCCACCTGCTGGCGGCGGTGCTCGTCGGGTCGTGGCTGGCTGCCGGTGAGCGCGCCGTGTGGCGGCTGCTGGCCCTCGCGGTCCGCCCGGTCCTGACCGTCCTCGACACTCTGAGCCGCGTCTGCTCCGACGCCGGCTGGTCCGGCGCCGTCCCCAGCGTGAGGGCCTCCCAGGTCACGGCCGGCGCCGGCGGCTCCTGTCTGTGGTTCCTGGTCCGAGCCGTCCCGCGTCGCGGGCCGCCCGCCGCTGCCTGAGGGGTACTGGACCCTCACGCACGTACGCCGGCGACGAGGGCCTCCCGCGCCCAATCGAGCCGTGCGCAGGACCGGACACCCGTCGACCACCCGACGCTCCTGCCGTCGGACGCTCGGTCGTGGGGTGTGTCCGTGCTGCGCCTCTCTCAAGGACCACGACGACTCAGAAGGAACCCCACCCATGACCACGAACGTTCTCTCCGCACTACCTCCGCGCCGGGGCCTCGCCGCCCGGCTCGCCGCCGTGGCGGTCGGCGCCGGTGCGCTGCTCGCGCTCCCCGGCGTCGCCTCGGCCCATGTCACGATCCAGCCCAGCTCCCTCGAGGGCGGCGGCTTCTCGGTCGTCTCCGTCCGGGTCCCCAACGAACGCGACGACGCCTCCACCACCAAGGTGCGTGTCGTCCTCCCCGACGACCAGCCGCTCGGGTCGGTGCAGACGACGCCGGTTCCCGGGTGGCGGGTCACCACCGCTCAGCGCGAGCTGGACGAGCCCCTGGAGTTCTTCGGCTCCGAGCTGACCTCGGTGGTGTCGGAGGTGACGTGGACCGCGACCGACGGCGGCGTCGGCCCTGGCCAGTTCCAGGACTTCGCGGTCAGCCTCGGCCAGCTTCCCGAGAGCGGGGACCTGACCTTCCAGGCCATCCAGACCTACTCCAGCGGTGAGAAGGTCGCCTGGAACGAAGTCGCGGTCGACGACTCGGTCGAGCCCGAGCATCCGGCACCGGCCCTGACCCTGACCGCCCCGGAGACCGACCCGGCGGCGGTCGACGCCGCAGACGCATCGTCCGGCGACACCCAGGACACCGCCGCCGCGGACACCGCAGCGACCAGCAGCACTGACGACGGACCCGGCTCGGTCCTTGCTGTGGCCCTGTCCGCCGGGGCGCTCGTCGTGGCGTTGGGTGCTCTTGCGCTCGCCTGGCGGCGGCGAGCCTGATCGTGGGCGACCGCTCCGAAGCGGTCCGTGCAGCCGCCGCCGTAGCGATCCTGCTCGGCGGCGGCTACGCGGTCGCCACCACGACAAGCGGCTCCGCGGAGCCGTCGGTCGGGACGGACCAGCCCGTGGGCAGCGCTCCGGCCGGGGCCGCCGCGAACCCCACCCCGGCCGACACGCCGTCGCCCGGCCACGCCGACCACAGCCACCAGCACGCGGCACGCGGGGACGGCACCACCGCCACGGTGGCGGGCTACCGGATGGAGCAGCTCCGGCTGTCAGGTGACCGGCTGCAGTTCCAGGTGACGGACCGGGAGGGTGAACCCCAGACCCGGTTCGCCGTCCGACACCGCAAGCCGCTGCACCTGTTCGTGTTCGCCGACGACCTCAGCGAGTTCCGCCACGTCCATCCCGTCCCTGACGCCGCCGGCACCTGGACCGTCGACGTGCCCGACGCCGCGCCGGGTCCGAACCGGGTCGTCGCGGAGTTCACCCCGCGAGGGGCCGCCACCGCGGTGGTGCTCGGCGGGGAGGTCACGGCGCCCGGGAGCGCGGGACCGCGGCCGCTCCCCGAGCCCGACACCGTCGTGGCGGTCGACGGCTACACCGTCCGGCTGGTGGAGGACGCACTCGTCGCCGGTTACCGGACCCAGCTGCGCGTGAGGATCAGCGGCCCGGACGGCCGGCCGGCGGAGCTGGCCCCGTACCTCGGCAGCTGGGCGCACGCCGCGCTGGTGGACGCCGACAGCCTCGCGGTGACGCACCTGCACCCGCTCGAGGAGTACGTCGCCGGCGCCCCGAGCCCGAGGGACCTGGTCCTCAGCGCCGGCGCCGACGAGCCGGGCGCCCACCGGCTCGTCGTCGAGTTCGCCACCGAGTCCGGCGTGCACCAGGCCGAGTTCACCGTCCGCGCCGTGGCATGACGCATGCCACGGCACCCCGACCGGGCGGCCGGTCGCGGCCCCCGCGCCGTCGCTGGTCCGGCCGTGCCGTGGCGGCGGTCCTCGCGTTGGTCGTCGTGCTGCTGGGCCAGCTGGCCGGCGCCTCGACCGCGGCCGCGCACGCCGAGCTCGTGAGCGCGACGCCCGCCGACGGGACGGTGCTCGACCGTCCTCCGTCCCAGGTCACCTTGACCTTCACCGAGGCGGTGAACCTCGTCAGCGGCGGACTGCAGCTGCTGGACCCGGACGGGACGGCGGTCCCGACGCCGGAGCCGGTGGTCGAGGGCGACACCGTCCGGTGGCCGATGCCGGCGGCCCTTCCCGACGGCGGCTACCTCGTCGACTGGCGGGTCGTCTCCGCCGACGGCCACCCCGTCAGCGGCGCCTTCTCCTTCGCGGTCGGCGCCGACGCCGCACCACCCCCGGTGAGCGCTGCGCCGACCGCCACACCGGACGCCCCGTGGCCGGTGTCGCTCGCCAAGTTCGGCGGCTACCTCGGGTTCTCGCTCCTCGCGGGTGTCCTCGCCTTCACCTCGCTGTGCTGGCCACGCGGTCGTGACCACGCCCGGACCCACGCGCTCCTGCGCCTCGGCCTCGCCCTCGGCATCGCCTCCACCGTCGCCGGCCTCCTCCTCCAAGGTCCCTACGGCGCCGGAGAACCACTGACCCGGGCCAGTGACACGACGCTGTTGACCGACACCCTGCGGACCGGGTTCGGGGCCTGGACCCAGGTGCGGCTCTCCCTGCTCCTGGCGCTCGCCGTCGTGCTGTGGCCCCGCGGGACCCTCGGGTCACCCACGGTCCGCCTCCCCGCCGCGCTCGGCGTCGTCGTCACCGCCGTCACCTTCCCTGGCACGGGGCACGCCGCCGACGGAGCGGTCTGGGCGCGCGCGGTCGACTCCGCGCACGTCCTCCTGGCCGGCGGCTGGGTGGGCGGGCTGGTGCTCCTCGCGGTGCTGGCCACCGACCGCCAGGACCGCCCCGGGCTCGACGCCCTGAGGGCGTTCTCCCGGCTCGCCCTGCTGTCGGTCGTCGGGATCCTGGTCACGGGGACCCTCAACGCGCTGCTCCGGATCACTGCCCTCAGTGCGCTCTGGGACACCGGCTACGGGAGGCTGCTCTCCCTCAAGGTCGCCGTCCTGGCGCTCGCACTCGCGGTTGCGGCGTGGGCACGGACCCGCGTCCGATCCGGGACACCGCCGGGGAACATCCTCCGGCTCGAGGCGGTGAGCACCGTCGCCGTCCTCGTCCTCACCGCAGCCCTCGCCTCCACCGCACCGTCGGCTACTGCTCCGGCCAGCGCGGCGCCGGCAGCCGCGCGGTCGAGCACCACCGTCGAGATGGACCTCGGGGAGGGCCGTCGAGCGCTCCTCCACATCGACCCCCCCACCACTCGGGGGAGCACCCTCCACCTCGAGCTCCTCGACGCCGACGACCGACCGTTCGACGCGGCCTCCGCCGAGCTCCGGACGGCGCTGCCCGAGCGCGAGCTCGGGCCTCTCGACGCACGGCTCACCGGCGGACCCTCCGACTGGACCGGCGACCTCTCCTTCCCGCTGCCGGGGAAGTGGCGCCTCACCCTCACCGTCGAGGACCAGGAAGGCACCGGTCTCGTCACGGCGGGAGAGGTGACGATCTCGTAGCTACGCCACGACCTCGAACTGGTTCATCGTGTCGTGGTCCTCGTGCTCGGTGTTGTGGCCATGCATGACGTACCGACCGGCGACGCTCTCCCACCGCACCGCGACGGTGGCTTCCTCGTTGTCGGGCAACATCACGGTGTCCTTGGGGCCGAGCTCGTACGGCGCCCGGGGCCGACGGGTGCGACTGAGGATCGCGAACTCGACGAGGTGGACGTGGATCGGGTGCCACCAGCCTCCGGACTTGTTGATGAAGCGCCACGTCTCGACCGTGCCGAGAGGGGGTTGGTGACGTCGAAGCGCATGACGTCGCGCAGCACGACCCTGGTCCCGATCAGGAGCCGCCCGAAGGTCACGAGGACCGAGTACCGCTCGGACGGTGAGTTCTCGAGCTCCTGGGTCTCGACGGGGTGGGGCGGGAAGCCGACCTCCGAGCCGATGACCGTGGACGGGAGAGCGATGCTGCGCTTGAGCCGGTACACGCGGGCGTTCGATCCGTTGAGGATGCGGAACCGGTAGCGACGCCGGGCGACACGGAGGAACGGCTTCGGTGTGCCGTTCACGAGGACGACGTCACCGATGACGCCCTGGCGCATCGGCCGCTCGGCGTCGTGCCGGGAGTAGGCGATCGGTGCCCGACCCTTGTGAATCCTGGGACCGAGTCGGTAGAGGGCCCGTCGACGGGCGGACCTGCCCCGTCAGGCAGCCGTTGCGGACACGGTCGTCGGCTGGGTGGTTGTTGCTGCCGGGGCGGCGGTCACCGCAGGAGCACGTGCTGAATGCGCTGCGCACCTCAGGCTCGTCATCCCAGCCAAGGCCGCCAACACGGCCGCTGTCACGACGGCAGTTCCAGTCAGCCCTGCCGTCGCCACGACCAGCGGGAGGGCCGCAGTGCCGGCTGACGAGCCCAGTGCCCGTGCGGCGGTTGCTCGGGCGAGCGCGGCGGTGACGGCGTCGGGCCGGCCCTGGGACGCGGACGTGTCGAGGAGTCCCTCGAGTGTCGTCATGCAGAGACCTGAAAGGAACTGGGCGATACACAGCCATGCCACGGCTTGAGGGGCGAGCGACCAGCCGAGGAGCATCCCGGCCGCGAGCATCAACCACGAGACCGCATTGTTGCTGCGTGCTCGCTCGAGCCGCCCGGCCACGGCGGGCGCGAACAACGAACCCAGCATGAAGGCCGCGGCGGACAAGCCCACGGCACTTCGACCGTGGTACTCGGCCGCAAGAGCGACCGCGAGCAAGGTCGGCGCCGACGCCACCGCCATCAACAGGGCTCCCTGGACCGTGGCTCGGTTCGCGCGGGGGCGGTCGAGGCTCGCCCACGACGGGCGCGGAGCACGCGGCACGAGTGACCCGCCGGCGACGACGAGAGTCGGCACGAGCGCCCCGACGTACAGGATGGTGACCAGCGTGAGAACGATCGCCGAAGGACCACCGGCCGCGCTCAGCGGCACAAGTGCGCCGGCGGCGACGCCAATGGCCTCGACCGCGGCAACGACCGTCCCGTACCACGTGATCCCGCCGGCGCCCTGTGAGACGGCCGCCACTTCAGCGCGCATCCCCGCGTAGCCGGTCCACGCCATCGCGTTCATCGCCGTGACGCACACGGCGAGGAGCATCACGGGAGCATCGGCCGCCAGGAAGATCAGGACGGCCGCTCGGAGGACCGCCTCGATCCCCCCCGCCGTTCGCAGCACGTGGCGACCGTGGAGCCGTTGCGCCATCCAGGTCGCGATGGGCGCGGACAGTGCGACGCCGATGAGCATCGCGGTGCCGGCCACGCTGGCGGCACCGAGTCCGTACTGACGGGTCAGCTCGAGGACGACGACGGTCCAGGCCAGCGACAAGCAGAAGGAGTCGACGAGGCCGGCGCCGAGCAGGCACCACAGTCGACCCCGACGCGGCTTCCCGCGGCGGCGAACGACCCGTCCGGTCATCGACTCAGCCCACGAAGTACGTCGCCGGTGGCGGGAACCCGTTGAAGTTCGAGGCGTAGCTCAAGGTGTAAGCGCCAGCCGACCCGATGTAGATGCGGTCACCTTCCGTCATCGTGATCGGCAGAGGAGCGCCGAAGAACATGGTGTCGGAGCTGTCGCAGCTGGGACCGGTCACGGTGAAGGGCACCTGCTCGACGGCCGTGTGATCGGGCCGGGACGACCAGAGCGGGAACCGCCACTGACCGACGGTCTGCTGGGTCTCCATCAACCCGTTGTAGGCACCGACGTCGAGGTAGAGCCAGTCCTCGCCAGCCCTCACCTCACGCCCGAGCACTTCAGCGACCATGACGGCTGTCTCGGCGACGAGGTGCCGACCCGGTTCAGCGGCGAGCAGCGCTGGACGGTAGGGAAGGACCTCGTCCAAGGCCCGGTTCACGACCTTTCCGATCTCCGCGATCGTCGGGGTCGGCTCGCCGTACTGCGCCGGGAAGCCACCGCCGATGTCGAGCATCTCGAGATGGATGCCGTCCTGCTTCAGCTGACGCATGAGACGGCCCACGGAGGACAACGCCTGCACCCACGCTGCGGTGAACGTGCACTGCGAACCGACGTGGAACGTCACCCCGTACGGATGCAGACCGAGGTGGCGCGCCTGGAGCATCAGCGCTCTCGCGTGGTGCGCCTCCGCCCCGAACTTGCGTGACAGCGGAAAGATGCTGCCGGAGTCGTCGACACGAAGGCGAACATAGACCGCGGCGCCGGGCGCGCAGCGGGCGACCTTGTCCAGCTCTCCTTCGGAGTCGACTGCGAACCGCCAGACGCCGGCCTCATAGGCGCCGCGCACGTGTTCGGCCGGCTTGACCGTGTTGCTGTACAAGACCTGGTAGGGGTCCACTCCGATGTCTTGGAGCATCCGCAGCTCCCCGAGCGACGCGACCTCGAAGCTGGCGCCCTGCTCGGCGATGGTGCTCAGCACTCGTACGTCGGAGTTGCACTTGACGGCGTAGTACGGACGTACCCCCGGAATGGCGGCTTGGAAGGCTTGCAGTCGCCGTGCCACGAGACGCGTGTCCCCCACGAGGGAGGGCGTGGGCAGGTCGAGCTGATCGAGCTTGCGGGGGTGCAGGCTGCCGGGCCACCATCTCGGCACCTCGACAGCAACACCCAGGTCCAGCACAGTCATGTCCACCCACTCGTCCCAAGCGACTGGGCGGCCTAGGTGCCGCCGCGACTCGTCACGTCCTCGACGTAGGACTAGTCGTCGGGTTGGGATCGTTCTTGAGGGGTTTATTCGGTTCCCATCAAGTGATCAGCGTTGCTCCCGATGGTTCTCCTCGTGAGTGTCATCTCGTTGCACGCCGTGCGCGTCCGACGGGCCGAGTGGATCCTCGGCCTCCTCTCGCTGCTCTGGGCGAGCGCACTGCTCCGGGCAAGTGCCGAGTCGTCGGCAGCCCAGCTGCTCTCGAACCTGGGTCTGTGGCTGATCGCACTGGCCGCGGGCGTCGGCGCCTTCCGCCGCAGCCTGCGGCACACAGGGGCCGAGCGCCGGTTCTGGGTGCTCATCGGTGCGGCCATGACTTCCTGGTCGGTCGGACAGATGATCTGGACGTGGTACGAGTCGGTGCTCGCCCGCGAAGTGCCGTTCCCTTCGCCGTCGGACTTCGGTTATCTCGGGTTGCCGCCGCTCGCGGCTGCTGCCCTGCTTGTCCTACCGCTGACGGCCCAGTCCACCGCAGGCAAGGTCCGCACGATCTTCGACGGCCTCATGGTGGCCACGTCACTGCTTCTGTGTAGCTGGTTGTTGGTGCTGCGGCACGTCTTCGATGCGGGAGCGGACCACCTCTTCAGTGTCGCCATCTCGCTGGCTTATCCCATCGGCGACGTCGTGCTGATGACGATGGTGCTGATGACCTGGCTCCGTGCCCGCCGCAGCGCCCGTCGGCTGCCTGTCTCGCTGCCTCTCATGGCCAGCGGCCTCCTCGCATTCGCGATCGCCGACTCAGGCTTCACCTACCAAACGACCCTGGGCTACTACAGCTCGGGAAGCGTCATCGACCTCGGATGGTTCGCTGGGTTCGCGCTGATCCTCCTCTCAGCGATCCGCGGCCTGCCCGCCACGGCAGCCGGTATCGACGAGAGTGACGTGAACAACCACCCCTTCGACAACTGGCTGCCTTACGCCGCCGTCATCGCGGCCCTGCTGACCTCGGTCATCGAGGTCGCACGCACGGGACACTCCGACCCGGTGGTCATGTGGTCCCGCACTTTGATCATCCTGCTGCTGGTCGGGCGACAGGTCCTCACGCTGTTGGAGAACCAGGCGCTCACCCGAACGCTGGAGGATCGGGTGCGCGCGCGCACCGCCGAGCTCGCAACCAGCCGCGAGCGCTTCGTGGCGCTCGTGCAGCACAGTTCCGACATCGTCACCCTCGTCGACCGCGCGGGCGTGATCGGCTACCAGAGTGCCACCATCGCCCGGATCCTCGGCTACGACCCGAAGGAGCTTGAAGGACAGGCGATGGGACGCTTGATGGGTCTGCAGGAGTGGGTGTTCCTCGAGCAGGCGCTGGACCACGCTGCCGCCGAAGACTTGCGCATCCATACCGTGACCAGCACCTGGCGCCACGCGGACGGCCATGACTGCCGGGTCGAGATCACCATCACGAACCTGTTGTCCAACCCCCACCTCAACGGTTTGGTGCTCAACACCCGGGACGTGACCGACCGGACCCAGCTGGAGGAGCAGCTGACAGGGATGGCGTTCTCCGACTCACTCACCGGCCTCCCCAACCGTGCGCTGTTCAGGGACAGGCTGCAGCAGGCACTGGGGCGCCGGGGAGCCACCGAGACGGGCCTCGGGGTGCTCTTCCTCGACCTCGACGGATTCAAGTCCGTCAACGACACGCTCGGCCACAGCGCCGGTGACCAGCTGTTGATCACTGTGGCGGAGCGACTGCAGGCCGTCGTAGCAGCTGGCGACACGGTGGCACGGTTCGGTGGGGACGAGTTCGCCATCCTCGTCGAGAACGCAACTCAGGAGGAGCAGGTCGCCCTCGCACAGCGCGTCAACGAGGTGATCCAGGAGCCGGTTGAGCTCCTGGGGGAGCGCGTCCACGTGGCCGCAAGCGTCGGCATCGCCCGCATGGACGAGCACGCTGCGACCGCTGAGCAAGTGCTGCGGAACGCCGACCTGGCGATGTACCAAGCCAAGGCCACGGGTGCCGGTGGCTACACCGTGTTCCATCCCGAGATGCATGCCGGCCTGGTCGAGCGGGTCCGTCTGGAGACCGACCTCCGAACTGCGGTCGACGAGAATCAGTTCGTTGTGCACTACCAGCCGATGATTTCGCTTCGTTCAGGGCAGATGACCGGCGTCGAGGCACTCGTTCGCTGGCAGCACCCTGAGCGCGGCACAATTTCCCCGACGGCCTTCATCCCGATCGCCGAAGCCACCGGCCTGATCCGTGAGATCGGCCTACGGGTCCTCCGGGAAGCCTGCGCGCAGACCGCACGATGGCACACGGTCTACCCGGCCGCCGGCACGCTGAAGGTCTCCGTCAACGTCTCCCCGCGGCAGCTCCTCGAGGAGACCTTCGTCGCGCACGTCGAGGCGGTCCTGGAAGAGACCGGTCTACCGCCAGAGCGACTCACGCTCGAGATGACCGAGAGCGTCCTCATCGACAACGGTGACGAGACCCTTCGCACGCTCACCCGACTGCGCGACCTCGGGGTTCGCCTCGCCATCGACGACTTCGGCACGGGCTACTCGTCCCTGAGCTATCTCCACCGCTTCCCGGTGGACGTCCTCAAGATCGACCGCAGCTTCGTCGAACGCCTGTCCACCGGGGGGGACACCGCGTTGGTGAACACCATCCTGCGGCTCGGACGCACTCTGCAGCTCGAGACCGTGGCAGAAGGGATCGAGCGGCCACAGGAGATGCTGCTCCTACGGCGGCAGGGTTGCAACACCGGCCAGGGTTATCACTTCTCGCCGCCAGTGCCTGCCGACGTGCTCTCCGAGATGTTGGAAGAACTGGAGCGCGGAGCTCAGGACATGCCAGCCTGAGCGAGGGTGCCCTCGTGTGGGCCGAACGCGATTCGCGGCGAGGTGCCCCCGGTAGGATTCGAACCTACGCTCCCGCCTCCGGAGGGCGGTGCTCTATCCCCTGAGCTACGGGGGCCCGGGTCTGCGTCGGACAGCGTACATGCGCGACTCCGCAGGCGCTTACGCTGGCCGGGTGACTCCCGAGCAGCTCTCCACCTCGATCGTCGCGGCGCTGACCTCGCTGGTCGACCGCGGTGCGGTGGTGCTGCCGGACGCGGTCCCGGCCACGGTCGTCGTCGAGCGGCCGCGCAACCGCGAGCACGGCGACTGGGCGACCAACGTGGCGCTCCGACTGGGCAAGCAGGCGGGGCTGCCGCCCCGCGAGCTCGCGTCGCTGCTCGCCGAGGAGCTGGCCTCGGCCGCGGGGGTGTCGCGGGTCGACGTGGCCGGTCCGGGCTTCCTCAACATCACCGTCGACGCCGGCTCGCAGGGCGCGCTGGTGCTCGACGTACTGGAGGCCGGAAAGGGCTACGGGTACAGCGACTCCCTCGCCGGCCGGTCCTTCAACGTCGAGTTCATCTCCGCCAACCCCACCGGCCCCCTGCACCTCGGCCACACCCGGTGGGCGGCGGTCGGCGACGCGCTCGCGCGGGTGCTCGCGGCCGCAGGCGCGAACGTGTCACGGGAGTTCTACGTCAACGACCGCGGCAGCCAGATGGACAAGTTCGGTGCCTCGCTCGAGGCGGCGGCCCAAGGTCTCCCGGTCCCGGACGACGGCTACCACGGCGACTACGTCGTGGACCTCGCCCGCGCCATCGTCGGCCAGGAGCCCGGCATCCTCGACCTGCCGCCCGGTGAGCGGCTCGTCGCCTTCCGCGAGGCCGGCTACCGGCTCCAGCTGCAGGAGCAGAAGGACCAGCTCGAGGCGTTCCACACCGTCTTCGACGTCTGGTTCTCCGAACGACGGCTCCACGAGGACGGCAAGGTCGAGCACAGCCTGGAGGTGCTCGACAAGCAGGGCCACCTCTACGAGGCCGACGGGGCGCTGTGGATGCGGACCACCGACCACGGCGACGACAAGGACCGGGTGCTGCGGCGCGGCAACGGCGACCTCACCTACTTCGCCAGCGACACCGCCTACTACGTCGACAAGCGCGAGCGCGGCTTCGACACCTGCCTGTACCTGCTCGGCGCCGACCACCACGGCTACGTCAACCGGCTCAAGGCGATGGCGGCCTGCGCCGGCGACGACCCCGAGCGCAACGTCGAGGTGCTCATCGGGCAGCTGGTGAAGATCATCCGCGACGGCGAGGAGGTCCGGCTGAGCAAGCGGGCCGGGACGATCGTGACGCTGCAGGAGCTCGTGGACCTCATCGGCGTCGACCCGCTGCGGTACTCGCTCGCCCGCTACCCGGCCGACTCGCCGCTCACCCTCGACGTCGAGCAGATCACCCGGGCCAGCTCCGACAACCCGGTCTACTACGTGCAGTACGCGCACGCCCGGCTCTCCTCGATCCTGCGCAACGCGGCCGACCTCGGCGTCACCGTCGACCCGGGCTCGCCCGACGGTGAGCTCGACCTCGGGCTGCTCGCCCACGAGCGCGAGGGCGACCTGCTCCGCTCGCTGGCCGACTTCCCGCGGGTCGTCGCCGGGGCGGCACAGCTGCGGGAACCGCACCGGGTCGCGCGCTACCTCGAGGACACGGCCTCGACCTTCCACAAGTTCTACGACGTGTGCCGCGTGCTGCCGCAGGGTGACGAGGAGCCGACGCCGCTGCACCGCGCCCGGCTGGCCCTCGTGGCGGCGACCCGCACGGTGGTCGCCAACGGCCTGGACCTGCTCGGGGTCACCGCACCCGAGCGCATGTGACCGCGGTCCGATGCGCACGCACGAGGCGGGGGCCCTCCACGCCGACCTGAGCGGACCCGGGTCCGGTCGTGGCCCCGGGTGGCTGCGCCCGCCAGGTGACGTCAACGCGATCGACCCGCTGCTCTGGTCGCGCACCGCGGTCAAGTCCGACGGGGTGCTCACCGTGGGCGGTGTGGACCTGCGCGAGCTCGCGGCCGAGCACGGCACCCCGGCGTACGTCCTCGACGTGGCCGACCTGCGGTCCCGTGCCCGCGCCTTCCGCGAGGCGTTCTCGGGCTACGACGTCTTCTACGCCGGCAAGGCTTTCCTCTGCACGGCAGTGGTCCGGTGGGTCACCGACGAGGGGCTGAACCTCGACGTCTGCACCGGCGGCGAGCTCACCGTCGCCCTCCGCGCGGGGCTGCACCCGTCGCGGATCGCCTTCCACGGCAACAACAAGTCGGTGGCCGAGCTGCGCCGGGCGGTCGAGGTCGGGGTCGGCCGCATCGTCGTGGACTCCCTCACGGAGGTCGAGCGGCTCGCGGCGCTGACCGCCGACCGCGGCGGCACCGACCCCGTCGGGGTGCTCGTCCGGGTGACGGCCGGGGTGGAGGCGCACACCCACGAGTACATCGCGACCGCGCACGAGGACCAGAAGTTCGGGCTGTCGATCACGGCGGGCGACGCGATGGCGGCGGTACGCCGCGTGGTGGCGAGCCCCGGCCTCCGGCTGCTCGGCCTCCACAGCCACATCGGCTCGCAGATCTTCGACACCTCGGGGTTCGAGGTCGCCGCCCGTCGGGTGCTGGCGCTGCACGCCCGGATCGCCGACGAGCTCGGTCCCCGCCTGGGCACCGAGGACCAGACGCTGCCCGAGCTCGATCTCGGCGGCGGGTTCGGCATCGCCTACACGACCCAGGACGACCCGGCCGACCCCGCCTCGCTCGCTGCCGGGATGACGCAGATCGTCGAGCACGAGTGCCGGGCGCTCGGCGTGCCCGTGCCGCGGCTCTCGGTGGAGCCGGGGCGTGCCGTCGTCGGACCCACGACCTGCACGCTCTACGAGGTCGGCACGGTCAAGCGCGTCGAGCTCGATGCCGGCGGAGCCCGCAGCTACGTCTCGGTCGACGGCGGGATGAGCGACAACGTCCGCACCGCGCTCTACGACGCCGACTACTCCGCGACGCTGGCCTCCCGCGCGTCGGACGCCGAGCCGGTCCTCGCCCGCGTCGTCGGCAAGCACTGCGAGGCCGGCGACATCGTCGTCAAGGACGAGTTCCTGCCCGGCGACGTCGCCCCGGGCGACCTGCTCGCCGTCCCGGGGACCGGTGCCTACTGCTGGTCGATGGCCAGCAACTACAACCACCTGCTCCGACCGCCGGTGGTGGCGGTCCAGGACGGCCGGGCCGAGGTCGTCGTACGGCGTGAGACCGAGGCCGACCTGCTCGCGACCGATGTGGGAGCGTGGGACTCATGACCTCCCCGATCACGGTCGCTCTCCTGGGCTGCGGTTCGGTGGGCAGCCAGGTGGTGCGGCTGCTCGAGGAGCAGCGCGACGACCTCGCGGCGCGGGTCGGTGCGCCGCTGGAGCTGGTGGGGGTCGCGGTCAGGCGACGCGACGCCAAGCGGGACGTCCCCGTCCCGGAACACCTGCTGACCACCGACGCCGCGGGACTGGTGGCGTCCGGCGTCGACGTGGTCGTCGAGGTGATCGGTGGGATCGAGCCGGCACGAGGGCTGATCTGCTCGGCGCTCGAGCACGGTGCGTCCGTGGTGACCGCCAACAAGGCGCTGCTGGCCGAGGACGGCGCGACGCTCTTCGCCGCGGCGGAGAAGGCCGGACGTGACCTCTACTTCGAGGCCGCGGTGGCGGGTGCGATCCCGATCCTGCGGCCGCTGCGGGAGTCGCTGGCCGGCGACCGGGTCCGGCGGGTGATCGGCATCGTCAACGGCACCACGAACTACATCCTCGACCGGATGGACAGCTCCGGGGCGGGGTTCTCCGAGGCGCTCGAGGAGGCACAGGAGCTCGGGTACGCCGAGGCCGATCCCACCGCCGACGTCGAGGGGTTCGACGCCGCCGCGAAGGCAGCGATCCTCGCCAGCCTCGCCTTCCACACCCGGGTCGTGGCCTCCGACGTCCACCGCGAGGGGATCGCGGACGTCAGCGCGGCCGACGTCGCCTCCGCCCAGGACATGGGGTGCGTGGTCAAGCTGCTCGCCATCTGTGACGTCAGCGACGGCCCGGACGGCCCGGCGGTCTCCGCGCGGGTCCACCCGGCGATGATCCCGCGCAGCCACCCGCTGGCCAGCGTGCGCGAGGCCTACAACGCGGTCTTCGTCGAGAGCGAGGCTGCCGGCCAGCTCATGTTCTACGGCCCCGGCGCCGGCGGCGCCCCCACGGCGTCGGCCGTCCTCGGGGACCTCGTCACGGTCGCCCGGAACCGCCGCGCCGACGTGCGTGGGGTCGGCGAGTCGACGTACGCCGAGCTGGCGCTGCGTCCGATGGGCCAGACCGAGACCCGCTACCACGTGGCGGTCGACGTCGACGACCGCGTCGGCGTCCTCGCCGCGGTGGCGCACGCCTTCGCCGAGCACGGCGTCTCCATCCAGACCGTCCGCCAGGAGGGGCGCGGGGACGACGCCCAGCTCGTCGTGGTCTCGCACCGCGCGACCGATGAGGCGCTGTCCGCGACCGTCGCCGCGCTGCGCCGGATGCCGGAGGTGCGCGACGTCTCCTCGGTGATGCGGGTCGAGGGCGAGGGGGAGTGAGCCTGGTGAGCCCTGGGGGTGCAGGAGCGGTGCAGGCCGACCGGCTGAGGCTGAGCAGGCAGTGGCGCGGCGTCATCGAGGAGTACCGCGAGCGGCTCCCGCTGCCGGCCGGCACCCCGACGTACACGCTCCGCGAGGGCGGCACGCCGCTCATCGACAGTCCCTGGCTGTCGCGGCTCACCGGGGCCGACGTCTGGATCAAGGTCGAGGGCGACAACCCGACCGGTTCGTTCAAGGACCGCGGGATGACCGTCGCGCTGTCGGTCGCGGTGGGTCAGGGCGCGCAGGCGGTGGTGTGCGCCTCCACGGGGAACACCAGCGCGTCGATGGCGGCGTACGCCGCGCGGGCCGGCGTCAAGCCGCTGGTGCTGCTCCCTCAGGGCAAGATCGCCGCCGGGAAGCTCGCGCAGGCCGTCGTCCACGGCGCGCAGATCATCATGGTGCGCGGCAACTTCGACGACTGCTTGCGGGTGTCGCGCCAGCTCGCCGACCGCTACCCGGTCGCGCTCGTCAACTCGGTCAACCCCTACCGGATCGAGGGACAGAAGACCGCGTCGTTCGAGGTCGTCGACTTCCTCGGCGACGCGCCGGACGTCCACGTGCTCCCGGTCGGGAACGCCGGGAACGTCTCGGCGTACTGGAAGGGCTACCGCGAGTACGCCGACGCGGGGCTGTCCACCCGGCTGCCGCAGATGCTCGGCTGGCAGGCGGAGGGCGCCGCGCCGCTGGTCACCGGGCGGCCGGTGCCCGACCCCGAGACCGTGGCGTCGGCGATCCGCATCGGCAACCCGGCGTCCTGGGACCTCGCGGTCGAGGCGGCAACGGCGTCCGGGGGGCGGTTCTGCTCGGTGAGCGACGAGGAGATCCTCGCCGCGCAGCGGCAGCTGGCCTCGACCGAGGGCGTGTTCGTCGAGCCGGCCTCGGCGGCCGGCGTCGCCGGCCTGCTGCGGGACGCCGCCTCCGGCGCCGAGCTCGCGGGCCGCACCGTCGTGGTGACGGTGACCGGTCACGGGCTCAAGGACGTCGACACCGCGCTCTCGACCTTCACGGGCCTGGTCGACACCGTCGTCGACCCCGACGTGAGCGCTGCCGCAGCGGCTGCCGGCCTGGCGTGAGCGGTCCGACCCCCGTTCTGACCACCGGCCAGGTCACCGTCCGGGTCCCCGCCACGAGCGCGAACCTCGGGCCCGGGTTCGACAGCCTCGGGCTGGCACTGACCCTGCACGACGTCCTCACCGCGTCGGTGGAGCCGGACGGGGTGCTGGTCGTCGAGGTGGAGGGCGAGGGTGCGGCGACCGTGCCGCGAGACGCCCGTCACCTCGTCGTCCGCGCAGCCCGGGAGGGGTTCGCCGCACTGGGTGTCGAGCCTCCCGGCCTTCGGCTGCGGTGCGTCAACGCGGTCCCGCACGGCCGGGGGCTCGGGTCGTCGTCGGCAGCGATCGTCGGGGGGCTGGTCGTGGCGCGGGCGCTGGTCGAAGGAGGCGCGGAGGCGTTCCCGGACCGCGACCTCCTCGCCGTCGCCGCCCGGATCGAGGGGCACCCCGACAACGTCGCGCCCGCCGTCCTCGGGGGGCTGACCGTGGCCTGGACGGAGCCGGACCGGGGTTCCGAGGCGGTCCGGCTGCCGGTCGACCCGGCGCTGCGGGCCGTGGCGTTCGTCCCGCCGGAGCCCCTCGACACCCACGTCGCGCGGGGGCTGCTGCCGCCGACGGTCCCGCACGCGGACGCTTCCGCGAACGCCGGGCGCGTCGCGCTCCTGGTCGCGGCGCTGACCGGGCAGGTCCCGGACGACCTCGACCGGGCGCTCTTCGCCGGGACGCAGGACCGGCTGCACCAGGGGTACCGGGCAGCCGCGATGCTCGACGCCGCCGCCCTCCTCGAGCGGCTGCGGTCCCATGAGGTGCCGGCCTTCGTCAGCGGTGCCGGGCCGACGATCCTGGCGCTGCTCCGCCGGCCCGCTCCTGTCGACCTCACCGGCCCCGCAACCGGTCCCGCCACCGATCCGGCTGTCGCGTCGCTGGTGCGGCTGGCTCAGCCGCCCCCGGCCTGGCGGGTGCTGCCGCTCGAGGTCGACACGGCGGGCGCGACGGTCCTCCTCTGACCCCTTGCTGCCGAGCCGCCCTCCATGGCGGGCGGCTCGACCCGTCACGGAGGGCGGCTCGACCCGTCACGGAGGGCGGCTCGGTGGGCGGGACCGGTCCGGTCGGGGTCCCTCCGCGACAGGCTCCGCCGAGGTGGTGGCAGTGGTGGTGCCCTCGTGAGGTGCTACGCTTTCAGTGCGTTCGAGCCCATGGCTGATGCAGTCTGCCGCTGGTGCGGCAACGTTTGGCACTCCAGCCGGAGGCGAGCGCCTCTTCCTCGAAGCCCACATGAGCGGGGTCCCTGTGTCGTCACCCTTGCGGTGGCTCCCGTGAGACGCAGTGACCCCTCGCTCCGGGCTCCGGCCTGAGTACCTCTTCGATCGGCCGACGGCCTCGCCGCTCCGGCCGCTACGTGGGAAGGACCTCACGTGACCGACACCGCCGACGTCACCTCCGCACTCGAGTCGAGCGGTCGTTCGTCGTCCGCGCAGGGTGGGGGCGGCCTCAGCGCCAAGCTCCTCCCCGAGCTCAAGCAGATCGCCGGGGGGCTGGGGATCCGGGGCGTGAGCGCCATGAAGAAGGCTCAGCTCGTCGAGGCCATCCGCGCCGCGCAGTCGAGCCAGACCGACGCAGGCGCGTCCCGCCAGGACCGGCCGGTGCAGAACCCGTCCGGCCAGGACCAGTCCGGGCAGGGCCGCTCTCAGGCGTCCGACCAGGATCAGCCGGCTCCCCGGCGGTCGAACCGCCGCTCCACGGCCAGGCAGGCGGAGGAGCGAGAGCAGCCGACGCCTGCGGCGGCTGAGCAGTCAGGGGCGGGCGAGCAGCGCGACGCCGAGTCGCCGTCCGGGCAGCCCCGTGGGGGCCGGGACGGCGGGGCCGAGGCGCGGACGGAGCAGTCGGGGAACCGGTCGCGGGGCGGTCAGGACCGGGACACCCAGCGGCGCAACGACCAGGCCCGTAACGACCAGGGCCGTAACGACCAGGGCCGTAACGACCAGGGCCGTAACGACCAGGGCCGTAACGACCAGGGCCGTAACGACCAGGGCCGCAACGACCAGGGCCGTAACGACCAGGGCCGTAACGACCAGGGCCGTAACGACCAGGGCCGTAGCGACCAGGGCCGTAGCGACCAGGGCCGTAACGACCAGGCCCGTGACGACCAGGGCCGCAACGACCAGGGCCGCAACGACCAGGCCCGGGACGACCAGGGCCGCGACGACCGCAACCGCGACCAGCAGCACCGCGAGGATCAACAGCGCGAGGACCAGGGCGGCCCGGAGCAGGGCACCCAGTCACGCCAGGACCGCGACGACGAGGACGGGGGCAACCGCCGCCGCCGGCGTCGCGGGCGGGACCGGGAGCGCCCGGCGCCGCAGCAGCAGACCACCTACCGCGAGCGCCGCCAGCAGGACGACGTCGACGTGGCCGAGGACGACATCCTGGTCCCCGTCGCCGGGATCGTGGACATCCTCGAGAACTACGCGTTCGTGCGGACCAGCGGCTACCTGCCCGGCCCCGACGACGTCTACGTCTCGCTCTCGATGGTCCGCAAGTACTCCCTGCGCAAGGGCGACGCGGTCACCGGCGCCGTGCGGCAGCCTCGGGAGGGCGAGCGTAAGGAGAAGTTCAACCCGCTCGTGCGGCTGGAGACCATCAACGGCGGCGACGTCGAGGCGGCACGGCACCGGGTCGATTTCAACAAGCTGACCCCGCTCTACCCCCACGAGCGGCTGCGGCTCGAGACCGAGGCGACGAACCTCATCGGCCGCGTCATCGACATCGCGGCGCCGATCGGCAAGGGACAGCGCGGGCTCATCGTGTCGCCGTCCAAGGCCGGCAAGACGATGATCATGCAGTCGATCGCCAACTCGATCACCACCAACAACCCCGAGTGCCACCTCATGGTCGTCCTCGTCGACGAGCGGCCGGAGGAGGTCACCGACTTCCAGCGGTCGGTCAAGGGGGAGGTCATCTCCTCGACGTTCGACCGGCCCGCGGCCGACCACACGATCGTCGCCGAGCTCGCCATCGAGCGCGCCAAGCGCCTCGTGGAGCTCGGCCACGACGTCGTCGTCCTGCTCGACGGCATCACCCGCCTCGGCCGCGCGTACAACCTCGCCGCGCCGGCGAGCGGCCGCATCCTCTCCGGTGGCGTCGACTCCGCGGCGCTCTACCCGCCGAAGAAGTTCTTCGGGGCCGCGCGCAACATCGAGGACGGCGGTTCGCTGACGATCCTCGCGACCGCGCTCATCGAGAGCGGCTCGAAGATGGACGAGGTGATCTTCGAGGAGTTCAAGGGCACCGGCAACATGGAGATCCGGCTCCGCCGGGACTTCGCCGACAAGCGCCTCTTCCCCGCCATCGACGCCGTCCAGTCGGGCACGCGGCGCGAGGAGCTCCTCATGAGCAAGGAGGAGCTCGCGATTGTCTGGAAGCTGCGGCGGGTGCTGTCCGGGCTCGAGGGCCAGCAGGCGCTCGAGCTGCTCCTCGAGCGGCTGAGGAAGACGCACAGCAACATCGAGTTCCTGCTGCAGGTGCAGAAGACGACCCCCGAGCCGGCGACGAGGGCGGAGCGGGGCCCGCGGGACTAATTCGCGTCCCGTCGAGGTTCTCTGAGACACTGACCCCAGGCTCCGGTTCACGCCAGCACAGCACGGCACAACAGCGGACCAGCAGGTCCACGGCGACCCGGCGGCCACGTCCCAGGGAAGGAACCATGAAGAAGGACATCCACCCGACGTACGTCGACACCCAGGTCACCTGCACCTGCGGCAACACGTTCACGACGCGGAGCACCGCCACCGGCGGCAGCATCCACGCCGACGTCTGCTCGGCCTGCCACCCGTTCTACACCGGCAAGCAGAAGATCCTCGACACCGGCGGCCGCGTCGCTCGCTTCCAGCAGCGCTACGCGAAGGCCGGCGCCCAGAGCGGCCAGAACGCAGGGTCCGGCCCCAAGCGCTGACCCGGCACCTCGACGCCGGCCCCGATCGGGGCCGGCGTCCGGTCTGTCGGGGCTCGTGAGCGCAGGACGGGGAGGTGGCACGTGTTCGAGGCGGTCGAAGGACTGGTCGAGGAGCACCGTGCGCTCGAGCGGCGGCTCGCCGACCCCGCGGTCCACACCGACCAGGCGTTGGTGCGACGGCTCAACCAGCGGTACGCCGAGCTGACCCAGGTCGTCGGCGCCTACGCCGAGCTGCACCGGGTGGAGGACGACCTCGGTGCCGCCCAGGAGCTGTCCGCGGAGGACGAGACCTTCGCGGCCGAGGCTGTGGAGCTGACCGCCCGTCGGACCCAGGTCGAGGAGCGGCTGCGTCACCTGCTCGTGCCGCGGGACGCCTCGGACGCCAAGGACGCGCTGCTGGAGATCAAGTCCGGCGAGGGTGGTGAGGAGTCCGCGCTGTTCGCCGGGGACCTGCTGCGGATGTACACGCGCTACGCCGAGCAGCGCGGCTGGAAGGTCGAGCAGCTCGACGCGACCCCGTCCGACCTCGGCGGCTACAAGTCGGTCACGGTCGCGGTCAAGGCGAGGGGCACTCCCGTGCCGGGCGAGGCGCCGTACGCCCTGCTCAAGTTCGAGGGCGGGGTCCACCGCGTGCAACGGGTCCCGGTCACCGAGTCGCAGGGCCGGGTCCACACCTCCGCCGCCGGCGTGCTCGTGATGCCCGAGGCCGAGCCCGTCGACGTGACGATCGACGAGAACGACCTGCGCATCGACGTGTTCCGCTCCTCCGGTCCGGGCGGTCAGAGCGTCAACACCACCGACTCCGCGGTCCGGATCACCCACCTGCCGACCGGCCTGGTGGTCAGCTGCCAGAACGAGAAGTCGCAGCTGCAGAACAAGGAGCAGGCGCTGCGGATCCTGCGTGCCCGGCTGCTGCAGGCCGCCGAGCAGACCGCGCAGTCCGAGGCCTCCGACGCCCGCCGCCTGCAGGTGCGGACCGTCGACCGGTCCGAGCGGATCCGCACCTACAACTTCGCGGAGAACCGCATCTCCGACCACCGCACCGGCTACAAGGCCTACAACCTCGACCACGTCCTCGCCGGCGACCTCGACCCGGTGCTCGCGTCCTGCGTGGCCGCGGACCTCGCGGCGAGGCTCGACGCGCTCGAGCGGTGAGCGGCACCGCCCTCGAGGTCGCGGACCTGCTGCGCGGCGCCGCAGCCGAGCTCAGGGCGGCGGGTGTGGCGTCCCCCGACCACGACTCCGCCGAGCTGCTCGCCCACGTCCTCGGCACGACGCGCGGCAGGCTCCCCGGCCACGGGGCAGCCAGCGCCGACCAGGCTCGGGCGTACGCCGGGCTCGTCGCCCGTCGCGCGCAGCGGGTCCCGCTGCAGCACCTGACCGGGACCGCCGGTTTCCGGTACCTCGAGCTCGCGGTCGGTCCCGGCGTCTTCGTGCCCCGCCCGGAGACCGAGGCGCTCGCCGGCTGGGCCGTCGACCAGGCGCGCGACCTCGCGACGACCGGCGCCCGGCCGGTCGTGGTGGACCTCTGCACCGGCTCCGGCGCGATCGCGCTGGCGGTGGCGACCGAGGTGGAGAGCGCCCGGGTGCACGCCGTGGAGCTCGACGAGGACGCCCACGGCTGGGCGAGGCGCAACCTGGAGGGCTCGACCGTCGACCTGCGGCTCGGCGACATGGCCGAGGCGTTCCCCGACCTGGACGGCACCGCCGACGTCGTGGTGAGCAACCCGCCGTACATCCCGCTCGAGGCCTTCGAGTCGGTCACCCCGGAGGTCCGCGACCACGACCCGGCGCTGGCGCTGTGGAGCGGGGACGACGGACTCGACGCGCTGCGGGTCGTCGAACGCACCGCGGCGCGGCTGCTGCGCACCGGCGGGTCGGTCGGCGCCGAGCACGCCGAGGTGCAGGCCGAGGCCGCGCCCGCCCTCTTCGCCCGCACGCAGCGTTGGGTGGAGGTCCGCGACCACCGCGACCTCGCCGGCCGTCCCCGGTTCGTGACGGCCCGCCGAGGACCCTCGGGCCGAGCCCGGGACGGGACGACCGCCACGCGGTGGTGAGGGGGTGGGCGTGACCGGCGCCACCGGTGGAAGGATGGTGCCATGGCCACGCGGTTCGACACCTCCACCGAGGCCGAGCGCGAGGAGGGCATCGCCGCGGCCGGGCGCGCCGTGCAGCGCGGGCGGCTGGTCGTGCTGCCCACCGACACCGTGTACGGGATCGGGGCCGACGCCTTCAACGCCCACGCGGTCGCCGCCCTCCTGGCGGCCAAGGGCCGCGGTCGCCAGATGCCGCCCCCGGTCCTCGTCTCGGCGAAGACGACGCTCGAGGCGCTCACCTCGGGGATCCCGGACTGGGCCCGCGCCCTCGTCGACGAGTTCTGGCCCGGGCCACTGACGCTGGTGCTGCACCAGCAGACGTCCCTGCAGTGGGACCTCGGGGAGACCCGCGGCACCGTCGCGGTCCGGATGCCCGACCACGAGATCGCGCTCGAGCTGTTGTCGCGGACCGGCCCGATGGCGGTCAGCAGCGCCAACCGGACCGGGACCCCGGCCGCCCTCAACGCCGACGACGCCGAGAACATGCTGGGGGAGCGGGTGCGGGTCATCCTCGACGCCGGGCCGACGCCGGGTCCGGTCGCGTCGACGATCATCGACTGCACGACCGACGAGGGCCGCGTGCTGCGGCAGGGCGTCCTCGGTCTCGACAGGCTCAACGAGGTCGCGGCGGCGTACGACGCGATCATCCGGGACGAGAGCTGACCCTGGGTGCGCGAGTACGTCGCGGTCTTCATCGTCGCGGTCGCGGTCACCTACCTGCTCGCGGTGCTCGCGCGTGAGGTGGCGCTCCGGTTCGGCGCCGTCGCGAGGGTCCGCGACCGCGACGTCCACGACGTCCCCATCCCGTACTTCGGCGGCGTGGCGATGTACGGCGGGCTGGTCGCGGCGTACGTCGTCGGGCGCAACCTGCCCTTCCTCTCCTCCGGGGGCACCGAGCCGCTCGACGACGCCGGCGTGGTGCTGGTCGCCGGCGGGATGGTCTGCGCGCTCGGGGTCGTCGACGACCTGATCGAGCTCGACGCGCTCACCAAGCTCGGCGGGCAGGTGCTCGCCGCGAGCTTCCTGGTCCTCAACGACGTGCAGGTCTACGTCGTCTACCTGCCGGGCGGCGGCGTGCTGTCCCTGAACGGCGCCCAGGCGGCGCTCATCACGGTGTTCCTCGTGGTCGCGACGATCAACGCGGTGAACTTCATCGACGGGCTCGACGGGCTCGCCGCCGGCGTGATCGGGCTCGGCGCGGTGGCCTTCTTCCTGTTCTCCTACCGCCTGGCGTCGGTGGAGTTCCAGTCGGTGGCGATCGCCTCGGCCCTGCTGTGCGCGGCGCTGGCCGGCGCCTGCGTGGGCTTCATCTCGCACAACTTCCACCCGGCCGACATGTTCATGGGCGACAGCGGGTCGATGCTCATCGGCCTGGTGCTCGCGGCGTCGGCGCTGTCGTTGAGCGGCTCGTTCCCGCCGTCGGCGTTCACCGGGGCCGCGGTGGGGCAGGAGAGCCTGCTGCTGATGCTGCTGCCGGTGCTGCTGCCGGTCTCGGTGCTGATCGTCCCGTTCGTCGACCTGCTGCTCGCGGTCGTACGCCGGATGCGGCGCGGCCAGTCGCCGTTTGCGCCCGACAAGCAGCACCTCCACCACCGGCTCCTCGAGTACGGCCACTCCCACCGGCGCGCGGTCCTGGTGATCTGGCTCTGGGCGGCGCTCGTGGCGATCGGCGGGGTCGCGGCCGCGCTCTTCCCCGGTCGGCTCGTGTTCGGGGTGCTGGCGCTCTGGGCAGCAGTGACGGTCCTGCTGACCCTCGTCGTGCCGCGGGTCGAGCGGCCCGGGTGGACCCACGGGGACGACTACGCGCCGGTCCCCCCGCGGTGAGCACGGTGTCGGCCGAGGAGCACTCCCGCGCCGGTCAGGGAGTCCGGGACGGCCTGGTGAGCAACCTCGTGGGAGCGGGGCTGGTGGTCGCCGTGGGCGCTGCGGTCGCCGCCGGCGGGGTGCTCCTGGCCCTCGCGACCGCCGGCCGGCCCCAGGCGCTCGGCGCCGTGCTGGGGGCCGGGCTGATGTCGGCGTTCTACCTCTTCGGCACGGTGACGGTCAGCCTGGTCGCGGCGTACGCCCCTCGCGCGTCGCTGCTGGTCGCTCTGCTCACCTACGTGCTCCAGGTGGGCGCCCTCGCGCTGGTCCTCGCGGAGGTGCAGGCGTCCCCTGCGTCCGGGTCGACGCTCGACGTCGCCTGGACCGGCGGAGCGGTCGTCGTCGCGACGGTCGCGTGGCTGGTGCTGCTGGTGGTGCGCGCGGTGCGGAGCACCCCGAGGCCCGAGCCGCCGTCCTCCTCGGTGTCCGAGAAGGGGGTCGGCGGGTGAGACACGTTCCGGCCGCTGCTAGTGTCCGGCGTGCCATGAGTCAGCAGAGCACGCCGCCTGACTCGCCTCACCGACGTCCGAGCGCAGACCCGTGGCAGGGGTTCGGCTACTTGGTCGCCGGGGTAGGCGTCTACGGCGTGCTCGGTTGGCTCGCCGACCGGTGGCTGGGGACGAGCTTCCTCGTCGCCGTCGGGATCGTCGTCGGAGCCGCGTTCGGCATCTGGCTGACGATCGTGCGCTTCACCGGTACCCCGCCCCCGGGCGAGGGCCAGGACACGTAGGACGAGTGCGAAGGATGCAGGAGACACCGTGACCCCGATCGGGACGACACTGGTCCGCGGCGAGGACTTCCACGCGCCCGGGCCCGGCGAGTTCAACCTGCCGGGCATCGGCAACGACTCGACGTTCACCTTCCTCGGTCAGACGATGTACTCCGGGATCACCAAGCCGATGATCCAGCTCGTCCTCGCGGCGCTGCTGGTCTTCCTGTTCTTCCGCGCGGCATCGGCGAAGCGGGCGATGGTGCCGGGCAAGCTGCAGTTCGTCGGCGAGGGGATGTACGGCTTCGTCCGCAACACGCTCAGCCGCGACGTCATCGGCAGCCACGACTTCCTCCGGTTCGTGCCGCTGCTGTTCACGCTCTTCTTCTTCATCCTGCTCAACAACGTCTTCGCGACGATCCCGTTCATCCAGTTCCCGACGTTCTCGCGGATCGGGTTCGTGGTCGCCCTCGCGCTGGTCGCGTGGCTGGTCTACAACGGCGCCGGCATCCAGCGCCACGGGTTCGGCGGCTACCTCAAGATGCAGACCGTCCCTGCGGGCGTTCCCGGCTACATGCTCCCGCTGCTGATCCCGCTGGAGTTCTTCTCCAACATCGTGGTCCGCCCGTTCACGCTCGCGCTGCGACTGTTCGCCAACATGTTCGCCGGCCACCTGCTGCTCATCCTGTTCGCCCTCGGCGGCGAGTTCCTCCTGTTCCACGGCAGCACGCTGGTCAAGCCCGTCGGCGTCCTCACCTGGGTGCTCTTCCTGGCGATCGCCGGGCTGGAGCTGCTCGTGCAGTTCCTGCAGGCGTTCATCTTCACGATCCTGACCTCGCTCTACATCTCCAGTGCGATCGCCGAGGAGCACTGACCCGCACCGGACCCCCACCGCTGGACCCGCTCGACCTCCCTCACCGCAACAGCAGGAACAACGAAAGGAAAGGTGCCGTGGAAGGCAACCTCAACATGATCGGCTACGGCCTGGCCGCGATCGGTCCCGGTGTCGGCATCGGCCTGATCTTCGCCGCCTACATCCAGGGTGTGGCGCGCCAGCCCGAGGCCCAGGGTCGCCTCCAGACGATCGCCTTCATCGGCTTCGCACTGGCAGAGGCGCTGGCCATCATCGGTATCGGTCTCGCGTTCGCGCTCTGACGCCCAGCGACCGGAGGACCAGTCCATGAACGTTTTCCTGACCGCCGAGGCCGGAGCGGAGGAGGCCGTCAACCCGCTGATCCCGCACCCGGTCGAGATCGTGCTGTCGCTGATCGTCTTCGGGCTGCTCTACCTCGCCATCCGGCGGTTCGTCGTCCCGAACTTCGAACGCACCTTCCACGACCGCACTGAGGCGATCGAGGGCGGGCTGCGGGCGGCGGAGACCAAGCAGGCCGAGGCCGACGCGAGGCTCGCCCAGCTCGAGCAACAGCTCGGGGAGGCCAAGCACGAGGCGGCCCGGATCCGCGAGGAGGCCCGCGAGCAGGGCTCCCAGATCGTGGCGGAGATGCGGGCCCAGGCTCAGGCCGAGGCCGGACGGATCGTCGAGCACGGCAAGGCCCAGATCGAGGCCGAGCGGCAGCAGGCGGTGACCTCCCTCCGCGCCGAGGTCGGGTCGCTCGCCACCGCGCTCGCAGGCCGGATCGTCGGGGAGTCCCTCGAGGACGACGCCCGCTCGACCCGCGTCGTCGACCGGTTCCTCGCCGACCTCGAGAGTGCACAGCCGACGGGTGCTCCGGCGGGTGCTCCGGCGGGTGCTCCGGCTGGTGCTCCGGCGGGTGCACCGGCAGGCACGCCCGCGGGCGCTCCGACCGGGACGTCGCGGGGGTCCTCGGCGCTGCCGCCGGCCGGTCCCGCGGGGGAGCCGAGCTGATGGCCTCCTCGTCCGACGGCACCCGGTCCGGGTTGCGCGGCCCCTCGGTGGAGGCGCTCGCGGCCTGCGAGCGCGAGCTCGCCGACCGGCTCGCCGGCGTCGAACCCGAACGGGTGGCGCGGGTGGGGGAGGACCTGTTCGCGCTCACCGCGGTCATCCGCTCCGAGCCACGGCTGCGGCGCACCCTCACCGACGCGTCGCTCGACGCGTCCGCCAGGTCGGGCCTGGTCCGCAGCCTCTTCGGGCGCAAGGTCGACGAGGTCGCGGCGGAGGTCGTGGCGACAGCGGTCGGGCACCGGTGGACCTCGCCGGGCGACCTCGCGCTGGGGCTGGAGCGCCTCGGGGTGGAGACGACCGTCCGCGGCGCCGGCGACCCGGGCCGGCTGGCCGACGAGCTCTTCGACGTGGAGCGGCTGGTGTCGCAGGCTCCGGCGCTCCGCAACGCGCTCGGTGACCCGGCGCGCACCGTCGCGGACAAGCAGGTGCTGCTGCGCGACCTCCTGGGGACGCGCGTGCTCCCCGCGACCGCCCTGCTCGTCGAGCAGGCGCTCTCGGGGACCCACCGCACCATCGGGCTCGCGCTCGAGGACTACCAGCGGATCGCCTCGGCAGTGCAGGGCGAGCGGGTCGCGACCGTGCGGTCCGCGCGGCCGCTGTCGGCGCCGGAGCACGACCGGCTCGAGGCGGCGCTCAGCCGCCAGTACGACCGGTCGGTCCACCTCAACGTGGTCGTGGATCCCACCCTCGTCGGCGGGCTCCGGGTGGAGATCGGCGACGACGTCATCGACGGGTCGGTGGCCAGCCGGCTCGACGACGCACGACGGCGGCTTGCGGGCTGATCGCATGGTCGAGCAGGGTGCCGCCCGGCCCGCACGCGGGCGCGTCCTCAGCACGTAGGTTTGGAACAGAGCGCTCGAGAAGTCGCACTCACCGAGGAGCGGTCCTCCTCACGGAGCCAGTGAAGGAAGCAGGAGACTTGAGATGACGGAGCTTTCGATCCGTCCGGACGAGATCCGGGACGCACTGCAGCGGTTCGTGGCCGACTACCACCCCGACGCGGCCAGCCGCGAGGAGGTCGGCACCGTCGCCGAGGCCGGTGACGGCATCGCCCGGGTGAGCGGCCTGCCGTCGGCGATGGCCAACGAGCTGCTGGAGTTCGAGGACGGGACGCTAGGCATCGCGCTGAACCTCGACACCCGCGAGATCGGCGTCGTGGTCCTCGGTGACTTTGCCGGCATCGAGGAGGGCCAGACCGTCCGCCGCACCGGAGAGATCCTCTCGGTCCCCGTCGGCGACGACTACCTCGGTCGCGTGGTCGACCCGCTCGGCAACCCGATCGACGGGATGGGCGAGATCCGTTCCGAGGGGCGGCGACCGCTGGAGGTGCAGGCGGCGACGGTCGTGCAACGCAAGTCGGTGCACGAGCCGCTCGCCACCGGGATCAAGGCGATCGACTCCATGACGCCGATCGGCCGCGGGCAGCGCCAGCTCATCATCGGCGACCGCCAGACCGGCAAGTCGACGATCCTCATCGACACGATCATCAACCAGAAGCAGTACTGGGACACCGGCGACCCGAGCAAGCAGGTGCGCTGCATCTACGTCGCGATCGGCCAGAAGGGCTCGACGATCGCCGCCGTCCGCGGCGCCCTCGAGGAGGCCGGGGCGCTGGAGTACACGACGATCGTCGCCTCGCCCGCGTCGGACAGCGCAGGCTTCAAGTACCTCGCGCCGTACACCGGGTCCGCCATCGGCCAGCACTGGATGTACGCCGGCAAGCACGTCCTCATCATCTTCGACGACCTCACCAAGCAGGCCGAGGCCTACCGCGCGGTGTCGCTGCTGCTGCGGCGTCCGCCGGGCCGCGAGGCCTACCCCGGTGACGTCTTCTACCTGCACAGCCGGCTGCTCGAGCGCTGCGCGAAGCTGTCCGACGAGCTCGGGGCGGGCTCGATGACCGGCCTGCCGGTCATCGAGACCAAGGCCAACGACGTGTCGGCGTACATCCCGACCAACGTCATCTCGATCACCGACGGCCAGATCTTCCTGCAGTCCGACCTCTTCAACTCCAACCAGCGGCCCGCCATCGACGTCGGCGTGTCGGTGTCGCGCGTCGGCAGCGCCGCGATGACCAAGGCGATGAAGAAGGTCACCGGGTCGCTCAAGGTCGACCTCGCGCAGTTCCGCGCGATGGAGGCGTTCGCGATGTTCGCCTCCGACCTCGACGCGGCGTCGCGCCAGCAGCTCGACCGCGGGCAGCGCCTGATGCGCCTGCTGCGGCAGCCGGCCTACTCGCCGTTCCCGGTGCCGGAGATGACGGTCTCGCTCTGGGCCGGCACGACCGGCAAGCTCGACCGGGTGCCGGTGGAGGACGTGTCCCGGTTCGAGCGCGAGTTCCTCGACTACCTGCGCCGCTCGCACGCGGGGATCCTCGACACGATCCGGGAGACCAACGACTTCAGCGACGACACCTCCTCGGCGCTCGAGTCGGCCTTCGACTCCTTCACCGACCAGTTCGAGACCTCCGAGGGAGGCTCGATCCGGCCGCGCAACGAGACGCACGAGGCCCTCGAGGACGAGGACCAGGAGCAGATCGTCCGGCAGAGGAGGGCCTGAGTGGCCCTCTCGCTGCGTGAGTACCGCGCCCGGATCCGGTCGGTCGAGTCGACCAAGAAGATCACCCGGGCGATGGAGCTCATCGCCGCCTCGCGGATCATCAAGGCCCAGCAGCGGGCGCAGGCGGCCGCCCCGTACGCGCGGGAGCTGACCCGCGCAGTCACGGCGGTGGCGACCTACTCCAACGTCGACCACCCGCTGACCACCGAGCACCCCGAGCCGCGGCGGGCCGCGGTGCTCATCGTGACCAGCGACCGCGGTCTCGCGGGCGCGTACTCCTCCAACGTGCTCAAGGAGGCCGAGCGCCTCGTCACCAAGCTCAAGGGCGAGGGCCTGGACGTGAGCATCTACGTCTCCGGGCGCAAGGGCGTGACCTACTTCACCTTCCGGCGCCGCCCGATGGTCGACTCCTGGGTGGGCCACTCCGACCAGCCGACCTACGACGTGGCCCGCGAGATCGGGTCCGCGCTCATCGACGCGTTCACCTCCGCCGGCGACGAGACGCCGTCGGAGGCCGAGGCCGAGGGCGTCCACGAGGTGCACCTCGTCTACACCCGTTTCCGGTCGATGCTGACCCAGGAGCCCACGGCCGTGCGGCTGCTGCCCCTGGAGATCGTCGAGGGCGAGGAGCGGCCGCCCGCCGACGAGGTGCTCCCGCTCTACGAGTTCGAGCCGGGGCCGGCGGAGGTCCTCGACGGTCTCCTCCCGCGCTACGTGCAGTCGCGGATCTACTTCGCCCTGCTCCAGGCCGCGGCGTCGGAGCTAGCGGCCCGGCAGCGGGCGATGAAGTCCGCCACGGACAACGCCACCGAGCTCATCAAGAAGTACACCCGGATCGCCAACCAGGCGCGCCAGGCCGGCATCACCCAGGAGATCAGCGAGATCGTCGGTGGCGTCAACGCGCTCGCCGACGCGCAAGCGGCTCACGACTGACGGGAGTGACTCTCATGACCATGACGATCGACAAGCAGGACACCGAGCAGCAGGGCGCGGGGTCGACAGGCCGGATCGCCCGGGTCATCGGCCCCGTCGTCGACATCGAGTTCCCCGTGGACTCGATGCCCGAGATCTACAACGCGCTCACGGTCGAGGTGGCCCTCGGCGGCGAGACCACCGCGATCACCCTCGAGGTCGCCCAGCACATCGGCGACGGCGTCGTGCGGGCGATCTCGATGAAGCCGACCGACGGCATGGTGCGCGGGGCGACGGTCACCGACACCGGAGGACCGATCTCGGTCCCCGTCGGCGACGTCACCAAGGGCCACGTCTTCAACGCGACCGGCGACTGCCTCAACCTCGAGCCGGGCGAGACGCTGGAGGTCAACGAGCGCTGGGGGATCCACCGCAAGGCCCCGGCCTTCGACCAGCTCGAGTCGAAGACCGAGATGTTCCAGACCGGCATCAAGGTCATCGACCTCCTCACGCCGTACGTGCTCGGCGGGAAGATCGGCCTCTTCGGCGGTGCCGGCGTCGGGAAGACCGTGCTGATCCAGGAGATGATCGCCCGCGTCGCCAAGGACCACGGCGGTGTGTCGGTGTTCGCGGGCGTCGGGGAGCGGACCCGTGAGGGCAACGACCTCATCGCGGAGATGACCGAGGCCGGCGTCATCGGGCAGACCGCGCTGGTGTTCGGCCAGATGGACGAGCCGCCGGGCACCCGGCTGCGGGTGGCGCTGTCGGCGCTGACGATGGCGGAGTACTTCCGCGACGTGCAGAACCAGGACGTGCTGCTGTTCATCGACAACATCTTCCGGTTCACCCAGGCCGGGTCCGAGGTGTCGACGCTGCTCGGGCGGATGCCGTCCGCGGTCGGCTACCAGCCCAACCTGGCCGACGAGATGGGCGTCCTGCAGGAGCGGATCACCTCGACCCGCGGTCACTCGATCACGTCGCTGCAGGCGATCTACGTCCCCGCCGACGACTACACCGACCCTGCGCCGGCGACGACCTTCGCCCACCTCGACGCCACGACCGAGCTCTCCCGCGAGATCGCCTCGCTCGGGATCTACCCGGCCGTGGACCCGCTGGCCTCGACGTCGCGGATCCTCGACCCGCAGTACATCGGCCAGGCGCACTACGACTGCGCGATCCGGGTCAAGCAGATCCTGCAGCGCAACAAGGAGCTCCAGGACATCATCGCGATCCTCGGGGTGGACGAGCTCTCCGAGGAGGACAAGATCATCGTCCACCGGGCGCGGCGCATCCAGCGGTTCCTGTCGCAGAACACCTACGTCGCCAAGCAGTTCACCGGCGTGGAGGGGTCGACGGTCCCGATCGAGGACACCGTCGAGGCCTTCAACAAGATCGCCGACGGCGAGCTCGACGAGGTCGCCGAGCAGGCGTTCTTCATGTGCGGCGGGCTCGACGATGTCGAGCGCAAGTGGGCCGACATCAAGAAGAGCCTCTGAGGATGGCAGGCAAGACCATGCAGGTCGAGCTGGTCGCGGCGGACCGGCTCGTGTGGTCGGGTGAGGCCACGATGGTCATCGCCCGCACGACCGAGGGTGACGTCGGGATCCTCCCCGACCACGCGCCGATGCTGTCGCTGATGGTCGACGGCGTGGTCGACGTGACCACGTCGGAGGGCGAGACGTGGGTGGCGGCGGTCGACGCCGGCTTCCTGTCGGTGGCGGCGAACCGGATCTCCATCCTGTCCGAGCACGCCCAGATGTCGCACGACGTGGACCTCGAGACCGCTCGGGCCGACCTCGAGCGGGCGCGAGCAGCCGGGGAGCGGGACGACGAGGCGGAGGCGGCGGCAGCCCGCGCCTGGGCTGAGGCGCGCATCCGGGCGGCGGAGCAGAGCAAGACCTGAGCCGGGGCGGCCGCCACCGCGGCTCGGGCGCCACAGACCGGTCGACGCGTCGGACCGTCGGGACGAGGAGGAGCGGATGCCGCTGTGGCAGTGGGTCGCCGACATCGTTGGCGTCGCACTGCTCCTGGTGCTGCTCTTCGGGCTCGGGATCGTCCTGCGGCGGCGCTGGGTCTCCCGCAGCGGCGGCACCTTCGAGCTGAGCTTCCGCCAGGCCCCGGACACCCACCTCGAGCTCCTCCGGGTCAGTCCCGGCGCAGCCCCCGGGTCCCCGGGACCTCCTGGACCCGCTGAGTCCGCGGCCGTCCCGACCACGCAGACCGTTGCCTCCGCGCGCGGCTGGACCCTCGGCATCGGCCGGTACTCCGGCGACGTCCTCGAGTGCTTCCGGATCTTCTCGCTGGCTCCCCGCCCCCGCCGCCGGCTCGAGCGGTGCTCGGTGACCTACCTGGGGCAGCGGGCGCCGCAGGGGATGGAGGTGCACGCGATCTACGCCGGGCACGTCGTCATCGCCTGCCGGACCTCTCGGGGCGTGGTGGAGCTGGCGCTCGCGCCGGACGCCCTCACCGGGCTGCTGGCCTGGCTGGAGGCCGCACCACCGGGTCGGCACGGCCGCGTCGTCTAGCGTTCCCCGCCGGGCTTCCACAAGACGTCGCCGACCTCGCGGTTGGCGTGGCGGGCGAGGATGAAGAGCAGGTCGCTCAGCCGGTTGAGGTACTGCAGGGCCACCTCGTTCATCGTCGCGGCGTGCTCGGCGTACGCCGCCCAGCCGGCCCGCTCGGCACGACGGGCCACCGTGCGGCAGACGTGGAGCGCCGCGGCGCTGGCGGTCCCGCCGGCGAGGATGAACGAGCGCAGTGGCTCCAGCGGCTCGTTGTACTGGTCGCACCACCGCTCGAGTCGTACGACGTAGTCGGGCTCGACCCGGAGCGGCGGCCACGGGGGGTCGGCGACGACCGGTGTGGAGAGGTCCGCGCCGACGTCGAAGAGGTCGTTCTGCACGGTCGTGAGCAGCGCGGTCACCTCCGGGTCGAGGCCGCCGACCGCGAGCGCCCAGCCGAGCTGGCTGCCCAGCTCGTCGACCGTGGCGTAGGCCTCGAGCCGCAGGTCGGTCTTCGTCGTCTCGCTGTTGTCCCCCAGCCGGGTCCGTCCCGCGTCGCCGGTGCGCGTGTAGATCCGCGTGAGGTTGACCACCGCCTCACCCTACGGCTCGCCCGGAGTCGGGCACCCGGGCGTGTCGGGGGCAACCGATCCGGGGCCTCGCGCGTCTACTAGTCGAGGGGACGTTGCGGGCCGGTCCTCGGGAAGCCGGCCACCGTGCAGCCGGAGGAGGCGCCAGCACATGGGCGGACGGGGAGGCCCGCACACCACGGAGCCGATCACGCTCTCAGGCCCGCTCGACGGCCGCTGCTCGACGGAGCTGCGGGACCGCATCACCGCGCACCTGGCCCGGCACGGGGACGAGGACCTGGTGCTCGGCATGGACGAGGTGGAGGCGGTGGACCTCACCGTGCTGCGGCTCCTCGCGGCGGTCGCCGTCCGGCTGCAGCGCGAGGGCCACCGGCTCGTGCTCGTCGGGTGCCGGCCGTCGTTGCGACGGGTGCTGACCCACGGCGTCCTGCCGCGGCTGTTCGTCGTCGAGCGCACTCCACGGGGCGGCTGAACCCCGGAGCCCACGGCTCCTCCGGTTCGTGACCGGTCGTGCACACTCCTCCCATGGCGCGCGTCCTCGTCGTCGGTGCCGGCGTGACCGGGCTCTCCTGCGCGGTCCGCCTCCTCGAGCGCGGGCACGAGGTCGGCGTGGTGGCCCGGGACCTGCCGCTGGAGACGACGTCCGCCGTCGCCGCGGCACTGTGGTACCCCTACCTCGCCCACCCGCCCGAGCGGGTCGCCGCGTGGGCCCGGACGACGTACGCCGAGCTGGAGCAGCTCGCCGCCGACCCCGGCACCGGGGTGACGCTGCTGCCCGGGACCGAGGTGCTGCACCGACCTGCCCCGCTCCCCGACTGGCTCGCGGCGGTGCCGGGCGCTGCGGTCACCTCCGACCATCCTGCGGGCTACGCCGCGGGCTGGACCTTCGTCGCTCCCGTCGTCGAGATGCCGACCTACCTCCAGTGGCTCGCTGCCCGGGTCGAGGCGCTCGGCGGGACCGTCACACGGCTGGCACTCGCCGCCCTGCCCGACCGCGCCGAGGTCGTCGTCGACGCCGCCGGGCTCGGAGCGCGGCTCCTCGCCCACGACCCGTCGGTCGTGCCGGTGCGGGGCCAGGTCGTGTACGTCGAGCAGGTCGGCCTCGACCGGTGGTGGCTCGACGAGGCCGGGCCGACGTACGTCGTGCCGCGCAGCCGCGACGTCGTCGTCGGGGGGACCGAGGACCACGGGGCCTGGGACCGGACGCCGGACCCGGAGGTCGCCGACGCCCTGCTCCGCCGAGCGACCGACCTGGTCCCGCAGCTCCGCGGCGCACGGGTGCTCGGCCACCGGGTCGGCCTGCGACCCGCGCGGCCCGCCGTCCGACTGGAGGTGACCGCGTCGCCGGCCGGCGGCCGCGTCGTCCACTGCTACGGGCACGGCGGCGCAGGGATCACGCTCTCGTGGGGGTGTGCCGCCGAGGTGGCGCAGCTCGTCGGCGCCTGATCCCCCGAGGTGGACGCCGCCCTCAGTGGGTACTGCTCCCACCGGCGGGTGGACCCGCGGAAGGAGGCGGAGATGCCGAAGACGAACAAGGACGGCAGTCCGAAGAAGAGCGAGCTGCCCTCGACGATCGCCCGGTCGGGGAGGAAGGCACAGCGCACGTTCGCCACCACCTACGACGCCGCCGCAGAGTCCTACGGCGACGGGGAGCGTGCCGCGCGGACGGCGTTCTCCTCTCTCAAGCACACCCACGAGAAGGTCGGCGACCACTGGGAGCCCAAGGACTCCTACGGGCCGTCCGACGACCACGCGGCGCAGGGCCCGACCTCGCCCGAGCCGACCGCGGAGGGGGTGGACGCCCATGCCAGCAAGCAGCACCTGTACGACGTCGCCAAGCGGCTCGACGTGCGGGGCCGGTCGAGGATGACCAAGGACGAGCTCGTCGAGGCCATCAAGAAGGCCAACCGCAAGGCGTCGGCCGACGCGCTGTCCGACCGCTGACCGCGTCGACCCTCAGAAGAGTCGGTCCGTGGGGTCGTCCATGCCCCGCAGCGCGTCGTAGTCGACGACCGCGCACGCGATGCCGCGGTCCGCGGCCAGGACGCGTGCCTGCGGCTTGATCTCCTGTGCGGCGAAGATCCCCCGCACCGCTCCGTTGCGGCACAGCGTCGTGTCGCGGTTGAGGAGCTCGAGGTACCGCGTGAGCTGCTCGACGCCGTCGATCTCGCCGCGCCTCTTGACCTCGACCGCCACGCAGGCGCCACGGTCGTCGCGACAGAGCAGGTCGACCGGCCCGATCGCGGTCGGGTACTCGCGGCGGACCAGCGTCAGCCCCGCCGCCAGCGTCCCGGGGTGGTCGGCGAGGAGCTCCTGCAGGTGCTTCTCGACGCCGTCCTTCTGCAGCCCCGGGTCGAGCCCGAGGTCGTGACTGGAGTCGCTGACGACCTCGTCGATGAGGATTCGCAGGGTGTCGCCGTCCGGGCCGTCCTTCCCGTGGACGGTCCACTCCAGACGGCCGTCCTCGGCCAGCCCCTCGCGCAGCCTCGCCGGCGGGGACATCCAGTTGAGCGGCTTGTACGAGCCGCCGTCGGAGTGCACCAGCACCGAGCCGTCGTTCTTCACCATGATGAGCCGCGTCGCCATCGGTAGGTGCGCCGTCAGCCGCCCTGCGTAGTCGACCTGGCAGCGAGCGATCACGAGGCGCACGAGCGCGGACTCTACCCCGGGACGGTGCGCCGGCCGCCTGAGCCGCCGGGGGTGCCAGGGCAGGAGATCCTGGCGCGTCCGAGGTTCGTGACCGGTCGTGAAGGGCATCGAGGTGCAGCATGACCTTGACATCTCCTGCACGTGCGGTCACGGTGGCCGACGGCGCGGGCGATCCGCGGAGAGAGGAGCACCTCGATGCCCGTAGAGACAGGCCGTATCACCACCGACGTGCCGGCCCGCATGGACCGGTTGCCCTGGTCGAGGTTCCACTGGATGGTCGTCGTCGGGCTGGGGACCGTGTGGATCCTCGACGGCATCGAGGTCACGATCGTCGGCTCGCTCTCCGACGCGCTCAAGGACCCGAACACCGGTCTCGGGCTCACGAGCTCCGACATCGGCCTGGCGGGAGCCGTCTACGTCGCCGGCGCCTGTATCGGGGCGCTCTTCTTCGGCCAGCTCACCGACAGGTTCGGCCGCAAGAAGCTCTTCCTGCTGACGCTCGCGGTGTACACGATCGCGACGGTCCTGACCGCGTTCTCGATGAACGTGGCGTGGTACCTCGCGGCCCGGTTCCTCACCGGAGCCGGCATCGGCGGCGAGTACGCCGCGATCAACTCCGCGATCGACGAGCTCATCCCGAAGAAGTACCGCGGCCGGATCGACATCTCGATCAACGGCTCCTTCTGGGTCGGCGCCACGATCGGCACGCTGCTGACGATCCCGCTGACCGACCCCACGGTGATCAACCCCGAGATCGGCTGGCGCGGAGCCTTCGCCCTCGGCGCGATCCTGGCGGTCGGCATCCTCATCGTCCGCCGCAACGTCCCGGAGAGCCCGCGTTGGCTCTTCATCCACGGTCGCGAGGAGGAGGCCGAGAGGATCGTCCGCGACATCGAGGCCCAGGTGTCCGCCGAGCACGGGGAGCTCGAGGACGTCTCGGGTGACACCCTGACGATCCGGCAGCGCAAGACGATCCCGTTCACGCTCATCGCCAAGACCGTGTTCACGCTCTACCCCAAGCGCACCGTGCTCTGCCTGTCGCTTTTCATCGGCCAGGCCTTCCTCTACAACGCGTTCTTCTTCACCTTCGGTGACACGTTGGGCACCTTCTACGGCATCGAGCAGGTGGGGTGGTACATCGCTGCCTTCGCGGTCAGCAACTTCTTCGGGGCGCTCCTGCTCGGCCCGCTGTTCGACACCATCGGGCGGGTGCGGATGATCTCCGGCACCTACATCATCTCCGGGGTGCTGCTGGCGGCAGCCGGGGTGTTCCTCGACAGCTTCACCGCGGTGACGCTGACACTGGCCGGCGCGGTGGTGTTCTTCTTCGCCTCGGCAGGGGCCAGCTCGGCGTACCTCACCGCGAGCGAGGTCTTCCCGATGGAGACCCGGGCGCTCTGCATCGCGTTCTTCTACGCGGTCGGGACGGCCGTCGGCGGCATCGCCGGACCGGTCCTCTTCGGCCGGCTGATCGACGCGGCGTCGGAGAGCAAGGACATCACGCAGATCGCCATCGGCTACTTCATCGGAGCCGCGCTGATGATCGGCGGCGGCATCGTCGCGGCGTTCCTCGGCGTGCGTGCCGAGGGCCAGTCGCTGGAGTCGATCGCACAGCCGCTCACGGCGGAGGACGCGGACGGGTCGCTCGCCTCGAAGTGACGAGCCGCCCCGCGTGACCGGTCGAGCCGCCCCGCGTGACCGGTCGAGCCGCCCACCATGGTGGGCGGCTCGACCGGCGTCGGGGCAGGCACAATGGCCGCCATGGCGAAGATCCGTGGGAGCTCGGTGCTGCCCGCCCGCCGCGAGCCGGTCACGCTGCAGACCGCGGACGGGCTCCGGCTGGTCGGTGAGCTCGCGCTCCCCCTCGACCGGGACCCGGTCGCGACGCTGATCTGCCTCCACCCGCTGCCCACCCATGGCGGGATGATGGACAGCCAGGTCTTCCGCAAGGCCGCCGCGTGGCTCCCGGCGCTGGCCGACCTCGCGGTGCTGCGCTTCAACACCCGCGGCACCAGCAGCGTGCAGGGGACCAGTGAGGGAGCGTTCGACCATGCCGTGGGGGAGCGGTACGACGTCGCCGCGGCCATCGAGCACGCGGAGTTCGCCGACCTGCCGTCCCTGTGGTTGGTGGGCTGGTCCTTCGGCACCGACCTCGCCCTGATGCACGGGCTCGACCCCGCGGTGCAGGGTGTCATCCTGCTGAGCCCGCCGCTTCGGTGGACCACCGACGAGCACCTCGCAGCCTGGGCGGCGACGGGGACGCCGCTCGTGGCGCTCGTGCCGGAGCACGACGACTACCTGCGTCCTCCGGAGGCCCGGGAGCGGTTCGGCGCCGTGCCGCACGCCGAGGTGGTCGCCGTCGACGGGGCCAAGCACCTCTGGGTCGGCGACGCCGAGCGGGTGCTCGACGAGATCGTCGCGCGGGTCAACCCCGCCGTCCCGACCCCGCTCCCGCGCGAGTGGGACGGGCCGATGACCACGGCGGACACCTCGGCGTACGCCGACCGCACCACGGCGGTCTTCCGCGACGTGCCCCGCAGCTGACCGGCCGTCGCAGAGCGGTCAGCGCAGGGCTTGCCGGGGGACGAACACCTCGCGGACCAGCAGCAGCACCGCCGCGGCCGCGGGGATGGCGAGCAGGGCGCCGACGACCCCGAGCAGCCCGGCGCCCACGAGGGCGGCGATGACGGTGACCGAGCCGGGGACGTTGACCGACCGCTGCATCACCTTGGGGTAGATCACGTAGTTCTCGAGCTGCTGGTAGATCACGTAGAAGATCAGGCAGGCGAGCCCGATCTTCGGGTCGGTCGCGAAGCCGATCGCGGTGACCACCACGGCACCGAGCGTCGCACCGATCATCGGGATCACGTCGAGCAGGGTGACGACGGCCGCGAGCGCGACGGCGTACTCGCCGAGCCCGACCGCGAAGAGGAAGATCAGCGACGAGATCCCGGCCGCCATCGCGACGATGAAGGCACCGGAGACGTAGCCGCCGATGCTGTCGAGGATCCGCTCGCCGAGGTCGGTGATCCGGGCCCGCCGGCTGGCCGGGGCCAGGCCGTAGAGCGCCTGCTTGGTCCGGCCGAGCGACGCCAGGAAGTAGAGCACGAGCACCGTCACGAGGAACGCGTTGAGGAGGAAGCCCAGCACGGCGACCCCGACGCCGACGACCCCGCCGAAGAGGCTGGAGGTCCACTGCCCGCTGGTCACGAACTCCTGGGCCTTGGCAATGACGTCGAAGCGCTCGTCGAGCTCCTGGACCTGCTTGTTGCGCTGCAGCTGCTGGAACCAGCCGGGGGCCCGATCGACGATCGTGGTGACCTGGTCGGAGATCACCGGGACGAGGGCTACGAAGAACAGCACGAGCGCGGTCAGGACCGCGACGATGACCGCGAGGACGGCCCCTGAACGGCCGAGGCCACGGCGCTGCAGCCACTGCACGGACGGGTCGAGGCCGACGGCGATGAACAACGACACCACCACGAGGATGACGACGCTGCCGACCCGCAGCAGCTGCTCGCCCAGGAACAGCGCCAGCAGGGCGCCGACGGCGTACAGGAAGCCGAGCATGACCGGACCGTGACTGGTCCGCCCGTTCCCGAGCGGACCTGGGTCCGTGGGAGGAGGAGGCGCGACCGCGCCCGTCGCCCCCGAGGTCACGGGGAGGGAGGACTGGCCACGCTTCAACGCCTTCGAGCTCACCGGGTCAGCCTACGAGCCACGGAGCGGGCCGCGAGACTGCGCTGACCCGGCGGAACCCGCGTCAGGCCTGCTCGGCGGGCGGTGCAGACGCGAAGCCGGCCACGACGTCGCGGAGCGCCCCGAGCTGGCCGGCGATCGCGTCGCGGCGCCGGGTGAGCTGGTCGACCTCGTGGGTCAGCGCGGACAGTCGCCGCTCCGCCTCCTGGTGGCTGGCGTCGACGAACGTGTCGGCCTGCGTCTGGGCGACGGACACGATCTGCTCGGCCTCGCGCTGCGCCCGGTTGAGCATCCGCTGGGCCTCCTCGGCCGCCTGTTGGCGGTGGAGGTTGGCGTTCATGATCGTCTCGCGGGCCCGCTGCTCGGCGGCCTCGGCACGCTCCTGCGCCTCCGCGACCAGCGCTGCGGTCTCCGCCGCGGCGTCACTGTGGTTCTGAGCGGCCTCGTGGGTCAGCCGCTCCTTCTCCACCGCGAGTGCCCGACGCGCCTCCTGCACCTCGCGCTCGGCGGTCGCCGCCAGCGCCTCGGCCTCCCGCCGGGCGCCGGTGCGCAGGGCGTCGGCCTCTTGCTGAGCGGCCAGTCGGCGCTGCGACGACTCCCGCTCGGCCGAGGCGACGAGGTCCTGGGCCTCGGTCTGCGCCGTCGTGCGGATCCGCTCGACCTCGCTCATCGCGCTGGTGCGGGCCTCGTCGAGCTCCTTGAGCTGCACCATCCGCATGTCCTCGGCGTCCCGGGCGGCCTGCATCCGCAGGGTCTGCGCCTCCGCGGTTGCCGACCGGACGATCTCGTCAGCGCGGGTCCGAGCTGCGGTGATGACCTCGTCAGCCTGCTCCTCGGCCAGTCGGAGCAGCTCGCTGGCACGCCCGCCGAGCTCGGCGTACGTCGGGGCGTCGGTGCCGTCGAAGCGCCGGAGCTGCTGCTCGAGCGCGCTGGTGTGGGTCCGCGCCTCGTCGAGCGCCGCCATCAGCGCGGCCTTCTCCCGGAGCAGGGAGGAGACCTTGCGGTCGACGCTCGCGGTGTCGTACCCACGGCGGGCAACGGGGAAGGACGGCTGCGCCGACATCGGGGCCGACATCGGGGCCGACATCGGGGCCTGCTGACGCGGAGCCTGCGGCACGAACTCCTGCGTCGCATCCTCCGGCGCCGCCTGCGATCCCGATGCGCGGGGGACGGTCGTGCCGGCGCCCTCGTTCGCCGGGATGATGGTCGCGGTCTGACTGGGGCGCTCGGGCATCAGCGGGTTCCCTCGGTTCTCTGCTCAGGCGGGTCGATCGATGCCGCCCAGTGTCGCTCACCGGGACGCGTGGCGGCAGGGAGGGCGGCCCGTGTGTCGTCGGCCGATGTCAGCGGTGCGGCTCGACCAGCTCGACCAGCACGCCGCCGCAGTCCTTGGGGTGGAGGAAGTTGATGCGGCTGCCCGCGGTGCCCCGCCGCGGCTCGTCGTAGAGCACCCGGACGCCGCGGCTCCGGAACACCCGGGCCGCCTCCTCGACGTCGGCCACCCGGTAGGCGAGCTGCTGCAGCCCGGGCCCGGACCGCTCGAGGAAACGCGCGATCGTCGAGTCCTCACTCAGCGGCGCGAGCAGCTGGAGCCGGGTCGCCGCCTCCGGCTGGCCGCGCGGTCCCAGCATCGCCTCGCGGACGCCCTGCTCCTCGTTGGTTTCCTCGTGCAGCACCTCGAGCCCGAAGGTGGTGCGGTAGAAGCCGAGCGCGTCGTCGAGGTCCGCGACGGCGATGCCGACGTGGTCGACCGCGAGCAGGAGCCGGTCGGGGAGGTCCTCCAGAGCGCCACCGGTCACGGGCCCATCCTCCCCCAGCGCGTTAGGGTCGCTGCATGTCCGGATCCGTGATCGTCGCCGGGGCGCGCACCCCGATCGGTCGTCTGCTCGGCGCCTTCAAGGACCTGTCCGCCGCCGAGCTCGGGGCGGTCGCCATCAGAGGAGCGCTCGAGCGGGCCGGTGTCCGCGGCGACCAGGTCGACTACCTGATCATGGGACAGGTCATCCAGGCCGGAGCCGGGCAGAACCCGGCGCGGTGGGCGGGTCACCAGGCCGGGATCCCGATGACGGTGCCGTCGATGACCATCAACAAGGTCTGTCTCTCCGGGCTCAACGCGATCGCGCTGGCCGATCAGCTGATCCGGGCCGGTGAGTGCGAGGTCGTCGTGGCGGGCGGCATGGAGTCGATGACCCAGGCGCCGCACTTCCTGCCCCGGTCGCGCGAAGGGGTCACGTTCGGCGACGTGCAGCTGGTCGACGCGATGGCCCACGACGCGCTGTTCGACCAGTTCACCTCCCAGGCGATGGGGCTGCTCACCGAGGAGTGCAACGCCGCCGGTGCGAACCTCACCCGTGAGGAGCAGGACCACTTCGCCGCCCAGAGCCACCAGAAGGCGGCCCGGGCGTGGAAGGACGGGGTGTTCGACAGTGAGGTCGTCCCCGTCGAGGTACCCCAACGGCGCGGCGACCCCGTCGTCGTCACCCAGGACGAGGGCGTGCGCAGTGACACGACCGCGGAGTCGCTGGCCCGGCTGAAGCCGGCGTTCAGCCGGACGGGGACGGTCACCGCCGGGTCCTCCTCACAGATCTCCGACGGGGCGGCCGCAGTCGTCGTCATGAGCCGCGCGAAGGCCGACGAGCTGGGCCTGCGGTGGCTGGCCGAGATCGGCGCCCACGGTCAGGTGGCGGGTCCGGACTCGACGCTGCAGCTGCAGCCCGCAGCGGCGACCGCCAAGGCGTGCCTCAAGGAGGGGATCGCGCCGGCCGACCTCGACCTCGTGGAGTTCAACGAGGCGTTCGCCGCGGTCGGCATCTCCTCCGCCCGCGAGCTGGGGATCGACGACGCCCGGGTCAACGTCAACGGCGGCGCGATCGCCCTGGGTCACCCGGTCGGCATGTCCGGCACTCGGGTCGTGCTCCACCTGGCCCTCGAGCTCGAGCGGCGCGGCGGTGGGGTCGGCGCGGCGGCGCTCTGCGGCGGTGGCGGTCAGGGCGACGCCCTCATCGTCCGCGTCCCCCGCTGACGGTCCCGCACGTGTGCACGGGTCGCGGTGGGTACAGGGCCGGGAGCACCCCGAGCGAGGAGACCTCATGACCGAGCACCGTGTCCCGGCCCGTGACCTGCCCCCCGGCGCCGTACGCCGCGTGGGTCCGTGGGCCGCCGGCAACCGGGACGGCGAGCACTTCGCGGTGTCCCGACTGTGCCGCCACCAGCTCGGCGACCTCTCGAAGGGCACGCTCGACGCCGACGGCTGTCTGGTCTGCCCCTGGCACCAGAGCCGCTACGACGTCGAGACGGGGGAGATGGTGACCGGTCCGCGCGGCTTCCTCGGCTACCACGGCCCGACGCCCGGCTACACGCAGCTGGTGCGCAGCTACGGGAAGGTGCTCCGGCTCAAGGTGCGCAGGGTGTTGCGACGGGGCGACGACGTCGTCATCGAGTGACCCTCACCGTCCCGACCCGTTCGCACCGCTGTAACACGCCGTACCCCTCCCGAACACACGACTGGCCCAGGGTGGAGGCGTGGGCGAGCCGTTCGAGGACACGGGACACCGGGCAACGCCGCCCGCCGTGGTCGTCACCGGAGGGGACGCCGCCGCCGGGAGGCCGCACCGCCTCGTAGCCGTCGGCGACGGATGGTGGCACAGCGGCTCGCCGGCGCTGCTCGACCAGGGTGACAGGCTCCCGCGGCCAGGGTCGGACGACGGCCACCCGGGGGGCTGGGTGGCCGTCCCCGATGCCAGGTGAGCGACCCGACACCGGTCCTCGCCGGCTGCCGGGTGCTCGTCACCGCGCAGCGGCGGGCCGACGAGCTCGGCGCCGCCTTGGTGCGGCGTGGCGCGGAGGTCGTCCACGCCCCCACCCTCGGCGTCGTCGCGAGGATCGACGAGGCCCGGCTGGTCCGGCGCACCGCCGACCTCGTCGCCGTGCCGCCGGACGTCGTCGTCGTCACCACCGGGGTCGGCTTCCGCAGGTGGCTGGAGACCGCGACCGCTGCCGGGCTGCGCGAGCGACTGCTCGAGACCCTCGGCCGGACCCGGCTGGTGGCCCGTGGCCCGAAGGCGCAGCACGCGTTGCTGTCCGTGGGCCTGTGCGCCGACTGGGTCGCGGAGGCGGAGACCTCCCCGGAGATCACCGACCTGCTCCTCGGCGAGGGCGTCTGCGGCTTGAGGGTCGCGGTGCAGCACCACGGCGCCGGGGACACCGGGATCGACGGTGCCCTCACGCGGGCCGGCGCCCGCGTCGTGCCGCTCGACGTCTACCGCTGGGGGGCGCCGCAGGACCCGGCCGCCGTCGAGCAGGCCGCCCGTGCGGCGGGCGCCGGCCACTTCGACGCGGCGCTCTTCACCTCGGCGCCGGCGGCGCAGGGATGGCTGGACTCCCTGGACCGCGCAGGGGTGCGGGGCCCGGTCGCGGACCAGGTCGACCGTCGGCGGCTGCTGCTCGCGGCGGTCGGCGCGGTCACCGCGGAGCCGCTGGCCTTCGCCGGGATGATCACGCGCCGCCCGGCGCGGTCCCGGATGGGCGCACTGGTGCGACTCGTGACGACCGAGCTCGGCGCGGACGAGCGCGCGCTGGCGACGCCCCACGGCCGGCTGCGGGTGCGAGCCGGGGCGGTGACCCTCGACCACCGGTCGGTGCCGATCACCCCGACCGGGCTCGCGGTGCTGCGCCGGCTCGCCGACACCCCCGGACACGTCGTGAGCCGTGAGGAGCTCCTCCGGGTGCTGCCGGGCGAGTCGAGGGACCCCCACACCGCGGAGGTGGCCGTCGCCCGGCTCCGCGAGTCACTCAGGGGTGCGACCGGGGACGGCCGGCTGGTCCGAACCGTGGTCAGGCGCGGCTACGTGCTCGCCGCCGGCTGACGCGTCGTGGGCTCGGCCCGGCGCGGGCTCGCACCGGTCGCCGCGCGCCTCCCGCGCCCGGACCACTGGCTTTGGTAGAAGGGACGCGGACCGTGCCGCACCGGGCGCTGTCGAGCAGCCGGAGGAGGAGCCGTGGCCAAGAAGGTCCTCATCGTCGTGCTCGTCCTCTTCCTCGGCTACTGGCTGGTGCAGGCGCCCAACAGCTTCGCGTCGTTCACCCAGGACACCGGGAGCTGGCTGTGGAGCATGGCGCAGTCGCTCTTCGAGTCGGTCATCGACGTGCTCGACTCGCTGGGCCGTTGACCGGCCGCTGAGCGGGCGGCGGTCGCGGTGGCGCGTGGAGGCCGGTTCCTCGCCCCGGACATCGGGCGGCACCTCTTGCGCGACGAGGACGAGGTGGTGGTCGACGAGGTCACCCACCACTGGGTCGCCTACCTCCCCGCGTCGGCGTACGGCCTGGTCGGGCTGCTCCTCGTGGTCTGGTTGCCGGTCGTCGACGCCGACCTCGGCGGGGTGGTCCTGCTGGTCGCGGTCCTGCTGCTGTCGGTGGCCGGGTGGAAGGCCCTGGCGGTCCACCTCGACCGCTTCGTCATCACCAACATGCGGGTGTTCCGGATCAACGGGGTGCTCTCGCAGTCGCTGGCGACGATGCCGCTCACCAGGATCCTCGACATCACTGTGAAGAAGCCGCTGGTCGGGCGGCTGCTCGGCTACGGCCACTTCGTCTTCGAGTCCGCCGCGCAGGCGCAGGGGCTCCGGGACATCCACTTCGTCGGGCGTCCCGACGAGCGCGACCTCACCATCCAGCGGGTCGTGCAGCGCTCGGGGCTCCGCAAGCGGCTGAACTGAGCGGCCGGCCGGACCTCGGGCGTCCCGCCTCGGGGACGTGCGCGAGGATGGAGCCATGAGCATGCCGTTCTCCCGTCCCGGTGCTGTCGACCTGTCCGGCCTCAAGCGCACCGCCGCGACCGCCGCCTCCCAGGGCCCGGCACGGAACGCCGCGGGCCGCCCACCGGGAGCCGGTACGCCGGGAGCGACCGGCGGCGCTGCGGCGTACTCGTTCGAGGTCGACGAGCAGAACTTCCAGCTGTTGCTGGAGGCGTCGATGACCGCGCCCGTGCTCCTCGTTGTCTACTCCCCGAACCGGATGCCCGCGAGTGTCGCTCTCGCCGACGACCTCTCGACGGTCGCAGAGGAGCTCGACGGGCGCCTCGCTGTGGGGCGGGTCGACGTCGATGCCCAGCCGGGCATCGCCCAGGCGTTGCGGGTGCAGTCGGTCCCGCTCGTCGTGATGATCCTCCAAGGCCAGCTGCAGCCGCTGTTCCAGGACGCTCCGCCGATCGAGGAGCTCCGGTCGCTGCTGCCGCAGCTGCTCCAGCAGCTCGCGGCGCAGGGACTCACCGGCCGCCACGAGCCGTTCGGCCCGGTCGATGCACCGGTCGAGGCGGCCGCCGAGGAGCCGGGAGACCCCCGGTACGCCGCGGCCGAGGAGGCGCTGGTGCGCGGCGACCTCGACGCCGCGGCGGCCGAGTACCAGCGACTGCTCACCGAGAACCCTGGGGACACCGAGGCCGGACTCGGCCTGGCGCGCACGAAGCTCTTCCGGCGGACCGAGGGGGTCGACCTCACGGCCGCCCGGGCCGCGGCTGCCGCGGCTCCCGACGACATCGAGGCGCAGCTGCTCGTCGCGGACGTCGACCTCCTGGGGGGTCACGTCGACGACGCGTTCGACCGTCTGGTGGCCCTCGTGCGGCGCGCGGCGGGGGAGGACCGGGACAAGGTCAGGCTCCACCTCATCGACCTCTTCGCCGTGGTCGGGAACGAGGACCCGCGGGTGCTGAGAGGGCGCCGCGAGCTCGCCTCCGCGCTGTTCTGAGCCCCCGTCGTGAACCCGCCGGTCCAGGGCGGCCCGAGGCGCGCGGATCTGTCGAAATCCCCGCGCGCTCACCGTGGGCCGACGAGAATGGCGTTCGTGGGTCTGCTGTCGGTCGCGGCGCTGGGCGTGCCCGCGTGAGCACCCAGGATCAGGACTAAGGAGCCCCCGTGCACTGGTGGATCGTCGGCCTCGCGGCCACCACGGTCATCGCGCTCGCCTACGTCGGCATCGTCGGGTTCATCCTGGTCCCGCTCGCGAGGAGCGGGCAGCTGACCAAGAACAAGCTGGGTGTGGCGACGGCGGCCATCTTCTTGAGCTGCGCGGTCCACCACGTGATCGACGCGCTCCACATGGTGCTGCCGGTCTTCGGGATCGACGTCGCGCGCGGACTCGCCATGCGCAGCGCCTGGGGCTGGGAGCTCGCGTTGTGGGACGTCGTCGCAGCGGTCGTCGCGGCGTACTACTTCGGGCTGCGACGGACCTACGGCTCCCTGATGCAGGGCGCCCAGCTGTTCGACGACCTGCGTCGGCGCGAGCGCCAGGCACTGGAGATCAACGACAACGTCCTCCAGGGACTGGTGGTGGCGAAGATGGCGCTCGAGCTCGACCAGCGGGACACCGCGGTCGCGGCCCTGGACACCTCCATCGCGTCCGCGAGCAGGATCATCTCCAGTCTGCTGGACGCCGAGGAGCGCCCGGTTGCCGCCGGTCTGCTCCGCACCAGCGCGGCCGTCCTCGGGCCGGCCGACCCGGTCCCCGCGTCCCCCGCCACATCGACGCCCGTCGGGCGCTCGTGAGCACGGGCGAGCTCCCGGCGTCAGACGTCGTCACGGCCGTCATCGTCGACGACACCCCGGACATCCGGCTGCTCACCAGGATGGCCCTGGAGATGGACAGCGGGATCCGGGTCGTCGGCGAGGCGGAGAACGGGCTCGAAGGCATCGACGTTGTCGCTGCGCACCAGCCCGACGTCGTCGTCCTCGACATGGCGATGCCGGTGATGGACGGCCTGGAGGCCCTGCCCCACATGAAGCGCGCCTCCCCGTGCACCAAGGTCCTGGTCGTGTCCGGCTTCGACCCGGGGACGATGGCCGTTTCGGCGATGGAGGCCGGCGCCGACGGCTACCTCCAGAAGGGCGTCCCGCCGGCGGCCCTGCTCGAGCGGGTGCACGAGCTGGCAGCGCTCCCACACCCGGCTCCGGTGCCGCCGCCCGTCGAGCCGGTGGCGACGACGGCCGCCACCGCCGCCACGGCCGACTCCGCCTGACCCCGCCCGTCGAGCCGCCCCTCGTGACGGGTCGAGCCGCCCCTCGTGACGGCGTACGCCGGTCCCGGGCTCAGACCGGACGGCCGGACTCGGTGAAGGTGCTCCGGCCGCTCGCGACGTTGGCCAGGGCGGAGTCGATCCGCCGGGCCGTAAAGTCCGCGCAGAGCTGGTGGACCTCGGCCGCGGTGCAGAACCGGGCGCTCCGGATCTCGCGGCGTTGCGCGACGATGCGGTCCGTGAGCCCCGGCTGGTGCCGACCACCGTCGAAGACGAGGCAGACCGCGTCGTCCCAGCCGCTCCACGGCGGGAGCCAGTCGGTGAGGACGAGCGGGCCCGCCGCCACGGTGAGCGCCAGCTCCTCCTCGACCTCACGTTCTGCAGCCAGGCGCGGTGACTCGTTGACCTCCACCACCCCGCCCGGCAGGTCCCAGTCCTGCTTGTAGGTCAGGTTGCAGAGCAGCACCCGGTCCTCGTCGTCGCGCACGAGCATCTGGGCGATGGCGCGCTTGCGCGGCAGGAACGAGTTGAGGACCGCCCGGAACCCCCGGCCCCCGGACACCGGAGCGTCGGTGTGGACACGGGCGAAGACCACGCGGTCACGACGGGCGCCCTGGGTCTCGACCGCGGCCCGCATGACCCCCTCGCGCTGCAGCCCTGCCCAGGTCGCGATGCGGGTGGCGAGGAGGTCCTCCGGGTCGACGAGCGCCTCGACGCGCGCCTGCTTGAGGTCCGTGAAAGCCCGCTCGAGCTGCTCGCGGACGACCCCGCTGGCGACCTCGAACCCCTGGTCCTGGAGCTCGCGGTTCCACGACAGCCGGGCTACCCCGTTGCCCACCGGCTCCAGGGACACCCCCCACCCGTCGGTCACTCCACCGAGAGTACTGAGACCGGGCGTACCCGAGACCAAGGGCCCGGTCCGCCCGGGTCGGGAGCCCTTGGTCAGGGTGATCCGGCTCGGTGGGCAGGGTGGGTGGTCCTGCTCGGTGGAGGGGCCATCTGGTTCCAGACCCCGGACGAACTCGGACAAGCTCGCCCATCGTTGACGGCATGACGACGCCCACCACCCCCCGCACCGCGGCGACCGCCCCGAGCGCCGCTCCCGCCCCCTCGACCGGCTCCGCCGTCACGGCTGGGGCCGCGGCGACCCGGCGGTCGTTCCTCGCCGGTGCCTCGGCCGCGTCCGCGGTGGCCGCCGGGTCGCTGGTCTCGGGCGGGTTCAGCCCGGCCGCCGCGGCCACGCTGCCGTCGGTGACCCCGGTGTGGTCCGAGACGATCCGCCGCTCGTTCGGCGTCGCGGTCCAGCCGCAGTTCCTCGCCAGCCCCTACGGGCAGGCGACGGCGTGGCCGAAGTACGTCGCCCAGATGAACGCCACCTTCATTCGCGGGAAGTACTCCACCTCGCCGTCGCTGCGCGCCTCGACCTACGCGATCATCGACCAGTGCCGCACGCTGGGCCTGAAGTGGGTCATGACGCTGGTGCCGGAGGACTGGTCGATGTCGCTGCCGACGCTGCGCGCGCTGCTGGCCGACATCCGTGACCGCGCGGCGGACGTCTGCATCGCGCTGGAGGGCATGAACGAGCCCAACCACAACCGCGACGGCTCCCCGCTGCGCCCGGACTGGGCGGCCGCGGCCGTGGCCTACCAGAGGGAGATCTGGAACTTCGTCCACAGCAACCCCTCGATGTCGCACGTCTCGGTGATCTCCCCGTCACTGCAGATGGGCGGCACCAACCCGCTGACCGACTTCAACGCATTGACCGCCGCGGGCATCAACGGGCTGATGGACTACGCCGGGATGCACTCCTACCCGGCCGGGCTCAAGCCGGACTCCAAGGTCGACACCCGCATCGGGTACGTCCGCACCGCCTGGCAGGGCATCCCGACCTGGGTGTCGGAGACCGGCTACAACAACGCGATGGCGGCTCCGATGGCCGGCCCGCGGCCGGTCCCGCTCGACGTCGCCGCGACGTACGGTCCTCGGTCGCTGCTCGACTACTTCAGCCGCGGTTGCAAGTCGGCGCGTTACGAGCTGCTGTCCGAGCCGGACCCGACCAACGCCGACCCCGAGATCAACTACGGGCTGCTGAACTGCCCCCGCAACGACCCCGCCTCCTGGAGCGTGAAGCCGGAGTTCAACGTGATGCGCGACTTCCTGGGCGGCCTCAAGGACACGGCCGTCGCGAGCTACAAGCCGGTGGCGGTCCCGCTGCAGGTCACCGCGCCCTCGACGGTGAAGTGGGTGCTCAGCCAGAAGGCGAGCGGGAGCACGACGCTCTACGCCTACCTCAACGTCTCGATCTGGGACGTCGTGAAGCGCACCCGCCTCACCCCGGCCCCGGTCGACGTCACCATCACCGACCGGGCCGGCGTCCGCACCGTCAAGGTCGGCGCGACGATGACGGCCATCCCCGTCCGCTGACCAGGCCGGCTGGCGCCGACGGGCCGCGACCCCCACGGGGGTCCCGACCCGTCGTCAGGGGCGGCTCGACCCGTCGTGAGGGGCGGCTCGACCCGTCGTGAGGGGCGGCTCGACCCGTCGTGAGGGGGGTCAGCCGTCCCAGCGGAACCAGACCGCTCCCAGCGGCGGGACCGTCACCGTCGCCGAGGCAGGCAGGCCGTGCAGCCCCTCGGCGACGGCGGTGACGCCGCCCATGTTCCCCACACCCGATCCGGAGTAGGTCTCGGCGTCGGTGTTGAGGACCTCGGTCCACCGGCCGACGGCGGGCAGCCCGACCCGGTAGGCGTGGTGCGGCATGCCGGCGAAGTTCACCACGCAGGCCAGCAGCGAGCCCCTCTCGTCGGAGCGGAAGAACGAGAAGACGTTGCCCTGCGCGTCGTTGGCGTCGATCCAGCGGAACCCCAGGTCGGAGCTGTCCAACGCGAACAGCGCCGGCGTCTCCTTGTAGACCCGGTTGAGGTCGCCGATCAGCCGCTGCAGCCCCGAGTGCTCAGGGTGCTCGGTCAGCCACCAGTCCAGCTCGCGGCTCTCCGCCCACTCGGCGTCCTGGCCGAACTCGCACCCCATGAAGATCAGCTGCTTGCCGGGGTGGGCCCACATGAACGCGTAGTACGCCCTCAGGTTGGCCAGCTGCTGCCACCGGTCGCCGGGCATCTTGCGCAGCAGCGACCCCTTGCCGTGAACGACCTCGTCGTGGCTCAGCGGGAGCAGGAACCTCTCGGAGAACGCGTACATCAGCGAGAACGTGAGCTGGTGGTGGTGGTAGCTGCGGTGCACCGGCTCGTGGCTCATGTAGTCCAGCGAGTCGTGCATCCAGCCCATGTTCCACTTGAGGTCGAACCCGAGACCGCCGAGGTGGGTGTCGCGGGTGACGCCGGGCCAGGAGGTGGACTCCTCGGCGATCATCATGATGCCGGGCACCCGCTTGGCGCAGGTCGCGTTGGTCTCCTGGAGGAACTGCACCGCCTCGAGGTTCTCCCGGCCGCCGTAGATGTTCGGCTGCCAGTTGTCGCCGCTGCGGCCGTAGTCGAGGTACAGCATGCTGGCGACGGCGTCGACACGCAGCCCGTCGGCGTGGAACTCCTCGAGCCAGTACAGCGCGCTCGCCACGAGGAAGTTGCGGACCTCCTGGCGGCCGAAGTTGAAGATCAGCGTCCCCCAGTCGGGGTGCTCCCCGCGCCGCGGGTTGGGGTCCTCGTAGAGCGGCGTCCCGTCGAAGCGGGCCAGCGCGAAGGCGTCCTTGGGGAAGTGGGCGGGCACCCAGTCCAGGATCACCCCGATGCCGGCCTGGTGCAGCCGGTCGATGAGGTAGCGCAGGTCGTCGGGGTCGCCGAACCGCGCGGAGGGCGCGAAGTACGACGTGACCTGGTAACCCCACGAGCCGCCGAAGGGGTGCTCCATCACCGGCAGGAGCTCGACGTGGGTGAACCCGAGCCAGGTGACGTAGCCGACGAGGTCGTCGGCGAGCTCCCGGTAGGTCATCATCCGGCCGTCGCGGAACCGCCACGACCCCAGGTGGACCTCGTAGACCGACACCGGCTTGGTCGCGTTGTCGCCCTGCGTCCGTGCGTCGATCCAGTCGTCGTCCTGCCACGCGTACGCCGACTCGTGGACGATGCTGCTGGTCGCAGGCGGGACCTCGGTCCGGGTGGCGAGCGGGTCCGCCTTGTCCTGCCAGTGGCCGTCGGCACCGAGGACGGCGAACTTGTAGTGGGCGCCGGCGCGGACGTCGGGGACGAACAGCTCCCAGACGCCCGACACGCCCAGCTGACGCATCGGGTGCTCGCGGCCGTCCCAGCCGTTGAAGTCACCCTTGATGCGGATCGACTGGGCGTGCGGTGCCCAGACCGCGAACGACGTCCCGACGATCTCGCCGGCGAGGCTCCGGTAGCGGCGGACGTGGGAGCCCAGGACGTCCCACAGCTGCTCGTGACGGCCCTCGTTGATGAGGTGGAGGTCCATCTCGCCGAGGGTCGGGAGGTAGCGGTAGGGGTCGTCGACCACGTGCGGGACGCCGTCGGCGTAGCGGACCTCGACCCGGTAGTCCGGGACCTCGGACCGCGGCACCACCCCGACCCACACGCCGTGGGCCTCGTGGTGCAGCTCGGCGCGGAGGGTCTCCGCGCCCTCGGCGTAGAGCACGGTCACGGACTCCGCCAACGGCTTGAAGACCCTGACGGTGACGGCGCCCTGGTGCGGGTGGGCGCCGAGGACCGCGTGCGGGTTGCCGTGCCGTCCCTCGACGAGCAGCTGCAGCTCGTAGGGGTTGACCGGTCGGGGACCCGGGACGTCAGCAGGCGAGGACGTCGACGCGGGCACCGCGGCCGAGCTCGCTCCGACGTTGGTCGGGGCCTCCCCGGAGCGCCCGCCCGACGCGGGCTCCGACACCGGGGCCGACGCGGGCTCCGACACCGGGGCCGACGCGGGCTCCGACACCGGGGCCGACTGCTCGTTCGACCGGCCAGGGGCGGCCGCCTGGCCCTGCGCGGGCACCGGGGGCGCCGCGGCTGCAGCGGCAGCGCCCGCCGGAGCGGCGTCGCCCGCCGGAGCGGCGTCGCCCGCCGGCGCAGCGGGAGGTACGGCTGGTGTGCTCGCCTCGCCGGTCTTGGGGGACTTGGTGCTCTTCCGGGCCATGTCTCAGGCACCTCCTCGAACGGCACTGACAGGTCGGTCGTTCGCATCGGACGGGCGGTCGGTCAGTCTCGACAGAGCAGCGAGCGGGATCGGCAGCCAGGCGGGACGGTTGCGGGCCTCGTAGACGGCCTCGTACACCGCCTTGTCGGCCTCGTAGGCGCGCAGTAGCGCGGGGTCGAGCCCGGTCTCGGGCCCTGCGCCACCCGCGCCACCGTAGCCCCCCAGGAACGCCTCGGACGCCGTGGCCGCCCACCGGCGGGACCGGTCGGTCGCGTCACCCGCGCCGCGGTCGGCAGCCGTGCGGCGTGCGCTCTCGGCGGCGTAGTCGAAGGACCGCAGCATGCCTGCCACGTCGCGGAGCGCGCAGTCGGCCGCGCGGCGCTCCGCCAGCGACTTGGCCGGCTCGCCCTCGAAGTCGATGATCTTCCAGCCGTCGTGCTCGCGCCACAGCGTCTGCCCGAGGTGGAGGTCGCCGTGCACCCGCTGCGCCACGACCGGCTGCTCGAGCCGGCGGACGCCGTCGAACAGGGCGGTGAGGTCGTCGGCGTGAGCGGCGAGGTCGGGGACCACCTGGACGGCCGCCTCGAGCCTGGCCGCCATCGCGTCGGCCACCCGGGCCAGCCGGGGGCCCTCCCACCGCTCGGTCGGGAAGCTCGCCGCCAGGGCCGCGTGCATCTCCCCGACCGCGGCGCCGAGGGCGGCAGCCTGGGTGGCGAAGCTCTCGGGGTCGTCCGTGGAGCCCGCCAGGTCCTCGAGGGCGAGCACCCACCCGTCGTGGGCACCGGCGAGGAACTGCTGGAGGATGCCGAGCTGGACCGGCTCCGCGCCGAGCGCGGAGGTCTCGATCCAGCCGTACAGCGGCGCCACCTGCGCAGCCCCGGCGCCGGTCAGGGCTGCGAGGATCTCGATGTCGGGGTTCTGGCCTGGTGCGAGGCGCCGGAAGACCTTGAGCAGCGCGCGGTCGCCGAAGACGACCGAGGTGTTGCTCTGCTCACCGCGCAGCAGCTTCGGGGTCCAGCCCGCCCCGTCGTCGTCCTCCCGACCGAGCGCGGCCTCCGGGACGCGGTGGAACGCCAGGTCCGGTGTGCCGGTGTCGCCCCCGCGCCCGGCGAAGGCGTCGAGCCAGCGTGCCGCCGAGGCCGGGTCCTGCAGCGCGTCGTGCGCGACCACCGGGCCGAGCTCGTCGTCGTCCCAGGCGCCGACCCGGACCGCGGCGTCGCCGGCACTCGGCCCCGTCCCCTCGGCGGCGAGACGGTAGCGCAGCGGCAGCTGGTAGAGGTCCGACCCGCCGTCGGCGTACGTCAGCGTGAGGAGCTCGACCGCGACCCGGGCGTCGTCGCGGTCCGACAGCCACAACCGTCGGACGTCGGTGACCTCGAACGGCCGGCCCTTGCCGCCGAACCAGCGGGCACCTGCGACGAAGTCCCGCAGCTGCTCGGCCCGGGGACGTGAGGACGTCCCTGCCGCGCTCATGCCGGCGGGGTGCGGACGGTGAGGACGTGGGCGGGTTCGTCGTGGGGGTCGAGCCGCACGTAGTTGTACTCGCCCCAGGTCCACTGCGCGCCGGTCACCTCGTCGTGGACGACGAACCGGTCGTCCCAGCGGAAGCCCAGCGCCTGCATGTCCAGCTTCACCGTCGCCTCACGGGTGCCGTGCGGGTCCAGGTTGACCACGACGATGACCCGGTCGTCGCCGGTCCTCTTGGAGAACGCGACGATCTGGTCGTTGTCGGTGAGGTGCACCGCGAGGTTGCGCAGCTGCTGCAGCGCCGGGTGGCGGCGGCGGACGTCGTTGAGCAGCGTGAGGTACGGCGCGAGCGACCGGCCCTGCGCCTCGGCGGCCGCCCAGTCACGGATCCGGATCTGGTACTTCTCGGAGTCCAGGTACTCCTCCGAGCCCGGCTTGACCGCCACGTGCTCGTAGAGCTCGTAGCCGGCGTACACGCCCCACGACGGGGACCCGCACGCCGCGAGGACCGCGCGGATCTTGAAGGCCGGCGGGCCGCCGTACTGCAGGTAGGCGTGGAGGATGTCCGGGGTGTTGACGAAGAAGTTCGGTCGCAGCACGTGCGCGGTCTCGTGCGAGACCTCGGTGAAGTAGTCCTCGATCTCGCCCTTGGCGGTGCGCCAGGTGAAGTACGTGTAGCTCTGGTGGAACCCGACCATGCCCAGCGCGCGCATCATGGCAGGCCGGGTGAACGCCTCGGAGAGGAAGAGGACGTCGGGGTCGGTACGCCGGACCTCCGCGAGCAGCCGCTCCCAGAACGCCACGGGCTTGGTGTGCGGGTTGTCGACGCGGAAGACGCGCACCCCGTGGCTGATCCACAGCCGGACGATGCGGAGCACCTCGGTGTAGAGGCCCTCGGGGTCGTTGTCGAAGTTGATCGGGTAGATGTCCTGGTACTTCTTCGGCGGGTTCTCGGCGTAGGCGATCGTGCCGTCGGCGCGGGTGGTGAAGAACTCGGGGTGCTCGGTCGCCCACGGGTGGTCGGGCGCCGCCTGGAGCGCCAGGTCGAGGGCAACCTCGAGCCCGACGTTGCGGGCGTGGCTGACGAACGCGTCGAAGTCCTCGAACGTCCCGAGGTCGGGGTGGATCGCGTCGTGGCCGCCGGCCTCGGACCCGATCGCCCAGGGGACGCCGACGTCGCCGGGCTCGACGTGGTCGGGGTCCCCACCGGGGAACCGAGCGCTGTTGCGGCCCTTGCGGTTCACCTCGCCGATCGGGTGGATCGGGGGGAGGTAGATGATGTCGAAGCCCATCGCCGCGACGGCGTCGAGCCGCTTGGCGGCCGTCTGGAACGTGCCGCTGACGACGGTCCCGTCCTCGCGGACGGTGGCGCCCTCCGAGCGCGGGAAGAACTCGTACCAGGAGCCGTAGAGGGCGCGCTGCCGGTCGGCGAAGAACGGGAAGGGGCCGGCCACGGTGTGCAGTTCGCGGACCGGGTGCGCGGCGAGGACGGCGCCCACCTCCGGCGCGAGGCCCGCCGCAAGCCGCGCCTCCACCGGGCGGCCGGTGTCCCGCATCGCCTTGACGGTGTCGAGGACCCGCTGCCGCTCGGCGGCGTCCTCGACGGTCGGCGCGATCCGCTCCATGAGCAGCGCGCCCTCGGTGAAGACCAGCTCGACGTCGACGCCGGCGGGGACCTTGACCTCCGCGTGGTGGTGCCAGGTCGCGACCGGGTCGCCCCACCCGTGGACCTCGAACTGCCAGGCGCCCTCGGTGTCGGGGGTGACCTCCGCGAACCACCGGTCGACGTGCTGGGGCGAACGCTGCATCGGCTGCGGCGGGCGGCGCTCCCCGCTGGGGTCGACGAGGACGACCTCCGCGTTCAGGGCGTCGTGGCCCTCGCGGAAGACCAGCGCGGAGACCTCGAACGTCTCTCCGACTGCGGCCTTCGCCGGGTAGGCGCCTCCTTCGAGCAGTGGCGTGACGTCCAGGATCGGGATCCGGCCAACCATGGCGGCAAACTACCCGTGCCCTCCGGGGACAACCACCGGGGGGGCTGGACCAGGACACGGCGGGGACCGCCGCCGCGGGACGCCCGGCGCTCCCCGCGTGTCGCCCGGGACTTCCCGACGAGGTCCCGGTTTGATCGATCCATTGGTACCGTTCGTCGGTGCGCGCCATTCGTCGTTTCACCGTCAGCCCCGTCCTGCCGAGCGCTCTCACCGCGCTGAGCCGGCTGGCGGGCAACCTCCGCTGGTCCTGGCACCCGCCGACCCAGGACCTCTTCGCCTCGATCGACCCCCAGCTGTGGGACCGCAGCGGCCACGACCCGGTGCGGATGCTCGGCCTCGTGCCACCCGCCCGGCTCGAGGAGCTCGCGGCCGACCCGGTCTTCCTCGAGCGGCTCCAGGCCGCCGCCGCGAGCCTCGACGCCTACGTCACCGGCGGCCGGTGGTACCAGTCGCTGCAGGACGGGAGCGGCCAGGACGGCGGGCAGGAGGCCACCGCCGTGCCGCGTGCGATCGCCTACTTCTCCCCGGAGTTCGGGATCACGGCGGTGCTCCCGCAGTACAGCGGCGGGCTCGGGATCCTCGCCGGGGACCACCTCAAGGCCGCCAGCGACCTCGGGGTCCCGATCCTCGGTGTCGGGCTGCTCTACCGCCACGGCTACTTCCGCCAGTCGCTGTCCCGCGACGGCTGGCAGCAGGAGACCTACCCGGTCCTCGACCCCGACGGCCTCCCGCTCTCGCTGCTGCGTGGCGCCGACGGAACCGCGGTGAAGATCTCCCTCGACATCCCCGGCGGCGTCTCCGCCGTCGCGCGGGTCTGGGTCGCCCAGGTCGGCCGCGTCCCGCTGCTGCTGCTGGACTCCGACGTGGAGGAGAACAGCGGGCCGCTGCGCGACATCACCGACCGCCTCTACGGCGGCCACACCGAGCACCGGCTCCGCCAGGAGATGCTCCTCGGCATCGGCGGGGTCCGGGCGATCCGCGCCTACTGCGCTCTCACCGGCCACCCCGACCCGGAGGTCTTCCACACCAACGAGGGTCACGCCGGCTTCCTCGGCCTCGAGCGGATCCGCGAGCTGGTGCAGGACCACGGCCTGGACTACGACTCGGCGCTCGAGGTCTCGCGCGCCGGCACCGTCTTCACCACCCACACGCCCGTGCCTGCGGGCATCGACCGCTTCCCGCGGGACCTCGTCCAGCAGTACTTCGGCGGCGACTCGGCGAGCGCCGGCGTCCCGGTCGAGCGCGTCCTGGCGCTCGGGGCCGAGGACTTCGAGGGCGGCGACCCGGGTGTCTTCAACATGGCGGTGATGGGGTTCCGGCTGTCGCAGCGCGCCAACGGCGTCTCGCAGCTGCACGGCAAGGTGAGCCGCGGCATGTTCGGCGGGCTCTGGCCCAGCTTCGACACCGAGGACCGCCCGATCATGTCGATCACCAACGGCGTCCACGCGCCGACCTGGGTGGCGCGCGAGGTGATCGAGCTGGGCCGCCAGCACGGCGTGAAGCGCGAAGCCGGCCCCGGCGGGGCCGCCGCCGACCGTGCCTTCGACGCCGTCGACCACGTGCCCTCCGACGCGCTGTGGTCGGTCAAGCGCCAGCTCCGCCAGCGCCTCGTCGAGGACGCCCGGCGCCGGATGCGGGACTCGTGGCTCGAGCGCGGCGCCGCCCCCTCGCAGCTGGCCTGGATCAACCGGGCGCTCGACCCCGACGTGCTCACGATCGGGTTCGCCCGCCGCGTGCCGTCGTACAAGCGGCTGACGCTCATGCTGCGCGAGCCCGACCGGCTCAAGTCGATCCTGCTGCACCCCGAGCGGCCCGTGCAGCTGGTGATCGCGGGCAAGGCCCACCCCGCCGACGAGGGCGGCAAGCGGCTGATCCAGGAGATCGTCCGGTTCTCCGACGACCCCGAGGTCCGCCACCGCATCGTCTTCCTGCCGAACTACGACATCGGCATGGCTCAGCCGCTCTACCCGGGCTGCGACGTCTGGCTCAACAACCCGCTGCGGCCCTACGAGGCGTGCGGGACGTCGGGGATGAAGGCGGCCCTCAACGGCGGGCTGAACCTGTCGATCCTCGACGGCTGGTGGGACGAGTGGTTCGACGGCGGCAACGGCTGGGCGATCCCGTCCGCCGACGGCGTCGACGACCCCGAGCGCCGCGACGACGTCGAGGCCTCGGCGCTCTACGACCTCATCGAGAACGAGGTCGCACCGCGCTTCTACGACCACGACGAGCAGGGGCTGCCGAGCCGCTGGATCGAGATGGTGCGGCACACGCTGAAGTCGCTGGGCCCCAAGGTGCTCGCCGACCGGATGGTCGCCGACTACGTGCAGACGCTGTACCTGCCGGCCACGCGGTCCGCGCGGACGCTCAACGGCGACTTCAAGGGCGCCCAGGAGCTCTCGGACTGGAAGGCGCGGGTCCGGTCGGCGTGGTCGCACGTCCGGGTCGACCACGTGGACAGCCTCGGCCTCGGCGACGTGCCGGAGGTCGGGGGGCGGATGCAGGTCCACGCGTTCGTCTCCCTCGGCGAGCTCTCGCCCGAGGACGTCGAGGTGCAGGCGCTGCACGGCCGGGTCCGCGAGGAGGACACGCTCCAGGACGTCACCGTGACCCCGCTGCGGCGCGTCGACGACCTCGAGGCCGACCGGCACCGCTTCGAGGGGACCGTCCCGTTCAACACCGCGGGACCGTTCGGCTACACGGTCCGGGTCGTGCCGCGCAACAGCCACCTGGCGTCGAACGCCGAGCTGGGACTCGTCGCGCTCCCGACCGCCTAGCGACGACCCGTCCCGTGAGGCCGGTCGCCGGCCTCACCCCCGTCGGCCGCTGACCCCGAGGCCCCGCGCCCCGGGGTCAGCGGCTCCTCAGCACCAGGACCGAGCGGCCGTCGAGCGGCAGCCGGGCGCCCCCCTCGACCGCCGTGCCGACGGCGTGCGCCGGGTCGGTGCTGAGAGCGACCTCCCCGCGCAGCAGCTGGCGGCGCCGGGGGATCCGCACGTGCGTGGCGGTCGCGCCGGCGTGGAACCAGAGCAGGAACGACGCGTCCCGCAGGACCTCGCCCTGCGGTCCCCGGCCGCGCAGCGACTCCCCGGAGAAGAACATCCCCACGGTCTGGAGCTCCGGGTCGTGCCAGTCGTCCAGCGTCATGCCGGTGCCGCGCGGATGCAGCCAGGCGAGGTCCGGGAGTGCCCCGTCCCGCGGCGGCCGGCCGGCGAAGAAGTGCCGCTGCCGCAGCGTCAGGTGCTCCCGGCGCAGCCGCAGCGCGGTCCGGGTCAGCTCCAGCAGGTCGCTCCACTCGTCGTCGGACCAGTCGAGCCAGGAGGTCTCGTCGTCCAGGACGTAGGCGTTGTTGTTGCCGCCCAGGGTGCGCCCCCGCTCGTCGCCCATGGTGAGCATCGGGACGCCGGTCGAGAGGCAGAGCGTCGCCATCAGGTTCGCGGCCTGCCGGCGGCGCAGCGCGAGGACGTCCGGGTCGTCGGTGGGTCCCTCGACGCCGCAGTTCCAGGACCGGTTGTTGTCGGTGCCGTCACGGTTCTGCTCGCCGTTGGCCTCGTTGTGCTTGTGGTTGTAGGAGACCAGGTCCCGCAGCGTGAAGCCGTCGTGGGCGGTCACGAAGTTCACCGAGGCGTACGGCGCGCGGCCGTCGTCGGCGTACAGGTCGCTGGAGCCGCTCAGCCGGGTGGCGAGCTCCTGGACGCCGCCGGACGCCGACCTCCAGAAGTCCCGGACGGTGTCGCGGTAGCGGTCGTTCCACTCCACGAACGGCGGTGGGAACCGACCGACGAGGTAGCCCTCGCCGGTGGCGTCCCACGGCTCGGCGATCAGCTTCACGTTGCGCAGCACCGGGTCCTGCCCGATCGCGCTGAGGAAGCTGCCGCGGAGGTCGACCGCGGCGTCGGTCCGGGCCAGTGCCGAGGCGAGGTCGAACCGGAAGCCGTCGACGTGCATCTCGGTGACCCAGTAGCGCAGTGAGTCCAGGACCAGCCGGAGTGCCGGCGGGTGGGTCGCGTCGAGGGTGTTGCCGCAGCCGGTGACGTCGAGGTAGGCCGTGGGGTCCCAGCTCGGGTTCGCGCGCTTGTAGTAGCCGCGCTCGTCGAACCCCCGCAACGAGAGCGTCGGGCCGACGTAGGGACCCTCCGCAGTGTGGTTGTAGACGACGTCGAGGACGACCTCGAGTCCGGCGGCGTGCAGCGCCTTGACCATCTGCTTGAACTCGCGCACCTGGTCCCCGGTGTCCCCGGTCGAGCAGTAGGCGCCGTGCGGGGCGAACCAGCCCAGGCTGTTGTAGCCCCAGTAGTTCCGCTGGCCTCGGGCCGCGACCCCGGGCTCGGTGAGGAACTGGTGCACCGGCAGCAGCTCGACCGTGGTCACCCCGAGCCGACGCAGGTAGTCGGTCGCCTCCGGGGAGGCGAGCCCGGCGTAGGTGCCGCGCAGCGCCTGGGGCAGCGACCGCAGCCGTCGCGTGAACCCCTTGACGTGCAGCTCGTAGACGACCGTGTCGGTCCAGCTGACCCCCGGCGGCCGGTCGTCGCCCCAGTCGAAGTCGTCGTGGACGACGACCGATTTCGGCACGTGCGGCGCGGAGTCCCGGTCGTCCCGCTCGGCGTACCGCGCCGTGGGGACCCCGGAGCGCACGTAGCCGTAGACACAGTCGGCGTACTCGACCTCGCCGTGCGGGAGCGGCGTGGTGATCGCCCGGGCGTACGGGTCGACGAGGAGCTTGGCCTTGTTGAAGACCCGGCCGTGAGCAGGGGACCAGGCGCCGTCGACGCGGAACCCGTAGCGCTGGCCGACCGGCAGCCCCGGCACCGCACCGTGCCAGACGCCGAGGGTCTGCTCCGGCAGCCGGCACCGCGCCTCGCGGCCGTCCTCGTCGAACAGGCAGACCTCGACCGCGGTCGCGTCGGGGGCGAACACCGCGAAGTTCGTGCTCTCCGGCGACCACGTCGCGCCGCGCGGCTCGTGGCTGCCGGGCCAGACGTACGGGCGCTCGAACAGCTCGTCGGCGGGCTGCTCGGCCGGTCGGGGTCGGGTCACCGGGTCATGATGCCCGACTTGTCTGCCGTTAGTGTCGTCGCGGTCACCGGGGACGGTCGGGACGGGCGAGGAGGGCGGCATGGGCGAGCTGGTCCGGCTGGAGGTCGAGGACGGGGTGGGCACGATCCGCCTCGACCGGCCGAAGATGAACGCGTTGGACGTCGCGATGCAGGAGGGGGTCCGCGCGGCCGCGCTCGAGGCCACCGCCCGCGACGATGTTCGTGCGGTCGTGCTCTGGGGTGGGGAGCGGGTGTTCGCCGCGGGCGCCGACATCAAGGAGATGGCGGCGATGTCCTACCCCGACATGGTGAAGCGCTCCGGCCTGCTGCAGTCCGCCTTCACCGCCGTCGCGCGGATCCCGAAGCCGGTGGTCGCCGCGGTCAACGGCTACGCGCTGGGCGGCGGCTGCGAGCTGACGCTGTGCGCCGACCACCGCATCGCGGCGGAGGACGCGACGTTCGGCCAGCCCGAGGTCCTGCTCGGGCTGATCCCGGGTGCCGGCGGAACCCAGCGGCTCACGCGGCTCATCGGCCCGAGCCGGGCCAAGGACCTCGTCTTCACCGGACGCTTCGTCGGCGCCGCTGAGGCGCTGGCGCTCGGGCTCGCCGACCGGGTGGTCCCTGCCGACCGGGTGTATGTCGAGGCGCTGGCGTGGGCCGGGCAGTTCCGCGGCGCGGCGAGCCTGGCGCTCCGGGCGGCCAAGGAGGCGGTGGACCGCGGCCTCGAGGTCGACCTCGACACTGGCCTGGAGATCGAGCGGCAGCAGTTCGCGGCGCTCTTCGCCACCGAGGACCGCACGGTCGGGATGCAGTCGTTCGTCGAGCACGGGCCCGGCAAGGCCCGTTTCACAGGACGCTGACCTGTGACCTTCCGCACCGGCTACGGCCCTACGGGCAGGGAGTGACTCGCGGGTAACCTCGGCTCATCCGAGGAGCTGACCCACAGGAGGGGCCCGGTCGGGCCGTGACATGAAGATCGTCGTATGCGTGAAGCACGTCCCTGACGCGACCGCCGACCGCCGGTTCGAGGCCGACGGCACCGTCGACCGGGTCGCCGTCGACGGGCTGCTGTCCGAGCTCGACGAGTACGCCGTCGAGCAGGCTCTCCAGGTCAAGGAGCGGCTGGCGGACGCCGGCGCCGACGCCGGGGACACCGAGGTCACCGTGCTCACCATGGGACCCGAGAAGGCCCTCGACGCGGTCCGCAAGGCGCTGCAGATGGGGGCCGACAGGGGCGTGCACGTCCTCGACGACGCGATCGCCGGCTCCGACGCGCTCGCCACCAGCCTGGTGCTGGCCGCGGCGATCGGCAGGCTCGAGCACGACCTGGTCGTCTGCGGCCTCGCCTCGACCGACGGCGCGATGGGGGTCGTCCCCGCGATGCTCGCGGAGCGCCTCGGCGTCCCGGGCGTCACGCTCGCCGGAGCGATCGAGGAGATCGACGGGGAGCGGATCAGGATCCGCCGCGACGGGGACTCCGCCTCGGTCCTCGTCGAGGCCGGCCTGCCGGCCGTCCTGTCGGTGACCGACCAGACCGACGAGCCGCGCTACCCCTCCTTCAAGGGGATCATGGCCGCGAAGAAGAAGCCGGTCGAGACCTGGTCGCTGGCCGACCTCGGCGTCACCGCCGACCAGGTCGGGCTCTCGTCGTCCTGGTCGGTCGTCGAGCGCACCGATGCCCGGCCCCCACGCAGTGCGGGCGAGATCGTCCCCGACGAGGGCGGCAACGGCGCCAAGGCGCTCGTGGACTTCCTCGCCGCCAAGCGGTTCATCTGACCGTGCCCCCGACCACCCGCCGCCCGACCCGATCCAGGAGCACCCGAGATGGCTGAGGTCCTCGTCCTCGTCGACCACGTGGACGGCACGGTCCGCAAGACGACCAACGAGATGCTGACGGTGGCGCGCCGCCTCGGGGAGCCGTCGGCGGTCTTCCTCGGTGAGCTCTCCGACGAGGCCGCGACGGTGCTGCGGCGCTACGGTGCCGCGAAGATCTACACCGTCGACGCCACGGACGTCGGTCGCTGGCTCGTGGCGCCCCAGGCCGAGGTGCTCGCCCAGCTCGTGCGACAGACCACCCCGGCGGCGGTCCTGCTCGCGTCCTCCGGCGAGGGCAAGGAGGTCGCGGGCCGGCTCGCGGTCAAGACCGACTCCGGTCTCATCACCGACGCTGTCGACGTCGAGCTGCAGGACGGCGGTCCGGTCACGACCCAGTCGGTCTTCGCCGGCAGCTGGACGGTGCAGGCCCGGGTCACCCGCGGGACGCCGATCATCGCGCTCAAGGCGAACTCCGCGAACCCGGAGCCGGCCGACGGCGCCGGGGTCGTCGAGGCCGTCAGCCCGACCGTCCCCGACGCCGCCAGGGGCGCCGAGATCGTCGGGGTCGAGCCCAAGGCCGCCACCGGGCGACCGGAGCTGGAGCAGGCGTCGATCGTCGTCGCGGGGGGCCGCGGCACCGGCGGCGACTTCGACCCGGTCGAGCGGATGGCCGACGCGCTCGGGGCGGCGGTGGGCGCCTCCCGGGCTGCGGTCGACTCCGGCTGGTACCCGCACGCGTTCCAGGTCGGGCAGACCGGGAAGGTGGTCTCCCCGCAGCTGTACGTCGCGACCGGCATCTCGGGGGCCATCCAGCACCGCGCCGGCATGCAGACCTCCAAGACGATCGTCGCGGTCAACAAGGACGCCGAGGCGCCGATCTTCGAGCTCGTCGACTTCGGGGTCGTCGGTGACCTCCACACCGTGCTCCCCGCGGCGACCGAGGAGATCGAGAAGCGCAAGGGCTAGGGGTCCTTCGGCTGGGCCGGCCAGGGTGAGCCGCTCCACTCCTGGCCGAGCCGCACCCGCCGGCCGGGCCACCGCTGCCGCAACCAGCGGTCGTGGCTCGCCACGACGACGGTCCCGGGCGAGGAGCCCAGTGCCTCCTCGAGCTCGTCGCAGAGCGCGAGCGACAGGTGGTTGGTGGGCTCGTCGAGCAGCACCAGGTCGGGGCGGCGGGCGACCAGCACGGCGAGCGCCAGGCGCCGCTGCTGGCCGAGGCTGAGCTCGCCGACCGGGCGCGGCAGGTCCCGCGGGTGGAGCAGCCCCAGGTCGGTCAGCGCCACCGTCCGCGCGGGGAGACCCGCCACGGCCTCGGCGTACACCTCGAGTGCGGAGCGCTCCCCGCGGTCGAACCCGACCTCCTGCGGCAGGTGGCCGACGCGGCGCGCCCGGACCCTGACGGTGCCACTGGTCCCCGGCGGCACAGCGTCGCGGGACCGGGCCGCCAGCACCGCGAGGAGCGTCGACTTTCCCGAGCCGTTGCCGCCCGTCACCAGGACGTGCTCCCCGGCGGCCACGTCGAGGCGGGGGAGGAGCAGCCGACCGGGGACCACGAGGTCACGCACGGCGACGGCGGCGCCGGCACCCGGTGCCAGCGAGCCGGTGAACGAGAGCGGCGGTGTCGGGCGGCGGACCTGCGCGGCCTCGAGCTCGGCGAGCCGCCGCTCGGCGTCACGCACCCGGCGGCTGACCGTGCGCTGCACGTTCTGGCCCTTCATGTGGTGGATGAACTTGTCGTTGTCCCGGGGGGGTCGGCCGTGCGCGACCTGCCGCGCGGTCGTCGCGACGGTCCGCCGCAGCTCGGCCAGGTCGGCCTGCTGCCGCTCGTGCAGCTCCACCCACCGCCGCCGGGCGTCGGAGCGGGCGGCGAGCACCGCGGCGTAGCCGCCCACTGCGCCGTCAGGTACTGCGCCGTCCCGTACCGTGCCGTCCCGCACCACGCCGGAGGTCCGCCCGCCCCGGCCGTCGCTGCCGAGCGGCCCCGCATCCAGGTCGATCACCTGGTCGGCGACCCGGTCGAGGAACACGCGGTCGTGGCTGGCCACCACCACGACCCCCGGCAGGTCGGTGAGCTCCCGCTCGACGTAGGCCACGGCGGCGTCGTCGAGGTGGTTGGTCGGTTCGTCGAGGACCAGGCACCCCGGGCGGCGGGTGAGCAGCGCCGCGAGCGCCAGCCGCGACCGCTGACCCCCGGAGAGCGTCGTCACCGGGCGGTCGGGCGCCAGGACGGACAGCCCGAGACGTGCAGCGGCCTCGGTCGCGCGCCGCTCGGCGTCCCAGGCGTCGGCGAGGACGGCGCGGTCGAGCGCCTCCGCGTACGCCGACGCAGGGACGTCGGCGCCGGTCTGGTCGCTGCGCGGCTGGTCCGCCATCCTCGTGGCGAGCTCCTCGACCCGGGCGACCAGCGCGTGCAACGGTGCCAGAGCGTCGTTGAGCACCGACCCGACGGTCGCCTCCGGCGCGAAGTCCGGCTCCTGCGGCAGGTGCCCCAGGTCGTCGGGCGCGTCGACGGTCCCCGCGTCCGGCTCGACCAGTCCCGCGAGGAGGCCGAGCAGGGTCGACTTGCCGGAGCCGTTCTCGCCGATGACTGCGAGGACTCTGCCGGGCGGCGCGACGACGTCGACGCCGTCGAGGACGGGGCGGCCGGCGTACGCCTTGGCGAGGTCGCGGGCGACGAGCGCACGGGCAGCGGCGGGGACGGGAGGACGGAGAGCGGACGGCGCGGTCACGACGGTCACCTGTCGACGAGAGGGGCACCAGCCGGGCAGGGCCTCGGACGCGGGTGCGGGTCGACGATCAGCTCTCCATGGTGCGGCCATGGTGCGGCGTCGCACCGGCCGGGCGCAACCGGTTTCCGCCCGCAAGCCGGTCGGCGACGCGCCGTACGCTGGGGGCGCCATGGACTCCTCCCGCCAGCCCGCGTCCGCGGTCTACCTCGACCACGCCGCCACGACGCCGATGCTGCCCGAGGCGGTCGAGGCGATGGTCGAGGAGCAGGGCCGGGTCGGCAACGCGAGCAGCCTCCACGCCGCGGGCCGGGCCAGCCGCCGCGTCGTCGAGGAGTCACGGGAACGGATCGCCCAGGCACTCGGCGCGCGACCTGGGGAGATCGTCTTCACCTCCGGCGGCACCGAGGCAGACAACGTCGCGGTGAAGGGCCTGTTCTGGCGCCGCCACGAGGAGGACCGGCGGCGGGTCCGGGTGCTGACGACCGCCACCGAGCACCCCGCGGTCCTCGAGCCGGCCGAGTGGCTGTCCGCCCACGAGGGCGCCGAGGTCGAGCTGGTGCCGGTCGACGAGCACGGCCGGGTCGACCTCGACGCGCTGCGCACGACGGTCGAGCGCAACCCGGCGTCGGTCGCGCTGGTCAGCCTCATGTGGGCCAACAACGAGGTCGGCACCGTCCAGCCGGTCGAGGAGGCGCTCACCGTGACCGCGGCGTACGGCATCCCGCTCCACTCCGACGCCGTGCAGGCGGTGGGCGCGGTGCCGGTCGACGTCGGCGCCGTCGGGGTGGACGCGGTCAGCGTCACCGCCCACAAGCACGGGGGACCGTACGGCGTCGGTGCGCTCGTCGTCCGTCGCGACCTCGCACCGGCTGCGCTGGTGCACGGCGGGGGGCAGGAGCGCGGCATCCGGTCGGGCACGGTCAACCGGCCGGCGATCGCAGGCTTCGCGGTCGCGGTCGAGCACGCCGTCAAGCACCAGGCCGAGCACCACGAACGGCTCACCGCCCTCCGCGACGACCTGCTGGCACGGGTGCGCGCAGTCGTCCCCGACGTCCGGCTCAACGGCCACCCGGTGCACCGGCTGCCCGGCAACGCCCACCTGAGCTTCCCCGGCTGCGAGGGGGACGCGCTGCTGATGCTCCTGGACCGCGAGGGCATCGCGTGCTCGACCGGCTCCGCCTGCTCGGCGGGCGTCCCGCAGGCCAGCCACGTGCTGCTCGCGATGGGACGCGACGTCGACGAGGCGCGCGGGTCGCTCCGGTTCTCCCTCGGGCGCACCAGCACGGCTGCCGACGTCGACGCCGTCGTCGGCGCGATCGGGCCGGCGGTCACGCGGGCACGGGCGGCGGGCCGGTGAGCGGGCCGGTGAGCGGGCCGGTGAGCGGGCCGGGGCGCGACGGGCTGCGGGTCGTCGCCGCGATGTCCGGGGGCGTGGACTCCGCCGTGGCCGCGGCGCGCGCCGTCGACGCCGGCCACGAGGTGACCGGCGTGCACCTCGCGCTCTCCCGCAACCCGCAGACGCACCGCACCGGTGCTCGCGGGTGCTGCACCGTCGAGGACGCCGACGACGCCCGCCGCGCCGCGGACGTGCTGGGGATCCCGTTCTACGTCTGGGACCTCAGCGAGCGCTTCCACGACGAGGTGGTCGCGGACTTCGCCGGCGAGTACGCCGCCGGCCGGACCCCGAACCCGTGCGTGCGCTGCAACGAGCGGATCAAGTTCACCGCGGTGCTCGACCGCGCCGTCGCGCTCGGGTACGACGCGGTGGCGACGGGTCACTACGCCCGGCTCCGGACCGGCGCCGACGGGCTCGTCGAGCTGCACCGGGCGGTCGACCCCGGCAAGGACCAGTCCTACGTCCTCGGCGTCCTCACCCAGCCGCAGCTGCGGGCCTCGATGTTCCCGCTCGGCGACACCGCCAAGCCGCTGGTGCGGGCCGAGGCTGCTCGGCGGGGGCTCCGGGTCGCCGAGAAGCCCGACAGCCACGACATCTGCTTCATCGCCGACGGGGACACCGCCGGGTGGCTCCGCGAGCGGCTGGGCCCGGCGCCGGGCTCGTTCGTCGACGGCGGCACGGGGGAGGTCCTCGGGAGCCACGACGGCTCGTACGGTTTCACCGTCGGGCAGCGGAAGGGACTCCGGATCGGGCAGCCGGCGGCCGACGGCCGCCCGCGCTACGTTCTCGGCATCGAGCCGGTCTCCGGGACGGTCACCGTCGGCCCCCGTGAGGCGCTCGACGTCGACCTGGTGACCGGCACCCACGTGCGGTGGTGCGGGCCGGTGCCTGTGGGACCCATCGAGGGCACCGTCCAGCTCCGTGCGCACGGCGAGGCCCACCGCGCGGTGACGCGGGTCTCGGAGGACGGCGGGGTGGAGATCGAGCTCCTCGACCCCGCCCGCGGGGTGGCACCGGGTCAGACCGCGGTGGTCTACGACGGCACCCGGGTCGTCGGCTCCGCGACCATCGGTGCAACGGCGCGGGCCCGGACCTCCCGGTGACACTGGCGACGGGGGTCGGGTCGCACCCGGGTGAGGACCAGGCGGCGTACGACGAGGCGGTGCGGATCGTCCTCGGCGAGGTCCCGGGCCTCGCCTACGTCCCCGAGGTGCCCGGCCGCGGTGCGGTCGCCGGGATGGTGGGCCGGTCCCTCGCGCTGCTGTCAGGGCTCGGGGCGGACCTGCAGCCCGCGGGCTGGCGGCTCACCGACGCCAGCGGCGTCGACCACCGGCGCGCGGTGTCGCTGCTCGCGCAGGACCTCGACACCGTCGAGGAGCAGGCGCAGGACTACACCGGGCTGCTGAAGACCCAGGTCGCCGGGCCGTGGACGCTCGCGGCGACGGTGGAACGGCCGCGCGGCGACCGGGTGCTGGCCGACCACGGCGCCCGCCGCGAGCTCGCCGAGTCGCTCGCCGAGGGGCTCACCGACCACGTCGCCGACCTGCGCCGCCGGGTGCCGGGCGCCACGCTGCTCGTGCAGGTCGACGAGCCCGCGCTGCCCGCGGTCCTCGCCGGTGCCGTGCCGACCGCCTCCGGGTTCTCGCGGCACCGCTCGGTGGACGCGCCGGGTGCGGCGCCGGCCCTCGAGGTGGTGCTGGGGGCCGTCCGCGCCGCCGGCGCCGAGCCGCTCGTCCACTGCTGCGCCGCGTCCGTCCCCTTCGGCCTCCTCGAACGGGTCGGGGCACCGGGGCTGAGCGTCGACCTCGCTGCGCTCGACGCGGAGGGCCACGACGCCGTGGCGGCGGCCCTCGAGGCGGATCGACGCGTGCTGCTGGGGGTCGTCCCCTCCACGCGGCCGGCCGGCGAGCCGCCGACCGAGGGGTCGGCGACCGCTGCGGTCTCGCGGTTCCTCGACATGGTCGGCCTCGAGCCGAGCGACGCGCTGGTCCTCACGCCGTCCTGCGGTCTCGCCGGCGCCGACCCGGGGTGGGTGCGGACGGCGCTCGGGCTGTGCCGGGGGACCGCCCGCGCACTGACCTGACACCCGTCGTCGGTTCCCCAAGGGATGTCGGTGAGCTGGTGCTCCCCACGGGTCACACGCCATGGGGAGTACCTGGATGCCGACATCCCATGGGGTTCCGGCGACGCCCGCAGCCCCCGTTCGTACGCCGATCAGTGCGCGGCGACCGCTGCCGGGCCGGCCGCGCCGAGGTCCTCGTGACGGATCCGGTTGAGGGACACCGCGACCACCCCGCCGATGAACATCATCGCCGCGCAGCACAGGAACCCGATCGAGGCGCCGTGGGTGAACGCGACCTGGCCCACGGGGCTCGCCTGACAGGCTGCCTGGTCCAGGCCCAGCCCGGTGCAGAGCTCAACGCCCTTGTCGGCGGCTGCGTCGAAGGCGATCGTGCTGAACGTCGCCAACCCGAGCGCGCCGCCGACCTGCTGCATCGTGTTGAGGACTCCGGACGCGATCCCGGAGTCGCGGTGGCTGACGCCGTGCACGACGCTCATCGTCATCGGGATGAAGACCATCGGCATGCCGAGGGCCATCACCACGATCCACGGCAGGATGTCGGTGCTGTAGCTGATCGGCGCCGCGAGGGTGGGCAGGCTGTCGTCGTACGGGATCCGGCTGAACCCGAACACACCGATCGAGGCGACGATGGCGCCGGCACCAGCGAGCCGGCCGGGGTTGACCCGTTGCACGAGCCGCGAGGCGAACCCGGCCGAGACGATCATCGCGATGCTGAACGGCAGGAACATCAGGCCGGTCCGCATCGGGGTCTCGCCCATGACGTTCTGCAGGACCAGCGTGAGGAAGAAGAACATGGTGAACATCCCGGCCGGGATGAGCATCATCACGACGTACGCCGCCAGTCGGTTGCGGTCGGCGAGGATCCGCCCCGGCAGCAGCGGCTGCGGCTCGCGCCGCTCGAGCAGCACGAAGACCACCAGCAGCACGATGCCCGCGGCGAGGGCGGCGAGCGTCCAGGTGTCGCCCCAGCCGTGCGAGCGGTCCCCGGCCCGCGTGATGCCGTAGACGAGGGAGAGCAGCCCCGCGGTCGCGGTCACCGCTCCCGGCACGTCGAGGTCGCCGGCGCGGGTGTCGCTCTCGCCGAGCAGCCTCGGGGCCGCCAGCGCGGCGAGCAGCCCGATCGGGACGTTGATGAAGAACGTGAGCCGCCACCCGGCGACGTGGGCGCCGAACAGCGTCGGGTCGGAGCCGGTGAGCCAGCCGCCGAGGAGCAGGCCGACCGCGGCGCCGATCCCCGACATCATCGCGTAGACCGCGAACGCCCGGCTGCGCCGCGGCCCCGGGGGGAACGTCGTGGTGATCAGCGCCAGCGCGTTGGGGGAGGCGAACGCCGCACCGAGCCCCTGCGCGGCGCGGGACCCCAGGAGCATCGCCTCGCTCTCGGCGAACCCCCCGACGAGGGACGCGACGGCGAACACCACGAGCCCGAGGACGAACATCCGCCGGCGGCCGAAGAGGTCGCCGCAGCGGCCGCCGAGCAGGAGGAAGCCGCCGAAGGTCAGCGAGTACGCCGTGACGATCCACGGCAGCGCGCTCTGGGAGAAGTCGAGGTCGGCCTGGATGTAGGGAAGCGCGATGTTCGCGATGGTCGCGTCGAGCACGACCATGAGCTGAGCGATGCAGATCAGCGCGAGCGCCAGGCCGAGGTGCCGGTGACCGCTGTCGTCAACGGTCGGCGCGGCCGCTCCGGCCTTGTGCCGCCCAGCGGGCCTGGTGGTGTCGGTGGTCATGTCAGCTCTTCTCGGGGGGTCGGGCCGGGTGGGGAGGTGCAGCGACCAGTGGCGGCCGGGAGGATCACGTGGTCGACGACGCGTTCCACGAGGGAGTCGGTGATCGACTCGCCGAAGACGAGCGCCCGCTGCAGCAGGCAGCCGGCGAGCGCCGGGGCAATGATCGAGAGGTCGGCGCCGGGTCGGAGCTCGCCGCGCTCGGCTGCCCGCCCGTAGACGACCTGCATGACGCCGAGCCGGGGCTGCAGGAAGTGGGTGCGGAACGCCTCAGCGAACGCAGGGTCGGTCTGCAGGGCGCTCATCACGACGCCCATGAGTCGGTGGGCCTCGGCGGGGACGATCGCGTCCGGGCCGGAGAAGCAGCGGATCAGGTCCGTGCGGAGACTGCCGGTGTCCGGAGGCGGGCCGATGCTGGACCGCTTCGAGCGGTTGACCGCGTCGACGACCAGCCGCTGCTTGGAGGACCACCGCCGGTAGAGGGTCGCCTTCCCGGCCTTCGCCCGGGCCGCGACGCTGTCCATCGTGAGCCGGTCGTAGCCGACCTCGAGGAGGAGGTCGACGGTCGCGTCGAGGATCTGCTCCTCGCGCGCTCCCTCGACGCGGGGGCGGAGCGGCGTCACCTTCTCTGCCACGCGGTCACCTCTGATTGGAACGGAACGGTCTCGTTCTATGCACCGTATGCCGGGTGAGCTCCTCACCGCAATCCCCTTCCCGCCGAGCCGCCCCTCGTGCCCGGTCGAGCCGCCCGCCGTGACGGGTCGAGCCGCCCCTCGTGCCCGGTCGAGCCGCCCGCCGTGACGGGTCGAGCCGCCCCTGATGACGGGTCGAGCCGCCCACCATGGAGGGCGGCTCGGCAGGGAGCTCGCCACTCCCCACGGCATCCTGGTCCTCCCCACGGCTCGTGACCCGTGGGGAGTGCCAAGTCGCCGGCATCCCTTGGGGAACCGCAGGGGCTCAGCGGAACCGGCGCACGGCGTCGACGACGACGCGGTTCCAGGCCGCGGCCCCCGGGAGCATCGCGTGCCCTCGCGGCCCCATGTCGACGAACTCGCTGCTCAGCGCCGTCCCGACCGCGCGCCGGACGTAGTCACGCGTCGCCGGGGCGCTGGTCACCCGGTCCCGGGTGCCGTGGGCAGCCAGCAGGTGACGACCGCGCAGCGTCCCGACCGGGTCGCTTGGCCCGAGCCACGGGGCGAGGGCGACGACCCCCAGCACGAGCGGGTCGTCGGCGACCGCGACGGCCGCGCGGGCGCCCATCGAGTGGCCGACGAGCACGACCGGCCGCTCGCCGAGCTCCGCCCTGACCCGCGCGAGCGCCCAGCGCGCGTCGGCGACCGGTGACGACGGCCCGCCGTGGCCCCACCCCCCGTAGCGGTAGCGCAGCAGCCAGACCGCCCGGTCCTCGCGGTGCAGGGCGCCCCGGACCTGGGTCGCCATCAGCCGCATCCGCAGCCACGACGGGCTCCGGGCGTCCAGCGGGTCGGGGCTGCGGACGAGTCCGTGGAGGAGGAGCACGACACCCGTCGTACGCCGCGGGGCGCTCCTCGTCAGGTGCGGCATCGGCTCGACGCCGGTCGTGGTCACCCGGTCCCGGTTCCCCGGACCCGACCCGTACACGCGTCCTCGCAGGTTGTCGGAGGAGCCGGGCAGGATGTCGCCATGGCGCGATCCGACCTCGACGTCCCCGACACCGGCGACCCCGCCGCAGCCCCCTCCGCCGACCTTGCAGGCGACCCCGCTGCGGACCCCGTGCCGCCGGCGGCGCGCGAGGAGCACCGTCGGCTCGCCGGCGACGTGGAGGAGGCGCGCTGGCGCTACCACGTCCTCGACGCACCGACGATGTCCGACGCCGAGTTCGACGCGGCGATGCGGCGGCTGGAGGAGCTCGAGGGACGGCACCCGTCGCTGCGGACCCCCGACTCGCCGACGCAGCAGGTGGGCGGCGCGGTGGGCAGCGACTTCGCCGCGGTGGACCACCTCGAGCGGATGATGAGCCTGGACAACGTCTTCTCGGTGCCGGACCTCGAGGCGTGGGCGCAGCGGCTGCGCCGAGACGGTGCTGCCGAGCCGGAGTACCTCTGCGAGCTCAAGATCGACGGACTCGCGGTCAACCTCCTCTACGAGGACGGCCGGCTGGTCCGGGCGCTGACCCGCGGCGACGGGCGCACCGGCGAGGACGTGACGCCGAACGTGCGGACAGTCCGGGGGGTCCCGCACCGGCTCACCCCGACGGCGGACCGGCCGGTGCCGGTGCGGATGGAGGTGCGCGGGGAGGTCTTCCTCCCGGTCAAGGCGTTCGAGGCGCTCAACGAGAGCCTCGTCGCGGCCGGGAAGGCGCCGTTCGCCAACCCCCGCAACTCCGCGGCCGGCTCGCTGCGGCAGAAGGACCCCAAGGTCACGGCCTCGCGAGCGCTGGCGATGACCTGCCACGGGTTCGGGTTCCGCGAGGGGTTCGAGATCGAGCGGCAGTCCGAGGCGTACGACGCGCTCGCGGCCTGGGGGCTCCCCGTCTCGACCCACTCCCGGGTCGTGACCGACCTGTCCGGGGTCGAGGCCTACATCGAGCACTACCGGGACCACCGCCACGACGTCGAGCACGAGATCGACGGGGTCGTGGTCAAGGTCGACCAGGTCGCGCTGCAGCGGCGGCTCGGCGCGACGTCCAAGGCGCCCCGGTGGGCGGTCGCGTTCAAGTACCCGCCGGAGGAGGTCAACACCAGGCTCCTCGACATCGGCGTCAACGTCGGGCGGACCGGCCGCGTCACCCCGTACGGCGTCATGGAGCCGGTGTTCGTCGCCGGTTCGACGGTCAAGCTCGCGACGATCCACAACGCGGCCGAGGTGGAGCGCAAGGGCATCAAGATCGGTGACACCGTCGTGCTCCGCAAGGCCGGCGACGTCATCCCCGAGATCGTCGGGCCCGTCGTCGCGCTGCGGGACGGGACCGAGCGCGACTTCGTCATGCCGACCCACTGCCCGGAGTGCGGCAGCGAGCTGCACCACGAGCGCGAGGGCGACGCCGACATCCGCTGCCCCAACCACCGCTCCTGTCCCGCACAGCTGCGGGAGCGGCTGTTCCACGTCGCCGGCCGCGGGGCGTTCGACATCGAGGTGCTCGGCTACGAGGCCGGGATCGCGCTGCTGCAGGCGAGGATCGTCGAGGACGAGGGCGACCTGTTCACGATCACCGAGGCGGACCTGCGGCGGGTGCCGCTGTTCACCCGCGCCCCCAAGAAGGGTGAGGGCGACGAGCCGGTGCTCAACGCCAACGGGCGGCGGCTGCTGACGAACCTGGAGGCGGCGAAGGACCGCCCGTTGTGGCGGGTCCTCGTCGCACTCTCGATCCGGCACGTCGGACCCACCGCGGCCCGCGCCCTCGCCACCCACTTCTCCTCCCTCGACGCGGTCGTGGCGGCGGGCGAGGACGACCTCGCGGCGGTCGAGGGGGTGGGCCCGACCATCGCGGCGTCGATCCGGCGCTGGTTCGACGACCCCGAGACCCCCTGGCACCGCGGGATCGTCGAGAAGTGGCGAGCGGCCGGGGTCTCGCTCGAGGACGAGGTCGACAACTCGGTGCCCCGGACCCTCGAGGGCCTCTCCGTCGTGGTGACCGGGTCGCTGACGGGGCTCAGCCGTGACCAGGCGCGTGAGGCGATCCTCGCCCGGGGCGGCAAGGCGGCGTCGTCGGTGTCGAAGAGCACCGCGTTCGTGGTGGTGGGGGACTCCCCGGGTTCCAAGGCCGACAAGGCCGAGCAGCTCGGGGTCCCCGTGCTCGACGAGCCCGGGTTCACGGTCCTCCTCGAGCAGGGGCCGGACGCGGCCCGCGCGTTGGTCGCCGGAGGATGAGCCGGGCGCTGACCGACCTGGCCTGGCCGATGCGCACCCAGCGCCTCTCGATCCGGCCGGCATCCGTCACCGACGTCGAGACGACCTGGCGCTTCCGTCGGTTGCCCGAGGTGACGCACTGGCTGACGGCGGCGTCGACCGACCTCGAGGATTACCGCGCCCGGTTCCTCGACGCCGGGCGGCTGGCCTCGACCCTGGTCACCGAGCACGACGGCACCGTCGTCGGTGACCTGATGCTGCGGGTCGAGGACGCGTGGTCCCAGGCCGAGGTCGCCGATCAGGCACGGGGAGTCCAGGCCGAGCTCGGGTGGACCCTCGACCCGGCGTACGGCGGTCGAGGGCTGGCGACGGAGGCGGTCCAGGCGCTGCTCCGGCTCTCGTTCGAGGGTCTGGGCCTGCGCCGGGTCACCGCCAACTGCTTCGCGGACAACACGTCGTCGTGGCGACTGATGGAGCGGGTCGGGATGCGCCGGGAGGTGCACGCGGTCGGCGAGTCGCTGCACCGCACCGGCGGCTGGCTCGACGGCTTGGGCTACGCGCTGCTCGCCGAGGAGTGGGCCGCCGGACCCGCCGTCAGCGTTGACTAGGGTGATCGTCATGCCCGACATCACTCGCGCGGACGTCGCGCACCTGGCCGGGTTGGCCCGCATCCAGCTCGACGAGGGCGAGCTCGACCGGCTCGGAGCGGACCTCGGGAAGATCCTCGACGCGGTCGCGACGGTCTCCCAGGCGCTCGAGGGCGCCGGCGAGGTCGCCCCGATGAGCCACCCGACCCCGCTCCGCAACGTCTTCCGCGAGGACGTCGTCCGCCCCAGCCTCGCTCCCGAGGCCGTCCTCGCCGGCGCACCGGCCAGCGAGGGCCAGCGGTTCCTGGTCCCCAAGATCCTCGGGGAGGAGTGAGGTGGCCGACCTCCACGACCTGACGGCGGCGGAGCTGGCTGCGGCGCTCGGAGCCGGGGAGACCTCGTCGGTCGAGCTGACGCAGGCCCACCTGGACCGGATCGGGGCGCTCGACGGCAGCCTCCACGCCTTCCTCCACGTCGACGGCGAGGGCGCGCTCGCGGCTGCTCGGGCGGTCGACGACCGCCGGAGACAGGGCGAGCAGCTCCCGACGTTGGCCGGGGTACCGGTCGCGGTCAAGGACCTGCTGTGCACCGCGGGCCAGCCGACGACCTGCGGGTCGCGCATCCTCGAGGGCTGGGTGCCGCCGTACGACGCCACCGTCGTCGCGCGGCTCCGCGCGGCCGGCATGCCGATCCTCGGCAAGACCAACCTCGACGAGTTCGCGATGGGCTCGAGCACCGAGCACTCGGCGTACGGCCCGACCCGCAACCCCTGGGACACCGACCGCACCCCGGGCGGCTCCGGCGGCGGGTCGGCCGCCGCCGTCGCCGCCCGACTGGCCCCGGTCGCGATCGGGACCGACACCGGCGGCTCCATCCGCCAGCCCGGTGCGCTCACCGCGACGGTCGGCGTCAAGCCGACGTACGGCGGGGTGTCGCGCTACGGCATCGTCGCGATGGCCAGCAGCCTCGACCAGGCCGGGCCGGTCACGCGGACGGTCCTCGACGCGGCGCTCCTGCACGAGCTCATCGGCGGCCACGACCCGATGGACTCCACGAGCATCGACGCGCCCGTCCCGCCGGTCGTCGAGGCCGCCCGCCGCGGCGACGTCCAAGGCCTCCGCGTGGGGGTGGTGACCGAGCTTGGCGGCGAGGGTTTCCAGGCCGGCGTGCGCGCCCGCTTCGAGGAGGCCGTCGCGCTGCTCGTCGGCGCGGGCGCCGAGGTCGTCGAGGTGTCCTGCCCCAGCTTCGCGCAGGCGCTCGCGACCTACTACCTGGTCATGCCGTCGGAGGTGTCCTCCAACCTCGCGCGGTTCGACGCGATGCGCTACGGACTCCGGGTGGCGCCGGAGGGGGTGGTCGACCCGAGTGCCGAGCAGGTGATGGCCGCGACCCGCGACGCGGGGTTCGGGGACGAGGTCAAGCGGCGGATCATCCTCGGCACCTACGCGCTGTCCAGCGGCTACTACGACGCGTACTACGGCTCGGCGCAGAAGGTCAGGGCGCTGGTGGCCCGTGACTTCGAGGCCGCCTTCGAGCGGGTCGACGTGCTCGTCTCGCCGACCGCGCCCACCACGGCGTTCCGGATGGGGGAGAAGCTCGACGACCCGCTGGCGATGTACCTGCAGGACGTCGCGACCATCCCCGCGAACCTCGCCGGCGTGCCCGGCCTCTCGCTGCCCGCGGGGCTCGCCGAGGACGGCCTGCCCGTGGGGGTCCAGCTGCTGGCACCGCTGATGGCCGACGAGCGGCTGTACAACGCCGCGGCAGCCCTCGAGCGGCTGCTGCTCGACCGGTGGGGCGGGCCGCTGGTACCGACGCCCCGCGCGCTGGCACAGGAGGGAGCGCAGTGACCCTGACCGACCCGGGGCTGGTGCCGTTCGAGGAGGCGCTGACCCGCTACGAGCCGGTGATGGGGCTCGAGGTGCACGTCGAGCTCAACACCGCGACGAAGATGTTCTGCGGCTGCCCGGCGCTCTTCGGCGGCGAGCCGAACACCCACGTCTGCCCGGTCTGCCTCGGCCTCCCCGGGTCGTTGCCGGTCGTCAACGGCACGGCGGTCGAGTCCGCCATCCGCATCGGGTTGGCCCTGAACTGCTCGATCGCCGAGGAGTGCCGGTTCGCGCGGAAGAACTACTTCTACCCCGACATGCCGAAGAACTTCCAGACCTCGCAGTACGACGAGCCCATCGCCTACGACGGCTGGGTCGAGGTGGTGCTGGACGGCCCGGGCGGACCGGAGACCTACCGGGTGGAGATCGAGCGCGCCCACATGGAGGAGGACACCGGCAAGTCGCTGCACGTGGGCGGCGCGACCGGCCGGATCCACGGCGCCGAGTACTCGCTGCTCGACTACAACCGGGCAGGAATCCCGCTGATCGAGATCGTCACCCGCCCGATCGTCGTCCCCGGTGACCGTGCGCCCGCCGTGGCGCGGGCCTACGTCCAGCAGCTGCGCGACCTCGTCCTCGCCCTCGGCGTCTCCGACGCGCGGATGGACCAGGGGTCGCTGCGCTGCGACGTCAACCTGTCGTTGCGGCCGTCGGGGACGACGGTGCTCGGGACGCGGAGCGAGACCAAGAACGTCAACTCCTTCCGGTCGGTGGAGCGGGCCGCACGCTACGAGATCAGCCGGCACGCGGCGCTGCTCGACGCCGGCCAGCGGGTCGTGCAGGAGACGCGGCACTTCCACGAGGACACCGGGACGACGTCGCCGGGACGCGAGAAGTCCGACGCCGACGACTACCGCTACTTCCCCGAGCCGGACCTCGCCCCGGTCGCGCCGTCGAGGGAGTGGGTCGAGCAGCTGCGCGGGACGCTGCCCGAACCGCCGGGGGAGCGACGCCGCCGGCTCCAGGGGGAGTGGGGCTGGTCCGACCTCGAGATGCGGGACACGGTCGGAGCAGGCGCACTGGACCTGGTGGCGGCCACGGTGGACGCAGGTGCCTCGCCGCAGTCGGCGCGGAAGTGGTGGCTCTCCGAGCTCGCCCGGCGCGCGAACGAGCAGGGCGTGGAGCTCGCCGGGCTCCCGATCACCCCCGCTCAGGTGGCACGCATCCAGGCGCTCGTCGACGAGGGGTCGGTGAACGACAAGCTCGCCCGCCAGGTCTTCGACGGCGTCCTCGCCGGTGAGGGCGACCCCGACGCGGTCGTCGCGGCGCGCGGCCTCGCGGTCGTCTCCGACGAGGGGGCGCTCGGGGAGGCGGTGGACCGAGCCATCGCGGCCAACCCGGACGTCGCAGCCAAGATCCGCGACGGCAAGGTGGCCGCCGCCGGTGCGCTGATCGGCGCGGTGATGAAGGAGATGCGGGGCCAGGCCGACGCCGGCCGGGTGCGCGAGCTCGTCCTCGCCCGGCTGTCCTGACTGACCGACCGATCGGAACCGCCGGAGGAGGAGCGATGAGGCTGCACCTGACCGCCGAGGACCAGGCGTTCTGCGAGGAGCTGCGCACCTTCTTCACCACACAGGTCCCCGAGGAGGTCCGGTCGGCGGTCGCGGACCGCGAGGAGCTCTCACGGGACCACATCGTCACCGCTCAGCGCGTCCTCAACGCGGCCGGGCTGGCGGTCCCCGGCTGGCCGGTCGAGTGGGGCGGCCGGGACTGGTCCCCGCTCCGGCGCCACATCTGGCACGAGGAGATGCAGCGCGCGTCGGTCCCGCTCCCGGTCGCCTTCAACACCACGATGGTGGGACCGGTGATCGCGACCTTCGGCTCGCAGGAGCAGAAGCAGCGGTTCCTCCCGCCGACGGCCAACCTCGACATCTGGTGGGCGCAGGGTTTCTCCGAGCCCGACGCCGGCTCGGACCTCGCCTCGCTCCGCACCAGAGCGGTCCGCGACGGTGCGACGTACGTCGTCACCGGCCAGAAGACCTGGACCACCCTCGCCCAGCACGCCGACTGGATCTTCTGCCTGGTCCGCACCGACCCCGAGGCCAAGAAGCAGCGGGGGATCTCCTTCCTCCTCGTCGACCTGACGAGCCCCGGCGTCACCGTCCGTCCGATCGAGCTCATCGACGGTGGCCACGAGGTCAACGAGGTCTTCTTCGACGACGTCCGGGTGCCCGCGGCGAACCTCGTCGGGGAGGAGAACCGGGGCTGGGACTACGCGAAGTTCCTGCTGGGCAACGAGCGGGTGGGGGTCGCGCCGGTCGGGGCGGTCAAGCGCGTGCTCACCGCAGCGAAACAGTGGGCGGCCGAGGCCGACGAGGACGGCTCCCTGCTCGCCGACCCACGGGTCGCCGGCCGGCTCGCCGAGCTCGAGAACGAGCTGCTGGCGCTCGAGCTCACCGCGCTGCGGGTCGTCGCGCACTCCACCGACGGCAAGCCCCATCCCGCGTCGTCGGTGCTGAAGGTCAAGGGCACCGAGCTGCAGCAGGCCGCGAGCGAGCTGGCCGTGGACCTCGCCGGTCCCGCGGCGCAGGCCGCGTTCGCCACCGACGACTCGACAGCACCGCTGTGGGCCCGCCGCGCCGCTCCGGCGTACCTGAACCTGCGCAAGGCCTCGATCTACGGCGGGTCGAACGAGATCCAGCGCCAGATCATCGCCAAGACGATCCTCGGACTGTGAGGGACCGACGTGGACTTCGGCTACGACGAGGAGCAGGCAGCCCTGCAGGACGCGGTCCGGGGCCTGCTCGCCAAGAGCTACGGCGACTTCGCCCAGCGACGACGGGCGACCGCGGCTGAGCCGGGCTTCGACGAGTCGCTGTGGCAGCGGCTCGCCGAGATGGGGGTCCTCGGGCTGCCGTTCCCCGAGGAGTACGGCGGGACGGGCGCGGGTCCCCTCGAGGTCGGGATCGTCGCGGGCGAGCTCGGCCGGGTCCTCGCGCCGGAGCCGTTCCTGACCTCGGTAGTCCTCGCCGGCGGCCTGGTGGCGGCCGTCGCTGCGCCGGAGCACGCCGCGGAGCTGCTCACGCCGCTGGCCGAGGGCGAGGGTGTGATCGCGCTGGCGCACCAGGAGCCGCGGCGACGGTGGCACACCGACGCGCGCGCGACAGCGCGCCGGGTCGACGGCTCGTGGCGCCTCGACGGGGTCAAGGAGCCGGTCACGGCTGGGGTGCGCGCGGACCAGCTCGTCGTGTCCGCCCAGGTGCCGGACGGGTCGACGGCGCTGTTCGTGGTCGCCGGGGACGCCGCGGGGCTCCAGCGCACCGGCTACCGGACCCCGGACGGTGGCCGGGCCGCTCGCATCGTCCTCGAGGGGGCGGCCGCCACGCCGCTGGGCGAGGTCGTCGACCGCCGGGATGCCGTCGCGGCCGCCTACGACCGGGCAAGGGTCGCGGCGTGCGCCGAGGTGGTCGGTGGGATGGAGGCCGCGCTCGCCGCCACGACGACGTACCTCACCAGCCGCAGGCAGTTCGGCGTCCCGCTGAGCTCCTTCCAGGCGCTCACCTTCCGGGCCGCGGACATGTACGTCGCCCTCGAGCTCACCCGCAGCGTCGTGCTGTGGGCGACGATGCGGCTCGCGGACCGGGCCGGTGACTCCGCGGAGGGGAGCGGGAGCGACGACGCCGTCGCGCGGGCCGGCCTCCAGGTGAGCCGCGCGGGGCGGCTGGTCCTGCAGGAGGCGGTGCAGCTGCACGGCGGGATCGGGATGACCGCGGAGTACGCCGTCGGGCACCACCTGAGCCGGCTGACGGTGCTGGAGAACCTGCTCGGCAACGGCGACCTGTACCTGCAACGGCTGGCGTCCCGCGTCGGGACCTACGGCGAGCTCGACCCGCTGACCTGACCGCCGAGCCGCCCGCCATGGCGGGCGGCTCGACCCGTCACGAGGGGCGGCTCGACCGGTCACGAGGGGCGGCTCGGCCGGTCAGGGGAGGGCGATCTCGAGGATCCGGTCGTCCTCCGCCGCGGGCTCACCGCGGCCGTCCCGGTTGGAGGTCGTCACCCAGAGGGTGCCGCCGGGCGACCGGACGACGGTCCGCAGCCGGCCGTAGTCCCCGACGAACCACCCGCGCGGCTTCCCCGTCCCCGACGCGGTGACCGGGACCTCCCAGAGCCGTTCGCCGTTGAGGGCACCGGCCCACAGCGACCCCCGTGCGTACGCGAGCCCCGACGGCGAGGCGTCCTCGGTGCGCCAGGTGACGAACGGCTCGCGGAAGCGCTCGTCGTCGCCGCGTCCCTCGACGAACGGCCAGCCGTAGTTGCGGCTCCGCTCCACGAGGTTCAGCTCGTCCCACGTGCTCTGGCCGAACTCGGTGGCCCAGAGGCGTCCCCGACCGTCGTACGCCAGTCCCTGCACGTTGCGGTGCCCCAGCGTCCAGACCGGGGAGCCCGGGTCGGGGTTGTCCGGCGCCGGCTGCCCGTCGGTGGTGATCCGCAGGATCTTGCCGCCCAGCGAGGAGGGGTCCTGGGCCAGGCCCGGCTCCCCGGTCTCCCCGGTCGACACGAACAGCGTGCCGTCGTCGGCGACCAGCAGCCGCCCGCCGTCGTGGATGAACCCGTTCGGGATGCCGGTCAGCACCGGCTCGACGGCGCCGATCCGGTCCCCGTCGTAGCGGAACCGCACCACCCGGTTGTCCGACGCGGTGGAGACGTAGGCGTAGACCAGGCCGTCACGGTCGTACGTCGGGGACGCGGCGAGACCCAGCAGCCCGGCCTCACCCTGCGGGCTGGCCTCCTCGACGACGCCGACCTCCCGGACCTGGTTCCCCTCGATGGCCAGCACCCTCCGGGTGTCGCGCTCGCCGACGAGCGCGGTGCCGTCGGGGAGGAACGTCAACCCCCACGGCGCCTGCAGCCCCCGCGCCACCGTGCGGACGACCTGGGGCGCGTCCCGCTCGACGGTCGGCGTCGGCTCCGAGGGGTCCGGCGTCGCGGTCCGCGTCGACGGTTGCGGAGAGCTCGAGGGCGTGCCGACCGACCCGGCTTCGTCCGGCTCGTCCGCGGCGCAGGCGCCGAGCCCACAGGCCAGCACGACGGCCGAGGCGGCGAGCAGCCGCCGTCGCGGCCGGAGGGCGGGCGGGTGCGGTCGCAGAGCCATGTCCCCGAGCGTAGGCAGCCGTCCGAGGTCGACGAGGGTGGAGCGGCTCAGTCGCCCGCGCGTCCCTCCGCCGACCGGTCGACCAGCTCGTGCAGCAGCGCCGTGACCTCCCGGGCGCGTTCGAGCGGGAGGTAGTGCGTCCCCCACAGCTCGGCGTAGGTGGCTCCGCACGTGCGCTCGGCGGCGGCACGGACGTCGCGACTCGGGGTCAGCACGTCGTACCTGCCGGCGAGGAAGGCGGTCGGCACGTCGATCCGCGAGAGCGGCACCGGCGGCTGCTCGGCGGCCGCGAGCGCCAGGTGGAGGTACCAGTCGACCGGTGTGGTGAGGAACTCCCGGGTCGCGCGGCGCACGTCGTCGTAGGAGGCCGTCGGCCAGACGACCCCGCTGAACCGCAACGCGTTGGCGGTGAACACGCCCATCGGCACCCGCCGGGCGACCGGTGTCACCACCGGCCCGACGAGGCGCGCCGCGCGTGCGGCGCCCGCACCGAGCGGCCCGCGCAACGGCCGGGGGAGCAGCAGCGGCGCCCCGGTCGCGGCGTCGGAGCCACCGGGGACGCCGGCGACCGCGAAGAGGCCGCTGACCCGCTCAGGGTGCCGCAGTGCGAGCTCGAAGGCGGTGCCCACCCCGATCGACCAGCCGGCCACGACGCACCGCTCCACACCGAGGCTGTCGAGGACCGCGACGGCGTCCTCCACGAACGCCTCGACCCCGACCCGCTCCGGGTCCGCGGGCCGCGCACTGCGCCCGACCCCGCGGTGGTTCCACGACACCACCCGGAGTCCGCAGTCGGCCCGGAGCAGGTCGGGCCAGGCGTAGGGGTTCGAGCCCAACCCGTTGCACAGCAGCACCGTCGGGCCTCGGCCTGTGCCGGTCCAGGCCTCGATCCGGGTGCCGTCGGCGCTCGTCACCGGGAGGAACCGGACGACCCGCGCACTCCGCGACACCGCCGCGGTCGTGACCAACGGCGCGGTCGCGGACCCCTTCACGTGGCGGCGCAGCGCGACCATGACCCGATCGTGCCTCACTGCGGCCCGGGTCGCGCGGGGCCCACGCGGGGCCCACGCGGGGGACTGCGGCGGGGTCGGGACGGGCGGCGCTCCTCGAGGGCCGCCGACTCGCGACCCTCGAGGCGCGCCGACCCTTGCCTCACGACCCGGCCAGTGACCGTGTCGCCGGACCCCCTGCTCGTCCAACGACGCAAGGCGCCCGGGGCGACGGTCGTCAGCCGACCGGTGCCACCAGCGGCAGCGCGGCGTACCGCGCGGCGGGGTTGCCGGCCAGCACGAAGCCGCCGGCGATCCGCAGCCCGTCGGCGTCCGCGTCGAGCGCCCAGATGCCCGGGTGGTCGTTGCCGGTGAAGCCGACGATGTAGTCCTGCAGCGCGCCGTTGCCGGCGTCGAGGGCGGCCAGCTGGTGACGGGTCGTGCCGCCGAACCCCGGGCCGAAGTGCCCGCCGGCGTAGACGACCCCGGCCTGCACGTCGACGGCCTGCACGTTGCCGTCCCCGGACGTGCTCCACCTGAGGGCCGCGGGGGTGTCGGTCGGGTCCATGGCGGCGGGGGGATCCCACCTCACCGCGCGGCCACCGGGTCCTCCCACGGCGGCGTACACCGCGTCGGCCGTCGCCGCGAGGTCCCAGACGTTGCACGTGGCGCACACGTTGCCCGGGTTCCACCCGGTCAGGACACCGCTCCCGAACGTGACCGCGGCGACGAAGGGACGCGGCGTCCCGCGGACCGAGGTGAAGTCGCCGCCGATGAGCAGCGACCCGTTGACGGCCCGCTCCAGCGTGAGCACCCGGCCGCCGGTGACCGCGGGGTTGAAGTCCGTGAGGAGGACGGACCTCGCGGCACGCGTCACCTGCGCCAGCTTGGGGCGGTTGACCCCGTTGACCCGGCCGAAGCGACCGGCGACGTAGACCGTGTCCCCGTCGACGTAGAGGTCGTGGACGGTGTTGTTCGCCGAGGCGGTCCACGGGACGCGGTTCGCCGGCGCCGTGAGGGCCTCCGTCCCCGTGTCCGTCGTCGTGATCGCCGACGTGACCGCCGCCAGCCGGGTCGCGGTGCTGCCCCCGACCGCGGTGAAGTCCCCGCCGAGGTAGACCGTACGGTCCGCCGCGACCGCGATCGCGTCGACGAGCCCGTTCGCGTTCGGGTTCCACGGGAGCGGGGCACCGGTCACGGCGTCAAGCGCGGCGACCCGGTTCCGGGTCATGACGGCGCCGGAGACGGGGTCGGTGAGGCGGGTGAAGCTGCCGCCGAGGTAGACAACGGGACCCGACCTGACCATCGCCTTGACCACGCCGTTCGGCACCCAGCTCGGGGCGGCCTGTGCCGAGTAGGCCGCCGAGGCGGGGACCGACCAGCCGCCCGCGACGACGACGGCCGCACCGACCATCGCTGTCACCAGTGCGCCGACCAGCGCCGCCACCGGACGCGTCGACCGGACCATCACCCCACCACCCCCGAGGAGACGGCGTCCGCCGACCTGAGGCAGGGCCTCGAGGGGACGCCGTACGTGTGCATCCGCACGACCGTACGCCGCCGACGAGTCGGCGGACAGGGCCGAACGGCCCTCCAGACGACCGGGACCTCCGACCCGCGCCGCGGGTGCCGGCCCGTGCCCTCGCCAGCCACCGGCTCGCGGCGTAGCGTCCGGTCCACCGACCCACGACTGCGGAGGTGCTGATGGCCGGGACCGTGCTCATGATCGGGACCCGCAAGGGGCTCTGGATCGCCCGGAGCGAGGACAGGGACGCCTGGACGCTCGGTGGTCCCGACGACGTCATGGGCGAGGTCCACGCCGTCGCGGTCGACCGGCGTCGGGGGGCCACGCCGCGGCTGTTCATGTCCAGCCGGCACTGGCACATCGGTCCGCAGGTGCAGCACTCCGACGACCTCGGGGAGACCTGGCACGCCGACCCGACCGGCGGGGTCGCCTTCCCCGCCGACACCGGCGCTGCCCTCGAGGCGGTCTGGTCGGTCGCGCCGTCCCCGGCCGAGCCCGGCGTCGTGTGGGCGGGCACCGAACCCTCGGCGCTGTTCCGCTCCACCGACGGTGGCGAGACGTTCGACCTGGTCCGAGGGCTGTGGGACCACCCGCACCGTCCGGAGTGGCAGCCCGGCGGCGGCGGCCAGGCGATCCACACCCTGCTCCCGCACCCGACCGACCCGCAGCGGGTGCACGTTGCGATGTCGACCGGAGGCGTCTACCGGACCACGGACGGGGGGCGCTCGTGGGAGCCGGCCAACCGGGGCATCAAGGCCGAGTTCATGCCCGACGAGGTGAGCTTCCCCGAGTTCGGGCAGTGTGTGCACAAGGCGGCGCGGTCCGCGACCGACCACGACGTCCTCTACGCGCAGAACCACGGCGGCGTCTACCGCTCCGACGACGCGGGCGACTCCTGGACGTCGATCGCCGGGGGCCTGCCGGCCGAGTTCGGCTTCCCCGTCGTCACCCACCCGCGCGTCGACGGGACCCTGTGGGTGTTCCCGCTGGAGAGCTCCTACCGCCGCTTCCCGCCGACCCGCGCCTGCCGGGTGTGGCAGTCGACCGACCGCGGCCAGAGCTGGGCCGAGCAGGGCAAGGGGCTGCCCGACGACGGCTTCTTCGCCGGCGTGATGCGCGACGCCATGTGCGTCGACGACGCCGACCCGGCCGGGGTCTACATCGGCAGCCGGGACGGCAGCGTCTACGCCAGTCCGGACGAGGGCGAGTCGTGGGTGCCGGTCGCCCAGCACCTTCCCGACGTGCTCTGCCTGCGGGCCGCCGTCGTCGGATGAGCACCACACGGGTCCGTCGGCGCATCCGTGCGCAGCGCGCGCGGGTGTACGCCGCGCTGCTCGACCCGGGGGCCGTGGCCCGGTGGAAGGTCCCCCCAGGGATGACCTGCGAGGTCCACGAGTTCGAGGGGAGACCGGGAGGAGCGATCCGGGTCTCGCTGACCTACACCGGTCCCGGACGCCCCGGCAAGACGACGGAGCGGACCGACACCTACCGCGGCCGGTTCGTCTCGCTCGTTCCGGAGCGTGAGGTGGTGGAGGTCGACGAGTTCGAGACCGACGACCCGACCCTCAGCGGGCCGATGACGATCACGATGTCACTCACGGACGTGGACGGGGGCACCGAGGTGACCGCCGTCCACGAGGGCCTGCCGGCTGGGGTCGCCGCCGAGGCGAACGAGCAGGGGTGGCGGGAGTCGCTCGACCGGCTCGCCGCCCTCGTCGAGGACGGTCCGTAGCATCCGGTGACGTGATCAGCATTCGCGAGGCCACCGACGACGACTGGCCCCGCATCCACCCCATCTACGCCGCGATCGTGGCCGACGGCACGACGTACGCCTTCCCCGAGGGCCAGACCCTCGAGGAGGCGCGTCCCTGGTGGATGGAGCCCCCGCCGAGCCGGGTCGTCGTCGCGCACGACGACGACCGGGTGCTGGGGTCGGCGAAGGCCGGACCGAACCGCCCCGGTCGCGGGTCGCACGTCGCGACGGCGTCCTTCATGGTCGATCCCGAGCAGCGCGGACGCGGGGTGGGCCGGGCGCTCGGCGAGCACGTCGTCGCGTGGGCGCGGTCCGCGGGCTACCGGGCGATGCAGTTCAACGCCGTGGTGGAGACCAACACCGGGGCGGTGCGGCTGTGGCGCTCCCTCGGCTTCGAGGTGATCGGCACGGTGCCGGAGGCGTTCGACCACCGGGAGCAGGGGCTCGTGGGCCTCCACGTCATGCACCTCCGGCTCTGAGGTGCCGGGGCCGGTACGGCGCGGCGCGGCTAGGGTCCGGGGATGAGCACCGAGGCGGGCTCGATCGACGGTCGGGTCCGCGAGTGACCGAGCGCAACGTCCTCGGCGACCCGCTCGAGCCCTGCGGGACGAGCCCCATGACCGGGTTCTTCCGCGACGGCTGCTGCAGCACCGGGCCGGAGGACCTCGGCAGCCACACCATCTGCGCGGTCGTCACCGTGGAGTTCCTCGCCCACCAGCGCCGCGTCGGCAACGACCTGTCGACGCCGCGCCCGGAGTTCCGGTTCCCCGGGCTGCAGCCCGGTGACCGGTGGTGCGTCACCGCCCTCAACTGGGCCCGCGCGCACCTCGACGGCGCCGCCGCGCCGGTCGTCCTCGCCTCGACCAACGAGGCGGTGCTGCGGATGGTCCCGCTCGCGGTCCTCGAGGAGTACGCCGTCGACGTACCCGCCGATCCGGGAGCGCTGGGTCCTCCGGAGTGACCCGGTCGGGAACGTCCGGGGCGCGCGAGGTGTTGAGGAAGTGATGCCTCCCGTCGCCGCCGCCCCCTCGCCGCTGCCCACCGACTCGTCCCGACGCCCCACGCTGTGGACGCCGAAGCACGTCCTGGTCACGCGGGCCGCAGCGGAGCAGCCGCACACCACAGAGATCCTGCGCCGCTGCGAGGCCGCTGGGGTCTCCGACATCCGGCTGCTGCCCGGGGACCGGCTGACCGGCCTGTCGGCCGGGTCGGAGCGCGAGACCTACGCCCGGGCCAAGTCGACCCTCGCGGTCGTGGTCTCGCCGCCGAGCGCGCTCACCCCGCAGCCGATCCCGCCGAGCGCCGACTGGCGGCTCGACCTGGCCCGCGGCTGCCCGGCGCACTGCCAGTACTGCTACCTGGCCGGTTCGCTGGCCGGCCCGCCGGTCACGCGTGCCTACGCCAACCTCGACGACGTCCTCGGCCAGATCCCGGCGTACGCCGGCCGGGGGTCGGTGACCTCGGGCACGGTCGAGCGAGGCCACGAGGGGACGACCTTCGAGCTGTCCTGCTACACCGACCCGCTGGGCATCGAGCACCTCACAGGGGGGCTGGCGACCGCGGTCCGCCGGGTCGGTGAGGGCCGCTACGGCGACGACGTCTCGCTCCGGTTCACCACCAAGTTCGACGCCGTCGACGACCTGCTTGACCTGCCTCACGGCCGTCGGACCCGGGTGCGGTTCTCGCTCAACGCCGAGCAGGTCGCGGCCCGCTTCGAGGGCGGCACGGCGCGGCTGCCCGAACGGCTCGTCGCGCTGAGGAGGCTGGCGCTCGCCGGCTACCCGGTCGGCCTGACGATCGCGCCGGTCATGCCGGTGCCGGAGTGGCGGTCGGTGTACCGGACGCTCCTGGAGGACGTGGCGGCCGCGCTCGCGGACGTCCCGGACCTCGACCTGACCGCCGAGGTGATCACCCACCGGTTCACCCCGAAGAGCAAGGACGTCCTGCTGGGGTGGTACCCGCGGACGAAGCTCGAGATGGACGAGGAGCAGCGGTCGCAGAAGCGGAGCAAGTTCGGCGGGGTCAAGTACGTCTTCCCCAAGGAGACGATGACCGAGATGCGCACCTGGTTCACCACCACGCTCGACGACCTGCTGCCCGAGGCCCAGCTCCTCTACTGGACCTAGGCCCCGTCGTCGCCCTCGCGGGCGAGCTCGAACCAGACCGTGGTGCCGTCGGCGTTCCGCTCGGCGGCCCACGAGGTGCTGAGCGCGTCGACCAGCGCGAGGCCCCGGCCCGAGATGTCGTCGGGCTCGGCCTCCTCCGGCTGACGGACGGCACCGCTGCCGCCGCGGTCGCTGACGAGCACCAGGATGCAGTCGTCGTCGAGCCGGACCGTCACCGCCGGGCCGGTCCCGGTGTGGATGACCGCGTTCGTCACCAGCTCCGAGACGCAGAGCTGCGCGGTGGCCGCCTGGTCGTCGGCGACGCCCCAGGACTCGAGGTGGCGGCCGACGAACCGGCGGGCCGCCCCGGCCGCCGAGGCGTCGGCGACCAGCTCGGTCGACGCGTGCAGCGGGCTGAGCCGGCCGCGGACGGTCAGCGCGACGGCGGTGACGTCGTCGGCGGAGTCGCGGGGCTCGAGGTGCTGCCCGAGCCGGGCGCAGAGCTCGCGGGGGTTGCGGCGCCGGGCGCTCATCGCCCCGACTCGCGCCGCCATCCGTTCCAGGCCCTCGTCGAGCGGCAGGTCCCGCGCCTCGACGAGTCCGTCGCTGTAGAGCAGCAGCGTGTCGCCCTCCGCGAGGGCGATACGCACGGCGCTCCAGGTGCCGCGCCCGATCCCGAGTCCGAGCGCGGGCCCGTGACACTCCTCGACGTAGCGCGGCGTCCCCTCCGCCGGCACCTGCAGCGGCGGCGGGTGGCCGGCGACCGCGACGACGGCGGTGTCGTGCTCCGGGGCGACGACCGCGTAGGCGAGCGTCACCAGCTGGTCGGCGAGCAGCGCCGCCGCCATGGTGTCCAGCCGCGGGAGCAGCACGTCGGGGTCCGGGTCGAGGAGCGCGTAGGCACGCAGCGCCGCGCGCACCTCGCTCATGACGATGGCGGCGGGGATGCCTTTGCCCATGACGTCGCCGAGGGACACCACCACCGAGCCGTCCGCGAGGGGGAGGACGTCGTACCAGTCACCGCCGACGTCGACCTCCGCGCCGCCGGGGCGGTAGTAGGAGCCCAGCTCCAGCCCGGGCAGGTCGGGCAGCGAGCGCGGCAGCAGGCTGCGCTGGAGCCGCTCGGAGGTCCCGCGCTCGAGCTGGTAGGCCAGGCCGCGGCGCAGCGCCTGCGAGACCTGGACGACGAACGCGTGGAGGAATTCGCGTTCCTCCCGGGTGAACCGCTGGCGCTCCTCGAAGGAGAGCATCAGCCCGCCGAGCACCTCGTCGGCGGCGCCGAGCGGCTGCGAGCTCACCGACCTCGTCCCGAGCCCCCGCTGGCGCTCGAGCAGGTGCGGGTAGCGGCGGCCGAACGCGTCGAGGTCCTCGAACCAGGCGCTGCGGCCGCTGCGGATCGAGTCCGCCAGCGGGACGTCGGACAGGCCGTCGACCCTGCACCAGCGCACGCCGAGCGGCGTCAGCGCGTCCTGGTCGGTCGAGGCGAAGCGGAAGCCGCGTCCGGCCCCCTCGGTCACCGCGAACCCCGCGCGGACGACGCCGGGGAGGGTGAGCGCAGCGGTCAGAGACGCGCGCGCCACGTCGTCGACGGTGACCGCGTCGCCGAGGCTCGTCGCGAGCAGCTCGAGGTGACGGACCTGGTGTCGCACCACGTCCAGGTCCCCGGCCATCGGCCCATGGTGCCAGCAGCAGGGATTCCGCTGCTGTCCCGACCGTCCTACGGTGGCGCATGGCCTTTCGGACGATCACCCTCCGCCACCCGCGCGCGCACGACATCGTCGACGACCCGATCGAGATCGCCGGGATCGGCACCGGCTTCGAGGGGACCCTCCAGGCGCGGGTCCGGGACCACCGCGGACGCGAGCTGGCGCAGAGGCACTTCCAGGCCGGAGGGACGGGGATCTGGGGCAACTTCTTCCTGCGGCTCGACGTCCCCGGCGTCCCGAACGACCCCCGCGGGGTGCTCGAGGTCTTCGAGGTCTCGGCGGAGGACGGCAGCGAGCTCCACGCCGTCGTCCGGCCGGTCGTCTTCGGGCGGGCGCTGAGGAACCCCTATCTGGGCTTCGCGGTGCACCGGGTCACGAGCGGCGAGACGCTCTCCTCGATCGCCGAGCAGTGGTACGGCGACGCGGCGTCCTTCCGCATCGTCTTCGACGCCAACCGCGACCAGCTGACCGACCCCGACCTCATCGTCCCCGGGCAGGAGCTGCGCGTGCCCCAGTGAGTGCCCCAGTGAGTGCCCCGGTGGGTGCCCCGGTGAGTGCCCCGGTGGGTGAGGGGTCGTCCGACACGCCGGCGTGAGGCGTCCCGTCCTGGCCGTGCGTCGTGTTATCCCTGTCCCCGACGGCCTGAGGAGGCCTGGAAGGGGTCCGGGATGAGCGACCGATCGACGACCGGTCCGGGGGCGCACGCCGTGACCTCGCGGGACGGCGAGGACATCGAGCGCTACGGGTACCGCCAGGAGCTCCACCGGTCGCTGAGCTTCGCCGACCTGCTGGTCTACGGCCTGGTCTTCATGGTCCCGATCGCGCCGTTCGGCATCTTCGGCGGCGTCTTCCAGGGCTCCGGCGGCATGGTCGCGCTGGCCTACGCGATCGGGATGGTCGCGATGATGTTCACCGCGCTGTCGTACGCCGAGATGTCGCGGGCCTTCCCGATGGCGGGCTCGGTCTACTCCTACGCCGGCCGCGGGATCGCACCGCCGGTCGGCTTCCTGAGCGGCTGGATGATCCTGCTCGACTACGTGCTGGTCCCCGGCCTGCTCTACCTCATCGCGGGGATCGCGATGAACTCGCTCGTCCCGGGCGTCCCGGTGTGGGTGTGGCTGATCGGGTTCGTCGTGCTCAACACCGCGGTCAACTACGCCGGGATCGAGATGACCGCGAAGGTCAACAAGGTGATGCTGGTGGGCGAGCTCATCGTGCTGGCGATCTTCCTCGTCATCGGCTTCGTCGCCCTCGCGCAGGGCAAGGGCCGGGGCTTCGAGTGGACCCCGCTCTACAACGCCGACACGTTCAGCTGGAGCCTCGTCTTCGGCGCGGTCTCCATCGCGGTCCTCAGCTTCCTCGGGTTCGACGGGATCTCGATGCTCGCCGAGGAGAACAAGGACTCCGCCCGGGCGCTCGGCCGGGCGATGGTCGCGGCCCTCCTGCTCGCAGGCGCCCTGTTCATCGTGCAGACCTGGGTCGCCTCGCTGCTGGTGCCCGACCCCGACCGGCTCATCGCCGAGGGCGACGCCGGCGGCACCGCGTTCTACGACGCCGCAGCCGTCGCCGGTGGTGAGTGGCTCTCGAAGCTGACCGCGCTCGCGACCGCCATCGCCTGGGGTTTCGCGAACTCGCTGGTCGCCCAAGCGGCGACGTCGCGGCTGCTCTACGCGATGGCGCGCGACCGTCAGCTGCCGTCGGTGCTCGCCAAGGTCGACCCCCGGCACGGGGTCCCGGTCAACGCCACGCTGCTCACCGCCGCCGTGTCGCTGGTCCTGGGGCTCTACATGTCCGGCCGGGACGACGGCATCACGCTGCTGAGCACGCTGGTGAACTTCGGGGCGCTGACGGCCTTCCTCGTGCTGCACGTGTCGGTCGTCGTCCACTTCCTGGTCCGGCAGCGGAGCAGGAACTACTGGAAGCACCTCATCGCTCCCGGACTCGGGTTCGCGATCTTGTTCTACGTCGTCATCAACGCCGACGTGGCCGCGCAGGAGCTCGGGTTCGTGTGGCTCGGCATCGGGGCCGCCCTGCTGGTGTTCCTCCTCGCCACGGGTCGACGCCCCGACCTGTCCGCGGTCGACGCGGGGACGGCGGACCGGTCGTGAGCGGCGCCGAGGTCGTCACCCTGCGACCGACCCCCGAGCAGTACGCCTACGTGTTCGGCGGGCGGGAGCCGCTGCTCACCGTCCGGCCCGGCACGGTCGTCGAGCTCTTCACCGAGGACTGCTTCGCCGGCAACGTCCGCAGCGTCGACGACCTGCCCAGCGAGGTCTGCACGTTCCCGTTCCTCAACCCGGTGACCGGCCCCATCGCGGTCGAGGGAGCCGAGCCCGGCGACACCCTCGCGGTGCACTTCGCTGAGATCGTCCCGGCCCGCGACTGGGCGGTGTCGACGACCTTCCCGCTGTTCGGGGCGCTGACGGCGACCCACGCGACCGCGATGCTCCACGAGCCGCTCGAGGAGCGGGTGTGGCGCTACGACGTCGACGTGGCCGCCGGCACCTGCACCTTCCGGGCCCGCCGCTCGGACCTCACCGTGGAGCTGCCGCTGGACCCCATGCACGGGACCGTCGGCGTGGCACCGGCCGCGAGCGAGGTGCTGATGAGCATCACGCCGGCCGCGCACGGCGGCAACATGGACACCCCCGAGACACGCGCCGGTACCACGGCGTACTTCGGGGTGAACGTCGCCGGCGGGATGCTGTCGGTCGGGGACGGCCACGCGCGGCAGGGCGAGGGCGAGGTCTGCGGCACTGCCGTCGAGGCGGCGATGAACACCGTCCTGGTCGTGGACCTCATCAAGGGCGGCGCGCCGGTCTCCCCGCGGCTGGAGAACGACGACTACCTGATGACCACCGGCTCCGCTCGGCCGCTGGAGGACGCCTACCGGATGAGCCAGGCCGACCTCGTCGGCTGGGTCGGCGCGCTGCTCGGGCTCGAGCAGCTCGACGCCTACCAGCTGGTCAGCCAGGCAGGGCTGGCGCCGGCCGGCAACGTCTGCGACACCAACTACACGATGGTCGGCAAGGTGCCGAAGTCGGTGCTCGGGGCCGCCACGGCGTACGACGGGGTGCACGACCGGCTGCGGGCGATCGGGAGGCAGCACCTGAGCAGCCGCTGACCGCCGGGCGACGAGCGGCCGGTGACCGGCCCGCCCCGGGCGCCCTAGGCTGGCGGCATGCAGCAGGAAGCCGGCCAGCCCGACCTCAAGCCCCGCTCCCGCGACGTCACCGACGGCCTGGAGCGGGCCGCGGCCCGGGGGATGCTCCGCGCGGTCGGCATGCAGGACGAGGACTTCGCCAAGCCGCAGATCGGCGTCGCCTCGTCCTGGAACGAGATCACCCCGTGCAACCTGTCGTTGGACCGGCTGGCCAAGGCCGCCAAGAACGGTGTGCACGCGGCCGGCGGCTACCCGATGGAGTTCGGCACGATCTCGGTCTCCGACGGTATCGCGATGGGCCACGAGGGGATGCACTTCTCGCTGGTGTCCCGCGAGGTCATCGCCGACTCGGTCGAGACCGTGATGATGGCCGAGCGGCTCGACGGGTCGGTGCTGCTGGCGGGCTGTGACAAGTCCCTGCCCGGGATGATGATGGCGGCCGCCCGGCTCGACCTCGCCAGTGTCTTTCTCTACGCCGGCTCGATCATGCCCGGCCAGGTCGACGGCCGGGACGTCACGATCATCGACGCCTTCGAGGCCGTCGGGGCGTGCCTCGCCGGGAAGATCAGCCGCGAGGAGGTCGACCGCATCGAGCGGGCGATCTGCCCCGGCGAGGGCGCCTGCGGCGGGATGTACACCGCGAACACCATGGCGTCGGTCGCGGAGGCGATCGGGATGTCGCTGCCCGGCTCGGCGGCCCCGCCGGCCGTCGACCGTCGCCGCGACGGGTTCGCGCACCGCTCGGGCGAGGCCGTCGTCGGGCTGATCCGGCAGGGCATCACCGCGCGCCAGATCATGACCAGACCGGCTTTCGAGAACGCGATCGCGGTGGTGATGGCCCTCGGCGGGTCGACCAACGCGGTGCTCCACCTGCTGGCAATGGCCCGCGAGGCCGACGTCGACCTCACCCTCGACGACTTCACCCGGATCGGCGCGAAGGTCCCGCACCTCGGCGACCTCAAGCCGTTCGGCCGCTACGTGATGAACGACGTCGACAAGATCGGCGGCATCCCCGTCGTCATGAAGCTGCTCCTCGACGCCGGCCTGCTCCACGGCGACACCCTCACGGTCACCGGCCGAACCATGGCGGAGAATCTCGAGGCGCTCGACCCGCCGGCGGCTGACGACGACGTCATCCGGTCGCTCGCCACACCGATCCACCGCACCGGCGGCATCACGATCCTCCACGGGTCGCTGGCGCCGGAGGGTGCGGTGGTGAAGTCGGCGGGCTTCGACGACACGGTGGTCGAGGGTCCCGCGCGGGTCTTCGACGGTGAACGCGCGGCGATGGACGCGCTCGAGGCGGGCACCATCCAGCACGGTGACGTCGTCGTCATCCGCTACGAGGGTCCCAAGGGCGGTCCCGGGATGCGGGAGATGCTGGCGATCACCGGCGCGATCAAGGGCGCCGGGCTCGGCAAGGACGTGCTGCTCGTGACCGACGGCCGGTTCTCCGGAGGGACGACGGGGCTGTGCGTCGGGCACGTCGCACCTGAGGCCGTCGACGCCGGGCCGATCGCCTTCCTGCGCGACGGCGACCGCATCCGCCTCGACGTCGCGTCCGGGACCCTCGACCTGGCGGTGGAGAAGGAGGAGCTCGAGGCGCGCGCGCAGGGCTGGTCGCCGCACCCGCCGAAGTACACCCGCGGCGTGCTCGGCAAGTACGCGAAGGTCGTCCAGTCGGCCGCGCACGGCGCGGTCTGCGGTTGACCTGGCCGTGCGCTGGCTCGGTCGCCGTCGGCGGCGCTGGGGGCTGACCGCCGACCTGGAGGTGCCGCCGTGGTACCCGCTCGCGCTCGGGATGGCGGAGGCGGAGCTCGCCGCCCCGGTGCAGCAGGCCCTCCAGCGGGCCGACCCCTGGCAGCCCATGGACCCGAGGTCGCGGGGGCGCGGGCGGCGGAGGTGGCGGGTTGGGCGGCCACCCTGCGCGAGGTCCCCGGCATCATCGACGCGGCGGTGCTCCGGCCGGGCTCCGACGGGCCGGTCGAGGCCACGCGTTCCGGGACCCCGACGGCGGTGTGGTGTGGCACGAGATGTTCTGGGCCGGCACCGGCGAGCACCGCTGGTGCGACCACGCGGACGCCCTCGCCCGGACCCTCGCCTTCTCCTGAGCCCGGCTCCCGAGACCGGCACCTGAGCCCGGCACCTGAGCCCGGCACCTGAGCCCGGCACCTGAGCCCGGCTCCCGAGACCGGCACCCGGAGGACGGCCTCCGCTGCGAGACTCGGAGGGACGGAAGGGGTCGCGGATGGGCAAGGTCCTCGAGCGCATCGACAGCCGCCTGCGCTCGTTCATCGAGGCGCAGCCGGTGTTCTTCGTCGGGACCGCTCCATCGGGGCCCGACGGCCACGTCAACGTCTCGCCCAAGGGGCTCACCGACACGTTCCGGGTCGTCGACGAGTCGACGGTCGCCTACCTCGACCTCACCGCCAGCGGCGCCGAGACGATCGCCCACCTGCGGCAGAACGGTCGGATCGTCGTCATGTTCTGCTCCTTCGAGCGCGCCCCCAACGTCGTACGGCTCCACGGCCGGGGCCGTGTCGTGAGCCTCTACGACCCGGAGTACGCCGACTGGGTGGCACTGTTCCCGGAGAACCCCGCGGCCCGGGCGGTGATCGTCGTCGACGTCACGCGGGTGTCGACCTCCTGCGGTTACGCGCTGCCGATCCTGCAGCCGGTCGAGGAGCGCGACATCCTGACCGACAACATGCGACGGCGGGGTCCCGAGGGGGTCAAGCGCTACCGGCGCAGCAAGAACGCCGTCAGCATCGACGGGCTCCCGGCGTACGACGACGACCCCGACCCGGACCTCGAACCCGCCGCCTCCTGAGGTGGCCCGCGGGCGACGTCCGGCTGGTCCGCGAGGTTGGCCGGCCGTCTGAGTGCCACAAGTGGCACCACTGTCGACCCCCGGGGGGCTCGCGGATGCAAGTGGCACCACTGTTGACCCCCGGGGGGCTCGCGGATGCAAGTGGCACCACTGTTGACCCCCGGGGGGGCTCGCGGATGCAAGTGGCACCACTGTTGACCCCCGGGGGGCTCGCGGATGCAAGTGGCACCACTGTCGACCCCCGGGGCGACTCGCGGATCCAAGTGGCACCACTTCTCCGCCGTGGCTCAGGCGGTCCTACTCCAGGTCGAGGCACCCGGGCCGCCCAGGTTGAGCCGGAGCCGCAGTCGCTCCTGGCCACTCGACGTGAAGAGCGAGTCCTTCAGGAGGGCGTGCCAGCCCCTGACTCTCGAGGGTCGGTGCTCCCGGCCGAGCGACAGGTCGGCGTCCCGCAGGATTGTCACTGCCTGCTGCAGCAGGTCCGTCGAGGTGTAACCCCGGCGCAGCCACTCCTCGTTGCCGAGCCGGCGAGCCCGACGGAGGTCGAGTCGCTGCTGGTGGCGGGTGAGATGGTGATGGCCGTCGTACTCGTGCAGCGCGTTGGTCCCACGCACCCACAGGTCTGCTCGACCGAGGAACGTCCCGTGCTCGTCGCGCAGCGTGTGCTGGGGCTCGACCTCGATGTCACAGGCGACGTGCAGGATCCGGAGAAGGGTCTCCCACGCTGACTCGGATCGGTCGTCAGCGAGCTCGAGCGCATGGCGAAGCCGTGGAGCGCCTCGGCGGCGTCGGGCGGCCGCCTCGACGACCTCCGCTCGGTGGCAGTGGCCCAGGTGAAGAGCCGCGTCGAGGAGGACGACGACGTCGAGCAGCGCAAGATCGCGAGCGCAGGCGAGCAACGCCTCTGCGGGAGGGTCGAGGCGCAGGCCGTCCTGGAGGACCGGGTCGGCGAGCACAGGATGTCGGCACACCACCAACCCAGTCCTCTGGCGGCGGGCGTCCTGCTGCGAGATGGCGGCGAACACCGGAAGTCCTTGAGGCAGCGGGGGCAGGGACCAGCCCAGCACTCCTGCCGCAGTCAACCCCGTGAACCGCCCGCTCGCAGGGAGGACCAGCTGCCAGGCGGGGAGGTCGCTCGACGACTCACGCGTGCGGTGGAGCCCGTGGCTGACGGCTATCCATGAGCTGTTCGGGCGACGTCCTCGGATCGCGTCGGGTTGAGCCATCGCTGCAGCATCGGCGTACGCCGTCTCGGGCGCCACCACCGTGCACCGTCCTGTGGAAGGTCCCGAGCGCCAGTGGTGCCACTTGCTGGGTCGAGCACCGCCGGGACCTCCCAGTGGTGCCACTTGCTGGGTCGAGCACCGCCGGGACCTCCCAGTGGTGCCACTTGCTGGGTCGAGCAGCGCCGGGACCTCCCAGTGGTGCCACTTGCTGGGTCGAGCACCGCCGGGACCTCCCAGTGGTGCCACTTGCTGGGTCGAGCACCGCCGGGACCTCCCAGTGGTGCCACTTGCTGGGTCGAGCACCGCCGGGACCTCCCAGTGGTGCCACTTGCTGGGTCGAGCAGCACCCGGATCTCTCAGTGGTGCCACTTGCTGGGTCGAGCACCGCCGGGACCTCCCAGTGGTGCCACTTGCTGCGTTGAGCCGACTCGACCCCGCTGAGCGGGGCAGGGGTCAGCCACCACCCACCCGGCTGAGAGGGTGACCCGGTGAGCGAGTGGTGGAGACGGGCAGTCGTTTACCAGGTGTACCCGAGGTCCTTCGCCGACAGCGACGGTGACGGCGTCGGCGACCTCCGCGGGATCCTCGAGCACCTCGACCACTTCTCGCTGCTCGGCGTCGACGTCGTCTGGCTCAGCCCGGTCTACCGGTCCCCGCACGACGACAACGGCTACGACATCAGCGACTACGAGGACGTCGACCCGGTCTTCGGCACGCTGGCCGACCTCGACGCGCTGATCGCGGGCCTCCATGGCCGGGGCATCAAGCTGGTGCTGGACCTGGTCGTCAACCACACCAGCGACGAGCACCCGTGGTTCGTCGAGAGCCGGTCCTCCCCCGACAACCCCAAGCGGGACTGGTACTGGTGGCGCCCGCCCCGGCCCGGCCACGAGGCTGGGGCGGCGGGTGCCGAGCCGACCAACTGGGAGTCCTACTTCTCCGGCTCCGCCTGGCAGTACGACGAGGCGAGCGGCGAGTACTACCTGCACCTGTTCAGCCCCAAGCAGCCCGACCTGAACTGGGAGAACCCAGAGGTCCGGACGGCCGTCCACGACATGATGTGCCGCTGGCTGGACCGCGGCGTCGACGGCTTCCGGATGGACGTCATCAACCTCATCTCCAAGGCGGTCGGCCCGGACGGCGCGCTCCCGGACGGGCCCGTCCTCCCCGACGGGCTCGGCGACGGCTCGCCCTTCGTCATCAACGGCCCGCGGATCCACGAGTTCCTGCACGAGATGCACGAGGCGGCGCTCACGCGCCCAGGCCTGATGACCGTGGGGGAGACCCCCGGCGCCTCTGTCGACGACGCGCGGCTCTACACCGACCCGGCGCGACGGGAGGTCGACATGGTCTTCACCTTCGAGCACATGGAGGTCGACTCGCTGCCCGGCGCGACGAAGTGGGACCTGAAGCGGCTGCACCTGCCCGACCTCAAGGCCAACCTCACCGAGTGGCAGCGGGGACTGGCCGACCGCGGCTGGAACTCCCTCTACTGGGACAACCACGACCAGCCCCGCGTCGTCTCCCGCTGGGGCGACGACGGCGAGCACCGGGTCGCGAGCGCCCAGGCGTGGGCGACGGTCCTCCACCTGCTCCGCGGGACGCCGTACGTCTACCAGGGTGAGGAGCTGGGCATGACCAACGCCCACTTCACCTCCCTCGACCAGTACGCCGACATCGAGTCGGTCAACTGGGCCCACGGTGCGCTCGAGCGTGGCGTCCCGGAGGTCGAGGTGCTCCGGTCCCTCGGCGTGAAGTCGCGGGACAACGCCCGCACGCCCGTGCAGTGGACCGCCGGCCCGCACGCCGGTTTCACCGCCGGGACGCCGTGGTTGCCGGTCAACCCCAATCACACCGAGATCAACGCCGAGGCCGCCGTGGCCGAGCCCGGGTCGGTGCTGCACCACTACCGCCGGCTCATCGCGCTGCGGCACGAGCTCGACGTCGTGGTCGACGGCGACTACCGGCTGCTGCTCCCGGAGCACGAGCAGCTCTTCGGCTACGTCCGTGCGCTCGACGACCAGCGGCTGCTCGTCCTCGTGAACCTCTCGGGCGAGCCCGCCGCCGTGGACCTCGGCGACGACGCCGGGCTGCTCGCCGGCGAGGTGCTGCTCGGGGGTGCTGCGTCGACCCTCGGCCCCTGGGGCCAGCTGGTGACCCTCACCCGGCTCCCCGGTCCGGCCCGCTCCGCATGACGACGAGGTCGCCGTGCCCGCCGTACCCGAGGAGCCGCCGTCCCGCTCGGCCACCGAACGGCGTCCCGTCGAACGTGACGAGCAGCTGGGACCCGTCCGGCAACGGCACGAGCTGCGGGTGCGGGATGTTCGTCAGGTACGGCGCGTCGAGGCGGCCCACCCGCCGCATCCCCAGGTCGTATGCCGGGTAGCAGCGGCTCGTCGCGTCGCTGGCCAGCAGCCACCACCTCCCGTCGACCTCGGTGAGGAGCGGCCCCTCGCAGTGGTGCAGGGTCGGGTCGGCTCCCTGCCGTTCCAGCCCCTCCCACGGCCGGCCGCCGACGGGACCGGCAGCCAGCGCCGGGTGGAAGTCGAACGGGGCCTGGGAGGGGCTCTCCACGAAGCCGACCCACCACCGACCGTCGATCCGCGTCGCTCCCGGGTCCCACGTGCTGAGCGTCGTCGGCAGCGGGGTGCGCTCGGTCGGCAGGACGTGGACACCGCGGAGCACGTCGGCGGGAGTGGCCGTGTGGCGCACGTGCACCCCCGCGCCCGCGAAGTCGCCCCAGGAGCTCGCCGCCACCACCCATTGGTCGTCGTCGCGGACCAGCTGGCCGGCGTGGTCACCGAGCACCAGCCCGTCCCGCGCGGTGAACAGGTGGGCCACCTGCTGCAGCCGGACCGGGTCGTCGAGGTCCAGCGTGAACACCCCCCAGTGCGCCTGCCGAAAGGACCCGAGCCCCGCGCAGGTCGCGGTCAGCCACGCCTTTCCGTCCCGGACGTGCGGTGACCCGTCGGCGTCCTGCACCACGTGCAGGTCGCGGACCCCGACCATCCCGAACACCCCCGCCCGGACCGAGGCCACCTCGGTCCTGCCACCCCGCACGCCGTACGCGTGCCGCAGGCCGGTCAACGTCGAGGGTCGGCGCAGGTCGAGCAGCTGGGCGACCTCCCGGCGCTCGCTGAGCAGCGGCGTCCAGCCGAGCGCGGTGCCGAGGAGGACCGTCACCCGGTTCTCGCAGACCGCGACGGCGAACCGGAGCCCGTCGGGGTGCCGCAGCCCCTGCACCGCACGGGCCAGCGGCCGGGGGAGCCGCAGGCCTCCCGACCGCACGACGGTCGTCCGGCCCGCGACGCCGACCTCGATGGTGGCGCGCCCGGTGACGGTGTCGTAGCTGCCGAGGACGTGGCCCGCGTCGCCGGCCAGCCCGGCGACCAGGGTCCCGTCCCCGCGGCGGACGTCCATCTCGACCGCGGTCCACGGGACGGGCGGCGCGGACGGGCCGAGCTCCAGCTCACCGACGACGGGCTCCTCGATGCGGACGGTCTCGAACCCGGGGGAGACCAGCGCGACGGGCCGGGAGCGCGCGACCGTGCGGAAGGACAGCTCGAACAGGACGGCCTCCCGGTGCGCGACGACGGGCCCACGATGGCAGAGCCGACGGGCGCAGTGCCGGTCCGACCCGTCCGCGCCTGTCCATTGACCGGGACGGCTGTCCCGAGAAGCGAGACGGCGCACCACGCCGCTTGACGCTCACCGGCCCGGCGAGGGAGCGTGAGCACGTGCAGCACCGGGACCTCCTCGTAGTCGTACGGACGCGACGCGCCCGCTAGGAGACCGGTCCTCCTCCTGATCAGCGTGTGCGTCACCCTCGCCCGGCCTCCCGGCCAGCGGGGGTTTTCTCATGTGGGGGACGCTCGAGCAGGGACGAGGACGACGTGAGGGAAGGAGACAGGCAGCCATGACGCAGCAGACCGAGCAGTCGGCTCAGGTGAGCGGAGCCCAGAGCCTCATCAAGTCGTTGGAGGCGGCGGGTGCCGAGAACGTCTTCGGCATCCCCGGCGGCGCCATCCTCCCGGCGTACGACCCGCTGTTCGACTCGGTCAGGCTGCGCCACATCCTCGTGCGGCACGAGCAGGGCGCCGGTCACGCCGCGCAGGGGTACGCCGCGGCCACCGGGAAGGTCGGGGTCTGCATGGCCACGAGCGGCCCGGGGGCGACGAACCTCGTCACGCCGCTGGCCGACGCCCACATGGACTCGGTGCCGATCGTCGCGGTCACCGGCCAGGTGGCCAGCGGCGCCATCGGGACCGACGCCTTCCAGGAGGCCGACATCCGCGGCATCACGATGCCGATCACCAAGCACAACTTCCTCGTCACCAACGCCGACGACATCCCCCGGACGATCGCGGAGGCGTTCTACATCGCCGGGACCGGTCGCCCTGGCCCGGTGCTCGTCGACATCTCCAAGGACGCCCTCCAGGCGCGCACGACGTACGCGTGGCCCCGTGAGCTCCACCTCCCCGGCTACCGACCGGTGACGCGGCCGCACGCCAAGCAGATCCGCGAGGCGGCGCGCCTCATCCTCGAGTCCCGCAAGCCGGTGCTGTACGTCGGTGGCGGTGTCATCCGCGCCCGGGCGTCGGCCGAGCTGCGGCGGCTCGCGGAGCTCACCGGGATCCCGGTCGTCACCACGCTCATGGCCCGGGGCGCCTTCCCCGACTCGCACCCCCAGCACCTGGGCATGCCCGGGATGCACGGCACCGTCGCGGCGGTCGGGGGGCTGCAGCGCAGCGACCTCATCATCAGCCTCGGCGCCCGGTTCGACGACCGCGTCACCGGGCAGCTGAGCAGCTTCGCGCCGCACGCGAAGGTCATCCACGCCGACATCGACCCGGCCGAGATCGGCAAGAACCGCCACGCCGACGTGCCGATCGTCGGCGACTGCCGCGAGGTGATCTCCGAGCTGGTCACGTTGCTCCAGGCGGAGCAGGCCGCGGGCCACACCGGTGACTACGAGGGCTGGGTGGAGTATCTCGCCGGGGTCAAGATGCGCTACCCGCTCGGCTACGACAAGCCCGCCGACGGCTCGCTCGCCCCGCAGTACGCCCTGGAGCGGCTGAGCGCCATCGCCGGACCCGACACGATCTACGTCGCGGGCGTCGGGCAGCACCAGATGTGGGCCTCACACTTCATCGACTACGAGAAGCCGCGGACGTGGATCAACTCCGGTGGGCTCGGGACGATGGGCTTCGCGGTGCCGGCGGCGATGGGGGCGAAGGTCGGCTGCCCCGACACCACAGTGTGGGCAGTGGACGGCGACGGCTGCTTCCAGATGACCAACCAGGAGCTGGCGACCTGCGCGATCGAGAACATCCCGATCAAGGTCGCGATCATCAACAACGAGTCGCTCGGCATGGTCCGGCAGTGGCAGACGCTGTTCTACAACGCGCGCTACTCCAACACCGACCTCGACAGCAAGCGGGTGCCGGACTTCGTCAAGCTCGCCGACGCCTACGGGTGCGTGGGCCTGGCGTGCGACTCCCCCGAGGACGTCGACGCCACGATCACCAAGGCGATGGAGATCGACGACGTCCCCGTGGTCGTCGACTTCCGGGTCCACCGCGACGCGATGGTGTGGCCGATGGTGGCCGCCGGGACCAGCAACGACGACATCAAGCACGCCCGCGACATGGCCCCGACCTGGGACGAGGACGACCTCGAGGGACTGGAGGGCCGGCAGTGACCCGCCACACCCTGAGCGTCCTCGTCGAGGACAAGCCGGGTGTCCTGGCCCGCGTCGCCGGGCTCTTCAGCCGCCGCGGCTTCAACATCGAGAGCCTCGCGGTGGGCCCGACCGAGGTCGACGACCTGTCCCGGATGACGATCGTGGTCAACGTCGAGGACTCCCCGCTCGAGCAGGTCACCAAGCAGCTCAACAAGCTCGTCGAGGTCATCAAGATCGTCGAGCTCGACCCGGCGCAGTCGGTCGCCCGGGAGCTGCTGCTGGTGAAGATCAAGGCCGACTCCCACACCCGCGGGCAGGTCCTCGAGGTCGTGCAGCTGTTCCGGGCCAAGGTCGTGGACGTCGCGACCGACGCGGTCACCGTCCAGGTCGTCGGGAACACCGACAAGCTCGGCGACTTCCTCAAGGTCGTCGAGCCCTACGGGATCCGCGAGCTCGTGCAGTCCGGGATGGTGGCCATCGGCCGGGGCTCACGCTCCATCACCGAGCGGACCCTCAAGCCGGTCCCGATGCCCGCGCCGCCGGCGCTGGGCTGACCGGCAGCCCCCGGCCCGCCCCCTCAGGAACCTCGAACCACCCAGAAGCCGAAGAAGCCAGGAGAAGGAGAGCCCCCGTGGCTGCTGAGATGTACTACGACGACGACGCCGACCTGTCGGTGGTCCAGGGCCGCTCCGTGGCGGTGCTGGGCTACGGCAGCCAGGGTCACGCCCATGCGCTCTCGCTGCGCGACAGCGGCGTCGACGTCCGCGTCGGCCTGCCCGAGGGCTCGGCGAGCCGGGCGAAGGCGGAGGCCGAGGGACTGCGGGTGCTGACGCCGGCGGAGGCTGTCGAGGAGGCCGACCTCACGATGATCCTGGCGCCGGACCACGTGCAGCGGAAGCTCTACGCCGAGTCCGTCGCGCCGAACCTCGTCGAGGGCGACGCGCTGTTCTTCGGGCACGGGTTCAACATCCGGTTCGGCTACATCACCCCGCCCGACGGCGTCGACGTCGGGATGGTCGCCCCCAAGGGTCCGGGACACCTCGTCCGTCGCGAGTTCGCCGAGGGCCGCGGCGTCCCGGTCCTCGTCGCGGTCGAGAACGACGCGACCGGCAAGGCCTGGGACCTGACCCTGTCCTACGCCAAGGCGATCGGGGGCCTCCGTGCCGGCGGAATCAGGACGACCTTCACCGAGGAGTGCGAGACCGACCTCTTCGGTGAGCAGGCGGTGCTCTGCGGCGGCGTCAGCCAGCTCGTGCAGTACGGCTTCGAGACCCTCATCGAGGCCGGCTACCAGCCGGAGGTCGCCTACTTCGAGTGCCTGCACGAGCTGAAGCTCATCGTCGACCTCATGTACGAGGGCGGGATCGCCAAGCAGCGCTGGTCGGTCTCCGACACCGCGGAGTACGGCGACTACGTGTCCGGGCCGCGGGTGATCGACGAGCGGGTCAAGGAGAACATGAAAGCGGTGCTGGAGGACGTGACCAACGGCTCGTTCGCGCAGCGCTTCATCGACGACCAGGACGCCGGCGCCCCGGAGTTCAAGGCGCTGCGCGCCAAGGGCGAGCAGCACCCCATCGAGGGCACCGGACGCGAGCTGCGGAAGCTGATGTCGTGGGTCAAGAGCCACGACAGCGACTACGTCGAGGGCACCGCGACCCGCGGCTGACCCCGCTCGGACCCCGCTCGGACCCCGCACGGACCCCGCATGACCCGCACGACCGGCACGGCCGGCACGACCGACGAACGAGGAGCACAAGGGTGGAGCAGCGCACGCTGGGACGGACTGGACGCACGGTGTCGGTTGTCGGACTGGGGACCTGGCAGCTCGGCGCCGACTGGGGCGACGTGCCCGAGGAGCAGGCGTTGGAGGTGCTCGCGGTGGCGGTCGAGGAGGGCGTGACCTTCCTCGACACCGCCGACGTCTACGGCGACGGCCGCAGCGAGCAGCTGATCGGGCGGTTCCTCGCCCAGCACCCGCAGCGCGAGGCGATCACGGTGGCCACGAAGATGGGCCGCCGGGTGGAGCAGCGTCCCGAGCACTACACGCTCGAGAAGTTCCGCGACTGGACCGACCGCTCGCGCCGCAACCTCGGCGTCGACACCCTGGACCTCGTGCAGCTGCACTGCCCGCCGACGGCCGTCTACGACGACGACCGGGTCTTCGACGCCCTCGACACGCTGGTCGAGGAGGGCGCGATCGCGGCGTACGGGGTGAGTGTCGAGCTCGTCGCGGAAGCGCTGCGCGCCGCCCAGCGACCGGGGGTGGCGACGGTGCAGATCATCGCCAACGCGTTCCGGCTCAAGCCGCTCGAGGAGTTCTTCCCCGCCGCGCAGGAGGCCGGAGTGGGCGTCATCGTGCGGGTGCCGCTCGCGTCGGGGCTGCTGTCCGGCCGGTACGACGAGCAGACGACGTTCGCCGAGGACGACCACCGCACCTACAACCGCGGCGGGGAGGCGTTCGACGTCGGCGAGACCTTCTCAGGGGTCGACTACACGACGGGCGTGCAGGCGGCGCGGGAGTTCTCGACACTGGTCGCGGAACAGGCGCCGGAGGGCGTGACGCCCGCGCAGGCAGCGATCGCCTGGCTCTGCCAGCAGCCGGCGGTCTCGACGGTCATCCCGGGCGCCCGCACCGTCGCGCAGGCCAGGTCCAACGCCGGAGCGGGGCGCGTGCCACCTCTGGGAGCGCGGTTCGACGCGAGGGTGCGACGGATCTACGACCAGCACCTGCGCGACGCCGTCCACCCGCGCTGGTAGCCGGGGCGGCAACGGGAAGGTCCGCCCCGTCCGTAGCGTTGTCGTGGGCGTGCTGGTGGAGATCTGGTCCGACGTCGTGTGTCCCTGGTGCGCCATCGGCAAGCGCCGGTTCGAGGAGGCGCTCGCCGCGTTCCCGCAGGCAGCCGAGGTGAAGGTCGTCCAACGCTCGTTCGAGCTGGACCCGACCGCGCCGACCGAGCCGACCGAGACCGTGGTCGAGGCGCTCGGCCGGAAGTACGGCGGCGGCCCGGACGCGGGCCGGCGGATGGTCGAGCAGGTGACCAAGGTCGCTGCCGAGGTCGGTCTCCGGTTCGACTTCGCCGACGCGCCGCACACCTCGACCGTCGACGCCCACCGGCTGCTCCACCTCGCGCTCGCCGAGGGCGGCCCGGACCTGCAGGCTCGGCTCGCCGCGGCGCTGTTCGAGGCCTACTTCGGGGGCGCCCGGTCGGTGGCCGACCCCGAGGTGCTGACCGAGGCGGCGGTGTCCGTGGGGCTGCGGCGCGAGCGGGTCGTCGAGGTGCTCGGCGGCACGGCGTACGCCGACGCCGTCCGCGCCGACCTCGAGCAGGCCCGGGCCTTCGGGATCTCCGGCGTGCCCTTCTTCGTCGTCGACCGGACGTACGGCGTCTCCGGCGCCCAGCCGACCGAGGTGTTCGCCTCACTGCTCGAGCAGGCGTGGTCAGGCCGCTCAGCGGGGTAGAGGAGGGTCGTGCAGACCTTCCTCCCGCACCCCGACTTCGAGCTGTCGGCCCGGTCGCTGGACCAGAAGCGGCTCGGCAAGCAACGGGTGGAGTGCATCCAGGTCGTCCGCGGGCTGACCTGGGAGAAGTACGGCTGGAAGAACCACCCGGCCGTCAAGATGTGGCGCGGCCACGAGGAGGCGCTCGGCCGCTACTCCCTGGTCTGCTGCGAGGTCTGGCTCGAGCTCGGCTTCGCCGACACGTGCGCCGCGACGATCCTGGCCGACCTGGCGAAGGTGGGGATCACCGACGTCCGCACCCAGCCCGAGCTCGCCGCCGCGCATGCGCTCCCCCCGTGGCTCGGCGACGAGCGGTTCCACGTCAGCCACCAGTCCTCGCTGCTTCGCAAGGACCCGGAGTTCTACGCCCCGCAGTTCCCGGGCGTCCCCGACGACCTGCCGTACCACTGGCCGACGCAGGTCGAGGAGGCCGCGGAGCAGGTCCAGGGGCAGGACGCGCAGCAGGTCGCGGGACCTCCGCCGGGGTAGGGTTGGGCTCCCGGGCACAGCGTCGTGCGGGGCCGACGCCACCACACCCGTGAGGACCCCTGACGTGAGCAAGCCCGTCGTACTGATCGCCGAAGAGCTCAGCCCCGCCACGCTCGACGCCCTGGGCCCGGACTTCGAGGTCCGGCACTGCAACGGCGCGGACCGTGCCGAGCTGCTGGCCGCGCTGCCCGACGCCGAGGCGGTCCTCGTGCGCTCGGCGACCAAGGTCGACGCCGAGGCGCTCGCCGCGGCCAAGCAGCTCAAGGTCGTCGCCCGCGCCGGCGTGGGCCTGGACAACGTCGACGTCAAGGCCGCGACCCAGAGCGGCGTCATGGTCGTCAACGCGCCGACGTCGAACATCACAAGCGCCGCCGAGCTCGCGGTCGGTCTCATGCTCGCCGCCGCCCGCCACATCGCGCCCGCCAACGCGGCGCTGAGGAACGGCGAGTGGAAGCGGAGCAAGTACACCGGCATCGAGCTGCTCGACAAGACCGTCGGCATCGTCGGCCTGGGCCGCATCGGCGTCCTCGTCGCGCAGCGGCTGAGCGCGTTCGGCATGAAGGTCATCGCCTACGACCCCTACGTCCAGGCCGGTCGCGCCGCGCAGATGGGTGTCCGGCTGGTCGGTCTCGACGAGCTGCTCACCGAGTCCGACTTCCTGTCGGTGCACCTGCCGAAGACCGCCGAGACCGCCGGGCTCATCGGCGAGGACGAGCTGGCCAAGGTCAAGCCGTCGCTGGTGCTGGTCAACGCCGCCCGCGGCGGCATCGTCGACGAGCAGGCGCTGTACAACGCCGTCAAGGAAGGTCGGATCGCGGCTGCCGGGCTCGACGTCTTCGCCCAGGAGCCGTGCACCGACAGCCCGCTGTTCGAGTTCGAGAACGTCGTCGCGACCCCGCACCTCGGGGCGTCGACCGACGAGGCGCAGGAGAAGGCCGGCATCGCGGTCGCGAGGTCGGTCCGGCTGGCGCTGAGCGGCGAGCTGGTCCCCGACGCGGTCAACGTCCAGGGCGGCGTGATCGCCGAGGACGTGCGACCCGGGATCCCGCTCACCGAGAAGCTCGGCCGGGTCTTCACCGCGCTCGCCGGCGAGGTCGCCCAGCAGATCGATGTCGAGGTGCGCGGCGAGATCACCCAGTACGACGTCAAGGTGCTCGAGCTGGCGGCGCTCAAGGGTGTCTTCACCGACATCGTCGAGGACCAGGTCTCCTACGTGAACGCCCCGCTGCTCGCCGCCGAGCGTGGCGTCGCGGTGCGGCTGGTCACCGACCCCGAGAGCTCCGACCACCGCAACCTCATCACGATCCGCGGCACGCTCGCCGACCGCAGTCAGGTCTCGGTCAGCGGCACGCTCATCGGCATCGCCCAGCGCGAGCGGCTGGTCGAGGTCGACGGCTACGACGTCGACATCGAGCCCACCGATCACCTGGCGTTCTTCCGCTACGAGGACCGGCCGGGGATGGTCGGGACGGTCGGGGTCGTCCTCGGTCAGGCCGGGGTCAACATCGCGGGGATGCAGGTCTGCCGGGACCGGCAGGGCGGCCACGCCCTTGTCGTGCTGTCCGTCGACAGCGCCATCCCGGCCGCCGCGCTGGAGGAGATCCGCTCCTCGATCCAGGCCGCCAAGGTGCGGGCCGTCGACCTCACCGAGTGACCTCCGCGCGGCGGTCGAGCCGCCCCGCGTGACCGGTCGAGCCGCCCCTCATGACTGGTCGAGCCGCCCACCACGGAGGGCGGCTCGACGGGACAGTGCCGCCGCCGCGGCGTACGTCGTCCCGGACTCGTGCTGTCGACCACGAAGCACCACCTGACGGAGCCCTCGGGTGCTTCCTGGTCAACAGCGGGTACGCCGACCGCCGGAACAGAGATGCTCACCGTGCGCCGCCGTCGTCCGGCAGCTGCCTGATCGAGCCTCCCGTCCATCAGGAACGCCGGCCGCGCCCCCGACCGTCATGAGGGGCGGCTCGACCCGTCACGAGGGGCGGCTCGACGGGGGGCTGCCGGGTCAGCGCCGGCTGGCGAGCAGGACCGCCGTGTCGGGCGCGACCATGATCTCGGCGGTGGTGAAGCGGTCGTCGGTCAGCCACCGCTCCCGGAGCACGTCGACCCGACCGTCCCGCAGCGGCGGCCACGACTCGCACGGCGTGAAGTCGTCCAGCACCACGATGCCGCCGGGCTCCACCAGGTCGGCCACGGTGTCCGGCCCGCTGTCCTCGGGCTCCCGTGCGTCGAGGAAGAGCAGGGAGAACGGCGCTCGGTCCCGCAGCGTCGTCCAGTCCGCGGCGACCACCTCGACCTGCTCGTCGGCGCGGAAGATCTCCGCGGCGGCCCCGGCCAGCGTGCGGTCGAGCTCGGCGGTGAGGATGCGGGTGTCCGAGCGCACGCCGCTGCGCAGCCAGGCCGTCCCGACACCGGTGCCGGTCCCGAACTCGGCCACGGTCCCGGAGCGGGTCGCCGCGAGCGCCGCCAGCAGCCGACCGGTCTCGTTGCGGCAGAAGGACGCGTAGCCCCGCCTCCGGGACACCTTGAACGCGCGCTCGACCACCTCGGGGACCTCCGGCGGTGCGCTCACGACCCCGAGTCTCGTGCCCGGCGGGACGCGTCCCGGCCGCGACGCCATGCGTCCCAGGATCCGAGAAAACGCCGCGGAACGTCCCGCGCCGGAGGGCGGCCGTCGCCTACCGTGGGATCACCATGCGGAGCAGGCGCGTCATCATCGGCTGCCGCGGCGAGGCCCAGCTGTAGGGCCCCCTCGCCGCGGTGTCTGGCGTGGCGGCCCTACGCACGTCCGCGGCGACACGTACAGGAGCACCGGCATGAACTCCGTCCTCGAGTGGGGACCGGCCCACCTCCGTGACCAGACGTCGGCGCTGACCGCCGACGACCCCCGAGACGAGGGCGTCGAGCGACCCGACGACAACTAGGCTCCGGCGGCATGACGACGCCGCCAGGACCCTCGTCCGCCAGCGCCGCGGCGCCGACCCGGGCGACGTACCGGCTTGCGGTCATCCCTGGTGACGGGATCGGCCCGGAGGTCACCGACGAGGCCCTCAAGGTCCTCGACGCTGCCCTGGTCGCCGAGGGCGGCAGCAGCAAGCTCGAGCCGCACCGTTACGACCTCGGCGCCGAGCGGTACCTGGCCACCGGCGAGGTGCTGCCCGACTCGGTCCTCGAGGAGGTCCGCCAGCACGACGCGATCCTGCTCGGCGCGGTCGGTGGCCGCCCCGGCGACCCCGCGCTCCCTCCCGGGATCCTCGAGCGCGGCCTGCTGCTCCGGCTCCGGTTCGCGCTCGACCACTACGTCAACCTGCGGCCGTCGCGGCTGCTGCCAGGGGTCGCCTCCCCGCTCGCCGACCCGGGCGAGGTGGACTTCGTGGTCGTCCGTGAGGGCACCGAGGGGCCCTACACCGGCAACGGCGGCGCGCTCCGCGTCGGTACGCCGGCCGAGGTGGCCACCGAGGTCAGCGTCAACACCGCCTTCGGGGTCGAGCGGGTCGTCCGGGACGCCTTCACCCGTGCCGCCCGTCGGCCGCGCCGTCACCTCACGCTGGTCCACAAGACCAACGTGCTGGTCCACGCCGGCGCCGTGTGGTCGCGGCTGGTGGCCGAGGTGGGGGAGGAGTTCCCGGAGGTCACCGTCGACTACCTGCACGTCGACGCGGCGATGATCTTCCTGACGACCGACCCGGGACGCTTCGACGTCATCGTCACCGACAACCTCTTCGGGGACATCGTCACCGACCTGGCGGCCGCGATCACCGGCGGCATCGGGCTCGCGGCCAGCGGCAACATCAACCCCGACCGGACCTCGCCGAGCATGTTCGAGCCGGTGCACGGCTCGGCTCCCGACATCGCCGGGCAGCAGCTGGCCGACCCCACCGCAGCGGTGCTCTCCGGCGCGCTGCTCCTGGAGCACCTCGGGCTGGAGAGCGCGGCCCGACGGGTCGAGGCGGCGGTCCTCGCCGACCTCGAGGAGCGGGCCGGCCGCGCGTCGGGGGGCGTCGCCCCCTCCCGGCGTACCGCCGAGGTCGGGGACGCCATCGCGGCCCGCGTCGCCGCCGTTCCCGAGGCCCCCTCCCCGGACTCGCCGAGGAAGTAGCGTGAGCCCCATGAGCGCACCGACCCCCGGGCTCGAGGTCGCGGTCGACCGTCGCCCGGACCCGACCCACGACGACGAGCTCACGAGCATCCTCACCATGCCCGGCTTCGGGCAGCGGTTCACCGACCACATGCTGCTCGCCGAGTGGACCCCGGAGCGCGGCTGGCACGACGCGCGGGTCACGGCGTACGGACCGCTCGCGCTCGACCCGGCGACCGCCGTCCTCCACTACGCCCAGGAGATCTTCGAGGGCCTCAAGGCCTACCGGCACGCCGACGGGTCGGTGTGGACGTTCCGGCCCGAGGCCAACGGTGCGCGGCTGGCGCGCTCGGCGCAGCGGCTCGCGCTGCCGCCGCTGCCCGTCGAGGACTTCGTCGCGACCGTGGACTCGTTGGTGCGCGTCGACGAGCGCTGGGTGCCCGACCCGTCGGGGGAGAAGAGCCTCTACCTGAGGCCGTTCATGTTCGCCTCCGAGGCGTTCCTCGGGGTGCGGCCGGCCCGGCACGTGACGTACTGCGTGATCGCCTCGCCGGCCGGGTCGTACTTCCACGGCGGGCCGAAGCCGGTGTCGATCCTCGTCTCCGAGCACTACACGAGAGCCGCTCTCGGCGGCACCGGCGCAGCGAAGACCGGCGGCAACTACGCCAGCTCGCTCGCCCCGCAGCAGGAGGCGATCGAGCGCGGCTTCGACCAGGTGGTCTTCCTCGACGCGCTCGAGCGCCGGTACGTCGAGGAGCTCGGCGGCATGAACCTGTACTTCGTGCAGGACGACGGCACGATCGTCACCCCCGAGCTCACCGGGACGATCCTCGAGGGGATCACGCGCGCGTCGATCATCGAGCTCGCCGGCAGCCTCGGGCACAAGGTCGAGGAGCGCCGGGTCTCGATCGAGGAGTGGCGCGAGGGCGTGCGCACCGGTCGGGTCACCGAGGTCTTCGCCTGCGGCACCGCCGCCGTCGTCACCCCGATCGGTCGGCTCGCCTGGTCCGACGGCGAGGTCGACTGCGCCACGGGCGGTCAGGCCGGCCCGGTCACCACGGCGGTCCGGCAGGCGCTGGTCGACCTCCAGTACGGCCGGGCCGAGGACTCCTTCGGCTGGCTGCACCAGGTCTGCTGAGGTGGCCGCCGCACCGGTGGCTGCCGAGGTGGCCGGGAGTCGTTTCGACGTCTACGACACCACCCTGCGTGACGGGGCGCAGCAGGAGGGGCTCAGCCTCTCCGTCCTCGACAAGCTCCACATCGCGCGCCACATCGACCAGCTCGGCGTCGGCTTCATCGAGGGCGGCTGGCCGGGGGCTAACCCCAAGGACACCGAGTTCTTCCGTCGCGCCCGCGACGAGCTCCACCTTGAGAACGCCCAGCTCGCGGCGTTCGGCGCGACCCGGCGCGCGGGCGTCGCGGCCGCCGACGACCCGCTCGTCGCGGCGCTGCGCGACTCCGGCGCCGGCGTGGTGACGCTCGTGGCGAAGTCCCACGACCGCCACGTCGAGCTCGCGCTCCGGACCACGCTGGCGGAGAACCTCGCGATGATCCGCGACACCGTCGCGCACCTGACGGCCGAGGGGCAGCGGGTGTTCCTCGACGCCGAGCACTTCTTCGACGGCTACCGCGCGAACCGCCCCTACGCGCTCGAGGCGCTCCGGACGGCCGCGGAGGCCGGCGCCGAGGTCGTCGCGCTCTGCGACACCAACGGCGGGATGCTCCCGGACTGGGTCGGCGAGGTCGTGACCGACGTCCGCGACACGCTCGCCGGGGGCACCGGTGCCGACGTCCTCGTCGGCATCCACTGCCACAACGACACCGGCTGCGCGGTCGCCAACTCGCTGGCTGCGATCGACGCCGGCGCCACCCACGTCCAGGGCACCCTCAACGGGTACGGCGAGCGGACCGGCAACGCCGACCTGGTCGCCGTGGTGGCGAACCTCGAGCTGAAGCTCGGCCGGACGGTGCTGCCCGCCGGTCGGCTCCGCGAGGCCACCCGGGTCGCGCACGCCGTCGCCGAGGTCACCAACGTGCCGCCGAGCGCTCGGCAGCCGTACGTCGGGGTCAGCGCGTTCGCGCACAAGGCGGGTCTGCACGCGTCGGCGATCAAGGTCGACCCGGGCCTCTACCAGCACCTCGACCCCTCGCAGGTCGGCAACGACATGCGGCTGCTGGTCTCCGACATGGCGGGGCGAGCGAGCATCGAGCTCAAGGGCGCCGCGCTGGGGTTCGACCTCTCCCAGGACCGCGCGCTGGTCACCCAGGTCACCGAGCGGGTCAAGGCGCTGGAGGCCGTGGGGCACACCTTCGAGGCCGCCGACGCCTCCTTCGAGCTGCTGCTCGTCGAGATGGTGGAGGGGGCCCGTCCGGCGTACTTCGAGGTCGAGTCGTGGCGGGTGCTCACCGACTCGCGCACCGATGCGGAGGCCGTGTCGGAGGCGACCGTCAAGCTGCGTGCGGGCGGCTCGCGCATCCTCACCGTTGGCGAGGGCAACGGTCCGGTCAACGCGCTGGACCACGCGCTGCGCCAGGCGATCGGGCAGGCCTACCCCGAGGTCGCGAAGTTCGAGCTCATCGACTACAAGGTCCGCATCCTCGACCAGGGCCACGGCACCGACGCCGTCACCCGGGTCCTCATCGAGACCTCCGACGGCGCGTCGTCGTGGGTGACCGTCGGGGTGGGGGCCAACGTCGTCGAGGCGTCGTGGGACGCGCTGCTCGACGGAGTGGTGTTCGGGCTGCGGCGGCACGGGGAGCGCCCGCTCGGCGATTGACCTCGAACCGCCGGTTTCCCAAGGGATGCAGGCGAGTTGATGGTTCCCACGGGTCACCGGCCATGGGAAGTGCCAGTACGCCGTGGGGAGTCGCCGTCGTGGCGCGCGGCGGCCGTCACGGGGGGCGGCTCGACCGGTCACGGGGGGCGGCTCGACCGGTCACCGGGGGCGGCTCGGCGCGTGGTGGAGGGAGTGGAGGGAGTGGAGGGAACGGTCAGCTCTCGAGCCGCAACGCGAGCTTCGGGCAGGACCGGACCGCCTCTCGCGCAGCACCGGCCGCACGACGGGGGACCTCCTCGACGACCGGGTAGCCCCACTCGTCGAGGGTGACCGCCTCCGGCAGCAGCTCCGCGCACAGCCCGCGGGCGTCGCAGGCCTGCCAGTCCACGGCCAGCCGCAACGGCGTCCCGGCGCGGCTCACCGACGCACCTCCGCTGGCCACGACGCCTCGCAGCGGCCACGCAGGTGGACGTCGACCTCCCCGGCGTACGCCGTGAGCAGCGACCGCACGAGCCGGGCCACCCCGTCCGGGTGCGCGCAGGCGCCGCGACCGTCGACGAGCCCGGCGTAGCGGGCCACCTCGTCCCGGCCGCCCAGCCCGTCCCGGAGTGCGGTGAGGGAGCGGGCCAGCGCGGGGAGCCCGTTGCGGCAGGGGCCGCAGCGACCGGCCGACTGCCGGGCCAGCTCGTGGACCGCCGCGGTCGTCGCGACCACGGGACAGCCGTCGGGCAGCACGCTGACGACCCCCGCGGCGAGCGCCAGACCGTGGTCGGCGAGGACGCCGGGGGACACCGGGAGCCCGGTCAGCGCGCCGGGCGACGCCCAGGTCCCGGCGAGGCCGCCGAGCAGGACGGGCCCGGCGAGCTGGGACGGCGTGAGCACGCGCTCCCATGACGTGCCGTGCTCGACCTCGCGGACGAGCCGCAGGGTCGGGGTGGTCAGGGTGGGGTCGAGCGCGCCGCGGACGTCACCCACCGACAGCAGCGTCGTGCCTGGCTGCTCCGGTGTGCCGTGGGCGAACGCCTCGTCCCGGCCCAGGAGCGCGAGCCGGGCGAGGTGGGCGAACGTCTCGGCGTTGCTGAGCAGCGTCGGGCGGCCCCGGTGACCGGCCTCGGCGGAGGGGCGCCGGCTGGTCACCGGCAACCCCGGCCGTCCCGCGAGGAGCTCCGTCACCGCCGTCGACTGGCCGGCGAGGAACGAGTCGCCTGCGGCGTGCACCGACCACCGGACCCGCTCCCCGTCCCGCTCGCCCAGCGCGTTGCGCACCGCCGCGACGAGGTGGGGGGCATCGCCGTGGACGACGACGTGCACCTCGCGCGTCCCCAGGGCCGAGGCCGTGACGGCCGCCCCGTCCAGGACGAGGTGCGGCGCGACCTGGAGCAGGACCGCGTCCTTGTGGCTGCCGGGCTCTCCCTCGGCGGCGTTCACGACGACGACCGGCCGGCGCCGCCGACGTGCGGCCGTGGTGAGCTTCCTCGCGAACGGGAAGCCGGCGCCGCCCCTGCCGCGGACGTCGGCGGTCGAGGCCAGTGCCACGAGCGTCTCGACGGAGTGCGCCGGCAGCGGTCCGTACCGGTCGCGGTGCACCGCCAGCGACGGTCCCGCCGCGGCTCCGGAGAGCAGCGCCGGGCCCGGCTCCACCGCCACCGGCAGCCCCGCAGCGGTCCGGACGACGAGCGCGCGGGGCGGCGCGGAGCGGAGCGGCCGGGTGACCGACCCGGGAGCAACGGGCAGGGTCATCGCGTCCTCCTCGGCACCGCCGGGGCCGCGGTCGCGACGAAGGCGCCTCCCCGAGGGGTGGCCGCCGATCTCCGCCGGGCGGTCGACCACCGGCGGGCCGTCGCGGCCAGCCGGGCGGCGAGCGCCGCCGCGACGACGGCACCACAGCCGACGTACGCCCACCCGACGGGCGTCGCCCCGTTGTCGGTGCCGGTGCCGAGCCCGTGGACGACGGCGGCACCCCAGGCGGCGTACGTCGTCAGGTGGACCGCGCGCCAGTGCCGGTGCCGCAGCCGGGCGCGCACGACGCTCGTGACCGCGGCGAGGAGCAGCACGTCGGAGGCGACGACGCCGAGGGCCAGCCACACGGGCCGGTACTGCAGGTCGACCGGGACGAGAGCGTGCCACCAGCGGATGTCGACGTACTCGTCGACGACAGCCGACGCGGCGTGGACCGCGAGGAGGAGCAGCGAGAGGAGGCCCAGGCTCCGGTGCACCGCCTGGGGGACGAACCGGGGGACGGCGCCGCTCGGCCCGGGCGCGCGGCGCGCCGTGAGCACGCCGAGTGCGGTTGTGACGGTGAGGAGGACGAGAAGGACCAGGCCGGTGCTGCGGTTGACGTACCAGAGCAGCGGGTCCTGCGACCCGAGGAGCCCGCTCACGGGGACACCTCCTCGAGGAGAGTGCTAGGCCAGGGGCCGACGGTGGTCACGGTCCCGTCCCGCGCGACGAGCCGGGCGGTGATCCCGCGCTCCGCAAGCCACCCCGGCGCCCGCTCGCCGAGGACGACCGCGGCGGTGCTGGCGGCGTTCGCGGCGAGGCAGCTGTGGCCGCCCGCAGTCACGGTCCGGTACGGCGCCGGGGCCGGTCGTCCGGTCGCGGGGTCGAGGAGGTGGTGCTGGTCGGTGTCGCCGGACTGCCAGCGACGCACCAGGGTCGTCGAGGTCGCGAGCCCCCCGGTGACGGCGACGAGCTCGCCGCCGTCGAGGTCGTCGACAACCTCGGCGACCCGGACCGGCCAGGCCGGGGAGGCCGACCCCGGCCCGGCGACCCGGACGTCGCCGCCCAGGCTGAGGACGACACTGCCGCCGACGGCGTCGGAGACGGCCTGCGCCACCAGGTCGGCGGCCCAGGCCTTCGCCGTCGCACCGAGGTCGAGCGAGACGCCGGCGGGGACGCGGACCGCGTCGTCGGCCACGGCCACCTCGCGCCAGGTCCCGGGTGCCGGGAGCGGCGCGAGCGGCGTGACCGGGCGGGGCGTGCCGGTGCGTCGCTGGACGACCGCCAGGTCCTCGTCGTAGCCGAGGGACACCAGCGCACGCCCGAGGCAGGGGTCGACCAGGCCGTCGGTGACCTCCGCGGCCCACAGCGCGGCGCGGACCGCGGCCACCAGGAAGGGACCCGCCTCGACCCACGCGCCGGGGTGCCGGTTGGCGACGCTGAGGTCCGTGTCCGGCCGGAACCGGCTGCACGCGGCGCCGATGCGGTCGAGCAGGTCGTCGGCCAGCCGACGGGCGGCGGGCAGGGTCGCCGGATCGGCTACTGCCAGGTGGGCATAGCTGCCCCAGAGGCGCCAGTGCTCGGCGGCCGGCGCCGGCGTCGCGCTCGTGCGGCGGGAGGAGGTCGCGGTCGTCGTGGTGTCGGTCACGAGCCGGTGCTGGGGACGGGCGGCTCGGGCGCAGGCGGGGGCGGCGGTGGTTCCGGCGGCGGCGACGTCGGCGCCTGAGGAGCCGGCGCGGCGGGCCCTCCACCCGGAGCGCCGCCGGAGGGGGACTGCGGGGGCTGCGCACCCGGTGCCGGTGCGACCGATGTGACGGAGCCGCCACCCAGCGTGGCACTCGCGGCGGGGACCGCCGCGGCCACCTGCACGGCCGCCGCGACCTGCACGACCCGGTGGCGGCGCACAACGGTTCGTCGCGGGCGGTCCTGCCAGCGCGCGACCTGCGATGCCGTCGTGGCCGAGGCGGGGAGCGCGTCGGCGGCGGCGTCCCCGGCCGCCGCGGTCTCCTGCGCCGCCCGAGCCATGACGCCGGTCGTGACCCCGGCTGCGGTGAGCGACCCGACGGTCGCGGCACCGGTCAGCGCCGTGACGAGGAGCCGGAACCGGGTGCGGGCCCGCGCATCGTCCATGTCGCTCCCATCGGCACCGGCCCGTCGAGCGTGAGGGATCGGACGAGATGTCCCGGATTCGGCGGAACCGACCCGCGACGGACCTCTCGGGCCTCACCCTGGTGGGATGGTGCTGGTCCGGGTCGTCGGCTCGGTGGTGGCCACCGCGCTCGGGATCGCGGGAGCCGTCACCGGCTACTCGGCGACCGCCGGCGACGCCTCGCCGGTCGCCGCCACCCCGGCTGCGGAGGTCGCGGCGCCCCCGCTGCCGGAGGCCCGGGTGCGGCTCCGGCCCTGCCCGCCACGGCTCGAGCTCCGTGCCGGGACCTGTGTCCGGGTCGTGCACCGCACGGTCGTCACCTGGGTGGCAGCACCCGCCACGTCCCCGGTGGCCCCTGTCGCCGCCGCGACCGCACCGCACGCCGCCGGCCCGGTCCGCCGGTCGCCCGCTCCCACCGCTCCCACCGCTCCCACCACCCCGCAGCCGACCCCGACTCCTGGCCCGAGCGGGACCCCGACCGGGTCACCGACCGCGACCCCCACGCCGACCCCGTCGTGCGAAGGGGTCGACGAGCCGGCGACGGCTCCGACGGGCGGTCCGACGGCGGAGCCGACCGTCGGCCCCGTCGAGGACCCGTGCGCGGGCGGACCCTCGACAGCGCCGACCGACGGGCCGTCGCCGACCGAGGGGCCGTCGCCGACCGAAGGGCCGGCGTCGGCCGGTCCCCGGCTCAGCCGCTGACGCCGATCAGCCGCCGACACTCCTCGATCAGCCGCGCCCGGAGCGGCGCCCCACGCTCGGCGAAGCCGCGCTGCGCAGCGGCGTACTCCTGCTTGCCCGCGGGCGTCTCGATGCGGACCGGCTCGTACCCGAGCGCCGACAGGTCGTACGGCGCCGCGCGCATGTCGAGGACACGGATGTCCCGGGCGAGCGCGAAGCAGTCCGCGACCAGCTCGGAGGCCACCATCGGTGTCAGCCGGAAGGCGTGCTTGTAGAGGTCCATCCCGGCGTGCAGGCAGCCTGGCTGCTCGAAGGCCGGCCGGTCGTCACTGCTGGGGCTCAGCGTGTTCCGCGGCCGGGCCGCGTCGGTGAAGAAGCGGTAGGCGTCGAAGTGCGAGCAGGCCACCCGGTGGCCCTCGACCACCGCGTCGGTCCCGGCCGTCCCGAGCCGGAGCGGCCATGCGGCGTGCCGGACCTGGTCCGGAGGCAGCCGGTACACCATCGCCCACTCGTGCAGCCCGAAGCAGCCGAGCTGCGCGGGCCGCCCCGCGGTGGCCTCGAGCAGCGTCAGGGTCGATGCCAGCAGCGGGCGCTGCGACCGGACGTACGCCGGTCCGACGCCGGTCGCCCCCGGGACTCCGTCGACCGGGGCGTACCCCTTGAGGGCGGCGTACTCCTCGGCGTCCTCGAGGGCCCGACCGTGGCCCGGGTGCCAGCGGCGCAGCGCCGCCGGCCGTTGCGAGTAGTAGGTGAAGAGGAAGTCCTCGACCGGGTGGCTGACACGGCCGCGTCGACGGGCGAGGTGCGGGTCCACCCAGGCGCCGACCCGGCGCTCGTGGGCCGCACGGAGCGGGCGCCACTCGTCGGCCGACAGCAGGGTCGGCGCGGTCGGCACGGTCGGCTGGGTCGGCTGGGTCGGCAGCCCGAGCCGAACACCGTCGTCCACAGGCGAGGAGGCTAGTCCCCGGACGGTCGGTGCCCCGCCGGTAGGCTCGCGCAGTGCGCATCGCAAGGTTCACCTCAGGCGGCGACCCGCAGTTCGGTGTGGTCACCGGCGACCTCGACGAGCACGGCGAGATCGACCCCGACGCCATCGTCGTGGGGCTCGCCGGCGACCCGCTGTACTCCGGGGTGAAGCCCATCGACGAGCAGCACGCCCTGGCCGACGTGCGGCTGCTCGCCCCGGTCCTGCCTCGCAGCAAGGTGGTCGGGATCGGCCGGAACTACGCCGCACACGCGGCCGAGATGGGCAACGAGGTGCCGTCCGAGCCGATGTTCTTCCTCAAGCCGAACACCTCGGTCGCCGGCCCCGGGGACCCGGTCCTCTACCCGTCGCAGTCGCACGAGGTCCACTTCGAGGGGGAGCTCGCCGTCGTCATCGGCCGCATCTGCCGCGACGTCCCGGCGGAGCGGGCTGCGGAGGTCGTCTTCGGCTACACCGTCGGCAACGACGTCACCGCGCGCGACCTGCAGCGCCGCGACGTGCAGTTCACCCGCGGGAAGGGTTTCGACACCTTCTGCCCGCTGGGGCCGTGGATCGAGACCGAGCTCGACACCTCGGCGCTGCGCGTGCAGACCTTCCTCAACGGCGACCTCAAGCAGGACGGGTCGACCAAGGACCTGATCTTCGACATCCCCACCCTCATCGCCCACGTCTCGAGCGTGATGACGCTGCTGCCGGGCGACGTCCTCCTCACCGGCACCCCCGAGGGTGTCGGCCCGATGGAGGTCGGCGACGAGGTCGAGGTCGTCGTCGAGGGCATCGGGACGCTGACCAACCCCGTGAAGGCGCGTGACTGAGTGGCCGGAGCAGCGCAGGGGTCCGGCTCCGGCGTACGGGTCAGGTTCTGCCCGTCGCCCACCGGCTCCCCCCACGTGGGACTGGCGCGGACCGCGCTGTTCAACTGGGCCTTCGCACGCCACCACGGCGGCACCTTCGTCTTCCGCATCGAGGACACCGACGCCGCAAGGGACTCCCAGGAGTCCTACGAGACGCTCCTGGAGGTGATGCGCTGGCTCGGCTTCGACTGGGACGAGGGACCCGGCACCGGGGGGCCGCACGCGCCGTACCGGCAGTCCGAGCGGCTCGACGTCTACGCCGACGTCGCCGCCCGGCTCCTCGCCGCCGGCCGGGCCTACCGCTGCTACTGCACGACCGAGGAGCTCGAGGCGCGCAACGAGCAGGCACGGTCCGAAGGCCGTGCGCCGGGGTACGACGGCCACTGCCGTTCGCTGTCGCCGGAGCAGGAGGCCGCCTACGTCGCGGAGGGGCGGGTGCCGGTGCTGCGGCTGCGGATGCCCGACTCGCCGATCACCTTCACCGACCTGGTGCGCGGCGACATCACCTTCCAGCCCGAGAACGTCCCGGACTACGTGCTCGTCCGGGGCAACGGCCACCCGCTCTACACCTTGGTCAACCCGGTCGACGACGCGCTCATGGGCATCACCCACGTCCTGCGTGGGGAGGACCTGCTCTCCTCGACCCCGCGCCAGATCGCCCTCTACGACGCGTTGGGGGAGATCGGCATCGGGGACGGCGCTCCGCCCCGCTTCGGCCACCTCCCCTACGTGATGGGTCAGGGCAACAAGAAGCTCTCCAAGCGGGACCCTGAGTCGAACCTGCTCGGCTACCGGGACCGCGGCTTCCTCCCCGAGGGCCTGCTCAACTACCTCGCACTCCTGGGGTGGGCGATCGCGGAGGACCGTGACGTCTTCACCATCGACGAGATGGTCGCGGCCTTCGAGATCGACCGGGTCAACCCGAACCCCGCGCGCTTCGACCTCAAGAAGGCCGAGGCGATCAACGCCTCCCACCTGCGCGCCCTCCCGGTCGAGGAGCTCGGACACCGGATGCTGCCCTACCTGCAGCGCGCGGGTCTGGTCGCCGACCCGCCCTCGGGGGAGGAGCGGACGCTGCTTACGGCCGCTGCGCCCCTGGTCCACGAGCGGATGACGACGCTCGGTGAGTGCGTGGACCTGCTCGGCTTCCTCTTCGCGGACGCCGCAACCTTCTCGCGCGACCCCGCGGACGCCGCCAAGCTCCTCGACACCGACGGCAGCGCGGTCGTCCGGGCTGCCCGCGACGCGCTGGCCGCGCTCGACGACTGGCAGACCGCGGCGATCGATGAGACCCTCCGCGGGGCGCTCATCGAGGACCTGGGGCTGAAGCCGCGGACCGCGTTCGGCGCGGTGCGGGTCGCGGTCACCGGAAGGCGGATCAGCCCCCCGCTCTTCGAGTCCCTCGAGCTGCTGGGGCGCGAGCGCGCGCTGGCGCGGCTCGACGACGCCGTGGGGGCGGACGCGGCCGGACTCCCCGGGGAGGCGTGAGCGATGACGTCGCAGGGAGACGACCCGCTCTACGGGCCGGCGCCGTACCGCGGCGGAGGGGCCCCGCAGCAGGACCCGCAGCAGGACCCGCAGCAGGACCAGCAGCAGGACCAGCAGCAGGACCAGCAGCAGGACCAGCAGCCGGCGCCTCCGGCGGGCTACGGGCCGGGCCCGCCGCCACCGGGCTACGGGCAGGGCCACCTGCCGCCGGCGGCAACCCCGTACGGGAGCCCCGTCGGCTGGCCGCCCGCCCCAGGGCAGCAGCTCCCCGCCTACCAGGCGCCACCGACGTGGCCGGTCCCGCCGCCGGCAGCACCACCCCCTCCGACGTACGCCGTCGCCGGTCAGCGCCCGTCGTTCCCGCACCCCGAGCCGCGGCCGTACCACCTGATGCTGCTGACCTGGAACTACGCGTGGTGGCGCCCTGTCGTGGGGTTGGTCGCGCTCGTGGCCGGGATGCTCGTGATCATCCCCGTCGCGCTGCTGCCGCTGCTGCTGGTCGCTGCGGCGATCGACGGCGGCGGGACCGAGATCGCGAAGGCTGCCTCGGGACTGGGCGGCGGCGGTGAGCTGACCCCGTCCGGGCTGCTCTACCTCAACCTGACGCTCGCCGGACTCATCCTGTGGACCTGGCTGCTGATCCGCGTGCTGCACTCGATGCGGCCACGATGGCTCGCCTCGGTCCGGCCGAGGCTCCGGTGGTCCTACCTGTTCGCGTGTCTCGGGCTCGCGGTCGTCGCGCTGGTCGCGCAGCTCGTCGTCGGCACCCTGGTCCCCGGGGACGTCCCTGGCACGGAGGTCGTCGAGCCGAACCCCGTCGACGGCCGCACCATCGCCCTGCTCGTGATCGTGCTCCTCACCACGCCGCTGCAGGCGGCGGGGGAGGAGTACGCCTTCCGCGGCTACCTCCTGCAGGCCTTCGGTGCGCTGCTGCGCCACCGCTGGGTGGCGATCGTCCTCACCGCGCTGCTCTTCGCGGCCGCGCACCTCCAGTTCGACCCGCCACTGTTCCTCGACCGGTTCCTCTTCGGGCTCATCGCCGCCTGGCTGGTGATCCGCACCGGCGGGCTCGAGGCGGGCATCGCGCTGCACGTGCTCAACAACTACCTGGCTCTCGGGTTCGCGGTCTTCTTCGACGACCTGACCCAGGCGCTCGACCCCGGGGACGTGAGCTGGTGGAACCTCCCGGTCTCCCTCACCCAGTCGCTGGTCTACGCCGCCCTGGCCGCGTTCGTGGCCGGCCGGATGGGGCTGCAGACCCGCACCCGGCCTCCGGACCCGACGGCTCCGGAGGTGCCGGGCCGCAACGACGTCCAGGCGCTGGTCCAAGCCCGCTGAGCTCCGGCCACGGCCCCACGGCCCGACGGCGCCGTCGTACGGGGCCGCGTTGGAGGGCGGTCGAGCGGTTGTGTATCCTCGACCGGGCTTCGCGAGAAGCCCGTCCCATGGGGTATGGGGTAATTGGCAGCCCGACTGGTTCTGGTCCAGTTAGTCTAGGTTCGAGTCCTAGTACCCCAGCTCGTCCTGCTCCCCGAACGCCTCGCCCGGACCTGTCCGGAGCGATTTGGTCGGGCTCTGCACGTCCGATAGAGTCCAGACCGCTCCAGCCCCCGTTGTGTAGCGGCCTAGCACGCCGCCCTCTCAAGGCGGTAGCGCCGGTTCGAATCCGGTCGGGGGTACGGTCCGAGAAGGGGTCCTGAGCAGCGGAAACGCTGGGCGGGGCCTCTTCGGCATTTCCGGCCGAAACGCGCTCGGGCAACACTGGGGCAACACGGGGCAACAGCTCGCGGCGTGCCTGCGGCGTCGCCTGGGCTGCTGCGCGGGCGGCGTCCGAGCGCGTCGCCGACCTCGTCGAGGCGGTCCTCGAAGAGATGGCCGTAGGTGTCGAGCGTCATCGTCGCCGAGCTGTGCCCGAGCATCTGCTGGACGACCTTCACGTCGGCGCCGCTGGCGATGGCCAGGCTGGCCGCGGTGTGCCGCAGCTCGTGCGGGTGCAGGTCCGGTACGCCGATGGCGCTGGCCGCCGCGTTGAAGGCGGATCGGAAGGTGGCGACTCGCAGCGGCTGGCCGTTGCGGATGCCGGCGAAGACCAGGTCGTCCGGCTTCTTGCCCGCGACGTGGTCGCCGAGCTCGGTCGGCCAGGAACCGCGGGATCGGCACCTCGCGTCGCTGGTGGGTCTTGGTGGTGCCCCAGACGAGACCCTGGCCCTGCACCGCGGTGACGGACTCGACGATCACGGCGCGGTGCGGCGCAGGTCGAGGCGCGCCGACCCGGAGCGCGGCCATCTCGCCGAACCGGACGCCGGTGTAGGCCAGGAACAGCACGACGAGCCGGTAGGTCTCGTTCGCTCGGCGTGTCGAGGCTGCTGAACTTGCTCGAACTCGATCGGGTAGCCGCGCTCGCCGTGGCGAGCTCGTCGACCTGGCGATGGGTGAGGTAGCGGTGCTCGTGCTTGCCGACGCGCGGCAGGTTGACGCCGCCGGCGACGTTGCGGGCGAGCCGTCCGTCCTTGACCGCCATGTCGAGGATCGAGGCTGAGCACGCGGTGGATCTTCTGCACCGTGGCCGGCGAGTGGCGCCTTGGCGAGCTCGGTGACCCAGGCCTGCACGTCGGCCGTGCGAGACGTTGGCGAGCCTGACCCGGTCCCACTTGCGGGTGGATGTGCTTGCGCAGGATGCCCTCGTACCGGGACCGCGTGGTCGGCTTGAGGTGCGCCTGCCCGTCCAGCCACCGCTCGGCCCAGTCGCCGACCGTCACCTTCGCCAGCGCCGGGTCGACGTAGCGTGCCGACGACCTTGGCGCACTCGACGCTGGCGCAGGAACCGCTCGGCGTCGACCTTCCGGGCGAGGTCGTAGACCAGTGTGGGGGTGGCGGCCTCGGCGGGGGTCACCGCGAGACCAGTGGTTGCTGCGGCTGCCGCGGTGACGGCGAGTGCCTTAGCGAGTTTGTGACTCACAGGGGTCTCCTTTGAGGGAGGGAGGACAACAGGATGTGACCAAGGAGCGCCAGCGGCCTGTCTTGATACACGGCCGGGTGGTCGGATCCGAACGAGGGAAGCGGCCGCGCCCGTACGCACCTCCGGCAGCTGGCCGTTCACCGGCGATCCGCTGGTCGAGCGGCGAGCTTCGACTGACTGAAGGCGCCAGGAAGCCCCTTCCGCAAGTGGATCCCCCTGCGGCGATCATCGCCAGTCGGAGGAGGCTCCCACGGCGGTCTGGGCGGGGATCCTCTATCGGCACGAGGCCTCAGACGACTAACGGAGGCGCTGGGGACTCGCGCCGCGGACTCAGGTCGAGACCTCGGCGCACTCGACCGGCCGTTAGCAACTCGGTGCGACTGCATGACTATGCAGCGCCGCTCGGTCCTGGAATGTCCTCATCTGCCGCGATGTGGGTGTCAAGCCCCCGGCAGCCTCACCGCATGAAGTCCAACCAGGTGAGCGCGCGCTCGACGGCGGTCGCGTGCTCCGGCGGGACCATCGGCAGCCGGGACGCAATCAGGTCGGGATCCACCAGGTTGTCCTCGAGGAGCGCCGCGACGAAGTTCCGGTCCTTCTCGCGCAAGGCGCACAGCTTCGCGACGCAGAGGTCTTCCTTGTCGAGGCACCAGCCGGTGAAGCGAGGCTCGCCGGTCGGCGCAGCAGTGTTGGCGTTCTGGACCTTGACCAAGCGATCTCGCCAGCCCTCCGGTAGGACGGCGGTCTCGAGGTCGACGCCGTCGATGCTGAAGCCGTGCAGCTCCTCGAACGGCGAGAACTCACCCGCGACACCCTCGATCAGGTCGGCCAGCCGAGCGGTCTCCTCGTTGCTGTCGGCGATCGGGAGGATGTCGATCTCGACCGACATCGTGGCCGCGGCGGGAAGCTGCGACTCGTCGTAGGTGCCGAGGATGGCCTGCGAGCCGACGACGATCACCCCGGGCGTTCGATGATCTGGCAGGCCGTGCGGATCGCGTGCTCCAACTGGTCGCGCCGCATCAGCCCGCCAGCTTCAAGACATCGACGCCGCTCGTCGTCGGGCAGCAGCCCGGAGAAGGGCGAGACCTCCCGCATCTCGATCGAGTCGCGGTCGAGACCGGTCAGGACGCGATGCAGGCCGGGGAGGTCGCCTCGGTCGACCAGTTGCCTCCAGCGGTCGAGGTTCCGCTGGTGCGGCTGGCCCGTGACCCGGACACTGAGGCGATCCAGGTTGCGCTCGATCCTCGGCTCGCCACTCCTCGAAGCTCTGGCGGTCGAGGAGCGTCGAGAGTCGTCGGTGCAGCTCCCACGAACGGCGTTCGGAGCGGGTCAGCTTGGGGACGACCGGCCGTCGTACGACCTCGAGCCGGAAGCCCATGCACGACAGCAGCCGGTCGAGCTGGTCGTCGCTGAGGTCGACCTTGCCGGAGAGGAAACCGCTGATGCTCGGCTGGCGCACCCCGCTGAGCCGCGACAGGTCGGACTGCGTGGTGCCCGTCTCGAGCATCACCTCGCGCAGCACGTCACCCCGACCGGTCACGGAAAGTGACTATAGCAGTTTCTGCTATGCAGTGAGCAGCGTGGTTCAGCATCCGGGCAACACTGGGGCAACGCGAGGTCCAGAAACAGCCCGAAACGGCCGACGACAGCCAACCGACGATTGCCGCTCTGACCTGGAGTTTCACTGGTTTTCCATGCTGTCCGATGACCCCTCGGACGCACTCTCAAGGCGGTAGCGCCGGTTCGAATCCGGTCGGGGGTACCAGCACGACGGAGGCCTTGATCAGCGGGAACGCTGCGCGGGGCCTTTCGTCGTTCCCGGCCGGCCGAGGCGCGGCCACGAGGAGATCGCTCATCGGTGCGGCAGGAGCTCGTCGTACCGGCGGTGCCACCCCGCTGCCGTCCCGGCGCGGGACGGTCACGACACCCCCGCGGGCCGCGGGCAACCGCTGACGCTGCAGGTGGGGCGGCGGTCCGGCACGGGCCGGAGCCTCCGGAGCAGCGATGGGCCGTACCCTCCGGAGCAGCGATGAACGGGAGGTCACGCCGGGGTGAAGCCTGGCGACGTGCCGAGTCCGCTCCGATGCAGGTGCGGACGGACGCACGGTCGTCACGTGACCGTAACGCGGCGTTCCTATCCTGCGGCGATGACGGACTCACAGGTCGGGGCCGCTCTGACGCTGAGCGCGGTGGGACCTCAGGGTGTGAGGGCCGCGGTGGCTGGCCCGCAGCGGCCCGCCTCGCCAGCGCTGACCGATGTCCCCGGCCTGGAGCTGACCCTGGGCGCAGAGGAGGAGTTCCACCTCGTCGACCTCGAGACGAGGAGGCTCGTCCCCCGGGCGCCCGACCTCCTGGAGCGGCTGCCGCAGGACGTCTATGCCGCGGAGCTGCAGCGTTGCGTCGTCGAGACCAACACTCGGGTCGTGCACGACCTGGACAGGCTCCGCGAGGAGCTGACGGGCAAGCGGGAGCGGCTCATCGACGCCGCTGAGCACCTGGGCATCGGGGTGGCGTCGGCCGGAACGGTTCCGCTGTCGCTCCCGGCCGAGCTCGAGGTCACCGAGACCCCGCGCTACCGGCGGATGCTGGCCGACTACCAGCTCCTTGCTCGTGAGCAGCTGATCTGCGGGATGCAGGTCCACGTGGGCGTGTCCGACCGCGACCTGGCCGTGGCGCTCGGTCAGCGGGTGGCGCCCTACCTTCCGGTCCTCCTCGCGCTCACCGCCTCCTCGCCCTTCTGGTCCGACGGCAGCGACACCGGCTACGCCAGTGTCCGCTCCCTGGTGTGGCAGCGCTGGCCCACCTCGGGCCACCCGGGTCCGCTGCAGGACGCCTCCGACTACGACGCCCTGGTCCGGGACCTCGTCGCCTCCGGGATCATCTCCGACCCCGGGATGGTGTACTTCGACACCCGCCCGTCGATGCACGTCCCCACGCTCGAGCTCCGGGTCTGCGACGCCACACCCCTGGTCGACGACGCCGTGCTCGTTGCAGGGTTGTTCCGGGCGCTGGTCCTGCGTGAGGCGCGGGCGCACCGGGCCGGCCGGGCCCTGACCAACGTCCCACAGCCGCTGCACCGGGCGGCGATGTGGCGAGCGGCCCGATCCGGGCTCGACGGCGACCTCGTCGACGCCGCGACGCTGCGGCCCGTGCCGGCGCGGGAGGTGCTCACCGAGCTGCAGGCCGAGCTCCGGCCGGAGCTCGAGGAGCTCGGGGACTGGGAGCAGGTCCGGTCGTTGACCGAGATCGCCCGCCACCGGGCAGGGTCAGCCGCGCGTCAGCGGCGCGCGCTGGGTCGCCACGGGCGGTTGCGTGACGTGGTCGACCTGATCCTCGACGAGACACGGGGAGCCCCGCCGGCCGTCGGCCTCACACCGCCTCGACTGCCCGGGGAGATCCGTGGCTACCGCCCCGAGCGGTACGACGAGGCGCTGCAGCCGGACGGCTCTCCGCGGCCCTGCTACGTCGGTGTGCTGCAGTCGCTCGACGACAGGGGACCGAGGTGGCTGCACAACAAGGAGATGCAGCGCGACGTCGCCCAGCGAGCGGTGCGCGCGACGTTCCGGGTCAGCGGCGAGCACCAGGCACGGACCTGGCCCGTCGACCTGATCCCCCGGGTGGTGCCGGGCGACGAGTGGGCGGAGCTCGGGCGCGGGGTCGTCCAGCGAGCGCGGGCGCTCGACGCCTTCCTGCGCGACGTCTACGGCGACGCGCAGGTGATCCGCGACGGGGTGCTGCCCCGGGCTGTCGTCGAGGGCTGCGCCGGTTGGCGCCCCGACGAAGGGCGTCGGCCCTCCCCGGGAACGGTCCGTGCACACGTCTGCGGGTTCGACATCGTCACCGACGGCCCCGGACGGTGGCTCGTCCTCGAGGACAACCTCCGAGTCCCCTCGGGACTGGGGTACGCGGTGAGCAACCGCTCCCTCATGAGGCAGGTCGCCGCAGACCTGCCGTGGCCGGCCCTCCTCGACGCCGAGGCCGCCCCTGCACTCCTCCTCGACACGCTGCGCGAGGCGGCGCCGCCACGGACCGACGGCGACCCCGACGTCGTCGTGCTCTCGGACGGCCCCTCGGACAGCGCGTGGTTCGAGCACACCCTGCTGGCCGACCGGATGGGTGTGCCGCTGGTCGGTCCCGCCGATCTCCGGGTCGTCGACCGCGTTGCGCAGCGACGGGACGGCCGGGCGTGGAGACGCGTGGACGTCATCTATCTCCGGATGGTCGAGGAGACGCTCGGGTCCCGCGACGGTCGGGACCAGCAACCCCTCGAGCCCGCGTTGCTCGACGCCGTCGAGGCCGGCAACCTCACGGTCGCGAACTGTCTGGGCAACGGGGTGGCCGATGACAAGACCGTGTTCGCCTACGTCCCGCGGCTGATCGAGTACTACCTGGGAGAGAAGCCCCTCACCGACAGCGTCGAGACCTACCTCTGCGGCGACCCCGCCCAACGCGAGCAAGTGCTCGACCGGTTGTCGGAGCTGGTCGTGAAGCCCGTCGACGGGTACGGCGGCCGCGACATCTTCATCGGCCCCCGGGCGACCGACGACGAGCGCCGGCGGATCCGTCGCCGGGTCCTTGACGACCCGCAGCGGTGGATCGCCCAGGAGCTGGTCGAGCTCTCGACCCTGCCCGCGTTCGACGGCGCCGGGTTGGAGCCTCGCCACGTCGACCTGCGGGTGTTCGTGATGCTCGGCAGCGACGCCCGTGTCGCACCCGCCGCACTGACGCGTGTCGCGCCGCCCGGGAGCCTGGTCGTCAACTCGTCGACGGGAGGCGGGGCCAAGGACACGTGGCTGTTGCCGGTGGACGGCGCCGGGCCAGTCGCGCCAGCCGTGTCCGGCGAGGCGGGCGGACAGAGGAGGGGCGATGTGCGGACTGGCAGGTGAGATCCGGTTCAGGGGGTTCGGCGCCGATGTCGAGTCGGTACGCCGGATGGGGGCGCGCATGTCGGACCGGGGGCCGGACAGCTGGGGCGTGTGGGGGGCGGGTCCGGTGGCGCTGGCCCACCAGAGGCTGCAGATCATCGACCTCTCGAGCGCCGGTGGCCAGCCCATGGTCGACAGCGACCTGCGCCTGACGCTGGTCTTCAACGGCTGCATCTACAACTACCGGGAGCTCCGCGACGAGCTGGAGTCCGCCGGGTACCGGTTCTTCTCGACCTCGGACAGTGAAGTGGTGCTCAAGGCGTACCACCGTTGGGGTGTGGACTGTGTGCAGCACTTCTTCGGGATGTTCGCCTTTGCCGTCGTCGTCTGGGACACCGGTGAGCTCGTGCTCGGCAGGGACCGGCTGGGCATCAAGCCGTTGTACGTCTCCGCGGACGCCGACCGGGTTCGGTTCGCGTCGACGCTTCCCGCCCTCGTTGCCGGCGGAGACGTGGACACCTCGCTCGACCCGGTGGCGCTGCACCACTACATGACGTTCCACTCCGTCGTACCGGCCCCGAGGACCATCCTGCGCGGCGTCCAGAAGCTGCCGCCCGCCACGGTGCGCGTCGTGTCACCCGACGGGACCTGGCAGGACACCACCTACTGGGAGCCGGTGTTCGCCCGCCCCGCGGAGACCGCCGGCATGAGCGTCCCGGACTGGCAGGACGGCCTGATGGAGCACCTCCGGGTCGCGGTCGAACGCCGCCGCGTCGCCGACGTCCCGGTGGGCGTGCTGCTCTCGGGCGGGATCGACTCGAGCATCGTGGTGGCGCTGCTCGCCGAGGCGGGTCAACGTGACCTCAAGACGTTCAGCATCGGGTTCGACGACGCGGGGGGCGAGTCCGGCAACGAGTTCTTCTACTCCGACATCGTTGCGAAGACCTTCGAGACCGACCACCACCAGATCCACATCGACGCCAGCCGCATGGTGCCGGCGGTCGACGGTGCGGTGCGTGCGATGAGCGAGCCGATGGTCAGTCACGACTGCGTCGCGTTCTACCTGCTCAGCCAGGAGGTGGCGCGCCACGTCAAGGTGGTGCAGTCGGGCCAGGGCGCGGACGAGATCCTGGCCGGCTACAGCTGGTACCCGCCTCTGGCCGACGTCCCGCTCGCGCGGGCCGCGGATGCCTACGCGGGGGTGTTCTTCGACCGTCGCCACGACGCGCTGCTCGACATGGTCGAGCCGGGCCTGTTCGAGGACGACGCCAGCGGACAGTTCGTCCGGGAGCACGTCACGCGCCCCGGGGCGACGACGGCCGTGGACGCCGCGCTGCGCCTCGACACGACGGTCATGCTGGTCGACGACCCGGTCAAGCGAGTCGACAACATGACCATGGCATGGGGGCTGGAGGCGAGGGTCCCGTTCCTCGACCACGAGTTCGTCGAGTTCGCCGCGTCCGCCCCGCCCGCCCTCAAGCTGTCGCAGGGCGGCAAGGGGATCCTCAAGGAGGCGTCGCGCAGCCACCTGCCACCGGAGGTGATCGACCGGGAGAAGGGCTACTTCCCGGTGCCGGGGATCCGGCACCTCTCGGGGGAGCTGCTGGACCGGCTCGCGGCGGCACTGACCGACCCCGGAGCCCGGACCCGGTCCGTGTTCCGGCGTACGACGGTCGAGGGCCTGCTCGCAGCGCCCAACGACACCCGCACGACGCTCGGCTCGAACGCGCTGTGGCAGGTCGCGTTGCTCGAGCTGTGGCTCAGGGAACACCTCGGCTGAGGGAGGCGGCGGTCCGGGACCTCTCGGGTCTGGGCCCTCCTCCGCTGGCGCCGGAGTCGGCGAGGTCGGACGTCACGGCGACGAAGCCGGACCGCTACTCGCTCGAGCGGCGCAGCGACTCCGACAGGCGGTCGGCGGCGGCGAGGACCGCAGGCGCGTGCATCCGCCCCGGCTGCCGGGTCAGCCGCTCGAGCGGTCCGGAGACCGACACGGCGGCGATGATCTTCCCCGACGGCGACCGGACCGGTGCCGACACCGACGCCACGCCGGCCTCGCGCTCGCCGACCGACTGCGCCCAGCCCCGTCGCCGGATGCCGGACAGCGCGGTCGCGGAGAACGCCGCGTTCTGGAGGCCGCGGTGCATGCGCTCCGGGTCCTCCCACGCGAGGAGGACCTGGGCGGCCGATCCGGCGCGCATGGTGAGCTGGGAACCCACCGGGATCGTGTCCCGCAGCCCGGACGGGCGCTCCGCCGCGGCGACGCAGACCCGGTGCTCGCCCTGCCGGCGCCACAGCTGTGCGGACTCGCCGGTGATGTCCCGAAGCCGGGCGAGGACCGGGCCGGCCGCGGCGAGGAGCCGGTCCTCGCCCGCGGCGGCGCTGAGCTCTGCGAGCCGCGGGCCGAGCACGAAGCGGCCCTGCATGTCACGGGCGACCAGCCGGTGGTGCTCGAGCGCGACGGCGAGCCGGTGCGCGGTGGGCCGGGCGAGGCCGGTCGCGGCGACGAGACCGGCGAGCGTGGCCGGCCCCGACTCGAGCGCCGAGAGCACGAGAGCGGCTTTGTCGAGGACGCCGACTCCGCTAGAGTTGTCCATATCGTGATCATGCCGTCTCGGATGCTGATATGCAAGGCGATGCGGATGGCGCCGTACGCGGCCCCAGTCTGACACTGGGGAGCAGAGCCCGCCAGGGCACGAGGAGGGAGCGGACATGGGCCGCACGCTGGCCGAGAAGGTGTGGGACGAGCACGTCGTACGGAGCGCCGAGGGCGAGCCCGACCTGCTTTACATCGATCTCCACCTCATCCACGAGGTCACCTCCCCCCAGGCCTTCGACGGTCTCCGGCTGGCGGGCCGGCGGGTCCGCCGTCCCGACCTCACGCTCGCCACCGAGGACCACAACGTCCCGACGCTCGACGTCGGGAAGCCGATCGCCGACCCCGTGAGCCGCACGCAGGTCGAGACGCTGCGGAAGAACGCGGCGGAGTTCGGCGTCCGGCTGCACCCGCTCGGCGACCTCGACCAGGGCATCGTCCACGTGGTCGGTCCGCAGCTCGGACTCACCCAGCCCGGTATGACCATCGTGTGCGGCGACTCGCACACCTCGACCCACGGCGCCTTCGGGGCGCTGGCGTTCGGCATCGGCACCTCCGAGGTCGAGCACGTCCTCGCGACGCAGACGCTGCCTCAGGCCAAGCCGCGCATGATGGCGGTCACCGTGAACGGCTCGCTGCCGGCCGGCGTCACCGCCAAGGACCTCATCCTCACGCTCATCAGCCGCACCGGCACCGGGGGCGGCCAGGGCTACATCGTCGAGTACCGCGGGCAGGCCGTCGAGGAGCTCTCCATGGAGGGCCGGATGACCGTTTGCAACATGTCGATCGAGTGGGGGGCCAAGGCCGGGCTCATCGCACCCGACCAGACGACCTTCGACTACATCGAGGGCCGACCGGAGGCGCCGACGGGGGCCGACTGGGACGCCGCGGTCGCGCACTGGCGGACGCTGGTCAGCGACCCCGACGCCGTCTTCGACGAGGAGATCGTGCTCGACGCGGCAGAGGTGACGCCGTTCGTCACCTGGGGGACCAACCCGGGTCAGGGCGTCCCGCTCGGCGGCAGCGTCCCCGCGCCGGAGGACTTCGCCGACGAGGGCGACCGCGTCGCGGCCGAGAAGGCGCTCGAGTACATGGGCCTTCAGGCGGGGACGCCGATGCGAGAGGTCGAGGTCGACACGGTGTTCGTCGGGTCGTGCACCAACGGCCGGATCGAGGACCTGCGGCTCGCGGCCGAGGTCATCGAAGGTCACCGGGTCGCCGACGGCACCCGGCTCCTCGTCGTACCCGGATCGGTGCGGGTGCGGCTCCAGGCCGAGGCCGAGGGCCTCGACAAGGTGTTCACCGCAGCAGGGGCGGAGTGGCGGGGGGCCGGCTGCTCGATGTGCCTGGGCATGAACCCCGACCAGCTCGCGCCAGGAGAACGCAGCGCCTCGACGTCGAACCGCAACTTCGAGGGACGGCAGGGCAAGGGCGGCCGGACCCACCTGGTCTCGGTCCCCGTCGCCGCTGCCACCGCCGTCGTCGGCCACCTCGCCAGCCCCGCCGACCTGCCCGCCCGCCCGACCGGCCACTGAGCGCCGACCACTCGAGGAGCGACGTCCGATGGACGCCTTCACCCGCCACACCGGAACGGCGCTGCCGCTGCGCCGCAGCAACGTCGACACCGATCAGATCATCCCGGCGGTCTACCTCAAGCGCGTGACCCGCACCGGCTTCGAGGACGGGCTCTTCGCCGCCTGGCGCAAGGACCCCGAGTTCGTCACCAACCGGCCGGAGTACGCCGGCGCCTCGGTGCTCGTCGCGGGGCCCGACTTCGGGACCGGCTCGTCGCGGGAGCACGCGGTCTGGGCGCTCATGGACTACGGGTTCCGGGTCGTCATCTCCAGCCGCTTCGCCGACATCTTCCGCGGCAACTCGGGCAAGGCAGGGCTGCTGGCGGCGCAGGTCGGCCAGGACACCGTCGAACAGCTCTGGAAGCTGGTCGAGGAGGACCCCACCACCCAGGTCGTCGTCGACCTCGAGGAGCGGTCGATCCAGGCCGGGCCGCTGACCGCGCCGTTCCGGATCGACGACTACACGCGGTACCGGCTCCTCAACGGGCTCGACGACATCGGCATCACGCTGGGCAGCGCCGACCTCATCACCGCCTTCGAGGCGCAGCGGCCGTCGTACAAGCCCGTCACCCTCTGAGAGGCTGACCCTCCGACCGACGGGCCAGGGCCGCAGCGGTCGACGGACCGACGCCGAGCTCCTGTGCCGCCAGCAGGTCGTCCGGTGTGTCGACGTCGCGCCGCACCGACGCGGCCGCGCGCCCGATCTCCCGGACGCCGAGGTCCAGGTGCGCCGCCCGCGAGGCGGGTCCGAAGGCGGGGGCGAACGACGCCAGTCCCGGCGCGGCGTAGAGGGTCGTCCCCACGCCCGCCGCGTCGGGGACGAAGCCGGGACCGGCGGTGCCGGCGGCCTCGTGCAGGACGCGTCCGAGCTCGTCGGGACGTAGGCAGGGCAGGTCGCCGCAGAGCGCGACGACCCGCGACCCCGGACGGCGCCGGTCGACCTCGGCGGCCCCCTGCCACAGCGACGCGTTGAGGTCTCCGGGGCGACCGTCGGGGAGCGCCGAGGCGCCGGCCGCGAGGACGAGGTCGGCGAGGCCGAGGTCGTCGGTGACGACGAGGACCGTCCCGACCTCCTCGCAGGCCAGGGCCGCGCCGACGGTGTCCAGCGCGAACGCGGCCGTCAGATCTGCCCGCGCGTCGTCGCCCAACGGCGACAGGCGCGACTTGGCCCTCCGGCGCGGCTTCACCGGGACGACCACTCCCCAGGGCGCGGGCGCGTCGGCGCCGGGATGCCGCTCCCGTGCCGGCCTGGACGTGCTCATGGCCTCATCGTCCCAGCACTGCCCATCGAGCCGCCCCTGGTGACCGGTCGAGCCGCCCCTGGTGACCGGTCGAGCCGCCCCTGGTGACCGGTCGAGCCGCCCGCGGTGACCGGTCGAGCCGCCCCTCGTGGCGGGGTCGCCCGGGCCCGGCACGTCGATCGTTGCTGGCAACGGTTCCCGCCGCCGAGCCGGGTGACTGAGGACGACTGCGCAGGGTGAACGGGCCTCGCCTGTCGGGGAGGGCCACGGTGTTGACCCGGCGGCACCGTCGGTGAGCCTCGGGCGGTGCGTCCCGGTCATCAGCGCGAGTCGACGTGCGCCGTCCAAGCGGCTCTCGGCGATCCGCCACGAGGGGCGGCTCGACCGGGCATCGGGGGCGGCTCGACCCGTCACGGGGGGCGGCTCGGCGGGCGGGGGCGGGGAGGTCGGGCAGTACCCTCAGCTGACGGTCGGACGACCAGGGCGAGGAGGCTCGGTGAGGCAGCGTCGGCGCATGCGCGAGCACCGGACGCCCGCGTTCTGGGTGGCCGTCGTGATCCTCAAGCCGCTGCTGCTCACCTTCACCCAGCCGCGGTGGTCCGGCGGTGAGCACGTCCCGGCCGAGGGCGGCGTCGTGATCGCCGCCAACCACGTCTCGCACGCCGACCCGTTCACCTTCTCGCTGTTCGTCTACGACCAGGGACGGCTCCCGCGCTTCCTCGCGAAGTCCGAGCTCTTCGGGATCCCGGTGGCACGACGGATCCTCACTGCGACCGGTCAGATCCCGGTGCACCGGATGACGGCCGACGCGGCGCAGGCCTTCGCCGCAGCCGTGGCCGCCGTACAGGAGGGCAAGGCGGTCGTCGTCTACCCGGAGGGGACGCTCACCCGTCAGCCGGACCTCTGGCCGATGGTCGGGAAGACCGGCGCAGCCCGCATCGCGCTCGCCTCCGGCGCGCCCGTCGTCCCCGTCGCCCAGTGGGGAGCGAACGACATCCTGTACCCGTACGCGAAGCGCCCGACGCTGCGGCTGCGGATGCCGGTGCACGCCCGGGCCGGCGCGCCGGTCGACCTCGACGACCTCCGCGGCCGGCCGCTGACGCCCGAGATCACCCGGGAGGCGACCGACCGGATCATGGCGGCGATCACGACCCTCCTCGAGGAGGTGCGGGGCGAGCAGGCGCCGGCCGAGCGCTACGACCACCGGGCGGACCCGCACGGCCGGAGGTCCGCCTCGTGACCCGGGTCGCGGTGTTCGGCGCGGGGTCGTGGGGGACGGCGTTCTCGCTGGTCCTCGCCGACGCCGGCCACGACATCACGCTCTGGGGCCGCCGACCGGACCTCTGCCGCTCGATCAACGAGCGCCGGGTGAACCCCGACTACCTCCCCGGGACCGAGCTGCCGCCCCGCGTCCGCGCGACGCCGGACCCCGAGGAGGCCGCCGACGGCGCGGAGCTCGTCGTGCTGGCCGTCCCCTCCCAGACCCTGCGGGAGAACCTCTCGCAGTGGACGGCGCTGCTGCCCGCCGACGCGCTCCTCCTCTCGCTGATGAAGGGGGTCGAGCTCGGCACGCTCAAGCGGATGAGTGAGGTGATCGGCGAGGTCACCGGCGCCGGCCCCGACCGGATCGCGGTGCTCACCGGCCCCAATCTCGCGGGGGAGATCGCCCGACGCGAGCCGGCAGCAAGCGTGGTGGCCTGCGAGGAGGAGGAGGTCGCCGCGCGGCTCCGGGAGTGGCTGCACGGGCCGAACTTCCGGCCCTACTCCTCGGTCGACGTCGTCGGCTGCGAGCTGGGCGGTGCGTACAAGAACGTCATCGCGCTCGCCGTCGGCATGGCGATCGGGCTGGGCTTCGGGGACAACACCACCGCATCGGTCATCACCCGCGGGCTCGCCGAGACCGCCCGGCTCGGCGTACGCCTCGGGGCCGACCCGCTCACGCTGATGGGACTGGCCGGCCTGGGTGACCTCGTCGCGACCTGCTCCTCGCCGCTGTCCCGCAACCGGGCCTTCGGGGAGAAGCTCGGCAAGGGACTGACGACGGAGGAGATCACCGCCTCCACCCGCCAGGTCGCCGAGGGCGTCAAGTCGTGCGCGTCGCTGCTGGCGCTGGCGCGGGCGCACGACATCTACGCACCGCTCACCGAGGCGGTCGACGCGGTCGTCGCCGGCCACATCACCGCCCAGGACATGATCGAGGTCTTCCTGTCACGGGAGACCAAGCACGAGCGCGACTGACCTGCCTCCGCGCCGAGCTGAGCTCTGCTCCGCCGCTCGATCCGGCGGGTCTCGCGGCGTGCGCCGAACGGCTGCGTGGCCGCCTCGTTCGCCTGGTGAGGGACAGCGGGCATCAGTCGCCGACCGGTGGCAGAGGCCCGTGCAGATGTCGTTGCACCGCAGCGCCCCAGTCCTCGAGGACGGCGTTCGGCGACTGTCCGGCGACCGAGGGCAACAGCAGGATGTAGCGCGTCAGGGCCAGTCCGAGCATGTGAGCCGCGATCAGTGAAGCGCGCCGGTGCACCTCCTCGTCCGGCACGACCGCGGCAACGGTCCGTAGGACCTGCTGGGAGAAGACCTCCTGGAGGCGCGCGGCTGCCAGCTCGTTCGTCGCAGCCGAGCGGAGCAGCGTGATGAGCACATCGCCTCGGGACTCGACCTCCCAACTGTTCAAGAAGTGTCCGACCAGAGCCCTGCCCCGCCGTGACCTCGGCAGCGTCGTCAGGTCGGGGAGCTCGAGGTCCACGACGACCGCCGCCAGGAACAGGCGTTCCTTCGTCCCGAAGTAACGAATCACCATGGCGGGGTCGATGTTCGCCGCGGTGGCGATCGCTCGGACACTCGCGTGCTCGTAGCCACTCACTTGGAACGCCTGCCGAGCGGCTTCGAGGATGGCAGCACGGGTGCGGTCGGACTTCTTCACCCGAGCCGGGGCAGGCGATCCCATCCCTCATGCCTCCGCTGTCGACCGAGCAGCGCAACCTGCTGCGCGGCGCCAGCCCACAGGCTACCGAGTCGGCCGTGCCCGCCGGATCTGGCAGCATCACGGCAAGCCAAAAGTCAACGAGCGTTGACAAAATGTCGCCCTGCGCCGTACGGTCCAGTGACCAACAGCCGGAGGAGGACACATGGACACGGAGGTAGCCGTCATCGGGGCGGGACCGACCGGCCTGATGCTGGCGGGTGACCTGGCAGAAGTCGGCGTCCACTGCACCGTCATCGAACGGCGCGACAAGCAGTCCAACCTCACGCGTGCCTTCGCCGTGCACGCTCGGACCCTCGAGCAGCTCGACGCGCGAGGGATCGCCGAGGAGCTGATCGCCACGGGGAGGTCGGTGCCGGGGATCCGCATCTTCGGTGGCGTTGACATCAGGCTCGATCGGCTGCCAAGCCGCTTCCCGTTCGCGCTGATCACGCCTCAGTCGAACACCGAGGCCCTGCTCGCATCGCGGGCACGCGACCACGGCGCGACGTTCAGGACCGGTGAGGAGCTCGTCGGACTCACGGACGCACCCGGAGGTGTCCGGCTCGAGACCCGCACCCCGGACGGCTGCACACGAACGAGGACCGCGCAGTACGTCGTCGGCGCGGACGGCGTCGGGAGCACCGTGCGCAAGGCCTTGAAACTCGACTTCCCAGGTCACTCAGCGGTCCGGTCGGTCATGCTCGCCGACGTCCGACTCGCGGCACCGCCGGACGAGGTGCTGGCTGTCGACGCCAACGCCCACGGGTTCGCGTTCATCGCTCCCTTCGGTGACGGCTGGTACCGGGTCATTGCGTGGGATCGCCACAACCAGCGACCCGACACGGCGCCGATGACGCTGGCCGAGATCGCCGACATCACCCGGCGCGTGCTGAGGACCGACTACGGCATGCACGACGCACGGTGGATGTCTCGGTTCCACAGCGACGAACGGCAGGTGGAGTCCTACCGGCGAGGACGTGTCTTCCTGGCAGGCGATGCTGCACACGTCCACTCACCGGCCGGCGGACAGGGGATGAACACCGGTCTGCAGGACGCGGCGAACCTCTCGTGGAAGCTCGCCCTGGCTCTGAGGTCGCGGACCTCGGACGCAGTCCTCGACACCTACCAGACCGAGCGGCACCCCGTGGGGGCTGCTGTCTTGCGGACCAGCAGCGCGTTGTTGAGGGCCGCGATGGTGCGGAGCGTGGCGGGACGGACCACACGGTGGCTCGTGGCGCATGCACTCCAGGCGGTCCCTCCAGTGATGAACCGCCTCGCACTGGAGGTCTCCGGGATCGGCATCTCCTACGAAGGCCTCACGACCGGGGACGCTCCTCGTGTCGGCGCCCGAGCCGCCGATCGGCCCGTCACCGACGCCTGTGGCGATCACACGAGGTTGTACGCGGTCCTGCGAGCCCGTCGCTTCGTCAGCATCAGCCCACCGGGCGCCCTCCCGCTCCGGGGAGTCGCCGCGCCGGACGTCGTACCAGTGGTCGGCACCGACGACTCCTACGCCCTGGTGCGCCCCGACGGCTACATCGCTCTGCACTCGACCTCCATCCATCCGCCGTCGCTCCCGGACGAGACCGCGGCGCTGATCCTCAGGAAGCAGGTGTCCCCATGACACGCGCTCGTGACCGAGCCCTCTTGACCCGGCTGATCCTCGTCGTCGCGACGGTCGGCTGCTTCGTCGGACTGACGTTCATGGGCGCGCTGCACTCCCCCGAGCCCAACGGTCTCCAGCTGGGGATCGTGGGCACGCAGGCCCAGGCAGCGCAGGTCAGCAGCGCGTTGGAGGCGAACGCTCCCGATGCCTTCGACACGACGTCGTTCACGACCGTCCAGCGAGCCCGCGACGCCGTCCTCGACCGTGACGTCGTCGCGGCGTACGCCCAGGCGGACGGTCGAGCCCGGATCATCGTGGCGAGCGGAGGAGGAGCGCTGTCCCGTGACACCGCCATCCGGCTCGGCGAGCAGCTCGCCGCGCAGTCCGGTGCACAGGTACAGGTGACGGACGTTGCTCCGTTGCCGGACGAGGACCGCGCTGGGCTGTCGCCCTTCCTCCTCGTCGTGAGCATCCTCATCCCGAGTCTGCTCTCGGCCGCCGTCCTGGTGTTCGGAGCGCCGAAGGCCCGACCCCGGGCAAGGCTGTCGGCTGCTCTCGGTGGGGGACTCCTTCTGGGACTGCTCAACACCGCCGTCATCGACGTCGTCCTGGGAGCGTTGCCCGGCCACTACTGGGAACTGGCAGGACTGACCACGTTGACCTCGTGGGCCATCACGCTGCCTCTCCTCGGACTGCACCGGCTCATGGGTCCTCCCGGTGTCGGGTTGGGAGCGCTCCTGTTCGCGGTCATCGGCGTTCCCACCAGCGGGGCCGCCGTCGGCCCGAGCTTCCTTCCCGATCTCTTCCAGTACTTGACCCTCGCCTTCCCCGCCGGAGAAGCGATCCCCGCCGTGCGGAGCGTTGCGTACTTCGAGGGCGCAGGCATCACCCCGCCGCTCCTGCTCCTCGCGGGCTGGGCCCTCGCCGGAGCAGCCGTTCTCACCTTCGACCGGAGCGCCGCCCGGCCCGTTCCTCGGCCCGACCGCGGTGATGGTGCCAGCCTCGAGGGTCCCGCGTCCTACGACCCGTTGAGCGCAGCGGCTCACCAGTGGTGAGTGGCCCAGGGCGCATGAGCCAGAGACCGACCTCAGCCGACGACGACGTCGAGCGCCTGCGCCAGGTCCGCCCAGAGGTCCTCGACGTCCTCGATCCCGACCGAGAGCCGGAGCAGCCCGTCGGGGATCGTGGCCGGCTCCGACTGCCAGCGGCGGCGCCGCTCGAGGGTCGACTCCACGCCGCCGAGGCTCGTCGCGTGCACCCACAGCGCGGTGGACCGGGTCACGAGGTCACCGGTGACGTCGGCTCCCAGCGACCCCCGCACGACGACCAGCGACACGATCGCGCCGAACCCGGGGTAGCGGACCTCCTCGACCGCCGGGTGCCCGGCCAGCCGCTCGACGAGGACGCGGGCGTTGGCCTGGGCGCGGTCCATCCGCACCGGGAGCGTCCGCAAGCCGCGCAGTGCCAGCCACGCCTCCATCGGCCCGGGAGTGTTGCCGAGCAGGTCCCGGCGCTTCTTCAGGACGCCGTGGAGCTCCTCGGAGCGGGTCACCACGGCGCCCATGAGGACGTCGCTGTGGCCGGCGATGAACTTCGTGGCCGAGTGCAGCACCAGGTCGGCGCCGAGGTCGAGCGGCTGCTGGAGCAGGGGCGTGGCGAAGGTGTTGTCGACCACGACGTACGCCCCGGCGTCATGGGCCGCGCTGATCGCGGGCTCCAGGTCGACGACCTCGAGCGCAGGGTTCGTCGGGGACTCCAGCCACACGAGTGCGGCGTCGTCGGCGGCCTCGACCACCGCCCCCGGGTCGGTGACGTCGACGAGGCGCACCTTGACCCGACCGCGCGCCTCGAGGTCGGCGAGCTGCATCACCGTGCCGTTGTAGGCGTGGCGCGGGACGACGACGACCCCGTCCTGCCCGACCAGGTCGAGCAGCGTGGCGACGGCGGCGAGCCCGCTCGAGAACGCCAGGCACTGCCCGCCCTCGAGCGCTCCGAGCGCCTCCTCGAACGCCGTCCACGTCGGGTTTCCGTAGCGGCCGTACTCGGTGTCCCCACCGGCGCCGTACGTCGCGGCGAAGGTGACCGGCGGGTTGAGCGGCGCGTCGGGCACCTGCTCCGGCCGGCCGGCCTTGACGGCGATCGTCGCCGGGCTCCAGCCTCGCGGGGAGGCCGTGAGCGCGGGGATCGGCTGCTGGGCGTCGGGCACCGGGTCACCCTAGACAGCGCCAGCGCCGGGACCCACCGGTGCCCACCGCGCGGCTCGGCTCCCGCTCGCGCGGGTCGTCGGCCGGTAGGGTCGTCGGACCATGAGCGAGGAAGCACCGGCGGCCGGGGCCGAGCGCCAGGCTCCTGACGAGCGCCCGCGCGTGGCGGTCCTCTTCGGGGGACGCTCCAGCGAGCACGCCATCTCGTGCGTCACCGCGGGGAGCGTGCTGCGGGCGATCGACCGCGAGGCGTACGACGTGATCCCCATCGGCATCGCGAAGGACGGCCGCTGGGTCCTCGAGTCGGCCGACCCCGAGCGGCTCGCGATCGGGAGCCGGAACGAGCTGCCCGAGGTCGACGCCTCGCTCCCCGTGCTCTCGATCGCGCAGGACGGCGGCAGCGGCGCGATGGTCGTCCACCAGCCGGGCGACCTGCCGCAGGCGCTCGGCCGGGTCGACGTCGTCCTGCCGGTGCTGCACGGGCCGTTCGGGGAGGACGGGACGATCCAGGGTCTGTTCGAGATCGCGGACGTGCGGTACGTCGGGTCCGGCGTGCTGGCCTCGGCGGTCGGCATGGACAAGCACTACATGAAGGCGGTGCTGGCGCAGGCCGGGTTGCCGGTGCTGCCCTCCGTGGTCCTCAGCGAGCGGCAGTGGCGCACCGACCCCGACCGGTGCCGACAGGCGGTGGCCGCGCTCGGCTACCCGGTCTTCGTCAAGCCGTGCCGGGGCGGGTCGAGCATCGGGATCAGCAAGGTCCACGACGCCGACGAGCTCGACGCGGCGGTCGAGGAGGCCCGGCGCTGGGACCCGAAGGTGCTTGTCGAGGCGTCGGCCGGACCCGCGGCGCGCGAGCTCGAGTGCGGCGTGCTCGAGCGGCTCGACGGGACCTCGCCGGACGCGAGCGTGGTCGCGGAGATCGTCGTCGAGGGCCACGCGTTCTACGACTTCGCGGCGAAGTACCTCCCGGAGGAGCAGACGCGGCTCGACGTCCCGGCCGAGCTCGACGAGACCGTCGCGAAGGAGGTCCGCACGCTGGCGGTGCAGGCGTTCGAGGCGCTCTCCTGCGAGGGGCTCGCGCGGGTCGACTTCTTCCAGCTCGCCGACGGCCGGGTGGTGCTCAACGAGGTCAACACCATGCCCGGGTTCACCCCGACGTCGATGTTCCCCCGCATGTGGGCTGCCTCCGGGCTGGCCTACCCCGCGCTCGTGGACCGGCTGCTCCGGCTCGCGCTCCAGCGGCCCACCGGCCTGCGCTGATCGCAGGGTCAGAAGCACGCACCGGTCGCCGGGATGCTCTGCCGCACCGGACGGGCGAGGTCGGCCAGCGTGGTCGCCGGCGGGAAGTATGCCGCGGGCAGCTGCACCTCGACCGACACCTGACGGTTGACCGTGGTCATCGTGAGGGCGCCCTGGGCCTCGAGCTGCTCGGTCGGGATGTACCAGTCGACGCCGCTGACCGTCAGGCAGGAGGCGACGTCGTCGAACCCCGCCGGCACGTCGACCCCGCACACCAGGGTGATCGGCGGCTCGCCCCAGGCAGCGCCGGGGGCGCCGCCCGGGGAGACCCCGCGTCGGCCCTGGTCCGCGACGGCCGCCGGGAGGCGGGCGAGGAGCTCCTCGCACGCTGCGGGGACCCTGCCGCGGGGGACGTCCAGGGCGACCGGACCGTCGGGAGGAGGCGCGTCGTCCGAACCGTCCGTGCAGCCGCTGACCAACGAGGCCAGCAGCGCCGCGACGCCGGCCACGGCCGTCGTACGCCGGCGGGGCGGGTGCCGGCGACGGGGCGACGTCAGATGTGGACCACCGGGCAGGTGAGGGTGCGGGTGATCCCCTCGACCGCCTGGACCCGGGCCACCACCAGCTTGCCGAGCTCGTCGACGTTGCTGGCCTCCGCGCGGACGATCACGTCGTAGGGGCCGGTGACGTCCTCGGCCAGCGTGACACCCTTGACGTCGGCGATCGCGGAGGCCACCTCGGCGGCCTTGCCGACGTCGGTCTGGATCAGGATGTAGGCCTGGACGACCATGGGGCGACTCCTGTGGGGCTGGACGGGGGGACCCTGGCCGAGCGTTCGACCACGGGCGGGCTCAACGTACCGCCTGCGTCCGCCGGCCGGAACAGGTCCCGCCCCTCACGGGGTGGCACCACCCCTGGGGTTGGATGACGTGCATGACCGCACGCGCCGAGGGCTCCGGAGGCACCCGCACGCTGGCCGAGCTCGGGGAGTTCCCGGTCATCGCGGCGATCACCGAGCGCTTCGGCGCCTCGGACCGGGTGCTGCTCGGGCCGGGGGACGACGCGGCGGTGGTCCGGGTCGACGGCGGCCGGGTCGTGGTCTCCACCGACGTGCTCGTCGACGCGCGCCACTTCCGCCGCGACTGGGCCAGTGCCGAGGACATCGGCCACCGGGCCGCCGCGCAGAGCCTGTCGGACCTCAACGCGACGGGTGCCGTCGCGACCGCGGTGACGGTCGGTCTCGCGGCGCCCGGTCACCTCGAGCTGTCCTGGGTGCTCGGGCTGGCCGACGGGCTCGCCGCCGAGTGCGACCTCGTCGGCGCCAGCGTGGTGGGCGGCGACCTGACGCGCAGCGAGGTGCTGACGATCTCGGTCACCGCCCTCGGCGAGATCGAGGGTCCGGCGCTCACCCGGTCCGGCGCGCAGCCCGGTGACGAGGTGGCGCTGCGGGGACGGCAGGGCTGGGCGGCGGCCGGCCTGGCGGTGCTCAGCCGCGGCTTCCGGTCCCCACGGGCGGCCGTCGAGGCCTACCGTCGCCCGGAGGTGCCGTACGGCGGCGGCGCCGAGGCCCGTGCCGCCGGTGTCACCGCCCTCATCGACGTCTCCGACGGCCTCCTCAGCGAGCTCGCCCATGTGGCGACGGCGAGCGGCGTCGCGATCGACGTGCGCTCGGAGAGCCTGCCGGTGGGGGAGCCGCTGCAGTCGGTCGCCGCCGCCGTCGGTGCCGACCCGCTGTCGTTCGTGCTCGGCGGCGGCGACGACCACGCGCTGGTCGGGACCTTCCCGCCCGGAGCGGCGCCGTCGGGGTGGACGGTGGTCGGGACGGTCGCCGAGGGTTCAGGGGTCACCGTCGACGAGCGGTCCTACACCGGCATGGTCGGGTTCCGCCACTTCTGAGCGCGCGCGCCGCAAGTGGTGCCACTTCGAGGGTTGGGACCGTCGGGGAGCCGCAAGTGGTGCCACTTCGAGGTGAGGCTGGTGCTGCACCCGCAAGTGGTGCCACTTCGAGGTGAGGCCAGTGCTGCACCCGCAAGTGGTGCCACTTCGAGGTGAGGCCGGTGCTGGCACCCGCAAGTGGTGCCACTTCGAGGGTTGGGACCGCGGGGAGCCGCAAGTGGTGCCACATCGAGGTGAGGCCGGTGCTGCACCCGCAAGTGGTGCCACTTTCGAGGTGAGGCCAGTGCTGCACCCGCAAGTGGTGCCACTTCGAGGTGAGGCCAGTGCTGGCACCCGCAAGTGGTGCCACTTCGAGGTGAGGCCGGTGCTGCACCCGCAAGTGGTGCCACTTCGAGGGTCGGGACCCTCGGGGAGCCGCAAGTGGTGCCACTGACAGACCACGGGGGACCGGACGCGAACGAGGGGCCGAGCCCTCAGGCCCGGCCCCTCGACGTCGTCAGACGCAGATCAGCTCAGCGGGTGACCTTGCCGGCCTTGAGGCAGCCGGTGCACACGTTGAGCCGCTTGGGCGCGCCGTTCACGGTGGCGCGGACCCGCTGGATGTTGGGGTCGAAACGACGCTTGGTGATCTTGCGCGACCAGGGCCGGTTGTTGCCGAAGCCCGGGCCCTTGGCGCAGATGTCGCAGACGGCAGCCACCGTGCACTCCTGGTGTGGATCGAGGTGTGAAGCGAGAAGGTCGGCCCGGTCGTCGACTGGGCAACCGGTACAGGATACGGGACGGCACACACCCGACGCCAACCGCGCGGCCGACCCCCGCGACGGTCCCGCGGCGTGCCCCCGGCTGTGGGCGCCGCCACGTCCGGGGGGGCTGCGCGACTAGCCTGTGACGCAGCGCCGTCAGGGCGTCGGACCAGGGGACGTCGAGCGTCGGGCCAGGGGGTGCCAGGTGGGCGGAGCGGCGTTGTCGGCTCCCACGCTGCTGCACTTCTCCACGCTCGTGCTCGCCGCTCTCGGCGACGCCCGTGACGAGCTGGACGCCCTCAACGTCTACCCGATTCCCGACGGCGACACCGGGACCAACCTCTTCCTCACCTTCGAGGCCGGCCACGCTGCGCTCGAGGAGGTCGTGGCCGAGCGCGGCGGTGAGGACGCCGTGCCGGTGGAGGCCGCGGGGGCGGCGTACTCCCGCGGGCTGCTCCTCGGCGCGCGCGGCAACTCGGGCGTGATCATGTCCCAACTCGTCGGCGCCTTCCTCAAGCGGCTCGGCCCGGCGACCGGCAACGACGACGACCCCGCCCTCGGGGAGGCACTGGCCGACGCCCTGGCGGAGGCCACCGCAGCGGCGTACGCCGCCGTCGGGGAGCCGGTGGAGGGCACCGTGCTCAGCGTCGCGCGCGCCGCCGCGGAGGCAGCGCACGAGGTGGCGGGCGAGGGAGTGGCGCGGGTCGCCTCGGCGGTCGTGCAGGCGGCCGAGGCCGCGCTGGCACGTACGCCGGAGCAGCTGCCGGTCCTCGAGCGGGCCGGTGTCGTGGACGCCGGCGGCAAGGGCCTGTGCGTCGTCCTGGCCGTCGCCGAGGCAGCCCTGACCGGGCGTCCCACCGCCCCGTCGCCGCGGCGTCGCGACTGCGCCGTGCGGGCCCCGCTTGCCGCAGGTCCAGGAGCGGGCCAGGACCTCCCGGACGACGGCCCGGCGTTCGAGGTGATGTACCTCCTCGACGCCGAGGACGCCGCCGTCCCCATGCTCCGCGAGCGGCTCCTGCCCCTGGGGGACTCGCTCGTGGTCGTCGGTGGCGACGGCCTGTGGAACGTCCACGTCCACGTCGACGACGTCGGCGCGGCGCTGGAGGCCGGCCTCGCCTGCGGCAGGCCGCACCGGGTCCGGGTGACCCACTTCCGCGACCAGAGACGTGCAGGCGGGGAGGGGCCCGCGCACGGGGAGCCGGACCCCGCGCCCGAGCCGCCCCGAGGCGTCGTCGCCGTCGCCTTCGCCGAGGGGCTGGCCGCGCTCTTCGAGCAGGCCGGCTCGACGGTGGTGCGCGCGACCTCGGGAACCCGCCCGTCGACGGGCCGGCTGCTCGACGCGGTCCTCGCCACCGCCGCGACGGAGGTCGTCCTCCTCACCAACGAGCGCGACGTCGTCCCGGCCGCGGAGGCCGCTGCGGGGCTCGCCGAGCGCGAGCACGGGGTCCGGGTCGCCGTGGTCCCGACCCGGGCGCAGGTGCAGGGGCTCGCCGCCCTCGCCGTCCACGACCCCAGCCGGTCGTTCGACCGGGACCTCGTCGAGATGACCGCCGCGGCCCGCCACGCCCGGGCCGGCGCGGTCACCGTCGCCGCCCGGCCGGCGATGACCACCGCCGGCCCGTGCCGGCCCGGTGACGTCCTCGGCGAGGTCGAGGGCGACTTCACCGTCGTCGGCCGCGAGCTCGAGCCGGTGGCCCTCGAGGTGCTCGACCGGCTCCTCGGCGGCGGCGGCGAGCTCGTCACGATCGTCGCGGGCGCGGGAGCGACCGAGCTGGCCCGTCGCTGCGAGGAGCACGTCCGCAGCCACCACCCCGCGGTCGAGGTCGTCGGCTACGACGGGGGCCAGGAGCGCTACCTGCTGCTGTTCGGGGTCGAGTGAGCACGACGGCGGAGCACCCACCGGGGACCGTCGCGTGGGACACCCCGCTCCGCGGTGTCGTCGGGACCGCGGCGTCGCTGCTGGCCAAGGAGCTCGAGGTCACCACGGTCGGGGAGCTGCTCGGCCACTACCCTCGACGGTTCCTCGACCGGAACCAGGTCAGCAGCCTGCAGGACCTCCGTGAAGGCGAGCTGGTCGTGCTGGTCGCCGCGGTCGTCGGAGCGGAGCAGAGGAGCTACCGCGACCGGCGTACCTCCCGGCCCGCGTGGCGGACCGAGGCCTCCGCGCGGCTCGCCGACGGCGAGCTGGTGTGGATGACGTTCTTCGACCGCCACGCGCGAGGGGCGTCGTGGCGGCTCGAACAGCTGCGTGCCGGCAGGAAGGTCCTGGCGTCGGGGAAGCTCGGCCGCAACGGCTACCAGCGGGGCCGCTGGGAGCTCACCCACCCCGAGTGCGACTTCAAGGACCCGGAGCGGGACGAGAGCCCGCTGCTGCCGGTCTACCCGGTGGCCGGCAAGCTGCGCTCCCAGCAGGTCGCCGACGCGGTCCGCGTGGTGCTCGACGTGCTCGGCGACGTCCCGGAGCGGCTGCCGCGCTCGCTCCGCGAGGAGCACGGCCTGGTCAGCGCCGACCGCGCGTACCGCTGGGTGCACCGGCCCGCGGACCGCGCCCAGCACGGCGCCGCGGTCAAGCGGCTCCGCTGGGACGAGGCCTTCGTCGTCCAGGTCGCGCTGGCCCGGCGACGCGCCGAGCAGCGGGCGGTGCCCGGGCTGGCCCGCCCGGGTCGCGCCGGCGGGATCCTCGACGCGTTCGATGCGCGGCTGCCCTTCACGCTCACCGAGGGACAGCAGCGGGTCGCGGCCGAGCTGGACGCCGACCTCACCGCCGACGCGCCGATGCACCGGCTGCTCCAGGGTGAGGTGGGGTCGGGCAAGACCGTCGTCGCGCTGCGGGCGATGCTGCGCGTCGTCGACTCCGGCGGGCAGGCGGCGCTGCTGGCGCCGACCGAGGTCCTCGCCCAGCAGCACCACCGGTCGATCACCGCGATGCTGGGGCCCGAGCTCACCGAGGGGGGCCGCCTCGGCGCCGCGGACGAGGCGACCCGGGTGGCGCTGCTGACCGGCTCACTGCCCGCACCCGAACGCCGGCGCGCGCTGCTCGAGGCGGCGTCGGGCGAGGCGGGCCTGGTGATCGGCACGCACGCGCTGCTGCAGGAGCGGGTCCAGTTCGCCGACCTCGGCCTCGTCGTCGTCGACGAGCAGCACCGCTTCGGTGTCCAGCAGCGCGCGGCGCTGCAGCAGAAGGGCAGCGTCCCGCCGCACCTCCTCGTCATGACGGCCACGCCGATCCCCCGCACGGTCGCGATGACCGTCTTCGGCGACCTGGAGACCTCCGTGCTCGCCGAGCTCCCCGCCGGCCGCAGCCCGATCCAGACCACGGTCGTGCCGGTGCGGGACCGGCCGGCGTGGCTGGAGCGGGTCTGGCAGCGGGTCCGGGAGGAGGTCGACGCCGGTCGGCAGGCGTACGTCGTGTGCCCACGGATCTCCGCCGAGGAGTCCGACGGGGCCGACGAGCTGGATGAACCGGACCTGGACGGCGCGGAGGCTGCTCGGACCGCCGCGGTGGAGGAGGTGGCGCCGGCGCTGCGGGACGGGCCGCTGGCCGGCCTCCGGGTCTCCGCGCTCCACGGCCGGCTGACACCGGAGGAGAAGGACGACGTGATGCTCGCGTTCGCCGCGGGGGACGTCGACGTGCTGGTCGCGACGACCGTCATCGAGGTCGGGGTCGACGTCGGGAACGCCACGACGATGGTCGTGCTGGACGCCGAGCGGTTCGGGATGTCGCAGCTGCACCAGCTCCGCGGCCGCGTCGGCCGCGGCGGCCACCCCGGGCTCTGCCTCCTCGTGACCGCCGCGGATCCCGACGCTCCGGGTCGGGCCCGGCTCGAGGCCGTGGCGAGCACGCTCGACGGGTTCCGGATCGCCGACCTCGACCTCCAGCTGCGCAAGGAGGGCGACGTGCTCGGCGACGAGCAGTCCGGCGCCCGCCGTACCCTCCGGCTGCTCTCCGTCGCGCGCGACGCCGACGTCATCGAGGCGGCCCGGGCGGCGGCGACCGCGGTGGTGGCCGAGGACCCACGCCTCGAGGAGCAGCACGCGCTCCGCGAGGCGGTCGAGGCGATGCAGCGCCACGTCGACATCGACTACCTCGAGCGGGCGTGACCGCGGTGAGCGGGATCCGGTGACCCGGATCATCGGCGGCCACGCCGGCGGACGGCGGCTGCAGACGCCGAAGGGCGACCTGACCCGTCCCACCGCCGACCGGGTCCGGGAGGCGCTGTTCTCGGCCCTCGAGTCGACGCTCGGCTCGTTGAGCGGGCTGCGCTTCCTCGACCTGTACGCCGGGTCCGGCGCGGTCGGCCTCGAGGCGTGGTCTCGAGGAGCCGACGCCGTGACCCTCGTCGAGCGCGACCGGCGCACCGCGGCGACGGTCCGGGCGAACGTCGAGGCGGTCGGCTGCCCGTCGGCGCGGGTCGTCGCCGCGTCGGTGTCGACGGTCCTCGCCGGAGCCGTCCTCGACGGGGCCTACGACGTGGCGTTCGCCGACCCGCCGTACGCGACCGCGGCGGACCGGGTCGCCGGCGACCTGCGCGCGCTCGTCGACGGCGGCTGGCTGGCGCGGGGAGCGGTCGTCGTCGTGGAGCGGCCGACCCGCGGCGGGCCGGTCGTGTGGCCCGACGGGCTCGTCGAGGAGCGGGTGCGTACCTACGGCGAGACCGCGCTGTGGTCGGCGCGCGCCACCCGTCGGGACTGACCGCCGGGACTGACCACCGGACTGACCGCCGGGACTGACCACCAGGACTGACTGCCTCAGGTCACTGCCGGCACTCATTGCCGGCGCTTGCTACCGTCCTGCTCCGCCCGACCGCTCCAACGAGGACACCCATGACGCGACGAGCCGCCTGCCCGGGGTCGTTCGACCCCGTCACCAACGGGCACCTCGACGTCATCGGCCGGACCGCCCGGCTCTTCGACGAGGTCGTGGTCGCCGTCGGCGTGAACCAGTCGAAGAACCGGCTGTTCACCCACGAGGAGCGGATCGCCATGCTCACCGACGCGGTCGCGGCGTACGACAACGTGGTGGTCGAGGGGTTCACCGGCCTGCTCACCGACTTCTGCACCGCCCGCGGGGTCGTCGCGATCGTGAAGGGGCTGCGGGCGGCGGGCGACTTCGACTACGAGCTGCAGATGGCGCAGATGAACGCCCGCCTGGCGCCGGTCGAGACCGTGTTCGTGCCCGCGAGCCCTGCACATTCCTTCGTCGCCTCCAGCCTGGTGAAGGAAGTGGCGGCCCTTGGCGGGGACGTCTCGGGCCTGGTCCCGGCGGCGGTCCACGACCGACTTTTGGCTGCGTTGCGGCGAGCCCGGTAGGGTGGGACCGGTCCTCGTTGCCGGTCAGGTCCTGTACCGGGTCCGCCCCGCTCCGGTGGCGGTGTCCCGGTGAGCGTCCGGCATGGGGACCGTGACGTGTCTGCTCCCGACTGGAAGTGTGGTCCCGTGCGCCTCGACCCTCGAGCGCCGCTGGTGCTCGACACCCGCGAGCTCGGCCGCCGGCCGGGAGCCGAGCGCACCGTGAGCCTCACCGCGCCGGCCCCCGCCGACCTCGGCATCGAGGTGCTCGGCGTCGCCGAGGGGTCCCCCGTGACGTTCGCGCTGCGGCTCGAGGCGGTCGTCGAGGGTGTCCTGGTCACCGGCACCGCGGTCGCCGAGCTGACCGGGGAGTGCGTGCGCTGCCTGGACGACATCCGGCGGGAGATGGACGCCGAGCTCTGCGAGCTCTTCGTCTACGACGACCCGGACCGGCACGACAAGCACGACAAGCACGACAAGCGGCAGGCGCCCGGCGACGCGGACGAGGACACCGAGGACGGCGAGACCAGCCGGATGCACGGCGACCTCCTCGACCTGGAGCCGGTGCTGCGCGATGCCGTGGTGCTCGCGCTGCCGTTCCAGCCCACCTGCACCGAGGACTGTCCGGGCCTGTGCGTCGAGTGCGGCGCGCGGCTCGCCGACGATCCCGACCACACCCACGGAGAAGCCGTCGACCCCCGGTGGGCCGCCCTGCAGCGGCTCACCTCGCCGCAGGACACCTGACCCGACGTACGAACCGGCTCGGCAGCACCCGCCGACCGGCACCGGCAGCACCCGAGCAGCACCGACCGGCCGCGGACCTGCGGCCTGACAGAGGAGAGAGCAAGTGGCGGTCCCGAAGCGGAAGATGTCACGGAGCAACACCCGGCACCGCCGGTCGCAGTGGAAGGCTGCCGTACCGACGCTCGTCACCTGCGCCAACCCGGCGTGCGGCAGCAAGCACCTGCCGCACCGCGCCTGCCCGGAGTGCGGGCAGTACGGCGCGCGCGGTGACCGTCGCCCCGTCCTCTGACGGGCCCGGCCGCAGCGCCGAGCCCGACGACGTCCAGCAGCTGCGTGCAGCCCTCGGCGACCCCGTCCTCGACCGGGGGCTGCTCGAGCAGTCGCTGACCCACCGCTCGTTCGCGTACGAGAACGGCGGCATACCGACCAACGAGCGGCTCGAGTTCCTCGGGGACGCCGTGCTCGGCGTCATCGTCACCGAGACGCTGTTCCGCACCCACCCGGAGCGCTCCGAGGGACGCCTGGCCAAGCTCCGGGCGGCCGTCGTGAACGCCCGGGCGCTGGCCGACGTGGCCCGGACCATCGGCCTGGGGGAGCACGTCAAGCTCGGCCGCGGCGAGGAGATCACCGGCGGCCGCGCGAAGGCCTCGATCCTCTCCGACACCCTCGAGGCGGTCATCGGCGCGGTGTACCTCAGCGGCGGCTTCGAGGCGGCCGGACGCGTCGTCCACCTGCTGTTCGACCCGCTGATGGCGGCGGCCGCCGGGCTGGGAGCCGGCCTGGACTGGAAGACCAGCCTCCAGGAGCTGACCGCCGAGCACTCGCTCGGCGTCCCGGAGTACGTCATCGAGGACGAGGGCCCGGACCACGCGAAGAAGTTCACCGCCCAGGTCAGGGTCAACAGCGGTCACTACGGGCACGGCACCGGACGCTCGAAGAAGGAGGCCGAGCAGCAGGCCGCCGAGACGGCGTACCGCGAGCTCGTCTCCGAGGTCGGGGGCGGCCAGCCCGTGCCGACCCCCGGCGAGGACGTCGCCGACGACCCCGGACCTGTGCCTGGTGCCGGAGCTCCCTGAGGTCGAGGTCGTCCGGCGGGGGCTCCAGCAGCACGTCGTCGGCCGGCGGCTCGAGACCGTCGACGTCCGCCACCCCCGGCCGGTCCGGCGTCACCTCGCGGGCGGGGAGGACTTCGCCGAAGCTCTGGCGGGCCGCGTGGTCGCGGGCGCCTGCCGGCGCGGGAAGTACCTCTGGCTCCCCCTCGACAACGGTGACGCCCTCCTCGCTCACCTCGGGATGAGCGGTCAGCTCCTGGTCCAGCCGGCCGACCGGCCGGCGGAGCGACACCTGCGGGTCCGGTTCGGGCTGGCCGGCGAGCCCGCGCTCGAGCTGCGCTTCGTCGACCAGCGGATGTTCGGCGGGCTGGCGGTCGCGCGCGGCGGCGCCGAGCTCCCCGCGGAGATCGCCCACATCGCCCGGGACCCGCTCGACCCCGCGTTCGACGACGACGTGTTCGTGCGTCGGGTCCGGGCCCGCGCCTCGGCGGTCAAGCGGATCCTGCTCGACCAGACGGTGGTCTCCGGGATCGGCAACATCTACGCGGACGAGGCGCTCTGGCGGGCGCGGGTCCACGGCGCCCGAGCGGGGGACCGGCTCCGGCCGGTGCAGGTGCGGGCGCTCCTCGAGGCCGTCCGAGCGGTGATGACGTCGGCGCTCGCGCAGGGCGGGACGTCCTTCGACGCGCTCTACGTCAACGTCAACGGCGAGAGCGGCTACTTCTCGCGCTCGCTCGAGGTGTACGGGCAGGAGGGTCGGCCGTGCTCCCGCTGCGGGACGGCGGTCGTCCGGGTGCCGTTCACCAACCGGTCGTCATTCTTCTGCCCGCGCTGCCAGCCTGCCCCGCGCCCCCTCCGCCCGAGCGCGAGCGAGGGTCACCCCCCACGGCGTACTGCCACTCCCCACGGCAGGTGACCCGTGGGGAGCACCAGGTCGCCTGCATCCCTTGAGGATCCGTCGGTGACCATGCGGAATTGACCCTTGCGGGACCTCCGTGGGACCCTGGTCACAACTCCCGCCCAGCTGCTCGTGACGAGCGCGCGTGGGGTGCCCGGACCACTTGGAGGACGACACCATGGCGAAGGCCATCTTCGGCTACCTGAACGGACCTGATCCCCGCGCCGTGTCCAACGTGGCGGCGGACAACCGACGGCTGCGCGACCGCGTCGCCGACCTGGAGGCCCTGGTGTCGCGGCTGCAGCAGGAGAACGACGCACTGGCCGCAGCCGCGATGGACGCCTCGACCCTGCTCACCGTCCCGGAGCAGATGCAGCCCGCCTGACCCCGGGGCGCGACCCGAGCCAGCCGAGTCGCCGAGCGCGCGACCCGGCGCGGGAGCGACGTACGCCGCTCCCGGCCCGTTAGCGTGTGGCCGCTGATCGACCACCGAAGGGCGGGCGGGACCGCGTGCACCTCAAGAGCCTGACGCTGCGGGGCTTCAAGTCCTTCGCCTCGGCGACGACCTTCCAGCTCGAGCCGGGCATCACCTGCATCGTCGGCCCCAACGGGTCGGGCAAGTCCAACGTCGTCGATGCCCTGGCCTGGGTCATGGGCGAGCAGGGCGCGAAGTCGTTGCGCGGCGGGAAGATGGAGGACGTCGTCTTCGCCGGTACGGCGGGGCAGGCCGGCCAGCCCGCCCGTCCGCCGCTCGGACGTGCCGAGGTGACGCTGACGATCGACAACACCGACGGCGCCCTCCCGGTGGAGTACGCCGAGGTGACGATCAGCCGGACGATGTTCCGCAACGGCGGGTCGGACTACGCGATCAACGGTCGTTCATGCCGGCTCCTCGACGTGCAGGAGCTCCTCTCCGACTCCGGCATCGGTCGCGAGATGCACGTGATCGTGGGGCAGGGGCAGCTCGACGCGATCCTGCACGCGACCCCGGAGGAGCGCCGCGGCTTCGTCGAGGAGGCGGCCGGAGTCCTCAAGCACCGCAAGCGCAAGGAGAAGGCGCTGCGGAAGCTCGAGTCGACCGAGGGCAACCTGACGCGCCTCGGCGACCTCCTCAGCGAGCTGCGCCGCCAGCTCAAGCCGTTGGGACGCCAGGCCGAGGTGGCGCGCAGGGCGGCCGTGGTGCAGGCCGACGTCCGGGACGCCCGTGCCCGCCTCCTCGCCGACGAGATCGTCACCGTGAGCGCGGCGCTCGAGCAGGAGCTCGCCGACGAGAGCCGCCTCCTGCAGCGTCGCACCGACCTCGAGCAGGCGCTCACCGCCGCGAGGGACGCCGAGACCGGGCTGGAGGCCGCGCTGCGCGACGGCCTGCCGGTGCTCACCCAGGCGCAGGACACCTGGTTTGCGCTCACCGCGGTCCGCGAACGACTGCAAGGGACGGTCGCGCTGGCGACCGAGCGGGTGCGCAACGCCGCCGCGGAGGTCCCGGCGCCTGCGGGACGCGACCCCGAGCAGCTCCTCGCCGAGGCGGAGAGGGCCGCCGCCGCCGAGGGAGCAGCCGCCGCGGAGGTCGCCCGGCAGCAGGAGACGCTCGTGCAGGCGTCTGCCGTCCGCAGCGCGGCGGAGGCCGCGCACGCCGACGAGGAGCGCCGGGTCACCGCCGCCGTCCGTGCCGCAGCGGACCGCCGGGAAGGGCTGGCGCGGCTGCAGGGCCAGGTCGAGGCCAAGCGCAGCCGGGTGGCCGCTGCCGACGAGGAGCTCGACCGGCTGCAGGAGGCGCGCGAGGCCGCACTCGCACGGGTACGCCGCGCCGAACGTGACTTCACCGCGCTCGAGACCCGCATCGCGGGGCTCGACGCCGGCGAGGAGGGGCTCGACGCCGAGCACGAGGTCGCGACCGCGGCGCTGGCCGACGTCGAGAGCCGGCTGCTCAAGCTCCGCGAGGAGCTCCAGGGCGCCGACCGGGACCGCTCGGCGCTCGCCGCCCGGCTCGAGGCCCTCGAGCTGGGGCTCCGCCGCGGCGACGGCGCGGGTGCGCTGCTCGCCGCCACAGAGCCGGTCAGCGGTCTCCTGGGCTCCGTCGCGGCGCTCGTCAGCGTCCGACCCGGCTACGAGGCTGCTGTCGCCGCGGCCCTCGGGGCGGCCGCGGACGCGGTGGCGGTCGACCGCCTCGAGTCGGCGCTCGACGCGGTGGAGCTGCTGCAGGACGCCGACCTCGGCCGCGCCGCCCTCCTCGTCGGCGGCGGCCCGGACCCGCTGGCCGTCGACCTGGCGGCCGCCCCGCCCGTCGAGCTGCCGCCGGGCGCGACGTACGCGCTCGACGCCGTCGACTGCCCCGACAACCTCCGCGCCCCCCTCGCGCGGCTGCTGCGCGGGGTGGCCGTCGTCGCGGACCGCGCCGCGGCGACCGCGCTCGTGCAGCGTCACCCCGACCTCGTGGCGGTCACCCGCGACGGGACCGTGGTGGGCGCGGCCCTGGTCCGCGGCGGCTCGGCCGCCGCACCCAGCCTGCTCGAGGTCCAGGCGGCCGTCGACGACGCCCGGCGACGCCTCAGCGAGGTCACCCATGCGTGCGAGCGGCTCGCCTTCGAGCACCAGCGCCTCGACCAGGAGCGGGAGGAGGCCCAGCACCGGGCCGACGTCGCGCTCGCGAAGCTGCACGAGTCCGACGCCCACCTCGCCGCGGTCGCCGAGGAGCTGGCCCAGCTCGGGGCGCAGGCGCGGTCGGCGCGCGGTGAGGCCGACCGTCTCGAGCGGGCGCGCGAGGCCGCGTCAGCCGCGCGGGAGGCCGACCAGACCACGGTCACCGAGCTCGAGCAGCGGCTCGCCGCGGTCACCGGACACGCCGACGACCAGCCGGTGACCGACGACCGCGAACGCCTCGCCGACACCGCGCGGGCCGCCCGGGCGCGCGAGACCGAGACCCGGCTCGCGCTGCGCACGGCCGAGGAGCGGGCACGCGCCCTCGCCGGCCGGGCGGAGTCGTTGCGCCGGGCCGCGCGGTCGGAGGAGGAGACCCGACGTCGTGCGGCCGAGCGCCAGGAGCGGGTACGCCGCGAGGGCGCGCTCGCCGAGGACGTGCTCGCCGTGGCGCGGGTGCTGGAGGGGCGACTCGCCCGGGCGCTGGACGCCGCCGCCGAGGAGCGCACCAGGCTCGACGCCGAACGACGCTCGCAGGAGCAGCGGCTCGCGGAGGCACGGGAGCGGGCCCGCACCCTCACGCGCGAGCACGACGAGCTGGTCGGCAGCGCCCACCGGGACGAGCTCACCCGGACCCAGCAACGGATGCGGCTCGAGCAGCTCCAGGAGCGCGCGGTCGAGGAGGTCGGGCTCGACAGCGACACTCTCGTCGCCGAGTACGGGCCGCACGTCCCGGTCCCCGTGGCACCCCACGACGTCGGACCGGTCGACGCCGCCGACGCCGACGACGGGAGCAGTGCCCCAGCCGCACCGCGCACCGTCCCGTTCGACCGCGACCACCAACGAGTGCGGCTCACGGCCGCCGAGCGCGCCCTCGCCGTCCTCGGTCGGGTCAACCCGCTGGCGCTCGAGGAGTTCGCAGCCCTCGAGGAGCGCAACCGGTTCCTCACCGACCAGCTGGAGGACCTGCGACGGACGCGCAAGGACCTGCTCGACATCGTCACCGAGGTCGACGGGCGGGTCGAGGAGGTCTTCACCGAGGCCTGGCGCGACGTCGAGACGGCGTTCCAGCACGTCTTCACCCGGCTCTTCCCCGGAGGCGAGGGCCGGCTCGTCCTCACCGACCCCGACGACATGCTGGCCACGGGCATCGAGGTCGAGGCCCGTCCGCCCGGCAAGAAGGTCAAGCGGTTGTCGCTGCTGTCGGGCGGTGAGCGGTCGCTGGTGGCGGTGGCGTTCCTCGTCGCGCTGTTCAAGGCCCGGCCCTCGCCCTTCTACGTCCTCGACGAGGTCGAGGCCGCCCTCGACGACACCAACCTGGGGCGGCTCCTCGACCTCTACGCCGAGCTGCGGGCCACCAGCCAGCTGATCGTCATCACCCACCAGAAGCGGACGATGGAGATCGGTGACGCCCTGTACGGCGTCACCATGCGCGGGGACGGGGTCTCCACAGTGATCAGCCAGCGGCTGCGCGAGCGCGAGCCCGCGTGACGCGGGACCACCGGTGAGCGCGGCGTCCGACGGCCGCCCGCCCCGACCGACCCGCGGCGACTACCGGGTCTGGCGGACCGCCACGACCCGGTGGGCCGACGACGACGTCTACGGCCACATGAACAACGCGACCTACTTCGCGCTCATCGACACCGCCGTCAACGCCCACCTCCTCGAGGCCACCGGGGTCGACACCCGGCGGCTCGACGCCGTCGGCGTGGTGGCCGAGGTGTCCTGCCGCTACTTCGCCGAGCTGGGGTTCCCCGCACCGGTCGAGCTCGGCCTCGCCGTCGAGCGGGTCGGCCGGTCCTCGGTGGTGTACCGCGTGGGGCTCTTCCAGGCACCCGGGGACGAGGCGGGTGCCGAGGGCCGGTTCGTGCACGTGTACGTCGACAACACCGCGCCGGCGGGACCCGGCGAGCCCCGCCGAGCCGTCGTCCCGGTCCCGGAGGTCGTCCGCGCCGCCGTCGTACCACTGCTGCGCCCGGCGGGCTGACCGCCGCCCAGCCGCTGGCCGCGGTCCGTCGGTGGTGCGCGCTCTGGGAGGATGACGGCCGTGGAAATGCTGGAGCTGATCATCTTCCTGGCCGTCGCGCTGCTGGCGTTCCTCGGCGTCATGGTCGGGCTGCTGCGGCAGGGCGCCAGGCGGGGCCGGCGCGGCCTCGACGCCCGTCGCGGCGGGACCGACGTGCTCGCCCCGCCCGAGGCCGACGCCGACCTGGACCGCCCGTCGGGGACCGGCAGCACCGCCCTCGACGAGCGGCCGGTCGTCGTCGAGACCGCCCCGACCCTCGAGCGGCCCGAGGGCATCGCCAGCCGGCTGGTCCGGCTGCGGCAGCGGCTCTCCCGCTCCCAGGGAGCGCTGGGACGCGGGCTGCTCGCGCTGCTCTCCCGCGAGCGGATCGACGAGGACACGTGGGAGGAGATCGAGGACGCCCTCATCACCGCCGACGTCGGCGTCGGACCCACCCAGGAGCTCGTCGAGCGGCTCCGGACGCGACTCCGGGTCGAGGGCAGCGCAGCCGCGCCGGTCCGCGAGGTGCTCCGCCAGGAGCTGCTCACGCTGGTCGACCCGACGCTCGACCGGAGCCTGGCGGTGAGCCGGGTCGACGGCAAGCCCGCGGTCGTGATGGTGGTCGGGGTGAACGGGACCGGCAAGACCACGACGGTCGGCAAGCTGGCCCGCGTGCTGGTCGCCGAGAACAAGCTCGTCGTCCTCGGCGCCGCCGACACGTTCCGTGCGGCTGCGTCCGAGCAGCTCACCACCTGGGGGGAGCGGGTCGGCGTCGCGACCGTGCGCGGCCCCGAGGGGTCGGACCCCGCCAGCGTCGCGTTCGAGGCCGTCCGCAGCGGCATGGAGCAGGAAGCCGACGTCGTGCTGGTCGACACCGCCGGACGGCTGCAGAACAAGGCGGGGCTCATGGACGAGCTCGGGAAGGTCAAGCGCGTCGTCGAGAAGCAGGCGCCGGTCGGCGAGGTCCTGCTCGTGCTCGACGCGACCACCGGCCAGAACGGCATGATCCAGGCGCGGGTGTTCCAGGAGGCCGTCGCGGTCAGCGGCATCGTCCTCACCAAGCTCGACGGATCGGCGAAGGGCGGGATCGTCGTCGCGGTCCAGCGCGAGCTCGGCGTACCGGTCAAGCTCGTCGGCCTCGGCGAGGGGCCCGACGACCTCGCGCCCTTCGACCCCGACGCCTTCGTCGACGCGCTGCTCGGCGACGCCGCCTGACGATCACGCCGCGACGTCGCCACGCCGGTGCGACGGCGTAACCGGCCCGAAACATCCGGCCGCGGGTTGTCACACGGGCGCAACCGGTCCAGGCGGACGCCGAAACAGATCCCGACCATGCTCAGGGCACTGACGAGGGCAGCGCCGCGGCGACCAACGACGGACGCCGACGAGCCGCCCTGACCTGACTCGGCCGGGAGGACCCGGCCGCTCCCTGGAGGTCTGATGGACGGCTACTACGCCTGGATGATCGTCGCCACGGCCCTCGTGCTGATGATGACGACGCCGGCCCTGGCCCTGTTCTACGGCGGCATGACCCGCTCGAAGTCCGTGCTCAACATGATGATGATGTCCTACGTCTCGATGGGCATCGTCGGCATCGTCTACGTGCTGTGGGGCTGGTCGATGTCCTTCAGTGACGGCTTCAGCGGCGACGGCAAGCTCTTCGCCGACCCGTTCGCGCAGTTCGGTCTCGCGGGGATCACCCCGGACAACTACATCTACGTGATGTTCCAGCTGACGTTCGCGGTCATCACCTCGGCCCTCATCAGCGGCGCCATCGCCGACCGGGTCAAGTTGAGCGCGTGGGTGGTCTTCCTGCCGCTGTGGGTGACGCTCTCCTACTTCCCGCTGGCCCACATGGTGTTCGGCGGCGGGCTGATCGGCGGCAGGATCGGGGCGCAGGACTACGCCGGCGGGACCGCCGTGCACATCAACGCCGGAGTCGCGGCGCTGGTGCTGGTGCTCATCATCGGGCGCCGGGTCGGCTTCGGGCGCGACCCGATGCGCCCCCACAACCTCACGCTGACGATGATCGGCGCGGGTCTGCTGTGGGTCGGCTGGTACGGCTTCAACGTCGGCTCGATCGTCCCGGCGGCGCTCGGCGACGCCGACTTCGACACCGCCCAGTTCTACGCCGAGACCGGCAGGACCTTCGCCAACACCACGATCGCCACGATGGCCGCCATGCTCGCCTGGCTGCTCGCGGAGCGGCTGCTGCACGGCAAGGCCACCACGCTCGGCGCCGCCTCCGGCATCGTGGCCGGGCTCGTCGCGATCACCCCCGCGTGCGGCGCGGTCGACCTTGTGGGCGCCATCGCGATCGGGGCGGCGGCGGGCTTCGCGTGCGCTGTCGCGGTCGGATGGAAGTACAAGCTGAAGCTCGACGACTCCCTCGACGTCGTCGGTGTCCACCTGGTCGGCGGCATCGTCGGCACCGTGCTGATCGGGCTGTTCTCGACCTCCGACGGTGCAGCCGGGGTCGACGGGCTCTTCTACGGTGGTGGCCTGGGGTCGTTGGGCGACCAGGTCCTCGGGGCTCTCGTCGCGATCGCGTGGTCCGGGGTGTTCACCGCGCTCATCGGGCTGGCCATCAAGTTCACGATCGGGTGGCGGATCCACGAGGAGGACGAGATCGACGGCATCGACTACGCCGAGCACGGCGAGTCGGCGTACGACCTGCACACCGCGGCGAGCAGCCGCACCGGCGTCCTGGACGCCGCGACGGCCACGCCGCCCGCCCAGGGCAGCACCGTCCTGACCAAGGAAGGGGTGTCGGCATGAAGCTGGTCACCGCGGTCATCAAGCCGCACAAGTGGGAGGACGTCCGCACCGGCCTGGAGTCGTTCGGGGTCACCGGGATGACGGTCAGCGAGGTCAGCGGGTACGGCCGGCAGAAGGGCCACACCGAGGTCTACCGCGGCGCGGAGTACGACGTCGCGCTGGTCCCCAAGATCCGCGTCGAGATCGTCGTGGAGGACGAGGACGTCGAGGACGTGACCGGCATCATCGTCAAGTCCGCGGCGACCGGCCGGATCGGCGACGGCAAGGTGTGGGTCACCCCCGTCGAGACCATCGTGCGGGTGCGGACCGGCGACCGCGACGCCGCGGCGGTCTGAGCACCCCTGACAGGCACGGAGCGGCTGGCGCGCACCGCCCACGCCGACGGCCTGTGCCGGTCGGCGTGGGCGGCTGCCGTGGGCGCTGCACCCGGGGCCGACCCCGAGGGTGGTCCCGGCGCCACGCCGGGGCTGGCCCTGGTGGCGGTGGGTGGCTACGGCCGTCGCGAGCTCGCCCCCCACAGCGACCTCGACCTGGTCCTCCTGCACCTGCCCGACGTGGACCCCGGCGCGGTCGCGCAATCGCTGTGGTACCCGCTGTGGGACTCCGGGACGAAGCTCGACCACGCCGTCCGGGGGATCGACGAGGTCAGGGTCGCGGCCGCTGCCGACGTCCGGGTCGCACTCGGGCTGCTCGACGCGCGGCACGTCGCGGGGGACACCGCGGTCACGCTCCGGCTCCGGTCGGAGGTCCTGACGGGGTGGCGGCGCGGGGCGCGGGTGGGCCTGCCCCGGCTCCGGGACCTCGTGGTCGAGCGCGCGGCGCGGGTCGGGGAGCTGGCGCACGTCGCCGTCCCGGACCTGAAGGAGTCCTACGGGGGGCTCCGGGACGCCACCGTGCTCACCGCGATGGCGGCCACCTGGCTCGTCGACGTCCCCCACGTCGACCTCGAGCGGTGCCGCCGCCAGCTGCTCGACGTCCGTGACGTGCTCCAGGACATCGCCGGCCGGGCGTCGGACCGCGTCGGCCCGGAGCTGTGGTCACCGCTCGCGGAGGGGCTCGGCCTCGCCGACGCGGAGGCGGCGCAGCGGCTGGTCCGCGGGCTCGGCCGCCGGATGGTGCACCTCTCACGGCTGACGTGGAGCCGGGTCGACCACGTGCTCGACGACGGCCCGGCCCGCGACCAGACCGGCACCCGGTCGGGCGGCCGGTCGGGTGGCCGGTCCGGTGGCCGGTCCGGGGCTGCCGGCCGTGGTCCGCAGCTGCAGCCTCTGGCGCCGGGGGTGGCCCTCTCAGCGGGGGAGGTGGTCCTGGACCGTGGCGCGGACCCGGGGAGCGACCCGCTGCTACTGCTCAGGGCCGCCTCGGTCGCGGCCGAGGCGGGCCGGATGCTCGCCCCCGCGACGGCTGCCCGCCTCGCGGCGGGATCCGCGCCGCTGCCCGCGCCGTGGCCGGCCGAGGCCCGCCACCTCCTCGTCCGGCTGCTCGCCGCCGGGCCGGGGCTGCTGCCGGTCTGGGAGACGCTCGACGAGACCGGCGCCTGGGACCGGCTGCTGCCGGAGTGGGAGCGGATCCGCCTGCTCCCGCACGCCTCCGCGGTGCACCGCTTCACCGTCGACCGCCACGTCGTCGAGACCTGCGTCGAGGCCGGACGCCTGATCCGCGGTGTCGCCCGGCCCGACCTGCTGCTGGTCGCGGCCGCGCTGCACGACATCGGCAAGGGCGGCCGGGACCGGGGCGGGGTCGGCCACAGCGTCCTCGGGGAGCCGGTCGCGGCCGCCGTCGCGGCCCGGATGGGTTTTCCACCCGAGGACGCCGCGGTCGTAGCGCGGCTGGTCCGGCACCACCTGCTGCTCCCGGAGACCGCGACCTCCCGCGACCTCGCCGACCCGGGGACCGCGCAGCTCGTGGCGTCAGCGGTGGTCGACCGCGGCACGCTGGACCTGCTCGAGGCCCTCACCGAGGCCGACGCCCGCGCCACCTCGCCGCAGGCTTGGACGGCCTGGCGGTCGGGGCTGGTTCGCCGGCTCACCGAGCAGGTCCGGGCCGCGCTCGCCGGCGAGCGGACCGCCTTCGAGGAGGACGTCGAGGTGGTCGAGGTCCCTGACGCGATGAGACGCGACCCCGACCACCTGCACGTGACGCTCGAGGCGACCGAGGACGGGGCTCGTCTCACGGTCGCGGCGCGGGACCAGCCAGGACTGATGGCCGCCGTCGCCGGCGCCCTGGCGCTGCTGCGGACCCCGGTGAGGGGAGCCCGCCTCGGGACCCGCGACAGGGTGGCGGTCTCGGTCTGGGACGTCGTCGAGCACCGGACCGACCTCGGGGTCCTCGCGCAGCGGATCGGTGCGGTCCTCGCCGGGGTGCTGGACCCTGCCCCGCGGCTCCGGCTCAGCGCTCCGGCGCTCCCGCCGTCGGTTCAGGTCCGTCCGGACGCGTCGTGGCGGGCGACCGTGCTCGAGGTGCGGACCGAGGACCGGCCGGGAGTGCTCTGGGCCGTCTGCGACGCCCTGACCCGCCTGGGCCTCGACGTACGCTCGGCACACGTCGCCACGGTGGGACCGCAGGCGCACGACGTCTTCTACGTCCGGCAGCCCGGGAGCGGGCCGCTGGGCGAGGAGCAGGCGGCCATCGCTGTGCACGCCGTACGTCGGGCACTCGGCTCCGCCGTTACTCTGGACGCCTGATCCGACGACCCCTCGAGGACTGACTTCACCGTGTTCGCGACCCTCTCCGACCGCCTCACCGACACCTTCAAGAACCTCCGGGGGAAGGGTCGGCTGTCGGAGGCCGACATCGACGCGACGGCGCGGGAGATCCGCATCGCGCTGCTCGAGGCCGACGTCGCCCTGCCCGTCGTCAAGCAGTTCGTCGCCGCCGTCAAGGAGCGCGCCCGGGGCGCCGAGGTCAGCCAGGCCCTCAACCCCGCGCAGCAGGTCGTCAAGATCGTCCACGAGGAGCTCGTCGGGATCCTCGGTGGGGAGACCCGCCGGATCCGGCTGGCGAAGAACCCTCCGACGGTCATCATGCTTGCCGGCCTCCAGGGGGCCGGCAAGACGACGCTGGCAGCCAAGCTCGGGCTCTGGCTGAAGGGGCAGGGCCACAGCCCGCTCCTGGTCGCCGCCGACCTGCAGCGCCCCAACGCGGTGACGCAGCTGCAGGTGAACGGCGAGCGGGCCGGTGTGTCGGTGTGGGCACCCGAGCCGGGCAACGGCGTCGGCGACCCGGTGGGTGTCGCGCGCAGCGGCCTGGCCGAGGCCCGGCGCACGTTGCACGACGTCGTCATCATCGACACCGCCGGCCGGCTCGGCATCGACGCCGAGCTGATGCAGCAGGCCGCGGACATCCGTGACGCCGTCCAGCCCGACGAGGTGCTCTTCGTCGTCGACGCGATGATCGGCCAGGACGCGGTCAACACCGCGCAGGCGTTCCTCGACGGCGTCGGCTTCGACGGGGTCGTCCTCACCAAGCTCGACGGCGACGCCCGCGGTGGCGCCGCGCTGTCGGTCCGGTCAGTCACCGGCCGACCGATCATGTTCGCCTCGGCCGGCGAGAAGCTGACCGACTTCGACCTCTTCCACCCCGACCGGATGGCCTCGCGCATCCTCGACATGGGCGACGTCCTCACGCTCATCGAGCAGGCGGAGAAGGCCTTCGACTCCGACCAGGCGGCACGAGCCGCGGCGAAGCTCACCGGCCAGGGCGGCGAGTTCACCCTCGACGACTTCCTCGAGCAGATGCAGGCCCTCCGCAAGATGGGCTCGCTCTCGAAGATCATGGGGATGCTGCCCGGGATGGGCCAGTTCCGCGACCAGCTGGCCAACTTCGACGAGCGGGAGATCGACCGGATCCAGGCGATCATCCAGTCGATGACACCCGGCGAGCGCGCCAACCCCAAGATCATCGACGGCTCACGACGGGCCCGGATCGCGCGGGGGTGCGGCCGTCACGTCAGCGAGGTCAACCTCCTCGTCGACCGGTTCTTCGAGGCCCGCAAGATGATGATGAGCATGGCCAAGGGCGGCGGTGTCCCGGGCATGCCGGGCATCCCGGGGATGCCCGGTGCCGGCGGGAAGCGTGCCAAGGCCAAGCAGGCCCAGGCGCAGGCCCGCAAGGGCAAGGTCAAGCGGGCGTCGGGCAACCCGGCCCGGCGCGCGGAGCAGGAGCGTGCCGCCGCCGACCGCGCGACGGCTCCCGCAGCCCTCGGGGCCGACCCGTTCGGGCTCGGCGGTCTGCCCGACGGCGCCGCGGACGGCCACGACGACCTCGACCCGCGCGACTTCCAGCTCCCGCCCGAGGTCGCCAAGTTCCTCAAGTAGCCCGCCGAGCCGCCCCTCGTGACCGGTCGAGCCGCCCCTCGTGGTGCGGGCCGGTCCTGCCGCTGGCGCTCATCCGGTGGGGAAGTGCTCCCGCGGGCGGCCGCAGAGCATCCGCACCAGATGCCGCGCTCGGTCGGCGCAGCCGCTCCCGGCCGTGCGCTGAGAACCAGCGGTAGCGTCCGCTCGTGAGCGCGCTGCGGGTCCGGGGCCCGGTCCTCCCCGACGGTGAGCCCCGTGATCTGTACGTCGTCGACGGCTGGGTCACCTACGAGCCCCAGCCCGGCGCTGAGACCGTCGCCGAGGGCTGGATCGTCCCCGGACTCGTCGACGCGCACTGCCACGTCGGGCTCGACGCCGACGGCGCCGTACCGCCCGACGTGCAGGAGCGGCAGGCCCTCACCGACCGGGACGCCGGTGCGCTGCTGCTCCGCGACTGCGGCTCGGCCGCCGACACGTCGTGGATCCACGAGCGTGACGACCTGCCCCGGCTGATCAGAGCCGGGCGTCACCTCGCCCGGACCCGGCGCTACATCCGCAACTACGCCCACGAGATCGAGCCCGAGGAGCTCGCCGACCACGTCGCCCGGGAGGCCGAGCGGGGCGACGGCTGGGTCAAGCTCGTCGGCGACTGGATCGAGCGCGAGGCCGGCGACCTCAGGCCCAGCTGGACGCGGGCGTCACTCGACGCCGCCATGACCGCGGCCCACGAGCGCGGCGCGCGGGTCACCGCGCACGTCTTCGGCGAGGACGCGCTGCCGGACCTCATCGCCGCCGGCATCGACTGCATCGAGCACGGCACCGGGCTGACCACCGACCTCGTCGAGGTGATGGCGGCGCGCGGGGTCGCCCTGGTCCCGACGGTCCGCCAGCTCGAGAACTTCCCCCGGTACGCCGCGGCGGCCGCTGACAAGTTCCCGGCCTACCGCGACCACATGACCCGCCTGCACGCCACCCGGCGAGAGGTGATCGGCGCGGCGCACGAGGCCGGCGTGCCGGTCTACGCCGGCACCGACGCCGGCGGCGTGCTGCCGCACGGGCTGATCGCCGAGGAGGTCGCGACGCTGGCCACCTACGGGATGTCCGCCTCCGACGCGCTCGGTGCCGCCTCCTGGCGCGCGCGAGAGTGGCTCGGCCTGAGCGGTCGGCTCGAGGAGGGGGCGGAGGCGGACTTCGTCGTCTACGCCGAGGACCCGCTCGCCGACCTCCGGGTGCTCGCGGACCCCCGCTGCATCGTGCTGCGAGGCGCCGTCGTCCGTGGCTGACCCCTCAGGGCAAGGGTCGCCGCCGGATTGGAGTCCATCCCCGGCCGTCTGGCATGATGGCTCGCTGAGCCCCGCCCGACCGGCCCCTCTCATCCGGTTGCGTGCAGGCGACCGAGACCGCTGATCCGCCGGACCCCACCTGGTGCGTGACGCTCACACCGAAACGCAACGCTGAGGAGACCACACACTCGTGGCCGTCAAGATCCGTCTGAAGCGCCTGGGCAAGATCCGTGCGCCGTACTACCGCATCGTCGTCGCCGACTCGCGCACCCGCCGCGACGGCCGGGTCATCGAGGAGATCGGCAAGTACCACCCGAAGGAGGAGCCCTCGCTCATCGAGGTGCGGTCCGAGCGGGCGCAGTACTGGCTGGGGGTCGGCGCTCAGCCCACCGAGGCCGTCGAGGCCCTGCTCAAGGTGACCGGCGACTGGCAGCGCTACAAGGGTGAGGCCGGGTCCGAGGGCACCCTGCGGACCAAGGAGGTCGGCAGGACCAAGCAGGAGATCTTCAACGAGATCCTCAAGGAGTCCGGCGGCGAGCAGCCCACGGAGGCGGTGACCCGCCGCAGCGGCGGGGGCGCGGCTGCCGCGGCCGCCTCGACCGCCACCGCCGAGCCGACCGCCCAGCCGACCGCCCAGCCGACCGCCGAGCCGACCGCCCCCCCGAGCCTGCTCCCGACGCTGCTGCTGAGGCGAGCGCGCAGTCGTCGGGGAGCAACGAGGTGGGTGCGCCCCGCGAGACCGGCGACGCCGCGTCCGCCGTCGAGAGCTGACCGGCGTGCTGGCGGAGGCTCTCGAGCACCTGGTGCGCGGCATCGTCGCGCACCCGGACGACGTCGTCGTGCGCGACAAGCAGCTGCGGCGCGGCGCGCTCCTCGAGGTCCGGGTCAACCCCGACGACCTCGGGAAGGTGATCGGGCGCAACGGCCGGACCGCCACCGCGCTGCGCACGGTGATCGACGCGCTCGGCGGTCGTAACGGCACCCGGGTCGACTTCGTCGACGTCGACCGCCGGCGCTGAGCCGGCGGTCCACACCCTGAGGCTGGTGTGACCGTCGAGCTCGGACCCGAGGAGGTCGTCGTCGCGCGCGTCGGACGTCCCCACGGCGTCCGCGGCGAGGTCTCGGTCGAGCTGCGCACCGACGAGCCGGAGCGACGGTTCGCCGACGGTGTCGTCCTCGACGTGCGCCGACCCGGTGACCGGTCGTCCCCCGAGGACCCGGCGCGGGTCACCGTCGTCGGCAGCCGGAGCCACCAGGACCGGCTGCTCCTCACCTTCGCCGAGGTCGGGGACCGCAGCGCGGCCGAGCAGCTCCGGGGCGCCCTGCTCGTCACCGACGTCGGCGGCCAGGTCCCGGACGACCCCGAGGAGTTCTACGACCACCAGCTGGTCGGCCTCGCCGTGGTGACCGACCACGGCACGCCCTCGGGGACGGTCGCCGAGGTGGTGCACACCGGTGCGCAGGACCTCCTCGTCGTACGCCGGCCCGGGCGGGACGACGCCCTCGTGCCGTTCGTCGTCGCGCTGGTCCCCGAGGTCGACCTGGCGGCCGGCCGCGTGGTCGTCGCGGACCGTCCGGGGCTGCTTGAGCCGCTGCCGGACGACGCGACTGACGACCTTCCCCCCGAGCCGGTCGAGGACTAGGGAGGGGACCGCGTGCGCATCGACGTCGTGACCATCTTCCCCGAGTACCTCCGTCCGCTCGACCTGTCGCTCCCGGGCAAGGCGCGCGCCCGCGGGCTCCTCGACGTCCACGTGCACGACCTCCGCACCTGGGCCACGGACCGTCATCGCACCGTCGACGACACGCCTTACGGCGGCGGCGCCGGCATGGTGATGAAGCCCGAGCCCTGGGGTGCTGCCCTCGACGCGATCCTCGCCGGAGGCACCGACAGGAGCGAGCTGCCGGTCCTCGTCGTCCCCACCCCGAGCGGCGTCCCGTTCCAGCAGGCGCTCGCCACCCGGCTCGCGGCCGAGCCGTGGCTCGTCGTCGCGTGCGGCCGCTACGAGGGCATCGACCAGCGCGTCGTGGACCACGCCGCGACGCGGACGCGGGTGCTCGAGGTCTCGATCGGCGACTACGTCCTCAACGGCGGGGAGGCCGCCGCCCTGGTGCTCGTCGAGGCAGTCGCCCGCCTGCTGCCGGGGTTCATGGGCAACGCGGAGTCCGCGGTGCAGGAGTCGCACGGCGACGACCGGCTGCTCGAGGGACCGGTCTACACCCGGCCCGAGCGCTGGCGCGGCCTCGACGTACCGCCGGCGCTGCTCTCCGGGGACCACGCCCGCATCGCAGCCTGGCGCCACGCCGAAGCGGTGCGACGTACCGCTGCCCGGCGACCCGACCTCGCGCACCCCAGCCGGGTGCTCCTCGCGCCTCGGGACCGGGGAGCCGGGGACGTCCTGGCAGGTGCCGAGCTGCGGACCGCGACGTACGCCGACGCGGGCGAGCTGCTGACCCTGCAGCGTGCGTGCTGGTTGCAGGAGGCGATCGCCAACGACACCCTCGACATCCCGGCGCTCCACGAGTCGCTCGACGACGTCCGCGACGAGCTCGACCGGTGGCTGACGCTGGTGGTGCGGTGGGAGGGCCGGCTGGTCGCCTCCGCACGGGGCCGCCAGCGCGGCACCACATGGTTCGTCGGACGCTTGATGGTCGCGCCGGACCTCCAGGGTCACGGACTCGGCCGTGAGCTTCTGGCCCGCATCGAGGCCGCGGGACCGGAGGGGACCGACTCGTTCGCGCTGGTCACCGGGAGTCGCAGCCAGCACAACCAGCTCCTCTACCGCAGGGCGGGCTACCGACCAGAGAAGGAGCAGGACGACCCCCGGATCGTGGCGCTGCGCAAGCGTCGCCGTGGCTGAGCGCCACCCGACCTGTGAGTGGCGGCACGGGCGCCGCAGGACGGCTGGTTGGGGAGGGTCCGGCCGCTGTGGCAGAATCGTGGGTCGACCCGTTGCCTGCGGCCCTGCCGCGTGCCGACGCCTGCCGCCACGGTGGGCCGAGCCGCGCTGAGGTCGGCGGCGCACCTGCCACAGGGGGTGTGTCGCGAGGGGCACCGAGAGGTCGGCGCCCCCCTGCCGACCGGCTCGCTGGACTCCCAGCAGCTCGAACCCAGCCACCTGGCGACCTGTGGCGCCGACGAGGAGACACCATGACCAACGTCATCGACGAGCTCGCCGCCGCTTCGCGGCGCGACGACATCCCGGAGTTCCGGGCCGGCGACACCCTGAAGGTGCACGTCCGGGTCGTCGAGGGCAACCGGTCGCGTGTCCAGGTGTTCCAGGGCGTCTGCATCCGCATCCAGGGCTCGGGGGTCGGCCGCACGTTCACCGTGCGGAAGGTCTCCTTCGGCGTCGGGGTCGAGCGCACCTTCCCGCTGCACACCCCGGTGATCGAGAGGATCGAGGTCGTCACCCGCGGTGACGTCCGGCGCGCGAAGCTGTACTACCTGCGCAACCTGCGAGGCAAGGCGGCGAAGATCAAGGAGAAGCGCGAGGTCGGTCGCTGAGCCGACCGCTTCCCCTCGGTGCCGACGCAGGCCCTCCCGTGAGCGGCCCGTCCGCCTCGGAGCCGCAGCAGCAGCGTCGAGCCCTGCCGTTCTGGCAGGAGATGCTCCTGCTGCTCGGCATCGCGCTGCTGCTCGCGATCGCCATCAAGGCGCTGTTCCTCCAGGCCTTCTACATCCCGTCGGGGTCGATGGAGGACACGCTGGTGTTCAACGACCGCATCCTGGTGCAGAAGGTGTCCTACTGGGGCGGTGGCTCCCCGCAGCGTGGTGACGTCGTGGTGTTCGCCGACCCCGGCTCGTGGCTCCCTCCGCAGGACTCGGCCGGTGCGACGAGCCCGGTCGCGCGGGGGCTGGAGGTCTTCGGGCTGTACCCGACCGGCGGTCACCTGGTGAAGCGGGTCATCGGGGTCGGCGGGGACACCGTCGCGTGCTGCGACCGCCAGGGCCGGGTCACCGTCAACGGTGAACCCCTGGACGAGGAGGCGTACCTCGCGTCGGGTTCCCAGCCCTCGCTGATCCCGTTCAGGACGCGGGTCGAGCCCGACCGCCTGTGGGTGATGGGGGACAACCGGTCGAACTCTGCCGACAGCCGTCTCCACCTCGGTGATCCCGGCGGTGGGCAGGTCCCGGTCGACGACGTCGTCGGCAAGGTCTTCTCGGTCGTCTGGCCGCTGGACCACGCGACGGTGCTGCGCCGGCCCCAGACCTTCGAGGCTCTCGACAAGTGAGGCCCCGGTGAGCGAGCTGCCGCGCGGGTCGACCGTCCGCCGCGACGCCGGGCTCTACGGTTACGAGCGTGCCCTGCGCCGGCAGGGTCTCGCGCCGGTCGCCGGGGTCGACGAGGCGGGCCGCGGCGCCTGCGCCGGGCCGCTCGTGGCCGGCGCTGCGATCCTCCCCGAGGGCGACCGGGGACTCGTCCCGGGCCTCAACGACTCCAAGCTGCTGACCGAGCGTGCGCGCGAGCGCTGCTACGACGAGATCGTCCGGCGTGCGCTGGCGTGGTCGGTGGTCGTCATCGAGCCCGAGGAGTGCGACCGGCTCGGCATGCACGTGGCGAACGTCGAGGCGCTGCGCCGGGCACTGGCCCGGCTCGAGCTCCGGCCGGCGTACGTGCTCACCGACGGGTTCCCCGTGGACGGGCTCGACGCGCCCGGGCTCGCGGTCTGGAAGGGCGACCGGGTCGCGGCCTGCATCGCCGCCGCGTCGGTCCTGGCGAAGGTGACCCGCGACCGGATCATGTGCGAGCTTGACCAGCAGTGGCCGGAGTACGACTTCCGGACGCACAAGGGGTACATCACCCCCACCCACACCGACGCCCTCGAGACGCACGGGCCCTGCGCGGTCCACCGTCGTCGGTTCGTCAACGTGCGGCGCGTCGAGGACGGGCCCGAGCCGGGGCCCTACCGTGCACCCGAGGAAGCGCCCGACCGTGACCCCGCCCGAGCCCCTGTCCCGGAGGAGACGCCGCTGTGAGCACCGAGGACCTCGAGCAGTACGAAGCCGAGATGGAGCTGGCGCTCTACCGCGAGTACCGCGACGTCGTGTCGATCTTCAAGTACGTCGTGGAGACCGACCGCCGCTTCTACCTGTGCAACACCGTCGACGTGAAGGCGCGCAGCGACAGCGGCGACGTCTTCTTCGAGGTCACGATGACCGACGCCTGGGTGTGGGACATGTACCGACCGGCCCGCTTCGCGCGCAACGTCAAGGTCCTCACCTTCAAGGACGTCAACGTCGAGGAGCTCGCGCAGGCGGACCTGGAGCCTCCGAAGGACTGACCTGCGCACCGACCCGGCCCCAGCGCGGCGCCGGGTCGGGCACACACCTTCCCTGACCGCCGGGTACTCCACAAGGAGTCGCACACGCGCCTGGCACGGACCCTGCCACCGGAGACCCTCCTGACCCAGGAGGTGCGCGATGGCGACGGCGGCACAACGGCTGGCGACGGGGGAGTACGGCGAGGCGAGTGCAGCCCGCTGGCTGGCCCGGCACGGCATGGTCCTGCTCGACCGCAACTGGCGGTGCGAGCTCGGGGAGATCGACCTCGTCCTGCGGGACGGCCCCGCGCTCGTGGTCTGCGAGGTCAAGACGCGGTCGTCGGCTGCCTTCGGGTCGCCGTTCGAAGCCGTGACGCCGGCCAAGCTCGCCCGCCTGCGGCGGCTCGCGGCCCGCTGGATCGCCGACCGCGGCGTGTCGGTGGCGGAGGTCCGGTTCGACCTCGTCGGCGTCCGGCTCGACCTCAGCGGCGACGAGCGGTTCCAGCACGTGCGAGGAGTGGGCTGACGTGCCGTTCGCCACGACGCGGACGGTGTCGCTCGACGGCGTCCTCGGCCACCTCATCGACGTCCAGGCCGACATCTCGCAGGGCATGGTGATGACCGCGCTGGTGGGTCGTCCCGACGCGTCGATCACCGAGGCCCGCGACCGGTGTCGGGCCGCGCTCGCCAACAGCGGCTACACCTGGCCCTCGACCCGTCGCGTCACGATCCTGCTGTCACCGGCCGACCTGCCCAAGCGCGGGCCGCACTTCGACCTGTCGATCGCTGTCGCGGTCCTGGCCGCGGACGAGAAGGTGCCCCTCGTGGCAGCCGGCCGCTTCGTGATGCTCGGTGAGCTCACGCTGGACGGCCGGCTCCGGGCGGTGCCCGGTGTCCTCCCCATGGTGATGGCGGCCCGGCAGCACGGTCACGACCACGTGCTCGTGCCGGACAGCCAGGTCGACGAGGCCGCGATGGTGCCCGGGCTGACGGTGGTCGGCGCGCGGTCGCTGCGCCAGGTCGTCGCGGTGCTGCGCAACGAGCCGGTGCCCGAGGCGGCGCCGGTGCCCCCGTTGGCGACCAACAGCGTCCTGAGGTGGCGGGGCGAGGGTCGCACCGACGAGCTCGACCTGGCCGACGTGCACGGGATGAGTGACGCCCGCTACGCCCTCGAGGTCGCCGCCGCCGGTGGTCACCACCTTCTCCTGAGCGGTCCCAAGGGCGCCGGCAAGACCACCCTCGCCGAGCGGCTGCCGGGGGTGCTCCCCGACCTGAGCATCGAGGAGGCGCTGGAGGTCAGCGCCGTCCACTCCCTCGCGGGCGACCTCGGCTCCCGCGGCCTCGACCGTCGGCCACCGTTCCGTGCTCCGCACCACTCCGCGACCAAGGCCAGCCTGCTCGGCGGGGGGACCGGGCGGGTGCACCCCGGCGAGCTGAGCCGGGCGTTGCACGGCGTCCTGTTCCTCGACGAGTTCCCGCTCTTCAGCGCCGACATCATCGACGCGCTCCGCCAGCCGCTCGAGAACGGCGAGGTCACGATCGCGCGAGGCGACGAGGTCGCAACCTTCCCGGCGCGGACCACGATGGTCTTCGCGGCCAACCCCTGCCCGTGCGGCGACTACTCGGCGGACGCGCGGCAGAGCCGGTGCACCTGTCTGGAGACCCGGCGCCGGCAGTACCGCGCAAAGGTGGCCGGGCCGGTCACGGACCGCATCGACATCACCCGCCACATCTCGCCGGTCCAGCCCTACGAGCAGCGCGACCCCCTGTCGAGGCCGGAGCCCTCGGCGGCGGTGCGGCAACGGGTCGCGGGCGCGCGGTCGCGGCAGGCGGCGCGGTACGCCGGGACGCCCTGGCGGGTGAACGGCGACGTGTCCGGTCCCGAGCTGGAGGCGCACTGGCCGTTGACTCCCGACGCTCGGGCGCTGGTCGATCACCAGGTGACCGGGGGCTGGCTGACGCGGCGTGGCTCCGTCCGCGTGCACCGACTCGCCTGGACCGTCGCCGACCTCCGCGCGCGCGACCGCCCGGGCGTCGAGGAGACCGTGCTGGCGCTGCGGCTACGGGCGGGAGACCCGCTCCCGCTGGACGATCTCCGGACGAGCGCCTCATGACCGCCGCGACCGTGGAGCGGCGTGCCCGGGTGGCGCTCAACGCCATCGCCGAACCAGGGGACCCCCGGATCGCACGCCTGGTCACCGAGCTCGGCGCGACGACCGTGCACGAACGGCTCTCGGAGGACCGCGACCTCGCGGGACTCCGCAGCGAGCTCGCCACCCGACTGGCCGGCCTCGATCCCGACCGTGTCCTCGCGCGAGCACAGGAGCAGGGGCTCCGCTTCGTCGTCCCCGGCGACGACGAGTGGCCACCCTCGCTCGAGGGGCTGGCCTCGGTGGAGCCGCTGAACCGGCTCGGCGGCGTGCCGCTCGGGTTGTGGGTGCGCGGACCGCTGCGGCTGGTCGACGCGTGCCGCCGGTCCGTGGCCGTCGTCGGGTCGCGCTCGGCGACGTCGTACGGCGAGCAGGTCGCGCTGGGCCTCGGTGCCGGACTCGTGGGAGCCGGGGTGACCGTCGTGTCCGGCGCCGCGTTCGGCATCGACGTCGCGGCGCACCGCGGCGCCCTGGCGGAGCGCGGCCCCACGGTCGCGGTGCTCGCCTGCGGCGCGGACCGCACCTACCCGGCGGCGCACCACGAGCTGCTCCGCCTCGTCGCAGACCGGGGGCTCGTCGTGTCGGAGGTGCCGCCGGGCGGCGCGCCGACGCGGCACCGGTTCCTCGGGAGGAACCGGCTCATCGCCGCGCTCACGACCGGCACCGTCGTCGTCGAGGCGGCGATCCGCAGCGGCGCGCTCAACACCGCGAGCTGGGCGACCCGGCTCAACCGGCCGCTCATGGGAGTGCCGGGACGGGTCACCGACGCGCCCGCGGAGGGGGTGCACGAGCTGGTGCGCTCGGGTGCTGCGACCCTCGTCGGCCGGACCGAGCACGTGCTCGAGCTGGTGTCGCCCGCCGGGAGCGCCACGTGGGAGCCCCCTCGCGCCGAGCCCACCCCCCGCGACATGCTGCAACCCGCGGACCAGCGGGTCCTCGAGGCGGTGCCGCTGTACCGGCCCGCTGCCAGCCTCTCCATCGCCCGCGTGGCGGGCCTGTCGCCTGCGGTCGTCGACGACAGCCTCACCCGGTTGCGCCGGCTCGGCTGGGTGACCGACGTCGACGGCCGGTGGTGTCGCACGTCCGCTCAGCGGTGAGCGCCCTACCGTGACCGTGTGGGGACCGGCGAGACACCGCCTGACGCACCGGCCGGCGCTCCGCCGGGTGCAGTGCCGGGGGATCTGCTGCCTGCGTCGATGGTTGAGGTGCTGGCGGCGTACGAGCGTCACCTGGTCGCCGAGCGCGACCTGACACCGCACTCGGTACGCGCCTACCTGGGTGACGTGTCGACGTTGCTGACCCATGCCGCCGCCCTCGGCCACTCCGACGTCGCCGACCTGGAGCTGCGGACGCTTCGGAGCTGGCTCGCGCGGCAACAGACGTCGGGCGCCGCCCGCACGACCCTGGCCCGTCGCGCGACCGCCGCCCGGGTCTTCACCGCCTGGCTGCACCGGACCGGCCGCTGTCCGGTGGATCCGGGCGCGGCGCTGGCCTCCCCGCGCGCCCACCGGACCCTCCCGCCGGTGCTCCGGCGCGACGAGACCCACCTGCTGCTGGACGCCGCCGCGGAGCGGGCTGTGGGCGACGGAGCGGTGGGACTGCGCGACCTCGCCGTGCTCGAGCTGCTGTACGCCACCGGGATCCGCGTCGGGGAGCTGTGCGGCCTCGACGTCGATGACGTGGACGACCAGCGCCGGGTGGTGCGGGTCCTCGGGAAGGGGCGCAAGGAGCGCGTCGTCCCCTACGGCCTCCCCGCGCAGCGCGCCCTCGATGGGTGGCGGCGGACCGGTCGGCCCGGGCTCGCCCTTCCGCACTCCGGGCCGGCCTTGTTCCTGGGGGTGCGTGGGCGGCGGCTCGACCAGCGCGCGGTGCGGGGGCTCGTGCACGCCAGGCTCGCCGAGGTGCCCGGCGCGCCCGACCTCGGGCCGCACGGGCTCCGGCACACCGCGGCGACCCACCTCCTCGAGGGTGGCGCGGACCTGCGCAGCGTGCAGGAGCTCCTCGGTCACGCCTCGCTCGCGACGACGCAGCTGTACACCCACGTCAGTGCCGAGCGACTGCGGGCCGCCTACCTCCAGGCGCACCCGCGCGCCTGACCGCCGTTCTGAGTCCGTTCGGGTGCGTGACGAGTCGGTGCGACGCACTCGGGCGCAAGCAGGTGCGCGCCTCGGTGACCGCGGCGGCCCGCTCGACCTCCTCTCAGCGCAACCCCGGCGCCGCTCGGGCTCCGAGGACGGCCCCGACCGCCACCCACGCCGGTCCGTGCGGCGTCAGGCTCGACCGCGCGGAGGTCGCGGCTCCCGCGGCTCCGGACGGCCCAGCCGGCGCCGCGAACGCTTCCCACGGTGAGGAACGCTGCAGGAGGGAGCCGTCGAGAGGGGAGCCGCCGAGCGGGAGCAGCCGGACCGGCACCGGCCCACCGACCAGCTGGAGCGGGTCGAGGTAGGTGTCCCCTGCCCGCAGTCCCCAGTGCAGGCAGGCCGCAGGGAGGCAGTGCGTGCCGAACCAGGCAAGGGTCCCGATCACCTGGCCCCGACCGACCGGGGTGCCGCGCGGCACCGACGCGGTCACCGGCTCGTATGTCGTGCGGGTGGCGCCGTGATCGACGACCATGACGCCGCGGCCGGCGACCCGACCGGCGAAGCTCACCGTGCCGGGGAGCGCCGCCCGCACCGGCTGACCGAGGCGGCCCGCGAGGTCGACGCCCCGGTGGCCGGACCCCCAGCGGACGTCGGGGGGATCGAAGCCGTGGACGACGGCGGGTCGGGGGTCCAGCGGCCAGACGCCCGGAGGCTCGGCGGCCACGGCCGCCACCGGCGCGGTCAACCAGCACACCGAGGCGACGAGCGCGGCGACCAGCGCGACGACAATCGTGGGGAAGGGGCCGGGCCGGGACGACTCGGCGGGGCGCGGCCCGGGCGAGTGGCGGTGGGAGTGGGTCGCAGAGCGGGGGCCGGGGGGCATGCCACGAGACTGGCCCGGCGGACCGGGCCGCGGTCGGGGCCGCCCGCAGGCTGTGGAGGGCGGCGCTGTCGCACGACCTGTGGGGAGGTCCCGGCGCCGCGCGCTCGCTGGTTCGCACCCTGTGGACGACTCGACTAGAGTGAGCAACGGCGACCCGTGCGAGCGGGTCGACTATCGCACGTTCGTCCAACCGCACCGTGCCGTGTCCTCGGAGCCCCGGGGTCAGCGGCCCGCGGGCCGGGCTGCTCGGTCCCGTCTCCCGGTCCGCCGGAGAGCCGGGTGGAGTCCGCGCCGAACGTCAGGGCGGCCGCGCACCCGCGCGGGCGCGGACAACCGACCAGACGCCGACACACGACGCTCCAGGCGGACCGGACAGCCCGGTCCCGTGGCGCGCGACCGGCGTCGCACACGAGGAGAGTCGAAGGCCATGGCCGTCGTCACCATGCGTCAGCTCCTGGAGAGCGGCGTTCACTTCGGGCACCAGACCCGACGGTGGAACCCGAAGATGAAGCGCTTCATCATGACCGAGCGCAACGGGATCTACATCATCGACCTGCAGCAGTCGCTGGCCTACATCGACCGCGCCTACGCGTTCATCAAGGACAGCGTGTCGCGCGGTGGCACGGTGATGTTCGTCGGCACCAAGAAGCAGGCGCAGGGGTCGATCGCCGAGCAGGCGACCCGCGTGGGGATGCCCTACGTCAACCAGCGCTGGCTCGGCGGGATGCTCACCAACTTCCAGACCGTGCACCAGAGGATCAACCGGCTCAAGGAGCTCGACGAGCTGGACTTCGACGACGTCGCCGGCTCCGGTCGCACGAAGAAGGAGCTCCTGCAGATGAAGCGGGAGCGCGACAAGCTCGACAAGACCCTCGGTGGGATCCGCGACATGACCCGGACCCCGGCAGCGATCTGGGTGGTCGACACCAAGAAGGAGCACCTGGCGGTCGAGGAGGCACGCAAGCTCCACATCCCGATCATCGGGATCCTCGACACGAACTGTGACCCCGACGAGGTCGACTTCCCGATCCCGGGCAACGACGACGCCATCCGTGCGGTCTCCCTCCTCACCCGCGTCGTCGCCGACGCGATCGCCGACGGGCTGATGGCCCGCGCCGGGGTCCGCACCGGTGAGGTCGAGACCGGTGCCGAGCTCGGGGCCGAGGAGCCGATGGCCGAGTGGGAGCGCGAGCTGCTGGCTGGCCAGGCCGACGCGGCTGCCGTCGCCGCTACCGGCGGGGATTCCGCGACCGACGCCGTACCGGCCTCGGAGGCCACCGGTGCCAGCTCCGAGGGCGCCGACGTGGTCACGGACGCGGACGCGGCGCCCGCAGCCGCCGCCGACGACACCGTCGCAGCGCCCGAGCCGCTGGCCGCCACGGTGGCCGAGACGGCAGACACCGACGCCGCCACCCTGGTCGAGGCAGCCGACGTGGCCGCCCCGGCCGAGGCAGCCGACGTCGCCGCTCCCGCCGACGCCACCGACGTGGACGTCACCGATGTGGACGCCACCGACGTGGCCGCACCTGCCGGCGCCAACGACGAGCAGTCCGAGCCGTCCGGCTCCTGACTGCTCGCACTCCACCCACCAGCACCACCCGCACCCGAGGAGACACCACCTCATGGCAATCACCGCTGCTGACGTCAAGCGGCTCCGCGACCTCACCGGCGCCGGGATGATGGACGCCAAGAAGGCGCTCACCGAGACCGACGGCGACTTCGAGAAGGCCGTCGAGACGCTGCGCGTCAAGGGACAGGCGAAGGCCGCGAAGCGGGGCGCCGAGCGCGAGGCGACGGCCGGGCTGGTCGCGACCGCCGGCGGCGCCCTCGTCGAGCTCAACAGCGAGACCGACTTCGTCGCCAAGAGCGAGGAGTTCGTCGTGGCCGCGCAGGAGATCGCCGCCGCGGCCACCGCGGCGAAGCCCGCCGACGCCGAGGCGTTGAAGACCGCGACGATCCCCGGCTCGGACCGGACCGTCGGGGAGCTCGTCGAAGGCCTCGCGGTCAAGATCGGCGAGAAGATCGAGCTCGGGCGGGTCGCGGTCTTCGACGGGCCGACGGTCGCCTACCTGCACCGTCGGGCGGCCGACCTGCCCCCGACCGTCGGCGTCCTCGTCGAGTTCGAGGGTGACGACGCCACCGCGGCGCGTGCCGCCGCCATGCAGGTCGCGGCGATGCGGCCGGCGTACGTCTCCCGCGACGAGGTCCCGGAGCCGGTCGTGGCCAAGGAGCGCGAGATCGCCGAGGCCACCGCGCGCGAGGAGGGCAAGCCCGAGGGCGCGCTCCCGAAGATCATCGAGGGTCGGCTCAACGGCTTCTTCAAGGAGGTCTGCCTCCTCGACCAGCCGTCGGTCACCGACAGCAAGAGGTCGGTCGCGAAGATCCTCGCCGACGCCGGTGTGACGGTCACGCGCTTCGCACGGTTCGAGGTCGGCGCCTGAGGGACCCCGGCGGGGGACCGACGAGGCGATCCAGGGAGTTCAGCCACGCGGAGGCCGGTCGGCAGGGTGCACGCACCAGCCGGCCGGCCTCTGTCCATGACCGGCCGTCTCGAGCGGCCCGACGAGGATGAGGACGACGACGTGACGGGTTACCAGCGGGTGCTGCTCAAGCTCTCCGGCGAGGTGTTCGGCGGGGGCCGCGTCGGGGTCGATCCCGATGTCGTCAACGACCTCTCCGCGGAGATCGCCGAGGTCGTACGCCGGGGGGTGCAGGTCGCGATCGTCGTCGGTGGCGGCAACTTCTTCCGGGGCGCCGAGCTGCAGCAACGGGGGATGGAACGCGCTCGCGCGGACTACATGGGCATGCTCGGCACGGTCATGAACTGCCTGGCGCTGCAGGACTTCCTCGAGAAGCAGGGCGTCGAGACCCGCGTGCAGACCGCCATCACGATGGGACAGGTCGCGGAGCCCTACATCCCGCGCCGCGCGGTCCGGCACCTCGAGAAGGGCCGGGTCGTGATCTTCGGCGCGGGCGCCGGTATGCCGTACTTCTCCACCGACACCGTGGCCGCCCAGCGCGCCCTCGAGGTCGGCGCGCAGGTGGTCCTCATGGGCAAGCAGGGCGTCGACGGGGTCTACAACGCCGACCCGAAGGTCGACCCCACGGCCGTGAAGTTCGACGAGCTGTCCTACGACGAGTTCCTCGCCCGGGACCTCAAGGTCGCCGACGCCACCTCGATCAGCCTCTGCCGGGACAACGACATCGAGATGGTCGTCTTCAACCTGTCCGAGCCGGGCACGATCGCGCGCGTCGTCGCGGGTGAGAGGATCGGCACGACGATCGCCCGCACCGTCTCAGCCCCCACCGTCTGAGCGCCCCGAAGGAGCCCGAGACCGCATGGTCATCAAACAGACCCTGTCCGAGGCCGAGCAGAAGATGAGCAAGGCCGTCGACGTGACCCGTGAGGACTTCGCGGCCATCCGCACCGGCAGGGCGCACCCCCAGATGTTCCACAAGCTCACTGCCGACTACTACGGCAGCCCGACGCCGTTGCAGCAGCTCGCGTCGTTCACGGTGCCCGAGGCGCGCGTGATCGTCATCAGTCCCTACGACCAGGGCGCCATGGGGGCGATCGAGCGGGCGATCCGCGACTCCGACCTCGGGGTCAACCCGACCGACGACGGACGCACGATCCGCGTGGTCCTGCCCGAGCTGACCGAGGAGCGGCGCAAGGACTACATCAAGCTGGCGCGGGGCAAGGCCGAGGAGGGCCGGGTGTCGGTCCGCAACATCCGGCGGCACGCCAAGCAGCAGCTGGACAAGCTCGAGAAGGACGGTGACGTCGGCAAGGACGACGTCACCGGCGCGGAGAAGCGGCTCGACGGGCTCACCAAGAAGTACGTCGACTCGATCGACGACCTCCTCAAGCACAAGGAAGCCGAGCTGATCGAGGTGTGACCGCGCCGGCGCCGAACAAGAGCCGGGCCGGGCGCAACCTGCCGGCCGCCGTCGCCTCCGCGGTGGTCCTGCTGGCCGCCGTCGCGCTGTGCCTTGCCACCTTCGACGCGTTCCCGTTCGTCCTGCTGGCAGTGGCCGCGGTTGCTGTGGGCCTCTGGGAGTTCGACCGGGCGATGGCCGCTCGCGGGATCGTGGTCCCGCGGGAGCCGTTGCACGTCGGCTCCGTCGCGATGCTCCTCGCGGCCTGGTTCGGCGGCGGTCCCGCACTCGCCGCAGCGCTCGCGGTGACCGCACTCGCCGTGCTGCTCTGGCGGCTGCGCCGAGGCGTGCAGGGGTACGTCCGCGACGCGACCGCGGGGGTCTTCCTCGCGGTCTACCTCCCCTTCCTCGCCGGGTTCGTCGTCCTGCTCGTGCGCGCCGACGACGGCATCTGGCGGGTGCTCACGTTCGTCCTCGTCACGATCGCCTCCGACATCGGCGGGTACGCCGCCGGCGTGACCCTCGGCAAGCACCCGATGGCGCCGAGGATCTCACCGAAGAAGTCGTGGGAGGGGTTTGCCGGGTCGGCCGTCTCCTGCATGGCCGTCGGCTGGGCGACGGTGACCTTCCTCCTCGACGGCCGGTGGTGGGTGGGGGTGGTGCTCGGCGCGCTCGCGGTCGTCGCGGCGACGCTGGGCGACCTCTGCGAGTCGGTCATCAAGCGCGACCTCGGCATCAAGGACATGTCCCAGGTCGTCCCGGGTCACGGCGGGCTCATGGACCGCCTCGACTCGCTGCTGGCGACGGTGGCGCCGACGTGGCTGCTGCTCTACTACCTCGTCGAGACGTCGCCGGGCGCAGGGTTCTGACAGACCTGGGAGAATGGCGGTCTGATGACCCCGACGACCCCCACGGACGGCCCGAGCACCAGCACGGCAGTCCGCAGCCTCCCCCTCGTCCTCGCCGAGCCGCGTGGCCGGCGCAAGCCGCCGCGGCACCTCGCCGACCTCACCGCCGCCGAGCGCCGCGACGCGGTGGTGGCCGCGGGGCTCCCCGGCTTCCGCGCCAAGCAGCTCTCGACCCACTACTTCGGCCGGCTCGTGACGGACCCGGCCGAGATGACCGACCTGCCGGCAGCCGAGCGCGAGCAGCTCGTCGCCGCGGTGCTGCCGCCGCTGCTCGAGCCGGTCACCAGCACCGCGACCGACGCCGGCACCACGCGCAAGACGCTGTGGCGGCTCTTCGACGGCGCCCTCGTCGAGTCGGTGCTCATGCGCTACCCCGACCGGGTGACGATGTGCGTGTCCTCCCAGGCCGGCTGCGGCATGGCCTGCCCCTTCTGCGCGACCGGGCAGGGCGGCCTGCAGCGCAACATGTCCACCGCCGAGATCGTCGAGCAGGTCGTCGACGGTGCGCGGGCGCTCGCCCGTGGCGAGGTCCCCGGCGGTCCGGGACGGGTCTCCAACGTCGTGTTCATGGGGATGGGGGAGCCCATGGCGAACTACGGCGCGGTGATCGGGGCCGTCCGTCGGCTCACCGACCCCGCTCCCGACGGGCTCGGGATGTCGGCTCGCGGGATCACGGTCTCCACGGTCGGACTGGTCCCGCGGATAGACCAGCTGGCCCAGGAGGGCGTCCCGGTCACCCTCGCGGTGTCCCTGCACGCTCCCGACGACGAGCTCCGCGACGAGCTCGTCCCGATCAACACCCGCTGGAAGGTCGACGAGGTCGTCGACGCGGCGTGGCGGTACGCCGAGACCACGAAGCGGCGGGTGTCGATCGAGTACGCGCTGATCAAGGACGTCAACGACCAGGCCTGGCGGGCCGACCTGCTCGCCGACGTCCTGCTCGCGCGCGGCGACTGGGGCTGGGTGCACGTGAACCTCATCCCGCTCAACCCGACCCCCGGCTCGAGGTGGACCGCCAGCCGCCGCGAGGACGAGCGCGAGTTCGTCCGGCGGCTGCAGGCGCGCGGTATCTCCACGACGGTCCGCGACACCCGCGGCCGCGAGATCGACGGTGCGTGTGGCCAGCTGGCGGCGACCGGCGCCCCGGGCGGGGCGCCGGTGCCGGCTCAGTAGACCTGCGACAGCGCGTCGGCGAACAGGCCCTGCTCGTCGACCGCCAGCCCGCGCCGCTCGAACCACGCGCAGAGGTTGTGGCAGTCCCGGAGCAGGAAGTCCGGGCCCGCCGGGTTCGCGACCAGGTCGACGACCTGCGGCAGATCGATGATGACGACCCGTTCCCCGGCCGCCAGCACGTTGTAGGGGCTGAGGTCGCCGTGCGCGACGCCGTCCCTGGCCAGGGCGAGCACCGCGTCCCGCAGCTGCTCGTAGTACGACGTGAGCAGCGTCGGGTCCGGTCGCGTCGCCGCGAGGCGCGGCGCAGGGTAGCCGTCGACGGTCACCAGCTCCATGAGCAGCTCGGTCCCGTCGACCTGGACGGGGTAGGGGACCGGGACGCCGGCGGACCAGAAGCGCTTGAGCGCCTCCCACTCCGTCCAGGCCCAGTGACCAGCCGCGACCGCGCGCCCGTGGCTGGTGGCCTTGGCGACCGCGCGGTTGTCGCGGGTGTTGCGGCTCTGCCGCCGGCCTTCGGTGTACGTCGAGCTCCGCAGGAAGTCACGGTGCTCCGCACTGCGGTAGCGCTTGGCGGCGAGGACGACGCCGTCGGTCCCGGGGACAGCGCGCTGCAGCAGGAAGACGTCGGCCTCCTTGCCGGTCTTCAACACGCCAAGCTCGGTGTCGACCGCCGCCCGGTCCGCGACCACCCAGTCGGGTGCCGGTTCCGGGCCGCGGCAGAGCGCTTCGACGTCCCGGTAGGTGCTCCAACGCTGGGTCGTCTCGTCGAGGTCGTCGAGGGTCTCGTAGTCGAGGGTGAAACGGTGACGCCGCTCAGGGGTGGCGGTCACCGGGGTGATCAGGGACAACTGGGATCCTAGAGGTGAGGAGGAAGGTCGACAGGCATGACGACAGGGCGTCGACGGTCATGAGTGCCTCCTCTCCTCGAGCCCGGCGGCGGGAGCCACCGCACGGGCGCCTTGCGGACGTGTCGCGAGTAGCGTCGTCCCCGACGGTCCGTCACGCAACCGAATTGATCCCGGAGTGCTCCCGTGTCCCGCACCGCCCTGCGTCGAGGACGGCTGACCCGTCGCCTGGGGTCACTCCTGGTCCTGGCCCTCCTCTCGTCCGCCGCTCCGGCGTCCCCCCTCGCCCGCGCCGGCCCGCCGGCCGGCGCGACGGGCGGCGCGACGGACCGCGCCGCGGACCGCGCGGCGGACTCAGCCGCGGGCCGCGCCACGGACCGCGCCACGGACCCGGCGCGCGCGAGAGCGGGGTCCGACGGCGCGGGCGACCCGTACTTCCCGCTCGACGGCAACGGCGGCTACGACGTCCGTCGCTACCTGGTCGAGAACACCTACCGCCCGGGCTCGGGCCGTCTGACGGGTCGGACGACCGTGGTCGCCCGCACCACGCGCGCGCTCTCGAGCTTCTCCCTCGACCTGGTGCTCGACGTGAGGTCGGTGCAGGTCGACGATGTGGCCGCGGCGTTCCGCCGGCCCTCCCGGCACGAGCTCCGGGTGCGGCACGCGCTGCGGGCAGGCGAGCGGTTCCGCGTCGTCGTGCGCTACTCCGGCAGACCGGGGTCGGTGAGAGCCACCGGGGTGTCGCCGTTCCTCGACGGCTACGACGAGGGCTACGCGCTGGGCGAGCCGCAGAGCGGCCCCTGGTGGTTCGCCGCGAACGAGACCCCGGAGGACCGGGCGCGGTTCGACGTCCGGTTGCGGGTCCCGCGCGGCTTCCAGGCGGTAGCCGGCGGCGACCTCGTCGACCGGTCCCGCACCGCCCGGTGGACGACGTGGCGCTGGCGACTCGACGAGCCGGTCGCGACGTACCTGGCGTTCTTCGCCGCCGGCCGCTTCGCGCTGGCCCGCGAGGAGGTCGGGGGCCTGACCTACCGCTACGCCGTCTCCGAGCGCCTCCCCGGAGCCGGCCAGGACCAGGCGACCGCCCTGCTCCGGCGTACGCCTGACGCCGTCGGGTGGCTCGTCGAGCAGCTCGGTCCCTACCCGTTCGCCGTGTCCGGCGGGGTCGTCGCCGGCCGGCCGCTGTCGTTCGCGCTCGAGACGGCGACACGGCCGGTCTACCCCTTCGTCGGCGGCCCGACCGCGGGGGCCGTGTCGTTGCTCGTCCACGAGCAGGCGCACCAGTGGTTCGGCAACAGCGTGGGGCTGCGCCGGTGGCGCGACGTGTGGCTCCACGAGGGGTTCGCGACCTACGCCGAGTGGTGGTACGCCGAGGCGCACGGCGGGCGCACCGTCGCAGAGCGGCTCGCGGAGGAGTACGCCGGCCGCCCCGCGGGGTCACCGTTCTGGGACGTGGCGCTCAGCGACCCCGGTGTGGAGCAGCTCTTCGGCGCGGCGACGTACATCCGCGGCGCGATGACGCTCGCCTCGCTGCGCGCGCGGGTCGGGGACGCGGCGTTCGCCGCGCTGCTCCGCGGCTGGGTCGACCGGTACCGCGGCCGGACCGTCACCACCACCCGGTTCCGGACGTACGCCGAGGAGGTGGTGGGGGAGGACCTCGACGGCTTCTTCTCCGCCTGGCTCGACGACCGCTCCCGGCCCGCGGCCACCGCCGGGAACGGCCTCGCCTGAGTGTCGGTGAGCGGGTGCAGGATGGGCGCCATGAGCACGAGGACGCAGAGCTGGGCCGACGTCCACGCCCGCAGCACCGCCGACCCCGCCGGCTTCTGGGCCGAGCAGGCCGGCCTCGTCACCTGGATCCGCCCGCCGCGCCGGGTCCTCGACGACGACACGCCGCCGTTCTACCGGTGGTTCCCCGGCGCCACGCTCAACACCTGCTTCAACGCGCTCGACCGGCACGTGATCGCCGGCCACGCCGACCGGACGGCGCTCGTCCACGACAGCCCGGTGACCGGCACGGTCCGGAGCTGGACCTACGCCCAGCTGCTGGAGAAGGTCGCCGCGTTCGGTGGAGTGCTGCGCGGGCTCGGGGTCGACAAGGGCGACCGCGTGGTCGTGTACATGCCGATGGTCCCCGAGGCGGTGGTCGCGATGCTGGCCTGCGCCCGGATCGGCGCCGTCCACTCGGTCGTCTTCGGCGGCTTCGCCGCCAACGAGCTCGCCCTCCGCATCGACGACGCCCGCCCGAAGGTCGTGGTCGCGGCCTCCTGCGGCGTCGAGCCGACGCGGGTCGTCGCCTACAAGCCGCTGCTCGACCGGGCGCTGGAGCTCGCACGGCACCAGCCCGCGGCCGTCGTCGTCAAGCAGCGGCCCGAGCTCGAGGCCGACCTCGTCGAGGGCCGCGACCTCGACTGGGACCTGGCCATGCGCGCCGGCGCGGAGGACCCGGCCGGCTGCGTCGCGGTCGAGGCGACCGACCCGCTCTACGTCCTCTACACCTCCGGCACCACCGGCAAGCCGAAGGGGATCGTGCGCGACAACGGCGGCCACGCCGTCGCGATGGCCTGGTCGATGGCCAACGTGTTCGACGTGCACCCCGGTCAGGTGTGGTGGGCGGCCTCCGACGTGGGGTGGGTCGTGGGCCACTCCTACATCGTCTACGCACCGCTCATCGCCGGGGCCACGACGGTGCTCTACGAGGGCAAGCCCGTGGGCACCCCGGACGCGGGCGCCTTCTGGCGCGTCGTCGCCCAGCACCGGGTCGAGGGGCTCTTCACCGCGCCGACGGCGATCCGGGCGATCAAGCGGGCCGACCCCGAGGGCCGGCTCCTCGCCGAGCACGACACGTCGAGCCTGCGGACGCTGTTCCTCGCCGGCGAGCGGCTCGACCCCGACACCTACGCGTGGGCGTCGGCCACGCTCGGCGTACCCGTCGTCGACAACTGGTGGCAGACCGAGACCGGCTGGCCGATCGCGGCGAACCCCCGCGGGCTCGAGCCGCTCCCGATCAAGCCCGGGTCGCCCTCCGTCCCGGTGCCGGGGTACGACGTGCGCGTCCTCGACCCGTCGGGGCAGGAGGTCCCCGCGGGGACCGAGGGGGCGATCTGCCTCAAGCTCCCGCTGCCACCCGGCACGCTGCCGACCCTGTGGGGCGACGACGAGCGCTACGTGGCGTCCTACCTCTCGACCTTCCCGGGCTACTACCTGTCGGGGGACGGCGGCTACGTCGACGAGGACGGCTACCTCTACGTCATGGGACGCACCGACGACGTCATCAACGTCGCCGGTCACCGGCTCTCGACGGGGGCGATGGAGGCGGTGCTCGCGAGCCATCCGGCGGTCGCCGAGTGCGCGGTCATCGGCGTCGCCGACCCCCTCAAAGGCCAGGTCCCGCGCGGGTTCGTCGTGCTCAAGGCCGGCGTCGCCGACGACCCCGACGAGGTCAGGCGCGCGCTGGTCGCCAAGGTGCGTGAGGAGGTCGGGCCCGTTGCGGCGCTCAAGGAGGTCAGCGTCGTCGGCGGGCTGCCGAAGACCCGGTCGGGGAAGATCCTGCGACGCACCATGCGCGACATCGCCGACGGCCGCGACGCGGCGCCGCCGAGCACGATCGAGGACCCGGCGGTCCTCGACGCGCTGCGACCGGTGCTCAGCGGCGGCGACTGCTGACGGGTCAGTGCCCCAGCAGCGGTGCCATGTGCTGGGCCACCCAGCTCTCCCGACCGGTCAGCCGCTCCTCATGGTCGGCGAACGTCATGGCGCGCAGCCCGGCGTTGACGCCGAGCCAGCGCAGCGGCTCCGGCTCCCACCGCCGGGACCGGTGCTGCACCCAGGGCAGCCGGGTGAGCGCGGTGTCCCGCTCCAGCACGAGGTCCCGGAGCGTCCGGCCGGCGAGGTTCGTCGTGCTCACCCCGTCGCCGACGTAGCCGCCGGCCCACGCGGTCCCGGTCGACCGGTCGAGCCCGACCGACGCGCACCAGTCGCGGGGCACCCCGAGGGGCCCGCCCCACGCGTGGGTGAACTCCGCACCGGAGAGGACCGGGAACAGCTCCCGCAACGTGGCCCGGAGTGCTCCCCACACCGCCTGGTCGCGGTCGTGCTCCGCGCGGACCGACGACCCGAAGTGGTACGGCGCGCCGCGACCGCCGAACACCAGCCGGCCGTCGGCGGTGCGCTGGCCGTAGACGACGAGGTGGCGGTGCTCGGAGAAGGTGGGCCGGCCCGCGAGGCCGATCTCGTCCCACTGCGCGTCGCTCAACGGCTCGGTCGCGACCACGAGCGAGTAGACCGGGATCACCGCCCGCCGGTGACCCGGCAGTCCCGGTGTGAACCCTTCGGTCGCGCGCACGACGACGTCGGCGCGGACGGTCCCGTGGTCGGTGACGACCGCCCCCGGCTCGATCGTGAGCACGCGCGTCCCCTCATGGATGCAGCCGCCGCGTCGCTCCACCGCACGCGCGACCCCCCGCGCGAGCCGGAGCGGGTGGACGGTCGCGCAGTCGGGGGTGTACGTCGACCCCAGGGCGTCGGAGACCCGCACGAGGTCGCGGGTCTCAGCGGCGTCGAGGAGCCGCAGCCGCTCCTCGTCCCGGCCCCACTCCCGAGCGTGGTCGACCTCTGCGCGGGCGCGCTGCAGCTGCACCGCCGTGCGCGCGACGACGACGGTGCCGCCGTGGGCCCAGTGGGCGTCGATGTCCTCGACCTCGAGCACCCGACCGACCTCGTCGATGCTCCCGCGCATCGCGTCCTGCTGGGCCAGCGCGGCCTCCCGCCCCGACCCCGGCAGCTCGGCGAGCCGGTGGCTGGCCATCGGGAAGAGCGCCGAGCACCAGCCGCCGTTGCGACCCGAGGCGCCGAAACCGACGGTCTCCGCCTCCAGCACCATCACCCGCAGGGTCGGATCGGCTTCGAGGAGGTAGTACGCCGTCCACAGGCCGGTGTAGCCGGCCCCGACGACGGCGACGTCGCACGCGGTGTCCGCCGGCAGTGGTGGCCGCCCGGGACCCGTCGTGTCGGCGGGCAGGTCCGCCCAGAGGCATCCCCTGGTCGCGTCGATCACCGGACTCCCCACGAGTAGGTCTGCTTGCGCAGCTTGAGGTACACGAACGTTTCCGTCGCCACCACCTGCGGGATCGCGCGGATCCGCTGCGACACGACCTCGAGGAGGTGCTCGTCGCTCTCGGCGACGACCTCGACGAGGAGGTCGAACGAGCCCGCGGTGATGACGACGTAGTCGACCTCGCTCATCGCCGCGAGGGCGTCGGCCACCGGCTCCAGCGCCCCGCTGGCGCGGATCCCGATCATCGCCTGCCGGCTGAAGCCGATCTCCAGCGGGTCGGTCACCGCCACGACCTGCATCACGCCGTGGTCGATGAGCCGCTGTACCCGCTGGCGGACCGCGGCCTCCGAGAGCCCGACGACCTTGCCGATCGCGGCGTACGACCGTCGGCCGTCCTGCTGCAGCTGGTCGATGATGGCCTTGGACACCTCGTCCAGCGGGGGGCGGACGCGGTCCACCCGGCCGTTCGCCTTGCTCATCGTGCGCATCCTGTCGGTGACGTCTCAGAACGATCAACATTGTGTAACAGCTTGGACAAGTGAATCCGTAGGTAGAGGTAGCCCACGGCAACGGATTCACTTGTGGACACCTGCGCATCGTGGCAGGATCCCCTCCACGACGCCACCCCGGCACCTGCCGGCACCGAGGACCCCTAGAGACCCGGAGGACACGATGTCGCGCACCTGGCGCCCTCCCCCGAACGCCCCGTCCGTCGGACCGGGCTTCGCGCTCCCGGGGATGAGCCGCCGCGGGCTGCTGCGCGGCGCGGCCGCCGGCGGGACGGGCCTCGCGCTGCCGTCGCTGCTGTCCGCGTGCGGCACCGAGGGTGCGCAGGTGGACCAGGCGGAGTGCACGAGCACTGACCGCTCAGCGGAGGAGAAGTCGCTCGTCTTCGGCAACTGGATCGGCTACCTCGACCCGGTGAAGAAGGCGGACACCTCGACGCTCGAGAAGTTCGAGCAGGAGACCGGCATCACCGTCGACTACCGCAACGGCGACGTGAACGACAACGAGTCGTTCTTCGCGAAGGTGTCGCCGCAGCTGCAGTCCTGCAAGAGCACCGGGCGCGACATCTTCGTGGTGACCGATTGGATGGCGGCGCGGATGATCGACCTCGGCTGGATCCAGCAGCTGGACCACGCGAACATGCCGAACGTCAAGGCCAACATCATCGACTTCCTGGCCTCACCGCAGTGGGACCCCGAGCGCCGGTACAGCGTCCCGTGGCAGACCGGCATGACCGGGATCTGCTACAACGAGGAGCTCACCGACCCCGTCACCAGCTTCAAGGACCTGCTCACCCGGCCCGACCTCGACGGGAAGGTCGAGCTGCTGACCGAGATGCGCGACACCATGCTGTTCATGCTGCTGCTCCAGGACAGCGACCCCGAGGACTTCTCCGACGAGGAGTACACCGCCGCGATCACCGCGCTCCAGAAGGTCGTCGACAGCGGGCAGGTACGCCGGTTCAGCGGCAACGACTACGTCGACGACATGAAGTCCGGCGACATCGTGGCGTGCGAGGCCTGGAGCGGCGACGTCATCAACCTGCTCGGCGGCGGGAAGTACAAGTGGGTGCCGCCCGAGGAGGGCTTCGCCATCTGGACCGACAACATGCTGGTCCCGAACCAGGCCGAGCACAAGGCGAACGCCGAGACGCTCATGGACTTCTACTACGACCCGGTCAACGCCGCGAAGCTGGCGGCGTGGAACTACTACCTCTGCCCGGTGCAGGGTGCCCAGCAGGAGATCGGGCAGTTCGACAGGAGCGCGGCGAGGTCGGACTTCATCTTCCTCGACGACGCGACGGTCGAGAACGGCTACTCGTTCATGGCGCTGAGCGAGGAGCAGTCGACCGACTACCAGCGCCAGTTCAACGAGGTCATCGCCGGGTGACCCGGGTCGAGGAGGTGGCGGAGACGACGCAGGTGACAGCCGGAGGCGAGGCCCCGTCCGGGCCCGGTGGAGGGGATCTCCGGCTGGAGGGCGTGACCAAGCGGTTCGCCGATTTCACCGCGGTCGACGACCTGACCCTCACGGTGCCGCAGGGTTCGTTCTTCGCGTTGCTCGGCCCGTCGGGCTGCGGGAAGACGACGACGCTGCGGATGGTGGCAGGGCTGGAGGACCCGTCTGCGGGCACCGTGCGCATCGGTGAGCAGGACATCACACGGCTGCGGCCGTACAAGCGGCCGGTGAACACCGTGTTCCAGTCCTATGCCCTGTTCCCGCACCTGACGGTCGCCGAGAACGTCGCCTTCGGGCTCAAGCGCCGCAAGGTCGCCGACCACCAGGACCGGACCCGCGCCATGCTCGACCTGGTGCAGCTCGCGACGTACGCCAGGCGGAAGCCCGCCCAGCTCTCCGGCGGGCAGCAGCAGCGGGTGGCGCTGGCGCGCGCGCTCGTCAACCACCCCGGCGTGCTCCTGCTCGACGAGCCGCTGGGGGCGCTCGACCTCAAGCTACGTCGGCAGATGCAGATCGAGCTCAAGCGGATCCAGGTCGAGGTGGGGATCACCTTCGTGCACGTCACCCACGACCAGGAGGAGGCCATGACGATGGCCGACACCATCGCGGTGATGAACCACGGGGTCATCGAGCAGATGGGTGCGCCGGGGGAGCTGTACGAGAACCCGCGGACGACCTTCGTCGCGAACTTCCTCGGCCAGTCGAACCTCATCATGACCGAGGTGCTCGAGAGCGGCGACACCGTCGTCGTCGACTGCCACGGGCAGAAGACCCGGCTGCCCGGGTCGCGGGCCCACACCAGCGCGGGCCGCGGCTGGCTCGGCGTACGGCCCGAGAAGCTGTTCATCAGCCCGGCCGGCTCCGGGACCTCCCACGCGGCGCTCGCCGGGACCGCGGCGGGTCACAACGTGCTGGGAGGCGGCCGGGTGAGCGACGTCAGCTTCGTCGGCGTGAGCACCCAGTACCTCGTCCGCATGCCCTGGGACCAGGAGCTGATGGTCTTCGAGCAGAACACCGGCCAGCGGCCGCCGCTCGCTCAGGGTCAGGAGGTCGACCTGACCTGGTCGCAGGAGCACGCATTCCTCCTCGACGCCGACCAGGACGCCGACGCGGGGATCCTGCGCCCGGAGGACGTGGAGTGAGCACCGCCGCTCCGCCGGCCGCCCCCGACGCACCGGTCGACGGTGCCACCGCTCGGCGCAGGGGGTGGGGCTGGCTGCTCCTCGTGCCCGGGATGGCCTGGCTCGCGGTGTTCTTCCTGTTTCCGGCGGTGCAGCTGTTCTTCACCTCGCTCTACGACCCCAGCGGCTCGTTCGTCGACGGCTACGCGATGACGTGGCACTTCGGCAACTACGTCGACGCGCTCCGCGAGACCTGGAACCTGTTCCTGCGCTCGTTCACCTACGCCGGGATCGCCACTGTGGCGTGCCTGCTGCTGGGCTACCCGCTGGCCTACGCGATCGCCTTCAAGGCGGGGCGCTGGAAGAACGTCATGCTCGTGCTCGTCATCGCGCCGTTCTTCACCAGCTTCCTGCTGCGCACGCTGTCGTGGCGCACGATCCTCTCCGACAACGGGCCGGTCACCAGCTTCCTCCAGACGATCGCCGTGCTCCCCGACGACGGCCGGCTGCTGGCGACCCCGGTCGCGGTGATCGCCGGGCTCACTTACAACTTCCTGCCGTTCATGACGCTGCCGATCTACGCGTCGCTGGACAAGGTCGACCACCGGCTCGTCGAGGCGGCCGGCGATCTCTACGCCAGCCCCTTCACCGGCTTCCGCAAGGTGACCTGGCCGCTGGGCCTGCCGGGCGTGGTGTCCGGCACGCTGCTCACCTTCATCCCGGCCTGCGGCGACTACATCAACGCCGAGCTGCTCGGGACACCGCGGCAGTACATGCTCGGCAACCGCATCCAGGCGGCGTTCCTCACCGAGCGCAACTACCCGCTCGCCGCGAGCCTGTCGCTGCTCCTCATGGCGATCGTGGTCGTGCTGGTCGTGGTGTACGTGCGCCGGTCGGGCACCGAGGACCTCGTGTGACCACCACCCACCGCGCCGGCCCGCCGCCCGCCCCGCGCGCCGGCGCCCCCGCCGACGTCGCCGCGAAGGTCGGGTCGGCCTCGACGTCGGGCCCATCAGCCCCGTCACGGCGCAGCCCTCTCCGGTGGCTCTCGGACCACCTCGTGCTGCTGCTCGGGATCCTGGTCCTCGTCTACTCCTGTGTCCCGATCGGCTACATCGTCGCGCTGTCGTTCAACCAGCCGTCCGGCCGGTCGGCGACCGCCCAGTTCGAGGCGTTCACGCTGGACAACTGGACGTCGGTCTGCGAGCCGGAGGGGCTCTGCGCGTCGCTGCGGCTGAGCATCGGGATCAGCCTCACTGCGACGGTGCTGGCGACGGTCCTGGGGACGCTGATGGCTTTCGCCCTGGTCCGGCACAGCTTCCGCGGGCGCAGCACCTCCAACCTGGTGATCTTCCTGCCGATGGCGACCCCCGAGGTCGTCATGGGTGCGTCGCTGCTGGCGATGTTCGTCTCGCTCGGGCTGGACAGCGTCCTGGGCTTCGTCACGATCGTCATCGCGCACGTGATGTTCTGCCTGTCCTTCGTCGTGGTGACGGTCAAGGCGCGGCTCATCGGGCTCGACCAGCGGCTCGAGCAGGCGGCGATGGACCTCTACGCCAACGAGTGGCAGACCTTCCGGCTGGTCACGCTGCCACTGGCGCTGCCCGGCATCGTCGCGGCGGCGATGCTCGCGTTCTCGTTGTCGTTCGACGACTTCATCGTCACGAACTTCACCTCGGGCCAGTCCACGACGTTCCCGCTCTACGTCTACGGCGCCAAGCTCAAGGACTTCCCGCCGCAGCTCTTCGTGGTCGGGACGATCATGTTCTTCGTGTCGTTCCTGTTCGTCGTCGGCGGCGAGCTGTGGCGCCGCCGCCGCCACACCCTCTGACGAGCCGCCCCCTGTGACCGGTCGAGCCGCCCCTGGTGACCGATCGAGCCGCCCCTCGTGGTCTTCCGGTGCGACCTGCTCCCAGTGACGCCGACGGACCGTTCCGCCACCGGATGACGGCGGAGCGGAGGCGCTGACGCTCTTCGCCGACCGCCGTGCCCGCCGCGTGCCGAGCCGCCCACCATGGCGGGCGACTCGACACGTCACGGCGGGCGACTCGACCCGTCACGAGGGGCGGCTCGGCGGTGCGGGGTCAGAGCAGGGTGCTGGCCTCGGTGAGCACCTTGCGGAGGATCTCCTCGATCTCGTCGAAGTGCTCCTGCCCGCAGATGAGCGGCGGGGACAGCTGGATGACCGGGTCGCCGCGGTCGTCGGCGCGGCAGTAGATGCCGGCCTCGAAGAGCGCCCCGGACAGGAAGCCCCTCAGCAGCCGCTCGCACTCGGACTCGTCGAACGTCTCCTTGGTGTCCTTGTCCTTGACCAGCTCGATCCCGTAGAAGTAGCCCTCGCCGCGGACGTCGCCGACGATCGGCAGGTCCTTGAGCCGCTCGAGCGTGGCACGGAACCCGTCCTGGTTGTCCAGGACGTGCTGATTGATGCCCTCGCGCTCGAACGCCTCGAGGTTGGCAAGCCCCACGGCCGTCGACACCGGGTGGCCACCGAACGTGTAGCCGTGCAGGAACGACTGGTTGCCGTGCAGGAACGGCTCCATGAGCCGGTCGGTGGCGATCATCGCGCCGAGAGGTGCGTACCCCGAGGTGAGCCCCTTGGCGCAGGTGATCATGTCCGGCTGGTAGCCGAACCGCTCGGCCCCGAACATGTGCCCGAGCCGTCCGAAGGCGCAGATGACCTCGTCGCTCACGAGCAGCACGTCGTACTCGTCGCAGATCTCCCGGACCCGCTGGAAGTACCCGGGCGGCGGCGGGAAGCAGCCGCCGGCGTTCTGCACCGGCTCGAGGAACACCGCGGCCACCGTGTCGGGGCCCTCGTCCTCGATCGCCACCGCGATCTGGTCGGCAGCCCAGCGGCCGAACGCCTCCAGGTCGCCGTCACGGCCTCCCTGGAACTGCTCGGGAGCGCGGTAGAAGTTGGTGTTCGGCACGCGGAACGTCGACGGCACGAGCGGCTCGAACTGCTGCTTGAGCGGCGGCAGCCCGGTGATCGACAGCGCGCCCTGCGTGGTGCCGTGGTAGGCGATCGAGCGGCTGATGACCTTGTGCTTCATCGGCCTGCCGGTGAGCTTGAAGTAGTTCTTCGCGAGCTTCCACGCGGTCTCGACCGCCTCGCCACCGCCGGAGGTGAAGAAGACGCGGTTCAGGTCTCCCGGGGCGTACCCGGCCACCTTCTCCGACAGCTCGATCGCGGTCGGGTGCGCGTAGGACCACAGCGGGAAGAACGCCAGCTCCGAGGCCTGCTTCGCGGCCGCCTCGACGAGGTCGGTCCGGCCGTGGCCGAGCTGGCTGACGAAGAGCCCGGCGAGCGCGTCCAGGTAGCGCTTGCCCGACGCGTCGTACACGTAGACGCCGTCACCCTTGACGATGACCGGTACGTCGTGGTCCTGGTAGACGCCCATCCGGCTGAAGTGCAGCCAGAGGTGGTCGCGCGCGGACTGCTGCAGCCGCAGCTGGTCGTCGGCCGGGACCGCGGGGATGCTGGACGGTGGTGTGCTCACGGGAGGCTCCTGTGTACGGGTGGTCCCATCATGTCGCGTCCGGCGAGCGCCGTGCAAGTGGATCCGTGGCTCCTTGCGCCCCGCGCCTGCTGTCATCGACAGGATCCTTCGCGTTCAGCGACGGAATCCGTCGCCCGGACTACCCTCCGACGTTGTGGATCGCTAGGCTCCGGCGCATGACGCAGACCTTCCGCAACCTCGTCGACGGCAAGCCCGTCGACGCCGCCTCCGGCACGACGTACGACGTGGTGAACCCGGCCACCGGCCAGGTGTACGCCACGGCCCCCGCCTCAGGCGCCGAGGACGTCGACCAGGCCTTCCGGGCGGCCGAGAAGGCCTTCGAGACGTGGGGGGAGACCACCCCGGCCGAGCGCCAGCGGGCCATGCTGCGGATCGCCGACGCGCTCGAGGAGCGCGCGGCGGAGTTCGTCAAGGTCGAGTGCGAGAACACCGGCAAGCCGATCACGCTCACCGAGACCGAGGAGCTGCCACCGTGCGTGGACCAGCTCCGCTTCTTCGCCGGAGCGGCCCGGGTCCTCGAGGGGCGCAGCGCCGGGGAGTACCTGGCCGACCACACCTCGTTCGTCCGGCGTGAGCCGATCGGTGTCGTCGCCCAGGTCACGCCCTGGAACTACCCGCTGATGATGGCGGTCTGGAAGCTCGGACCCGCGCTCGCGGCCGGGAACACCGTGGTCCTCAAGCCCTCGGACACCACGCCGGCGTCGACGGTGCTGTTCGCCGAGCTCTGCAACGAGTTCCTCCCGCCGGGCGTCCTCAACGTGGTGTGCGGTGACCGGGACACCGGCCGAGCGCTCGTCCAGCACCCGACCCCGCAGCTGGTGGCGATCACGGGCTCGGTGCGCGCCGGGATGGAGGTCGCCGGCTCGGCAGCGGCCGGACTGAAGCGCGCCCACCTCGAGCTGGGCGGCAAGGCGCCGGTGATCGTGTTCGACGACGCGGACGTCGCGGCGGCGGCGGAGGGCATCGCCGCCGCGGGCTACTTCAACGCCGGCCAGGACTGCACCGCCGCCACCCGGGTGCTGGCCGGGCCGGGCGTCCACGACGACTTCGTCGCGGCGCTCGCCGAGACCGCCCGCGACACGCGCACCGGGATGCCGGAGGAGGAGGACATCCTGTTCGGGGCGCTCAACAACCCCAGCCAGCTGGAGCGGGTCAGTGGCATGGTCGACCGGGTCCCCGACCACGCCCGCGTCGATGCCGGCGGTCACCGCGTCGAGGGCCGCGACGGCTTCTTCTTCGAGCCGACCGTGATCTCCGGCCTGAAGCAGGAGGACGAGCAGGTCCAGGAGGAGATCTTCGGGCCGGTCATCACCGTCCAGCGCTTCTCCGACGAGGGCGAGGCGCTGCGCTGGGCCAACGGCGTCAAGTACGGGCTGGCCTCCAGCGTGTGGACCAAGGACCACGGTCGCGCGATGCGGATGGCCAAGCGGCTCGACTTCGGCGCGGTGTGGATCAACACCCACATCCCGATCGTCGCCGAGATGCCGCACGGCGGGTTCAAACACTCCGGCTACGGCAAGGACCTGTCGATGTACGGGCTGGAGGACTACACGCGCATCAAGCACGTCATGTCCTACATCGGTCAGTGAGGACGGCCTCGTGAGGATCCTGCTGGTCGGGGCCGGTGGCGTGGGTGGGGCGTTCGCCTCGATCATCGCCCGGCGCGACTTCCACGACGCCCTCGTGATCGCCGACTACGACCTCGCGCGGGCGGAGAAGGCGGCCGGTGAGGACCACCGTGCCACGGCCGCCCAGGTCGACGCCTCCGACGCGGCGTCGGTGCAGCGGCTCGTCGAGGAGCACCGCATCACCCACGTCGTCAACGCCGTCGACCCCCGGTTCGTGATGCCGGTCTTCGAGGGTGCGTACGCCGGCGGGGCGGCGTACCTCGACATGGCGATGAGCCTGTCCGAGCCGCACCCCACGTCGCCGTACTCCCAGGTCGGCACCAAGCTCGGCGACGCGCAGTTCGCGCAGGCCGAGCGCTGGGAGGCGGCGGGCCGGCTCGCGCTGGTCGGGATCGGCGTCGAGCCCGGGCTCTCCGACGTCTTCGCGCGGTACGCCGCGGACCACCTCTTCTCGCAGATCGACGAGCTCGGGACCCGCGACGGCGCGAACCTCGTCGTGCTCGGGGACGACGGCGAGCCGGTCTTCGCGCCGAGCTTCTCCATCTGGACCACGATCGAGGAGTGTCTCAACCCGCCCGTGGTCTGGGAGCGCGACCGCGGCTGGTTCACCCTGGAGCCCTTCGCCGAGCCGGAGGTGTTCGTGTTCCCCGAGGGGATCGGGCCGGTCGAGTGCGTCCACGTCGAGCACGAGGAGGTGCTCCTCATGCCGCGGTGGCTCGACGCGCGGCGCGTGACGTTCAAGTACGGGCTCGGCGAGGACTTCATCGGCGTCCTGCAGACGCTGCACCGGCTCGGCCTGGACCGCACCGACAAGGTGCGGGTCGGCGGGGTCGAGGTCGCACCGCGCGACGTCGTCGCCGCCTGCCTGCCCGACCCGGCGGGGCTGGGGGAGCGGATGCAGGGCAAGACCTGCGCCGGGGTCCACGTCACCGGCCTCGACAAGGACGGCCGGCCGCGCTCGACGTACCTCTACCACGTCGTCGACAACGCCTGGTCGATGCGGGAGTACGGACACCAGTGCGTGGTGTGGCAGACCGCGGTCAACCCGGTCGTCGCGCTCGAGCTGCTCGCCCGGGGGACCTGGTCGGGTGCCGGGGTGCTCGGTCCCGAGGCCTTCGACGCGGTGCCGTTCCTCGACCTGCTGACCGAGTACGGCTCCCCGTGGGGACAGCGCGACGACTGAACCGACCGGCATGATGGACGGCGTGCAGCGTCGTGACGTCGTCCTCCTCGGGTCGACCGGTTCGATCGGGACCCAGGCCCTCGACGTCGTACGCCGCAACCCCGACCGGTTCCGGGTCGTCGGTGTCACGGCGGGCGGGTCCCAGCCCGCGCTGTTCGAGCAGCAGGTCGCCGAGCTGCGGGCGTCGTACCCCGGTCTCTTCAGCGGTCTCGGCGCGGAGGCGTCGATCGAGGCGGCGTCGCTGCCGTGCGACGTCGTCCTCAACGGCATCGACGGCGCCGCCGGGCTGCGGCCGACGCTGGCGGCGCTCGACGCCGGCACCACCCTCGCGCTGGCCAACAAGGAGTCGCTGATCATCGGCGGCCCGCTGGTCACCGACCGGGCGGCGCCGGGGCAGATCGTGGCGGTCGACTCCGAGCACAGCGCGCTCGCGCAGTGCCTGCGCGGCGGCCGGCCCGCGGAGGTGCGCCGGCTCGTGCTCACCGCGAGCGGCGGACCGTTCCGGGGTCGCCGCCGCGACGAGCTCCACGACGTCACCCCGCAGGAGGCGCTGGCCCACCCGACCTGGTCGATGGGTCCGCTGGTGACGGTCAACAGCGCGACGCTGGTCAACAAGGGCCTCGAGGTCGTCGAGGCGCACCTGCTCTACGGGATCCCGTTCGACCGGATCGAGGTCGTGGTCCACCCGACCTCGGTCGTGCACTCGATGGTGGAGTTCACCGACGGGTCGACGCTGGCCCAGGCGAGCCCGCCGTCGATGCTCATCCCGATCGCGCTCGCCCTGGGGTGGCCGGACCGGGTGCCGGACGCGGCGCCGGCGGTCGACTGGGCCAGAGCGCAGACCTGGGAGTTCCACCCGCTCGATCACGAGGCGTTCCCCGCCGTCCGGCTCGCCTGTGAGGCCGGCGCCGCGGGCGGCACGGCTCCCGCGGTCTACAACGCGGCGAACGAGGTCTGCGTCGAAGCCTTCCTCCGCGGTGAGATGAGGTTCACCGACATCGTCCCCACGATCGCGGCGGTCCTCTCCCGCTCCGGCGTACGCTCGGGAGAGCGCGCCCTCACCGTGGAGGACGTGCTGGCGGCGGACGGCTGGGCACGCTCCGAGGCGGCGCTCACGTCCGGCACGGACGTCGGCCACCGGACGCCGCCGCCCGCTGCCCGCACCGGAAGGACCCGATGACCGCCCTGCTGTACGCCGTCGGCGTGCTGGTGTTCGCCGTGGGGGTCGCGGCCTCGATCGCGCTGCACGAGTGCGGCCACATGGTGCCCGCCAAGCGGTTCGGGGTGAAGGTCACCCAGTTCTTCGTCGGGTTCGGCGGGACGGTGTGGTCCACCCGCCGCGGGGAGACCGAGTACGGCCTCAAGGCGGTCCCGCTCGGCGGCTACGTCAAGCTCGTCGGGATGCTGCCGCCCGCGAAGGGCGACACCCGACCCCGCACCGGCAACACCGGGCTCTTCGCCCAGCTGGTGTCCGACGCGCGCGCCGCGGAGTACGAGCACGTCCGTCCCGGCGACGAGGACCGGCTCTTCTACAAGCTCGCCTGGTGGAAGAAGGTCGTCGTAATGTCCGGCGGCCCGCTGGTCAATGTCGCGATCGCGTTCCTGCTGTTCGCAGGCATCTTCGGCCTCTACGGCACCATCGAGCCCACGACCACCGTCGCGACGGTGTCGCGCTGCGTCGTGCCGGCGGAGGAGGAGGGCCGAGACTGCACGCCGGCCGACACGCCGACCCCGGCGTACCTCGCGGGGCTGCGCCCCGGCGACCGCCTGGTCTCCTTCAACGGCACCCCCGTCGACGGGTGGCAGGACCTCGTCCGGCTGATCCGCGGCAACGCCGACGGCGAGGCGGTGATCGGCTACGAGCGCGACGGCGCCGTCCGGACCGCGACGACGAACACGACGGTCAAGTCGGTCCACCGGATCGACGAGGACGGAACGCCGGTCGAGGGCTTCGAGCAGGCGGGCTTCCTCGGCGTCGAGAGCACGGTCGGCCGGGAACGTCACGGGCTGCTCTTCACCGTCGAGCAGATGGGGTCGATGACCTGGGCGACCGTCAAGGCCCTGGGCACGCTCCCCGTGAAGGTCTACGGCGTCGGCAAGGCCGTCGTCGGGCTCGAGGAGCGGGCGCAGGACAGCCCGGTCAGCGTGGTCGGCGCCGGTCGGGTGGCCGGGGAGGTCACCTCGGACCGGACCAGCCCGCTCGTCGACCGCATCGTGTTCCTCGTCAGCCTCCTCGCGGGCCTCAACCTGTTCGTCGGGATGTTCAACTTCATCCCGCTGCTGCCCCTCGACGGCGGGCACATCGCCGGCGCTCTCTACGAGGCGGTACGCCGGGGCCTGGCGCGGGTGAGGCACCGGCCCGACCCCGGACACGTGGACGTCGCCAAGCTCCTGCCCGTGGCCTACGTCGTCGCCAGCGCACTGCTGGTGATGGGGCTGGTCCTCATCGCCGGCGACATCGTCGCCCCGGTACAGATCGGATGACCCAGAGATGACGACCATCGCCCTCGGCATGCCCGCGGCGCCGCCGCCGGTGCTCAGCCCGCGCCGCCGCAGTCGGCAGATCACGGTCGGCAAGGTCCTGGTGGGCGGGGACGCCCCGGTCTCCGTGCAGTCGATGACCACCACCCTCACCTCCGACATCAACGCCACGCTGCAGCAGATCGCCGAGCTCACCGCCGCGGGCTGCGACATCGTCCGGGTGGCGTGCCCGAGCCAGGACGACGCCGACGCGCTCGCCACCATCGCCACCAAGTCGCAGCTGCCGGTCATCGCCGACATCCACTTCCAGCCGCGCTACGTCTTCGCCGCGATCGAGGCCGGCTGTGCCGCGGTCCGCGTCAACCCCGGCAACATCCGCAAGTTCGACGACCAGGTCAAGGAGATCGCCCGCGCCGCCGCGGACCACGGCACCTCGATCCGCATCGGGGTCAACGCCGGTTCGCTGGACCCCCGGCTGCTGAGCAAGTACGGCAAGGCCACCCCCGAGGCCCTCGTCGAGTCGGCGATGTGGGAGGCAAGCCTCTTCGAGGAGCACGGTTTCCACGACTTCAAGATCTCGGTCAAGCACAACGACCCCGTCGTGATGGTCCGCGCCTACGAGCTGCTCGCCGAGGCCGGTGACTGGCCGCTGCACCTCGGGGTCACCGAGGCCGGCCCCGCGTTCCAGGGGACGATCAAGTCCGCGGTCGCCTTCGGGGCGCTGCTGAGCAAGGGGATCGGGGACACGATCCGGGTCTCGCTCTCGGCCCCGCCGGTCGAGGAGGTGAAGGTCGGACTGCAGATCCTCGAGTCGCTCAACCTGCGCCCCCGCCGGCTCGAGATCGTGTCCTGTCCCTCCTGCGGCCGCGCCCAGGTCGACGTGTACAAGCTCGCGGAGGAGGTGACCGCGGGTCTCGACGGGCTCGAGGTGCCGCTCCGGGTGGCGGTCATGGGCTGCGTCGTGAACGGCCCAGGCGAGGCGCGCGAGGCCGACCTCGGCGTCGCCTCGGGCAACGGCAAGGGTCAGATCTTCGTCAAGGGCGAGGTCGTCAAGACCGTGCCGGAGTCGCAGATCGTCGAGACGCTCATCGAGGAGGCGCTGCGGATCGCCGAGTCGATGCCGCCGGTCGAGGGCGCCGGAGCCACGGTCTCGGTCGGCTGACCCCCCGGGCGATACGCTCGGCACCGTGCTCCGCACCCAGCGCGCGCTGCGTCTCCTCGGCCCGCCGGACCTGCCGGAGGTCACCCGGCTGCTGAGCCGTGACCCGGTGGTGAACGTCGTCGCGGACTACCGCGCGAGGACCACCCAGCTCCAGCCGCGGTGGCTCGGCGGCGAGATGTCGGGGTTCTACGAGGACGGCCGGCTGGTGTCGGTGTGTCACTCGGCAGCCAACCTGATGCCCGCGCTGGCGACCCCGGAGGCGTGCGACGCGTTCGCCGAGCGTGCCCGCCGCCAGGGTCGCTCCTGCTCGACGCTGCTCGGGCCCGAGGAGGCCGTCGAGCGGATGTGGGAGCGTCTCCAGCGGGACTGGTCGCCGCCGCGCGTCGTCCGACGGCACCAGCCCCACCTGGAGATCGACCGCTCCCCGGAGGTCGCGCCGGACCCGCTGGTCCGCCGCGGCGTGATGGCCGACCTCGACGCGCTCTATCCTGCCTGCGTCGCGATGTACACCGAGGAGGTCGGGGTCTCTCCCGAGGAGCGGGGCGGTGGGCCGGTCTACCGCGCTCGGGTCGCCCAGCTGGTGTCCCGGGGCTGGTCCTTCGTCCGGGTCGAGGACGGCCGGGTCGTGTTCAAGGCCGAGGTCGCCGCTGCCACCCCGCACGCCTGCCAGGTGCAGGGGGTCTACGTCGCCCCCGACCGGAGAGGAGAGGGTCTCGCGACCGCCGGGATGGCGGCCGTGGTGGACCTCGCCCTGCGGGAGGTGGCACCCGTGGTGGCGCTGTACGTCAACGCCCACAACACCGCCGCGCAACGCGTGTACGACCGGGTCGGGTTCCGCCGGACCGCGACGTTCACCACGATCATGTTCTGACGATGGGCGCGCCGGACTACCCGTGGGACCTGCGGCTGCTCACCGGGGTCTTCCTGGTCTCGGGGACCGTCCACCTCGTCGAGCCACGCGTCTTCCTCCCGCTCGTGCCGCGGTGGCTGCCCGGCCGCCGGGCGGTCGTGCTGTGGTCGGGCGCCGCGGAGCTGGCCTGCGCGTCCGGGCTGCTGGTCCCGGCCACGCGCCGGTCGGCGGGCCTGGCGAGTGCCGCGCTGCTCGTCCTGGTCTTCCCCGGCAACGTGCAGATGGCGGTGGACGCGTGGGAGCGGGGCGCGGCGTACCGTGCGGCGACCCTCCTCCGGTTGCCGCTGCAGGTGCCGCTCGTCCGCACCGCGCTCCGGGCGGCGCGAACTCGGTCGAGTCCTGTCGGCAGGCTCGCATAGCCTGACGCCCATGACCCTGCTCCGGATGTCCACGCTGTTCCTGCGCACGTTGCGCGAGGACCCGGCGGACGCGGAGGTCCCGAGTCACCGCCTGCTCGTCCGCGCCGGCTACGTGCGCCGCGCCGCCCCCGGCATCTACACCTGGCTCCCCCTGGGACTGCGGGTGCTCCGCAACGTCGAGGCGATCGTCCGCGAGGAGATGGACGCGATCGGTGCCCAGGAGCTGTCGTTCCCGGCGCTGCTGCCCCGCGAGCCCTACGAGGCCAGCAACCGCTGGACGACGTACGGCAGCGGCATCTTCCGGCTCCAGGACCGGAAGGGGGGTGACTACCTGCTCGGCCCCACCCACGAGGAGATGTTCACGCTCGCCGTCAAGGACCTGTACTCGTCCTACAAGGACCTGCCGGTCTGGCTCTACCAGATCCAGAGGAAGTACCGCGACGAGGCCCGCCCCCGTGCGGGCGTGCTCCGTGGACGCGAGTTCGTCATGAAGGACTCCTACTCCTTCGACCTGACCGACGAGGGGCTGGACCGGTCGTACGCAGCGCACCGGGCGGCCTACATCAAGACCTTCGACCGGCTCGGCTTCGACTACGCCATCGTCACGGCGACCAGCGGCGCCATGGGCGGCTCGAAGTCCGAGGAGTTCCTCGCCACGGCCGAGGTCGGCGAGGACACCTACGTCCGCTGCACCCACTGCGAATACGCCGCCAACGTCGAGGCCGTGCGCGTCCCGGCGCCCGCTCCGCTGCCGTACGACGACGCGCCCGCCGCGCACGTCGAGGACACCCCCGACACCCCCACGATCCAGACGCTCGTCGACCACCTCAACGCTGCTCACCCGCGCGCGGACCGGCCGTGGCAGGCCGGGGACACGCTCAAGAACGTCGTGGTGGTGCTCGCGCACCCCGACGGCACCCGGGAGCCCTTGGCGATCGGCCTGCCCGGCGACCGAGAGGTCGACGAGAAGCGGCTGGCGGCCCAGGTCGAGCCGAGCACCGTCGAAGCCTTCACGGAGGCCGACTTCCAGGCGTTCCCGGCGCTGGTGAAGGGCTACATCGGTCCGGGCGCGCTCGGGGTCGAGAACGAGTCGAAGGTGCGCTACCTCCTGGACCCGCACGTCGGGACGGGTACCGCGTGGGTCACCGGGGCCGACGAGCCCGGCCGGCACGTGCTCGACCTCGTCGCCGGCCGCGACTTCACCCCGGACGGCACGATCGAGGCAGCCGAGGTGCGCGACGGTGACGCGTGCCCGAACTGCCACGAGGGGACCCTCGAGTCCGCGCGCGGCATCGAGATCGGTCACATCTTCCAGCTCGGGCGCTGGTTCGCCGAGGCGCTCGACCTCCGGGTGCTGGACGAGAACGGCACGCTGGTCACCGTCACCATGGGTTCCTACGGGATCGGGGTGACCCGCGCCGTCGCGGCGATCGCCGAGGGGAACCACGACGACCTCGGGCTGGTGTGGCCGCGGGAGGTCTCGCCGGTGGACGTCCACGTGGTGGCGACGGGCAAGGACGCCGCGGTCTTCGAGGCTGCGGAGCGGCTGGCGACCGGGCTGACCGGCGTCGGTGTCGAGGTCCTGCTCGACGACCGGGCCAAGGTCTCCCCGGGAGTGAAGTTCAAGGACGCCGAGCTCCTCGGTGTCCCCACGATCGTCGTGGTCGGCAAGGGGTACGCCGAGGGCGTCGTCGAGGTCAAGGACCGGGCGACGGGCGAGCGGGTGCAGGTGCCCGTCGAGGAGGCGGTGGAGCGGGTCGCCGCCGTCGTCCGCGGGACCGGTCCCGCCGGGGGCTGAGGTGGGTCAGGACCTCACCGGGGTCGGGATCGACGCCGTCGTCTTCGACTGGGGCGGCACCCTGACCCCGTGGCACGTCATCGACTTCGCCGCCGAGGCCCAGGCCCTCGCACTCGCCGCCCTCGACGCCCACCCCGAGGCGCACCTCGACCTCCAGGTCGCCAACCAGACCGTGTGGGCGCGGTCCAAGGACGCCCAGCGGAGCGCGACGCTCGCCGACGTCTTCACCGAGGCCGGCCTGTCGCACGACGAGTCGCTGCTGACGGCGTACCGCGAGTTCTGGGAGCCGCACACCCAGACCGACCCCGACGTCCCCGGGCTCCTCGCCGCGCTCCGGGCCGACGGCCTGCGGGTCGGCGTGCTGTCGAACACGGTGTGGCCGCGGGCGTGGCACGAGGACGTCTTCCGTCGCGACGGGGTCCTGGACCTCATCGACGGCGCCGTCTACACCAGCGAGGTGCCGTGGACCAAGCCGTCCCCGGAGGCGTTCCGGGCCGCCGCCCGTGCGGTCGGCGTCGAGGACCCGGCCCGTTGCGTCTTCGTCGGGGACCGGCTGTTCGACGACATCTGGGGAGCAGCGCAGGTCGGGATGCGGACGATCCTGGTGCCGCACTCCGACATCCCGCCCGAGCAGGTGGGGCACTCCAGGGGGGAGCCGGACGCGGTCGTGCACCGGCTCGCCGAGGTCCAGGCCGTCGTCCGCGGCTGGCGCGGCACGCGTCCGCCGATCTGACCGCTTCCTGCCGGATCGGGACCTAACGAACGAGCCTCCCCTCACCGCGGCTCGCGACACAGGGATCAGGTTCGTCTTCGGTGGTAACGACGAGTTCCGCAACAACACCTGGCACGCTGACCGGTCGAGCACGACCTACCGCGCCCAGACGCGGAGTCCCGGCAGGCACGAGCTGAACATCTGGCTCGTCGACTTCCGGTACCTCGGGATCGCGACGTTCCCCTGGGACTACGCCGCCAATCCGCGCGTCGACGGGATCCGCGTGCAGTGGAACACCCTGCCGAAGGCGGGCGCCGCGGGGTACCCGCCGATCGCCAACTACGGGCCCGGTGAGACCGCCACGCACGAGGCCGCGTGACTGGCTGGGCTCTACCACACGTTCAAGGGTGGGTGCAGCGCGACGAACGACGAGGTCAGCGACACGCCGGCGCAGGGGTCCGCGACGTCGGGCTGCCCGACCGGTCGGGACTCCTGCTCGCTGTCGGGGCTCGACCCGATCCACAACTTCATGGGCTACAGCTACGACTCCTGCTACTACGAGTTCTCCGCGGGTCAGGTCACCCGCATGGACCGGATGTGGACCGCCCTACCGCGCCTGATCAGTCCGCGCCTGATCCGCTGACGTCGAGCCGCCCCTCGTGATGACCACGAGGGGCGGCTCGATGCTTGAGGGAGCCTCAGAGCTCGCGGAGGCCGGGCCACCCCGACGGCGTACCGCCCAGCGTGAGCAGCCGGACGGCCGCGTCCCGCAGCGCCTCTACGGCCCACCGGCGGTCCTCGCCGCTGGTCCCGGCCACCTGCTGGGCGTAGACCTCCGCGCAGCGTTCCTCGGTCGTCACCGCCACCTGGAGGAGCCGGCGCGCGTCCCTCGTCCGGGCCGGGACGTCGTACGCCGGTGCCGCAGCGACGGGGGTCTGTCCTTGCTGGGCCAGTCGGCCGCGCAGCAGGTCGCGGCGCTGCTGGTGCAGGTCGTAGCCGGTGCGGATCAGGGTCGTCGCCTCGGGGTCCCGGGTCGCCGACACCCGGCCGCCGAGCACGGCGTACACCGCCACCGCGGCGTGCTCGGCCGCGAGCGTCGCCTGCACGGCCTCGGACGGGGTCCGCGGGACCTCAGCCACGGCGGGGGACCGCCGACCCGAGGCTGTCGAGGACGTAGGCCTGCTGGTCCGCTGCCGCGGCCATGCCGGCGAGCACTCGGGCGAAGGGTCCGCTGCGGGCGTCGAGCGCGGCGCGGGCGTGAGCCCCCGCGAGCTCCCGCTCCCGGCCGGCGAGCCGCCGGACCGTCTCCCGGGCGGTGAGCCGCCTGGCGGGCTCGACCTGCGTCCCGCCCGCTCCCGACGCCGAGGACCCCGACGACCGGGTGAGGACGTCGACGTGCTCCTCGTGGACGCCAGCGAGCCGTTGCAGCTCGACCCTCAGCCCGGGGTGCCGTCGAACGGCGCTGCGGACCTCGGCACGCAGCTCCTCCTCCCGTCGGACCGCGCGGTCGAGGGAGACCAGGTCCGGGTCGTCCTCGGGGTCGGCGGGGTCGGCGGGGTCGGCACCGGCTCCCGCCGACGTCCCGTCGCCGGCCCCACAACCGGCGAAGACGACGGCCGCTGCTCCGGCGCCCACCGTCAGCGCCGTCCGACGCGTCAGCAGCGGCTCGACGTCGACCATTCGTCGAGCGTAGTGGCGGGCCCCTGGGTCTGAGCGCACGTGGGTGGGACCCGCACGTGGCACCACGTGTGGGGTCGGGGCGGGTGCGACCCGCACGTGGCACCACTTCCCTGGGCGGCGTGGGGACGGCTGCCCGGGTGGCGCGGCTCCGGCTGTCGGCTAGGGTCCGAGACAGCGTCCGGTACGCCGGTGCGCCTGAGCGCCCTCGCGACGCCGGGGCCCTTCGGCGGCCGACAACAGCAGAGCAGGGAGGTGACGTGGCCGCGGAACAGACGCGGGAGCGACTCGTCGAGGAGCTCACCGACCCCCTGCTCGCCCTCGGGCTCGACCTCGAGGGCATCGAGCTCACTCCGGCCGGCCGCCGGCGCGTCCTCCGGGTCGCCGTGGACCGGGACGGCGGCGTCACCCTCGACGACGTCGCCGAGGCCACCAAGGAGGTCTCCCGCCTCCTCGACGCGTCCGACGTCATGGGACAGCAGCCCTACGTCCTCGAGGTCAGCTCGCCCGGCACCGACCGGCCCCTGACCCACTCCCGTCACTGGCGCCGCAACGCCGGTCGCCTCGTGGCGGTCACCACCGCCGACGGCGCCGCCTTCACCGGACGCATCCTCGAGGCCCACGACGACGAAGTCCTGCTCGAGGTCGACGATGACCGCCGGCCGCTCCCACTGACCGACGTGGTCAAGGCCAAGGTGCAGGTGGAGTTCAACCGCCCTGCGGGTACGCCGTCGACCGGGGACGAGACCGACGAGACCGACGAGACCGACGAGACCGACGAGACCGACGAGACCGACGAGACCGACGAGACCGACGAGGAGGAGGACTGACGTGGACATCGACCTGACGCTGCTGCGTGCCCTGGAGCGCGAGAAGGAGATCTCCTTCGACATCCTCATCGACGCGCTCGAGCAGGCCCTGGTCACGGCGTACCACAAGACGCCGGGCGCGCACGCCCACGCACGCGCCGTCGTGGACCGCAAGACGGGGCGCGTGTCGATCCTCGCCGCGGAGGTCGACGACGAGGGCGAGAAGGTCGGCGAGTTCGACGACACCCCGGAGGGCTTCGGCAGGATCGCCGCCACCACCGCCAAGCAGGTCATCCTCCAGCGGCTCCGCGACGCCGAGGACGACCTGCGCTTCGGGGAGTTCTCCGGGCGGGAGGGCGACCTCGTCTCCGGCACGATCCAGCAGGGCCGGGACCCGCAGGACGTCCTGGTCGACCTGGGCAAGCTCGAGGCGCTGCTGCCGCAGGCCGAGCGGGTCCCGGGGGAGCGGTACGAGCACGGCACCCGGATCAAGGCGCTGGTGATCAGCGTCCGCCGCGGGATGAGGGGCCCCCAGGTCCACCTCTCGCGGAGCCACCCCAACCTGGTCAAGAAGCTGTTCGCGCTCGAGGTCCCGGAGATCGCCGACGGCACCGTCGAGATCTGCGCGATGGCCCGGGAGGCGGGTCACCGCACCAAGATGGCGGTCCGCTCGACGGTCCCGGGCGTCAACGCCAAGGGTGCCTGCATCGGCCCGATGGGGCAGCGCGTCCGCCAGGTGATGCACGAGCTCCACGGCGAGAAGATCGACATCGTCGACTTCTCCGAGGACCCCGCCGAGTTCGTGGCCCATGCGCTCTCGCCGGCGCGGGTCACGAGCGTCCAGGTCGTCGACGCTGCGGCGCGCGCCGCCCGGGTCGTCGTCCCCGACTACCAGCTGTCGCTCGCGATCGGCAAGGAGGGGCAGAACGCCCGGCTCGCCGCCCGGCTGACGGGGTGGCGCATCGACATCCGCTCCGACGAGGCCCCGGACGAACCCGACGCACCGGGCTCACCGGGCGCGCGCCCGGCGGCCAGTCGTCCCGGTCGCCGACCGGCCCGCGCACCGGGCGGTCCAGCGGTCGAACCGACGGGCGCGGAGCGGTAGACTCGGGGCTGGTCGTCCGTTCCTCCTCCTCCGCAGATCGTGGTCCGCCGTGTCCGTGCCTCCCGAGCGCCCGGCCTCGCCCGTCCGCACCTGTGTGGGGTGCCGGCAGCGAGCGGCCAAGGCAGACCTGTTGCGCGTCGTCGTCGACGACCGGGGCGCCGGCCGCGAGGTCGTCCCTGATCCGAGAGGGCGGGCGCCGGGACGTGGGGCGCACCTGCACCCCACGCTCGACTGCCTCCAGCTCGCCGTTCGACGCCGCGCGTTCACCCGGTCCCTCCGGGCGGAGCCGGGGCTCAGCACCGCGTCGGTGGAGGAGCATGTGCGAGAGTTGACCGAGCAGCAGGAGCACGACCGGGCGGCAGCCCAGCAGCACCATCCGCCAGTGACCGAGAAGAAATTGGAGCAGCGGCTCATGAGCACTCGATGAGTACTTCCCGATGAGCATGCACACCAGCTAACGGTCCGGCCGCCCGGCTCGGACCAGGAGGAGAAGCGTGGCAAAGGTCCGAGTCCACGAGCTCGCGAAAGAGCTCGGAGTCGAGAGCAAGGTCGTCCTGGCCAAGCTCAAGGAGATGGGCGAGTTCGTCAAGTCGGCGTCCTCGACCATCGAGCCGCCGGTTCACAAGCGGTTCAACGACAACTACGCAGGTGAGCTGCGCGCCGCCGCCGAGGCCAAGGCGGCCAAGCGGTCCGGCGCGCCGCCCGCCCCCGTCGACGCCCCCACCGGCGGCCCAGCGGCCAGCCCCGTCAGCACACCCGACGGCACCCGCGCCCCGGCAGCCGCAGCAGCGGCCCCCGGAGCCGCGCCCACGGCTGCCCCGGCATCCGGCTCGGTGGCCGGCGCCCCCGCAGCCGCCGCAGCCGCGGCTGCACCCAGCGCGACCGAGGACGCCCGCCCCGCGGCCCGTCCCACCCCGCGCGTCCCAGGCGCCCCGACGGGACAGCCGACGGCTCTTCCCGGGAGCGGCCCCGCGCCGACCCCGGGTCAGTCCGTCCGTCCCGCTCCCGCGCAGCCGACCGCTCCGGCAGCCCAGGCACCGGCTCCGGGCCAGCCCGAGGCCCCGGCAGCACGGTCGACCGAGCCCGGCCCCGACGGCACCGGCTCCGGGCCGACCCAGCCGGGTCGCCCCGCGGGCCAGCCTCCGGCAGCCGGCGCACCCCGTCCTGGCGCGCCCGCAGGCCGTCCGAGCGCACCGGGCCGGCCTGGCGCCCCGCGCCCGGGCAACAACCCGTTCGCCGCGCAGCAGGGCATGGGTCGCCGACCTGCTCCGGCGCCGGGCGCACCCGTCGCACCGGGGGCTGCTGCTCCCGGCGGTGACCGCGCGCCCCGACCTCCGGCGGGCCGCCCCGGTGGCACCGGGGGCCTCCCCGGCGCGGGCGCCCCGCGCCCGGGCATGCCCCGACCGAACCCCGCGATGATGCCCAAGTCCCCGGCCGCGTTCGGCAGCGGACCCGGCGCCCGTGCCGGTGCCCCCGGTCGTCCCGGTCCGGGCGGTCGTCCCGGTGCTCCCGGCCGTCCCGGCGGCCCCGGAGGTGCCCCCGGGCGTCCTGGTGCCGGCGGTGCTCCGGGCCGTCCGGGCTTCGGCGCCGGCGCCGGCGCCGGTGCTCCCGGCCGTCCCGGCGGCGGCGGCGCTCCCGGTCGCCCCGGCGGGCGGGGCAGCACCCAGGGCGCCTTCGGTCGTCCCGGCGGTCCTTCCCGGCGTGGCCGCAAGTCGAAGCGGCAGCGGCGCCAGGAGTTCGACAACATGGAGGCGCCGACGATCGGCGGCATGCGCGTCCGGAAGGGCAACGGCGAGACCGTTCGCCTGGCCCGGGGCGCCTCGCTGACCGACTTCGCCGACAAGATCGGTGTCGAGCCGGCGTCGCTGGTGCAGATGCTCTTCCACCTCGGCGAGATGGTGACCGCGACCGAGTCGGTCAACGACGCGACGCTCGAGCTGCTGGGCGAGGAGCTCAACTACACCGTCGAGGTCGTCTCCCCCGAGGATGAGGACCGCGAGCTGCTCGAGTCCTTCGACCTGGAGTTCGGCTCCGACGAGGGCGACGAGGGCGACCTGGTCGTCCGGCCGCCGGTCGTCACCGTCATGGGTCACGTCGACCACGGCAAGACCAAGCTGCTCGACGCCCTCCGCGACGCCAACGTGGTGGCCAAGGAGGCCGGCGGCATCACCCAGCACATCGGCGCCTACCAGGTGGCCACCGAGGTCGACGGCAACGAGCGTCGCATCACCTTCATCGACACCCCGGGTCACGAGGCCTTCACGGCGATGCGTGCCCGTGGTGCACAGGCGACCGACATCGCGGTGCTGGTCGTGGCCGCCGACGACGGCGTGATGCCGCAGACGGTCGAGGCGCTCAACCACGCCAAGGCCGCTGGTGTCCCGATCGTGGTCGCGGTCAACAAGATCGACAAGGAGGACGCCGACCCGACGAAGGTCCGCGGCCAGCTGACCGAGTACGGCCTGATCCCCGAGGAGTACGGCGGCGACGCGATGTTCGTCGACGTCTCCGCGAAGGCCGGTCTCGGTCTCGACTCGCTGCTCGAGGCGATCGTGCTGACCGCAGACGCGTCGCTGGACCTGCGGGCCAACCCCCACCAGGACGCCCAGGGTCTCGTCGTCGAGGCGCACCTCGACCGGGGCCGCGGTCCCGTGGCGACGGTGCTGGTCCAGCGCGGCACACTCCGTGTCGGCGACTCGATCGTCGCCGGCCCGGCGTACGGCCGTGTCCGCGCGATGCTCGACGAGCACGGCGACAACATCGAGCAGGCCGACCCGGCGCGTCCGGCGATGGTCCTCGGTCTCACCGCCGTTCCCGGGGCGGGACAGAACATCCTGGTCGTCGAGGACGACCGGATCGCGCGGCAGATCGCCGAGAAGCGTGAGGCCCGCGAGCGGGCCGCGCTCCAGGCGCAGCGCCGGGTCCGCCGTACCCTCGAGGACTTCATGAAGTCGATGGAGGAGGGCGCTCGCCAGGAGCTCAACCTCATCCTCAAGGGCGACGTGTCCGGGTCGGTCGAGGCCCTCGAGGACTCGCTGGCCAAGATCGACGTCGGCGAGGAGGTCTCGCTGCGGGTCATCGACCGCGGTGTCGGTGCGATCACCGAGACCAACGTGATGCTGGCGGCGGCCTCGGACGCGATCATCATCGGCTTCAACGTCCGCCCGCAGGGCAAGGCGACGGAGCTGGCCGACCGCGAGGGTGTGGAGATCCGGTACTACTCGGTGATCTACCAGGCGATCGACGAGATCGAGGCGGCGCTGAAGGGCATGCTCAAGCCCGAGTTCGAGGAGGCCCAGCTCGGGACTGCCGAGATCCGGGAGATCTTCCGCTCGAGCCGCATCGGCAACATCGCCGGCTGCATGGTCACCGGCGGGACGATCCGGCGCAACGCCAAGGTCCGGCTCACGCGGGACGGTGCGGTCGTCGCCGACAACCTCGACCTCGCCTCGCTGCGGCGGGAGCGGGACGACGTCACGGAGGTCCGCGAGGGGTTCGAGTGCGGTCTGGTGCTCCGGAACTACCAGGACGTCCGGATCGGCGACGTCGTCGAGGCGTTCGAGATGCGGGAGATCCCGCGCGGCTGACCTCACCCGTCAGTCGTGGCGAGCCGCCCCTCGTGACCGGTCGAGCCGCCCACCACGGTGGGCGGCTCGACCGGTGAGGGGCCTGGAGACACAGGAGGACGCACCATGGCCAACCCCCGGATCCGCAAGATCGCCGACCGGATCAAGGTGACCGTGGCGGAGATGCTCGAGCGGCGGATCAAGGACCCGCGGCTCGGTTTCGTCACGATCACCGATGTCCGGGTCAGCGGGGACACCCAGCACGCGAGCGTCTTCTACACCGTCCTCGGCGACGAGGAGCAGGTCCAGGGCTCCGCCGCTGCCCTGGAGTCGGCCAAGGGGCTGATCCGCTCCGAGGTCGGCAAGGCGCTCGGCACCCGTCACGTCCCGACCCTGGAGTTCCTCCACGACGCGCTGCCGGAGACCGCGCGTCACCTCGAGGAGCTCCTCGTGCAGGCGCGGGAGTCCGACGCTGCGGTGGCCGCCGCTGCCGCCGGGGCGACGTACGCCGGGGAGCCCGACCCCTACCGGAAGCCCCACGAGGACCCCGAGGACCCCGAGGGCTCCCGTGGCGATCGGCGACCTGACCGGGGCCTCCGACCCGGACGCCCTCGACCCGGTCACCCGGCACGCGTGACGGCTGGCCCTGCCCCCTCCGGGCTGGTCGTCGTCGACAAGCCGGGCGGGATGACCTCGCACGACGTGGTCGCCCGTGTGCGCCGGCTGGCGCACACCCGCAAGGTCGGTCATGCCGGGACCCTCGACCCGATGGCCACCGGGCTGCTGCTCCTCGGGGTGGAGAAGGCGACCCGGCTGCTGGGCCACCTCGCGCTCGCGGAGAAGCAGTACGAGGCGACCGTGCGGCTCGGCGCCGCCACGACCACCGACGACGCCGAGGGGGAGCCGACCGGCGGCGCCGCGGCCGGCCACCTCGTCGAGGCGGACGTCCGGGAGGCGCTCGCGGGCTTCACCGGCGCCATCGAGCAGGTCCCCTCGACGGTCTCGGCGGTCAAGGTCGACGGCAGGCGCGCCTACGCCCGGGCCCGTGCCGGGGAGCAGGTCGAGCTGCGGGCCCGGCCGGTCACCGTCCACGAGCTGACGCTGCTCGCCGTACGGCCCGAGGGCGCGTTCCTCGACGTCGACCTGCGCGTGCGCTGCTCGAGCGGCACCTACGTCCGCGCGCTCGCCCGTGACGTCGGGTCGGTCCTGGGCGTCGGCGGCCACCTCACCGCGCTGCGGCGTACGGCGGTCGGGGCCGAAGACCGGAGGGTCACCCTCGCCGACGCCGTGCCGCTCGCCGACCTCGAGCGGGCCGGCGAGCTGCCGCTGCTCGGCCTGGCGGAGGTGGCCCGCCGCTTCTTCGCGGTCGTGGCGGTCGACGACTCGTCGGCCCGCGCCGTCGGCTTCGGCCGTGCGCTCGACCTCGCCGCACCCGCTCCCGCGGGTGTCCCGTTCGGGGTGCTCGGCCCCGGGGGCGACCTGCTCGCGCTGTACGCGGGCCGGGAGTCCGGCCCGGCCACCCCGGTCGCGGTGCTCGTCTAGGCTCGGCGCACGCCGACCCGTGCCGCGCTGAGGACAGCCCGGCCCCCGCCTCGCCGGAAGGAGGCTCCCCGTGCGCGTCTGGCGCTCCCTCGCGGAGGTCCCGACCGACCTCGGGCGGACCGTCGTCACGGTGGGCAACTTCGACGGCGTCCACCTCGGCCACCAGCTCGTCGTCGGGCGGGCGGCGGAGAAGGCCGCAGAGCTCGGCGCGGAGGTCGTCGCGGTGACCTTCGACCCCCACCCGTTGGCTGTGCTGCGACCCGACCAGGCCCCCCCGGCGTTGACCTCGGTCGAGCGCCGTGCCGAGCTGCTGGCGGCCACGGGCGTCGACGCGCTGCTGGTCGTCCCGTTCGACCGCGAGCTCGCGTCGTGGAGCCCGGAGCGCTTCGTCGACGACGTGCTTGTGAGGACGCTGCACGCGGCCGCCGTCGTGGTCGGCGCGAACTTCCGGTTCGGTTCCCGCGCCGCGGGCGACGTCGCGCTGCTCGAGCGCCTCGGCCCGGACCGCGGCTTCGAGGCCGTCGGGATCCCGCTCGACGGCGGCCCCGAGGCGTGGTCCTCGTCGTACGTCCGGCGCTGCCTGGCCGACGGCGACGTCGAGGGTGCGGCCGCGGCGCTCGGCCGCGCGGTGACCGTGCGCGGGCCGGTGCAGCGCGGTGACCGGCGCGGCCGCGAGCTCGGCTACCCGACGGCCAACGTGGCGATCGGCACCGAGGCCGCACCCGCGGACGGGGTGTACGCCGGCTGGGTGACCCTCGTTGACGACGACCACCCGGACGGCCACCCGGACGGCGCGCGTCATCCCGCGGCGATCTCGGTGGGCACCAACCCGACGTTCGACGGGCAGCGGCTGCGCCGGGTCGAGGCGCACGTGCTCGACCGGGACGACCTGGACCTCTACGACCGGGTGGTGGAGGTCTCCTTCATCCACCGGCTACGCGGCATGGAGCGATTCGACTCGGTGGCCGAGCTGCTCGACGCCATGGCGCGCGACGTCGACGAGGCGCGGCAGGCGCTCGGCGCGTCGGGAGGAGGAGCCGACCGGTGATCGCGCGGGCGGAGGCGGTGCTCGTCATGGCGGCGCCTGGGGCCGACGTCGCGCGATTCGGCGTTCCCGACCCTCGTTGGTAGGCTGTGCAGGTTGCCGTGACAACGGCCGCGGATCGAGAGAGCCCGGGTGAACTGGCCCCGGAGCGCCGCGCAACGAACCCCGAGAGGAACCACGTGTCGACTGGCACCGACGCCGAGACCAAGCAGCGCATCATCACCGAGTACGGCCTGACCGAGGGCGACACCGGTTCTCCGGAGGTCCAGGTCGCGCTGCTCAGCCACCGGATCGCCCACCTCACCGACCACCTCAAGCAGCACAAGCACGACCACCACACGCGCCGCGGCCTGCTGCTGCTCGTGGGTCGCCGCCGCCGGCTGCTCAACTACATGCAGAAGCAGGACATCAACCGGTACCGCGCGATCATCGAGCGGCTCGGCCTGCGTCGCTGAACGCCTCGGAGCGGTCACCGGACCTTCGGTGGCCGCTCCGCTCGTGTTCCCCCAGCACGAACCTGCACGACCGCACGACCGCACGACCACAACTGAAGGACACCACAGCACCCAGGAGCGACCGCGGACGTCCAGCCCGGTCCTCGGTAGTGGCCCTCGGGGGATCCCTCCCGCGAGCCTCGATCGAAGACCGGCACCTCCCGCCCCCGACCGGTGGCGGCACGGCGCCGCAGCGGTCCTCCGTGACCCAGAAAGGGACTTCCATGGAGGAGCCCGTCATCTCTGCCGTCGAGACCGTCATCGACAACGGATCGTTCGGCACCCGCACTGTCAAGTTCGAGACCGGCCTGCTGGCCCGGCAGGCCGCCGGCTCGGTGACCGCCTACCTCGACGACGAGACGATGCTGCTGTCGGCGACCACCGCCGGCAGGCAGCCCAAGGACCACTTCGACTTCTTCCCGCTGACGATCGACGTCGAGGAGCGGATGTACGCCGTGGGCCAGATCCCCGGCTCGTTCTTCCGCAGCGAGGGCCGGCCCGGCGAGGACGCGATCCTCACCTGCCGGCTCATCGACCGCCCGTTGCGCCCGACGTTCAAGAAGGGGCTGCGCAACGAGGTCCAGGTCGTCATCACCGTGCTCGCGCTCGACCCCGACCAGCCGTACGACGTGCTCGCGATCAACGCGGCGTCGATGTCGACCCAGCTGTCGGGTCTGCCGTTCTCCGGCCCCGTCGGCGGCGTCCGGGTGGCGCTCATCGACGGCCAGTGGGTGGCCTTCCCCAGCCACAGCCAGCTCGAGCGCGCCGTGTTCGACATGGTGGTCGCCGGCCGGGTCACCGAGACCGGTGACGTCGCGATCATGATGGTCGAGGCCGAGGCCACCGAGACCACGGTCGAGCTGGTCCACAGCGGCGCGCAGGCGCCCACCGAGGAGGTCGTCGCCGGCGGGCTCGACGCGGCGAAGCCCTTCATCAAGCAGCTCGTCGACGCCCAGCAGGAGCTCGCCAAGCAGGCCGCCAAGCCGGTCCAGGAGTTCCCGGTGTTCCTCGACTACGAGGACGACGTCTACGACGCGGTCGCGTCGGCCGCCTCCGCGGACCTCGCGCAGGCGTTGACCCTGGTGGCGAAGCAGGAGCGCCAGGACCGCCTCGACGCGGTCCAGGACGCGGTGCTCGCCCAGGTCGCCCCGCAGTTCGAGGGTCGCGAGAAGGAGATCGGCGCGGCCTTCCGCTCGGTCACCAAGAAGCTGGTCCGCGAGCGGGTGCTGCGCGACAAGGTCCGCATGGACGGTCGCGGGCTCTCCGACATCCGGACGCTGTCGGCCGAGGTCGGCGTGATCCCGCGGGTGCACGGGTCGGCGCTGTTCGAGCGCGGTGAGACCCAGATCCTCGGGGTCACCACGCTCAACATGCTCACCGCCGAGCAGAAGCTCGACACGCTCTCCCCGGAGAAGGCGCGTCGCTACATGCACAAGTACGTCTTCCCGCCGTTCTCCACCGGCGAGACCGGCCGCGTCGGCTCCCCGAAGCGTCGCGAGATCGGCCACGGCGCGCTCGCGCGTCGGGCCCTGCTCCCGGTGCTGCCCACCCGCGAGGAGTTCCCCTACGCAATCCGGCAGCTCTCCGAGGCGATGGGCTCCAACGGCTCCACCTCGATGGGCTCGGTCTGCGCCTCGACGCTGTCGCTGCTGCAGGCGGGTGTGCCGCTCAAGGCGCCGGTCGCCGGCATCGCGATGGGGCTGATCTCCGACGAGGTCGACGGTGCCACCGAGTACGTCGCCCTGACCGACATCCTCGGAGCCGAGGACGCCTTCGGCGACATGGACTTCAAGGTCGCCGGCACCCGGGAGTTCGTCACCGCCCTGCAGCTCGACACCAAGCTCGACGGCATCCCCGCCGAGGTCCTGGCCGGTGCGCTGACCCAGGCGCGGGATGCCCGGATCTCGATCCTCGACGTGATGGCCGAGGCCATCGACGCGCCTGCCGAGATGAGCCTCAACGCGCCGCGAATCATCACCGTGAAGATCCCCGTCGACAAGATCGGCGAGGTCATCGGCCCGAAGGGCAAGGTGATCAACCAGATCCAGGACGACACCGGCGCCCAGCTCAGCATCGAGGACGACGGCACCATCTACATCGGTGCCACCAACGGTGAGGCGGCCGAGGCGGCGCGGGCCGCGGTCAACGCGATCGCGAACCCGACGATGCCCGAGGTCGGCGAGCGCTACCTGGGGACGGTCGTCAAGACGACGAACTTCGGTGCGTTCGTCTCGCTGCTGCCGGGCAAGGACGGGCTGCTGCACATCAGCAAGCTCCGGTCGCTCGCCGGCGGCAAGCGCGTGGAGACCGTCGAGGACGTCCTCAGCGTGGGCCAGAAGGTCCAGGTCCAGATCGCCGAGATCGACGACCGCGGCAAGCTGTCGCTCGTTCCGGTGGTCGAGGAGAGCGACGAGGCTGCTGCAGAGGCGTCCGCCTGACCAGCACACCGCCTGAGGGGCGCCCCCGCACCCTGCTGACCGAGACCGGCCCGGACGGCGCGGTCGTCTCCACGGTCCGACGTACCGTCCTCCCGGGCGGGCTGCGCGTCGTGACCGAGGAGATGGCCGGCGTCCGGTCGGCCTCGGTCGGGGTGTGGCTGGGCGTCGGGTCGCGCGACGAGACGCCGCGGCTGTCGGGCGCCTGCCACTTCCTCGAGCACCTGCTCTTCAAGGGCACGCCGAGCCGCAGCGCACTCGACATCTCGGTGGCACTCGACGAGGTCGGCGGGGAGTTCAACGCGTTCACGGCCAAGGAGTACACGTGCTTCCACGCACGCGTGCTCGACGTCGACCTGCCGCTGGCGATCGACGTGCTCGGCGACATGGTGACGTCCTCGCTGCTGACCCCCGACGACGTCGAGGCCGAGCGCGAGGTGATCCTCGACGAGATCGCCATGCACGACGACGACCCCGAGGACGTCGTGACGAACCTGCACGCGAGGCTCGCCTACGGCGCCTCTCCGCTCGGCCGGCCGATCGCGGGCACCGCGGCGTCGATCACGGCGCTGACCCGCGACCAGGTCGTGAGGTTCTACCGCCGGCACGTGCGGGCCGGGAACGTCGTCGTCGCGGCGGCCGGCAACCTCGACCACGACGACGTCGTACGCCGGGTGCAGGCCGCGTTCTCGGCGGGTGGCTGGCTCGAGGGCCCTCCGGAGCCGGCGCCACCGCGACGGGGGCGGTTCCGCCACGCGGCCAGCGGGGCGGCCACCGTGTCGCGACCGTTCGAGCAGGTCAACCTCGTCCTCGGCTTCGACGGCGTGGCCCGCACCGACGAACGCCGCTACGCCCTCGGCGTCCTCAACGCCGCGCTCGGCGGGGGGCCGTCGTCCCGGCTGTTCCAGGAGGTCCGCGAGCGGCGCGGGTTGGCCTACTCGGTCTACTCCTACGCCTCCCACCACGCCGACGCCGGAGCGTTCTGCGTCGGCGCCGGCTGCCTCCCCGGCAAGCTCGACGACGTCCTGCGCGTGGTCCGCTCCGAGCTGTCGTCGCTGGTGGAGCGGGGCATCGACGACGACGAGCTGCGGCGCGGCAAGGGTCAGCTCCGGGGCGGGCTGGTGCTCGGGCTCGAGGACTCCGGCGCGCGGATGTCCCGCATCGCCAAGGCCGAGCTGCTCTACGACGAGCTGCCGAGCGTCGAGGAGATGATCCGGCGGATCGACGCGGTGAGCCTCGGGGAGGTCCACGACCTGGCCGCCACGCTGCTCCGGCGGCGGGAGAGCCTGGCGGTCGTCGGCCCCGCGTGACCGGTGTCCGGTGCGGGGACGGTCCGCCGGTCTATACGGGATCGGCCGATTCGCGGCGCGTCGCCGGGTGCAGGGACCTTCGTCCCTGACGGACGGCGCACGATCGCTTTACTTTCGCCGTCCTGAGGACCTCGGGGGAGGGCCTTGGCGGAGGTGAGAGTCATGGGACTCGTCCGGGGCGTTCTACTCATCTGCATCGCGGCGCTGCTGCCAGTGACCGCGAGCGGCGCGGCCGCCCACGAGGAGCACCGCGATCGAGCGGTGTCCGCGTCGAGCGGGTCGGCGGCCGCGGCTGCCGCTCCGACGGTCCTCAGCGACAGCGTGGTCGTTCCCGGGCTGGCCTACCCGACGGCGTTCGCGTGGACGCCCGATGGTCGGCTGATCGTGACCGAGGACGCCGGGACGGTCCGGGTGGTGCGCGGCGGCACGCTCCGCGCCCGTCCCGCGCTCGACCTCAGGAGCCGCGTCTGCGAGTCGGCGGAGCGGGGCCTGGTCGGGGTCGCGGTGGACCCCCAGTTCACGACCAACCACTTCATCTACCTGTACTGGACCCACGACGTGCACGGTTTCTGCGGCCAGGGCGGCGCGGACGCGCCGGAGAACCGCGTGACGCGGCACGTCCTCGGCAACGACGACCTGGTGGTGCCGGGGAGCGAACGGGTGCTCATCGACCACCTGCCGTCGCTGCGCTGGTACCACCAGGCAGGGGACCTCCACTTCGGCGCGGACTCCCTGCTGTACGTCAGCGTCGGCGACAACATGTGCTCGGTCTCGGACCCCTCGAAGTGCGCCGGGCTCAACACCAACGCCCGCCGCCTGGACCTGCCGCTCGGCAAGATCCTGCGGATCACCCGGGACGGACAGGTCCCGAGCAGCAACCCCTACGTCGGCGCCGCCCGTGCCCGCAGGTGCACCGCCCCCTCCGGCCCCCAGCCCGGGACGGGCCCTTGCACCGAGATCTTCGCGTCCGGACTGCGGAACCCGTTCCGCTTCGCCCAGCGCCCCGGGACCAACCGCTTCTTCGTCAACGACGTCGGCCAGGACACGTGGGAGGAGGTCGACGACCTCGTCGCGGGAGCGGACTACGGATGGAACGTCCGGGAGGGTCGTTGCGCCACCGGCTCGACGACGAACTGCGGCCCGACGCCGTACCGCAACCCGGTGCACGTCTACCCGCACTCCAGCGGGTGCAGCGCCGTGACCGGCGGGGTCTTCGTTCCCTCGGGTGCTTGGCCGGCTCCCTACAGCGGCTCCTACCTGTACTCCGACTACACCTGCCGTGCGATCTTCCGGCTGGTGCCCGACGGGGCCGAGAGCTTCACGCGCGTCCGGGTGATGCCGACCGTCGGCGCACCGGTGGGGCTCTCCTTCGGACCCTGGGCCGGTGGGAAGACGCTCTACTACGTCGACTACCTCAACGGCGCTGTCCACCGCGTGGTGCTGGGTGACCACAACACCCGGCCGGTTGCCTCGTTCGCCCACCGGCCCGACGGACTCACCGTGCGGTTCGACGCCGCGGCGAGCTACGAGCCGGACGTGGGGGACAGGATCACGTCCTACCGCTGGCGGTTCGGCGACGGGACCGGCGCCACGACGACCACGCCGACCGTGACGCACACCTACGCCTCGAAGCGGGCCTACGACGCCACCCTGACGGTCACCGACACCCACGGGGCGGTCTCCGCTCCGGCGGCGCTCCAGGCGCTCGCCGGTCAGCATCCGCCCGCCCTCGCGATCACGAGTCCCGCGGCGACCGCCCGCTTCGCGGTGGGGGACGCGGTCAGGATCGCCGGCGCCGCCTCGGACGCCGAGGACGGCGCGCTGCCCGGCACTCGGATCAGGTGGACGGTCATGCTCCGTCACGCCGACCACGTCCACCCCTTCCTTGGGCCGGTGGCGGGACCATCGGTCAACCTCACCTACCCGAGTCCCGAGAACCTGCTCGCCGCCCAGAACAGCTCGCTGCGGGTGACCGCGGAGGTCACGGACGGCTCAGGGCTCACCACGCGGGTGACGCGTGACCTCCTCCCTCGCACGGTGACCCTGTCCTTCACCACCAGTCCGGTCGGCGGCTCGCTGGTCATCGGCGGTCGCACGCACCGCACCCCGGTCAGCGTCGTGGCGTGGGTCGGACAGGTGGTTCCGATCGCGGCGCCCGACCAGACGATCTCCAGCGCGGCGTACGTCTTCGCCTCCTGGTCGGACGGCGGTGCTCAGGCGCACACCGTCACCGCTCCGGGGGCGGCGCGCAGCTGGACCGCGCGATTCGTCCGTCGCTGACAGTCGGCTACGGTCGGCCGGTGGCGGACGGGTTGCGGGTCGGCGTCCTCGGGGCGCAGGGCAAGGTCGGGCGCGAGGTGTGCCGAGCGGTCGAGGCCGCCCCCGACCTGGTCCTCGTGGCCGAGGTCGACGTCGACGACCCCCTCGAGCGGCTCCTGGACACCGGCGCGGAGGCCGTCGTCGACTTCACCCATCCCGACGCCGTCATGGCGAACCTCGAGTTCTGCATCGCCCACCACATCCACGCGGTCGTCGGCACGACCGGGTTCGACGAGGACCGGCTGGCGCGACTCCGCGCTCGGCTGGAGGAGAGCCCGTCGACCGGTGTCCTGGTCGCGCCGAACTTCTCGGTGGGAGCGGTCCTGATGATGCGGTACGCCGCGGAGGCCGCCCGGTTCTTCGAGTCGGTCGAGATCGTCGAGCTGCACCACCCGACGAAGGCCGACGCGCCCAGCGGCACCGCCCGGCGTACGGCCGAGCTCGTGGCCGCCGCCCGAAGGGAGGCCGGCTGCGGACCGGTGCCGGACGCGACGAGCACCGCGCTCGAGGGCGCACGCGGCGCCGACGTCGACGGCATCCGGGTCCACTCGGTGCGCGCGCGCGGGCTGGTCGCACATCAGGAGGTGGTCCTCGGTGGGCTGGGGGAGACCCTCACCCTGCGTCACGACTCGCTGGACCGGGCGTCGTTCACGCCGGGCGTGCTGCTCGCACTGCGGCAGATCGCGGACCGGCCGGGGCTGACGGTGGGCCTCGAGGAGCTGCTCGCCCTAGGGTGATCGCGTGAACGGAGCGGCCGGGGTGCCGGCGTACCTGCACATCGTGACGCTCGGCGTGCGCGACCTGGCACGGTCGATCGCCTTCTACTCCGCCCTGGGGTGGGAGCGCCGTGGCGACCCGGGGCAGGGCATCGTCTGGTTCCGCACCTCCGGCAGCTGGATCGGCCTCTTCGGGTACGCCGAGCTGGCGGCCGATGCCGCGCTCGAGGCGCCCGAGGACCTGCCGGCCTACCGAGGGGTCACCCTGGCGGTCAACCTCCCGTCGGAGGCCGACGTGGACGCCGCGTTCGCGGCCGCGCTCGCGGCCGGTGCCCGCTCGGTGAAGGCCGCCGAGCGGACCGATTGGGGCGGGTACTCGGGCTACGTCGCCGACCCGGACGGGCACCTGTGGGAGCTGGCCTGCAACCCTGGGTTCCCGATCGACGCCGACGGTCGGATCGACATCCCCTGACCCGTCAGGTCACGAGCCGCAGCAGGGCGGCGGCCAGCGCGGCGGCGGCGACGACGACGAGGAACGGGGCTCGCAGCAGCAGCGCGACGACCGCCACGCCGAGCCCGACGACCCGGGCGTCGAGGTCGAGCGCCTCTCCCGAGCTGAAGACCTGCACCGCGACGAGCGCCGACAGCAGCGCGGTCGGCAGCAGGTCGGCGACGCGGTCGGCGACCGGGTGCTGGAGCAGCTCCGGGGGGACCGACAACCCGGCGAGCTTGAGCGCGTAGCAGCCCGCCGTCGCCACGAGCAGCGCGACCCAGACGCTCACGACGCCGTCCCACGGGAGGTCGTCCCCACCGCCAGCGCGACGAGGGCTGCCGCCAGGACCGGGACCCCGGCAGGGGTGAGGGGCACCAGCACCAGCGCCAGCGCGACCGCGAGGACGGCGGCCACCCGGTCCAGCGACCGCTGCAGCCGCGGCCACAGCAGCGCGAGGAACGCCGCACCCACCGCGGCGTCGAGGCCGAAATCCCGCGGGTCGCCGATCCCCCGACCCGCGACCGCCCCGACGAGCGTGGCGAGGTTCCAGCAGACGAACACGGCGAGGCCGGTGGCGAGGAATCCGGTGCGTGCTGCCTCGGGGGTCTCGCGGGTCACCGCCATCGCCGTCGACTCGTCGATGACGAGCTGCGCCGCGGCCGGTCGCCGCCACCCGCGGTACCCCAGCATCCCGCTGAGCTTCATGCCGTAGAGCGCGTTGCGGACCCCGAGCAGGATCGCGGTCACGGCCCCGGACAGCGGCGCGCCGCCCGAGGCGAGCACGCCGACGAACGCGAACTGCGAGGCGCCGGTGAACATGAGCAGCGAGAGGGCGCAGGTCTGCCAGACGTCGAGGCCGGCGGCCACCCCCAGGGCACCGAAGGAGATCCCGTAGGCCCCGGTCGCCACGCCGACGCCGATCCCGTCGCGGACGATCCGACCGCGACCATCGTCGGCTGGCGGGTCGGTCGGAGGCATCGCCGCATGCTACGGGGGCGGGTCGCCGCCCCCGGGCACGATCCGCAGCCGCTCGGCGAGGTACAGGAACGCCACCGCGAAGTCGTTGTCGGCCGCCTGGCTCCTCACCCGGTCCCAGTCGACCTGCTCGCGCAGCGCGCGTGCGACCGGGAGCAGCCACGCGAAGTCGCACCAGTGCTCGTCGAGGGCGGCCAGCTTGTGCACCATGAGCTCGGTCGCCGACAGCACCGGCATCCGGACCGAGAGCACCTCGAACTCGTCGGCCTCCTGCACCGCCTCGCGGGTCGCCGGGCGCCCGGCGTCGCGGAAGATGATGTCGACCATCGCGCTGTCGGGGCCGTCCGGTGAGCCGGTGTAGACCTTGAAGAGCCAGTCCTCGGGGGGCTGGACGACGCAGAGGCCCGCCTCGGCGAGCGCGTCGGCGACCGCGGCGGCGTCATCGGCGGCCACCATGAAGTCGACGTCGTGGTCCGGCTCGGGGCCGCCGCGGGCCCACACGGCGTACCCGCCGATGAGTGCGAACGGGAAGCCGCTGCGCTTGAGCGCGACGGCGACGCTCTTCAGTGCCTCGCGCAGGTTCTCCTGCTCGGCGGCCAGCGGGACCCGCGCCATGGCCTGAGGACTACCCAGGCAGCCCTGCGCGTAACAGCCGCCCGGGCGGGGAGGGTCCCGCCATGCGGGTGGCGACGTTCAACATCCTCCACGGCCGGTCACCGGTCGACGACCGGGTCGACGTCGACCGGTTCGCCGAGGCCGTGCGGACGCTGGACGCGGACGTGCTGGCGCTGCAGGAGGTCGACCGGAACCAGCCGCGCTCGGCCAACGCCGACCTGACCGCGGTCGCGGCCGAGGCGATGGGGGCGGTCGAGCACCGTTTCGTCGCCGCCCTGTCCGGGAGCCCCGGGGCGACCTGGATGGCCGCCACCGGCGAGGAGCAGCCCGACGCCACGGCGTACGGGATCGCGTTGCTGAGCCGGCGGCCGGTGAGCTCCTGGGAGATCCTCCGGCTCGGCAAGCCCCCGACGCCGGTGCCGATGCGGTTCACCGGGAGCCGCCGGCCCGAGCTGGTCCGCGACGAGCCGCGGGTCGCCGTCGGTGCCCGGCTGGAGGGACCGACCGGCGAGCTCACGGTGGTCAATACCCACCTGTCGTTCGTGTCGTGGTGGGGCCGGCGGCAGCTGCGCCGCGTGATCGCCGCCCAGGAGGGGTGCGAGCGGGTGCTGGTCCTCGGCGACCTCAACATGGGTCCTGCGGTGGCGCGCCGGATCACCGGGATGCGGCCGCTGGTGAGCGGAGCGACGTTCCCGGCGCACGAGCCCGTCGAGCAGCTCGACCACGTCCTTGCGCGGGGCGACGTGGGGACGGTGCAGACCTGCCGGATCCACGCGCTGCCGATGTCGGACCACCGGGCGATGTCGGTCGACCTGGTCTGACCCGCCCCCGCCGGTCGGGTCAGCGCAGGGAGGAGGACGACCGGGCGCGGACGGGTGTCGGCTCGAGCGCGTGCAGGAACCCGACGACGAGCAGAGCGCCGAGCAGCCCACCGAGGAGCGCGCCGCCGACGAGCGCGGCGGGAGCGGCGGCCGACGAGGCGAGCGAGACCGCGGACCACGCTCCGAGCCCGGCGAAGCAGGCGACACCGGTCACCCAGACCGCGATGCGGTAGCGCATCGGGAGTCGTTCCACCGGAGCCTCCTCTCCTGGTCGGGCAGGCCCGGTGACCAGGGTGCCCGCTGCGGCGCGCCCGCGGAAGGACCTGCCCGTCCTGGATCGATCGAACGCCGCGCTGGATCGATCCAGGAGCCGGGTACCTGAATTCAGGCCCGTACGTCGGTGTGGAGCCGCACCTGCTTGACCCGCACCGAGCCGTCGCCGTGCAGGTCGAGCTCACGGTGCGCTCCGTCCGGGGCCCACCCGGCCTCGGTGAGGAACCGGCGCCGGACGTCGTCGTCGGCGCGCAGCCACGTCGTGGCGCGGGAGAACCGGTCCGCCCGCAGGGTGTCGACCGCCGCGTGGACCAGCCGCGACCCGTGACCGGCGCGCCGGTGGGCGGGACCGACGACGAGGTCACCGAGCTCGCCGTCGGCCACGGGGTCGGCGTCCGGGTCGGGAGAGGGCGTCGTGACCGCGAAGCCGCACACCTGCGCCCGTTCCAGAGCCACCAGCACCCGGTTGCGTGCGTCGACGGGCTTGCTGACCGCCTGGTGCCAGACCGCCGCGAACTGCTCGACGTCGAAGGAGTCGACGACCTCCGGCGGCAGCACCCCGGCGTACTCCTCGCGCCAGGCGGCCACCTGCACCGCAGCGATGCCCGCCGCGTCCTCCGCCCACGCGACGCGGACGGAGACGTCGGCGGTCGGTGAGGAGGTCACGGCCCCCATGCTCGCACCCGTAGCGAGCCGGTCGTGCCCGGTCCCGCGCCTCCCCGCCGGCCGGGGTCACGGCGAGTACGGTGAGCCGGTGCAGCAGTACCTCGAGCTCCTCCAGCGGGTCCTCGACGACGGCGTCGAGAAGGGCGACCGGACCGGCACCGGGACGCGCAGCGTCTTCGGCCACCAGATGCGGTTCGACCTGGCCGACGGCTTCCCGCTCGTCACCACGAAGCGGGTCCACACCCGGTCGGTCTTCGCCGAGCTGCTGTGGTTCCTGCGCGGCGACACCAACGTCAAGTGGCTGCGGGACCGGGGCGTCACGATCTGGGACGAGTGGGCGGACCCGGACGGCGACCTCGGCCCGGTCTACGGCGCGCAGTGGCGCTCGTGGCCGACCCCCGACGGCGGCCACGTCGACCAGCTCGCCACGGTCGTGGAGCAGCTGCGCAGCGACCCGGACTCGCGCCGTCACGTCGTGTCGGCCTGGAACGTCGCCGACATCCCGCAGATGGCGCTCGCGCCGTGCCACGCGCTGTTCCAGTTCTGGGTGGCGCCGGCCTCCGACGACGGTCCGGCCCGGCTCAGCTGCCAGCTCTACCAGCGGTCGGCCGACGTCTTCCTGGGCGTGCCGTTCAACATCGCCTCCTACGCCCTGCTGACGCACATGGTCGCGCAGGTCACCGGACTGGGGGTCGGCGACTTCGTGCACACGCTGGGCGACGCCCACCTCTACCGGAACCACCTCGACCAGGCGCGGCTCCAGCTGACCCGTGAGCCCCGGCCGCTGCCGACGCTCTGGCTCGACCCGGCGGTCACGACGATCGACGGGTTCGACCTCGAGCACGTCCGTCTCGACGGCTACGACCCGCACCCGGGCATCAGGGCCCCGATCGCGGTATGACGCCGGGCGGCAAGCCGGTCGTCCTCGTCGCCGCGGTCGCGGCCAACGGCGTCATCGGCGACCACGGCACGATCCCCTGGCGGATCCCCGGGGAGCAGGCCCACTTCAAGGCCCTCACCCTCGGTCACACCCTCCTGATGGGCCGCGCGACGTACGACTCGATCGGCCGCCCGCTGCCGGGCCGCACCACGGTCGTCCTGACCCGTGACCCCGGCTGGCGCGCCGACGGCGTCCGCGTGGCGAGCTCGTTCGCCGACGCCCTGCGGCTCGCGGACGGACTGCCCGGCGACCTGATGGTCGCCGGTGGTGCGCAGGTGTACGCCGAGGCGCTGCCGGTCGCCGACGTACAGGTGCTCTCCACGGTCCACCTCGAGCCGGACGGCGACACCCGGTACCCGGCCTACGACCCGGCGGACTGGGAGGAGACGAGTCGCGAGCACCACGGGACCCACGACGTCGTCGTGCTGACCCGGCGGCGCTGAGCGCCTCGGCGCAGGACCCCGCTCCTCACCGCGTCGGTGTCCTGCGGCGCGACGAGAGCGTGAGCGCGACGGCAGCGACCACGACGGTGGCGCCGAGGACGATCCGGCCGTTGACCACCTCGTCGAGCACCAGGGCGCCGAGGAGCACCGCGACGACGGGGTTGACGTAGGCGTAGGTCGCGACGGTGCTCGTCGGGAGACGCTGCAGCGCCAGCACGTAGGCCGACAGGGCCAGCAGCGACCCCGGGCCGATCAGGTAGAGCAGCGCGAGCGCCGACCGGCTGCTGACCTCCGCGAGGGAGAGGTCCGCGAGCTCGCCTCGGGCCGCGCCCGCCACGAGCAACACGGTCCCACCGGCGAGCATCTCCATCGCCGTCCCCAGCAACGGCCGCGAGGGCAGCGCCAGCCTCCCCGCCAGCACAGACCCCAGGCCCCAGCTGGCGGCGGCCCCCAGGACGACCAGGACCCCGACGAGGTCCCCGCCGTGCGAGCCGGGCTGCGACAGCACGGCCACCCCCACGAGCCCCATCAGGAGGGCGGCCGCCGCCCGGGTGCTCACCGGGGTGCCGTTGACGAGCCGGTCCAGCGCGACCATCCACAGCGGGACGGTCCCGACGAGCAGCGCCGCGAGACCGGACGGCACGGTCTGCTCGGCGTAGGTGACCCCGCCGTTGCCCATCGACAGCAGCAGCGTGCCGACCACCGCAGCGCCTAGCCACTGCCGCCGGCCGGGTCGGTCCTGCACCCGCACGGCCGGCCCGCCGAGGCGCACCGCGACCGGGTACAGCACCGCGCCGGCCACCAGGTAGCGCACCCCCGCCAGCAGCAGCGGCGGGATGGTCTCGACGCCGATCCGGATCGCGAGGTACGTCGAGCCCCAGACGACGTACACGACCAGGAGGGCGGCCCAGGGCAGCCAGGGGGCTCCTGCCGGCTCGGCAGCGTCGCGCTCCCCGGGAGCGGTCGGGGGAGCAGCCACGGCGAGCAGTCTCCTCGATCACCCCGGCAGCAGCGCGACCGGCGCGTGCGCCGCACGGCGGCCCCGCGGCCGGGACGGCGACGGCTAGCCTGAGGCCATGACAGCCGAGGGGACAGCCGAGGGGACAGCCGAGGGGACAGCCGAGGGGACAGCCGAGGGGACACCCGACGGGACGACCGACGGGACAGCCGCTGCCTCCGGGTCCCTGCCACCCCCAGGACCGCTGGGGCGCGTGCTCACGGCGATGGTGACCGCGTTCCACGACGACGGCTCGGTCGATCTCGACGGGACCGCCCGGGTCGCGGCGTGGCTCGTCGACCACGGCAACGACGGGGTCGTCGTCTCCGGTACGACGGGGGAGTCACCCACGACGAGCGTGGCGGAGGACGGCGAGATCCTGCGCGCGGTCCTCGACGCCGTGGGGGACCGGGCGACCGTCGTCGCCGGGGTGGGCACCAACGCCACCGCGCACTCCGTCGAGCTCGCCGAGCAGGCGCAGAAGCTCGGCGCCGACGGCGTCCTCGTCGTCACGCCGTACTACAACAAGCCCACGCAGGAGGGTGTCCTCGCGCACTTCCAGGCGGTCGCGCGGGCCGCCGCGGTGCCGGTGATGCTCTACGACATCCCGGGTCGCACCGTCATCCCGATCGCCGCGGACACCTACCGGCGGATCGCGGAGGAGGACAACGTCGTCGCGGTGAAGGACGCGGTCGGCGACCTCGCCCGCGGGGTGAGCATCATGGCCGAGACCGGGCTGGCTTTCTACTCCGGCGACGACGTGATGAACCTCGGCTGGCTCACCCACGGCGGCTCCGGCGTCGTGTCGGTCGTCGGCCACGTCGCGGGCCGCCAGTACGCCGAGATGCACGACGCCGTCGCGGCCGGCGACCTCGCCCGGGCGCTGTCGATCTACTCCTCCCTGCTCCCGCTCGTCGACGTCGTCATGGGCCGGGCGCAGGGGGCGATGACCGCCAAGGCGGCGCTGCAGCTGCTCGGCGTCCTCGACAACCGCAACGTCCGGCTGCCGCTGGTGCCGGCCTCAAATGCGCTCGTGGCCGAGCTGCGCGACGTGATGGCGGCGACGGGGCTGCTGTCGTGAGCCATCCGCACCCCGAGCTGCGCGACGTCGGCCCGCTCGCCCGCAACGGCCTTCGTGTCATCCCGCTCGGCGGGCTGGGCGAGGTCGGCCGCAACATGACGGTCTTCGAGCACGCCGGCCGGCTGCTGATCGTCGACTGCGGCGTGCTCTTCCCCGAGGAGCACCACCCGGGTGTCGACCTGATCCTGCCGGACTTCGGCCCGATCCGGGACCGGCTCGACGCCGTCGAGGCGCTGGTCCTGACCCACGGGCACGAGGACCACATCGGTGCCACGCCGTACCTGCTGCGCGAGCGGGGCGACCTCCCCCTCGTGGGCTCGAAGCTCACGCTGGCCCTGCTCCGCAGCAAGCTGCAGGAGCACCGGCTCAAGGAGGCGCCGCAGCACGTCGTGGCCGAGGGCGACCGGATGAGGTTCGGTCCGTTCGACCTCGAGTTCGTCGCGGTCAACCACTCGATCCCCGATGCGCTCGCGGTCGCGATCAGGACCCCTGCCGGGATGGTGCTGCACACCGGCGACTTCAAGATGGACCAGCTGCCGCTCGACGGCCGGATCACCGACCTGCGAGCGTTCGCGCGGCTGGGTGAGGAGGGCGTCGACCTCTTCATGACCGACTCCACGAACGCGGAGGTCCCCGGCTTCACGACGTCGGAGGTCGAGATCGGGCCGGTGCTCGACCGGGTCTTCCACCGCAGCCAGGGCCGGATCATCGTGGCCTGCTTCGCCTCGCACGTGCACCGGGTCCAGCAGGTGCTCGACGCGGCCGTCGCCCACGGCCGCAAGGTGGCGTACGTCGGGCGCTCGATGATCCGGAACATGAACGTGGCCCGCGAGCTCGGCTACCTCGAGGTCCCCGCGGACGTGCTCGTCGACAGCCGCGAGATCGGCGACCACCCCCCGGAGCGGACGGTTCTGATCTCCACCGGGTCGCAGGGCGAGCCGCTGTCCGCGCTGAGCCGCATCGCGCAGCGCAACCACAACTTCGTCCACATCGAGGAGGGCGACACCGTCGTCCTCGCCTCCTCGCTCATCCCCGGCAACGAGAATGCGGTCTACCGGGTCATCAACGGCCTCGCCCGGTGGGGAGCGACCGTGGTCCACAAGGGGAACGCGCTCGTCCACGTCTCCGGTCACGCCAGCGCCGGTGAGCTGCTCTACTGCTACAACATCGTCCGGCCGCGGAACGTGCTCCCGGTGCACGGGGAGATCCGGCACATGCAGGCCAACGCCGCCCTGGCGAGGGCCACCGGGGTGCCGGACGAGCACGTCGTGGTGGCCGAGGACGGCGTGGTCGTCGACCTCGTCGACGGCAAGGTGGAGATCGCCGGCAAGGTGCCGTGCGGCTACGTCTTCGTCGACGGTCAGTCGGTCGGCGACATCACGGAGGCGTCGCTCAAGGACCGGCGGATCCTCGGTGAGGAGGGGTTCGTCTCGGTGGTCGTCGTGGTGGACCTGGTGACCGGGAAGGTCGCCGGCGGGCCCGAGATCCACGCACGCGGGTTCCTGGAGGACGACTCGGTCTTCGACGAGATCAAGCAGCCCATCACCGACGCGCTCGATGCCGCGATGCGTGAGGGCGTCACCGACTCCCACCAGCTGCAGCAGACGATCCGCCGGGTCATCGGCCGGTGGGTCAACAACGCCCACCGGCGCCGCCCGATGATCATCCCGGTCGTCGTCGAGGCCTGAGCCGCCCGGGCGCTCAGACGGCGATGTGGGGGACCTCCGCCTCGAGCTTCCGCCGGGGCGCGAGCTCGACGATCAACATCGCCGCCAGCACCATCGCGCCGCCGACGAACATCCGCTGGGTGAGGTCCTCCCCGCCGAGCAGGACGGCGAAGAACGCCGCGAAGACCGGCTCCATGCTCATGATGATCGCGCTGCGGGTCGGCGTCAGGTGCGCCTGTGCCCATGTCTGCGCGGCGAGCGCCAGGGCCGCAGCGAAGACCGCCATGTAGAGGACGCTCGCCCAGTCCGCGGTCGACCCCGGCAGCACCACACCGTCCGGCGCCGTCACCAGGGTGCACACCACGGTGACGACGAGCAGCTGGACGATGGTCATCCCGATGGCGTCCTCGGCACGGCTCCACGCGCCGAGACCGACGATGTGACCGGCGTACAGCACCGCGGCGACGAACGTCAGCCCCTCGCCGTACCCGACGCTGACCCCGCGCAGCGTCAGCACGGCCAGCCCCGCCGCCGCCAGCAGGACCGCGACCCAGGTCGCCCCGCCGATCCGCTGCCGGAGCAGAGGAGCGGCGAGCAGCGGTGTGCACACGACGTAGAGCCCGGTGATGAAGCCCGAGACCGTCGCCGCGGTGTGCTCCAGGCCGGCGGTCTGCAGGATCTGCGCCACGCCGTAGAGGAGGCCGAGGACGACGGCTCGGCCGCGCGCAGCGGGTGACAGCCGTCCCAGCGCACGCGGGAACATCACCAGCAGAGCGATGCTCGCGACCGCGAACCGGACCGCGAGGTAGTCCAGCACCGGGACCCGCTCGAGCAGGTCCTTGGTGAGGAAGAACGTCGAGCCCCAGCACGCGGTCGTCGCGACCAGGGCGAGGGTCGCGAGGAGCGCGGTCCGCCGCTCGGTCACCGGCGTCCCCGCCCGGTGACCGACGGGAAGCATGCTGTGACGTGGGTGCCGACGGGGTTCCGGAGAACGGTGGCGAGCGGCACCGGCCAAGGCTAGGCGACCCCGGTGCCCGCACCGTCCGCGGAACCGGGTCGCGGAGGGTCAGACGATGGAGATCGTCACCACACTGCCCTTCGGCAGCGCCTCGCCGGGGCCGGTGTCCTGGCCGACGACACGGTCGAGCCCGACGAACAGCTGGGTGCGTTCGACCTCGACCCCGAGCCCGACCGCCCGCAGTGCCTCGGTCGCGTCGTCGACGCTCATCGCGGCCAGGTCCGGCACCTCCACCATCACCGGCCCGGAGGACACGACCAGGTCGACCCGGTCACCGCGGTGCCCGGTCCCGTCGTCCGGGCTCTGGCTGAGGACCGCGCCCTTGTCGACGGTGTCGCTGTGCTCCTCGGTGACCCGGACCTCGAACCCCAGCGCGGTGAGCCGGCTCTGCGCACGCTCGGCGTCCTTCCCCGCGAGGTCGGGGATCCGCACCGGCTCCGGACCCTTGCTGAGCACGAGGGCGACGGGAGTGTCGCGGCGCTGCTCCTGGCCCGCTCCGGGCGTCGCGATGACGACCCGGCCCTCCGGCACCTTGTCGTGCCAGCGCTCATCGACGGCGCCCAGCGTCAGCGACGCGTCGGTGAGCGCGGCCTCGGCCTGGGCGAGCGTCCGGCCGTGCAGCTTGGGGACCTCGTAGCGCTCGAGCCCCTTGGAGACGACCACCTCGACGGTGCTGCCGTCGACGATCCGCGACCCGGCCTCGGGATCGGTTCCGATGACCGACCCGGCGGGCACCGTCTCGGAGAAGGCCTGGCTCCCGACCCGCAGGTCGAGCCCCGCGGCGTCGAGCTTGGTGCGGGCGTCGGCCACGCTCAGGTTGATGATCCCCGGCGTCGAGGTGTAGCGACCCACGCCGAGCCACCACCCGGCCCACGCCATGAGCACGGTGAGCAGCACGACGAGGATCAGCAGCACCGGCCCCCGGCGACTGCGACGCGGCCGCGGCCGGGCCGGCGAGGCGCCCGCAGGCGTGGGCGTGGGCTGGATCCGCTGCGGCGGGGGCGGCGCCGGGGGTCGCGTCGGCAGCGACGACCCCGGAGGTGGAGGACCCGCGGGGCCGGCCGTCGCGCCGACGAGCACCTGGTCCGGCGTCCGCGTCAGGCGCTGCGGGGCGGCTGCCCCGGCGACGACCACGCCGGTGTCCTCGTCGGGCTCGGTGACCCCGTGGTCCCGCGCCCACGCGTGGACGGCCAGAGGCGGCGCCTCGTCGACGTAGTCGATGCTGTCGGCCGCCGGCATCGCGAGCGTCGGCATGAGGTCGGTGGTGAGGTCGGCGTCCTCGGTGTCGCCGGCCTCGAGGGCGGCCCGCACCCGGCGTACCTGGTGGAGGAAGACCTTGGCGTCGGCCTGCCGGCGGTCACGGTCGCGGGCCGTGCTGCGCAGGACGAGCGCGTCGACGTACGACGGCAACGGTCCGGGAGCCGTGAGCGACGGGGCCGGCACGTCCTCGTGCACGTGCTTGTACGCGATCTGGATGGGACCCTCGCCCTGGTGGGGCTTGCGCCCGGTGAGCAGCTCGTGGAGGAGCACCCCGACGGCGTAGACGTCGGCGCGGGGGTCCGCCCGCTGGTTCTCGATCAGCTCCGGCGCCAGGTAGGAGACCGTGCCGACGAGGATGCCGCCGGTCGCGGCGTGGGTCGCAGCGGCGTCGAAGGCCCGGGCCAGCCCGAAGTCGGCGACCTTGACGCGGCCGTCGTCGGCGATGAGCACGTTCTCCGGCTTCACGTCGCGGTGGACGAGGCCGCAGCGGTGAGCCTCGGCGAGCGCGGCGAGCACCGGGTCGAGGAGCGCGAGCGCGCGCCCCGGGGACAGCGGTGCGTCCTCGCGGACGACGTCGCGCAGGGTCCGCCCGGGGACGTACTCCATGACGAGGAAGAGCACTCCCCGGTCGTCGCCCTGGTCGGTCACCGCGACGACGTTGGGGTGCGAGAGGCGGGCAGCGGCGTGGGCCTCCCGGACGAAGCGGGCACGGAACTCGTCGGGGTCACCGAGGTCGGGGTGCATGACCTTGACCGCGCAGACCCGTTGCAGTCGCAGGTCGCGCGCTTCGTAGACGGTGGCGGTGCCGCCCCGCGCCACCCGGCGGACCAGGGAGTAGCGACCGTCGAGGAGCTGCCCGACCAGCGGGTCGTCACCTCGGTCCACGATCGACCCCCTCACGCAGTCGCCGACGCACGATCCTAGTCAGCGCGGGGCCGCGGACCGGTGAGGTCCGCCCGGCGTGGCGGAGACGCTGCTCACGCCCCCGGCGCCTGGCAGCATGGACCCATGACCGAGACCGTGACCGACCTGGCGCAGCTCGTGGGGGAGTGGCTCGACTGGTCGCAGTGCGCGGCCGAGCTGGAGATCCCCGTGAGCAGGGTCCGCCGGCTGATCCAGGAGCACCAGCTCGCCGCGGCCGTCCCCGCGCCCGGACAGGGCCAGCAGGTCCCCGCGGCGTTCCTCCACGACGGCCTCATCGTCAAAGGGGTCCCCGGTGTCCTCACGGTGCTGCACGACGGCGGCTACGACGACCGGGCGATCATCACCTGGCTCTTCACCGAGGACGAGACGCTGCCGGGTCGACCGATCGACGCGCTGCGGGAGAACCGCGGCTCCGAGGTCGGACGCCGGGCGCAGGCGATGGCGTTCTGAGGGTGCGTGTGCCCGCCGGACGACGGGGTACCCGCCCTGCATGACCGACTCCTCCACGTACTCCGGCAGCGACGGCTCCACCGACACCAGCGACGGCAACGCCAAGGTCCACGAGCTCGTCAAGGGCGCCCGGATCGCGATGTTGACGACCGTCTCCACGGAGGGACAGCTCGTCTCCCGACCGATGGCCGTGCAGCAGGTCGAGTTCGAGGGCGAGGTCTGGTTCTTCGCCGAGGCCGACTCGCCCAAGATCGCCGACATCGCCGCCGACCCACGCGTCAACGTCGGCTACTCCGGGAGCAACTTCGTGTCGCTGGCGGGGACGGCGACGGTGGTGCGCGACGAGGAGAAGAAGCGGGAGCTGTGGGACGCCGGTGCCGCGGCGTGGTTCGGCGAGAAAGAGCCCGAGGACCCCAGCGTGGTCCTCATCAGGGTCGACGCCGAGACCGCGGAGTACTGGGACACCCCCAGTCGTCCGGCGACCCTGGTCAAGGTCGTCAAGGCCAAGCTCACCGGGACCCGGCCGGACGCCGGGGAGACCGGGCTCGTCGAGCTGTGACCCGTCGGCCGTGACCTGAGGGCCCTCGACGCCGTTGGTCGTGAGGAGTGCCGCAGGGTGTCGCAGCAGTGGGGGACGACATCGTGGGGCCGTCCCAGGCGTGGCACCCCGCGCCAGGACGTATCACGAGTCATCGTGGGACGTCCTCGACTACGTCGTGGGACCCAGCCCGAGGGGGAGCGCCGTGGAGACCAGTTGTCCGGCAACGCTAGGACCGTTGCACTGCACGAGGGAGACCGACCACGCGCCCGACGCCGGCTGCATCTACGTCTCGACGAGCTCTGCTCCTGACGCGAAGGCCGACGCGGAGCGACGGCTCGAGGACCTGTACGCCTGACGGACCGCTCGGGTCAGCCGGTGCGGCGGACGGCGGCGTCGGCCAGCGCCCGCAGTCCTTCCCGCGCCTCCGGGCGCACCGCCGGGTCGTCGAGGGCGGCCAGCGCCTGCCGCACGAGCTCCTCGATGCGACCCTCGACCTCCGCGACTGCGCCTGACTGCTCGATCACCCGTTGCAGCTCGGTGACCTGACCGGGTTCCAGCGGCCCCCCGAGGGCGTCGTCGAGCCGTCGGGCTTCTGCTCCCGGTGCTGCTCGGAGCGCGAGGGCGACGAGCACGGTCCGCTTGCCCTCCCGGAGGTCGTCCCCGGCCGGCTTGCCCGTCACCTGGGGATCGCCGAAGACGCCGAGCAGGTCGTCGCGGAGCTGGAAGGCCTCACCGACCGGCACGCCGTAGGCCGAGAGGACGCGGAGCGTCGCTGGTCCTCCGCCGGCCAGCGCGGCGCCGACCTGCAACGGCCGCTCGACGGAGTACTTGGCCGACTTGTAGCGCAGCACCCGCATCGCCTGCTCGACGTCGGCGTCCCCCCGCGCTTGCACCGAGACGTCGAGGAACTGCCCGGTGACCACCTCGCTGCGGGTCGCGTCGAACAGCCGGAGCGCCTCGAGCACCACCGGTGCGGGCAGGCCGCAAGTGCGGAGCCGCTCGTCGGCCCAGGACAGGAGGAGGTCACCGAGGAGGACCGCCGCCGCGGCGCCGTACTGCTCGGGGTCGCCGCGCCACCCCGACTCGCGGTGGCGCTGCTCGAAGGCCCGGTGCACCGCCGGGCGGCCACGCCGCGTGTCCGAGGCGTCCATGAGGTCGTCATGCACGAGCGCGGAGGCGTGCAGCAGCTCGAGCGCCGCCGCCGCTCGCACCAGCTTGGTCGCCTCCTCGGCCCCCGTGGGCTCGCGGACCGCTCGGAACCCGGCTCGGCAGAAGTGGGCGCGCAGTCGCTTGCCACCGCTGACCGCGGTGCGGGCCGCCTCCACGAGCACGGCCGCGTCGGGGCCGAGGGGCTGCAGGAGCCGGCCGTGCTCGGCGACGAACTCCTCGAGCGACTCCTGGAGCTCCCGGCCGTCCGGTCCGACGTCCCATCCGGCGGACGACGGCGCGGTCGAGGTCATCGGCCGAGCCTATGTGCCTATCGTGAGCGCATGGCGCTCGGTCCGGATGCCCGCCCCGACGCAGGCGCCACCGTGCGGGACCTGCTCGCGTCGGGCGAGCGGTCCTTCTCCTTCGAGTTCTTCCCGCCGAAGGACGACGCCGGGTCCGTCCAGCTATGGCGGTCGCTGCGCGAGCTCGAGGCGCTGCAGCCGACCTTCGTATCGGTCACCTACGGCGCGGGCGGCTCGACCCGTGACCGGACCGTCGAGATCACCCGCAGGATCGCGCGCGAGACCTCGATGACGCCGATGGCGCACCTGACCTGCGTCGGGCACTCCCGCGCCGAGCTCCGCTCGGTCATCGGGGCGTACGCCGACGCCGGGATCCGGAACGTCCTCGCGCTGCGGGGCGACCCACCTGGCGGTCCGGGAGCACCCTGGCGGCCGACGCCCGGGGGGCTGCGCTACGCCAGCGAGCTCGTTGCGCTGGTGCGGTCGCTCGGTGACTTCTCCGTCGGCGTGGCCGCCTTCCCCGAGGGTCACCGGGAGGCCGCCACGCTGGAGGCCGACGTCGCGGTGCTGCGGTCCAAGCAGGAGGCCGGCGCCGAGTTCGCGATCACCGACATGTTCTTCCGGGCCGAGGACTACGCCCGGCTCCTCGAGCGCGCGGAGCACGCCGGGGTCCGGATCCCGGTCCTGCCCGGGATCATGCCGATCACCAACCTTCGACAGATCCAGCGGATGGCCGAGCTGTCCGGGCGTGAGGTCCCGGCCGAGGTCGTCGCCCGGGTCTCACGCTCGGAGGAGCCGGTGGCCGTCCGGGCCGCCGGGGTCGAGGTGGCCTCCGAGCTCTGCGAGGCGCTGCTCGACGCCGGCGCGCCGGGCCTGCACTTCTACACGCTCAACCGCTCGAAGGCCACCCGCGAGGTCTACGCCAACCTCCGGCTCGCGGTCCGGTCGGCGTAGCCCCCTCCCTGGTCAGGGCAGCGGCGCGAACCGGATCCCGCGGTGGTACTCGCCGCCGAAGCGACTGCCGTCGGTGGCGAACCAGACACCCGTCGCGGTCGGCAGGATCTGGTAGCCGCCGGACTGCTGCGGCATGGCCGGGTCCCACGGGAGCGCGAGGCCTGTCGCAGGGTCCACAGCACCCCCGCCGATGCGGTCGACGGCCCCCGGGCCCTTCGAGTCCTGCCCGAACGGGTTGTCCAGCCAGCGCGAGTGGCCCTGGACGTAGACCGCGGCGCCGGTGACGGCCACCGACTTCAGGGAGTCACCACCCGTGTAGTTGATCCAGGTCGGCCTGCTCGGGTCGGTGTTGCTCCTCTCGAAGCGGCTCACCGAGTCGCACAGCTGCAGGCCGCGCTGCCCGGGCTGGTACATGTAGCCGAACGCTGCGAGCGCGAACCAGCTGCTGTCCGGCGCGAAGTCGACGTCCTGGACGTAGGCGATGGCGTTGGTCCGGGTGGACGTGCACGGCACCGCGAGCGGCTCATAGTTCCAGGGCGAGAGGGCCGCCGCTGTGGGTCCGAGGTCGAGCATGAAGACCCGCGGTCGGTCCTGACCGGCCACGGTGGTGAAGTTCCCGACGGCGACGAGACTGCGCCCGTCCGGCGAGATGTCGAACTTGAAGACCTGGCCGGCGTCGCTGTTGGGCAGCTTGCCGGTCACCGCGACCGAGAGGTACGTCGACGTCGCTCCGGTCACCGGGTCGAGGGCGAGGAGCCGCTTGGCGAACGTGCCCGCGACGTACAGGCGGCCGCCGCTCAGCTCGATGTCCGTGACCCGTCCGCCCTTCACCGCCGGCGGCGCGAAGGCGGTGTCGAGCGCGCCGGTGGTGAGGTCGAGCTTGGCGATCGCGGGGCGGGTGGTGCCGTTGACCGCGGTGAAGTTGCCGCCGATCCAGACGGCCGACCCCGCGCTGGCGACCGCCCACACCTGGCCGTTCACCTGGGGAGCGAAGCCGGTGTCGATGGCGCCGGTGGTCGCCGAGAACGCCACGACGTTCGACCGGCTGAACTGCGTGCGGCGTGCGCTGTCCTCCACGGTCGAGAACTTCCCGCCGACGACCATGCGGTCTCCGGCAGCAGCCACCGAGAGGGCGACCGGCTTCGGCTGCCCGGTGACGGCGACCAGGTGCGGCGTCGAGTTCGCCGGGTCCTCCGAGACGACCGTCCGGTGGGTGAAGTCGGAGGCCTGCGTGGCCGGGACGGTCGCTGCCAGAGCGGCTGCGGACACCGCCGCGGCGGTGCACAGGGCGCGTGAGGTGCGGGACAGGCGTTGGCGTGGCACGGGTCGATTCTCCTCGGGCAAAGCGGCCGCTCGAGCCGCGCAACCCTCAACCTGAGGGCGACTGTTGGGAGTTTTGCCCCATTGAGTCCGGTTCATGCCTAGAATGTCTGACGAACCTTTGCCTAACTGGGTCCGATCAGGTCGGCCACCACTGCTGCGGTCAGCCCGACGAACGGGAGCCAGCCGCCGCCGCCCGTCGCCGCGCCCGCCAGGAAGACCCCGGGCAAGGGTGTCACCGGCCCTGGACGTCTGCGCAGCGTCGACGGGCCGTCCCAGCGGAACCCGTACGGCGACCCCGGCCCGACCGCGAGGTCCGCCGGCGGGCGGTCGAGCCGGGTGTGCACCAGGTCCCGGACGTCCAGGCCGCGACGGGCGAGCAACCGCAGGGGCTCGTCGGGCAACCGGCCGCGCGCCTGGAGGGTCCACGCCGCCCGCCCGGGTGCGGACGTGGCCTCGGCCCGCACGACCAGGGTGCCGTCGTCCTCGTAGAGGACCAGCTCGTGGGGGGTCCGCGTGCGGGTCGCGGCGCCGGACGGCGAGAGCGGCGGGTCCTCGGACAGGCCGAGGTGGACGACGGTGGGCGGTGCGCTCGGGGTGACACGGCCGGCATAGCGCGCGAGGGCCGGCAGCCCGCGCGCGTCGACCGCCACGACGACGACCTCGGCCGGGACCGGACCCGCGCTCGTGCGGACGGACCGCGGTCCGATGGGACCGAGCTCGAGGTCGATCGCGCGGGTCGAGGTGAGGACGGCGACGCCTCGCTCGCGCAACCGCTTCGCGAGCAGGTCGGCGAGGGCGCCGAGGCCGTCGGCGAAGGTCCAGGTCCCGAAGTTCTGTTCGACGTAGTCGAGCATCCCCCACCAGGCCGGGACGCGACGCGGGTCGTGGCCGGCGAGGACGGCATGGTGGGTGGCCATCCTCCGGAGCCGGGGGTCGGAGAGGGCCCGGCGCGAGTGTCGGGCCAGGCTCCGCCGGGCCCGGAGCACCGCTCGGGCGCGGTCGCCGAGCACGGCGGGGTCGGGAGGTCGCTCGAGCAGGTCCCTGCGGAGCACGTCCCAGGTCTCGGCGAAACCGTGCACGTAGTCCACCCATGCTCCGCCGAGGCCCGATCCGAGCGCGGCGTCGACCGCCGTCAGCTGTGCGCCGCGGCTCCCCGAGGGAAGTGCGACGCCGGTGCCGTCGCGGAACCGGTGCTCTCTCAGCGGTTGCACCGGCACCAGCTCGAGCTCGCGCTCCAGAGGGCGCCCGGACTTGCGGAACAGGTCCCGGAGCACCGCCGGGAGGGCCGTCGCTGCGGGGCCTGCATCCCAGCGGAAGCCGTCCTGCTCGACGTGACCGACGGCGCCGCCCACGCGTGGCCGAGCCTCGACCAGCGTGACGTCGTGGCCGAGCTTCGCCAACCGGACGGCGGACCCGCACCCGGCGAGCCCGCCTCCGACGACGGCGACCCTGGCCATCCGCCGCCTCCTCCTCCGTCGTCAAGCACCTGGTTCCGACAGGCCGCGTCGGGGCTTGACGTGGGCCCGGACGGCACGTGTACCGTAGTGGTGTTCGAACACACGTTCGAACACACGAGTGCTCCTGGTGGGCCCGCAGGCGCCTGCCGGCCAGCACTCTCCCACAGTGAGACAGCGCTCCGGACTCGCGGTCGGGTCCGAGGAGGAGGCACCGATGCGGCGGTACGACGATCCGGTCGAGGTCCGCAAGGGGCTCGTCGCCGGGACCAGCGGGACGGTGGAGGGGCCTGAGCAGTTCTTGTGGCGCGGAGGGCTGTGGAAGGTCGTCGACGTCGTGGCCCACTGGGTCGAGACCGGCCCGTGGTGGCAGTCCTCCGGCGTCGCCGCGCTGCTGGGCGACGATCCGGACACGGTTCCCGACGCACGGGCGACCTCCGACCTGCTCGCCGAGCGGGAGGTCTGGCGGGTGGAAGCCGGACGCGGCGCCGTGCCGCACGCGGCCGGTGAGGGCAGCGGGGTCTTCGACCTCGCCTTCGACTGGGCGCAGGGCGGCTGGCTGCTCACCCGCTGCGCAGACTGAGGAGCGGACCGATGAGCACCACGACCCTGACCCGCCCCCTGTCGGACGCGGCCTCGACGTACCTCGAGCGTGCCGCCTCCTCGCTGCGGGAGGCGATCACCAGCACCGACGCCGGTCTGCGCTACGCCCACGCCCACGTCGCCGCCCTCCGGGCAACGGCGGCGCTGCTGGCGGCTCGTGCCACGCCTGCGCCAGGCCGTCGCGGGCGGGCCGTGCAGCGCAACGCCTGGGTGCTGCTGGCCCAGGTCGCCCCTGAGTTCGCCGAGTGGGCGGCGTTCTTCTCGGCCGGCGCTGCGAAGCGGGCCGCAGCGGAGGCCGGCTCCGCGCGAGCGGTCACCGAGCGGGAGGCCGACGACCTCGTCCGGGACGCTGACCGCTACCTCGGCCTGGTCGAGGAGGCTCTCGGGATGACCCGGCACCTGCCGCTGCCGGCGCTGGTCCCGGCGCTGGTCCCGGCGCCGACGTCGAGAGGGGTGTCCCGGGCGTGAGCGCGCGTGCATGAGTGATCCCTTCGTCCACCTGCACGTCGCGTCCGGCTACTCCTTGCGGTACGGCGCATCCTCCCCGGCGGCGCTCGTGGAACGGGCAGCCGAGCACGGCATGGACGCGCTCGCGCTGACCGACCGGGACGGCGCGTACGGCGCGGTCCGCTTCGCCAATGCCTGCACGGAGAACCGGGTGCGCCCGGTTCTCGGCGTGGACCTCGCACTGCACCCGGCTCTCGTGCCCGGTGGGTCGGGTCGGGCGGACCGGTCACCGGTCAGGACGCCGGTCAGGACACCGGTGAGGGGCGGCGCGCACCGCGACCGGCGGCTCCCGCGGGTCACCTTCCTGGCGGCGAGCAAGCAGGGCTGGTCCGCGCTGTGCCGGCTCATCTCGGCGACCCACCTCGCAGGCGAGCGGGGGGACCCGGTCTGCACCCTCGACCTCGTCGCCGAGCACGCCGCCGGCCGTGGCGTCGTGGCCGTGCTGGGACCCGCGTCAGAGCTCGGTCTCGCCACGACCCGACGCCGCGACGACCTCGCGCTGGCCGCGCTGGCGCCGTGGCGGGAGCTGTTCGACCGCGCCGACCTCGTGGTCGAGGTCGTCGACCACCAGGTGCCGGGCGACGGTCCGGGGTCGGCTTCCCACGCCGCGCGGATGGCCGGGCTGGCGCACGCCACCGGGCTCGGGGCGGTGCTGAGCAACGCCGTGCGCTACACCGACCGCGCCGACGCGGTGGTCGTCGACGTCCTCGACGCCGCTCGCCGGCTCGTCCCGCTCGACGCGCGGCACGTCGACCGCCGCAACGCGGAGGGATACCTGAAGACCGGTAAGGAGATGGCCGCGGTGGCGGAGGAGGTCGCCCGGCTCGCCGGCCTCGGGCAGCGCGCAGCACACCGGCTGCTCGCCCACACCCGGGTGGTCGCCGACCGCTGTGCGCTCGACCCGGGGCGCGACCTCGGGCTGGGCGAGGTCCACTTCCCGGAGCTCGCGAGCGCGGCGTCCCGCGGAGGGCCGGGCGCCGACCAGCTGCTCCGTCGGCGTTGCGAGGCGGGGATCGCGCGCCGGTACGGCAACGCTCCACGGCAGCGGATCTGGAAGCGGCTCGACGACGAGCTTCGGCTGGTCGAGCAGCTCGGCTACGCCTCCTACTTCCTCACCGTGGCAGAGGTGTGCGACATGGTCCGAGACATGGGGATCCGGTCTGCGGCCCGCGGCTCCGGCGCCGGGAGCCTCGTGAACTACCTGCTCGGCGTCTCCGGGGTCGAACCGTTGCGGCACGGGTTGCTCATGGAGCGCTTCCTCTCCCCGTTGCGGCGCGCGCTGCCCGACATCGACATCGACGTCGAGTCCGCCCGCCGGCTGGAGATCTACGAGGCCGTCCTCGACCGCTACGGCGGTGAGCGGTGCGTGTGCGTGTCGATGATGGACACCTACCGGGTCCGTCACGCGGTCCGTGACGTGGGCGCAGCGCTCGGCATGCCCCCTGGCGAGGTCGACACGATCGCCAAGGCCTTCCCTCACGTGCGGGCACGGGACGCTCGGACGGCGCTGAAGGAGCTGCCCGAGCTCCGTGCGTCCGGGTTGGGGGCCGAGCGGCTCGACCTCCTCTTCCGGCTCGCCGAGCGGCTCGACGGCCTGCCCCGGCACATCGCCGTCCACCCGTGCGGGGTGCTGCTCTCCGACGCCACGCTCCTGGACCGGACGCCGGTCGAGGCCAGCTTCGCCGGGTTCCCGATGAGCCAGTTCGACAAGGACGACGTCGAGGACCTGGGGATGCTCAAGCTCGACGTGCTCGGGATCCGCATGCAGTCGGCGATGGCCTACGCGGTGAGCGAGATCCGCCGGGTCGACGGCCTCGAGGTCGACCTCGACGACGAGGCTCAGGTGTCCTTCGACGACGAGGCCACGTTCGAGCTGATCAGCTCCTCACGGACCCTCGGGTGCTTCCAGATCGAGTCGCCCGGCCAGCGCGAGCTGGTCGGCAAGTCCGGGATCGACTCCTTCGGCGAGGTGATCACCGACATCTCGCTGTTCCGGCCGGGACCGGTGAGGAGCGACATGATCACGCCGTACCTCGAGGCCAAGCAGGGCTGGGCGATGCCGACCTACCTCCACGACGACCTGCGGCCGTTCCTCCGGGAGACCCGCGGCGTCGTCGTGTACCACGAGCAGGTCATCGAGATCATTGCCCAGCTCACTGGCTGCACGTTGGCCGAGGCGGACGAGGCTCGGCGCGCCCTCGGCGACCGGCAGGGGATGGCGGAGGTCCGGGCGTGGTTCCTTCCGGCGGCGGCCGGTCGCGGCTACTCGGCTGCCGTGGTGCAGGCCGTCTGGAAGGTGCTGGAGGCCTTCGGGTCGTTCGGGTTCTGCAAGGCGCACGCAGCGGCCTTCGCCCTCCCCACCTTCCAGTCCGCGTGGTTGAAGACGCACCACACCGCTCACTTCCTCGCCGGCGTCCTGACCCACGACCCGGGGATGTACCCCAAGCGGCTGATCCTCGACGACGCCCGGCACTTCGGCGTCGCGGTGCTCGGCCTCGACGTCGACCGCAGCCGCCGCACCTACACCGTCGAGCGGCTCGACGGGCCCGACGACGCCGACCGGCCCGAGCGACCGCGCTACGGCATCCGTGTGGCCCTGTCGGAGGTCAAGGGGATCACCGAGGCCGAGGTGCTCCGGGTCGAGGCCGCTGCGCCGTACGCGTCGCTCGCCGACCTCTGGCACCGTGCCCAGCCGTCGCGGCCGGTCGCGGAGCGGCTGGTGCTGGCGGGTGGGTTCGACCGGGTCTACGGCATCGGGGAGGTCGGCCCGGTGGGCCGCCGCGGCACGGTGACCCGCCGCGACCTGCTGCTGCAGGTCGGCGACCTCGACCGCTTCACCCGGACGGTCACGCGGACCGCCGGACCACGGGCCCGGGGTGGTCGACTCCCTCCCGGCGGTCGGACCCGCGCGGCGGAGGAGCAACGCGACGGTGTCTGGGCGCGGACGACAGCCCAGTCCCGGTCGGCTCGACCGGCCGCACCCGTCGAGTCGGTCCAGCTCGCGCTCGACCTGGGCGACTCCCCGGTCGATGCACTGCACACCGGTGAGGTGAGCGGGCTCCCCGAGCTCAGCCCGCTGGAGCGGGTCAGGGCGGAGCTGGAGGTCCTCGGGCTCGACGCGAGCCGTCACGTGATGGCGGCGTACGGCGCCTTCCTCGACCAGCTCGGGACGACGCGGTCGACCTCGCTGCTGCAGCAGCGCAGCACCGCGGAGCTGCTCGTGGCAGGGGTCAAGGTCGCCACCCAGACGCCCCCGGTCCGGTCAGGTCGGCGCGTGGTGTTCCTGACCCTCGACGACGGCACAGGTCCCGTGGACGCGACCTTCTTCGAGGACGCGCTCGGCCCCTGCGCCACCACGGTGTTCCACTCCTGGCTGCTCGTGGTGCGCGGGGAGCTCCGGCGTACCGGCAAGCGCGGGGTGTCGCTCCGAGCAACCGGGTGCTGGGACCTCGCGGTGCTGCACGACCTGTGGCGCGCCGAGGGGACGGCGGCAGTGGTCGAGCGGATGCAGCCGCGTGCGCCCCACGGGGACGGCGAGCAGGGCGGCGGCGGGCAGGGCAGCGGGCAGGGCAGCGGGCAGGGCAGCGGGCAGGGCGGTGCGCTCCACCGGGTCCTGGTCCACGCGACCGGCTACCGGCTGTCGCCGTACGCCGACGTCAGACCGGCCGGCGTCTCGGGCGGTCGACCCGACAGCGACGGACTCGTCCCCGGGCGCAAGCTGTGGCACTCCTCGCCGGGGAGCTCGGGTCGGTGAGGGGAGCGCGGGGGCCGGTCGCCCGGCTGGCCCTAGGGTGGGCGCCATGGCGGCACACCCGGCGGAGCAGGCGTATCCCCGCCGCGGTGACGCTCGGACAGCAGTGGTCTGGGAGGCGCTCCGGGCGCTCCTCGAGGGCCGCTCCGCCGCGCGGGTGCTCGACGTCGGTGGCGGCACCGGCGGCTTCGCGGTCCGGGTCGCGGCGCTCGGCCACCACGTCACCGTGGTCGACCCGAGTCCCGACGCGCTCGCGATCCTCGACCGCCGGTCGGAGGAGACCGGCGTGGCCGAGCGGGTCGTGGGGGTGCAGGGCGACCTGGAGACCGTGCCCGCACTGGTGCGCGAGGCCGACGTGGACGTCGTCCTCTGCCACGGGGTCCTGGAGCGGGTCGAGGACCACGCCGGCGCAGTCCGGTCGCTGGCCGGTGTCCTGCGACCCGGTGGCACGCTCAGCCTGCTCGTCGGTCAGCGCCACGCAGCCGTCGTCGCACGGGCCGTGGCCGGCCACTTCCGGCAGGCCCTGGAGTTGCTCGAGGGGGAGGCTGCGGCCGAGGTGGTGCACCGCTTCACGGGGCCGGAGGCGGTCCGGCTCCTGGAGGACGCGGGCTTCACCGACGTCACGGTCCACGGCGTCCGGGTCTTCGCCGACCTCGTCCCCAGCACCCTGGTGGACCTCGAGCCGGGTGCCGCGGCCGCGCTGGCCGAGCTCGAGCACGCCGTCTCCGAGCTCCCGGAGTACCTCACCCTCGCCGCCCAGCTCCACCTGCTCGCGACCCGCCGCTGAGTCGACGGGGTGGGGCCGGTGACCAACCGGCTCGCCGGCGCGGCGCCGGGGCGACCCGACCTGCTCACCGACCGGGCGCGGTGCACGATCCTCCACGTCGACATGGACGCGTTCTACGCCTCGGTGATGACCCGCGAACGCCCCGACCTGAGGGACCTGCCGGTGGTCGTCGGGGGCGGCCACCGAGGAGTGGTGCTGTCGGCGAGCTACCGCGCGCGGCGCAGCGGGGTCCGGTCGGCGATGTCGATGACCCGGGCCCGGCGGGTCTGTCCCGATGCTGTCGTCATCGCGCCGGACTACCGCGCGTTCGCGGCGGTCTCGGCGTCGGTGATGGAGGTGTTTCGCCGGGTCACCCCCTTAGTCCAGGCCCTCTCCATGGACGAGGCCTTCCTCGACGTGAGCGGGGCGGTACGCCGGCTGGGCTCGGCGCGGGAGATCGCGGAGTCGATCCGGGCCCAGGTCGCCGACGAGCAGGGCATCACCTGCTCGGTCGGGGTGGCCGACACCATCGGCGTCGCCAAGGTGGCGAGTCGCCGGGCCAAGCCCGACGGTGTCGTGGTCGTCCCGGCGGAGCAGACCACGGCCTTCCTGCACCCGCTGGCGGTCGAGGAGCTGTGGGGAGTCGGGGAGAAGACCGCCGAGCAGCTCCACCGGCTGGGCCTGGTCACGGTCGGCGACGTCGCCCACACGCCGCTCGCCACGGTGCAGCGCGCTCTCGGGGCGGGATTGGGCACCCAGCTCCACCGCCTCGCCTGGGGCCAGGACACCCGGGTCGTGACCGCGCGGCGCGGCCCGGAGGAGGAGCCGGAGAAGAGCATCGGTGCCGAGGAGACGTTCGGTCGAGACACCGACGATCCGGAGGTGCTGCTCCGTGAGCTGTTGCGGCTGTCGGCCAAGGTCGGGGCACGAGCCCGGGCTGCCGGGGTGGTAGCGCGGACGGTCGCGCTGAAGGTGAGGTTCGCCGACTTCACCACGATCACCCGGTCTCGCACGGGCGGCGAGGCCACCGATGTCACCCGAGAGGTCTACGAGACGGCCGCGGCGCTGCTCGCCGGTCTCGGTCTGCAACGGGCGCGGGTCAGGCTGGTGGGGGTCCGGCTGGAGGGGCTCTCGCCTCGCGGGAGCGCCTTCCGGCAGCTGGTCCTCGGCAGCCGGATGCACGGGTGGTCCGAGGCGGACCAGGCCGTCGACCGGGCCGTCTCGAGGTTCGGCGCCGCCGCCGTACAACCCGCCTCCCTGCTGTCCGGGACGGCGGCACGACCCGACCGAACCGCGCCGGCGTCCGCGTGAGGCGGTTTTCACACAGTGCCTACCACCTGCGACGACTGGTGCCTAAACTCGACCCAAGCGCCCACCATGCTGGAGGACCACCGTGCCGCTCTCAGAAGAAGAGTTGCGTCTGCTCGAGCAGATGGAGCGTGCGCTCGTCGCGGAGGATCCCAAGCTCGCCTCGACACTGCGCGGGACGAAGCTGCGGAAGCAGGCGCGACGCCAGATGGTGCTCGGCGTGCTGGCCTTCGCCGTCGGCATCGCGGTCCTCATGGGCGGCGTCATCCTGCAGAGGCCCCTCGTCGGAGTCCTCGGCTTCGTCATCATGCTCGGCTCGGCGTACCTGACCCTCAGCCTCTACAAGGGCCGCAACCGCGCGCTGTCCGCAGCGCCGGCTCCCAGTGCCGACCCTTCGGCCGGCCTCCGCGTGGTTCACGGCGGGCGCAGCCGCTCCAGGCCTTCCGCCGGTCGTAGCCGAACCCCGCGACAGCCCAAGCAGGGCTCGATGATGGAGCGCTTCGAGGAGCGCTGGCGTCGCCGTCGGGAGCAGAACGGCGGGATGTGACCCCGCCGCTCAGCGGCGCCAACATCCCCTGACCCACGGCGCCCGCTCCGCGTCGTCCCGGTGAGCCACGACCCGCGAGTGGCACCATTTCGGACCTCGAGGTGGGTCGCACTCCGCAAGTGGCACCATTTCGGACCTCGAGGTGGGTCGCACCCCGCGAGTGGCACCACTTCGGACCTCGAGGTGGGTCTCACCCCGCGAGTGGCACCACTTCGGACCTCGAGGTGGGTCTCACCCCGCAAGTGGCACCACTTCGGACCCCGAGGTGGGTCTCACCCCGCAAGTGGCACCACTTTGGCGACCACCCACGGTCCCACCACACCGGTACTGCCGCCAGGTGGCGGCTCTGACGCGGGTCGGCTGTCGCGTGAGCCGCACCTGGCGACAGTTGCCGGTTCCCCGCTCGATCGAGCCCGGAGGGTCAGACCGAGACGAGCTCGGTCTCGCTCCGGCGCCCGTCAGCGCTGGCACCCGTACCGGAGCCCGCCCCGCCGGCGGCGTACAGCTGCCGGTTGCGGCCGCGCCACAGGGACGCAGGGAGCCACGCGGCCCTCCGCTGGGTCCGCTTGTCGGCGAGTCGCTCGAGTGCGGCGCAGACCTCGGCCACCCCGCTGACGACGGTCTCGACCGTCGGCCCGTCGACTCCGTGCCGGGAGAACCGCGAGCGCTCGACGCCGAGGACGACCGCCTCGAGCGCCTGCAGCGCGCCGGTGTCGTCGGATAGCGGCGGCGCGAGGGCGCGGGCACGCTTGCGCAGCGTGGCGCCGTCGTCCCACCCCAGTCCCAGGTCGATCGCCGTGGCCCGCAGCTCGTCCCAAGCGCCCTCGACCCGCGCCTCCGCCGGCCCGTCCTCGGGGAACCGACGCCGGCGCAGCCAGCCCCGCAGCGTCCGCGGGGTCGCGGCGAGCACACCCAGCAGGAGGGCACCGGGCACCAGGAGCAGCCACGGCGACGGTCCCTGCTCGAGGACCTCGGTCTCCGGGGTCGTCGCGCCGCGCTCCGCGGTCTCGAGGTCGGGACGCGGCCTGACGTCCTCGAGCTCGCCCGGGCCGGTCGGGTTGGCCTCGTCCGGAGCCGGGATCGCCCCGGAGGTGTACGCCGGGGCGGCATCGGTCTGCACCGGGGGCGTCGGCTCGAAGCGCAGCCATCCGGCCCCCTCGAAGTACAGCTCGGGCCACGCGTGCAGGTCGTGGGAGCTGTAGACCCAGCTGCCGTCACCCTGAGGCTCGGCCCGGAGGAACCCGACCGCCACCCGGGCCGGGATGCCGAGCGCGCGGGCCATGATCGCCATCGCGGACGCGAACTGCTCGCAGTAGCCGGTGCGGCTGCCCTCCCCGCTTCCGAGGAAGTCCTCGATCTCGTCGAGGCCGCTGCCGTTGTCGCGGTCGAGGGAGTACTGGAAGCCGCCGTTCAACCGGAACCAGTCCTGGAGGATGACCGCGCGCTCGAACTGGCTCCGGCCCTCCTCGGTCACGTCGCGAGCGAGCTTCGGCACGGAGACCGGCAGGTCGCTCGGCAGGTCGGTCATCGGGACGTAGACCGGCTGCGCCACCGGCGCTGCCCCGACGAGCTCCGCCGGATCGGGCTCGAGCACGAACCCTTCCGTCTCGTAGGTGAGCCCTGCGGCGTTGACGTCCTCGTCGCTGGAGAGGATGTCCAAGGTCGAGAGGTCGTAACGCCAGTCGCCGGAGACCGTGACCCCCCGAGCGGGGAACGGCGTCGGCAACCAGGTCGTCGGGAACGTCTCCAGCACGGTGATGGACGAGGAGTACGTCCGCAGCTCGACCTCCGGGTCCAACCCGGGGGCGCGCGGCAGCTCGCCCACCACCCGCTGCACCCGGGGCAGCTCGCGCTCCGACGGCCGCCATGCCTCTCCGTCGAAGCTGTCGAGCACCGTCGTGCGGAGGTACGCCGGCGCCGGGTCGTCGGTCCGGAGGCTCACCAGGGGGACGTCCTCGCCGCGCAGCAGGTCGCGGCGCATGTCGACGAGCGGGTTCTGCATCGACAACCCGCCCTCGCCGATGCCGGCGCCCGTCCCGGGGTTGAACAACCCGGAGGTAGCTGGGAGGAGCGCCGGCGTCACGACGGCCAGGCCGACGCCGGCGACGGCCAGGCGCGAGGCGGCCGGCCAGAGCGTGCCCACCCGGACCTGGTGGGGCTGGTCGTCGGTGACCGCGCGGGTCGCCGGGTGCGGTGTCCCCGCGACGCCCTCCGCCGCGGGGTCCGCGGCGGGCAGCGCCGATCCCCATCCCGAGAGTCGCACCGCCTGGTCCACGGCCAGCATGAGGAGGAAGCTCATCGCCGCGAGCGCGAAGACCAGCCACGACACGCCGTCGAGGACGCTGACCGGCGCGGTGAAGGCGGCCAGCAGCGGGAGCCCGACGAGCGGCGCCCGGCGTGCGACCCCGAGGCAGAGGTCGACGAGGAGGAAGACGCCGATCCCCGCGACCACCATGAGGGGAGCGAAGGACGGGGCGTCCAACCTCGGGATGGGCGCGGCATAGCTGTTCGCGGTCTCGACCGAGCCCTGCAGCGCTCGGCCCACCTGCTCGAACGCCTGGCTGGTGGGGACCCATCCGGCGATCGACGTGGCCGGTGCCAGCCAGTGGCTGATCACCAGCGCCGCGAACAGGAGCTGGCCGGCGGCCACGACGAGGGAGGGGATGCCGAAGGCCCGGGCGAGAGCACCCCCTAGCACGATCACGAGCCCGATCCAGAACAGCGGGAGCAGGTAGCCGCCGGACTGCTCGGACAGACCACGCCACGCCAGCAGCGTCATGTAGGTCGCGGTGAAGGCGAGCAGGCTCCTCGAGACGACGGCGAGGAGGGGTTCACTGACGGAGCTCACGAGGCACTCCTCTGGGGTCGGCGGGCGGGTTCTGCGGCGGTTCCCCACGCCGCACCGCGACGGCCGGCAGCGGCGAGCTCGTGCCAGAGCCGGGGAAGGGGGTCACGCGGGCCGGCGGTCACGGTGCGCCATCCCCGCCCGGACAGGAGCCGGGCGCCACGAGCGAGTCCGTCGGTCGCCATGGTGGAGCCGGGCGAGGACCCTCTGCGCACCGTCGTCGTGGTCGCCGCCGCGCCGGGGTCCCAGGCGCCGACGTCGAGCACGACGGCCAGCGGGGGCTCCGAGGGCTGCTTCACCCGCGCCAGCAGGTCGAGGTCGGCCTCCGAGAGGTCCCCGAGGACGGCGATGACCAGCCCGCCCTGCATCATCGCCGACAGCGGCTCACTGCCGTACTGGGTGCGCGGGGACTCCTGCAGCACCGCGAGCGCCTCGAGCAGCGCGGCCCGGTCGGCGCGCGACTCGTGACCGTGGGTGAGCAACGGCCCTGCGGCACTGACGAGGTTCACCTCGAAGCCGCGCTGGACCAGGTGGCTCCCGACGGAGGCCGCGACGGTCACCGCGTGCTCCAGCGACGAGGCGGTGCCGGCACCGCGGTGGACGTGGCGCCGGTTGTCGACGAAGAGGGTCGCCCGCGACTCCCAGGGTTGCTCCTCGCGGCGCACCATCAGCTCACCGGCGTGGGCACTCGAGCGCCAGTGCACGCGCCGCAGGTCGTCGCCGTGGCGGTACTCGCGGGTGGTGACGTCCTCGGCGCTCCCGCCGGCGAAGGAACGCGGCCGGTGCTCGCCGGTGCCGCTGTAGGTCCCCGACAGCGGGATCGAGGGCAGCGGCACGACCTCGGGGGTGACCACGAGGTGGGCGCTGGACTGGAACGACCGCACGAAGGCCACCAGCCCGAACGGGTCGTTCACCCGGACCGTCATCGGCCCCAACGTGTAGCGGCCCCGCAGCTCCGACCTCACCGCGTAGCGCACCGAGCGGCGCCAGCGGGGTCCCATCCGGTCGATGACGAAGCGCGGTCGCACCCCGAGGGCGTAGGGCACCTGCTCCTCGACCAGCAGGAGGCCGGTGGGAGCGCGACCCTCGTTGGACAGTGCCAGGTCGACGTGGGCGACCTGGCCGACGGTGACCTGCGCCGGTTCCACCGTCCGGGCCAGCCCCAGCTTGTGGCGTCCGCGTGTGGTGACGACGGCCGACAGCAGCGGGACCGCGATGAGGAGCGCCCCGACCCGGGCCAGGTCCTCCAGCCCCAGCAGGAAGGAGCACAGGACCGCGGTGACCCCGGAGGAGACGAACGCCCGACCCCTGGTCGTGAGCGCCCCGAGGGCGGTACGGGCCGCGGGTGTCAATGCGCTCGGACCGCCGGCATGGGCACCGACTCGAGGATGCCCTGGAGGATCGCTGTCGGCGTCCGGCCGCTCATCGTCGCGTCCGACGACGGGATGAGCCGGTGGGCGAGGACCGGGATGGCGAGGCCGTAGAGGTCGTCCGGGACGACGTAGTCGCGGTACTCCAACGCCGCGTGGGCCTTCGCGGCCCGCACCAGGTGCAGGGTGGCGCGCGGGGACGCCCCGAGCAGGACGTCGGTGGAGCGGCGGGTCGCGGTGGTGAGGGAGACGGCGTACCGCTGCACGGCCGGCGAGAGGTGGACCTGGCCGACGGTCTCGATGAGCTTGCGCAGCGTCCCCGCGTCGGTGACCGGCTCGAGGTCGTCGAGCGGGTTGTGCGCGGCGTGGCTCTCGAGCATCGCGATCTCGGCGCTCTCGACGGGGTAGCCCATCGACACCCGTGCCATGAACCGGTCCCGCTGCGCCTCGGGGAGCGCGTAGGTGCCCTCCATCTCCAGCGGGTTCTGGGTCGCCACGACCATGAACGGCGTCTCGAGGTGGTACGTCGTGCCGTCGACGGTCACCTGGTGCTCCTCCATGCACTCCAGCAGCGCCGACTGGGTCTTGGGGGACGCACGGTTGATCTCGTCGCCGACCACGATGTTGGCGAACACCCCGCCGGGACGGAACTCGAACTCGCGGGTGTCCTGGTTGAAGACCGACACGCCGGTCACGTCGCTCGGCAGCAGGTCGGGGGTGAACTGGATCCGGCGGACGGAGCAGTCGATCGAGCGGGCCAGTGCCTTGCTCAACATCGTCTTCCCGACGCCCGGCACGTCCTCGATGAGCAGGTGGCCCTCGGCGAGCAGGACGACCAGCGCCGTTCGCACCGCCTCGTCCTTGCCCTCGATCACCCGCTCGATGCTTCTCCGGATCCGGCTGGTGACGTCGGTCAGGAGCTCGAGGTCGGTTCCCTCGGCCTGGGCGGCAGCACGCATGGCACCAGTCAACCTCACGGACCGCCGTCACACGAGGGCTCGCTCCGCTCGTCTCGGCGGACCGGGGTCGGGGTCGCCGGCGACCGGGGAAGGCGGCGGTGTGCGTTTCGCGTTGACGGTGGGGGCAAGTGGAGTAAAGTGGGGGGCAGTGGAGGAAAGGGAGCCACTTTCCGTCCCCAGGGAGGTGTTCGGTGTTCTTCGGCACCTACACCCCCCGTCTGGACGACAAGGGGCGCCTGATCCTCCCGGCGAAGTTCCGGGAGCAGCTGGCAGGAGGGCTGATGGTGACGCGGGGCCAGGAGCACTGCCTCTACGTGTGGCCCAAGGCCGAGATCGACCGGATCACCGAGCGGCTCCGGGAGGCGCCGGTGTCCAACAAGGCGACCCGGGACTACATCCGGATGTTCAGCTCCGCGTCGTCCGACGAGACCCCTGACCGGCAGGGCCGGATCACGATCCCGCCGAAGCTCCGCGACTGGGCGTCGCTGGGCAAGGAGGTCGTCGTGATCGGCGCCATGACCCGGCTGGAGATCTGGGACGAAGCCGCGTGGGCCGCCTACAGCGAGGAGCAGGAGGAGGCGTTCGCGGAGCTCTCCGAGGAGGTCTTCCCCGGCATCTGACCCCGATCCGACCCCGAGGACACAGCGACGGGACTCGCAGCGCGAGGTCTCAGCCCGCTCGACCGCCGTCTGGCACACCTTCCCCGGTGCCAGAACGCGGGCGCAGCGGGCGGGGACCTGGCCCGGCGAACCCGGCGCCCCCGTCCTCACGACCCGAGCAGAAGCAGCAGCAGAGCACCCCCAGTGGACCCCAGGACCGGACGAGACGAGGAGGCGCCGACGTGGAGACCAGGGCCGTGTCGTTGGAGAACCGCCGCTGCGCGCGTCGGGTCCGTCAGGAGGTCCGTGACGGGGTCGCGGTGGCGGCGTTCTCGGCCGTCGCCTCCCTCGCGGTGTCGCTGACCCTCACTGTCGTGCTCTCCCTGATCGGCTGACGGGCGGGTGGCCGGTGACGAACGGAGTCCGGCCCCGGCCGGGCCCGCTCCGGGGCACGTCCCGGTCCTGCGCGAGCGCGTCCTGGCGCTGGTCGCCCCGGCCCTCGAGCGGCCGGGCTCGGTCCTCGTCGACGCCACCCTCGGCCTCGGCGGGCACGCGGAGGCGGTCCTCCAGCGGGTGCCGCAGGCCCGCGTCGTCGGCATCGACCGCGACCCCGACGCCCTGGCCAGCAGCCGGGAACGTCTTGCGCCGTACGCCGAGCGGGTCACCTTCGCGCACGCGGTCTACGACGACATCCCCGGGGTGCTTGCCGACCTCGGCCTGCCGTCGGTCGAGGGCGTGCTGTTCGACCTCGGTGTCTCGAGCATGCAGCTGGACCGCGAGGACCGCGGGTTCGCCTACGCCGAGGACGCTCCGCTCGACATGCGGATGGACGGCACCAGCGGCCGCACCGCTGCCGACGTCCTCAACTCCTACTCGGTCGAGGACCTCGCCCGGGTGCTGCGCGACTACGGCGAGGAGCGGTTCGCCCGTCGGATCGCCTCCCGGATCGTCGCCGAGCGCGGGCGCGAGCCGTTCACGCGCTCGGCGCGGCTCGTGGACCTGGTCCGCGACGCCATCCCCGCCGCGACCCGCCGTACCGGTGGCCATCCGGCCAAGCGGACCTTCCAGGCGCTGCGGATCGAGGTCAACGACGAGCTCGCCGTCCTGCGCCGGGCGCTCCCGGCCGCGGTCGACGCGCTCACGGTCGGAGGGCGGGTGGTCGTCATGTCCTACCACTCCCTCGAGGACCGCATCGCCAAGCAGGTCCTCGCCCGAGGCGCCCGCACCGACGCGCCGCCGGACCTGCCGGTCGTCCCGGAGGCCTACCGTCCGTTGCTCCGGCTGCTGACCCGCGGCGCCGAGCAGGCCCCGGCCGAGGAGGTCGTCGGCAACCCGCGCGCCCGCTCGGTGCGGCTGCGTGCCGCCGTACGGGTCCGCCCCGGCCCGCTCCCGGCCACACCGTGAACCCGACCGCACCCACCCCACGAGGAAGAGGCAGCCGATGAGCGACTGGAGGGCCACGGCCCGGCAACGGCTCCCACGGCTGGCGCCCCAGCTCTACACCGCTGCGGTCAACCGGGCCCGGCTCACCGTCGTCCCGCGGCAGGAGGTGCGAGCGGCGCGGGCGCCGTTCGTGGTCCTGGTGGCGGCGGTCCTCCTCGCCGGCGTCGTCGGACTGCTGCTCTTCAACACCCAGATGCAGCAGGGCTCGTTCCGGGCGACCGCGCTCGAGGCGCGAGCGACCGCGCTCCACGCCACCCACCAGTCCCTCGAGATGGAGCTCGACCGGCTCCGCGACCCCCAGGAGGTCGCCGTCCGCGCCCAGGAGCTGGGCATGGTGCCGATCGCCAACCCCGCGTTCCTCACCCTGCCCGACGGTCGGGTGCTCGGTGAGGCGAGGCCGGCCACCCGCCTCGACGCCCAGCGGCTGACGCCGTTGCCGACCCGGAAGCCGGCCGACTACCGGCCGCCGGTCCGTCGGGTGCCGTGGGACGGCGCAGCCGGCGACCTGGACACCCCGCAGCCGGGAGCGGAGGCGGTGACCCCGCAGGCCGGCGGAGCCGCCGCGACGGACGCGACCGGCGCGGCTGCCGGGGCTGCGGCCCCTCCTGCTGGTACTGATGCCTCGGAGACGGTCGAGCAGTGAGGGTGGTGCAGTGACGGCGAGCCGGCCGGTCCCGCGCAACCGGGGGGTCTCCCTCGGCCGGCTGCGCATCGGGTTCCTGCTCATCAGCATGGTGGTCTCGGTCTTTGCGGTCCGGCTGTTCGAGCTCCAGGGCCTCGACCGCGCGCAGTACGTCGAGCGCGCCAAGGCCGTGGGCGCGGTGCAGGAGATCCTCCCCGCGGTACGCGGTGCGATCACCGACCGCAATGGCCGGCCCCTGGCCGAGTCGCTCGACGGGCTGATGATCGTCGCCGACCCCACGAAGACCCGCCGGGACGCCGCCGCGATCGCGACGGTCCTCGAGGAGCGGCTCGGGCTCGACTACATCGACACCGTGACGAACCTGCGGTGGCCCGACACCCGGTTCCGCTACCTGGCCCGCCGCGTCCCGGCCACCCAGGCCACCGGCGTCGTCGAGGAGCTGGACCGCCTCGGGTACCGCGGGATCGACGTCCGGCGCGACCCCCTGCGCAGCTACCCCGCCAAGGACGTCGCGGCGAACCTGGTCGGCTTCCTCAACGACAAGCAGGAGGCCGCCGAGGGCGTCGAGCTGCTCTTCGACGGGCTGCTCAGCGGCACCGACGGCTCCACGACGTACGACGTCGGGGGCGGCCACCGGATCCCGCTCGGGGACAACTCGACCGTCGACCCGGTGGACGGGGCCGACCTGGCCCTGACGATCGACCAGGACGTGCAGTTCTACGCCCAGCGGGTGCTCCAGCAGACCGTCGAGGACGCCCGGGCCGACTCCGGCACCGCCGTAGTCCTCGACCGCAGCACCGGCGAGCTGCTGGCGCTGGCCGACTACCCCACCTACGACCCCAACCGGATCGAGCAGCGCAGGAAGCGGCTGCTCGGTTCGTGGGGGCTCCGAGGGGTCTACGAGCCGGGATCGGTCGAGAAGGTCCTGACCGTGTCGGCGCTCCTCGACGCCGGCGTCGTCACACCGGCCACCAAGCTGACCGTCCCCGACCGGATCCGCAGCTCCGACCGGGTCATCGAGGACTACTTCGACCACGGCATCACGCCGTACACGATGACCGGGGTGATCGCGAAGTCCTCGAACGTCGGCACGCTGCTCGCCGCCCGGCGGCTGCCGGCGCGCGTGCTGCACCGCTACCTGACGGCGTTCGGGCTCGGCAACCGCACCGGGCTCCCCGACGGGTACGGCGAGTCCGCTGGACTGCTGTCCCCTTGGCAGGACTGGATCCAGATCGAGCGCGACAACATCGCCTTCGGACAGGGACTCGCGGTCAACGCGGTGCAGATGGCCGCCGCGGTGAACGCGATCGCCAACGGCGGGGAGTACGTGCAGCCGTCGATGGTCAAGGGCCGCGCCACGCCCGACTTCGGGCCGCCGACCGGCTCCGACCTCGCCCGCCGCCACCGCGTGGTCAGCGAGGAGACGGCCCGCGAGATGACGCAGATGATGGAGATGGTGACGACCGAGGGTGCGGGGACCGCGCCGGGCGCCGCCGTCCCGGGCTACCGCACCGCCGGCAAGACCGGCACCGCGCAGATCGCGAACCCGGCCTGCGGCTGCTACGACGGGCGGCTCTTCACGGTCTCCTTCGCCGGGTTCGCGCCGGCCGACGACCCCCGGTTCACCGTCTACGTCGTGGTCCACCACCCGCGGGGCGCGGGGGGCGGTGGCTCGGTCGCCGGGCCGGCGTTCCGCAAGATCATGAGCTTCCTGCTGCAGAAGTACGCGGTGCCGCCGACGGCCACCCCGGGACCGGACCTCCCGGTCGTGTGGGAACCGAGCCGGGCCGACGTCCGGTCCGGGGTCGAGCGCGCCCGCGAGGCGCTCGCTGAGTGACCGCCGCCCCTCGGTGCGGCTGGCCGGGGAGCGCAGAGCGAGCCGGTAGGTTGCCGGACGTGGCTCCGACCCGACCCGCGCGCCCGCCACGCACCCGGCTCGTCGAGCTGCTCCAGGGGTCGGCGGCCACAGCCCGGGAGGTCGAGGTCGCGAGCGGCGACCCGGGGCCGGTCGTCGTCACCGGGCTCACGCTCGACAGCCGGGCGGTGCAGCCCGGCGACCTCTACGTCGCCGCCCCCGGAGCCACCACGCACGGCGCCCGGTTCGTGCGCGCCGCGGTGGAGCGGGGAGCGGTTGCCGTGCTCACCGACGCCGACGGCGCCGCGCGCTCGCGGGCGGAGCTGGGGGACCCGCCGTCCGTCCCAGTGCTCGTCGTCGACCGACCCCGGCGGGACCTGGGGGCGCTCGCGGCGCAGGTCTACGGCGACCCGACCGCGACGCTGCGGCTCCTCGGGGTCACGGGGACCCAGGGCAAGACCACGACCACCCGGCTCGCCGAGGGCGCCCTGGCTGCCGGCGGGGTCCGGGCCGGTGTCATCGGCACGGTCGGGACCCGGGTGGCGGGGGAGGACGTCGCGAGCGCCCTCACCACCCCCGAGGCGCCCGAGCTGCACGCGCTGTTCGCGGTGATGCGCGAGCGGGAGGTCGAGGCCTGCGCGATGGAGGTCTCGAGCCACGCGCTGGTGATGGGCCGGGTGGACGGCGTCCGGTTCGACGTCGCTGCGTTCACCAACCTCGGCCGCGACCACCTCGACTTCCACGCCGACGTCGAGGACTACTTCGCGGCCAAGTCCTCCCTGTTCACGCCCGGGCGCACGGGGCTCGCGCTGGTCAACGTCGACGACGGCTGGGGCCGCCGGCTCGTCGGCCGGCTGCAGGCCGCGGGGGAGGTCCCGGTCCGGACGTTCTCGGCCGGCGGTGCCGCGCGGCCGACCGGTCCGACGGAGGTGGCCGACTGGACGGTGGACGAGGTCGTCCCGACGCCGTCCGGGAGCGCGTTCACGGTCCAGGGGCCGGGCGGCCGGGCCCGCGTGGCGCTCGCGCTGCCGGGGGCGTTCAACGTCAGCAACGCGCTGTGCGCGGTCGCGGGGCTCGTCGAGCTCGGGTACCCGCTGGAGGCCGTCGCCCGCGGTCTGTCGGCGGTGGCCGGCGTCCCGGGCCGGCTCGAGGTCGTCGACGCCGGGCAGCGGTTCCTCGCGGTCGTGGACTACGCCCACAAGCCCGACGCCGTCGCCGCGGTGCTGGGCGACCTCCGTGCCCGCACCCCGGGGCGCTTGGTGGTGGTCCTCGGTGCCGGCGGTGACCGGGACCGCGGGAAGCGGCCGCTCATGGGTGAGGTCGCCGCCCGCTGGGCCGACGTCCTCGTCGTGACCGACGACAACCCCCGCAGCGAGGACCCGGCGACCGTCCGTGCGCAGGTCGTCGACGGCGCCCGACGCTCCGGTCACGACGTCCGGGTGCACGACGTCGGGGACCGGCGGGCAGCCATCGAGCTCGCGGTCGAGCTCGCCGCCGAGGAGGCGGGCGCCCTCGCTGCCGGGCTCCGCGGCAACACGGTCGCCGTGCTGGGCAAGGGTCACGAGACCGGCCAGGAGGTCGGCGGGGTCACGCACCCCTTCGACGACCGGGTGGAGCTCCGCGTCGCGTTGAGCCGTGCGGCGGGGGTCGTCCCGTGATCGCGATGACGCTCGAGGAGCTCGCGCGCGCAACCGGCGGGACGGTCGACGTCGGCTCCTCGGCCTCCGGCGCCACCGTGACCGGCCCGGCGTTCATCGACAGCCGTGAGGTCGAGCCCGGCGGCCTCTTCGTGGCCCTCGCCGGCGCCCGCGTCGACGGCCACACGTTCGCGGCAGCGGCGGTCCGCGACGGTGCCGCCGCCGTCCTCGCCTCCCGCCCGGTCGGCGTCCCGGCGGTCCTCGTGCCCGACGTCCAGGCGGCGCTCGGGGAGCTCGCGCGCACGGTCCTGGAGCGGCTCCGTCAGGCCGGCGACCCGCTGCGCGTCGTGGCGGTCACCGGCTCGCAGGGGAAGACCACCACCAAGGACGTGCTGGCAGCGGTCCTCGGCGCGGCGGGCAAGACGGTGGCCACCCACGGGTCGTTCAACAACGAGATCGGCCTGCCGCTCACGGTGCTCCGCGCGGACCCCACCACCCGCTCCCTCGTCCTCGAGATGGGCGCCCGAGGTGCGGGTCACCTCCACACGCTCTGCGCCATCGCGCCGCCCGACGTGTCGGTCGTGCTCAACGTCGGCAAGGCGCACGTCGGCGAGTTCGGGTCGCAGGACGCCATCGCCGCGGCCAAGGGCGAGCTCGTCGAGGCGCTCGGGGCGGACGGTGTCGCGGTCCTCAACGCCGACGACCCGCGGGTGGCGGCGATGGCCGGGCGGACGCAGGCCCGGGTGCTGCGCTTCGGCACCGGCGCCTCGGCGGACGTCCGGCTGACCGACGTGCGGCTCGACAGCGGAGGCCGTCCCGGGTTCCTGCTCCGCAACGAGGAGGAGGAGGTCGAGGTCCAGCTCCGGCTGGTCGGTGCGCACCAGGCGCTCAACGCCGCCGCAGCCGCGGCCGCCGCCCTCGCCTGCGGACTGCGCCTCCCCGACGTCGGACGTGCGCTGGCCGGGGTCGCCGCGCTGTCGCGATGGCGGATGGAGGTGTCGGAACGGCCCGACGGGGTCACGGTGGTCAACGATGCCTACAACGCGAACCCCGACTCGACCGCGGCGGCGCTCGCCTCGCTGGTCGCGCTCGGCGAGGGTCGTCGCAGCGCCGGCACCGGCACCGGCACCGGCCGCACGGTGGCCGTCCTCGGCGAGATGCGGGAGCTGGGCGCGTCCAGCGACGCGGAGCACGAGGCCGTCGGCAGACTGGCGGTGTCGCTCGGGGTCGACCGCCTGCTCGTGGTCGGTGCGCCGGCCCGCCCGGCGTACGACGGTGCGAGCGCCGAGCGTCAGCTGCCCGGGAGAGCGGGGGAGGAGCCGGTGCACGTGAGCGACGTCGAGGCTGCGACGCAGTGGCTCTCCGAGCACGTCCGCCCCGGCGACGTCGTCCTCGTCAAGGCGTCCCGCGGGGCCCGGCTCGACCGGGTCGCCGACGCCCTGCTCGCCGCACCGGGGAGCCGGGCGCCGTGAGGGCGATCCTCCTGTCGGGCGGCCTGGCGCTGGTCTTCACGCTGCTGGGGACCCGCCTGGCGATCCGGCTGCTGGTGCGCAAGGGCTACGGGCAGCTGATCCGGGACGACGGACCGACCACGCACCACACCAAGCGCGGGACCCCGACGATGGGCGGCGCGGTCATCATCCTCGCGGTGGTCGGGGCCTACCTGGTCTCGTGCCTGCTCACCTCGCGCGTGCCCTCGGCCTCCGGACTGCTGCTGCTGTTCCTGTTCGCCGGGCTCGGCGCGGTCGGGTTCCTCGACGACTACATCAAGATCGCCAAGCAGCGCAGCCTCGGCCTGCGCAGCCGGGCCAAGATGACCGGTCAGGTGCTGGTCGCGGTGCTCTTCGGCGTGCTGTCGCTCCGGTTCCCCGACGAGCGCGGCCAGAGCCCGGCGTCCCGGTTCATCAGCTTCACGCGCGACTACGAGCGGTTCGCGCTGCCCGCCGTCCTCGTCGTCGCGCTGATCCTGCTGATGATCGCCGGGGCGTCGAACGCGGTGAACCTGACCGACGGGCTGGACGGCCTCGCCGCCGGCGCGTCGACGATGGTCTTCGGCGCCTACACGATCATGAACATCTGGCAGAACAACCAGTCCTGCGCGATCCGGCCCGGGAACGCCTGCTACGAGGTGCGCGACCCGCTCGACCTCGCCGTCGTCAGCGCGGCGCTCACCGGCGCCTGCTTCGGGTTCCTGTGGTGGAACACCTCACCGGCGAAGATCTTCATGGGGGACACCGGCTCCCTGGCGCTCGGCGGCGCGCTGGCCGGGCTGGCGATCTACACCCGCACCGAGCTGCTGCTGGTCGTGCTGGGCGGGCTGTTCGTCGCCCAGACGCTGTCGGTGATGCTGCAGGTGGGCTACTTCAAGCTCAGCGGGGGGCGGCGGATGTTCCGGATGGCGCCGCTGCACCACCACTTCGAGCTGCTCGGCTGGGACGAGATCACGGTCGTGGTCCGGTTCTGGATCATCACCGGGCTCTGCGTCGCCGGGGGGCTGGGCATCTTCTACGCCGAGTGGGTGGCGGGCGCGTGAGCGAGTGGCAGCCGCCGGACCTGGACGCGCTGGGCAAGCACGACTCCTGGGACGGTGTCCGGGCCGTCGTCGCCGGGCTCGGTGTCTCCGGCTTCGCCGCCGCTGACAACCTCCTCCACCTCGGGGCGCACGTGACCGTGCTCGACGAGTCGGCGACCGACGAGGGCGTCGGCGCGGAGCGGGCCACGCTGCTGGAGATCCTCGGAGCAGAGCTCCGGCTCGGGCCGGGCGCCACCACCTCCCTCCCGGGCGACGTCGACGTGGTCGTCGCGTCCCCGGGATGGCGGCCGTCCGCGCCCCTGCTCGTGCAGGCGCAGGAGCGACGGACGCCGGTCTGGGGGGAGGTCGAGCTCGCCTGGCGGCTGGACCACCGCGGCACGCGACCCGAGGGGGCGCCCGCACCCACCCCGTGGCTCGCAGTGACCGGCACCAACGGCAAGACCACGACCACCGAGATGCTCGACAGCATCCTGCGGTCGGCCGGGCTCCGCTCTGTGGCGTGCGGCAACATCGGCATGCCGGTCGTCGAGGCGGTCATGACCATGCCGCCGTCGAACCCGCCGTACGACGTGCTCGCGGTCGAGCTCTCCAGCTTCCAGCTCCACTACACCCGGTCGTTGGCCTGTGAGTCGGCGGTGGTCCTGAACGTCGCGGAGGACCACCTGGACTGGCACGGCTCGCTGGCCGACTACGCCCGTGACAAGGGCCGGGTCTACCAGGGTGTCGAGCGGGCGTGCGTCTACAACGTCGCCGACCCGCGGACCGAGGACCTGGTCCGCGAGGCCGAGGTCGTGGAGGGGGCCCGGGCCATCGGCTTCACCCTCGGTGTCCCGGCCGTCGGGATGCTCGGGCTGGTCGACGAGGTCCTCGCCGACCGCGCCTTCATCGAGCAGCGCCGGCACGCCGCCGCCGAGCTCTGCACGCTCGACGACCTGGCCTCCCCGGCTCCCCACGTCGTGGCCGACGCCCTCGCGGCCGCAGCGCTCGCCCGCGCTCACGGGGTGTCCCAGGCAGCGGTCCGCGACGGCCTGCGGGCATTCACCCCGGGAGCCCACCGGATCGCCGAGGTCGCCGTCGTCGACGGGGTCCGGTGGGTCGACGACTCCAAGGCCACCAACCCCCACGCCGCGACGTCGTCCCTGCAGGGCTACGACCCGGTGGTGTGGGTCGCCGGGGGACTGGCGAAGGGCGCCTCGTTCGACGAGCTGGTGAGGACCGTCCGGAGCCGGCTCCGCGGCGTCGTGCTGCTGGGACGTGACCGCGAGCTGATCGCCGACGCGCTGCGCCGACACGCGCCGGAGGTCCCCTCGATCGACGTCGGCGGAGCGGAGACTGAGGACCCACCAGGCAAGCACGTCATGGACCGCGTGGTCGAGGCGGCGGCCGGGCTCGCCCAGCCGGGCGACACCGTCCTCCTCGCTCCCGGGTGCGCGTCGATGGACATGTTCGCGAACTACGGAGCGCGCGGGGACGCCTTCGCGGAGTCGGTACGTCGCCACCGCGACCGCTGACCTCGAGCAGGGCGCCCCTCAGCCCCACCCGGGCCGCGCAGGAAGGTCGAGGTGTGACGACGACGGCCCCTCCGCCGAGCCAGGCGACGGTGCAGCAGACGACCCAGACGACCCGGACGACCGGCACGCCGACGCCGGGGCAACGGGTCCGCGCCATGCTCGCCACCGCGCGGCAGTCGCTCGACCGGCCGCTCACGTCGTACTACCTGCTCCTCGGCGCCAGCGGGCTGCTGCTCGTCCTCGGCCTGCTCATGGTGCTCAGCGCCTCGAGCGTGGACGGGTTCCGGCACCACGGGACCAGCTACTACTGGGTGCTGCGCCAGCTGACCTGGGTCGTGATCGGCATCCCCTTCGTGCTCCTCGCCGTGCGGCTGCCCCACCGGGTGCTCCGCGCGTTCTCCTGGCCGGCGCTCGCGGTGTCGGTCGTGCTGCTCGTCCTCACCCAGACGTCCATGGGCGTGACCGTCAACGGGAACACCAACTGGCTCGCGCTCGGGCCGGTGCAGATTCAGCCCGCCGAGCTCGCCAAGCTCGCGGTCATCCTCTGGTGCTCGCACGTCTACGCGACCAAGGAGCGGCTCCTCAACGACTGGCGCCACACGCTGATCCCGGTCGTCCCGGTGATGGCGACCGTCGTCGGGCTCGTCGTCCTCGGCCGTGACCTCGGCACGGCGCTGGTGCTCATGGCGATCGTGCTCGGACTGCTCTGGGTGGTGGGCGCCCCGGTGAAGATCTTCATCGGCTCGTTCATGGTCGCCGCGGTCGCGGCCCTCGGCCTGGCGGCGACCTCCGCGGAGCGGATGGAGCGGCTCACGAGCTTCGCCGACCCGTTCCAGAGCTTCCAGGGGTCGGGGTGGCAGGCCGCCCACGGGATCTTCGCGATGTCCAGCGGCGGGATCTTCGGACGCGGCATCGGGGCCAGCCAGCAGAAGTGGGGCGACCTGCCCGCGGCCCACACCGACTTCATCTTCGCGGTCCTCGGCGAGGAGCTCGGCCTGGTCGGGACCCTCCTCGTGCTCGCGCTCTTCCTCACCCTGGCCTACGCCGGGCTGCGGGTCGCGCAGCGCACCACCGCGCCCTTCGCCCGGTACATGGCCGCGGGGATCACCGTCTGGGTCACCAGCCAGATGGTCATCAACGTCGGCATGGTGCTCGCGATGCTGCCGGTGATCGGCCTGCCGCTGCCGCTCGTGTCCTACGGCGGGTCGGGACTGGTCCCCTCGCTGGTCGCCCTCGGCCTGCTGGTCTCCTTCGCCCGCCACGAGCCGGGGGCGCAGGCGGCGCTGCAGGCCCGCCGCCGGCCCCGCCGGCTCTCCCCCCGACGGACCCGGCGGTGGCGGCCCGGCGCCGCCGGCGTCACGGCCGGCGGTCACCCGGAGGCGCGGTGACGCCGGCTCCCTCCGGTCCCCGGCCCCCGGGCCCGCTCCGCGTGCTCCTGGCAGGCGGCGGCACTGCGGGGCACACCTCGCCGCTGCTCGCCACGGCCGAGGCCCTGCAGCGGCTCTCACCGGGCGTCGCCGTCACGGCGCTCGGGACGCCGCGGGGCCTGGAGACGCGGGTGGTCCCCGAGGCCGGCCTGCCGCTGGAGCTGGTCCCTCCGGTCCCGCTGCCACGGCGGCTCTCGGTCGACCTGCTCCGCGTCCCTGGACGCCTCCGCGCCGCGGTCACCGGCACGCTCGCGGTCGTCGACCGGGTCCGACCCGACGTCGTCGTCGGCTTCGGGGGCTACGTCTCGGTGCCGGCGTACCTCGCGGCCCGCCGCCGCGGCCTGCCGCTCGTCGTGCACGAGGGCAACGCGCTGCCCGGGATCGCCAACAAGCTCGGCGCCCGGTTCACTCGCCACGTCGCCACCAGCTTCCCCGGGACGCCGCTGCGGGACGCGGCGTACGTCGGGCTGCCGATCCGCCGGATGATCGCGACCCTCGACCGGCCTGCGCTCCGCGGGGAGGGACGGCGGGCCTTCGGGCTCGACCCCGACCGCCCGACGCTGCTCGTGACCGGCGGCTCGCAGGGCGCCCGCCGGCTCAACGAGGCGGTCGCGGCCGCGCGACCGGCCCTCGCCCGAGCGGGCGTCCAGGTCCTGCACGTCGCCGGGCCGCAGGGCCGGGTCGACGTCGTCCCCGGGCCCGGCGACCCGGTGTACGCCGTCGTGCCGTACGTCGAGCGGATGGACCTCGCCTACGCCGCCGCCGACCTCGTCGTCTGCCGGGCGGGAGCGAACACCGTGACCGAGGTGGCGGCGGTGGGACTCCCGGCGGTCTTCGTCCCGCTGCCCATCGGCAACGGGGAGCAGGCCCTCAACGCCCGGCCGGTCGTCGACGCCGGCGGCGGGCTGCTCGTCGACGACGCCGCGCTGACCGCCGAGTGGGTCGCGGCGACCGTGCCAGACCTGCTGCTCGACACCGCTCGGCTCGCCACGATGGCCACCGCCGCGGCGGGCCTCATCCGGCGCGACGCCGCGGAACGGCTCGCGCGGATGGTGCTGGACGCCGCCGGCGCGCCGGACCACGGCGACGAGGCGCCAGGGAGCCCCGGGTGAGGGTCGAGGTCCCCGAGCAGCTGCTGCCCGCCGACCGGCTGGGACGGGTGCACTTCGTCGGGATCGGGGGCGCGGGCCTGTCGGGGATCGCGCGGATCATGCTGGCCCGCGGCGTCGTCGTCAGCGGCAGCGACGCGAACGACTCCGAGACGCTCACCGCGCTGCGCGACCTCGGTGCGCGCGTCGCCGTCGGGCACCGTGCCGAGCAGGTCGCCGACGCCGACACCGTCGTGGTGTCGACCGCGGTCCGGGAGGACAACCCCGAGGTGGTCGAGGCCCGTCGACGCAGGCTGCGGCTGCTGCCCCGGTCGGCCGCGCTCGAGTCGGTCATGCAGGGTCGGCGCGTGGTCGCCGTCGCCGGGACCCACGGCAAGACCACGACGACCTCGCTGTTGACGGTCGCGCTGCAGGCTGCAGGCGCGGACCCGACGTACGCGATCGGCGGCGACCTCACCGCCACCGGCACCAACGCCGCGGACGGCTCGGGCGAGCTCTTCGTCGCCGAGGCCGACGAGAGCGACGGCGCCTTCCTCGTCTACTCCCCGGACGTGGCCGTCGTCACCAACGTCGAGGCCGACCACCTGGACAACTACGGCACCGAGGCGGCGTACCGGGCGGCGTTCTCCGCCTTCGTGCACCGGCTCCGCCCCGGTGGCGTCCTGCTGGCGGTCGTCGACGACCCCGGCGCCGCAGCGCTCGCCGACGAGGCCGTGTCCACCGGGGTGCGCGTGGTCCGGGTCGGCGAGGGCGTCGGCGCGGACCTGCGCGCGGTGGACCTGCGGTTCGAGGGCCGGACGTCCGGCTTCGACGTCCTCGACCGCCGCGACGGTGGCGAGGCGCGGCTGGGGCGCGTGACCCTGCAGATCCCCGGGCGCCACTACGTGCTCGACGCGCTCGCCGCGCTGGCGACCGGTCTCGTCCTCGGCCACGCCTTCGACGACCTCCGCCGGGGCCTCGGGGCCTTCACGGGCACCCGGCGCCGGATGGAGCCCAAGGGGGAGGCCGCGGGCGTCCGGGTGTACGACAGCTACGCGCACCACCCCAACGAGATCGCGGCCGACCTGGCTGCGGCGCGCGCCGTGGCCGGCGAGGGGCGTCTCGTCGTCGCCTTCCAGCCCCACCTCGCCTCGCGCACCAAGGTGTTCGGCGCCGCGATGGGCGCCGCGCTGGGAGCGGCCGACGAGGTGGTGGTGATGGACGTCTACCTGGCCCGGGAGGACCCCGAGCCAGGGGTGGACGGCGCCCTGGTGGCCGCGCACGTGCCGCTCCCGCCGGAGCAGGTGCGGTTCGTGCCCGACCGGGCCGCGACGGCGCCGGCGCTCGTCGCGGTGGCGGCTCCGGGTGACCTGGTGCTGACCCTCGGCGCGGGCGACGTCACCCGCGTCGGTCCCGAGGTGCTGCGCCTGCTGAGCGAGCCAGGGGAGGAGCCCGCGTGGAGGTCCTGACCGAGCGACCCGCAGGGTCGGAGGAGAGGTTCAAGCAGCGCCGTCGCGCGCGGAGGCTGCGGCTGCTGCGGCGCATGCTCGTGGCGCTGCTCCTCGTCGCGCTCGTCGCCGGCGCGGTGTGGCTGGTGTTCTTCTCCTCCCGGCTGGCGGTCCACGCTGTGTCGGTGCGCGGCACGACGGTGCTCACCGAGGAACAGGTGCGGCGCACGGCGGCGGTCCCGTTCGACGTCCCGCTCGCGCTCTCCGACCTGGACGCCGTGGTCGCCCGCGTCGAGACGCTGCGCGAGGTCCGGGCCGCCGACGTGAGCCGGGACTGGCCCGACGGGATCGCCATCGACGTCACCGAGCGGGAGTCGGTCGCGGTCGTCGAGCGTGAGGGCAGCTGGCAGGGGCTCGACGAGGAAGGGGTGCTGTTCCGCAGCTACCCGACCCGGCCCGAGGGGCTGCCGCCGGTGCAGGTCAGGGCGAGCACGTCGATCGAGGCGCTCGAGGAGGTCGCGCACGTCGTGGCAGCGCTGCCCCCTGACCTGCTGCGACGGGTCGAGCGGATCGAGGTCGGCAGCATCGACGCGATCTCCTTCCGGCTCACCGGCGGCGCCCGGGTCGCGTGGGGCTCCTCGGACCTGTCCGAGGAGAAGGCTCGCGTCCTCGAGGTGCTGCTGAGGGAGCCGGCGTCCGCCTACGACGTCACGGCTCCGGGCCGGCCGACGCTGCGGCCGCTGCGGCCCTGAGCTCGAGGGGTCCGGTTCCCCAAGGGATGCCGGCAGGTTGATGCTCCCCACGGGTCACGAGCCATGGGGAGTGCAGGTACGCCGTGGGGAGCGGCCCTCGCCGCCATGCGCAGCCCGCTGGTGGCCGGCGAGGCTCGTCGCCGGCGGAGCAGCTCGGACGGGCAGCCTCCCGTCGTCGGTGCTCCGAACGACCCTGGTCTGCCACAGGGTGGCCGTCGGTGGTGCTCGTGCCTCCGCCGTCCCGTTGCTCGTGAGGGGAGCGAGCCCCCCACGGCATACCTGCACTCCCCATGGCCGGTGACCCGTGGGGAGCACCAACCTGCCGGCATCCCTTGGGGAACCGGTCGAGGCGTTTCCTCGACACGCCCTGCGTGTCTCCACTGTCGCAGCGGTCGGCGCACCTACGTTGTTCCGCAAGCCCGAGGTTGACATAACTATAACCCTTCAGTTGAGGGTTAGGGTTCTGGAGCTCCAGAGGCGCTTCCCCACCGACATGTCCACTGTCGCCCGCAGTCCCGCGGACGGCTCCAGCAAGAGAGGGACCCTGCTGTGGCAGCACCGCAGAACTACCTGGCCGTGATCAAGGTCGTCGGGATCGGTGGCGGTGGTGTCAACGCCGTGAACCGCATGATCGAGGTCGGCCTCAAGGGCGTCGAGTTCATCGCGATCAACACCGACGCCCAGGCGCTCCTCATGAGCGACGCCGACGTGAAGCTCGACATCGGCCGCGAGCTCACCCGCGGGCTCGGCGCCGGCGCCAACCCCGACGTCGGCGGCCGTGCGGCCGAGGACCACGCCGAGGAGATCGAGGAGGTGCTCAAGGGCGCCGACATGGTCTTCGTGACCGCCGGCGAGGGCGGCGGCACCGGCACCGGCGGCGCGCCGGTGGTCGCCCGGATCGCCCGCTCCCTGGGCGCACTGACGATCGGTGTGGTGACCCGCCCGTTCGCCTTCGAGGGACGCCGCCGCGCCAACCAGGCGGAGGAGGGCATCGCCGGGCTCCGCGAGGAGGTCGACACCCTCATCGTCATCCCCAACGACCGGCTGCTGTCGATCAGTGACCGCAGCGTCACGATGCTCGACGCCTTCAAGCAGGCCGACCAGGTCCTCCTGCAGGGCGTCTCCGGCATCACCGACCTCATCACCACGCCCGGCCTGATCAACCTCGACTTCGCCGACGTCAAGTCGGTGATGGCCAACGCGGGGTCGGCGCTCATGGGGATCGGCTCCGCGCGCGGGGACGACCGGGCGATCGCAGCCGCCGAGATCGCGGTCTCCAGCCCGCTCCTCGAGGCGTCGATCGAGGGCGCCCACGGGGTGCTCCTGTCCATCGCGGGCGGCTCGGACCTCGGGCTCTTCGAGATCAACGAGGCCGCGGCGTTGGTGTCCCAGGCCGCCCACGCCGAGGCCAACATCATCTTCGGCGCCGTGATCGACGACGCCCTCGGCGACGAGGTGCGGGTGACGGTGATCGCTGCTGGCTTCGACGGCGGGATGCCGAAGCGCCGCGAGGCCGCGCACCAGGCGGCCCGCCGCGAGGCGCCGGCGCAGACCCAGGCCGAGACCCGGGCCGTCGCGTCGTCGCTGCGCCCGCAGCAGGCGGAGCGGGCGCCGTCCCGCCCGCTGGTCCCGGCCGGCTACGGCGCCGGCAGCAACGGGACCGTCGGCTACACCGTCCGGCCCAGCGCCGAGCCCGAGCGGACGCCGGTCGGCGCGCCGGCGCGGACGACGGCTCCTGCGTCGTTCGACGAGGACCTCGACATCCCCGACTTCCTCAAGTAGACCCTCCGCTCCACGGACCGTCGGGCCGCGACCGGTCACTCCGCCAGGGGTGGCCGGTCGCGGCGCGTCCGGGCTCGTCGTCCCGCCGGGCCGCCGCAGCCCCGGAGCTGGTGGTCGGGGAGGATGGCGCCGTGCTGGCCTTCACCGACGAGCGCGACCGGGTCGTCGTCGCGTTCACCGACCGCTACGGTGGTGTCAGCAGTCCGCCGTACGACGCGCTGAGCCTGGCCGTCCCGCTCCACCCGGTCGATGGGTGCTCGGTGACGGCGCTGCGTGGCGAGGTCGCGGAGAACCGCACCCGGGTCTCCGAGGCGGTCACCGACGGCCTCGCCGGTGACCGGCTCCGGACGATGCGCCAGGTCCACGGCACCGCCGTGGCGTACGTCGACGGGGTCGAGGACCAGGCACCCGGGGACGACCCGGAGGCGGACGCGCTGCTCACCGACCGGCCCGGCGTGGTGCTCGCGGCGCGGGCGGCCGACTGCGTGCCGGTGCTCCTCGGCGACGGCCCGGCCGGCGTCGTCGCGGCGGTGCACGCCGGGCGCCAGGGCCTCGCCGCCGGGGTCGTCCCCCGGGCGCTCGCCGCGCTCGAGGCGCGTGGCGCCCGTCGGCTGACGGCGTGGATCGGGCCCCACGTGTGCGGGCGCTGCTACGAGGTCCCGGCCGCGCTCCGCGACGAGGTCGCCGCGGCGGTGCCGGGGACCGCAGCGGAGACGTCCTGGGGGACGCCCGCCCTCGACCTCGGCGCCGGCGTGCGCCGCCAGCTCGACGACGCCGCCCACCGGGGGCTGCAGGTCGAGGTCGTCGGGTTCGAGCTGTGCACCGTCGAGGACCCCCGCTTCTACTCCTACCGACGCCAGGGCGCGGCCTCCGGCCGCCAGGCAGGTCTCGTCTGGCTGCGCCCGTGACCTCGATCCCGACGCACGTCCACGGCGGCGAGCCGTCCGGCGGACCACCGGAGCGCCGCGCGGAGCTCCGCGACAACCTCGCGACGGTCCAGCGCCGGATCGTCGACGCCTGCACCGCCGCGGGCCGCCCTCAGGAGGAGGTGACGCTCGTCGTGGTGACCAAGTTCTTCCCCGCCTCCGACGTGCGGCTGCTCGCCGAGGCCGGGGTCGCGCACGTCGCCGAGAGCCGTCACCAGGAGGCGGTGCACAAGCGTGAGGAGTGCCGCGACCTCGACCTGGTGTGGCACTTCGTCGGCGGCCTGCAGAGCAACAAGGCGGCTGCGGTCGGGGCGTGGGCCGACGTCGTCCAGTCGGTCGACCGGGCCAAGCTCCTCCCGCCGCTGGGCCGGGCGGCGCACGAGCGGTCCGACACCGCCGGCCGGGCCCTCGACGTCCTTGTGCAGGTGAGTCTCGACGCCGAGCCGGCCGCTGGCCACGAGGGCGGGGCGGGGGGCCGGAGCGGCGTACCCCCTGCAGGTGCCGTCGCGCTCGCCCGACGAGCGGCTGCGACCGAGGGGGTCCGGCTGCGCGGCGTCATGGCCGTGGCGCCGCGCGACCGCGACCCGGTCGCGGCGTTCGCGGCGCTGGCACAGGTGGCCGAGGACGTGCGGTCCGCCGTCCCGGGAGCGACCTGGGTCTCGGCGGGGATGAGCGGCGACCTCGAGGCCGCCGTCGCCGCCGGCGCGACACACGTGCGTGTCGGCACGGCGGTCCTCGGGAACCGCCCCCAGCGGGGTTAGCCTCGACGCGCAGTCGACAGCGACGAGGCGGAGGCAACAGATGAGCGGCGCGATGCGCAAGATGGGCGTCTACCTGGGGCTGTTGGAGGACACCGGCCGCTACGACGAGGAGTACTACGCCCCCGCCGCCGGTGGTGAGGAGGTCCACGACGTCCCGCAGCCACGAGGCGGAGCGACGGCGGTCCCGAGCGGCGCCGGCGCCGGCACCAGCGGCGCGACCGTGGCCAGCCTCGCGGAGCGCCGCCGACCCGTCGCCTCCGCGCCGGTCATGACCGAGCTGTCGCGGATCACCACGCTGCACCCGAGCACCTACAACGAGGCGCGCACGATCGGTGAGAACTTCCGCGAGGGGATCCCGGTCATCATGAACCTCTCGGAGATGGACGACTCCGACGCCAAGCGACTCGTGGACTTCGCCGCCGGTCTGGTCTTCGCGGTCCACGGCTCGATCGAGCGCGTGACGAACAAGGTCTTCCTGCTGTCGCCGCCCAACGTGGCGATCGCAGCGGAGGACAAGCAGCGCATCGCGGAGAACGGCTTCTTCAACCAGAGCTGACCGCGAGGAGCGGCTGAGCGCCGCCGCTAGGATGGACCATCGTGGTCATCGTCGGGCAGCTCATCAACCTCGTCCTGCAGCTGTTCCTCCTCCTGCTGTTCACTCGCTTCGTCGTCGACTGGGTGCAGGTGTTCGCCCGGAACTGGACCCCGAAGGGCATCGTCTTGGTGGTGCTCGAGGTCGTCTACAGCATCACCGACCCGCCGATCCTCTTCATCCGCCGGTTCGTGCCGCCGCTCCGGCTCGGCGCCATCGCGCTCGACACGAGCTTCATCATCGTGCTGATCTCGGTCTACCTGCTGCTGCAGGTCAACAGGGTCGTCTTCTTCTGACCTCGGGACCGGTCGGGCTCCCGCTGCCGCTACGGTGACCCCTGACCTGACCGGCGCTCCCACGAGGTGACCCCATGCCGTTGACCCCAGAGGACGTGAGCAACAAGCGCTTCACCGCGGTGCGGCTGCGCGAGGGCTACGACATGGGCGAGGTCGACGCGTTCCTCGACGAGGTCGAGGCCGAGCTGGTCCGCTTGACCCGCGAGAACAGCGAGCTCCGCACCAAGCTCGAGGCCGCACAGGCATCCGGCGGGAACGGGAACGGCGACCCGACCACCGAGGGGACACCGGCGGCGACCCCGGTCGTCACCCCGCTGGCAGCCGAGAGCACCGACGGCACCGACGGCACCGACGACACCGACGGCACGGCGCCCGCGGCACCCGTGGCGCAGGAGCCCGGAGCGGCGAGCTCCGCCGCGCCGGGCGTCGAGACGCTGCGGGTCACCACCACCGCGGAGGCCTCGGCCGCCGCGGCCCGCCTCCTCGAGCTGGCCACCCGCAGCGCCGACGAGCTCCTGGACGAGGCGAAGGCACAGGCCGACGCCCTCCTCACCGGCGCGCGGACCGACGCCGACCGGGTCGAGCTGGAGGCCCGGACGCGCTCGGAGCAGCTCGATGTCGAGACCGGCCAGCGCCGTGAGCAGCTCTTCAGCGAGCTGGAGCGCGACCGGGCGTCCCTCGCCGGCGAGGTGGAGAGCCTGCGGACCTTCGAGCGGGAGTACCGCGCGGAGCTCAAGGACTACTTCGCCAAGCAGCTCGACGCCCTCGAGCACCCGCTGGCGCACTCCGAGCGCTTCGGGACCGGCGCCGAACCCGTCCTGGCGCACGTCGGGGAGCGCACCGACGAGCAACCGAGCGGACCGGTGTCGGGCTAACCGACCCGTTCCACGGCGAAGGCCAGCCCGAGGTCCGGGTCGCGGCGGACGTCGCCGGCGGGGTCGCCCTCGGTCATCTCGACCGCCAGCACCTCCCGGCTGACGGCGTCACTGTGCTCGCGGAGCGCCTCGGCGAGCTCGCCGGACGCCCGCCAGGTCAGTCGCACCCGGTCCGCGACCTCGAAGCCGCTGCCCTTCCGGGCGTCCTGCACCAACCGGACGACCTCGCGTGCCAGCCCGGCGCGGACCAGCGCGGGGGTCAGCTCGAGGTCGAGGGCGACGGTCTCACCGTGCTCGTTGGCGACCGACCAGCCCTCCCGGGGTCGCTCGGAGAGGATCACCTCGTCCGGCAGCAGCTCGACGCGTTCGCCGTCGACCACCACGGTCCTCGCCTCCGTCGCGGCGAGCGAGCCGGCGTCCGCCGCGGCGATCGCCGCCGCGACCGCCGGTGTGCGCTTCCCGAACCGCTTCCCGAGCGCCCGGAAGTTGCCCTTCGCCGAGTGCTCGACCAGGTCGCCCGCGGTGGCCAGCGACTCGATCGCGCCGACGTTCAGCTCGTCGGCGATCTCGGCCCGCAGCTCCTCGCCGAGCCGGGCGAACGCCGCGGACGGGACCAGCGCCCGACGCAGCGGCTGGCGCGTCCGTACGCCGGCGTCGGCCCGCGCCGCCCGCCCGAGCTCGACGAGCCGCTGTACGAGCCGGACGTCCTCGGCGAGCCGGTCGTCGACCAGCGAGCCGGGACCGGACGGGTCGATCCGGGGCCAGTCGGCGAGGTGCACCGAGTCCGGCAGCTCGTCAGAGGTGGCACGGAAGACGTCCTGCCACACCCGCTCGGTGATGAACGGCGTCAACGGCGCCATGAGCAGCGTCACGACGTACAGGCACTCGTGCAGCGTGGCGAGCGCCGCCGGGTCGCCGTCCCAGAACCGCCGCCGGGAGCGCCGGACGTACCAGTTGGAGAGGTCGTCGACGTACGCCGCCAGCAGCTGGCCGACCCGCTGGGTGTCGAACCGCTCGAGGGCCTCGGTGACCTGCAGCGCGAGCCGGTGCGCCTCGGACAGCGCCCACCGGTCGAGCACCGGACGTCCCGCCACCGGAGGCGCCGGCGACGTGACCGGGTGCCAGTCGGCGGTGCGGGCGTAGAGGACCTGGAACGCCACGGTGTTCCAGTAGGTGAGCAGGACCTTCCGGACGGTCTCCTGGATCGTGGCGTGCCCGACCCGGCGGGCCGACCACGGCGAGCCGGCGCAGGCCATGAACCAGCGCACGGCGTCGGCGCCGTGCTGGTCCATGAGCGGGATCGGCTCGAGGATGTTGCCCAGGTGCTTGGACATCTTCCGGCCGTCCTCGGCGAGGATGTGTCCCAGGCAGACGACGTCCTCGTAGGAGCTGCGGTCGAAGACCAGCGTCGAGACCGCCATCAGCGTGTAGAACCAGCCGCGGGTCTGGTCGATCGCCTCGCAGATGAACTGCGCGGGGAACGCGCGCTCGAACCGCTCGCGGGACCCCTCGACGTGCGGGTAGCCCCACTGGGCGAACGGCATCGACCCGCTGTCGAACCACGCGTCGATGACGTCCGGCACCCGGGTCGCCTCCGCCGCGCAGGTCGGGCAGGGGAAGGTGACGGCGTCGACGTAGGGGCGGTGCGGGTCGAGCCCGGACTGATCGGTGCCGGTGAGCTCGCTGAGCTCGGCCAGCGAGCCGACACAGGTTTGGTGGCCCTCGCCGCAGCGCCAGACCGGCAGCGGCGTCCCCCAGTAGCGGCGGCGGGAGAGCGCCCAGTCGATGTTGTTGTGGAGCCAGTCGCCGTAGCGACCCCACTTGACGGTCTCGGGGTGCCAGGTCGTCCGCTCGTTCTCGCGCAGCAGCGCGTCCTTGCGCTGGGTGGTCCGCACGTACCACGAGGGCTGGGCGTAGTAGAGCAGGGCCGTGTGGCAGCGCCAGCAGTGCGGGTAGCTGTGCTCGTAGGCGACGTGGCGGAACAGCAGCCCGCGCTCCTGCAGGTCGCGCACGAGAGCGGCGTCGGCGTGCTTGAAGAACTGCCCGCCCACCAGCGGCAGCTCGGCCTCGAAGGTGCCGTCGGGTCGCACCGGGTTGACGACCGGCAGCCCGTAGCGGCGTGCGACCGCCATGTCCTCCTCGCCGAAGGCCGGGGACTGGTGGACCAGCCCCGTGCCGTCGTCGGTGGTGACGTAGTCGGCGAGGGCGACGTAGTGCGCGGCCTCCGGGAACGGGACCAGCTCGAAGGGACGCTGATACTCCCAGCGCTCCAGCTCCGGCCCCGGCACCGTCGCCTCGACCGTCCAGCCGTCGCCGAGGACGCGCTCGAACAGCGGCTCGGCGACGACGAGGCGGTCCTCCCCGCCGGCTGCCGGGCGGGCGACGACGTAGGTCACCGCGGGGTTCACCGCGACGGCGGTGTTCGACACCAGCGTCCAGGGCGTCGTCGTCCACACCAGCAGCGCCGCGCGGCCGGCCCACGGACCGCTCGTGAGCGGGAACCGGACGTAGACGCTCGGGTCGGTGACGGTCTCGTAGCCCTGCGCCAGCTCGTGGTCGGAGAGCCCGGTGCCGCAGCGCGGGCAGTACGGCGCGACCCGGTGGTCCTCGACGAGCAGGCCCTTGGAGTGGATCTGCTTGAGCGCCCACCAGACCGACTCGACGTAGGAGGAGGACATCGTCGTGTACGGATGGGCCAAGTCGACCCAGTAGCCCATCCGCTCGGTCATCTCCTCGAAGAGGTCGACGTTGCGCAGCACCGCCTCACGGCACCTGGCGTTGAACTCCGCGACCCCGTAGGCCTCGATGTCCTGCTTGCCGGAGAACCCGAGCTCCTTCTCGACCGCGAGCTCGACCGGCAGCCCGTGGCAGTCCCAGCCGGCCTTCCGCTCCACGACGTAGCCCTGCATGGTCTTGAACCGGGGGAAGACGTCCTTGAAGACCCGCGCCTCCACGTGGTGGGTGCCGGGCATGCCGTTCGCGGTCGGCGGCCCCTCGTAGAAGGTCCAATGCCGCACTGTTCCTGTCGCCATTGGGTGCGTTGCGCTGTTGCCATCCGGTTGGGCGTTCTTCTCCAGCGAGCGACGGAAGGTGTCGTCCGCCGCCCACAGCGCGAGGACCTCGCGCTCGACAGCGGGCAGGTCCACCTGGGGCGGGACGGGGCGGTAGCCGGTCACGGCGGGCTCCTCCGGTTCGACGTCGTCGGCCGGAGGGACGAGGCCGGTCGTCGATCGGGGCCCCGCGGTACCACCCTCCTTGGCGCGGCCCTCGAGCCGCCCCCACTCTTGTCGCCACCGCAGCCGGTTCTACCTGCGACCCCTCACGGGGCCACGCTCTTCCGGCGGCTCGGGGGTGATCTTCGCTCCGGACAACACCCCCGGGCTCCCACCGCCCCCAGGTCGCTGTCGGCTGTGCTCGGAGCTACTCGTCCCGTCGTCACCGTGCGGTGCGACCAGTGTGTCAGACCACGTCGGTCGGGAGTGATCCGGTTGTGAGGCGCCGGTGCAACCTTCGCCGCGGCTGCCGCGTGGAGGCGGAAGAACCCGCTCGCCACGAGGCCGGCGGCCCATCACACGCAAGGAGAAGCCCTTGTTCCAGACGTCACGACCTGTCCGACTCTCCCTGGCGGTGGGAGCCGCCGGGGTGCTGCTCACGGGGGCACCCGCGTGGGCCGCCGACCTCAGCGGGACCGACGGTCCCGACGTCCTCGCGGGCACGCTGAGCCCCGACGTCATCCAGGGCCTGGCGGGCGGCGACGTGCTCCGCGGCCGCGCGGGGGGTGACCGGATGTTCGGCGGCGAGGGCTCCGACGACCTGTACGGCCAGCCGGGCAAGGACTTCCTGGACGGCGGCCCGGGCGACGACTGGTTGGACGGAGGGACCGGCCCCGACGTGCTGACCTCGGTCGACGCCGGCACGGACTTCCTTAACGGCGGCGACCAGGACGACATCCTGACCGCCGACGCCGGGAACGCCACGATCAGGGGCGACGCCGGCGACGACTACCTCGGCGGCGCGGGCGACGGGATCCTGCAGTTCTACGGCGGGGAGGGCGCGGACGAGCTCGAGCTCGTCGGCACCTACGACGACTCGACCGCGTCCGGTGGACCGGGTCAGGACCACGTCCAGGTCACCGGCACGACAGGGACCGTGCGCGGTGGCACCGACGCGGACCGGATCTTCGTGAGCGCGGGCGGCCGAGTCGCGGGAGCGCTGATCGGCGGCGACGGCGACGACACGATCAGCGCGCAGAACGGCGACGCCGACGAGATCCGCTGCGGCCCTGGCGTGGACACCGTCCATGTCGACCTCGACGACACCCTGAGCGACTGCGAGATCGTCTTCCACCGCATCGAGGGGACCGGCGGTGACGACGACCTGGTCGGCACGCAGTTGAACGACGTCTTCGTCGGCTTGGCTTCACCGGAGCCGACACGCTGACCGGGGGGACCGGCGACGACACCGTCAGGGCCGGGTCGGCGGACTCGGTGGCGGACAGCTGCGAGCAGGTGACGCGGAGAGACTGGGGACTGCTCCGTGGAAGACTGGGGCCGATGCGCCCCGAGACCCAGCCCGACGCCCCGACCTCGACGGCCGGGGCGTCGGCTCGGCGTACGGCTCGGCGTCTGGGCGTCTTCGCGGCGGTCGCGGTCACGACGTACGCCCTCGACCTGGTCACCAAGGTCGTCGCCGTCGCGGAGCTCCAGGACCGCCCACCGGTCCGCGTCGTCGGTGACCTGCTCCAGCTGACGCTGGTGCGCAACCCGGGCGCGGCGTTCAGCACCGGTACGTCGTACACGCTCGTGCTCTCGCTCATCGCGGTCGCGGCGGTCCTCGTCGTGCTCTACGTGGCCCGGACGCTGAGCGACCGGCTCTGGGCGATCGGGCTGGGCTGCCTGCTGGGAGGTGTGCTCGGCAACCTCACCGACCGCCTCTTCCGGGCGCCGGGGCCGCTGCGGGGCCACGTCGTGGACTGGATCCAGCTCCCGAACTGGCCGGTGTTCAACGTCGCCGACATCTGCATCGACGTCGCCGCCGTCGTCATCGTGGTCCAGGCGCTGCGAGGGGTGTCGCCGAACGGGACCCGCGAGCGGGGGGCGCGCGACGTGGACGGCGACGAGAAGAGCGACGGCCACAGGGGGCGGCACCGCCCCGCGGGCTCGTGACCGCCGGGGTGCCCGACGGCGGAGCGGTCGACCAGCGCACGGTCTGGGTGCCCGACGGCCTCGAGGGCGAGCGGGTGGACGCCGCGATCGCACGGCTGTTCGGCGTGTCCCGCACCCGTGCCGCGGAGCTGGCCGGGCAGCACCACGTCCGGCTCGACGGGCAGCCCGCCGGCAAGTCCGACCGGGTCCACGGCGGGGCGCTCCTCGAGGTCGGGATCCCGGTGCCGGTCGACCCGGTCGCGGTCGTCCCGACGCTCGTCGAGGGGATACGCATCGTCCACGACGACGACGCGTTCATCGTCGTGGACAAGCCGGTCGGCGTCGCGGTGCACCCGTCGCCGGGCTGGCGCGGACCGACGGTGGTCGGCCACCTGCGCGCCGCGGGGTTCCGGATCGCCACGAGCGGTGCGTCGGAGCGCCAGGGCATCGTGCAGCGGCTCGACGTCGGCACGTCGGGGCTGATGGTGATCGCGAAGTCGGAGTACGCCTACTCGGTGCTCAAGAACGCCTTCCGGCGCCGCGACGTCGACAAGGGCTACCACGCGCTCGTCCAGGGACACCCCGACCCGCTGTCGGGGACGATCGACGCGCCGATCGCGCGGCACCCCAAGCACGACCACAAGTTCGCGGTGATCGCCGACGGGCGCCACAGCATCACCCACTACGAGACCCTCGAGGCGCACCGGTTCGCCAGCCTCCTCGAGGTCCATCTCGAGACCGGCCGGACCCACCAGATCCGGGTCCACATGGCCGCGCTCAAGCACCCCTGCGTCGGGGACCCGCTCTACGGGGGGGACCCGGTGCTCGCCCAGCGCCTGGGGCTCGAGCGGCAGTGGCTGCACGCCGTGCGGCTGGGGTTCGAGCACCCCGACACAGGCGAGCACGTCGAGTTCGAGTCGGACTACCCCGATGACCTGCAGCACGCTCTGGACGTGGTCCGTGACCTCGACTGACTCCGTCGACGTGGTGGTCCGGCCGGCCGAGCCGGCCGAGGCCGAGGCGCTCGCGGACCTGCACACCGCCGCGCGTGCGGCAGCGGTGCCGGCTATGCCGGCCACCGTCCACACGCCGGACGAGACCCGGGCCTGGATGCGCGGCAGGGTCGGGTCGAGCCATGAGGTGTGGGTCGCGGACCGCGCCGGGTCGCTCGTCGGGTACGCCGCACTGTCCGCGCGGGGGGACCCGTGGCTCGACGACCTGTACGTGCGTCCGGGGCTCACCGGGGAGGGGATCGGGTCGGCGCTGCTGGAGATCGTCAAGGCGCTGCGGCCGGACGGGTTCGCGTTGTGGGTGTTCACCTCGAACGACCGCGCACGCCGGTTCTACCGCCGTCACGGGCTCCTCGAGCTCGAGGAGACCGACGGCAGTGCCAACGAGGAGCGGGCGCCCGACCTGCGGATGGCCTGGCCCGGGTCGGACCCGGTCCGCTACTTCCGGACGCAGGTCGACGCCGTGGACGACGAGCTGGCGGTGCTGCTGGCCCGGCGGACCGCGCTGACGGCGGCCGTCCAGCGCTTCAAGCCGGTGCCGGGTCACGCCGGCCGCGACCCGCAGCGCGAGGCCGAGATCGTCGCCCGGATGGCGCGGCGCGCCCCGGCGGTGCCGACCGACGCGTGGCGCCGGATGGTGCACGAGCTGATCACGGTGAGCCTCGACCTGGCGGAGTGACCCCGCTCCGGTCGAGCCGCCCCTCGTGACGGGTCGAGCCGCCCTTCGTGACGGGTCGAGCCGCCCTTCGTGGCGGATCGGTCAGGACGCCAGGAAGGACTCGAGCCCGTCGAGGAGCCGCGAGACGTCCGACTCGTCGGTGTACGGAGCGAGCCCCAGGCGGAGCCCCCCGTCGGGGAGCCCGAGCCGCTGCGCGGGCTCGTGGGCGTAGAAGGTGCCCGCCGGGGCGTGGACCCCGCGCTCGGCGAGGTGCCGCGACGCGTCGGCGACGGACCGGCCGGCCAGGGTGAGCAGCAGGGTGGGCGTGCGGATGCGGGCCCGCGAGTGGAGCACGACGTCCGGCAGGTCGGCGAGCCGTTCCTCGAGGCAGTGCCGGAGGCCGTCCTCGTGGGCCTCGACCGCGGCCATCGATTCCAGGACGGCCTGCCTCCGGTCGCCTCCCGGCCGGCGGTCGGCGAGGTCGGCCAGGAAGTCCACGGCGGCGGTCGTCCCGGCCAGGAGCTCGTAAGGGAGCGTCCCGAGCTCGAACCGCTCGGGGACGGCGTCGCTTGAGGGCAGGAGCTTGTCGGGGTGCTGCTGCTCCAGCAGTGCGGGATCCGCGACCAGCACGCCGCAGTGCGGGCCCGAGAACTTGTAGGGGGAGCAGACGTAGAAGTCCGCCCCGGTCGCAGCGAGGTCGACCGGGGAGTGCGCGGTGAGGTGCACCCCGTCGACGTACAGCAGGGCACGGGCGCGGTGGACCTCGGCAGCCACGGCGGGGAGGTCGGGACGGGACCCGACCAAGTTGGAGGCGCCGGTGACGGCCACCAGCCGGGTCCGGTCGGAGAGGACGGCGCCGACGTGCTCGGTGGTGAGCTCGGTGGTCACCGGATCGATGTCGATCCAGCGCACCGCCGCCCCGGCACGCTCCGCGGCGATCACCCACGGTCGGACGTTGGCGTCGTGGTCGAGGCGGCTCACGACCACCTCGTCGCCCGGTCCCCAGGTCGACGCGAGGGTGCGGGCCGTGTCGAAGGTCAGCTGGGTCATGCTCCGGCCGAAGACGACCCCGCGCGGGTCGGCGCCCAGGAGGTCGGCGACCGCGTGCCGGGCAGCCCCGACGACCTCCTCGGCGCGCCGCTCGGGGGCGGTGACCGTCCCGCGGTTGCCGATCGCGGAGACCAGCGTGTCGTGGACCGCGCGGGCGACGACGGCGGGCGTCTGCGAGCCGCCCGGCCCGTCGAAGTGCGCCCCGCCGGCGGTCAGGGACGGGTACGCCGCCCGGACCCGCGCGACGTCGTACAGGGTGGCGGCCTCGGTGCGCATCCCGTCACGCTACGTCGAGCCGCCCGCCGTGGTGGGCGGCTCGACCGGTCACGAGGGGCGGCTCGACCGGTTACCGGGGGCGGGTCGACCGGTCACGAGGGGCGGGTCGGCGGGAGGCGGCAATCCTGTCGGAGGCTGGTGTCACGGTGGGGATCCGAGCCGGGGATCGCCTAGGCTGAGCCACCTTCCCCCCGAGACCGGGTCGAGCCCGCCGCCCGACCTGTGGACCGACCTGCGTCGAGAGGAGCCGGGAGACAGTGCCGAGCAGTGCGAGCGGTCCGAGCAGCAGGACGACGAGCAGCAGCTCGGGAGACTTCGTCCACCTGCACGTCCACACCGAGTACTCGATGCTCGACGGTGCCGCTCGGCTCGACGACCTGTTCTCCCGCACCGCCGAGCTCGGCATGCCGGCGATCGCGATGACCGACCACGGCAACGTCTTCGGCGCCTACGAGTTCTGGGCCGGGGCCAAGGCCCACGGCCTCAAGCCGATCATCGGGCTCGAGGCCTACGCCACCCCGGGCACGTCCCGGTTCGAGCGCAAGCGGGTCCGGTGGAACGACGGCGGGAACGACGACGTCTCGGGCAGTGGCGCCTACACCCACATGACGCTGTGGGCGGAGAACACCGCCGGCATGCACAACCTCTTCCGGCTCTCCTCCCGCTCCTCGATCGAGGGCTTCTTCTACAAGCCCCGGATGGACCGCGAGCTCCTCGCCGAGCACGCCGCCGGGCTCATCGGCACGACCGGCTGCCCGTCCGGGGAGATCCAGACGTGGTTGCGGATCGGGGACTACGGCAAGGCCCGCCAAGCGGCCGCGGAGTTCCAGGACATCCTCGGGCGGGACAGCTACTTCCTCGAGCTCATGGACCACGACCTCGACATCGAGAGGCGGGTCCGCGACGGTCTGCTGCGGCTGGCCAAGGACCTCGCCATCCCGGTCGTGGCGACCAACGACTCCCACTACGTGCGCCAGGAGGACGCCGGCGCCCACGAGCACCTCCTCTGCGTCTCGACCGGCAGCACGATGTCGGACCCCAAGCGCTTCCGGCTGGACGGGGACGGCTACTACGTGAAGTCGGCGGCCGAGATGCGCGAGCTGTGGGCCGACCGCAACGGCATGCCCGAGGCTTGCGACAACACGCTGCTCATCGCCGAGCGGTGCGACGTCGGCTTCAACACCTCGGCCAACTACATGCCGCGCTTCGGCGTCCCCGAGGGGGAGTCGGAGGATTCCTGGTTCGTCAAGGAGGTCGAGAAGGGGCTGGCCTACCGCTACCCCGAGGGCATCCCCGACCGGGTCCGGGAGCAGGCCGACTTCGAGGTCGGCGTCATCACCCAGATGGGCTTCCCCGGCTACTTCCTCGTGGTCGCCGACTTCATCGGGTGGGCCAAGGACAACGGCATCCGGGTCGGACCCGGCCGCGGCTCCGGTCCGGGCTCGATCGCGGCGTACGCGATGCGCATCACCGACCTCGACCCGCTCGAGCACGGCCTGATCTTCGAGCGCTTCCTCAACCCCGACCGCGTCTCGATGCCCGACTTCGACATCGACTTCGACGAGCGCCGTCGCGGCGAGGTCATCCGCTACGTGACGGAGAAGTACGGCTCGGACCGCGTCTCGATGATCGTCACCTACGGCACCATCAAGGCCAAGCAGGCCGTCAAGGACGCCTCGCGCATCCTTGGTTATCCCTTCGCGATGGGCGACCGGATCACCAAGGCGATGCCGCCCTCGGTCATGGGCAAGGACGTCCCGCTCAAGAAGATCTTCGACCCCGGCCACCCGCGCTTCGGCGAGGGCGGCGAGTTCCGCTCGCTGTACGACGGCGAGCCCGACATCAAGACCGTCGTCGACACCGCGATCGGCCTCGAGGGGCTCAAGCGGCAGTGGGGGGTCCACGCCGCCGGGGTCATCATGTCCAGCGAGCCGATCCAGGACGTCATCCCGGTCATGCGCCGGGAGCAGGACGGCGCGATCATCACGCAGTTCGACTACCCGACCTGCGAGAAGCTCGGCCTCATCAAGATGGACTTCCTGGGGCTGCGCAACCTCACGGTCCTGGACGACGCGCTGCGCAACATCGAGCGCAACCGCGGGGAGAAGGTGGTGCTCGAGGACCTGACGCTCGACGACCCCGAGGCCTACGCCCTGCTGGCCCGCGGCGACACCCTCGGGGTGTTCCAGCTCGACGGCGGCCCGATGCGGAGCCTGCTCCGGCTGATGCGCCCCGACTGCTTCGAGGACATCTCCGCGGTGCTCGCGCTCTACCGGCCGGGGCCGATGGGCGTGGACAGCCACACCAACTACGCGCTGCGCAAGAACGCCAAGCAGGAGATCAAGCCGATCCACCCCGAGCTCGCCGAGCCGCTGCGCGACATCCTCGACACCACCTACGGCCTCATCGTCTACCAGGAGCAGGTGATGGCCGTCGCCCAGAAGCTCGCCGGCTACACCCTCGGACAGGCCGACCTGCTGCGCCGGGCGATGGGCAAGAAGAAGAAGGAGATCCTCGACGCCGAGTACGTCCCGTTCTCCGAGGGGATGCGCAGCAACGGCTACTCCGAGCAGGCGGTCAAGGCGTTGTGGGACGTGCTCGTCCCGTTCTCCGACTACGCGTTCAACAAGGCCCACACCGCGGCGTACGGACTGGTCTCCTACTGGACCGCCTGGCTCAAGGCCCACCACGCGCCGGAGTACATGGCGGCGCTGCTGACCTCGGTCAAGGACGACAAGGACAAGTCGGCGATCTACCTCAACGAGTGCCGCCGGATGGGCATCTCGGTGCTCCCGCCCGACGTCAATGAGTCCGACGCGACCTTCACCCCGGTCGGGGGCGACATCCGCTTCGGGCTCAACGCGGTCCGCAACGTCGGGGGACACGTCGTCGACGCGATCGTCACCGCGCGCCGGGAGAAGGGTCGCTTCGCCGACTTCACCGACTTCCTCGCCAAGGTCGACGTCGTGGTGTGCAACAAGCGGGTGATCGAGTCGCTGGTGAAGGCCGGCGCCTTCGACTCCCTCGGCCACCGCAGGCGGGCGCTGGTCGCCGTCCACGAGGCGGTGTGCGAGCAGTACGTCGAGGTCAAGCGCAACGAGGCGATCGGCCAGGACTCGCTGTTCGGCGGGCTCGACGACGGCGACGGCGACTCGTGGGGTGGCGGCTGGGGCGTCAGCGTGACGGTCCCCGACATCGCGGAGTGGGACAAGCAGACGCTGCTGGCCCACGAGCGGGACATGCTCGGCCTCTACGTCTCCGACCACCCGCTGCTCGGGCTCGAGCACGTGCTCGCCAACTGCTCGGACTGCACCATCGGCGCGCTGCTGACCGACGAGGAGCGGCCCGACGGAGCGCCGGTGACGGTGTCGGGGCTGGTCACCGCGGTGCAGCGGAAGATCACCAAGCGCGGGGACTCCTGGGCGATGGTGACCGTGGAGGATCTCGAGGGCGCGATCGACGTGCTGCTCTTCCCCAGCGCCTACCAGCTCTGCAGCACGCTGCTCACCGAGGACACCGTCGTGACGGTCAAGGGCCGGCTCTCGCGGCAGAAGGACCAGCCCGAGATCCACGGCCAGGAGGTGAGCCTCCCCTCCCTCGACGAGGGACCGAGCGGGCCGGTCGTCATCAGCATGCCCTCGACCCGGTGCACGCCCCCGGTCGTGGACCAGCTCCGCGACGTCCTCGGGACGCACCCCGGGGTCACCGAAGTACGGTTGAAGCTGATGACCAGGACCTCGACCACCGTGATGCGGCTCGACGACCGGTTGCGGGTCGCTCCGACGCCCGCGCTGTTCGCCGACCTCAAGGCGCTGCTCGGACCGCACTGCCTCACCTCAGGGTGACCGTGCTCGACCGGCGACCGAGGGCCCCGTCCCCGGCGGGACCTGAGGGTCGTGGACTCGCGAGGGACGCTGCGGTCGTCGTCGGCACGCTCCTGGCCATCGCCGTCGTCGCCGGGCTGGTCTGGCCGCAGCTGGTCGACCCGGTCGAGTTCGTGCGCACGCAGCAGGGCGTGGTCACCGACGAGGTCGCGCTCGCGCAGCAGTTCGACGACGACGGCTGGTACGTCGTGCTCGCGGCGGTCGGCGCCGCGCTGGCCGGCGGGGTCCTCACCGCCTGGCGCAGCCGCGACCCGGTGGCGACCGTGCTGCTCCTGGTCGCCGGAGCCGCTGCGGCGGCCTGGGTGATGGCGCAGGTCGGCACTGCGGTCGGGCCCCCGCCGCCGAGCACCGCCCTCGCGGACGCCAGCCCCGGCGCGACCGCACCCGGGCAGGTCGAGGTGCACGCGCTGGCGGCGTACTTCGTCTGGCCGATCGCCGCGCTCTTCGGCGCCGTCGTCGTGCTGTGGACGAGGCGCGGATCACACCCGGACGCGTGAAGCACGGGGTATCCACAGCAACGAGACCGTCTCCTCGTGCTGCAATAGGTGTCCGTTGCACTGAAGGAGCGTCATGACCGAGCAGCACCCCTCACCTGCCTCACAGGGCCCCGTCGAGTACCTCGGGGAGGGGACCCGGCCGCCGCGCAGAGCCCGCGGACGCGGAGGGCTCGTCGCCGGCGGTGCGGCGGCCGTCGTCGCCCTCGGCGCCGCCGGCGCGTGGGGCGTCGCGAACTTCATGAGCGGCGGCGAGGAGGCGGCGGAGGTCGTCCCCGACAACGTCCTCGCCTACGTCTCGCTCAACCTCGACCCCGACGGCGGTCAGAAGCTCGAGGCGTACCAGACCCTCAAGAAGTTCCCCGCCTTGGCCGAGAAGCTCGACGCCAGCTCCGGCGGAGAGGACCTGCGGCGCGCGCTCGTCGAGGGCATCCTCGACGAGGTCGACTGTCCTGGCGTGACCTTCGAGAGCGACGTCGCCCCGTGGCTGGGCAACGCCATGGCGGTGGCCGCCGTCCCCGGTGACGACCACCCGCAGCCGGTCGGGCTGCTCCAGGTCACCGACGAGGACGCCGCGCTCGACGGGCTGGCGACGCTGGCCGAGTGCTCGCCCGAGAGTGGCGCCGACGAGCAGACCGGGACGGCCTTCGGGGACGGGTGGCTCGTCGTCGCCGAGACCGACGAGCAGGCTCAGGCCGTCCTCGACGACGCAGCCTCCGGCGCGCTTGCTGACGACGCCGACTACCAGCGCTGGGTCGAGGAGGCCGGAGGCGCCGGCGTCGTCACCGCCTACGTCGCGGCCGAGGCCCCGGCTGCGGCCTTCGACGCCGCCGCCGCGGCCGGGGCAGACGACCTCCAGACCGACGCCGTCCAGGGCATGTTCGACGACTTCGAGGGCGGCGCCGCCGTCGTCCGCTTCGACGACGAGGCGCTCGAGCTCGAGACGGCCTTCGGCGGTCTGCCCGACTGGACCGTCGCCGACGGCGAGAGCGGCCTCGAGGACCTCCCGGACACCACAGCGGTCGCCTACGGCACGGCCGTCAGCGACACCTTCGTGCAGGACCTCGTCGACGCCATCGCCGAGGGGACCAGCGACGCGGAGGTCGACCAGCTCCTGCAGCAGGGTGAGCAGCTCACCGGTCTCGACCTCCCCGAGGACCTGCAGGCGCTCCTCGGCGACGGCTTCGCGGTCGCGCTGGACGGCTCCGCGGACTTCTCCGCCGCAGGGATGTCCTCACCGCTGGCCTTCCCGGTCGGACTGCGGATCACCGGCGACCCCGGCGAGATCGTGCCCGCGCTGGAGAAGGTGCTCGGCGCGCTCGCGCCCTACGGCGTCCCGCAGGGGACGGTGCAGGTCGAGGAGGGCGACGACGCCGTCGGCGTCGCGCTCAGCGCCGACCGCGCCGCGACCCTCGCCGGCGACGGTGGCCTCGGGGACCAGCCGAGCTTCACCGAGGCCCTCCCCGAGATCGACCGGTCCGGGTCCGGTCTCTACGTCGGTTTCGACGACGGCGGGTGGTTCTCCTCCCTGGTCGCCCAGGCCGACGACGACGAGGTCGAGGCCAACGTCGACCCGCTGCACGGCCTCGGGATCAGCGGCTGGAGCGACGACGGCACCAGCCACGGTCTGTTGCGACTGACGACCGAGTGACCACGCGAGCTGGGCCCCGGCGGTTGCCGCCAGGGCTCAGTTCGGGTTCCACCCGGAGCGCGCGACCTCGGTCGCGGGCAGCGAGGGCACCGCGCGGATCGCACGGAGCTCCCGCTGCAGCAGCCGCCGCAGGTGCGCCAACCGCTCGGGTGCGCTCGGCGACTCCAGCAGCTGCTGACGTTCGGGCAGCGTGAGCGAGCAGGTGGCCGACAGCACGTACGACAGCAGCTCGGGATCTCGTGGCAGGCCGCCGGCCATCACCTCCCCGCCGCGCAGTGCGCTCACGGCAGCGCGGTAGCGCTCGAACACCGCGAGTGACCGCGCCGCCTCGACGGCCGCGGCGGGGGAGAGGTCGGCCGGAGCGTGCAGCGGCTCCACCCGGGCCCGGAGGTACGACGCGCCGCCGTCGGTCTCCACGACGCGCATCCGGTGGCGTCCGACCGCCGCGATGTCGAAGCGGCCGTCGGCGTACTCCTCGTGGGTGGTGAGCTGCACGACGCAGCCCGTGCGGTAGAGCGACCGCGCGCCGGATGCCCCGGACCGGCCGGCGACCTCCCAGCCCTCGCGGATGGCGACGATCCCGAACAGCCGCTCGGCGGGGTCGGGGACCTCCAGGAGCGTGCGGACGAGGTCGCGGTAGCGGTCCTCGAAGACGTGGAGCGGGACGGCCATGCCGGGGAACGCCACCAGGCCCAGGGGGAAGATCGGCAGCAGCTCGGCCACGCTGGCCAACGTACCGCCCGTTCGTCGGCGGGCGGCCGACCAGCCGCTCCGCCCTAGGATTGGCTCATGATCCGCCGCCTCGACCTCCGGACGCCTCCCGGCAGCGCCCGTCCCGAGGCCGGCGCGGACCACGAGGCTCGCTCGTTCCGGTCGGTCGTGCCGCGCGCGGAGACCGACGTGGCGGCCACCGTCGAGGTCGTGCAACCGATCCTCGATGCGGTCCGCACCCGCGGCGTGGCGGCCGTGCGGGAGCTCTCCCTGCGCTTCGACCGGGTCGAGCAGACCGACATCGCGGTCCCCGCGCAGGCGTTGCAGGACGCGCTCGACGCCCTCGACCCGGCAGTGCGGGCCGCGCTCGAGGAGTCCGTCCGACGGCTCCGCGCGACCTGCGAGGCCGAGCTCGAGGACGACGTCACGACACAGGTCGTCCCGGGCGGGACCGTCACCCAGCGCAACGTGCCGGTCGAGCGGGTCGGGCTCTACGTGCCCGGCGGAGTCGCGCCGCTGGTGTCCAGCGTCGTCATGAACGTCGTGCCGGCCCAGGTCGCCGGGGTGTCCTCGATCGCGCTGACGTCCTCGCCACAGCGCGACAACGGAGGGCTGCCGCACCCGACGATCCTGGCGGCGTGCGCGCTGCTCGGGGTCGAGGAGGTGTACGCCGTCGGCGGCGCCCAGGCGATCGCGATGTTCGCCTACGGCGCGGGCCCCTGCCGGCCGGTCGACCTCGTCACCGGACCCGGCAACATCTACACGGTCACCGCCAAGCGGCTCGTCAAGGGCGTCGTCGGCATCGACTCCGAAGCGGGCCCGACCGAGATCGCCGTCCTCGCCGACGACACCGCCGACCCGGGGCACGTCGCGGCGGACCTCGTCAGCCAGGCCGAGCACGACCCGCTCGCCGCGGCGGTGCTCGTCACCCCCAGCGAGACGCTGGCCGACGACGTCGAGGCCGAGCTCGACAAGCAGGTGTCGCTCACCCGTCACGTCGACCGCGTCCGCACCGCGCTGTCGGGCCGGCAGTCCGCGATCGTCCTCGTCGACGACCTCGAGCAAGGGCTCGCGGTGGTCGACGCCTACGCCGCGGAGCACCTCGAGATCCAGACCCGGGACGCCGCTGCGTGGGCAGCCCGGGTCCGCAACGCCGGCGCCGTCTTCGTCGGCCCGTTCACGCCGGTGTCGCTCGGCGACTACTGCGCCGGGTCGAACCACGTGCTCCCGACCGCGGGCTGCGCCTGCCACTCCTCGGGGTTGTCGGTGCGGTCCTTCCGCAAGTCGGTGCACGTCGTCACCTACGACCGGTCGGCGCTGCGCGAGGTGGCCCCGCACGTCGAGGTCCTCGCCGAGGCCGAGGACCTCCCGGCGCACGGCGCCGCCGTCCGGGTCCGCCTGTGACCGGACCGGTGCGGAGCAGCGGCTGGTCGCCGCCGCTCCGCGAGGAGCTGCGTGGCATCGAGCCGTACGGCGCGCCGCAGCTCGACGTGCCCGTCCAGCTCAACGTCAACGAGAACCCGTACCCGCCGTCGGAGGCGGTCGTGTCCGACGTCGCCGCCGCTGTCGCCGTCGCCGCCCGGACGCTCCACCGGTACCCCGACCGGGAGTTCACCGAGCTGCGCGGGGCGCTCGCGGCGTACCTCGACCGCGACGGCGGCCGTGACGACGGGCGCGTCGAGACCGACCAGGTCTGGGCCGCCAACGGGTCCAACGAGGTGATGCTCCACCTGCTCCAGGCGTTCGGCGGTCCCGGGAGGACGGCGCTGTCCTTCGCCCCGACGTACTCGATGTATCCCGAGTACGCCCGCGACACCCACACCGCCTGGGTGGCCGGGCAGCGCGAGGACGACTTCACCCTGGACACCGCCCGTGCCGTCGCGCTGGTCAAGGAGATCCGACCCAGCGTCGTCCTGCTGCCGTCGCCGAACAACCCGACCGGCACCGCCCTGCCGCTCGACACCGTCGTCGAGCTCTGCGCGGCCGCGCGGGAGGTCCCGGGGCTCGTCGTCGTCGACGAGGCGTACGCGGAGTTCCGCCGTACCGGCACGCCGAGCGCGCTCGAGCTGCTCGCCGAAATCCCGAACCTCGTCGTGACCCGGACGATGAGCAAGGCGTTCGCCGCGGCGGGTCTGCGGCTGGGCTACCTGGCCGCGAGCCGGGAGGTCTGCGAGGCCCTGCGGGTCGTGCGGCTGCCCTACCACCTGTCCGCGGTCACCCAGGCCGCGGCGCTCGCGGCGCTCCGCCACGCCGACGAGCTGCTGGCCCGGGTGGACGACCTCCGAGACGAGCGCGACCGCACCGTCGCCTGGCTGCGCGGGCTCGGGCTCACCGTCGCCGACAGCGACGCCAACTTCTGCCTCTTCGGCACCGTCCCCGACCGCGACGCGGTGTGGCGGGGGCTGGTCGACCGGGGCGTCCTCGTCCGCGTGGTCGGTCCCGAGGGGTGGCTACGCGTCTCGATCGGCACCCCGCAGGAGATGGCGGCGTTCCGCGCCGCGCTGCTCGAGGTCGTCGGCGCCGACCTGCCCCCGTCGAGAGAAGGATCCTCATGACCCGAGGCACCGCACGCACGTCCCGCATCGAGCGGCAGACCAAGGAGTCGAAGGTCCTCGTCGACCTCGACCTCGACGGCACCGGCCGCGCCGACGTGAGCACCGGCGTCGGCTTCTACGACCACATGCTCACCTCGCTGGCGCGCCACTCGCTCGTCGACCTGACCGTCCAGGCCGACGGCGACCTCCACATCGACGCCCACCACACCGTGGAGGACACCGCGATCGTCCTCGGCGACGCGCTGCTCGAGGCGCTCGGCGACAAGCGCGGGATCCGCCGGTTCGGCGACGCCACCGTGCCGCTCGACGAGGCGCTGGTCCAGGCCGTCGTCGACGTGTCGGGACGGCCCTACTGCGTGCACACCGGCGAGCCCGACGCCCAGGCCTACGTCCTCATCGGAGGTCACCGCGGCCCGGCGTACGTCGGCTCGCTGACCCGGCACGTCTTCGAGACGCTCGCTCACCACGCCCAGCTGGCGCTGCACGTCCGGGTGCTGTCCGGGCGGGACCCGCACCACCTCGTCGAGGCCCAGTTCAAGGCGGTCGCCCGCGCGCTCCGCGACGCCGTGGCGCCCGACCCGCGGGAGACCGGAGTGCCGTCGACCAAGGGCAGCCTGTGAGGGCGCGGCCGATGGGACAGCCGTGACCGACGTCGTCGTCCTCGACTACGGCTTCGGCAACGTCCGCTCCGCCGTCCGCGCGCTGGAACGGGCCGGGGCGACCGTCGAGCTCACCTCCGACCGGGGACGCGCGATGGAGAGCGACGGGCTGGTCGTGCCGGGGGTGGGCGCGTTCGCGGCCTGCGTCGACGGGATCCGCGCGGTCAGGGGTCACGAGGTCGTCGGCCGCCGCCTCGCGGGCGGCCGTCCGGTCCTCGGCATCTGCGTCGGGCTGCAGGTCCTCTTCGAGCACGGCCGGGAGCACGGCGTCGACGCGGAGGGGCTCGGCGAGTGGCCAGGCGTCGTCGAGCGGCTGCAGGCACCGGTCGTGCCGCACATGGGCTGGAACACCGTCGACGTCGCCTCCGGGTCGCGGTTGTTCGCGGGGGTCGAGCAGGAGCGGTTCTACTTCGTGCACTCCTACGGGGTGCGTGACTGGGTGCTGCGGACCCAGGGGCGCACGACACCGCCGACGGTCAGCTGGACCGAGTACGGCGGCGACCGGTTCGTCGCCGCCGTCGAGAACGGGCCGCTCTCGGCGACGCAGTTCCACCCCGAGAAGTCGGGGGACGCGGGAGCGGCGCTGCTGCGCAACTGGGTCCGGTCGCTGGGATGAGCAAGGAGCGGGCGCGCCGCCGCGCGGAGCGGGAGCGCGAGGCGGCGATCCGGCGGGCCGCCCGCGCGGCGCAGGTGGAGCGCCGGGAGCGCCGCGACGCCCGGCGCCGGACGCTCCGCGGCGCGACCGTCGCGCGGTTCCGGTCGTCGCCGTCGGGCCGACCGACAGGCCCGCTGGCTCGACGACGCCGGCAGCAGACCACCGGTCTCGTCGCCGTGCTCGTCCTGCTCAACCTCGTCGTCTGGGTGGTGCGCGGCGACTGGCCGGCGGTGCTGGGCGCGCTGGTCGTCTCGGCCCTCGTCTACCCGGTGCTCCGGCTGCTGCTCTTCGCGCGGCCCTGAGAGGCGTCCCGGCGGCCGTCGGCGCTCTCCTAGGCTGAGGCCCGTGCCCCGCCACAGCGACCACCTCCAGCTGCTCCCTGCCGTCGACGTCCAGGGCGGGCGCGCGGTGCAGCTCGTGCAGGGGGTCGCGGGATCGGAGAAGACCTTCGGCGACCCGGTCGAGGCCGCCCGGAACTGGCAGCGTCGCGGCGCGGAGTGGATCCACCTCGTCGACCTCGACGCCGCGTTCGGGCGGGGCTCGAACCGTGACCTGCTCGCCGAGATCGTCGGTGTGCTCGACATCGACGTCGAGATGAGCGGCGGGATCCGCGACGACGCCTCCCTGGAGGCGGCGCTCGCCACCGGCTGCCGGCGGGTGAACATCGGGACGGCCGCGCTCGAGCGCCCCGAGTGGTGCGCAGCGGTGATCGCCGCGCACGGCGACCGGGTGGCGATCGGCCTGGACGTCCGCGGCCGGACCCTGGCGGCCCGCGGCTGGACCCGTGAGGGCGGTGACCTGTACGAGGTCCTCGCGCGTCTCGACGACGAGGGCTGCGCGCGGTACGTCGTGACCGACGTCCACAAGGACGGGATGCTGCAGGGCCCGAACCTGCCGCTGCTCCGCGACGTCTGCGCAGCGACCGACCGACCGGTCGTCGCCTCGGGCGGGATCACCGAGCTCGCCGACCTCGAGGCGCTGCAGGGACTCCTCGACGACGGGGTCGAGGGCGCGATCGTCGGGACGGCGCTCTACGAGGGCCGGTTCACCCTCGAGGACGCGCTGGCGCTGACGCGACCGGGTGGCTCGTCGTGACGCTGGCCGTCCGCGTCATCCCGTGCCTGGACGTCGCCGGCGGGCGGGTCGTCAAGGGCGTCAACTTCCGCGACCTCCGCGACGCCGGCGATCCGGTCGAGCTGGCCCGGGTGTACGACGAGGAGGGCGCCGACGAGCTGACCTTCCTCGACATCTCTGCGTCCCACGAGGGTCGTGCCACGACGCTGGACATGGTGTCCCGCACCGCGGACCAGGTGTTCATCCCGCTCACGGTCGGGGGCGGGGTCGGGTCGGTCGCGCACGTCGACCAGCTGCTGCGTGCAGGAGCGGACAAGGTCGCGGTCAACACCGCGGCCATCCGGCGGCCGGAGCTGTTGGCGGAGATCGCCGACCGCTTCGGCAGCCAGGTGCTGGTGCTCTCGGTGGACGCGCGCCGGGTCGCCTCGGGGACCGACAGCGGGTTCGAGGTCACCACGCACGGCGGGCGCCGCAGTGCCGGGATCGACGCGGTCGCGTGGGCTGCCCAGGGTGCCGAGCTCGGGGTCGGGGAGATCCTCCTCAACGCGATGGACGCCGACGGCACCCAGGACGGGTTCGACCTCGAGCTCGTCCGGGCGGTCCGGGCCGCGGTGCCCGTCCCGGTCATCGCCAGCGGGGGAGCCGGCCGGGCCGAGCACTTCCCACCGGCCGTGGCGGCCGGGGCCGACGCCGTGCTGGCCGCCAGCGTCTTCCACTTCGGCACCCTGCGGGTCGCCGAGGTCAAGGCGATGCTCGCCGCGGCGGGGCACGACGTCCGCTGAGCCGTCGCTACTCGATCCCGGCGGTCCGGTCGAGCTCCTGCAGCAGGTCGTGGGCGACGACCTCGACCTGCTTGTGGCGCCACTCCGCCGCCCGGTAGACGCACGCGACCAGGCCGGAGCGGTGCACCCGCCGGAAGTCGCCGTAGACGAAGGCGCACCGAGCCTTCGTGCCGTCGTTGGCCCCCACCGTGAGCCCGAGGTGCCAGGCGGCGTACTCCTCCCACGAGTGCCGCTCGAGGTAGGCATTGCCGGCCTCGGCGTCCGGCTGCGCCTCCCCCCAGTCGCTGTCGAGGACGTACTGCCGGCCGGCGATCAGCTGCCGAGCCTTGGCCGCCGCGGCGTCGTTCACGGTGTAGCGAGCCATCTCCAGTCCTCTCGGCACGGGTCCGCGGGGTGCGGCCGCCGCGTCACTACACTGCCCGACATGCGCGTGTCCGACGACCGTCGGGTCGTCTTCGTGCACGTCCCCAAGACCGGCGGGTCCACGATCGACCTCATGTTCGACCGTGAGGTCCCCGACGCCCGCAGGGTCACCGGCAGGGCGCGGCACGCGACGTACGGCCGGTTGCTCCGGGCCGACCCGTCGATCCGGAGCTACTGGAGCTTCGGGTTCGTCCGGGACCCGTGGGCCCGCATGGTGTCGTACTGGTCGATGCTCCGCGGCTTCTTCGACGACGTCGAGGCGGGTGACCCCGAGGCGCTGCGGAAGCTCGAGGCGGCCCCGCAGGTCTGGCTGACCGAGGGTGAGTACCGCCACGACTTCCGGCGGTTCGTCCTCGAGGGCACCGTCACGATCCCCAAGCTCGGCCGGACGCAGCTCCGGACGCTGACCGCCGGCCGGCGCCGGGTGGACTTCGTCGGCCACCTCGAGACCTTCGACCGCGACATCGCCACCGTCCGTGAGCGGCTCGGGCTGGCGCCCCTGGAGGAGCTGCCACAACGGAACAAGAGCACCCACGGCGACCACCGCGACTACTACACCGACGAGACGCGCGACCACGTTGCGATGGTCTTCGCCGACGACATCGAGGCCTTCGGCTACACGTTCTGAGCGGCGGGAGGGAGGTCACCATGGGGCGCGTGCTCTGCCTTCTCGGGCTCCACGCGTGGCGGCCGGCCTCGGCGGAGGACGGCAGCCTCTACCGTCGCTGCGCGCGCTGCGGCAAGGAGGACGCGGGGGTACGGCGAGGGCACCCGCCGGGAAGGTACTGACCGGCTCAGGGGTGACGCGGTGCCCCGACCGGCTCGGTGGTGAGCCGGCCGTCGACGTACGCCCGGCCGAGGACCTCGACCAGCTGGGCGACCGCGTCCTCGTTCGGGGCGAACGGTCCCGGGACGAAGTGAGGGCTGTTCAGCCCCCGCTGCACCGCCTCGCAGGCCGACCAGTCCTCACGGTTGGTGATGTCCCAGAACTCGACGGCAGCCGCGGCCTGCGGCGCGGACCCGTCCTCGGGTGGGGCCACGAACCACGAGCACTCGACCCACGTGCGGCCCGGTGCCAGCGGCACCAGCCGGTGGGTCATGACGTAGTCGGGGTGCGGGGACACGAGCAGGTTGGGCAGGAGGTGGAGGTACTCGACCGCGGTGGGGTCGACGCCCGGCAGGGGTGTCGAGGACAGCGAGCCGTCGAGGGTCATCGACCGTACGCCGTCGCGTAGCACCATCGAGCCGCCGACCCACGCACCGGGGAGGCGGTGGTTGACGCCGGAGTCCGGCGGCGTCACCCGGCACAGCTCGGGATGGATGAGCGGGCAGTGGTAGCACTCGTGGTAGTTCTCCGCGATCACCTTCCAGTTCGCGGCGACCTCGTAGCTGTGCCGGTCGGCGAGCACGAGCCGGCCCGGCGCGTAGGGCTCGATGAGCTCGCGCATCGCGCCGAGGTGCTCGTCGAAGGAGGGGACCTCCGGGGACCCGACCGGGTGCACGCCGTGACCGAACACCCATCCCTCCCACACCTCGACCGGCAGCTCGACGAGCCCGTGGTCCGCGGCGTCGAACCGGTCGTCGTCCCGGAAGCCGGGAGCGGCGATCAACCGGCCGCCGGCGTCGTAGCTCCAGGCGTGGTACGGGCAGAGGACCGACCTCCGCTGCGAGGAGCCGCCCTCGGGGAGCAGCTCGTGGCCGCGGTGGCGACAGGTGTTGGCGAACATCCGCAGCTGGGCGCCGTCGCGCACGAGGAGCGCCGGCACGTCGCCGACCTTGACCGCGCGCTGCGTGGTGGGTCGGTCCCCGGTCTCGGGGAGAAGCTCGACCAACCGACCCAGGCACGCCCAGGAGCCGGCGAAGAGGTGCCGCTGCTCCCAGGCGAGGACGTCGGGGGAGGTGTAGGCGACTGCGGGCAGCATGTGCACCGGCTCACCGGGCGCGGGCACCGCCTGCCGTAGCACCTCCAGGTCGCCCTGCGTGAGCACCGTGGTCACCGTGGTCACCGTTGTCACGGAGTCCTCCTCCCTATGATGCGCGGCATGGCTGGAGCAGGGTGACGACGAGTCGACGCCGCCGCCCGGACGTCCGGCGCGAGGAGATCCTCGACGCCACCCTCGCGGTCGTCGTGCGCGACGGCCTCGCCGCCGTGAGGGTCGGAGACGTCGCCGAGGTCCTGGGCGTCAGCTCCGGGCTGGTCTTCTACCACTTCGGGACCAAGGACGCCCTGGTCGCCGAGGCCTTCGGCCACGCCGTGGAGCGCGACCTGGCCGGCCTCGCCGAGGCCGTCGCGGGCGAGCACCAGCCGGCGGAGCGGTTGCGCCGGGTGCTGGAGCTCTACGGTCCCACCGGCACGGCACCCGGATGGCGGCTGTGGATCGACGCGTGGGCGCTGGCGCAGCACGAGGCGGCGATCCGTGAGGTGCTGCGCCGGCTCGACCGACGCTGGACCGAGGCGCTGCGCCAGGTCGTCGAGGACGGCGTGGCCTCGGGCTCGTTCGCCTGTGACGACCCGGCTGCCACGGTCGTCCGCGTGTCCGCACTGCTGGACGGGCTGTCCGTGGCGGTGCTCGTGTACCGCACGGTCAGCCACCAGCAGCTGCGTCGCTGGGTCGCGGAGGCCGTCGCGTCCGAGCTCGGGATCGACGTAGCGGCACTCCGGTGACCCGCACCGTGATCCAGCCCGTGACCCGCGCACCGCTCCTCCTCCGTCGCCTGACAGAGGGCACACTACTGACTCACGGGTCAGTGAGGCACTACGGTGACCTGACGTCCGCAGAGAGGGCCTCATGATCCGTACGACGCCGTTCCACCCGCGCCTGAGCCAGCTGAACAACCAGGGGCTCTACACCCACTGGCAGGGCCACCTGTCGCCGCTGCGCTACACGGACGCGCCGAAGCACGAGTACTTCGCGGTGCGGAACTCGGTCGGCGTCTTCGACACCTCGCCGCTGTTCAAGTACCGGATCACCGGTCCGGACGCCGAGCGCCTCCTCGCGGGGGTCCTCGTCCGCGACATCCGCAGCTGCCGACCGGGTCAGGCCCACTACACGATCTGGTGCGACGACCGCGGCTTCGTCATGGAGGACGGCGTCGTGTTCCGGCACGCGGGTGACGACTTCCTGCTGACGGCCGCCCGCCCGAACCTGGCGTGGTTCCAGGGCCTGGCCGGCCGGCTGCGGGTGCATCTGGAGGACGTCACCGACCAGTACGGGGTGCTCGCGGTGCAGGGCCCGCGGTCGGCCGCCGTCCTGCGTGAGCTGGTGCCCGAGACCGGCCAGCTCGGCTACTTCGAGCACCTCCCGGCCAAGATCGGGTCCGCCGCGGTGACGCTGTCGCGGACCGGCTACACCGGCGACCTCGGCTACGAGCTCACCGTCGAGGCGGACCAGGCGGTCGACGTGCTCGACGCCGTCCTCGACGCCGGACGCCCGCACAGCCTGCGCCCCTTCGGGGAGGAGGCGCTGATGATGCTGCGGATCGAGGCCGGGTTGCCCCTCATCGACGTCGAGTGGACCAACAGCCGCACCGCCTTCTCCGACGAGCAGCGGGTCACGCCCAAGGAGCTCGGGATGGGCTGGATGCTGCGCGGCGTCCGCGACGGCGAGCGTGCGTTCGTGGGCCGCGACGCCGTCCGTCGTGAGCTCGTCGAAGGGGCCTCCCGCTGGTCGACCGTCGGCGTCGTCGTCGACTGGGCGGACTGGGACCGCCTCCACCGCGACTCCGGCCTGCTCCCGGTGAAGGACGAGCACCCGCTCGGCTACGAGTCGATGCTGTACGACGACGAGGGTGGACGCGTCGGCTACGCGACCAGCCTGATGTACTCCCCGGTGCTCCAGCGCCACGTCGGCATCGCCCGTGTCCGGCCGTCCTTCGCGCCGCCGGGCACGCTGCTGCGCCTCGAGACGTCGCTGCTCCACCGCACGACCACGGTGGCCGCGGCCACCACCGCCCTGCCCCACTTCAACCCCGCGAGGAAGACGGCCCAGCCATGACCACCGCCAGGAACACGACTGGCCCCACGACCGGGACGACGACCGGGACCAGCGCAGCGGGCGGGTCGACGTACGACGCGATCGTCGTGGGCGCCGGCCACAACGGGCTGGTCAACGCGGCCTACCTCGCCAAGGCGGGGCTCCGCACGCTGGTCCTCGAGCGGCGGCACCTCGTCGGGGGAGCGGCGATCACCGAGGAGCTCCACCCCGGCTTCTCCTTCACGACGTTCTCCTACGCGCTCAGCCTGCTGCGGCCGCAGATCATCCACGAGCTCGACCTGGTGCGGCACGGGTTCATGCCGCTGATGATGCCGTCGTCGTTCCACCCCACCGGCGACGGGGGCTACCTGCTCCTCGGGGACGACCACGCGCAGAACGTCCAGGAGATCCGGCGCCACTCGGCCCACGACGCCGACGCCTACGAGCGCTACCACCACGACCTCGACCGGGTGTGCCAGGCGGTCCAGCCGCTCTTCGACAACGCGCCGCCCGACGTCTTCGGCAAGGACCCCGAGGACCAGGCCGACGTCAAGTGGCTGCTCGACCACCTGGGAGGCGTCGAGCGGAAGGTGATGCACGACGTCGTCCGGCTGCTCACCGGGAGCGCGTCGGACTGGATCGGGGACTACTTCGAGCACGAGGCGGTCAAGGGCTACCACGCCTCCTCGAGCATCATCGGCTCGAAGGTCGGCCCGATGTCACCCGGCTCGGGGCTGGTGCTGCTCTTCCACAAGATGGGTGAGCACGACGGGCACCTGGGCTCGTGGGCGTTCCACAAGGGCGGCAACGGCGGGTTCACGCAGGTCCTCGCTCGTGCCGCCGCGGCGTACGGGGCCGAGGTCCGGCTGGAGGCACCCGTCGCCGCGGTACTCGCGGAGCAGGGCCGCACGCGGGGCGTCGTCCTCGAGGACGGCACCGAGCTGTACGCGCCGGTCGTCGTGTCCTCGCTCGACCCCCGCCGGACGTTCCTCGAGCTGGTCGACCCGCGCGAGCTCCCTGCCGACCTCGTCGACAACGTCGAGCGGATGAAGTTCCGCGGGGTGTCGGCCAAGGTCAACTTCGCGCTGGACGGGCTGCCGGTGTTCCCGGCGCTGCCCGACACCGTCGACCACTTCGGGGGCTTCCTCAACATCGGCCCGACCATCGAGTACGTCGAGCGGGCGTTCGACGCCGCGAAGTACGGCTGGTACAGCGAGCGGCCGTTCATCGACGCGGCGCTGCAGTCGGTCGTCGACCCCGACATGGCCCCTCCGGGCAAGCACGTGATGTCGTGCTTCGTCCAGTACGCGCCGTACGAGCTGCGCGGCAGCGACTGGGACACCGAGCGCGAACGCTTCGGCGACACCGCGCAGGCGGTCCTCGAGTCGCACTTCCCGGGGTTCGGGGACCTCGTGCTGCACCGCGAGGTGGTGACGCCGGTCGACATCGAGCGGCACACCGGACTGACGGAGGGCAACATCTTCGCCGGGGAGTTCCTCGCCCCGCAGATGTACGTCTTCCGGCCGGCGCCGGGGTGGAGCCAGTACGCGACGCCGGTCCAGGGCTACTACCAGTGCGGCTCCGGCACCCACCCCGGCGGCTGCGTCATCGGTGCCCCCGGGCGGTTGGCGAGCCAGCGGATCCTGCGCGACCTGCAGCGCTGAGGAAGGCCGATCCCGTAGCGGAAAGATGACCAGCCCTGACGTCGAAGCCTGGGATGCCGAGGCCGCTACCTTCGACGAGCCGGCCGACCACGGTCTGCGTGACCCGGTGGTACGCCAGGCGTGGCGCGCGCTCCTCCTGGACCACCTGCCCGAGCCCCCAGCCCGCATCGCGGACCTGGGCTGTGGCACCGGCACGTTGTCGGTCCTGCTCGCGGAAGCCGGCTACCGGGTGGACGGCGTGGACTTCTCCCCGCGGATGATCGAGCAGGCTGAACGCAAGGCGGCGGGCGTCGGCGGCGTGCGGTTCTTGCGAGCCGACGCGAGCGACCCCACGCTCCCCGCCGGGTCCTACGACGTGGTGCTCTCCCGTCACGTCCTGTGGGCGATGCCCGACCCAGCCGTCGCGTTGACGCGGTGGCTCCGTCTCCTCGTACCGACCGGCAGGGTGCTGCTGGTGGAGGGCCACTGGTCGAGCGGTGCAGGTCTGTCCGCGGAGCAGACCGTACGGCTGGTGGAGGGGACCGGACGGGTCGCGTCCCTGACCCGCCTCACCGAGCCGACGTACTGGGGCCGTGTCACGGGCGACGACCGCTACCTCGTCACGAGTCCCGCCCCGGGAGCGCCGGAGCCTCACGGCGTCCCCGACCTGTGAGGGGTCACAGGATCGCGTCGAGGAACTTCCGGGTCTCCGGCTGCTTCGTCGCGGTGAAGAGCTCCTCGGGCGTCCCCTGCTCGAGGATCACGCCCTCGTGGAAGAACACCATGCGGTCGGCGACCTCGCGCGCGAACCCCATCTCGTGGGTCACCACGACCATCGGCATGTGGAGCTCGGTCGCCAGCCGCTTCATCACCTGCAGCACCTCACCGGTGAGCTCGGGGTCGAGCGCGGAGGTCGGCTCGTCGAACAGCATCACCTCGGGCTGCATCGCCAGCGCCCGGGCGATCGCCACCCGCTGCTGCTGACCACCGGAGAGCCGGATGGGGTGCTGCTCGGCCTTGTCGGCCAGCCCGACCTGGTCGAGGAGGTCCAGCGCGCGCCGACGTACTCCTGCGGTGTCGTCGCCCTTGACGCCCTCGGCGAGCGGCCCGGACATGACGTTCTCCAGCGCGGTCATGTGGGGGAAGAGGTTGAACTGCTGGAACACCATGCCGACCCGGAGGCGGACCTGGCGGATCTGCTCGCGCTTGCGGCGCGTGCGGTGCCCTCCGCCGAGTCGCTGACCGGCGATCTCGACGGTGCCCCGGGTCGGGTCCTCGAGGAAGTTCAGGCAGCGCAGCAGCGTCGACTTGCCGGAGCCGGACCGGCCGAAGACGACGATCACCTCCCCCTGGTGGAGGTCGAGGTCGACACCGCGCAGCACCTCGTGGTGGCCGTAGACCTTCCAGAGCCCCTCGACGCGGACGACCACGTCGCGCTGGGTCAGCGCGGCCGTCATCCGAGCGCTCCGGTGCTCTCGTGGTGGCTGGTTGCGCGGATGCCGCCGGACTCCCGGACGTAGCCGGTGGACATCTTGGCCTCCAGCCGTCGCTGCAGCACCGTGAACAGCGCAGTCAGCACCCAGTAGAGCGCGGCTGCGAGGACGAAGCTCTCCAGGTTCTTGAAGTCGGCCTTACCCACCAGCTGGCTGCGGCGGAAGATCTCGGCGTTCGCGGCGGCGACACCGAGGAAGGAGATCAGCGCGGTGTCCTTGAGCATCGCGATGAACTCGTTGCCGGTCGGCGGGATGATGACGCGGAGGGCCTGCGGCAGCACGACCCGGCGCATCTTCACCCAGTAGCGCATGCCGAGGGCGTCCGCGGCCTCACCCTGTCCCTGGGCGACCGACTGGATCCCGGCGCGGAAGATCTCGGTCATGTAGGCGCCGTAGTTGAGACCCAGCGCGAGGGTGCCGGCGACCACGGCGTCGAGGATGAGCCGCTGCTCGACGTTGGTGCCGAGGCTCGGGAACCGGTCGACGAGGTTGCTGCCGACCTGCGGGAGCGCGAGGTAGAGGAGGAACATCTGGACGATGAGTGGTGTCCCGCGGAAGAACGACACGTAGAAGCCTGCGACCCCGTAGGCGACCGAGTTGGCCGACAGCCTCGCCAGCGAGCCGAGGAGCGCCAGCACGATCGCCAGGACGATGCCGACGAGCGCGATGACCAGCGTGTACCGCAGCCCGCCGAGGATGAAGGAGAGGTTGTCCCGCATCCAGTCGGTGTCGAACTGCGAGAAGTAGAAGAGCAGTCCGAGCAGGGCGAAGAGCACCGCCCAGACCGCGGCGACCTTGAGCTGGAACGGGACCCGTGCCGACGCCAGCGCCAGCCGCTCCGCGAGGTCGGAGGAGCCCCCGGGCGGACGGGGATGCCGCGGTCGGCCGACCGGCGGCTTCTCCACCGCCGTCACTGCTGGGTGCTGAGGTCGAGCCCGTCGTACCACTTCTTCGACATCTCCGACAGCGTGCCGTCGTCGTGCATCTCGCCGACGATCGTGTCCGCGGCCTCCACGAAGCTCGCCGGGTCGAGCTCGGAGCTCTTGTCGATCGCGGCGCTCAGCGGCTCGTAGAAGACCGGGTCGCCGACGATCTTCACCGGGTTGTCCTCGTCGGCGTAGCCCTGGGCGGTGGTCGACGAGGTGATCACCGCGTCGAGGCGGGTCCCGTCGCCGAGCGCGAGGTCCTGCAGCGCCGTGGTATCGGTGTCGTAGCCCTTGACGGCGGCGTCGTCGATGGTGAAGTCGAACTCGAACCCCTTGATGTTCAGGCTCTTCTCGAGGAACTGCTCGTAGGTGCAGCCGCCGCACACGCCGATGGTCGCCCTGTCGAGGTCGGTGGTGGGGTCCTGCACGCTCGAGTCCTCGTGCACCGCGACCACCGCCGGGGTGAAGTAGTAGGGCTCGGTGAAGTGGAGCACCTGCTGGCGGTCGTTGGTGGGTGTCATCGACCCCACGCTCATGTCCCAGCGGCCGTTCCAGCTGCCGGCGGTGATGACGTCCCACGACGGCGTCTCCCAGGCGATGTCGACGCCGAGCCGCGTGGCGATCTCGGTCGCCACGTCGATGTCGAAGCCGACGTACTTGTCCTCCTTGGGGACGTACTTCGACTGCGGGGGGTACGCCGGGTCCGTCGACACGGTCAGCACGCCCTTGTCGCAGATCTCGGCCAGGAGGTCGTCGGCGGCGTCGGTGGTCGCGCAGACCCCCTCGCCCTGGGCCTGGTCGCCCGATCCGGAGCCGCTCGAACCGCTCGAGCCGGCCGGCTCGGCGTCGCCGCAGCCGGCGAGCAGCACCGCGGACGCGAGGAGGGACGGGAGGACGTAGACGCCTGTGCGCATGTGCGGTGTGCTCCTCGGAAGACGAGGCCCCGGGCGGTGACCTCGACGCATCATGACCGTCGCCGCGCGCCGCGAAAAGACATCGACACCAAAGCGTTGCGTTCCTGACCCCACACCGCCCACTCCGGTCGGCGACCGGTCGCGCATCGGCGGGCGCGGGGACGAGTACGACGCCGTGCGCTTCCTCCCCGGCGACGACTGACCGGTCGAGCCGCCCACCATGACCGGTCGAGCCGCCCTCCATGGCGGGCGGCTCGACCCGTCATGAGGGGCGGCTCGGCGGACCGGAGCGTTGTGGAGCGGGTGATCCACCTGGTGCACCACCTGCTCCACACACGTCCGACGGGGACCGCGAGGATCGGACTCCTCAGACGCCGAGGCGGGCCGACCGCAGGGCAGCGAGCGCGTCGTCGTCGCCGACCAGGTCCACCTGCGCGTGGTCCCGCCGGCCGTGCACGAACAGCAGGACCTCCGCCGGTGCGCCGCGGACCACGACGGACGGTGAGCCGCCCTTGAGGGTGGTCCGGTCGCCGGTGTCGGGCCGCTCGGCGACCACTCCGACGCCGACCCGGACGACGGCCAGCCGCCCGGCGACCTGGAGCGTCCGCCACAGCGCGTCCTGTACCTGCACGGGGAGCGCACGCGGCTCCCACCCGGGCTGCGCCCGGCGCACGTCCTCGTGGTGGATGAAGAACTCGGTCCCGTTGAGCAGCCGGTCGGCGAACGGCACCGAGAACACCGAGAGCAGCGGCGGTCCGCCCCGCAGCTGGTCGACGAGCTCGGTGAACTCCTGCCGGCTCCGGCGTACCCGCTCTCGCTCGAGGGCGCCCTTCACCGCCGGGACCGCGACGCCGAGCGCCACCGGGCTGGCCTCCCGGACGACGAGGTGTGCGACGAGGTCGCGCACGTCCCACCCCGCGCACAGCGTGGGGGCGTCGGGGCCGACCTCCCGCGCGAGGGTGGTCAGGTGTCTGCGCTCCTGCGCCGCCATCGAGCTCACCACTCCACCCTAGGCAGGCACGTACGCTGGCACGGCGGCAGGAGCGGCCGCCGCTGGCGCGCGCGGTGACGGGAGCACGCGGAGCGACAGCCGCGGGAACGACAAGGGAACGACAAAGGAACAAGGAGCACCGTGGCACACCAAGACGGACGGACCCTGCGACGCGGGTTCGCCGTCCTCGGCCACGCCATCAGGAGGGAGCCGTGGGTCTTCGGCGTCTCCACGCTCGGCGCGGTCCTCTTCGGCGCCCTGACCGTCGCGGACGCCTGGGTCCTGGGCTGGTCCGCGGACCACGTCGTGCTGCCGGCCTTCGAGACCGGGGTGGCCCCGACCGATGGTCTGGTCACGGTGGCGGCGCTCTTCATCGGCGTCGCGCTCCTCCGGGCGGTCGCGATCGTCGCCCGGCGCTGGGGCGCAGGGATCATGCAGTACCGGATGATCGCCCACGACCGCCGAGACGTCACCCGGCAGTACCTCCGGCTGCCGCTCGCCTGGCACCAGCGCCACCCCACCGGCGAGCTGCTCTCGAACGCCAACTCCGACGTCGAAGCCGCCTGGGCGCCGATCGCGCCGCTGCCGATGGCCGTGGGGACGCTGGCGATGATGGCCGTCGCGATCGTCCAGATGATCGCCACCGACGCCGTCCTCGCGATGGTCGGCCTCGCGGTCTTCCCGCTCGTCATCGGCGCGAACCTCGTCTACCAGCGTTTCCAGTCGCCCCTCATGACCCGGGTGCAGGCCCTCCGCGCGGAGCTCAGCGAGATCGCGCACGAGTCCTTCGACGGCGCGCTGGTCATCAAGGCGCTCGGCCGCGAGGCACAGGAGACCGACCGGTTCGCGGCCAAGGCTCGTGCGCTGCGCGACACCAGCATCAAGGCCGGGACGATCCGCGCCGTCTTCGACCCGGTCATCGAGGGGCTCCCGAACCTCGGCGTCCTCGCGGTGCTCGTCGCCGGCGCGCTGCGGGTCCAGTCGGGCGCGACCCCGGCCGGCGACGTGGTCAGCGTCGCCTACCTCCTCATGATCGTGGCGTTCCCGATCCGGTCGATCGGCTGGCTGCTGGGGGAGTTCCCGCGCAGCGTCGTCGGCTACGACCGGGTCCGGTCGGTGCTCGGCGAGACCGGCGCGATGGCGTACGGCGGGCGGCCGATCCCCGAGACCGGGACAGGGTCGCGCGGCGCCCGCCTCGAGGTCGCGCACCTCGGCTTCGCCTACACCGAGGGGCAGCCGCTGCTCGAGGACGTCACGTTCACCGTCGAGCCCGGGCGCACCGTCGCGCTGGTCGGGGCCACCGCCTCGGGCAAGTCGACGCTCGCGACGCTGCTCTTCCGGCTCGTGGACCCCGACCGCGGCCGGATCCGCGTCGACGGCACCGACCTCCGCGACCTCCCAATGGGGGCTCTCGCCGAACACGCCGCGCTGGTGCCGCAGGCCACCTTCCTCTTCGACGACACCGTGCGCGGCAACGTCACGCTCGGTCTCGACGTGGACGACGCCGAGGTCTGGGCTGCGCTCCGGGTCGCCCAGGCCGACGGCTTCGTCGCGGCGCTCCCCGAGGGGCTCGACACCCAGCTCGGCGAGCGCGGGACCACGCTGTCCGGCGGCCAGCGGCAGCGGCTCTCGCTCGCCCGGGCGCTGGTACGTCGGCCGCGGCTGCTCGTCATGGACGACGCGACGTCCGCGGTCGACCCCGAGGTCGAGTCGCGGATCCTCGCCGCCCTCAACAGCGGTCTCGGGAGCAGTGCCTCGAGCACCGACGGGGACGGCGCCGCCAGTGCGGACGGGGTCGCGGCCGACCGGTCGCAGGGCGGCGGCGCCGACCGCGCCACCGTCGTCGTGGTCGCCTACCGCAAGGCCACGATCGCGTTGGCCGACGAGGTCGTCCTCCTGGCCGACGGCCGGGTCGCCGACCGCGGCAGCCACGAGGAGCTGCTGGCCCGCAACCCGGCGTACGCCGACCTCGTGAACGCCTACGAGAACGCCGCAACGGAAGCAGCCGAGGCTGCGGACGCTGCGGACGCCGCCCGGGCGGCAGAGGTCACCGGTCAACGGGTGTCCCGCGAGGAGCGGTCGGAGGTGGCAGCCCGGTGACGACCACCGCCTCCCCGCCGGAGCTCCGCGCCCGGTCCGAGGGCGTCCGGACCGGCGAGACCACGTCCGCCTGGGCGATCCTGCGCCGGGGCGTCCAGCTGTCGCCCGAGCTCGGCGAGGGCTACCGGGTCACGCTGCTCTACGCCCTGCTCGCGACCGCCGGTCGTGTGCTGGTGCCCATCGCCGTCCAGCAGGGCGTCGACCGTGGCCTCAACGGCCGGGACGGGGTCGACGTCGGCTTCGTCGTCGCGATGGTCGCGCTCGTCGGCGTCGGCGTGCTGGTCACCGGCGCGTCGTCCGCGCTCATGACCGCGCGGCTGTTCGGAGCCGCGGAGCGGGGACTCGCAACGCTGCGGATCAAGGCCTTTCGTCACGTGCACGACCTGGCAGTGCTCACCCAGAACACCGAGCGGCGGGGGGCGTTGGTCTCGCGCGTCACCAGCGACGTCGACCAGGTCTCCCAGTTCCTGGTCTTCGGCGGCATCATCGCCGTCGTCAGCGTCGGCCAGGTCGTTGTCGCGACCGGCGTCATGCTCGCCTACTCCTGGCAGCTGACCGTCGTCGTCTGGCTCTGCTTCCTGCCCCTGTTCATCAGCCTGCGCTACTTCCAGCGACGGCTGTCGCAGGCGTACGCCACCGTCCGGCAGCAGGTGGGTGCGCTGCTCTCCGCGGTCTCCGAGCCGGTCGTCGGCGCCGCGGTCGTCCGCAGCTATGCCGCGGAGCACCGGACCCAGGATCGGATCGACCTCGCGGTGCAGCGGCACCTCGAGGCGAGCAGCCGGGCCCAGGGCCTCACCGCGTTCTCCTTCTCGCTGGGGGGGATCTCGGCGGGGCTGGCCAACGCCGGCGTCATCGTCGTCGGCGTGCTCCTCGCCGTCGACGGCCGGATCTCGGCAGGCACGGTGCTCGCCTTCGCGTTCCTCGTCACGCTCTTCGTCGGTCCGGTGCAGCTCGGCACCCAGGTGCTCACCGACGCGCAGAACGCCTTCGCCGGCTGGCGCCGGGTCATCGGGATCCTCGACACCCCGGCCGACGTCGTCGACCCCGCGGGCCAGGGTGGGGCGCGGCCGCTGCCGACGGGGCCGCTCGACGTCACGTTCGCCGGTGTCGGCTTCGCCTACCCCGGAGGCCGGCCGGTGCTCCGCGACGTCGACCTGCACTTGCCGGCGACCAGCCGCGTCGCCGTCGTCGGCGAGACCGGCTCGGGCAAGACGACGCTCGCCAAGCTCCTCACCCGGCTCATGGACCCGACCGAGGGCGCGGTCCTGCTGGCCGGCGTCGACCTGCGCGAGGTCGCGTTCTCGGCGCTCCGCGAGCGCGTCGTGCTCGTCCCTCAGGAGGGCTTCCTCTTCGACGCCACGCTCCGCGCGAACCTCGCCTACGGCCGGCTCGAGGCCGACGACGCCGCGATGCTCGAGGCGATGCTCAGCCTCGGCCTCGACGACTGGTACGCCACCCTCCCGCGCGGCCTCGACAGCCGCGTCGGCCAGCGCGGGGAGGCGCTGTCGGCCGGCGAGCGCCAGCTCGTCGCGCTGGTCCGCGCCCAGCTCGCCGACCCCGACGTCCTCGTCCTCGACGAGGCGACCAGCGCGGTCGACCCCGCGCTGGAGATGCGGATCAGCGCGGCCCTGGACCGCCTCACGCGAGGCCGTACGTCGGTCACGATCGCCCACCGGCTCTCGACCGCCGAGCGGGCCGACCTCGTCGTCGTCGTGGACCAGGGCCGCATCGTCCAGCTCGGGCCGCACGACGAGCTGGTCCGCCAGGGCGGCGTCTACGGCCGGCTGCACGCGTCCTGGACCGCCCAGCACGGGGCGTCGCGGTGACCGCGCTCGACCCGGCCGTCGCCGGCCGGCTCAAGCGTGACGCGGACGGCCTGGTGGCGGCGGTCGTCCAGCAGCACGACAGCCGGGAGGTCCTCATGGTCGGCTGGATGGACGACCTGGCGCTGCACCGGACGCTGACCACCGGCCGGACGACGTTCTGGAGCCGGTCGCGCGAGGAGTACTGGGTCAAGGGCGAGACCTCCGGCCACCGGCAGTGGGTCAAGGAGGTGCGCCTGGACTGCGACGGCGACACGCTCCTCGTCCTCGTCGACCAGGAGGGGCCGGCGTGCCACACCGGCGCCCGGTCCTGCTTCGACGACGGCGTGCTGCCGCTGACCCGGTGAGAGCTGACCCGGTGAGAGCTGACCCGGTGAGAGCTGACCCCGTGGGAGCCGCCCGGTGAGCCGGTCGAGCGCCTCCTTCGCGCGCACCCTCGTGGTCGGCGTCGCCTCGGCCGGCCTCGCCGTCGTCGCGTCGAGCTCGGTCTGGGCGGTGCAGGAGGCCGTTCCGGGCCGGACCCTGGCCCGGCCCGAGGAGCTCGCCGGCTCCGACCTCGTCCCCGTCGTCGTCCCTCTCACGCTGGTGGCGCTCGCCTGCTGGGGCGCGGTGCTCGTGCTGCGCCGGCGCGGGCGGCGGGTGGTGGCGGCCGTCGGGGCCGCGGCGGCGCTCACGGCGTCAGTCGTGACCGCGGTCCGGGCGGCGCGGGCCGACGACCTCGACCTGACGGCGTGGCCGTGGGTCGTCGCCGCCGCTGCGGTGGTCACCGCGCTCGCGCTGGTGCGCGCCTGGGCGGCCGCACCCCGCTGGCCCGAGATGAGCAGCCGCTACGACCGGCGGCCCGACGAGGGTGCGGACCAGCGGCAGGGTCCGGAGCGGGCGCCCGCACCCGCCGACCTCTGGCGCGCGCTGGACGAGGGACGCGACCCGACGGCATGAGCGCCGCCCTCTAGGATGGCGGCACGGCCCCGGGCCGTCCCCAGCCCGCACGCACCAGCCCCCACCGAGGAGTCGAGATGAGCACTGGTCACGGCAGCACTCCCGCCGCCTGGACGGGTGTGTCGATCGTGCTCCTCGGGTTCGTCGTGGGTGGCCTCGGCCTCGTGCTCGAGAACCTGCCGATCTTCTTCACCGGCGTGGCCCTCGGCCCGGTCGGTGCGCTCGTCGGCTACGTCATGGCGAAGATGGGAATGGGTGGTGACCCGGTACGCCGCTGAGCCCCTCGACCGCCCGGTCGGTGCTCCGGCCGACGGGCGACCAGGGCTCGTGGCCTCATCCACGGCGAAGCTGCGCCGGACGGCACCGCCGCTGTTCCTCGCCGGTGGCCTGCTCGCCGCCAGCGTCGCGCTGCACCTCCGGGACCCGCACCAGTCCGGCAGCTGGGGCTACTGCCCGTGGTCGGTCCTGACCGGCACCGCCTGTCCCGGCTGCGGTGGGCTGCGCGCCGTCAACGAGCTGACGCGGGGCGACGTGGCCGCGGCGTTCTCGAGCAACGCGTTGTTCGTGGGCTCGCTGCCGCTGCTCGCCGCGCTGTGGAGCCGCTCGGTCGTGCACCGCTGGCGCGACGAGCGGAGGCCGCTGCGACCCGCGGTGCTCGCCTGGGCGGGCGGCACGGCCCTCGCGCTGTTGCTGGGGTTCTGGGTCGTGCGCAATCTGCCGTTCGCCAGCTACCTCGCTCCCTGAGCGCCATCCACTCCCCCGGAAAGGGACCCATGTCCGTCCTCGACGAGATCGTCCACGGCGTCCGCGTCGACCTCGCGGCCCGTGAGGCTGCGCAGCCGCTCGAGGAGGTCCGGGTCGCGGCCGCGGCCGCTCCGGAGCCGCTCGACCCGCTGCCCGCCCTCCGCGCCGCCGGGGTCTCGGTCGTCGCCGAGGTCAAGCGGAGGAGCCCGAGCAAGGGTGCGCTCGCGGAGATCCCGGACCCCGCAGCGCTGGCCGTCGCCTACGCCGACGGCGGAGCCGCAGCCATCAGCGTCCTCACCGAGGAGCGCCGCTTCGGCGGCAGCCTGGCCGACCTGCGCGCGGTCCGGGCCGCCGTCGCCGTCCCGGTGCTCCGCAAGGACTTCATCGTCTCGCCGTACCAGCTCTTCGAGGCCCGAGCGGCCGGCGCGGACCTCGTCCTGCTCATCGTCGCCGCGCTCGACGACCGCGACCTGGCCGCCCTGCACCAGCTGGCGGGGGACCTCGGCATGACCGCGCTCGTCGAGGTCCACGACGAGGCCGAGGCGGCCCGCGCCACCGCACTCGGCGCGGAGCTCATCGGTGTCAACGCCCGCGACCTCAGGACCCTCGACGTCGACCCCGACGCCTTCGCGCGGGTGGCCGCCGTGCTGCCCTCCGACGCCGTGCTGGTCGCCGAGTCCGGCATCGGCGGGCCCCAAGACGTGAGCCGCGTGGTCGCGGCCGGCGCCGACGCGGTCCTCGTGGGGGAGGCGCTGGTCCGGCACGGCGACCCGCGCTCGGCGGTCGCGGCGCTGACCGCCGTCGGCAGACCGGCCGCCAGCACGGACCGCGAGCGGGCGGGAGCTCTCCGGTGACCGTCCTGCAGCCCGACACCCGGCGGGGACCGACCCCGGACGCCGCCGGCCACTTCGGCCGGTTCGGCGGCCGTTTCATGCCCGAGGCGCTCATGGCGGCGCTCGACGAGCTCACCACCGCGTGGCAGGACGCCATGGCCGACCCTGCGTTCACCGGGGAGTTCGACCGGATGCTGCGGGAGTACGCCGGGGTCCCGAGCCCGCTGTTCGAGGCCTCCCGGCTCTCCGACCTCGCGGGCGCCCGCATCCTCCTCAAGCGCGAGGACCTCAACCACACCGGCGCCCACAAGATCCGCAACGTCCTCGGCCAGGCGCTCCTCACCAAGAGGATGGGCAAGACCCGGGTCATCGCCGAGACCGGCGCCGGCCAGCACGGCGTCGCGAGTGCGACGGCGGCGGCGTACCTCGGCCTGGACTGCGTGGTCTACATGGGCGAGGTCGACACCCAGCGCCAGGCGCTGAACGTCGCCCGGATGCGGCTGCTCGGTGCCGAGGTGGTGCCGGTCGTCAGCGGGACCCGCACCCTCAAGGACGCGATCAACGAGGCGCTCCGCGACTGGGTCGCGACCGTCGACACCACGGCGTACCTGTTCGGGACCGCGGCGGGCCCGCACCCCTTCCCGTCGATGGTCCGGTCGTTCGTGCGCGGCATCGGCGACGAGGCGCGGGCCCAGTGCCTCGAGCGGTACGGCGCGTTGCCGGACGCCGTCACCGCGTGCGTCGGCGGGGGATCGAACGCGATCGGCCTCTTCGCGGGCTTCGTCGACGACCCCTCCGTGCGGATCGTCGGTTTCGAGGCCGGCGGCGACGGCGTCGACACCCCGCGCCACGCCGCGACGATCTCCGGCGGCGACGTCGGGGTGCTGCACGGCGCCCGGACGTTCGTGCTCCAGGACGAGGACGGCCAGACCCGCGACTCGCACTCGATCTCGGCGGGGCTGGACTACCCCGGGGTCGGTCCGGAGCACGCCCACCTGGCCGCGACCGGCCGCGCGGAGTACCGCCCGATCACCGACGCCGAGGCGATGGAGGCCTTCGCGCTGCTCGCCCGCACCGAGGGGATCATCCCCGCCATCGAGTCCGCCCACGCAATCGCGGGGACGATGCGGCTGGCACAGGAGATGCCCGGCGCGACGCTGCTGGTCAACCTGTCGGGCCGCGGGGACAAGGACATGGGGACCGCGGTCAGCTGGTTCGGCCTCGGCGAGGAGCACCTCGGCCCGGACCGCACCGGGCCGTCGGAGGAGCGGCTCGGCGAGGATCACGAGGTCGGCCAGGGATGAGCACAGGGATGAGCCCAGAGGTGAGCACGAGCACGAGCGACCAGGGGACGCCGGCGACGGCGGCGAGCCGCGTCACCGCGGCGTACGCCACCGCCCGCGCGGAGGGTCGGGCCGCGCTCGTCGGCTACCTGCCCGCCGGGTTCCCGACGGTCGAGGGGTCGATCCAGGCGCTGCGCGCCATGGTCGACGGCGGGTGCGACGTCATCGAGATCGGGCTGCCCTACTCCGACCCCGTCATGGACGGACCGACGATCCAGGCCGCCGCCCAGCAGGCGCTCGAGCGCGGGGTGCGGACCGCCGACGTGGTGCGGGTGGTCGAGGCCGTTGCCGACACCGGCGTCGCGACGGTCGTGATGACCTACTGGAACCCGGTCGAGCGGTACGGCGTCGCGCGCTTCGCCGCGGACCTCGCTGCGGCCGGCGGCTCGGGGATGATCACCCCCGACCTGACCCCGGACGAGGCGGGCGCCTGGCTCGAGGCGTCCGACGAGCACGGGCTCGACCGCGTCTTCCTGGTCGCGCCGTCGTCGACCGACGAACGGCTGCGCTACACCGCCGACCACTGCCGGGGTTTCGTGTATGCCACGGCGGTCATGGGGGTCACCGGGGCGCGCGCCGCCACCAGCGACCTCGCCGGCCCGCTCGTCGCGCGGACCCGCGCCGTCACCGACCTGCCCGTCGGGGTGGGGCTCGGTGTCTCCGACGGCGCCCAGGCCGCTGCGGTCGCGGGCTACGCCGACGGGGTCATCGTCGGGTCGGCCTTCGTCCGCCGGGTGCTGGACGCCGAGGGCGACCTCGACCGCGCCTGCGCCGACGTGCGGACGCTGACCCGGGACCTCGCGGCAGGGGTGCGCCGTGGTTGAGCAGGTCGCCGACCAGGCGGACCCGTCGCTGTCCGAGCGCGCGGCCGGCGGTCCGGCGCCGAGGCCGTCCACCCGGAGCCGGGTGCTGCTGCGGGTCGTGCTCGTCGTGGTGACCACCGTCGTCACGCTCGCGGTGTTCCGGCTGGTCGACAGTCCTGTCGCCGGGGTCTCCCGGCAGGGCGACGACGACGGGCTCGCCGGGGTGGTGCTCCCCGCGCCGTACTCCCTGGGCGACGCGACCCTCACCGACACCAGCGGTGCGTCCGTCGGGACCCGTGACCGCCTCGAGGCGCCGCTGACGCTGGTCTTCTTCGGCTACACCAACTGCGACGACGTGTGCTCGACCGTGCTGGCGAACATCACGAGCGCCCGCGGGCGGCTCGGGGAGCAGGCGCAGCAGGTCGACACCTGGTTCGTCACCACCGACCCCGCGCGCGACGACCCGGCGACGCTGCGGGACTGGCTCGCGCGGTTCGACCCCGATTTCACCGGTCTCACCGGTCCGGTCGGGACGCTGGCCGCGGTCGCCGACTCCGTGCACGTCGCGATGGACGCCGGGCGCCGACTGCCGTCCGGCGGCTACGAGGTCGTCCACGGCACACCGGTGCTCGCGGTCCGACCTGACGGCACCGTCCCGCTGCTCTGGACCGAGGACACCTCCGCCGCCGAGCTGGCCGCGGACCTCCAGGAGGTCCTCACCGACGGGGTCCCCGCACCCACGACGGCGCAGGCGGGCTGAGCCGTGTCGCTGTCGGTGCTGCCGCTCGCCATCCCGAGCCCCTCGCAAGGGGTCTGGTACCTCGGCCCGTTCCCGGTGCGGGCCTACGCGCTGTGCATCCTCGCAGGCATCGTCGCCGCGGTCTGGCTGGGAGAGCGCCGCTGGGTCGCCCGCGGCGGGAAGCCCGGGCAGGTCGGCGACGTCGCGATCTGGGCGGTGCCCTTCGGCATCGTCGGCGGCCGGCTCTACCACGTGCTCACCGACTCCCAGAACTACTTCGGCGAGGGCGGGAGCCCGCTGTCGGCGCTCTACGTGTGGCAGGGCGGGCTGGGGATCTGGGGGGCGATCTCTCTGGGCGGCGTCGGTGCGTACATCGGTGCCCGCCGAGCCGGGATCGTCTTCCCGCCGCTCGCTGACGCCCTGGCGCCGGGGATCATCCTCGCCCAGGCGATCGGTCGCGTCGGCAACTGGTTCAACCAGGAGCTGTTCGGCCGGCCGACCGACCTGCCGTGGGCGCTCGAGATCCCCGACGCCACCAAGCGGCCCGCCGGCTTCGAGCAGTTCACGACCTTCCACCCCACGTTCCTCTACGAGCTGCTGTGGAACCTCGCGGTCGTGGCGCTGCTGCTCTGGGCGGACCGTCGGTTCCGGATGGGACACGGCCGGGTCTTCGCGCTGTACGTCGCGGCGTACTGCGCCGGCCGGGTGTGGATCGAGGCGCTGCGGATCGACCCCGTCGAGGCCGACGACGTGTTCGGCCTCCGCCTCAACGTGTGGACGAGCATCGTGGTGTTCCTGCTGGCAGCCACATACTTGGTGGTGTCCGCGCGCCGGCGTCCCGGTCGCGAGCAACGCGTCCTGCGCGACCTCGAGCAGGACTCCGCGACAGCGGGCCCCCGCCCGCACGTGGGGTAGCATCTGCTCGCTGGCCAACGTCGTCCCGCGCGAACCGCGCTCGTCGGCCGACCTCCTCGGAGCCTGCCTGCGGTCGCGGTCGCCCACGACGCGAAAGGGCTCGCGATGACCGCCGTCACCACCGGCACGGCCAGGAGCACCAGTCCCGGCCTCCCTCCTCGGCAGGGGCTCTACGACCCCGCGGCCGAGCACGACGCCTGCGGCGTCGCCTTCGTCGCGACGCTCACCGGAACGGCCAGCCACGACATCGTCGCCAAGGCCGTCACTGCGCTGCGCAACCTCGACCACCGCGGCGCGGTGGGTGCGGAGTCGAACACCGGCGACGGCGCCGGCATCCTCCTCCAGGTCCCCGACCGGTTCTTCCGCGAGGTGACCGACTTCGAGCTGCCGGCCCGCCACGGGTACGCCGTCGGCACCGCCTTCCTGCCCGCCGACGCCGAGGAGGCGGCGGTCGCCCGGCGGCGCATCGAGGCCGTCGCCGCCGAGGAGGGGCTCAGCGTCCTCGGCTGGCGCGACGTCCCGGTGAAGCCCGAGCTGCTGGGTGGCCAGGCGCTGCGAGCGATGCCGACGTTCAGCCAGCTCTTCGTCGCCTCGGTCGGCGGTCACCTCGGCATGGCGCTGGAACGCCGCGCCTACTGCCTCCGCAAGCGAGCGGAGCGGGAGACGGGGGCGTACTTCCCCTCGTTGTCGTCGCGGACCATCGTCTACAAGGGGATGCTGACCACCGACCAGCTCGACAGCTTCTTCCCCGACCTGCTGGACGAGCGGGTCGAGTCGGCCGTCGGCGTCGTCCACTCCCGCTTCTCGACCAACACCTTCCCGAGCTGGCCGCTGGCTCACCCGTTCCGGTTCCTCGCGCACAACGGCGAGATCAACACGGTGATGGGCAACCGCAACTGGATGCGGGCGCGTGAGGCGCTGCTCGCCTCCGACGTCATCCCGGGCGACCTCGAGCGGCTCTTCCCGATCTGCACGCCGGGGGTCAGCGACTCCGCCTCGTTCGACGAGGTCCTCGAGCTGCTCCACATGGGCGGGCGGACCCTGCCGCACGCGGTGCTCATGATGATCCCAGAGGCGTGGGAGAACCACGCCGAGATGGACCGCACGAAGCGGGCGTTCTACGAGTTCCACGCCTCGCTCATGGAGCCGTGGGACGGCCCGGCGTGCGTGGTCTTCACCGACGGCACCCAGGTCGGCGCGGTGCTCGACCGCAACGGGCTGCGCCCCAGCCGCTACTGGGTCACCGACGACGGCTTGGTCGTGCTCGCCTCCGAGGTCGGCGTCCTCGACATCGACCCCGCCTCGGTGGTGCGCAAGGGCCGGCTCAAGCCCGGCCGGATGTTCCTCGTCGACACCGACGAGCACCGGATCATCGAGGACGAGGAGGTCAAGGGCCGCCTCGCCGAGGACCACCCGTACGACGAGTGGCTCCACGCCGGGCTGATCCGGCTCGAGCACCTCACCGACCGCGAGCACGTCGTCCACACCCACGCCTCCGTCACGCGGCGTCAACAGGTGTTCGGCTACACCGAGGAGCAGAAGCGGGTGCTCCTGGCCCCGATGGCCGCCACCGGCGCCGAGCCGATCGGGTCGATGGGCACCGACACCCCGATCGCGGCGCTGTCGGACCGGCCCCGGCTGCTGTTCGACTACTTCAGCCAGCTCTTCGCCCAGGTCACGAACCCGCCTCTCGACGCGATCCGTGAGGAGCTCGTCACCTCGCTCAACGGGACGATCGGGCCGGAGGGCAACCTGCTCGTCCCGGGACCGGCGTCCTGCCGACAGGTCCTGCTGCCGTTCCCGGTGATCGACAACGACGAGCTCGCCAAGATCCGGCACGTCAACCGTGACGGCGACATGCCGGGCTTCATCACCCACGTGTCCCGTGGACTGTACGAGGTCGCCGGCGGTGGGGACGCGCTCGCCGCCCGCCTCGACGAGATCTGCGCGGAGGTCTCCGCCGCGATCGCCGGGGGCGCGCGCATCATCGTGCTCTCCGACCGGCACTCGACCGCCGAGCTGGCGCCGATCCCGTCCCTGCTCGTCACCGCCGCGGTCCACCACCACCTGGTCCGCGAGAAGACCCGCACCCAGGTGGGGCTGGTGGTCGAGGCCGGCGACGTCCGCGAGGTGCACCACGTCGCGCTGCTCATCGGCTACGGCGCGGCGGCGGTCAACCCCTACCTCGCGATGGAGTCGGTCGAGGACCTCGCCCGCGACGGCCACTTCGTCACCGTCGCCCCGGAGGTGGCGGTCCGGCACCTGGTCAAGGCGCTCGGCAAGGGCGTGCTGAAGGTGATGAGCAAGATGGGCGTCTCGACCGTCGCCTCCTACACCGGCGCCCAGATCTTCGAGGCCGTCGGGCTCTCCCAGGACCTCGTCGACCGCTACTTCACCGGCACGGTCAGCAAGCTGGGTGGGATCGGCCTCGACACGATCGCCGAGGAGGTGGCTCGCCGCCACGCCACGGCGTACCCGGTCGACGGGCTGCCGCCGGCACACCGTTCCCTCGAGGTGGGCGGGGAGTACCAGTGGCGCCGCGAGGGCGAGCCGCACCTGTTCGACCCCGAGACGGTGTTCCGGCTCCAGCACTCGACCCGGACCGGTCGCTACGACGTCTTCCAGCAGTACACCGCCCGCATCGACGCGCAGTCCGAGCGGCTGATGACGCTGCGCGGGCTCTTCACGCTCAAGGACGCGGCGGCGCTCGGCCGGACCCCGGTGCCGATCGAGGAGGTCGAGCCGGTCGCCGAGATCGTCAAGCGGTTCTCGACCGGCGCGATGTCCTACGGGTCGATCAGCAAGGAGGCGCACGAGACGCTCGCGATCGCCATGAACCGGCTGGGCGGCAAGTCCAACACCGGCGAGGGCGGCGAGGACGCCGACCGGCTCCACGACCCCGAGCGGCGCTCGGCGATCAAGCAGGTCGCCTCCGGCCGGTTCGGCGTGACCGCGGAGTACCTCACGAACTCCGACGACATCCAGATCAAGATGGCCCAGGGCGCCAAGCCGGGGGAGGGCGGCCAGCTGCCCGGCCACAAGGTCTACCCGTGGGTCGCGAAGACCCGGCACAGCACGCCGGGCGTGGGACTGATCAGCCCGCCGCCCCACCACGACATCTACTCGATCGAAGACCTGGCGCAGCTGATCCACGACCTCAAGAACGCCAACCCGAGCGCGCGGGTGCACGTCAAGCTCGTCGCGGAGGTCGGGGTCGGCACGGTCGCGGCAGGGGTGTCCAAGGCGCACGCCGACGTGGTCCTCATTTCCGGGCACGACGGCGGCACCGGCGCCTCGCCGCTGACGTCGCTCAAGCACGCGGGCGGGCCGTGGGAGCTCGGCCTCGCCGAGACCCAGCAGACGCTGCTGCTCAACGGGCTGCGCGACCGGATCGTCGTGCAGTGCGACGGCCAGCTCAAGACCGGCCGGGACGTCGTCATCGCCGCGCTGCTCGGCGCGGAGGAGTTCGGGTTCGCGACCGCGCCGCTCGTGGTGTCGGGCTGCATCATGATGCGGGTCTGCCACCTCGACACCTGTCCGGTCGGGGTCGCGACCCAGAACCCGGTGCTGCGGGAGAGGTTCACCGGCAAGCCGGAGTTCATCGTGAACTTCTTCGAGTTCGTCGCCCAGGAGGTCCGCGAGCACCTGGCGGCGCTCGGGTTCCGCACACTCGAGGAGGCGGTCGGGCAGGCCGAGGCCCTCGACGTCGCTCGCGCGGTCGACCACTGGAAGGCCAGCGGCCTCGACCTCACCCCGATGCTGTACGTCCCCAAGCCCGGCGAGGGTCACTTCGACGGCGCCCGCCACCACACCCGCGGCCAGGAGCACGGGCTGGAGAAGGCGCTCGACAACGAGCTGATCGCGATCTGCGCCGACGCCCTCGAGCGCGGCGAGCCGGTCCGCGCGCAGCTCCCCATCCGCAACGTCAACCGCACCGTCGGGGCGATGCTCGGCCACGAGATCACCAAGCGCTACAAGGGCGAGGGGCTCCCCGACGAGACGATCGACATCACGTTCACGGGCTCGGCCGGGCAGTCGTTCGGGGCCTTCTTGCCGGCCGGCGTGACGTTGCGCCTGGAGGGCGATGCCAACGACTACGTCGGCAAGGGGCTCTCGGGCGGTCGGGTCGTGGTCCGCCCCGACCAGGCGGCGACCTTCGACGCGTCGGAGCAGATCATCGCCGGCAACGTCATCGGGTACGGCGCGACCGGAGGGGAGCTGTTCCTCCGCGGGCAGGTCGGCGAGCGGTTCTGCGTCCGCAACTCCGGCGCCACCGCCGTCGTCGAGGGCGTGGGGGACCACGGGTGCGAGTACATGACCGGCGGCCGGGTGGTCGTCCTCGGCCCGACCGGCCGCAACGTCGCCGCGGGCATGTCCGGCGGGGACGCCTTCGTGCTCGACCTCGACCCTGCGAAGGTCAACCTCGAGATGGTCGACCTCGCCCCGGTCGTGGGGGAGGCGGCCACAGCGCTGGAGCAGCTGGTCCGCCGTCACGCCGAGGAGACCGGGTCGACCGTCGCCGCGTCGCTGCTCGCCGACTGGCCGGCGTCGCTGTCCCGCTTCACCGAGGTGATGCCGCGGGACTACAAGCTCGTCCTCGAGGCGCGCGCGGAGGCGCTCGAGGAAGGACTCGACGAGGACCAGGCTGCGGCCCGGATCATGGAGGTGCTGCATGGCTGACCCGCGCGGGTTCCTCAAGCACGGCCGCGAGGTCGCCGGCCGCCGCCCCGTCGAGGAGCGGGTGCACGACTGGAACGAGGTCTACCCCGAAGGCGCCGGCCGCTCGCTGCTGCCGATCATCTCCCCGCAGGCGGGGCGGTGCATGGACTGCGGGATCCCCTTCTGCCACCAGGGCTGCCCGCTGGGGAACCTCATCCCCGAGTGGAACGACCTGGTGTGGCGCCAGGACTGGGAGGACGCCGCCGAGCGGCTCCACGCGACCAACAACTTCCCGGAGTTCACCGGTCGGCTCTGTCCGGCTCCGTGCGAGACGGCGTGCGTGCTCGGCATCAACCAGGACCCGGTGACGATCAAGAACGTCGAGGTCACCATCGCCGACCAGGCGTGGGACCTGGGGCTGGTCCGACCCGAGTCGCCGGAGTGGCTGTCGGGCAAGACCGTCGCGGTCGTCGGCTCCGGCCCGGCTGGGCTCGCCGCCGCCCAGCAGCTCACGCGCGCCGGCCACACGGTCGTCGTCTACGAGCGGGCCGACAAGCCCGGCGGGCTGCTCCGCTACGGCATCCCCGAGTTCAAGATGGAGAAGCGCTTCCTCGACCGCCGGCTGCGGCAGATGGAGCGCGAGGGGACGGTCTTCCGCTGCGGGGTCGAGGTCGGCTCGGGGAGCGGTGGCGCGTCCGCGATCACCGGCCAGCAGCTGGCCGAGCGCTTCGACGCGGTCGTCCTGGCGATCGGCGCCACCGACGCCCGCGACCTGCGGGTGCCCGGCCGCGAGCTCGCCGGCATCCACCAGGCGATGGAGTTCCTGCCCCAGGGGAACCGGGCGGCGCTCGGCGAGGTCGTGCCCGACCAGGTCACGGCGCAGGGTCGCCACGTCGTCATCATCGGCGGCGGCGACACCGGGGCGGACTGCCTCGGGACGTCGATCCGCCAGGGCGCCGCCTCCGTCCGGCAGCTCGAGATCATGTCCCAGCCGGGGCTCGAGCGGCTGCCCGGCCAGCCGTGGCCGACGTACCCGATGGTCTTCCGGGTGTCCTCCGCCCACGAGGAGGGCGGTGAGCGGATGTACGCCGCCTCGACGCAGGAGTTCCTCGGCGACGAGGACGGCCGGGTGCGCGCGATCAAGGTGGTCGACGTCGACGCGACCTTCCAGCCGGTGCCCGGGACCGAGCGGGAGATCCCGGCCGACCTGGTGCTGTTCGCGATGGGCTTCGTGGGACCCGAGCGGGCAGGGCTTCTCGAGCAGCTCGAGGTCGCGCTCGACGCCCGCGGGAACGTCGCGCGGGACGTGGCGTACGCCTCCTCGGTGCCCGGGGTCTTCGTCGCCGGCGACGCCGGTCGTGGCCAGTCGCTCATCGTGTGGGCGATCGCGGAGGGTCGCGCTGCGGCGGCCGCCGTCGACGAGTACCTCACCGGATCGACCACGCTGCCGGCCCCGATCTCGCCGATGGCCCGCCCGCTGGTGGTGTAGCCCCCGACGGATTCCCAAGGGATGCAGGCAACCTGGTGCTCCCCACGGGTCACACGCCGTGGGGAGGGGGAGTACGCCGTGGGGAGTCCGGCTCGGCGTACGACGGGGCCGTCCGTGACCGGCCCTCCCGCCCCGGGGGATGACGACGGGTTCCCAAGGGATGCAGGGGAAGTCGCACTCCCCATGGCTCACCACCCATGGGAAGCACCAACATGGCGACATCCCTTGAGGAACCGTCCGCCGCGGCCAGGTGTTTGATCGATCCAGGCCGGGCTAGGCTCCCTCCGTGCGTAGAGCCAAGATCGTCTGCACCCTCGGACCGGCCACCTCGACGCCGGAGCGGATCCGCGAGCTCGTGGACGCCGGTATGGACGTCGCCCGGATGAACCTGAGCCACGGCAGCTACGAGGACCACGAGCAGGTCTACCGGATGGTTCGCGAGGCCGCGCACGCGACGGGTCACAGCGTGGGGATCATGGTCGACCTCCAGGGACCGAAGATCCGGCTCGGCAGGTTCGCCGACGGCCCGGTCGACCTGGTCGACGGCCAGGAGATCACGATCACCACCCGCGACGTCCCGGGGGACCACGAGGTCGTCTCGACGACGTACGCCGGGCTGCCGGGCGACGTCGCGGCCGGTGACGCCGTCCTGGTCGACGACGGCCGGGTGAGGCTCGAGGTCGTCGAGGTGGCGGGCACCGACGTCCGCTGCCGCGCCGTCGGGGCCGGCCGGCTGAGCAACAACAAGGGGATCAACCTCCCCGGTGTCGCGGTCTCCGTGCCCGCGATGAGCGAGAAGGACAAGGCCGACCTGCGCTGGGCGCTCGGACTGACCGTGGACATCGTCGCGCTCTCCTTCGTCCGCAACGCCGCCGACGTCGAGGAGGTCCACGCGATCATGGACGAGGTCGGCGTCCGCCGGCCGGTCGTCGCCAAGATCGAGAAGCCGCAGGCCATCGACAACTTCGACGAGATCGTCCGGGCCTTCGACGCGTTCATGGTCGCCCGCGGCGACCTCGGCGTGGAGTGCCCGCTCGAGGACGTGCCGTTCATCCAGAAGCACATCGTGGAGACAGCCCGCCGCAACGCCAAGCCGGTCATCGTCGCCACCCAGATGCTCGAGTCGATGATCTCGGCGTCGCGGCCGACCCGTGCGGAGGCCTCCGACGTGGCGAACGCCGTGCTCGACGGCGCCGACGCGGTGATGCTCTCGGGCGAGACCAGCGTGGGGGACTACCCGATCGTCGCGGTCAAGACGATGGCGCGGATCATCGAGTCGACCGAGGACCACGGCCTCGCGCGGATGGCGCTCATCGACTGGCAGCCCCACACCACCGGCGGCATCATCGCCAAGGCGGCGGCCGAGGTCGCCGAGCGGGTCGGTGCGCACTACATCGTGGCCTTCACCCAGTCCGGGGACTCCGCGCGCCGGCTGTCGCGCTACCGCAGCCAGATCCCGGTCCTCGCGTTCTCCCCGGATCCGCTTGTGCGGTCCTGGATGTCGATGGCCTGGGGCGTCGAGACCTTCATCGGCGAGTACGTCGAGCACACCGACGAGATGGTGCGCCAGGTCGACGAGAAGCTGCTGAAGATCGGCCGGGCCAAGGAAGGGGACCTCGTCGTGATCATCGCGGGCAGCCCGCCGGGGATCCCGGGGTCCACCAACGCCATGCGGGTGCACCGGATGGGCGACGCGATCAACGAGGTGGCCCCGGCGTACCGGAAGCCCCGCGCTGGCTGAGTCGACCGGCTGGCTGAGTCGACCGACGCCGCTGGCCGCGACCGACTGACCGTGCCCCCGCCGGAGCGCGTGCCGAGTGTGGGACTCGAACCCACACGTCCCGGAGGACAGTGGCTTTTGAGGCCACCGCGTCTGCCATTCCGCCAACCCGGCGAGTCAGCACAGGGTAGCCGACCCGCTAGCGTGTCCACTCGTGACCCCGACGCCAGGCCAGCGCCACGTGCAGCGCCAGGACGGCTCCGCGGGGGACGCGCCCCGACGGCGCGTCGTCATCGCGGAGGACGAGGCGCTCATCCGCATGGACCTCGCGGAGATGCTGGCCGAGGAGGGCTACGAGGTCGTCGGCGAGGCACCCGACGGCGAGCGCGCGGTCGCGCTGGCCGAGGAGCACCGGCCGGACCTGGTGATCCTCGACGTCCAGATGCCCCGGCTCGACGGCATCAGTGCCGCGCAGCGGATCGCCGCGCAGCGGATCGCGCCGGTCGTCATCCTCACCGCGTTCAGCCAGCGCGACCTCGTCGAGCGGGCCCGCGACGCCGGGGCGATGGCCTACCTCGTCAAGCCCTTCTCCAAGAGCGACCTCGTGCCGGCGATCGAGATGGCGGTGAGCCGGTACGCCGAGGTCCAGCACCTGGAGGCGGAGGTCGCGGACCTGACCGACCGGCTGGAGACCCGCAAGTCGGTCGACCGGGCGAAGGGCGTGCTGCAGGAGCGGCTCGGGCTGAGCGAGCCCGACGCGTTCCGGTGGATCCAGAAGACCGCCATGGACCTGCGGCTGTCGATGCGGCAGGTGGCCGACGGCGTGCTCGAGCACGGTCCGGACGTCACCGACCAGGGGTGACGGGGCCGGTCCAGCCTGGCGGTGGCCATGCGAGGGCCAAGCGGTGCGGTGAGACCCCGGCCTGGGTCACAACTTCGCAACACCAAGCCGCAGAAGGCAGCCAGAGCCGCCTGTCCGCCTGCTCCCAGTGTTACTTTCCGGCGCAACAACGAGCCGTCCGTGGGTGGGCGGCCGTCCACGCTACCCACGGAGGGTCCATGATCCGCACCACCCGCAGATGGCGCGTCGCCGCGGCGACCGTTGCCGCAGGCCTCACGCTCACGGCGTGTGGCACCACCGACGACGCAGAGCCCGAGAGCGGCGGCAACGGCGGTGAGGGAGGCGGGGAGGCAGCCTGCGACGTGAGCCTCGCCTTCTTCGGCCCGCAGACAGGCCCTGCGGCGGGCCTGGGCCAGCCGATCATCCAGGGCGCGCAGCTGGCCATCGACGAGTACAACGCCGAGGCCGAGTGCGAGGTCGGCTACGAGCTGATCGACTCCCAGGGCAGCGGTGACCAGGCCCCGTCGTTGGCGACGGAGGCGGCGGGCAACGAGGCGATCATCGGGATCATCGGGCCCGCGTTCTCCGGGGAGGGCGCCGCAGCCGGGCCGATCTTCGCCGAGGCCGGGCTTCCGACGGTCACCCCGTCCGGCACCGGAACCACGCTCTCGGAGCAGGGCTGGGACACCTTCCACCGGGCGCTCGGCAACGACGCCACCCAGGGGCCGGCCGCCGCGAAGTACATCCAGGAGACCATCGAGGCCGCGGGGGCCTTCGTGATCGACGACGCGTCGGAGTACGGCGCGGGCCTGGCCAACATCGTCAAGGACGACCTCGGCGACCTCGTCGTCGGCGAGGACACCATCCAGACCGGCCAGACGGACTTCTCAGCCACAGTCACCAGGGCCAACGCCTCAGGCGCCGACACCATCTTCTTCGGCGGTTACTACGCCGAGGCGGCGCTGCTCATCGGCCAGTTGCGAGACGGCGGCTTCAAGGGCACCTTCGTCGTCGCCGACGGCGTCAAGGACCCCGGCTACATCGACGGCGCGAAGGCCGCGGCCGAGGGCACCATCATCACCTGTCCCTGCATCCCCGCCGAGGAACCGGCGGTCGCCGACTTCGCCGAAGCCTTCGAGGCCGAGTTCGGGGGCCCTCCCGGCACCTACGCGGCCGAGGCCTACGACGCGGCGAACATCTTCCTCGACGGCATCGCCCAGGGGATCAACAACCGCGAGGACATGCTCGCGTTCATCAACGAGTACGACGAGCCCGGCGTCACCAAGCAGCTGGCGTTCGACGAGACGGGCGAGCCGAGCGACATCCACATCTACGCCTACAAGGTGGAGGGCGGACAGATCGTCTCCGAGGCAGAGATCGAGTGACACGCAGCTGACGGCCGTCGAGGCCGGTCTGACGACTGCGGCCGGGGAGCGAGCTCCCCGGCCGCAGTCCCTGCGAAACTCGGGGCCCGAGGAGGCCTGGTGGACTTTTCCTTCCTGTTCAACAACTTCGCTGAACTGACGGTCACCGGCCTGGCCTTCGGTGCCATCTACGCGCTCATCGCGCTCGGGTACACGCTGGTGTACGGCGTCCTGCAGCTGATCAACTTCGCGCACTCCGAAGTGTTCATGTACGGCACGTTCGCCGCGCTCTGGGCGGCGATGGCGCTGACTGGTGACGGCCCCCCGGGCGGCCTGAGAACCGTCGGTATCCTGTTCGCCGCTCTGCTCGCCGCCATGGCGATGTCTGCGGTGATCGCGCTGCTTCTCGAGCGGGTTGCGTACCGCCCGCTGATCAAGCGCAAAGCGCCTCGGCTGATCGCGCTCATCTCCGCGATCGGCGCGTCGTTCGTGCTCGCGGAGCTGATGGGGCTGCGCGATCGAGTCGCCAGCTGGTTCGGCTTGGAGGACGACCTCAACAATTACGTCGGCAGGGCCCGCATCAACAACAGCATGCCGGACCTCTTCGAGAACAAGCGGCTGTTCCCGATCGGCGACTACACCGTCACCACCGTCGACCTGGTCGTGATCGTGTCCGCGATCCTGATGATGGTCGTCCTCGACCAGTTCGTCCGTCGCTCCCGACTCGGCCGAGGTGTCCGCGCCACCGCGCAGGACCCGGAGACCGCAGCCCTCATGGGTGTCAACTCGACGCGTGTCGTCCAGCTCACCTTCCTCATGGGGGGGCTCGCGGCCGGCGTTGCCGCCTTCTTGTACATGCTGAAGATCGAGACCACTCGATTCGACGTGGGGTTCCTGCTCGGGGTCAAGGCGTTCACCGCGGCGGTGCTCGGAGGCATCGGCAACCTGCGCGGGGCGCTCGTGGGCGGATTGGTGCTCGGCGTGGTCGAGAACTGGGGGTCCGCGCTCTTCGGGACCGAGTGGAGGGACGTCGTGGCTTTCGTCCTGCTGGTCGTCATCCTGCTGTTCCGGCCCACCGGTATCCTCGGCGAGTCGCTCGGAAAGGCCCGTGCATGAAGTTGCCGAACCTCGGAGTCGCCGGTCGCCTCGCCCGACTTCCCAAGCCCGTCAAGATGCTGCTCTGGGTACTGCTGGCCCTCTTCGCGTACGCGTTGCCACTCCTTGAGCCACCTCTGATCTCACCGCCCGGAACGGACTTCGGCGGTGTGCTCTTCACCGTGACGATCTACTGTCTGGTCGCGTTGGGGCTGAACATCGTCGTCGGCTACGCCGGCCTCCTCGACCTCGGCTATGTCGGCTTCTACGCCATCGGCGCCTACACCGTCGCCATCCTGACGTCGTTCCACGCCAACTGGCCCCTGCTGCTCGCGATCCCGGTCGCCGTGGTCGCCACGATGGTCTCAGGTGTGCTTCTTGGTGCGCCCACGCTGCGCGTGCGTGGCGACTACCTTGCGATCGTGACCCTCGGCTTCGGGGAGATCATCCGTCTCACGGCGGTGAACACCGAGTGGCTTGGTGACGCTCGGGGCATCTCCAACATCGCTCGCCCGCCCGGGGTCGAGCTCTTCGACCTTCCGCACCTCTTCTGGGACGGTGGGGTGCCATTGATCGATGGCAACGACACGACGACGTTCATCGTGTTCGGCGTACTGGACCAGATCCCTTACTACTGGCTCGGCTTGACTGTGGTGATCGTGATGCTCTTCGCGGACCGCCTCATCAAGGACAGCCGGGTGGGGCGCGCCTGGGAAGCGACGCGCGAGGACGAGGATGCCGCCGAGCTGATGGGCGTGCCCACCTTTCGCTTCAAGCTCTTGGCATTCTCCACCGGCGCGTTCGTCGGTGGTCTGGCTGGAGGGCTGTACGCCAGCAGGCAGAGCTTCATCAACCCGCAGTCGTTCCTTCTGCTCTTCTCCATCCTCTTCCTCGCGGCTGTCGTCGTCGGCGGTCAGGGCAATCGGTGGGGCGTGCTTGTCGGCGCCTTCCTGGTCGCCTACCTGCCGGAGCGGTTCCGGGACTTCGCCGACTTCCGCGTCCTGGTGTTCGGGCTCGCGCTGATGGTGCTCGCGGTCTTCCGACCGGAGGGACTGCTCCCGCCTCGGCGGACCGTCCGTGCCAAGCAGGTGGCGCAGGAGATCGAGGCGCTCGAAGCGGGCGACGTGGACGACCAGGAGACGGCCCGTGCCTGAGACCACAAGCCCCGTCAGCAAGGTCCTCGAGGTCGACGGAGTCACGTTGCGTTTCGGTGGCTTGGTCGCGCTCAACGACGTCTCCTTCGACATCTCCGAGGGAGAGATCCTCGGACTCATCGGACCCAACGGTGCAGGCAAGACCACCTGCTTCAACGCAGTCACAGGCGTGTACCGCCCCACTGAGGGCGACATCCGGTTCAACGGGGAGTCGATCACCGACAAGAAGCGGTTCGAGATCACCAAGCTCGGGGTGGCCCGCACCTTCCAGAACATCCGGCTCTTCCGGCAGATGACCGCGTTGGAGAACGTGCTCGTCGGCGCCGACGCGCAGCACCGCACGGGACTGCTCAGCGCGCTCTTCCGGCTGCCCCGGCACCGCAGGGAGGAGCAGCACGGCCACGACCGAGCGATGGAGCTGCTGCGGTTCATGGGGATCGACCGCCATGCCGACGAGCTCGCCGCCAACCTGTCGTACGGCGACCAGCGCCGGCTGGAGATCGCCCGCGCCATGGCAACCGACCCGAAGCTGATCTGCCTCGACGAGCCGGCCGCCGGCTTCAACCCGGCGGAGAAGGCGACGCTGATGGAGCTCATCCGGAGGGTCCGGGACCAGGGGTACACCGTGCTGCTGATCGAGCACGACATGCGGCTGGTGATGGGGGTGACCGACCGGATCGTGGTCCTGGAGTTCGGCCGCAAGATCGCCGAAGGCACTCCGGCGGAGATCCGCGACAACCCCGCGGTGATCGCGGCGTACCTGGGGGTGGACGAAGATGCTTCTTGAGGTCGATGGCCTGTGCGTCAACTACGCCCACATCGAGGCAATCCGCGACATCACCTTCGGGGTCGAGGAGGGCAGCATCGCGACCCTGATCGGAGCCAACGGCGCCGGCAAGACCACCACGCTGAAGACCATCTCCGGGCTGCGCAGGGTGCGCGCGGGGAGCGTCCGGTTCGAGGGCAGGGACATCACCAACATCCCGCCCTACGAGCGGGTCAAGATGGGGATCAGCCAGTCGCCGGAGGGGCGAGGGATCTTCCCCGGGATGACCGTGTCGGAGAACCTCGACATGGGTGCCTACGTCCGTAAGGACCGGAAGTCCTCTGCGTACTCGCAGGACCTGGACCGCGCCTTCTCCCTGTTCCCGCGCCTCGCTGAGCGGCGGTCGCAGGTGGCGGGCACCATGTCTGGAGGTGAGCAGCAGATGCTGGCCATCGGTCGGGCACTGATGTCGCGGCCTCGGCTTCTGCTGCTCGACGAACCGTCGATGGGCCTGGCACCCAAGCTGATCCAGCAGATCTTCTCGATCGTTTCCGAGATCAACGAGCAGGGCACGACCGTGCTGCTCGTCGAGCAGAACGCCATGCAGGCGCTCAAGCGGGCCGACACCGCCCACATCCTCGAGACCGGCGAGATCGTCCGGTCCGGGACCGGTGCGGAGCTGGCCAGGGACGACTCGGTCAAGGCCGCCTACCTCGGCGGAGACATCTGACCCCACTCGTCCTCATCGGAGGGCGACGACGAGCCCGGTGACCAGCGGGGCGAGCAGCAGCGCCGGGAGCAGGTCGCCGACCGGGAGGCGGCGGAGCCGGAGCAGCCCCAGCGCCACCCCGACGAGCACCAGGCCGCCGGTGGCCTCGAGCGCGGCGACCTGCGCCGAGGCGAGCACGTCGCCGAGGACCACGCCCACGACGGTCAGGCTGCCCTGCACCAGGAGCACGGTCACGACGCTGGCGGCGACACCCCAGCCGAACGAGGCGGCAAAGGCGATCGAGGCGAAGCCGTCGAGCGCGGCCTTGAGGAAGAGCTGGTCGGCGCCGCGCCCCAGCCCGTCGTTGACCGCGCCGAGGATCGTCAGCGGGCCGACGCAGAACAGCAGGGACGCGGTGACGAACCCCTCGATGAACCGCTCCCGCTCGGACGTCGTCGCGTCGACCGCGGCCCCGCTGCCGGCCGCCCCGCGAGCGCGGGTCCGGCGTCCCAGCGTGGCCCGGAGCCAGCCGCCGAACGCCTCCAGGCGGTCCTCCACCCGGAGCGCGGACCCGACCACCCCGCCGCCGACAAGTGATCCGAGGACGATGAGGGTGGGGGCGCTGGGTCCGACCGCGGCGACCAGTGCGGGGTCGGCGACCGCGAGCGCGCTGGAGGCGGCGATCAGCAGCGTGACGAGGCCCAGGGCGTCGGTGACGAGGTCCCGCGTCCGGCTCGCCAGCCGGTGACCCACGGCCACGCCGATGGTGGCGCCGACCAGCACCGCGGTCGCGTTGACGAGGGTCCCGATCCCGGGGAACACGATCCCTCCTGTCCGATTCTTGCGGAGATGTGTAGTGTCCCTCCGTCGGCTTGAACGCTCTGGGAGACGCGGATGTCGCGCCGGCGACCACCCTGGAGTGCAGTGCCGCCCCGGACGAGGGGCCGACGATCGACGAGGAGATGCGTGTGCCGCGTGCGCCCTTGACCGTGAGACCAGCGGTCGCCTCCGACACTCCTGCCCTGCTCGCGCTGTGGCGCGACACCGGTTTCACCGCCACCGCCGACGCCCTCCGTGGCGCCGACCAGGTCGAGGCTACCCACGCGGTCGACGCGATCGGCGACGACCCGCGGAGCCGGATCGTCGTCGCCGTGCACGAGGGCCGGGTCGTCGGCGCGGTGTTCCTCCGGCGCATCGCGCTCTCGCCCCTGGTCAGCACCGAGCTGCTCTCCATGACGCACCTGCAGGTCGACCCGGCCTGCGTACGCCGCGGGGTCGGCACCGCCCTGGTCGAGGCGGCCGTCGAGTGGGCCGAGCAGGAGCAGATCCAGTCGGTGCTCACCTACAGCCAGTCCGACGACCGGCCGGCCAACCGGTTCCTCGCCAGGCTCGGGTTCGGGCAGGTGGGGACGGTCCGGTCCGGCCCCGTCGCAACGGTGCGCGCCGCGCTGCCGACCGACGCCGGGGCGGGCGCGGTCCGGGGTCGTCGGCGGGTCGGCACGAGGAGCCCGGCCGTCGGCCAGGTCGTCGCCGCACGGCGCTCCCAGCGCCGGCTCCGCGCGCGCGACGTCACCAGCTGACCACGGGCTGAGCACCGGCTGGCCCGGTCGCGGGCGGCCCGGCGGTGTCGGAGCCGCCGACTAGAGTCGCTGCGTGCCTGCGCCGACTGCCTCGCCCGACCGCCCGCGCCCCCGGCTGCTGCTCCTCGACGGGCACTCGCTGGCCTACCGGGCGTTCTTCGCGTTGCCGGCCGAGAACTTCTCGACGACCACCGGCCAGCACACCAATGCCGTCTACGGCTTCACGTCGATGCTCATCAACGTGCTGCGCGACGAGGCCCCGACCCACGTCGGCGTCGCGTTCGACGTCTCCCGGCAGACCTTCCGGTCCGAGCAGTACGTCGAGTACAAAGCGAACCGGTCGAAGACCCCGGACGAGTTCTCCGGACAGCTGCCGCTGATCAAGGAGGTCCTCGACGCGCTGCGGATCCCGTTCGTGGAGAAGCCCGGGTTCGAGGCCGACGACGTCATCGGCACGCTGGCGACCCAGGCGTCGGACGAGGGGTTCGAGGTGCTCGTCTGCACCGGTGACCGCGACTCCTTCCAGCTGGTCAGCGACGGCACCACAGTGATCTACCCGATGCGGGGGGTGTCGGAGATGAAGCGGATGACGCCCGCCGCCGTGGAGGAGCGCTACGGCGTCCCGCCCAGCCGCTACCCCGAGCTCGCAGCGATCGTCGGGGAGACCTCCGACAACCTGCCCGGCGTGCCCGGGGTCGGACCGGGGTTCGCGGCCCGGTGGCTCCAGCTGTACGACGGGCTCGACGGGGTCATCGCGAACGCCGACAAGATCACCGGCAAGAAGGGCGAGTCGCTGCGGGCCCACCTCGACGACGTGCTGCGCAACCGGCGGCTCAACGCGCTGGTCTGCGACCTCCACCTCGACCGACGCCCCGCCGACCTGGCGGTGCAGCCGTGGGACCGCCAGGAGGTGCACCGGGTCTTCGACAGCCTCGAGTTCCGGGTGCTGCGCGACCGGCTGTTCGAGACCCTGACGTCGGAGGAGGTCGTCGACGCCGAGGGCTTCGAGCTCACCATGGACGTGCTCGGGACGGGAGAGGTCGCCGGCTGGCTGCGCGACCGCGCGGAGCAGGGCCGGGTCGGGGTCGCGGTCGAGGGGACCTGGCGCTCGGGCACGGGGGACGTGGTCGCCGTGGCGCTGGCCACCGAGACCGGTGCCGCCTGGTTCGACGCGGCAGGGGTGACCCCGGAGGACGACGCAGCGGTCGCGGCGTGGTTCGCCGACCCCGCTCGACCGAAGGTGCTGCACGACGCCAAGGGGCCGATGCTCGCCCTCGCCGCCCGCGGGTGGCCGGTGCAGGGGCTCGAGCGGGACACCGCGCTCTCGGCGTACCTCTCGATGCCCGACCAGCGCTCCTACGACCTGGCCGACCTCACTCTGCGCTACCTCAAGCGGGAGCTGCGCAGCGGCCCCGCCGGGGACCAGGACCAGCTGACCCTCGACGCAGTCGGCGACCAGACCGCGGGTGAGACCGCCATGCTGCGCGCCCGGGCGGTCCTCGACCTGGCGCACGCGCTCGACGAGGAGCTGGCCGACCGCGGCGGAACCGCGCTGCTCGGCGACGTCGAGCTGCCTCTTGTCATCGTCCTCGCCCGGATGGAGCAGACCGGCATCGCGGTCGACGTCGAGCGGCTCGAGAAGCTCGAGTCCGAGTTCGCCGCCGGGGTGCGGGACGCCGCCGACGAGGCGTACTCCGTCATCGGCAAGGAGATCAACCTCGGCTCCCCCAAGCAGCTGCAGGTCGTGCTCTTCGACGAGCTGGGGATGCCGAAGACCAAGCGGACCAAGACCGGGTACACGACCGACGCCGACGCGCTCCAGAGCCTGTTCGAGAAGACCGAGCACCCGTTCCTCCAGCACCTGCTGCGCCACCGCGACGTCGCCCGCCTCCGGCAGACCGTCGAGGGGCTGCTGAAGACCGTGATGCCCGACGGCCGCATCCACACCACGTTCAACCAGCTGATCGCCGCGACCGGGAGGCTCTCGAGCACCGACCCGAACCTGCAGAACATCCCGATCCGCACCGAGGAGGGCCGGCGGATCCGCGAGGCGTTCGTCGTCGGGCCCGACTACGAGACGATCCTCACCGCGGACTACAGCCAGATCGAGATGCGCATCATGGCCCACCTGTCGGAGGACGCGGGGCTGATCGAGGCGTTCCGCTCCGGCATGGACTTCCACTCGGTGACCGCGGCGCGGGTCTTCGGGGTGGCCCCGCAGGCGGTCACCGGCGAGATGCGCGCCAAGATCAAGGCGATGAACTACGGCCTGGCCTACGGGCTCTCGGCCTTCGGGTTGTCGGCGCAGCTCAAGATCGACACCTCCGAGGCGCGGCGGCTCATGGAGGAGTACTTCGAGACCTTCGGGGGCGTCCGGGACTACCTCGCCGGGATCGTCGACGAGGCGCGGCGCTCGGGGTTCACCGAGACCATCCTCGGACGCCGGCGCTACCTCCCCGACCTCACCAGCGACAACCGCCAGCGGCGCGAGATGGCGGAGCGGATGGCGCTCAACGCCCCGATCCAGGGGTCGGCGGCGGACATCATCAAGGTTGCGATGCTCAAGGTCGACGCCGCGATGAGGGCGTCGGCGCTCGCGTCGCGGATGCTGCTGCAGGTCCACGACGAGCTCGTGTTCGAGGTGGCACCGGGGGAGGGGCCGGCGCTCGAGGAGCTGGTGCGGCGCGAGATGGCGGCCGCCGCGGCGCTGACCGTCCCGCTGGACGTGTCCGTCGGGACCGGCCCCAGCTGGCACGACGCCGCCCACTGACCCCACCCGTGGGCGCTCGTTCGACGGTTCCCCAAGGGATGCAGGCGAACTGGCGCTCCCCACGGGTCACCCACCATGGGAAGTGCCGGTACGCCGTGGGGAGTGGTCCTCGGGCCGCCACGAGGGGCGGCTCGACCGGTCATGAGGGGCGGCTCGACCGGTCATGAGGGGCGGCTCGGCGGGAGACGTGAACGCTCCGCAGCAGGGTTGTCAGCCGCCGAGCGTCTGGGTCGACTCGTGACGCGTGCCCGCCGGGTCCTCGGTGCGCTGGTCGGACTCCTCGAGGATCGCCTCGGCCTGCGCCTGCGGGTCCTCGCTGCCGGCGACGGCCTCCTCGGGCCACAGCTCGGCCCGCTTCTCCACCCGGTCGGCCGCCGTCGGGTCGTCGTGGTCGTCGGCTGAGGTCATCCCTCGACCCTAGTCCCCGGTGGCCCCCCGGCCGGGCTCGCCGGCCGAGCGCGCCGCCGGCTGGCCAGCCCCAGGGCCACGAGGACGGCAACGAGGACACCGACCATGACCGTGAGCAGGTCGTCGACCGACTCGACGAGCGGGGTCGTCGCCAGCACCGCGGCCAGCCCGCCCCACAACACGAACACCGCCGCGGCGTGCTGGCGCGCCACGACGGCGTACACCTGGAGCTGGGTCATCGCGAGCACCGTCCCGAGCACCGCGAAGACCCAGATGTCGGGCGCGAGCTCGGCGTACTCCGCGCCGCCGATGAAGAGCACGGCAAGGCGCGAGCCGGCCGCAGCGGCCCCGACCGCGAGGAGGCCCATCACCAGGATCAGCCCCAGCGCCTTGGCCTGGACACCGCGGCGCGAGGTGTCGGCCGACATCGACGGGAACACCAGCACCACGACGAACTGCGGCAGGAACAGCACGGCCTTGCTGAGGATCAGCCCGCCGGCGTAGAGCCCGCTCGCGTGGTCGTCCAGCACCGCCCGCGCGACGAGGATGTCGCAGTTCGACAGCGCGAAGAACGCCAGCAGCGCGTGGGAGTTGTGCAGCACCTCGCGCAGCACGGACCGGGCGTGTCCGGGCGACGCGGCTCGGTCGCCGGCGTCGCCAGGCGTACGCCGGAGCGCGACTGCTCCGACGACCGCGGGCACGACCGCCCCCAGGGCGACGGCGGCCATCGCGCTGCTCGCGCTGGCGTCGATGGTGAGCGCTCCGACCCCGAGGACCAGCCGACCGATGCCCATCGCGGCGTAGACCAGGGCGAGTGACAGCCACCGGCGCTCGCCCTGCAGCACCCCGGCCTGGCCGCCCATCAGCGTGAGCGGGACCGAGGCGAGCGCGACGAGCACCGCGACGGAGAGGTCGAGCCTGAGCACCGTGGCGAGCACCGGGACGGCCAGCAGGGTCAGCCCGCCGACGAGGAGCGACGCGCGGCCGGTGGCGGCGACGACCTCGTGCTGGGTGCGCCGCGGCAGCGCGGGAGCGGCCGCGATGCGCCGGGCGGCGGTGGCCTGGAGCCCGAGCGAGACGACCCCCAGGATCAGCAGCAGCCCCATGGCGGCGGCGAGCTGCCCGTACTCCCGGGGGCCGAGCCACCGCGCCGCGAGGACGGTGAACCCGTAGGTGGACACGTTCATCACACCCATCGCCAGCGCGATGACGCCGCTGCCGACCAGCCAGCCGGGGAGCCGGTCGAGCAGCCGGCCGGCACCGCGTCCCGGCGACGGCGACCCGGAGGACGGTGTCCTCGAGGAGGTCGCAGCGGGCACGACCCGAGCCTAGGTCGTGCGCACGCCGCCGAGGGTCAGGTCCCGCCGCGCTCGGCGACGAAGATCGCGGTCCCGGGGATCAGCCGGCCCCGCAGCGGCCCCCACCCGCCCCACACCCGGTCGTGGCCCTCGGGCCACTGCGGCTCGTGCAGCGCCCGGAGGACGAACCCGTGCTGGTACAGCAAGCCGACCCAGTCCCCGAGCGTGCGGTGGTGCTCGACGTAGCGCGGCCGGCCGTCGTCGTCCTCCTCGACGTACGGCGTCCGGTCCCAGTAGCTGCTGGTGACCGCCAACCCCTCCGGGCCGGCGTCGTCAGGCATCGCCCACCGGACCGGGTGGGTGACCGAGAACGCGAAGGTCCCGCCGCGACGGACCACGCGGGCGACCTCGGCGAGCATCACCTCCACGTCGGCGACGAACTGCAGGGCGCCGAAGGAGGAGAACGCCACGTCGAAGCAGCCGTCGGCGAACGGCAGCGCCGTCGCGGTCCCGCATACCGACGGCACCGCGATCCCGGTCGCCTCGTCGAGACGGCGCGAGTGCTGCAGCTGCCGCTCGGAGAGGTCGAGGCCGACCGCGTGCGCCCCCTGGCTGCGCAGCCACCGGGAGCACTGTCCGGCGCCGCTCCCGATCTCCAGCGCGCGCGTCCCCCGCAGCCGGTCCGCCGGCCCCAGCACCCCGAGGTCGGACTCCTGGTGCCCCTCCGGCCCCCACACGAAGCCGGTGTCGCCGAGGAAGCCCCCGTGGGTGCGCTGGTACTCGTCGGCGTAGGCGTCCCAGTCCCCGCGGTTCGCGCGGCGGCTGTCCTCCTCGTTCACCGGCCGGCGGACCGGGTGGACGCTGTCGGGGATGGTCGTCACCCTTCGATGTCTAGGCGGGCGCGTCCCCGCGCGCAAGCCGACGCGGCAGGATCCAGGCAGGATGCACGCGTGGAGATCCCCGGGGACGAGGCGCCGAGCGGTGCCGCCGCTCCGTTCGCGTCGCTGACGCCGCTGGCCGGCGGCTACAGCGGGGAGACGTTCCTGGCCCGGACGGGCGGGCAGCCCACCGTCGTCCGGCTGTACGGCGGGAGCGGCGCCCAACGGTCCTCGCAGCGGGGTCCCGAGGCCCCCGAGGTCGACGCCGCGGTGCTGCACCTGGTCCGCGGGCTCGTCCCGGTCCCCGACGTCCTGGAGGTCCGTCGCGGGGACCCGGAGGCCGACGTCCCCGGCCTGCTCGTCACCTCGTTCGTCGACGGCGAGCGGCTGGACCTCCTGCTCCCCGCCCTCGACGACGCGGCTCTCACGGCGGTCGGCACCGCCTGCGGCGACCTCGCGGGCCGGTTGGCGTGCATGCCGATGCCGCGACCCGGGCTGCTCGCGGCGGCGGGCGACGGCAGCCTCGTCGTCACGCCCCTGCCCGCCTCCTGGCAGGACCTCGAGGCGTACGCCGAGGAGCAGCGGGCGCACCTGCGGCTCGACGACGGGGCGGGCAGGCGGCTCGTGGACCTGGCGCGGGCCGCGCAGGACCGCCTGGACCAGGTGGGTCGGGCGAGCCTGGTCCACAGCGACCTCAACCCGAAGAACCTCCTCGTCGACCCCGGCACGCTGCAGGTGACGGCGGTGCTCGACTGGGAGTTCGCCCACGCCGGGTCGCCGCTCACCGACGTCGGGAACCTGCTCCGGTTCGAGCGGCAGCCGGCGTTCCGGGCGGGCGTCCTGACCGGCTACCGGGCCCGGGTCCCCGACGCCCCGGCCGACCTGGAGGCGGCGTCGGAGGCGGCCGACCTGTGGGCGCTGCTCGAGCTCGCCGGCAGGCCGCAGCAGAACCAGGTCACCGCCGCGGCGTACGACCTGCTCGTGGCCCGGCTCACCGCGGCGTCGGCCCTGGGCGCCGGGCAGCCGGCGAGTTGGACTCCGCCTCCGGTGCGCGGGTAGTCTGAGGAGTTGCGTGCGGAGTCCGCCGAGTCACGGACGGATGTGGCTCCCGGCTCGCTGACCCTCCCAGGCTGGTGAACCCCGCTCCGCGTGCGCCCACCCGACTCACGTCCACCCTCGAGGAACCCACTCCCACATGACGAGCACCCCCACTCTTCCGGCCCGGTCGACCCAGGCACCGCAGGTCGCGGTCAACGACATCGGGACGGAGGAGGACTTCCTCGCCGCCATCGACGAGACCATCAAGTACTTCGACGACGGCGACATCGTCGAGGGCACCATCGTCAAGGTCGACCGGGACGAGGTCCTGCTCGACATCGGCTACAAGACCGAAGGCGTCATCCCGAGCCGCGAGCTGTCGATCAAGCACGACGTCGACCCCTCGGAGGTCGTCGACGTCGGTGACCTGGTCGAGGCCCTGGTCCTCCAGAAGGAGGACAAGGAGGGCCGGCTGATCCTGTCCAAGAAGCGCGCCCAGTACGAGCGCGCGTGGGGCACGATCGAGAAGGTCAAGGAAGAGGACGGCGTCGTCACCGGCACCGTCATCGAGGTCGTCAAGGGCGGCCTGATCCTCGACATCGGCCTCCGCGGCTTCCTGCCCGCGTCGCTGGTCGAGATGCGCCGCGTGCGCGACCTGCAGCCGTACGTCGGGCGCGAGCTCGAGGCGAAGATCATCGAGCTCGACAAGAACCGCAACAACGTCGTGCTCTCCCGGCGCGCGTGGCTGGAGCAGACGCAGAGCGAGGTCCGTCAGGGCTTCCTCACCCAGTTGCAGCGCGGGCAGATCCGCAAGGGCGTCGTGTCCTCGATCGTCAACTTCGGCGCCTTCGTCGACCTCGGTGGGGTCGACGGCCTGGTGCACGTCTCGGAGCTGTCGTGGAAGCACATCGACCACCCGAGCGAGGTCGTCGCGGTCGGTGACGAGGTCACCGTCGAGGTCCTCGACGTCGACATGGACCGCGAGCGCGTCTCGCTGTCGCTCAAGGCGACGCAGGAGGACCCCTGGCAGCACTTCGCCCGGACCCACCAGATCGGGCAGATCGTCCCGGGCAAGGTCACCAAGCTGGTGCCGTTCGGCTCGTTCGTCCGGGTCGAGGAGGGCATCGAGGGCCTGGTGCACATCTCCGAGCTCGCCGAGCGCCACGTCGAGATCCCCGAGCAGGTCGTCCAGGTCAACGACGACGTCATGGTCAAGATCATCGACATCGACCTCGAGCGTCGCCGGATCTCGCTGTCGCTCAAGCAGGCCAACGAGCACGCGACCACCAGCGACGTCGAGGACTTCGACCCGACGCTCTACGGGATGACCGCGTCCTACGACGATCAGGGCAACTACATCTACCCCGAGGGCTTCGACCCCGAGACCGGTGAGTGGCTCGAGGGCTACGACGAGCAGCGCGCCGCGTGGGAGAAGCAGTACGCCGAGGCGCACGCCCGGTGGGAGCAGCACGTCAAGCAGCAGGCCGACGCGCGCAAGGCCGAGGTCGAGGCCGGCGAGGCGACGTCGTACTCCTCGGACGCCGGTGCGGAGACCGCCGACGTCGGCGGGTCGCTGGCCAGCGACGAGGCACTGCAGGCGCTGCGCGACAAGCTCACCGGCGCCGGCAGCTGACACCCCTGCCGAGCCGCCCCTCATGACCGCTCGAGCCGCCCACCACGGTGGGCGGCTCGACTGGTCATGAGGGGCGGCTCGGCGTCGGTGGGGGAGGATCCGGGGATGCGGGTCGGGCTGACCGGGGGGATCGCCTCGGGGAAGAGCACGGTCGCCGCGATCCTGCGCGAGCTCGGCGCGGTGGTCATCGACGCCGACCAGGTGGCGCGTGAGGTCGTCGCGCCGGGGACGCCGGGCCTCGCCGCCGTGGTCGAGGCCTTCGGGCCGGAGGTGCTGACCGAGGACGGCGCCCTGGACCGGCCCGCCCTGGCCCGCCGCGTCTTCGCCGAGCCGCAGGCCCGCGCCCTCCTCGAGGGCATCGTCCACCCATTGGTGCGGCGCGCCGCGGCCGCCACGGAGGCGACCGTCCCGCCCGGCGTGCTCGTCGTCCACGACATCCCGCTGCTGGTCGAGACCGGGCAGGCGGCCGACTTCGACGCGGTGCTGGTCGTCGACGTCCCCGAGGAGCGGCAGGTCGAGCGGATGCTGGCCGACCGGGGCTGGACCCGGGAGGAGGCGCTGGCGCGGATCGCGGCGCAGGCGACGCGCGCCGACCGGCTGGCTGCCGCGACGCACGTCCTGGACAACAGCGGGAGCCGGGCCGACCTGCGCGACCAGGTCGTCGCGGCGTTCCGCGCGCTGTCGCCGTAGTCCGGCCGGAACAGACGTCCGGGCGAGCAGTCGGTGGTGCCGACGGCTCGCCCGGACGGGGTCGTGCGGTGGTGGTGCGCGGGTCAGGCGGCGATGTCGGGGTCCGCCAGGGTCCGGAGCTTCGCGAGCGCCTCCCGCTCGAGCTGGCGGACCCGCTCGGCGGAGATCCCGTGCTTGGCGCCGATGTCGGCCAGCTTGTGCACCCGACCGTCGATGAGGCCGTAGCGCGACCGGATGATGTCGGCCGCCCGGTCGTCGAGCCGGTCCACCAGGTGGCTCAGCCGGTCGCGCGACTCCACGTCGATGTAGGTCGAGTCCGGCCCGGGAGCCGTCTCCTGCGCGATGAGGTCGCCGAGCGAGGTGTCACCGTCCTCGTCCACCGGGGTGTCGAGGCTGACGTGGTCGCGGCTCCAGCTGAGCAGGTCGATGACCCGGTCGATGTCCATGCCGAGCTCACCGGCGATCTCCTCGGGCTCCGGGTCGTGCCCGAGCTGGCGCTCGAGCGTCCGTCGCGCGGCGTTGACCTGGTTGATCTCCTCCACGACGTGGACCGGCAGCCGCACGACACGCGCCTGCTGGGCGATGCCGCGGGTGATGGCCTGCCGCACCCACCAGGTGGCGTAGGTCGAGAACTTGAAGCCCTTGGTGTAGTCGAACTTCTCGACCGCGCGGATCAGGCCGGTGTTGCCCTCCTGAACCAGGTCGAGCATCGGCATCTGGCTCCGGCCGTACTTGCGGGCGATCGACACGACGAGACGCAGGTTCGCGGTGATGAACTGCTGCACCGCACGCTGACCCTCCTCGGCAATCCACTCGAGCTCCTGCTCGGTGGCGCTCTTCGGCGCGCCGCCCTTCTTGCGACCGACCCGGCCCTCGGCGAGGAGGTGCTCGGCGAAGAGCCCCGCCTCGATGGTCTTCGCAAGCTCGACCTCGGTCATGGCGTCGAGCAGCGGGGTGCGAGCGATCTCGTCGAGATAGAGACCGACGCTGTCGCGCCCCTCGATCTCGCGCTGCACGCTCACGCGCGCGGTAGTTTGAACAGCCACTGTCAACCCTTCCCAGTCAAGGTGCGGCAGCCCGTGTAGGTCCGTCCCTTGTCCGTTCGTCTGGCACAACGCTGCGGATGGGGGATGTCCCAAAGCTGACGCTTGCCTCGTCCTTTACCGTTCAACACAAGGAACAAACGCGAAAGTTCCGGCTGCGGGTCGATCTCAGTCAACTCTCAGTGGACCGTGTGGCGCCGCTCATCTGGGGCGACGGAGCGGTCGTCGCGAGACCGACCTGGTCGAGGATCCACGCCGCGGTGAAGGCGCGGTCCCGCCAGGCGTTGTAGCGGCCGCTGACGCCGCCGTGCCCGGCCACCATCTCAGTCTTCAGCAGCACGTCCTCGGGGTCGACTGCCGTCGCCCGGAGCCGCGCCACCCACTTGGCGGGCTCGACGTAGAGCACCCGCGTGTCGTTGAGCGAGGTCGTCGCCAGCACCGGTGGGTACCGCTTGTCCTCGACGTTCTCGTAGGGCGTGTAGGACTTCATGTAGGAGTAGACGTCCGGCTCGGCCAGCGGGTTGCCCCACTCCTCCCACTCGATCACGGTGAGCGGCAGGGACGGGTCCAGAATCGTGGTCAGCGCGTCGACGAATGGCACGTCGGCGACGATCCCGGCGAAGGCCTCGGGTGCCAGGTTGGCGACCGCGCCGACGAGCAGGCCCCCGGCGCTCGCCCCTTCGGCGACGAGCCGGTCCGGAGAGGTCCACCCGGCGGCCGCCAGGTGCTCGGCGCAGGCGACGAAGTCGGTGAACGTGTTGCCCTTCTTCAACAGCTTGCCCTCGTCGTACCACCGTCGGCCGAGCTCGCCGCCGCCGCGGACGTGCGCGACCGCGAAGCCCATCCCGCGGTCCAGCAGCGACAGCCGGGCGATCGAGAACCACGGGTCGAGGGAGGTCTCGTACGAGCCGTAGCCGTAGAGCAGGAACGGCGCGCTGCCGTCCCGCGGGCAGCCGCGCGGCACCACGATCGAGATCGGCACCCGGGTGCCGTCGGGCGCGCTGGCCCACTCCCGGACCTGCTCGTACGCCGAGGGGTCGAACCCACCGAGGACCGGCATCTGCTTGAGCAGCGTCCGCTCGCCGGTGCGCAGGTCGACCTGGTGCACCGAGGCGGGGGTCGCCAGCGTCGTGTAGCCGAACCGCAGCGTCGGCTGGTCGAACTCGGGGTTGCCGCTCAGGCCGACGGTGTGCACCGCGTGCTCCATCGGGAGGACCTCGTCGCCGGCGACGCCGGACGGCCCGAGCCGCAGCAGTCGCAGCTGGGTGAGACCCTCGGCGCGCTGGCTGACGACGAGGTGGCCCGCGAACGCGTCGACGTCCTCGAGCCTCACGTCGGGGTCGTGGCCGATCAGCGGCTCCCACTGCTCGTGCGTCGTGGCGTCGACGGGGGCGGTGGCCAGCTCGAAGTTCTCGGCGCCGTCGTTGTGCAGGACCAGCAGCACGTCGCGACCCCCGAGTACGGCGTGCTCCACGCCGTACTCCACGCCCTGTCGGCGCGGGGCGACGACGCGGAACGCGCCGGTGGGGTCCTCCGCCTCCAGGAGGCGGTACTCGCTGGTGACCTTGCTCCCCACGCTGAGGACCAGGTAGCGGTCGCTGCGGGTCCGCCCGACCGACACCCAGAACCGCTCGTCGGTCTCGGCGTGGACGACGACGTCCTGCGCCGGGTCGGTGCCGAGCTCGTGGCGCCAGACCTTGTCGGTTCGCCACGCCTCGTCGACGGTCGTGTAGAAGAGGTGGGTCCCGGAGAGGTCCCAGGTGGCGCCGTACGACGTGCCGGGGATCCGGTCGGGGAGCAGCTCACCGGTCACGAGGTCCTTGACCTGCAGCAGGAACCGCTCGTCGCCCTCGGTGTCGGTGCTGAAGGCCAGCAGCCGGCCGTCCGGCGAGACGCTGCTGGCGCCCAGGGAGAGGAACGCGTGCCCCTCCGCGAGCGCGTTGAGGTCGAGGAGCACCTCCTCGCCCGGGACCGGGTCGTCCGCGGTGAGCGCCGGCGGCAGCCAGTCGTCCTCGTGCGCGACCGGGCAGCGGCAGCTGATGCCGTACTGCTCGCCCTCCAGCGTCCGGCCGTAGTACCACCACTCGCCGACCCGGACGGGGACGGAGAGGTCGGTCTCCTGGGTGCGGGACCGCAGCTCCTCGAAGAGCTGCTCGCGCAGCGGTCCCAGGTGGGCGGTGCGCGCCTCGGTGTAGGCGTTCTCCGCCTCGAGGTGCGCCAGGGTCTCCGGCGACTCCTTGTCGCGCAGCCACTCGTAGTCGTCGAGGAAGACGTCGCCGTGGTGACTGCGCTCGGTCGGCACCCGGCGGGCCACGGGCATCGGGACGGGCTGCGCCGCGGCGGCGGCAGGAGCGGAGGACGGGGACGAGGTGTCGGACGAGGTCACGCTGCGACCCTAGGCGGCGCACGCAGCGGGCATGATCGCGACGTGGGACCTGCAGCCACTCCGGCGGCGCACGTCGACCTCAACGCCGACCTCGGCGAGGAGGTCACCGACGACGCCGCCCTGCTCGCCGTCGTGACCTCGGCGAACGTCGCGTGCGGCTTCCACGCCGGGTCGCCCGCAGTCATGCTGGCCGTGTGCGAGCAGGCGGCCGCGCGAGGGGTCCGGGTCGGGGCGCAGGTGTCCTACCGGGACCGGGAGGGGTTCGGGCGGCGACGGTGCGACGTCGCGCCGGACGTCCTGACCGCGCAGGTCGAGGAGCAGGTCGGCGTCCTGGCCGAGGCGGCGCGCCGGTCCGGGACCTCGGTGGCCTACCTCAAGCCCCACGGCGCGCTCTACAACCGGGTGGCCGACGACGAGGAGCAGGCGGCGGCGGTGCTCGCCGGCTCCGGCGACCTGCCGGTGCTCGGGCTCCCTGGCAGCCGGGTCCTCGGCCTGGCCGAGGCCGCCGGGCGGCGGGTGTTCACCGAGGCGTTCCCCGACCGGGGGTACGTCGAGGGCGCCGACGGGACCCGCCGGCTCCGGCCGCGGGGGCTCCCCGGCGCGGTCGTGGCGGACCCGGCGGAGATTGCGCGGAGGGCCGTCGCGCTCGCCGTGGAGGTCGACTCGGTCTGCGTCCACGGTGACGGGCCGACCGCGGTGGCCGCCGCGCACGCCGTACGCCGGGCGCTGGTCGGGGCCGGCTACACGGTGCGGGCGTTCCTGTGACCGGGCCCGGGGCCTCGTCCCCCCGGCTCCTGCCGTACGGCGAGGACGCGCTGCTGGCCGAGGTCGCGACGACCGCGGACGCGACCTCCCTGTACGCCGCCGCCCTCGCGGAGCGGTCGGCCGGCCGGATCGGTGCGGTCGACCTGGTCCCGGGCGCGAGGACCGTCCTCTTCGACGGCGTCACCGACCTCGCCGGGCTGCGCGACTGGCTCGAGGAGTGGCGACCCGGGGCCGCGGCCGGCGCCGGGACGGCGCGCACGGTCGAGGTCCCCACCCGGTACGACGGCGCGGACCTCGCCGACGTCGCCCGACGGTGGGACATGACCCGGGAGGAGGCGGTGGCCACCCACGCCGGGTCGCCCTTCGTGGTGGCGTTCTGCGGGTTCGCCCCGGGGTTCGCCTACTGCACGGGGCTCCCGGAGCGGCTCGCCGTCCCGCGGCTGGCCGAGCCGCGCCCGCGGGTCCCGCCGGGGTCGGTCGCGGTCGCCGACGTGTTCACCGGCGTCTACCCGACCGCGTCCCCCGGCGGGTGGCGGCTGCTGGGGCGGACCGACCTGGTGCTGTGGGACCCCGCCGCGCCGGAGCCGGCGGTCCTGGCGCCCGGGACGCGGGTGCGGTTCGTCCCGGTGCGGGGCGACGGCGGGTGACCGGCCCGGGACGTCGGCTGCGGGTGCTCGACCCCGGTCCGCTCACCACCGTCCAGGACCCGGGCAGGCCGGGCTGGGCCGCCCTCGGGGTGCCGCGGGGTGGCTGGCTGGACCCCCTCTCGGCGACCCTCGCGAACCGGCTCGTCGGGAACGCTGAGGACGCGGCGGTCCTCGAGTGCCTCGCCGGCGGCCTCGCGGTCGAGCCGGCGGGCGCCACGACGCTCGCCGTCACCGGAGGCCGCTGCACGGTGACGGTCGCCGGTCGGCCCGCCGCCCACGCCGAGGCGCTGGCCGTCCCCGCCGGGGCCGGTGTCGTGCTCGGTCCGGTGACCGTCGGGCTCCGGGCGTACCTCGCGGTGGCGGGCGGCCTCGTGGTCCCCCCGGTGCTGGGCTCGCGGGCCACGGACACGCTGTCCTGGACCGGGCCGCCACCGGTGACCGCCGGTTCCGTGCTCCCGCTCGGCGCCCCGTCGAGGCCGCCGGCCCTGAGCGGGCCGGTCGTGGCGCGGCTGCCGCTTCCGGGTCCGGCGACGCTCCGGGTCCGCCCGGGGCCGCGCGCCGACTGGTTCGGCGACGCGGTGCTGGAGTCGCTCGCCGCCCGGCGCTGGGTGGTGCAGCCGGACTCCGACCGCGTCGCGCTGCGGCTGGCCGGGGACCAACCGCTGCTGCGGCGCGCGGAGTGCCGCGGCGAGCTTCCGAGCGAGGGGCTGGTCCTGGGGGCGGTGCAGGTGCCGCCGTCGGGGCAGCCCCTGGTGTTCCTCGCCGACCACCCGACGACGGGCGGCTACCCGGTCGTCGCGGTCGTCGCCCGCCAGGACGTGGCCGGCTGCGGCCACCTCCGGCCCGGCGACCCGGTCAGGTTCGGTCCGGCGTGACCGACGCGGCGGGCGCTCGGCGCAGTGCGGGGTCGTCGGCGCGGAAGGTCCGGACCGGCCCCGGCCCCGTCGCTGCGGTCTCGAACCGGACGGTCACCCGACCCGCACCGGCGCCCCAGACCCATCCCGGACCGTGCTCCTCGTGCTCGACGTCGGCGCCGGGCGGCCAGCCGGGAGACCGCTCGAAACGGTCGAGGTCCACGTCTCCCTCCGACCGGGGCGGGGCGTGCTCTGCGTCGGCTGCGTCGGCTGCGTCGGCCGCGTCCCCCCCGCCGCCTGCGTGCTCCGCGTCGTCGGCGGCGAAGAGGTCCTCCTGGACCCAGTCGGCGAGGCCCGAGACCCCCACGCCGAGCAGCCGGACGCCGTCGCGGGTGTCGACCTCGGTGAGCAGTGCGCGGGCGGAGCGGACGAGGACGGCGGACTGGTCGGTCGGGACGGCGAGCGTCGACGACCGGGTGTGGGTCGTGAAGTCGTGGAGCCGGACCTTCACCGTCACCGTGCGTCCGGACAGCCGGGCGGCGCGGAGCCGCTCGGCGACCTTGAGCGCCTGACGCTCGACGAGCCCCTGCAGCAGCCGCGGCTCCACCAGGTCGGTGTCGTAGGTGTCCTCCACGCTGATCGACTTGGCCTCCCGCTCCGCGACGACGGGGCGGTCGTCCTCGGCGCGGGCGAGCCGGTGCAGGCCCTGGCCATGGGCGACCCCGAGCGTTCGGACCAGCTCCTCGCGGGAGACCTCGGCGAGGTCACCGACGGTGGTGACACGGGTCCTGCGGAGCCGCTCGGCGGTGGCCGGCCCCACCCCGGGCAGCGTCGTCACGGGCAGGTCGGCGAGCAGCGACCGCTCCGTGCCGGGGGGCACGAGGACCAGGCCGTCCGGCTTGTCGAGGTCGCTGGCGACCTTCGCCAGCAGCTTGGAGGTGGCCAGGCCCACGGATGCGGTCAGGCCGCCGGTCACCTCGTGCACCCGCTGCTTGAGGGTCTGCGCGACCACCAGGACGTCGGTGAGCCCCAACCCTGCGTCAGGGCCGGCGTCGGGGTCGGCGGCACGCAGCGTCGCGGCCAGCGGTCCGGCGGCCAGGTCGACGTACGCCTCGTCCAGCGACAGCGGCTCCACCAGCGGGGAGAGCGCCCGCAACTCCGCCATCACCAGGCGGCTGACCTCGCGGTACACCGCGTGGCGTCCGGAGAGGTACGCCGCGTGGGGGCACCGGGCCCGGGCCTCGCGCGTCGACATCGCCGACCGGACGCCGTACCGGCGGGCCTCGTAGGACGCGGTGGCGACGACGCCCCGCCCGCCGGTGCCGCCGACGACGACCGGCTTGCCCCGCAGCGACGGCTTGTCACGCTGCTCGACCGCCGCGAAGAACGCGTCGAGGTCGAGGTGGAGGACCGTCGGTCGTGTCCGGACGCCTCCCACGCCGCCATTCTCGGTCATCCCCTTGGTTCCCCAAGGGATGCAGGCAACCTGGCGCTTCCCACGGGTCACTCACTGTGGGGAGTGTCGGTACGCCATGGGGAGTGCACGTCGCCGCCGAGCCTCGCGGGTGCGTCGCGGCTGAGCCTCGCCAGCGTGCGGACCGGGTGGCGTCAACAGGTCGGCGAACCCCCCGGTCCTCCACAGGGCCGGCGCAAGCGGCTGCGGGGTGGGGGAGCGCGGACGGAAAGTGCGGGCATGACCCAGACCCGCACCTTCACCGTCAGGAGCGAGACCGACGTCCTGGCGCTCGTCCCCTACACCTTCGGCTTCCATCCCCGCGACTCCGTCGTCATGCTCGCGCTGACCGCCTCGGGCCGACCGTTCCACGCCCGCATCGACCTCCCTTCGACCGCCCAGGAAAGGGCGTTCGTCGTCGGCCAGCTCCTGCAGCCGGCGGTCACCAACGAGGCCGAGCGGGTCATGCTCGTGGCGTACACCGACGACGGCCGGCTCGCGGCGGGCTGCCTGACGGCGATCGCGGACGCGCTGGCCGGTCGTGGCATCGCGACGCTGATGGCGCTGCGTGCCGACGGCGGTCGGTGGTGCCACGTGGATGAGGTCGGGGACCACGGCGAGCCCACGGCGTACGACGTGACCACCCACGCCCTCACCAGCGAGGGCGTCCTCGAGGGCAAGGTGACCTACCAGTCCCGGGAGGAGCTCCAGGGGTCGCTCGCGGTGACCGACGGCGAGCGGGCGCGGCAGGTGGCCGCGGCCCACCGGGCGCTGCCCCCGCTCACGAGGGCCCAGCGCGCGGTGCTCGGCAGTGAGGGCCGGTGGCTGCTGCACCAGGTCGCGGACCACGCGGCCCGCGGGGAGCCCTTCGACGCGGCGACCGCGGCGCGCGTGGTCCGGGCGCTCGACGTCCCGTCGCTGCGGGACCTCGCCTGGTGCCGGATGACCCGGTCGGCGGCCGACCGGCACGTGCGGCTCTGGAGCGCGCTCGTGCAGGGATGTCCCGACGGCCTCGTCGCCTCGCCTGCCAGCGTGCTCGCCTTCGCGGCCTGGCTGTCGGGCCACGGTGCGCTCGCGTGGTGTGCGGTGGAGCGTGCGCTGCAGGCGGATCCCGGACACACCCTGGGCCGGCTCGTGTCCGACATGCTCGACGCGGCGCTGCCTCCGGCTCGGTGGGAGCCGTTCGACCCCTGCGCGCTGGCGCTCGCGACCGGCTGAACCGAGGGCCGGGCACGGGTCCCTGCCGTGGTCGATGGACCCTAGGGTGTCGCCATGGGTGAGGACGTCGAGCAGCAGAGCTTCAGCCGGGAGCACCGCACGCGCTACCGGCAAAAGGTGCGGTCGTGTCTCGACGTCCTCGAGCGGATGCTCCCCGAGGCCCGCTTCGACTTCGAGATGCCGGCGACCGGCCTCGAGATCGAGCTCAACCTCGTCGACGACTCCGGTAACCCGGCGCTGCGCAACCTCGAGGTGCTCGAGGCGATCCAGGACCCCGACTTCCAGAACGAGCTCGGCAAGTTCAACGTCGAGATCAACGTGCCGCCCGAGCGCCTGGCCGACCGGGGCCTCACGGCCTTCGCCCAGGGGATCCGCCGGAGCCTCAACGCCGCGGAGGCCGCGGCGTCGTCGCTCGGGGCCCACCTCGTGATGATCGGCATCCTGCCGACGCTGACTGCCGACCACCTCACCAAGGAGGTGCTCAGCGCGAACCCGCGGTACCAGATCCTCAGCGACGAGATCCTCGCCTCCCGCGGGGAGGACATCGTCCTGGACATCACCGGCCCGGAACGACTGCAGGTCACCGCCGACTCGATCGCCCCAGAGGCCGCCTGCACGAGCACCCAGCTCCACGTACAGGTGAGCCCCGAGCAGTTCTCGGCGTACTGGAACGCCTCCCAGGCGATCAGCGGCGTCCAGCTGGCGGTCGGCGCCAACTCGCCGTACTTCCTACAGCGCGAGCTGTGGCGCGAGACCAGGATCGCCCTGTTCGAGCAGGCCACCGACACCCGTGCCGAGGAGCTGAAGACCCAGGGCGTCCGACCGCGGGTCTGGTTCGGCGAGCGGTGGATCACCTCGATCTTCGACCTGTTCGAGGAGAACGTCCGCTACTTCCCGGCGCTGCTGCCTGTGCTGTCCGAGGAGGACCCGGTCCGCGTGCTCGAGGAGGGCGGCACGCCCACCCTCGACGAGCTGCGGTTGCACAACGGCACGATCTACCGCTGGAACCGGCCGATCTACGCCGTGGTGGACGGGATGCCGCACGTCCGGGTGGAGAACCGGGTGCTGCCCGCGGGACCGACCGTGGTCGACACGATGGCGAACGCCGCCTTCTACTTCGGGCTGGTCCGGGCGCTCGCCGAGCAGGACCGGCCGGTGTGGACCCAGACCTCCTTCGCCACGGCCGAGGAGAACTTCCACAACGCTGCGCGCCTGGGCATCGACGCCCAGGTGTACTGGCCGGGTGCCGGCCAGGTCCCGGCGACCGAGCTGGTGCTGCGCCGGCTCCTCCCGCTGGCCGCCGCGGGACTGGAGGCGTGGGGGGTCCCCGACGAGGACTCCGGACCGCTGCTCGACGTCATCGGGCAGCGCTGCCTCACCGGCCGCAACGCCGCCTCCTGGTACACCGACCAGGTCCACGCCCGCGCCGGCGGGGCCGACCGGGCCGAGGTGGTGCGGCAGGTGCTCTGCGACTACCGCGAGCAGATGCACGACAACCGTCCGGTCCACAGCTGGGAGTAGTCGCGGCAGGCCGCTGTCGGGCTAACCCTCGGGGCCGGAGGCCTGTCCCGCTCCGGACCTCCGGGGACGGCGCGCGCCGCGGGCACCGGGCCCCAGCCGCAACCGCTTCCAGGCCCGCCGGTCCCCGGTGGCGACCTCGAGCCAGCCCGACCTCGTGACGGCGTAGAACCCGGTCAGCGTGACGTCTTGCGCACCGAAGCCGCGCAGCGCTGCGGCGTACCAGGCGAGGTCGGCGTCGTGCAGGTCGGGGACGCCCGGCCGGGTCAGCCAGCAGGCGGCACTGCCGACCCGCGCGCCCGGCCGCGCCAGCAGCGCGGTGACGAGGTCGACACGCAGGCCGCTGTCGTACCACCCGGGCTCGGGCCAGGGCAGCTCGAGGCTCTCCCGCCGGCCGGCCGGCTCGCCGACGTGGACACCGAGCGGGTGGCGACGCCGCTGCTCGCGTACCCGGAGCTCCCCGACCTCGCGACGCCAGCCGGCCCGAGGGTCGGCGGCCTGCCGGTCGGTGGGCCGGGTGGTCGGGACCGGGTGCGGCTGCTCCACCGGACGCAGTGTGCCCCCTCGTCCCCCCGGCGGCAGTCCGCCTCCACAGTCCCTGTGAGCGGCGAGCCGCTCACGGTCAGCGGGCCGCCGGGCCGAGCCCGAGCAGCCGCCGGACCGGGCGCGGCAGGGTCCAACTGCGCTCCCCGAGGACACCCACCAACGCCGGGGCGAGCACGCTCCGGACCACGACCGCGTCGATGAGGATGCCCAGTGCCAGGGCGGTCGCGAGGATCTTCACCTCGACCGCCGGGACCGTCGACAGCGCCACGAAGGCCAGGAAGAGGATCAGGCCCACGGACGTCACGAGCCTCGCGGTGTGGGCGATGCCGTCCACGACCGCTCGGTCGGTGTCTCCGTGCTCGTCGTAGGCCTCGCGCATCCGGGCGAGGAGGAACACCTCGTAGTCCATCGAGAGCCCGAAGAGGAAGGCGAAGGCGGCGATCGGCACCCAGCTCGTGATGACGCCGGTCGCGGGCTGGTCGAACAGCAGCTCCGACCCGACGCCGTCCTGCCAGACCAGCACCGTCACGCCGTACGCCGCCGCGAGGGAGACGACGTTCAGCACCACCCAGGCCGCGTCCCCGTAGTCCGCCGAGACGAAGTCCGCGTCCTTCGCCGCGTTCCCGCCGACCCGTCCCTGACCCGCGTCGCGCACGCGCTGCAGCGCTGCCCTCCCGGCACTGCTCGCCGGGTCGTCGGCGAGGACCACCACGACCGGCTGCGCCCCCTCCCGGGTCCAGCCCGCCCCCGGAGGGGCCGTGGCGGTCGCCACCCGTCGACCTCACGCAGCGACGACACCGCCTGCGCCGCGCCGGCGGGGTCGAGGACCACCTCGACGGGACGCAGGAACCCCTCGGGCACTCCGGCTGCGACCGCCGCCGTCACGGCCCGGGAGGGAGCCGAGTCCGACGCGACGCCCGACAGCTGCGGCGAACCGAGGGTCAGCTGCGCGAGCGGAGCGGCCAGCACCAGCAGGACGGCTGTGGCTCCCCCGATCGGGCGCGGTCGGCCAGGAGCTGGTTGGTCTCGTACGCCGGCTGCCCGGGAGCGCGAACTCGTAGGAGAGCCGGTCGACCGTGCGCGAAGCGGTCGAGGCCCCGGCGACGGCGACCAGCAGCCACAGCGGGACGACCCAGCGCTTGTGGGTCACCACGACGTCGGTCAGCCGGTTCACGAGGCGGCCATGAGACGGGCCCCGACACGGGCCACGACGCAGGTCGCCGCCGGGTCCTCCGTCACCTCGTCACTGTGGCAGACCGCTCCAGCCGCGGTGTGGGGTCGGGCATGCTGGCGCCATGGCTCGCCTCCGGATCGCCCAGGACCCCCACGCCGACGAGGTGCTGTCGCAGGACCCCTTCGCGCTGCTGGTGGGGATGCTGCTCGACCAGCAGTTCCCGATGGAACGCGCGTTCGCCGGGCCTGCGAAGATCCTCGACCGGCTCGGCACGCTCGCGCCCGACCGGATCGCTGCGGCCGACCCCGAGGAGTTCGCGGCGCTGTGTGCCCGAACGCCGGCGGTCCACCGCTTTCCCGGGTCGATGGCCGGCCGCGTCCAGGCGGTCGCGCAGGCGGTCGTCACGGCGTACGACGGCGACGCCCGTCGGCTCTGGGAGGAGGCGACCAGCGGTGAGGAGCTGCTCGCGCGGCTCACCGCGCTTCCGGGCTTCGGACGGCAGAAGGGCCAGATCTTCGTGGCCCTGCTGGCCAAGCAGCTCGGCGTCCGGCCGCCGGGGTGGGAGCAGGCGGCGGGCGCGTACGCCGAGGCGGGGTCGTTCCGGTCGGTGGCCGACGTCGTCGACGCGGACTCGCTGGAGCGCGTCCGAGCGTTCAAGGCGGAGGCCAAACGGACCGGGAGGGCCGTCCGACCGGGGGCCGCGGCGGCCGAGTGACGGCTCCCGGCGCACGTTCTCCCGGCTGCCCGCGAGGCGGCGCCGCGGCTGGATCCGCTGCGTCGCCGTGCCACAATGAAGCGAGCGGCTCTTGACGACACCGGGTCCTGCCGCGCCCTGTTCACCCTGGACGAGAGGTACTTCGTGGCTTCGAGCGCGTCCCGCAAGCTGTCAGCCGAGACTCTCGGACACCCCGACGTGGTGGCGCTGCTGACCCTGGGACGCGCGGTCGGTGAGGTTCCTGCGGAGGCGGTGCGCCGCAGCACCGACGCGGCCGGTGTCACCCCGCAGCAGCTGCGTGCGCTCGTGAAGATGCTCAGCGAGGAGGGGATCTCGGTGGCAGTCCCGGCGGAGCCGACCCAGGAGCCCGCACGCAAGAAGCCCGCACGCAAGAAGGTCGCCGCGGCAGGCTCCGCTACCGCGAAGAAGGTCTCGACCGCGGCCGCCCAGCCGGCAGCCAAGCCGGCCGCCAAGCCGGCGGCGAAGAAGGCTCCGGCGAAGAAGGCGGCGACGGCTCCCGCTCAGGGCGCCGGCGCACCGGGCGCGGCGCCCGCTGATGAGGCCGTGACCCCGGCCGTCGTCGAGGGAGGGACCGACGTGGTCCCGGTAGCGGTCGGCCCCGACGGCAAGAAGATCCTGCCCGACCTCTCCGACGCCGAGTTCGAGAAGGACCTCGTCGAGGACCCCACGCTCAAGGAGGAGGAGGACGAGTCCAAGGGCTTCGTCATCTCCGCCGCGGACGACGCCGATGAGCCGATCCAGCAGGTCATGGTCGCCGGCGCGACCGCCGACCCCGTCAAGGACTACCTGAAGCAGATCGGCAAGGTCCCGCTGCTCAACGCCGAGATGGAGGTCGAGCTCGCCAAGCGCATCGAGGCCGGTCTGTTCTCCGAGGAGCAGCTCGCCCATGCTGACGCCGTCCCCGTGGAGCTCCGCGAAGAGCTGGAGTGGATCGCCGAGGACGGCCGGCGGGCCAAGAACCACCTCCTCGAGGCGAACCTCCGGCTGGTGGTGAGCCTCGCCAAGCGCTACACCGGGCGCGGCATGCTCTTCCTCGACCTCATCCAGGAGGGGAACCTCGGCTTGATCCGCGCGGTCGAGAAGTTCGACTACACCAAGGGCTACAAGTTCTCGACCTACGCCACGTGGTGGATCCGGCAGGCGATCACCCGGGCCATGGCCGACCAGGCGCGCACGATCCGCATTCCGGTCCACATGGTCGAGGTCATCAACAAGCTCGCCCGCGTGCAGCGGCAGATGCTGCAGGACCTGGGTCGCGAGCCGACTCCGGAGGAGCTCGCCAAGGAGCTCGACATGACCCCGGAGAAGGTCATCGAGGTCCAGAAGTACGGTCGCGAGCCGATCTCGCTGCACACCCCGCTCGGCGAGGACGGCGACAGCGAGTTCGGTGACCTCATCGAGGACTCCGAGGCGATCGTGCCGGCCGACGCGGTGAGCTTCACGCTGCTTCAGGAGCAGCTGCACGCCGTCCTCGACACGTTGTCCGAGCGCGAGGCCGGCGTCGTCAGCATGAGGTTCGGCCTCACCGACGGGCAGCCGAAGACACTGGACGAGATCGGCAAGGTCTACGGCGTGACCCGGGAGCGGATCCGCCAGATCGAGTCCAAGACGATGTCGAAGCTGCGCCACCCGAGCCGCTCCCAGGTGCTGCGCGACTACCTCGACTGAGGTCGTCCGACCCCGGGGCAGTGCGGGCGTTACGCCGACCGGTGCGTGGAGGTACGCTCGCCGCCACATTCGTTCCGGGGGAAGGCATCACTTCATGAGAAGAGCACTACTGAGCGGTTCCGCGGTCGCCGCGATCATGGGAGGCGGCCTGGTCGTGGCGCCGACCGCGGCGGTCGCGATGACGGAGGTCACCGCGCAGGTCGAGTGTGCGCCCGGGGCCGCGGACGCGAGGGTCGCCCACGGCCACTCCATCGCCAGCGACCCGAACACGCTGACGCAGGCCGAGATCACCGCGATGGAGGGCCGCGCGGCGCGGATCCTCGGTGACCGCAAGATCGCTGCGCGGGCGAACGGTTCGGTCACGGTGCCCGTCCACGTCCACGTCCTGGTCCGCAACAACGGGACCGGCAACGTGGCGGACTGGCGGGTGAACCGGCAGATCGCCGTCCTCAACCAGGCGTTCTCCGGGAGCACCTCCGCCGCTGCCGCCAACACGCCGTTCCGCTTCCGGCTCGCCTCGATCGACCGGACGCGCAACACCGACTGGTACGACATGGACTCTGCGGACTCCGTCCAGGCCAGGCGAGCGCTGCACATGGGGGACTCCACGCACCTGAACATGTACGTCACCAACTTCGCCGGGGACCTCGACGGTCTCCTCGGCTTCGCGACGTTCCCGGGCAACTACAACAGCGCCCCGAAGCTCGACGGGACGGTCGTGCTGAACGGAAGCCTGCCCGGCGGTGACGTGGTCTCGCCAGACTTCAACTACTCGTTGGGTGACACCGCGACCCACGAGGTCGGCCACTGGATGAACCTGTACCACACGTTCCAGGGCAGCTGCGGTCCCAACAACGACTACGTCGAGGACACCCCGCCGCAGCTGGCGGACGCCAACGTCTTCCTCTGCGACGTCGGGCTCAACACCTGCGGTGGTGCCGCGACTGCCAAGGACCCGGTGAAGAACTTCATGAACTACGTCGACGACGTGTGCATGGACCGCTTCAGCTGGGGACAGCGCGACCGCATGAACCTCTCCTGGTACATCCGGGTGGCGCTGGCGAGCTGAGCCGCCGTCGTCCCGACCCGACAGGGGGCTCCCGCTGCGGCGGGGGCCCCTTGTGCGTGTCGTGAGCCGTTCGACCCCTGCGCTCGACCGTGGCCGCTCGCCGCGAAGGCACGGGACGGGTCGAACGAACGGGCCCCGTCGACCGTTTCTCGAGGGGGGCGAGGGGATCTCCGGCCGACGGGGTTGGTCGGAGATCTACCCCCGGTGGTCGTCCCTAGACGTCAGCGCCGGTCCCGGGAGTCAGCGGACGACACCTTCGGCGTCCCGCTGCACCGAACCGGAGACCGGCGGGTTCTCGGGGTCGTACTGGACCGCCTCGGCCGGCAGCGTGGCGACAACCTCAGCGGGGGTCGGCACCGGCAGGGCAGGACGGGTCTCGGGGTCGGTCATGCACCAGTGACGCGCCGAGCCCGCCTCCATGACAAGGCTTCGGCAGAAGCCCGACCCTTCTGGTCCGACACGCTGTTCGACACGCATCCGCCACGGCGTCCGGCACCGGCACCCGGGACGCGGGCGTCAGCCGACCCGTCGGTACTTCCGATGGATCGTCTGCCGGGTCACCCCGAGCAGCGTCCCGATCTCGGCCCAGCTGAGGCCGCTGTGACGCGCGCGGCGAACAGCTACCTCCTCGCGACGAGACAGCTCCCGCTTGGCCTCCGCAACGGCGGCGAGCTCGCCGATCATGCCGCCGCCGTCGTCGGTGCCCACCGAGGTCCGCATGGTGTCAGCATGTGCTGACACCATGCGGATGTCAATCCGGTGGGGTCAGGGCCGGTAGACCACGATGACCGCCGGCCGCGGGAAGGCGTGCGTGTGCGGCCACGTGCTCGCGGGAGTCTCGAACGTCGAGCCCGGCACCTCCCCGGGGTGCTGCACCGCGGCGAACACCGAGAGACCGTCGCCGGTAATGAGCGGCCCGCAGGTCTCCGCGCCCACCGGCACGGTCAGGAACTGCTGGACGTGGCCCCGTTCGGGCCCCCGGACCGGCACCTTGAAGAGGCCGTCGTTCGACCCCAGGGCGTTCCCGTCGGTCGAGATCCAGAGGTTCCCCTCGGTGTCGAACGCGACGTTGTCCGGAGAGCTGATCGGGCTGACCTGGTCCTTGGGGAACCCGGAGAAGTAGGTCTCGGGCGCCCCCGGGTCGCCGCACACGAGGAAGAGCTTCCACCGGAAGTCGCGCGCGACCGGGCGGTCGTCCTCCTCGGTGATCTCCAGGACGTAGCCGTTGCGGTTCCCGGTCGACTCCTCGAGGGGAGCGCCGAGCGTCTCCCGGGTCATGCTGGTGCCGAGCGGGTTCGCTTCGTCGACAGCGAAGTCGGTGCCGCGCCGGCTGTTGTTGGTCAGCGCGGCGTAGATCCGGCCGTTCACGGGGTTGGGCTCGACGTCCTCGGGCCGGTCCATCCTCGTCGGCCCGACCTTGTCCGCGGCGAGCCGGGTGTCGAGGAGCACCTCGGCGACCGTCATGCCGGGCACGAAGGACTCGGTGTCGGTGGCCAGCTTCAGCCATCGTCCCGTCCCGTCGTAGGTCCCGTCGGCCGACCCGTCGCCGGTCAGCCGGGCGACGTAGAGCGTGCCGTGGTCCAGCAGCGACATGTTGTGCCGGCGCGCCTTACGCGTGCGCCGCGGGTCCATCGCGTCCCGGGAGACGAACTTGTAGAGATAGTCGCCCCGCTCGTCGTCGCCCATGTACGCCGCGACGCGGCCCGACCGGTCGACGGCGATGTTCGCGCCCTCGTGGTTGGTGCGACCGAGCATCGTGCGCTTGCGGGGCGTGGAGGACGGGCGGTACGGGTCGACCTCGACGACCCAGCCGAACCGGAACGGCTCGTGCGGCTCGAGCGTGAGGTCGAAGCGGCGGTCGACGAAGCGCCAGCCGTGGCGGGTCTCGTCCGCCGTCAGGCTGTAGCGGGCGTAGGACTCCGCGTACGCCGGGTCGAGCTCCCCGGAGGCCTCGAAGAACTGGTTGAAGTTCTCCTCACCGCTGAGCACCGTCCCCCACGGCGTCATCCCGCCGGCGCAGTTGTTCAGGGTGCCCAGCACGATCTCGCCGGTGGGGTCCGCGGAGGTCCGCAGCCGCGGGTGCCCGGCGGCCGGGCCGGTCAACCGGAAGGGCGTGTGGGCGGTGATCCGGCGGTTGTACGTCGCGTTGCGGACCTTCACCTTGCGCCAGGCGCCGCTCCTCCTCGAGTCACGCCGGATCTCCACGACCGACATGCCGACCGACGCCAGCGTGATCCGGCGCATCGTGTCCTCGTCGTAGGCGCCGGCCGGGAACATCAGCTCCTCGTCGACGTACTCGTGGTTGACCACGAGCAGCGCGTGGTTGCGGCGCAGCGGCAGCACGCCGACGTAGTCGTTGTTGTAGCCGAACTGCTGGGCGGCCGCCTCCGGTGACTGGTGCAGGACGTCGAAGCGCGGCGCGTCGGGGAGCACCCGGCTGCCCCAGGCGATGAGGACGTGGTGGCCGAACCCCAGGGGGACCGTCACGTCGTCGCGGACGTTGGGCGGCACAGGGCGGAACCGGAGACCGCTGATGTCGGTCATCGCCTCCGGACCGCGCTCGGCCGCGGCGACGGGGACCCCTCTGCCGACGAGAGCGAGGCCGCTCGCCACGGCGCCGCCGCGCAGCACCGCGCGACGAGCGAGTGAGGTCTCGACGACCTCGCGGAACGTCGGATGGTCGGTCGGGTTGGGCTGGGGATGGTCGCAGGCGTTGCCGCACCTGTACAGGCAGGTCATCGGGCTCCGGCCGCCGTGGGAGCGGGGGGCCAGGAGGGGCAACAGGGGGCGATGGGTCATGTGAGGCCTCCTCGTGGTGGTCCGACGAGGCTAGGACGGCGCTGGAGTGCCGGCGACGTCTCGTGCGACACCAGGACCAGCCTGGTCCCGCTCACGCCAGGGCGAGCAGGGACACCGTGACGCCGCAGAGCAGCAGCCCCAGCAGCTGGGGCCGCCGGACCCGCTCGTGGAGGACGGTCGCGGCGAGCAGGATCGTGGCTGCCGGGTAGAGCGAGGACAGCACCGCGCTGATGCTGAGCAGCCCGCTCCGGGTGGACAGCGTGTAGGCGACGACTGCGAGCGCCCCGAGGGGACCTCCTGCCGCGGCGGAGAGCATCAGACTCGCGCCGGCAGGTCGCCAGGAGGCCCTGAGGGTGAGTGCGAGCCCGACGGCGGTGAGGGCGGAGACGACCTGCCCGTGCGCGACCGGCCAGAGCCCGGATGCTTCGCTGACCTGCGCCAACGCCACGAACATCACGCCGAACCCGAGTCCGGCGACGAGTCCGTCACCGACGCCCGACGCACGGGGCTCGGCGCCCGACCCGTCGACGTGGTCGCCGTGGTCGGCATTCCCGCCGCTGACGAGCCAGATGCCCGGGAGCGCGACCGCGATGCCCAGGAGGCCCAGGGCAGACGGCCGCTCACCGGTCGCCAGCGCCACCACGAGCGGGAGCATCGCCGCTCCGACGGCCGAGAGCGGGGCCACGACGGCCATCCGCCCTCGCGACAGCCCGTGGAAGAGCGCGCACACCCCGACCCCCGAGCCCACGCCGCTGAGGGTCGCCCAGGCCAGGTCGGGACCGGTGAGGGTCCCGCCCACGAGAGTCGAGACGACGGCGGTGCTGACCGCGGAGCTGGCCTGCAGCACCACCGCGACGGACCAGACCGAGGCGCGGCGCGACACCAGCCCGCCGATGAAGTCCGACAGCCCGTAGGCAACGGCGGACAGGAGCGCGAGGAGGACCGACACCGAGAGGACCCGCTCAGGTCGCGACAGCGCCGCCGAGCCACACCGCGGCGGCGAGCAGCGCGGCGACCAGCTCGATGAGCACCGACAGCCCGACAGCGCCGAGCGCGGATCTCGTCGCCGGCCAGGCCCGTTGCGACCCTAGCCGGCGTACCTCGGCGAGGTAGACGCCGAGCACGAACCCGAGGAAGGCGCCGAGGACCGGGACGACGAAGAAGCCCACGACGGCGAACACGGCCCCCAGCAGCAGCGTCGACGTCGGGACGCCCGAGCCCTTGAGGCGCTTGCCGGGCACGGCGTACTTCACCACCGCCCCCACCGCCAGGAGCGCCAGCGCGCCCGCGGTGAACACCCACGCGGTGGTGCTGCCGTCGTCGAGGGCCCAGACGACGACCGCGGCGGCCACGAGCAGGGTCCCGGGCATCAGGGGCACGACGACCCCGACGATCCCGACCAGGACGACCAGGCCGACGACGAGCTCGGTCACGGTCACCACCTCACCCTGTCAGACGGGCCGCAGACGCACGCGAGGCCCCGGCAGGTGCCGGAGCCTCGACGGACGATCAGGGAGCGTGCTCCCTCAGGTGGGTGGACGCAGTCAGCGCTCGGACTCGCTCGGCGGCGCGTCGAAGAGCTTGCCGGTCTCGTCGTGCCAGTTGACGGCGAGGGCGCGGAGCTTCGGCGCGTGCTCGCGACCGTGGTGGGCGCAGAAGAGGAGCTCGTTCCCACCCGGGAGCTCGACACGGACGTAGGCCTGAGCACCACAGCGGTCACAACGGTCGCTGGCGGTCAGGGGGCTGGTGGCGACGGCAGTGGTCACGGGGGCCTTCCTTCCTGTCCTTCGGTTGAGTCGGAGGAACCGATCCCTCTGACCTTCATCGTCTGCAACATCGAAACACGTGCCACGCTTCCTGCTGCGGGACGGCTACCGCGTGAGACTCCGGTGAGCCGCCTCACAGGGGGTTCGTCGCCCGCCTGGTTCGGATGGGTCCCCTCAAGTGTGCATCCCTCGACCGCTCCATCGGCGTCAGGCGGCCTTCCTTGCGGGTTTTGCTACCGCATCGTGACCGTTCCCCGGCTCCCGACACTCACTCCTGTGACGTGCACGGCTCGGTTGACCAGTCCGGAGGGTCGGCGTCGGTAGGGTCGGGACCGTCATGGACAACAGCTACAACGCCCACCACCTCCTCGTCCTCGAGGGGCTCGAGGCCGTCCGCAAACGCCCCGGGATGTACGTCGGGTCGACCGACACGCGCGGGCTCATGCACTGTCTCTGGGAGATCATCGACAACGCCGTCGACGAGGCGCTGGCGGGCCACGGCTCGTGCATCGAGGTGACGCTGCACCCCGACGGCTCCGCGGAGGTCCACGACACCGGCCGCGGGATCCCGGTGGACAAGGAGCCGAAGACCGGGCTCTCCGGGGTGGAGGTCGTCTTCACCAAGCTCCACGCGGGCGGCAAGTTCGGGGGCGGCTCCTACAACGCCAGTGGCGGCCTCCACGGGGTCGGCTCGTCGGTCGTCAACGCGCTGTCGGCCCGGCTCGACGTCGCGGTCGACCGGTCGCCGGCCACCCAGCACATGTCGTTCCGGCGGGGGGCACCCGGTGTGTTCGCCGGTGACGGCCCGGACGCCCCGTTCACCCCCCAGTCGGGGCTGCAGCGGGGCAAGCGGGTCGGCAAGGGAGTCACCGGGACACGGGTCCGGTTCTGGCCGGACCGGCAGGTCTTCACCCGAGACGCGACCTTCCTCCTGGAGGACCTCGTCACCCGGGCCCGTCAGACGTCGTTCCTGGTCCCCGGGCTCGAGCTGGTGATCCGCGACGTGCGCGGCGCCGAGCCCGTCGAGGAGCGGTTCCGCCACGACGGTGGGATCACCGAGTACTGCCAGTTCCTCGCCGCGGACGAGCCCGTCACCGACGTGCTCCGCCTCGAGGGGCACGAGCGGTTCACCGAGACCGTGCCGCTGCTGGACGACAAGGGGCACATGACGCCGCAGGACGTCGAGCGGGACCTGCACGTCGACGTCGCGGTGCGGTGGGGCACCGGCTACGACACCGAGGTTCGGTCCTACGTCAACGTCATCGCGACGCCCAAGGGCGGCACGCACGTCGGGGGCTTCGAGGCGGCGGTCACCAAGACGCTCAACGACGCGCTCCGCGACGCCAAGACCCTCAAGGTCGCCGAGCCCGACGTCGTGAAGGACGACGTGCTCGAGGGGATGACCGCGGTCGTCACCGTCCGCCTCGCCGAGCCGCAGTTCGAGGGCCAGACCAAGGAGGTGCTCGGGACACCCGCCGCCCGCGCCATCGTCCGGCGTGTGGTGTCCCGCGAGCTCAAGGAGTTCCTCACCTCCGCCCGTGGCCCGGCCAGGGCGCAGGCCCGGCTGGTGCTCGAGAAGGTCGCGAACGCCTCGCGGACGCGGCTGGCCGCCCGTCAGCAGCGGGACAACCAGCGCCGGAAGAGCGCCCTGGAGTCCTCGGCGCTGCCGGCCAAGCTGGCCGACTGCCGGTCGACCGACACCGACCGCAGCGAGCTCTTCATCGTCGAGGGCGACTCCGCGCTCGGCACCGCCAAGCTCGCCCGGAACTCCGAGTTCCAGGCGCTGCTGCCGATCCGCGGCAAGATCCTCAACGTCCAGAAGGCCTCGGTCGGCGACATGCTCAAGAACACCGAGTGCGCCGCGATCATCCAGGTCGTCGGCGCCGGGTCGGGCCGGACATTCGACCTCGAGCAGGCGCGCTACGGGCGCATCGTCTTCATGGCCGATGCCGACTCCGACGGCGCCCACATCCGGTGCCTGCTCACCACCTTGTTCTTCACCTACATGCCCGAGCTCATCAAGGCCGGCCGGGTGTTCTCCGCGGTCCCGCCGCTGCACCGCATCGAGCTCACCAACCCCCGCAAGGGAACGGACAAGTACGTCTACACCTACTCCGACGCCGAGCTGCAGCGACGCCTCGCCGAGCTGCAGAAGAAGGGGCTGCGCTGGAAGGACCCGGTGCAGCGCTACAAGGGGCTCGGCGAGATGGACGCCGACCAGCTGGCCGAGACCACGATGGACCCGCGGCACCGGACGCTGCGACGGATCACCGTCGACGACGCCGCGGTGGCGGCCACCGTGTTCGAGCTGCTCATGGGGTCCGACGTCGCGCCGCGCAAGGAGTTCATCGTCCAGGGCGCCTACGAGATCGACGCCGAGCTGATCGACGCCTGACCTCCCGGCTGGAGGGGCCGGTGGTGCGCCGGCCCCTCCTCGAGGTCCTCCCGTCCTAGCGGGTGACCCGGAAGGTCTCCCGCAGCGTGGCGGTCGAGTCGTCGCCCGCGTAGAGCTCGATGACGCCGGGCTCGACGACGTACTCGCCGCTGTTGTCGTAGAAGCCGAAGTCGTCGCGGTCCACCTGGAACTGCACGGTCCGCGACTCGCCCGCGTCGAGCGCGACCCGCTCGAACCCCCTCAGCCGCCGCACCGGCTGGGACAGGCTGGCCACCGGGTCGTGGAGGTAGAGCTGCACGACGTCGGCGCCGCGGCGGTCGCCGGTGTTGGTGAGGGTCACCGACGCGGTGACGTGGCCGCCAGGGCTGACCGAGGGCCGGTCGAGCTGCAGGTCGGACACCTCGAAGGTCGTGTAGCTGAGCCCGAACCCGAACGGGAACAGCGGGTCGCAGGACCGCAGGTCGCGGTAGCGCGAGACGTACTTCTGGGTGACGTCGCAGGGCCGCCCCGTCGGCTCGTGGTTGTAGTAGATCGGCACCTGGCCGAGCCGCTGGGGGAAGGACACCGGCAGCTTGCCGCTGGGGTTCACCGTGCCGAACAGCACGTCGGCCACCCCGTTCCCCGCCTCGACCCCGGGGAACCACGCCTCGAGGATCGCCGGTGCGCTGTCGACGACGGGACCCAGCGTCAGCGGCCGACCGTTGAAGAGCACCACGACGAACGGCTTCCCGGTCGCCGCGATCGCGTCGATGAGCTCCTGTTGGCGTCCCGGCAGCGAGATGTCGGACCGCGTGGCCGCCTCTGCGCTCTGCTCCCGGGTCTCGCCGAGCGCGAGCACGACCTGGTCGGCGGCGTTCGCCGCGTCGACGGCGTCCTGGAAGCCGGGCTCTGTCGGGGTCCCGCACACGTCGTTCTCGGTGTTGAGTGGCGGCTCGGTGTTCTCGAGGTTGCAGGCCTGGGTGAAGGTCGCTCCCGGGTCCACCGCCCTGATGCCGTCGTAGAGGCTCACGGCGTCCTCGTCGCGGCCCTGGCCCCACCACGGGCCGAGCATGTCGTGCTGGTCGTCGCCGAGCGGCCCGATGACCGCGGTCGACGCACCCGGGTCCAGCGGGAGCGTGCCGCCTGCGTTCTTGAGCAGCACCATCGACCTCCCGGCGGCCCGGCGTGCGGCGGCGCGGTCCTCGGCGGTCAGGAACGACGCCTCGTCGGTGGCCGCCGCCTGGTCGACGTAGGGGTTCTCGAAGAGCCCGGCGCGGAACTTCACCCTCAGGATGCGGCGCACCGCGTCGTCGAGGCGCTCCTGGGTGATGCGGCCCTGCTGGAGCAGCTGTGCACCGTAGTCACGGATCGTGGTGCTCACCATCTCCGAGTCGGTGCCCGCCATCAGGGCCTTGGCTGCGGCGTCCGGGCCGTTCTTCGCCGTCCCGTGCCCGCAGGGCGGGCCCGCGGGGAGCCGACCCGGGCAGGCACGGGTCTCTGCGACCGCGGTGTAGTCGCTCTCGACGAAGCCGTCGAACCCCCACTCCTCCTTGAGGATCTGGGTCTCGGTGTACTCGTTGGCGCACCCGGGCACGCCGTTGAGAGAGTTGAAGGAGCACATGACGGTGTCGGAACCCGCTTCGATGGCGGCCTTGAACGGCGGCAGGTAGACGTTGCGCAGCCGCTGCTCGGACATGTCGGTGGTGTCGTAGTCGCGGCCCCCCTCCGGCTCGCCGTAGCCGACGTAGTGCTTGACGCTGGTGACGACCTTGGTCGGCTGGGAGTAGTCGCGGCCCTGGGCGCCACGGACCCGCGCCACGCCCATCTCGGCGTTGAGGAAGGGGTCCTCGCCGGCACCCTCCACGATGCGGCCCCACCGGGGCTCGTGCGAGACGTCGACCATCGGCGAGTAGATCTGCTTCAGCCCCACGGTCGCGGACTCCCGGGCTCCGATGCGTGCGTCGGCCCGCGCGACGGACCGGTCGAAGGAGCTGGCCGTGCCGAGAGGGACCGGGAACACCGTGCGGTAGCCGTGGATGGTGTCGTAGGCGAAGAGGATCGGGATCCCCAGCCGCGACTCCTCCACCGCGAGGTGCTGGAAGTGGTCGATCCGCTCGGGGTCGACCAGGCTGAAGACCCCGCCGACGCCCGCCTTCGCGTCGGCGTCGGTGATCTGGCCGTCGGAGAGCAGCTGCACCTGCTGCAGCTTCTCCTCCGTGGTCATCCGCGCGATCAGCGCGTCGATCCGGCGCTCGGTGCGGGCGTCCTCGGCGTCGGCGACGGACTCCGCAAGTCGTGGGGCCTCGGCGAGCGGCGCCGACCGCGTGCCTGCCACCACTCCGCCCCCGGCGATCGAGAGCGCGATCGCTGCTGCCGCCGCACCTGCCACGCCGTGCAGTTGCCTCATGGTGCTCCTCGGGGGCTAGGGTGCCGGGACATGTGTGATCCCGGTCATGTCCGGAGTCTGTGACCGCCTCACCCTCAGCGCAAGGTGGGAGCCCCCGGTGCCTCGAGTCGTCGAAGGGACACGGTCATCGAGCGCCGGCGGCCGAATGGCGCGTCTCGCGGTCCTGGTCGGCGTCGCGCTGGCGCTGGGCTCGTCGACGCTCGTCCCGGTGCAGGCCGAGTCCGTGCCAGCAGCCGTCGAGAGCGGGCAGGTCCGGCTGATGCGCTACGCCGCGGCGACGTGGCACTCCTTCGAGGACATGGTCGACACCCCGAGCGGCTTGCCGACCGACCAGCTCTACGACGACGGTCACACCGACGTGCAGACCTCGACCACCAACATCGGCGCCTACATGTGGAGCGCGGTCGCTGCGGAGCGGCTGGGACTGATCGGGCACCGGGAGCTGGTACGACGCCTCGCGCGCACGATGACGACCCTGGAGAGGATGGAGCGGCACGAGCCGAGCGGCCAGTTCTACAACTGGTACGACCACCGGGACGGCACGAAGCTCACGACCTGGCCGCCGACCGGGGAGCCGCTCGACCCGATCCTGTCCTCGGTCGACAACGCGTGGCTGGCGACCGGTCTCCGCGTCGTTCGGGGAGCCGTTCCCGAGCTCTCCGCCCGCGCGGGTGGGCTGTACCGCTCGATGGACTTCGGCTTCTACTACGTCCCCGAGGTCAACCGGATCCTCTTCCACTACTCCGTTGCGGAGGGAACCGGTCCCTGCTGCTACGACACCGTCGTCTCCGAGAGCCGCATCGCCGACTACATCGGCATCGCCAAGGGCGAGCTGCCGCGCAAGACCTACTACGGACGCTGGCGGACCTTCCCGGCCACGTGCGAGTACTCCTTCCAGGAGACCCGACCCGACGGCTTCGTGCGCCGCTACGCCGGTGTGGACGTCTACGACGGGAGCTACCCCTACGACGGGGCGGGTCGGTCCTTCCGGATCACGCCGAGCTGGGGTGGTTCGATGTTCGAGGCGCTCATGCCGGCCCTCTTCGTCCCCGAGGAGGAGTGGGGGGCAGGGTCCTGGCGCCGCAACCACCCGCTGACCGTCGACGCACAGATCGACCACGGTCTACGGGTCGCTCAGTACGGCGTCTGGGGCTTCTCCCCGTCGAACACGCCCGAGGGCGGGTACGCCGTGTACGGGGTCGACGCCGCGGGGATGGACCCCAACGGGATGCCCTCGAACGAGGACGCGACGCTCGTCGACCGCGGCTTCACGGGCTGCCCGGACCGTGACCCCGTCCCCGACCCACCCGCCAGCGCCTACACGAACGGCGTGGTGACCCCTCACGCTGCGTTCCTGGCGTTGCGCTACCGGCCGACGCAGGCGCTGGCCGACCTGGCGGCCCTGGAGGCGATGCCCGGCGTCTACGGCGACCGGGGGTTCCGCGATGCGGTCAACGTCGACACCGGCCACCCCTCGCCGGCGTACCTGTCCCTGGACCAGGGCATGGTGATGGCCGCGCTCGGCAACGCCCTCGGCGGGGACGTCCTGCGCCGCGCCTTCGTCACCCCCCGACTGCGTGCGGCGGTGCGGCCCGTGCTCGCGGTGGAGGAGTTCGCCACCCGCCCACGAGGCTGCACGGTCACGGGGTCCGACGACGCCGACGTGCTCGTCGGGACCGCCGGCGACGACGTTCTCTGCGCGCAGGACGGCGACGACGTGGTCCGCGGCCGCGGCGGCGACGACATCGTCTACGGGGACGGCGGGGCCGACCGCATCCTCGGGGGCCCCGGCGACGACGTGGCGTACGGCGACCGGGGCAGCGACCGGCTGTTGGGGCGCGACGGCGCGGACGTCCTCGCCGCCGGCCCGGGTGACGACCGGCTCGACGGCGGTGCCGGCGCGGACCATCTCGAGGGCGGCCGCGGCGCCGACACCTGCTCAGGCGACGCGGCGGACGACCGCGCCTCGGACTGCCGAGCCCGGACGGTCGGAGGGTGACGCCTCAGTAGTGGCGCTGCAGGAGCCCCGTGTCGACGTCGTACACGAAGCCGCCGACGGCGACCTGCTCGGGGATGAGCGGGTGGGAGCGGACCCGGTGCACGTCCTCACCGAGCGCCGCGACCTGGTCCTCGACGACGTGGAACCGCTGCCAGGTCACGTCGACGCCCGCCGAGGCGGCGACCCGTTCCCGGAGCTCGTGCTCGGTGTGGGTCGCGACCGCACACCGCGTGTGCGGGACGACGAGGATGCGCTCGACCTTCAAGAGGTGGATCCCCAGCACGAGCGCCTCCAGCGCCTGGTCGGTCACCCGGCCGCCGGGGTTGCGGAAGATCTTGGCGTCTCCGGGCCGCAGTCCCACCAGGCCCAGCGGGTCGATCCGGCTGTCCATGCAGGTGACGATCGCGACGCCCGCGTGCGCGACGCCGTCGAACCCCGCGAGGGCGAAGGAGGTCGCGAAGTCCCGGTTGGCGGTCAGCAGGTCGTCGAAGGCGTCGTCCACAGCCGACGAGGGTAGTGCGGCGACGGCCGGGGTCCCTTGCGGTGCCCACGGACCGGCCCGATGTCCGCGGGGCTCAGCCGAGGGGGCTCTGGACAGCTGCTGCCTGCACGTCGTCGGTCCGGGCGCCGCGGAACAGGACCGTCGCGAGCACGGCCGCGACAACGCAGCAGGCGGCCGCACCCAGGAAGACCGTCTGCAGCTGCGTCAGCCCGGCCTCCTGCAGCAGCAGCTCGAACGCGTCGCACCGGGTCCGGCCGCCGCCGCAGACCTCGGACGGTGCGGGCACGTCCTCCTGCTCGGCGTAGAACCGGCGGAGTCCCACCGTCGTCAGCGCGCTGATGCCGACGAGCATCCCGACCATCCGGGCCACGACGAGCAGCGCGCTCGCGACGCCGTGGACCGCCGGCTCGGTCCCCGCGAGCAGTGCCGCGTTGACCGGCGCCAGCGCCAGGCCGAAACCGAGCCCGCAGACCACCAGCGGCACCGTCGCGGCGGGCGACGCCAGCGACTCCAGCCCCCACCTCGACATCGCGACGAACCCGACGGCGGCGAGCAGCATCCCGGTCGCGGTCAACGGACCTGGCGCCACCCGCTGCGAGAGCCACCCACCCAGGAGCGCTCCGAGCGGGAGCGCGACGAGGAACCGGACGAGCACCAGCGCGGCGAGCAGCTGGGAGTCGGGGTACGTGGTCACCCGGGCGAAGACGGGGATGTCCACCAGCGCCGCGATGAGCCCTGCGCCGACGAAGAAGCTGACGGCCAAGGAGCCCCATGCGGGCGGGCGACGCAGCGCGTCGGTCGGCACCAGCGGCCGGCGCGCCGTCCGGTTGCGGACCACGAAGGCGACCCCCGTCACCGCAGCGAGGGCGAGCAGCGGTGGGCCGGCGGGGGAGAACACCTGCACCTCGGGGTCGGCGGTGGCGAACGCGAGCACCACCGCGGCCAGCGCCGTGCTCAGCAGCCCCGCGCCGAGCAGGTCCACCGACCGGGCCAGCGCCGGCCAGCTGCGGAGGTCGACCAGCGGTCGTCGTGCGGTGAGGCAGCGCAGCACCAGCAGCGCCAGCAGCGCCCCGGCGACGAGCGCGACCGGGGCGAGCCACCGGGACGAACCGGCGACCGGGAGGAACGCCAGCCCGAGGGTGACGTCGCTGGTGAGCGTGGCCGGCGGCTGCATCACGAGGACGACGGCTGCCAACGCCGCGACGGCGAGCGCGCCGCCCACGAGGTCGGGCGGACCACGGCGGTGACCGACCGCCGGGGCTGCCGGGGCTGCCGGGGCTGCCGGAGCGGGCACGCCGGGGCTCGCCGCGGCGCGGTGCAGCGCGACGGCGATCCCGAGGCCGACCACGAGGTTGAGCCAGAAGATCGCCCGCCAGTCCGCGACCGCGAGCACCACAGCGCCGTACAAGGGCCCGACGACGCTGCCGACCTCCTGCACGGCGCCCACGACCCCCAGCGGGACGCCCCGCCGGCGCGGAGGGTAGAGGTCGGCCACGAGCGCCAGCGTCGCCGGCACCAGCCCGCCGCCGCCGAGCCCCTGGAGGAACCGGCCGGTCACCACCGAGGGGAGGTCGTACGCCGCAGCGGTCACCAGGGAGCCCACCGCGAAGACCACCAGCGAGCCCACGAGCACCGGGAGCCGGCCCCGGAGGTCGGCGATCCGACCCACGAGCGGCAGCACCGCGACGTACCCGAGGAGGAACCCCGAGACGATGGGAGCCGCCCGCTGCAGCTCCTGGGCGGAGAGGCCGGCCGACGCCATCATGTCGGGCAGCGCCAGCACGACGACGTAGGTGTCGGCGGCCGCGAAGCCCACGGCGACCGCTGCGAGGGTGAGCAGCCGGCGCCCGGTCCTGGACGGCGGGTCCGCGCCCGGGTCCCGGGCGCTCGAGGACCGACCCGGCTCGGCGCCGGGCCTCACGGGGCGGTGATCTCCTCGTCGGTGCCGTAGTCGCTGAGCCCCACCGTGTAGGAGACGTCACCCGCCGAGCCGTAGAACGGCCCGGTCACCAGGGCTTCGACCAGGCGGCCGTCGTCGTCGACCTCGAAGGTGGCGTCGAAGTCGGCGGACTCGTCCGCGCTGGGGATGACCGAGGTGACCGCCTCACCTGGGAGCGTCCCGGTGTAGGTGCTGACCACCGCGTCGCCCTGTCGCGTCTGCTCACCCTCCTCGAGACCGGTCGCCTCCGTGAGCCAGGCGGAGATGCCGCCCTCCGTCGCCATCAGCTGCGCGGGGTCGGGGGCGCCGTACTCGGCCGGGTCGATCTCCTCGTACCGCGGGAAGAACGGCAGCTTCGCGTAGACGGTCCCGTCGAGCGCGACCACCGGCACGGTCGCGGGGATCCCGCTGACCACCGCCTCGATCTCGCCCTTGAAGGCCGGGGCGTGGGTGCCGACGCCTCTCGCCTCGAGGACCCCGTCGACGCCGTCGGGGAGCTGGTCGGTGGTGAGGCTCACCGAGACGCCGGTGGTCTCGTCGAGCTGGGTCCGCGCCTGCGCCATGACGTCCTCCGGGGGCGGGCCGTCCTCCTGCCCACCCGAGCACCCGGCGAGCAGCGCGGCCGCCGCCAGCCCACCGAGGACGGCCGGACCGCCCCGGCGCGAGCGGCGTCGCGCCGGGAGGTGAGGGGGGCGCGGCGTCATGCCGTCAGCCTGTCACGCCGCGCCGACGGAGTCGGGACGACGGCGCGCGCCGGGTCGGTCGGGCTCAGCCGACCGCCGCCGGTCGGGCCAGCTGGGCACGCACCGGAGCGGCCACGGCGGCGATCGGCTGCGACGGCGGTGTCCCCGACCCGTCGCGACGGTCGTCGGCCGCGGGCAGCTCGACCGGTGCGCCGGACGCCGCGGCGGCCCGTGCCGGCCCCGGTCCGACCCAGGCCAGCACGAGCGTGTCCTCGCCCCGCAGGAACCGGTGACACCGGACCCCGCCGGTGGCGCGGCCCTTGGCGGGGTACCCGGTGAACCGCGTGACCTTCACCGAGCCCGGCTCGGTCCCCGGCAGCGCGCTGCTCGCTCCGGCCACGGTGACAACGACCGGCTCCTCGTCGGGACCACCGTCGGCGGGGACGGACCCGAAGAACACCGCCTGCGCGCCCGGCGCCAGCCGGACCCCGGCCATCCCGCCGCCGGTGCGACCCTGCGGCCGGACGGCGCCGGCGGGGAAGTGCAGCAGCTGCGCGTCGCTGGTGACGAAGCAGAGCTCCTCCTCGCCCGTCGCCAGCTCGACCGCCCCGACGACCTCGTCCCCGTCGGCCAGGCGCACCACCTCCCACGACTCCCGGCCCAGGACCTCGGGGTTGACCCGCTTGACGACCCCGTGTCGGGTGCCGAGGGCCAGCCCGGGCCCGCCGTCGCGCACGGCGCTGAGCGCGAGGGCCCGCTCGCCGCCCTCGAGGGCGACGAAGGTGTCCAGCGGAGCGCCGCCCTGCAGCTGCGGGGCGTTGGCGGTGCGCGGCAGGGTCGGCAGGTCGAGGACGTCGAGCCGCAGGAGTCGCCCGCGCGAGGTGAGCACCCCGACCTGGCCCCGGGCGGTCGCCGCGACCGCCGAGACGACGACGTCGTGGCCGGTGCGGTCGCCGGTGTCGCCGGGGAGCCCGGTGTCCGCGGTCCGGGCGAGGAGCCCTGCCGAGGAGAGCAGCACGAAGCAGGGGTCGTCGTCGACCTCCATCGGCACCGCGGCCGCAGGTTGGCCGGCCGACTGGAGCAGCACCGTGCGTCGGGGGGTGCCGTGGGCCCGCGCCACGTCCGCGAGCTCCTCCGAGACGACCCGACGCAGCTGGGCGTCGTCGGACAGGATCGCGTCGAGCTCCCCGATCAGCCGCTGCAGCTCGGTCTGCTCCTTCTCGAGCTCCAGCCGCGAGAAGCGGGTGAGCCGCCGCAGCTGCATGTCGAGGATGTAGGAGGCCTGCGGGTCGGTGAGGTCGAAGACCGACATGAGCCGCTCCTTGGCCTGACCCGCGTCGTCGCTGCCCCGGATCAGCTGGATCACCTCGTCGATGTCGAGGATCGCGACCAGCAGTCCCTCGACGAGGTGGAGCCGCTCCGCGGCCCGGTTGCGCCGGTACGTCGACCGGCGCCGCACCACGTCGTACCGGTGGGACAGGAAGACCTCGAGCAGCGGCTTCAGCCCGAGGGTCCGCGGCTGGCCGTCGACGAGCGCGACGTTGTTGATGCCGAAGGAGTCTTCCATCGGGGTCAGCTTGAACAGCTGCTCGAGGATCGCCTCGGGGTGGAACCCGTTCTTGACCTCGATGACGAGCCGCAGGCCCTTCTCCAGGTCGGTGAGGTCCTTGACGTCGGCGATGCCCTGGAGCTTCTTGCCCTGGACCAGGACCTTGATCCGCTCGACGACCTTCTCGGGCCCGACGCCGTAGGGCAGCTCGGTGACGACGATCCCGCGGCGGCGGGGGGTCACGCTCTCGATGCGGGTCGTCGCGCGCATCCGGAAGCTGCCGCGCCCGGTCTCGTAGGCGTCGCGGACCCCGTCGAGCCCGATGATCTTGCCCCCCGTGGGGAGGTCCGGCCCGGGCACGTAGCGCATGAGCGTGTCGAGGTCGGCTCCCGGGTGGGTGACCAGGTGGCGCAGCGCCTGGACGACCTCGACGAGGTTGTGCGGCGCCATGTTGGTCGCCATCCCGACCGCGATGCCGGACGCGCCGTTCACCAGCAGGTTCGGGACCGCCGCGGGCAGCACGCTCGGCTCGAGCTCGCGCGAGTCGTAGTTGGGCCGGAAGTCGACGGTGTCCTCGTCGATCGAGGTCGTCATGGGCAGCGCGGCTGCGGCCATCCGGCACTCGGTGTAGCGCATCGCGGCCGGGCCGGCGTCGGGGGAGCCGAAGTTGCCGTGGCCGTCCACCAGGGGCAGCCGCATCGACCACGGTTGCACCATCCGGACGAGCGCGTCGTAGATCGCGCTGTCGCCGTGAGGGTGGAGCCGGCCCATCACCTCGCCCACCACGCGTGCGGACTTGACGTGGCCGCGGTCGGGCCGCAGCCCCATGTCGGCCATCGTGTAGAGGATCCGGCGCTGCACCGGCTTCAGGCCGTCGCGGGCGTCGGGGAGTGCGCGGCTGTAGATGACCGAGTAGGCGTACTCGAGGAAGCTCGTGCGCATCTCGTCGCCGACGTCGATGTCGACGATGTGCTCCTCGAAGTCGTCGGCGACCGGGGTCGGGGTGCTGCGTCGGGACCGTGCCACCGGCGCATTGTCCCCTGAGCGGCGCTAGGTTCGGGGCGTGACGCTCGGCGACGGGGTGGGTCAGGTCGGCAGCGAGGGCGCCGAGGAGGCCTACCCGCGCCACTGGGAGGCCGACGTCGTGCTGCGTGACGGTCGCACCGCGCACCTGCGTCCGATCACGCCACGGGACGCCGAGGAGCTGGTCGCGTTCTACGCCCAGGTGTCCGCGCAGTCGAAGTACTACCGCTTCTTCGCCGCCGTCCCGACGCTGAGCGAGCGCGACGTGAAGAGGTTCACCCAGGTCGACCACCGCGACCGGGTCGCGCTCGTCATGACCGTCGCCGAACGCATCATCGCGGTGGGCCGCTTCGACCGCCTCGGGGAGGTCGGGAGCCGCGACGGCGACGTCGCCGAGGTCGCCTTCCTCGTCCAGGACCGCCACCAGCACCGCGGCATCGGCCAGCTGCTGCTCGAGCACCTCGCGCAGACCGGCCGCGAGGTCGGCGTCGAGCGCTTCGTCGCCTCGGTGCTCCCGGAGAACCGCGGGATGCTGCAGGTCTTCCGGGAGGCCGGCTACCAGGTCTCGCGCGGGTTCGAGGACGGCGTGGTGAACCTCGAGTTCCGCATCGACCCGACGCGGACCTTCTTCGGGGTCATGCAGGCCCGCGAGCACCGGGCCGAGGCAGCGTCGGTCGAGCGGTTCTTCGCCGCACGCAGCGTCGCGGTGGTGGGCGCCTCCCGCCGTCACGACGCGGTCGGCCGGGCGCTCGTGCGCAACCTCGTCCTCGGCGACTACCGCGGCCGGGTGTACGTCGTCAACTCCTCCGCGGACTCCGTCGTCGGGATGCCGGCGTTCCGCAGCGTCGCCGACATCCCCCACGAGGTCGACGTCGCGATCGTCGCCGTCCCCGCGGAGGCGGTGCCCGACGTCGTCCTGGACTGTGCGCAGAAGGGCGTGCACGGCCTGGTGGTCGTCTCGTCCGGGTTCGCCGAGACCGGTCAGGAGGGCCGGGAGCGGCAACGACAGCTGGTGCGGCTGTGCCGCACGTACGGCCTGCGGCTCATCGGCCCGAACGCGCTGGGCATCATCAACACCTCCGCCGAGCACAGCCTCAACGCCTCGCTCGCCCCGGTCCTGCCGCCGCGGGGCCGCGCCGGCTTCTTCTGCCAGTCCGGGGCGCTCGGCGCGGCGATCCTCGAGAACGTCAGCCGCCGCGGTCTCGGCCTGTCCACGTTCGTCTCCGCGGGCAACCGGGCCGACGTGTCGGGCAACGACCTGCTGCAGTACTGGGAGGAGGACGACGCCACCGAGGTCGTGCTGCTCTACCTGGAGTCGATCGGCAACCCGCGCAAGTTCAGCCGGATCGCGCGCCGGGTGTCGCGCCGCAAGCCGATCGTGGCGGTCAAGGGGGGCCGCACCACCCAGGGCGTCCCCATGGGTCACTCGGTCCGGGAGACCGAGACCGGCCAGGCGGCCGTCGACGCGATGTTCCGGCAGGCCGGGGTGATCCAGGTCGACGACCTCGACGAGATGTTCGACGTCGCCCAGCTGGTCGCGCACCAGCCGCTGCCGCGCGGCGGGCGGGTCGCGGTGGTCGGCAACTCCGACGCGCTGGCCCTGCTCGCTGCGGACGCCGCGGCGGCCAACGGGCTCGAGGTGCGCTTCGTCGGCGGCCTCGGCGCCGAGGCGACCGCCGACGACTTCGAGCGGGCGCTCGACCAGGCGATCGACGACCCTGAGGTCGACGCAGTGCTCGCGGTGTTCATCCCGCTGGTCAACACCACCGGCGCGGCCGTCGCGAACGTGCTCGCCGTGGTCGGCGAGCAGTCCGACAAGCCCGTGCTGTCCAGCTTCCTCGCCGCCCACGGCGTGCCGGAGCTGCTGCGGGTCCCCGACCTCGCCGGGAGCACCGCGGGCCGGGGGTCGGTGCCGTCGTACCACTCCCCGGAGGCTGCGGTCCGGGCACTGGCGAAGACCGTGGAGTACGCCGCGTGGCTCGGGCGTCCGGCCGACGACGAGGAGCAGCCCGGGTCCGACGACCCGACGCGGGCCAAGCAGGTGGTGATGAAGGCGCTGCTGGACGCGCGCGACGGCCGGGTGCTCACCGAGGAGGAGGTCGCGGAGCTGCTCGCGGCGTACGGCACCGAGATGTGGGTCCGCCACCCCGTGGCCGACGAGGAGGAGGCCGTCGCGGCGACGCGACGGCTCCTCGCCGAGGGCGCGGACTCCGGGGTGGTGCTCAAGGCGACCGCAGAGCACCTGCGCCACCGCCCCGACCTCGGCCACGTCTGGCGCAACATCGACACCGAGGAGGAGATGCGCGACGCCTGGCGCACGATGCAGGGGCTGGTCGTCCCCGGTACGTCGCCCGGGTTCGTGGTGCAGCGCGGCGCAGCGGCGGGCGTCCCGGTCGCGGTCCGCGCGGTGGAGGATCCCCTCTTCGGACCGGTCCTCTCCTTCGGCATCAGCGGCGCCGCGACCGAGCTGCTCGGCGACTACGCCTTCCGCATCCCGCCGCTGCAGCCGACCGACGCCGCCGAGATGGTCCGGGAGATACGGGCCGCGCCGCTGCTGTTCGGCTACCGCGGCAGCGACCCCGTGGACACCGCGGCCGTCGAGCGGGTGCTGCTGGCGGTGGCACGGCTGAAGGACGACCTGCCCCAGGTGCGCGAGCTCTTCCTCGAGCTGGTGGTGGTCGGGAGCGAGGGCGCCACGGTGCTGACCGCGTCCGCGCGCGTCGCGCCCACGACCGCGACCCGGTCCGACGCGTTCGCCCGCCGGATGCCCACCCCGGTGGGGGACACCGCGGCGAGCTGACCGGGAGCGACCCGCTGGGCGTGCCGGTCGCGGGCTGTCTGGGAGACTGACGCCATGACTGGGCGCATGAGGGCACGAGCCGGCGGCTCCGACGAGCTGCGGTCGGCGATCGACGCCTCGGGCTACTACCCCGACGTCGTGGCCGATGCGGTCTTCGCCGCCGTCGCCGGAGAGGCCGTCGAGGCCCACCTCGTCCACCACGAGCCCACCATCGACGAGCGCGACGAGGTCCGCCGGCACGTCACGGTCCTCGTGCTCACTCCCACCCGGCTGATCCTCGCCCACACCGACGAGCACGCGCCCGACGACGTGCTGCCCGCGCCGTACACCTCCACCACCACCGAGGCGATCGCGCTCGCCGCGGTCCGGTCGGTCGTGGTCAACCGGATGGTCGCCAACCCGGCGGCGTACGAGTCGCAGCGCGGCCGCAGCACCGGTGCCAGCGAGGCGGTCGTCTCGATCGGCTGGGGGGCGGTCAACAGGGTCGACCTCGAGCCTGCCGGCTGCTCCGACCCGGCGTGCGAGGCCGACCACGGCTACACCGGGGTCATCGGCAGCGACGACTTCTCCCTCCGCGTGAGCGCCGCCGCCGAGGGGCCCGAGGCGGTCGCCGACCTGCTCGCCTTCGCCGACGCGTTGGCGGGTCGGACCGTGACCGTCGGCGCCCGTTCCGGTGCGCTCGGCGCCAGCGGTCCGGCGTTCGGCTCCAGGTGACAGCCGGCGTCGAGGCGCCGGTCGACCCCGGGTTCGTCCCTCCGGCGTACGCCGACCGCTCGCTGGCCGACGTGCTCCCCGCGGTGGGACGGGCGCTCGGGGTCCGCTCCGACGGAGACGAGGTCCCCGACCTCGGGCTGCCGAGCGCCCAGCACTACGTCGTCCTCCTGGTCGACGGGCTGGGGTCGGAGCTCCTCGCGGCCCACGCCGACGACGCGCCGTTCCTGTCCGCCCTGCTGGCCGGGTCGGTCCCGGCGACCGCGGGCGTGCCGTCGACCACGGCGACCAGCCTGACCTCCCTCGGCACCGGCGAGGCGCCGGGCGCGCACGGCGTGCTCGGCTACACGACCCGGATCCCGGGGACGACGTCGGTCCTCAACGCGCTGCGCTGGAACAAGGACGTCGACCCGGCCGTGTGGCAGTCGCGGCCGACGGTCTTCTCCCGGCTCGCCGCGGCCGGGGTCTCCACGACCGTGGTCAACAAGCGGGAGTTCGAGGGCTCGGGGCTGACCGTCGCCAGCTGCCGGGGCGCCGAGTTCGTGGGCGTCGACCGGCCGGGTGAACGGCTGGTCGCCGTGCGGACCGCCGCCGGTCGGGCGCCGTCGCTGACCTACAGCTACGACGGTGACCTCGACTGGACCGGCCACCGCTACGGGGTGGCCTCCGCGCAGTGGCGGGCGCAGCTGGCGGTGACCGACCTGCTCGCCGCACGGCTGCGGGAGAGCCTCCCTGGCGAGGTGCGCCTGGTGGTGGTGGCCGACCACGGGATGGTCGACGTCGGCCCCGACGACCGCACCGACCTCGACCAGGTGCCCGAGCTGCAGGACGGACTGGCGCTGGTCGCGGGAGAGGCACGGTTCCGGCACCTGTACTGCCGTCCGGGCGCGGCCGAGGACGTCGTGAGCGCCTGGCGCGCCCACCTGGGCGACCGGGCGCTGGTGCTGCACCGCGAGGACGCCGTCGCACGAGGCTGGTTCGGCGCGGTGCTGCCCGGCCTCGAGGCGCGGGTCGGCGACGTCGTCGTCGCCTGCCGCGGCTCCCACGCCGTGCTGAGCAGCGCGAACTTCCCGTTCGAGGGCCGGCTCGTCGGGATGCACGGCTCGCTGACCCCCGAGGAGATGCGGATCCCGGTGCTGGTCGCCTGACCTGGACAGGTGTCGGCTGGTACTGACGTACCGGTGCAGATCGCGCGGTTCGCGCCACCGCGCGGCGCTGACCTCGGTAGAGTCCGGCGGTGGCCATTCACGCACCGGTCCGGCCCGCGCGTCCCGGCGCGGTCGTGGCGAGGCATCGGCGCCACCTCACCCAGTGGCTGGCCCGCGAGGACCGCGCGGTGATGCTGGGGCTGGCGCTCCTGACCGTGCTCAGCGCGGTCGCGATGTACGTCCAGCCGCACTACGTCGGCGCGGTGGTCCTCATGGTCCCGCTCTTCCTCGGCAGCCTCACCCTCGCGCCGCGGCGGATCCGGGTCGTCGTCGTGCTGATCCTGGCCACCCTGCTCGTCGAGACGACCGCGGAGCTGCTCGACGACCGGGACGACCTGGTCCTGCTCCGGCGGGCCATCAGCGCCTCGGTCATTGTGCTGCTCAGCAGCGTCATGCTCGTCGTGGCCTACCGGCGCGAGCGGCTCGGCGTGGCCGGGCTCCGCGGCGACGCGATGCTCCTGGACCTGCAGGAGCGGATCAACCGGATCGGCGTGGTCCCGACGCTGCCCGACGGCTGGTACGTCGACGTCGCCATCCGGTCCGCCGAGGGCACGTCGTTCGCCGGCGACTTCCTCGTCGTCGACCTCGACGACCGGCGGACCCGCCTCTCCTTGGCACTCGTCGACGTCTCCGGGAAGGGGATCCACGCGGGCACCCGGTCGCTGCTGCTCTCCGGGGCGCTGGGCGGGCTCCTGGGTTCGGTCAGTCCCGAGGCGTTCCTGCCGGCGGCGAACCGGTTCCTGCTGCGGCAGCGGTGGGGAGAGGGGTTCGCGACGGCGGTCCACCTGGTCGTCGACCTCGACAGCGGGGGCTTCGAGATCCGCAGCGCCGGGCACCCGCCACCCGCGCACTTCCAGGCGAGCTCCGGTCACTGGCGGACCCTCGAGGGCTCCGAGGGGCCCGCGCTCGGGCTGCTGCCGGACGCGGCGTACCCCCCGGCGACCGGGCGCCTGGGTCGCGGTGACGCGCTGCTGCTCTACACCGACGGGCTGGTCGAGCGCTCCCGTCGCGACATCAGCCTGGGGATCGACAAGCTGCTCGGTCACGGCGAGCGGCTGGTGGGCGGCTCGGGGTTCGAGGGGTCGGCGTCGGACCTCGTCGAGCGGCTCGGGTCTCCCGTGGACGACAGCGGGCTCGTGGTCCTGCACCGGACCTGAGGGCGCCTCCACGGTTCCCCAAGGGATGCCGGCGAACTGGTGGTTCCCACGGGTCACGAGCCGTGGGAAGGACCAGTTGGCCGTGGGAGGTCCGGTACGCCGCGGCGGCCCGGCCCCGGCTGGTGCAGCAGGGAGGTCTCAGGGAGAGACGCCTCCGGGCGTCGCCATCACCACGTCGGACCGGTCCGACTCCGTCCCGTCGGCGGCGAGCGCGACGACCGAGAACGAGTACTCCACGCCGTTCGCCAGGCCGCCGACGACAGCGTGGCTGACGGTGGTCACCCCGTTCTCCACCGGCTCCCACGCGTCGTCCGCAGCCTCGCGGAGCTCGACTCGGTAGCCGATCACCCGGGTGTCCGTCGCGGCATGCCAGTCGAGCTCGACCTGCCCGTCCCCTGCCGACGCGACGAGACCAACCACGCCCTCGAGCGGAGGAGCGACGGGGGTCGCCGACGTGGGAGCGGAGAGCGCCGACTCGTTGCCGAGGTCGTCGCGTGCCGAGACCGCGAAGTCGTAGCTCGTCCCGTTGGTCAGACCACTCACCGTGCAGGTCGTCCCGTCGACGGATGCGACGAGAGTCCAGTCCGAGAGGGCCGACTCGCGGCGGTACACGCGGTAGCTCGCGAGGTCGGGCGCAGACACGGCGTCCCAGGACAGCGCGGCCTCCGCGTCGCCGGGTAGCGCGCTGACGCCTCCGGGCGCCGTCGGCGGAGTCGTGTCGGGTGCGACCGGGGTGACCGTGGCCGACCCCGACCTGTCCGACTCGTTGCCCAGGGCGTCGACGGCCGTCACCGCGAAGGTGGAGGCGACCCCGTTCACCAGCCCGAGGACGTCGACCTCCTCGGCCGGAGTACGTTGCACCTCGGTCCACTGACCGTCCGGCTCACGCCGGTACACGACGTACTCGCTGAGGTCGGCAGCGTCGACGCGCGCCCACGTGAGGTGCACCTCGCCGTCCCCAGGCGTGGCGAGGAGGCCGGTCGGCACCGGCGGAGCGAAGGTGTCGGACGGCACGGGGTCGCTGACCCTGACGCGGTCCCGGTCCGAGGCGACCGCCTCCGCACCCCCAGCGGCGCGGACCACAGCGCGGAAGGTTCGTGCCTTCGCCTTGCCGAACCTCAGCTCGAACTCGACGCGTCCGCGACGCGACTCCCGCCCGACGTCCTGGATCACCCACCGACCGTCCTTGCGCCTCTGCAGCTCGACCTTGCGGCGGTGACGAACCGGTGCCACCTCGGCGACGGCGGTGAACGTCTCGCCGGTGAGCACGGCGTTCGGCAGGCCCAGCCTCACCGTCTGGGACTGGCTGACCACCTGGCGTCGCGGCGAGACGTCGCCCAGGTAGCGACGGTCGCCGACGCGCCGGGCGAGGAGCACCGCCCGGTACGTCGTCGTCGACGCGCGTGTCGAGGTCCGGTACGTCACCTTGCCGCGGCTCGACGTCGTCCGCGTCACCACCTGCTTCCACCCGGTCGGCGCCTTGCGTTGGAGGACGACGGTGCGCTCGAGTCGCGGTCGGACCCGGACGCGCAGGGCGAGCGCCTCGCCCTCGATCGCTGCTCGGGGGCGGGTCGAGAGCCTGACTGTGGAGCGGACGGGAGGAGGCGGCCCGGCGTCCGGGAGCCTCCTCCTGAAGTAGTACGGGGCCGGGTTGGTCTCGCACGCGATGCCGTCGTGGTCGGCGTCGAGGCGGTGCGGGTCGCGGCTCGGACCCCCGTGCCGGAGGAAGAAGAGCTGCGCCGACCTCTGGCTACCGAGCTCGCCGCAGTCGCGGTCGGCTGCCTGCGCCGGCGGGCTGGTGAGCACGACCATGAGCGGGAAGAGGAGGGCGAGGAGCGCCCCGTGAGCAGACGAGCGGGCGTGCCGAGCCATGTGTTCCCCCGAGAGATTTGGTGACGACCCCGGCAGACCCTAAGCGCAGCACCACCCCGCCGTGGAACACGAGGTGGTGCCTCGGGGTTGCCCCGGCATGAGCCGTGTCGTCGTCGCCACCGCGTTCGGTGGGCCCGAGGTCCTGTCTGTCGTCGAGCAGCCGATCGGTGAGCCCGGTCCCGGCGAGGTGGTGCTGCAGGTGCGGGCAGCCGGGGTCAACCCCGCGGACTGGAAGGCCGTCAGCGGGGCGTTCGGCGCCGACCCGCGGAAGCTGCCCCTGCGGCTGGGCTACGAGGCTGCGGGCGTGGTGACGGCCGTCGGCCCGGGCGCCGAGGGTCCGGCCGGGCCGCTCGCGGTCGGCGACGAGGTGATCGGCTGGCGCCTCCAGGGGGCCTACGCCTCGGAGCTGGTCGTCCCAGGCTCAGCACTGGTCCCCAAGCCTGCCGGGTTGGGCTGGCCGGAGGCGGCCGGCCTGATGCTGACCGGGGCGACCGCGACGCACGCCCTCACCGCTGTCGGCGCCGGCCCGGGTGACACCGTGCTGGTGCACGGCGCGGCCGGAGGCGTCGGGCAGATGCTCGTGCAGCTCGCGGTCGCCGAGGGCGCACGGGTCATCGGGACCGCCGGTGACCGCGGTGCAGACGTCGTACGCCGGTTCGGTGGCGAGCCGGTCCGCTACGGCGACGGACTTGCCTCGCGGGTGAGGGCCCTGGTGCCAGGAGGAGTGAGCGCCGCGGTCGACGCGGTCGGCACCGACGAGGCGCTGGAGGTCTCCCTCGAGCTGGTCGCCGACCGGCGGCGCATCGCCACGATCGCCAACTTCACCCGCGGCCCCCAGGCAGGCGTGCAGGTGCTGGGCGCCGGTCCGGGTGCCGACCCCGGGACGGCGGTCCGCGAGGCCGCCCGGCTCCGGCTCACCGGGCTCGTCGAGGCCGGTCGGCTGCAGGTCGTCGTGGCACGCACGTTCCCGCTCGACGACGTCGCGGCGGCGCACCGGGAGGGGATGAGCGGCCACAGCCACGGGAAGCTCGTGCTCGTCCCCTGAGCGACGCCCTGGGGTGTCGAGCCGCCCCTCGTGCTGCCGTCGTACCCGGTCTCACGTGTGCGGTGCATCCGAGCCACCCAGTGACTCACGTGCACCGCACAGAGCTCGCTGCGTCATGAGGGGGCGGCTCGGCGCGTGGGAGCGGATGACGGGAATCGAACCCGCGTAGCCAGTTTGGAAGACTGGGGCTCTACCATTGAGCTACATCCGCCGGGTGGTCGGCCGGGTCCGGTCGGACGTCCGGCGGCCGCGGTCCATGGTGCCACAGCGGCGGCACTAGACTGCCCGCAGTCCGCGCCGCCGTACGCACCCCGGGCGACCGGCCGGAGGGCGGACTCCGGGGCGTAGCGTAGTGGCTAGCGCGCCTGCTTTGGGAGCAGGAGACCGCAGGTTCGAGTCCTGTCGCCCCGACCCGTCCGAGGAGAGAAACACCAGTGAAGAGCGCCGTCGAGACCCTGACCCCGACAAGGGCCAAGCTCACCGTCGAGGTCACGTTCGAGGAGCTCAAGCCGAGCCTCGACGCGGCGTACAAGAAGATCGCGCAGCAGATCACGATCCCGGGCTTCCGCCGCGGCAAGGTCCCGCCGGCGCTCATCGACCGGCAGATCGGCCGCGGCGCGGTCCTCGACGAGGCGATCAACGACGCGCTGCCGACGTTGTACACCCGCGCGCTGCAGGAGAACGAGCTGCAGACGCTGTCGCAGCCCGAGATCGACATCACCCGGCTCGACGACGGCGAGAGCCTCGAGTTCACCGCCGAGGTCGACGTCCGCCCGGAGATCACGCTGCCGTCGTACGACGGGCTCGAGGTCACCGTCGAGGACGCCGTCGTGACCGACGAGGACGTCGACGAGCAGCTCCAGGCGCTGCGCGAGCGGTTCGGCACCCTGGTCGACGTCGAGCGGGCGGCCCAGGACGGCGACTTCGTGACGATCGACCTCGAGGCGCGTCGGGACGGCGAGGTCGTCGAGGGCGGCCAGGCGGCCGGCGTGAGCTACCAGATCGGCCGCGGCGGGATGCTCGAGGGCACCGACGAGGCCCTCATCGGCAAGAGCGCCGGCGACACCGGCACCTTCGAGACCCGGCTCGCCGGCGGTGGGCTCGCCGGGGAGGACGTCGAGGTCGAGGTCACGATCACTGCCGTCAAGGAGCAGCAGCTCCCCGAGCTGGACGACGACTTCGCCCAGATGGCCTCGGAGTTCGACACGCTGGAGGAGCTGCGGGAGGACGTCCGCACCCGGATCGGCAACAACCGTCGGCTCGAGCAGGCCTCCGAGGCCCGCGACGCCGTGCTCGAGGCGCTGCTGGAGCGCGTCGAGATCCCCGTCCCGGAGGCGGTCGTCGAGGACGAGCTCAAGGCCCGCCGGCAGAACGTCGAGCAGCAGCTCGCGCAGGCCGGCATGTCGATGGAGGACTACCTCGACAGCGAGGGGCAGACGGTCGACGAGTTCGAGAACGACCTGCTCAAGCGCGTCCGCGACGCGGTCGCCGCGCAGTTCCTCCTCGACGAGGTGGCCAAGGCCGAGGAGATCGGCATCGAGCAGCAGGAGCTCACCGAGCACATGCTGCGGCGCGCCCAGCAGTCGGGTCAGAACCCCAACGACTACGTCAAGCACATGCTCGAGCACAACCACGTCCCGGAGCTGGTCTCCGAGGTCGTCCGCGGCAAGGCGCTCGCGCTGCTGGTCGAGGGGGCCGTCGTCACCGACGCGTCGGGCAACCCGGTGGAGCTGCGGAACCTGCGCCCGGACGGCACCATCGGCGACCCGGAGGACGACGCGGGCGACCAGGGCGACCAGGGCGACGAGGGCCAGGGCGACGGGGCGGCCGGCAGCGGCGTGACCTTCGAGGGTGACACCTTCTTCGGCGGCGGGGCCGCGGACGAGGCGCCTGCCGAGGAGGCCGGCACCGAGTCCGATGCGAGCGACGACGAGGGCGATCCCGCACCGCGCGCCTGAGGGCGGGCGCCGCCCGTCCGCTGTCCGCGAACAGCGCCCCGGGCACCGCCGTTGCGCCTGGAAGTGTCCGACCTCCCGGCTAGGGTCGATCCCGTGCCACATGAGAACACTGCGATCGACATGAGTACCCCCGCCTCGGCCTACGGGCTCGACGACAACGTCTACCAACGGCTGCTCCGGGAGCGCATCGTCTTCCTCGGCTCGGAGGTCCGCGACCAGAACGCCAACGCGATCTGCGCGCAGATGCTGTTGCTCAACGCCGAGGACCCCGACGCCGACATCTTCCTCTACATCAACAGCCCCGGTGGCTCGGTCGACTCCGGCATGGCCATCTACGACACGATGAACTACATCTCCAACGACGTCGCCACCGTGGGGATGGGACTGGCCGCGTCGATGGGGCAGTTCCTGCTCTGCGCCGGCGCCAAGGGCAAGCGGTACGCGCTGCCCCACGCGCGGATCATGATGCACCAGCCCTCCGGCGGCATGGGCGGCTCGGCCTCGGACATCAAGATCCAGGCGCAGCAGTCGTTGCACATCAAGAAGGTGCTGTTCGAGCTCATCAGCCAGCACACCGGTCAGCCGCTGGACCGGGTCGAGCAGGACGCCGACCGGGACCGCTGGTTCACCGCCGACCAGGCGCTGGAGTACGGCTTCATCGACAAGGTCGTGTCCAACGCCGGGCAGGTGGCCGAGCAGGGCCGACCGGCTCGCCAGGACTGACCAACCCACGACGAGGACAGGACAGACGTGAACTACTACATCCCGCAGTGGGAGGAGCGCACGTCGTACGGCTTCCGCCGCATCGACCCCTACGCCAAGCTCTTCGAGGACCGCATCATCTTCCTCGGCACCCCGATCAGCGATGACATCGCGAACGCGGTCATGGCCCAGCTGCTCTGCCTGGAGTCCATGGACCCCGACCGCGACATCCAGATCTACATCAACTCACCCGGTGGCTCCTTCACCGCGCTGACGGCCATCTACGACACGATGCGGTTCGTCAAGCCCGACATCCAGACGGTCTGCCTCGGGCAGGCGGCCTCCGCGGCAGCGATCCTGCTCGCGGCCGGCGCGCAGGGGAAGCGGCTGGCACTCCCGAACAGCCGCATCCTCATCCACCAGCCCTACACCGAGGGCACCTACGGCCAGAGCTCGGACATCGAGATCCAGGCCAACGAGATCCTGCGGATGCGCGATCTGCTCGAGCGGATGATCGCCGAGCACTCCGGCAAGTCGCAGGAGGAGGTCAGTCGCGACATCGAGCGCGACAAGATCCTGACCGCGGAGGGGGCCGTCGCGTACGGCCTGATCGATGCGGTGCTCGACTCACGCAAGGCGTCGCTGCCGGTCGCCTGACCGCAGCGCACCGGCTCACGACGGGAGACGCGAGTGTCCGAGGAGCACGGTCCGCCCCAGAGCGGACGAGGCCTCTCCGATCCTCGTGTCCCCGCCCCGAAGCCAGCGCCGGAGAGGTAGTTTCTCAGGCGTCGGTGATCCAACGCAGACGGTGGTGCGGGCGCAGCGGATGCTGCGCTCCCCTCCACTCGACCAGGTGAGGAGGCGTGCCTGTGGCACGCATCGGTGACGGTGGCGACCTGCTGAAGTGCTCGTTCTGCGGCAAGAGCCAGAAGCAGGTCAAGAAGCTGATCGCGGGACCGGGTGTCTACATCTGCGACGAGTGCATCGACCTCTGCAACGAGATCATCGAGGAGGAGCTCTCCGAGGGCTCCGAGGTCGGTCTCGAGGAGCTGCCGAAGCCGAAGGAGATCTTCGAGTTCCTCAACAGCTACGTCGTGGGTCAGGAGACGGCGAAGAAGTCGCTCGCGGTCGCGGTCTACAACCACTACAAGCGCGTGCAGGCCGGGGTCGGTATCGCCCAGCACCGCCACCGCGGTGAGGACTCCGTCGAGCTGGCGAAGTCCAACATCCTGGTCATCGGCCCCACCGGCTGTGGCAAGACCTACCTCGCGCAGACGCTGGCCCGGATGCTCAACGTCCCGTTCGCCATCGCTGACGCCACGGCGTTGACGGAGGCCGGCTACGTCGGTGAGGACGTCGAGAACATCCTGCTCAAGCTGATCCAGGCCGCCGACTACGACGTCAAGAAGGCCGAGACCGGGATCATCTACATCGACGAGATCGACAAGGTGGCCCGCAAGGCCGAGAACCCCTCGATCACTCGGGACGTCTCCGGCGAGGGCGTGCAGCAGGCGCTGCTGAAGATCCTCGAGGGGACGACGGCCTCCGTGCCTCCCCAAGGTGGCCGCAAGCACCCGCACCAGGAGTTCATCCAGATCGACACCACGAACATCCTGTTCATCGTCGGCGGCGCGTTCGCCGGGCTCGAGCACATCGTCGAGCAGCGGATCGGCAGGAAGAGCCTTGGCTTCGGCGCGACGCTGCCGACCAAGGAGGAGCGTGACCTCGACCGGATCTTCTCCGAGGTCATGCCCGAGGACCTGCTGAAGTTCGGCCTCATCCCCGAGTTCATCGGGCGGCTCCCGGTGATTGCCACGGTCGACAAGCTCAACCGCGAGGCGCTCGTGCAGATCCTCACCGAGCCCCGCAACGCGCTGGTCAAGCAGTACCAGAAGCTCTTCGAGCTCGACGGGGTCGAGCTGGAGTTCACCGAGGACGCCATCGGGGCCGTCGCCGACCTCGCCATGGTCCGCGGCACCGGCGCCCGCGGGCTGCGCGCGATCATCGAGGAGGTGCTGCTCCACGTGATGTACGACGTACCCTCCCGCGAGGACGTGGCGAAGGTCGTCGTCACCGCCGAGGTGGTCCGCGACAACGTCAACCCGACGCTGGTGCCCCGGGTGGCCGAGCCGCCGAAGAAGCGAAAGACGGCCTGACCACCGAGGTGGCCGACCAGCCCCCCACCCAGCCGCTCGTCCTGCCGGCGCCGGACGCCACGCTGCCCTGGCTCACCCGCCGCGGTGAGGATGGGCTGTCCGAGGTCAGGGCCGCCCTGGACGAGGTCCGCCCGGCCGGTGACCGTCCCACCGGGGTGGCCGCCACCGAGGTCCTGGCGGTCTGGAACCGGCTCGAGACGGCGCTGCGCGGCGTGGCCTCGGCGGGGTCGCTCTTCGCCAACGTGCATCCCGACGTCGCCGTCCGCGAGGAGGCGGAACGGCTCGAGCAGGAGGCCGACCGGCTGCAGGTGGAGCTCACCCAGGACCGCGGGGTCCACGATGCGCTGGTCACGCTCGACCGGGCGGGCCTCGACGCAGGGGCGCGACGGTTGCTGGACCGAGTGTTGCGCGACTTCCGCCGCAGCGGCGTCGACCGGGACGACGACACACGTACCCGCGTCCGGGAGCTCGCGGAGCGGCAGACCGCGCTCGCCCAGGAGTTCAGCCGCGGGATCCGCGACGACGTCCGCCGCATCCGGGTCGACCCCGCGCGCCTGGCGGGCCTCCCCGAGGACTTCGTGCAGTCGCACCAGCCCGGGGAGGACGGCCTGGTCGAGCTGACCACGGAGTACCCCGACGTCGTGCCGGTGCGGACCTTCGCCCACGACCGCGAGCTCCGCGCCGCGCTGCTCTCGGCCTTCCACAACCGCGCGTGGCCGGTCAACGACGCGGTCCTCACCGAGCTGCTCGAGGTCCGCCGCGACCTCGCCACCACCCTGGGCTACCCCGACTGGCCGGCGTACGACGCCGAGGTCAAGATGATCGGCTCGGGCCCCGCCATCGCCGCCTTCATCGACCGCATCACCGAGCTCGCCGATGACCCCGCGCGACGCGACCGCGACGTCCTGCTCGAGCGGCTGCGCGAGGACCAGCCCGGAGCCACCGCCGTCTCGGACATCGACAAGTCCTACTACGCCGAGGTGCTGCGGCGGGAGCGGTTCGACGTCGACGCCCAGGAGGTCCGCCGCTACTTCGACTTCACCAAGGTGCGCGCCGGGCTCCTCGCGGTGACCGGCCGGCTCTTCGGACTTGAGTACGTCGAGGTGCCCGACGCGCCGGTGTGGCACGAGGAGGTGACGGCCTACGACGTGGTCCGCGCCGGCTCGGCGCCCGACGGGGCGGGCGGCTCGCTGGGCCGGATCTACCTCGACCTGCACCCCCGCCCCGGGAAGTACTCCCACGCGGCGCAGTTCGACCTCGTCCCGGGCGTCCGCGGGGTCCAGCTGCCGGAGGCGGCGCTGGTCTGCAACTTCCCGCGCGGGCTGATGGAGCACGACCAGGTCGTCACGTTGTTCCACGAGTTCGGGCACCTCGTCCACCACGTCCTCGGCGGGCACCAGGAGTGGGTCCGCTTCTCCGGGGTGGCGACCGAGTGGGACTTCGTCGAGGCGCCGTCACAGATGCTCGAGGAGTGGGCGTGGGACCACGCCGTGCTCGCGACCTTCGCCACCGACGAGTCCGGGGCCGCGGTCCCCGCCGACCTCGTGCAGCGCATGCGGACCGCCGACGAGTTCGGCAAGGGCTACCAGGCGCGCACCCAGATGTTCTACGCGGCGCTGAGCTACCAGGTGCACCGGCGGGTCCCCGAGGACGTCACTGCGCTGGCCGGGAAGCTGCAGCGCCGCTACGACCTCTTCGAGCCGGTCCCCGACTCGCACTTCCACGCGTCGTTCGGCCACCTCGGCGGCTACACGTCGGCCTACTACACCTACATGTGGTCGCTGGTCATCGCCAAGGACCTGTTCTCCGCCTTCCGCAGCGACGACCTCTTCGACGCCGAGGTCGCGGACCGCTACCGCGACCGGGTGCTGGCCGCGGGTGGGTCGCGTGACGCGGCGGACCTGGTCGAGGACTTCCTCGGCCGCCCGTACGGCTTCGACGCGTTCGAGCGCTGGCTCGCCCGCTGAACCACCCCCGGCCGTCGGGCACCGAGGAGCCGCTCCTGTGGTCTAGGCGGATCACTGAGTCCTTGCTGTGCCTTCCGAGCCGGTGCGAGACTCCGCGGTGGGGTGGCAGCACGGGGGTGCCGAGCGAGGTCCGAGCCCAACGCCGAGGGCAGCGGTCCGGGTGTCCTGCGTGTGCCGGGGCGGAGGATCAGCATGCGCAGTGTCGTCGTTGGAGGAAGCGGGTTCCTCGGGGGCGCCTTGGTGAACGACTTGTGTTCCCGGGGCGACGAGGTCACGGTCCTCGACATCAAACCGGCCAGCACGGCCGCGGTCCGTCCGTGGGGGTTCGCCGACGTCCGCCACGTGCAGGGCGACATCCGGGACCTCGACGTCCTGCTGCGGACGTTCCGCGGAGCCGACGAGGTCTACCACATGGCGGGCAAGCTCGGCACCAGCGAGCTCGAGCAGGAGCGGTACGCCGCGGTCGAGGTCAACGTGCTCGGCTCGCTCAACGTGTTCGAGGCCGCGCTGCAGGCCGGCGTCGGGGCGGTGTTCCTCGCCTGCAAGCCGAACCTGTGGGACAACGCCTACTCGATCACGAAGGAGGCGTCCGAGCGCTTCGCGCGCACCTACGCCCGGGACCACGCGGACGTGCGGGTGCGCTGCCTGCGCTACTACAACGCCTACGGACCGCACCAGGCGCTCGGGCCGGTCCGGAAGATGATCCCGACCTTCGCGGCGTGCGCCCTGCGAGGGACGCCGGTCCCGGTCTTCGGTGACGGCCTGCAGACCGTCGACCTGATCCTGGCCGACGACCTCGCCCGGATCACCATCGACTACCTGCGACACCCGGACGGCGACGCCACGGCGCTGGACTGCGGGTCCGGTCGTGCCGCCAGCGTCACCGAGATCGCGCACCTCATCAACGAGCTCGCCGGCAACGATGCCGGCGTGCACCACTACCCGATGCGGGTGGGAGAGCCGGACAGCACCACGCTGGTCGCCGACATGGGCCCCCTCGAGGGGCAGCTGGGACCCGTGGCACAGGCGGACCTGTCCGAGGGTCTCGCCCGGACCCTCGAGTGGTACGCCGCCCAGCACCCGCACCACATCGACCTGACCGAGGTCGAGACCTACACCGCGGCCTGACGTGCGCGTGCTGGCCGTCGTCGCCCATCCCGACGACGAGACACTCGGGTGCGGCGGATGGCTGGCACGGCTGGCCGACGAGGGTCACGCCGTGCGGGTGTTCCTGCCGCTGCGGCGCAGCGACCCTCGCGGCGTGGCGCACTGGGACGAGCTGGTCGAGTCGTTCCACAAGGCGTGTGCCGTGCTCGACGTCGAGCCGGTGGTCGGGGACCCCGCGATGCTGGAGGCCGACGCGGACACCGATGTGCGCCGGCTGCACTCGCTCGTGGAGCCGCACGTGGAGGAGGCCGACGTCGTGCTCACCCACTGGCACGGCGACGTCCACCAGGTGCACCGCAACGTCACCCGGGCCGTCGAGATCGCGACCCGCCCGTTCCGGAGGCGCCGCGACGTCTACCTCTTCGAGGTGCCGACCTCGACCGACCAGTCCTTCGAGCCGACCTTCCGCCCGCAGCTGCACGTGGTCCTCGAGCCGGAGCACGTGCAGCGCAAGGTGGCCGCGATGGCGTGCTACCGGACCGAGGGCGCGCCGGGGCGCGAGCCCTCCGACCTCGAGCGTCGCGCCGAGCTGCGCGGCGCCGAGATCGGCGTCCGGTACGCCGAGGTGTTCGCTGTCGCTCGTGAGTTCCGGTAGGCCGTCGTGCGCGTCGCCGTGATCGGAGCAGGTCCCTCGGGGATGACCGCCGCCCACGCGCTCTCCCGCCGTGGAGCCGACGTCGACCTGTTCGAGGCAGGCCCGCAGGTCGGCGGGCTCGCCCGCAGCATCGACCTGTGGGGGCGAGCCGTCGACCTCGGCTCCCACACCTTCCACAGCGCGGACCCGCGCGTGTTGCGGCTCTGGGCGCGGCTGGTGGGGGAGCGCGGGGTCTCGCTGCCGATGCGGCGCGCCGTCGTACGCGGTGCCGCCCTCCTCGACTACCCACCCCGACCCTGGCCGACCGTGCGCTGGCTCGGGCCGCGACGCGGTGCCGTCGCGGTCGCGGGGGCCTTGCGTGCCCGGGTCCGTCGGCCGGGCCCGCCGACGACCGCCCGGGACGCCGTCGAGCGCCGCTTCGGGCCGCCGTTGACCGACGCGCTGTTCGAGCCCTACTGCCGCAAGCTGTGGGGGCGGCCGAGCGCCGAGGTCGACCCCGCCTTCGCCACCTTCCTGCTCGCGACGGCCGCGGCCTCCGGCGCAGCCTTCCTCTACCCGGAGGACGGCACGGGGTCGGTGTGGGAGCAGATGGCGTCCGAGATCGGCACCCTGGGCGGCCGGGTCCACCTCCGCAGTCCGGTGCTCCGGGTCCACACCGCGCAGGACGGGTCCCCACCCGGCCGGGTGGTGGCGGTGGAGACGCCGGAGGGTCTCACCCCGGTGGACCACGTGGTCTCCTCGTTGCCCCTGCCGCTGCTGGTGCGCGCTCTCGCCGACGCCCCCGACGCAGCCGTCGCCACCGCGCGAGCCCTCAGCAGCCGCGGGACCGTGCTGGTGTACCTCCGGCTGCGGGGCACCGGCCCGCTGCCGTGGACGTGGGTCTACGACTACGACCCCGGGCACGCGACCGGTCGGTTCGCCGACGTCGCGGGGTGGAGCGTCGAGCCACCGGACGACGGGACGTCGGTCGTGTCGGCCGAGTGCTGGGGCTCTGTGGGCGGGGACGTGTGGCGGCTCGACGACGAGGCGGTGACCGCCCGGGTGCTCCACGAGCTCGCGGAGACGCGGTTGCTCCCCGGCGCCGCGCTCGTCGCCTCCACCGTCGTCCGGCTGCCCGGTACCCACCCGGAGTGCCCGCTCGGCACGGCGGAGCGCCTCACGGCCCTGGGGCAGTACGTCGCGACCGTGCCCGGGCTGGTCACGGTCGGGCGGCACGGACAGCACGGGACCCCCGGGATCGGGGACTGCATGGAGATGGCGCTGGACACCGTCGATGAGCTCCTCGGGTCCCCGCCACCGACCGACGACGGGTCCCCGAAGACGCCCGGGCACCGGACCCTGCCCGATCAGGAGGTCGCACATGTCGCCTGAGCTCTCTGCTCTCCTCAAGCGGCTCCTCGACGTGGTGAGCGCAGGGCTGCTGCTCCTGCTGGTGTCGCCGCTGCTGCTGCTCGCCGTCGCAGCGGTCCGGCTGTCGGGCCCGGGCCCGACGCTGTTCCGGCAGGTCCGGCTCGGACAGGACGGCCGTCCCTTCGACGTCCTCAAGCTGCGCACGATGCACGTCGGCGCCGAGGAGCGGCTCGCGGCGATGCTCGCCCGCGACCGGATCGCGGCGGCCGAGTTCGCGCGCTTCGGGTGTCTGAAGAAGGACCCCCGGGTGGCCGGGCTCGTGGGTCGGTGCCTGCGGCGGTGGAGCATCGACGAGCTCCCCCAGCTGTGGAACGTGCTGCGCGGCGACATGAGCATGGTCGGTCCACGGCCGCTGCCCCCGGTCGTCGTGGCGATGCTCGACAGCGACCACCAGCAGGTCCGCGCCCAGGTCCGACCCGGGCTCACCGGGCCCTACCAGGTCTACGGCCGCTGCGAGCTCGACCTCGGCTGCATGCGCGAGCTCGACCTCGCCTACGTCGCCCGCCGCGGCACCGCCCGTGACCTGGCCCTCCTCGCCCGGACGCCGTGGGCCGTGGTGAGCGGCGAGGGCGCGCACTGACCCCTGTCCTAGGGTCGGGTCAGCCGGTAGCGGAGGACCCGAGGAGCGAGCGCGTGGACGAGGCTGTTGACGACGGCGGGGACGACGGCGGGGACGACGGCGGGGACGCGGGCTCGCGACGACGCCCCGACCTCATCGAGGTCACCGGGCCTGCGGGTCTCGAGGAGCTCGCCGCCCGGCTGGTCGCCCTGGTGGACCGGGCGCCCGACGGCCGCGTGCTGGTCGGCCTGGCCGGTGAGCCGGGGGCCGGCAAGTCCACGCTCGCGGCAGCGCTGGCCGGGCGGCTCGGCGCCCGTTGCGCCGTGGTCCCGCTCGACGGCTTCCACCTCGCCGACGCCGAGCTGGTACGGCAGGGCCTGCTGAGCCGGAAGGGGGTGCCGGAGACCTTCGACGCCTGGGGGTACGCCGCCCTGCTCGGCCGGCTCCGGAGCCGGCCCGACCACACCGTCTACGCACCGGCCTTCGAGCGCGACCTCGAGCAGCCGCTCGCGGGCGCGATCGCCGTCCCCGCCGAGGTGCCGGTGGTGCTCACCGAGGGCAACTACCTGCTCCTCGACCGCCCCGAGTGGCGAGCGGGACGGGCCCTGCTCGACGAGACGTGGTACGTCGGCCTCGACCCCGACGTCCGCCGCCGCTGGCTGGTCGAGCGGCACGTGGAGTTCGGCAAGCCCCGGGCGGAGGCCGAGCGCTGGGTGGCGGAGGTCGACGACCCGAACGCGGCGCTGATCGAGCGGGCGCGAGGCTGGGCCGACCTCGTGGTGCAGGTCAGCCCGCCAGCAGGATCCCCACGAACAGGGTCGCCACCGCCGACAGCCCCGTGAGCGCGCCGAACGCGGCCATCGCACTCCTGCTGCGCGCCCGCGCGTGGAGGAACGCGGTCACGCCGCTGACGAGCACGAGCGTGTACTTGAGCATCAGGGTCCGGACGTAGGCGGGGTCGTCGCGGTCCTCGGCCAGGACGTTCCACACGCCGGTGAGCACCAGGACGCCGAAGGCCGGCCACGCGACCCGGTTGAACGCGCGGGCGGCGACCCTCGGCACGTCCCGTCCGGCGCCGCGCAGGGCGGGGACGAGCGCCGCCAGGGTGATCTGACCCCCGACCCACACCGTCGCCGCCAGCACGTGGAGGAACAGCCGGACGGTCTCGAGGTCGACGCCCAGCACGGTCAGCCGCCGGTCGGCGCGGCGAGGTCGGCGGTGATCCGGAGCGCCGTGTCCTCGCCGCCGTCCCCGTCAGTCTCGGCGAAGCCCAGCCCACCGATCACCTTTGCTGCTGCGGCCAGGTCGTCGGCCGCGGCGCGCAGCGTCGCGACCCGGGCTCGAGGGCCGGTGATCGAGGCCGACGCCAGCTCGGTGCGCATCGATACCTTCGCCTCGGACTTGACGCCGCGCAGACCGGTGAGCGCCTCGGCGACCGCCTCGAGCAGCGCAGGGTCGGCGCCGTCGGCCACCGACAGCTCGGCCACCTCCGGCCACGGCTGGCGGTGCACCGACCCGGACTGCCACCACGACCAGACCTCCTCGGTCACGTAGGGCAGGAACGGCGCGAGCAGCCGCAGCTGCACGTGCAGCGCCAGGGCCAGCGCCGAGCGGGCCGACTCCTGAGGACCCTCGCCCCGCGCGCCGTACGCCCGCTCCTTGACGAGCTCGACGTAGTCGTCGCAGAACGCCCAGAAGAACCGCTCGGCGGCCTCGAGCGCGCTGGTGTAGTCGTAGGCCTCGAACGCCTGCGTCGCGCGGGCCACCGCCTGCGCCAGGCCGGCGAGCATCGCCCGGTCGACCGGCTCGGTGATCGCCGCCACGTCGTACGCCGTCGCGCCGACGCCGGAGAGCGTGAACTTCGAGGCGTTGAGCACCTTCATCGCCAGCCGGCGGCCGACCTTCATCTGGGTCTCGTCGAACGGCGAGTCCAGCCCCGGCCGGGCCATCGCCGCCCGCCACCGGACGGCGTCGGCGCCGTACCGCTCGAGGATGTCGGTGGGCACGATGACGTTGCCCTTGGACTTGCTCATCTTCTTGCGATCCGGGTCGACCACGAACCCCGAGATCAGCGCGTGCGACCACGGGACGGTGCCGTTCTCGAAGTGGGCGCGCACGACCCGGCTGAACAGCCAGGTCCGGATGATGTCGTGGGCGTGCGTGCAGAGGTCCATCGGGAAGACCCGCGAGAAGAGGTCCTCGTCGCGCTCCCAGCCGCCCGCGATCTGCGGGGTCAGCGACGACGTCGCCCAGGTGTCCATGACGTCGGGGTCGCCGACGAAGCCGCGGCGCTGCCCTCGCTGGGACTCCTCGTAGCCGCGGGGTGCGTCGGTCGAGGGGTCGACCGGGAGCTCCGCCTCGCTCGGCAGCAGCGGGTGGGCGTAGTCCGGCTCGCCCTCGTCGTCGAGCGGGTACCAGACCGGGAACGGGATGCCGAAGAACCGCTGCCGTGAGACCAGCCAGTCGCCGTTGAGGCCGCCGACCCAGTTGTCGTACCGGTGCCGCATGTGCGCCGGCACCCAGGTGATCTCCCCGCCCCGCTCGAGGAGGTCCTCGCGCAGCCCCGTGTCGCGGCCGCCGTTGCGGACGTACCACTGCCGGGTGGAGACGATCTCGAGCGGCTTGTCGCCCTTCTCGTAGAAGTTCGCCACCCGCTGCGTCGGCGTCGGCTGACCCACGAGGTCCCCGGACGCGCGCAGCAGCGCCACGACCGCCTCCCGCGCGCTGTGGACGGTCTTGCCCGCGAGCTCGGCGTACGCCGAGGCGGCGCGCGGCTCCTGCAGCCATTCCGGGGTCTCGCGGAGCAGCCGGCCGTCGCGCCCCATCACGGCCCGCACCGGAAGCCGCAGCTCCCGCCACCACTGCACGTCGGTGAGGTCGCCGAAGGTGCAGCACATCGCGATGCCGGCGCCCTTGTCGGGCTCGGCGGCCTCGTGGGCGAGGACGGGGATCTCGACGCCGAAGACCGGCGAGGTCACCGTGCTGCCGAACAGCGGCTGGTAGCGGGCGTCGTCGGGGTGTGCGATGAGCGCAACCACCGCCGGGATCAGCTCGGGGCGGGTGGTCTCGATGGGCACCGGGCTCCCGTCGGGACGGTGGAAGGTCACCCGGTGGTAGTGACCGGGGTACTCCCGCGCCTCGAGCTCGGCCTGCGCCACGGCGGTCTGGAAGGTCACGTCCCAGAGGGTCGGCGCCTCCTGCAGGTAGGCCTCGCCGCGTGCGAAGTTGCGCAGGAAGGCCCGCTGTGACACGACCCGTGCGTCGCGGCCGATGGTCGTGTAGGTCTGGTCCCAGTCCACCGAGAGCCCGAGGGTCCGCCACAGCGACTCGAAGACCTGCTCGTCCTCCTGCACGAGCTGCTCGCAGAGCGCGATGAAGGTCGGCCGGCTCACCGGCACCTGCCGCTTCGGGTCCGGCTTCTCCGGCGGCTCGAACGCCGGGTCGTAGGGGAGCGACGGGTCGCACCGCACGCCGAAGTAGTTCTGCACCCGGCGCTCGGTCGGCAGGCCGTTGTCGTCCCACCCCATCGGGTAGAACACCTCCTTGCCGCGCATCCGCTGGAAGCGGGCGACGAGGTCGGTGTGGGTGTAGGAGAAGACGTGGCCGACGTGGAGCGACCCGGACACGGTCGGCGGCGGGGTGTCGATCGAGTAGACCTCGGCGCGGGCCTTGGACCGGTCGAACGCGTAGGTGCGCTGCTCGCGCCAGACCTGCGACCACCGGGCCTCCAGGCCCTCGAGCGCCGGCTTGTCCGGTACGACGGCGCCGGAGGGTGGCGCCGTCGTGGACAGGTCGGGCTCGCGTGTCGTGGTCATGGCAGGAGTCTAGGAACCGGCGGCGACGCGCTGCGACCGAGTTCGAGCGAGGGGTGGTGGCCCACCGGGCCGCGGACGGTCCGCCCGTAGACTCGGAGCGATGCCGCCTCCCGACTCCGCCCGCGCCCCGTCGTACGCCGAGGTGGAGGCCGCGCTGCTGGCCCGCTGGCCCGAGTCGCGGCTCGAACCGAGCCTCGACCGGATTCTCGCGCTCGTCGAGCTCCTCGGGGATCCCCAGCGGACCTACCCGGTCGTCCACCTCACCGGCACCAACGGCAAGACCAGCACGGCCCGGATGACCGACGCGGTGCTCCGGGCCCGCGGCTGGCGGACCGGGCGGTTCACCAGCCCTCACCTGCAGTCGATGACCGAGCGGATCACCCTCGACGGTGCGCCGCTGTCGGAGGAGGCCTTCGTCTCGGCGTATGCCGACGTGGCGCCCTACCTGTCCCTGGTCGACGCCGACACCGACCACCCGTTGTCGTTCTTCGAGACCGTCGTCGCGATGGCGTACGCGGCGTTCGCCGACGCCCCGGTGGACGTCGCGGTCGTCGAGGTCGGCATGGGCGGCTCCTGGGACGCCACCAACGTCGCCGACGCAGCGGTGGCGGTGGTGACGCCGGTGGCCGTCGACCACGCCCACTACCTCGGGGACCGGCCCGAGGTCGTGGCGGTCGAGAAGGCCGGGATCATCAAGCCCGCCAGCCGGGTGGTCACCGCAGACCAGACCCCGGAGGTCATGGCGGTGCTCGCCGACCGGGCCCGGGAGGTCGGCGCCACCCTGCTGCGGGAGGGCGTGGACTTCGGGCTGGTCAGCCGGCTGCCGGGCGTCGGGGGGCAGGTCGTGACGCTGCGCGGGCTGCAGGAGGAGTACGCCGACGTGTTCCTCCCGCTCCACGGCGCCCACCAGGCGCAGAACGCCGCGGTCGCACTGGCCGCCGCCGAAGCCCTCGGGGACACCGCTCCGGCGGACGAGGTGGTGCGACAGGCGTTCGCCGACGTGACGTCGCCCGGGCGGCTCGAGGTGATCCGCCGGGGTCCGACGATCCTGCTCGACGCCGCCCACAACCCGCACGGGGCAGCGGCCGCGGTCGAGGCGATCCGCGACTCCTTCACCTTCGACCCCCTGGTCGGGGTCCTCGCGGTGATGGAGGACAAGGACGTCGAGGGGTTGCTCGCCGAGCTGGAACCGGTGCTGGCCGAGGTCGTCTGCACGCAGAACTCCTCGTCGCGGTCGATGCGCGCCGAGGCGCTGGCGGAGGTCGCGGCGGACATCTTCGGGGAGCACCGGGTCCGGACGGCTCGCCGCCTCGACGACGCCCTCGAGCAGGCGGTCACGCTCGCCGAGACCGGCGGGACGTTGGGGGAGTCGATAGGCGCCGGAGGGGTGCTGGTCACCGGCTCGGTCGTCACGGTCGGCGAGGCGCGGACGCTGCTCGACCGCGACCGGCCGCGGCCGGCCCTGGGCCGACCGGGCATCGGTGAGGACGGGGCGGGCGACCGGTGAGCGGCCGCACGCAACGGGCGATGTGCTCGGCGATGCTCGGGCTGCAGGCGATCGTGTCCCTGCTCACGACCCCCGTGCTGCTGACGCTCACCTCCGTGGGCACGGGCGTGGGGCTCGCGATCGGCCTGGGGCTGACCACGGCCTGCGTGGTGGCCGCGGGCCTGGTGCGACGCCCTGGCGGGCTCCAGCTGGGCTTCGCGGTGCAGGTGGCGGCGATCGCGCTGGGCGTCCTCATCCCGACGATGGTCGTGCTGGGTGTCGTCTTCCTCGGGCTCTACACCGCGGCGTACGTCGTGGGCGGCCGCGTCGACCGCGAACGGGCGGCGCGCGAGGCGGCCCAGGAGGGTGCGGCGCCGCTCGCCTGAGCGCTCGCCACGCTCTCTCCACATCCTCTCCAGCCGCTCTCCAAGGACGCGGGGTCCAGCGGCGGCACAGTCGTCGGCATGACGATCCCTCTCGAACCCGACTGCGACGTCGTGGTGGTCGGTGGCCGCTGCGCCGGCGCCGCCACCGCGATGCTCCTCGCGCGGCTCGGCCACCGCGTGGCGGTGCTCGAGCGCTCCCGCACCCTCGGGGACACGCTCTCGACCCAACGCCTCGCGCGCGGCGGCGTCGTGCAGCTGCACCGGTGTCGACCTGCTGCTCGCGCCTCGCCGGTCCGGGCTCGACGACGCCGACCACCTGCCGGCACTCACCGGTGGCGACAACGGCCCGACGCCCGTCGAGTTCCTGGTGCACGCCCTGGCGGCCCGCCTCACCGCGTGGGCCGAGATCGACACCACGATCGACCAAGCCGCCACCACGCCGAGCCGGTCGTCCCCACGAGGGGCGACCGGCTCGTCGGGTCTGGAGGACGCGGTCCGTCCAGGACCCGCTACAGGTCGCGTGCTCCGTCGCGCGGGAGGGTGCCGTTCTCGTCCACGGTGTAGCGGCGGCCGAGGGGGGACGTCCAGGTCAGCACGGTGTCGTGGGTGCGCTCGTAGGTCCAGGCGCCGTGGGTCTTGAGGCGATGGTGGAACCGGCAGAGCCGGGCGAGGTTGGAGGTGGAGGTCTGACCTGGTTTTCCCGGCGGGGGCCGCCCGCCGCCCGGATCCTCGAGGTCCTGCCACTGGTAGGGCTGAGTGTGGTCGTGGTCCAGGGACCCGGTGCGTGGACACCATGGGAAGCGGCAGGTCAGGTCCCGGTGATCGACCTGGTCGATCAGCCGGCGGGGGACCTCGTAGGCGTCGACTGCAATGTGTTCGGTGAGGTCGACGACGGAGGTGACCCTGACGACCGCGCCGGGGCGGAGGCCGGTGATCCACCTCTCCACGACGGTGACCGGGCGGGGTCCGGGGCTGGGGATCCCGGTCACCCGCGCGACCGGGCTGCCCCCGTCGGCCTGCACGCTCCCGGTGAGCGCGTCGGTATGCAGGTGCACGTGGAGGACCGGAGCGCCCGAGGTCGAGCCGGTCGAGCCGGTCGAGGTGGCCGCACCCCAGGTTCCCGAGGCGGCATCGCCCGGCGCTGGCTCGGTGGTGAGGGTGAGGGCGTGCTGGGGGTCGGCCAGCACCCCGAGGGCCTTCGCGCGGCGGACCCGGTGGGGGTCGGGGTCCCCGAGCCGGCCCAGGCTGGTCGCGACGGTGTCCAGCGCGGTGTCGAACGCGACCGCGTCGGGGGTGTCGGTGACCGCGGTGAGGGTGGTGGTGCCGTCGAGGCGGTCCTCCAGCCACACCCCCCGCTTCTCCGCCGCGGCCTCCGAGCGGCGGGCCGCTTCGTCGGGGTCGAACCGCAGCACCGCGGCGTCGACGGCGCGGAGGATCCGAGTCAGCGACAACCGGTGCGCGTAGCCGGCGAGGTGGGTGTCGACCCAGCCGGCGGCGTCGGCGGTCAGTGGGATCGTCTGCTCGGCGACCTGACGGGCCTTCCACGCCGGGAGGTCGCCGGCCAGCACCCGCCCCCAGCACCGGGGCAGTCGGTCGCGCAGCTCCACCGCCTGCCCGACATAGGCCCGCGCCGCGGGCTCGGACAGCCCGAGCGCGGCGGCGAGCTCGGCGACCGCGAACTCCGCGACCCGGAACGCACCCTGCCCCGCCAGCCGCAGCTCCCCCTCCACCCCGGCCAGACCAGTCAGGCCGGCCAGACCGGTCAGGGCGAGGGTGGTGGCTCGACGCCGCACCGCCGCGGCGATCTCCGGGTCCGCGGCGCCGACGTACCCCACACGGTGCAGGTCCGCCCAGTGCGTCACCGCCCGCAGCTCCTCCGCCGCCGCCACGTCCTGCCGACGACGCCGCTCCACCACGAACCCCAACGTCCCCGCCGCATCCAGCCCCAGCACCTCGACCGCCCCGACCGTCTCGACCGGCTCGACCGTCTCGACCGGCTCGGCCGGCTCGGCCGGCTCGGCCACGGGCGCGGACAGCACCCGCGGAGCCAGCGTGATCGTCGAGGACATGCCCCGAACCTAGGAGCCGCCACCGACAGTTCCGCGGCGCAGCAGCCGTTCTCCCCAGCGCGGGCTGCGAGCCGCACCACGGGGGACGGCGGTCGAGGCGAAGATCAGCGAGCTCTCACCCACGCCGTATGCGCTCCCGTCCCGCGCTGCGATTTCCAGAGCGGGGCGGGATGGCGATCCTGGGGACGTGGTGCTGCGCCTGGGGGAGGACCTGGACCGTCGTCGCAGGCGTCGCGGCCGTGTTCCTCGCCGACCTCGTGATGCTCGCCGGGTGAGCCGGGGTGGGTGTCACTAGGCTGCGGCCATGTCGTCCCCGGAGACCCAGCGCACCTTCGTCCTCCTCAAGCCCGACACCGTCCGCCGCGGGCTGGTGGGCACGGTCCTGGACCGCTTCGAGCGGCGGGGCCTGCGGATCGTCGCGATGGAGCAGCGGTCGATCGACGGCGAGCTGGCCGACCGCCACTACGCCGAGCACGTCGAGCGCGACTTCTACCCGCCGCTGAGGGCGTTCGTGACCTCCGGGCCGGTCGTGGCGATGATCCTCGAGGGCGACCAGGCGATCGACGTCGTCCGGGGGATCAACGGCGCGACCGACGGGCGCAAGGCGGCTCCGGGCACGATCCGAGGTGACTTCTCGCTGTCGAACCGCGAGAACCTCGTGCACGGCTCGGACTCCCAGGAGTCCGCCGCCCGGGAGATCGGCATCTGGTTCCCCGAGCTCGGCTGAGGCGGTCAGCCGACCCGCTCCGCCGCGTCGGGCACCGCGGTCACCCCGGCCCCCGGGTCGGCCCTGCCGGGCCGGGTGTCGTCCATCGTGCGCCACGCCGGCACCGCCAACGGGGACAGCGTCACCACAAGGTAGGCCGCGCCGACGAGCAGCAGCGCCGTGCTGAGGCCGGGTGGCGCGGCAGCCGGTCGCCGTACGCCGGTCGCCTGCGCCCAGACCGGCACCAGGACCGTCGTGAATGCGCCGTCGAGGAGGTTGCTCACCGCGACCATCGTCGTCATCGCCAGCAGCACCGGCTCCCGCCGGAGGAAGTCCCAGCCCTCCCGGAGACGGGCGAGGTACGGCGCGGGGTCGGGCTCGTCGGTGGAGGCCGAGCGCGGCGCCGTCAGGGTCAGCAGCAGGGCCGAGACCCCGAAGCTGGCGGCGTCGAACGCGAGCGCGGTCGCAGGGCCGACGGCCGCCACGAGAGCGCCCGCGGCAGCCGCGCCGACCGTGCTGGCCAGCCGCTCGCTCGCGCCCGGCGGGCCGGTCGCGCGCTCCAGGCTCACCCCCGCGGCGTCGACGACCGCCGGGACCAGCGCGTGCTTCGCGACGACGCCGGTGAGCACCGCGCTCCCGGTGGTGGTGAGCACCAGCCACGGAATCGCGATCATCGACAGCCGCGTGCCCATGAGCGACACGGTGTCCGAGGCCAGCCATCCCCAGAGCGCGGCCGACCTCGGCGGGGCCGCCGGCTTCACGCGTCCTCACCCGGCTCGGCCGGCGGGACGTGCCCGGGGCGGGGGAAGGCGTGCACGATGACGACGAAGGGCTGGGTGCCGGGACCGTCGGGCGGTTCCTCGTCCCAGCCGGACACCAGCCGGTCCAGCGTGTCGGTGAGCTCCCGCGCCCGATCAGGGGTGAGCCGCAGGTGCCAGTCGCTGAGCGTCGAGGCGACCCGCCACTCCTCGGGGAGCAGCGGGCGCTCCTCGACCGCGCGCTGCACCTCCTCGGTGTGGAGCAGGGCGATGGCCTGGCCGAAGGCGTCGGTGGCCTCCCGCTCCTCCGGGGTCAGCTCCTCACGAGCGGTGCGGGTCGACTCGTGGGCGGCGCGCCACCAGCGGTCCCGGCCGTTGCCGAGCGCGGCGTCCTCGAGGACGAACCCGTGCCGCTCGAGGTGACGCAGGTGGTAGGACGTCGCGCCGGAGTTGAGCCCCAGCCGTTGCGCGAGCCCACTGGCCGTGGCCGGCCCGTCGAGGCGCAGCAGGCCGAGGATGCGCAGCCGCACCGGGTGCGCCAGGGCCTTGAGCCCGCTGGCGTCCGGTACGACGGTCCGGGCGTCGTCCATGCACGGCAGCGTAGGACGGCAAACAGTCGTTTGCAAAGGGTTCTTTGCACAGGCGGGTCGGCCCAGTGAGCGTGTCGTCCGGCTCTGGCAGCGCCCGGCTCCCTACGCTCCGTGGGTACCCCTGTGACTGGAGTGGCGGGAGCGCTGGTAGATGGCGAACAGCTTCATCGGACGCGACATGGCCGTCGACCTCGGCACCGCGAACACCCTGGTGTACGTCCGCGGCAAGGGGATCCTCCTCGACGAGCCGAGCGTCGTCGCGCTCAACTCCAGCACCGGGGAGATCCTCGCGGTCGGTCACGAGGCCAAGCGGATGATCGGCCGGACCCCCGACAACATCACCGCGATCCGGCCGCTCCAGGACGGCGTCATCGCCGACTTCGACTCGACCGAGCAGATGCTCCGGTTCTTCATCCAGCAGGTCCACCGGCGCCGGTACTTCGCCAAGCCGCGGCTGGTGATCTGCGTCCCCAGCGGGATCACCGCGGTCGAGCAGCGCGCGGTCAAGGAGGCCGGCTACCAGGCCGGCGCGCGACGGGTGTACATCATCGAGGAGCCGATGGCTGCCGCGATCGGCGCCTCGCTGCCGGTCCACGAGGCCACCGGCAACATGGTCGTCGACGTAGGAGGCGGCACGACCGAGGTCGCGGTGATCTCCCTGGGCGGGATCGTCAGCAGCCTCAGCGTCCGCACCGCCGGCAACGACATCGACCAGGCGATCCTCAGCTGGATGAAGAAGGAGCACTCCCTGATGCTCGGGGAGCGCACCGCCGAGGAGGTCAAGATGACCCTCGGCACGGCGTTCCCGCTCACCAAGGAGCCCGAGGCCGAGGTCCGCGGTCGGGACATGGTCTCGGGGCTGCCGAAGACCGTGGTGGTGTCGAGCAGCGAGATCCGGCACGCGATCGAGGAGCCGCTGCACGACATCGTCGACGCGGTGCGCGTGACGCTCGACCAGACCCCGCCGGAGCTGGCCGGCGACATCATGGACCGCGGCCTGGTGCTCACCGGCGGCGGCGCACTGCTCCGCGGCCTCGACGAGCGGCTCCGCCACGAGACCGGGATGCCCGTCCACGTCGCCGAGGAGCCGCTGCACTCCGTCGCGCTCGGCGCGGGCAAGTGCGTGGAGGAGTTCGAGGCCCTGCAGCAGGTCCTCGTCTCGGAGCCCCGACGGTGAGGGCGCGCTCGTGCCGATGAAGGACGGCGGCTCCGGCCGGTCCCGCTCCCTGCTCGTGGTGCTCGCGCTGGCCGGTGCCACCACGATCACCCTGGACTACCACGGCGGCAGCGACTCACCGCTGCAGCCGGCCCGCGACGCGGTCGCGCAGGTCCTGGGGCCGGTGGAGGAGCGGGCCGCGGTCGTCGCCCGGCCCCTCGCCGAGGTCCCCGGCCTCTTCCGTCGCAACCAGACGCTCCGCGCCGACGTCGCCCGGTTGCGGGCCGAGAACTCGACGCTCCGCGGCCAGGTCGCCACCACCTCGGAGGTCCGTTACCGCGCCGCCGAGCTCGACGCGCTGCTGCGGACCTCGGCCCGGGCCGAGGTCTCCCTGGTCCCGGCCCGGGTCGTGGGGCTCGGCCCCGCCCAGTCGTTCTCGCGGACGGTCACGATCGACGCGGGCACGAGCTCGGGGGTCCACGCCGACATGACCGTGCTCAACTACGACGGCCTCGTGGGTCGCGTCCTGCGCGCAACGGCCACCACCGCCACCGTCCTGCTCATCGTCGACGAGGAGTCGGTCGTCGGTGCCCGGCTCGGGTCGGACGCCGAGGTCGGCTTCCTCAGCGGCCGCGGCGACCTCGGTGGCGGCGGCCGTCTCGACCTCGACCTGGTCGACGACTCCGAGACCCCCGGCAAGGACGACGTCGTCGTCACCTGGGGCAGCCGCGGCGGGTCGCCGTACGTCGCCGGGGTCCCGATCGGGACGGTGGACGCCGTCTTCGCCAGTCCTCGCGACCAGTCGAAGCACGCGGTGATCGTCCCGTTCGTCGACTTCTCCTCCCTCGACCTCGTCGGCGTGGTCGTCGACGGGAAGGCGGCTGCGAGCCGACCGGGCGGCCGCGGGGTCATCCGGGCCGGTGCGCTGCCCTCGGCGCCGACAGGGAGGGCCCGCTGACATGACCGCGCTCAAGGGCACCGTGCTGGTGCTGATGCTGCTCCTCGCGGCCGTCCTGCAGGTGAGCTTCTTCGGCTTCTTCACCCTCGACGGCGTCGTGCCGAACCTGGTGCTCCTGGTGGTCGTCGCGGTCGCGATCGCCCGAGGGCCGGAGGTGGCCGCCCCGCTGGGCTTCTTCGGCGGGCTCCTGCTGGACCTCGCGCCGCCCGCCGACCACGTGGCGGGCCGCTGGGCGCTCGCCCTCGTCCTCGCGGCGTACGTCGCCGGGCGGGTGCGCCAGGACGCCCGCCGCTCGACGATCGTGGCGCTGGTGACGGTGGCAGCGGCCTCCTTCCTCGCCACCTCGGTCTTCGCGCTGAGCGGCATGGCCCTCGGGGACACCTCGGTCGACCCCGGTGCGGCGCTGCGGGTGGTGCTGGTGTCGGTCGGCTACGACCTCCTGCTCGCACCCTTCGTGCTCCCGCTGGTGCTGCGCCTGCTGCAGGTCGAGCCGGTGCGCAGCCGGGTCGCACTGTGACCGGGGCGGGCGCACGGCGGTGACGACGTCGACCTTCCGTGCCGCGGTCGGGACCCCGACCGCGGTCAAGGGCCGGCTCCGGCTGGCCGTCGTGCAGGTGCTCGTGCTCGCACTGCTGCTCACGCTCTTCGCCCGGCTGTGGTTCCTCCAGGTGATGAGCGGCGAGGACTACCAGGCGCAGGCCGCCGACCAGTCGGTCCGCGAGGTCGTCGTGCAGCCGGCCCGCGGGCTCATCGTCGACGACATGGGACGACCGCTGGTCGCCAACCGGACCTCCTGGGTGGTCACCGTCGACCGCACGCTGCTGCAACGCCTCGGCGACGGCCGGCAGCGCCGGCTGCTGCAGCGGATCGGCGCAGCGGTGGGCCAGCCCTGGCGGAGCCTGCAGGCCCGCACGGTGCTCTGTGGCGACCCGGCCGCCCGCGCCGGTCGCTGCTGGAACGGCTCCCCCTACCAACCGGTCCCGCTCGCCGAGGACGTCCCGCAGCAGACGGCGCTGGCGATCCAGGAGCAGAACGAGGACTACCCCGCGGTCATCGTGGAGTCGCAACCGGTCCGGGACTACCCCGCGCCGTACGGGATCAACGCCGCCCACGTGCTCGGCTACCTGAGCCCGATCACCGAGACCGAGCTGGAGCACGCCGAGGAGGTCGGGGACGAGTCGGTCCACGGCGCCTCGGTCGTCGGTCGGGCGGGGCTGGAGAAGGAGTACGACCGCTTCCTGCGCGGCTTCCCCGGCTCCAAGCGGGTGGCCGTCGACTCCCTCGGGCGGGTCCTCGGCGACTCCGGCGAGGTCGCCGGCGAGGTCGGTGACACCCTCGTCACCAGCCTCGACGCGCGTGTGCAGGCGGTCGTGGAGCAGCAGCTCGAGCAGACCGTGAAGACCGCCCGGTCGACGTTCGACAAGGTGAGCGGCAAGAACTACGTCGCCGACCAGGCCGCCGCCGTCGTGATGGACATCCGGGGCCGGGTGGTGGCGATGGCCAGCTCCCCCTCCTACGACCCGAACGTCTGGGTCGGCGGCATCCGTGCCGAGGCGTTGCGGCGGCTCTACTCGGAGGCGGCCGGGACGCCGCTGCTCTCCCGGGTTACCCAGGGTCAGCTCGCGCCCGGCTCGACCTGGAAGCCGATCATGAGCGCCGGCGCGCTGGAGAACGGCTACAACCAGGACACCCGCCTCGACTGCTCCTCCGGGCTCCAGGTCGGCAACCGCTGGTTCAAGAACTACGAGTCGGCGTCGTACGGCTCGATCGACTTCGCGCAGGCGCTGCAGCTCTCGTGCGACACCTTCTTCTACCGGATCGGCCTCGGCTACTGGTCGCAGTTCGGGAGCGACGAGACCGACGTAGACGCGCGGGACCCGCTGGTGGAGACCGCGAAGGCGTTCGGCTTCGGCAAGCCGACCGGGATCGACCTGCCCGGCGAGGCCGGTGGGCGGATCGCGGACCGGCAGTGGAAGCTCGACTACTGGGAGCAGATGAAGGACTACTACTGCGGGGTCGCGGAGGAGCCCGGCTCGGACTTCCTCCACGTCTTCGCCCGCGAGTTCTGCCTCGACGGCTATCGCTACCGCGCCGGGGACGCGGTCAACTTCTCCATCGGGCAGGGCGACACGATGGTCAGCCCGCTGCAGCTGGCCCGGGCGTACGCCGCGCTGGCCAACGGCGGGACGCTGTACCACCCACAGGTCGCCAAGGCGGTCGTCGACCCGCAGGGCAACGTCGTCAAGCGCCTGCGGCCGCGCGTGCAGTCCCGGCTGCCGGTGTCTCGGGAGAACCTGGCCTACCTCGACCGGGCGCTGACGGGGACCGCGGTCTCCGGCACGCTGGCGTGGCGCTTCGCCGACTTCCCCCTGGGCCGGGTGCCGATCCGCGGCAAGACCGGGTCGGCGGAGGTCCAGGGCAAGCAGAGCACCTCGTGGATCGCGTCCTACACCCCGGACTACGTCGTGGTGATGATGGTGTCCCAGGGCGGCACCGGATCAGGCACCTCGGGTCCGGCGGTCCGCAAGATCTACGAGGCGCTCTACGGCGTGGACGGCACGACCGTCCGGCCCCAGGACGCGGCGATCCCGGGCATCACCGCCCCCGAGCGGCTCCCCACCTTCGCCGACGACGGCTCGATCCTCCCCCCGGCGACGGCCCCCGACCCGACGGGCAGGAAGAGGTGACGGCCCCGTGAGCACCACGACCGCCGTACGCCCCCGGCAGTTCCGCACCGAGGCCAGCCTCGCCCGGCTGCCGCGGTTGGACTGGACGCTGCTGCTGGCCGCCGCGTCGCTGGTGGCGATCGGCACCCTGCTGGTGTGGTCGGCCACCGCGGACAAGACCGCGCTCACCGGCGGCGACCCCCAGGCGTTCCTGCGCCGACACCTGGTCAACGTCGCGATCGGCGTCGTGCTCGGGGTTCTCGTCGCCGCCACCGACCACCGGTGGGTGCGGATCCTCGCGCCGGTGGTGTACGCCGCGTCGATCGTCGGGCTCGTCCTCGTGCTCGTCATGGGCTCCACGATCAACGGCTCGCGGTCGTGGATCCTGCTCGGCGGCATGTCCATCCAGCCCGCCGAGTTCGCCAAGCTGTCGGTGGTGATCGGCATGGCGCTCGTCGTCGCCGAGCGCACCGAGGGTTCCTGGCGGCAGCGGGAGGTCCGGCACGTCGACGTGCTGGGGATGCTCGGGGTCGTCGCGCTGCCCGCGCTGCTCATCCTGCTCCAGCCCGACCTCGGAACGCTGCTGGTGCTGCTCGCGACGGTCTTCGGCGTCATCGCAGTCTCCGGGGCGCCACGACGCTGGCTCACCGGTCTGGCGCTCGCCGGCCTCGCGGTCGGGTTCGTCGGCGTGCGCGGCGGGCTCCTCAAGGAGTACCAGGTCGACCGGTTCATGGCGTTCACCAACCCCGCACTCGACCCCCTGGGGGCCGGCTACAACACCGAGCAGGCCCGCATCGCGATCGGCAACGGCGGGGTGTTCGGGCAGGGGTTGTTCCAGGGGTCGCAGACCCGCGCCGGGTTCGTGCCCGAGCAGGAGACCGACTTCATCTTCACCGTCGCGGGCGAGGAGCTGGGGCTCATCGGAGCCGGGGCCCTCATCCTCCTCATGGGGGTGCTGCTGTGGCGGGCGCTGTCGATCGCGGCGCAGGCCGACGACCTCTTCGGCCGGCTCGCCGCGGCGGGCGTCGCCTGCTGGTTCGGCTTCCAGAGCTTCCAGAACATCGGGATGTGCCTGGGGATCATGCCGGTGACCGGCGTGCCCCTCCCGCTGGTGTCCCACGGGGGGACCTCCATGTTCGCCACGATGATGGCGATCGGGCTGCTCCAGAACATCCACCTGCGCAGCCAGGGCTCCTTCGGCCTCGGGGTCAACCGGACCCGCCTGGTGCGCTCACGTTTCTGAGCGACCGGCGCGGGCGCGCGTCCGACGTACCCTGGGACGGTCCCGAACGCCTCCAGGGAGGAACCCCGTGCCCGCTCCCGCGTCCGTCTGGCCCCGGCTCGAGCCGCTGCTGGCCTCGGTGCAGAAGCCGATCCAGTACGTCGGCGGGGAGCTCGGCTCCACGCTCAAGGAGTGGGACTCGCCGACAGGTGACCCGGTGGTGCGCTGGGCGCTGATGTACCCCGACGCCTACGAGGTCGGGCTGCCGAACCAGGGGGTGCAGATCCTCTACGAGGTGCTCAACGAGCGCGACGGGATCCTCGCGGAGCGGACCTACGCCGTGTGGCCCGACCTCGAGCAGGTCATGCGTGACCACGGGATCCCGCAGTTCACCGTCGACCAGCACCGGCCGGTCGGGGCGTTCGACCTCCTCGGGCTGTCGTTCTCCACCGAGCTCGGGTACACCAACATGCTGACCGCGCTCGACCTCGCCGGGATCCCGCTGCACGCTCGTTGTCGGACCGAGGAGCACCCGATCGTCATCGCCGGGGGCCACGCCGCGTTCAACCCCGAGCCGATTGCGGACTTCCTCGACGCCGCGGTGCTCGGCGACGGCGAGGAGGTCGTCCTGGCGATCTCCGAGGTGGTGCGCGAGTGGAAGGCCGAAGGACGTCCGGGCGGGGACGCGCGGACGCCGCGGCAGGAGCTGCTGTTCCGGCTGGCGGCGTCCGGCGGTGTCTACGTCCCGCAGTTCTACGACGTCGAGTACGCCGTCGACGGACGGATCCGCAGCGTCGTGCCCAATCGGCCGGGGGTCCCGCGCACGGTCCGCAAGCACACGGTCATGGACCTCGACAAGTGGCCCTACCCGCGCAACCCGCTGGTGCCGCTGGCCGAGACCGTGCACGAGCGGTACTCCGTGGAGATCTTCCGCGGCTGCACCCGCGGCTGCCGGTTCTGCCAGGCGGGAATGATCACGCGGCCGGTCCGCGAGCGGTCGATCTCGACGATCGGGGCGATGGTCGAGAACGGCATCCGGAAGTCCGGTTTCGAGGAGGTCGGGCTGCTGTCGCTCTCCAGCGCCGACCACACCGAGATCGGCGAGGTCGCCACTGCCCTCGCCGACCGCTACGAAGGGACGAACGTCTCGCTGAGCCTGCCCTCGACGCGGGTCGACGCGTTCAACGTCACGCTCGCCAACGAGTTCTCGCGCAACGGCCGCCGGTCCGGGCTGACCTTCGCGCCCGAGGGCGGGTCGGAGCGGATGCGTCGGGTGATCAACAAGATGGTCACCGAGGAGGACCTGATCCGCACCGTCGCCACGGCGTACTCCCACGGCTGGCGGCAGGTCAAGCTCTACTTCATGTGCGGGCTGCCGACCGAGACCGACGAGGACGTCCTCGCGATCGCCGGCCTCGCGACCCAGGTGATCGCCAAGGGCCGCGAGGTGTCGGGCCGCAACGACATCCGGTGCACGGTCTCGATCGGCGGGTTCGTCCCCAAGCCCCACACGCCGTTCCAGTGGGCGGCGCAGCTGGACTGGGAGACGACCGACCGGCGGCTGCAGAAGCTCCGTGACGCCGTGAGGGCGGACAAGAAGCACGGCCGGGCCATCGGGTTCCGCTACCACGACGGTCGGCCGGGGATCGTCGAGGGGCTGCTGTCGCGTGGTGACCGGCGGGTCGGGCGCGTCGTCGAGGCGGTCTGGCGCGACGGCGGCCGGTTCGACGGCTGGAGCGAGCACTTCAGCTACGACCGCTGGGCCGCGGCCTGCGCGACGGCGTTGGCGGACACCCCGGTCGACCTCGACTGGTACACCACCCGCGAGCGGGGCTACGACGAGGTGCTGCCCTGGGACCACCTCGACGCCGGGCTGGAGAAGGGGTGGCTCTGGGAGGACTGGCAGGACGCGCTGGACCCGCACGGGGCGGAGGTCGACGACTGCCGCTGGAACACCTGCTACGACTGCGGGGTCTGCCCCGAGCTCGGGACCGAGATCCAGATCGGGCCGACCGGCGGGAAGCTGCTGCCGCTGTCGGTGGTGTAACGCAGGCTCGTCGTCCTCACCCGGTGGAAGTGGTGCCACTTCCGTGGTCGGGCTGGGCGGCGGAGTGGAAGTGGTGCCACTTCCGTGGTCGGGCTGGGCGGCGGCCCTCGGCTCGGGAGGCTAGGGTCGGCGCTCGTGCGTGAGCAGCCCGAGCAGCAGGCACCTCCGGTGCAGCGACTGCGGCTCCGCTACGCCAAGCGCGGTCGACTCCGGTTCGCCAGCCACCGGGACTTCTCCCGTGCGTTCGAGCGGGCGCTGGTCCGGGCCCGGATCCCGATGGCCTACTCCTCCGGCTTCAGCCCCCACCCGCGGATCTCCTACGCCGGGGCCGCCCCGACCGGAGCCGCCAGCGAGGCGGAGTACCTCGAGATCGGCCTGTCCGCCGAGACCGACCCCGACGACGTACGCCGGCGCCTGGACGCGTCGTTGCCGCCGGGCCTGGACGTCCTGGAGGTGGTCGTCGCGGTCCCCGGCCGGAGCGGGCTCGCGGACCGGCTCACCGGCAGCAGGTGGCAGCTGCGCCTTCCCGGCGTCCCGCCGGTCACGGCGGCGGCGGCGGTCGCGCGCTTCCTCGCCGCCGACGAGGTCCTCGTCGAGCGGATGACCAAGCGCGGGCAACGCTCGTTCGACTGCCGCGCCGCGGTCGTCTCGCTGGGGCTCGAGGATCCCCCGGGGGACGGCGCGCCGACGCAGGAGCCCGACGTCCCGGCTGGTGAGAGGCCGTGTGCGATACTGGGTCTGGTCTTGCGGCACGGCACGCCGTCCGTGAGACCCGACGATGTCCTCGCCGGTCTCCGCGAGGTCTCCGGGCTCGAGCACACCGGATCCGCTCTGGCGGAGCGGTTGGCTCAGGGTCCGTTGGACGAGGGGAGCGGCACGGTGGGTGACCCGTTGGCGCCCGACCGCGACGCGGTGTGAGCCGGATGGTGACAGCTCCGGCCCGCGAACTCCGCTGACCGCGGTCGGCCGACGGGTCCCGGCCGACGCGAGAGCGGGGGGCTCTGGGTGGGCTCCGCGCCGCGGGGCCTCGACCGCGAACTTCCGTCCGGCCGGTGACGGCCGGGCGACCGACCCGCAACCTGCGGGTGGCCACCACCCGGCACCCGCAGGTCCCGAGGAGCTTCATGCTCGACGACCAGACCGACACCAGCACCCCCGAGTCCGTTGCCGGGTCCCCGGCGACCGACGGGGCACCAGACGCCCCGACCGACGCGCCCCCGGCGCGGACGCCGCGCAAGCGGGCTCCTCGCAAGAGCACCGCCAAGAAGGCGGCACCTGCTCCCGGAGCCGCTCCGGACGCCGCCTCGCCAGGCGGCGACAGCGCTGTCGAGGCGCCCGCCCTCGAGACGCCCGCCGAGACGCCCCCAGCGTCCGACGGGACGCCGGCGCACCACCCCCCGGCCGCGGCGAAGAAGACCACCCGGACCCGGAAGACGGCAGCGCGGAAGCGGACGTCACCCAGCGCGTCCGAGGCGGGCGCCGCTGCGGAGCCGAACGCCGAAGGCATCGCTCCTGCACAAGCGGTGAGCACGCCCGGCCTCTCGGACCTGCCCTCCGACGCACCGACCGGTGAGAGCACGACCGCCGCAGCCCACGCGGCCCCCGCAGCCACTGCTGCCTCCGACGCGTCGGAACCCGCCACCGGTCGCGCCGGTGCCGTTGCGCCCGCCGTCCTCTTCCAGCCCCCGGAGCCGCAGGCAACGGCGCCGGCTCCGGCGAAGCGAGCGCCACGCAAGCGCACCGCGAAGAAGACCGCACCTGCCGCAGCGACCGACGCGCCCGACCCGCTCCCGCTCGGCCAAGGCGATGACGCGGCGGCTGACGCGCACGTGAGCAGCCCGGACGACGAGGAGACGGCAGCCGCGGAAGGCGCCGCGTCCGAGGGCGTCGACGCCGAGGCGGTCGAGGCCGTCGAGGCCGTCGAGGCCGAGCCGACCGACCCCGCCGAGGCCGGGACGGACGACACCCTCGACACCGAGGACACCAGCGAGGCCGAGGACACCGAGGACCCCGAGGACGCCGAGCGGGACGGCGGCTCGCGCCGACGTCGACGCCGCGGCGGCCGCCGCCGTCGCAAGGGCGGCGACAACGGCGACGCCCAGGACGAGCGACCCGAGGACGGGACCGCGGTGTCGACCGGTGAGCCGGACGCCGGAGACGCGGCCGCCGTACCGCCGGAGGACGACTCGGAGAAGGCCGACGGCGACAAGGCCGAGGGCAGCGGGTCGACCCGTCGTCGTCGGCGCCGCCGGCGGACCGGCGACGGCGACGACACCCCCGGGGACGACCCGGAGAACACCGTCACGCGGGTCCGCAAGGCGCGGTCGGCCGAGGACGAGATCACCGGGTTCACCGGGTCGACGCGGCTCGAGGCGAAGAAGCAACGACGCCGCGAGGGTCGCGAGGCCGGGCGCCGTCGCGCGCCGATCATCAGCGAGGCCGAGTTCCTCGCCCGTCGCGAGTCGGTGGACCGGTCGATGGTGATCCGCCAGCGCGGTGAGCTCACCCAGATCGCGGTGCTCGAGGACCAGGTGCTCGTCGAGCACTACGTCACGCGGGAGTCCCAGACCTCGCTCATGGGCAACGTCTACCTCGGGCGCGTGCAGAACGTGCTCCCGTCGATGGAGGCCGCCTTCGTCGACATCGGCAAGGGCCGCAACGCCGTGCTCTACGCCGGCGAGGTCAACTGGGACTCGTTCGGCGTCAAGGACGGCCAGCGCAAGATCGAGCAGGTGCTCAAGTCCGGGCAGACCGTGCTCGTGCAGGTCACCAAGGACCCGGTCGGGCACAAGGGCGCCCGGCTGACCAGCCAGGTGAGCCTGCCCGGCAGGTTCCTGGTCTACGTCCCCGACGGCAGCACGTCGGGGATCTCGCGCAAGCTCCCCGACAACGAGCGCAACCGGCTCAAGACGCTGCTCAAGGAGATCGTCCCCGACGGCGCGGGCGTCATCGTGCGGACCGCCGCCGAGGGCGCCAGCGAGGAGGAGCTGACCCGGGACGTCGAGCGGCTCACCACGCGCTGGGAGGAGATCAGCTCCAAGGTCGCCTCCGGCAACGCGCCGCAGCTGCTGTACGGCGAGCCCGACCTCACCCTCAAGGTCGTCCGCGACCTCTTCACCGAGGACTTCTCGAAGCTCGTGATCAGCGGGGACGAGGCGTGGGAGCTCGTCGAGGGCTACGTCCAGCAGGTCGCGCCCGACCTGCTGTCCCGTATCGAGCGGCACGACGACTCCGGCGGCGACGCCTTCACCGACCTGCGCATCGACGAGCAGATCGCCAAGGCGCTCGACCGCAAGGTGTGGCTGCCCTCCGGCGGCTCTCTCGTCATCGACCGCACCGAGGCGATGACGGTCGTCGACGTCAACACCGGCAAGTTCACCGGGTCGGGCGGCAACCTCGAGGAGACCGTCACCAAGAACAACCTCGAAGCGGCCGAGGAGATCGTGCGCCAGCTGAGGCTCCGCGACATCGGCGGGATCATCGTCGTGGACTTCATCGACATGGTCCTGGAGAGCAACCGCGACCTCGTGCTGCGACGGCTCGTCGAGTGCCTGGGCCGCGACCGCACCCGCCACCAGGTCGCCGAGGTGACCTCGCTGGGTCTGGTGCAGATGACCCGCAAACGGATCGGCACCGGACTGCTCGAGGCTTTCAGCGACCCCTGCGAGAGCTGCCAGGGGCGGGGCATCCACGTCCACGCAGAGCCCGTCGAGGACAAGCGCCGGGCGGCCGAGGAGGAGCCCGCCCGCAGCGGCCGAGGCACCCGCACCGGTCGCCGTGGCCGTGGCGAGGACCGGTCGAGGGAGGACGGGTCGAGCCGTGGCTCGGACCACGACTCGACGCCGGCGGCGTCTGCTCCGAAGCGGCCGACGCCTGCGGACTTCGCGGCGATGGCACGCGCGGAGGTCGCGTCCGACGCTGCCGCAGCGGAGGCCGAGGCGGACGCGGCCGCGGGTGCTGCTGCGCACGGGCCCGACCCGGAGGTGCTGGAGCAGGTGGACGGGGTGGCCAGCCAGGCCGCCGACCGGGCTGCTGACCAGCCTGCTGACCAGCCTGCTGACCAGCCTGCTGACCAGCCCGCCGAGCCCGTCGCCGAGGAGGCGCCGGCTCCGGTCAGCGCCGCGCCGCGGCTGGTGACGACCGTGCGACGCCGGGGTGCCCGTCGCCCGGCGGGGCCGCCCGTCACGACGGCTGCGTCGAGCGACGTCCGGGCGACCGACGCACCGGTCGGGCAACCGGTCGGGCAGCCGGTGGAGTGACCGGTCGCCACCGGTTTTGACCCGGTCACGGGCCGACCGTAGAATCGGCCTCTGGTGCGCGTCGCGCGCGCCAGTGCTGTGCCCTCGCACGGAGCCCCACGGTCCGCCCGCAGCGGAGCAGTGGTGTGGCCTGGTGGGGAGCGGCACGGCTGTGAGTGAGCTGACGAGGAGAGGATGTCGCGGTGTACGCGATCGTGCGCAGTGGCGCTACCCAGCAGAAGGTCGCCGTCGGCGACGTCATCGAGATCGACAAGATCACGACCGGCGTCGGGGAGTCGGTGACCCTCCCGGTGGTGCTCCTCGTCGACGGTGACCAGGTGACCTCCGACGCCGGCCGCCTGTCGGGGGCGTCGGTGACCGCCGAGGTCGTGGGGGCCAGCAAGGGCCCCAAGATCACGATCCTCAAGTACAAGAACAAGACCGGCTACCGCAAGCGGCAGGGCCACCGTCAGAAGTACACGACGGTGCGCGTCACCGACATCTCCGCCAGCTGACAACAAGGGACTGAGGACATGGCACACAAGAAGGGCGCGGCGTCCACCAAGAACGGCCGCGACTCCAACTCCCAGCGCCTGGGCGTCAAGCGGTACGGCGGCCAGCTCGTGAACGCCGGCGAGATCATCGTCCGGCAGCGCGGCACCCACTTCCACCCGGGTGCCGGTGTCGGCCGCGGCGGCGACGACACGCTGTTCGCCCTCGTCGGCGGCAACGTCGAGTTCGGCACCAAGCGCGGTCGCCGGGTCGTCAACGTGGTCCCGACGGCGGACTGACCCAGGCTGCACCACCGGCCGGGTGACCGGCCCTGCACGTCGTACGTCCCGGGGACGCCCTGCTGACTGCTCGGCAGGGCGTTCCGCCGTTCCACCGCGGGCACCGGCAACACCGAGGAGGAGCCATGGCGGTACCGACCTTCGTCGACCGCGTCGTCCTCCGGGTCTCCGGGGGTCGCGGTGGCAACGGCGTCGCGAGCGTCCACCGCGAGAAGTTCAAGCCCCTCGGCGGCCCTGACGGCGGCAACGGCGGTCCCGGCGGCAGCGTCGTGCTCCGGGTCGATCCCGACGTCACGACGCTCGTGGACTACCACCACAGCCCGGTGCGCAAGGCCCAGCACGGCGGTCACGGCGCCGGCGGGCACCGCAACGGCACCCACGGCGCCGACGTCGTGCTCGCCGTCCCGGACGGGACCGTCGTGATGGCGGAGGACGGCGAGGTCCTCGCCGACCTCGTCGGGGCGGGCACCGAGGTCGTCGCCGCGCGCGGCGGCCGGGGCGGGCTGGGCAACGCCGCGCTGGCCAGCTCCCGGCGCAAGGCACCGGGCTTCGCGCTGCTCGGGGAGCCCGGCGACGAGGCGGTCATCGCCCTCGAGCTCAAGGTCGTCGCGGACATCGGCCTCGTCGGCTTCCCGAGTGCGGGCAAGTCGTCGCTGATCGCGGCGCTCAGCCGTGCCCGGCCGAAGATCGCGGACTACCCCTTCACGACCCTGGTTCCCAACCTCGGCGTGGTCACCGCCGGCGACACCACGTTCACCGTCGCCGACGTGCCCGGGCTCATCGAGGGCGCCAGCGAGGGCCGCGGCCTCGGCCACGACTTCCTGCGGCACATCGAGCGGTGCGCGGCGCTGGTGCACGTCATCGACCTCGCGGCGGTCGAGCCCGACCGTGACCCGTTGTCCGACCTCGACGTCATCGAGGCCGAGCTCGCGACGTACGGCGGGCTCGAGGACCGGCCCCGGCTGGTCGCGCTCAACAAGATCGACCTCCCCGACGGCCAGGCCATGACCGAGCTGGTCCTCGACGACCTCCGTGCCCGCAGGCTCGAGGTCTTCCCGGTCTCGGCCGCGACCCACGAGGGGCTGCGCGAGCTGTCGTTCGCGATGGCGGGCGTGGTGCGCCGCGCGCGTGCCGACCGTCCCGCTGCGGCACCGACCCGGATCGTGCTGCGCCCGCTCGGCAGCACCGGCGCCTCGGACTTCGAGGTCGTCGCCTCCGACCAGGGCTGGCGGGTCCGCGGCGAGAAGCCGGAGCGGTGGGTCCGCCAGACCGACTTCTCCAACGACGAGGCCGTGGGCTTCCTCGCGGACCGGCTCAACCGGCTCGGCGTGGAGGACCGGCTCCTCCGGCTCGGTGCGGTCGAGGGGGACACGGTCGTCATCGGCGGCGACCGCTCCGGTGAAGGCGCGGTCGTGTTCGACTTCAAGCCGATGGTCGACGCGGGTGCCGGCTCCCTGGGCGCAGGACCGGGCGGCCGTCGCGGCGAGGACGTGCGCTTCGAGGAGGAGCGCCCGGCAGCGGCCCGGCGACGCGCCATCGACGCGGCGTACGCCGAGCGGGCCGAGGGCGAGGCGCGGGCCGATGTCGCCCGCCGGACCGCCGGGCCGCGGGACCAGGGGACCGAGGACGAGGACGACGGGTGACCGGGCGCCCCGCGGTGGCCGGCGCCCGCCGCATCGTGGTCAAGGTCGGCTCCTCGTCCCTCACGTCCGCCGCAGGCGGCATCGACCCGGACCGGGTGACCGCACTGGTCGACGCGCTGGTCGCCGCGCGGGGCCGGGGTGCGGAGGTCGTGCTGGTCTCCAGCGGCGCGATCGCCGCGGGCCTCGCGCCGCTCGGCCTCCCTCGTCGTCCGCGCGACCTGGCCACCCAGCAGGCGGCGGCCTCGGTCGGTCAGGGGCTGCTGGTCCACCGCTACACCGACGAGCTCGCCCGTCACGGCGTCACCGCCGGCCAGGTGCTGCTCACCGTGGACGACGTGATCCGGCGCAGCCACCACCAGAACGCCGCTCGCACCTTCGCGCGCCTGCTCGAGCTCGGCGTCCTCCCGATCGTCAACGAGAACGACACCGTCGCGACCACCGAGATCCGGTTCGGTGACAACGACCGCCTCGCGGCGCTCGTCGCGCACCTCGTCCACGCCGACCTCCTGGTGCTGCTCAGCGACGTCGACGGCCTGTACGACGGCCATCCCGCCCTCGCCGGGACCCGGCTGGTCCCCGACGTGCACGGGGAGGCCGACCTGGAGGGGCTCGACCTCGGCCGCGCGGGGTCGGCCGGAGTCGGGACCGGCGGCATGCAGACCAAGGTCGAGGCGGCCCGGATCGCCACCGGCGCCGGGATCCCGGTCGTCCTGGCCGCCGCAGTGTCCGCGTCGTCGGCGCTCGCGGGTGAGCAGGTGGGCACGGTGTTCCACCCGACAGGGCGCCGTCGGCCCACGCGGCTGCTGTGGCTGGCGCACGCGACCGAGGGTCGGGGCCGGGTGGTCCTGGACGACGGTGCGGTGCGGGCGGTGGTGCAGCGGCGCACGTCGCTGCTGCCTGCGGGCATCGTCGGGGTCGAGGGGTCCTTCGGCGCGGGGGACCCGGTCGACCTCACCGACCCGACCGGACGGGTGGTCGCGCGGGGGCTGGTCAACTACGACTCCGAGGAGCTGCCCGGTCTGGCCGGCCGCTCGACGCGCGACCTGGCGCGCGAGCTGGGAGCGAGCTACGAGCGCGAGGTCGTGCACCGCGACGACCTCGTGGTCCTGGGAGCGTATCGGCCAACTCGCTGACGGCGGGCGGGCCGAGGCCCGAGACTGGGGACGTGAGCGACGCGCGACTGTGGCACGTGAAGGTCACGGTCGCCGGGCTCGAGACCGAGCCGTTCGTGGTGCGCCGTGCCATGCAGCGGCTGGCCGAGGAGCGGCCCTTCCTGGCCTCGCTGCGCTACGGACCGGACCGCGCCGAGATCTGCTACTGGGACGAGGCGCGCTCGCTCGTGGACGCCGGGTCGCTCGCGCTTCGGCTGTGGAGCGAGCACCGGGAGTCGGCGAACCTCCCGCCGTGGGACGTGGTGGGGCTCGAGGTCCGCGAGCGCGAGCTCGTGCACAGCGCCTCGCTGCTCGACACCGTCACCGACCTCAACGTGGTCCCGATCCTGTTCTAGGCGGGGGTCCCGGGGCGCTTAGGCTGTCCCCCATGGCGACCTCCTCGGCACTTGAGACGGCGCAGCTGCCGACCGCCGCCGACGTCGAGCAGGCCGTCCGCGACGCAGCCGGCCGCGCCCGCGAGGCCGCACGCCGGCTGGCGGTCGCGACCCGGGCGGAGAAGGACGCGGCACTGTCCGCGATGGCCGACCAGCTGCTCGCGTCGTCGGCCACGGTCCTCGAGGCCAACGGCCGCGACGTCGAGGCCGCGGAGGCCGCCGGCACCGCCGCCTCGCTGGTCGACCGGCTCCGGCTCAGCGAGGAGCGGCTCGCCGGGATGGCCGCCGGCCTGCGCGACGTCGCGGCGCTGCCCGACCCGGTGGGCGAGGTGCTCCGCGGCTCGACCCTCGCCAACGGCCTCGAGCTGCGCCAGGTCCGGGTGCCCTTCGGGGTGGTCGGCATCATCTACGAGGCGCGACCCAACGTGACCGCCGACGCCGCCGGCATCTGCCTGAAGTCCGGCAACGCGGTGCTGCTCCGCGGGTCCTCCAGCGCCCGGCTCTCCAACGCTGCCGTCGTCGAGGTGCTGCGCAGCGGACTCGCGGCGACCGGGCTCCCTCCCGACGCCGTGCAGCTCGTGCCCGGCACGGGCCACGAGTCCGCGAAGGCGCTGATGCGGGCTCGCGGGCTGGTCGACGTGCTGGTGCCGCGCGGCGGCGCCGGCCTCATCCGCTCGGTGGTCCTCGAGTCCACCGTGCCGGTCATCGAGACCGGCGTCGGCAACTGCCACGTGTACGTCGACGCGTCCGCCGACCTGGACATGGCGCTGGACATCGTCCTCAACGCCAAGACCTCCCGGCCGTCGGTGTGCAACGCGGCGGAGTCGCTGCTGGTCCACGAGGCGGTCGCCGACACCTTCGTGCCACGGGTGGTGGCCGGGCTGCAGGACGCCGGGGTGACCGTCCACGGCGACGAGCGCTTCCAGGGCGAGCCCGGTGTCGTGGCGGCGACCGACGCCGACTACGACGAGGAGTACCTCTCCCTCGACATCGCCGCTGCCGTCGTACCCTCCCTCGATGCGGCGCTCGACCACATCAGGCGCCACTCCTCGGCGCACAGCGAGGCGATCGTCACCGGGTCCCTGGAGGCAGCGCGGCGGTTCACGGCCGAGGTCGACTCAGCGGCAGTGCTGGTGAACGCCAGCACCCGGTTCACCGACGGTGGCGAGTTCGGCTTCGGTGCGGAGATCGGCATCTCGACCCAGAAGCTCCATGCCCGCGGACCGATGGGGCTGCCGGAGATGACCTCGACGAAGTACGTCGTCACGGGGCATGGTCACGTCCGCTGACGCGTCGCCGGAACGGCGACGCGGACCCACCCTGCCCGGGGTCTGGGCCGACCAGGCGGACGAGCGGGTGATGACCGCCGCCACCGCGGTGACCGCGGCCCGCACCGTGGCCGCCGTCGTGCTGGCCGGGATCGCCGTGCAGGAGCACAGCCTCGGCTGGCTGCTGGCGAGCCTCGTCGTCTACTGGGTCGGTGACGTGCTCGACGGGTGGGTCGCGCGCCGGCTCGGGTGCGAGACCCGGACCGGGGCCGTCCTCGACGTGCTCAGCGACCGGCTGTGCGCGGCGTGCTTCTACGGCGGGCTGATGTGGTTGGACCCGTCGCTGGCGCCGGCGGTCCTGGTCTACCTCGGGCAGTTCATGGTGGTCGACTGCTTCCTCTCCCTTGCCTTCCTTGCCTGGCCGCTGCGCAGCCCCAACTACTTCTACGCCGTCGACCGGCCGCTGTGGCTCTGGAACTGGTCGCTGCGGGGCAAGGCGGCGAACTCCTCGCTCTTCGCGGTGCTCCTGCTGGCGACCGGGTCGGTGGTGCTCGGCCTCGCAGTCGCGGTGGCACTCACCGCGCTCAAGGTGGTCTCGTTGGTCCGGCTCGGCCGCCTCGGGATGCCGGTCCCCGCGGTCCCCGGCGTCCCCGGCGTCCCCGCCCAGCGGCCGGTCGACGTCCCGGTCGACGCGACCGTGGACGGGTAGGGTGACCGGCATGGCGCTCGTGCTGAACCTGATGGTCCTCCTCTCGGAGTCGGAGTCCACCGAGGGAGGCGGCGAGCTGAGCCCCTACGTCGTCGGGGCCATCGCGCTGGGCATCCTGCTGGCCGCCCTCCTGGCGGTCCTGGCGATCGGCGGCGGTCGCGACCACACCTGAGCCGCACCCCGCCGTGCGCGCCCGGGACGACGGGCGGCGTCGGCTCGGGGTCATGGGCGGCACCTTCGACCCGATCCACCACGGCCACCTCGTCGCCGCGAGCGAGGTGCAGGCGTGGTTCGGCCTCGACGAGGTGGTCTTCGTCCCGACCGGGCAGCCGTACCACAAGGCCGGCCGCTCGGTCAGTCCCGCGGAGCACCGCTACCTCATGACGGTCGTCGCCACGGCCTCCAACCCCCGCTTCACGGTGTCGCGCGTCGACCTCGACCGCGACGGCCCGACCTACACCGTCGACACGCTGACCGACCTCGCGGCCGTCCATCCCGACGCAGACCTGTTCTTCATCACCGGGGCGGACGCGCTCACCGACATCCTCGGCTGGCGGTCGTCGGTGGAGCTCTTCGCGCTGGCGCACTTCGTCGGCTGCACCCGCCCGGGGTACCCGATGGAGCGCTCCACGCTGGAGGCGATGCCGCGCGAGCGGGTCACGCTCGTCGAGATCCCCGCCCTCGCGATCAGCTCCACCGACTGCCGGCTACGCACCGCCCGCGGGGAACCCGTCTGGTACCTCGTCCCGGACGGGGTCGTGCAGTACATCTCCAAGCACCGGCTCTACCAGGACCCGCAGGACCCGCAGAAGCACCCGCAGCAGCACCCGCAGCAGCACACCACCCAGGAGTCAGCCACGTGACCGCTACCGACCGGGCACTCGAGCTCGCCCGCACCGCCGCCGAGGCCGCCTCGGACAAGCTCGCCGAGAACATCATCGCCTTCGACGTGAGCGACCAGCTGGTGATCACCGACGCCTTCGTCCTCTGCTCGGCGCCCAACGACCGACAGGTCCGCGCGATCGTCGACGAGGTGGAGGACCGGCTGCGCGGGATCGGCGTCCGCCCCGTCCGTCGCGAGGGTGAGCGGGACGGCCGCTGGGTGCTCATCGACTACGCCGAGATCGTCGTCCACGTCCAGCACGAGGAGGAGCGCGCCTTCTATGCCCTCGAACGGCTCTGGCGCGACTGCCCGACGATCGACCTGCCGGCGTCGGTGACCAGCGGTCGGGCGGGCTGACCGGGCGTCCGGGTCGGTTTCGCGTGCCGACTCGGCAGCGGCTAGGATCGCGGAGTTGCCTCGGGCGGTACGCCGGGGTCGCGGGGCTGTAGCGCAGCTGGTAGCGCACCTCCATGGCATGGAGGGGGTCAGGGGTTCGAGTCCCCTCAGCTCCACCGCACGCGCAGGCCGCGGTCAGCGGACGGGACGGACGTGACCGTCGGCCCGACCCTGACCGTGCGGGCGCCGGCGCTGTCGGTCACCACCACGTCGACCGGGGTCGGGTTCAGGCGCGTCTGGGTCTTGTCGTCCCGGACGGAGACGTTCAGGTAGGCGTGCAGCGTGCTGGTGCCGTCGGACTTGCCGGTGAGCATCCACTGCACCGAGGACGGTGCGCCCACCTGCAGCGGCACCGGAGCCGGTGTGCAGGCAGCGGCGGTGTCCTTGAGCGAGCCCAGGAAGGTCTGCGTCACGGTGTACTCGGGCTTCACCTTCCAGGTCGCGGGGTCGGTGCTGGGACAGCTGACGAGTCCGTAGGACGCCTCGCTGTCGGGTGGTCGGGTCGGGGGAGTCGAGCAGCTTGAAGCGTGTGGAGGTGCAGCCCCGCTTGGCGTAGCCGAGGAGGGACCGCGGCCCGTACGCCGCGGCGATGTCCGTCAGGACGGGACGTTGCTTGGACGTGCGTGCCGCCATCGCGTTGGTGTAGCCGGTCTCGGACACCTACGTCGGCACCGCTCCCCAGCTGCTGCGCTCCCACCCGAGTCGGGTGTCGACCTGGTTGTCGGGCTTGAGCCCGGCGGGGTAGGAGTGCATCCCGGCGTGGCTCATGAGGCCGGGGAGGCCCGCCGCGGTCAGCGCCGCGAGGTCCGCGAGCGGGTCGGCGCCCTGCACTGCAGCGACGGGGAGAGGACCGCGACCGCGATGCAGACGTCAGCGGCGCGGTCGCGGATGTCGGCCAGGATCCCCTTGAGCGGGTCCGGAAGTGGGCGCCCTTCTGAGCCACGTACTTCGGCCACACCGAGACAGCGCTGTACACGCCCTTCCCGTCCCGAGCAGGAAGCTGCGTTCGGAGGGGAAGGGGGAGGTGGTCGTGCGAGCGGCTGTGGTGGCGGCGGCCATGCAGGGACTGGCTCCTTGGGTGCGGGTACGTCCGAGAGTGGAGCGCTCAGATTCCGAGGCGGCGAGGGGGCAGCGCCTTCACCTGCATGCTCGTCGGGCGCGGTCCCGAGCGCCAGTGCCATGGGGCGTGCAGTCGTCCCCGCTCACCACGGGCACCCACACCCCCGCCGGTGAGTGCGTGCTGCCGCAAGCTGCTGACGGCCGGGCACAGCCGCCGGATGCACCTGTGCTGGTCAGCTTCCTGCCCCCAGGATGACCGGTTCGAGAAGCGTCTGCTCGGTGGCGGTCACCTCCAGGAACTGCAGACCGACGACGAGGTGAACGTCCGAGCTCCGGACCCATTGCGCACGGGCTGAGAAGACCCCGAGCGCGCCGTTGAGCAGCAGTGTCACCCGTAGGTCTGCGCCAGGCCTCAGGACCGTCCCAGCGGGCAGGTTGCACCGCACACCGGTCATGCTCAGGTCAACGGTGGCGCCCGCGACGTCGTGGCCGTCCCACTGGAACCTGGCGGTGGACTCGTACGCCACCCGCTGTCCCAGACGCCGGTCGTAGAGGACGACGGACGTGCTCTCCAACTGCGCGGCGTCGGGGGGGTGGCCGGCAGACCGCTGAGTCGGGTCGGACCTCAGCGCCCGAGCGGCGCCGACCTCGCCGAGCCCCTGGTCGTCCGTCGCAGGAGCCTCCCCGTCGGCGCCGGCGCGATCGGCGTCGTCGCGCGTGCTCCTCTCGGTCCCCGACGCCGGTGACGCCTGCATCGTCGCCGGCTCGTGGGACGGCGGAGCGGGAGCCCGATGCACAGGCGGCTCCTGCCGCCGGAGCGTGCGCACGGCCACCACGGCGAGCGCCCCGACCAGGCCGGTGACGGTGAGCGCGAGTGCTGAGCCGTCGATCGTCGATCGGACCCACCACCTCGGCGGGTCAGCGGAGAAGGCTCGTGCTCCGGCCAGTCGTGAGTCCTGCGCGGAGCCGTCGCGGTCACCGTCGCGGACATCCCCACCAGACCCGGCTCGGGTCTGGCTGGGGGGAGGGGATGGCGGCGAGGCCTCGGCGCGCCCTCCCGCCAGCCCGAGGATTCCCAGCGACAGCAGGGCGCAGAGCACGGCCAGCATGAGCACGGCACAGGTGCGGCCACGAGGGCCGGCCGCTCGCGGCAGTCTCCTCACCGCCCGACCACGGCTCGACCGGTGAGGGGGCGTCGGAGTCATGGGTCTGCTGCCTTCGAGACGTCATTGCCAGCGAGTGCGTGACGAGGACCTCGATCGGCCGCGACCCAGCGGAACTGAGCGAGAACGCCGTCCCGGTGGCGGTGGACCGCCCTGTTCCTAGCTGCGTGCGGAGCCGTACCCCAGCAGCGCGGCGAGCCCGAGGGCGCTGCGCGGTGCGTACGCCGTGCGCCACAGCCCTCCGTGCACCGCGGCGAACGCCTCGTCCTGCCAGGGGTGCTCATGGCGGGGGCCGCCCCCGGTCTGCAGGTCGTGGACGAGGAGCGCGGCCATGAGGACGTTGGAGGTCGCGGGCTCGAAGACCTCGACGCCGAAGCGGTGGGCGCCGGCGTACGCCGCGGCGAGCGCGCGGTTCTTCAGCACCGACCGCGTCCTCGTGGGAGGCGCCACCTTGAACGACACGACCCTGCCCTGTGCCCGCTCGGTCATCGCTCGCCAGCGCTGCAGCCGTTTGGCGAGGGCGTAGTTGGGCCCCTGCTGCGGGACCAGGCTGTCGCTGACCCCTGGGTCGGAGCCCGGGACGTAGGCCCGGCGCAGCAGCCGCCCGGCGCTCACCGTCCGCAGCGGCCGTCCGAGCACCCGGCCCGCGCGCGACCTCGCGGCATAGGCGCGCGTCGCGTGCTCGACCGCGTCCCGCGGGACGGCGAAGACGTCGGTGGGAGTGGCGAGGAAGGCCAGCGCCACGTCGTCGCGTCGCTCCAGCAGGTCGGTCGTGAGCACGTCCACCGCCACCGACACCCGGACGTTGTCCGCGCCGTCGGCGTAGACGTAGTTGCCGACCACGAGCGGTCCGTCGAGGCCGGCGAGCCAGTCCGCGGCCCGCGGGGCGTCCGCCGTCAGGTCGACGCCCGCGGATCGTGGCAGGTCCGCACGAGGGTCGGCCACCGGCACCAGCAAGGAGCCGGCGTGCTGACGGGCCTCGTCGGCGAGCCGCTCCCAGAGCCGAGGGACCGGCAGGTCCAGCGCCGCCACCCGAGCCCCCCAGCGCAGCAGCGCCCGGGTCGGACCCATCTCTGCGCCGGCGCCCACCACCGCGACCGTCCACCCGTCGAGCCGGAGCCACTCCGGGTGCTCGACGACCTGCCGCAGCGCGTCGGTGACCGACGGCTCCACCACTCCTCGCTCGGCCCACCGGGCGAGCTGGACCAGCAGCGCGTCGCCGGACAGCCGCGCGCCGTGCAGCGGCAGGGACAGCTCGCGGGCGGGTTGCTCGCGCCCGAGCACCTCGGCGGTGGCGAGGGGCGGGGCCTGGCCCCGAGGCCACTGGTCGAGCGGGAGCTCGGCGGCGCCCTGCACCACCCGCATCCGCCCGCGCAGGGACGCCAGGCCGTCGGACGCGATGCGCCGGGCCGCGTCGGGGGACGGGAGCCCGGCGTCGACCAGCCGGCGGAAGTGGGGGACGTACCCGGTGCGCCAGCTCGTCTCGCGCTCGGCTTCCCCCGCGCCGACGGGGTCGACCGCCCGGAGCGCGTCGGCGACGACGCCGCGAGCGACGGCGGTCGTGCTGCGCCGACCGTCGTCGCCGGTGGGGAACTGGATCCCCGCGGAGGCCTCCACACCGGTCACTCTGCCAGCCCGGGTGGGAGGATCAGGACATGGCGCAGGGGCACGGCCACGGGCACGGGCCGTCGCGGGACGCCGACCGTCGCTGGCTGGTCGCCGCACTCGTGCTGCTGCTGGTGTTCATGGCCGGCGAGGTGGTCATCGGGGTCCTCGCGAACTCGCTGGCGCTGCTGACCGACGCCGGTCACCTCCTCACCGACGCCGCCGCGCTCGCGCTCGCGGTGGTGGCGTTGCAGCTCGCGGCTCGACCCGCCGGCGGCGCCTACACCTACGGGCTCAAGCGAGCCGAGATCCTGTCCGCCCAGGCGAACGGGATCACCCTCGCCGTCCTCGTCGTCGTCTTCACCTACGAGTCCGTACGCCGCCTGCTCGACCCACCCGACGTCGCCGGTGGGCTGGTGACGGTCACTGCCGCCGTCGGGATCGCCGTCAACCTGGTGGCGACGGGGCTGGTGCGGCGGGCGGACCGCCGCAGCCTCAACATCGAGGGCGCCTACCTGCACCTGCTCACCGACCTCCTCGCGTTCGTCGCGACGCTCCTCGCCGGGGTCGTGGTCGTGCTCACCGGCTTCGACCGCGCCGACCCGATCGCCTCACTCGTGGTGGCGGCGCTCATGGCTGTCGCCAGCTACCGCCTGCTGCGGGACTCCGGGCGGGTCTTCCTCGAGGCGGCTCCGCGCGGCATCGACCCCGGCGCCGTGCACGCCGCCATCGCCGGCATGCCCGGCGTGACCGGGGTCCACGAGCTCCACGTGTGGGAGGTGACCTCAGGCTTCCCGGCCCTCTCGGCGCACGTGCTCGTCGAGGGCGGCGAGGACTGCCACGAGCGGCGGCTGGCCGTCGAGGACCGGCTCCGCACCGGGTTCGGGATCGAGCACACCACGCTGCAGGTCGACCACCAGGACGAGTTCTTCCCCGCCGACTCGCTGCGGCGCCGGCTCGGGCCCGACGTACCCGGGCACCACACGGGCCACTGACGTGTGGCTCACCAGCGCGCGGTGCGCTCCGCGAGGTCGGCGACCACGTCCTCGAGCCGGCCGGTCCGATCCGCGACCGCCCGCTGCCGCGTCGCCCCACCGCCGGCGGCCAGCAGCCGGTCGGCCAGCGCGAGCAGGGTCTCGCGGTCGCCGGCCTCGTCGAGCGCGTCGGCGGTGTACGCCACCAGCGCCTGCACGACCGGGAGCGCGGGCGCCAGCGCCCGCCGCTGCGGGTGCACCAGCACGTCGGTCACGCCGGAGCGGGACGCGCGCCACTGCGCGGCCCGGAGCAGGTCGGTGCGCCACTGCGCCCCGGCCCGTCCGCCGCCGTCGCGGTGCTCCTGCAGCAGGGTGGTGACGAGTCCCCGGGCCAGCCCGGCGACGAGGACGGCGTCCTCGACCTCGGTGCACACGTCGGCGACCCGGATCTCGACCGTCGGCAGCCGGGTCGCGAGCCGCGCGTCGAAGTAGAGCATCGCGTCGTCCATCGCGGCGCCCCACGCCTGGAGCAGCCGCGCGGTCTCGCGGTAGTCCGCCAGCCCGCCGAGCGGCTCCCGCGGACCCCCGGTCGGCCACCGCGCCCACACCTGCGACCGCCAGCTCGCGTGGCCGGTGTCGCGGCCGTGCCAGTACGGCGAGTTCGCGCTCAGCGCGAGCAGCACCGGCAACCACGGCCGGACGCCGTCCACGACCGCGACGGCCTCGTCCTCGTCGGCCACCTCGACGTGCACGTGCATCCCGCAGACCGACGCGGGGCGAGCCAGCTCGCCGTACTCCTCCTGGATGCGCCGGTAGCGGTCGTCCCGCGTCAGCCGCTCGTCGCCGCCGGCGAGCACGGGGGTCGGGACCGCGACGGCCACCGCTCCGGCGGCGCGAGCCGCGTCGAGGGCGGCGCCCCGGGCGCGGACCAGGGAGCGCCGCAGTTCGTCGAGCGTCGCGCACGGCTCGGTCGCGAGCTCGAGCTGCTGCTGGTACAGCTCGGCCTCGACGCGGGGCGCCTGGTCGCCGTGCCCGGGCCACCAGTCGTGGTGGGCGCTGAGCGCGTCGGGCGCGAGCGGGGTGACCACACCGGTGGCCGGGTCGAGGAGGAGCAGCTCCTCCTCGACCCCCAGCGGCGGGACGCCCACGCCGGGCGTCAGCCGCCGAAGGCGGCGCGCTGCGCGCCGGGCATGGTCGCGAGCAGCTCACGGGCCCGCGCCGCGTGCTTGTGCTCGACGAGCACCTCGTAGCGGGTGGCGACGGTCACGCTCACCGAGCTGAAGTCCCGACGACCGCGCGTCGCGGCGTACCCGACGAGGGCGTAGATCAGCCCGAAGAGGCCACCGAGGACCGCGGTGGACAGGATCGTCGCCAGCGCGTTCTCGGTGCCGAAGATGGAGAAGACCAGACCGATGAGGAGTCCCAGCCAGACCCCGGAGAGGAACCCGCCGAGGGCCACGCGGCCGGTCGTCAGCCGGCCGGTCACCCGTTCGAGCTGCTTGAGGTCGGTCCCGACGATGAGGCAGTTCTCGACCGGGAACTCGTTGTCGGAGAGGAAGTCGACGGCCTTCTGGGCCTCGGCGTAGTCGTCGTAGGTCCCGAGGGACTGCGGGAAGTCGAGGGTGAGGCCCGTCCTGAGGTGGGGGAGGGCTCTGGGGTTGCTCATGCCTCCAGTGTCTCAGCCGCCGGTTGGCGGACCGCAGACCGAGCCTTTGCCGTCCGGGCGCTCCGCGGACCCCCGCAGCGGGTAGGAAAGGGGGGTGAGCAACAGTGCAGTCCAGTCAGGGGAGGCGCAGCTGCACCGTGCCGACCAGAGCAAGACCCTCGACCGCGGGATCCGCGTCGGGCTGGTCGTCTACGGCGTGATGCACCTGCTCATCGCGCTCATCGCGTTCCAGCTGGTCCTCGGCCAGGCCGGCGGCCAGCAGGCGTCGGGGTCGGGCGCGTTCGACGAGCTCGCCGAGAGCGGGCCAGGACGCGTCGCTCTCTGGGTCATGGTGGTGGGCTTCCTCATGCTCGTGATCTGGCAGGTGATCGAGGCCGCCGTGGGGCACCGCGACGAGGACGGCGGCAAGCGGGTCGCGAAGCGGCTGGTCTCGGCGGGCCGGGCGGTGCTCTACGGCGTGCTGGGGGTCAGCGCCGCGACGACGGCGATCAGCGCCGGGTCCGGCGGTTCCGGCGGGTCTGGCGGTTCCGGCGGCGGGGCCAGTGCCGACAGCCTCACCGCTCGGCTGATGTCGGCACCCGGCGGTCAGCTGCTGGTCGTCCTGGTCGGGATCGCCATCGTCGCGACCGGCGCTGTTCTCGTGCACCGCGGTCTGGCCGAGAAGTTCACCAAGCACCTCGATGCGGGCGCGAGCCGCGGTGACCGGCGCGGGCCGATCGTGCTGCTCGGGAAGGTCGGGTACGCCGCCAAGGGGGTGGCGCTCGGTGCCATCGGCGTGCTCGTGGTGGTCGCCGGTGTGCGTCACGACGCGGACCGTTCCGGTGGGCTCGACGAGGCGCTGCGCGAGCTGCTGCAGCAGCCCTTCGGCGGGTGGCTGGTGGGCGCCGTCGCCCTCGGGCTGGCGGCGTTCGGGCTCTACTGCTTCGCCTGGGCCCGTCACCTGCAGCGCTGACGAGCCGCCCCTGGTGACCGGTCGAGCCGCCCCTGGTGACCGGTCGAGCCGCCCCTCGTGACCGGTCGAGCCGCCCCTCGTGGCGGGTCCGGCCCCCGCGGCGTACCGCTGCCCATGGCAACCCTGTGCTCCCCATGGCGGGTGACCCGTGGGGAGCACCAGTTCGCCTGCATCCCTTGAGAAACCGGCTGGCGCGACGGCTCACCGCCGGGCGGCGGGGTGCTCCTCGGGGCTCCCGAGCTGGTCCTCGAGGAGGACCGGCTTGCAGACGAGCGGCCCGAGCACCGCCAACACCGCGCAGAGCACCAGCAGGAACAGCAGCGTGGAGGTCCAGCCACCCGTCGCCTCGTACATCAGGCCGACCGCCGCCGGGGCAGCCGCGGCGAGGAGGTAGCCGACGGCCTGGGTGAACCCCGACAGCGCGGCCGTCCCCTCGGCGGTCCGGGTCCGCAGCCCGATCAGCGTGAGGATCAGCGGGAACGTCCCCTGTCCCACACCGACGAACAGCGCCCAGACCAGCGCCAGCGCGAGTGATGCTCCGGGAGCGACCAGGAGGCCGAGGTACCCGACGGGCAGGCAAGCGAGGAGTCCCAGCATCATCTGGGTCTGGTCGCGCCGGCGGGCCGCGGCGCGTGGCACCCACAGCGACACGGGGATGCTCGTCGCGGTGATCACCCCGAGCAGCAGTCCCGCGACGGTGGGGGAGAAGCCGGCGTCACGGTAGAGCTGCGCGAACCAGCCGAAGACCGTGTAGGCCTGCATCGACTGCACCCCGAACGCCAGTGCCATGCCCCAGCCGAGCCGCGTCCGCCCGACCGCCCCCATCGTCAGCGCACGCCGGCGGCTCCGTGGCCCGTCCGGGTGCGCGTCGTGGCGGAGCAGACCGAGCCAGGGGAGCGTGGCCACCAGCGCGGTGAGCGCCCACGCCCCGAGCCCCCAGCGCCAGCTCCCGGCTGCTTCGGACACCGGCACGGTCAGCACCGAGGCGAGGGTCAGCCCGACCGCGAGGGCCGTGGTGTACGCCGTGCTGAGGAACCCGACCCGGTCGGGGAAGTGCAGCTTGACCAGCGACGGGAGCAGCACGTTGGCGACCGCCATCCCGGCCAGCGCGACGACCGACAGCACGAGGAACACCGGCACGGAGCCGGTGACGGCCCGCCCGCCGAGGCCAGCGACCACCCCCAGCAGCGCCACCAGCGTGATCCGGTGCAGCCCCACGACGCGGGCCGCCCACGGCGCCACCGCGCCGAACCCGGCGAAGGCGACCGCGGGCAGCGCGGTCAGGATTCCGGCGGTCCCGCGGCTCATCGAGAGGCCGAGCCGGACCTCCTCGAGCACGGGTCCGACGCTGACCGCGGCGGGGCGCAGGTTGAAGGAGAGCGCCAGGACCCCGAGGAGGACCAGGCCGCGTGAGGCGCGCGAGGTCACTGCTCCTCGACGTCCCCTGACACCCGCGCAGCATATGACGGCCCCGTCATGCTCAAGAATGCCTGGTCGGTGCCGATGACCGCGTCGTGAGGATCCTCGTGGTGGACGACAGTCGGGTCATGCGACAGATCGTCGTCCGCAGCCTGCGGCAGGCTGGCTTCACCGGCCACGAGGTCGTCGAGGCGCGCAACGGCGTGGAGGGTCTGGAGGCGGTGACGTCGCACCGGCCGCACCTCGTTCTCTCCGACTGGCGGATGCCGCAGATGGACGGGATGGAGCTGCTCGCGGCGCTGCGCCGGAGGGGTGACGCCACGCCGTTCGGATTCGTCGCGTCCAAGCCCTCGTCGGAGATGGTCGCCCGCGCCGAGTCCGCCGGTGCGTTGTTCCTCATCACCAAGCCGTTCACCGTCGAGGCGATCCGCGAGACGCTGCAGCCGGTGCTCGGATGACGGCCGCCGTCGCTCACCTGCCCGCGCCGTACCACGTCCGCACCCTCCTCGAGGACCTCCTGGTCCGGACCGTCGAGGTGAGGCCCGGGCCACCGTGGGCACCGCTGAACGGGGAACCGGGGACGTTGGCGCGCTACATCGACGAGAGGTGCGTCCTTCGCGTCCTCGCCGTGTGCGACCTGCGCTTCTCCGCGTACGCGAGCGCTGCCATCGGACTCGTCCCGAGGGTCGTCGCACACCGAGCGATCAAGCAGCGCATGCTGGACACGCTCCAGCAGGAGAACCTCGAGGAGGTCCTCGACATCTGCGCCGGGCTCTACAACGTCGAGGGCGCTCCGCACCTGAGGCTCGACCTCGTCTCCCACATCGGAGCAGCGGTCGCGCCGCAGGTCCGTGCGATGAGCGGCGTCCTCGGCCGCCGGCTCGACCTGACCGTGACGATCGAGGGCTACGGGAGTGGGCGGTTCTCCGTCGTCGGCGTGGTGTAGTCGCCGTCAGGCGATCGTCAGGCCGCCGTCCACGACGACGGTCTGGCCGGTGACGTAGGCCGCCGCCGGGGACACCAGCCAGACCAGGGTCGCCGCGAGCTCGGCCGGCTCGCCGTTGCGGCCGGCGGGGATGCGCTGCGCCATGAGGTCGAGGTAGCCCGGCGGGTAGGCGTCGGTCATCTCGGTGGCGAAGAACCCCGGGGCGAGGGCGTTGACGCGGATGCCTTTGCGGCCGGTCCACTGCTGGGCGAGGTCCCGGGTCAGCCCGAGGAGCCCGGCCTTCGACGCGGAGTACGCCGCCTGGGGCAGCCCCCCGGTCGTGAGGCCCAGGACCGACGAGACGTTGACGATGCTGCTCCCGGGCTGCATCACCCGGGCGCAGGCCTGCGCCGTCCAGTAGCACCCGTGGAGGTTCACGTCGACGACCCGCCGGAACTGCTCAGGCGTCTCGCGGGTCGCGGGGACCGCTGTCCCGACACCGGCGTTGTTGACCAGGACGTCGACCCGGCCGAGCTCTGCGACTGCGCGGTCCACGAGCGCTTGGCACTGCTCCGGGGAGGCGACGTCGGTCGCCACCACGAGTGCCCGGCGGCCGGTCGCCTCCACCAGCGCACGGGTCTCCTCGAGCCGCTCGACCCGTCGGGCCCCGAGGACGACGTCCGCGCCGGCCTCGGCCAGCGCCTGGGAGAAGGCGACGCCGAGCCCCGAGGACGCGCCGGTGACGACCGCTACCTTGTCGTCGAGCCGGAACCGGTCGAGGACGCCCATGGCGCTCACCCTAGGACGCCCGGATCTCGCTCGATCCCGGCGCGCGGGTTGGGCTACCCTGGGCGTGTGACGCGCAGCCTGCTCCTCGGCCAGCCGCTCTGACCGCGGTCCTGCACCCCGCAGGACGCCCGCCGGACAGAGTGGCCACCCTCCCGTGTGGAGGGTTTTTTCATGCCGCGACCAGGAGACGACAGCAGGGAAGGCCACGATGAGCGAGGGATCAGCCGCCACCACCACCACGACGTACGACGTCAGGGCGGTGCAGGACAAGTGGCTGGGGGTGTGGGAGGACTTCCCCTTCACCGCCGGCGAGGGCGGGATCATCCCAGGCGGTGAGCACCGGGGGGAGAAGCGCTACGCGCTGACGATGTTCCCCTACCCCAGCGGTGACCTGCACATGGGCCACGCCGAGGTGATGGCGCTCCACGACGTCATCGCGCGGTACTGGTGGCAGAAGGGCTACGACGTCCTGAACCCGATCGGCTGGGACTCCTTCGGCCTGCCGGCGGAGAACGCCGCGATCCGCAACGACGCGGACCCGCGTGACTGGACCTACGAGAACATCGAGACCCAGGCGGAGTCGTTCCGCCGGTACGCGGTGTCCTTCGACTGGTCGCGGCGGCTGCACACCTCCGACCCGGACTACTACCGGTGGACGCAGTGGCTGTTCCTGAAGTTCCGGGAGCGGGGGCTGGCCTACCGGAAGGACTCACCGGTCAACTGGTGCCCGAACGACCAGACGGTGCTGGCGAACGAGCAGGTCGTCGGCGGGCTGTGCGACCGCTGCGGCGCGGTTGTCACCAAGCGCGAGTTGAACCAGTGGTACTTCAAGGTCACCGACTACGCCGAGCGGCTGCTCGACGACATGGACGCGCTGACCGACACCTGGCCGGACCGGGTGCTGGCGATGCAGCGGAACTGGATCGGCCGCTCCGAGGGCGCCCACGTCGACTTCAGGGTCCGGCTGCACCCGGGCGACCCGGCGGCAGGTGAGCAGACGATCACGGTCTTCACCACGCGACCGGACACGCTGTTCGGCGCGACCTTCATGGTGGTCGCGGCCGACGCTCCGCTGGCTTCCGAGATCTGCGCTCCCGAGCGCCGGCAGGCGCTGGAGGACTACCTCGTCCAGGTGCGCCGCGAGACCGACATCGAGCGGCTGGCGACCGACCGCCCCAAGACCGGCGTCGACCTGGGCGTCGTGGCGGTCAACCCGGTCAACGGCGAGGAGGTCCCGGTGTGGGCCGCCGACTACGTGCTGGCCGACTACGGCACCGGCGCGATCATGGCGGTCCCCGCTCACGACCAGCGCGACCTGGACTTCGCCCGCACGTTCGCACTGCCGGTCCGCCGCGTCGTCGACACCGGTGAGCCCAACCCGGAGGAGACCGGGGTCGCGACGAGCGGCGACGGCGTCTACGTCAGCTCCGGACTGCTCGACGGCCTGACCGACAAGGCGGCCGGCGTCGCCCGCATCGTCGAGCGCCTGGAGTCCGAGGGCACCGGCCGGGGGACCGTCAACTACCGGCTGCGGGACTGGCTGCTGTCGCGCCAGCGCTTCTGGGGGGCGCCGATCCCGGTCGTCCACTGCGAGCGCTGCGGGGAGGTCGGCGTACCGGAGGACCAGCTGCCGGTGCTGCTGCCCGAGCTGCGCGGCGCCGACCTCAAGCCCAAGGGCACCTCACCGCTGGCAGCGGCGACCGACTGGGTGGCCACCACCTGCCCGGCGTGCGGGGGGCCGGCGAGCCGGGACACGGACACGATGGACACGTTCGTGGACTCCTCGTGGTACTTCCTGCGCTACTGCGCACCGTCGTACGAGCACGGCCCCTTCGACGAGGACGCGGTGCGCGAGTGGATGCCCGCCGCACAGTACGTCGGCGGGGTCGAGCACGCGATCCTGCACCTGCTGTACAGCCGCTTCTTCACCAAGGTCCTGCACGACATGGGGATGCTCGACTTCGTCGAGCCGTTCTCAGCGCTGCTGAACCAGGGTCAGGTCATCAACCGCGGCAAGGCGATGAGCAAGTCGCTGGGGAACGGCGTCAACCTCGGCGACATGATCGACCAGTACGGCGTCGACGCGGTCCGGCTGACGATGGTCTTCGCCGGCCCGCCGGAGGACGACATCGACTGGGCGGACATGTCGCCCAGCGGCTCGCTGAAGTTCCTGCAGCGCGCGTGGCGACTGTCCGGTGACGTCGCCTCCGACCCCGGGACGGCGTACGACGGCGGCGACCCCGCGCTGCGCAAGGCCACCCACAAGACGCTGCGCGAGTCCGAGCAGCTCATCGAGGGCCACCGGTTCAACGTGATGGTGGCCCGGGTGATGGAGCTGGTGAACGCCACTCGCAAGGCGATCGACAGCGGGTGTGGACCCGCCGACCCCGCCGTACGCGAGGCCGTGGAGGTCGTCGCGGTCCTGCTGAGCCTCGTCGCGCCGTACACCGCGGAGGAGATGTGGGAGCGGCTGGGCCACGAGCCGACGGTGGCGCGCGCCGGCTGGCCGGCCGTCGACGAGGCGCTGCTGGTCGAGGAGTCGGTCACCGCGATCGTCCAGGTCCAGGGGAAGCTGCGGGCGCGGCTGGAGGTGCCCCCGGCGATCACCGCGGCGGACCTGGAGGCGCGCGCGATGGCCGACCCCGCGGTGGGCCGCAGCCTCGAGGGCAAGACGGTCCGGAAGGTGATCGTCCGGGAGCCGACGCTGGTCAACATCGTCGCCGGCTGACCCCTCGCCGGGCTGACCCTCGTCGGGGCGGCGCGGGCACGCCGCGGCGTATCCTGCGCGCATGCCGAAGGTCGCCGTGGTCACCGACTCCACGGCGTCGCTGCCCGCCGAGGTGCTCGAGGCGCACGGCATCCGGGTGGTCCCGCTGCAGGTGGTGATCGGCGACCGGGCGTACGACGACGGGGTCGACCCCGAGGCGAGCCCCGAACGGGTCGCGGAGGCGATGCGCCAGTCGGTCCCCGTGAGCACGTCGCGGCCGACCCCGACCCGGATGCTGGAGGTCTACCGGGAGGTCGCGGCGCTCGGCGCCGAGGAGATCGTCTCGGTCCACCTGTCCGGCCAGGTCAGCGCGACCTGGGAGTCCGCGGTGCTCGCAGCGCGCCGGTCACCGGTGCCGGTCCACGTGGTCGACTCCCGGCTGGTCGGCGCCGGCACCGGGTACGCCGCGCTCACCGCGGCCGAGGTGGTGGCCGCGGAGGGCAGCGCCGACGACGCCGCGGACGCCGCTCGCGCCCGGGCGGGTGCCTCGACGGCGCTGTTCTACGTCGACACCCTGGAGTACCTCAGGCGCGGCGGGCGGGTCGGCGCCGCGGCTGCGCTGCTGGGGTCGGCGCTCGCCGTCAAGCCGATCCTCGAGGTGCGGGAGGGGCGGGTGGTCCCGCGGGAGAAGGTCCGGACCTCGGCCCGCGCGCTCACCAAGCTCGAGGAGCTCGCCGTCGAGGCAGCCGGGACCGACCCGGTCGACGTCGCGGTGTGCCACCTGGCCAACCCCGAGCAGGCCGCCGCGCTGGCGGAGTCGTTGCGGGAGCGGTTGCGGGACAACCTTCAGGGGCGGGTCGTCGACGTCGCCGAGATCGGTGCGGTGCTCGGTGCCCACGTCGGCCCGGGACTGGTCGGCGTCACGATCGCGCCAGTGCTCGCCACGCCGCCGCGAGGCTGAGGGGCCCCGGCGCCCGCAGCAGCCGGGAGACGGTCCGCAGCGGTGCCGCCAGACCGGCTCCGGTCCCCAGGACCGGGGTCCCGGACGTTCTCCACAGCCTGTCGGCGGTCGGTGGCGAGGGCTCCTGCGCGCTCCTAGCGTGCGGTCATGCGAGCTCGATCCCGTCCCGACGACCGCGTCGCCGACGCGGCGCAGCGCCGCCTCGAGGCGCTGGTGGCCGAGCTCGGCGGTCACCCCCCGTCCCCGCAGGCTGAGGCCGACCAGGGGGCGGGCGCATCGGTGGGAGGGTCCGGAGCCGGAGACCGGGCCGAGAACGACGAGGCGCAGTCCGAGGGAGAGGAGCTCCTCGGGCGCCACGCTCGACGCCCGCTGCCGAGCAGCCGGCGAGCTGCCTCCTGGGCTGGGGACCGGCTCCCGCCGGGCGTCGCCGGGATCAGGCTCGGTTTGCCCCATGTCGCCGTGCTCGCAGTGCTGCTGGTGCTCGGTCTCGCGCTCGCGGGCTGGTCCTACGCCCGCGCGACGCGTGGGCCGGTCGGGGCCGAGGAGGTCGCTCCCCCTCGGCCGTCCGGCGGCGTGGCGGTCGGCGTCCCCACCGCGTCGCCGGGTCCCGGAGCGACCGAGCCGGCGGGGACGGGTGCGGGAGTCCCCGGCCCTGCCACCCCGGGTCCGGACCCCGCCGCTGCGCCGGAGGTCGTGGTCGACGTCGAGGGCAAGGTGCGCCGCCCCGGCATCGCGGTGCTGCCGGCCGGCAGCCGCGTGGTCGACGCGCTGGAGGCCGCCGGAGGCGCGCGCCCGCACGCGGACCTGCAGGCCCTCAACCTCGCCCGGCTGCTGGTCGACGGGGAGCAGCTCCTCGTCGGCGTCGACCCGCCAGGAGGAGTCGCCGCCGGTGCACTGACCGGCCCGTCGGCCGGAGGGGGACAGGTCACCGGCCCGGGGACGGCCTCCGGCGCCGCGCCGGTGACCCTGGTGGACCTCAACACCGCTGACCAGACGGCGCTCGAGACGCTGCCCGGGGTCGGACCCGTCACGGCGACGGCGATCCTCGCGTGGCGCACCGAGCACGGCGCCTTCACCTCGGTCGACGAGCTGCTCGAGGTGTCGGGCATCGGCGATGCGACGCTGGCGGAGATCGCGCCGCACGTCACCCTCTGACCGTCCCAGTGGCTGCCCGACCCGAGCCTGCCGGGCCGGAGGCCGTCCCCCCGTCGAGCCCGGTCGACGTCCGTGTCCTGCTCCTGGCCGGAGGCGCGTGGGTCGGCGCACTCGGAGGGCTGCTCGTCGGCGGGACGCCGCGCACGGCCGGCCTCGTCGCGACGCTGCTGGTGGCCGCGGCGTGCTGGCGGGCCGGGCCCGTGCTCCGGCTCGCGGCCGCGGTCCTCCTGGTCGCCGCCGCTTCCTGCGCGGTGACCACCGTGCGCGGCGCGGGCCTCGAGCACAGCCCGGTCGCCGGGCTCGCCGCCGAACGAGCGGTCGCGCGCGTCGAGCTCGGCGTGACGTCGGACCCGCACCGGGTCGAGGGCGCCTACGGCCCGGTCGTCCTGGTCCGGGCCACCACCCGGTCGGTGGATGCCCGAGGTCGGCGGTGGGAGGGGCCGGTGCCGGTCCTGGTCCTCGCCGACGACGGGTGGGCGCAGGTGCGCCTGGGCTCGGTGGTGACGGCGACGGGACGCCTCGCGCCGGCGCGGGACCCGGACGTGGCCGCGGTGCTCGGCGCGACCGGCCGACCGTCCCTGGTGCGTCCGCCCGCGACGGCGTACGCCGCCGCCGACCACGTCCGCGCGGCGGTGCGCCGGTCCGCCGCCACCGGTCCAGGGGCGAGCACGGCACTGGTCCCGGCGCTGGTGACCGGTGACGACGCGGCCCTCCCGGCCGACGTGGTGGCCGACTTCCAGGAAGCCGGGTTGACCCACCTGACCGCGGTGTCGGGGACCAACCTCACGCTGGTCGTCGGCTTCCTGCTGCTCGTCGGTGGACGGCTCGGGGTGCAGGGACGCGGTCGGCTGGTCCTCGGGCTGCTCGGCGTCGTCGGGTTCGTGCTGCTCGCGCGCCCCGAACCCTCGGTGGTCCGCGCGGCCGCGATGGGCACCGTCGGGCTCCTCGGCATGGGTGCCGGCGGCGTCAGGTCGGGGGCCCGCGCGCTGTCCGTGGCCGTCGTCGTGCTGCTGCTCTGGGATCCGGCCCTCGCGGTGAGCGCCGGCTTCGCGCTCTCCGCGCTCGCGACGGCCGGCATCCTCCTCGTGGCACCCGCGCTCCGTGACTCCCTCGCGACGTGGACCCCGCGCTGGGTCGCCGAGGCGGTCGCCGTGCCGACCGCGGCGCAGCTCGCCTGCACCCCACTCGTCGCTGCGCTGTCGGGGCAGGTCAGCCTGGTCGCCGTCCTCGCCAACCTGGTCGTGGCACCGCTCGTCGGGCCCGCGACCGTGCTCGGCCTGCTGGGCGGGCTCGTGGGGCTGGTGCTCGCGCCGCTCGGGACCGTCCTGGGGTGGCTGGCGTGCTGGTGCTGCCAGCTGGTCGTCCTCGTCGCCCGGGCGTCCGCGGCGCTGCCGGGTGCCGACCTCGCGTGGCCGACCGGCGCGGCCGGGATGGTCACGCTGACCGCAGGATGCCTCGCCCTGCTGGTCGGGGCGCCGCTGGCGCTGCGCCGTCGCCGTGTCGTGATCGGGTGCTGCGGAGCGCTGGTGCTGGTCCTGCTGCGCCCGGTGCCGCCCCCGGTCGTCGTCGCGGGCCTGCTGCCCGGTCCCGCCTGGCCGCCTCGCGACTGGGTCCTGGTGATGTGCGACGTCGGCCAGGGCGACGCGCTGGCGCTGCACACCGGGCCGGGCGAGGCCGTCGTGGTCGACGCCGGACCGGACCCGGACGCCGTCGACCGCTGCCTGCGTCGACTGCGCGTGACCCGGGTGCCGGCGGTCGTGCTCACGCACTTCCACGCCGACCACGTCGCCGGTCTGGCCGGTGTGCTCCGGGGCCGCCGCGTCGCCGAGATCGAGGTGTCACCGCTGCGCGAGCCGGCCTACGGCGCGGAACAGGTCGAGCGCCAGGCCGCGGAGGCCGGGGTGCCCGTGCGGGTCCCTCGGTACGGCGAGCGCACGACCGTCGGGTCGGTGAGCTGGCAGGTGGTCGGACCCAGCCAGGTGTCCGCCGGCAGTCCCAACGACGGGTCGCTCGTGCTGCTGGTGGCCGCCCGGGGCATCACCCTGCTGCTCGCCGGGGACGTCGAGCCGCCTGCACAGTCGGCTCTGCTCCGGGAGGGGTTGCCTCCCGTCGACGTCCTCAAGGTGCCGCACCACGGGAGTCGGTACCAGGACGCGCGGCTGCTCGGCGGCGTCGGCGCACGCGTCGCCCTGGTCTCGGTCGGAGCCGGCAACGACTACGGTCACCCGGCGGCGTCGACCCTCGACGCGCTCGAGTCGAGCGGGAGCCTCGTGCGGCGCACCGACGAGGACGGCGACGTCGCCGTCGTCTCGACCGGCGAGGTGCTCGGGGTCGTCGACGGCGGATGACGGCCGAAGGGCGGTCGGCTCAGCCCGAGAGCGCTTCGCCGCTCAGGGGGCGGGTCCGGGCGTCCAGGAGCGCCATGAGACGTCGGACCTGTGGCTGGGTCCCGGTGAAGTCGGCCGCGCGGCCGGAACAGCGGTGGAAGCTCCGCAGGCCGGTCAGCGCGTTGCCCCCGGTCACGTCGCAGAAGGACAGCGCAGCCAGGTCGAGCTCGACGGTCTCGATGCCGTCGGTCTCGAGGTCGAAGAGCGTGTCGAACAGCTGCGCGCAGGCGAGGTCGAGCTCTCCCTTGAACGCGACGCGCAGGACTGGTCCGGCGACCTCCACCGCGAACACGACCGTCCCGTCGTGCGGCTCGGAGCCTGCTGTCACGGGGGTCACCACCAGTCGGAGCAGCGTCGGCGCCCTCGCGCACCGGCCCCGTTGATCGGGCCGTTCTGACTTACACTGTACGGCCCGCCGTGCACCGGCGCCAATCGCGCCGTCTCGGCAGGGTGCGGGTGGTCAGTCGAGCTTGGCCAGCGTGAACCAGACGATCTTGCCGGGCCGGGACGGAGCGCCCGAGACCGTCCCCCATTCGTGCGCGAGCGCCGCGACCAGCCGCAGCCCTCGACCGCCTTCGGCCTGCGGTGCACCGGCGCCGACCTCCGGCGCCCGCGGCCCGTCGTCGTACACCTCGACCGTGACAGCCTCCCGCTCTTCCCGCACGGTGAGGACGATGTGCTCGCCGCCGTACTTCACCGCGTTGGTGACCAGCTCGGAGGTCAGCAACAGTGCAGTGTCGAACAGCTCGCGCGAGAGCTGGAGGCTCGCCGCCTCGAGCCGGCGCCGCGCACTGGCCGGCGAGGTCGGCTGCTTGGGCAGCACCCACTGTTGCGCCGTCTGCATGAGCGCTCCGTCCGTTCCCGAGACGCGGGTCTGCCGCCGACCACCTACCCCGGGGGCACCGGTCCAAAACGGTTCAATGAGGTGGGTGGCGTCGGCCCGCGCACCTGTCGGACCACTGTGACAGGCTGGTTCCCGTGGCGACCCGAGACCGCACTGCACCGGGGCCGCCGCCGGGCGCGTCCCCCCTCGGCGTCGTCACGCTGGTGACCGGCCCGGAGGAGCTCCTCAACGAGCGTGCGGTCCTCGTTGCCCGGACAGCCGTCCTCGGCGTCGACCCGGAGGCCGAGGTCAGCCAGGCGCGCGGGGACCAGCTGACACCCGCCTCGCTCGGGGAGCTCGCCGCCCCGTCGCTGTTCTCGACGACCAGGTTCATCGTGGTGACCTCGGTCGAGGACGCGCCGGAGGAGGCGCACGACGGCCTGCTGTCCTACGCCGGCGCTCCGGAACCCGACATCGCGCTGGTCCTCGTGCACGGCGGTGGCCCCAAGGGGTCCGGCCTGCTCGCCAAGCTGCGGAAGCTGGCCTCGGTGGTCGAGCTCCGGTCGGAGGCGGTCAAGGGCCGCGACGTCGCGGGGTTCGTCAAGCAGGAGGTCCGGCGGCACCGAGCACGCATCGACGACGAGGCCGTCGAGGCGCTCGTCGACGCGGTGGGGGCCGACCTGCGCGCGCTCGCAGCCGCGGCCGAGCAGCTCAGCCACGACTTCCCGGACCAGCCGCTCACGGTCGAGGTGGTCCGGCGCTACTTCTCCGGCCGGGCCGACGTCAAGGGGTTCGAGATCGCCGACCTGGCGCTGAGCGGGCGCACCGCCGCTGCGCTGGAGGAGCTGCGGTGGGCGCTCGACAGCGGGGTCAGCCCGCCGGCGCTCACCGGCTCCTTCGCGTCGTCCGTCCGGGGGCTGGCCCGCGTGGCCGGAGCGGCTCGCGGACTGCGCGACGCCGACCTGGCCCGGCAGGCCGGCGTCCCGCCGTGGAAGCTGCGGCTGCTGCGCGACCAGCTGCGGGGATGGGACGACCGCGGCCTCGGCACGGCCGTCCGGGCCGTGGCGACCGCCGACGCCGAGGTGAAGGGGGCCGGCGCCGACGCGGCGTACAGCCTCGAGCGGATGGTGCTCGCGATCAGCGCGGCCCGTACCGGTCGCTGAGCGACCACAGCGACCACAGCGACCACAGCGACCACAGCGACCACAGCGACCACAGCGGCGTCAGCGACCTCAGCGGCGTCAGCGGCAGCGGCGGCAGCGGCAGCAGCGGCAGCGGCGGCGTCAACGGGCGGGAACTCCCCATGGCGGGCTGACACTCCCCATGGCAGGTGACCCGTGGGGAGCACCAACCTGCCTGCATCCCTTGAGGAACCGACGACCCGCCGGACACGGAGAGGGCGCCACCCCCACGGGTGACGCCCTCTCGCGAGACGCTGGCTGAGAGCGCGCGCAGAGCCGGCTCAGCCCGGGCTCAGAGCTCGGCGGCCTTCTTCTGGATCGCAGACTTGCGGTTCGCCGCTTGGTTCTTGTGGATCACGCCGGCGGACGCCGCCTTGTCGAGCTTGCGGGTGGCGTCGTGCGCGAGCACCCGGGCGCGCTCGCCGTCGCCGGTCGCGGCGGCCTCGCGGAAGTGCCGCACGGCGGTCTTGAGCGCCGACTTCACCGACTTGTTGCGCTCGTGCGCCTTCTTGTTCTGCAGGTTGCGCTTGATCTGGGACTTGATGTTCGCCACGGGGCAGGCCTCAGGGTCTCGTTCGTTGCGGGCGGAGTCAGGGAGCGTCCCGGGACGGGCGCGACCGCTCACTCTAGCAACGGCAGCGAAGCCCCCCAAATCGGTGCGCGGCCCGGAGCCGCCCCGGGCCGGCGAGCCGCCGAGGGTGCGCGCCCGCTGGCCCCGGTGGGGGATGATGACCAGCGATGGCGACCACCACCAAGCCCCCTGCCGGCCGGCCCGCGGCTCCGCAGCCCGGCAGCACCGACCCCGCGGTCCTGCGCAACTTCTGCATCATCGCGCACATCGACCACGGGAAGTCGACGCTGGCCGACCGCATGCTGCAGCTAACCGAGGTCGTCGACCCCCGCGCGATGCGGGCGCAGTACCTCGACCGGATGGACATCGAGCGCGAGCGCGGCATCACGATCAAGTCGCAGGCGGTCCGCATGCCCTGGACGGTCCGCGAGGGCGCGGCGGCCGGGACGACGTACGTCCTCAACATGATCGACACCCCGGGGCACGTGGACTTCACCTACGAGGTGTCCCGCAGCCTGGAGGCGTGCGAGGCGGCGGTGCTGCTCGTCGACGCGGCCCAGGGGATCGAGGCGCAGACGCTCGCCAACCTCTACCTCGCGCTCGGCGCGGACCTCCACGTCATCCCCGTGCTCAACAAGATCGACCTGCCGGGTGCCGAGCCCGAGAAGTACGCCGCGGAGCTGGCGCACATCATCGGGTGCGACCCCGGGGAGGTCCTCCGGGTCTCCGCCAAGACCGGGGAGGGCGTGGCCGGCCTCCTCGACGAGATCGTCCGGCAGACCCCGCCACCGGTGGGCGTTCCCGACGCGTCCCCGCGGGCACTGATCTTCGACTCCGTGTACGACACCTACCGCGGCGTCGTCACCTACGTCCGGGTCGTCGACGGCAAGCTCACCCACCGCGACCGGATCAAGATGATGTCGACCGGCGCCGTGCACGAGATGCTCGAGGTCGGGGTCATCTCCCCGGAGCCGGTCAAGGCCGGCGAGATCGGGGTCGGTGAGGTCGGCTACCTCATCACCGGCGTCAAGGAGGTGCGTCAGTCCCGGGTCGGCGACACCGTCACCTCGGCGACCGTGCCGGCGCGCGAGCCGCTCAGCGGCTACCAGCACCCCAACCCGATGGTGTTCGCAGGGCTCTACCCCCTCGACGGGGACGACTACCCGACCCTGCGCGAGGCGCTCGACAAGCTGCAGCTCAACGACGCCGCGCTCGCCTACGAGCCGGAGACCTCCGGGGCGCTCGGGTTCGGCTTCCGGTGCGGCTTCCTGGGCCTGCTCCACATGGAGATCGTCCGCGAACGGCTCGAGCGGGAGTTCGGGCTCGACCTGATCTCGACCACCCCGAACGTCGTCTACGACGTGACGATGGACGACGGCAAGCAGGTCGTGGTCACCAACCCGAGCGAGTACCCGTCGGGGAAGATCGCCGAGGTCCGCGAGCCGGTCGTGCGGGCCACGATCCTGACCCCGAGCGACTACATCGGCACGATCATGGAGCTCTGCCAGAGCAAGCGCGGGTCGCTGCAGGGCATGGACTACCTCTCCGAGCACCGGGTCGAGATGCGATACACGCTCCCGCTGGCGGAGATCGTCTTCGACTTCTTCGACATCCTGAAGTCCCGCACCAAGGGCTACGCGTCCCTCGACTACGAGGCGACCGGCGACCAGGCAGCGGACCTGGTCAAGGTCGACGTGCTGCTCCAGGGCGAGCCGGTGGACGCCTTCAGTGCCATCGTGCACCGCGACGCGGCGTACGCCTACGGCGTGGCGCTGGTGAGCAAGCTCAAGGAGCTCATCCCGCGGCAGCAGTTCGAGGTGCCGATCCAGGCGGCGATCGGGGCGCGGGTCATCGCGCGGGAGACGATCCGGGCGATCCGGAAGGACGTGCTCGCCAAGTGCTACGGCGGCGACATCAGCCGCAAGCGCAAGCTGCTGGAGAAGCAGAAGGAGGGCAAGAAGCGGATGAAGATGGTGGGGCGGGTCGAGGTCCCGCAGGAGGCCTTCATCGCCGCGCTGTCGACAGGGGACGCCCCGCGCGACGGCAAGTGAGGGGCTCGAGCGCGTGTAGAGTGACGCCGCCGTCAACCGGCGGCACCAGCCTTGCCCCGCAGTCCAGGAGAAGCCGGTCGAAGTCCGGCGCTGACCCGCAACCGTAGCCCGCCCCCAGCACGACCAGCACGACTGCACGACCGGGGGTCGGGGAGCCGGAACGCCTGCTGCGAGGTGACCTGACACCACGCTGTCGCGGACCGCAGAGTGGGCTGTCGCCGCCCCGAGCGGTCGCCCGGGAGCAGCCAGTCCCGCCCTGCCTTGCAGCGGGAAGGACCTCATGCTCCACGTCGTACGCCGAGCCGCGCTCGGCCTCCTCACCACCACCGCCCTCACGGCGGGGTCCCTCGGCGTTCCGTCGGCGACGGCCGCCGTCGACGAGCGGCCCACCGCCCGGGCCGACGCCGCCGCCGACTGGCTCGTCGACCAGCTCAACCCGAACGACCTCGTCCTCAGCGGCTTCGTCGACGGCGACGGCACCTTCGTGCGGTTCATCGACCACGGCCTCACCCTCGACGTCTTCTTCGCTCTTAAGGACCTCGGCGTCGCCCGGGAGCGACGCGAGGGCATCCTCGACGCCCTCGAGACCCGGGTCGACGACTACGTCGACCTCTCCGGGAAGACCGCGGCCGGGTCGCTGGCCAAGCTGGTGACGGCAGCGCAGCGCCAGCACCGCGACCTCGCCGGCTACGAGGACGGGGACCTGCTCGCCCGGCTGCGGCAGACGGTGCACCGGGGCGGCGCCACCGACGGGCTGGCCGAAGCCGCCGACCCGCCGTTCGCGACGAACACGGTCGGACAGTCCTTCGCGGTCCGGGCACTCGCGACCGCCGACAGCGGCCTCGCGGACGACGCGACGCGCTTCCTGCTCAAGCAGCAGTGCGACAACGGCTACTTCCGCCTCTTCGTCGAGTCGGCGGACTCGACCTGCGACGGCGGCACCGTCGCGCAGAGCGGGCCGAGCGTGGACGCCACCGCGTTCGCGGTGCAGGCGCTCCTGGTCGCCGACCGCCGCGACGTCGGCGTCCGCGCGAGCCGTATCCGCGAAGCCGTCGCCTCGGCCGAGGCGTGGCTGCTGCGCAAGCAGCGCAACAGCGGCGCCTTCCGGGAGGACGGCGTGGCCAACGCGAACACCACCGGCCTCGCCGCCGCAGTGCTGGCAGACCTCGGTCGGGACGGCCGCGCCGACCGGGCCGCGGAGTGGCTCCGGGAGCGGCAGGTGACGCGGCGGCTGGCCCAGGACGGCGCTCTCGGCGGCGAGCGCGGCGCCGTTGCCTTCGACGACCAGGCGTTCGAGGCCGCGGTCGAGGACGGCATCCGGCGTGGCGTGCGATACCAGTGGCGCCGGGCGACCGCCCAGGCGGCGGCGGGGCTCGACGCGCTCCGGCGCGGCTGACCCGTGGTCCAGGTCCACACCCGGGGACCGGCGGCGTCGGTCGCCGCGGGGCTCGCGCTCCTGCTGTCCCTGCTCGGCGTCGGCGCGGTGGCGACCCCGGCACACGCGGCCGGTGGCCGTTGTGCGGAGGGGAGCGGGGTCACCGTCGTCGTCGACTACGGGTCGCTGGGTGGCGGGGCCCAGGTCGGCTGTGCTCCGAGCGGTGCCGGTCGACCCGGGGCGCAGGCCGTCGCCGCGGCGGGGTTCGCAATGACCTTCGTGAGCGGGGAGCCGTTCGTCTGCCGGATCGGCGGGCGGCCCTCGCCGGACGCGGAGGACTGCGTGGGCACCCCGCCGGCCGACGCCTACTGGGGGCTGTTCTGGTCCGACGGCGACCCTGCCTCCTGGACCTACTCGACGCTGGGGATCACCGGTCTCGAGGTGCCCGCAGGCGGATCGATCGGCTGGCGGTGGCAGGACGGCAGCGCGCGTAGGGCGCCGGCCGCACCGCCGACCGCCCAGCCCGGTGACGAGCCCTCGGAGCAGCCCTCCGACGAGCCGTCGGACGACCCCGCCGGCGGCTCGGGCGGCGGCTCGGGCGGCGGCTCGGGTGGCGGCTCGGGTGGCGGCTCGGGTGGCGGGGGCACCGGACCCGGCGCCGGTCCGACGGGCGGCGGCCCGACCGGGAGCGCCGGTCCCGCCAGCCCGTCCAGCGCTCCGGCGCCGGCGGCGAGCGCATCGGCCGACCGGACACCGAGTCCTCGCGCTGCGGCGCCGAGCGGGCGGGCGACCGACGCCGCAGCGGCACGCCCGCGGCCGCGGCGTACGTCGGAGCCGACCGACGGCGCGACAGGCGACGGCGCGGGAGCACCGGCCACGGCGGAGACGGAGGCCGCGCCGCAGGCCCTGGAGCCGGTGTCGGGCGAGACGACCGGGAGCACGGACTCGGGCAGCGCGGTGACACCGTGGCTCGCCGCGGCCGTCCTGCTGCTGCTCGGTGCGGGTGCCGTCGTCCTCGGCAGGCGGAGGCGCACCGGAGCATGACCCGGGGGGAGGCATGATCGGGCGGGTCAGGACCGCGCGGGACCTGCACCCGGCCGCCTGGTGGCTGTGGGCGTTGGGGCTCGCCGCGGCCGCGTCCCGGACCACCAACCCCTGGGTGCTCGGGCTCCTCGTCGCGGTCGCTTGCTTCACGGTCGCGGCCCGGCGGACCGACGCGCCGTGGGCGCTCGGCTTCCGGCTCTACCTCCTGCTCGCCCTGGTCGTCGTCGGCGTGCGCGTGGTCTCCCGGGTGCTGCTCGGCGGCGGCTACGGCACCCGGGTGGTCCTCGACCTGCCCGCGGTCCCGCTGCCGGACTGGGCGGCCGGCGTCACGCTCCTCGGGCCGGTGACGGCCGAGGCACTCCTCGACGGCCTCTACGACGGACTGCGGCTGGCGACCGTGCTGGTCTGCGTCGGTGCGGCGAACACCCTCGCCAACCCGCGCCGGCTGCTGGCCTCGCTGCCGCCGGCGCTCTACGAGGTCGGCACGGCGGTCGTCATCGCGCTCTCGGTCTTCCCGCAGCTCGTCGAGAGCGTGCAGCGGGTCCACCGCGCCCGCCGGCTCCGTGGCGACCCCGGACGGGGCACGGGCGCGCTGCGGCGGGTCGTCGTGCCGGTGCTCGAGGACGCGCTCGAGCGGTCGCTCGCGCTCGCCGCGAGCATGGACGCGCGGGGCTACGGCCGGGCCGGGGCGGCCCCGCCCGCCCAGCGCCGCCGCACCGGCGCCCTGTTGGTCGCAGGACTCCTCGGGCTCTGCGTCGGCAGCTACGGGCTGCTCGACGCTTCGGCACCCCGGGCGCTCGCGTGGCCGGCGGTCGCCCTCGGCCTCGGGCTCTCGGTGGCGGGGCTGCGCGCCGCCGGGCGGCGGGTGCACCGGACGCGGTACCGCCCGGACCGCTGGCACCCCGCCGACGTGCTCACAGCCGCGAGCGGGATCGCCGTCGGCGTCGGCATGGTGCTGCTCGCGGGCGCCCAGCCCGAGGTCGCCTACCCCGACGTCGCCGCCGCTCCGCCGTTGACCGTCGCCGCCCTGCTGCTGCCGCTCGCCGGGCTGGTCGCCGCGGTGGTCGCACCACCGCCCACGTCCGCACCCCAGGGTCGAGCCGCCCCTCATGACCGGTCGAGCCGCCCACCACGGCGGGCGGCTCGACCGGTCATGAGGGGCGGCTCGACGAGGGGTCGGCGGGAGTCAGCCGAGCGTGACCTCGCCGCGTCCGGGCGAGGTGCCGGCCGGTGAGCCCGCACGCCGAGACAGCGGCGGTCGCCTGGCGCTCGGTCTCCGTCACGTACGCCGACGCCGCCGCGCCGGTCCTGCGCGACGTCGACCTCGAGGTCCCCGAGGGCGAGCTGGTGCTCGTCGTCGGGCGGACCGGGTCGGGCAAGTCGACACTGCTCGGCACCGTCAACGGCCTCGTCCCCGCCTTCAGCGGCGGGACACTCCGCGGCGAGGTGCTCGTGGGTGGCCGGAGCACCGTGGGGACGCCGCCCCGCGAGCTCGCCGACGTCGTGGGGTACGTCGGGCAGGACCCCTCGGCCACCTTCGTCACCGACGTCGTGGAGGACGAGCTGGCGTACGGGATGGAACAGCTCGGCCTCGACCCGCAGACGATGCGGCGCCGGGTGGAGGAGACCCTCGACCTGCTCGGCATCGCCGAGCTCCGCGACCGGCCGCTCCGCGCCCTCTCCGGCGGCCAGCAGCAGCGGGTCGCGATCGGGGCGGTGCTCACGATGCACCCCCGGCTGCTCGTCCTCGACGAGCCGACATCCGCGCTGGACCCTGTCGCGGCCGAGGACGTGCTCGGGATCCTCGCGCGCCTCGTCGCCGACCTCGGGCTGACGATCCTGCTGGCCGAGCACCGGCTCGAGCGGGTCGTCCCCTTCGTCGACCGGGTCGTCGTCGTGGAGGACGGCCGGGTCCGCTCCGGACCGCCCGCCGAGGTCCTCCTCGACGCGCCCGTCGCGCCGCCGCTCGTCGAGCTCGGCCGGTTGGCCGGGTGGCGGCCGTTGCCGCTGACGGTGCGCGACGCCCGGCGGCGTACCACCACGCTCGAGCTGGGTGCGGCACCCCCGGCGCTCCGGTCCGGACCCGCCCCGGTCGCGGGCGGTGAGCCGGCGCTCCACGCCCGCGACCTGGTGGTCATCCACGGCCGGACGCCGGCGGTGCGGCGGGTGTCGCTCGACGTGGCGACCGGAGCGGTCGTCGCGCTCATGGGCCGCAACGGGTCGGGGAAGTCCTCGCTGCTCTGGGCGGTGCAGGGCAGCGGCACGCGGCAGTCGGGCACGGTCGCGGTCGCCGGGGACGACCCGGCGCGGGTCACCGCGGCGCAGGCCCGTCGGCTCGTCGGGCTGGTGCCCCAGACCGCCGCAGACCTGCTCTACCTCGAGACCGTCGCCGACGAGTGTGCCGCCGCCGACGCTCAGGCCGGAGCCGCACCGGGCACCTGCCGTGACCTGCTCGAGCGGATGGTCCCGGGCGCCGACCCCGGCCGGCACCCGCGCGACCTGTCGGAAGGACAGCGGCTGGCGCTCGTCCTCGCGCTCGTCCTCAGCGCCCGGCCGCGGGTCCTCGCGCTCGACGAGCCGACACGGGGGCTCGACTACGCCGCCAAGGAGGCGCTCGCGACCGTCCTCGCCGAGCTCGCCGCGACCGGCTGCGGGGTGCTCGTCGCGACCCACGACGTGGAGTTCGCCGCGCGGGTCGCCACCGAGGTCGTCGTCCTCGCCGCCGGTGAGGTCGTCTCCGCCGGCCCCGTCGCCAGAGTCCTCACCGAGTCGCCGGCCTTCGCGCCGCAGCTCGCGAAGGTCCTCGGTCCCGGCTGGCTCACGCTCGGTCAGGTCCGGGAGGCGCTGGCGGCGCGGTCGGAGGTGGTGGCCCGGTGAGCCCCCACGCCGGCCGGTTGGGTCCGCGCTCCGCACTCGTCCTCGGCCTCGCGTCCGTCGCAGGGCTCGTCATGTTCGTCTGGCCGCTGCTGCTCCGACCGGACCAGGAGGCCTTGGCGGCGAGCGGCCAGGTCGCGCCGCCCTTCGTGTTCCTCCTTCTGCTCCCGATGGTCGTGCTCGTCGTCGTCGCGGAGCTCACCGAGGACGGGATGGACAGCAAGGCGCTGGCGATGCTCGGGGTCCTCACCGCGGTGAACGCCGCCCTGCGGCCGCTCGGCGGCGGGCTCGGAGGGGTCGAGCTGGTCTTCTTCCTCCTCGTTCTCGCCGGCCGGGTCTTCGGGCCCGGGTTCGGCTTCGTCCTCGGCTGCACCTCGCTGTTCGCGTCCGCGCTGCTGACCTCGGGCGTCGGCCCGTGGCTGCCGTACCAGATGCTCTGCTCGGCCTGGATCGGCCTCGGCGCCGGGCTGCTGCCCCGTCGGGCCTTCGGCCGCGACCTCACCGGTCGTGCTGAGGTCGCGCTGCTCGCGGCGTACGGGATCCTCTGCGCCTACGGCTTCGGGCTGCTGATGAACCTCTCGTCGTGGCCCTACATCCTCGGGGTCGCGGTCGTCGGCCACGAGGGGTCGCTGTCGTACGTCGCCGGGGGGTCGCTGGCCGAGAACCTGCACCGGTTCCTCGTCTACACCGTGCTGACCTCGACCGGCGGGTGGGACACCGGCCGGGCGATCACCAACACCCTCGCGCTGGTGGTGCTGGGGCCGGCGGTCCTCGCGACCCTGCGGCGCGCGGCCCGGCGCGCGGCGTACGTCCCCGCCCGAGCCGTGACCCAGCCGTGACCCAGCCGTGACCCAGCCGTGACCCAGCCGTGACCCAGCGGTGACGCAGCCGTGAGCCCCGCGGGGCGGGAGCGGCCAACAGGGCTGCCCGCCGCGGTCCTGGCGATGGCCGAGCGCGGGCCGCAGTGGGCGGACTGGGTCGACGGCCTCGCGGGGCGCCAGCGCGGGCTCCTCGAGGAGTGGGCGCTGCGACCCGACGGCCCGCCGATGCACGGCTACTGCTCGCTCGTGCAGCCGGTCCGGACCGCGTCGGGGCGGCCCACGGTCCTCAAGCTGGGGTTCCCCGACGACGAGTCCGAGCACGAGCACCTCGCGCTGCAGCACTGGCACGGCGACGGCGCGGTGCAGCTGCTCCGGGCGGACCCGCGCCGCCGGGCGGTCCTCCTCGAGCGGCTGCACCCCGAGACGCTCACCGAGGTCTGGGACGTCGAGGCCTGCGAGACGGTCGCCGCGCTGTACTCCCGGCTCCACCGGCCACCGCTCCCACAGCTGCGCCGGCTCACCGACCTGCTGGCCCGGTGGCGGGGGCAGCTCGCCGCGGTCGCCCGGGACGCTCCGGTGCCGCACCGGCTGGTGCAGCAGGCCGCGGCGATCGCCCGTGACTTCGCCGCGGACCCCGGGACCGACCGGGCGCTGCTGCACGGCGACCTCCACTACGACAACGTCCTGGCCGGCGACCGTGAGCCGTGGCTCGTGATCGACCCCAAGCCCCTCACCGGCGACCCGCACTTCGAGCCGGCGCCGATGCTGTGGAACCGGTGGGAGGAGGTCGTTGCGTCCGGCGACGTGCGCGACGCCGTGCGCCGCCGGTTCCACACCCTCGTCGACGCAGCGGGGCTCGAGGAGGACCGGGCGCGGGACTGGGTGGTGCTGCGGGTCGTCCTCAACGCCGTCTGGGAACTCGAGGACACGCCCGCGGGGCAGGCGCCCGACCACGAGGTCCTGACCGTCAGCGTCACCGTGGCCAAGGCCGTCCAGGGCTGACCCACTCACCGTCCTCCCCGCTGGGCCCGCGCCTGCCTACCCCGGGGCCGCGCCGTCAACTACGTTGTCCGCAGTCGGTCCAGCCTGCTCCAGGAGAGGTGCCAGCACCGTGTCCCAGGTCGTGTCCTCGGTCAAGGACCCCCGCGTCATCGACGAGCGGCTGATGACGGTGGGTGAGATGTTCCTGGACCGCGTGCAGCGCAGCGGTGACCGGGAGGCCTTCCGCCACCCGGTAGGCGACGACTGGGTGTCGGTGACCTGGGCCGAGGCGGGAGAGCGGGTACGCCGGATGGCAGCCGGACTGGTCGCGCTCGGCGTCGAGCCGCAGCAGCGGGTCGGCATCGCCTCGAGCACGCGGTACGAGTGGGTGCTGACCGACCTCGCGATCATGTGCGCGGGCGCCGCGACGACCACCGTCTACCCCACGACCGTGGCCGACGACGTCGCCTACATCCTCGCCGACTCCTCCTGCCGGGTCGTCTTCGCCGAGGACGCCGACCAGCTGGCGAAGCTCCAGGAGCGACGCACCGAGCTGCCGGAGCTGCGCCGGGTCGTCACCATCGACCCGGTCCCGGACACCGGGGCGGCCGACGACTGGGTGCTGACGCTGCGCGAGCTCGAGGACCTCGGCGAGAATCTGCTCGCCGAGCAGCCGCAAGTCGTCGAGGAGCGGGTCGCGGCTACCACCGGCGACGCGCTGGCGACCCTCATCTACACGTCAGGGACGACCGGCCGCCCGAAGGGGGTCCGGCTGCTCCACAAGTCCTGGACCTACGAGGGCGCGTCGATCCAGGCGCTCGACATCCTCCGCGAGGACGACCTGCAGTTCCTCTGGCTGCCGCTGGCGCACTCCTTCGGGAAGGTGCTGATCACCGCCCAGCTGGCGATCGGGTTCCCGACCGCCGTCGACGGCCGGGTCGACCGGATCGTCGAGAACCTCGGGGTCGTCCACCCGACCTTCATGGGAGCCGCGCCGCGGATCTTCGAGAAGGCGCACGGCCGGATCATGACGATGACGGCCAAGGAGGGCGGCGCGAAGAAGCGGATCTTCGACACCGCCTTCCGCATCGGTCGGCAGGTCGCGGCCCTCGAGCGCGAGGGCAAGCCGGTGCCGCGCCGGCTGCGGGCGGCGCACGCCGTCGCCGACCGGCTGGTGTTCGCCAAGATCCGCGCGCGCTTCGGGGGCCGGGTCCGGTTCTTCATCTCCGGGGCCGCCGCGCTCAACCGCGACGTCGCCGAGTGGTTCCACGTCGCCGGGATCCTCATCCTCGAGGGCTACGGCCTGACCGAGACGTCCGCCGGGACGGCGGTCAACCACCCCGACGACAACCGGTTCGGGACCGTCGGGCTGCTCTTCCCCGGGACGGAGGCCCGGATCGCCGACGACGGGGAGGTCCTGGTGCGGGGGCCCGGCGTCATGGCGGGCTACCACAACCAGCCCGAGGCCACGGCCGAGACGCTGGTCGACGGCTGGTTCCACACCGGCGACATCGGCGAGCTCGACGGGCGGCGCTTGCGGATCACCGACCGCAAGAAGGACCTCTTCAAGACCTCCGGCGGCAAGTACGTCGCGCCGACCGCGATCGAGTCGCAGCTCAAGGCGCTCTGTCCCTACATCAGCCAGGTCGTCGTCCACGGGAACGAGCGCAACTTCGTGGTGGCGCTGGTGACCCTGGACGAGGAGGCGATCACGGGATGGGCGCAGGACAACGGCCTGGACGGCCGGTCCTACGCCGAGATCGTCACCTCCCCCGAGGCCGACGCGATGGTCGGTGACCACGTGCGACAGCTCAACGAGCGGCTGAACCGCTGGGAGTCGGTCAAGAAGTGGATCGTGCTCGACCACGACCTCAGCATCGAGTCGGGGGAGCTCACGCCGTCGATGAAGGTCAAGCGCAAGGTCGTCGAGCAGAACTACGCGGGCGAGCTGGACCGGCTCTACGCCTGACCGGCGCCGTCCACGGGCTCCCGACCCTCGTCCGGCGGGGGAGGATGGGACCGTGCCGAGTGTCCTGCCCGAGGGTGAGCCCGCCCCGCCCGACGGCGTGCTGCCGGCCACCGCGCTCACCTCGGTGGGGGAGCGCGGGTTCGGCCTGTACGTGCACGTGCCCTTCTGCGCGGTCCGGTGCGGCTACTGCGACTTCAACACCTACACCCTCCGCGAGCTCGGCGCCGGGTCCGACGGGTCCGTGGTGTCGCCCGCCTCGCCCGCGTCGCCCGCGGCGTACGTCGACGCGGCCGTGGCCGAGGTCCGGCTGGCCCGGCGGGTGCTCCACGAGGTCGACCGGCCGCTCGACACGGTGTTCTTCGGCGGCGGCACGCCCACGCTCCTGCCACCCGCCGCCCTGGCCCGGATCGTCGCTGCGGCCTCCGACGAGTTCGGGCTCGCCGCCGACGCCGAGGTGACGACCGAGTCCAACCCGGACTCGGTGACGCCGGCGGACCTCCGTGCGCTGCGGGAGGCCGGCTTCACCCGCGTCTCCTTCGGGATGCAGTCCTCGGTGTCCCACGTGCTGCGGGTGCTCGACCGCAGCCACGACCCCGACCGGGTGCCGCTCGTCGTGCAGTGGGCTCGCGACGCCGGGTTCGAGCAGGTCAGCCTCGACCTCATCTACGGCACGCCGGGGGAGACCGTCGAGGACTGGCGTCGCTCCCTCGACACCGCCCTGGCGTGCGAGCCGGACCACGTCTCGGCGTACGCGCTCATCGTCGAGGACGGCACCGCGCTCGCCCGCCGCGTCCGGCGCCACGAGGTCCCCGCGCCGGAGGACGACGACCTCGCCGACAAGTACCTACTCGCCGACGAGGTGCTGGGGGCGGCCGGCTACGCCTGGTACGAACTCTCCAACTGGGCACGGGACGAGGCGGCCCGGTGCCGCCACAACCTCGTCTACTGGCGCGGCGGCGACTGGTGGGGGGTCGGGCCGGGGGCGCACTCCCACGTCGGCGGGGTGCGCTGGTGGAACGTCAAGCACCCGCGTGCCTACGCCGAGCGGCTCGCCACGGGGACGAGCCCGGCTGCTGGCCGTGAGGTCCTCGACCGCGAGACGCGTCGCTTCGAGCGGATCCTGCTCGAGACCCGGCTCGTCGAGGGCCTCCCGGTCACGGTGCTCGACGAGCCGGCCCGCGGCTGGCTGCCGGGGCTGCGCGACCGGGGCCTGGTGATGCCCTCCGAGGAGCGCGTGGTGCTGACCGTCGAGGGCCGGCTGCTGGCGGACGCCGTGGTCCGGGAGCTCGTCGGCTGACCCGCGGGACGCACAACGGGCGACCGTTGCGGGGTCGGGCGCGGGCTGGGGCCGAAACTGGTGACAGTTGCGGGGTCAGGCGCGGGTGGAGCATCGCAAGTGGCACCACTTGAGGGGTCGGGCCCGGCTGGGCCCTGGAAGTGGCACCACTTGCGGGCGTGGGCCCGGCTGGATCCGGAAGTGGCACCACTTGCGGGGTCGGGCCCGGCTGGGCCCTGGAAGTGGCACCACTTGCGGGCGTGGGCCCGGCTGGATCCGGAAGTGGCACCACTTGGGGGGTCGGGCCCGGCTGGGCCCTGGAAGTGGCACCACTTGCGGGCGTGGGCCTCGGCTGGATCCGGAAGTGGCACCACTTGGGGGGTCGGGCCCGGCTGGGCCCTGGAAGTGGCACCACTTGCGGGCCTGGGTGTGGGTGGACCCGGGAAGTGGCACCACTTGTGAGCCTGGGCCTGGGGGTCGCCCCGAGCCCGGACGGACCCGGAACCCCGGTGGACGGCCCGGACCGGTGACGCACGGTGAGGTCGTGCTGACCCACCGCGAGCACGACCGGTCGACGTCGACCGCCCTGGTCCGCGAGCTCGCGAGGTGGGACGCGGCCGGCGTCTACGTCTCAGGGCTCCACGCCGGCGACATCGGCTGGGCGCTGCGGCTGCCCGACGACGACCTGGCCGGCGCCCTCCATGGCTGGTGGGACGGTGACCGGCTCGCCGCGACGGCCGTCGTCGTCGAGCTCGTCGAGAGCCTGCCCGAGACGGAGCTCTGGAGCGACGCCCATGCCGGCACGAGGCTCCGGCACGAGCCCGTACGCCGGGGCTGGGACCTCGACCCCGACCCGTGGCTGTCCCTCCACCGCGACCTCGGGCCCGACGTCGAGCCGGCGACCGCCACCGTCAGGCGCGCTGCCGACGACGTCGAGGGTCGGATCTCCGCCCAGCGCAACGGTTTCGAGGGGTCGACATTCGATGCCGCGAGGCTGGGAGCGTCTCGCGGCCGGCCCCGGCTGCGACTCCGCGCTCGACGTGGTCGTCCTCACCGAGGACGGGTCGGCGGCTGCCCTGGCCACGGCCTGGCTCAGCGTCCTGGGAGGGACGGCGCTGCTCGAGCCTGTGGCGACCCACCGGGACCACCGCCGAGCGGGCTGGGGGCGCGCCGCCGTGCACGCCGCATGTGCGGCAGCGCGGCGAGCGGGCGCCGCCGGGTTCCGCCCGGTGGTGGAGACGCTCCAGGCACTCACCCGGACGGCGTGACCGCCCGAGCCGCGCTCACCCCCGTCAGTGCACCATCCGGAGCGCGAACGGGTAGCGGTAGTCCTCACCCGAGGACGCCTTCACCGCGCCGATGATCGTGAACACGAGCCACGCGAGGCCGACCAGCGGCAGCAGCAGCAGGCCGACGACGACGAGGAGCAGCACGGCCGACACCACCGCGGCGATGAGGATCGTCAGCTGGAAGTTCAGCGACTCCACGGCCTGCCGACGGACGAAGGGCGAGTCGTTGCCCTTGACCAGCAGCACCAGGAGCGGGCCGAGGAACGCCAGTACGACGAGCGAGGCGATCAGCGCGCTCCAGTGCGCCGCACCTGCCCACGTGCGCTCCTCCGCCGGGGTGATCCGGGAGCCACCCTGGCCCAGGGGACCGGGGTGACCCTGCCACGGCTGCGGCGGCGGGTAGGCGCCGGGCTGCTGCCAGCCCCCCTGCGGCGGTGGGTAGGCGCCGGGCTGCTGCCAGCCGACCTGCTGCTGCCCTGACGGCGGTCCTGACGGCGGTCCAGACGGCGGTCCTGCCGGTGAACCCCACGGCGGAGCGGGCTGCCCCGAGGGCGGTGGCGGCCCGGACCAGCCGCCGCCCGCCGGGGGCGGAGGGTACGCCGGGCGCGGCTGCTCGGCCCCGGGGCGTGGCTTGCCGAGGTCGATCCCCGGCTGGTCACGAGGGTCACGGCCCTGCTCGCCTGGCTCGTCCGGCTGCTGCGTCATGCCCGGAGCGTAGTCGCGTCAGCGACGGTCACGAAGTCGATGAGCTCCTCGACCCGGCCAAGGAACGCCGGCTCGAGGTCGGCGTAGCTCCGGACGGTCCCCAGGATCCGCTGCCAGGCGCGGGCGGTGTCGGCCTGGTCGCGGTGCGGCCAGCCGAGGCTCTGGCAGACCCCGTGCTTCCACTCCACCGACCTCGGCACCTGCGGCCACGCCGGGAGGCCGAGACGCTCCGGCTTCACCGCCTGCCACACGTCGACGTACGGGTGCCCGACGACGAGCACGTGCCGGCCCAGCGGGCTGCGGGCCACCGCCGCGGCGATGCGGCTCTCCTTCGAGCCCGGGACGAGGTGGTCGACGAGCACCCCGGCGCGCCGTTCCGGCCCCGGACGGAAGTCGCTGAGCTGCGCCGACAGGTCGTCGATGCCCTCGAGGTACTCCACCACGACGCCCTCGACCCGCAGGTCGTCGCCCCAGACCTTCTCGACGAGCTCGGCGTCGTGACGACCCTCGACGAAGATGCGGCTCGCCCGCGCCACGCGTGCGCGGGTGCCGGGGACCGCCACCGACCCGGACGCGGTGCGGGTCGGGCGGGCGGGGCCGGCGCGTCCGGGCGCCTGGAGGATCACCGGTACGCCCTCGAGGAGGAACCCGGGGCCGAGGGGGAAGGTACGCCGGGTGCCCCGCCGGTCCTCCAGCGTCACCGTGCCGAGGTCCCGCTCGACCCGGACGATCTCGCCGCACCAGTCGGTGCTGACCTCCTCGACCACCAGGCCCTTGTCGGCCTGCACCTCGACGGCGCGGCCGCGTTGGGGCGCGCGCCAGTCGGTACCGAGCACGTCGGCGCCGTAGCGGTCCATCGGCCGGACGCTAGCCGTCCGGCAGGGCATCGACCGTCGCGACATGCCGGACTTTGCAGAACGACCTAACGACGATGTATCGTCAAGCCATCGCGTAACGCTTATGAACCTAAGGAGAACACCATGAAGAACCACCACGACACCACGACGGATTCCACGAGGGTCCTCCCCGACGCCCGTTCGAGAAGGCTCCCTGGGACAAGCGGCCCGACGAGCCCGGACCCACGGGTCCGCCTCGCGGCCGCAGTCACGGCGGGCCGCCGCCCTGGCTGCACGGGCTCTTCGGCCTCGGACAGGACGCCGGCCGGGGGCCGCGGGTGCGGCGTGGCGACGTCCGGGCTGCGATCCTCGACGTGCTGGCGGGGGAGCAGATGAACGGCTACCAGGTGATCCAGCGCATCGCCGAGCGCAGCGGCGGGGTGTGGAAGCCCAGCCCCGGCTCGGTCTACCCGACCGTCCAGCAGCTGGAGGACGAGGGGCTCGTGAGCGCCTCGGAGACCCAGGGGCGCCGCCTCCTCGGCCTCACCGAGGCCGGCCGTGCCTACGTCGCGGAGCACCCCGACGAGCTCGCGGCGACCTGGAAGCCGTTCCGCGAGGAGAAGCCGGCCGGGGCCGGCGAGCGCGACCTCAAGCCGGTCATCGGGCAGGTCATGTCCGCGGTCTGGCAGATCACGACCAACGGCAGCTCGCGGCAGCGCGCGGAGGCGGTGGAGATCCTCGCCGACACCCGCCGCAGGCTGTACGGGCTGCTCGCCGAGGGCGACCCCGAGGAATGACCTCAGGGTCCGGGGAGCAGCGGGAGCTGTCTGGCCGAGCGCGGGAGCTGGGCATAGCCGCGGCGTACCGCCTCGACCAGCCGCTTCGCCGGCCACGGCCAGGAGCCCTCGGCCTCGCCCTGGTCGAGGGCACGGTCGGCCGGCACCCCGCGCCCGGCCAGCTCGCGGAGGGCCTCGGCGACCGTGGCGATCCCGTCGCGCTGCTCCTCGACCGCGGCCCGGTCCGCCGGCGGGCCGTGCCCGACCACGGCGAGCCCGCCGGCCCCGAGCAGCTGCAGCACGAGGTCGAGGGCGCCGGGCCACTCCAGCGGCCAGCAGTCCGGGCCGTACGACGGCGCTCCGCCCCCGTCGACGAGGTCGCCGACCACGAGGACGTCGGCGTCGGGCACTCGAACGACCACGTCGCCGGCGGTGTGACCGCGGCCGGGGTGCACCACCTCGACGACCCGACCTCCGAGGTCGAGGGCGGTGACCGAGCTCAGGGTCCGTGACCCACGGTGGCGGTCCGGCAGCGCGGCCGCGGCGGCCTCGTGCAGCAGCACCTCGACCGTCCCGGCGGGAGCGGCGTCGCGCAGGACCTGACCGCGGTGGTGGTGGCTCCCGACGACCGCCACGAGGTCGCCGCGCCCCAGGCGGCGTACCGCCTCGCGCAGGTCGCGACCCGCCGGCTCCGACCACCCCGGATCGACGAGGAGGACCCCCGACTCGCCGGCCACGAGCGTCGACACCACGTCCCGGGGACCGCCGTGCGTGATCCACACCCGGTCCGCGACCTCGACCAGGTCGGCCTCCGACGCGGGGCGGGGCGGCGGCGGCATCCCCCGACCGTACGCGGACGCGAGTAGCATTGGCACTCCCGACCGCTGAGTGCCAAGCCCGGCGGGCGCGGGTCGTGGCAGGGTCACCACCGGGGTCACCACCGGGGTCACCACCGGGGTCACCACCGGCCACGGACAGGCATACGGGCAGGCACAGGCACCGTGCGGGTCGCGGGAGGAGGCGTCATGGTCGAGGACCGCAAGCTCGCCGTGCTCCGGGCCATCGTGGAGGACTACGTCTCGACCCAGGAGCCGGTCGGCTCCAAGGCCCTCGTCGAGCGGCACTCGCTCGGCGTCTCGCCGGCGACGGTGCGCAACGACATGGCCTCGCTGGAGGAGGAGGGGCTCATCGCCCAGCCCCACACGAGCGCCGGCCGGATCCCCACCGAGAAGGGCTACCGGCTGTTCGTCGACCGGCTGAGCCAGGTCAAGCCGCTCAGCGCCGCGGAGCGGCGGGCGATCACCACGCTGCTCCAGGGCGCGGTGGACCTCGACGACGTGGTGCAGCGCTCGGTGCGGCTGCTCGCGCAGCTGACCCGCCAGGTGGCGATCGTGCAGTACCCGACGCTCTCGCGGTCGACCGTGCGCCACGTCGAGCTGGTGACGCTGAGCGCCACCCGGCTCCTCATCGTCCTCATCCTCTCGACCGGCCGGGTCGAGCAGCGGGTCGTGGAGCTGCCCGAGCCGCTGGCGGACGAGAAGGTCGCCGCCCTGCGTCAGGCCGTGAATCGGGCGGCCATGGGCGAGCGCATCGTCGACGCCGCGGAGGAGCTGGCCCGGCTTCCGGAGCAGGTCGAGGGGGCCGACCGGCCGCTGGTGTCCCTCCTCGTCGCGGCACTGGTCGAGGCGATGTCCGACCACCGCTCCGACGAGCGCGTCGTCGTCGGAGGCACCGCGAACCTCGCGCGCTTCGGCGACGGCTACGAGGCGACGATCCAGCCGCTCCTGGAAGCGCTCGAGGAGCACGTGCTGCTCCTGAAGCTGCTCGGCGACGCCACCTCGCCGGCGACGCTCCGGGTCCGGATCGGCTCCGAGGTCCCCTACGAGGGGCTCGGCGCCACCTCCGTCGTCGCGACCGGGTACGGTCCCGGCGCGGAGTCGCTGGCCACCCTCGGCGTCCTGGGCCCGACCCGTATGGACTACCCCGGCACGATGGCGAGCGTGCGCGCGGTGGCGCAGTACCTCTCCAAGATCCTCGACGAAGGCTGACGAAGGCTGACCACGTGAGCAACGACCCCTACGAGCTGCTCGGCGTCTCCCGGGACGCCGACCCGGACACCATCAAGAAGGCCTACCGCAAGCTGGCCCGCCAGCTGCACCCGGACGTCAACCCCGACCCGGCGACCCAGGAGCGGTTCAAGGAGGTCACCCGCGCCTACGAAGTGCTCTCCGACCCCGACAAGCGCCGGCAGTACGACATGGGGGGCAGCGCCTTCGCCGGCGGCTTCGGTGCCGGCGCGGGCTTCTCCTTCACCGACATCATGGACGCGTTCTTCGGGGGCGGCGCGCAGGCCCCCGGCCAGGGCCGAGGGCCGCGACCCCGCGTCCGCCGTGGTCAGGACGCCCTCATCCACCTCGAGATCGACCTCGCCGAGGCCGCCTTCGGCACGACCCGCGAGCTCAAGGTCGACACCGCGGTGCTCTGCACCACCTGCGAGGGAGAGGGGACCACGCCGGGGAGCCACCCGGTGCGGTGCGAGACCTGCCAGGGACGCGGCGAGACCTTCCACGTCCAACGGTCCTTCCTCGGCGAGATCCGCACGATGCGGCCGTGCGCGGCCTGCCGCGGATACGGCGAGATCATCCCCGACCCTTGCCGCGAGTGCTCCGGGGACGGCCGGATCCGCTCCCGCCGCGGGCTGACCGTCAAGATCCCGGCGGGCGTCGACGCCGGCACCCGCGTCCAGCTGACCGAGCAGGGCGAGGTCGGCCCGGGAGGCGGTCCGGCCGGTGACCTCTACGTCGAGCTGCACGTCGCCGAGCACGACGTCTTCACCCGGCGCGGCCGCGACCTGCTGTGCACGGTGACGGTCCCCATGACCGCCGCCGCCCTCGGCGCCACCCTCACGCTGCCGACGCTGGAGTCCGACCTCAGCCCGACCGCCGCCGCCGAGGTGGGGCTGGGCGAGGACGCGCCGAAGGAGGTCCCGCTCGAGCTGCGGCCGGGTACGCAGTCCGGCACGGAGGTGGTGCTCCCCGGTCACGGCGTACCGTCCCTGCGCGGACCCGGTCGTGGCGACATCGTCGCCCGGGTCGTGGTGGAGACGCCGACCCGGCTCGACGAGCGCCAGCAGGACCTGCTGCGCCAGCTCGCGGTGCTCCGCGGCGAGGAGCGGGCGTCCGGCAACGTCGGCGGCGAGCAGCGGTCCTCGGTCTTCAACCGCCTCTTCCGGCCGCGCTGAGCCGGGAGGGACGAGAGGTGAGCCTGCCGGTCTACGTGCTGGCGTCGGTGACGGAGCGGTCGGCCGGTGACGCCGTGGTCCTCGACGGCGACGAGGGGCACCACGCCGCCGTCGTACGCCGGACCGGGGTCGGTGAGCTCGTCGGGCTGACCGACGGGGCCGGCACCCTCGCCCGGTGCCGCGTGACGGCGGTCGACAGGACCGGCCTGACCGCGGAGGTGCTCGAGGTCTCGACCCGCCCGCCCGAGCTCCCGCAGGTCGTCGTGGTGCAGGCGATCCCCAAGGGCGAGCGCGGCGAGCTCGCGGTCGAGATGCTCACCGAGGTGGGGGTCGACGTGATCGTCCCCTGGGCGGCGTCCCGGTCGGTGGCGCGCTGGCGCGGCGACCGGGCGGACCGGTCGCTGGCGAAGTGGCGCAGCGCCGCACGGGAGGCCGCGAAGCAGGCGCGCCGCGTGTGGTTCCCCACCGTGGCCGAGCCGGCCTCGACCGACGACGTCGCGGCGCTGCTGGCAGGGGCGTCGGTGCGGGTCGTCCTCCACGAGGCGGCGTCCGGGCCGCTCGCGGACGTGCCCGTCCCCGGTCGGGGTCGGATCGTCGTGGTCGTGGGGCCCGAGGGCGGCATCAGCGACGAGGAGCTGGCCGCGTTCGGGGCCGTCGGCGCGGAACCGCTGCGAATGGGCTCGTCGGTGCTGAGGTCCTCGACGGCCGGGGTCGCCGCCGTCGCGGCGCTGCTGGCCCGGACACCGCGCTGGCGCTGAGCCGCTCCGGCTCAGGACACCTGGAACTCTCCCAGCGGGTCCCAGTGGTCGCCCTCCATGAGGACGTTGCGCACCTGCGGCGTCTCCTGGACGTACTGCGGGAGCTCCTGCTGGGCCTGCTTGAAGTGCGCGGCGGTCACGTGCGCCTCCGCGGCGTCGTCCTTGAACGCCTCGATCAGCACGTACTGGTTCGGGTCGTCGACGCTGCGCGACCACTCGAAGAAGAGGTTCCCTTTCTCGGCCCGGGTCGCCTCGGTGAAGTCACGGGTGAGCTCGACCCACCGGTCGGCGTACTCCGGCTTCACCTTCCACTTGACGCAGATGAAGATCACTGGGGCCTCCTGGCACCGGGGGTGGCGGCGATGTCGCGGCGGCATGCTGCCACGGGGGCATCGGTGCGGGCCACCTCGGCCTCTCGTCGGCTGAGAAACGCCCGCGGCCGAGCCGCCCCCCGTGACCGGTCGAGCCGCCCCCCGTGACCGATCGAGCCGCCCCTCGTGGCGGCGGTAGGTTCGGCCTATGACCGCGGCCAGACCCGAGACCGACCGCGGGCGGGCAGGATCGGTCCACCGGACCTTCGACATCCTCGAGGTGGTCGCGGCGCTCGGCGGAGCGTCGGCCAAGGAGATCGCCGACGCCACCGGGCTCCCGCTGCCGACCGTCTACCGGCTCGTCCGCGAGCTGCTCGACGGGGAGTACCTGGTGCACATCCGCGAGGAGAAGCGGTTCGAGCTCGGCTACAAGCTGCACCGGCTCGGGGTCTCGCTCCACCAGCAGATCGGTGTTCCCCGCGACGTCCGAGCCGAGATCGTCGCGCTGCACCAGAAGCTCGGCGTGGCGGCGTACTTCGCGGTCCACCGCGGGTCCCAGATCGTCGTGGTGCACACCGCGGACTCCCGGGAGGCCCCGCGGCTGCAGCCGCTGGACTTCGGCTTCCACGAGGCCGCGCACGCGACGGCGTTCGGCAAGATCCTGCTGGCGAACATGGAGCCCGCGCAGCGCGACCTCCACCTCGACCCCGACCCGATGCCGCGGCTCGGCCCGGGGACCATGACGTCGCGGGCGCAGCTCGGCCCTCATCTGGAGCGGGTCGCCGACCGCGGGATCGCGTGGGAGTTCGAGGAGTTCCAGGCCGGTGCGTCGTGCGCGGCGGCCGCCGTGCGGGGGTCCAACGGGGCGCTGATCGGCTCGGTGGCCGTGTCCGCGCGGTGCTCGCGCGTCGAGCGGCCGACCGACGGGGCCGACGGCAGCGACCGCGCAGCCGGCGTGCTCTCCCAGGCCGAGGTCGAGGCGGCGCTGCGGGAGACTGCGTCCCGGGTCGGCCGCTTCTACCGGTCGGGCACCACCCGGCCGCGCACCTGACCGGTCCGCTTTCTCACCGGCCGAGAACCGCGCTGGGGGAGTGTCGGAGGCGCTGCCTAGCGTGGCGCGCACCACACGACGCCCGGTCACCCGGTCATCAGCGAGAGGAGCCTTCGTGCCTGCACCCGATGCGCTCAGCACGGACAGCCGCCGCAACCTGGTGCGGCTCCTCCGCGCCGCCTACCCCCACCCCCGCTTCCCCGACGGCCCGTACGAACGGACCGCCGACGCGGTCCTGGCGCAGGTCGACGCCTCCCTGTGGCACCGGCTGGTGCTCACCGAGGGGCTGACGACGCTCGACGCCAAGGCCGGCGGGGCGTTCGCCGAGCTCGACGACCAGGCGGCGCTGGCGCTGCTGCAGAAGCTGGAGGACGCCGAGTTCTTCCGGTTCGTGCGGGGGGTGGCCGTGGTGACGCTCTACGACGACGCCGAGGTGCACGCACTGCTCGGGTACGAAGGGCCGTCGTTCGAGAAGGGTGGCTACCTGCACCGCGGGTTCGACGACCTCGACTGGCTGCCCACTCCCCGCGTCGAGGAGTACGACGGACCCGACCGGCTGGTCGAGGTCGCGGCCCACGACGAGCCCGCGCAGGCCTGAGGAGGACCCGTGCCCACCGACAACCCTGACCAGCGCTCCGACGCCGACCGTCTCCCCTCCCGGCAGGAGCACTACGGCGCCACCATCGACCTCGACGACGAGGCCGTGGTCATCATCGGCTCCGGCGCCGGCGGCGGCACCCTCGCGCACGAGCTCACCGCCCGCGGCATCCCCTGCGTGGTCCTCGAGGCAGGGCCCTACCTGATGCCCGAGGACTACGAGAACGACGAGTGGGCGTCCTTCAACCAGATGGCCTGGTTGGACGCCCGCACCACGTCCGGGTCCTACCGGGTGGCACGCGACTTCCCCAACCTGCCGGCCTGGATCGTCAAGGCCGTCGGCGGGTCCACGACCCACTGGTCCGGCGCCACCCCGCGGTTCCGTGCCTACGAGTTCAAGACCCGGACCTACTACGGCGAGATCGAGGGCGCCAACCTCCTCGACTGGCCGATCACGCTGGAGGACCTCGCGCCGTACTACGACCGCGCCGAGATCGCGATCGGCTCCACCCACCGCCACGGCCGGCCGCCGTTGCCGGCGAACAACAACTACAAGGTCTTCGCCAACGGCGCCGAGAAGGTCGGCTACAAGTTCTACGCGACCGGCCCCTACGGCACCAACGCGCAGCCGTACGACGGCCGCCCCGCCTCGATCCAGGACGGCTTCAACTTCCAGGGCGACAAGAGCACCGCCAAGTGGAGCACCGCCGTGCGGGAGGTCCCTCGGGCGCTCGCGACGGGCAAGTGCGACCTGCGGCCGGAGTCGCAGGCCGTGCAGGTCACCCACGACGCCCGGGGCCGCGCGAACGCGGTCCTCTACGTCGACCGGGACGGCAACCTGCACCGGCAGGCGGCCAAGGTCGTCTGCGTCGCGGGCAACTCGATCGAGACCCCGCGGCTGCTGCTGATGAGCGCGAGCGCGCTGCACCCCGACGGCCTGGCGAACTCCTCGGGCCAGGTCGGCCGCAACTACATGCGGCACCTGACCGCGTCGGTCTACGCCCGCTTCGAGCAACCGGTGCACATGTACCGCGGCGAGACGATGGCCGGGATCGTCGCCGACGAGGCGCGGCTCGACACCTCCCGCGGCTTCGTGGGCGGCTACTACCTGGAGACGCTCGCGCTCGGCCCGGCGTTCCTTGCGGCGTTCGTCGACCCGGGCTCGTGGGGTCCTGGGTTCGCCGAGGTGATGGACGCCTACGAGAACACCGCCGGCATGTGGATCGTCGGCGAGGACATGCCGCAGGAGAGCAACCGCGTCACCCTCGACACCACCGTCACCGACCGGTGGGGCCTCCCCGTCTCGCACGTGCACGTCGACGACCACCCGAACGACGTCGCGATGCGCGAGCACGGCTACGGCCGCGGCGACCTGATCTACGAGGCGGTGGGTGCACTCGGCACCCACCACACGCCGCCGTACCCAGCCACGCACAACCTCGGCACGGCCCGGATGAGCACCCGGCCCGAGGACGGGGTCGTGAACGGCTTCGGCCAGGCCCACGACGTCCCCGGCCTGTTCGTCAGCGACGGCTCGCTCATGACGACCGGTGCCGCGGCCAACCCGACGCTGACGATCGTCGCGCTGGCGATCCGGCAGGCCGAGCACATCGCCGCGGAGCTCTCGTCCGGCGGCCTGTGACCCTCGCCAGCGCACCCACGAGCTGATGACCGAGAAGCACCGTCCTGCCGCCGCGGACCGTGCTTCTCGGTCATCAGTGCAAGCGACGGCGGCCGCCGCAGGCTAGCGGACGGTGACCCGCTTGGTGTCCTCCTGCTCGCCGGGCCCCTCGCCGCCGGAGACGTCCGCGTCGTACACCCGCAGCACGTAGTCACCCGGCGCCGCAGTGACCTCGAACGAGTACGGCGAGAGCGTGCAGCACTCCTGCGCGGTGGCGAAGCCCTCGTCCACGACGGCGCCGTCCTGACCCAGCAGCTGCCAGCTGACGTTGGCCTCGAAGAACGCGCCGCGGCCGTCGACCGTGAAGGTCCTGCCGACCTCCTCGCCGTCCTGCGGGGCGATCACCCAGACCGGTGCCTGCACCTCGAGCGCGGGCGCCGCTGAAGCCTGCGGGGACACGTCGACACCGAGCAGGCTGTCGAGGGCCACGCCGTCGGCGTCGGAAAACACGACCGGGAGGCGCTGCTGGACGACGGCCTGGGCGGTGTACACCAGCTGCTGGACGGCGAGCCGGGCCTCGTCAGGCGACGTCTCGGCGGGGAGCTGGCCGAGGTCCTCGCCGCCCTCCACCCCGAGCAGGATGCGACCCTCGGCCTCGTCGACATCGGCCTTCACGATCTGGCCGCCGGTCCCCGACCACGCGCTGCGGAAGTCCGGGTCCTGCGCGTTGCCGCCGGCCGACTGCCGCAGCGCCGCGAGCAGCCGCTCCGGCCACCCGGCTCCCACGCTCGTGTCGTGGAACTCGCGGAACAGCCGCGGCCCCGCCACGGTGTCCCCGACGAGGTACACCGGCAGCGCGACGGTCCCCGCTGGCGGCTCGGTGCCGGACGGCGTCTCGGACGGGGCCGGGCTGGGGGTCGCGCTGTCTGTGGGTCCCTCCGAGGCAGGGTCGGTGGGCGTGGCCGTCGCCGTGGCGGCCGGGCCCGGGCCGGGGTCGGCCTCCGGCGATCGGTCGTTGACGAGGGTCACGACGGTGATCGTGGCGGCGGTCGCGGCGACGGCCCCGGCCGTCACCAGCAGCCAGGGGCGGCGTTGTCGGAGCGGGGTCACCGACGTCCGGGCGCGGATCCGGTCGAGCCCCGGAGCAGGCTGGACGTCGGAGACGGCGTCCTCGAGGAGGACGCGGATCCGGTCGGGCTCCAGCTCGGGCCCGTGGGGGGTGTTCCGCTCGGTCATCGTGGCTCCAGGAGGGTGCGGAGGATGGCGGCGCCGCGGGAGGCATGGCTCTTGACGGCGCCCCGGCTGATGCCGAGGGCGTCGGCGATCCCGGCTTCGTCGAGGTCGAGGTAGTAGCGGAGGACGAGGACCTCCCGCTGCCGGTCCGACAGCTGGTGGAGCGCGTCGAGGACGTTGGCGCGGCCGGCTCGGCGCAGGGCGGCCTCGTCCGCGCCTGGGACGGGCGGCGCCGCGGCTGCCTCGGCCGCGGCGGTGGCGAGGTGGCGGACCTCGACGGCGCGGTGCCGGAGCACCGACCGGGACCGGTTGACCACGGACTGCCGCAGGTAGGCGAGCCCCCGGTGCGGGTCGCGCAACCCCCGCCACTTGCCGTGCAGCGCGACGAAGGCGTCCTGGACGACCTCCTCGGCAGTGCCCTGGTCCCGGACGAGGAGCACCGACAGCCGGACCAGCTGGCGGTAGTGGGCGGCGTAGAGCTGCTCGACAGCCTCGTCGGCGTCCCAGCTCTCCGGGGAGGTCGCTCCCCGAGCCGGGTCGCCGGGCGCCGGTCCGGCAGAGGTCGACACGATCGTCACGGTAGTGGGACGCGGACCCCCAGCCGGCGGTTGACACCCCGGTCGAGCCGCCCCTCGTGACGGGTCGAGCCGCCCCTCGTGCCCGGTCGAGCCGCCCGCCATGGAGGGCGGCTCGGCGGAGGGGGCCGCGCTCGGCGGAGGAGACCGCGCACGCCCGCGTACGACGGCCCGGCTCGGAGCGCCGACTCCCCACGGCGTACTCGCACTCCCCATGGGGTGTGACCCGTGGGGAGTGCCGACATGCCGGCATCCCTTGAGAACCCGTGGTCCGGGGCTGTCGGGCGCGGGGCTCCCGGGCGCCCTACCCTGGCCCGATGACCGAGGCCCCGACCGGCGACTGCCTCTTCTGCTCGATGGTCGCCGGGGACGTCCAGCCCACCGTCGTCCGCGAGACCGCCACGACCCTGGCCTTCCGGGACATCGACCCGCAGGCGCCGACCCACGTCCTCGTCGTCCCCAAGGCCCACCACCGCGACGTGGCCGCCCTCGCCGCCGCGGACCCGGGGCTGCTCTCCGACCTCTTCGGCGCGGTGGCCGCGGTGGTGGAGCAGGAGGGGCTCGACGGACGGTTCCGGCTGGTGTTCAACACCGGGGCGGAGGCCGGTCAGAGCGTGTTCCACGTGCACGCGCACGTGCTCGGTGGCCGGTCCTTCGGCTGGCCGCCCGGCTGACGTCCTCGCGCAGGGGTCCGCCCACCCGCGTCCCGGTAGCATGGAGCCTGGTCGCCGCCGTGGCGGCCCACTCCAGACAGATGCAGGAGGCAGGCCCCGCCGGGCCGCAGATGACCGAGACCAGCAACCGTCGCGACCAGCCGCAGCACATCATCGAGGTCCCCCACAGCATCAACATGGTCTCGCTGCTCGGCCCCAACGACGAGCACCTGTCCCTGATCGAGTCCGGCTTCGACGCTGACGTCCACGTCCGCGGCAACCGGGTTACCCTGCGCGGCGAGTCCTCCGAGCTGGCGCTCGCCGAGCGGCTCATCGACGAGCTCGTGACGATCCTCCGCACCGGCCAGGGGCTGACCCCCGAGACGGTCGAGCGCGCGATGCAGATGCTCCGGGCGGAGTCCCAGGAGCGGCCCGCCGACGTCCTCAGCCTCAACATCCTGTCGAACCGCGGCCGCACGATCCGCCCCAAGACGCTCAACCAGAAGCGGTACGTCGACGCGATCGACAAGCACACGATCGTCTTCGGCATCGGCCCCGCCGGCACCGGCAAGACCTACCTGGCGATGGCCAAGGCGGTCCAGGCGCTGCAGTCGAAGAGCGTCAACCGCATCATCCTCACCCGCCCGGCCGTCGAGGCGGGGGAGCGGCTCGGGTACCTCCCCGGGACGCTGAGCGAGAAGATCGACCCCTACCTGCGGCCGCTGTACGACGCGCTGCACGACATGATCGACCCCGAGACGATCCCGAAGCTGCTGGCCGCCGGCACCATCGAGGTCGCCCCGCTGGCTTTCATGCGTGGCCGCACGCTGAACGATTCCTTCATCATCCTCGACGAGGCACAGAACACCTCCGCCGAGCAGATGAAGATGTTCCTGACCCGGCTCGGGTTCGGCTCGAAGATCGTCGTCACGGGCGACATCACCCAGGTCGACCTCCCCGGCGGCGTGAAGTCGGGGCTCCGGGTCGTCCAGGACATCCTGACCGGCCTCGAGGACATCTCGTTCAACCGGCTCACCGCCCACGACGTCGTACGCCACCGCCTTGTGGGGCGGATCGTCGCGGCCTACGACACCTTCGAGGCGCGCGACCTCACCGACGACGCACCGGCGGTGGGGCCGGGGGGTCGCGCACACGGACCGGGCCACCGGCCGCCGCGTCGAGGACCCCAGTGAGCGACCCGTGGCGACCCGGCGGCGACCCGGTGAGCCTCCGGTGAGCGTCGAGGTCCTCGAGGAGTCCGGCTCCGGCACCGACGTCGACCGGTTGGCCCGGCTCAGTCGGTTCGTGCTCGACCGGCTGCGGGTCCACCCGCAGGCCGAGCTCTGCATCAAGCTGGTCGACACCGCCACGATCGCTGAGCTCAACGAGCAGTGGATGGAGAAGGAGGGGCCGACCGACGTCCTCGCCTGGCCGATGGACGAGCTGCGGCCCGGCATGGTCAACGAGGAACCTCAGGAAGGCGTCCTCGGCGACCTCGTCGTCTGCCCGCAGGTCGCCGCCCGGCAGGCCGAGGAGGCGCGCACCGGCGGCCGCGGGGACTGGACCACCGAGGACGAGGTCGACCTGCTGACCGTGCACGGCATCCTCCACCTGCTCGGCTACGACCACGGCGAGCCCGAGGAGCACGCGGAGATGTTCGGCCTCCAGGACCGGCTGCTGGACGAGTGGCGCCGACGACGAGGGATCCCGGCGTGAGCGCCGGCGACCTAGGCCTGCTCGTCCTCGCCGCCGTCCTGGTGCTGGTGGCGGGGTTCTTCTCCAGCGCCGACGCCGCGCTCGCGTCGATGTCCCGGGTCCGCGCCGAGGAGCTCGTCGCCGAGGGCCGGGGCGGTGCCCGGCGGCTCCTGCAGATCACCGAGGACTCCGCGCGCTTCCTCAACACCGCGCTGTTCCTCCGGATGCTCTGCGAGATCACCGCGACCGTCCTCGTCGCGCAGGTCGTCCTCAGCGCGTACGCCGATCAACGCCTCGGTGTGCTCGTCGCGGTCGCCGTGATGCTCGTCGTGCAGTTCGTCTTCATCGGCGTCGGGCCGCGGACCGTGGGCCGGCTCCACGCCCAGCGGGTCGCCCTGTTGAGCTCCGGGCTGGTCGTGTTCGCCACCCGCGTGCTCGGCCCGCTGCCGCAGCTGCTCATCGTCGTCGGCAACATCCTCACCCCCGGACGCGGCTTCAGCGAGGGGCCGTTCAGCTCCGAGGCGGAGCTGCGGGAGCTGGTCGACATCGCCGAGCAGCGGCAGGTCATCGAGTCCGGCGAGCGGCAGATGATCCACTCGGTCTTCGAGCTCGGCGACACGATGGTCCGTGAGGTGATGGTGCCGCGCACCGACGTCGTCTTCATCGAGCGGAACAAGACGCTCCGCCAGGCGATGTCGCTGGCACTGCGCAGCGGCTTCAGCCGCATCCCGGTCATCGGGGAGAACCTCGACGACGTCATCGGGGTCGCCTACCTCAAGGACGTCACCCGCCGCGTCTTCGACAACCACCTCGCCGAGACCACCGAGCGGATCGACACCGTCCTCCGCCCGGTGATGTACGTCCCGGACTCCAAGCCCGTCGACGAGCTGCTCCGTGAGATGCAGGCCGCGCGCAAGCACGTCGCCGTCGTCGTCGACGAGTACGGCGGGACCGCGGGCCTCGTGACGATCGAGGACCTCCTGGAGGAGATCGTCGGGGAGATCACCGATGAGTACGACACCGAGGAGGTCGCCGTCGAGCAGCTCCCCGGCGGCGCCGTCCGGCTCTCCTCGCGCTACCTCGTGAACGACCTCGAGGAGGCCTGTGGGGTCCGGGTCGAGGACGAGGACGTCGACACCGTCGGCGGGCTGATGGCCAAGCACCTCGGCCGGGTCCCGATCCCCGGATCGGTCGTGGAGGCGCACGGGCTGCGGTTCGAGGCCGAGGGTCCGGCAGGTCGCCGCAACCGGATCGGGTCGGTGCTGATCACCCGTGTCGAGCCCGACGACGCCGACCAGCTCGACGGCCACGACCGAGCCGACCGCAGCGACCGTCCCGACCGCACCGACCACCCCGACCCGTCCCGGAGCCCCGCCGAGGCGGTCGAGCCGGTGACCCCGCTGCCGCACGGGACCGCGGCCGACACCTACTCCCAGACTCATGCCTGACCCCGGAGAGCCGGCCGCCCTGGCACCCGAGGACGCCAAGATCGTGACGCTGGCACGGTCCGCGCGGGCACGCACCCGGGCCGCGGAGGGCGCCGCCGTGCGCGACCTCGACGGCAGGACGTACGCGGGCGCCACGGTGGACCTCCCGTCGCTGCAGGTGTCCGCCGTCGGCGTCGCGGTGGCGATGGCGGTCTCGAGCGCCGCGCGGGGGCTGGAGGCCGTCGCCGTGGTGACCGCGGCGGACACCGTCGCCGATGCCGACCTCGCCGCGGTCCGCGACCTGGCCGGTCCGGGCGTCCCGGTCCACCGGTGCGCCCCGGACGGCACCGTCGCCGACCGGATCACCAGCTGAACCGCCGCCCCCACCTGACCGAGGTGCCTCCGCCGGGACGCTAGGTTGTCGTGGCGTGAGGGGGCTCGTGGGGTGGCAGGCGCACGTCGACGGGGTGCGGCGGCTGACCGCGTCGTACGCCGCGATCCCGCCCGACGCCCCGGTGCGGCTGGCCAAGCCGACCTCGAACCTCTTCCGTCACCGGTCGGGCACGGGGACCCCCGGCTTGGACGTGTCCGGGCTGTCGGGGGTCGTCGAGGTCGACGTCGCGGGACGGACCGCCGACGTGCAGGGGATGTGCACCTACGAGGACCTGGTCGCCGCGACGCTGCCCTCCGGGCTGGTGCCGCTCGTGGTGCCGCAGCTGCGGACGATCACGCTGGGCGGGGCGGTCACCGGGCTCGGGATCGAGTCGACGTCGTTCCGCAACGGGCTCCCGCACGAGTCGGTGCTCGAGATGGACGTCCTCACCGGCTCCGGCGAGGTCGTCACGGTCAAGCCGGGTGACGCGCTGTTCGACGCGTTCGCCAACAGCTACGGCACGCTCGGCTACGCCACCCGGCTGCGGATCGAGCTCGAGCCGGTGCCGGCGCACGTCCGGCTGCGTCACCTGCGCTTCGACGACCTCGACGCGCTGGCCGCCACGGTCGAGGCCGTCGTCACGACCGGCGAGCACCAGGGCGTGCGCGTCGACGCCGTGGACGGCGTCGCCTACAGCCCGACGCAGGCGGCGCTGACCCTCGCGACCTGGACCGCGGACCCGGGCGCCCCGCCGTCGGACTACACCGGTAGCGAGCTGTACTTCCGCTCGCCGTTGCAGCGCGAGGACGACGTGCTGACGATGCACGACTACCTCTGGCGGTGGGACACCGACTGGTTCTGGTGCTCGGGCGCCTTCGGGCTCCACCGCCCGCTGGTACGCCGGCTCTGGCCACGCCGCTGGCGCCGCAGCGACGTCTACCACCGGCTCGTGGGGCTCGACCAGCGGCTGGGGCTCGTGGCGCGGCTGGACCGGCGCCGCGGGGTCACCCGAGAAAGGGTGGTGCAGGACATCGAGGTCCCGGTGACGCGGATCGCGGAGTTCCTCCGGTGGTTCGACGCCGAGGTCGGGATGCGTCCGGTGTGGCTGTGCCCGCTCCGGCTGCGTGAGCCCGCCGGCCCGGGCAGCGCGCGGAGCTGGCCGACCTACCCGCTCACCCCGGGGACGACGTACGTCAACGCGGGCTTCTGGGGGACCGTCGAGCTCGCGCCCGATCGGGAGCCGGGCGATCTGAACCGTGCGATCGAGGAGCAGGTGAGCGCGCTCGGGGGCCACAAGTCGCTGTACTCCGAGGCCTACTACGACGAGGCCACGTTCGCGTCGCTGTACGGGACCGCCAACCTGGACGCGGTCAAGCAGGACGTCGACCCGGCAGGTCGACTGACAGGGCTCTACGAGAAAGTGGTGGAAGGACGGTGACGCGCTTCATGCAGGAGCTGCAGTCGCAGGAGGTCGGGATCGCCCAGGCGCTCGAGACGCTGCTCGTCAACGGCATGCCGTGCCGCTTCACGGCGTACGACGGCAGCGAGGCGGGGAACGCCGACTCGCCGATCCACGTGGACCTGGCGACGCCTCGCGGGCTGGCCTACCTGCTCTCCGCACCGGGGGACCTCGGGTTCGCCCGCGCGTACATCGCCGGGGACCTCGTCGTCGTCGGCGCCCACCCCGGTGACCCCTACGACGCCATGACGTCCTTCCTGAGCCGGCTCAGCCTCCGGGCACCCTCGCCCCGGGAGCTGCCGACACTGGCGCGGACGTTCGGCGCCAGCCTTGGCCTGCGGGGACTCGTCCCTCCGGAGCCGCCGCCGCAGGAGGCGCTGCCGCCGTGGCGACGGGTCCTCGAGGGCGCCCGGCACAGTCTCTCGCGGGACGCGCGGGCGATCGCGCACCACTACGACATCGCCAACTCGTTCTACGAGCTGGTGCTGGGGCCGTCGATGACCTACACCTGCGCGGTCTACCCGACGCCCGAGTCGACGCTCGAGGAGGCGCAGGCCGAGAAGTACGACCTCGTCGCCCGCAAGCTCGGGCTCCGCGAGGGGATGCGACTGCTCGACGTCGGCTGCGGCTGGGGCGGCATGGTCCGGCACGCCGCGCGCCACTACGGCGTCAAGGCGATCGGGGTCACCCTGTCGCGCGAGCAGGCCACCTGGGCGCAGGAGGCGATCAAGCGCGACGGGCTCGACCACCTCGCCGAGGTCCGCCACCTCGACTACCGCGAGGTGGAGGAGGGCGACTTCGACGCGATCAGCTCGATCGGCCTCACCGAGCACATCGGCGTGGCGAACTACCCGTCGTACTTCCGGACGCTGCGGAGCAAGCTCGTCGACGGCGGGCGGCTGCTCAACCACTGCATCACCCGGCCGCACAACCGGCCGACGAAGACCGGTGCGTTCATCGACCGCTACGTCTTCCCCGACGGGGAGCTCACCGGATCGGGACGGATCATCACCGAGATCCAGGACGCGGGCTTCGAGGTGCGCCACGAGGAGAACCTCCGCGAGCACTACGCGATGACCTGCCGGGCCTGGGCGCGCAACCTCGTCGAGCACTGGGACGAGTGCGTCGCGGAGGTCGGCGAGGGCACCGCGCGGGCGTGGGGGCTCTACCTCTCCAGCTGCAGCATCGGCTTCGCCCGCAACGACATCCAGCTGCACCAGGTGCTCGCCGTGCGGCTGCCGCCGTCCGGGGAGTCCGGCTTCCCGCTGCGGCCCGACTGGGGGAGCTGACGCTCTAGGGAGCGGTCGGCTCCCGGCCGGTCGCACGGGCGACCGCGTCCGCGACGTCGGGGCGGCCGTCCGCGAGGAGCCCCGCGACGACGCCGTCGACGTCGGCCTCGGGCCGGTTCTGGCTCAGCTTGGCCTTGGCCTCGATGCGGGTGACCTGGACCTCGACGCCGACCACGGCCCGCAGCTGGCCCGCGACGAACGCAGGTGGGGCGTCCTCGACCGACCAGGGGGCGGTCCGGCCGGCCTCGTGCTTCTCGGTCAGCCGGCGCACGACGTCGGCCACGAAGTCGGTGTCGTCGTGGACGACGAGGCGGCCGTGGACGTGGACGGTCACGTAGTCCCACGTCGGCACGACCCGCCCGTGCTCGGCCTTCGAGGCGTACCAGCCGGGGCTGACGTAGGCGTCGGGTCCGCGCAGGATCACCAGCGCGTGCTCGGTGGTCGGTGCCCGCCACTGCGGGTTGTTCCGGGCCAGGTGGCCCAGGAGCGAGCCGTGCCCGCCCGCCCCGGGGTCGTGGACGAACGGGATCAGGCTCGCGAGCAGCCCGTCGTCGCCGACGGTCACCAGGTCGCCGGCCCCGGACCGGTCCAGCAGCGTCCGGACGGTGTCGTCGTCGGCAGTGAAGTGGGCCGGGACGTACATCGGGCCTCCTCGACCGCGGGCAGGGACGTCCGGCCCGCGGCACTAGGTTAGGTCCGTGGGCGTCTCGGGGCAGGAGCCGGTCGAGGGACCCTCGACCGCCCTCCCGGCGTACCGCAGCGGGTTCGCCTGCTTCGTCGGCCGGCCCAACGCCGGCAAGTCGACGCTCACCAACGCGTTGGTGGGCACCAAGGTGGCGATCACCTCGTCGCGGCCGCAGACGACGCGTACGGCGGTCCGCGGGATCGTGCACCGGCCCGACGCGCAGCTGGTCCTCGTCGACACCCCCGGCCTGCACCGGCCGCGCACGCTGCTGGGGGAGCGGCTCAACGCGCTGGTCACCTCGACGTGGGCGGAGGTCGACGTCGTCGCCGCGTGCTTCCCCGCCGACCAGCGCATCGGGCCGGGTGACCGGTTCCTGGTCACCGAGCTCGCGAAGGTCCGCCGGACGGCGAAGGTGGCGGTGGCGACCAAGACCGACCTGGTGCCGCCGGACCGGCTGGCCGAGCACCTCGTCGAGATCGCCGCGCTCGGCCGGACCCTCGCCGGAGGTCTGTCGTCGCCCGGCGAGCGCGGTGCCGGGACCGACTGGACCGACATCGTGCCGGTCTCGGCGCTCTCCGGGCACCAGGTGGGGCTGCTCACCGACCTGCTGGTGGCGCAGCTGCCGGAGGGTCCGCCGCTCTACCCCGACGGTGAGCTCACCGACACCCCCGAGGAGGCGATCGTCGCCGACCTCGTCCGTGAGGCCGCGCTCGAGGGCGTGCGGGACGAGCTGCCGCACTCGATCGCCGTCGTGGTGGAGGAGATGGGCCTGCGTGCGGGCCGTCCCGACGACCGGCCGCTGCTCGACGTGCACGCCAACGTCTTCGTCGAGCGCGCCTCGCAGAAGGGGATCGTCATCGGCCACCGCGGCGAGCGGCTCAAGGACGTCGGGACCCGGGCGCGCGCCAGTATCGAGGCGATGCTGGGGACGCCGGTCTACCTCGACCTGCGGGTCAAGATCGCCAAGGACTGGCAGCGCGACCCCAAGCAGCTGCGTCGGCTCGGCTTCTGACCCGGTCGGGGGATACTCGCTGCGTGGGACCGCTGACCGCCCCCGAGGAGCTCCTCGACCGGTGGGCCGACGTGACGCTTCTCGACGTCCGCTGGCAGCTCGGTCGCGACGACGGCTTCGAGCAGTACCTGGCCGGGCACGTCCCCGGCGCGGCGTACGTCGACCTCGGCCGGGACCTCGCCGACCCGGACGCCACGAGCGGCGGGCGTCACCCGCTCCCACGACCCGAGGTCTTCGTCGAGGCGATGCGGCGCGCCGGGGTCCGCCGGGACGGCCCGGTGGTCGTCTACGACGACGTCGGCGGCACCTCCGCCGCCCGGGGCTGGTGGCTGCTGCGCCACTACGGTCACCCCGCGGTGCAGGTGCTCGACGGCGGTTGGACGGCATGGCTGGCGGTCGGCGGCGCCTCGGAGCCCGGCGAGGTGCACCCGGCCCGCGGTGACTTCGACGGCCGCCCGGGCCACCTCCCGGCCGTCGACGCCTCCGCTGCGGCGGCCGTCGCCCGGGACGGGGTCCTGCTCGACGCCCGGGCGCCCGAGCGCTTCCGCGGCGAGACCGAGCCGGTCGACCCGGTCGCCGGCCACGTGCCCGGCGCGGTCAACGTGCCGACGGCCCGGAACCTCGAGCCCAGCGGCCCGCGCGCCGGTCGGTTCCGGTCGCGTGCCGACCTCGCCGAGGTGTACGCCGCGGTCACCGGCCGGTCGGAGGACGTCGCGGTGTACTGCGGCTCCGGGGTGACCGCGACCCACGACGTCCTGGCGCTCGAGCTGCTCGGCGTCCCGGCCGCGCTCTACCCGGGCTCGTGGAGCGACTGGGTCACCGACCCCGGGCGCCCGGTGGCCACCGGTCCGTCCTGAGGGGCGGCGCGGCCTGTCACCAGTGGACGCCGCGGGTCAGCCGCGCCATCACGAGCTGCTGCTGGTTCGTCGGCTCGGGCTCGACCGGAGTGGTCGGCGCGGTGACGTCGGCACGCGCGGCCGCGGAGTCGGGGAACACCCGGTAGGCGAGGTGCAGGACCCGGAACATCCCCTTGGGGGCGAGAGTGTGCGCGAGGGCGCCGACGGTCCCCAACGTCGTGTTGATCTCGAAGGGCTTCTCGACGAGCGCTCGCAGCACCAGGTCGGCCGCCTGCGCCGGGCTGATCGTCGGGAACCGGTCGTAGATCTTCGTCGGCGCGATCATCGGGGTCCGCACCAGCGGCATGTGGATGTTGGTGAACGACACCCCGTCCCCGACGACCTCCGAGCTGACGACGTTGCTCCACGCGTCGAGCGCCGCCTTGGACGCGACGTACGCCGAGAAGCGCGGCGGGTTCGTCTGCACGCCGATCGAGCTGACGTTGACGATGTGGCCGCCCTTCTGCGCCCGCATCGCCGGGAGCAGCCCCATGACGAGCCGGACCGCGCCGAAGTAGTTCAGCTGCATCGTCCGCTCGAAGTCGTGGAACCGGTCGTGGCTCAGCGTCACCGAGCGGCGGATCGACCGGCCGGCGTTGTTGACGAGGTAGTCGATCCGCTCCAGCTCGGCCGACAGCCGCTGCGCGAGTCCGTCGATCGCCTGGAGGTCCGAGAGGTCGCAGGGGAAGACGTGCGCGGTGCCGCCGCGGGCCTCGATCGCGGCCCGCGTGGCCTCGAGCTTGTCCTTGCCGCGCGCCACGAGGACCGGGACGCCGCCGGCCTGGGCGACCTTGAGCGCGGTGACCTTGCCGATGCCGGAGGACGCGCCGGTGATCACCACGGTCTTCCCGCGGAGCGCGGCGACGGTGTCGGCGTCCCGGGTGACCGAGTCGTCGAGCTGCTCCTCCCAGAACGTCCAGAGCTGCTCGGCGTAGGTGGAGAGCTCCGGGACGGCGAGCCCGGAGCCCTCGAGCGCCCGCTCGGTGGCGCGGGCGCCGTACCGCGTCGGGAAGCTGACGTGCTCGACGACCTGCGGCGGGAGCCCGAGCCGGCCCACGGTCTCCCGCAGCGCCAGCTGGGCGGGCGCGCTGCGCAGCACGGTCCGCGCCAGCACCCCGGGGCGCAGCGCCTTGGGCAGGAGGCCGGTCGGCACGACGCCGGTGATGCTCCGGTCGACCGGGGTCGCGAAGCGCGGGGACCCGGCGGCCTCGGCGAGGGTGTTGACCAGGTCGATCGTGCGCGTCGGCTGCGGGTCGACCAGGTGGAAGGCCTGCCCGTCGCAGCCCGGGACGTGCGCCAGCCAGGCCATCGCCCGCGCGACGTAGTCGACCGGGACGACGTTGGTGTCCCCGAGGTCGAGCCCCACCAGCGGCGTCCACGACGGGAGCCGGTCACGGAGCAGCTTCAGCAGCGGGAAGAAGTAGGAGGGACCGTCGACCTTGTCCATCTCGCCGGTCTCGGAGTGCCCGACCACCATCGAGGGCCGGTACACCCGCCACGGCACCGCCGACTCCTCGCGGACCACCTTCTCGGACTCGAACTTCGTCCGGTGGTACGGCGAGGGCAGCTGCTGTCCGACGTCGAACATCGTCTCGTCCCAGAAGCCGGGGAAGTCGCCCGAGGCGGCGATCGACGAGACGTGGTGGAAGACGCCGGCGTCGAGGTCGGCAGCCAGCTCCAGCGCGTTGCGGGTGCCGCCGACGTTGAGGCTCTCGTTGCGCTCGTCCTGCGCGGTCATGTCGTAGACCGCCGCGAGGTGGAAGAAGTGGTCGATCGTCCCGGTGTGCTCCGCGACCCAGGCGGGGTCCACGCCGAGCGCGGCGTCCTCGAGGTCCCCGGGCACGGTGGTGATCCGGTCGGGGTGCCCCCACTGGTCGATGAGCCGCTCGACCTTGCGCTGCGAGCGCGGCCGGACCAGCACGAAGACGTGGTCGCTCCGGGTTGCCAGCAGCTCCTGCACCAGGAACCTGCCGATGAAGCCGGTCGCTCCGGTCACGAAGTAGGCCATCGGGTCCTCGCTGCCGTCGGTCGTCAGGGACGAGTCGTCCCCGGCAGCCTAGGGCCAGCGGGAGAGCAGGGACGAGGTGTCAGTCCCCGCGAGGGGCGGACCCGAGCATGATGTCGTCCCAGCTGGGCATCGACCGCCGCGTCCGCGGTCGGGTCGGAGGGGCTGCCGGGCGGCGCTCGCCGCCGTCGGTCGGGGCGCGCAACCCCTCGTCCTCGAAGAGGACCTCGCCGTCCGCCGTCAGGGGCGCCGCATGAGCGGCGGCAATGGCCGGCGCGGTGACCTGCGGTGTGGCCGGCGCGGCGACCGGCGCGGTGACCGGCGCGGTGACCGGCGCGGCAACCGGCGGGGTCACCGGCGGGACGGCGAGGGCACGGACGGCGCGGACCGCGCGTGCGGTCTCGGTGAGGTCCTCGGTCGGTTCGTCGGCAGCTCGTCCTTCGGCGAGGGCGACAGGTGACAGCGGCTGCCCGGTGACGACGCGGAGCGCGTCCTCGCCGAGCGCCAGCTGGGCACCCGCTCCTGCCCCGGCGGGAGCAGGCAGCGCGGACAGCTGGGCAGAGACCTGGGCAGAGACCTGGGCCGAGACCTGGGCTGACATCAGCGCGGGCGGCGGCGTGGGGTCGACCGCGCGCCGCTCGCCCACCAGCCAGCGGGAGGTCTCGTCCTCGGCGACGACGTAGCGGCCCATGGCGTCGTAGGTGAACTCCGCCCGGCGGTCCTCCCCGGCCTCGGCGTACGACGCGACGACGGTCCACCGGCCGTCGTCGCGGCGCCAGGCGTCCCAGTCGGCTGACTCCGGGTCCAGCCCCGCCGCCTCGAGCCGGCGGGCGACGGCGTCGCCGAGCAGCCCGACCGGGCCGTCGCCGGCCCGCCGGCGCACCGATGCCTTCACCGCCTGCTGCGCGACGAACGCGCGCTCGGCCAGCACCGGGGTCGCGAACACCATGACGCGCTCGACCGTGGTCTGCGCGGCCGCCGCCACGGTCTCCGGCGTCTGGCCCGCCCGGATCCGGACCTGGATCTCGCGCGGACGCAACAGGCTCTCCGTGCGGGTAGCGGTGCCCTCCATGGCTCGGGAGGCTACGTGACGACGGGCTCGGGATCCGTGCGCCGCGCCCGGACGAGGAACGCGATCAGGGTCCCGGTCGCGCCGGCCGCGATCGGCACCCAGTACGCCGGGGCGGCGCCGAACTCGTCGATCGCGAGACCGGAGAGCGCGGCCCCCGGGGCGACACCGGCGATGAGGCCGGTGGAGTACAGCGCCATCCCCTCGTTGATCCGTGACGGCGGCACCAGGGTCGCCACCCAGGTCACGGCGGCGATGAGGGTCGGGGAGATCGCCATCCCGGCCAGGAACATGACCGCGCACAGCGTCAGCAGGCTGTCGAGCGCCGGCAGCGGGAGCAGCAGCGCGGTCAGCACCAGCATCCCCCAGCGGTGCCGGGTGCCGGGGTCGCGGCGCATCGTCATTCCTCCGACGACCAGGCCCGACAGCAGGCTGCCCAGCGCCCAGATTCCGAGCGCGACGCCGCCGAGCGCCTTGTTGCCGGCCTCCTCGGCGAACGCGACGGTGACCACCTCACAGGCGCCGAAGAGCAGCCCGAGCATGACCGCTGCCAGCCCGAGCGGCACCAGCGTCCGCCACGGCATCGGGTCAGGTGCCAAGCCCTCGGCGAGCGGTTGCCGCGGGGGCTCGGTCCGGCGCTGAAGGACCAGCGCCCAGGTCCCGACCAGCGCCGCGACGATCCCGGTGACCAGCCCGGCGGCGGGGTGGACAGCGGCGGCCAGCAGGGTCGTCAGCGTCGGCCCCACCATGAAGACGACCTCGTCGTTGACGGCCTCCAGCGCGAAGGCGGTGTCGAGCAGCGGGCGGTCGTCCTCCCCGCTCAGGAGGTGCTTCCAGCGGGCCCGCACGGCCGCGCCGACGTTGGGGATCGCCAACCCGGCCAGCGCGGCGAACGCGTGCGGCCAGGGTGCGCCGAGGCCCGCCTCGACCCCGAGGAGCAGCGCGACGAGCGCGAGGCACGACACGGTGACCGCCGCGCCGAGGACCAGCCCCTGCCCCCGGCGGTCGATGAGCCGCGCCAGTGGGAGCGCACCGAGCGCGTTCGCGCCGAGGTAGACCGCCGACACCGCGCCCGCCGTCGCGTAGGACCCGGTCCGCGACGACACCAGCACGACGATCCCGAGCCCGACCATCGACATCGGGAACCGCGCGACGACCCCGGCGCTGGTGAACGCGAGCGCGCCGGGACGGCTCAGGATCCGGGCGTAGGACGACCCGGTGCGGGACCGGGTCGGAGAGGTCGAGGTGGACACCGCTGCCATGCTAGGAGCCCCGGCCGACGTCGCCGTACGGCCGGTTCTGCCCGCGTCCCTAGGATGACGAGCGTGACCTCCCACCACGTCCCGGAACGCGGCCCCGAGCCGGTCGCGGACCCGGCCCCGTACGACGCGCTGCTCGTGGTCTCGTTCGGGGGGCCCGAGGGTCCGGACGACGTCATCCCGTTCCTCGAGAACGTGACACGCGGCCGCGGCATCCCGCAGGAGCGCCTCGCGGAGGTGGGCGAGCACTACTACCGGTTCGGCGGCCGCAGTCCGATCAACGACCTCAACCGGGCCTTCATCGCCGCGGTCGAGGAGGACTTCGCGGGCGCCGGGCTGGCGCTCCCGGTCTACTGGGGCAACCGCAACTGGGCGCCGTACCTCCCCGAGGCGCTGGCGCGGATGCACGACGACGGCGTCGAGCGGGCGCTCTGCCTGTTCACCAGCGCCTACTCGAGCTACTCCGGGTGTCGCCAGTACCGCGAGAACCTCGCGCAGGCGGTGACCGCGGTCGGAGGCCGAGCGCCGCGCCTGGACCGGGTCCGCCACTACTTCAACCACCCCGGGTTCGTGGAGCCGATGGTCGACGCGACCCTCGCCGCGCTGGCCGAGCTTCCTGCCGCGACGCGCGGTGACGCGCGGCTGCTGTTCGTGACGCACTCCATCCCCGTGTCGATGGACCAGGACAGCGGCCGCGGCGGCGCGCTGCACATGCTGGGTCAGCAGGCCGAGGGTGGGGCCTACACCACTCAGCACCGCAGCGTGGTGGCCGAGGTCGCCGAGCGGGTGCGCCAGCACACCGGCCACCGCTTCGCCGCCGAGCTCGTGTTCTGCTCCCGCTCGGGCGACCCGCGCACACCCTGGCTCGAGCCCGACATCGGCGACCGGATCCGGGAGGTGGCGGCGGCCGGGGCGCCGGCCGTGGTCGCGGTCCCGATCGGCTTCGTCTCCGACCACATGGAGGTCGTCTACGACCTGGACACCGAGGCTGCCGAGGTCGCTGCGGAGGTCGGCATCGGGTTCGCGCGGGCGGCTACCGCCGGGCTCGACCCGCGGTTCGTGCGGATGGTGCGCAGCCTGGTCCTCGAGCGTGCCGCGGTCGAGCGGGCCCGGACCAGCAGGGGTGCGCTGCCCGAGCGGCCCGCAGTGGGCGCGCTCCCGCCGTCGTGGGAGACGTGTCCGCTCAGCTGCTGCTCGAACCCCCGAGGCCACCGCCCGGCGCTGTGCGGCGCCGAGGCCGATGCGAGGACGGCTGCCGGTGTCCCTGCCTGAGAACGCCGACCACGGTCCCGGCGCCGCGCCCGACCAGGGGCCGGCGCTGCGCGACGTCGCCGTCGCGGTCGCCGTCGAGGCTGCCGCACTGGTGCGGTCGCGCCGCCGGGACGGCGTCGCGGTCGCAGCCACGAAGAGCACCGGGACCGACATCGTCACCGACACCGACCGTGAGTCCGAGGCGCTGCTGCTGCGCCGCCTGGGCGAGCTGCGACCCGGCGACGGCTTCCTGGGCGAGGAGGGCAGCGGGTCGGGCAGCGCCTCGACCACCGGGGTGACGTGGGTCGTCGACCCGATCGACGGGACGGTCAACTTCCTCTACGGGGTCGCGCCCTACGCCGTGTCCGTCGCGGCCGTCGACGACCGCGGGGAGTCACTGGCGGGCGCCGTGGTCGACGTGACCAGCGGCGAGGTGTTCTCGGCCGCGCGCGGCGAGGGTGCCAGCGTCGACGGCCACCCGCTGCGCGTCCGCGAGCCGGTGCCGATGGGAGAGCGGCTGGTGCTCACCGGCTTCCAGTACGAGGCCGAGCGCCGCGTCCTCCAGGCCCAGGCGGTGACCCGCATGATCGCGCAGGTCCGCGACATCCGCCGGATCGGGTGCGCCGCCCTCGACCTGTGCGCGATCGCCCGCGGTGCCGCCGACGTGTACGTCGAGGAGGGGCTCCACCTCTGGGACCGCGCCGCGGCGCAGCTCATCGTCAGCGAGGCCGGCGGCGCGGTCGGCGTCTACCGGGGCATCGGGGGGATGGAGTGCGTGCTGGCAGCCCCCTCCGCCACCTACGACGAGCTGCTGGCCCTCGTGCGGGAGTGCGGCTTCCTGGCCGATGACGCCGCACCGATCGAGAGTCACCTGAGCGCCGACTGAGAAGTCTGACGGTCAGGCGTGATCCTGGCGACACCTCCGGCTCAGCGGACTAAAGCATCGCGCCTAGACGTCTTATGGTGCACAATCCGCACCGCACCGTCGCACGAACTCCCCCCGAACCACGCCCACGAGAGCCTCACCGGCCGGAGAACACCACCATGGCAACTGACTACGACGCACCGCGCAAGACCGAGGACGAGGCCGGCGAAGAGAGCATCGAGGAGCTCAAGGCCCGGCGACACGACAAGAACTCAGGCAAGGTCGACGAGGACGAGGTCGAAGCGGCCGAGTCCTTCGAGCTGCCCGGCGCCGACCTCTCGCACGAGGAGCTGGCCGTCGAGGTCCGCCCCCGCCAGGAGGACGAGTTCACCTGCATGAGCTGCTTCCTCGTGCACCACCGCAGCCAGCTCGCCGACGCCGACCAGATGATCTGCCGCGACTGCGCCTGAGCGCCGTCCGCTACGGAGCGAGCGTCTTCGCGGCCTTGTCGTCGCGCTCCTGCCCGCCCGGCAGCAGCCGGTTCTGGCGGCGCTCGGTCGCCGCGAGCCGTCGGGCCATCCCGAGGCGCACCATGCTGACCGCGACCCCGCTGAGGATCGACCAGACGACCGCCTCGCGCAGCTGCACGTCGGGGTCGGCGGGGTCGTTGGGCGGCGTCTTGCCGCCGCTGCCGAGCCGCCAGACCCGGTCGAGGACCTTCTTGGTCACGGTCGTCGCGGCCAGCATCGACACCAGACCTGCCACGTTCTGCGCCTTGCCTGCCATGCACTCCTCCGTCGGTCGGTCCGGCCCGGCGGTGACCGGTCGGTCAGCCGGGTCGGGCACCGCTCACTCTGCCCGATGCCCCTCCCCAGAAACGCCTCGGCCCTCCTCGGCGACGTCGGGCACGACGGCGCGGAGTGCCGCGGCGAGCCGTCCGGGCCGCCGGCTGGAGACCAGCCAGTAGGGGACCGGGTCGTCCGGGTCGGTCACCTGCACCATCACCGATCCCGACAGGTAGGGGCGCAGCACCAGCCACGCCCGGGCGTCGGCGCCCGGCCCGGCGGCCCGCCAGGTCTCCTCCGCGTCGAGCGGTCGGGGATCGGCCAGCCAGGACACCGCGATCTGCGCCCGGCCGGCCCGCAAGGACCGGTCGGTCACCTGCACCCGCGCGCTCCCGTAGCTCAGGAACCACGTCGTGGTCAGCAGCAGCAGGACCCCGACCGCCACGGCCGCGACCGCGAGCGGCAGCGCCACCACGAACGCCACGAAGACCGTGGCGTGGAACATCGTGGCCAACGCCCACCAGCGCAGCGGGACGCGCAGCACCTCGGCGTACCGGACGACCTCCTGTCCCGCCTCGGGCGCGGTCGTCGGGGGGTCCTGGGGCACGCACCGATCATCCCACCGGCCGGGCTTAGGCTGAGCCGGTGACTGTCCGGGAGAGCGTCGAGGTGCAGGTGGTCCGCCTCTCCCCGGCGGTCCCGCTCCCGGCGTACGCGCACCCCGGGGACGCCGGCGCCGACCTCTGCACGACCGTCGACGTCCGCCTCGCGCCCGGTGAGCGCGCGCTCGTCCCCACCGGCATCGCGCTCGCCCTCCCCGAGGGGTACGTCGCGCTGGTGCACCCTCGCTCGGGGCTCGCGGCCCGGTGCGGACTCTCGATCGTCAACACGCCCGGCACTGTCGACGCGGGCTACCGTGGCGAGGTCAAGGTGCTCCTGATCAACCTCGACCCCGCCTCCGCGGTGGAGCTCTCGCGCGGCGACCGCATCGCCCAGCTCGTCCTCCAGCGGGTCGAGCACGCCCGGTTCCGCGAGGTCGGGGCGCTGCCGGAGTCCGCACGCGGCACCGGCGGCTACGGGTCGACGGGCGGCTTCGTCGCCCCACCGGGCGCGGCGCGCACGAGCGGCACGAGCAGCAGGACCGGACCGAGGAGAGGATGAGCAAGCCATGAGGTGGTCGCGCAGGTCCGCGGCGGAGGGCGCCGAGGGGACCGTCGAACCGGGCGCCGCCCCCGATCCCGCGGACGACACGACCGACCCCCGTGCCGACGGGCCCTGGGACGTCTCCGAGCGACCGGACCCGGAGGAGGACGGGCGCATCGACCTCGGCGCGATCTCGGTCCCGGCGCAGCCGGAGGTGCAGGTGCAGCTCCAGGTCGACGAGGCGTCCGGGGACGTCGCGTCGGTGCTGCTCGTCGCCGAGGACGGGGCCATGGAGCTGCGCGCGTTCGCGGCTCCTCGCAACGAGACGATCTGGGACGACGTCCGGACCCAGATGGCGACCGAGGCCAAGCGGCGGGGAGGCGACTCGCGGGAGGTGCAGGGGCCCTACGGCACCGCACTGCAGCTCGTCGTCCCGGTGACCACGCCCGAGGGCGAGCGGGCTTCCCAGCAGTCGGCGGTCCTCGGCATCGCCGGGCCGCGATGGCTGCTCCGCGCGTCGATGTACGGCCGCCCCGCCCGCGAGTGGCGTCCCGACGGGCTCCTCGAGTCGCTGCTCAAGGCGGTCGTGGTCGACCGCGGCAGCCAGCCGATGACGCCGGGCGAGGCGCTCCCGCTGCGGCTGCCGGCCGGAGCCCAGCGCGTGCAGGCCCCCTGAGAGCATCCTGTGGATGTCTGAGGACCGGCCGTTCCCGTCCTACGCTGGAGGCATGGCAGAACGGACGGCGGCCCCGCACCTCGGCGGCCGGTTGCGGAGCAGCATCAACCGCTGGGCGAGCGCGGCGACCCAGGAGGCCCGGCAGCTCCGCAGCGAGACCGTCGAGGCCGGCTGCTGCCCGATCGTGGAGGCCGCGGACCGACAGCTGGTCTCGCTGCACGGCACCCTGCGGACGGTGACGCTGCGGCCACGCGGCGGTGTCCCCGCCCTCGAGGCCGAGCTGTACGACGGGTCCGGGCTCATCACGCTGGTCTGGCTCGGGCGGCGTCGCATCGCCGGGATCGAGCCCGGCCGCAACCTCCGGGTCGAGGGCCGGATCGGGGTGCACGACGGCACCCGGGTCCTGTTCAACCCCCGCTACGAGCTGAAGGCCGCGTGACGGAGGTCGGGAACGGGCCGGTCACCGCGGCGACGGTCGAGGCGGTGGTCCGGGCCCAGCTGTCGTCCGCGCTCGGCGGCCGGCGCGGCATGCTCGAGGCAGCGGTGCCGACCCTCGCCTTCACCCTGCTCTTCCTCACCACCGGGGAGCTGCGGCTGGCGATCGTGGTCAGCGTCGCGGCCGCCGTCGCCCTGCTGCTGGTGCGCCTGGTGCAGCGCGGCCCGGTGCAGTACTGCGTCAACGCGCTGGTGGGGATCGGGATCGGCTGCCTCTTCGTCTGGATCAGTGGGCGCGGAGGTGGCGACGAGTCGCAACAGGCGCTGGCCTACTTCTTACCGGGCATCCTCTACAACACCGGGTACGGCGCCGCGATGCTGCTGAGCATCCTGGTGCGCTGGCCGGTCGTCGGGTTCATCGTCGGCAGCGTCTCGGAGGACCCCACCGGCTGGCGCAGCGACCCGCAGGTCGTCCGGCTCTGCAGTCGGCTGACGTGGCTGCTGCTGCTCCCCTGCCTGCTCCGGGTGGCGGTGCAGGGTCCGGTGTGGCTCGCCGGGAAGGCGGCGGCGGACGCCGACCCCTACATCACCGCGCTCGGCGTGGCCAAGGTCGCCATGGGCTGGCCGCTGCAGGTCGCCGCGCTTGCGGCGATGCTGTGGGTGCTGGCCCGCGACCGCACCCCGGTCGCCCCCGCAGGACCCGCGGCAGGACAGGCCGCCGGACCCGCCACCCAGCCGGTCAGTGGTGGGGGTTGAGGAGCCGGTTGAGCTCCGGCTCGGCCTCGGGGGAGGCGATGAACAGCAGCTCGTCGCCGTTCTCGAGCGGTTGCTCCGGGGTCGGCGGGTAGACCATCCCGTCGCGCAGGATCGTCACCACCGAGCAACCCTCGGGCCAGGGGACCAGGCCGCACGCGGTCCCGAGGTACGGCGAGTCGTCCGGCAGCGTCATCTCGACGAGGTTGGCGTTGCCGCGGCGGAACGTGAACAGCCGCACCACGTCGCCGATCGTCACGGCCTCCTCCACCAGCGCGGACATGATGCGCGGCGTCGAGACGTTGACGTCGACGCCCCACGCCTCGGTGAAGAGCCACTCGTTGTTGGGGTGGTTCACCCGAGCGACGGTGCGGGGCACGGCAAACTCCGTCTTCGCCAGCAGCGAGGTCACGAGGTTGACCTTGTCGTCACCGGTCGCGGCGATGACGACGTCACAGTCCTCGAGCCGGGCCTCGGTCAGCGAGGAGAGCTCGCAGGCGTCGGCCTGGATCCAGACCGCCTGCGGGACCCGCTCCGGCCGGATCGCGCCGGGCTCCTTGTCGATGAGCAGCACCTTGTGGCCGTTGTCGATGAGCTCGCGGGCGATGGACCGGCCGACCGCCCCGGCGCCGGCGATCGCGACCTTCACCGGTCCGTCCCCGGACCCCGCGACAACACCGTGAAGACCCGCTCGGCGGTCCCCTCGCGCATCACCAGGTGGAGCACGTCGCCCTCCTGCAGGACGCTGGAGCGGGACGGGAGGACACCCTCGCCGAGCCGGTCGATCCAGGCGATCCGGGCCCCGGACTGCTCCTGGAAGGCCAGCGTCTGGCTGCCGACCCAGGGCGCGGTCACCGGCACGGAGTCGATGCGGATCGTCCCGCTGGGGTCGCGGTAGTCGGGCTCGGTCTGGCCGGGCAGCAGCCGGCGGAGCACCTGGTCGGCGGTCCACCGCACGGTCGCGACCGTCGTGATGCCGAGCCGCTGGTACACCTCGGCGCGGCCCGGGTCGTAGATCCGGGCGACGACGGACTGGATCCCGAACCCCTCCCGGGCGACGCGCGCCGCGATGATGTTGGAGTTGTCGCCGCTGGAGACCGCAGCGAACGCGTCGGCGTGGTCGATCCCGGCGACGTCGAGGACATCCCGGTCGAAGCCCACCCCGGTGACCTTGACGCCGCTGAAGGACGCTCCCAGCCGGCGGAACGCGTCGGGGTTGGTGTCGATGATCGCGACCGAGTGGTCACGGTCCTCGAGGCTGCGGGCGAGGGTGCTGCCGACCCTGCCGCACCCCATGATCACCACGTGCACGCGGGGAACGGTACACGCCCCGCCTCCTGCACCGACCCGGCTCCGAGCGGCGTACGACGAGGTCGCGCGGCCGGTAGCCTTGGCCACCGTGGGAGCCGGCGACATCTCGAAGCGCATCCTGGTCGGCCGGAAGCTCCGGTCGAACCAGCTGGGGGAGACCCTGCTGCCCAAGCGCATCGCGCTGCCGGTGTTCGCCAGCGACGCGTTGTCGTCGGTGGCCTACGCCCCCGACGAGGTCTTCATCATGCTGTCGGTCGCGGGCCTGTCGGCGTACGCCTTCTCCTGGCAGATCGCGCTCGCCGTCGCCCTGGTCATGCTCACCGTGGTCGCGTCGTACCGGCAGAACGTGCACGCCTACCCCAGCGGCGGTGGCGACTACGAGGTGGCGACGGTCAACCTCGGTCCGACCGCCGGGCTCACCGTCGCGAGTGCTCTCCTCGTCGACTACGTGCTCACCGTCGCGGTCTCGATCTCCTCCGGCGTGCAGAACGCCGGGTCGGCGCTGACCTTCGTGTCGGGCCACGAGGTGGCCTACGCCTGTGGTCTCGTGGCGCTGCTCGCCGCGCTCAACCTGCGCGGCGTCCGCGAGTCCGGCGCGTTCTTCGCGATCCCCACCTACGGCTTCATGGCCGCGATCATCGGGATGACCGCCTGGGCTGCTCTGCAGGCGTTCCAGGGCCGGCTCGGGGAGGTCGAGAGCGCCGACCTCACCCTGGCGCCGGCAGAGGGCTACGACGGGGAGATCACGCAGATCGCACTGGTCTTCCTGCTGGCCCGCGCGTTCTCGTCGGGCTGCGCCGCGCTGACCGGCGTGGAGGCGATCTCGAACGGCGTGCCCGCGTTCCGCAAGCCCAAGAGCCGCAACGCCGCGACGACGCTGCTGCTGCTCGGCGCGATCGCGATCAGCATGCTGATGAGCATCGTCGTGCTGGCACGCGAGATGGGGCTGAAGTACGTCGACCCGGAGGACCTCGAACGCCTGACGCGCGGCGGCCAGCCGCTGCCCGCCGGCTACGACCAGCACACGGTCGTCTCGCAGCTGGCGCGGGCGATCTTCATCGACTTCGATCCGGGCTTCTACTTCATCATCTCGATGACCGGGATCATCTTGGTGCTCGCCGCGAACACCGCCTTCAACGGGTTCCCGGTCCTCGCCTCGATCCTCGCCAAGGACGGCTTCCTGCCACGGCAGCTGGGCTCCCGGGGCGACCGGCTGGCCTACAGCAACGGCATCGTCATCCTCGCCGTCTTCGCGATGGTCCTCATCTTCGCCTTCGACGCCGAGGTCACCCGGCTGATCCAGCTCTACATCGTCGGGGTCTTCGTCTCGTTCAACCTCAGCCAGCTCGGGATGATCCGGCACTGGACCCGGCACCTGCGCACCGAGACCGACCCTGGGGCCCGGCGGCGGATGATGCGCTCACGCGGGATCAACACCTTCGGGCTGGTCATGACCGCCGCCGTCCTCGTCGTCGTGCTGGTCACGAAGTTCCTCGAGGGAGCCTGGATCGCGATCCTCGCGATGGGCACCTTCTTCGTCCTCATGCGCGGCATCCGCCGCCACTACGACCGGGTCAGCCGGGAGCTGGCGATCGAGGCCGAGGACCAGCTGCTCCCGACCCGCGTGCACGCGATCGTGCTGGTGTCCAAGGTCCACAAGCCGACGATGCGGGCGCTGGCCTACGCCAAGGCCAGCCGCCCGAACGTCCTCGAGGGCGTGCTGGTGAGCACCGACCCCCTGGAGCGCGACCGGATCGTCGACGAGTGGGACCGGCGCGGGATCGACGTGCCGCTGAAGATCCTCGACTCGCCGTACCGCGAAGTCATCCGCCCGATCGTGCAGTACACCCGCGCGATCCGCGAGGCGCAGCCACGCGGCGTCGTCGCGGTCTTCATCCCCGAGTACGTCGTGGGTCGGGCGTGGGAGCAGCTGCTCCACAACCAGACGGCGCTGCGGCTCAAGGGGCGGCTGCTGTTCAACCCGGGGGTGATGGTGATCTCGGTGCCCTACCAGCTCTCCACGTCGCACATCGGGGAGCGCCGGGCCGAGCTGTTCGAGGAGGTCGAGGCGACCCGCGGGTACCTCGGCTACTCGAAGTCCGGCGTCCGGCAGGAGCTGGAGTGAGTCGGGGCCGGCCGCGTCCCCGGCCGGCGGCCCGGACGCGGCAGCGGCCCGACACGCCGCGCCGGGGAGCTCGTGAGGGGCCGACACTGGTAGGCCACCGGTACGACGTCGACCTGGGGCCGGTGGCGCACGGCGGTCACGTCGTCGCGCGGCTGCCCGCCGACCTCCCCGACGTCGGCGGCTCGGTGGTCTTCGTGCGCCACGGGTTGCCGGCGGAGCGGGTGACGGTCGAGATCACCGAGGGTGCCCCGGGCGACCGGTTCCTCCGCGCCGACGCGGTCGCGGTGCACCAGCCGTCGCCGGACCGCGTCGTCGCGCCCTGTCCGTGGGCCGGTCCGGGTCGCTGCGGCGGCTGCGACTTCCAGCACGTCGACCTCGCTGCCCAGCGGGGCCTCAAGGCCGACGTCGTCGCCGAGCAGCTGCGCCGGATCGCGCGCCTCGACCGAGACGTCGAGGTCGAGCCGGTGCCCGGCGAGATCGACGGGCTCGGCTGGCGGACCCGGATGCGCTACACCCGCACTCCCGACGGACGGCTCGGGCTGCGCGCGGCGCGCTCGCACCGCGTCGTGCCGATCGACCGCTGCCGGATCGCGGCGCCGGACGCGCTGACCCTCGTGGAGGGGGACCTGGACGACCCGCACGCGGAGCCGGTGGTCGAGGAGGTCCTGGGGAAGCGGTTCACGGTCGCGCGGGACGGGTTCTGGCAGTCCCACCGCGGGGCGCCGGACACGCTGGTGCACGCGGTCCTCGAGGCGGCGCGGCCGCGGCCCGGGGAGGTGGTGCTCGACCTCTACTGCGGCGTGGGGCTGTTCACCGCCTTCCTCGCCGATGCCGTGGGGGCGACCGGCCGGGTCGTGGGGGTCGAGGGCGACCGCACCGCGGTCGAGCACGCGCGCGCCACGCTCGCCGACCGGCCCTGGACGGAGGTCCACGCCGGGCCGGTCGACCGGGTGCTGGCGAGCCGGCCGCTCGACCGTGCGGACCTCGTCGTCCTCGACCCGCCCCGCGAGGGCGCCAAGCGGCGGGTGCTGGACCAGGTCGCCGCGCTCATGCCGCGGACGGTCGTCCTCGTCGCCTGCGACCCGGCGTCGTTCGCCCGTGACGCCGCGCTGCTCGGCGAGCAGGGCTACCGGCTCGCCGGGCTCCGTGCGTTCGACCTCTTCCCGATGACCCACCACGTCGAGGTCGTCGCCGGCTTCGTGCCCGTCGGACCGCCCCACTAGGCTCGGGCGGGACCCGGCTGGACGCCCGGGCGGTGACCCGGCACCGGGCCGGTGGCAGGGAGGCCAGGTGGCGCAGCAGACCCGCTCCAGTGTCCTGGTCGACGCCCCGCCGTCGCAGGTGATGGGGGTGATCGCCGACTTCCCGCGCTACCCGGAGTGGGCGCAGGGGGTGCACGCCTGCGAGGTCCGCGAGACCCGGCCCGACGGTCGGGCGCGGGAGGTGTGGTTCGAGCTCGAGGCCACCCCGATCAGGGACTCCTACACGCTGGTCTTCGACTGGCAGGGCGACGAGGCCGTGACCTGGGCCCTGGGCTCCGCCGGGCGGATGCTCCGCCGCCTCGACGGCGGCTACCGGCTCGCCCCTGCGGGGAGCGCGACCGAGGTGACCTACGACCTCGCCGTCGAGCTCGGCATCCCGATGATCGGGCTGCTCAAGCGCAAGGCGGAGAAGGTCATCATCGACACCGCCCTCCGGGGGCTCAAGAAGCGGGTGGAGGGGTTCCCCTGAGCACGGCGGGCGACCCGGGACCGGTGGCGGCGTCGGTGGCCGAGCAGGCAGCGCGGCTCCTCGGGGCGCTGCAGGGGTGGGCCGAGGAGACGCTCGGGGCAGCCGGCGAGCCCGGCGAGGGGCACGAGGGCAGCACCTGCGAGTGGTGCCCCGTGTGCCAGGCCGTCGACCGGGTCCGTGCGACGAGCCCGGAGGTCCGGGAGCACCTCGCGGCCGGGGTGACCTCGCTCCTGCACGGCGCTGCGAGCCTGCTCGAGGCCGTCGCGACGCACCAGCGGGGCCGGGACGCGGGCTAGCGCGCCGGGGCCGACCGGCGTCAGTGGCGAGCCGGCGAGTACGACGGGACGAGCTCCTGGACCAGCTGCTCGAGGAAGAGCCCCACGTCGGTGATGATCCCGCGCGCCTGGGACGAGCCGCGGTCGGCCAGCTTGGTGACGGTGGCGGGGTTGATGTCGACGCAGACCAGCGGCACGGACGCCGGGAGGATGTTCCCGGTGGCGACCGAGTGCAGCGTGGTGGCGACCATGACGCAGAAGCCGACGCCGGGCAGCGCGGCGCGCATCGCCCGCTGGCCCTCGATGACGTCGGTGATCACGTCGGGCAGCGGGCCGTCGTCACGGACCGACCCCACGAGGACGAAGGTGCCGCCGCGGCGTACGAGTGCGTGCATGATGCCGCCGGTCAGCACGCCCTGGTCGACCGCCGCCGCGATGGAGCCCGCCCGCCGGATGGTGTTGATCGCCCGGATGTGGTGCTCGTGGCCGTGGTCGACGCCGCGGCCCTGGGTGAGGTCGACGCCCAGGGAGGTGCCGTAGAGGGCGGCCTCGATGTCGTGGGTCGCGAGTGCGTTGCCGGCGAAGAGGACGTCGACGAAGCCGTGCTCGACCAGCGCCACCACCGCCGGCGCCGCGCCGGTGTGGACGATCCCCGGACCGCCCACCCAGAGGATCTTCCCGCCCTCGGCCCGGGCCTGCCGCATCCCGTCGGCGACCTGCCGGACGAGCACGGCCTGCGGCTTCTCGCTGGAGACGTCGGACTCCATGAAACCGAACGTGCCGCCGTTGCGGACCTCCTGCGGCGCCGCGACCTCGACGCCGTCGGCGCCGACGACCAGCCGCATCCCCGCGCGTACGTCGGACATCGGGATGGTGCGGACGTGCCGGCGCCCGTCGCGCTCCTCCACCACCAGACCGCAGTCCATCTCGGGGTTGTCGACCGTCACCCACTGGCCCTCGAGGTGGACGCGGGTGGCGAGGTTGGTGGTGGAGTAGAAGCCGTCGGGGAAGACGCCGTCGCGCTCGGCCACCGCGGTCGCCGCCTCGCCGGGGTCGACCTGGTTGACCCCGCGGGTCTGCACCCGCATCAGGAGGCGCTGCAGCGACTCGTCGTCGGCCGCGGTCACCCGGATCGTCGCGTGGGAGTGGTCGCTGCGGTCGTGGCCGACGTCGATGTGCTCGATGACGTAGTCGCCGGCGTACTCCTTGATGTCGTTGAGGACCAACGACAGGATCCCGCTGTCGATCAGGTGCCCGGTGATCTCGACCTTCTCAGACGACGGCACCGTCGTCCCCGGACCAGTCGTCGGACGGGCGCTTGCCCATCGTCGCGACCAGGTAGCAGAAGCCACCCACGAACGCGCAGACCAGGAAGGCGCTCAGCCAGCCCGGGATCGCCACCTGGAGCAGGACGAGGAGCAGCCCGGCCACGGGCGACCCGAGCAGGCCGATCCACGCGAGCCGTCGTCGCGGCTCCACCGACGGCAGCGGTGGGGGGACCGGCGGCACGAAGTGGCCCTCGTCGTCCCAGGTGGCACGCGAGTTCAGCGGGTCGCCCCACCCGGCGTCCTTGGTGCTGGACGGGGTGCTGGGCGGGGTGCTGGGCGGAGTGCCGGCTATCGGCGCGACGGGCGGTGCGGGTGCGCGCGTGGCCGGCGGTTCCGGGGCGACGGTGGCGCCGCTGGTGTCGTCCGGCGCGTCGGGCGTCGGCGGACCCCAGTTCGCGACGATCGCGGCGAAGGCAGCGTCGACGTCGAGCCCCGGGTCGGGCCCGTCGTTGCGGCTGGGAGGGTCGGCGGTCATCGGCTCGAGCCTACGCAGCGGGGCCAGTGTCGCGGGCGTCGTCGGTGACCCGGCGGACGAAGTCGACCGTGCCCGCGAAGACCGCCGGCGCGTCGTTGTCGAGGGTGGCGACGTGGTAGCTGTCCTCGAGCACCCGCTCCTCCAGATCGCGGGAGGACACCTGCGACATGATCACGCGGCCCGAGGAGGGGTCCACGACCCTGTCGGTGCGGGAGCGGAGGAGCAGCAGCGGCTGGGTGACCTCCGGCAGCCGGCTGCGTACGCTGCGGATCGCCACGAACAGCGAGTGCGCCGCCCGCAGCGGTGTCCGGGTGTAGCCGACCTCGTCGGACCCGGGCCTCTTGATGTCGTTGCCGATCCCGGGCAACGCCGGGACGACGTGCTTGAGCAGCGGCAGCAGCCTGATGTCGCGGCGCTCGGTGTGGACGATCGGGTTGACCAGCACCAGGCCGGCGACCTCGCGGCCGCGCCGCTGTGCGAGGTCCAGCGCGAGGCAGCCGCCCATCGACAGGCCGGCGACGACGACCCGGTCGCACTCGGAGGAGAGCTTCTCCAGCGCGTTCTCGGCCTCGGCGTACCAGTCGGCGTACGTGGTGCGGTTGAGGTCCTGCCAGCGGGTGCCGTGCCCGGGGAGCCGGGGCACGCAGACGGCGTACCCGACCTCGTGGAGGTGCTCGGCCCACGGGCGGACCGAGGCCGGCGACCCGGTGAAGCCGTGGAGCACCAGGATCCCGACCCGGAGCCCGTCGTGCTCGCGCGGGACGCCAGGGGCGGACCACGGCTCGGTCAGATCGGTGGACACGGGGCCCTCTCGGGGTGGATCGACGGCGGGCGGACGGGGATGCCGGCGCCCTCCGCGGGGGCCCGTGGCGCCGTCCGGTCCGATGGTGTCACGTGCCCGGCGGTGAGGCTAGATTGTGACCGCCCGGCGAGCCGGGGGTTCGGAAGGGATGGGTCCGTCGGTGTTCTACTGGTTCTTGCGCTGGATCGCCCTGGGCCCGGTGCTGCGGGTGCTGTTCCGCCCCGAGGTCGAGGGGCTCGCGCACGTCCCCGAGCACGGTCCGGCGATCCTCGCCAGCAACCACCTGTCGTACACCGACTGGGTGTTCATGCCACTGACGCTGCACCGCAAGGTCACGTTCGTGGCCAAGGCGGAGTACTTCACCACGCCGGGCCTGAAGGGCTGGGCGCAGCGCCACTTCTTCCGCGGCGCCGGCCAGGTCCCCATCGACCGCAGCAGCGGGGACGCCGCCGCCGGCGCGCTGCGCGCCGCGACGCGGGTGCTGGCCGCGGGGGACCTGTTCGGCATCTACCCCGAGGGGACGCGCTCCCACGACGGCCGGCTCTACCGGGGGCGCACCGGTGTCGCCCGGCTGGCGATCGAGACCGGCGTGCCCGTGGTGCCCGTCGCGGTGCTCGGCACCGACATCGTGGCGCCGCCGGGCAAGAAGTTCGGCCGCTGGACCCGGCCGAGGGTCCGGTTCGGGCGGCCGCTGGACTTCTCGCGCTACGAGGGCCTCGAGAACGACCGGTTCGTGCTGCGCTCGGCGACCGACGAGATCATGTACGAGATCATGCGGTTGTCCGGCCAGGAGTACGTCGACGTCTACGCCTCCGAGGCCAAGGCGCTCGCGAAGGAGGCCCGTCCGGGTGGCGGCCGCGCAGCGGCCTGACGGCTCCTCCGACGGGGGCTCGCCCGAGGACGGCGCGTCGGAGCGGCTCGCGGAGGTCGCCCGGGAGCTCTACGGCCTCCCGCCCGAGGAGTTCACCGCGGCCCGGACCGCCGCCGTGAAGCAGGCGCGCGATGCCGGGGACAAGGGGCTCGCGGCCCGGTTGGGGTCGCTGCGGCGCCCGGCGGTCGCCGCCTGGGCGGTGAACCTGCTGGTCCGCGAGCGTGCGGCGCTCGTCGCGCAGGTCACCTCGATGGGGGAGTCGCTGCGCGAGGCGCAGGCGCAGCTCGACGGGGCGGCCCTGCGCGACCTCAACAAGCAGCGCCGCCAGCTCGTCGCGGCCGTGACGGCGGAGGTCGCCGCGGTCGCCGCGGCGCAGGACCACCCGCTGAGCGCCGCGGCGTCCCGCCAGGTGGAGGAGACCGTGCAGGCCGCGCTCGTCGACCCGCGGGCGGCGGAGGCCGTGCGCAGCGGCCTGCTGGCGCAACCGCTGGTGTCGACCGGTGTGGAGTCGCTCGCGGAGGTGCTCGGTGTGCCGCTGCCGGCGGCGGGGCCCCCCGCTTCGACACCCGCCTCGACACCCGCCTCGACACCGGCCTCGACACCGGCGCCGGCAGCAGGGGCGTCCGGGGAGCGCGGACGGCCGTCGCTGTCGCTGGTCACCGAGGACGAGGAAGCGGTGCGGCGGGCGGCGCAGGAGCGCGCGGCGGCCGCGGCCAAGGCGGCTCGCAGGGCCGCCAAGACGCGTGACAAGGCGGTCGGCGCCCGGGCGAAGGCGCAGGCCAGGGTCCTCCAGCTCGAGGCGACCCTCGAGGAGCTGAGGGGGCAGCTGGCCGAGACGGAGGCCCAGGCCGACGAGGCGGCGCGGCGGCTCGCCGACCGCGAGCGGGCCGCCGAGGCGGCGGAGGCCGAGGCCCGGGAGGCCGAGGAGGCCGCCGCCACCGCCGCCACCGCCGCCACCCCTGACTGACCCGCCGCTGACTGACCCGCCGCGCCGCCGCCGCCGACTGACCCGCCGAGCCGCCGCCGCTGACCCGCCGCCGCCGCCGCCGACTGACCCGCCGCCGCCGCCCCTCGTGACCGGTCGAGCCGCCCACCATGGCGGGCGGCTCGACCGGTCACGAGGGGCGGCTCGGCGGAGTGGGGATGTGTCCGGTGCCCGCCGTCGCCGGGCTGCGGCGGATGAGCGCCAGCAGCCGACGGTCGATCCAGTCCTCGCCGATGCGCATCTCGACGTTCTGGGCGCCCACCCAGGTGTAGAGGTCCGGGCAGCCCCGACCCTCCGCGAAGGTCTCGAGCTCGGCCCGGAGCCCGTCGTCGAGCGGGACCCGGTCGTGCTCCTCGGGCGCCGTGAGGTACCACTCGTTGAGGTCGAGGAGCCGCTCGAGCTCCGCACAGGGGTCCGGGTGGTCATCGACCCGCAGGTCGACGGCGATGTCGTCGCCCCCTTCGTACCCCGCCGCCTCCTCGACCACGAGGAGCGCCGCGGACTGACGACCGCGGCTGTCGCCGCCGGCGGCGTCGCCGGCCTTGAGCGCCGACAGCAGCCGCCGAGCCAGGGTGGGCTCGTCCGAGGACGCCTCCCACGCAGCGCGCATCGCCTCGACCACCTCCGGGCCGACGAGGATGTTGCCCTGGATCGCCACTCCGGGGCCGGTCAGGTCGCCGGCCCAGGCGATGCACTCGCTGCCGGTGTGGGAGGCCGCGCCGCCGTCGCAGTCCACGATGCCGACCTGGCGGTTCTCCCGGCCGTCGTCCTCGGCCAGCAGCCGGTCGAGCGCGACCCGGGCCGTCGCCCCCTCGTCGAGGTGGGAGAGCGCGAGCCCCTTGTACGCGACATTGGCCAACGCCTGGGTCGCGACGGCACCGATCCCAGCGACGGCCGCCGGGACGACCGACCCGACGGCCAGGAACTTCGAGGCCACGGCGACTCCCCAGGAGCTCCCGTCGACCGAGCGCGCCACGATCGAGAACGTCACGCCCGCACCGTAACCGCCGCCCGGTTCCCCAAGGGATGCAGGCAACCCGGCACTCCCCACGGGTCACCTCCCATGGGGAGCACCAAGACGCCGACATCCCTTGGGGAACCGGGGACCCGTCTCGCCCGCCGCCACCCCGGTGGATCGATCCAATCAAGCCGGATACTCTGCGCCCATGCGAGTCGGAGTCCTCACCGGTGGCGGCGACTGCCCCGGCCTCAACGCTGTCATCCGCGCCGTCGTCCGCAAGGGCGTGGCCACCTACGGGTTCGACTTCGTCGGGTTCCGGGACGGCTGGCGCGGCCCGCTGGAAAACGTGACGACCCCGCTCGGCGTCGGGGAGGTCCGCGGGATCCTCCCGCGTGGCGGCACGATCCTCGGCTCCTCGCGGACCAACCCGTTCAAGATCGACGGCGGGGTGGAGCGGATCAAGGACAACCTCGCGAGCAACGGCGTCGACGCGCTGGTCGCGATCGGCGGCGAGGACACCCTCGGTGTCGCCACGCAGCTCTCTGACCTCGGCGTCAACGTCGTCGGCGTGCCGAAGACGATCGACAACGACCTGTCCGGCACCGACTTCACCTTCGGCTTCGACACCGCGGTCAACATCGCGATGGAGGCGATCGACCGGCTCCACACGACCGCCGAGTCGCACCACCGGGTGCTCGTCGTCGAGGTCATGGGCCGCCACGCCGGCTGGATCGCGCTGCACTCCGGCCTCGCCGGCGGTGCGAACATCGTGCTGATCCCCGAGAAGCCGTTCGACATCGAGAAGGTCTGCGAGTACGTCGAGCACCGGTTCCAGACCCAGTACTCGCCCATCGTCGTGGTCTCCGAGGGTGCCGTCCCTGCCGAGGGCGGCGCCATGACGCTCGCGAGCGGCGAGACCGACGCGTTCGGCCACGTCCGGCTGGGCGGCATCGGCGACCGGTTGGCCAAGGAGATCGAGTCCCGCACCGGCAAGGAGGCCCGCGCGGTGGTCCTGGGCCACGTGCAGCGCGGCGGCACGCCGACCGGGTTCGACCGCTGGCTCGCCACCCGCTTCGGCCTGCACGCGATCACCGCCGTCGCCGAGAGCGACTTCGGCAAGATGGTCGCGCTCCGCGGCACCGACATCGTCCGGGTCCCGCTGATCGAGGGCACCGGCGAGCTCAAGCTGGTCTCCCCGGAGGAGTACGCCGAGGCCGAGGTCTTCTTCGGCTGATCTGGCACGCCGCTCAACGGATCCGTCCCCGCCTGCGTTGTGAGGGGTGACGGGACGGAGGTGGTGATGTGGGTGCCGACGAGGACGCGGCGTTCGACGCCTTCGCGGTGTCGGCGTGGCAACGGCTCCGCTGGACGGCGTACCTGCTGGTCGGCGACGAGCACCTCGCCGAGGACCTGACGCAGACCGCGCTCGCGCGGACCTACCTCTCCTGGCGACGGCTGTGCTCGGACCCCGGCTCCGACGCGATGGCCTACGCCCGGCGGGTGCTCGTCAACGCCAACATCGACCGGCACCGCCGGCGTCGGCTGACCGAGGTCCCGTTCCCCGGGTTCGGCGCTCCAGACGCCGATCCTCCGGAGGTCACCACGGCGGTCGCCGCCGAGGACGCCGTCGCCGACCGTGACCAGCTGGTCCGGCTGCTCGCGGGACTCTCGGCGCGGGAGCGCCGCATCGTCGTCCTCAAGTACCTCTACGACCTCAGCGACCCGGCCGTCGCCGAGGAGCTCGGCACCAGCGTCGGCACCGTCAAGAGCACGGCGTCGCGCGCCCTGACCAAGCTCCGGGTGCAGAACGCCGTCGCCGAGCCGACTCCCAGCGGGAAGGCGTGACCATGCACCTCGACCAGCTGTCCGACGCCCTCAAGGACGTGCCGACCGTCGTCCCCGGGGTCGACCCCGCCACCGTCCGGCGGCGCGGCCGCCGGCTGCGGCGCCGCCGTGACACGGGTACGGCGTTCGCCGGTCTGGCCGTCGCCGCGACCGTCGCCGGCGGCCTCTGGCTGGTGCAGGACCCGGCGGACACCTCGCCGCAGTTCGCCGTTCCCGCGGCCGGCTCGATCGACGCCTTCGAGCAGCGCGTCCTCGACGCCGTGCCGGACGCGTACGCCGTGGACGGCACCGTCGTGGTGCCCGGCCCTCTCGACCCGCGGTCCGACATGAACCACCGGTTCGCCGACGACGAGGTCGACGGCCCGGTCCGTGCCCTCGGGTTCCACGGGTTCACCGGTGTCGGCTACGTCGACAGCACCGTCGACCACCCGCCGCTGCTGGAGGGGAACCTGCCGGCGGACTCCGAAGTCGTCGCCGACAACGGGGAGGTCTCCCTGGGGTGCGCCTCCTGGGGAGGCGACGACTGCGGCGTCTCGGTCCTCGTCGGCGACGAGGCGACGGGGTGGTACTACCTGTACGGCCTCGGCACCGACGACTTCCTCCGCCCGGGCGCCGAGATGGAGGTGTTCCTCGACGACACCTGGACCGGTGGCAGGCACCAGCAGTCCGTGATCGGCGGCTTCGACGGGACGTCCGCGACCCGGGTCGAGCTGCGGCTCGTCGACGGGTCCACGGCCGCCGCCACCGTCGACTCCGGGGGCGTCTCCCCGGGGGACACCCTGTTCTGGGCGGAGGTCCCCGAGGGCGTCGCGGGCGTCACGGCGTACGACGCCTCCGGTGCGGTCGTCGACGACCACCAGATCCGGGACTGCGACGACCCGGTCGACTGCGAGGTCCGCTGACCGTCGGCGGTCGTCGCCGGACGTCGTGGGGTCGGGCCCCCGCCCCGGCGTACCCTTGACCGGTGAGCATCCCCGACCTCGACACGCTGCGCGCGCGAGGCGCCGCACAGCAGCCGAGCTGGCCGGACCAGGCGGCGCTGGCGACCGCGGTCGAGCGGTTGCGCAAGGTCCCGCCGCTGGTGTTCGCGGGGGAGTGCGACGAGCTCAAGGGCAAGCTGGCCGCCGTCGCGCGCGGCGAGGCATTCTTGCTCCAGGGCGGCGACTGTGCCGAGACGCTCGAGGGTGCGACGGCCGACAACGTCCGTGCCAAGCTGCGGGTGCTGCTGCAGATGGCGGTCGTGCTGACGTACGCCGCGTCGGTGCCGGTGGTCAAGGTCGGCCGGCTCGCGGGGCAGTACGCCAAGCCCCGGTCCTCCGACACCGAGACCCGCGACGGCGTGACGCTCCCGGCGTACCGCGGCGACGCCGTCAACGGCTTCGACTTCACCCCCGAGTCCCGCGTCCCGGACCCCCAGCGGTTGCTCGACGTCTACAACTCCTCGGCCTCGACGCTCAACCTGGTCCGGGCCTTCACCACCGGTGGGTACGCCGACCTGCGGCAGGTCCACACCTGGAACACCGACTTCGTCCGCTCCTCGTCGGTCGGTGCCCGGTACGAGCGGCTCGCCCGCGACATCGACCGCGCGCTCACCTTCATGCAGGCGATCGGCGCGGACCCCGACGAGTTCCACCGGGTCGACTTCCACTCCAGCCACGAGGCGCTGGTGCTCGAGTACGAGCACGCGCTCACCCGCATCGACAGCCGCACCGAGCTGCCCTACGACGTCTCGGCTCACTTCCTGTGGATCGGGGAGCGCACCCGCCAGCTCGACGGCGCGCACGTCGAGCTGCTGAGCCGGGTCCGCAACCCGATCGGCGTCAAGCTCGGCCCGACCACCACCCCCGACGACGCCATCGCGCTCGCGGCGCGGCTCAACCCGGAGAACGAGGCCGGCCGGCTGACCTTCATCACCCGCATGGGAGCGGGCCGGATCCGCGACGCGCTCCCGGAGCTCGTCGAGAAGGTGACGGCAGCGGGAATCCAGGTCGCGTGGGTGTGCGACCCGATGCACGGCAACACCTTCGAGGCCAGCTCGGGCTACAAGACCCGCCGCTTCGAGGACGTCATCGAGGAGGTCCAGGGCTTCTTCGACGTCCACCGGGCGCTCGGGACCTGGCCCGGCGGTGTCCACGTCGAGCTCACCGGGGACGACGTCACCGAGTGCGTCGGCGGCGGCGAGCTGCTGCTCGAGGCGGACCTCGCCCACGCCTACGAGTCGGTCTGCGACCCCCGCCTGAACCGGGTGCAGTCCCTCGAGCTGGCGTTCCTCGTCGCCGAGATGCTGAGCGACGTGCAGGGTGAGGTGCAAGGCGTGGCTCACACGGGGTAACGGTCCGCCATGACCGAGACCACGGCCGGCCCCACCCCCCTCGCCCTCGTCACCGGCGCCTCCAGCGGCATCGGTTTGGCGTTGGCCCATCAGTTCGTCGACCACGGCTACGACGTCGTCGTCACCGCCGAGGACGCCGAGCTCGACCAGGCCGCCGCCGAGCTCAGCGCGAGCGGCCGGCAGGTGCTGCCCGTCCGCGCCGACCTGTCGACCCCCGAGGGCGTCACCGCGCTCTACGGCGCGGCGACCCAGGGCGGCCGCCCCGTCGACGTGGTGGCGCTCAACGCCGGGATCGGTGTGGGCGGCCCCTTCACCGAGACCGACCTCGAGGACGACCTTCGCCTGGTCGACCTCAACGTCCGCTCGACGGTGCACCTCGCCAAGCTCGTCGTCCGCGACATGGTCGCCCGCGGGTCCGGCAAGGTCCTCGTCACCGCGTCGATCGCAGCCAAGGCACCCGGTCCCTACCACGCGACGTACGCCGCGTCGAAGGCCTTCGTGCACTCCTTCGCCGAGGGCATCCGCGTGGAGCTGGCCGACACCGGCGTCACCGTCACCTCGCTCATGCCGGGGCCGACGGAGACCGAGTTCTTCGAGCGTGCGGACATGGAGGACACCAAGGTCGGCAGCACCGACAAGAAGGACGACGCCGACGAGGTGGCAAAGGACGGCTTCGAGACGCTGATGGCCGGCAAGGACCACGTCGTCGCGGGTTCGTTCAAGAGCCGGGTGCAGGCCGGGCTCGCGTCGGTGACCCCCGATGCGGCCGCCGCCTCCGGCATGCAGGGAATGACCAAGCCCGGTTCCGGGAGGTAGCCCGCCGCTCCCCGGAGCACGCGCGGCGCCGCGTAGGGTCGCTCGCGTGATCGACCTGCGCAGCGACACCGTCACGCGGCCGACCGACCCGATGCGGGCCGTCATGGCGGCGGCGGAGGTCGGCGACGACGTCTACGGCGAGGACCCGACGGTCCTCACCCTGGAGGAGCGGGTCGCGGACCTCTTCGGCAAGGAGGCGGCACTCTTCACCCCGACGGGGTCGATGGCCAACGTGCTCGCGGTCCGCGCTCTGGTCGGCGTCGGACAGGAGGTGCTCTGCGAGGCGTCGGCGCACATCGCCCGCGCCGAGCTCGGCATCCACGCCGCGATCACCGGGCTGACGATGCGGACCTGGGTCGGCGCCCCGCTCGACCTGGCGATGGTGCGCCAGCTGTACGCGCCGGACATGGGGCCGTTCTTCGTCCCCACCCGGGCCGTGTCGGTCGAGAACACCCACAACTTCGCCGGCGGGGCGGTGATCCCGCTCGAGCAGCTTCAGGAGCTGCGCCGGTTCGCCGACGAGCGCGGGATCGGCGTCCACCTCGACGGCGCCCGGATCTGGAACGCGCACGTCGCCACCGGCACCCCCTTCGAGGCGTACGGCGCGGTGGCCGACGTCCTCGCGGTCTGCCTGAGCAAGGGCCTCGGCGCCCCGGTCGGGTCGCTGGTGGTCGGTCCGGCCGACGTCGTCGCCGAGGCGCGGGTGTGGCGCAAGCGGCTCGGCGGCGGGATGCGCCAGGTCGGGATCCTGGCCGCCGCGGGCCACTACGTGCTCGACCACCACGTGGAGCGGCTCGCGGAGGATCACGCGCACGCGCGGCTCCTCGCCGAGGCGTGCGGCGTCGACCCGGCGACGGTCGACACCAACATCGTCGTCGTCCCGATGAGCGACCCGGCCAGGGTGGTCCTGGCGGCGCGTGAGGAGGGGGTCCTCGTCTCGGCGGTGGGCGCGACGTCCCTGCGGATGGTCACCCACCTCGACGTGTCCCGGGCCGACGTCGACCGGGCCGCGAAGGTGCTGGCGTCGGTGGTCTGAGGGGCGACCGCGACGGTTGCCTGCTCCGAGGCAAGGCCGGTCTCAGCCTGGCCAGCCGCAGCGGGGCTCCCCGAGTCGCAGTGTGCGGCGTGTGGTCACTGTGACGGATGTGACGATCGCGTAGGTTCAGCAGCATGCCGACCCGCACGTCCAGCCCGCCGGGTTCGCGCAGCTCCGGGGCCGCCACGAGCGGCTCGGGGAGCACGCGCGCCCGGTCCTCGACGAGCGCCGGCAAGGGCTCGACCACGGGGTCGGGCACCTCCCGCAAGCGCGGCAGCACCGCGGTCAAGGCGCGTCCGGCTCCCCGCGCGGTCCGCAACGGCCCGGGACCGGTCGCCCGGACGTTCCGCGCGATCGGCCACGCGCTCCGGACGCTCTGGCTCGGGCTGGCGCACGCACTCGGCGCCGTCGTCCGCCGGATCGGCAGCACCGCTCGTGACCTCGACCCCGAGCACCGCCGCGACGGGCTCGGGCTGCTCCTCATCGGCCTCGCCGTCGTCGTCGCCGGCGCCGTGTGGTGGCAGCTCCCCGGGGGCGTCGGGGAAGCCGTCCGCACGGTCGTCAACGGCTCGGTCGGCCTCGTCGGCTGGTTCGTGCCGCTGGCCCTCCTCGGGGGTGCGGCGGTCACCATGCGCAACCCCGAGGCCGCCGGACCCGCCGGGCGCCAGGTCGTCGGCTGGTCGGCACTGCTCTTCGGCGTGCTGGGGCTGGTGCACCTCGCGCACGGCAGCCCGCGCGGCGCCGACACCGCGGCCCTGCGCGAGGCCGGAGGAGCCGTGGGCTTCGTCGTCGGCTCGCTCGCGACCGACCTGCTCCACTCGGCGTACGTCGTGGTGCCGCTGCTGCTGCTCCTGGCGCTCTTCGGGGTCCTGGTGATCACCGCGACCCCGCTCTACCGCGTCCCCAGCCGACTGGCGTCGCTCCGCGACCGGCTCCTCGGCCGCGGGGAGCACCGCACCTCCGGCGCTGACGCGGACGACGCCGACGGCGCCGACCTGCCGCCCCACCAGGCCGAGCTCCTCGACGGGAAGAGCGGGGGCCGACGGTCGCGTCGCGGCGGGCGTCGCGGCGGGCGTCGCGGCGGGGATGCCCCGGACGACGACTTCACCCCCGAGGGCGACCCGGCGTACGACTCCCCGGTCCTCCTCGACCTCTCGGAGGACTTCCCCGACGCACCGTCACGCACGACCGTCCCGCTGACCCCGGAGGGAGCGCGGCCGGCCGGCGCCACCGCGCTGGTGCCGGGGACGCCCGACGGCGACGGTGCGTCCGACAGCCGTCCGCCGGTGCCGCACTCGCCGCTGCCGGCCCGGGTCGAGCAGCTCGCGCTGTCCGGGGACGTCACCTACTCCCTGCCCGGCAGTGAGGTCCTCAAGGCGGGCAGCCCGCACAAGGCGCGGACGAAGGCCTCCGACGAGGTCGTCGGCCGGCTCACCGAGGTGCTCGAGCAGTTCGACATCGACGCCCAGGTCACCGGCTACACCCGCGGCCCGACGGTCACCCGCTACGAGGTCGAGCTGGGCCCGGCGGTCAAGGTCGAGAAGGTCACCGCGCTCGGCAAGAACATCGCCTACTCCGTGGCCAGCGCCGACGTCCGGATCCTCTCCCCGATCCCCGGCAAGTCCGCGATCGGCATCGAGATCCCCAACACCGACAAGGAGATCGTCTCCCTCGGTGACGTGCTCCGCTCGGGCAACGCCCGTAACGACCACCACCCGATGGTGGTCGGGCTCGGCAAGGATGTCGAGGGCGGGTACGTCGTGGCGAACCTCGCCAAGATGCCGCACCTGCTGGTCGCAGGGGCGACAGGAGCCGGCAAGTCGAGCTTCATCAACTCCATGATCACCTCGCTGCTCATGCGGTCGACGCCCGACGAGGTCCGGATGATCATGGTCGACCCCAAGCGGGTCGAGCTGAACATCTACGAGGGGATCCCGCACCTCATCACCCCGATCATCACCAGCCCGAAGAAGGCCGCTGAGGCGCTGCAGTGGGTGGTGCGGGAGATGGACCTGCGCTACGACGACCTCGCCGCGTTCGGCTTCCGCCACGTCGACGACTTCAACAAGGCCGTCCGCGCCGGCAAGGTCCAGGTCCCGCCCGGCAGCGAGCGGGTCCTCGCGCCGTACCCCTACCTCGTCGTGGTCGTCGACGAGCTCGCCGACCTCATGATGGTCGCCCCCCGCGACGTCGAGGACGCCGTCGTCCGGATCACCCAGCTCGCACGCGCCGCCGGGATCCACCTGGTGCTCGCCACCCAGCGGCCCAGCGTCGACGTCGTGACCGGGCTCATCAAGGCCAACGTCCCCTCGCGGCTGGCGTTCGCGACCTCCAGCATCACCGACAGCCGGGTCATCCTCGACCAGCCGGGTGCGGAGAAGCTGGTTGGGCAGGGTGACGGGCTGTTCCTGCCGATGGGGGCCTCCAAGCCGGTCCGGGTGCAGGGCTCCTGGGTGACCGAGGCCGAGATCCACCAGGTCGTCAAGTACGTCAAGGAGCAGCTGACCCCGACGTACCGCGACGACGTGACCGCCCCGGCGGCGTCCAAGCGCGAGCTGGACGACGACATCGGCGACGACCTCGACCTCGTGGTGCAGGCGATCGAGCTGGTCGTCTCCACCCAGTTCGGGTCCACCTCGATGCTGCAGCGCAAGTTGCGCGTCGGCTTCGCCAAGGCGGGCCGCCTCATGGACATCCTCGAGAGCCGCGGCGTGGTGGGCCCGAGCGAGGGGTCCAAGGCGCGTGACGTCCTCATCAAGCCCGACGACCTCGAGCAGGTCGTCGCCACCCTCCACGAAGCGGAGTAGCCAGAGCCATGAGCGCCCAGCAGGTCGAGGAGCAGTACGACGCCGGCCCGTCGCCGTTCGAGCCGGTCGCGCCCCCTGCGACCGCCGGGCCGGTCGAGGTCCGCCGCAACGCCGCCGTCGGCGCGGGGATCGGGGTGGCCGCCGCAGCGGTCGGCATCGCCTACCTCTGGCGCGCCGCCGGTTCGGCATCGGTGCTCGACTGGGCGGTCTGCGGGCTGATGGCCGTGCTGGCGCTGGTCTTCCTGCGCAGCCTCTTCGACGCCCGGACGCCGCTGCTCGTCTTCGACGACCTCGGGGTGCGGCTGCGGCTGGGGCACCAGTGGCGAGGGCTGCCGTGGGAGGCGATCGACACCGTCACCGTGCGGCCGCGACGCGGCGTCCTGCACGACGGGCGGGTCGTCCTCGGCCTGCACTTCCCGCAGCGGGCGGTCGAGGGACTCGACAGCGGCGCCCGCCGGCAGGCGGCGCTGAACCGCCGGCTGTACGGCGCGACGCTCGCGGTCCCGCTGGGCCTGGCGACGCGGGTCGTCGGAGCCCGGGCCGACGAGATCGCCGACCGGGTTGCTGCGCTCTCCGAGGGCCGGGCCGAGGTCGTCACGCTGCTGCGGACCGCCGCGACCCCCACGCCCGCCGAGCCGCCCCTCGTGACCGGTCGAGCCGCCCCTGATGGCGTCGAGGAGTCGCCGGACCCTGTCGAGCCGCCCCTCGTGACCGGTCGAGCCGCCCCTGATGGCGGGTCCTCGCGGCGGGTGCGGTGGCTCCGGCGCTCCGGTCGGACGACCACCGAGGCGGAGCCCGACCTGCAGCCGCCGTACGTCGAGGCGGCCGTCCTCGTCACCGACCCGACCCACCCTGCCGACCCTGACGGCGACCCCGCCGGCCCGGACAGCGACGACACCGACGGTGACCGCGCGGGCGAGCTGCTCGCCCAGCCCGTCGCCCAGCCCGTCGCCCAGCCCGTCGCCCCGCCCAGCCCGTCGCCCAGCCCGTCGCGCGACGCCGGATCGGCGAGATGACCGGTGCGATGACCAGCGCGATGACCGGCGCGGTCACCGACGTGGTGACCAAGGCCGTCGCGCCCGTCAGCGACCGCGGCGCGAGCGACTCCAAGGTCCGCGCCATCGCCCGGCTCGGTGACCCGGTCGCGCCGCTGGTCATCGACAACTTCCGGCCCGAGCCGGCGTACGACCCGGTCATCGGCCCCGAGCTCGCCGCGGCGCGCACCCGCGTCGGGCTGTCGGTCGACGAGCTCGCGGACCGGACCCGGATCCGGCCCCACGTCATCGAGTCGATCGAGGTCGACGACTTTGCGGCCTGCGGCGGGGACTTCTACGCACGCGGCCACATCCGGACCCTGGCACGGGTGCTCGGCAAGGACCCGGTCCCGTTGCTCGAGCTGTTCGAGGCCCGCTACGCCTCGGCGCCGGTCAACGCTCGGACCGTGTTCGAGGCCGAGCTGTCGACCGGGATGGTCGGCAGCATGCGGCGCACGTCGGGCGGCCCGAACTGGGCGCTGCTCGTCGGCGCGGTGCTCGCGCTCGTGCTGGTGTGGAGCCTCGTGCGGCTCCTCGCCGGGACCGGTGACGAGGTGCTGGAGGACCCGCCGCCGATGCTCAACGGCTCGGGCGGGATCGGCGCGGCGTACGAGCCGCAGCCGGCCGCGCAGCAGGCCCCGCCGGCGAACCCGGTCGCGACGACCCTCACCGCGGTCAACGGCGGCACCCATGTCGTCGTGCGGGACGGTCAGGGCGCGGTGGTCTACCGCGGGGACCTCGTGATCGGGGAGGTGCAGCAGCTCGAGGTGGAGCCACCGGTGACCGTGGTCGTCGAGGACGGGAGCGTGCTGTCGGTGTCCCTGGACGGACGTGACCTCGGCTTCGTCGGCGAGGCGCAGGCGCCGACCACCCGGACCTACCAGCGCCCGTCCCGCTGACCGCCGCCCGGACCAGGTGGTCCGTCCAGTGGGCGCCCCGGTCGGGGCGGCGCCGAGCGATTCGGCCAGGGGAGGGACAGCGGTCATAATCGCGGCAGTGACTACCACAGACGCGGTGCGGCCTCCCTGGGCCCCGGGTTCCGCACCCGCACCTGAGGCCCTTCACCGCACCGTGGCCGTGGTGACGCTGGGCTGCGCCCGCAACGAGGTGGACTCCGAGGAGCTCGCGGGCCGGCTGGAGGCCGACGGCTTCCGGTTGGTCGCCGACCCGTCGGAGGCCTCGACCGTCGTGGTCAACACCTGCGGCTTCGTCGAGGCCGCGAAGAAGGACTCCGTCGACACGCTTCTGGAGGCGGCCGACGCCCGCGACGCGTCCGGCAGTGCCACCAAGGCGGTCGTCGCGGTGGGCTGCCTGGCCGAGCGGTACGGCGCGGAGCTCGCGGAGTCGCTCCCTGAGGCCGATGCCGTGCTGGGGTTCGACGACTACCCGGAGATCGCGGCCCGGCTGCGCTCGGTGCTGGCCGGCGAGACGCTGCACCCCCACACGCCCAGCGACCGCCGCCGGCTGCTCCCGATCACACCGACCGCGCGGGACGCAGCAACCGCCGGGGTCGTGGTCCCCGGGCACGCCGCGGCGCCCTTGCTGCCCGACCTCGCGGCGGGGGCAGGACCGGCGTCCGGCCCCCGACCGGTACGCCGCCGCCTCGACGGCGGCCCGATGGCACCGTTGAAGCTGGCGAGCGGCTGCGACCGGCGGTGCACCTTCTGCGCGATCCCGAGCTTCCGCGGCTCGTTCGTGTCCCGCCGCCCGGCCGACGTCCTCGCGGAGGCCCGCTGGCTCGCCGGCGAGGGGGTCAAGGAGCTGTTCCTCGTCAGCGAGAACTCGACCTCCTACGGCAAGGACCTCGGCGACCTGCGGCTCCTCGAGACGCTGCTGCCGGAGCTCGCCGCGGTCGACGGGGTGGAGCGGGTGCGGGTGTCGTACCTGCAGCCCGCCGAGACCCGCCCCGGCCTGGTCGCCGCGATCGCCGGCACCGACCGGGTCGCGGCGTACTTCGACCTCTCCTTCCAGCACGCGGCGCCCACGGTGCTGCGCCGGATGCGCCGGTTCGGCGACCCCGACAGCTTCCTGCGGCTCCTCGAGCAGGTCCGGGAGCCGGCGCCCGCCGCCGGCGTACGGTCGAACGTCATCGTCGGCTTCCCCGGCGAGACGGAGCAGGAGCTGGCCGTGCTCTGCGACTTCCTGGTCGCCGCGCGCCTCGACGTCGTCGGGGTGTTCGGCTACTCCGACGAGGACGGGACCGAGGCGGCGGCGCTGCCGGGCAAGCTCGACGAGGACGAGGTCCTCGCGCGGGTAGCCCACGTCACCGGGCTCGTCGAGGAGCTCACCGCGCAGCGTGCGGAGGACCGGTTCGGCGAAGAGGTCGCCGTGCTGGTCGAGCGGGTCTCGAGACGCGGGGTCGTCGAGGGCCGCGCCGAGCACCAGGGACCGGAGGTCGACGGGACGACGACGGTACGGCTCGCCTCCGGGCGACAGCCGGCCGTCGGGGACCTCGTCACCGCCAGGGTCGTGGGCTCCGACGGGGTCGACCTCGTCGCTGACACCGAGGACCGGCGACCGTGACCGAGAAGCCGGGAGCCGCCGTCCGTCAGCGCCGGCGCGTGACGAACTGGAACCTCCCGAACGCGCTCACCACGCTGCGGATCATCGCCGTGCCGTTCTTCGGGTGGGCGCTGCTGACCGAGGACGGCCGCTCCCCGGGCTGGCGGTGGGTGGCCTGGGTGGTGTTCGCGCTGGCGATGGTCACCGACAAGATCGACGGCGACCTCGCCCGCAAGCACGACCTCGTCACCGACTTCGGGAAGATCGCGGACCCGATCGCCGACAAGGCGCTCACCGGGATGGCGTTCGTCGGGTTGTCGCTCGTCGGCGAGCTGTGGTGGTGGGTGACCGCGGTCGTGCTGCTGCGGGAGTGGGGGATCACCCTGATGCGGCTGTGGCTGGTCCGCAGCGGTGTCGTGCTGCCCGCCGGGCAGGGCGGGAAGCTCAAGACGGTCGTCCAAAGCATCGCGCTCGCCATGCTCGTCGTCCCGCTGCGGATGTTCAGCGGTCCCTGGGAGCCCGTCGGCGAGGCGCTGTGGTGGGTGGCGATCACCCTGATGGGGATCGCCGTCGCGCTGACCGTGGTGACCGGCGCCGACTACGTGCGCAAGACGCTGTCCGCGCGGCGGGAGCAGCTCTCCTGAGCGGTGACCGGACCGAGCCGGGAGAGGCCGCGGTCGTGCGGCTGCTGCGGGAGCAGGGGCTGCTGCTGGCCTCGGCCGAGTCGCTGACCGGCGGCCTGCTCGGAGCACGTGTGACCTCGGTGCCGGGCGCCAGTGCGGCGTACGTCGGCGGGGTCGTCTCCTACGCGACTGCGGTCAAGCAGAAACTCCTCGGCGTCCCGGAGGAGGTCGTAACCGGGCCCGGCGTGGTCTCCGCCGCCTGCGCCGGCGCGATGGCCGCCGCCGTCCGCACGCTCCTCGGCGCCGACGTCGGGGTCAGCACGACCGGGGTGGCCGGCCCTGACCCGCAGGAGGGCAAGCCGGTGGGGCTGGTGTACGTCGGGTGCGCCGACGCGGCCGGGGTCGTCACGGTTGAGCACCACCTGGCCGGCGACCGGGAGGCGGTCCGGCAGGCCGCGGTCGGCGCCGCGCTCGCGCTGGTCCGTGACCGGCTGGCGGGACCGGAGTCCAGGTCCTGACCCGACGGGTCGCCGACGGGACGTTTGCCGGTTGCAGTAGCGTTGAGCCCTCAGGTCGGTCAGCGGCCGACCGGTCCACGGTGAGGGGAGGAGGCGTGCAGGTGGTCCTCTTCCGTCGCCTCCTCGGCGAGGTGCTCCGCGCCCACCGGGTCGAGCAGGGCCGCACGCTGCGTCAGCTCAGCGCCCATGCCCGGGTGAGCCTCGGGTACATGTCGGAGATCGAGCGGGGCCGCAAGGAGGCCTCGAGCGAGCTGCTCGCCGCCATCTGCGGTGCCCTCGATGTCCCGCTCTCCGAGGTGCTCCTCGGGGTTGCGGACGCCGTTGCGCTCGAGGAGGCCGCGATGGGGCTGCGCCTGAGCAAGGACCTGGACCCGGCACTGTCGAAGGACCTCGACCCGACCCGGCAGCCCGGCCTCAAGGCCGTCGAGCTGGGGTCGGTGCCGATCGAGGGCCCGCAGCAGGTCCCGGGCACCGACGTCGTCGCCTCCGCCGCCTGACCCCCTCCTCCGGTTCCCCAAGGGATGCAGGCACCCTGACACTCCCCACGGGTCACGTCCCGAGGGGACCACCAGGTCGCCGTGGGGAGTGAGGTCGACCGGTCCCTCAGGTGCAGTCGTTGCTCGGGTCGTCGTCCTGCGCCAGCTGCTCGCAGGTCCGGTCGACGACGGTGTCGACGGAGCTCCCGATCGCGATCACCGAGACGAACAGGCCGACGACCACCAGGCCGAGGAGCGTCCCGATGATGCCGGTGATGATGCCGCCGAGCGCGAGGCCGTCACCGGTCTTGCGGCCCTGCGACAGCCGGATCTCCTTGCGCGCCTTCATGCCGACGACGATCGCGGGGATCCCGGTGAGGAAGCCGAGGCAGACCATCGAGACGACGCCGAGGACCAGCGACGTCGTCGCCTTCCCTGACGTCTCAGGTGGCGGGCCGTAGGGGTCCGGACCCGCGCCGTACACCGGCTGCTGGTAGCCGTACGACGGCTGAGACTGCTGGCCGTACGCCGGTCCTGGCTTGCCCTCCCAGTCCTGGGGTCCGGGCGGCGGCGGGTAGCTCATCTCTCGTGCTCCTCGAGTGACCGGGGGGAAGGACGGCCGACCTGGCCGCCGGCTCCCTGCATCCTCTCAGCCGCGGGAAGCCGGTCCGAGGAGGGGCTGGCAGCGAGGACACCAGAACGCCTCCCGTCCGCCCAGGTCGGCGCTGACGATCCGCGTGCCGCACCGCCGACACGGCTGGCGGGCTCGCGGGTACACGAAGTGGGTCCGGCCGCGCCGCGTGTCCCCGGTCGTGGCCTGCTCGATCCGCTCCTTGTTCACCTCGAGCACCTGCTTGGCGCGCCGCACCAGCCGTCGCAGGTCAGGCACTGCGCCGACCGGCGTCGCCGGGTGCACCCCCGCGAGGAAGCAGAGCTCGGCCATGTACATGTTCCCGACACCGGCGAGGTTGCGCTGGTCGAGGAGGGCCGGCCCGAGCGGACGCGACTCGTCGCACAGCAGCCGGCGTACCGCCTCGTCCTCGTCCCAGTCGTCCCCGAGGAGATCCGGCCCGAGGTGACCGACGACCGACTCCTCGTCCTCGCGCCGAACGACCTCGGTAATGCCCAGCGAGAAGCCGACCGCGACCCACTGGCGGGTCCGCAGCACGACCCGGGCCTGGTGCGCCGGGCGGCGCCAGCGGGTGGCCGGGCGGTAGAGGTGCCAGCTGCCCTCCATCTTGAGGTGGGTGTGGAGGGTGTGCTCGTCGCCGATCCGGGTCAGGAGGTGCTTGCCGCGCGAGGCGGTGCCGACGACCGGCTGCCCGGCCAGGTCGAGGGTCGCGTACGCCGGAACGCGGAAGTCGCTGGCGGTCAGGACCTGTCCCGTCAGGGTCTGGTCCAGGTGACGGGCCGCCCGCCAGACGGTGTCACCCTCCGGCACGTCGGACCCCGTTCCAGGAGCGGGACGGGTCAGCCACGAAGCCTCAGCCCTCGCGGCGTGACGACGAAGCCCGCCGCCTCGAGCGCCTCCCGGAGCGGGTCCGGCCGTCCTTCGACCCGTCGCAGGATCGTCTCGCCGTCCGCGCGCTCGACGGTCAGCCGGCCGAGGGCGCCACGCCGGACGGCGGCGGTGAGCTCGGCGGCGGCCGCAGTGAGCTCGCCGAGGTCGTCGGTGAATGTGAGCAGGGTCCGGCCACCGCGCTCGACGTACAGCGCCAAGGAACCATCGACGAGCACGACCAGGGCGCCGGCCTTGCGGCCGGGGCGGTGCCCGGGAGACCCGTCGACGCCCTCGGTCGGGTCCGTGGACCGCTCCGGCCAGGGCAGCGCAGCGCCGTACGGGTTGGCGGGGTCGGTCGCCGCCAGGGCGACGGCGCGCGTCTCGTCCTCTCGCGTCGCGGGCACGTCGGCACCGCTGCTGAACGGGTCGAACGACTCGGCCGGGGGCGCCGCGGCGAGGTCCTTGGAGTGCGACCGCAGCCGGTCCACGGCCCCGGGCGCCCCGAACTGTGCCGCGCCGAGCCCTGCGACGAAGTAGCCGCGCCGGCAGCGGCCGGAGTCCTCGAAGGCCGACAGCACCTTGTACACCGCGGCGAACCCGCCCGGGACCCGCTCTGCTGCCACTGCGCCGCGGGTGACGACGCCGTGACGCTCGAGCAGTGCCTCCGCCGCGGCATGAGCGCGACGGGTGGGGTCCTGCTCGAGGTCGGGCAGCAGCGACCACCGACCGGCCGCTGTCGGCGGTCCGGTGCGGGTCGGCAGCTGCGGGCGGGGTCGGGCGCCGACCCGGGCGCGCGGCGGCGGCCGGCGTGCGCGGTGCGCGGACTTCCCGCCGGAGGCGAGCGCCCGCAGCGGCGCCAGCGTGTCGTTGCCGACCCGGCCCGCCCACACCAGGTCCCACAGCGCCTGTTGCGCCGCGCCGTCGTCGGTCGCGCCGGCGGCGTCGGACAGCTGCCGGAAGAAGTAGGCGCCGCCACCCGCCAACGCCTCCAGCACCGCGTAGTGCAGCGGCGTGGCGTCGAGCACGCCGTGGTCGGGCAGCGTCAGGTGGGCGGAGTCGGCCAGGTGCAGCGACACCCAGCCGTCGTTCCCGGGCAACGTCCCGTGGCCGGCCCAGAGCACCTCGCCGGTCGCGGTCAGCTCGTCGAGCATGCCCGGCGCGTAGTCGGTGACCCGGCTCCCCAGCACCAGCGGCTCCAGGGCGCTCGCGGGCACGGCGCACCCCGCGAGCTGCTCGACGACGCTGAGCACCCCGTCGACACCGCGGAGCCCTCGACGGCGGCCACCCGCAGGTGTCACGTGCTGCCAGGCAGGGAGGAAGCGGCCCAGCGTCGACGGCTCGACCGGCTCGACCTCCTTGCGGAGCGCCGCGAGGCTGCGGCGTCGCAACCGGCGCAGCACCTCGGCGTCGCACCACTCCGCGCCGCTCCCGGCAGGGCGGAACTCGCCCTCCAGGACGCGACCCTGGCCGGCCAGGCGTTGCAGCGTCTGCTGCGCGACCGCGACGCCGAGCCCGAGCCGGTCCGCGACGGCGGTCGCCGTGAACGGGCCGTGGGTGCGGGCGTAGCGGGACACCAGGTCGGCCAGCGGGTCGGCGACCGGTTCGGCGAACGCCTCGGGAGTGCCGGGCGGCACGGGCGTGCCGAGCCCGTCGCGGAGCCGGGGGACGTCCTCGACCGTCGCCCACCGCGGCTCGCCGGCGATCCGGACCTCGACGACGCGGCGGGCGGTCTGCAGTGCAGCGAGCCAGGCGGCGGGCTCGGCCCGGCCGGCGGACACCGACCGAGCGGCGACCTCCTCGGTCGAGAGCGGTCCGAGCAGCCGCAGCAGGTCCGCGACGCCCTCGGCGTCCTTGACCCGCCGGTCCGGCGCGAGCCGCTGCAGCTCGGCCTCGAGCTCCTCGAGCACCTGCGGGTCGAGCAGCTCCCGGAGCTCGGCGCGCCCCAGCAGCTCCGCGAGCAGGCCCTGGTCGAGCGACAGCGCAGCGGCCCGACGCTCGGCGAGCGGGTTGTCGCCCTCGTACATGAAGGCCGCGACGTACCCGAAGAGCAGGGACCGGGCAAACGGGGAGGGCGACTCGGTGGCGACCTCGGCGACCTTCACCCGCCGGGCGCCGAGGTCGCGCATCAGCGAGACCAGCGCCGGGACGTCGTACACGTCCTGGAGACACTCCCGGACCGCCTCCAGGACGATGGGGAACGAGGGGTACTTGACCGCGACCGACAGCAGCTGGGCCGAGCGCTGCCGCTGCTGCCACAGCGGTGACCGGCGGCCCGGGTCCCGCCGCGGCAGCAGCAGCGCCCGCGCCGCACACTCGCGGAACCGGGACGCGAACAGCGCCGAGCCACCGACCTCAGCGGTCACGAGGTCCTCGATCTCGTCGGGCTCGAAGACCACCACCTCTGCTCCCGGCGGCGGCTGGTCGGTCTCGGGGATCCGCAGCACGATCCCGTCGTCGGAGGGCAGTGCCTGGGCGTCGATGCCGTAACGCTCCGCCAGCCGGGTGCCGATCGCCAGCGCCCAGGGTGCGTGCACCTGCGCGCCGTACGGCGAGTGGACGACCAGCCGCCAGTCGCCGAGCTCGTCTCGGAACCGCTCGACGAGGATCGTCCGGTCGGTGGGGAGCACCCTCGTGGCCTGCTGCTGCTCGTCGACGAACGCGACCAGGTTCTCCGCGGCCCACGCATCCAGCCCCGCGTCGGCGCAGCGGGTCACCGCGGCGTCGTGGTCGAGCGCGCCGAGCTCGCGGGTGAACGCGCCGATGGCCGCTCCGAGCTCGGCGGGCCGGCCGAGCTGGTCGCCCTTCCAGAACGGCAGCCGGCCGGGCTGGCCCGGGGCAGGGGAGACCAGGACCCGGTCGTGGGTGATGTCCTCGATGCGCCAGCTCGTGGCGCCGAGCGCGAAGACGTCGCCGACCCGCGACTCGTAGACCATCTCCTCGTCGAGCTCGCCGACGCGCGACGCCTTCTCGCCGACGAGGAAGACGCCGAAGAGACCCCGGTCGGGGATGGTCCCGCCGCTCGTGACCGCCAGCCGCTGCGCGCCCGGGCGGCCGGTCAGCGCGCCGGTCACCCGGTCCCACACCACCCGCGGCCGGAGCTCGGCGAACTCGTCGCTGGGGTAGCGGCCGCTGAGGAGGTCGAGCGTCGCGTCGTAGGCGCTGCGAGGCAGGGAGGCGTACGGCGCGGCGCGGCGGACGACTTCGTAGAGCTCGTCGACCTGCCACTCGTCGACCGCCGTCGCCGCGACGACCTGCTGGGCCAGGACGTCGAGGGGGTTCGTCGGCACCCGCAGCGACTCGATGGCCCCGATCCGCATCCGTTCCACGGCGACGGCCGTGTGGACGAGGTCGGCACGGTGCTTGGGCAGCAGGACGCCGCGGGACACCTCGCCGACCTGGTGGCCCGCACGGCCGACCCGTTGCAAGGCCGAGGCGACGCTGGGAGGGGACTCGATCTGGACGACCAGGTCGACCGCGCCCATGTCGATGCCGAGCTCGAGGCTCGAGGTGGCGACCACACAGGGGAGCCGGCCTGCCTTGAGGTCGTCCTCGATCAGCGCGCGCTGCTCCTTGGAGACGCTCCCGTGGTGGGCCTTGGCGATCACCACCGGCGCACCGGCGGCGACCCCCGAGGCTCCCGGAGCCTCCGCAGGGAAGGCGGCGCCGGCACCGACGGCCACGCCGACGGGCACCGTCAGGCGGTCCTCCTCGCGCTCGAGCGCTCGCTCGGTGGCAATCTCGTTGAGCCGGGCGGTCAGCCGCTCGGCGAGCCGGCGGGAGTTGGCGAAGACGATCGTCGAGCGGTGCTCGGTCACCAGGTCGACCACGCGCTCCTCGACGTACGGCCAGATCGACGTCCGCGGCGTCGAACCCGCGGCGGACCCCTCCAGCTCGACCGCACCGGTCGCGCCCAGCTCGCTCATGTCCTCGACGGGGACGACCACCCGAAGGTCCCACTCCTTGTGCGCCGGCGGGGCGACCACCTCGACGGGGCGGCTGCCTCCGAGGTAGCGCGCCACCTCGTCGATCGGCCGGACCGTCGCCGACAGCCCGATGCGCTGCGCCGGCGTCTCGAGCAGCTGGTCGAGACGCTCGAGGGAGACCGCGAGGTGGGCGCCGCGCTTGGTGCCCGCGACCGCGTGGACCTCGTCGACGATGACGGTCCGGACACCACGCAGCGCCTCGCGCGCCTGCGAGGTGAGCATGAGGAACAGCGACTCGGGCGTGGTGATGAGGATGTCCGGCGGGCTCGTGGCGATGCTGCGGCGCTCGGCGGCGGAGGTGTCCCCGGAGCGGACGCCCACGGTGATGTCGGGCTCCGGGAGGCCCAGCCGGCTCGCGGTGCGACGGATGCCGGTCAACGGCGCCCGGAGGTTCCGCTCGACGTCGACCGCCAGCGCCTTGAGCGGCGAGACGTAGAGCACGCGACACCGCTGCCGCTTGTCCTCCGGCGGTGGCTCGGCCGCGAGTCGGTCGAGCGACCAGAGGAAGGCGCTGAGGGTCTTGCCGGAGCCGGTCGGGGCGACCACCAGCGCGTTGCGTCCGGCGGCGACCGCCGACCACGCCCCGACCTGGGCAGGGGTCGGCGCGGCGAAGGCCGCGCGGAACCACTCCCGGGTCGCGACCCCGAAGTGCTCCCACACGGCGTCACCCGCCGTCGCCCCATCCGCTGTCACGCTTGCCATCCTGCCTGGCGCCAGGGACATTTTCCCGAGCCCCGATTTTCTAGAGCCTGCGGATAGAATGTCTGTTTCGCTGGGATGATTAGGTTATGTCTGCAGCATCTGTGATCGCCGTCCTCTTCGCCGGCGGCATCGGTTCCCGGATGAGGAGCGCCGAGGAGCCCAAGCAGTTCCTGTGGGTCGACGGCAAGCCGATCCTGGTCCACACCCTCGAGCACTTCCAGGCCCACCCCGAGGTCGACGCGGTGTACCTCTCCGTGCTGGCCTCGCACATCGACGTCACCTGGGACCTGGTGCACGAGTTCGGGATCGACAAGGTGCGTAGCGTCGTCCCCGGAGGGTCGAGCGCGCAGGCCTCGATCCACCACGGCCTGCAGTGCGCGCTGCAGGACGGTGTCCCCGACGACGCCGTCGTCCTCATCCACGACGGCGTCCGGCCGCTCATCAACGAGGACCTGATCACCCGCAACGTCGCGACCGCCCGCGATCACGGCAACGCCGTCTCAGCGATCCCCTGCTACGAGACCATCGCCCGGTCGGTCGACGGCGCCACCACCGTCGAGTCGGTCACCCGTCGCGAGGAGATGCACGTCCTGCAGGCGCCGCAGACCTTCCGGCTCGGGCCGGTCGCCCGGATGAACACCCGGTCGGTGGAGGAGGGGCGGCTCGGCAGCTTCGTCGACCAGGCGCAGCTGATGCGGCACTACGGAGAGGAGCTGCACATGGTGCTGGGCCTTCGCGGCAACGTGAAGATCACCACCGACCTCGACCTCGTCCAGTTCCGGGCCCTCCTGGAGTCCGGACACCTTTCCTCGGTGATCGGCGACCACCCGTGAGGCGGTCGGTGGTCGCACGGGACGTCGACGAGGTCCTCGACCTGGCGCTTTCCTGGGAGCGGCTCTCGGGCGCCCGGGTCGTGGTCACCGGCGCGACCGGCATGACGGGGCTCTACGTGACGCGCATCCTGATGGCGCTGTCCGCACGGCTCGGGAGCCCGCCTCGCGTCGTCGCGCTGGTGCAGGACCGGTCCAAGGCCGAGCGGCTGTACGGCGACGCGCTGGGCGACGGCTCGTTGGAGCTCGTCGTCCAGGACGTCGCCGCCCCGTTCGCGGTCGACGGCGGGGTCGACTGGGTCGTCCACACCGCGAGCCCGGCGAACCCGGCGTCGTTCCGCGACGACCCCCTCGGCGTCGTCCGGGCGAACGTCCTGGGCACGCTGCACGGCCTCGACCTCGCCCGCAGCGCCGGTGCGGCGCTCTGCCTCGTGTCGACCATGGAGGTGTACGGCGCCGTCACGTCGCTGCCCGCCCACGCGGAGGGGACGGTGCCCGAGGCGGCTCCTGGCGTCCTGGACAGCCTCGACCTTCGCAGCGCCTACCCCGAGAGCAAGCGCCTCGCGGAGACGCTGTGCGTGGCCGCGCACGCCCAGCACGGCACCGAGTACCGGATCGCCCGGCTGTCTCACACCTACGGACCCGGGATGGCACCCGAGGACGCCCGTGTGCAGGCCTACTTCCTGCGACAGGCGCTCGCGGGCGAGGACATCGTGCTGCAGTCCGACGGCACGCTCGAGCGCACCTACACCTACGTGGCCGACGCCGCCTCCGCGATCCTCGCGACGGTGCTGGCCGCCGGGAGCGGCACCTACAACGTCGCCAACGAGGACGCGAGGGTGTCGGTCCGCGGCCTCGCCGAGACCTTCCAGCGGCACAGCCCCGTCCCGGGCGGCCGGGTCGTGACGGAGCCGCGGACGGACACCGCACTGTGGAGCAGGGCGCCGAGCGCGACCTTCCTCGACTGCAGCCGGTTGCGGGCCACCGGCTGGAGTGCCCGGGTCCCGGTCGAGGAGGGTGTCGCACGGTGGATCGAGCACCACTCCGGCCGGCGGGCGGAACAGGGCTGAGCAGAGGGCGAGAGCACGACGGACGAGCGACCTCCGGCTCCCGCGGCGGTTCTGGCCGTCGGCGCAGGAGGGTTGCCCGGCCGTGCTGCTGTGCCACCCTTGGCGCCGTGCGACACACCGAGCTGTGGGCGCGGCTCGAGGCCGCGCTGGGGACCGGCTACTACCGCCACTGGGCGAGCAGCCAGGTGTTGACCGGTCTCGGCGGCCGCACGGTGACCGAGGCGCTCGCGGACGGGGTGAGTGCGAAGGCGGTCTGGGGCGCGGTACGTGAGGCGCTCGAGCTCCCGGCCAGCGAGCGCTGACCTCCCCCGGCAGGACCCGGTGTCAGCGGGCGAGCCGCAGCCCCGAGAACGCCCATCGTGCGCCGGCAGGGAAGAAGTTGCGGTAGGTCAGGCGCTGGTGGCCGGCCGGTGTCGCCGAGCTCGACCCACGCAGCACGTGCTGGTCGCACATGAACTTGCCGTTGTACTCCCCGACCGCGCCGTCGGGCGGGGTGAACCCCGGGTAGGGCAGGTAGGCACTCGCGGTCCACTCCCACACCTGGCCGAGGACTCCGGCCCGGGCGACCTCCGGGTGCAGCCGCAGCGGGTCGAGCGCGGTCCACCCGGTGGGGGTACGCCCCGGCGTCCCGCCCGTCGCGGCCACCTGGTCGAGGCAGGCGGCGGCATGCTCCCACTCCGGCTCCGTCGGCAACCGGGCGCCTGCCCAGCGGGCGTAGGCGTCGGCCTCGTAGAACGACACGTGGCAGGCCGGCTCGGCTGCCCGCACGGGACGCTCGCCCGCGCAGGTGAACACCCACCACTCGCCGTCGCGCTCGCGCCAGTACCCCGGAGCGCGCCAGCCGTCCTGCCGGACGGTCGCCCAACCGTCGGAGAGCCACAGCTCGGGCCGGTCGTAGCCACCGTCGGCCATGAACTCCCGCCAGTCGGCGTTGGTGACCGGCCGGTCGGCCACCTCGAACCCCTCCAGCCACACCCGGTGCCGAGGCGACTCGTTGTCGTAGGCGAAGCCGTGCTCGCGCGCGTCGTGGCCGACCTCGACCAGCCCGCCCTCGACGGCCCGCCACCGCAGCGGCTCGGCAGCGACGTCGGCCGCGGGCTCGCCCGCCTGTCGGGGGACCATCGCCGGCCCGAACGGGTGCCGGGAGAGCAGGTGCTTGGCGTCCATGACCAGCAGCTCTTGGTGCTGCTGCTCATGGTGCAGCCCGAGCCGCACCAGCTCGGCCTGCCGCTGGTCGCCGCCGGTCCGCACGAGGTCGGCCATCGCCGCGTCGACGTGGCCGCGGTAGCGCTCGACCTCCGCGGTCCCCGGCCGCGTCACGAGACCCCGCTCGGCGCGCGGGTGCCGCGGCCCGATCTGGTCGTAGTAGGAGTTGAACAGGTAGCGGAAGGTCGGGTCGTACGCCGCGTAGCCGGCGGTCGGCGACAGCAGGAACTCCTCGAAGAACCACGTCGTGTGGGCCCGGTGCCACTTGGTGGGACTGGCGTCCGGCATCGACTGGGCGGTCTGGTCCTCGGGGGAGAGCAAGCCGGCGAGGCGTTCGGTGAGGCCGCGGACGTCGGTGAACGCCTGGAGGAGGCCGTCGGCGAGGTCGGGCAGGTGGGCGTCGGTGGTCGTCATGGGAGCCCTCCCTCGGGGCGGCGGCGCGGACCTCCAGCGTCGCTCATGGCGGAGCCGCGTGTCGAGACCCTGCTCGAACGTGTGTACGACCTAGGCTGAGTCCGCGGCCCGTTCTCCACAGCCCTCGAGTTGCTCGTCGAACTTGTCGGCGGCGGTGCCTAGGGTCGCTGGCGACACCAACACACCCGCCCTCGGGGCGGACTCCAGGACGGGATGAGGACCATGGCAGTCGGGGATCGTGACAAGGCGCTGGACATGGCGCTGGCCAACATCGAGAAGCAGTTCGGCAAGGGCTCGGTCATGCGGCTCGGTGAGGACAACCGCGCACCGCTGGCCGTGATCCCGACCGGTGCGATCGCGCTCGACGTGGCGCTCGGCGTCGGCGGGCTCCCGCGCGGACGGGTCGTGGAGATCTACGGCCCGGAGTCCAGCGGCAAGACGACGGTGGCGCTGCACGCCGTGGCGAACGCCCAGGCGGCCGGTGGCATCGTCGCGTTCATCGACGCCGAGCACGCGCTCGACCCCGACTACGCCAAGGCGCTCGGCGTCGACACCGACGCGCTGCTGGTCTCCCAGCCCGACTCCGGTGAGCAGGCGCTCGAGATCGCCGACATGCTGATCCGCTCCGGGGCGCTCGACCTCATCGTCATCGACTCCGTGGCCGCGCTCGTGCCGCGCGCCGAGATCGAGGGGGAGATGGGCGACAGCCACGTCGGCCTCCAGGCCCGACTCATGAGCCAGGCACTGCGCAAGATGACCGGTGCGCTCAACAACTCCCAGACGACGATGATCTTCATCAACCAGCTCCGCGAGAAGATCGGGGTGATGTTCGGGTCTCCTGAGACCACCACCGGCGGTAAGGCGCTGAAGTTCTACTCCTCGGTGCGGCTCGACGTGCGGCGGATCGAGACCCTCAAGGACGGCCAGGAGATGGTCGGCAACCGGACCCGCGTCAAGGTCGTGAAGAACAAGGTCGCGCCGCCGTTCAAGCAGGCGGAGTTCGACATCATCTACGGCCAGGGCATCAGCCGCGAGGGCGGGCTCATCGACGTCGGGGTGGAGAACGGCCTGGTCCGCAAGGCCGGCGCTTGGTACACCTACGAGGGCGACCAGCTCGGCCAGGGCAAGGAGAACGCCCGCAACTTCCTGCGGGACAACCCGGACCTGGCCAACGAGATCGAGAAGCGGATCCTCGAGAAGCTCGGCGTGGGTCCCCAGGTGACCGACGAGGTCGTCGAGCCGACCAACATCACCTTCTGACCGGCGCGAGCGAGGTGAGGGGCGTGCCCGCGACCGACGCGACGGACACCGACGACGACCCGCTCGGTCCACCGCCGCCCGAGGACGACGAGGCGCTCGGGCCGGACGCCGACGCCGAGGCGGTGGGTCGCAAGGTGCTCCTCGACCAGCTCACCGGCCAGGCGAGGAGCCGCGCCGAGCTCGCCACCAAGCTCGCCCGCAAGCACGTCCCGGACGACGTCGCCGAACGCCTCCTCGACCGGTTCGAGGAGGTCGGGCTCGTCGACGACGCCGCGTTCGCCCGCGACTGGGTCCAGTCGCGGCAAGCCGGCCGGGGGCTCGCCCGGCGCGCGCTGGCGGTCGAGCTGCGACGCAAGGGGATCGACGCGGAGGTCGTCTCCGACGCCCTGGCGACCGTCGACCCCGACGACGAGGCCGAGGCCGCGCGTGAGCTCGTGCGGCGCAAGCGGCGCAGCGTGGAGAGGTTCGACCGGCCGACCCAAGTGCGGCGACTGACGGGGATGCTCGCCCGCAAGGGCTACCCGTCGCCGGTCGTCTTCGAGGTGGTGCGCGAGGAGCTCGGCGACCTCGACCTGGCGCCGACGGACAGCGACTGACCTCGGAGGACCCCGGTCCCGGTGGATCTCGGGGGAGCTCAGTCGTCCTTGACCGTCCCGGGGACCCGGCCTAGCCTGCGAAGAGCAGCACCTCTGAACGGCCGGTCCCTCCCGGGGCCGGCCGACTCGACCCGACACTCAAGCCGGGCGCATGCCCGGTGACGCGCACCTTCTGGCTCGACCGCACGCTCAGACCAGGCACGAGACCGGCACGAGGCGTCACGCTCCCGCGTGACGCCTGGGACGGGTTTCCCTCGGTCGTGTGGTCACGCCATGTGGCGCCTGATCCCCAGGAGCCGTCATGGAACACACGAGCGCCCCCGACGGTGCGAGGTCCACGGTGGACCTCGTCCCGAACCTCCTCGCCGGGCTCGTCAGCCTCAACCTCATCGTCGTCCTCATCGGGATCGCGGTCCTCATCCTGGCGCTCGCGGTCGGCGTCGTCCTGCTCTCCCGGCAGCTCGCCGCTCGCCGCGAGGCCGACCTCCACCGCGACCTGCAGGAGCAGCGTCACGACATCGAGCGCCGCGAGCACCGACTGGCCGAGCGCGAGCAGCGGCTCGACGACGAGTCCAAGCGGCTCCAGGACGAGACCGCACGGCTCGAGACACGGGCCACGGAGCTGTCCAGCGTGGAGGACGAGCGCCGTGCCGTCCTGGAACGCACCGCGTCGATGACCGCCGACGAGGCGAAGCAGGAGCTCGTCTCGGTCGTCGAGCACGACGCCCGGATCCAGGCGGCGCTGCTCGCCCGCGAGATCGAGAAGTCGGCTCGGGAGGACGCGGAGGCCAACGCCCGCCGCATCGTCAGCACCGTGGTGCAGCGGATCGCCTCCGAGCAGACTGCCGAGTCGACCGTCGCGGTCGTGCAGCTTCCTGGCGACGACATGAAAGGCCGGATCATCGGCCGCGAGGGCCGCAACATCCGCGCCTTCGAGCAGATCACCGGCGTCAACGTCGTCATCGACGACACCCCCGAGGCCGTTGTCCTGAGCTGCTTCGACCCCGTGCGTCGCGAGGTCGGACGGGTCACGATGGAGTCGCTCGTCGCGGACGGCCGGATCCACCCGACCCGCATCGAGGACGTCCACAAGCGCGCCGGGCTGGAGGTCGAGGAGCTCTGCCGCAAGGCCGGCGAGGACGCCTGCCTCGAGATGGGGATCACCGACCTGCACCCCGAGCTGGTCCTGACGATGGGCCGGTTGAAGTACCGGACCTCCTACGGGCAGAACGTCCTCAAGCACCTCCTCGAGTCCGGGCACGCCGCGGGTCTGCTCGCCGACGAGCTGGGTCTGGACCGGGCCGCGTGCGTGCGGGGGGCGTTCCTCCACGACATCGGCAAGGCCCTCACCCACGAGGCGGAGGGGTCGCACGCCGTTGTCGGCGCCGAGCTGGTCCGCCGGTTCGGGGAGTCCGAGGACGTCGTCCACGCGATCGAGGCGCACCACAACGAGGTCGAGCCCCGCACGGTCGAGGCCGTGATCACCCAGGCGGCCGACGCCATCAGCGGCGGTCGCCCGGGGGCGCGTCGCGAGTCGATCGAGGCCTACCTGGACCGGCTGCACCAGCTCGAGGCGATCGCGATGTCGAAGCCCGGGGTCGACAAGGTCTTCGCGATGCAGGCCGGTCGCGACGTGCGGGTGATGGTCCTCCCCGACCAGGTCGACGACCTCGCGGCGCAGCTCCTCGCGCGTGACATCGCCAAGCAGTTCGAGGAGGAGCTGACCTACCCGGGCCAGATCAAGGTGACGGTGATCCGCGAGAGCCGGGCCACCGAGGTCGCCCGCTGACCCGCGCTGACGCTGGCTGACTCCGCGCTGACTCCAAGCGCGACCCGGCGGCCCCGGGATGCACCGCGTGACCAGGACCCCTCAGCGCGTCGACCCTACTGACAGGTAGCGTCGGCGCTCGTGGACATCAGGGGAGCATCGGCAGTCGTCACGGGCGCGGCCTCAGGCATCGGGGCGGCGGTGGCCCGAGCCCTCGCCGCTGCGGACGCCCGGGTCGTCGTCGCCGACGTCGATCGGCAGAAGGGCAGCGCGGTCGCTCAGGACATCGGCGGGGTGTTCGTCGAGGTCGACGTGACGCGCACCGACACCATCGTCGCTGCGGTCGACCGTGCCCAGGAGCTCGGCCCGCTACGGGTGCTCGTGAACTGCGCGGGCATCGCCTGGGCGCAGCGGACCGTCGGCAAGGACGGCCGGTACGAGTCGGCGGCCGACCTCGACGCCTTCAAGCGGGTGATCGCGATCAACCTCGTCGGGACCTTCGACGCGATCCGCATCGCATCGACCGCGATGGGTCGGACCCAGCCGTGCGACGCGTCCGGCGAGCGCGGCGTCGTCGTCAACATGGCCTCCGTGGCCGCCTTCGACGGGCAGACCGGCCAGGCGGCGTACTCGGCGTCCAAGGGCGGCCTGGTCGGCATGACGCTGCCGGTGGCGCGCGACCTCGCGGCCATCGGCGTCCGCGTCAACACCGTCGCTCCAGGCCTCATCGACACCCCGATCTACGGTCAGGGCGAGGCGAGCGAGGCCTTCAAGGCCAACCTCGAGAAGGGCGTGCTCTTCCCCAAGCGCCTCGGGCTTCCCGAGGAGGTCGCCGAGGTCGTCCTCGCGGCCGTGACCAGCAGCTACCTCAACGCCGAGACGATCCGGGTGGACGGCGGCATCCGGATGCCGCCGAAGTGACTGTCGAGCGTGTGTGACGGGCGCCGCTGGTTTGTCCGCCGACCCGTCCGGGCACCGCTTCCTCGACACGAGAGGAGCCTTTTTGTGGCTGACAGGAACCTCCGGGCGAGGGTGACGGGACTCGCGTCCCAGGCCGTCTCCAACCCGGTGAGCAGGGCGGCCTTCGGCGCGGCCAAGGGTGTGACCAAGGGCGTGACCGGGGTCGCGGCCAGCGCGTTGCGCAGCCGCGCCGGTGGCGGCGACCAGGGCGAGAACAGTGACGCCAGCGCGTCCGACGCCTCGCTCAGCACCGCGCAGCCGGTCGGCGCTCCCGCCGAGGACACCCTCGACTCCGCCAGCTCTGCCGACGACGAGACCACCCCCAGCAGCGCCCCGGCGAGCGAGGCAGCCGCGGCGGGTGGCTCGGTCGACTCGGCCGACTCGGGCGACGCGGCCGGCGCACCGAGCGGCGAGCCGGAGGTCGACCTGCTGCCCTACCCGCAGCTCGAAGAGCCGATCCCCGTCGTCGAGGAGACGCTGGCCGCCGAAGCCGAGAACGGGACGCCTCCGGGCGGTCACGCCACCGAGCCGCACGCAAGTACGCGGGACGAGGGCCACGGCGACGCGCAGCTGCAGCGGGCCGAGCAGGAGGAGATCGCCGAGGAGGTCGCCGAGGCGATGCCCGGTGGCGACCTCGACCTGGAGACTCCGGTCGGGACGACCGGCGCCGACGTCGGGCACAACCCGGACACCGCCGAGTCCGACCTCCGGCAGCCCGACACCGCGCCCGGCGTGGATCCGGGGCTCACCAGCTCGATCCGCAAGGACGAGGAGCGGGGCCTGGCCGCGGCCGGCGGCGGTGACGAGGCCAGCTAGGACCGTTGCTCCAAGGGATGTCGGCGAACTGGCGCTCCCCACGGACCACGTGCTGTGGGGTGCGCCAGGACGCCGTGGGGAGCGCACGCCTGTACGAATGACGCGGCTGCCTCTTCGCTGGAGGCGACGTGAGCCTTCCACGCGGAGCACGGGCGCCCGCGCCCCCGGCGTTGTCTTGACCGCACGCAGGTTCCGCTTGCCAGTGATCCGGAAGGCGCGTAGACCGGAAGGAGCGGCTTCACGCCCGAGGTCGCCGAACCGCCGTCTGGGGTTGGTCACCATGCTCGCGTCGCGACGCACACCGACAGCTCTCGCAGCAGCCTCCACGATGCTTTCTCCGATCCTCCTCGTCGGCGCTGCATCGGCTGCACCTCCCGCGAGCGAGCCAGTTCTCGACAGGTACGGCCCAGAGATCTCCTTCTGCGGCGAGCCCTTCCTGCAGCAGGGTTTCGTCGAGGGTTGGAGGATCGAGAGGACCCGCAGAGGATTCACCCACGTGAGCCTTCACACCACTGGCACGGACACCTGGACCAACGCCGTTACCGGCGACCGGGTCTTCGTCGACACACGATCCAGAGGGAAGGACTTGCGAATCACGGACAACGGTGACGGCACGTACACCACGGTGGTGCAGAACGTGGGCACCAACGTGGTCCGCACCGGGGACGGCACCATCCTTGGCCGATCCGCGGGGCTGTTCAGATTTGCCCTGACCTTCGACGACGCGGGGACCCCGGGTGACCCGGAGGACGACGCCTTCGTCAGCTTCGTGACTCTGCTGCGAGCGGGCCGGGATCTCGACCTCTGCTCGCTCTTGGAGCGGACGATCGGCTGACATCGGGAGGGTCGACCGGTCCCAGGAACGCGCGCGGCCCAGGAGGCGCTCGTCGGACAGCATCGTGGACCGGTGCAGGTCCGCCTCCATGGCGGCTGGACACGGAGGTCGCAGGGTCTCACTACAGTTCCTCGTGTGGAGGAGGAATCTGTCGGTCCAGGCTCAGGACACGCTGGACCCTCGGGGTCCGTCCTCGACTCCGACGTGCGGCTCGGAGGAGCCGACGTGGTGGAAGACCAGGTCAGTCGCACCTACGAGGTCCGCACCTACGGGTGCCAGATGAACGTCCACGACTCCGAGCGGCTCAGCGGCCTGCTCGAGGGCGCGGGGTACCGCAAGGCCGCCGACGGCGACCAGCCCGACGTCGTCGTGTTCAACACCTGCGCGGTCCGGGAGAACGCCGACAACCGGCTCTACGGCAACCTCGGCCACCTCGCGCCGGTCAAGGCGAAGCACCCGGGGATGCAGATCGCGGTCGGCGGCTGCCTGGCGCAGAAGGACCGCGACACCATCACCGAGAAGGCGCCCTGGGTCGACGTCGTCTTCGGCACGCACAACCTCGGCTCGTTGCCGGTGCTCCTCGAGCGCGCCCGGGTGCAGGAGGAGGCGCAGGTCGAGATCCTGGAGTCCCTCGAGGTCTTCCCCTCCACCCTGCCGACCAGGCGCGAGTCGGCGTACGCCGCGTGGGTGTCGGTGAGCGTCGGCTGCAACAACACCTGCACCTTCTGCATCGTCCCGAGCCTGCGCGGCAAGGAGAAGGACCGCCGCCCCGGGGACGTGCTCGCCGAGATCCGCGCGCTGGTCGACGAGGGGGTCAGCGAGGTCACCCTGCTGGGGCAGAACGTCAACTCCTACGGCGTCGAGTTCGGCGACCGGCTCGCCTTCGGCAAGCTGCTGCGTGCCTGCGGCGAGATCGACGGGCTGGAGCGGGTCCGCTTCACCAGCCCGCACCCGGCGGACTTCACCGACGACGTCATCGCGGCGATGGCCGAGACGCCCAACGTCATGCCGCAGCTGCACATGCCGCTGCAGTCCGGCTCGGACCGCGTGCTCCGAGCGATGCGCCGCTCCTACCGCCAGGCCCGCTACCTCGGCATCATCGACCGGGTCCGTGCGGCGCTGCCCGACGCGGCGATCACCACCGACATCATCGTCGGCTTCCCCGGCGAGACCGAGGCCGACTTCGCCGAGACCTTGGCGGTCGTGGAGCGCGCGCGGTTCGCCGGTGCCTTCACCTTCCAGTACTCCAAGCGACCTGGTACGCCGGCCGCGTCGCTGCCCGAGCAGCTGCCGAAGCCGGTCGTGCAGGAGCGGTACGAGCGGCTCGCCGCCCTGGTCGAGCGGGTCGCGTGGGAGGAGAACCAGCGGCTCGTCGGCCGCACGCTCGAGCTCCTCGTCGCCGAGGGCGAGGGTCGCAAGGACGCAGCGACCCGCAGGCTGACCGGCCGGGCGCGCGACAACCGGCTCGTCCACTTCCCGGCGCCCGAAGACGGGCAGGCGCCCCGGCCCGGCGACGTCGTCGAGGTCGAGGTCACCTACGCCGCACCGCACCACCTCGTCTCCGACGTCCCCGTCACGGCGGTACGCCGGACCCGGTCCGGCGACGCGTGGGAGGCGCGGCTCGCCACCCCGTCGACATCGGCGACGTCGGGTGTCCTGCTGGGGCTCCCGAGCGTCGGTGTCCCCGCTGCGCCGGCACCGGCTGCTGTCTGCCGCTGACACGTCACCGCGGCGACGAGCCTTACCGGATCAGAGCGGGTTGTCGCGACCGGTGTCGTGAGGCTTGTCGCCCCCGAGCGGCAGCGTGTTCGGCTCACCGACCGTGCGGTCGACGCCCTCGCGTCCCTCAGTGCGGACCGGACCCTGGTCCGCGCCGGAGTCGGCTCCCTCGACGTAGGCCTGCTCCTCCTCACGGTCGCCTCGACCGGTGGTGTCCGGCCGGCCGCTGACCGCGCCGGTGGCCCGGGCCCCGACCCCTGCGCCAGCCCCGGCTCCCGCCTCGCCGACCGCCACGTCGGGGGCGTCCCACTGGTGCGGGGAGGAGTCGAAGACGCCGTCGGTACGGGTCCGGGCGTCCCCGGTCGAGCCGGTCCCGGTGATGCCGTGACCGGGCTCGTCGCCGCCATCGGGTCCGGTGCGCTCGCTCGAGACGCCCATTCCCCCGGCCGCTCCCTGCGGGCCGGAGCTGTTGGGTGTCGACTCCCGGACGTCGAACGGGACCGAGCCGCCCTCGCTGCGGGTGTCCGCGGCCTCCAGGTCGGTCTGCTTGTCGCCCGTCGGCTCGCTCACGGCTGCGTCGGGTCCGGGTCGGCGGTCGGGCCGGGCTCGCCGGCCGGGGTGCCGTGCGTCGGGATCACCTGGGGTCCCTCGGGCGTGCTGCTGGGGAGGACCTGCGGCTCCGGGGGGATCGGGTTCGGAGGCTCGATCGTCATGGCGGACTCCTTCCGTTCTGTGAGCCTTGCCCGGGCGGGTCGTGGGACAAACGGTCTGTCGCCGCTACGTGCCGACCAGGGACCTCAGGTCGTCGGCGCGGCGGAACAGCCACGAGGCGGAGCTGAAGAGCGCGACGTACATCGCGTTGACCATGAGGATGTCCGCCACCGACGCGCCCTCGGCGTGATGCGCGCCGGTGAGGAACACCGACAGCGTGACCACCGCCTGCGCGAGCGCGGTCGCCGCGAGGGCCAGCGCCATGCCGCGGGTGCGGAGCCGAGCGACGACGCTGCCGGCGGCGAGGACCACCAGTACGGCGGCGTACCCGCGGTCGGAGCGGCCGCCGGCCCCGACGATGCCGAGAGCGCCGATCCCGAGGACGAGGAACACCGCGGACGCGACGGTCAGCGCCAGCGCCAGCGCCAGCGCCAGGCGGTAGGAGGTGGGAGCGGTCTTCATCGGGACTCCTGTGCGGGACGGGTCGAGGTCGGTTATCGGTCGGCGTCGGTGCGGATCAGGCGCCATCCGCCGGCGGCGAGGGCAGCGAGGGCCCAGCCGGCAAGGGTGAGCCGGGTGGAGGTGGTGGTCATGTCGTCGCTCGGGCCCTCACCGAAGATCAGGTAGAGGGCGCTCGAGCCGGGCAGCGCGGCGGAGGTCGACACCGCCCAGTCGTAGGGGAGGTTGGCGAGCAGCGGGGGCAGCACCATGACGAGCGCGATGACGGTCACGAGGGCTCCGGCGGTGCTCCGGAGGGCCAGCCCCAGTCCGACCGCGAGCAGGGCGCCGCTGCCGAAGACGAACGCGAGGCCTCCCAGGGTCTCCGCGCCGTCCCTGACCGGGAGCCCGACCTCAGGCAGCTGCGACCACACCACGAGCGTCGCCGCCGTCACCAGGTGCAGCGCCAGGAGCGTCGTGGTCGCGACGATGACGCCGGCGCGGGCGGCCAGCAGCACACCACGGCGCGGCGTCCACTGCAAGGTGGGGACGATCCCGCCGGTGCCGTGGTCGGCGGCGCTGGTCACCACCGACAGCGCGAGGACCCCGAACAACGCGAACATCGCGGTGAGCCGGCCGCCGTCCCAGGCGGTCACGTCCGCCGGCGGCCCGGAGGGGTCGTCGGCGCCGTCGGAGCCGATGATCGCGCCGAGCCCGACCACGGCCACCGCGGTCACGAGCGCGAACACCCAGCTCGAGCGGAGGCTCCATATCCGGGTCCACTCCGCTCCTCCGGTGCGGGCGAGCACGGCAGCGGTGCTCATCGGGCTCCTCACCGGGCCGCACCGTCCGCGACCGGCTCCGCGCCGCGGAAGTCGAGGCTGTCGTCGGTGAGCGAGAGGTAGGCGTCCTCGAGCGACTGCTCGACGTCCGCGAGGTGGTGCAGCGGTACGCCGCGGGCGTGCGCGACGTCCCCGACGTCGGCGGCCGCCATCCCGGAGACCCTGAGCTCACCGGGGCCGACGTGCTCGACGACGACGCTGCCGAGGAGCGCGGGCTCGACGAGGGCCCGGTGCAGGTCGTCGGCGCGCGGGGAGCGGACCTGCACCCGTCGACCCCCCGGCTGGCCGCCCAGCCCACCGCCCAGCCCACCGCCCAGCCCACCGCCCAGCCCACCGCCCAGCCCACCGCCCAGCCCACCGCCCAGCCCGCGGAGCACCTCGTCGGTGTCCGCGTCGGCGATGAGGCGACCCCGGCCGATGATCACGACGCGGTCGGCGATCAGCTGCATCTCGCTCATGAGGTGGCTGGACACCAGGACGGTGCGACCCTCGTCGGCGAAGCCGCGCAGCAGCGCCCGGATCCAGCGCACCCCGTCGAGGTCGAGTCCGTTGACTGGCTCGTCGAACAACATCACCGGCGGGTCGCCGAGCAGCGCGGCCGCGATGCCGAGCCGCTGCCGCATCCCCAGCGAGTAGCCCCGGACCCGTCGCCGGGCTGCGGCACCGAGACCGACCTGGTCGACCACCTCGTCGACGCGGGAGAGCGGGATGCCGTTGCTGCGGGCCCCGATCCGCAGGTGCGCCCGTCCGGTGCGGCCGGGGTGCATCGCGCCGGAATCCAGCAGGGCGCCGACCTGCCGCAGCGGTGCGTCGAGGTCGGCGTACCGCCTGCCACCGATGGTCGCAGCGCCGGCCGTCGGCCGGTCCAGGCCCATGACGACCCGCATGGTCGTCGACTTCCCGGCGCCGTTGGGGCCGAGGAAGCCGGTGACCTTGCCCGCCTCGACGTCGAACGACAGGTCGTCGACGGCGCGGACCTCGCCGTACACCTTGGTGAGCCCTCGGACGCTGATCACGCTCGCCACGCTAGGGAAGCAGCTGCTCGGAACGGGTGGACGACATGTCAAGGTTCTGTGCGGACCGCCCGGTCCATGGTGCGGACGGAGCGGGACGCGAGCGTCACGAGCGAGACCAGGCTCGAGGCGGGCCCGGCCACCACGAGGACGTTCGCGCGGCCGAACGCGTCACTGAGCGGCCCGAAGACGAGCTGGCCGACGGGCATCGTTGACGGCGGCGAGGACGAGGAACGGCGTGCGCAGCGAGCACCTGCCCGAGCGCCGTGGCCGAGTCGGTGACGCCGAGGCCAGCGAAGGCCAGAACGAGGCTCGCCACCATCGAGCCGAGCGTGTCGGTGGCCCGGGAGGCGAAGTACCACGCGACGGTGCGGCTGCGCAGCGGCGCGGCGGCGTCGCGCCAGGTCATGTCCGCACTCCTCGGCGTCGGGTCGCGTCGGGTCCGCGGGCGGGTGCCACGCTAGTGCGGGCGGAGGTCCGCGGGACGGAGGGAGTGGCACATGTCGTCGGGGATGCCGCTGGACCACCTCGTCGCCTGGGCGCTGCGCGGCGGTCCGGCCCCCGTCGAGCTGACGGACGCGTCGGTCGAGGTCATCACGCAGGCGCAGCAGCACCTGCGGCTGGCGAGCCGGTCCGGCGCGGTCTACGGCCTGACGACCGGCGTCGGCGCGCTGCGCTCGGTCCCCACCGACCGCGTCGCCGACGGTGGGGTGTCGCACGCGCTGCGGCTGTGGCGCAGCCACGCGACCGGTGTCGGGGACACCTACGACGACGCGACCGCGCGGGCGGCCATGGCGATCCGGCTGCACCAGATCACCTCGGGGAGGTCGGGGGTCAGCGCCGCGCTCGCCTCGTCGCTGGGAGCGGCGATCGGCTCGGGGGCCGTCCCGGATCTGCACCGGTTCGGCTCGATCGGCACCGGCGACCTGGTGCCACTGGCGGAGCTGGGGCTCACGCTCGTGGGGGAGCGGCCGTGGCGGACCGGGACGGCGCCGGTGGCCGCCGTGGACGACGGTGACGCACTGCCGTTCATGTCGAGCAACGCCCTGACCCTCGCGACGGCGGCCCTCGTGCACCACCGGCTCGCGGTGTTCTCCGACGCCGCCGAGCGGGTGACCGCGTTGTCGGCGGTGGCGCTGCGGGCGTCGCTGCAGGCCTACGACCCGCGGGTGCACGCGGGGCGCCCCGACGCCTCGCAGCAGGAGGTCGCCCGGCGGCTGATGGCGCTGCTCGAGCCGGCGGCGTGGCAGCCGGCGCGGCTCCAGGACCCGTTCGCGCTCCGCACGGTCCCGCAGGTGCACGCCCCGTTCCTCGACGCGCTGGGGACGACCCGGCAGGCGGTGGTGGTCGAGGTCGACGACTCGACCGAGAACCCGCTCGTCGTCCCCGACGGCACCCCGCTGCACCACGGCGGCTTCGTCACGGCTCGGCTCTCGGCGACGCTCGACGCGCTGCGCCAGGCGACCTACCCGGTCCTCGCGCTGTCGGCCGCCCGGCTGTCGGCGCTGCTGAACCCCTCGCTGACCGGACTCCCGCCGTTCCTCGCCTCGGGGCCGGCCGGGAGCTCGGGGGTGCTGATCCTGGAGTACCTCGCCCAGGACGCCCTGGCCCGCGCGCGCATCGTCAGCGCACCGGTGTCCACGGGTCACGCGTCGATCTCGCTGGGCCTGGAGGAGCACGCGAGCTTCTCCACCCAGGCGGCGTGGGCGTGCGAGCAGATGGTCGACCTGGCGCCGGTCGTCCTCGGCTGCGAGCTGGTGGCCGCCGTCCGGGCGATCCGGATGACCGGCGACCCGCTGCCGGACGGCCCGCTGCGGGAGCTCTTCGAGCACGCCGCCATCGCGGTCGGCGAGGACCGGACCGACCGGCCGCTCAGCGAGGACTTGGCGGCTGCGGTGCGGCTCGTCGAGCGGGGACTCTGAGTGCCCTCCGTGGCGAGCCGCCCCTCGTGACGGGTCGAGCCGCCCACCATGGAGGGCGGCTCGACGTCGGGCTCAGTCCTCGGCCGCCACCAGCTCGCTCACCGTGACCGCGGCGAGCCCACGCTCGCGGAGCGTCCCGAGCAGCGTGCCGGCGACCGCCGCCACGGGGGCACGCTCCGGCACGCCCTCGTGCAGGACGACGACGGCCCCGCGGTGAGCCAGCCGTCCCAGCCTCCGGCCCTCCCGCACCGGGTCCCCGCGGTACGTCGTGGTCACCAGCCACGGCGAGCCGAGGACGCACCGGAGCTGCAGCTCCGCGGCGTCGCGGAGCATCCTCCGGGTGAAGAAGCCCGAGCCAGGGCGGAACCAGGACACCTCGGCGTGAGCCCGGAGCAGGTCCGACACAGCTGCCAGCTGCCGCCGGAACTCGGCCGCCGGGAGCCGCACGCTCGGCTCGTCGCGCCAGAGGTGGTTGGCCACCTCGTGCCCCTCGGACACGATCGCCCGGACCAGGTCGGGACGGGCCGCTGCGCGCTCACCGATCAGGAAGAACGTCGCGCGGGCGTCGTGACGTGCGAGGACCTCCAGCAGCGCCGGGGTCGTCGCCGGGTGCGGACCGTCGTCCACGGTGAGCGCGGTGAGCGCCTCCCGCGTCCGCACCGAGGTCAGGACGGGGAGTGCTCCGGGAGTGACCGCCCGAGCCGTCCCCCGCAGCACCCGGCAGGTCAGCCGGCACGGCAGGGACGGATCGACGGCTGGAGGCCACACAGGCGCTCAGTACCCGTAGGAGACGACGGCGGGGACGTCGCCGGTCGCGAGCAGCCGGAGCAGCACCTGCTCGTGCGGCACCATCGGCTCCGGCAGGGCCGAGGGGCGGTGCCACGCCAGCGCCGAGCACTTGTCGGGTTCCTGGACCTCGGGCTCGCCGGTCCACCGCCGTGCGGTGAAGAAGAAGTCCACGCGCTGCTCGACCGGGTCGCTGACCCCCGGCAGCGTGCGGTGCATCGCGCACAGCGGGACGACGTCCTCGCGAGCGATGAGGACACCGATCTCCTCCCGCGCCTCCCGCGTGGCAGCGTCGAAGACCGACTCGCCCGGCTCGACGTGGCCGGCTGCGGCTGTCGCCCAGTGACCCGGCATGAACGGCAGCCGCAGTCCGCGGAGCTGCAGCAGCACCTCCAGCTCGGCCCCCTCGCCGCGAGCCAGCAGCAGGTAGGCGGCGGGCACCACCGCGAAGCGCGTCACCTGTCCGAACCTAACCGCCTGGGACACTGGCCCGGTGACCGCGCCCCGTGCTCCGCGACCGGCGCTGCCGATCGTCGCGGTCGTCGGGCCGACCGCGGTGGGCAAGTCCGACCTCGCCCTCGACCTCGCCGAGGCACTCGGCGGCGAGGTGGTGAACACCGACTCGATGCAGCTCTACCGCGGCATGGACATCGGGACCGCGAAGCTGCTCCCGCAGGACCGGCGGGGGATCAGGCACCACCTCCTCGACGTGCTCGACGTGCGGGAGACCGCGACCGTGGCGGAGTTCCAGGCCTGGGCGCGCGCGGCCGTGGCGGACTGCCGCAGCCGCGGCGTCGTTCCGGTGCTCGTCGGCGGGTCCGCGCTCTACACCCGAGCGGTGATCGATCGGTTCGACTTCCCGGGGACCGACCCGGCGCTGCGGGCCCGGCTGGAGGAGGAGCTGGCCGGCGTCGGCGCTCCGGAGCTGCACCGACGGCTCGCCGCGCGGGACCCGGACGCTGCGAGACAGATCCTCCCGGGCAACGGCCGGCGCGTCGTCCGCGCGCTGGAGGTGGTCGAGCTGACCGGCCGGCCGTTCAGCGCTTCGCTCCCCGCGCGGGAGTACGTCGACGCGGCGACGGTGCAGGTCGGGATCGACTGTCCCCGGCCGGTCGTGGACGACCGGATCCGGCGGCGGGTGGCCCGGATGTGGGAGGCCGGGCTCGTCGAGGAGGTCCGGGACCTCGAGCGGCAGGGGCTGCGGGAGGGCCGGACGGCGAGCCGGGCGCTCGGCTACCAGCAGGTCCTCGACCACCTCGCCGGCGCGGGCACGGAGGAGGATGCGCGTGCGGCCACGGTCACCGGGACGCGGCGCTTCGCCCGCAAGCAGGACACCTGGTTCCGCAAGGACCCTCGCATCGCCTGGGTCGGGCACGCCGACCCCGACCGGGTCGGCCGCGCGGTCTCCACGGTCGCAGCCGTCGCCGCCTCGCTCGACGGGCCCGGCCAGGTCGGGCGGGGTCAGGCGCTGAGCCGGAACGGGACGACGGGGACGTCGAGGAGCAGCAGCACGGCGGCGTCGCAATCGGTGCAGCAGTAGTCCAGCCCGTCCTCGACCGCCACCAGGATCCGCTCGTCGGCGCAGTCGGGGCACCAGCCCGTGGTGCCGGTCCGCATGAGCAACTCATCCATGTGTTCGAAGGTGACACACGGCTCCGACAGATCTGCGCAGTGACACGGCTGGGACACGGCTGGTCCACCCGTGAGGTGGAGGCGGACCGCCGCCAGCGGTAGAACTGACCTCATGAGCGCTACCTACACCGTCGAGCGGAGCCGCACCCTTGCCGCGCCTCCCGAGCGGGTCCGGGCGTTGATCGAGGACTTCCACCAGTGGTCCCGATGGTCGCCGTGGGAGGAGATCGACCCGACGATGCAGCGGACCTACGGGGGTCCCGAGTCCGGCGTCGGCTCGACGTACGCCTGGTCGGGCAACCGCAAGGCCGGATCCGGCCGGATGGAGATCGTGAGGGTGGAGGACGACCGCATCGAGGTCGCCCTCCACTTCGACAAACCGTTCACCAGCGACAACGAGCTGACGTTCCGCCTCGAGCCGCAGGGCAGCGGCACCCACGTCACCTGGCACATGGTCGGGCCGCGGCCGTTGTTCCTGCGGCTGGCCGGGCCGCTGCTGAACATGGAGAAGCTCGTCGGCAAGGACTTCGACCGCGGCCTCGACCGGCTCGACGTCGTCGCGTCGCGCGGGTGACCAGGCTGAGTCTCCTCAAGGGCCACGGCACCGAGAACGACTTCGTCCTGCTGCCCGACCCCGACGGCAGCCAGGGGCCGCCGTCCCCTGCCCTCGTCCGAGCGCTGTGCGACCGGCGGGCGGGGATCGGGGCCGACGGCGTGATCCGCGTCGTGCGCACCGAGGCGTACGACGACCCGGCCGCTGTCGCCGCCCGGGGGACGGCCGAGTGGTTCATGGACTACCGCAACGCCGACGGGTCGATCTCAGAGATGTGCGGCAACGGCGTGCGGGTCCTCGGCCGCTACCTCGCGCTCCGCGAGGACGCCGACGTCAGCCGGCCGTTGCCGGTCGGCACCCGCGCCGGGGTCAAGGAGCTGACCTTCGCCGGCGGCGACCCGGCGGGTGAGATCACCGTCGACATGGGGGTCCCGCAGGTTCTGGGGAGCACGTGGGTCAGCCTGGACGGCGTCGGCGCCGACGCGCTGCACGTCGACATGGGCAACCCGCACGCCGTCGCCTTCGTCGAGGACCTCTCGGTGCACCCCGACCCGCTGCCGCCGCCGGGGTACGACGAAGCGCTCTACCCCGACGGGGTCAACGTCGAGCTGGCGCAACGACGGGGACCGTCGCACGTCGGGATGCGGGTCCACGAGCGTGGGTCGGGCGAGACCCGGTCGTGCGGCACGGGGGCGTGCGCCGTGGTGGTGGCGGCCGCCGTCGCCGACGAGGGCGGCCCGCCGTCGGTGACCGGCCGCGAGCCGGCGTACCGCGTCGACCTCCCCGGCGGCACCCTCACGGTCCGCTGGACGACCGGCGACCGGGTGCTGCTGACCGGGCCCGCGGTGCTCGTCGCGGAAGGTTATTGGCTCGCCGGGGGTTGAACAGACGTGCGAACCTATCGGCATATGACCACCGCACCGCGACCCCACGACTCCGCTGCCGCAGCAGCTGGCACCGCCGCTCCGACCGGCGGTCCTGAGGCCGGCCTCGCACCGGCCCCGGACGAGCGCGACGACATCGCCCTGGACCTCGACCTCGACGGCCTGGGTGACCCCGACGACCCCGAGGACGACGGGTTCGAGTCCGGCTACGCCGACCTGCCCGACGGGACCGGCGGCGACGACCCGGAGGTCTCCGACGGCGAGTGGGACCTCGAGGCGCGCTACGCGCTCAAGCGCGTCGGCGGGCTGCGCACCGAGCTCGAGGACGTCACCGAGGTCGAGTACCGCCAGCTCCGGCTCGAGCGCGTCGTGCTCGTCGGGGTCTGGACCGAGGGCAGCGTCGAGGACGCCGAGAACTCGCTGACCGAGCTCGCCGCGCTGGCCGAGACCGCCGGCTCGGAGGTGCTCGAGGCGATCTTCCAGCGGCGCCAGAAGCCGGACCCCGCCACCTACATCGGTCGCGGCAAGGTCGACGCGCTCAAGGAGATCGTCCAGCACACCGGCGCCGACACCGTCGTCTGCGACGGCGAGCTCGCGCCCAGCCAGCTGCGCAACCTCGAGGACCGGGTCGGCGTCAAGGTCGTCGACCGGACGGCGCTGATCCTCGACATCTTCGCCCAGCACGCGAAGTCCCGCGAGGGCCAGGCGCAGGTCGAGCTCGCGCAGCTCAGCTACATGAAGCAGCGGCTCCGCGGCTGGGGTGGCAACCTGTCGCGACAGGCCGGTGGCCGGGTCGCCAGCGGCGCCGGCATCGGTGGCCGCGGGCCCGGTGAGACCAAGATCGAGACCGACCGGCGCCGGATCAACACCAAGATCGCGAAGCTCCGCCGTGAGCTGCAGCAGATGGGGACCACCCGGACCACGAAGCGGGCCGAGCGGCGTCGCAACCAGATCCCCGCCGTCGCGATTGCCGGCTACACCAACGCCGGCAAGTCCTCGCTGCTCAACCGGCTCACCGATGCCGGGGTGCTGGTCGAGGACGCGCTGTTCGCGACGCTGGACCCGACCACGCGGCGTACGACCACCGCTGACGGCCGCGTCTACACGCTGTCGGACACCGTCGGGTTCGTCCGCCACCTTCCGCACGACCTCGTCGAGGCGTTCCGCTCGACGCTCGAGGAGGTCTCCGACGCCGACCTCGTCGTGCACGTCGTCGACGGGTCGCACCCCGACCCCGAGGGCCAGCTCGCCGCGGTGCGCGAGGTGTTCGCCGAGATCGGTGCCGACAAGGTGCCCGAGCTCGTCGTCATCAACAAGGCCGACGCCGCCGACCCGCTGGTGCTCGCCCGGCTGCGCGCCGCCGAGCCGCACTCGGTCGTCGCGTCGGCGAAGACCGGCGAGGGCATTGCCGACGTGCTCGCACGCCGTCGAGGCCGACCTGCCGCGACCGGGCGTGGAGGTCGAGGCGCTGCTGCCCTACGACCGCGGCGACCTGCTCAACCGGATCCACACCGCCGGTGAGGTCGACCACCTCGAGCACACCGGCGACGGCACCGTCGTCCGCGGCCGGGTCAACGCCGACCTCGCCGGCGAGCTCGAGCCGTACCTGCTGTCGCGCGCCTGAGCCGCCGTCCCCTCCCAGGAAGTCCGGCCGGGCACGTCCGGGCCTGGGGACGGCGGATCGCCGCGGGCCTGCCCGGCCGTTAGGGTCTGCGAGTGTCACCGACCGTCCGCGACGTCCTCCAGGCCGCCGTCGAGGCACTCGGCGGCCAGGAGCGGCCCGGCCAGGTCGAGATGGCTGAGGCCGTCGCCGGCGCGCTGAGCTCGGGCACCCATCTGCTGGTGCAGGCCGGGACCGGCACCGGCAAGTCGCTCGGGTACCTCGTCCCCGCCCTGCTCCACCCCGAGCGGGTCGTCGTCGCGACCGCGACGCTCGCACTGCAGCACCAGCTGGTGGAGCGCGACATCCCGGCGCTGGTCGAGGCCGCCCAGCACGAGCTGCACCGCACCCCGACGTACGCCGTGGTCAAGGGGCGCAGCAACTACGCCTGCCTGCACCGGATCCGCGAGGGCGTCCCGGACGACCAGGGCGCGCTCGTCGAGATCCCCACCGGATCCCTCGGCTCGGAGGTGCTGCAGCTGCGAGCCTGGGCGGAGGAGCAGGCCGAGGCCGGCGGCCCGGGCGACCGCGACTCGGCGCCGCGCCACCAGGAGCGCGTCTGGCGGCAGGTGTCGGTCTCCCACCGCGAGTGCCTCGGCGCGGCCCGCTGCCCCTTCGGTGCCGAGTGCTTCGCCGAGCGGGCACGCGACCGGGCCGCGAAGGCCGACCTGCTCGTCACCAACCACTCCGTGCTCGCCATCGACGCCATCGAGGGCGTCCCGATGCTGCCGGAGTACGACGTGGTGGTGATCGACGAGGCCCACGAGCTGTCGGCACGGGTCACCCAGGCGGCGACCGACGACCTGACGCCGGTGCAGGTCGAGCGGGCGGCCCGCCGTGCGTCGCGGCACGTTGACGGGGAGGAGACCGACGCGTTGCTCGACGCCGCGGACGCGCTCCGTGACGAGCTCGACGCGTGCGCGTCGGGACGGCTCGACCCGGTCCCGACGGGACTCGTCGACGCCCTGGCGCTGGTCCGGGACAGCGCCCGGGCGGTCGTGTCGGCGGTGGGCGGCAAGGGCCGGGACAGCACCGACGACCCCGCCGCGACCCAGGCCAAGGGCTGGGCGCAGGAGATCGTTGCGACCGCCGAACGCATGGCCGCCGCCTCTGACGCCGACGTGCTGTGGAAGACCGACCGAGACGCCGGTCGCGGCGGCGTCCAGCTGAGCGTCGCGCCGCTGCAGGTGTGGGGGCCGCTGCGCGACCGGCTGCTTGCGGAGAAGACCGTCGTCTTCACCAGTGCCACTCTGCGGCTCGGCGGTGACTTCGACGCGATCGCGACGACGGTCGGCCTGAAGCCGGCGGACCGGGTGCACGGCCCGACTGCGTCGGGCGACGACGAGTCGGAGCACGAGCCGGAGGACGCGCCGCAGGATCAGGGCCGGCAGCCGTGGCGAGGGATCGACGTCGGCTCGCCGTTCGACTACGGGCAGCAGGGCATCCTGTACGTCGCGGCGCACCTGCCGCGGCCCGGCCGCGACGGTCTCGGGGCCGCTCAGCTGGACGAGATCGCCGCGCTCGTCGACGCCGCCGACGGCCGGGCGCTCGGGCTGTTCAGCAGCCGCCGCGCCGCGGAGGCGGCCGCCGAGGCGACCCGGACCAGGCTCCCGCACCTGACAGTGCTCGCCCAGGGCGACGCGCAGCTGCCGGAGCTGACCGCGCAGTTCCTCTCCGACCCGCACACCTGCCTGTTCGGGACGTTGGGGCTCTGGCAGGGCCTCGACCTGCCGGGGGACACCTGCCAGCTGGTGCTCATCGACCGGATCCCGTTCCCGCGCCCCGACGACCCGTTGATGTCGGCGCGGCAGCGGGCCGCGGACCGGGCCGGCCGCAACGGCTTCATGACGGTGGCGGCGACCCACGCCGCGCTGCTGCTGGCGCAGGGATCGGGCCGGCTGATCCGGACGAGCACCGACCGCGGGGTGGTCGCGGTCCTCGACCCGCGGCTCGAGGGGACGACCTACGCCCGGTTCCTGCAGGCGTCGCTGCCGCCGATGTGGCGCACGACGGACCGGGCCGTGGCCGTCGGGGCGCTGCGGCGGCTGTCCGAGGCGGCTGCCTCACCTGCGCGCCCGGCCGTGGCCGGGGTCGGCGCAGGGGACACCGTGGAGGTCACCGCCTGAGGCGGACCTTGTAGGTGAACGGCCGGTCGTTGCTCTTCGAGACGCCGCGGCAGGAGAGCACGGTGCCCTGCCCGCAGTCGTAGCGGTGCCCGGCGTTGGTGAGCGTCAGCTCGACGCGCAGGACGGTGTCGCTGTCAAAGCCGACCGTCGCGCGCCCGATCCCGTCGGCGTCCAGGTCCAACCGCTCGGTGGTGAAGCGGCCGTCGCGGCGGACCGTCGTGAGCTGGGCGACCGGGCTGTGCTTGCTCCCCGGGGCGTCGACCCGCGCTCGCAGCCGCCAGCCGCCCTGCGCGAGTCCTGCGCTGGGACGGAACGCGAAGGTCCTGGACGCGAGGTGGTCGACCCGGACGACCCGTTCCGGCACCGACGGGTCGGCCTCCGAGAGCCGTGTCGAGGAGTCCAGCCGCGCCGCGCCGTACGCGCCGCCTTCCTCGTAGGACGCCTGCGGGTGCCGGTTCGCCACCGCGAACCGGGCAACCTCCTGGGTCAGGCTGGACCCTCGTTTGGCGAGGATCCGTCGGGTCGCCTTGAGCGAGTAGGTCCCGGGTCGGCTGGCGTCGGAGTCGTCGGCCTCCTCCCAGATCCGCCGGATCAGCGTCGGGATCCCGGTGCCACGGTCTGTGCCGTGCTGCTCGGTCAGGTAGCGCCACCACAGCCACACGCCGTACACGTAGAGGTCGCTGCCCTTGTCCAGCGGCCGGTCCGGGGCGCTCAGCGGGCTGGTCCGGAGGTAGAGCCGGTTGTCGTCGACACCGTCGTAGATCTCGTCCTCGATCCAGGTGGCGGTGCCCTCCATGAGCCAGGTGTCCTCGAAGGTGTCGTAGGCGAACTGGATCGCGTGGAAGAACTCGTGCGCGGCGGTCACCTGGAGGTTCTGCAGCGGTGTGTGCTGCGGGAACTGCGCGGAGGAGTAGTCGTCGTCGAGCACGCAGTACGCCGCGTAGTCGCGACCGTCACCGGGCGCCGACTCGTTGGAGCAGTAGCCGTAGAGGCGGTCGAAGCCGATGTTCGCCAGGTAGACGTCGAACCCACGGGTAGGCCCGGCCTCCGGAGGACCGGCGTCCCGCACCGGCCGCCGGAAGCCGCCGTCGCCGATCTCGCGGTCCCAGACGTGCTGCATGGTGGCGCGGGTGCGGTCGACCTGGTCCGGGAAGCCGTTGGCCGGGGATGTGTCGGTCAGGGGCGGCGCGTCGCCGGTGCTCTCCACCCAGTGGATGCAGAAGCCGGTGCCCTCGCCGGGCTCACCGGGGTCGCAGTCGTTCTCCGCGGGTGCGCCGTAGCTGTCGCGGTCGAAGCGGTCGGTCGGGCGAGCGAGCCAGCCCCTGGCCTGCCTGCGGTCCTCGCCGCGCAGCGCCGGCAGCTGCGCGCGGAGGTCGCGCAGGAGCAGCGTGAGGTCGCGGCCGTGGTCGAGCCCGCCGCCGGGCTCGGTCTGCGGCGCGGCCCCGCTGAACGCGCGCTCGACCGCGTCGAGCGTGCGCTGCGCCGCGACCGGACGGGCGGGCGGGACGTCCGGCGCCGCGGTGACGAGCCGGCCGGCGGCCTCCCCGGAAGGCTGGGCGGCGGCCATCGGAACCAGTGCCGAGGCGGCGAGCGCCGACGCGGCGCAGAAGGTGACAAGAGGTGCTCGACGCACGGTGGATCCCCCTGGAAGACGACGGCACCTCAGGCGACGGTCGGTGCCGGGCAAGACCCTCAACCATAGGTCAGCCCCACCCGACCGGGTCAGGGCATCGCCGCCCGCCAGCCCGAGCCCGTCACCCCGTGCTCAGAGGCGTCGCAGCACCGTGGTGACCTTGCCGAGGATCGTCGCGTTCGTCCCGTCGATCGGCTCGAAGGCGTCGTTGTGCGGCAGCAGCCAGACCTTGCCGGCGCGCCGCTGCAGTGTCTTCACGGTCGCCTCGCCGTCGATCAGCGCGGCCACGATCTCGCCGTTCTCCGCCGTCGGCTGCTGGCGCACCACGACGTAGTCACCACTGCAGATCGCGGCGTCGATCATCGAGTCACCCACCACCTGCAGCAGGAACAGCGTGCCCTCACCGACCAGCTCCTTGGGGAGCGGGAAGACCTCCTCGACGCGCTCCTCGGCGAGGATCGGACCGCCGGCGGCGATGCGTCCGACGACCGGGACGTACGTCGGCGTCGGCTGGGTGTCGCCGGCACCGGTCTGGTCGACCTCGTCCAGGCCGGAGACCGTCATCGCGCGCGGCCGGTTGGGGTCACGTCGCAGGTAGCCCTTCTCCTCCAGCGTCCGCAGCTGGTGGGCGACCGACGAGGACGACGTGAGGCCGACGCGGTCGCCGATCTCGCGCATGCTCGGGGGGTAGCCGCGGCTGGCCAGCGACTCGCGGATGACGGTGAGGACGCGCTGCTGGCGCGGGGTCAGCCCCCGCTGGTCCGGCGGGCCGTCGGGGAGCTCGGTGACGGTCGCGCCAGCCGTCCGGCCGGTGCCGCTGGTCCCCTTCGTCGTGCCTGCCATGGCTGCCCCTTCGAGTTGTCCGCGTCGTTCGTCGTCGTCACCGTCGTGGTGATCGGCTGGTCATCGGATGGTCGAGGTCCGACACGCAGGACGCTAGTGCTTCGCCACCTCGACCTCAAACATGTGTTCGAACGGCGTGTCGCTGCACCCCGCTGCTCCGAAGGGCTTGCGGCCCTCCTCGCACAGCCGTATCTTCGAACACAGGTTCGATCGAACGTGTGTTCCCCTCGGGATCCTCGCCCGGTCGGCCGAAATTGTCGGAGCCGCCCCGTAGACCTCCGACTGACAGCGAATGCGGAGGCGAGCAGGTGCTCGCCAGAGGAGGGAACGACATGGCCACCATGACGACCACGAGCTCGAGGCAGATGCAGCTGGCGACCGGTCCGGGCGCGCGCCAGGGGGTGTCCCGCGCCGGAGGGGAGCTGCGGCTGACACGCCGAGGACGACTCGTCGTGGTCCTCGTGTTCCTGACGTTGCTCATGGGCGCCGTGCTCGCACTGAGCGGCTACTCCGCGGCGAGCGACGCCCGCGGTCCGGCACAGCCCGTCCGGACGGTCGTCGTCGAGGAGGGCGACACCCTGTGGGGGATCGCGGCCGAGGTGGCGGAGCCTGGCGACGTGCGCGGGGTCGTGCACGAGCTGCAGGAGCTCAACGCCCTGCCCGGCCCGGAGCTGGTCGAGGGCCAACGGCTCGCCGTCCCGACTCCTTGACCTGAGGTGAACAGACGCGACCCGGCGCGTCGACGCGCCCCGGCGGTGCGACACGCCAGACACGAGAACGGCACTTGCCAAGGGCGGATGCGCGGCCTACTGTCACCACAACATCTAGTAGTTACAGCGCTGTGATTCTCCACAGGTAGTGGCCGGTTCTGCACATCGACCGGGGTCCCGTCCCCAGGCAGTGCACAGGGCTCTCCACACCGGAGCCGGGTCGCAACGCACGACGACCCCGGTTGGAGGTGTCCCGCGGTGCACTGCCCCTACTGCCGCACCACCGACACCCGGGTCGTCGACAGCCGCGTCACCGACGACGGCGGGGCGATCCGCCGCCGGCGTACCTGCTCCGACTGCGGCCGCCGGTTCAGCACCGTCGAGCAGATGCAGCTCGTGGTGGTCAAGCGCTCCGGCGTGACCGAGCCGTTCACTCGCGAAAAGGCCGTGGCAGGAGTCCGCAAGGCGTGCAAGGGCCGCCCGGTCACCGAGGACGCCCTGGCCCGCCTCGGCCAGCAGGTCGAGGACACGCTGCGTGGCGAGGGCTGGGCCGAGGTGCCCGCCCACGAGGTCGGTCTCGCGATCCTCGCGCCGCTGCGCGAGCTCGACGAGGTCGCCTACCTCCGGTTCGCCAGCGTCTACCGCTCGTTCGAGTCCGCTGACGACTTCGAGGCCGAGATCGCCTCGCTGCGCCTGGCTCGGACCCTCCAGCCCGTGCCGGGCTGATCTCACAGACCACCCGGCGCGTCGTGGGGAAGCGGCGCGCCGGGTGCACCAGTTGTACCTAGCGGAGCCCCCTTCCCCTCCACAGCACGGCGACAACAGCTCGGCCAGACAGATCACCAGGGATAGGGAGAGGAAGTCGGCATGACGGAAACGGTGAGCGGCCCCGCACGACAGCGGAGCCCGAAGAAGACCGGACTCACGATCGAGCGTGTCTTCAGCACCGAGGGCGTGCACCCCTACGACGAGGTGACGTGGGAGCGTCGCGACGTCGTGCAGACCAACTGGAAGACCGGCGAGAACGTCTTCGAGCAGCGCGGCGCGGAGTTCCCCGACTCCTGGTCGGTCAACGCCTCGACGATCGTCACCACCAAGTACTTCCGCGGCGCGCTCGGCACCGACGCCCGCGAGTGGAGCCTCAAGCAGCTCATCGACCGCGTCGTGCACACCTACCGCAAGGCCGGGGAGGACCACGGCTACTTCACGACGCCCGCCGACGCCGAGGTCTTCGAGCACGAGCTGACCTGGCTGCTGCTGCACCAGTACTTCTCGTTCAACTCACCCGTCTGGTTCAACGTCGGCACGTTGTCACCGCAGCAGGTGAGCGCCTGCTTCATCCTGTCGGTCGACGACTCGATGGACTCGATCCTCAACTGGTACAAGGAGGAAGGGTTCATCTTCAAGGGCGGCTCCGGCGCCGGCCTCAACCTCTCCCGCATCCGCTCGAGCAAGGAGCTGCTGTCCTCCGGCGGCACGGCCAGCGGCCCGGTGTCGTTCATGCGCGGCGCGGATGCGTCCGCGGGGACGATCAAGTCCGGCGGCGCGACGCGGCGGGCGGCGAAGATGGTCGTGCTCGACGTCGACCACCCCGACATCGAGGAGTTCGTCGAGACCAAGGCGCGCGAGGAGGACAAGATCCGCGCGCTGCGCGACGCCGGCTTCGACATGGACCTCGGCGGCCGCGACATCACCAGCGTGCAGTACCAGAACGCCAACAACTCGGTCCGCGTCAGCGACGAGTTCATGCGGGCGGTCGAGGAGGGCAAGCCGTTCGGCCTGCGCGCCCGGCAGACCGGTGAGGTCATCGAGACCGTCGACGCCCGCGAGCTGTTCCGCAAGATCAGCAAGGCGGCGTGGGAGTGCGCCGACCCGGGCCTGCAGTACGACGACACCATCAACGACTGGCACACGAACCCCGAGACCGGGCGGATCACCGCGAGCAACCCGTGCAGCGAGTACATGTCGCTGGACAACAGCTCGTGCAACCTCGCGTCGCTCAACCTCATGAAGTTCCTGCGCGACGACGACACCTTCGACGGCCCGCTGTTCGCGAAGGCCGTCGAGCTGATCATCACCGCGATGGACATCTCGATCTGCTTCGCGGACTTCCCGACGGAGTCGATCGGCCAGACGACCCGCGACTACCGGCAGCTCGGCATCGGCTACGCCAACCTGGGGGCGCTGCTCATGGCGATGGGGCTCGGCTACGACTCCGACGGCGGCCGCGCGATGGCGGGTGCGATCACGTCGCTGATGACCGGGACGTCGTACAAGCGGTCGGCCGAGCTGGCCGGCGTCGTCGGCCCGTACGCCGGCTACGCCCGCAACGCCTCGGCGCACAAGCGGGTGATGCGCAAGCACCAGGCGGCCAACGACGCGGTGCGGACCGTGCACGAGAACGACCGGTCGGTGCACGACCTGGCCACGCTCGCGTGGGACGCGGTCGTGAGGACCGGGGAGCGCAACGGCTACCGCAACGCCCAGGCGTCGGTGCTCGCGCCCACCGGGACGATCGGCTTCATGATGGACTGCGACACCACCGGCATCGAGCCGGACTTCTCGCTGGTCAAGTTCAAGAAGCTGGTCGGCGGCGGGTCGATGCAGATCGTCAACCAGACCGTGCCGCGGGCGCTACGCAAGCTGGGGTACCTCGAGGAGCAGGTCGAGGCGATCGTCGAGTACATCGCCGAGCACGGCCACGTCATCGACGCCCCCGGCCTCAGGCAGGAGCACTACGAGGTCTTCGACTGCGCAATGGGTGCGCGGGCGCTGGCCCCGATGGGTCACGTGCGGATGATGGCGGCGGCGCAGCCGTTCCTGTCCGGTGCGATCAGCAAGACCGTCAACCTGCCGGAGACGGCGACGGTCGAGGAGATCGAGGACGTCTACCTGCAGTCCTGGAAGCTCGGGCTGAAGGCGACGGCGATCTACCGCGACAACTGCAAGGTCGGCCAGCCGCTGGGGGACGGCACGGCGAAGAAGGCTTCGGAGCCGGCCGAGCCGGAGGCCAAGGTGGTCGAGGTCCACAAGCCGTTCCGCAAGCGGCTGCCGAAGTCGCGGGCGTCGCGGACGACGTCGTTCACCGTGGGCGGCGCCGAGGGTTACATGACCTCCGGTGCGCACCCCGACGGCGAACTCGGCGAGATCTTCCTCAAGCTCGGTAAGCAGGGCTCGACGCTTGCGGGCGTGATGGACGCGTTTTCGATCGCGACGTCGATTGGCCTGCAGTACGGCGTGCCGCTGGAGACCTACGTCTCGAAGTTCACCAACTTGCGCTTCGAGCCCGCCGGCCTGACCGACGACCCCGACGTGCGGATGGCGCAGTCGATCATGGACTACATCTTCCGCCGCCTGGCCCTGGACTACCTGCCGTTCGAGGAGCGGTCGATGCTCGGCATCTACTCCGCCGAGGAGCGGCAGCGCCAGCTCGAGACGGGCTCCTACGAGCCGTTGGACGAGGTCGCCGCGGTCAGCGAGGCGGAGTCGCTGCGGGCCGAGCCGTGCGACACGGCCACCGCAGTGTCGGAGCCGGACGTAAAGTCGGCGGAGGCCACCGAGGCGCCGGCTGGGGTGCACACCTCGGCTGAGCTGATGGAGGCCATCACGGGTACGGCCGTCGACAGCCCGCTGTGCTTCACGTGCGGGACGAAGATGCGTCCGGCGGGGTCCTGCTACGTCTGCGAGGGCTGCGGCAGCACCAGCGGCTGCAGCTAGCTCTCCGCGACGAGGCGCCGGCGTGAGTCACGTCGGCGCCTCGTCACGTCGGGACGATCCAAGCGAAGCATGCTGGCGAGAACGACTCGTGCTCTCGGGCACTCGCGGCTAAGCCGCAACCCAGAGGCCGCCGCGTTCGGGCGGCTCAATGTGAGGCTTCGCCGGAATTGGGGCATTGTGCAGCACGGCGGGCGCGGCGTGCCGTAGTTGCCCTTCGGGTGGGTGGGCACTCCGCCAGTGGCGGACGGATTGATCCTCGCCAACCTGGAGGGCCGGTGCCGTGAGTACCCGACCCAGTCACGGAGACGAGGTGGTGCAGCTCGTCTACGCGACGATACGCCGCCTCGACCTAGCCGAGCTCGTTCAGGTCGAAGACGTACCTGACGGCGTTACCGTCCTCGACGATGTGGAACTCGCCGTCGGCGCCTTCGTACTGTCGGGTGCCGCCGACCACGGCGAAGTTGAACTCAGCGGTGTCGACCCTGAAGGTAGCCACCCCATGCACTTCGATTTCGCCGTTCCGAAGCGATGCAGTGCCGGTGAGGAGCGCGCGAACCATCCCCGCATCCAGGTTCACGTAGGTGAACGCGACGTGTCCGTCGAAGCGACCGACACGCTCGCCCTTCTTCGTCAGCACGCTGCTGATGACTACCTCGTCCCCCTGGCTGAAGTCCGCCGGGGCGTTGTCGATGTCGACCTCCATAGGGTTGCGCTCGTCGAACACCAACCGGTGGCTGCCGTCAGAACGCGCCACGCTGTCCGGTGCCGATCGCACCAACTGTCGAAAGGAGGGACCCTCGTTCGGGGCGGCGGGGGTCGCGCTCATCCCGACAATCAGCCCGACCGCGGCTGCCCCCGTAGCAAGCGCTGCAACTCGCTTCACGTCGTTCCCCTCTCGGAAGTGCCATCCGACCCGGATGGCGGTCAGGCCGAGTGTCCGCCTGCGACAGGCTCTATCACCAGACTCGTCGACCGAATGCAAGGCGTGGTCTAGTACGGCTACGGGGCTGTCGCCGGCTGGTGGCGGTCGCGCGTGGTGCCCGGAACGGCACTACTTCTGACCGCCCCCAGCGACGATCAAACAGTCGACCGTCGAGGACGCAACGTTGCGTCTGAGCGCTGGGGCGCGCCCAGGTGGGCTTCGAGAGGAACGGTCTCTCTCTCCAAGGTGATCAGAGATCGGCACTGAGAGCGATCCGACGTCGAGGACGCGACCGCGTATGGTGCCGCTCAGTGGTCGTGTGTCGGCCAATTCCGATGAGGCAACATGAGCTCGAGACCGTCGGCGCCGGGCACGCTGCCCGGCGCGCAGGAGGCTGCGTCAATCTGAACAGAAGCCCGCCGGAGCCGAGAGGACAGCGCGCGAAGTGGCCGCGATAGCTCCGCTATCCGTCACCGAGCCGACACGCGCGAGCGTCCGTGAGTCCGGCGCTGCCTCTCTGTCATCCGGCCGCGACGCTCGCCACCTGGAAGAAGTCGCTCGGCATGGGGCTGGCCAACCGCCACGTGAGGGCGATCGGCCGCTCGCCCGAGTGCTTTACGTACCGTGCGGGGCCGAGGAAGAGGTAGGGGGCCGTCCCGAAGTCGTCCTTCGCCTGCTCGCGGACGAACAGGAGCACAGTGCTCGTCCCGTTGACGTAGCGCTGGCCGGTCGGGGAGGCGACGGTGGTCGTCGACTGCGACTCCCAGTGGAACAGCGTCGGGCTAATGGGGTAGTCGCGGTACATGGTCGTGGGGGAGTAGTCCGCCTCCGACTTCTTCAACGTGACGAAGAAGGCGTCGACGTTGAGGTCCGGCACATAAAGGACGCCCTCGCGGAACGAGTTGGGCCGTCGGTCGAGCGAGGCGTAGTCGAGCGCCGCAAGAACTTCCTCCCGTTGGTAGCGCGCATGGACGTGCAACGGCAGCTGCTCGAGCGGCCCGCCAGCCGGTGTCACCTGGTGTCGTGCCGATTCGAAGGTCAGGTCGACCACCGCTGACAGCTCCGAGCGCACCGCCTGCTCTCCGCGCAACGCCGCCAGGCCCGCGTCGTAGGACCCGTGCTGGCCCCCGTCGGGCCAGAGCGAGAAGAACAGCATCCGCGCCAGACGCTGCTCGGCCGGAGGCAGCGCAGCGTAAGGGCCCGCCTCGTCGGACAGCAGTGAGCGGTAGGCATCCCGCCGCAGCCGGTCATCGACGTGGGCGAAGGCGCGGTTCCGACGCAGGAGCCTCTCCTCGAGCGCGTCTCCGCCGGCCGTAGGAAGGCCGGCGTCCCGGCGGAGCTGGGTCCATGACCGCGATCCCTGGCGCAGGACGTCGGCTAGCTCGACACCGCTCTCGTCGAGGAACCCCTCGAGTGTTAGTTCACCGGCTGACCTCAGCTCCGTGACCATCTGCCTCCAGCGGTTGGCGGTCTGGGAGCGGATGTTGTCCAGGACGATCTGCTGGGACTGGCGGTCCATGACGATCTGACAGCCAGACGGCAGGAACGGGAAGCCGTTGCGGATGTCGCGTTCGAGCCCTCGGCGCGTCGTCCCCGTGAGCGCCCTCAGCTTGAGGTCGAAGCGGAACTCCTTGCGGTGGTGCCCCACGAAGTCGAGCACGGTGAGCACCGACTTCGTCGACGTCCGGCGCAGTCCACGCCCGAGCTGCTGGAGGAACACCGTCGCGCTCTCCGTCGGGCGGAGGAACAACGCCGTGTCGACGTCCGGAAGGTCGAGACCCTCGTTGAAGAGGTCGGCCGCGAAGAGCGCATTGACGCGCCGTTGCTTGAGGTCGTCGAGCGCACGCTGTCGCTCGAGCGCAGGTGTCTCTCCACTGACCGCCAGCGCCGGGACACCTGACTCGACGAACCGCTGGGCCATGAACTCGGCGTGCGCGACGCTCACGCAGAACCCCAGCGCTCGCATCGAGCCAGGGTCGAGGACCTTGTCCTTCAGCTGTTGCAGGACGATCGCGGCGCGGCGGTCGTTCCCGGTGTAGACGTTCGACAGCTCGGACTCGTCGTACCGGCCCCGCTTCCAGCTGATCTGCCGCAGGTCGGTCCCGTCCGCGACGGTGAAGTAGTGGAACGGACACAGAAGGTCGGCCCCCAGCGCATCCCAGAGCCGGAGCTCTGCAGCGGTCCGTCCGCCGAAGAAGCTCCGCACGTCCGTGCCGTCGGTGCGCTCGGGCGTCGCGGTCAACCCCAGCAGCTCGGTGGGAGCCAGGTGGTCGAGGATCCTTCGGTATGTCCGTGCCTCGGCATGGTGAAACTCGTCGATGACGACGATGTCGTAGGCGTCGGCGGGGATGTTCTCGATCCCGTAGGACGTCAACGACTGGACGCTCGCGAAGACGTGCTTCCACCGCTCGGGCCGAGCACCGCCGACATAGAGCTCGCCGAAGTCGCCGTCCGCGAGCACTTCCCGGTAGGTCCGTCGCGACTGCTCCAGGATCTCCCTGCGATGTGCGACGAACAACAGGGACGGCCGGCGCCCCGTCGTCGCATCGCACAGGCTGCGGTAGTCGAGTGCCGCAATGACGGTCTTGCCGGTCCCTGTCGCTGCCACAACAAGGTTCCGGTGCCGGTTGTGCACCGTCCGCTCCGCCTCGAGGGCGTCCAGCATCTCCTGCTGGTAGCGGTAGGGACGCACCTCCAGCCCGGCCAAGGTCAAGGTGACCCGGTCGTGTCGACGCTGTCCGGAAGCCTCCGCCAGCGCGTCGTCGAGCCGATCCCGGTCTCGGTCCGGGTCGTAGGTCTCGAAGGAGGAGTCATTCCAGTAGGTGTCGAACGTCGCGCGGAACTTCTCCAGCAGCGACGGCGTACCGACCCTCGACAGGCGCACGTTCCACTCGACCCCGTCCAGCAGCGCCGCGCGAGACAGGTTCGAAGAACCGACGTACGCCGTGTCGTATCCGGTCTGCCGTCGGAACATCCACGCTTTGGCGTGAAGACGGGTGCGCTGGGTGTCGTACTGGATCTTGACCTGCGCGCCGAACTCGCGAACCAGTCGGTCAAGTGCCTGCCGCTCGGTCGCCCCGATGTACGTCGTCGTGATCAGCCGGAACGGCGCATGACGATCGTGGAGTCGACGCAGCTCCGACTCCAGGAGTCGCAGCCCGTGCCACTTCACGAACGCACAGAGCAGGTCGACCTCGTCAGAGGTGTCGATCTCGGCCCGCAGCTCAGCGCCGAGGTTCGGCTCACCCGTGGCGTTCGTCAGCAGCGCTGCTTCGCTGAGTGGGGTCGCGGGCCGGACGTCCGAGCCGCTGGTCGCGCCCGGACCGAGAGGAGGCGCGAGGCGCAGGAGTTGTGCAGGCGGCGTCTCGACAGCCTCGGCCGCCCGGTCGAGTTGCTCCAGCACGCTGTTGACGATGGCGAGTCGTTGCTCCGTGCCCCTCGTCCCGCGCAGCGCCGCCTCGACTGCAGCGGCAACATGGCGGGAGAGGACGTGAGGCAGGTCCGCCTCGTCGATGTCTCGCGCCGTGGGTTCGAGGTCACGTCGATGAGCGAGTCTGGCCGTCAGGTCCCGCGTGACAATGGCTTCGTACAGCCCTGCTGCGAGGTCAGGCTCCTGGGGGCTCACCGGCACCAGCTTCCCATGACCGGCTAACAACCACCGCGGTTCGGGGCTCCAGCCGCGCTTGGCTTTGGCCCGGAACACCCTCGTCGCCGCGGCCGCCATGTCAGTGATCGAGACCAACGTCCACATTCCTCACTCCGTCGAGTCGGAGGCCGATATGGCTGGTAGCGGATCAGCGTGGCCTGCCGGACCGAGCCGACGACATGTGAGAGGTGAAGGCGAACAATGGCGACTCAGGGGTTCGAGAGCGCGTCCTGCGCGATGTGTGAGCGGTACGGGCTCCAGATCATCAGCGCGCGGAACCAGGCATCACTTCTCGCCGGTCGGGCCAGCAGGGCTGAGGCGAGACTGGCTGGACGACGCTCGCCGTGGGTCGACGCGCTCGAGGCGGAGTCTTCTCGACTCAAGGACACTGCACGGGTCAGCGAGCGCTGGTTGGCTGAGCACCGCGACCAGGTGCACGCCGCCACGGCCGCTGCGGCCGCCTGAGTCCCGTCCGCAGGCGCCCCGCGACCCGGCTGCCCTTGGCTCGGCTGGGTCCGAGGACGACCATGAGGAGTGGTCAGGTCCGCACGGCGACGAGGACGCCTCGCCCTCCGCCTCCTCGTTGCGGGCGTCGTCCTCGTCGGCTTGGGGGTCGGTGTGATCGCGGCGCTTCAACGGCAGCTCATCTACCTTCCCGACACGAGGGCAGTCTCGTCGGCCGGGGCGGTGCTCGAGGGCGCCAAGGACGTCAGCCTGCACACCTCCGACGGGCTGACGCTGGCTGCCTGGTTCGTCCCCGCTGCCGGTGACACGGACCGCGGCATGGCCGTGCTCGTGGCGCCCGGCAACGGCGGCAACCGGTCGGACCGCGTCGGGCTGGCGAGCGGCCTCAGCGGGCGGGGATTCGCGGTGCTCCTCCTCGACTACCGCGGGTACGGCGGCAACCCGGGGAGTCCGAGCGAGGACGGGCTCGCCGCCGACGCCGATGCCGCGGTGGCGGAGCTGGCGGAGCGGGGCTACCCGGCTCGACGCACGATCTACTTCGGCGAGTCGCTGGGTGGAGGAGTAGTCGCCGCGTTGCAGGCGCGACGTCCTCCGGCGGGTGTGGTGCTCCGATCGCCGTTCACCGAGCTGGCCGACGTGGGGGCTCACCACTACCCCTGGCTCCCGGTCCGGCTGCTCCTGCGTGACCGGTTCCCGGTGGTGGCTCACCTCAGCCGGAGTGAGATCCCGGTGACCGTCGTGTACGGGGACCGCGACTCGGTCGTCCCGACCCGGCTCAGCGCTCGGGTCGCCGACGAGGCGACGTCGCTCGTCGAGCGGGTCGTCATCCCGGGCGCGGACCACAACGACCCGGTCATGGTCGGGCGGCCCGTCGTGGACGCGGTGGTACGGCTCGCCGAAGCCGTGGGATGACTGCTTCTTGCCTCGGGCGGGTGTGCACAGAGGTGTCGAACACACTTTCGTTTGTGGCGCAAAGGTTGTAGGGTCGGGTCATGACATCGACGTCGGTGCTGGAGGGTCTCCGGGCTGTCGGCGCTGCGCTCGACCAGCTTGTCGGCGCTGACTCCGATGTCGACGAGGTCCGGTCCGCGCTGTCGGAGGTCGCCCGCATCGAGGCCCAGCTGGCGTCGGTCAAGCTCACTCTGGTGGCAGCCGCGGAGGCGTCGGAGCTCGCGGCAGAGGACGGGTCGACAGATACGGCGGCGTGGGTGGCGAAGGCTGCCGGCGGCAACCGGTCACGGAGCTGGGGTGCGGTGTGGCTGGCGAACCACCTGCGCGACACCTATCGGCACACGGCGACAGCGCTCGCTCGGGGACACATCAGTGAGCAGCACGCCTTGATCATCGTCCGTGCTGCTCAGTCCGTCCCGGAAGGGATCCCCGCCGACGATCTGAGGTCGTGCGAAGAGGCGCTCGTCGCCAAGGCGGAGCGGATGAAGCCCGACGCCTTGCGCCGCGCCGCCAGGCGCCTGCTCGAGCCGATCAGCAGGCGGTTGGCCGACGAGCACCAGGAGACGCAGCTCGAGGAGCAGGAGCGGCGCGCCGAGCGCGAGACGTGGCTGGTGTTGGACACCAACGGGGACGGCACCTGGACGGGCAAGTTCACGATCCCCGACCTGCAGGCGCACACGCTGCTCGCCCGGCTCGAGGCGCTCTCTGCTCCCCGGCGACACAACCGCAACGGCGTGGGGCGGGCTGTGGAGGACGCTACGGTGCCCGGGATGGGGACCCACTACAACCGTTCGGAGGCGCTCGGTCTGGCCTTCCTGGAGCTGATCGAGCACCTGGTCGCCGTTGGTCACGCCCGGTCGTCCTACTCGCTCGTGGTCCACGTCGGCGAGGAGCAGCTCCGGGCAGGTGCGGGTGCGGCCGTCCTGGAGAGCGGCGCGGAGTTGTCGGTGGGCGAGGCCCGTCGGTTGGCCTGCAACGCGGGGATCCTCCCGCTCGTGATGTCCGGTGAGTCCGTGCCGTTGGACCTCGGCCGGGAACAGCGGCTGTTCACCCGTCACCAGGCGGTCGCCGTGTTAGCACGGCACGAGCACTGCGCGGCCGAGGGGTGCGACCGGCCGTACGCCTGGTGCGAGCTCCATCACCTGAGACCGTGGTCCGAGGGCGGGCCTACCGACCTCGACAACGCGGTCCCGCTCTGCGGCTTCCACCACCGACGCATGCACGACCGGCACTACACCGTCGCCCGGGCGCCGGACGGCTCCTTCCGGTTCACGCACCGGTGGCCGAGTCGGCGACGACATCAGGTCCTGGCGGCCTGACGTCGCCGAGTGCTCGGCTGCCGGGGTCGGCAGCACCGCAAGCCCGACGGCTGGGCCGAGCCGCGCCGCGCCGGGCCGACTCAGGCGGCTGCGGCGACGAGCGTGTTGTGCAACGCGGCGACCCGCCAGCTGCCCGTGTCCTCGACGAGCGTCAGCGTCATCCTGGCGTGGTGGCGGCCCTGGAGCGGGCCTGACGGGACGTCGAGCGTCGAGCTGACCACCGCCACGACGACGCCGGCGGCGACCTGCTGCGCGTGATCGACATCGAGCGCGACCGTGCTGTCGCGGTAGATCGTGTCGAAGATCCCCTGGTGGCCGGCTGCGATCGCCTGGGCGCCGCGGACGTGCTCGCCGCGGACCGTGACGAAGTCGCTCTCGTCGGCGAAGGGAGCGCCGTAGCGGGCGCCGTCCGCGGCGTTCCACCCGTCCTGCAGCCGGGACAGGATGGTCGTAGCGACGAGGGTCGGGTCGGGACCGGTCATGGCTCCTCCTTGGTGGAACATCGTTCAAGTGACTGGACAGACGTTACACTGACTGGACTGCGTGTCAAGTAACATCCAGACATGCCACCGAGCCCCTCGAAGGTCCGCGAACGCCGGTCCGAGTTCACCCGCGAGGAGATCCTCACTGCGGCACGGCGGCTGTTCGCCCAGCGCGGCTACGCGCGCACCAGCGTCCGCGACATCGCCGCCGAGGCAGGCGTCTCCCCGCAGACGGTCTACGACAGCGTGGGATCCAAGAGCGAGCTCGTCGCCCGGCTGAACGACCTCATCGACACCGAGGCCGGGGTCGGGCAGCTCGCCCAGGCGATGGCTGAGTCCGACGACCCGGCGTACGTCGCGACCTCGTCGCCGCGGATCACCCGGGCGCTGCTGGCGGAGTGCGGAGACGTCCTGCGCACCCTCGTCTCGGGCGCGGGCGAGGAGCCGGCCCTTGCCCGAGTGCTGGACGAGGGGCACCGCCGACACGTCGGGGGCGCGCGCGCCGTGGTCGGGAGGCTGCAGACGCTCGGTGTACTCCCACGCGGGTCGGATCCGGACGAACTCGCCGAGTCGCTGGCCGCGGTGAACGACTTCCGCATCGCTCTCGTGCTGCACGACAGCTACGGCTGGTCCCTCGACCGGGTCGAGGCCTGGGCCGCTGCGGAGAGCCGACTACTACTCCTCGCCGACGGGCGCACCAGGAGCGTTTCCGGCTCGGCATAGGGTCCGCCCCATGACCGACGCCACCCCGCCCCACATCCCCACCGACGCCGCGACGCTCCCCAGCGGCGCTGCCATGCCGCTGCTCGGCTTCGGCACCTGGCAGCTGGAGGGGGAGAAGGCCGTCACCGCGACCGCCGCCGCGCTCGAGGCCGGCTACCGCCACCTCGACACCGCAGCCGTCTACGACAACGAGGGCGAGGTGGGTCGCGCGCTCAAGGAGTCCGGCGTCGCGCGGGACGACGTCTTCGTCACTACCAAGTGCCCCCCGAGCCGCGAGGGACGCGGAGCTCGAGACCCTGCGCCAGAGCCTCGACCTCCTCGGCACCGACCACGTCGACCTCTGGCTCATCCACTGGCCGAGCGGCGCCGACATCGTCTCGATGTGGCGGGCCTTCACCGACGCCCAGCAGCAGGGCCTCGCCCGCGACATCGGGGTGAGCAACTTCAGCGCCGGCCAGGTCGACGAGGTCGAGCGCGCGACCGGCGTACGGCCGGCGGTCAACCAGATCGAGTGGAGCCCGCTGATCTACGACGCTGCGGTGGCGCAGGCGCACCAGGACCGCGGGGTCGTCCTCGAGGGCTACAGCGGCCTGAAGGGCGGCACGCTCACCGACCCGACGATCGTGGAGATCGCGGAGCGGGTCGGCCGTACGCCGGCGCAGGTCATCATCCGGTGGCACCTCCAGCACGGCTTCGTGGTGATCCCCAAGTCGCAGCTGCCCGACCGGATCCGCGGGAACGCCGACGTCGCCGACTTCACGCTCTCGCCCGACGACGTGAAGGCGCTCGACGCGCTCGGCGGCTGACGGCGCACGGCACGACGACCGGGCGGAGGAGACTCCCCTCATGGTCGTCGCCTTCACGCTCCTCCTGCTCGCCATCGGCATCGAGGTCGCCAGCACGGCCGCTCTCCCGCGGACGGACGGGTTCCGCGACCCGCTCTGGGCGTTCATCGTCGTGGCGGGGTACGCCGCGTCGATCTGGTTGCTGGCGATCGTCGTGCAGCGGGTGCCGGTGTCGGTCGCGTACGCCATCTGGTCCGGTCTCGGCACGGCGGCGATCGCGGTCGTCGGAGTACTCTTCCTCGGCGAGTCGCTGAACCTGGTGAAGGTCGCCGCGATCGCTCTGATCGTCGTCGGGGTCGTCGTGCTCAACCTCCAGGTGGCCAAGTAGGGGCTACCGCCCGCGGGAGGGAGCGCCTACGTTGTCGTCCCTGTGACGCCGTGCACAGGTGATGACCTCGGAGGCCGCCATGCGCCGTACCCCAGCCCTCCTCACCGCCGCCGCCGTGGGCGCCGCGCTCCTCGCCACCGGAGCCCAGCCCGGCGCCGCCGCACCGCGCGGGGCGGCTGAGCGGGCCGGCGGTCCACCCGACCGCGTCGTCGTCATCGTCGTCGACGGCTTGTCCCGCCAGATCGTCCGCAAGTACGACATGGACAACGTGCAGCGCCTCATGCGTCGCGGCGTCGACACGCCGCGCGGCTACCTCGGCCACACGTCCGCCGTCACCGTCGTCACCCACAACGTGCTCACCAGCGGTCAGCTGCCCAAGCACAGCGGCTGGACCGACGAGGGCTACCGCGACGTCGACGGCGTGCTCGACGAGTTCGCCACCGACCCGTCGCACCCCTTCTGGATCACCAGCGAGCTCGGCAGCGACGAGATGTTCGCGCTGCAGGACCACGCCGGCGCCCCGAAGCTCGCCGACTACCTGCACATGAAGCGCCCTGGGTCGAAGGTCGTGACGATCAGCCCCAAGGGGTACGCCGCGTGGGGGATGGGCGGCCGCGGGTCGGACAGCATCGTCACGTTCTCGAGCCGCAACTTCGACTGCGACGGCGACGGCGAGCTCAACTGGCGCGGCCCCGACGGCATCAACGTCCCCAGCTACCTGTCCGCGCCCGAGTGCGGCCGCTGGTACGTCGACTCCGACTCCTCGATGACCTACGACACCGACCTGTCACCGGCGCGGCTCTACCCGCTCGACGGCAATCGGTACACGGTCGGCCGGGACCCGGCACACCAGGGCGGCGACGTCTGGGCGACCGACGCGGCGCTCGAGGTCATGCACCAGGAGGGTGACGACTGGAGCGGAATCTTCCTCAGCCTGCCGGGTGTCGACAAGGCCGCCCACATGTGGGGCGCCATCGACGACCCGGGCGGCCCGGTGCCGATGACGCACATGCCGCGGGCGACCAAGGTGGCCGACCAGCAGGTCGGGCGGGTCATCGACTCGCTCCGCGACAGCGGCCAGCTCGACAACACCCTCGTGGTGCTCACGTCCGACCACGGGTTCGTCCCCGCCCGCCACTTCCACGGCGTCGATGACGGCTCGGACGACCGCGGGTTCCTCAACTGGTACTACGGGAGGTCGAACACCGAGAGCGAGTACCTCGACCCGCAGCCGGCGCTGCGGCCGCTGGTCGCCACCGGCAACGTGGGGCTCACCTACTCCGACAGCATGGTCCGTGCCTGGCTGAAGTCCCGGTCCACTGCGGATAAGGCGCAGGCGGCTCGGATCATGTCGCGGCTCCCCGACGCCTCGGCGACCTGGGTCCGCAAGGGCGGCCGCTACGAGCTGGCGTCGAAGGTGCGCTACGGCCGGATGGGACCAGCGGAGGCGCGGTGGTTCCGTCGCAACGCCCAGGAGCTGCTCAACACCGCCGCGTCGAAGAACGGCGCTGACGTCATCACGACCCTCATCCGCAACACGACGTACTCCGTCGCAGGTGACCACGGTGGCATCCAGCGGAACGTGCAGCGGATCCCGATCGTCTTCGCTGGTGCGTCCATCAGCGGGCACGACCTGGGGGACCGGGTGCGGTCCGTCGACATCATGCCGACGATCCTGCGGGCGATGCGGATCGAGGAGACGCACCCGACGGACGGGCGCGCGTACCGGCTGCCGCGGGGCTGATGTCGCTCACGCTCGGCACCGGCCCGCTCGCCCGGCCACCTAAGGGACACCTGAACGCCGACCTGTGGTCGATCGCGCCCAAGCACGCGCTGTACCTCCATCCCGTGGAGGAGCGCATCCGCGGGGAGCTCGACGGGTGCTGCGTCGTCGACACGACCGGGGCGGTACTGCTGCACGAGACCGGGATGCTGCCGCGCTGGTACCTCCCGGAGTCCGATGTCGTGCCCGGCGTCCTGCTCCCCAGCGACACCCGCACCACGTGCCCGTTCAAGGGCGAGGCCGTCTACTGGCACCTCGAGGTCGACGGCCATCAGGTCGAGGACGCCGCCTGGTCCTACCCCGAACTCGTGCCCGGCTGCCCGCCGCTGACCGGGTACCTGTCCTTCTACCTCGAGCGCCTCGACACCTGGTACGTCGAGGACGAGGAGCTCGTCGGTCACCCGCGGGACCCGTTCCACCGGGTCGACGCACGGCGCTCGTCGCGCCACGTCGTCGTCCGCGTCGGCGGGCAGGTGATCGCCGAGACCGACCACCCGGTCGCGGTGTTCGAGACCGGGCTGCCGGTGCGCTGGTACGTCCCCGAGTCCGACCTCCGCACGGAGTTCCTGGCGGCGAGCGACACCTCGACGGTCTGCGGCTACAAGGGCGTGGCGAGCTACGAGCACGTGACGGTCGACGGGCGGCGGTACGACGACGCGGCGTGGCACTACCCGGAGCCGCTGCTCGAGGCGTTGCCGGCTGCCGGCCACCGGTCCTTCTACGGCGACGGCGTCGAGGTGGAGGTCAGCGTCTGAGCGCGGTGGACCCGTGTCCCTGATGAGCACGGTCCCCTCGGGTCAGCCCCTCACCTCGGTGCTGTGCGGGCGCCCGGGGTCGGGCTGCGCGGGATCGCTGTCCCCGGCCCGGCAGGCCTCGAGCTGCGCGCACACCGCCGCGCCGTAGAAGAGCGCGATCGACGAGAGCAGCGACCACAACAGCAGTGCGAACACCCCACCGAGCGGTCCGTAGACGCTGCCGAAGGAGTCCCCGAGGTGCACGTACGCCGCCAGCAGCACGGTCGCAAGCATGGACAGGATGACGGCGATCCCGGACCCCAGCGCCAGCCAGCTCAGCGATGGCTGACGTCGACGCGGCGCGTGGTCGAGGACGACCGCGACCGTGACCACCACGGCGAGCAGGCCGATCGGCCAGCGGCTCAGGTTCCACAGCAGGACGGTCCCGTCGCTCCAGCCGTAGACGTCGCGCATCTCGCCGGCGAACGCGCCGCCGGCGACCAGGACGAGGAACCCGAGCCCGAGCGGGCCGGCGAGCACGCCTGTCATCACGGCAGCCCGCCCGTACTTCGCGACGGCGCGCCGGTCCCGTCGGATCCCGTAGATCCGGTTCAGCCCGCGCTCGACCTGCGCCATCGCCGCGGTCATCGACAGCAGAGCGAAGCCCACACCGAAGCCGAGCGCGATCTCTCCTGCTTCCTCAGCCGACGCATCGCCGGTGACGGCGCCGGCGAGCGCGTCCTGCTCGCCGGTCCCCGGTGCCACCGCCTGGATCGTCCCGGCGAGGACCCGTGACGGCCGTTCCTGGTCGATGTCGGCGGCGAGGCCGCTCAACGCGAGCAGGAACGGCACCACGGCGAGCGCGCACTGGAGCGCCAGGGCGCGGCTGTTGGTGAACCCGTCGGCGTAGCGGAACCGGACGAACGAGTCGACGACCAGCCGGCGCAGTCCGACGTTGCGCGCTGCGCGCCAGGCGTCCTCGTAGTCGAGCTCGTCGCCGTCCATCTCGGTCGTGACCGGGACGGTCGTCGCGGTGGTCAGCTCGACGGCCTGAGGGAGCGGAGCGACGCGGTGGTGAGCCAGCGTGGCGTCGAGGCACGGTAGGCGTCGTAGGCAGGCCCGAACTTCGCGTCAAGCGCCGACTCCTCCGCCTGGATCTGCAGCCGGTCGATGACCGCGACGAAAGTGGCGACCGGGGCGAGCGTCGCCCAGGAGCCCCGCCAGACGGCGTGCGCCACCAGGAGTCCGGCCATCCCGACGTACATCGGGTTGCGGCTGATGGCGTTGCTGCCGGTCGTGACGAGGACGGAGGCACGGTCGGGGTGGAACGGCTCGACCGTCGTGCCGCTGCGCCGGAACTGACGACCAGCCGCACCGGCGATCGCCACGGACGCCACCGAGAGCGCGGCGGTGACGGCGGCGCGGCCGGTGGTCGGCGTCGGGCCCCGGCGCGCCAGCTGGCGCTGGGCGAGCGCGGCGCCGAGCGCGAGCACCGGGGGAGGGACGGGGAGCACGGGCACCACTCTGCCGCTGGGAGCGCGACCTGTCACGCCAGGAGCCCCGCAGCAGAAGCCCTATCCTCACAGAGTCTCGAACATAGTTGCGAATACGTCACAACGACGGGTAGATTGGGTGCATGGAGCAGGAGCCGGTGGCGGAGGGTCTTCGCACCCTCCACGCTGCGCTCGACAGTCTGACGGCCGCGGTCGCGTCGGCGTCCGTGCTCTCCACAGCGTCGGGCCTGGGGTCGGCGCTGTCGGAGGTGGCGCGTGCCGAGGCGCGGCTGTCGTCGCTGAAGCTGCGGTTGGTGGCGGCGGCTGAGGCCTCCGACGTGGCGGCGGAGGACGGGTCGACCGACACCGCGGCGTGGGCGGCGAAGGCGGTGGGTGGGAACCGGCCCCGGGCGTGGGGTCCGGTGTGGCTGGCCTCGGCGCTCCGCGACACCTACTCCCACACCGCCGCGGCGCTGTCCGAGGGTCGGATCAGTGAGGACCACGCCGCGGTGATCGTCCGGGCCGGCGAGACCGTCCCCGACGGCGTCACGCCCGCCGAGCTCGCCGACTGCGAGGCCGCGCTGGTCGCCAAGGCCGAGCGGATGAAGCCCGCCGCGCTGCGCCGCGCCGCACGCCGGCTGCTGGACCCGATCAACCGGCGGTGGGCTGATGAGCACCAGGAGACCCAGCTCCGTGACCAGGAACGCCGCGCCGAACGCGAGACCTGGCTGGTGCTCGGCGACAACGGTGACGGCACCTGGACCGGGAAGTTCACCCTGCCCGACCTGCACGCCCACACCCTGCTCACCCGCCTCGACGCGCTGTCCGCACCCCGACGCCTCCACCGGACCCGGTCCGGGGAGCCGGTGACCGACCCGACCGTCCCCGGCATGGGGGCCTACTACAACCGGTCCGAAGCGCTCGGACTGGCGTTCACCGAGCTGATCGAACACCTCCCCACCGACGGGCACACCCGGTCCACCTACGCGCTCGTGGTCCACGTCCCCGAGGACCAGCTCCGCACCGGGGCGGGTGCCGCGGTCCTCCAGACCGGCGCCGAGGTCTCCATCCAACAGGCCCGCCGGCTCGCCTGCACCGCCGCGATCCTCCCCCTGGTCCTCTCCGGGGCGTCGGTCCCGATCGACCTCGGCCGCGAACAACGACTCTTCACCCGCCACCAAGCCATCGCGCTGTCCGCCCGGCACCAGCACTGCGCCGCCGAAGGCTGCGACCGACCGTTCGCCTGGACCGAAATCCACCACCTCAGACCCTGGTCCGAAGGCGGGGCAACCGACCTCGACAACGCCGTCCCACTCTGCGGGTTCCACCACCGCCGCATCCACGACGACCACTACACGACCGCCCGAGCACCCGACGGGACCCTCCGGTTCACCCACCGATGGCCCAGCCGACAACGCCGACAAGTCCTCGCCGCCTAGCAGCGAGGGGCCGCGCCCGGCTGCGGTCGCGTCACGTCGCCGGGAGCGCGCGCGGCGGACCGTCAGGTGCTGCCCGGGCGCGCCGGGACGTTGTCCGCGACCACGGCGCCGCGCTGACCGAGCGGCCGCTCGGAGCCGACAGTGGAGTCCCGCACGGTCTGGTGCTCCGCCTCGCCGTTGATCGCGGCGCCGACGACGACGAGCAGCACGGTGATCCACAGCCAGAACATGCTGATGGCGACCCCGGCGAGCGACCCGTAGGTGGACTCGTAGGTGTCGAGACGCTGCACATAGGCGAACAGGCCCAGCGAGGTGGCCGCCCAGAGGACCGTCGCGCCGCCGGCTCCCCAGGTGATCCAGCGCCACCGCGCCTGCTTGCGGTCGGGCGCGAACCGGTAGAGGACGGCGATCACGCCGCTCATCAGCACGGCGAGCGACAGCCAGCACGACCCCGGGTGCCACCGTGCGCACCCATCCCGGGGCGTTGTCCACCGCGCTCGACACGACACGGCCGGCGGTCAGAGAGCGCCCCGAGGAGCAGCGCGCCGGCCAGGACGAAGCCAAGGCCAGCGCTATACGCCGCAGGAAGCCCGCGGGTCTCGGTCTCGTGGTAGGCCAGCGTCAGCGCGTCGATGAGCGACGACATCGCCGTCGTCGCGGTCCACAGCGCGATGACCAGGCCGGTGAGCCCGCGGACGGTGAGGACCTCGGTCGAGGCGGTGGTGATGCTGGTGAGCTGGTCGGCGACGAGCGGCTGCAGCTCCGGAGGCAGCATCGCGGCGACCCGCGAGAGCTGCGCCAGTGCCTGCGCCGGGGTGTTGACCGCGCCGTAGACCGACAGCGCCGTGACGAGCACCGGCGCGATGGACAGCACGGCGAAGAACGCGATCCCCGCGCTGAGCAGCGGCAGGCGGACGGCCATGACGTGCCCCCCGGCCCGCCGCAGCACCTCTCGCCAACTCCGCGCGGGGAGCTGACCGGGGGTGACGGCGTCGTCAGGAGCACTCTCGGTCACCGGGCACATCCTCCGCTCCGGATCCGGTTCGGGCTAGACCGATGCGGTCGACGCGAGCCAGGAGCGCTCGACCGGAGGACTGTGGGACCACACCGCCGGCTCGAGAGGAACAGTCATGCTGGACAAGGCCACCGTCACCGCGAACATCCCTGCGGCCGACCTCGCGCGCGCCCGCGCCTTCTACTCCGACACCCTGGGGCTGACCCCTGCACGGGAGATGGGTGGCGAGGCGCTGCTCTACCGGACCGCTGGCGACTCCTGGTTCAGCATCTACCGGACGCAGTTCGCCGGACAGGCCGGCCACACCATCGCCCAGTGGCACGTCGACGACGTGGACGCCGTGGCGCGCGACCTCAAGGAGAAGGGCGTCGTGTTCGAGCACTACGACCTTCCCGGCGTCGACTGGGACGGCGACGTCGCGTCGATGGCGGGCATGGGCAAGGCCGCCTGGTTCAAGGACAGCGAGGACAACATCCTCTGCATCGACAGCGGCCTCCCCGACTAGGTCGTCCCGACGGATCGCTCCGACGATCGCTCCGACGCGGCCGGCTCACAGCGCGCGGCTGGCCCGGAGGACGTCGGACCCGCCCGTCGTACGACGGTCCTGCCCGTGGCCGCCGTACCAGTCGAGGCACAGCGTCGTGGCGTCGTCGCTGAGCGCGTGACCGGTGGCAGCCAGCACGCTGTCGGCCAGCGTCGCCACGGCCTCGCGCGGGTGCAAGGAGGCCGTCTCCCGGATCGCCCCCGGCAGGTCGATCCGCTCGGCGCCGCGCTCGAGCATGCCGTCGGTCACAAGCACCACCCGGTCGCCCGGCTGCAGCGGGACCACCGCGGGCTCGTAGACGCTGGCGGCGAACATCCCGAACGGGAGGTGCACCGGCAGGCTCAGGACCCTGATGTCGTCGCCCCGGACCAGGTACGGCGGCACGTGGCCGGCATTGATCAGGTGGAGGGTCCCGGTCGCCAGGTCGACCCGACCGAGGAGGCCGGTGACGAAGTCGTCGTCGTCGCACCGCGCGGCATGCGCGATCACGGCGGCGTTGGCCGCAGCCGCCTGCTCGGCCAGCGACCCGCCCTGCCGGCGCGCACCGCGGAGCGCCCCGACGCACAGGGTCGCGGTCAGCGCGGCGCCGACGCCGTGGCCCATGGCGTCGGTCATCGAGAGGTGCAGCGTGTCGCGGGCCAGGATGTAGTCGAAGGTGTCCCCGGCGATCTCCGCCGCCGGCTCCAGCCAGCCGGCGAGCGTGAACGCTCCGCCCTCGCACGTGCGTGATCCCGGGAGCAGTCGCTGCTGGATCTCCGCGGAGAGGCTCAGCGGACGGCTGCGCTGACCCCACTCGAAGAGGTCGGTGTGACGCCGGTTCGCGATCACCACGAAGGCGAGGAGGTGGGCCAGCGACGCCACCTCCGTGGTGGTCTGGTCGCTGGGGCCGTCGGGCAGCACCAGCTCGAGGAGCCCGATCACCTCGCCGCGCTCGGTGACGGGGGCCAGCACGGTCCACCCGCGGGCAGCGGAGGCGGCGTCCGGCGGCACGACCACAGGTCGCTGGGTCCGCACCACCCGCTCCATCGGACCACCGTCGAAGGGCACCAGCCGCGCCGACTCGTCGGCGTCGGTCCGGACGCCGGCACCCGCCGACTCCTCGTCCGCGGTCGCGTCGCGGTCCCGTCAGCGGTCCCGTCCGCGGTCCCGTCCGCCTCGAACGGGACGTGGGTCAGCTGGACCAACGCCCGTCCCGACGTGTCGGCGACGAGGAACGAGACCGAGGTCGCCCCGAGTCGCCGGCCCAGCGCACGGGTGACCGCGGTGACGGCGTCCACCGGCGCAGCCGCCTCAGCAGCGTCGAGCAGACCAGTGAGCGACTCCGACATCCCCGGAGCCTCAAGGTCAGCCGGACGTGCGTGCGGTGAGCAGGAACTCGTTGTAGGTGAAGAACCGCCCGGCCGCTCGCGGGAACGGGAACGAGCGCCACGGCTCCGGGTCCAGGCCGCACGCACGCGCCAGCCGCTGCAGCGCCTCGCCGTCGGTCCACGCCACGTGGGTCTCGTCGGAGGCGTAGCCCTTCTCCTGGGGGCAGATGAACAGCACCCGCCCGCCAGGCCGGAGGTAGGGCAGGTACGACGCGACCAGCTGCTGCGCCTCCACGCCCGTCATGTGCTCCACCACGTGAGCGAGGAGCAGCGCGTCGAAGCCGCCGGGCTGCGCGTCCTCACCGGCCAGGAACTCCTCGACGGTGAAGGCGGGCAGCCCAGCCGCACGGGCGGTGGCGACGGAGGTGGCGTTGTGGTCGACCCCCACCGAGCCCGGCTCCAGGGACACCAGGTTCCGGCCGAGCCCGCACCCGATGTCGAGGGTCCGGCCGAGGTGCTGGCGCCGGAGGTTCCACTGGTAGACCGCCTGCACGCGCAGCAGCCGTTTCCACCAGACACCCTGTCGAGCGACCAGCCGGGCGGCGTACGCGTCGCTGCGGGTGTCCACCGGCCCATTAGACCTGAGACGGGCTTCCGGGACGCTCTTGCCTCGCGGGGTCGCGCGGATGAGAGTAGGACCAGGTCGTCCGCCTCGACGACGAGGAGATCCCATGAGCGCCGTCACCGCACCCTCCGACCCCTGTGTGCGACAAAGCCGACTGGGTCACCGCCTGGGTCACCCGTTGGGCCGGCGCGTGCGCCGCGACGACCGACGCGCGCGCCGAGAGGAGCGCCGGCGGCTCAAGCAGCAGGACGTGCTCTCGGCCCAGCTCGCCGAGCTGCACGCCATCCGTGCCCTGCTCGAGAAGGCAGCCGAGGTCGTCGACGCCGGGTGGGTCCAGGGCGCCTGGTTCACCGTGGCCACCGCCGACGGCACCCGCGCAGTCACGGCGTACGACCTCCCCGTCCTCGGGCACCGTCCGGTCACCGGCGCCTGCCTGGTGGGGTCGGTCGTGGAGGCGGCCGGTGGGCCGGCGACGGTCCGGTCCCAGCTGGTGCAGCGGACCCTGGACCTGGTCTGGCACACGCTGCGCGAGGACCCGTCGCGGCCGGTCCGGTGGTGCCCCGGGCCGCGGATGCGGATGCTGGGCTTGCTGGAGCTGACGAGCTGGAACGACGCGCCGGAGAGGACCCAGGGGCACGTCGTCGAGCTGCTCCTCGCGGGCCAGCGGACCGCCGACGTGCAGCGGGAGATGTGCCGCGAGGAGGAGGCCGCGCTCGTCCGGTGAGCGCCTGACCGCGCGCTACAGCACCGCACTACAGCACCGCGCGCTACAGCACCGCGCCCTGCGGGGCGATCTCGACGCTCGCGACGCCCCGCGCGAAGAGGACCACGAGGCGGTCGCCGTGGCTGCAGCGGAGCACTCCCGCGTCGCTGCTGAGCGTGCTGAGCACGCGGTCGACCACCTCTGCCTCGTCCCGCGCCTCGCGGTCCTCGTAGTGCACGTCGGTGTGCTCGCCACTCGTCAGCCGGACGCGCATCACGATGCTGGGCATCGCCCCACACTAGGGCGGGACCACTTGTCCGGGGTTGGCAGAGTGACCGGGTGAGCACGCGCGAGGACCTCCGGCACTGGCGACCGTCCCCGACCGAGGAGCTGCTGTCCTTCGAGCACGCGAACGCCAGCTTCGTGACGCCGTACCTCGCGATCGGCGGCGACCTCGAGACCACGGCGGAGGACGTCGCGGTCGACCAGCTCGGTGAGCTGGGCGATGCCGGTATCACCCACGTCGTCGACGTCCGGGTCGAGTGGAACGACGAGACCTGGGTGCGGGAGCGCCGCGCCGACCTGGAGTACCTCCATCTCGGTATCGACGACGCAGGTCAGCGGGTCCCGGACGTGTGGTTCGACGAGGGCGTGCGGTTCGCGCTCGAGGGGATCGAGTCCGGCGGCGTCGTGCTCGCGCACTGCCACATGGGCATCAACCGGGGGCCGTCGATGGGCTTCGCGGTCCTCCTCGCTCTCGGCTGGGACGCGGTCGAGGCGCTGGACGCGATCCACGCGGCCCGACCGATCGCGTTCGTCGCCTACGCCGAGGACGCGCTGCGCTGGCAGCACGGCGACGGCACGCCGGAGCTCGAGGAGGACGTACGCCGGCTCCGACGCTGGCGTGACGACAACGACCTGCGGCTCGAGGACGTCATGCGGGTGATCCGCGAGCAGGAGGAGCCGGCCTAGGTCCGGCTCGACGGCGCGCCGTGGAGGTCCTGCCCGACATCGTCGGCCCGGAGCCGCTCGTGGTGTTCTGCGGTCTCGCCGGGGCGGAGAGCACGAAGGTCCGGGACCACTACTACGCGTCGCCGGGCAACAACTTCTGGTCGATGCTCCACCTCAGCGGGCTGACGCCGGTGCGGCTGCGTCCCGACGAGGACCTCCGGGTCGTCGAGCACGGACTCGGGCTCACCGATCTCGTCGGGTGGTGGGACCCGCCCCGCGTCGACGTCGACGACCTCGTCGACAAGGTCGCGACGTGGCAGCCGGAGTGGCTGGCGTTCACCAGCAAGGACGTCGCCGCCAAGGCGGCCCGGGCGCTGGGCCACCGCAAGCCGGGACTCGGCCCTGCCGAGTGGGAGGTCGACCGGGCGCAGGTCTTCGTGCTGCCCGGGACCAGCGGCGCGAACCAGCGGCGGGACTACGACGGGCGACCGCACCGGCTGTCGTGGTGGCTCGATCTCGCGGCGCTCGTGGGGCGCTCGCGGGACGAGCCCGGCGCGGGCGACCACTAGCCGCACCGGGGATCACGGCGCAGACTCGACCTCCTGGGTGCCAGCAGGTCGGCGGCGGGGATGAGCCTTCTGGACTTCGTGCAACCGGTGGCGCGCGCCGGGATGGCAGCCGGCAGGACCGCCGGCAGGACCGCCGGCAGGACCGCCGGAGGGGTCGCCGGAGGGGTCGCCGGTGTCGCCGGTGCCGCCCCGCGACAGGCCGTCTCGGTCGCTCGTGCCCTCGCCGACGCCCACCCGCGCCGTACCCGGCGCCGGGTCTGGCAGGGCGACGCTCATGGTGGGGTGGCGCAGCCCGCTCGTGGGGCGACCAGCCACGGCTCGGCGGGGGTCAGCCAGCTGTTCGGGTGCACGCCGGTGGGGCCCTTCGCGTGGGCGATCGTCGCCGGGTCGAGCGACGTCGGGACGTTGGCCGCTGCTGCGGCGCCGAAGGTGCTGCCGGCGCTCGGCACGGGCTGACGGGGTGGCGGAGCAGCGACTGCACCTGGTCCGCCGGGCAACCTCCCCCGCCAGCCCGCTGAGTGCCCTCTGGGGGGCAGGGTTGCCCGTCCGAGCGGCTCCCGGAGCCAAGGAGTCAGACACGCCAGGTGGTGAGCGCTTCAACCGTCTGGCTAGTCTCTGGGGGACAGGGCGCGCTCACACCTGGGGAGGTAGCGCGTGAGGGGAACACCGGGGTCACGTCGAGTGCTGGCGACGGCAGTGGTGCTGTCATGCGTGCTGGTCACCGGCTGCAGTGCCCAGGGGACCGAGACCCCCGCAACCTCCGACACCTCCTCCGACACTGCGTCCGGGAGCGCTTCTGCCAGTCCTTCTGACAGTGCCTCGCCCAGTCCGTCGGAGAGTCCCTCGGCCAGCCCGTCCGAGCAGACACCGCCTCCGGACGAGCCTGCGCGCGGGACGGTGACCCTGGGTTTCGCCGGCGACGTGCACTTCGAGTACCACCTGCGCGGCTACCTCGACGGCCGCCCGAGGCCCTTCGGCCCGATCACCGACGCCCTCGAGGCGCCCGACCTCATGATGCTCAACCTCGAGACGGCGCTGACCAACAGGGGCGCTCCGGAGCCGAAGCAGTTCAACTTCCGCGCCCCGCCACGAGCGCTCAACGCGCTCCGCGACGCCGGGGTGGACGTGGTGTCGCTGGCCAACAACCACGCGGCCGACTACGGCGAGCAGGGAGTCCGGGACACGCTCGCAGCGGTCGCCGGCAGGGGTCTCCCCGCCGTCGGCTTCGGCAAGGACCTGCGGGCTGCACTGACGCCGTTCCGGACCGAGATCCGGGGCACCGACATCGCGGTCTTCGGGATCAGCAACCGGCAGGAGGAGACCGCGAGGTTCTGGTCCGCCGGACCCGGCCGCCCCGGGATCGTCTCGTCACGCCACATCCCGCGGCTGGCGGCGGCCGTCCGCGCGGCCAAGCAGACCGCCGACGTCGTCGTGGTCTACGCCCACTGGGGCCTCGAGCTCGCCACCTGCCCCAACCCGCGCCAGTTCACGATGCTCCGGGCGCTGCGCCAGGCCGGCGTCGACGTGCTGGTGGGCAGCCACGCCCACGTGCTGCAGGGTGCGGGATGGCAGGGGGACACCTACGTCGGTTTCGGTCTCGGGAACTTCATCTGGTACCACAACCGCCAGCCGGGGAGCGGGATCCTCACGCTGACCGTCCGCAACGGTGAGGTCGTGCGCGACTCGTTCGCCCCGGCCGAGATCCAGGCCGACGGCCAGACGTTGCCGCTGGAGGGGGCGAGCGTCGACGCGGCCCTCGCCAGCTGGAACGCGCTCCGCGGCTGCACCGGCCTCAGCCCGACGAGGCCGCCCGGCTGACCGTCACTGGTCACCGCCCGCTCAGCGAGAAGTGCTGGTAGTCCTTCGAGCTGCTCCACTCCCCGCCCCACCTCCAGCCGACCGCTGCGAACGCCCGGACCACGACGTCGCCGGCCCTGACAGTGCCCGGCGGCACGTCCGCGCCGGCGGACCGGTCGAGGTCGGCGAACCGCCGACCGGCCGGCGGGGCCACCGACCCGGCCTGCACGTAGGGGTTCTGCACCGGGTTGATGTCGATCGCCTTGCCGTAGGCGTGCTCGGACCACGAGGTGCTGCCGGCCACCCGACGGCAGTTGTACGCCGAGGTGTTGTTCGCCGCCATCGACCGGTCGTCGTCCCCGCGGTAGGCGTCGACGAGCCGCATCCGGGCGACCGGCCAGCGTGCGGCGTACAGCCTCTCGAAGACGGTGACGACGTCCTGCGCGACGTCCTCGTGGACGACCAGCTCGCCGGTCCGGGCAGCGCCGCCGAAGCTCACGTAGGACAGTCGCAGGTGACGGAGGGCGCCGAGCGGCACCGGGCACCCCGAGCGGTGGCTCGACCGCATCCGCTGCTCGACCGCCGGGGTGATCCGGGTGACCGCGGCGGTGAAGGCCGGGAGCCCCGGTGCGCCGTCGGAGGAGGACGACGCGGACGCAGAGGGGGACGGCGACGAGGAGGGCGACGAGGACGACGCGGACGCAGAGGGGGACGGGGACGAGGAGGGCGACTCGGCCGACGGCGCGCCGCCGTCCGCGGTCGAGCAGGAGGTCAAGGCGATCCACGAGCAGGCCAACGCGACCAGCAACGACGGCGACCGTGGCACGTTCCCTCCCGCATGGTCGTCAACAGCGTGCCGCCACGGTACGCCGCGTGTTCACGTCCTCGACCGATCGGCGCCCCTCCTGGGCGTGCCGGAGTGCTCACGCAGGAGAAGCGTTTCTCCCCGCTTCTCGGGGCACGGTGACGTAGACAGTCACGTGTCGTCGCCCTCGGCTGGGCGCCGCGGAGGAGGAGGACCGATGAACCGTCGTCTCGTGCCCACCCTGGGAGTGCTCGTCGCGAGCGGCCTCCTGGGTGCCTGCGCCCAGGGGACCAGCAGCGACACCTCGGAAGACCGCAGCAGCTTCGACCCCGACGCCGAGCTCTCCGGCACCCTGAACGTGCTCGGCTTCGGCGGCGAGGACGAGATCGGTCAGACCCGCCTCGACGAGGCGAAGAGCGCCCTCGGCAGCGGGGTCGAGGTCACGCTGGTCAAGGGCGACCTCGACATCCAGCAGTTCCTCTCCTCGGTCGCCAGCGGTGAGCCGCCGGAGATCATCTACGCCAACCGCAACCAGGTCGGCACCTTCGCCGCCCGGGGCGCGATCATGCCGCTCACCGACTGCATCGACGGCGAGGGCATCGACACCTCGGTCTACCGGGAGGCCGCGCTGGCGGAGGTCACCTTCAACGACGTGGTGTACGCGATCCCCGAGTTCAACGTCGTCCAGGTCGTCCAGGCGAACTCCGACCTTCTCGAGCAGGCGGGGGTGACCGTCGAGGACGTCAACGGGTCGGACTGGGACGCGGTCACCGCTGCGAACGAGGCGCTGATGACGAGCAAGGGCGGCAAGCTCTCGGTCATCGGCTACGACAGCAAGCTCCCGGAGTTCCTGCCGCTGTGGGCCAAGGCCAACGGTGCCGACCTGATCTCCGCCGACGGCCGCCAGGCCCAGCTCGACGACCCGGCCGTCGTCGAGGCGCTCGAGTACGCGGTCGGGATCTACGACGCGCAAGGCGGCTTCAGCGCGGTGAAGGCCTACCGCGACTCCACGGACTTCTTCGGCGAGGGCAACCAGTTCGCGACCGGCACGCTCGGTGCGATGCCGATGGACCACTGGTACGTCAACGTGCTCAACGAGGTGAGCCCCGACGTCCCGATGGTGTTCGACACCGTCCGCACCAGGGAGGGCGACCCCATCGCCTACGCCTCGGGCAGCGCCTGGGCGATCCCCAAGGGCACCGAGAACCCCGAGGCGGCCTGCCGCTTCGCCAAGGCCATGACCCTGACGGACAGCTGGATCAAGGCCGCCGAGGCACGCGTCGCGCTGCGGGAGGAGGACGGCGGGCTCTTCACCGGGCTCCTCACCGGTAACACCGAGGCCGACGAGCAGGTCCGCGAGATGGTGCAGCCGAGCGGCGACGAGACCTGGGACAGCGCGATCGAGAAGACCTATGAGGCGAACGACAACACGTTCTCGATGCCGGCGAACCCCGCCGGCGAGGAGTTCGAGACCGCCTGGCAGGACGCCGTCAACCGGGTCCTCAACGGACAGCAGGAGCCGCAGGAGGCCATGGCGCAGGCCCAGGAAGAAGCGCAGACCGCTCTCGACGACGCCTGGGCTTCCCTGGACGAGGGCTGAGCGTGGCGACCGTCGTCGGTGCCGGGGCTGTCACAGCCCCGGCACCCGCGCCACGCCGGAGCCGCGGCTCGCAGGAGCGCCGTGACACCCGCGCCGCGCTGCTGTTCATCAGCCCGTGGATCGTCGGGTTCCTCGTCTTCACCGCGTGGCCCGTGCTCTACACCGGCTACCTGTCGCTGACCGACTACGACGTCATCAACGACCCGCAGTTCGTCGGGTTCGACAACTTCAAGCAGCTGCTGGACGACCCCAAGGTCTCCCTGGCGCTGAAGAACACCTTCATCTACACCGCGATGGTGGTCCCTGCGCAGGTGCTCGTGGCCCTCGCCCTGGCACTGATGTTGGACCGGGCCGGGCGCGCCTCCGGATTCTTCAGGACCGCGTTCTTCCTCCCGAAGATGACGCCGCCGGTCGCGATCGGCGTCCTGTTCCTCCTGCTCTTCAACGGGCAGACCGGGCTGCTGAACGCGATGCTCGGCACGATCGGCATCAACGGGCCCTCGTGGACGACCGACCCGACCTGGGTCAAGCCGGGACTGGTCATCATGAGCCTCTGGACCCTCGGCGGCTCGATCATCATCTTGCTCGCCGCCCTGCGCAACGTGCCGCAGGAGCTGTACGACGCGGCGCGGGTCGACGGTGCCGGCTACTGGCGTCAGACCTGGTCGGTGACCGTTCCGATGATCAGCGGTGCGCTCTTCTTCGTCTTCATCATCGAGACGATCGCGGGGTTCCAGTCCTTCAGCGAGGCCTACACCGCCTTCTTCGGCGCCGGCAACTCGACGTACAGCAACGACGCGGCGCTGTTCTACTCGATCTACCTCTTCCAGCAGGCCTTCCAGTTCCTCCACATGGGCTACGCGTCGGCGATGGCCTGGATCCTCTTCGCGATCATCATGGTCGTCACGTTCATCCAGGTGCGCTTCACGCGACGCTTCGTCTACTACGAGGGGGAATCGCGATGAGCGCGAGCGTCGACACTCCCGCGCCGCGGCTCGAGACCAGCACCGCGGTCGCCGTACCCGCCGGGGCCGGCACCCGGGAGCCCGCCGGCCGCGAGGTCAGCAGCCGGCTGCTCCGCTGGGCGCTCTACGCGCTGCTCGGTCTCGTCACGCTGGCCTTCGTCTACCCGTTCGTGTGGCTGATCAGCGCGTCGCTCAAGCCGAGGACGCAGACCTTCGACAACAAGCTGATCCCCGAGACGCTCACCTTCGACAACTACATCGAGGTGTGGCAGCAGGCCCCGATGGCGCTCTGGCTGTTCAACACCGCGCTGGTCACGGTCCTCGCGACGGTGACGGTCACGGTGGCGAGCGCGATGGTGGCCTGGGGCTTCAGCTACTTCCGGTTCCGTGGCCGCAGCGCGCTCTTCGGCGTCGTGCTCGCCACGATGATGCTGCCCGGCGCGGTCACGATGATCCCGACCTTCCTCATCTGGAACTCCCTGGGCCAGGTCGGGACGCTCACGCCGCTGTGGGCGGGCAACCTCTTCGGCAGTGCCTTCTACATCTTCCTGCTGCGGCAGTTCTTCCTCGGGCTGCCGAGGGACGTCTTCGACGCCGCGAAGATCGACGGCGCCAACAACTGGCAGCTCTTCACGCGCATCGCGCTGCCGTTGACGAAGCCGGCGCTCATCCTCACCGCGCTCTTCGAGTTCCAGGCAGCCTGGACCGACCTCATGCGACCGTTGATCTACCTGCGCGACTCCGACACCTTCACGGTCCCGCGGGGGCTGAAGTCGTTGGTGGACCAGTTCGGCTTCGGCGGGGAGTTCCGCTGGGAGATCATCGTGACCGCCAGCGTCATCACGACGGTGCCGATGATCATCTTGTTCTTCCTCGGCCAGCGCCACTTCGTCCAGGGGATCGCGACGACCGGCAGCAAGGGCTGAGCGGCCGCGACGGGTCAGCGGCCGGCGCGCGCCTGCCACTCGGGCCAGGTGACGGGCGCGCTGCCCTCGGTCAGCTGGGCGGAGAGCTCGTGCGCCATCCACGCCCGCAGCTGCCGCAGCTCCGGTGACGAGGCCACGGTGAGCAGCTGCTCCTGCTCGCAAAGGCGGTCGGCCTCCGCCACCAGCTCCTTCAGCCGCAGCACGGACTGACCGGCCTCCCGCGGCACCACCATGTCGATGTCGACGCTGGTGAGGCCGGCGGCGGCGGCCTCGAGCGCCGTACGCCGTCCCATGTGCCGGGCGTGCGCCGGCCCGGCCAGCAGCTCTCGGACCTCGTCGGCCACCTGCGCCGACAGCCGCAGGTCGGCCCGGTCCGACCCGAGCAGCTGCAGCTCGCGGATGAGGTCGTCGAGGTGCTCGTCCTGGCGCAGGCTGAGCTCGACCGGGCAACCGAGGAGCAGGACCCGACCCCACCCGTCCGGCAGCGTGTCCTCGGAGGAGGCCGCGGACGGTGCCGCCGGTGCCGGCGCGAGGTCCGGCGGGCGCACCGCGTGGACGTCCCCGTCGCCGGTGAGCCGCGCCCAGACGCACGTGCCGGTCGGGGTCCGCTCGACACCCCACTCCGCGGCGAGCGCGGCGACGATGCCGAGGCCACGGCCGGTCGCCGCCTCGGCGTCGGGATCGACGACCGCGCCGTCGTCGTGCAGGACCAGACGCGGGACGACCGCCTCGGCCGGGACCGAGCCCTCGTCGCTCACGGTGAGGGTCACGCCCTCCCCGTCGACGCGGACGGCGACCTCCAGGAGCGCGCTGCCGCTGTGGAGAGCCGCGTTGCCGGCCAGCTCGCTGATGCAGAGCTCCGCGTCGTCGGCGAGCGTCCCGTCCGGTCGCGGAGTGAGGTTGTCGCGCACGAAGCGGCGGATCCCGGGCACGCTCGCGGGGTCGGCGGCAAACTGCGCATGCACGAAGCGACCGCGTCCGGTGACCGCGGCGCTCGGGGGCGGCGTGACCGTCCCCGAGCCGTCCTGCGGGTGCAGCCGGACCGCGACCAGCGCGATGTCGTCCTCACGGCGGCTGGGCACCATGCGCGCGAGGAGCCGGTCGCACAGCCGGTCGAGGTCCGGTGTGGCGGTCGAGAGCCGCTCCAGCTCGCTGCACAGCCGGGCGAGCCCGGTCTCGAGGTCCTCCCCACGCCGTTCCACCAGCCCGTCGGTGTACAGCAGCAGGGTCGCGCCGCGCCGGACCGTGAGCACGTGCTCTGCTCGTCCGGTGCTCGGGTCGAGGCCCAGGATCAGGTCGGGGTCCTCGCCGTCGAGGGTCCGCACGGAGCCGTCGACATCGACGACGACCGGGGGCGGGTGCCCGGCGTTGGACCACCGGACGCGGGTCAGCTGCTGCTCGCGCTCCTCCTCGGTCTGCTCGAAGCGGGCGACGACGGCGGTGGCGGTCGTCTCGACCCCGAGCGTCGTCAGCGCCTGGTCGACCCCGTGCAGCACGTCCGCGGGACCGCTGCCGCTGTGGACCGCGATGCCCCGCAGCATGCTGCGGACCTGCCCCATCGCCGCAGCCGCGGCGGTGTCGTGGCCGACGACGTCCCCGACGACCACGACGGCCGCTCCGCCGGGCTGCACGAAAGCGTCGTACCAGTCCCCGCCGACCTGCGCGGTCGCCGCCGCCGACTCGTAGCGCACCACGATCTGGAGGTCGTCGGGCTGCGGAGGAGGAGTGAGCATGCTGCGCTGCAGCACCTCGGCGAGGTCACGCTGCTCGGCGAACAGCCGGGCGTTGTCGACCGCCAGCCCCGCCCGGGTCGCGACCTCAGCCAGCGTGTCGAGGTCGTCGTCGCCGAACCCGCCACGCGCCGCGTCACCGAAGACCGTGAGCAGCCCGACGATCCGCTGCCGGCCGTGCAGCGGGACGACCGCGGCGCAGTCGGGTGCGAGCTCGCGGATGAGGCGGCAGACCTCGGCATCGTTGAACAGCGCACAGAGCCGTTCGGTCGCCCCCTCGTGCAGCGCGAGCGGACGAGAGCTCGCGAGGAGGGTGGGGAGCACAGCGGCCTCGGTCAGAGCCGCGAGCCGCGTCTCGACGTACCGGTCGACGGCCGGCTGCCGGTCAGGGTCGCGGTGCCAGCCACCGACGTCACGCAGCGTCGGGCCGCGTCCCTCCCGACCCTCGTCGACCACGAGGGTCGCGACGCACCAGTCGGCGAGCTCCGGCACGACGAGAGCGCCGAGCCGGCTGACCGCTTCGCCCAGGTCGAGCGTGCCGGTGAGCTGCTGGGTCACCTCGGCGAGCAACGCGGATCGCCGAGCCGCCCGGGCCACCTGCTGCTGCGCCTTCTGCCGCTCGGTGACGTCGATGAAGTACACGGCGAGGCCGTCGGGGTTCGGCCAGGCGCGCACCTCGTACCAGGCGTCGAGCGGCGCAGGGTAGTGGGCGTCGAACGACACCGGTTCCCGCGTCTCGACGACGTGGCGGTAGGCGCGCTCGAACTCACCGCCGACGGAGGCGGGGAACGCCTCCCAGAGGACGGCGCCGAGCAGCTCCTCACGCGAGCTGCCGAGCAGCCGCTCGGCCTCGGAGTTGACGTAGCTGAACCGCCAGTCGCGGTCGAGGCTGAAGAACGCCGTCGGCATGGACTCCAGGACCCGCGCGACCCGCGCCTCGCTCTCCTGCGCGGCCGTGGTGTCGAACGCCGCGCCGAGCAGCCGCGACGCGTGGCCGTCCTCGCCACGCAGCGCGCGCCCGCGGGCGGCGATCCAGCGCAACTCCCCGTCCGGGAGGAGGATGCGGTACTCGGCGGCGTAGTCGCCGCAGGTCTCGACCGCGGTGTCGAGCGCGGCCAGCACCCGCGGCAGGTCCTCGGGGTGCACCGCCTTGTTGAAGCTCTCCATCGACCCGCTGAACGTGTCCCGGTCGAGCCCGAAGAGCTCGAGCAGCCGGTCGTCCCACCGCAGCTCGCCGGTCACCAGGTCGAGGTCGAACGCGCCGACCTCCGCGGCGTCGGTGGCCAGCCGCCACACGACCTGCCCGGCCTCGAAGTCCGCGCTCAGCGCGGCGAGCTCGAGCTCGGCCACGACGGAGGCGGCCAGTCGCTCCAGCGTCGAGATGTCACGCGCCGACCAGGTGCGGGGGACCCGGTCGTAGACGCACAGCGCGCCGACGGCGTGGTCGTCGCCGGTGATGAGCGGCACCCCCAGGTAGGCCCCGACCGCGCCGCCCACGACCGGCGGGAGGCCGGAGACCCGTGCGTCCGTGCGGGCGTCGGGCACGACCAGGGGCGCCCGGTCGTTCACGGTCACCGTGCACAGCGACTCCTCCGCCGGACCGTCGCTGCCGACGTCGGCCCGAGCCGGACCCGCTCCACCGGCGACCAGCTGGACGTCGGAGACGACCGAGACCTGCGCGGACTCCGAATCCAGCAGGGCGGCGGCGAGCTCGCACAACCGGTCCAGCGACGACTGCCGGTCGCCGCCGGCAAGACGACGCGCGGCGGCGGCCCGCCGGTCGGGGGCAGCAGCACCCCGTGTCGTGTCCTCGGTGATCGGTCCACCCCCTGCTCCCGCGCGTGTCGGACGATGTTACGAGGTTCGCTCGTCTCCTGGGGACGCATCGGTCACCAGCGGGACGAAGCGGCAGTGGTCGAGCAGCTCGACCTCGGTGCCGTCGGTCGAGCCGGCGCGGACCCGTACCACCCGTCCCTCCACCGGCGCGACCATCACACCGGCGGGTGCGAGCTGCTCGACGAGGGCGACCGGGAGCTCCCGAGCGGCGGCGGAGACCAGGATCCGGTCGAACGGCGCCTGCTCCGGCAGTCCGAGCACCCCGGGACGTGCCGCGACGATCGACATCCGGCTCCGGAGGGAGGCGACCTCCTCGGCGTCCAGGTGTCTGCGGCCGAGGTCGACGAGGCGGGGGAGCCGCTCGACGCCGTGGACCCGGCCGCGGCTCCCGACCAGGTGCGCGAGCAGCGCGGTGGTCCATCCAGACCCCGCTCCCACGTCGAGCACCCGGTGCCCCGGCTGGACGTCGAGGAGCTCGAGCATCCGCCGGACGATCGTCGGTTGGCTGTTGGTCTGGCCGTCGCCGATCGGCAACGGCTGGTCCGCCCCGGCGTACCGGCGCTGTCCCTCGGGGAGGAAGACGGCTCTCGGCACGGCGTCGAAGGCATGCGCGACACGGGAACGAGCGACACGAGAACGAGCGTCCATGAGCACCTCCGGCCCGGCTCGTGACCGACCCTAGCCGCGCCGAGCCGCCCTCCATGGTGGGCGGCTCGACCGGGCACGAGGGGCGGCTCGGCAGGTCACGGGGGGCGGCTCGGCAGGGATGGGTCGGGGGCCTGGTGGTGTTGCCGCGACATGACCTCCCGCGACGACCTCCCGACGGCCCCGCAGCTGTCGGTCCTCGACCTGGTGCCGGTCCGCGCCGGCCAGTCGACCGGGGAGGCGGTGCGGGCGTCGATCGCACTGGCGAGGGTCGCGGACCGGCTCGGCTACACCCGCTACTGGGTGGCCGAGCACCACAACATGCCGGCGGTGGCCGCGACGAACCCGCCGGTGCTCATCGCGATGGTCGCGGGGGCGACCGAGCGGATCCGGGTGGGTTCCGGCGGAGTGATGCTCCCCAACCACGCGCCGCTCGTGGTCGCCGAGCAGTTCGCGCTCCTCGAGGCCGCCCACCCCGGTCGCATTGACCTCGGCATCGGGCGGGCGCCGGGCAGCGACCCCGTGACGAGCTGGGCGCTGCGCCACGGCGCGGGAGGGGTGACCGACGACGCGGTGAACCGGTTCCCCGACCACGTGCAGGACGTGCTGACGATGATGGCGCCCGAGGGGGCCGCGATCGCGGCCGGCGGCCGCCGCTACGACCTGCGGGCGACACCCGCGGCGACCTCGTCGGCCGAGGTGTGGCTGCTGGGCAGCTCGGACTACTCGGCGCGCCTGGCGGCGGAGCTGGGGCTGCCCTACGTCTTCGCCCACCACTTCTCGGGTCAGGGCACCGCCGAGGCGCTCGCCCTCTACCGCGACGGGTTCCAGCCGGGTGTCGTCGCAGAGCCGCGGACCTTCCTCACGCTCAACGTCTGTGTGGCCGAGACACCGGAGGAGGCCGAGCGGCTGGTGCGTCCCCACGTCCTGGCGATGGTGGCGCTGCGCACGGGCGGGGAGCTCCGTCCCCAGCTCACGGTCGAGGACGCGGAGGCCGTCGAGCTCACGCCGGAGCACACCCGGCTGGCAGCGGCGATGCGCAGCCGGTGGGTGGTCGGTACGCCGGACCGGGCGGCTGCCCAGGTCCAGGAGCTCGCCGCGACGTACAGCGTCGAGGAGGTCATGGTGCACCCGGTCGCGGGGGCGACGAGGGACGCCGACCCCGCTCGGAGCGCGAGTCGGGAGCGCACCCTGGAGCTGCTCGCCGGCGCGCTGCGGGCATGATGGAGCCTGATTTCTTAACTTTCCTTCAGGCGCGCCGATGAGGTAGAGAGAGACATCAGTCACTCTCGTCCCTCAGCCCCCAGAAGGAACAGGTCGCCTCTGCTATGACCCTGCGTCGTCTGCGTCCCCTCATGTCCCTGCTCGCCGGAGCGTCGCTCCTCGGGAGCGCCGTACTCGCCACCTCGCAGTCCGCGACCACGGCCGGTGCCCCCGTCACCGAAGCCGCGCCGCGGCTGGTGCACCACTTCGCCCCGACCTGCATCGGCTACTGCAAGCACCCCACCAACGCCGGCAAGGTGTTCCGCTGGGGACGCGAGGCGTGGCGTCAGGAGTTCGAGGACGGTCCGCTCACCCGGAACTGGCACACCAACCACCCGAGGCTCGTCAACACCCAGGTCGGCATGCTGACCATCGGCGCCAACCCGAGCACGAACGTGGTGCGGGTGCGGCCGGACGACCAGCGGGCCGCCTACGGCCGGTGGGAGGCCCGCGTCCGGGCCGTCGAGCTCGAGAGCAGGCACAGGACCTTCAGCTTCAACTGGGAGCTGGTCCCGGTCGGCGGTCGGCGCACCTACCACTGCGGCGCCCAGAGCATCGTCCTGGCGTCGTACCGACCCGGTGACAGCGAAGTCGTCAGGGGCGCCGTGCGGACCCTGCCGGACCGCGAGTTCTCGTTCTCCAAGCGGCTCGACCTGCGCTCGCGCGCCTGGCACACCTACGCCGTCGAGGTCACCCCGCGGCGCATCTCGTGGTTCGTCGACACCCGGGTGATCCACACCGAGCGCCGCGCCGGGGCCCTGTCGGGCGTCACCTACAAGCCGCGCTTCCGCATCGAGGGCGATCCCGACGCCCGCATGAACACCTCCCGGATGCAGATGGACTGGGTGCGCTACTACGACCTGCACCGGCCCAACGCGAAGTCGGTCGACGCGCCCGCGATGACGAGGCGGACCTACAACCGCGCCTGCTGACCCGCACGGACAGCCGACGGCCGCCCCCTCGCGGGGGCGGCCGTCGTCATCGTTGCTGCTCGCGGTCAGGCTGGGTGGTGCCGCAGCGTCAGCGACCCACCCGGACCACGGTGTACTCGGTGTCCGGGGTCGGGACCGGCGGCGACCCGAACCGGGCGTTCACCGCGTAGAGCGACCCGGCGATCCGCGCCACCGTCGTGGGCACGATGAAGTCGGGATCGGTCAGCGTGTCGACCAGCCGCCCGGAGCGGTAGAACTTCCCCAGGTGGACCACGGCGATCTCGTTGAGCCGGTTGCGGACGACGTAGAGCGTCCGGCCGTGGCGCAGGATCCCGTCGCCGTTGGTCAACGAGGCGCCACCGAGGCGAACCTGCCGGGTGCGACCCGTCATGGCGTTGACGCGGTACAGGTTGCCGGTGTTCGACTGGATGACCAGCAGCCGCTTGCCGTTGGGCGATGCCTCGATGCCGTTGACGTTGAACCCGTCCTGGTAGACCAGCGCGCCGCTGTAGGGCAGGCGACGGGCCGGGCCGAGCCGTCCGTCGGACCGGATCGGCACGACGTAGAGGCGGGGCCGGACCGAGTCGGTGAAGTAGGCGGCTCGATCCGTCACGACGACGTCGTTGATGAACGTCGTGCCCGCTGGCGCCAGCCGGTAGGTCCGGCGCAGCTCGCCGGTGCGGGTGTTGTAGACGCGGGCCTCGCCGCTGTCACCGCCCGCGACCCAGAGCCGCCTGTGCCGGTCGAGCTCGGTGCCCACGGCCGGGTGCCCGGCGCCCTCGCCGGGGATGACGACGCGGCCCCCTCCGGTGCGGACGTTGCCGCGGTAGATCGCGCCGTCGACCAGCGAGCCGACGTAGAAGCTGTTGCCGCGGCCGGCGGTGATCCCCTCCGGCTGGAAGCCGTCGGGCAGCGAGATGACGTCGGGGAACGGCGCGCGCGCCGTGGCCGCCGGCGGAGCGAGAAACAGTGATCCCACGATAGTCACGGCTGTCGCGGCCGCGGTGAGGGTCGAGCGGAGAGGACGTCTCATGGGTGAGCCTCCTGAGGCTTGGGTCGGACGGCGGGAGGAGCCGTCGTTGACGGGAGAGTCCACCGCGTTCTCGCGGCTCCCGCCACCCTCTGAACGGTGGAGCACCGTCCTCGGTTCAGAGCGGTTCGCCCCCGCTCAGCCGGTGAGATCCACGTAGGGCAGGACCACCGGGCTGCCCGAGGTCCAGTCGAGGATCTCGGCCTGGTCGCTCCCCGTCGGGACGAGGACGTCCAGCACGTTCGGGTCGGAGCGGTCGGTGTCCCGCGCGGCGTTGTCGGCGGTCCACTCCCCGGCGCCGCCCCCGAACCGGAAGTCGTGGACGAAGGACTGGTCGGTCCCGACCGTCGACTCCCAGTGGTCGAGGCTGTACACCGGTCGGATCCCGCCGGTCCCCTCGCCGGCCTCATCGGCATGGCTCATCGAGGTCACGACGTACCGCGCGGACCCGAGGTTCAGGCCGGCGAACGCCCCGTCGGGGACCGAGATCACCAGCTGGCGCTGGTCGGGAATCGCGGTGAGCGTGGCCGGCGCGACGACGGCGCCGTCCGCGCTGCGGATCGCCGACCCGGAGAACCCGTCCGCGGTGACCACGAACGAGTACGGCGCGGCGATGTCGGCGTTGGTCCCCGGCCGGGCGGCGACGGTGTCGCTGCTGGTCGCTCCGCCGGGCCGGACGTAGATGTCGAACCGCTGCACGGAGACCTGGTCGCCGCCCCACGGGTTGGTGAGCGCTCCGTCGATGGTCACTGCGAGGTTGACCGCGTCCTCGGCCTGGTAGACGCCGAGCCGGGTGACGTCGAAGGCGCGGGGGACGAACGCCTCGTTCGCCGGGTAGACGTAGGTGCCCGGGCCGTCGTCGTCCCCTGCGGGATCGATGACCGACCCGACCGGGGTGCCGAGGTTCGTCGAGGTCACGGTCCGCTGCTGCACCGTCGTCCCGCCGTCGGCACCGACGACCGCCACCGTGACGGTGGTGCGCCCGAGCCGCAGGGGGACCTGCGCGGAGAAGCGACCGTCAGCGTCCAGTGGCAGCCGCCGGGTCCGGTCGCCGGTGCTGACGTACGCCGCGACACCGTCGGTCGTGCCTGCCACCTCCACGCTGTCCGCCGGTGTGGTGGTGTCGCTGACCGGGCTGGTCAGCACGAGGCTCGGCCCGGCCGGCCGCTCACCGGCGTACCGCCGGCTGACGACGCCCGGCCGTTCGACCGGCCGGCCGGCGTCGATGGACGCCGCCAACCGCACGAACTGGGCCATCGACCACGCCAGCGGGGTCGCGGAGCCGGTCCCCTCGCCGAGCCGGAAGCCGTGCGCGTCCGGCGCGTCCCAGACCTGCTCGGGGATCAGGTAGCCGGCGTTGCCGGTCCGCGCCATCGCGTCGAGGTGGCTCTGGGCAGGCCGGCCGGCCGCCAGGGCGTACTCGCCACGCTCTCCGGTGAGGAGCGGCCAGAGCCGACCGACGCCGGTCCCGTCGTACGGCGACCCGTCGGCTCCCTCGCCGTAGCCGTCGTGGTTGTAGCGGCGGAACAGGAAGCCCTTCGGCGTCTGCACGCCCAGGGTCGCGTCGACCTCCGGCAGCGAGCCCGTGACGTCCGGGTCGTCGGCGGGCAGGACGCCGAGGCGGACCAGCTCGAGGAACCCGGCGTCGACCACGGCGCGCTCGTCGAAGGTCCCGCCGCCGTTGTTGATCTCGAGCGGGTGGCCGTTGTCGGGATCGCCGTCGTCGTCGATCCGCACGAAGTAGCGGTGGTCCCCCAGCGGACCGGTCGTCGTCACCGTCCACTGCTTCACCCGGGCGCGCCAGTCGTCGGCGGTCGCCAGGTAGAGCGCGCGCCGGGCGTCCGCGCCCTGGCGCCGGGCCAGGTCGGCGGCGCTCACCAGTCCGGCGACCTCCGCGGCGAGGGTGCTGGGGGAGTAGCCGCCCTCCTCCTCCCACCGCTCCTGCGGGGTCGCCGGCCCGTGGGTCACGAGGAAGTCCGCTGCCCGGCGCACGTGCTCCCAGGTGTCCGCGTCGAACCGGCGCAGCTGCCGGGCGAGGACGATCGGCAGCGCGACCTCGTCGAGCTGGAGGCTGCCGAAGTACGGCGTCCCGTCGAGCAGGGTGTTCTGCGGGAAGGAGCCGTCCTCCTCCTGCTGGACCTCGAAGAGGTAGTCCATCGAGCGGTTCGCCGCGCGGGCGTCGCCCGCGGCCAGCTGCGCGGTCGCGACCTGGTAGAGGTCGCGCGCCCACACGAGGTGGTAGCCGCCGACCCCGGCCTCGTCGGCGTCGACCGCCTCCCCCCAGGGGACGGTGAGGGAGGCGATGCCGGCGCCGCGGAAGGTCTTGTCCTCGTGCGCGCGCAGCGCCATCAGCGCGACGGCGTACTGGGTGGCGAGCCGATCGTCCCCGGCGACGCTCGCCGGCGGAGGTGCCAGCCGGTCGAGGTAGCGGTGCCACCCGGCGCGGTAGCCGGCCTGCTGCGTGGCCCACCCGGTGGCCAGCGAGGCCCGGGCCTTGCGCAGGGCAGCATCCTCCCGGCGGCCGAAGGCCAGCGCGACGACCGAGGTGCTGGTGCCGTCGCGGTCCCGGTGCAGCCGTGCCACCTGGACGACGTTGCCGTCGTCCGCGCGGTCGTAGCGCCAGTCCAGCCGGTGGTCGTCGCGCAGGTCGGTGAGGCCGTCGCTGGTGCCGTCGAACCCGCTGGACGTCGCACGGAACGCCGGCCTCGCCGCCAGCGCGCTGACGACCGGTGTCTCGTCGCTGGTGTCGGTGGCCACCAGCCGGCGTCCCACCGTCCGGCCGCTGTCGTGACGCCCGCTGTTCGCCAGGTGCGGGTCGTAGAGGACGTACGCGGTGTAGTCGCCACCGTCGAGGCTGACGACGGTGACCTCCACCAGCACCGTGGCCCGCTCGGGGTCGGCGACGTAGGTCTTGACCACCCGGTAGCGGCCCTCGACGTCGGTGTTGACCTGGCGGTAGCTCAGCGAGCGACGGTCGCGCAGCCGGAGCCGGTGGCGGGTGTCGGTCGCCTCGACGTCGGTGAAGGTGCGTCCGTCGGTCACCACGACCTGGAGCGACCTGACGTCGGCGACGTCGACCCGCGGGTAGTAGACCTCCGACATCACCCCGCCGGTCAGCGTGAACCACACCTTCGACCCGGTGCCCGCCGCCGTGCCGACCCCGTTCTTGGCGCCGGTCGTCCAGCGCGCCGGAGCCCCGGGCGCACCGGGCGCCGCGCCCGTGCGGGTGGCGGACTGGGGGCTGCTCCCGGGGGCGGCCGACGCTGTCGGGACGGCCGCGACGAGGGCGAGGGCGGCGACGGCGAGCACGGCGGTGCGGTGGCTCATGGCGCCAACGTAGGGACGGCCACCGACAGGTCACAAGACGCAGCGGCCCTGTGAGTCGGTACCGGATCGAGACGCGCCGGTCCTCGGGTGACGGGGGTCACGGGAGGTAACCTCCGCTCACCCTGCTGAGGAGGAGCCCCGCATGAAGAACGCCAAGGTCACCGTCGCATCGCTTGCAGCCCTGGTGCTCGCCGCCGGCTGCACGGGCACGGGCACCACGTCTGAGGGTGGCGGAGGCGACGAGGGCTCGAGCGACCAGTCCATCCGGTGGCTTCTCGAGAACCAGGAGGACGCCTCCGCACTCAAGGCGCTCAAGAAGCACGTCGCGACCTTCACCGAGGAGTCCGGGGTCGAGGTGGAGGTCACCACGGTGCCTCTCGACGGCTTCGAGTCGATCGTGCAGACCCAGCTCCGTTCCGGTGAGGGTCCTGACGTCCTCAACTGGGGTTCGGGTCCCAGCTTCGGCGGCAGGCTCGCCGAGGCCGGGCTGCTCATGGACCTCACCAGCGCCTACGAGGATCGCGGCTGGGACGTCTACGACTTTGCCAAGGAGCGTGTCACCAACCCCGACGGGACGGTCTACGGCATCCCCGGTGAGCTGGAGACCATCGGCGTCTTCTACAACAAGGAGCTCTTCGAGGAGGCCGGCCTGGCCGAACCCACGACGATGGCCGACCTGACCGCTGCGGCGGACCAGCTCAAGGCCGACGGCGTCGTCCCCCTGGCGGTCGGCGACCAGGAGGGCTGGGAGGGGGGTCACTACCTCAGCATGGCGCTCGGCAGCGCGCTCGGTGGCGGGGGCATGAACGAGCTGTTCAACGGCGAGCGCCCGTGGGACTCCCCGGAGGTGGTCGACGCACTGCAGACCTGGAAGGACTTCCAGGACGCGGGCTACCTCACCGACGAGCCGACCGCGGTCGACTACGACACCGCGAACTCCACGTTCTACTCCGGCGAGGCGGCCATGGTTCCCACCGGCAGCTGGCTGGTCGGCGAGATCGACGACAACACCGACTTCGAGGTGGGCTGGGTGCCGTTCCCGGCGCCGGACGGTCAGGGCGTCTTCACCGCCGGGCTGGGCTCTGGTCCGCTAATCTCCGCCGCGACCGGCAACGAGGAGGGCGCGTTGAAGTTCATGGACTTCCTGACCTCCGCCGAGCACGGCGCCTGGACCGTCGAGAACCTCCACACGATCCCGCCGATGGAGCTCGACACCTCCGGCCTCGACGTCTCACCGTTGTTCCGTGACGTCCTCGACAAGACCGCCGCGGTGGCCGAGGGGGGCGACTTCGGGCAGAACATCGACGTCATGGCGAGCGACAAGGTCTCCCAGGCGATGTACGACGGGTTCCAAGCACTCCTGACCGGCGACAAGTCGGCCGAGGAGGTCGCCGCCGACCTCCAGGCCGCTGCCGAGGCGTGAGCACGCAGCGGGGCGCCGGGGTCGGGGGGCGGCGTTGAGCACGGTCAACACGACGCCGCGGGCGGTGCGCAAGCAGCAGGCGCGGCTCGGGGTCCTCATGACCGCCCCGCTGCTCCTCATGATGGCCGTGTTCGTGCTCTTCCCGATGCTCAACGCCGTCTACTACGCGTTCGTCGACTTCGACGGGCTCGACCCGAGCCCGCCGTTCGTGGGGCTCGCCAACTTCACCGAGCTCTTCAGCGACTCGGCAGTGTGGCGCGCCTTCCGCAACAACGTCGTGTGGATCGTCATCGGGACGATTGCACCGCTCGCGATCGGGCTGCTGCTGGCGCTCATGGTGTGGGACACCAGGCGCTCGAGTGTCTTCTACCGCTTGGCGTTCTTCCTGCCCTACGTCCTGCCACAGGTCGCGATCGGCGTCGTCTGGTCCTGGATCTACGCCCCTAGCCGGGGCTGGCTCAACCGCGCACTGGACGCGGTGGGTCTGGACTCGTTGAGCGGCGGATGGTTGGGCGACCCCGACACCGCGCTCTACGCGGTGCTGGGCACCGCCGTGTGGGCGACCTTCGGCTTCGTGTTCCTCATCCTGCTGTCGGCGCTGCGCAACGTCGACGTCGACCAGGTCGACGCCGCCCGCCTCGACGGGGCCAACGCCGCCCAGCGGGTGCGTCACGTCGTGCTGCCGCAGATCATGCCGGTGTTCCTCATGATCACGACGCTCACACTGCTGGGTGGCTTCAGCCTGTTCGACCTCATCTTCATCATGACCGGTGGCGGCCCGAGCAACGCTTCCGAGGTGCTCGGCACCTACTCCTACGAGAGCGCCTTCGTCCTCAACCGCATCAGCTACGGGACCGCTCTGGCCTTGGTCATCGCAGTGCTCGCCGTCCCCTTCGCGGTGGGCCTCAACCGGCTGCAACGACGACTCTCGCTGGAGGGGAGGGGCGCATGAGCACCGTGCTGAGGCCCCTCGAGACCGCCGACGTCACCAACGAGGCCGCCGGCGGCTACCGCAAGCCCCGGAAGGGGACGACGGCTCGCACGTGGTCCGCCGGTCGACACGCCTTCCTCGTGGTGATGTCGCTGCTCACGCTGTTCCCGCTGGCGCTGATCATCTCGACGGCGTTCAGGGGGCGCCAGGAGATCAAGGTCGACCCTTTCGGGCTGTTCACCTCGTTCTCGTTCGAGAACCTCGACGCCGCGTGGAACGAGGGCAGCTTCCGGGACTACCTCCTCAACAGCTTCCTCTTGTCGGTGCCGAGCACGCTGCTGGTCGTCGTGCTGTCGACGCTCGGGGGGTACGCCTTCGCTCGGCTGCCGTTCCGTGGCCGCACGCTGGCGTTCTACGCCGTGGTCTCCGGGCTCCTCGTGCCGTTCTTCACCTACATGATCCCGCTCTACTTCCAATTGCGCGGCATGCAGCTGCTCGACTCGTTGATCGGGGTGAACCTCGTGCTCGCGAGCACAGGGCTCTCGTTCGGCACGTTCTTCATGCGCGCGTTCTTCTCCGACCTCCCCGGGGAGCTGGACCAGGCGGCCCGGATCGACGGAGCCACCGAGTGGCAGATCTTCCGCCGGATCATGCTGCCGCTGGTCGGCTCGGGAGTGGGAGCGCTGGCGGTCTTCACGTTCCTGCAGAACTGGAACAACTTCCTGGTCCCGCTGCTCTACCTCCCCGGCGGCAGCTACAAACCGCTGACGACCGGGCTCTACCTCTTCCTCGGCGGTCGGTCGGTCGACATCGGTCCGCTGGCCGCCGGCGCACTCATCACTGTGCTGCCGGTCGTGGTGCTCTTCCTCGCGATGCAGCGCCAGGTCGCGCAGGGGTTCATCAGCGGAGCCGTCAAGGGCTGACGCCGGGTCAGACCCTGGGCGGGAAGAGGCGCGGAGCCTACAGTGGGCCGATGGACCAGCCGCACGTCGTCGTGCTCTTCGGCGCCACCGGGGACCTCTCCCGCCGCAAGCTCCTCCCCGGGATGCTCCACCTCTTCCAGGCCGGGTTGCTGAAGGACAGCCGCATCATCGGCACCTCGCTCGACGACTACGACGACGAGCAGTTCCGCAAGGTCGTCCGGGAGGCCTGTGAGGAGTTCAGCGGGCCGAGCGTGGACGACCGCTGGGACGAGTTCGCCGCGATGCTGTCCTACGTCCCGCAGACCCGTGGGGCCAAGGGGCTGGCGCAGGCCGTCCAGCGCCAGGAGGCAGAGCTCGGTGACGACGGGCGGGCCGTGCACCGCCTGCACTACCTCAGCGTCCCTCCGAAGGCGGCGCTGGCGGTGGTCCACCAGCTGGCCGACGCGAAGCTGGTCGAGCGGTCCCGGATCGTCATGGAGAAGCCGTTCGGGATCGACCTGGAGAGCGCCCGTGCGCTCAACGCCGAGCTGCACTCGGTGTTCACCGAGGACCAGATCTTCCGGATCGACCACTTCCTGGGCAAGGAGGCGGCGCTCAACATCCTCGCGTTCCGGTTCGCCAACGGTCTCTTCGAGCCGATCTGGAACCGCAACTTCATCGACCACGTGCAGATCGACGTCCCCGAGACTCTCGGGCTCGAGACCCGCGCGGAGTTCTACGAGTCCACCGGGGCCTTCAAGGACATGGTGGTCACCCACCTGTTCCAGGTGCTCGCGTTCATGGCGATGGAGCCGCCGACGGCACTGAAGTCCGGCCCGATCAGCGAGGAGAAGACCAAGGTCTTCCGCTCGATGCGGCCGATCGAGCCCGCGAACGTCGTGCGCGGCCAGTACGTCGGCTACCGCGACGTACCCGGGGTGCACGAGGAGTCCGACACCGAGACCTTCATCGCGCTCAAGGTGGAGATCGACAACTGGCGGTGGGCCGGCGTCCCGTTCTTCCTCCGGACCGGCAAGAAGCTGGCCGAGGGGGCGCGGGTCATCTCGATCGCGTTCAAGGAGCCGCCGCGGCACATGTTCCCCGCCGGGTCCGGCGTCGGGCTGCACGGCCCGGACCACCTGACGTTCGACCTCGCCGACCAGTCCCGGATGTCGCTGTCGTTCTACGGCAAGAAGCCCGGCACCGGCATGAAGCTCGAGAAGCTGTCGATGCAGTTCGCGATGCACGAGAGCGCCAACTCCAAGTGGGTGCTGGAGGCCTACGAACGGCTGATCTACGACGCCATGCACGGGGACCAGACGTTGTTCAACAGCTCCGAGGGCATAGAGACGCTCTGGGAGCTGGCCACGCCGTTGCTCCAGGACCCGCCGCCGGTGCGCAGCTACCGGCCGGGCACGTGGGGTCCGAACGCCATCCACCAGCTCATCGCGCCCAACGCCTGGCGGCTCCCGTTCGAGCGGACCTGGCGCGACCCGAACTTCTACGAGAGCGCGACCATCCCCAAGGAGCCCAAGCCGAGGTAGCGCTCCGGCTCACCCGTCCAGCCAGGTCATCGACGCCCCGTGGGGGTGCGCCCAGGCGCGTGCCCGGCCGTCGACGCCGAGCACGAACGTCGGCGTCCCCGAGGGCAGCCGCGGCCCGCTCGCGGTGACGTCGGGCAGCACGGCCGCGCCCTCGTTGCTGACCCAGGAACAGACGCGGTCGCGCACCAGCCCGGTCATCAGGTCGGTGAAGGACTGCCGGTCCGACGGCTCCAGGTAGGCAGCGACCGCGCTGTGGAAGACGACCGCGGTCAGGCCGTCGGGCACCTGGTCGAGCAGGGTCCGCAGCGCGGTCGTGAGGTCGCCGGTGACCAGCCGCGGCGGGTCCCGACGCGCGAGCGCGACCGCCGCCCGGAGCCGGGCCCGGCGGTGCTCCTGCTCGGGCCAGACGAGGGTCTCCAGCCAGGCCACCGCGTCGTCGTCGCGCACGTCGACGGGCGCGAGGTCCAGGCCGGCGCGCCACCCGACCACCGGCAGCGCGCCCGGCAGCGGGGCCGGCCCCGAGACCGTGCACGTGAGCGTGGGCGCGTCGCCGGTCGGCGGCGACAGGCCCACGACGCCGGACCCGGTCACCCAGCGGTAGCCGAACCGGTCCGGCAGCAGGCAGAGCCCTGCGCTGGCGCCCACCTCGAGCAGCGCCAACGGTCGGCCGCGCCGGGCCGCGAGCTCCGCGAACGCCGGCACGAGGGTGGCGAGGCGCCCGACCTCGTTGGTCTGGGTGGCGCGCGCCAGGACCGTCTCCACCACCTGGTCCCAGCGCGCGAGGAGCTCGCGCCGGAACCCGGCGTACGGCACGGGCGCCGGGACCCCGTGCCAGCGCGCGGCCGCGAACACCAGGTTCGGCTGCTGCTTGACCGGCGGCAGCGTCCCGAGGAGCGCGAGCAGCTCCGCGTCCGACGCCACCCCGCGCGCCCACTCCTCGAAGCAGGGCGACTCCCCGGCGGCGTGCTCCGCGAAGTCGGTGTACTGCTCCGCGACGTCCCCGTACAGCCGCATCCCCGGATGGTCGCACGCCCCGGCTCGGCTGCCGGCTCGGCTGCCGGCTCGGCTGCCGGTCGGCTGCTGGTGCGGTCGTCGGGGCGCACATAGGTTCGGCTGCATGTCGACCGGCGCGCGCGAGACCTTCGACCATGTCGTCGTCGGAGCGGGCAGCGCCGGGGCTGTGGTCGCCGCCCGGCTGACCGAGGACGCGGGGGTCCGGGTGCTCCTCCTCGAGGCCGGCCCCGAGCCGGACGCCGACGAGATCACGGTCCCGGCGGCGTTCTCCGCGCTGTTCAAGACCAAGTGGGACTGGAACTACACCACCACCGAGCAGAAGCAGCTGCACGCCCGCCGAACGTACTGGCCGCGGATGCGCGCCCTTGGGGGCTGCTCGGCGATGAACGCGATGATCTACGTGCGCGGCAACCGCGCCGACTACGACGGCTGGCGCGACGCGCACGGCTGCGCGGGATGGGGCTACGACGACGTCCTGCCGTACTTCCTGCGGGCCGAGGGCAACACCCGGTTCGGGGCGCCGTTCCACGGGCAGGACGGCCCGCTCCACGTCGAGGACCGCCGGTTCAACCACCCCCTCACGACGGCCTGGGTCGCGTCGGCAGTCGCGGCGGGGTTCGCCCCGACCGACGACTTCAACGGCGCCGACCAGGAGGGAGCGGGCCTCTACCAGGTCACCTGCCGCCGGGGCCGCCGTTGGCACGTCGGCAAGGGGTACCTCGCGCCCGCACGCCGGCGGCCGAACCTCACGGTCCGCACGCGGGCGCTCGCCACCCGGGTGGTGGTCGAGGGCGGGCGGGCGGTCGGCGTGGCGTACCGCCGCGGTCGCGAGGAGGAGGTCGCGTACGCCGACGGCGAGGTCGTCCTGGCCGGCGGTGCGGTCAACTCACCGCAGCTGCTGATGCTCTCGGGGATCGGCCCCGCCGACCACCTCAGGACGCTCGGGGTCGACGTCGTGGTCCCGCTCCCCGGCGTGGGGGAGAACCTCCACGACCACCCGGCGGTGCCGCTCATCTGGCACACCCGTGGGACGACCGACCTCGCGGAGGCCAACACTCTCGGCAACGTCGCGCGGGCCAAGGCGTGGGGGACCGGACCGTTGGTCTCCAACATCGGCGAGAGCGGGGCGTTCTGGCGGTCCCGCGACGGCCTGACCGCGCCCGATCTGCAGGCCCACGTCGCGCCCACCGGCTTCTGGGACAACGGCCTGCACGAGCCGACGACCCGCAAGCTCACCGTCGCCCCGACCCTGGTCAGCGTCGCCAGCCGCGGCCGGCTCCGGCTCCGCAGCGCCGACCCGCAGTGGCACCCCGACATCGACCCCGCCTACTACGACGCCCAGGAGGACCTCGACGCCATGGTCGCCGGCATCCACCGGATGCTCGAGACGGTCCTGACCGGGCCGGTTGCGGCGTTCGTCGACCGGCCCTTCATGCCGGTGGCAGCGGCCGGGGGCGTTCCCACCGACGCCGAGGTCGTCGAGCACGTGCGCAGCCAGACCCAGACGCTCTTCCATCCGGTCGGCACCTGTGCCATGGGCACCGGCGAACAGGCGGTCGTCGACCCCGAGCTCCGGGTCCGCGGGATCGACGGGCTGCGCGTCGCCGACGCCAGCGTCATGCCGGTCGTGACCCGCGGCAACACCAATGCCCCGACCGTCATGATCGGGGAGAAGGCCGCCGACCTGCTGCGAGGCCGGCGCCGCGCGGCCTAGAAGCAGCGGCCCCACATGTTGGGCCACGCGTTGCGGCCGCCCTGCGGCCGCCTGTCGAGTCAGCCTCGCCAGGCGACCCGCTTCGCGATGACGATCTGCTCCCGCCGGGTCACCGGACGTGCGGCGACCGCGGACGTCCAGGGTCGCGTCAGCCCGCGGATACGCTGGCGCCACGTCGACCCCGGAGGCACCCGTGACCGAGCTCACCGTCCGCGCCCCCGCGACCGGGGACGTCGTCGCCACCCACCAGGTCGCGGACGTAGCCGCCGTCGAGGCGGCAGTGGTGCGTGCACGTGAGGCGGCCACCTGGTGGGCCGGTCTCGGTCACGCAGGCCGTCGCGAGGTGCTCGAGCAGTGGAAGGGCGTCCTCGCCCGTCGGATGCCGCAGCTGGCCGACCTCGTCCACCAGGAGACCGGCAAGCCGCACGGCGACGCCCTCCTCGAGGTCGGGCTCGCCGTGGACCACCTCGCCTGGGCGGCGCGCAGCGCCGGACGCGTCCTGGGCCGGCGCCGGGTGGCCGCGGGGCTGCTCGCCGCCAACCAGGCCGCGACCGTCGAGTACCTGCCGCTCGGCGTCATCGGCGTCATCGGCCCCTGGAACTACCCGGTGTTCACCCCGATGGGGTCGATCGGCTACGCGCTCGCCGCCGGCAACGCCGTGGTGTTCAAGCCCAGCGAGCTGACCCCCGGCTGCGGTGCCTGGCTGGCCGACAGCCTCCGCGAGGTGGTGCCCGACCGCGACCTGCTCCAGGTCGTCGTGGGGTACGGCGAGACCGGCGCGGCCCTCTGCCGGGCGGGTGTCGACAAGGTCGCGTTCACCGGCTCCCCGAGGACCGGCCGGGCGGTCATGGCGGCCTGCGCCGAGACCCTGACGCCGGTGATCATCGAGGCCGGCGGCAAGGACGCGTTGCTCGTCGACGCGGACGCCGACGTCGACGCCGCGGCGGACGCCGCGGCGTGGGGGGCCTTCGCGAACGCCGGTCAGACCTGCACCGGCATCGAGCGGGTCTACGTCCACCAGGATGTGCACGACGCGTTCCTCGCCGGTCTCACCGAGCGGGCCCGCCGGCTCCACGCCGGGGCGGACCCCGCGGCGCGGATCGGGCCGATGACCCTCCCGGGCCAGGTCGACGTCGTCCGCCGCCACATCGACGACGCTCTCGCCCGCGGCGGCACGGCGGTCGTCGGCGGACCCGAGGCGGTGGGGGACCGGTTCGTGCAGCCGACCGTGCTGACCGACGTACCGCCGGACTCGGCGGCGATCACCGAGGAGACCTTCGCCCCCACCGTCACCGTCACGAAGGTCGCCGACATGGACGAGGCCGTCGCGCTGGCCAACGCCACCCGCTACGGCCTCGGGTCCGCGGTGTTCTCGGCGGCGCGCGGCGAGGAGCTGGCCCGTCGGCTGCGTACCGGCATGACCGCGGTCAACGCGGTGATCTCCTTCGCGGCCGTCCCGGCCCTGCCGTTCGGCGGGGTGGGGGAGTCCGGCTTCGGCCGCGTGCACGGGCCGGACGGGCTCAAGGAGTTCACCTACGCCAAGGCCGTCGCGCGGCAGCGCTTCCGCTCGGCGCTGCCGCTGACGTCCTTCACCCGGACCGAGACGCACGAGGCGAGGCTGACCACGCTGATCGCGGTCCTGCACGGCCGGACCACCCAGCTCGACGAGAAGGGCCGGCGGGGACCGCTGCGGATGCTGCCGGCGCGCAAGCGCCACGTGATGGAGCCCTGAGGTGAGGGAGCCCTGACCTCGCGGAGTGGGTAGGAACCAGCCGTGGAGCTTCTCATCATCCTGATCTTCCTCGCGGTCCTGTGGGCGTTCCTCGGTGCCCGCAGCGCCCGCGCGAACCGCGCGCAGTACGGCGCCGTCGAGGGGTATGACACCGGCGACGACACCGGTCGGGGCTACCCTGAGCAGCTGTACGGCGCGCCGCGGCAGCGCCGTCCCCGGCCGGTGAGCCCCGAGGACGTCGAGGCCGCTCGCCAGGCCGCGGCGGAGGACGTCACCCGCTTCGGCGAGGAGCTGCAGCGGCTCGACCTCGACGTCCGGATGGCTGACGTCGACGAGGCGATGCGGCAGGACTGGCAGCGCGCGCTGGACTCCTACGACGCCGCGGACCGGGCGATGGAGAGGGCCGAGCAGCCCGACGACCTGCGCCACGTGACCTCCGCGCTCGAGGACGGCCGCTACGCCGTCGCGTGCGTCCGGGCCCGGCGCAAGGGCAATCCGCTGCCGCAGCGCAGGCCGCCGTGCTTCTTCAACCCGTCGCACGGCCCCTCCGCCGTCGACGTCGAGTGGGCGCCGCCCGGCGGTCAGCCGCGGCAGGTCCCGGTCTGCCTCGCCGACCAGGACCGGCTCGCGCAGGGCGCCGAGCCCGACGTGAGGACCGTCCCCCAGGGCGCCGGCCGGGTGCCCTACTGGGCGGCCGGCCCGGCGTACTCCCCGTGGGCGATGGGGTACTTCGGCGGCTTCGCGATGACCGGGCTGCTCCCCGGCTTCCTGCTCGGCACCCTGCTCGCCTCGGACTGGGACGGGACACCGGCCGACGGCTTCGACACCGGGGAGTACGGCGACGGCTACGCCGAGGGGGACGCCGGCGACGGGTACGAGGACGCGGGCGGCGACGGCGGGGGCTACGAGGACGCCGGCTACGACGCCGGTGGGGACTTCGGAGGCGGGGGTGACTTCGGCGGCGGGGCTGACTTCGGCGGCGGTGGGGACTTCTGACCGCCGGTCACCGCCTGGTCAGGGACGCTCCCGCCTGCTGAGCGGACCCCGGCGCAACGCCGAGGTCGCCTGGTCCAGGAGCGTGCGTCGGCGGAGCACCGGGCTGTCGTCCGAGGCGGTGTGCCGCATCCCGTCGACGACCTCCCGCAGCACCGTGACCGCGTCCTTGGTCGGCACCCAGTCGAGCTCGCGGGCGGCCCTGCTCGAGTCGAGCAGCGGCAGCGCGAAGGCGAGGTCGAGCCAGCCCGGGTCGACCTGCTGCAGGTGGAGCCGCCAGGAGGCGTCCACCACCACCCGGACCACCGGGCTGGGGACGTGGAGCGGGCGGGCGCCGAGGACCTGCGCGATCCGCTCGGTCGTCAGCGGCGGCTCGGCCGCCAGGTTGAACCCGCCCCCCACTCGGCGGACCAGCACCTGCTCGATCGCGGCCGCCACGTCGTCGGCGTGCACCATCGGGATCCGCATCCGGCGGTCGAGCGGGAGGACCGGCAGCAGGCCCAGCGCCCAGGCCGGGACCCAGCCGGGGATCCCGTAGCGGAGCAGGCCACTGGCCGCTCGTCGCTGCCCGACCAGGCCCGGCCGGAGGCGCGTGACCAGCGTCGACGCCCCGGACGCCTCGTGCTCGTCGAGGAGCCGCTCGGCGGCCGCCTTGCTCCGGCTGTACCAGGAGCTCGGGACCCCCGTCGTCGGCCAGCTCTCGTCGACCGGCTCGTCGTCGCGCTTGGGCGCGTACGCGCCCATCGACGACAGGTGGACCAGGTGGGGGACGCCGGCGGCGGCGACGGCCTCGACCACCCGACGGGTGCCACCGACCCCGAGCTCCTCGAGGTAGCGCTGGTCGTGCGACGGCTGGAACCCCCAGGCCAGGTGCACGACCGCGTCGGCGCCCTCGAACGCCTCCTGCAGGGTCGGGAGGCACGCGTCCGCCGTGAGGTCGACCGAGACCCATGTGGTGCCCTCGCCGCCGAACCCGGGGTCGGGGAGGCGGCGTGCCAGTCCCACGAGCGTGTGCTGGTCGGCGAGGCGACGCAGCAGCGCCGAGCCCAGGTTGCCGGTGGCTCCGGTGACGGCGATGCGCACGGTCGTGGCCTCCTGTCGGGGGTGGGGACACCTCATGACCCGTCCGGGGGCACACGTGGACCCGTCCGGGTCAGGGACCCGGGGCCAACGGCCCGCCGGGCACAGTGCGGATGTCCTGTCTTGTCCTCCCGTTCCCCCGAGTGCTCGCGCCACACCTCTGGTCGTCCCATGATCGGAGGACACCCCTCAGAAGCAGGGGGCCCCAGGAGGTGCTTGAGATGTTCACGTGCGAGGGATGCGGGACGGCGTACCAGCCGGTCGAGGCGACGTCGGTGGCACGGCTCTACGTCAAGGACAGCCGCTGCAACCACATCGAGGCGCTCTGCCCGTCCTGCGGCCTCACCGAGGTCATCTACCTGGGGCCGAACCGGATCCAGGAGCTGCTCCGGGTCACGCCGCTGCCGGTCTCGGTCTTCGCCGAGGCCACCCCGCGGCTGCGGGTCCGCGCCGAGAACGCCTGGGCCGCCGCCGAGGACGAGGCCGAGCGCCTCGAGGTGGGGGGCGCCGAGCACAACGTCGTGAGCGGCGAGGGCCCCGCGTCGCCGACCGGCCAGCAGCTCGACGCCGGCACGACGGTCACCCAGGCCCCCAAGAGCTACGAGCTGACGCCGCGCCACGAGCGGCTGCTCGTCTCCTTCGGCGAGGCGCTCGACAACATCCCGGACGAGCTGCTCTGGGACGGCCTCCAGGGTGAGCACCGCGGCGACCTGCCGCCGCGCTGGATCGACTGACGGGTCGGTACCGTCCGCCAGGTACCGTCCGGCGGGTGACCGCCGACCTCGTCTACCTGCTCTTCGGGGTCGCGCTGCTCACCGCGGTCGTGATCCCCAACCTGCTCCACCGCCAGGCGGTCTCGGCCCCGATCGTCCTGCTCCTGCTCGGGATGGCCATCGGGCTGCTCCCGCTTCCCGCGGGCGTGTCGGCGTCGCCGATCGCCAACCGGGCGCTCACCGAGCACCTCACCGAGCTGTGCGTCATCGTCTCGCTCATGGGGGTCGGGCTGGCCCTCGACCGGCCGCTCGACCTGCGGTCGCTGCGGAGCTTCCTGCGCTGGGAGCCGTCCTGGCGGCTCATCGTCGTCGCGATGCCGCTGTGCATCGGTGCCGTGGCGCTGCTGGGCTGGCAGGTCATGGGCCTGGTGCCGGCCGCGGCCCTGCTCCTCGGGGCCGCTCTCGCCCCCACCGACCCGGTGCTCGCCTCGGACGTCCAGGTCGGCGGCCCGACCACCGAGCAGGAGATCGGCGAGAAGACCGACGAGATCGACGAGGCCGACGAGGTCCGGTTCGCCCTCACCTCCGAGGCGGGCCTCAACGACGGGCTCGCGTTCCCGTTCGTCTACGCCGCGATCTTCCTGCTGACCATGGGCGAGGTCACGGAGTGGGGAGCGCGGTGGGTCGCCTGGGAGCTGGTCGGGAAGGTCGTCCTGGGCGTCGCGATCGGCGTCGCGGTCGGGTGGCTGCTGGCGAAGCTCGCCTTCCGGGCGCCGCAGCCCTCCCTGCGGCTCGCCGAGACCGGCGAGCCGCTGCTCGCGCTCGCGGCCGTGCTGCTCGCCTACGGCGCGGCGGAGAGCCTCGGCGGCGGCTACGGCTTCCTCGCGGTGTTCGCCTGCGCGATGACGCTGCGCTCCGCCGAGCGAGGCCACGAGTACCACGTCCACATGCACGAGAGCATCGACCGGCTGGAGCGGCTGCTCACGCTCGCGGTGCTGCTGCTCCTCGGCGTCGCCCTGACCAACGACCTGCTGGGCGACCTGACGCTGCCCGGCGCCGTCGTCGGGGTGCTGCTGGTGTTCGTGGTCCGACCGCTCACGGCGTACCTCGCGCTGCGGGCCGGCGGGCCGCGGCCCGGCGCCGACGCGGGCGAGGCCCGACCGCGGCTCAGCCGTGGCGAGCAGCTCGCGACCGCCTTCTTCGGCGTGCGCGGGGTCGGGTCGCTCTACTACCTCTCGTACGCCGCCGGGGAGGCGGACTTCCCGGGCCTGTCGGAGATCTGGGCCACCGTGGCGTTCACGATCGCGCTGTCGGTGCTGGTCCACGGCATCACCGCCACGCCCGTCATGAGCCGGCTCGAGCGCCGCCGGGACCTCGCCGACAGGACGGACGCGCGCGGCTGACCGCCGCTCGGCAGCGCTCGGAGGACCACGACGGCGGACCGTCGGCCGTCGGCCGGCCCGGTCCGCCGTCGACCTGTGGGTGCTCCCCACCCTTGCCCCGATGTGGCGCCACGAACCGCTCCGAGCGGGGCGATCCCGAGACAGCGGCGTGATCCTGGCGGATAATGGCGCCGTGGGACTGCTCTCGCCGGGTCGCGACCGCACGGACGTAGGAGGCGACCGCAAGGAACAGCTGGGCGCCTGGAGCCGGCTGCTGGGCGCGGGGGAGCAGGTGCTCGAGGTGTACCGGCTCACCCGGTGCGCGTTCGTCTTCACCAACCGCCGGCTGGTCCTCGTCGACGAGGCGATGTCGGGGCGGCAGGTCGAGTACACGTCGCTGCCCTACCGCAGCATCAGCCACACCAGCGTCGAGGCGGGTGGGCCGTTCAGCCCCGACGCCGACCTGCGGTTGTGGGTTGTCGGGCGCAGCACCCCGATCGAGCGCGCCTTCGGCCCCGAGGTGGACGTCTACGCGGTGCAGGCCCTGCTCGTGCAGTACCAGCACGGTTCCTGATCGGACGACACGCGCCGTTCATGGGCATAGTCACGTTTGTGGTGACACCTCCCGGGAGAGGATGCTTGATGCTCGGCGCCCCACACGGCGCCCGTATTGTGAGGGAGTACCCATGGAGATCATCACCCTGCTCATCGCAGGCGTCATCATCGGCCTGCTCGGCAAGTTCGTCGCCCCGGGCGACAAGGACAACATCCCGATCTGGCTGACCGTGCTCTGCGGAGTCGGTGGCGTCCTGATCGGCTACTTCATCTACCGCGCCTTCGGTGGCGACGGTAGTGGCGGCATCGACTGGACCCGGTGGATCGTGGCGGTCCTGACCGCTGCGGTGCTCGTGGTCATCGCCTCGACGGTCACCGGTCGCAACACCGGCGCCGGCGCCGGCACGCGCTCCCGCCTCTGACCGCGGCTACGGCCTGAGGCGGCCAGCCGGCCGCAGGACCACCCGGGGCGCGTCCGTCACCACGACGGGCGCGCCCCGGCTCCGTGTCCGGGGAGTCGCGCTCGTCACGCGTCCACGAGCCTCGCCTGGGCCGGCCGGACCCCCGGGGCTTGCCATACTCGCCGCCGTGGACGAGGAGCAGGAGCCCAAGGTCGGCGTGAGCTGGATGCAGGTCGCCGGCTCCGCCCTGGCCGCGGTCTCCTCCGCCGTCCTGCTCTCGACGCTGGGTGTCGCCGGCACGGTGATCGGCGCCGCGCTCGGCAGCGTCGTGGCGACCATCGGCACCGCGCTCTACACCCGGACCCTGGACGTCAGCCGGCAGCAGGTCGCCGCCCAGACCGCCGCCCTGCGCCGGGTCGCCAGCGCCCGAGGCGAGATCGACGAGGCCGTCGCGGCGATGAACCGCGGGGAGGACGTCAGCGACACCGGCATCACCCGCGCGGGACGGGAGCTCGACGAGGCCGAGGAGGCCCTCGCCGCGGCACCGGCCGCCGCCGAGGGGCTGGAGGACCACGGCGCGGACGAGGCCGGCCCCGACGGCGTACGCCGCGGTGGGGGGCTGGCCCGGGCGGTGACCGAGCGGCTGTCGTGGCGGCGGCTGGCGGTCGTCGCCGCCGCGGTCTTCGTCGTGACGATGGGGGTGATCACCGCGTTCGAGCTGACGACCGGGCAGGCGGTCTCTGTCTACACCGGCGGCTCCGACGACACCCGGGACTCCACCGTCCCCGGCCTCGGCCGCCGTACCGGTCCCTCGCCGGAGCCCGAGGACACCGTCCCGCCGGACGCGACCCAGGAGCCGGGGCCGTCCGACACCGTTCCGCCGACGGAGACCCCCGAACCGAGCGACCCGACCGGCGACCCGACCGGCGACCCGACCGGCGACCCGAGCGAGGACCCGAGCGTCGACCCTTCCGACGGGTCGACCCCGACCCGGACCCGAGCCCGTCCGTGGACCCGACCGTGGACCCCTCACCGTCGTCCACAACAGGCGGCTGAGGCGGTGGGTGACGTCGGAGCCTCCCCCTAGGGTCGGAGGCGATGGACACGCTGGCCGCCTACGACGACGAGCGGCTCGCCCGCGACTTCGGCGAGCCGACGCTGCGCCGCGGCCGGGAGTACGCCGTCACCGGCCGGGTCACCGACCTCGCGGTCAGCGAGGCCTCCTCGATCGTGGTGCTGCAGGCCCGGGTCCGCGGGTCGGCCGGCCGGACCTACAGCACCGCGGTCACCCTCGTCGACGACGCGCACGAGGACTACCTGACCTCGCGCTGCTCCTGCCCGGTGGCGGTCCTGTGCAAGCACGGGGCCGCCGTCGTCCTCCACGCCCGCGCCCGGAGCGACACGTCCGGGCCGAGCCGCAGCTGGGAGCGGCGGCTGGCCCGGGTCCTCGACGAGCTGGAGGACGGCGCCGAGGCCGCGGCGGCGCCCCGGCGGGCGCTGGCGCTGCAGCTGGAGCTGACCGAGGGCCGGTCGAGCACGCGCCACGCCTGGGACACCTCGCGCGCGGGCCGGTCCGGCTCGCGGGGCTTCCTGCGGCTCCGCCCGCTGCACCGCGGCGCGCGCGGCACCTGGGTCAAGGGCGACGCGTCCTGGGCGCATGTCGCCGGGATGTCGGCCCACGACGGCTGGGCCCCGGAGCAGGTCGCCCTGCTCAACGAGATCCTCACCGGCTTCCGGGCTGCGAACCGGCAGAGCTACTACGGCGCCGACCAGCACCTCGGCCTCACCGGGTTCGGTCCCGCGCTGTGGTCCCAGCTGCGACAGGCTCAGGCCGTAGGCGTCCCGATCGTCCCGGCCGGACTGCTGACCGACGTCACCGTGGTCGAGGATCCGCTGTCCCTCCAGCTGGACGTCGGGGCGGGTGGCGACCCGGAGGGGGCGGCCGCGCTGGGCGTGGCGCAGGTCCGCGTCGGCGTCGGGCACCGGGGGGAGTTCTACGCCGGTGACCGGCTCGAGGTGCTCGGTGCGACCGGCCACGGCGCCGCGCTGTGGACGCCCGAGGGCCGCCGGTGGAGCGTCGTCCTCGCGCCGTTCGCGACGCCGGTCGGCCCGCGGACGCGCCGGCTGCTCGCGGAGGTCGAGACGCTCACCGTGCCCGAGGAGGACCTGCCCGACCTCGTCGCGGAGTACCTGCCGCGGCTGCAGCGGCACCTGCCCGTGGTGTCCTCCGACGGGTCGGTCCGGGTCCCCGAGGCCGCCGAGCCGCGGCTCGCGCTCACCGTCACCTGGAAGGCTGCCGACGAGGTCCACGTCGCCTGGGGCTGGCGCTACCGGATCGGGGAGGACGACCGCGGCTACGGCCTGGACGAGACCCGGGGCCTGCGCGGCGTCCGCCGCCGCGACCGGGAGGTGGCGGTGCTCGACGCCCTCGAGCTCACCGGGGAGCAGGTCCACCGGCTGTGCGCGGGCCGGCGCCGCGACGCGGGACTGGTCCCGGAGCAGACCTTCACCGGCTGGGCCGCAGTCGCGTTCGCCGAGGACTCGCTGGTTCCCCTCGAGGCGTCGGGGCAGGTCGAGATCGAGGAGGTCGGCGCCCGCCCGGACTACCGCGAGGCCACCGAGGCGCCGGTCGTCCGGTTCTCCCCGCGGTGGCGCGAGGAGGACACCGACCCGGAGGGACCGGTCGACCGGCGCACCGACTGGCTCGACCTGGAGGTCCTCATCACGATCGGCGAGCACGTCCTCTCGCTCCCGGCCCTGCTCGAGGCGCTCACGCTCGGCGCCGAACGGATCGTGCTGGCCAACGGCATCCACCTCCGCGTCGACCGCCCCGAGTTCGCACAGCTCGCCGAGCTCGTCCGGGTGGCCCGCGCACTCGAGGAGACCTCGGGCGACGCGGTCCGGGTGCACAAAGGCGACCTCGGGCTCTGGGACGAGCTCGCCGAGGTCGGCATCGTCGACGCCCAGGCGGCCCAGTGGGTCGAGGCCGCACGCGCGCTGCGGTCCCTCGAGCAGCTGCCCGACGTCGAGCCGACCGGCGTCGAGGCGGAGCTGCGCGCCTACCAGCGCGACGGGTTCCGCTGGCTGGTCCTGCTGTGGCAGCACCGGCTCGGCGGGATCCTCGCCGACGACATGGGCCTGGGCAAGACGCTCCAGACGCTGGCGCTCGTGTGCCACGCCCGTGCCCAGGCGGGAGGCGGCGGCCCCTTCCTCGTCGTCGCACCGACCAGCGTGGTGGCGACGTGGGCGCAGGAGGCCGCGGCGTTCGCGCCGGGCCTCGTCGTCCGCACCGTCACCGAGTCCCAGGCGCGTCGCCGTACGCCGCTGACAGAGGTGCACGAGGGCGCGGACCTCGTCATCACCTCCTACACGCTCTACCGCCTCGAGGTCGGCGACTACACGTCGCTGCCGTGGGGCGGACTGGTGCTCGACGAGGCTCAGACCGTCAAGAACCACACGAGCAAGACCTACCAGAGCATCCGGCGGCTCGACGTGCCCTTCCGGCTCGCGCTCACCGGGACCCCGATGGAGAACCGGCTCATGGAGCTGTGGTCGTTGTTGTCGATCGTGGCGCCGGGACTCTACCCCTGGCCCGACCGCTTCGCCGAGTCCGTGGCGGCGCCGGTCGAGAAGGAGGGCGACCGTGCGGTCCTCGAACGGTTCCGGCGCCGGATCCGGCCGTTCCTGCTGCGGCGGACCAAGGACCTCGTGGCGGCGGACCTCCCACCCAAGCAGGAGCAGGTGCTCGAGGTGACGCTGACCCCGCGGCACCGCCGGGTCTACGACACCCACCTGCACCGCGAGCGGCAGCGCGTCCTCGGGCTGCTCGGCGACTTCGACCGGCAGCGCGTCGCGATCTTCTCCTCGCTCACCAAGCTCCGCCAGCTCAGCCTCGACGCGGCGCTGGTCGACCCCGAGCACAACGGCATCGGGTCGGCGAAGGTCGACGTGCTCCTGGACCACCTGCAGGAGATCGTCGCCGAGGGCCACCGGGCGCTGGTCTTCAGCCAGTTCACGTCGTTCCTCGGCCGGGTCCGCGCGAGGCTCGACGCTGCGGGCATCGAGTCGCGCTACCTCGACGGGCGCACGCGCAAGCGCGCCGACGTCGTCGGGAGCTTCAAGCAGGGGGACGCGCCGGTCTTCCTCATCAGCCTCAAGGCCGGCGGGGTGGGCCTGACGCTCACCGAGGCCGACTACGTCTTCGTGCTCGACCCGTGGTGGAACCCGGCTGTCGAGGCGCAGGCGGTCGACCGGGCGCACCGGATCGGACAGCGCCGGCCGGTGATCGTCTACCGTCTGGTCTCCTCCGGCACCATCGAGGAGAAGGTGATGGAGCTCAAGGCACGCAAGGCCGCGCTGTTCGCCTCGGTCCTCGACGGGGGCGACGGCGGCACGGGCAGCGGGACCCCGCTGGAGGCCGCCGACATCCGCGAGCTGCTGAGCGGGTGATGCGGGAGCATGGACCGGTGCGCGAGGGCTTCGACGAGGCGCTGCAGCGCAGCCGGCTGTCGCTGTGGGCGCGGCTGACGAGGCTGCGCTCCAAGGGGTGGCACCTCGGCCAGGCGGCGATCGCCGCGGGCGTCGCCTACTGGATCGCCGCGGACGTCCTGGACCACCCGACTCCCTTCTTCGCCCCGATCGCCGCCGTGGTGTGCCTCGGCACCTCCTACGGGCAGCGGCTGCGGCGGGTCGCCGAGGTCACGCTCGGGGTCGCGGTCGGCGTCCTCATCGCAGACCTGCTCGTGCTGGCGCTCGGCCGGGGCGCCTGGCAGATCTCGCTGGTCGTGCTCCTCGCGATGGCCACCGCCCTGCTGCTCGACGCCGGCGGGCTGTTCGTCACCCAGGCGGCCGTGCAGTCGATCGTGGTGGCGACCCTGGCGCCCACCAGCGGACAGGCCCTGCTGCGCTGGACCGACGCGGTGGTGGGAGGCGCCGTCGCGCTGGTGGCCGCGACGATCGTCCCCGGCGCGCCGCTGCGACGACCCCGGGACCAGGCCGCGCACGTCGTCGACACGATCGCGGTACTCCTCCGGGGAGCCGCCCAGGGGATGCGGGACGGGGACGTCGACGCGACCATGGACCTCCTCGCCGACGCGCGCGAGACCGACGTCCTCATCGACGAGCTCAAGCAGGCAGCGGCCGAGGGTCTGTCGGTGGTCCGGTCCTCGCCCTTCCGGGCCCGGCACCGGGGACCGCTGCGGCAGCTCGCGGAGCTCGTCGAGCCGCTGGACCTCGCGCTCCGCAACACCCGGGTGATCGTGCGGCGGACGGCGGTCGCGGCGTACCGGCAGGCGCCGGTCCCCGACGCGTACGCCGCGCTCTGCGAGGACCTCGCCGTCGCGCTCGACGAGGTCGCGGCGGAGCTGCGTGCCGACCGGATCCCGGCGGCCGTGCAGCCCCACCTGCTGCGGCTCGCGGCGGCGTCCTCGCAGCTGCCGCGCTCGCACGAGCTGTCCGCCGAGGTGGTGCTGGCGCAGCTGCGGTCGGTGATCGCCGACCTGCTCCGGCTGACCGGCATGGACGGCCTCGAGTCGACCGACGCGATCCCGCCGGTGGCGTCCTGAACGCGTATGCAGCGGGCCTGCCGCGTCGCGCCGGAGGTGCGGACCGTCGCCGGAGTGGCGTACGTCATGATCGGCGCGTGAGCGACGCACCCCCCGACCCGGCGCAGGTCGAGGAGCCGGTCTTCCCCCACAAGCCCTTCGGGCGGCTGGGCTACGACCGGGCCGCGGTGGACGAGTTCGTGACGAAGGTCGTGCTCGCGGTCCACAACGAACGGCAGACGAGCGTCAGCGCCGACGACGTGGCGCGGACATGCTTCCCGAGCCGGCGGTGGGGGCGCGGGTACCAGATGCGCGAGGTCGACGACTACCTCGGGGTCGCGGAGGCGCTGCTGCGGATGCGCGCGGCCGGCCGTGGCGTCGGGCCGGACCGCGAGCCGCACCCGGAGGGTGTCCACCACCGGCAGCACCACCCGACCTGGTGGATCTACGGCGTCGCGGTGGTCCTCGCCGTGGCGATCGTCGTCTTCACGTTGTGGCAGACCTGAGCCCGTCCCTCCGACCGTGCGCAGCTGGGTGCTCCACCTCGACCTCGACCAGTTCATCGCGGCGGTCGAGGTGCTCCGGCGCCCTGAGCTCGTGGGTCGGCCGGTCGTCGTCGGAGGCCGGGGCGACCCCACCGAGCGGGGTGCCGTCGCCACCGCGTCGTACGAAGCCAGGGAGTTCGGGGTCCGGTCGGGGATGCCGCTGCGGACGGCGGCGCGCCGGCTCCCCGAGGACGCGGTGTTCCTGCCGGCCGACCACACGGCGTACGACGAGGCGAGCGAGCAGGTGATGACGACGCTGCGTTCGTGGGTGGGCCGGGACCCGGGCACCGGCGGGGCCCGGGTGACGGCCGTGGAGGTGCTCGGCTGGGACGAGGCGTTCCTCGGGGCCGCAGCCTCGACGCCCGAGCCGGGGGACCCCGAACCGCTCGCGCGGGCGCTGCAGCAGGCCGTGCTCGACCTGACCGCGTTGCACTGCTCGCTGGGGATCGGTGACAACAAGCTCCAGGCCAAGACCGCGACCGGGTTCGGCAAGCCGCGGGGGATCGGCCGGCTCGAGAGCACGCAGTGGCTGGAGGTGATGGGGGACCGGCCGGTCACCGCCCTGTGGGGGATCGGGACCAAGACCGCGAGGCGGCTGGGCGAGCTGGGGATCACCACGGTCCGGGAGCTGGCGGCCACGGACGCCGGCCTGCTCGCGGACCGGCTCGGGCCGACGATGGGCCCCTGGTTCCGCCGGCTCGGGCGTGGCGTCGACAGCTCGGAGGTCGACCCGACGCCGTGGGTGCCGAAGGCCCACGGCCGCGAGACGACCTTCCAGCGCGACCTCGAGGACTGGGGACAGGTCGCGGAGGCGGTACGCCGCCTCGCGGCCGAGGTCGCCGACGACCTCGCCGCAGAGGACCGTCCGGCGGCGCGGGTCGGGGTCAAGGTGCGCTACACGCCGTTCGAGACCCGGCAGCGGAGCCTCACCCTCCCCGAGCCGTCCGGGGACGCCGCCGTCCTGGCCGACGCCGCCGTGTCGCTCGTCGGCCGGTTCGACCACACCCGGCGGGTCCGGTTGGTCGGTGTCCGGGCCGAGATGACCCCACCACCCCCGCCGAGCCGCCCCTCGTGACCGGTCGAGCCGCCCTCGGTGACCGGTCGAGCCGCCCTCGGTGACGGGCCGAGCCCTCCGTGGCGGCGCCGCATGGCGCGGGGTAAGCAGGTGGCATGGAAGCACCCGCGATCGACGGCGTCGTCGCGCAGCTGCAGTCGCTGCTGGAGGGCATGGCGGCGGAGCCGCCGGACCGGGTGGCCGGGCGGCGGCCGTTCCTTGCGACGTACCTCCGCACGACGCGCGCCGTCGGCGACGCGGTGCGGCGGGGGAGCTTCGAGGATCCCGCCTGGGTCGAGGAGTGGGACGTCGTCTTCGCCGAGCTGTACGTCGACGCGCTGACCGCCCACCAGGAGGGCCGGCCGACGCCCCGACCCTGGAGGCTGGCGTTCGAGGCGTCGTCGGACGTGCACCCGCTGGGACACGTGCTGCTGGGGGTCAACGCCCACATCAACTACGACCTGCCGCAGGCGCTGGTCCGGGTGATCCCACCGGGTGACTTCGCCGATCCCGAGGTGCTCGCCCGCCGCCACCGGGACCACGAGGTCGTCGACGGCGTCCTCAACGCCCGGGTCGCCGCGGAGGGACGCCAGTTCGACGGGCAGTCGGCGGTCGACCGGGCGCTGACGCCGCTGAACAGGGCCGCGGCACGGCGGTTCCTCCGCGAGTCGCGGCGGAAGGTCTGGCACAACACCCACGAGCTCCACGCCGCCCGGTTGGTGGGGGAGGAGGCCTACGAGCGCCGACTCGCCGAGCTCGAGGTGCTCACCGCGGCCCGGATCGCCGACCTGCTCGAGCCCGGTCAAGTGCTGCTCCGGCTCGCCGTCGCCGGCTTCGGCGTACGGCTGCCGCCGGCCGCCTGACGGCCGCGCGACGCCATGAGGGGCGGCTCGACCCGTCACCGAGGGCGGCTCGACCCGTCACGAGGGGCGGCTCGACGGGTGGGGAGGAGGCGGTGGCGGTGGCGTGCGACCGCCCGCACCACGAGGCGCTGGTACCCGGCGCCGGTCACCCGGACCACCGCGTCCAGCACCCGGGCGTCGCGTCCGACGAGGATCCGTGCCTTGCCGGCCAGCATCCCGTCGAGGATGACCCGGGCGGCCTCCTCGGGGGAGGTCCGCGCCAGCCGCTCGTCGAAGAGGTCCGCCTGCGCCCGCTGGTCGATCCCGACCGTCGTGGCGTTCCGCACGATCGAGGTCCTGACCCCGCCCGGGTGCACGCAGGTGACCGTCACCGGACGACCGTCGAGGAGCATCTCCTGGCGCAGGGCCTCGGTGAACCCGCGGACCGCGAACTTCGCGGCGTTGTAGGCCGACTGACCCGGCACCGCCATCAGCCCGAAGAGGCTCGAGACGTTGACGACCGCGCCCCCGCCGGAGGCGAGGAGGTGGGGCAGGAACGTCGTCGTGCCGTGCACCACCCCCCAGAAGTCGACGTCGACCACCCGCTGGAACAGCTCGTGCGGCATGGCGAGGACGTCCGCGGTCAACGCGATCCCGGCGTTGTTCACCACGACGTCGACCCGGCCGTGCTCGGCGAGCACCGCCTCGGCGTACCGCTGCCACGCCTCGCGGTCGCGGACGTCGAGCCGCCACAGGTGCGGTCGCCGACCCGAGACACCCTCGACGAGCCGGGCGGTCTCCTCGAGCCCGTTCTCGTCGACGTCGCTGACCGCGGGACGCGCGCCCCGGACCGCGGCCTCCACCGCCAGCGCCCGCCCGATGCCGGAGCCCGCCCCGGTGATGACGACGACCGCGCCGTCGAGCGTCGTGAGACCCCTCATGCGTCCACCTGCACCGGATCGTCCGCAGCGGCCGGCAGGTGCTGCCGGGCCTCGACGACCTGGTACGCCGCGGGGTCGAAGCGTGCGAGCAGCCGGCGGAACGTGAACGTCGCCCGGGGCCAGAGGGTGACGTTGCGGCCGTGGGTGTCGAGGTACCAGCTCGAGCAGCCGCCCCGGCTCCAGACCGTCCGGGTCATCCGACGCTGCACGTCCTGCACCCACGCCGCCTGGGCCGCGGGCCGTGGCTCGAGGGCGACCCGACGGGCCGGGTCCCCGGCTCGCGCCCGACGCAGGTGTTGCAGCGCGCCGAGCACGTAGGCGACCTGGGACTCGATCATGAAGACCATGCTCGAGTGCCCGAGGCCGGTGTTCGGTCCCGTGAGCAGGAACAGGTTGGGCCACCCGTGGACGGTCGTGCCCTTGTAGGCCTGCGTGCCGTGCTCGGTGAAGTGCTCGGCCAGCGTCCTGCCGGAGCGGCCGGTGACGAGGCCCGCCGCCTGCGGCTCGGTGGCGTGGAAGCCGGTGGCGACCACGATCGCGTCGACCTCCCGGAGCCGACCGTCACGGGTGAGGATCCCGGTCTCGGTGACGTGGTCGATCCCCTCCGTGACGAGCTCGACGTCGTCCCGGGCGAGCGTCGGGTACCACGTGTTCGAGAGCAGCACCCGCTTGCAGCCGAGCGCGAAGTGCGGGGTCACCCGCGCCCGCAGGCCGGGGTCGCTGATGCCGGTCTCGATGTTGCGCCGCGCGGCCCGCTCGGCGGGACGGGCGAGCGAGGGCCACCGGGTGAACGCCGGGACGAGGGCCTCCCGGGACCAGTAGGTCGCCGTCCGGTAGAGCCGTTGCAGCCCGGGCACCGAGGACAGGGCGGCGCGCTCGAGCGGGGAGTACGCCCGGTCGCCGCGCGGCACCACCCACGGCGCCGTCCGCTGGTAGACGTCGAGGTGCGCTGTGCGCTCGGCGATCTCGGGGACGATCTGGACCGCCGACGCCCCGGTCCCGATGACCGCCACCCGCCTGCCGGTGAGGTCGTATCCGTGGTCCCACCGTGCGGAGTGGAAGACCGCGCCGCGGAACCGCTCGAAGCCGGCGATGTCCGGTGCTTTGGGGTCCGACAGCGCGCCCGCCGCGGACACCACGACGTCGGCGAGCACCTCGAGGTCGCCTTCCGGCCCTCGCGCGCGTGCCTGCCACACCAGTCGCGCCGCGTCCCACCGCAGCTCCTCGACGGTCGTCCGGAGCACCACGCGGTCCAGGACGCCCGCGTCCTCCGCCACGCCGCGGAGGTAGGCCTGGATCTCCGGCTGCGGGGAGTAGGAGCGTGACCAGCCGGGGTCGGGTGCGAAGGAGTAGGAGTACAGCGCGGAGGGGACGTCGCACGCCGCCCCCGGGTAGGTGTTGTCCCGCCAGGTCCCGCCGACGTCGGACCCGCGCTCGAGGACGAGGAAGTCGCGCTCGCCGTCCCGGTCCATCGCCCGCGCCACCGCCAACCCTGCGAACCCTGCCCCGACGACGAGGACGCGGACCCGGCGGACGTCGGTCGTCATGGCTCCACCGTAGAGAGCCGCGCCGAACCGCGGTCCCCGGCTAGCGTGCACCGGTGGTCTACACCTCGGAGCATCCCTTCGTGTACGCGACCGCGGACGTCGTGGCGTTCGGCCTCCGTCCTGAGCAGGGGTTCTCGGTGCTGCTGGTCAAGCGCGCCCGCGCGCCGTACAAGGGTCGCTGGGCGTTTCCGGGCGGCTTCGTCGACGAGCGCGAGGACCTCGAGCGCGCGGCCCGCCGCGAGCTCCGCGAGGAGACCGGCGTCGCGGGGCGTCGGCTGCGACTCGACCAGCTCGGGGCGTACGGCGCGCCGCGGCGCGACCCTCGTCACCGGGTCATCAGCGTCGCCTTCGTGGCGGTGCTCCCGCCGGACGTGGCGGCAGTCGCCGGCGACGACGCCGCGGACGTCGGGTGGTGGCCGGTCGCCGAGCTGCTGGGGTCGCGGCGACTGGCGTTCGACCACGGCCGGATCCTCCAGGACGCCGTCGAACGGGTCCGCGAGCGGCTGGAGAGCACGAGTCTCGCGACGACGTTCCTGCCCCCGACGTTCACGGTCGCGGAGCTGCGCCGGGTGTACGAGCAGGTCTGGGGCCAGCCGTTGGACCCCGGGAACTTCCAGCGCCGGGTCACCGGCGACTCGGGGTTCGTCGAGCCCACGGGCGACCACGTCCCGAGCCAGCGGGGCCGGCCCGCCGCGCTGTTCCGGGCGGGGGAGGTCACGCGGATCCGGCCGCCGCTGCTGCGTGACCCCGGCTCCTAGACTCGGGCTGTCATGACCCAGACCCAGCGGCGCCCGCGTCGGGGCCGCGGCGGGAACCCCCGCAGGCCGCGCGGGCTCTCCGAGGCCGAGGTGGCGCGCCGCGCGGCGCTCGTCCCGACGATCACCTACCCGGAGTCGCTCCCGGTCAGCGCCCGGCGCGAGGACATCGCCGCCGCGATCCGGGACCACCAGGTCGTCGTGGTGGCGGGTGAGACCGGGTCGGGGAAGACCACCCAGCTGCCCAAGATCTGCCTCGAGCTCGGCCGCGGCGTCCGTGGCCGGATCGGCCACACGCAGCCGCGCCGGATCGCCGCGCGCAGCGTCGGTGAGCGGATCGCGGAGGAGCTCGGCGTGGAGCTCGGCGGCGTGGTCGGCTACCAGATGCGGTTCAGCGACCACAGCGGGCCGGACACCCTGGTCAAGCTGATGACCGACGGCATCCTGCTGGCCGAGCTGCAGCACGACCGGCAGCTGTCCGCCTACGACACGATCATCATCGACGAGGCGCACGAGCGCAGCCTCAACATCGACTTCATCCTCGGCTACCTCAAGCAGCTGCTGCCGCGCCGGCCCGACCTCAAGGTCGTGATCACCTCGGCGACGATCGACCCCCAGCGGTTCGCCGCGCACTTCGCCGACCGCACCGGCCGGCCGGCGCCGGTGGTCGAGGTGTCGGGGCGCACGTACCCGGTCGAGGTCCGCTACCGGCCGCTCGTCGAGCAGGCGTACGACGACGAGGAGGGCGAGCCGGTCGTCCGGGACCAGACCGAGGCGGTCGTCGAGGCGTGCCGCGAGGTGGCCGGCGAGGGGCCTGGGGACGTGCTGGTCTTCCTCCCGGGCGAGCGCGAGATCCGTGACACCGCCGACGCCCTCGCCGCCGTGCTGCCGGCAGCCTGGCCGGGCCGCCAGGTGCCCGAGCTGGTCCCGCTCTACGCCCGGCTGTCGGCGGCCGAGCAGCACCGGGTCTTCGCCGCCCACACCGGGCGCCGGATCGTGCTTGCCACCAACGTCGCGGAGACGTCGCTGACGGTGCCGGGGATCCGCTACGTCGTCGACACCGGCGTGGCGCGGATCTCCCGCTACTCCTACCGCACCAAGGTGCAGCGGCTCCCCATCGAGCCGATCAGCCAGGCGTCGGCGAACCAGCGCTCCGGGCGCTGCGGCCGGGTCGAGGCCGGCATCGCGGTCCGGCTCTGGTCGGAGGAGGACCACGCCACCCGGTCGGAATTCACCGACCCCGAGATCCTGCGGACCAACCTCGCCTCGGTCATCCTGCAGATGACGTCGCTGGGGCTCGGCGACGTCGCGCGGTTCCCCTTCGTCGACCCGCCCGACCGCCGCCAGGTCACGGCGGGGGTGCAGCTGCTCGAGGAGCTCGGGGCGCTCGAGTCCGGCGGTCCGCCGGCGGGACCGGCCGCTCCCGCGGACGAGCAGCCGCGCCGGCGGCTCACCGCGATCGGCCGCCGGCTCGCCTCCCTGCCCCTGGATCCCCGGCTCGGACGGATGGTCCTCGAGGCCGACCGGCTCGGCGTGCTCCGGGAGGTGCTGGTCGTGACCGCCGCCCTGTCGGTCCAGGACCCCCGTGAGCGGCCGGTCGAGCAGCAGGCCCGCGCCGACCAGCTGCACGCACGCTTCAAGCACCCGAGGTCGGACTTCCTCACGCTGCTCAACCTCTGGCGCCACGTCCGGACCCAGCAGAGGGAGCGGAGCTCGAGCGCGTTCCGTCGGATGTGCCGTGACGAGCACCTCAACTACCTCCGGCTGCGGGAGTGGCAGGAGGTCGAGGCCCAGCTGCGGCAGGTCGCCAAGCAGCTCGACCTCGGGGCCGGGCGAGGACCGGGTCTGACCGACGCGGACCAGGTCGACCAGGACGGCGTCCACCAGGCGCTGCTCGCGGGGCTGCTCTCCCACGTCGGCCTGCGCGACCCCGACCGCCGCGACTACCTCGGCGCGCGCGGGACCCGGTTCGCGGTCTTCCCGGGCTCGGGCCTGTTCCGGGCCCAGCCGGCGTACGTCATGGCCGCAGAGCTCGTCGAGACCTCCCGCCTCTACGCGCGGGTCAACGCCGCCATCGCGCCGGAGTGGGCCGAGCGGCTCGGCGGTCACCTCGTCAAGCGGCAGTACTCCGAGCCGCACTGGTCCCGCAAGCGGGCAGCGGTGATGGCCTACGAACGCGTGACGCTGTACGGCGTCCCGCTGGCCACCGACCGGCTGGTCACCTACGGCTCGGTCGACCCCGGTGCCGCCCGCGAGCTCTTCATCCGCCACGCGCTGGTCCAGGGGGAGTGGACCACCCGCCACCGGTTCTTCGCCCACAACCGGGCGCTGCTGGAGGAGGTCGAGGAGCTCGAGCACCGGGCCCGGCGGCGCGACATCGTCGTCGACGAGCAGACCCTCTTCGAGTTCTACGACGCCCGCGTGGGCGAGGAGGTCGTCTCTGGCGCCCACTTTGACACCTGGTGGAAGCGCGCCCGGCAGCGCCGGCCCGAGCTGCTCACCTTCGACCCCGCGATGCTCGTCAACGAGTCCGCCCGGGACGTGCGCGAGCAGGACTACCCCGACGCCTGGCAGGAGGGCGACCTCGCGCTGCCGCTGTCCTACACCTTCTCCCCGGGCGCCCCGGAGGACGGCGTCACCGTCGACGTCCCGCTGACGACCCTCAACCAGGTCGAGGACACGGCACTCTCCTGGCAGGTGCCGGGGCTGCGGGAGGAGCTCGTCGTGGCGCTGCTGCGGTCGCTGGCCAAGCAGCTGCGGGTGAACTTCGTCCCCGCTCCGGACGTCGCGCGTGAGTTCCTGGCCGCCACCAGCCCCGGCGAGGAGTCGCTGCTCGACGCGCTCGAGCGGTGGCTTCGGGCGCGGACCGGTGTGCTCGTCCCGCGCGACGCCTGGGACTGGGCGAAGGTGCCGCCCCACCTGCGCCCGACCTACCGCGTCGTCGCCGAGGACGGGTCCGTGGTCTCCGCCGGCAAGGACCTCGCCGGGCTCAAGGCGCCGCTCGCCGGCCGGTTCGCGGCCGCGCTCAGCCAGGCGGCGACGGAGTACGCCGAGACCGGGCGCGCCTCGTGGGCGTTCGGGACGATCGAGCGCTCCTTCGAGCAGCACCGCGCGGGGCACCGGGTGAAGGGTTTCCCGGCGCTGGTCGACGAGGGCCGGAGCGTCGGCCTGCGTGTGTTCGGCTCGGCGGCGGAGCAGGAGGCCGCGCACCGGCGGGGGACCCGGAGGCTGCTGGCGCTCACCGTCGCGTCACCCGCCGGACGGCTGACCGACGGGTGGGACAACCGACAGAAGCTCGCGCTCGCCGGGTCGCCGTACCCGACGGTCCGCGCGCTCCTCGACGACTGCGTGCTCGCCGCGCTCGACGAGGTCCTCGACCGCCACGGGGGACCGGCCTGGGACGAGGCCGGCTTCGAGCGGCTCCGCGCCGCCGCCCGTACGGAGGTCGAGGGCACCGCCCGGGCGGTGCTCGACGACGCGGTGCGCGCGCTGGAGGCGTGGCGGCAGACCGACCGGCTGCTCACCGGGTCCGTCGAGATGCTGCTGCTCCCGGCGATGGCGGACATGCGGGCCCAGGTCGGCCGGCTCGTCTGGGACGGGTTCGTCGCCGACACCGGCGCGGCCCAGCTGCGGCAGCTGCCGCGGTGGCTCGCGGCCGTCCGCCACCGGCGCGAGAAGCTGCCCGCGGCCCCCGGTCGGGACCGGCAGCTGATGGATCTCGTGGGGCCGCTGCAGGACGCCTACCTCAACCGGGTCGGCGCGCTCAAGGAGGGTCAGCCCGAGTCGCTCGCCCTCACCCGGGTGCGCTGGCTGCTCGAGGAGTACCGGGTCAGCCTCTGGGCGCAGCACCTCGGCACGCCGGTCCCCGTGTCCGACACCCGGCTGCGCAAGGCCCTCGCCGAGGCCGACCGGGGATGACCGACCCCCGCCGGCGCGCTCAGCGGCGGCGGCGCAGGAGCGCCCCCACGAGCCGGACCGCCTGACGGCCCAGCTCCGCCCCGTCGAGACCGGCCGGCCGGCGGCTCCGCGACGGGCTACGGCGCTGTGGCGCTCGCGGGGGACCGGCCCGACGACCGGGCTCCGGACCGCCCAGCTCCGGACTACCCAGCTCCGGGTGGAAGGCGGCCGCCTCCCGGACGACCCGGTCGAAGACCTGCCGGTCGAGGGCGGCCCCCTCCCGACGGACGTCGGCCTCGCGGACGTGGAGCACCTTGTCGAGCCGGACCTCGCTGGGACGGCGCTCGCGGTCCCATCCTCCCGACCCGACGTCGGTCCAGTGCCGCCCCCAGGACGCCTCCTGCGCCGCGTCCCGGTCGTGGTCCTTGCTCGTCAGCTGCAGACAGAGCAGCTCGCCTCGCTCGCGCGCCAGGACGAGCACCGGCCGGTCCTTGCCGCGCGACGGGTCGTCCTCGTAGGCGACCCACGTCCAGACGACCTCACCGGGATCCGGCAGACCGTCGGGCTCGGGTGCGTACTGCGCTCGGGTCACCGGACCACTCTCGCACCTGAAGTCAGTGCGCCGGACCGGGAGCGCCTCACGGCGCGTGGCCGCTCTTGGCGGCTATATGTGGGACCCGGGGCTGCCGCGGTCCGGCGCACTTGCCATTGTAGCCAGTGGTCGTCGCGACCGACACTGCCTCAGGCGAGATCGCCGGCGAGCTCCAGGCGCCCCGCGGCCTCGAGCTGCTCGGCCATCGTCAGCAGCCGGGCGGCCGACAGGTCGGAGGCGTACGTCGAGGGGAGCGGGCCGCTCGGCACCGGCACGGACGCGTGGTCGCTGTGTGCGCGACCGGCCGCGGTGACCCGTGCGAAGGCGGAGGCCCGGAAGAGCGTGTCGGCGAAGTCGCCGACCCGGATCCCGCGGAGCACGTCGTCGGCGAGCCGCTGGACGTCCTCGGGCCGGGGTGGGTCGGTGACGCCGGCGACGACCTCCGAGACCGGGACGTGTCGCCGGCCCCGGTCGAACTCGCTCGCGGCCGCGGCGGGGTCGGCGTACACCCAGCTGCGGAGGAGGTAGAGCCGCCACAGGCAGCCGGCCAGCGAGTCCGGCGGGGCACCTGCCCACAGCTCGGCGATCTCGTCGAGCCCCTCGGTCTCGGCCAGGCGCACGACCCGGTCGACGATCGCGGACTCCTCGGCGTCCCGCGGTCCGCGGACCAGCAGGGTCGCGCACCGGTCGGCGGCCTCCGAGCGCAGCGCCGGGTCGATGCCCCCGCCGATGGCGTCGAACCGTGCGTCGCCGAACGGCACGGGTCGCGAGTAGCGCGGGGCCTCAGGCATCCGCCCAGCGTAGGGGGCCGGGGCGAGGTGCGCAGGCAGACACCGGCGCCGCTACGGTGGGTCCCGGGAGTGGGGGAGCTGCAGGCGCGGCCGTTGGTCGCGCAGGAGGAGGGGTCGTGGCGAGGGGTCGGGTCGCGCGCCTCGGTCTCGTGTGCGCGCTGGTCCTCGGCCCGGCGCTGGCGGGCTGCGACGGCGGCGGCGACCCGCCCGAGGACCCGTCGGCCTCCGCGTCCCCGACCGAGCAGGCGTCCGGCCCTTCGGCCTCGCCCGGAGCGCCCGCCCGCCTCACGTTCGGCGTCTACGGTGACCAGGACGTCGTCTCCGCCTACCGGCGGATCGCCCGAGGGTTCTCCGCCGAGGCGGAGCAGGTCGACATCGACGTGACCCGCTACCCGGACTCGGTCGACGTCGCGACCGCCGTCGAGGCAGCCGGCGACTCGGGCAGCGGTCCGGACGTGTTCCTGCTTGACCAGCTCCAGCTGCCGCGCCTGGTCGCTGCCGGTGCGCTGTCCCCGCTCGACGAGGCGCTGGACGAGCGGGGACTGCAGTTCGGCGACGACTTCCAGCGCTCTGCCCTCACGACGTTCAGCGCGGACGCGCAGCTGCAGTGCATGCCGGTCGAGATGTCGCCGCTGGTCGTGTACTACAACCGCCGGCTGGTGCCGCGCCCGGCGCTGGAGGCCCAGGGACACACGTTCCCGCGGGGGGCGGACGGCTGGTCGTGGGAGTCGTTCGAGGCCGCGGCGCGCGTGGTCGCCGAGCGGGACCTGCTGGGCCCGGTGAAGGGCACCTGGCTGCCGCCGGGGCTGGAGCTCCTGACCGCCTTCGTCCGCTCGGGCGGGGACGACGTGGTCGACGACGAGCTCGCGCCGACGACCCTCACGCTCTCGTCCGAGGGCGCGGTCGAGACCGTGTCGAGTGTGCACCGCCTGGCCACCGACCCGGTCGTCAGCCTGACCCCGGCCGACCTCCGGCGCCGCGACCCTATCGACTGGTTCGCCGCGGGCGACCTCGGGCTGCTCGTCGGCACCCGCGCCGACCTGCCGCGGCTCCGCGCCGCTCAGCGTCTCGACTTCGGGGTGGTCTCCCTGCCGTCCTTCGGACGGTCGACATCGGTGTCCCAGGCGACCGGGCTCTGCGTGGCCGCGGGCTCCGACGCCCTGGAGCCCGCCGTCGACCTCGTCGCCTACGCGGTCGGGCCTCGGGCGGCCCGCATCGCCGCCGCCACGGGTCGGCTGGTGCCTGCGAGGCTCGACACCCTCACCTCTGACGCCTTCACCGACCCCGGCGAGCTGCCACGGCGTCACGAGGCGTTCGCCGCCGGCGTGAAGCGGTCGCGGCCGTTGCCCTACTCGGCGCGCTGGCCCGCGGTGTTGGCGACCACCGAGGCGGCGCTGGAGCGACTGCTCAGCCCGCGCTCGGCGGAGCTCGGGCTCCGCGCGCTCACCCGGCGGCTCACCCGCATCGACGAGGCCAGCCCGACGGTCCTTGCCGAGGACTCAGCCGAGGAGTCAGCCGAGGACTGAGCCGAGGAGTCAGCCGACTGACCCGTCGCCGGACGGCGGGTCCTCCGGGAGGTCCGGCGCAGCGACACCGGCCTGCGCTCCGCGCACGGCCTCGACCAGCAGCGGCGCGGTGAGTCCGACCTGCCAGGACCGGGCGCCGAGTGCGCGGAGCGCCGCGCCGACGGACGCGAGGTCGGCCGGGTCCGGCGGCTCCCACATCACGCGTCGCACGGCGTCTGGGCTGACGAGGTTCTCGACCGGCAGGGACAGCTCCTCGGCCGTCGCTGCCAGCGCCGTCCGAGCCGCGGCGAGCCGAGCGGCCGCCACCGGGTCCCGTTCCGGCCAGGCACGAGGAGGAGGAGGTCCGTCGGAACGTGCCGCGAGCAGGGGCAGCTCGGTCTCGGGGAGGTTCAGCGCGTCCCGCAGCGCGTCGAGCCACCGCGCGGCGTACCGGTGGGCGCCGCGCCCGACGAACCCCTTGAGCGCCAGGAGCGCGCCGCGGTCGCGGGGCATCGCGACCGCAGCCTCGACGACCGACGAGTCGGGGATGATCCGGCTGGGCGTGACGTCGCGCGCCGCGGCGATCTCGTCCCGCGCCTGCCAGAGCGCGCGGGCCGCGGCGAGCGAACGGCGGCCGCGGACCCGGTGCAGCCCCGACGTACGCCGCCACGGCTCGGGTCGCGGCAGGCTGCTCGGTGCGGTCCTCAGGTGCTCGAACTCCTCGAGCGCCCAGGACTCCTTCCCGGCCTCGGCCAGCTGGCGGCCGAGCTCCTCGCGCAGCTCGACGAGGACCTCGACGTCGAGCGCGGCGTACTCCAGCCACGACGCGGGCAGCGGCCGCGTCGACCAGTCGACCGCGGAGTGCTCCTTGCGCATGCGGGCGCCGAGCAGCTCCTCGACCATCGTCGCCAGCCCGACCCGTGGGTAGCCCAGCAGCCGGCCCGCGAGCTCGGTGTCGAAGAGCCGCTCCGGCTGGAGCCCGATCTCCGCCAGGCAGGGCAGGTCCTGGGACGCGGCGTGCAGGATCCACTCCGTGCCCGCGAGGGCCCGGGCCAACGGCTCGAGGTGAGGCAGCGGGATCGGGTCGACGAGGAAGGTCCCGGCGCCCTCCCGGCGCAGCTGGACGAGGTAGGCGCGGGCGGAGTAGCGGTAGCCCGACGCCCGCTCGGCGTCGACGGCCACCGGGCCGGTCCCCTTCGCGAGCGCGGCGGCGGCCGCCTCGAGGTCGGGGAGCGTCTCGACGACCGGGGGGAGGCCGTCGCGGAGCGTGAGGAGCGGCGCCGGCTCGGGCGCCTCCTCGGGCGTGGGCTGCAGGTCAGGCGGCGGCTCGCCGCTCATCGGTCCGTCGTGGGCCGGCGGACGCTCCCGCGCCGACCGGCGAGCGTGGTGACGCCGTCGGGCACGGGCTCCAGTCCCACGGCCATGCACATGAGCTCGCCCCAGGCCTCCACGTGCGGGCCGATGTCGCCCACCGGCGTCCACGACGCCCGCACCTCGAGCTGCGCGGTGCTCTCCTCGTCGGCCATCGTGCCGAACGACTCCGAGGTGACCTTCGTGACCGTCCCCGAGGGCGCGACGTACGTGGCCCCGACGGCCTCGAGCGCCTCCAGCAGCCAGGTCCAGGCGACCTCCGCGAGCAGGGGGTCGCCGGCGAAGTCGCTGGTGAGCTCGGCGCGGGCATAGGCGACGCACCGGAAGGTGCCGCCCCAGGTCTCGTTGCCGGCCGGGTCGTGGAGCAGCACGATCCGGCCCGTCCCGGCGTCCTCGCCGTCGACGGTCACGTCGGCCGACAGCGCCGCGGCGTACGGCGCGATGCGCTGGGGCGCCGGCATGTCCTCGCACTGCACCTCGGGCCGCAACCGCGCCGAGCGGAGCTGCGCCACCGCCTCACGGAACTCGCGGGGCGCCGGGGACGCGTCCCCCCGGGGACGCGGACGCGTGGTCCGGGTCGGCATGGGCTCACCCTAGGCGCGGTGCGGTCGAACGCATCAGCGACACGCGGCCGGAGCGGCCTCGCCGGGGCCGCGCTCGCCGGCGCCGGGCCGGCGCTGAACCGGCGCGGTCCGGGTCGTTGGCGAGGTGGGCGAGGATGGCGGCGTGAGTCTCCCTACCTTCCCCGCTGCTGCGCTCGAGCGCGCGCCGTTCCTGCTGGCCGCGCGCGGGGAGCCGGTACCGCACACGCCGGTCTGGTACATGCGGCAGGCCGGCCGCTCGCTGCCGGAGTACCGCAAGCTCCGGGAGGGCGTCGCGATGCTCGACGCCTGCCGGCAGCCGGAGCTCATCACCGAGATCACGCTGCAGCCGGTCCGTCGGTACGGCGTGGACGCCGCGATCTTCTTCTCCGACATCGTGCTGCCGCTCAAGGCGGTCGGTGTCGATCTCGACATCAAGCCCGGGGTGGGCCCGGTCGTGGCGACGCCGGTGCGGACGCTCGCGGACGTGGCGGCGATCCCGGACCTCACCCCGGAGCACGTCCCCTTCATCACCGAGGCGGTGCAGCAGCTGGTGGGCGAGCTCGGCGCGACGCCGCTCATCGGGTTCGCCGGGGCGCCGTTCACGGTGGCGTCGTACCTCGTCGAGGGCGGGCCGTCGAAGGAGCACGCCGCCACCAAGGCGATGATGTACGGCGCGCCGGACGTGTGGGACGCGCTGATGCGCAAGATCGCCGGCATCGCTGCGGCGTACCTGCGAATCCAGGTCGAGGCGGGCGCCTCGGCGGTCCAGCTCTTCGACAGCTGGGCGGGTGCGACCTCGCCGCAGGACTACCGGCGCCACGTCATGCCGTACTCCGCCTCCGTGCTCGCCGCCGCCGCGGAGCTCGGCGTGCCGAGGATCCACTTCGGGGTCGGGACGGGGGAGCTGCTCGGGCTGATGGCCGACGCCGGGGCCGACGTGGTCGGCGTCGACTGGCGGGTGCCGCTGGCCGACGGCGTACGACGGGTGGGCGGTCGGGCCGTGCAGGGCAACCTCGACCCGTCGCTGGTCTTCGCGCCGACCGAGGTGATGCTCGCTCGCGCAGCTGAGGTCGTCGACGCCGGGCGGGCCGCTCCCGGACACGTGTTCAACCTCGGTCACGGCGTGCTGCCCTCGACCGACCCTGATGCGCTGGCCCGGCTCACCGACTTCGTGCACACCTACAGCGCCCGCTGACCCAGCGGTTCCCCAAGGGATGCAGGCATCCTGCGACTCCCCATGGGTGGTGACGCATGGGGAGTGTCAATCTGCCGACATCCCTTGAGAGACCGGAGCGGCTGCAGGCACGACCGGCCGGCGGCGCCGGGCGGCCCGGGCCACCAGCAGCACCGGTATGCCGAGCAGGGCGATGACGAGGGCGAAGGGGAGAAGGGCGCCGAGCATGGTGGCTGCGACGACCAGGGCCCCCCGCAGGGCGTCCCACCCGCCCGCGAGCCCGGCCAGGAAGCCGCCGTCACCGGGCCCGTCACCGGGCTCGTCCTCCGGGGTCCGCTGCAGCGTCACGGTGACCGTCGCCAGGCTCGTCTGGTCCTCGAGGTAGTCCTGCTGGGCGCGGAGCGACGCGAGGTCGGCCTCCCGGTCGGCCATCTCCGACTCGAGGCGGATGAGGGCGTTCACGTCGTTCGAGCGCTGCAGGAAGCTCCGCAGCCGGTCGAGGCTCACCTCGGCGGTGCGGATCCGGGAATCGACATCGATGACCTCGGTGGTGACGTCCTGGGTCTTCGTGCTCGGTTGCAGCACGGTCGCGACCTGGGCGAACGCCGTCATGAGGTCGTCGAACCGCTGTGAGGGGATCCGCAGCACGAGCCGGTCCTCGACCAGCCGGCCTTTGTCGTCGTTGAAGGAGCGCTCGCTCGAGACGTACCCGCCGAACCGGTCGACGAGCCCGCCGACCTCGTCCCGCAGCCCGAGGACGTCGTCGGCCTGCAGCGTCGCCTCGCCGGTCCGGATGACCTCGCGTGCGAGAGGGGCCGTGCGACCCGCGGCCCGCGCCGCCCCGACCGCGTCGGCGCCGCGCAGTCCATCGAGGTCCTGCTCGTCGACGGACCCCGCTTCGGCAGCAGCCGGGGCGTCCCCGCCGCCGCTGTCGGCGCTCTGGGCGCTGTCGTCCGTCCCACGGCTGCACGCTGCGAGGACCAAGGCGAGGACGAAGGCGAGGACCGGGACGAGGAGCAGTCGCGCGGACGGTCGTGGGCGAGGTGACATAGCACGGTCCCTTCGTCGGGTCGCCGGGTCGACCCGGCGTCGGTGTGACGCAGCGAACCGGGCAGGGGTTCCGGCTGCAGGTCACGGATGCGCAACAGTGGAGGCGTGACCACCCCGACCACACCGGCGCCGGCCCCCGGGCGCCGGCCACGCGTCGTCGTCGTGGGGGCGGGGATCGCCGGCCTCGCGGCAGCCTGGGAGCTGCGTGCCCGGCGGCCGGACGTCGAGCTCGTCGTGGTCGAGGCCGCCGACCGCGTCGGCGGCAAGCTCCGGCTCGCCGAGGTCGGGGGCACCACGGTGGACGTCGGCGCCGAGTCGATCCTCTTCCGCCGTCCCGAAGGGGTCGAGCTGGCCCGGGCCGCCGGGCTCGGTGAGGACGTCGTCCACCCGGCGACCACGGCCGCCCGCGTCTGGTCGCGGGGCCGTCTCGCCCGCCTGCCGCGGTCGGTCCTCGGGGTCCCCGCCGACCTCGACGACCTCCGCGCGTCCGGGCTGCTCAGCGACGAGGGACTGGCCCGTGCAGCGCAGGAGCCCGAGCGACCGCGCACCCACCTCGAGGGCGACTTGAGCGTCGGCGCGCTCGTCGAGGAGCGGTTCGGGCCGGAGGTGGTCGACCGGCTCGTCGAGCCGCTGCTGGGCGGGGTCTACGCCGGCCACGCACGGGAGATCTCCGCCCGGGCCGCCGCGCCCCAGGTCGTGGCGCTCCTCGACCGCGATCCCTCGATGCTCCGGGCGGCCGCCGCGGCGACGGCCGCATCCTCGGGGACGCCGGTCTTCGCCGGTCTGGTGGGCGGGGTCGGCCGGATCGCCGGAGCCGTCGCCGCCCCCCTCGACGTCCGACTCGGGACGACCGTCCGCGAGCTGCGCCGCGGGGGCTCCCGGCGCTGGGTGCTCGTGACGGGCCCGGCGGTCGCGACGTCGGCACTGGAGGCGGACGCGGTCGTGCTCGCCGTCCCCGCACCGGCGACCGCCCGGCTGCTCCGCGAGGTCGCGCCGACCGCCGTCCGCGAGCTGGCGGCGGTCGAGCACGCGTCGATGGCGGTGGTCACGCTGGCCTACCGGGCTGCGGACTTCCCCGCCGTCGAGGGGTCCGGGTTCCTCGTCCCGCCGGTCGACGCACGGACGGTCAAGGCCGCGACGTGGTCGACGAACAAGTGGGACTGGGTCCGCCAGGCGGCCCCGGGCCTGGTCCTGCTCCGCACCTCCCTCGGGCGCCACCGCGAGGAGGCCGGCCTCCAGGTCCCCGACGAGGAGCTCGTCGCCCGGTCGGAGCGCGACCTCGCCGACGCCACCGGGGTCGCCGCACCTCCCCTCGACAGCCACGTGCAGCGGTGGGGCGGTGCGTTGCCGCAGTACGCCGTCGGCCACCTCGACCGGGTCCGTCGCACCCGCGAGGCCGTCGCGACCGTCCCCGGGCTCGCCGTCTGCGGAGCGGCGTACGACGGCCTGGGCATCCCCGCCTGCATCGCGACCGGACAGGCCGCCGCGACCCAGGTCCTCGGCCACCTCGACGACCTCGACCGGCACGCCGCCGCTCAGCCCGACTTGCCGACGACCGGAGAATGGACGCCATGACACAGGGGACACAGGGGACGCAGGGGCCGCAGGGGACGCAAGGGCCGCAGCCGGGGAGCCAGCCCGAGGACCAGACCCGCCCCGCCAACCGCGGCAAGCGGGCGAAGGACCTCAACGACGCCATCCGCTACACCATGTGGTCGGTCTTCTCCCTGCGGCGCCCGCTGGGGACCGAGGACGAGGCGGACCGGGGCGCCGAGGCGCGCGAGGTCGAGAAGCTCTTCGCGGAGCTGGAGGAGCGGGTGACGGTCCGCGGGACCTACGACGTGTCGGGGCTGCGTGCCGACGCGGAGGTCATGCTCTGGGCGCACGCGGAGGACGCCGACGACCTCCAGGAGCTGTACTCCCGGTTCCGGCGCACCGGCTTCGGGCGGAGGCTGGCCCCGGTGTGGAGCCAGATGGCGCTGCACCGGCCCGCGGAGTTCAACCGCAGTCACATCCCGGCGTTCCTCGCCGACGAGCGGGCCCGGGACTACGTGTGCGTCTACCCGTTCGTGCGCTCCTACGAGTGGTACCTGCTCCCCGACGAGGAGCGCCGGGCGATGCTCGCCGAGCACGGCCAGATGGCCCGTGGCTACCCCGACGTCCGCGCGAACACGGTGGCGTCGTTCGCGCTCGGCGACTACGAGTGGATGCTCGCCTTCGAGGCCGACGAGCTGCACCGGATCGTCGACCTGATGCGCCACCTGCGGGGCTCGACGGCCCGTCGGCACGTCCGCGAGGAGGTGCCGTTCTACACCGGACGGCGGCGCAGCGTCACGGAGCTGGTCGACGCCCTGCCGTGACTCAGGCCTTCGGCTCGAGGGTCAGGCTGATCGAGTTGATGCAGTAGCGCTGGTCGGTCGGGGTGCCGTAGCCCTCGCCCTCGAAGACGTGACCCAGGTGCGAGCCGCAGGTCCCGCAGCGGACCTCCACCCGCTTCATCCCCATCGACCTGTCCTCGATGTACTCCACCCGGTCCTCGGCCAGCGGCGCGTAGAACGACGGCCAGCCGCAGTGTGAGGCGAACTTGGTGTCGGAGCGGAACAGCTCGGCGTTGCAGGCGCGGCAGCGGTAGACACCCTCGGTCTCGGTGTCGGTGTACTCACCGGTGAACGGGCGCTCGGTGCCGGCTTTGCGGAGCACCTGGTACTCCTCGGGGCTGAGCGTCGCCCGCCACTCCTCGTCGGTCCTCTGCAGCGGGTAGGTCATGGCGTCAACCTAGCGGCGACCTCAAGGTCCGGCGGGCGCGGTCCGTGACAGGCTGACCACCATGCCGACGCAAGCGGTGGAGGTGGCGGCCGGCGGGCGCGCCGTCCGGGTGACCAGCCCCGACCGGGTGATCTACGAGGCGACCGCGAGCACGCCGGAGGTCACCAAGCTCCAGGTCGTCGAGTACTACCTCGCGGTCGAGGACGGCGTCCTCCGGGCGCTGCGGGACCGACCGACCGCCCTCGAGCGGTGGCCGGCCGGCGTACGACCCGGGATCCGGCTCGCCACCGGTCGGGGGGACAAGGCCGACGCGTTCTACTCCAAGCGGGTGCCGAAGGGCGCGCCGCCGTGGCTGGAGACCGTCGGGATCACCTTCCCCTCAGGCCGCAGCGCGGACGAGATCTGCACGACCGAGATCGCCACGGTGGCGTGGGCGGCGCAGATGGGGACGCTCACCTTCCACCCCTGGCCGGTACGTCGCACCGACGTCGACCACCCCGACGAGCTCCGCATCGACCTCGACCCGCAGCCGGGCACCGCCTTCGCGGAGGCCGCGCGGGTCGCGCTGGTGGCGCGGGACCTCCTCACCGACGTCGGCCTCGTCGGCTTCCCCAAGACCAGCGGCAACCGTGGCATCCACGTCTACGTCCGGATCGAGCCGCGGTGGGACTTCGTGGACCTGCGCCACGCAGCCATCGCGTTCGGCCGGGCCCTGGAGCGGCGCACGACCGGCGTGACGACCGCGTGGTGGAAGGAGGAGCGGGGGGCCAACATCTTCGTCGACTACAACCAGAACAGCCGCGACCGGACGATCGCCAGCGCCTACTCCCTGCGGCCACTCCCGGGCGCTCCGGTCTCGACCCCGGTCGCGTGGGAGGAGCTCGACGGACTGGACCCCCGCTCGCTGAACCTGTTCACCGTCCCCGAGCGGGTCGCGGAGCACGGGGACCCGATGGCCTCCATCGACGACCACCCCGGCCGGCTGGACACGCTGCTGCAGATGTACGCCGACGACATCGCCTCCGGGCTGACCGACATGCCCTACCCACCCGACTACCCCAAGATGCCGGGCGAGCCGCCGAGGGTCCAGCCGAGCAAGAAGGTCGCTGCCCACTGGGACGAGGAGGGCAACCGCGTCCTCGACTAAGACGTCGAGGCAGCGCACGGCTGGTGAGGGTGACCGACAGCGCCGACAAGCCGACCGGCGAGGCACACTGGTGATCCTTTTTGCCAGGGCCGTTGCCCACAGGCGGGATCCGTCGCGGAGATGCCCCTGCCTGCCGCACGGACGAAGGAACGCCCCCGCCGACCCGGAGGCCAGCAGGGGCGCTCGCTCGCCGCAGTCGTCGTCCCAGTCCCGGACCGAACCGCTGCTTCCCTCCCCCCGGAGGTTCTCGCACTGAGCCCTACGATAGGCAGACCGCAGAGGTTCAACGGCACGAACTTGTGACCGCTGTCGAACTTCGTGCCCCTGCCGACCACATGACGGCGACCGACGCAGTGTCACCCTCGGCGCCAGACCGGGACGAGCCCGGTCTAGATGGAGGAGCGATCGAGGAGCGGCGTGCGCCCCGTGGGACCGGTTGGTCAGCGTTACGGCTCGAACCGGTCGTAGTGCACCGGGGCCGTCGACTCCGCACCCTTGCCGAGCAGGTAGGTGCTGCCGGTGACCGTGAAGTAGAACCACTCGCCCTCGGTGGTCCGACGGCCGTGGTCCTCGCAGGCGCTGACGTGGAAGGTCCCCTGAGCGGTGGGGACGGTGAGGACGCCGTCCGTCGCCTGCGCACAACCGCGCACGCTGCAGAGCGGGTCCCGGGCAGGCACGGGTCGCACTCTACGGAGCACTTGCCCATGGGCACCGACTCCGGGGCTCCAGTCGTCCGGTAGCCGAGACTTCACACGGTCAGGCCGAGGCCAGCGGCCGGACTCCCAGGAGCTGGTCGACCTCGTCCCGGGTCAGCGGTCGCTCCGTCCCGGACGATGCGATCCCCAACGCGGTGCAGAGCTCGCCCTCGTTGCGGAGCTCCTCCGCCTGCCAGCTCACCGTTCGCCCGCTCATCTCAGCACGCTCCTTCACCGCTCAGAGCCTCGTCGAAGGCCGTTGTCCTCCATGACGCTCGACAACTCCGCGCATGACGCGACGACGGTCGAGCACCTACATCGATCGCCGCTGCTCCGGCCTCGTCGTCCAGGCCGGTCATCCCCATGACGACCCACCCGAGGATCGGTGACGCGGACGGAGGACGGGAGCGCGGACCGTCGCCGTGCACACACCCACGGCCGACGGGTGCCCCAAGCCCTGACGCACGAGGTGGCCGGCCATGACGCGGCGCCGCGGCCGATTCGCGGGTCCGCCGCGCTCCGCCGCGACTGCCGGAGTCGGTCCGCACCGGCGGGACGGGGTCGCCGTCCGCGTCATGCCAGCGAGGTCTGCGCCTCACAGTCGGTGTGCGTGGCCGTCACCGGGACGGCTGTCCAGAACGGCAGGGGGGAGCTCATGGAGCGGTCGCGAACCACTGCGTCCCCGCTCGTCCCCCGCACGGCAACGAAGCCAGAGCGGGGTGTGGGCCTTGCCGGCAGCACCTGGTCCCGGCCACGCACCTCAACCTCCCGCCGACCGGTCGAGGTCCACTCCCGGATCGCCCCCACCCCGGACCTCGCCGTCGTCGCGCTGGTCCTGGGCCCATGAACCCGTCTGTAGTCGGGACCCCCTCCCTGGCTGCAGGCGGCTTGCTCCTCGCTTCCCTGGTCCAGCGCACGGCGCTATCGTCGCTGGACCGGGGAAGGGGGATCGGACTCGTGTGAGTGATGCGCCGTGTCAGCAACGCTCGCCCGAGGACGACCTCGTCGAGCTCGTGCCGGTGGTGCGCCGGATCGTCGGAGCCCGCGTCCGGGACCCGCATCTCGCCGAGGACCTCGTCCAGGAGACGCTGGCCCGTGTGGTCGCGGCCCGCTTGCGCGTCGAGGCCGACACCCTGGCGCCGTACGCCGCGACGACCGCGCGCAACCTGGTCGCCTCCCACTTCCGGAGCCAGGACGTGGCCATGCGTAAGGCGCACCTCCTCGCCGGGGACGAGACCACCGGCCCGCCGGACGACGACCTCGCCGACGCGGAGGACCGCCGCCTGCTCGGCGCCGCGCTCGAGCGGCTGCCGGCCGGGGAACGCGACCTGCTCGTGGCCCACGAGGTCGAGGGCCAGGACACGCAGTCCCTCGCGGCCTCCCGCGACAGCACAGCGGGGGCCGTCGCGGCAGCCCTCAGCCGTAGCCGGGCGAGGCTGCGGGTCGAGTACCTCCTGCTGCGCGAGAACCTCGAACCCGCCGGCGACCGGTGTCGTCCGGTCCTGCGGGCGCTCTCGGCCGGTGACCGGCGCCGCCAGCGTGAGCTGGGGGCCGGCGAGCACCTCCTGCACTGCGAGGTCTGCGCGAAGGTCAGCTCGGGGCTCATCGACCGGCGGCCGGACGCGCCCCGCCACGACGAGGTCCGGATCACCGTCGCGCGGGACGCCGACGTGGTGACCGCACGGATGAAGGGACGCGAGGTCGCCACGAAGATCGGCTTCTCGCCCACCGACGCGACGCTGCTGGCGACGGCGATCTCGGAGATGGCCCGCAACATCGTCAAGTTCGCGGACCGCGGTGAGATCACCTTCCACGAGGTGCACGAGGAAGGTCGCCTGGGGGTCACCATCGTCGTCCGCGACGTCGGTCCGGGGATCGCCGACCTCGACCTAGCGATGAGGGACGGCTTCAGCACATACGACGGCCTGGGCCTCGGGTTGCCCGGTGCGCGCCGCCTCATGGACCAGTTCGACGTCGTCACCCAGGCCGGACGTGGTACGACGATCACGATGACCAAGTGGTGCGGCCCCGCGCCCGCGCCAGGGACCCCACGATGACCCAAGCAGAAGAGGCACAGATGACGACGACCGAGAGCCAGCAGGGGATCGACGGCGCCAGCGACCGGAAGAGCGACGAAGGCCTGCTGCCAGAGCTGGTCGCCCACCTCCGCGAGCACCGGACCTCGCTGCGGCAGGAGTGGGCCACCCGCATCACCGACGCGCGCCTGCTCTCGTCGATGACCGCACACGAGGTCTTCTCCGAGGCCACCTCGGTGTACGACAACTACGTGGAGGTCCTCGAGACCGGCAGCGTCGAGGCCCTTCAGCACTACGCGCGCGACCTGTCGGAGCGGATCATCCCCCGCGGGGTGGAGACTCACGAGGTGGTCGGCATCGTGCTGCTGCTCCGCGACGTCCTGGCCCGGTCGCTGTTCGAGAAGTACCACCGGGACTTCGCGCTGCTGAACCGCGTGCTGGACGCCTACGAGCCGGCGGCCAACCGGATCGCGAACACGGTGGCCGTCAGCTTCGTCGAGGAGCGGGAGCGGGTGATCCGCCAGCAGCAGGACTCGATCCTGGAGCTGTCGACGCCCGTGCTCCAGGTGCGTGAGCGGCTGCTGATCCTGCCGATCATCGGGGTCCTGGACGAGCAACGGGCAGCACAGCTCACCGAGCAGCTCCTCAGCAACATCCGCAGCCACCGCGCGAAGATGGTGGTCGTCGACATCACCGGGGTCGCCGACGTCGACGAGGGGGTCGCCGACTCGCTCGTCCGGGCCGTCGACGCCTCGCGGCTCATGGGGGCCGAGATCGTCATCACGGGGCTGTCCTCGAAGATCGCACAGACCCTGGTCACGATCGGCGTCGACCTGAGCAAGATGCGGACCGTCGGCGACCTCCAGGGTGGCATCGAGGAGGCCGAGCGAGAGCTCGGGTTCCGTGTGGAGCGCCTCGACCATGAGCGTCGCTGACCGCGCGACCGCCACCGGGCCGCCTCCCGTCTCGATCCTGAGCCAGGGGGCCTACCTCATCGTGTCCGTCCACACCGCCCTCGACGACAGCCAGCTGATGCGGCTCCAGGAGGACCTCCTCGAGCAGCTGGAGCGGCGCCGGGGCCGGGGGATCGTCATCGACGTCGCCGCCCTCGACGTGCTCGACTCGTTCGCGACCCGGACCCTGAGCCAGATGGCCCGCGCTGCCCGCCTCAAGGGAGCCGAGACCGTCGTGGTCGGGATCTCGCCGGAGGTCGCGATGGCGATGGTCCGGCTGTCGCTGCGGATGGAGCACCTCAGGACCGCGCTGGACCTCGAGGAGGGTCTCAAGACCCTCGACGCGCTGACCGCGCCGACCCGGACCGGGGCAGGCGCCGGCAGTGTCTGACCCGGTGGCCGACCTCCGGCGCGACTACCGGCCGCCGTTCCTCTCCTACCTCACCCACCTGGACGAGCGCGGGCTGAGCGCCGCCTACGACCTCGGGCGGCGAACCATGCTCCGGCGCCTGGGACTGCTCGACCTCGTCAAGGTCCACAACGACGTCTACGTCGAGGTGGTGTCGGACGCCCGGACGCTCGCCGAGGCCCAATCACTCGCCCGGGCCGCCTCGGCGTTCCTGCTCGAGGCGCTCGCGCCGTTCGAGATGACCCAGCGGGGGTTCATGGCCGGGGACGGCATGGAGAGCTCCTGACGGACGACCGGTCACGTGCTCAGCCGGTTCGCGTGGCCGCCCGCCGCCGCGCGACCGCCCGCTCGTACGCCGCCTCCAGCCGGTCGAGCACTGCCTGCGGCGAGAACACCCGCTCGGCCCGGGCACGGGCAGCCGTCGACGACCGAGCCCGGAGGGCAGCGTCCCCGACGACGCGGGCGCACGAAGTGAGCAGCCGGTCCATGTCACCGCCGGTCACCACCACGCCTGCGGCGTCCTCCGGTCCCTCGAGGAGCGCCTCGGAGGCCCCGGCGAAGTCGGTCGCCACGACCGGCGTCCCGCACGCCAGTGCTTCCGCCATCGCCACGCAGCCCGACTCGTAGCGGGAGGGGACCAGGACGACGTCTGCCGCGTGCAGCCAGGGCCGCACGTCCTCCTGGCGTCCGACCGCGCGGACCGACCGCCCCCACTGCGTCGGCGCCAGCGCCCGCATCTCCGCCTCCGCGAAGGGCCGGAGCCGTCGCGGCTGGTAGCCGCCGACGAGCACGAGCTCGACGCCCGCCACGGGCGCGCGCTCCCACGCGGGCAGGAACCGGTCGTGGCCCTTCTGGTAGCTCGGCTCGCCGACCACCACGGCCAGGGAACGACCGTCCGGCACCAGCTCGCGGCGGAGCTCCTCGCGCGCCCCGGCGGACACGGGGGAGAACCGGTCCAGGTCGAGCGGGAGCCCGATCACGGCGGCGGGAGCGCGGACGCCGTGGCGCCGGCCCTCGACGGCTTCGGCGCGGCAGTTGACGACCAGCCCGTCGGTGCCCCAGCCGAGTGCCGCCTCTACCGCGACCAGCCCGGCCAGCGACACCGGGTTCCGAGCGGCACCGTAGTTCCAGGCGTGCGGTTGGTAGAGCAGTGCGGCCTCGCGTGCCGCTCCGTGCCTGCTCAGGAACGCCGAGCGGCCCAGGAACCCCGCCATGAAGGCGTGCAGGTGCACGACGTCGGGTCGGACCTCCTCCACGACCCGGCGTACCTCTGCGACGGCGGCACGCAGCAGGAGGACCTCGCGCTTGGCACCCCACGGCAGGAACAGCTCCGGAGGGACCACGTCGAGCCGGGAAGGCATGAGCACGGTGACGTCGTGGCCGGCCGCGACCTGGCCGGGGACGACTGACCGGAGCACCGCAGCGACCCCACCCGTCGTGACCTCCGAGACGTGCAGGATGCGCACGCGCGTCTCCTCCCGTCCTCCGCCGCGGCGTTCAGAAGCCGCTGATGCCCTCGGGGCCGCCGGCCTGCTCGTCGAAGTTCTCGTGCTCGATGAGGTGGAGCACCGGGACGCCGAGCCTGCGGCGGGCCCGTGAGGTCCAGTCCACGTGGAAGAACTCCGCCACGACGTGAGGCCGGGTCAGCACGATGACCTCCGACCCCCCGACCTCGCGCACCTTGGCGACCAGCGCCCGGACCGGCTCCTCGACGACGGTCTCGCCCGTGGCGTCGCCGCCGGCGTCCCGCAGCGCGGCGACCGCGGCCTCGAGGTCGGCCCGCGCCTTGGCGAGGAGCTCGCGCTGGGCGTCCTCGACGTCGTCGTGGGCGGCGACGACCGGGGAGGCGATGAAGGCGTCACCGGTGCCGAGAACCCCCATCGCCGACTCGACGCGGCCGGCGGCGTCGTCGACCGGCAGCAGGAGGTGGTAGCGGACGGGGTCCTCGACCCCCTCGTGGAGGCTGCGGACCTGCCGGGCGTCCTGCAGGCTCAGCGGCTGCTCAGCGAGGAGGACCACGTCGTAGGTGGGCGTGGCGGCGGGCGAGGCGGTCATGACGGCTCCTCCCAGGCGCCGTGCCGGCGCCGTTGTGGGGTGGTGACCAGCACCTTAGTCCCGGGTCAACCGGGACGGGACGTCCCCAGCACGTCGGCGAGGTCGTAGGAGACCGGCTCCTCGAGCTGGTCGTAGCTGCAGCTGCGCGGGTCCCGGTCGGTCCGCCAGCGCTTGAACTGCGCCGTGTGCCGGAACCGCTCACCCTCCATGTGGTCGTAGCCGACCTCGAGGACGCGCTCCGGGCGCAAGGGCACGAACGAGAGGTCCTTGCCGGCGTTCCACCGGCTCGTCGCGGCACCCTGGACCCGCTCGCCGCTGGCGGTGATCTCCGACCAGGCGCCCCAGGGGTGCTCCTCCGGTGGGCAGACCAGCGGCTGCAGCTCCTCGACGAGCTGCGCGCGCCGGGGCGCGGTGAAGGATGCCGACACCCCGATGTGGCGGAGGTTGTCCTCCTCGTCGTACAGCCCGAGCAGCAGCGACCCCAGCAGCGGCGCGGCCTCGGTCGCGTTCTTGTGCAACCGGTAGCCGGCGACGACGACGTCGGCGGTCCGCTCGTGCTTGACCTTGAGCATCGCCCGGGTGTCGGGGAGGTACGGCGACGCCAGCGGCTTCGCGACGACCCCGTCGAGCCCGGCGCCCTCGAACTGCTCGAACCAGGTGCCCGCGACGTCGGTGTCCGTCGTCGCCCGGGTCAGGTGCAGGCCGTGCGCCGGTCGGTCGAGGACCGCGCCGAGCCGTTCGCGGCGGACGGCGAGCGGCGTCCGCATCAGGTCGTCGTCGCCCAGCGCGAGCAGGTCGAAGCCGACGTACGCCGCGGGGGTCGTCTCCGCCAGCATCCGGACCCGGGAGTCGGCCGGGTGGATGCGGTCCTGCAGCCGATCGAACTCGAGGCGGTCGCCGACCGCGACGATGAGCTCGCCGTCGAGCACACAGCGGTCGGGCAGACTCGCGCGGAGGTTCTCGACGACCTCGGGGAAGTAGCGGGTCAGCGGCTTGGTGTTGCGGCTCGCGAGCTCGATCTCGTCGCCGTCCCTGAAGACCAGGCAGCGGAAGCCGTCCCACTTCGGCTCGAAGAGCAGCCCGGGGTGCTCGTCGTGACGGAACCTCGCCGGGTCCGGCAGCCCCTTGACCGACTTGGCGAGCATCGGCAGGACCGGCGGCATCACGGGCAGCTGCATGACCGACTCCTCGCGCGCTCGGTGGACCCGCGAGGCTACTTCACGGTCTCGATGCCTCCGCGAGGACCTGAGTGGGTAGGAGCCCGCGCATGGGCAAGAAGCAGCGGGACCAGGCGTCCAGCGACCTCACGGCGAACCTCTGCGAGCTGCTGCGGACCGGCGGACACGCCGATGGGGACGCCGGTGGGACCGACAGCACCCCCGTCGACCTCGCGTCCCTCGATCCCGGCGCGACCCCGGGGTTCGACGGTGGGAAGAAGGCGGGCCGAGCGGCGCTGGCCGCCCTCACCGACGAGATCACCACGCTGCAGTCCCGGCTGATGGCGCACGGCTACACCGGGGGACACCGGCGGATCCTCGTCGTCCTGCAGGGGATGGACACCTCCGGGAAGGGCGGCGCGGTCAAGCACGCGGTCGGGCTGCTCGATCCGGGTGGCCTCGTCCTGAAGTCGTTCCGCAAGCCGACCGAGGAGGAGCGGCGTCACGACTTCCTGTGGCGGATCCGGAAGGAGCTCCCCGCAGCCGGCCAGATCGGGATCTTCGACCGGTCGCACTACGAGGACGTCCTCGTCGCGCGGGTGCATCAGCTCGCCCCCGCCGAGGAGATCGAGCGTCGCTACGGGGCCATCAACACCTTCGAGCAGCGCCTGGTCGACAGCGGGACGACGATCCTCAAGTGCATGCTGCACATCTCGGCCGACGAGCAGCGGGAACGGCTGCTGGCGCGGCTGGACGACCCGACGAAGGTCTGGAAGTTCCGCCCGGGGGACGTCGACGAGCGCGGTCACTGGGCGGACTACCGGTCGGCGTACCAGACCGCCCTCGAGCGGTGCAGCCGCGCGGCACCCTGGTACGTCATCCCCAGCAACCACAAGTGGTACCGCTCGCTGGCGCTGGCCGCGTTGCTGCGGACCGCGCTGGTGGAGATGGACCTCACCTGGCCCGAGCCGGACTTCGACGTCGAGGAGCAGCGCCGACGGCTGCGGGCCGGGTGACCGGGGACTGTCGGAGGGCGTCCCTAGGATGCGTCGCATGAGGGTCGCCCTGCTGTCCTACCGCAGCAAGCCGCACTGCGGTGGCCAGGGCGTGTACGTCCGCCACCTCAGCCGGGAGCTCGCCGCGCTGGGCCACGACGTCGAGGTGTTCTCCGGCCAGCCCTATCCCGAGCTCGACCCCGGCGTCCGGCTGACCGAGGTGCCGAGCCTGGACCTCTACCGGGAGCCCGACCCGTTCCGGATCCCGCGACCGCGCGAGTTCCGCGACCTGGTCGACGTCTCGGAGTTCCTCCGGATGTGCACCGGGGAGTTCCCCGAGCCGCGGACCTTCAGCCGCCGGGTTGCGCGGCTGCTCCGGGACCGCGGGGCCGACTTCGACGTCGTCCACGACAACCAGACCCTCGGTGACGGCCTCCTGGAGGTCGCCCGGCGGTTCCCGTTCGTCGCGACGATCCACCACCCGATCACCTTCGACCGCCGCGTCGACCTCGCGCACACACGGCTGCCGCGCGACCTGCGGAAGTACGTCGGGCTGCGGCGCTGGTACTCCTTCCTGCCCATGCAGATCCGCGTGGCCCGGCAGCTGCCGCACGTGCTGACGGTCTCGGAGAGCTCGCGGCGCGACATCGCCGCCGACTTCGGTGTGGCGGCCGACCGGATCGAGGTCGTGCCACTGGGCGTCGACGAGGTCTTCCGGCCCCCGACGGCGCCGCGCGTGCCCGGCCGGATCGTCGCGATGGCGAGTGCCGACACCCCGATGAAGGGCGTCGGCACGCTGCTGGAGGTGGTGGCCAAGCTTCGCACCGAGCGCGACGTCGAGCTCGTCCTGGTGAGCCGGCCGACGGAGGGTGGCCGGACCGAGCAGCTCGTCGAACGGTTGGGCATCGCCGACTGCGTCCGGTTCGTGCACGGCATCAGCGACGAGCAGCTCGTGGCCCTGATGGGCTCGGCCGAGATCGCCTGCGTGCCCTCGCTCTACGAGGGGTTCTCGCTCCCCACCGCGGAGCTGATGGCCTGCGAGACGCCGCTCGTGGTGAGCCGCGCCGGTGCCATCCCGGAGGTCGTCGGCCCCGACGGCGAGTGTGCGGACCTCGTGACCCCTGGGGACGTCGGCGAGCTGTACGCCGCGGTCAGCGCGCTCCTCGACGACCCCGAGCGCCGGGCCCGCATGGGCGCTGCCGGCCGCCGGCGCGTCCTGGAGCGGTTCAGCTGGCGGGCCGTCGCCGTGGCGACCGCCGCGGCCTACGAGCGTGCGGTCCAGGACCACGTCTGCGGGACGGAGGCCGAGGGTGCTCACCGTTGACTTCGACCGGCTCGGGCTCCGGGCCGGCGAGCGCGTCCTGGACATGGGCTGCGGTGCGGGCCGGCACGCCTTCGAGATGTACCGCCGCGGCGCCGACGTGGTTGCACTCGACCAGGACGCCGACGAGCTGGGCACCGTCCGCGAGTGGTTCGCGGCGATGCGCGAGGAGGGCGGCCTCTCGCCGGGCGCCGAGGCCGACGTCAAGCAGGGCGACGCGCTGGACCTGCCCTACCCCGACGGCGAGTTCGACCGGGTCGTCGCGGCCGAGGTGCTCGAGCACCTCTCCGACGACGACACCGCGATCGCGGAGCTGGTGCGGGTCCTGCGGCCCGGCGGGACGCTCGCGGTGACGGTCCCGCGCTGGCTGCCGGAGAAGGTCTGCTGGGCGCTCTCAGACGAGTACCACGAGGTCGAGGGCGGTCACGTCCGCATCTACCGCGGGGACGAGCTCGTCGCGAAGCTCGAGGCGGCCGGGGTGCGCGTGACCGGCCGGTCGCACGCACACGGGCTGCACGCGCCGTACTGGTGGCTCAAGTGCGCGGTCGGGACCACCAACGAGGAGAACTTGCTGGTCCGGCAGTTCCACCGGTTGCTGGTCTGGGACATCGTCGCGCGGCCGTGGCCGACCCGGTGGGCGGAGAGGCTGCTCGACCCGGTGATCGGGAAGAGCCTGGTGCTCTACTGCGTCAAGCCGGTCAGCGACCCGGGACCGGACGGCCCCCGGGCGTGACCCACCGAGTGCCCGAGGTTCCCGGTGTGCTGACCGCGGACCAGGTCGCGCGGACGGCCGCCGCGCTCGCCGAGGTGCAGCAGCCCGACGGCGCGGTCCCCTGGGCGGTGGGGGAGCACGTCGACGCCTGGAACCACGTCGAGGCGGCGATGGCGCTGCTCGTCGGCGGCCGGCGCGACGCCGCCGAGGCGGCCTACGACTGGTCGCTGCGCTCCCAGCGCGCCGACGGGTCCTGGCCGATGAAGGTCGTCGGGAGCGAGGTCGAGGACCCCAGCGGCGACGCGAACATGACTGCCTACCTCGCGGTCGGAGCCTGGCACCACTGGCTGGTGTGCCGCGACCGCCAGGCCGTACGCCGGCTGTGGCCGGCCGTCCGTCGGGCGCTCGACTGGGTGGTGGACCTGCAGCTGCCCTTCGGCGGGATCGCCTGGTCGATCGACCCGTCGGGTCAGGTCAACCAGGAGGCGCTGCTCGCCGGCAGCGCGAGCATCTACTCCTCGCTCCGTGCCGGCCAGGCGCTCGCCGGCCTGGTGGGAGAGCCGCAGCCGGAGTGGGAGCTCGCCGCGGGACGGCTCGGCCATGCCGTGGCCGCGCACCCGGACGGGTTCGCCGACAAGACGCCGTTCTCGATGGACTGGTACTACCCGGTGCTGGGCGGGCCGGTGCGGGGCCGCGACGCCCACGAGCTGCTCGCGCGCCGCTGGGACGACTTCGTCGTGCCGGGCTGCGGCTGCCGCTGCGTCGACACCAACCCCTGGGTCACCGGGGCCGAGACCTGCGAGCTGGTGCTCGTGCTGGACGGGCTCGACGACCCGCGCGCGCCCGGGCTGTTCGCCGAGGTCCAGCACACCCGGCACGAGAGCGGGCTCTACTGGACCGGTTGGGTGTACGACGAGGGCGCCTACTGGCCGGCTGAGCAGACGACGTACACCTCGGCCGCGGTGGTCCTCGCCGCCGACGCGCTCTCTCGCACGACGCCGGGGAACGGTCTGTTCCGGGGGGACGCCTCCTCGGGGCTCCCAGCGCACCCGGAGCCGATGGGGCTGGAGTGCGGGTGTTCCGACGCGGTCCCTGTGGGGGCGCGGGGCTGACCTCCTCGACGACCGACCTGGCAAGGTACGAGGTGTGAGGGGAACGCTGTGACGGGCGCGGGGGGCCGCGCCCCGACCGAGTGGTTGCTGAGCGCCGACGAGCGGGGCAACCCGCTGACCCGGCTCGACGAGCGGCATCCCGACGGGAGCGCGTGGTCGGAGGGGAACCTCGTACGCCCGCTCCTGCACGGCGCGGTCTACTTCCGGGAGCTGTACGAGCGGATCGAGGCGACCCGCGACGGCGACCTGCTGTTCTTCACCGACTGGGCGGGGGACGCCGACGAGCAGCTGACCGGCGAGCCGGGGAGCGAGGTCGGCGAGGTGCTGGCGCGCGCCGACGAGCGAGGGGTCGACGTCCGGGGTCTGGTGTGGCGCTCCCACCTCGAGCGGTTCGGGTTCAACAGCGCCGAGAACCGCAAGCTCGGGCAGGAGCTCCAGGAGCGCGGAGCCGAGGCGCTGCTCGACATGCGAGTGCGGCTCGGCGGGTCGCACCACCAGAAGCTGCTGGTGATCCGGCACCAGGACGACCCGTCGCGCGACATCGCCTACGTCGGCGGGATCGACCTCTGCCACGGCCGACGTGACGACGCCGAGCACGGCGGCGACCCGCAGCCGTTCCCGCTGCCCGACGACTACGGGCCGACACCGCCGTGGCACGACGTGCAGGCAGCGATCTCCGGGCCGGCCGTGCACGACGTGGAGACCGTGTTCCGCGAGCGGTGGGAGGACCCGACGCCGTTGAGCCGGAGCCCGCTGCACTTCGTGCGCGACCGGATCGGCCGCCTCGACCTGACCCCGGACCCGCTGCCCCCGCAGACGCCGCCACCCCCGCCCGCGGACGGCGGCACGCACGTGGTGCAGCTGCTGCGCACCTATCCCGACCTCCGGTTCGACCGCGACTACCCGTTCGCGAAGGGCGGTGAGCGCAGCGTCGCCCGCGGCTACTCCAAGGCGCTCCGGCGCGCGCAGCGGTTCGTGTACGTGGAGGACCAGTACCTCTGGGGCCACCGGGTCGGCCACGTCTTCACCGAGGCCCTGCGCGAGAACCCCGAGCTGCGCGTCGTCGCGGTCGTCCCGCTGATCCCCGACGTCGAGGGGTGGAACCGTAAAGCCCAGCAACTGGGCCGCAGGCGGGCCATGCTCGACATGATGCGCACCGCACCGGGCCGGGTGGCGTTCTACGGGATCGAGAACCTGCACGGCACCCCGGTGTACGTGCACGCAAAGGTCTGCGTCATCGACGACACCTGGACAACGATCGGCTCGGACAACTTCAACCGCCGCTCGTGGACCCACGACTCCGAGCTGTCGGCGGTCGTCCTCGACATCGAGCACACCGAGGACGGCTCGTCGGCGTACGCGCGGAGGCTCCGGCTGGCGCTCGCCGCCGAGCACCTCGGCCGTGGGACGCCGACCCCGCAGGAGCCGCTCTCGGAGCTCGAGCGCCTCGTCGGGGACTGCGTCGACCCCGACGGCGCCTACGACGCGTTCGAGCGTGCGGCCGCGGAGCTCGACGCCTGGCACGAGGACGGGCGGACCGGGCCTCGTCCGATGGGTCGGCTGCGGCGGCTGCAGCCGCCCGAGATGGGGTTCCTCACCAGGATGGCCGCGCTGCCGCCGTACCTGCTCCTCCACGACCCCGACGGCCGACCGCCGCGGATGCGGGTGAAGAACGAGTACTGACACGGCGCCCCGACTCAGCCCCGACTCAGCCCCGACTCAGCCCCGCCGCAGCGCCCGCATCGACCCCTGGGCACCGACCTCCTCGAACCCGTCGTCGAGCGCCCGGAGCCAGACCTCGTACGGCGGGCGGCCCCCGTCTGCTGGATCGGGGAAGACGTCGTGGATCAGCAGCAGGCCGCCCGGTGCCACCCACGGTGACCACCCCTCGTAGTCGGCGTGCGCCGGCTCCTCGCCGTGGCCGCCGTCGATGAAGAGCAGCGCCAGCGGGGTCCGCCAGTGTCGGGCCACCGTCGAGGAACCGCCGACGACGGCCACCACGACGTCCTCGAGCCCCGCGTCCTCGATCGTGCGACGGAAGACCGGCAACGTGTCCATCCGGCCGGACCGGGGGTCGACGAGGGTGGGGTCGTGGTGCTCCCAGCCGGCCTGGTTCTCCTCCGACCCCCGGTGGTGGTCGACGGTGAAGACTGTGGCGCCCGTCGCCCGGGCGCCGGCGCCGAGCCAGACCGCCGACTTCCCGCAGTAGGTGCCGACCTCCAGCAGCGCGGCGCCCGGCAGCCGGGCCCCGGCCTCGACCGCGCGGTCGAACAGATAGCGCCCCTCGTCCTCGGGCATGAACCCCTTCGCGGCGCGCGCTGCTCGCAGCAGCTCGTCCGGCACCTCCATGCGGGGCCTGTCGCTCGCCATGCGGGAGGACCTTACTCGAACCCTGTGGAGAGACGCTCAGGTGTTCGAGAACTGTCCGCGCCGAGTGCCATCGTGGCTCCATGACGACGGAGGAAGGGACCCCATCGGCCGCTGGTGCCGTGGCGCCGTCGACCGAACGGCGCCACCCGGTCCACCGGTTCTCGGGACGGTTGCTGGCGGACCTGGATGAGCTGTCCGGGGCCTCCTTGCTCGGCCTGTCAGCGCAGGACGCTGGAGAGGTGGTCGTCGAGCTCACCGTCGCGCTCGCGCGGCTCACGGGACTCAGGCTGGCGGCCCTCGCCCACGCTGACCGCGTGGACGTCGCCGCCACGACCGACGCGGCCTCGACCGTCGGCTGGCTCAGGTCCCGGGTCCCCGTCACCGCTCCCACGGGCGCCCGGGAGCTCAGGCTGGCTCGCACCCTCGACCAGGCCGCACACGACTCGACCGCGGCGGCCCTCGCCGCCGGCCTCGTCCTCCCCGACCAGGCGGCGGTGATCGTGGAGGCAGTCGACGCCCTGCCCTCCTCGTTGCCGGCGCCACAGCGTCGCCGGGCCGAGGAGCACCTGCTGGCCGAGGCACGCCGGCACGACGCGCGGGCACTGGCCGTGCTGGGCCGGCGGCTCCTGGATGTGGTCGACCCGGACCTCGCCGATGCCGAGCTCGCGCGACAGCTCGAGGCCGAGGAGGCCGCTGCGGCGCGCGCCACCTCCCTCACGATGACCTCAGACGGTCAGGGTCGGACGTGCGGTCGCTTCGTCGTCCCCGACGCGGTCGGCGTCATGCTCCGCACCCAGCTCGCCGCGCTGACCAACCCCTCGCGTCCCGACCCCATCCCACGTGTCGAGCTTGACGGCGGCAGGCGACCTGCCCCAGTCGTGATGGGCGACGCCTTCGTCGCCTACATCGAGCGCTATCCCGTCGACCGGCTCCCCGACTCGGGAGGAGTCGCCGCGACCGTCGTGGTGACGATGCCGCTGGAGATCCTCGAAGGACGGCTGGGCGCCGCGCAGGTGCTCGGGTCGACGACCCAGCTCTCGCCTGCCGCGTCGCGACGCCTCGCGTGCGCGGCCGGGGTGGTCCCGGCCGTCCTCGGCACCAGGGGGCAGGTGCTCGACCACGGTCGGCGTGCCCGCCTCGCGACGAAGGCGCAGCGGCTGGCGCTGACGGTGCAGCAGCAGGGGGTCTGCGGGATCGAGCAGTGCGGCGCTCCCGCCGCGTGGTGCGACGCCCACCACTGGAAGGGCCGGTGGGCCGACGGCGCCACGACCGACCTCGACGACCTGGTCCTCGTCTGCCCGCGTCACCACACGTTGGCACACCTCCCGGGTCGGGACCTCGAACGCGTCGCGACCGGCCGGTTCGTGCTGCGTCGACCCGACGCTCCCGATGCTGAGAGGCCGCCCTGACCTCTCGGCCCCGGAAGGTAAAGCGTCCCGCATCCCGACACCGTTTCGCACCTTTCGTCCCTACCCTGAACGAGGCCGGCGCTGTCGGCACGGGGCACGGAGGCCCCCGCCCGTGAGGGCGAGTGGACACGGAGGGTGCCCGGGATGTCAGACCGCCACGAGGTGACGGCCGCGCCGTCCGACGCGTGCCAGACCCCGCTCCGCAGCGCGGCGCCCCGTCGGCTCGCACTCGCCGTGGCAGGGCTGCTCGCGGCGGGACCGTTCGTCGTCCTCGGAGCGACCGGCGTCCCGGAGCTGCAGCCGGTCTGCGGCCCGGGCGGCGAGCTGCTCGACGCTTCCGGCCTGAGCGGCCCGGCGGTGTGCGTCCATGGCGATGAGCCACCTCCCGGGGTCGAGGTCACCGACCACGTGAGCACCGCGGAGCTCGCCAGCCGCGAGGGCGCCGCCGAGCAGGCGTACGAGGCCGCCGAAGCGCTCGGCGTCCCCGCCGCGATCTCCGCAGCCGTCACCGGTCCCTCAGTCGCCTGCGACGGCGACGGCACCAGCGGCTACCGCACCCAGGCGATGTACGTCGTCGAGGCCGGCGCCACGAACCGCTACGCCGCGCTGCTGAGCCAGTTCAAGCTCTGGGCAGCCGGCACCGACGACGTCGTCAACCGGTCCGCCGCCCTCACCGGCGGCGTGCGCAACATCCGCTACGTCACCGAGACCGGAGCGGGCGGCGCCTGCGAGGCCAAGGTCCTCAACGTCACCGTCCCCAACGGCTCGATGACGAGCTTCAACGCGACCATCCAGGCGGTGCAGAACCTCGGCTACACCTCGCCGAACCGCAAGTACCTGATGTGGACCGACGCCTCGGTCCTCTGCGGCGTCGCGTCGGTCTACCCCTACGACACCGACGGCCAGACCAACCCCAACAACGGCCGCTACGCGCAGTACGCCCGGATCGACTCCGGCTGCTGGGGCCTGGGCGACGGCGGGTACCAGAACTCCGTCGAGGCGCACGAGCTCGTGCACACGCTCGGCGCTGTCATGAGCACCGCTCCGCACGGCACCAGCCCCGGTCACTGCTTCGACGAGAGCGACACCATGTGCTACGCCGACGGCGGCGGCAAGGCGATGCAGCAGGTCTGCCCCCGTGAGCGCGAGTACCTCCTCGACTGCAACTCCGACGACTACTTCTCCACCTACCCCGACGCCGGGGAGCTGGCTCGACACGCACTGGAACGCCGCGGACTCGCGCTTCCTCCTCGGCGGTGGCGACGGCAGCACCGGCGGCAGCGCCGGTACGCCGACGGCGCTCGGCGCCTCGCTCGAGGTCAACAACCCAGCAGTCCCCGGGCTGCGCACCCAGGTCGGCGTGACCCCGAGCCTGCCGACGGGCCGCACCGTCACGGGCGTCCGCTGGACCGCCGCCCGCGCCGACTGCACCTTCACCCCGGCCGCCCAGCTCCAGTCCGCGGTGAGCTGCTCCGCGACGGCGACCGGCTCGACCACGGTGACCGCGACGATCACCGACTCGACCGGCGCCACCAAGACGGTGTCCGGACCGCTGACCTTCGCCCCGGGCGGCGGGACGCCGCGTCCGGTGGCGCTCAGCACGACGGTGGCCACCCAGACCGCGTCGCCCGCCTCGGTCTGCACCGGAGCGGCCAGCCCGGTGGCCGCGACCGTCGTCGACGTGGCCAGCGGACAGCCGGTGAAGGGGCTCACCGTCGGCTTCACCAAGCTCGCGACCGGCGCGACCACGGCGCCGGTGAGCGCAGGGTCTGCCGCCACCTCGGGATCCGGGGTGGCGACCGTCAACGCGACTGTGAACGCGAGCACCGACCTCGCGGCCAGGACGGCGGCTACCACGACGTACGCCGCCTCGTCGAGCACGCCGCAGACGGCCGTCCCGGGGAAGTGCACGACGACGCTCACCGGGTCGGCCGGCGCGACGGAGGTCGACCACGGGGCGGGCGTCACGGTCTCCGGCGTGCTGACCCGCACGGCAGTGGGCACGCAGGTCCCGGTCGCCGGTGCCTCGGTCCCGGTCAGCCTGGTCTCCGCTGGCGTCGCCAGGTCGACCGCGCTCGGCACCGCCAGGACCGCGGCGGACGGGACCTGGAGCCTCGTGGTCAAGCCGCTGCGCGACGGCACGCTCCGCGCGGCGCTCGCCGCGTCGACGGCCTACACCGCCACCTCCGTCGACCTCGGTGCGGTGACCGTGCACCCCGCCACCACCGAGCTCACCGCGGCGATCGACCGGACCGACGTCGGCTACGGCTCCGGCGTCGTCGTGAGCGGTCGGCTGACGAAGACCCCCCACAGCACCGGGGTGGCTGCCGGCCTCGCCGGCGCGCTGAAGATCACGGTCAGGACCGCCGCCGGGGCCACGACGACCGTCGGGTCGGTCACGAGCAAGGCCGACGGCAGCTGGACGGTCACCGTCCCGCTCAAGGTCTCCGGGACGATGGCGGTGGTGTACGCCGGGGCGGCGGGCCTCCCGGCCGACACCGAGGTCCTCGGCGCCGTGACCGCCGGGACGTGGCAGACCGGGATCACACTCGGGGTCGCGGTCGACGGCACCGCGCGGCTCGTGTCCGGGGTGCTCACCCGCGCCTACGGGAGCGTCTCACAGGGTGCGCCGTCGGTCCGGGTGGAGCTCCGGTTCACCCCGGCCGACGGGACGGCGACGACCCTGGTGGCCAGGCCCACCTCGTCAGCGACCGGTGCGTTCACCTCGCGGCTGACCCCCACCAAGGGTGGGACCTACACCGCCGTCGTCCGCGGGGTCGCGGGGTACGCCGACGTGACGAGCGCCGCCGTCGGGACCACCGTCCCCTGACGGACCTGACGGACCTGACGGACCTGACGGACCTGACGGACCGGCCGGCCGGGCGGGCGCGGCGCGTCCGCCGGACCGCCGGGTGAGGGCCACCCCGAGGAGGCAGAGCGCGCCGCCGACGTACGCCATCGCCGGCGGCGCCTCGCTCAGGGCCAGCCAGCTCATGAGGACGGTCAGCGGCGGGACCAGGTAGGTCGTGACGCTGAGGCGGCCCGCGCTCATGGTGCGCAACGCGTAGGCGTAGGTGGTGAACGCGATCGCGGTCGGGAACACCCCCAGGTAGACGACCCACGCGGTGTCCGCGGCCGACGCCTCCCGGAGGTCGGCCACGAGGTCACCGGCGAACGGGAGGCAGGCGAGCGTGCCGACCGCGCACGCGGTCCACGTCACCTGGAGCGCGCTGAACCGGGACATCAGCGGCTTCTGGAGGACGAGGCTGACGGCGTAGACCGCCGCCGCGAGCAGGCACAGGGCGACGCCGAGCAGGTCGCGCTCCCCGGGCCCCGAGGTCGCCGTGGCGATGAGGACGACCCCGGCGAAGGCCACACCGAGCCCGCTCGCGAGCGCGACCGTGAACCGTTCGCCGAGCACCAGGGCGGCGAGGACCGCGACGAGCAGGGGGGAGAGCTGGACGAGCATCGCGGCCGTGCCGGCGTCGACCCGGAGCTCACCGGCGTTGAGCGCGACGTTGTAGACGCCGAACCAGAGCAGGCCGATCACGACCAGCCGCAGCACCGCCCCGCGCTCCGGACGACGCCACCCGCCGCGGCCCGCCAGCGTGACCCCGAGCGCCGCCGTGCCGACCAGCAGCCGCCCCAGCGAGAGCGAGCCGGGGCCGAAGCTGCTGCCGAGGTGGCGGATCGCGACGAACGCCGAGGCCCAGAGGACGAGCGTGACGGCGACGGCGGCGAGCGGGAGGAATCGGCCGGCCGGGTCCTCGGGGCGCCTCGTCACGCGCCCGGGCCGAACACGGCGTTCGCCCCGGCGACCTGGGAGGGGTGGAGCAGCGTCTTGCCGTCGAAGCCGAGGGCCCGCCCCTGCCGGCACTCGGCGAGGAAGCCCTCGGTGTCGTCGAGGTCGTTGTGGACGCCGTCGAGCACCACCCGGCCGGTGGCACGGGCCGCGAGGACGCACGTGCCGAGGCTGGTCAGGAGCGGCTCCCGGCCGGGGACGTGCTCGGCTCCGAGCTCGGTGGTGAGGTCGTTGGTGCCGACGACGACGACGGTGAGCCGTTCCGAGGCCGCACAGATGTCGGCCGCGCGCAGCACGGCGTACGGCGTCTCGAGCATCGCCCAGAGCATCGTCGTCGGCGGCGCCCCGAGCTCCTCCAGCTCCTCGGCGAGGCGCCGCACGACGTCGGCCTCGCCGACCTTCGGCACCAGGACGGCGTCCGGACCGGCGGCGCACACCGCCCGGAGGTCGTCGGCGTGCCACGGGGTGTCCGTGCCGTTGACGCGGACCACGAGCTCCTGACCGCCGTACCGGCCCGAACCGACGGCCGCACACGCCAGGTCACGTGCCGCCGCCTTGTCGGCCGGCGCCACAGCGTCCTCGAGGTCCAGCATGAGCGCGTCCGCGGGGACCGACCGCGCGTCCTCCAGCGCGCGCTCGTCGGACGCGGGCAGGTAGAGGAAGGACCGTCGAGGGCGCGGTCGCGGGTCGAGGCGGGACACGAGCCGCGACGCTAACAGCGCGGCGGCTGCGCGGGGGCGGCCAGGGTCGTCGACCTCCCGTACCGTGAGTCCGTGGGTGACCTGGTCGACCGGCTCGACGCCGCGCAGCGGCGCCACAGCGTCATCGGGGTCCCGCTCGCGGTCGTGTACAAGTACTTCGACGACCAGGGCCCCTACCTCGCAGCGATCCTCACCTACTACACGTTCGTCGCGATCTTCCCGATGCTGCTCATCGCCTCGTCGGTGCTCGGCTTCGTCCTGCAAGGCAACGAGGAGCTCCAGGAACAGCTTCTCGACTCGGCGCTCAGCCAGTTCCCCGTCGTCGGGACCCAGCTCACCGGGCGGCCGGAGAGCATCCAGGGGTCGACGTCCGCGGTGGTCATCGGGTCGCTGACCGCGCTCTACGGCATGCTCGGGCTCGGGCAGGCGGCCCAGAACGCGATGAACGTCGTCTGGGCGGTGCCGCGCAACAGCCGGCTCAACCCGTTCAGCAGCCGGGCCCGGTCGCTGGTCCTGCTGGCGCTGGCCGGCGTCACCCTGCTCGGCATCGCGACGCTCTCGAGCTTCGCGAGCAACCTCGGGTCGTTCGGGCTCGACCTCGGGCCGACGCTCCGGTGGGCGGGGACCGGTGTGTCGGTGCTCCTGACCGCGATGGTGATGGCCGCGATGATGCGGTTCACGACCTCCCGGCGGCCGGGGTTCTGGACGTCGCTGCCGGGTGCGCTCATCATCGCAGTCGGCTGGCACGGACTGCAGGTCGCCGGCGGGACCTACGTGCGGTCGGTCGTGTCCAAGGCCAGCGACGTGAACGCGATCTTCGCGGTGGTCCTCGGGCTGCTCGGACTGATCTTCGTCGCCGCCGTCATCGCCGTCCTCGGGCTCGAGGTCAACTCCGTGCTCCGGGAGCGGCTGTGGCCGCGCGCGCTGCTGACGCCGTTCACCGACCGGGTGCACCTGACCGAGGCCGACCGGCGGGCCTACGAGCGCTACGCCAAGGCACAGCGGTACAAGGGTTTCCAGCAGGTCGACGTCCGCTTCGAGGAGGACCCGCTCACGGCCGCCAGTCACGCGGACGGGCAACCTCCTGCCAGGAAGACCTCGCTGCAGCCGTGAGGCCAGCCGTGAGGCCAGCCGTGAGGCCAGCCGTAGCGGCCGGCGTGCCGGTCGGTGCGGTCGTCCGGGTCAGGAGCGGGCGGTGAGCACGAGCGGGCCGTCGGCCGTGATCGCCACGGTGTGCTCCATGTGCGCGCCGCGCGAGCCGTCGGCGCTGCGGAGCGTCCAGCCGTCCCGGTCGGTGTAGATCTCGTCGGTCGTCTCGAGGAACCACGGCTCGATCGCGATGACGAGCCCGGGCCGCAGGGGGTAGCCGCGGCCCGCCCGGCCGTCGTTGGGGACGTGCGGGTCCCCGTGCATGGTCCGGCCCACCCCATGCCCGCCGAACTGGGTGTTGATCGTGTAGCCGTCCCCCCGGGCGACCGCCGCGATCGCGGCGGAGACGTCGCCGAGCTTGCCGCCCGGCCGCGCGGCACCGATGCCGGCCTCGAGCGCCCGCGTCGTGGTGTCGATCAGCTGCAGGTCCTGGGACCGCGGCGTCCCGACGACGACGCTCAGCGCCGAGTCCGAGACCCAGCCGTCCACCGAGCACGCGAAGTCGAGGCTCAGCAGGTCGCCGTCGGCGAGGACGTAGTCGTGGGGCAGACCGTGCAGCACCGCGTCGTTCACCGACGTGCAGAGCACCTTGCCGAACGGGCTCGCTCCGAAGCTCGGGTGGTAGTCGATGTAGCAGGACTCCGCCCCGCGGTCCTTGATCATCTCGTGCGCCAGCGCGTCGAGCTCGAGGAGGTTCACCCCCACGTCCGCCGCCTCGGCCAGCCGCGTGAGGACCTCGGCGACGAAGCGCCCCGCCGGGCGCATCTGCTCGATCTCGGAAGGGGTGCGCAGCTCGATCATGGGAGGTCCAGCCTAGAGGAGCGCCCGTCCCGCCCTCCTACAGCACCGCGCGCAGCAGCCCCACCGGGCGACCGCCGCCCAGGACCTCGTGCCGACCGGTCGCCCGGACCGCCTCTGCGTCCACCCCAGCCTCCTCGAGCACGCCGAGCCGCCCGAGAGCCGCGGCCATCACCACCGGACGCGCCCGGGCGCCGCCGTCCTCGACCTTGAGGGCGACCGCACGGCCGTCGGCCAGCGCGACGGCGTAACAGGCCTCGGCGCCGGCCTTCGCCACCGCGCCGGGCACCGCGCGCAGCAGCGCCGCCTCGTCCCGACGGGTGCCCGACACCCACTGCGGGTGGGCCCGGACCGCCGCTGCCACCGCGGCGAGCGCCGGCTCCTCGGAGGTCGCGAGCCGGGAGAAGGCGCGGCCCAGCCCGGTGAGCGTCGTCGACAGCAGCGGTGCACCGCAGCCGTCGACCGCGGTGACCTCGACCCGGACGCCGGTCAGGTCCTCGACCGTCGCTGCGACAGCCCGCTGCAGCGGGTGGTTCGGCTCGAGGTAGGTGCCGGTGTCCCAGCCGTTCACCACGCAGGTGGCGACCATCGCAGCGTGCTTGCCGGAGCAGTTCATCGCGAGTCGGCTCCGGTCGCCACCCGAGGCCAGCACCCGCTCGCGCTCGACGTCGTCCAGCGGCAGGTCCGGAGGCGTCTGTAGCGCCTGCTCGTCGAGCCCGACACCGGCCAGCACCCGGCGCACGCCCTCGAGGTGGAAGGGCTCGCCCGAGTGCGACGCTGCGGCCAGCGCAAGGAGCTCCCCGCGCAGCGGGAGCCCCGAGCGGACCATCGCGACGGCCTGCAGCGGTTTTGCGCACGACCGCGGGAGCAGCGGTACGTCGACCGCGCCCCTGGCCCAGGCGACCGACCCGTCCGGGTCGAGGGCGACGACCGACCCGCGGTGGCGGCCCTCGACGAAGTCGTTGCGGACCAGCTCGGCGAGGGGCACGGTCAGGGGGTCGGGAGGGGCGTCGGGGAAGGCGTCGGGCACGGCCGCGACCCTACGGCGCACCCGGTTGCGGTACCTCTCCGAACTGCGCGAGGAAGACGTGGCGTCCACCGGTCAGCGACACCGCCTCGACGAGGAGCTCCACGGCGACCTCGCTGCCGTCGCGGCGCAGGGCCGGGACGGTGATCCGCTGCCCGAGCAGCGGCTGGCGTCCGGCGAACAGGTGCAGGGTGAACCCGGCCAGGTGCGCCTGCCGGAACCGGGGCGGGATGATGTCGACCAGCCGTCGGCCGACGAGCTCCTCCGCCGAGGTGTACCCGAGCAGCCGGGTGGCCGCCGGGCTCACGGCGATGATCCGGTTGGTGTCCGCGGCGGCGACCACCGGACCCTCGGCGGTCGTGACCCCCTCCGGGTCCCACTCCGGCGCAGGGGCGGCCGGCCGGAGCTCCGACCCGACGTCGGGGGTCCACGGCGACGGGCTCCCGCCGCCGAGCTGCTCGCGGACCTGGCGGCAGAGCCAGCGTCGGAACTCCCGCACCTCCGGCTGCGTCGGCGGGGTGAGCAGCCCTCCCTCCTCGGCGAGCGCCATCGCCTCGTCCAGGGTGGTGTTCATCAGCTCGAAGTGGCCGACCGAGGCTGCCGGGATCGGGAAGACCAGCCGCTCGGCGCTCGCGAGCGGCTCGACCGCCGCGGCCATGAGCCGCTCGGGGTGCTCGCCGAGGTCGGGCGCGGGCACGTGCTCCTGGAGGAGCACGACAGCCTCGTGGACGGCGGCATGGGCCTCCAGCTCCTCCTCGACGTGGTCGCCCGCGGCGTTGAGCCGGACGAGCAGGTACTCCCGCAGCACCGACTCCGCCTGCATCTGCCACGCGGCGTGCAGCAGCAGCGGCACCTGGAGGAGCACGACCTCGAGCACCTCCGGTACTGGGTCGGCGGCCGGTGCGGGGGGCGCGCGGTCGTCCGCCTCGTCGGGGTACGCCGCGAGCAGCGCGTCGAGGTCTGCGTCGAGGTCTGCGTCGAGGTCTGCGTCGAGGCCGCGCCGTCGAGGCCCGCGTCGAGGTCCGGGTCCGCCGGCAGGGCGCCGACGCGGGTGGCCCCCGGCGTACGCGGCGTCAGCAGGAACCACACCGCCTTGCCCGGCGGCCGTTCCCGGGCGCCCCACGCCGTGGTGAGCTGCTCGACGAGCCGGAGTCCCCGACCTGTGCCGGCGAGCTCCGCGTGGTGGCGGCGGAAGGGCAGTCGTGGACTGTCGTCGAGGACCTCGATGACGACCTCCGCGTCGCGCTGGGAGACGACCACCTCCATCGGCGTACCGGCATGCACCAGGGCGTTGGTCACCAGCTCGCTGACGGCGAGCGCGGCGTCGTCGGCCAGGTCGCCGCGGCCGAGGTCGTCGAGGGCGGCCGTGACGATCCGTCGCGCCCGGGACACGCTCGAGGGATGGGGGTCCAGGCGCTGGCGGACGACGACCGTGCCCGCAGCGTCGTCGACTGGTGCCACCGCGTCACCGCCCTCCCAAGCCGTGTCGTCGTACGTGACTCCTCCGGAGCCTATTCCCGTTGTCCATCTTCAACGCCAGTGCCCCGCCGAGGACCTCCCGGACAGTCGGCACCCGGTGACCGCGCACGCACCGCCCGTCGGGGGGTATGAAGGGGTCATGGGAGCCGGGATCGCCTTCGCCGCCTCCCCGCGACCGACCCTCGGTGTCGAGTGGGAGTTCGCCCTGGTCGACCACCGGACCCGCGACCTGGTGAACGCCGCGGCGCCCCTCTTCACGCGCGTGGAGCAGCACACGGGTGTCCCGGGCGGCAGCCCGAGGCTGCACAAGGAGCTGCTCCGCAACACCGTCGAGCTGGTGACCGGCGTCTGCGACACGGTCGGGGACGCGGTCGCGGACCTGCGGGAGACGCTGTCGGTCGTGCAGGGGGCGGCGGCGGAGCTCGGGGTGGACCTGTACTCGGCCGGCACGCACCCCTTCGCGCAGTGGTCGCAGCAGCAGCTGACTGCGGGCCACCGCTACGAGGAGCTGATCAACCGGACCCAGTGGTGGGGTCGGCAGATGCTGATCTGGGGTGTGCACGTGCACGTCGGGATGCGCTCGCGGGAGCACGTGATGCCGGTGCTGTCGGCGCTCCTGACGCAGTTCCCGCACCTCCAGGCGCTGAGCGCCTCCTCGCCGATCTGGGCCGGCGTCGACACCGGCTACGCGAGCAACCGGGCGATGATGTTCCAGCAGCTGCCGACGGCCGGGCTGCCGTTCCAGTTCGCCACGTGGGCGGAGTTCGAGGCCTACACGGCCTCCCAGCTCAAGACCGGGATCATCGAGCAGCTCGACGAGATCCGCTGGGACATCCGGCCGTCCCCCCGGCTGGGCACGCTCGAGGTTCGGGTCTGCGACGGCGTCCCGACGCTGCGGGAGCTCGAGGCACTCGTGGCGCTGACCCACTGCCTCGTCGTCGACCTCGAGGACCGGGCCGAGGCAGGGGAGCGGCTCCCGGTGCTGGACCCCTGGCACGTCCAGGAGAACAAGTGGCGTGCCGCGCGGTACGGCGTGGACGCGTGGGTGATCACCGACACCGACAGCAACGAGCGGCTGCTCCTCGACGACCTGGCCGACCTCGTGGACCGGCTCACCCCGGTGGCCGGTCGGCTGCAGTGCGAGCGGGAGCTGCATGCGGTCCTCGACATCGCGCGCCGGGGGGCGTCGTACCAGCGCCAGCGGCGCGTGGCCGAGGAGACCGGCGGCGACCTGGTCGCCGTCGTCGACTCGGTCGTCCGCGAGCTGGAGCTCTAGCGCCTCGTGCGGGGCAGGCCGGTCTCCGCGGTCCGGCCGGGTCTGCCGGTCACCGTCGCAGGAACTGCAGCAGCGCGGTGTTGAACGCGTCGGCGTGGCTGACGTTCAGGCCGTGCGGTGCGTCGGGGACCACCACGAGCTCGCTGTGCGGGACCGCCACGTGCGTCCGGGCGCCGGAGCCCTCGAACGGCACCGTCGCGTCTCCGTCCCCGTGCAGGACCAGAGCCGGCACGGTCACCTTCGCCAGGTCGTCCCGGAAGTCGGTCGTCCCCCAGGCCTCCATGCAGCGGAGCGCGGCCTCCTGGTCGGACTGGTGGGACTGCCGGATCGCCTCCTGCCGCTGGCTCTCGGTCACCTTGAGCACCCCCGAGGAGGAGAAGAACGCGACCAGGAACCCGTCGAAGAACGTGTCGCGGTCCGCGGTGAGCCCGGCTGCCAGCTCGGCTGCCGCGTCCTCGGTCAGCGGTCCGTCGGGGTTGTCGTCCCCCTTCATGAGGTACGGCGTGACCGCCGCGGCGAACACCACGCTGTGGAGCCGGCCCTCGCCGTGCCGGGCGACGTAACGGGCGACCTCCCCGCCTCCCATCGAGAAGCCGACGAGGGTCACGTCCTCGAGGTCGAGCTCGTCGAGCACCCGCGCGAGGTCGTCGGCGAGGGTGTCGTAGTCGAACCCGCCGCTCGGCTTGTCGCTGCGGCCGAAGCCACGCCGGTCGTAGCGGACCACGCGGTACCCCGCGGCGCTCAGCGGCGCCACCTGCTCCGACCAGGACTCACCCGACAGCGGCCAGCCGTGGACGAGCACCACGGGACGGCCGCTCCCTCCGGTGTCCTCGACATGGAGCGTGACGCTGCTGAACAGCCCGGACGAACCCTTCACCTCGGTCATGGGTCCCCCCTACCCGGGGCGGCCCCGGCTACACGGCGGGTCGCGCAGGGACCGCGGTCATCGCGGGTGGGGTCTGCCTGGCGCCGCCCGACGTACCGAAGGCGGACTCGAGCTCCTCGAGCGCCTGTCCGCAGCCGACCGCGATCCGCTGGAGGTGCGGGACCGCGTCGCGGGCCCCGGTGTAGCCGACGCAGAACCAGCCTGCGTTGCTGATCGCTGTGATGTTGAGGCCCTGGCCGTGGAACAGCAGGCTCAACGGGTAGTACTCGTCGAGCGACGACCCCTCCAGGTAGCGCTGCTCGGTGAACCCCGGCACGTTCGACACCACGACGTTGAAGGCCGGCGGGCCGACACCGCCGACACCGGCGATGGCCTGGCCGAGGACCGGCAGCATCAGGAGCACGGTGTAGGCATCCATGACCGTCGACGGCGCCGTCGGCACCCGCTCCTTGCCGAGGCGGGTCGACTCGCTGACGACCTCCAGCCGGGTGACGGGGTCGCCGACGTCGGTGCCGAGCTTGGCCCAGAGGAAGGTGAGCGCGTTCCCGACCGTGTCGACGCCCTCGGCGCGGACCGAGACCGGGACGCTGGCGGTCAGGCTTCCCACGGGCAGCCGGCCGAGGTCCGCGAGGTACCGGCGGAGTCCGCCACCGGTGGCCGCGAGGAAGACGTCGTTGATGCTGGCACCTGCGGCGGTGGCGACGGCGCGGAGCCGGTCGATCTCCCAGTGCTGGGTCGCGAACCGGCGGGACGCGGTGATCCGGCCGTTGAAGGCCGCCTTCGGCGCGTGGTACGGCACCGCCCGCAGGGCGGTCATCGAGCCGGCGAGCGTCTCGGCGTAGGTCCGCGCGAGCGAGCCGCCGACGGACTTGAGCCCCTCCCACCGCGAGGGAGCCCCGTCCACGGCCACGCTCGGGGCCGCCCGCGGCCCTGCCGGTACGCCGGACTGGTCGGTGCCCTCGGTCCCCACCGCCCAGGGCGGCAGCATCCCGCGACTCGTCGGGTCAACCGACAGGATCCGCTTGGCCATCCGCAGCCCGCCGACACCGTCGACCTGGGAGTGGTGCAGCTTGATGTAGAGCGACCACTTGCGCGGTGCCACGCCCTCGATGACGTGCACCTCCCACAAGGGGTAGCGGCGGTCCATCCGCTGCGAGTGCAGCCGGCTGACGAGGATCCCCAGGGCGCGCTGCCCGCCAGGCGCCGGCAGGGCCGAGTGGTGGAAGTGGTGCTCGAGGTCGATCTCGTCGTCGCCCAGCGCGCGCCAGTGGGGGAGCGGCCCCCGGAACGCGTAGTTGAAGGGCGGGGAGAAGGTCCGGACGGTCCGCCAGCGCGCGACCATCTCGGTGAGGGAGGAGCCGTCGGCATCGTCGGGGAGGGTGAAAGTGGCCAGCATCCCGACCTGCATCGGCTGGCGGTAGCTCTCGGCGTACAACCACGCGACGTCGTTGACCTTGAGCAGCTGCGGCACCTGGCCTCCTGGCAGTCGGGCACGGACCGAGCTCTGGACCGGACGCGGCTCGGCCATCCTGCCCCCTCCGCGCCCCGGCCGCACCCTCGCCCGGACGTGCGAGCGGTGCGAGGATGGGCCGGTGACGGCGACCGAGGCGCTGCTCGCCGTCAGCGCGCTGCACGCCGGGTTCCAGCTCGTGGTCAGCGTCGTGGTGTACCCGGCGCTGGGGGACGTCCCGGCGGAGCGGTGGGGACCGGCGCACGCTGCCCACTCCCGACGCATCACCTGGGTCGTCGCCCCGCTGTACGCCGCAGTGGCCGCCGTCTGCGCCTGGACGCTCCTCGCGGGGCCGGTCGACGCAGCCGTCGCCGTCGCGCTGGCCGGTCACGCGCTCGCAGCGGGGACGACGGCGCTCGTCGCCGCCCCGACCCACGGTCGGCTCGGGCGGGACGGCAGGCAGCGGGAGCTCCTGCGTCGGCTGCTGCTCAGCGACCGGGTCCGGACCCTCGGGGCCGCCACCGCCCTCGTGGCCTCCGTCGTCGCGGTCGCCTCGCCGTAACACCATCGGGCGAAGTGGCACCACTTGTGGGTCGAGACCCGCCCTGGGGTCGGAAGTGGCACCACTTGTGGGTCGAGACCTGCCCTGGGGTCGGAAGTGGCACCACTTGTGCGACGTAACCCTGCCGTCATGCCCGCCCGGCACAATGGGACGCGTGATCGGTCTCGAGCTCGCGCACCGCATCAAGGCCGCCGGCATCCGGTGGGAGCCGGCCGCCGGTGACCACTTCCACGTGCCCGACCGCGACCTCGACGAGACCGTCTTCGTCGTGAGCGACATGGTCGTCGAGGTCCTGGAGCTGCCGTCGCGCACGCGCTACTTCGGCTTCAACGGCACCACCGAGTGGGCGCTGGACAGCATCGAGCAGGACGAGGTCGTGTGGCTGCCGCGCGAGGACCAGCTCCGGACCCTGCTCGGGGACGCCTTCACCGGGCTCGAGGCGATCCCCGGGGGCTTCGCGGCGACGGTCAGCCGGGGTGACCGCGAGGAGCGTCACGTCGACCTGACTGCGGAGGCGGCGTACGCCCGCGCGGTGCTGTCCCTCCACGGCGGCTGAGACCGGCGGGTCACCCCGTCGGCAACCCGGCGTCGTTGCGGTAGGTGCGGCAGGCGGTGATCGCGCCGCCGTCCACGGTGAAGAGGAAGCAGACGGCGCTGGTGCGTTCCCCGCGGTCCGTCGTGAGCACCGAGACCTGCTCGACCAGGACGTCACGACCCGCAGCGACTGCGTTGACGGTCTCCGTCCGCAGGACCGCGGCCGCGTTCACCGTGGCCTGCAGCCGCGCGACCACCGCGTCAGCACCCGAGTGAGCCACCCTCCACGGCTCGTCGGTCCACGGCGATGCCGTCGTGATGACGACGTCGTCCGCCAGGAAGTTCCGCACTGCAGCGAAGTCCGCGGGGTCGCCCGTCGACCGGGCGCGCTGGCTCGCGGCGACGTAGCCGAGCACCAGGTCGACCGCGTCGCCCGCGGTCACCACCCTCGGGTCTCCCACTCCGCGAGGTGCGGGCGCTCGGCGCCGAGCGTCGAGTCCTTCCCGTGGCCCGGGTAGAACCAGGTCTCGTCCGGGAGCCGGTCGAACAGCTTGGTCCGGACGTCGGAGAGCAACGACCGGAAGTCCTCGGCGCTGCCGAAGGTGTTGCCGACGCCGCCGGGGAACAGCGAGTCGCCGGTCCACAGGTGCGGACTGCCGGCGGGGTCGTCGTAGAGCAGCGCGACCGACCCCGGCGTGTGACCGACGAGGTGGATCACCTCGAGGGTGTGGTCGCCGACGGTGACGGTGTCGCCGTCCCGCAGCGGTACGTCGGTGGGCACCGGGATCCCCTCGACGTCGTCGGCCCCGGCGCAGGTCCGGGCGCCTGTCGCCTCCCGCACCTCACCCAGCGCCCCCACGTGGTCCCAGTGCTGGTGGGTGGTGACGACCGCCACGAGGCCGCTCCGCCCGACGAGCTCCAGGATCCGGGGACCCTCCGCCGCGGCGTCGACGAGCAGCTGCTCGTCGGTGTGCTGGCAGCGCAGGAGGTAGGTGTTGTTGTCCATCTCGCCGACCGACATCTTCGTGATCGTCAGACCGGCGAGCTCGCGGACGTCCGGCGGTCCGCCGGGAGTGACGTGTCCGCTGTAGGCCATGTCAGACCCACCTTCCGAGGTCGGGGAGCCGGGGCTCCGAGCATGCCAGCCGCTCACCATTGCCGCGACCGAGCAGCCACCACAGGACGTCGGGGGTGGTCCCGGACACCCGCGGGCCGGCGCGACCGGGCGGGCCGGTGACCACCTCCTCGCCCTGGTCGGTGAGCTCGAGCGTGAGGTGGACCTCGGCCGCCGCCAGCTCGCGCCGCCGCCGGCCGAGGAGGTCCTCGGCGAAGTCCGGAGGCCAGTCCGCCGCGCTGTAGGCCACACCGAGGTCGGCGTGGTGGACCTCGACCTCGGTCCGTCGCATCGCCGCGACCCGCCGTACCGCGAACGGCTCGCCGCCCGCCAGTCGGCTGACCGCCACCTCCCAGCGCTCCGGCGGGAGCGCCCGCGCCGCGGCGGCGAACCGCGCGGCCGACTCTCGCGCGTCGGCGAGCTGCACGGAGGCGGGGCGACCGGCGCCCGCCTCGATGTCGGCGTCACGGGCCGCCTGCGAGGCGTACATCGGACGCTGCTCGCCAGTCGCCGCCCACGCGACGAGGTTCGCCACCGCATCGGCGTTGCGGCACAGGTGCGCCACGACGTGGCCGCGGGTCCAGCCCGGCAGCACCGAGGGGGCCCGGAGGTCGGCGTCGGAGAGCGCGGCCAGCGTGGCAAGCCAGCGGTGGGTGGCGGCCTGGGTCTCGTCCAGGTGGGGGAGGACCTGCTGACCAGCGCCGACCATGCGGGCTCCTCTCCAACTTGGGTGACAGCCTTACAGTTGGGTGTTCCCCTCCTGGCGACGGTCCCTTCCCCCACGACCTGCCGGGCGTGTCCGGTTGCAGCGTCGCACCGTCGCGGGCGAACATGTGTTCGACAGCAGGACTCGGACCAGCACAGCGAGGCGGCTCGGCAGAGCCGCAGGCAGGACTCCGGTGGCAGACCAGCTCATCATCCGCGGCGCCCGCGAGCACAACCTCAAGGACGTCTCGCTCGACCTGCCGCGTGACGCGCTGATCGTGTTCACGGGGCTGTCCGGCTCCGGCAAGTCGAGCCTCGCGTTCGACACGATCTTCGCCGAGGGCCAGCGGCGGTACGTCGAGTCGCTGTCGGCCTACGCCCGGCAGTTCCTGGGCCAGATGGACAAGCCCGACGTCGACTTCATCGAGGGCCTGAGCCCCGCGGTGTCGATCGACCAGAAGTCGACGAGCAAGAACCCACGCTCGACGGTCGGCACGATCACCGAGGTCTACGACTACCTCCGGCTGCTGTACGCCCGCGCCGGCCGCCCGCACTGCCCGACCTGCGGCGAGCCGATCAGCCGGCAGACCCCCCAGCAGATCGTCGACAGGATCCTCCAGCTCGAGGAGGGCACCCGGTTCCAGGTGCTCGCGCCGGTCATCCGCGGCCGCAAGGGTGAGTACGTCGAGCTCTTCCGGCAGCTGCAGACGCAGGGGTTCAGCCGGGCCCGGGTCGACGGCGAGACCCACTCGTTGGCCGAGCTCGCCCAGAACGAGCACAGACTTGACAAGCAGAAGAAGCACACGATCGAGGTCGTCGTCGACCGGCTCAGCGCCAAGCCCACGTCGAAGCGGCGGCTGACCGACTCGGTCGAGACCGCGCTCACCCTCGCCGGCGGGCTCGTGGTCTTCGACTACGTCGACCGCGACGAGAAGGACCCGCTCCGGGAGCAGAAGTTCTCGGAGAAGATGGCCTGCCCCAACGACCACCCGATCGAGACCGACGATCTCGAGCCGCGGTCGTTCTCGTTCAACTCGCCGTTCGGCGCCTGCCAAGAGTGCCACGGCCTCGGCACCCGCATGGAGGTCGACCCCGAGCTCGTCGTCACCGACCCCTCGGCGACCCTCGGCGAGGGCGTCCTCGCGCCGTGGTCCGGCGCGCACGTCGCGGACTTCTTCACCCGGCTCCTCGCGGCGCTCGGGGAGGAGCTCGGCTTCGACCTCAACACCCCCTGGGAGGACCTCTCCCCGACCGCCCGGAGGTCGATCCTCGAGGGCCACCCGACCAAGGTCCACGTCCGGCACCGCAACCGCTACGGCCGCGAGCGCTCCTACTACACCGCCTTCGAGGGCGTCCGGCCGTACGTCGAGCGCCGGCACCGCGAGGCGGAGTCCGACGTCAGTCGGGAGCGGTTCGAGGGGTTCATGCGCGAGGTGCCGTGCCCGGTGTGCCGGGGCACCCGCCTCAAGCCGGTCTCGACCTCGGTGACGATCGGCGGCCGCAACATCGCCGAGGTCTGCGCGATGTCGATCGACGAGACCGCGGACTTCCTGCGGACGGTCGAGCTGACCGAGCGGGAGCGGCAGATCGCCGAGCGGGTGCTCAAGGAGATCCAGGAGCGGCTCCGCTTCCTGCTCGACGTCGGGCTCGACTACCTCTCCCTCGACCGGCCGGCCGGGTCGCTCTCGGGCGGCGAGGCCCAGCGGATCCGGCTCGCGACGCAGATCGGCGCCGGGCTGGTCGGCGTGCTCTACGTGCTCGACGAGCCGTCGATCGGGCTGCACCAGCGCGACAACCACCGGCTCATCGAGACCCTGGTCCGGCTCCGCGACCTCGGCAACACGCTCATCGTCGTCGAGCACGACGAGGACACCATCCGCGTCGCAGACTGGGCGGTCGACATCGGCCCAGGAGCGGGGGAGCACGGCGGACAGGTCGTGCACTCCGGGACCGTCGCGGACCTCCTCGGGCACCCCGACTCCGAGACCGGCCTCTACCTCTCGGGGCGCAAGACGATCCCGCTGCCCGACGTACGCCGCCCGCGGACGCCTGGGCGCGAGCTCACGGTCCTCGGCGCCCGGGAGCACAACCTCCGCAACGTCGACGTCTCGTTCCCGCTGGGGCTCTTCGTGGCGGTCACCGGCGTCAGCGGCTCCGGCAAGTCGACGCTGGTCAACGACATCCTCTACACCTCGCTCGCGAAGAACCTCTACAACGCCCGCACCGTCCCCGGCCGGCACCGCCGGATCGAGGGGCTGGACCTCGTCGACAAGGTGATCCACGTCGACCAGTCACCGATCGGCCGCACCCCGCGGTCCAACCCGGCGACCTACACCGGCGTCTTCGACCACATCCGCAAGCTCTTCGCGAGCACGCCCGAGGCGAAGATGCGGGGCTACCTGCAGGGCAGGTTCTCGTTCAACGTCAAGGGCGGCCGATGCGAGGCGTGCTGCGGCGACGGGACGATCAAGATCGAGATGAACTTCCTCCCGGACGTCTACGTGCCCTGCGAGGTGTGCCACGGCGACCGCTACAACCGCGAGACGCTCGAGGTGCACTACAAGGGCAAGACGATCGCCGAGGTCCTCGACATGCCGATCGAGGAGGCGGTCGAGTTCTTCGAGGCCGTCCCCGCGATCCACCGCCACATGCGGACCCTCTGCGACGTCGGGCTGGGGTACGTGCGCCTCGGACAGCCGGCGCCGACGCTCTCGGGCGGTGAGGCGCAGCGCGTCAAGCTGTCGACCGAGCTGCAGAAGCGGTCGACGGGTCGCACGGTCTACGTCCTCGACGAGCCGACCACCGGGCTCCACTTCGAGGACATCCGCAAGCTGCTGCTCGTCCTCGGGCGGCTCGTCGACCAGGGCAACACCGTGCTGGTCATCGAGCACAACCTCGACGTCATCAAGACCGCGGACTGGATCGTCGACATGGGTCCCGAGGGCGGGAGCCGCGGCGGCCTGGTGATCGCGGAGGGGACGCCGGAGCAGGTCGCGGCCAACCCGCAGAGTCACACCGGCACCTTCCTGAGGCCGCTGCTCCCCGGCGGGCTGCGGTCGCCGCTCCCGGAGAAGGCCGCGGGGGCCGGGTCGGGGGCGGGTGCCACACGGAGCCGCGCGACGCGCCCGCGGACGTCCGCCGCCAAGGTGGCCCGGCTCAAGAGCTGACCCGTCTCGGGCTGCGCAGAGCTGGTCCTACGACTGTCGGACACCTCAGGAGTCCCTCGACGGGCCCTCGCCCTGCCGAATAGGTTGAAGCGACGACCGAAGTCGTCGCCCTGCGCGTTCTCGAGGAGCCACCGTGATGACCAGACCCGAGCCCCTCGTCGAGGGGTTGACCGCCAGGGAGCTCGCGCTCCTGCAGGGTGCGTTCGAGCTCGCGCGGGAGGGGGACGTCGAGCAGCTCACGGCGTACATCGACGCCGGGCTGCCGGTCGACCTCACCAACGGGTCGGGCGACACCCTGCTGATCCTGGCGGCGTACCACCGGCACGCCGACCTGGTTCGCGCGCTGCTCGCCCGCGGTGCTGACCACGCCCGGCTCAACGACCGTGGCCAGAGCGCGCTCGCGGCCGCGGTGTTCCGCCAGGACGCCGTGGTGGTCACCGCGTTGCTCGACGCCGGCGCCGACCCGGCGCTGGGACGGCAGTCCGCTCTCGCCACGGCGACGGTCTTCGAGCTGCCGGTGATGCTCGCGCTGCTGACCGGACCGGTCGACCCGACGCGGTGACCGACGTCGTCGTCCGCAGGGCGACACCTGGTGACGCCGGCGCGATGCGCCGCCTCGCCCTGGCCGCCTACGAGAAGTACGTCGAGCGCATGGGACATCCCCCAGGGCCGATGGAGAGCGACTACGAGGCGCTCGTGGAGCGGGCCTGGGTCGCCGAGGCCGCCGGCGGGAGCACCGTTGCGATCGTCGGCCTGCTCGTGCTCGAGGAGTCGGTGGACCACCTCCTCGTGGAGAACGTCGCGGTCGATCCCGGCTGGCAGGGTCGCGGCCTCGGCACGCGGCTGCTGCACCACGCGGAGGCGCAGGCGCGGGCCGCCGGGCGCGGCGAGGTGCGGCTCTACACCCACGAGACCATGACCGAGAACCTCGCGTACTACCCGCGCCGCGGCTACCGGGAGACCCACCGCGAGAGCCCGGGCGGGTTCCACCGCGTGTTCTTCACCAAGGTGCTCGAGGGTCCCGGACCTGTCGGCGCCTGACCGTAGCCTGGAGGGGTGGCCGACCCGTCGACGTACCGTCCTGCGCCGGGGGAGATCCCGACGTCCCCGGGCGTCTACCGGTTCAAGGACGCCCACAGCCGGGTCATCTACGTCGGTAAGGCCAAGAACCTCCGGGCCCGCCTGACGTCGTACTTCCAGGACCTGGCGAACCTGCACGCCCGGACCCGGACGATGGTGACGTCGGCGAGCAGTGTCGAGTGGACCGTCGTCGGCACCGAGGTCGAGGCGCTGCAGCTGGAGTACTCCTGGATCAAGGAGTTCGACCCGCGCTTCAACGTCAAGTACCGCGACGACAAGTCCTACCCGTGGCTCGCGGTGACCGTCGGCGAGGAGTACCCGCGGGTGATGGTCGGCCGCGGCGCGAAGAAGAAGGGCACCCGCTACTTCGGTCCCTACTCCCACGCGTGGGCGATCCGCGACACGGTCGACCAGCTGCTGCGGGTCTTCCCGATGCGCTCGTGCAGCAACGGTGTGTTCACGCGGGCCCGCCAGGTCGGCCGCCCCTGCCTCCTGGGCTACATCGACAAGTGCTCGGCGCCCTGCGTCGGCACCGTGAGCGCCGACGAGCACCGCGGGATCGTCGAGGACTTCTGCGACTTCATGGCCGGCCAGACCACGAGCTTCATCCGCCGCATCGAGAAGGAGATGTACGCCGCCAGCGCGGAGCTCGACTTCGAGCGGGCGGCGCGGCTCCGCGACGACCTCGGGGCCCTCAACCGGGCACTCGAGAAGCAGGCGGTCGTCCTCGGTGACGGCACCGACGCCGACGTCGTCGCCCTCGAGGAGGACCCGCTCGAGGTGGCGGTCCAGATCTTCCACGTCCGGGGCGGGCGGGTCCGGGGCCAGCGCGGCTGGGTCGCGGAGAAGACCGAGGACGTCGACACCGGCGAGCTCGTCGAGCGGTTCCTGCTCCAGCTCTACGCCGGGGAGAGCGGCGACGCCGTGCCGCGCGAGATCCTGGTCCCGGCCCTCCCGGAGGACCCCGACGACACCGCCGCCCTCGAGGCGCTCCTCACCGAGGTCCGCGGCAGCCGGGTGCAGCTGCGGGTGCCGCAGCGCGGGGACAAGAAGGCGCTGCTGGAGACCGTCAGCCGCAACGCCTCGCAGGCGATGGCGCTGCACAAGACCCGCCGGGCGTCGGACCTGACCAGCCGCAACCAGGCGCTCGAGGACCTGCAGGAGGCGCTCGCGCTCCCGGAGGCGCCGCTGCGCATCGAGTGCTTCGACATCTCGAACCTGCAGGGCACCGAGGTGGTGGCGTCGATGGTGGTCTTCGAGGACGGGCTGGCGCGCAAGTCGGAGTACCGGCGCTTCGTCATCCGCTCGGTCGACGGGCAGAACGACGTCGCCGCGATGCACGAGGTGATCACGCGGCGGTTCCGGCGTCTCCTCGACGACCGGGTGCGTCACCCCGACCTGGACGTGTCGGTCGAGACTGCCGCGGGGCACGCCGGCACGGTGGCCGGCAGGGGCGGTGAGGTCACCCAAGCCGGCCCGCTGCTCGTCGACCCCGACACCGGGAGGGCCCGCAAGTTCTCCTACGCTCCCGGGCTCGTCGTCGTCGACGGTGGACCGCCGCAGGTCGCCGCCGCGCAGCGGGCGCTCGACGAGCTCGGCATCGACGACATCCCGGTGTGCGGACTGGCCAAGCGGCTCGAGGAGGTGTGGCTGCCCAGCCAGGAGGACCCCGTCATCCTGCCGCGCACCAGCGAGGCGCTGTTCCTCCTGCAGCGCCTCCGCGACGAGGCCCACCGCTTCGCGATCACCCACCACCGGTCGCGCCGGTCGAAGTCGATGGTCGAGAGCGCCCTGGACGACGTCCCCGGCCTTGGCGAGGTGCGCCGGCGGGCGCTCCTCAAGCGGTTCGGGTCGCTGCGCAAGATCCGCGCCGCCTCGGTCGAGGAGATCGGCGCGGTGCCCGGCATCGGGCAGCGGACCGCGGAGGCCATCGTGGCAGCCTTGGCCGATCAGTCCCGGGCACGGACGCCGGCGGTGGTGATCAACACCGCGACCGGTGAGATCGAGGAGGTCGAATGACGGTCACGTCGGAGCCGGAGGCCAGCCCAGCCCGGCAGGGGGAGCTGGTCGTCGTCAGCGGCATGACCGGCGCCGGCCGCAGCACCGCCGCCAAGGAGCTGGAGGACCTCGGTTTCTTCGTCGTCGACAACCTGCCGCCGACGCTGGTCCCCGACGTGGTGACGATGGTGGAGGAGGGCCACGGCCCGGACCAGTCGATCGCCGTGGTCGTCGACGTGCGCTCCGGCTCGTTCTTCGACTCGCTGCGCGAGGTGCTCGCCCAGCGGGTCGGCGGGCGGCGGACGACGCTGCTGTTCCTCGAGGCCGACGACGACGTCCTGGTCCGCCGCCAGGAGGCGGCCCGCCGGCCTCACCCGCTGCAGGCCGGGGGGAGGCTCCTCGACGGGGTCGCGCGCGAGCGGGCCGCGATCGCCGAGCTGCGCGGCCAGGCCGACCTGGTGATCGACACCAGCAACCTCAACGTCCACCAGCTGACCGCGCAGATCGCGCGGCACTTCGGGACCGAGGAGAAGCTGCGGCTGCAGGTCACCGTCGTCAGCTTCGGCTTCAAGTACGGCATCCCCGTCGACTCCGACTACGTCGCCGACATGCGCTTCCTGCCCAACCCGCACTGGGTGCCCGAGCTGCGCGCCCACACGGGTCGGGAGGAGGCGGTGAGCCACTACGTGATGTCGCAGCCGGGCGCGGAACCGTTCCTCGAGCGGTTCGTGCCGCTGCTCGCCGACGTCAGCGGCGGCTACCTCCGGGAGGGCAAGCGCTTCATGACCGTCGCGCTCGGGTGTACCGGGGGCAAGCACCGCAGCGTGGCGATGGCGGAGGAGGTCGCCTCCCGGCTGCGGACGCAGGGGCTGGACGCGAAGGCGGCTCACCGGGACCTCGGGCGTGAGTGAGGCCGCGCTCCGGCGACCGTCACGACGGGTCGCGCCGGAGCGCTCGCAGGACGGACTCCGGGTCGTCGCGCTCGGCGGCGGGCACGGGTTGTCGGCGTCCCTCGCCGCGCTCCGCCGGGTGCCGCAGGTGGGCGAGCTGACCGCGGTCGTGACCGTCGCGGACAACGGCGGGTCGTCCGGTCGGCTGCGGGGCGAGTTCGGCTGCCTCCCGCCCGGCGACCTGCGTCAGGCGCTGGCGGCGCTCTGCGAGGACGACGAGTGGGGGAGCACCTGGGCGGAGGTGCTGCAGCACCGGTTCCGCAGCGCGGGCGAGCTCGACCAGCACGCGCTCGGCAACCTCCTCATCGTCGCGCTCTGGGAGCTGCTCGGTGACCACGTCACGGGCCTGGACTGGGTCGGCGGGCTGCTCGCGGCGCGCGGTCGGGTGCTGCCGATGTCGCTGGTCCCGCTCGACATCGCCGCGCGCATCGAGGGCGCCGACCCCGCCGACCCGTCCGGGGTCAGCACGGTGCGTGGCCAGGTCCAGGTGGCCTCGACCTCCGGGCGGGTCCTCAGCGTCGAGCTCGACCCCCGCCAGCCGGCCGCGTGTCCCGAGGCGCTGCGCGCGGTGGCCGAGGCGGACTGGGTCGTCCTCGGTCCGGGCTCCTGGTACACCAGCGTCATCCCCCACCTGCTCGTCCCCGAGCTGCGCCGCGCGGTCGAGGCGGCCCGCGGGCGGACGCTCGTGGTGCTCAACCTGGCGGCCCAGTCGGGGGAGACCGACGGGTACGGCCCGGAGACCCACCTCGACGTGCTCGCCGCCCACGCCCCCCAGCTGCGGGTCGACCACGTGCTCGCCGACCCCTCCACGGTGGCCGACTCCGGTCTGCTCGACCGGGCTGCCTCGGGCCTCGGCGCTGCGCTCACGGTCACCGACGTCGCCCGCGGGGACGGCACCCCTCGCCACGACCCTGTCAAGCTGGCCGCCGCCTTCGCGGACGTGCTGGCTGCACCACAGGCCGCACCGTAAGGTAACGACTCGCCGCGCCCCCGGCTCCGACACGTCCTCGTGCGGCGACCGGGTGGCGCTCGACGGGAGGCAGGCGATGAGGGCAGGTCGAGCGGACAGACCCGTGGGAGCGGGCACCGCGAGAGGCGCAGGGTCGGTGAGCGGGGAATGGCGATGACGGCACAGGTGAAGGCCGAGCTGGCGAGCACCACCGTGACCAAGACCTGCTGTCGCAAGTCAGAGGTCACCTCGATGCTGCGGTTCGCCGGGGGCCTCCACATCGTGAGCGGCCAGGTGGTCGTCGAGGCCGAGCTCGACACCGGCGCCGCGGCTCGTCGGCTGCGGCGCGACATCGCCGAGATCTACGGTCACCCCTCCGACGTCGTCGTGGTCGCCGGCTCCGGGATCCGCAAGAGCAACCGCTACGTCGTCCGCGTCGTGAAGGACGGCGAGGTGCTCGCGCGCCAGACCGGTCTGCTGGACAACCGCGGTCGTCCGGTCCGCGGCCTCCCACCCCAGGTCGTCTCCGGGGGCAGCTGCGACGCGGTCGCGGCCTGGCGCGGCGCCTTCCTCGCCCACGGGTCGCTCACCGAGCCCGGGCGTTCCTCGGCGCTCGAGGTCACCTGCCCGGGACCCGAGGCGGCGCTCGCGCTGGTGGGCGCGGCCCGCCGACTGGGCGTCGCCGCCAAGGCGCGCGAGGTCCGCGGCGTCGACCGGGTCGTGATCCGCGACGGCGACGCGATCGGTGAGCTGCTGACCCACCTCGGCGCCCACGAGTCACTGATGGCGTGGGAGGAGCGTCGGATGCGCCGCGAGGTGCGCGCGACGGCGAACCGGCTGGCGAACTTCGACGACGCGAACCTCCGTCGCTCGGCCCGCGCGGCCGTCGCGGCCGGAGCCCGCGTCGAGCGGGCCCTCGAGCTGCTGGGTGACGAGGTGCCCGACCACCTGCGGCAGGCCGGTGCGCTGCGGTTGGAGCACAAGGACGCCTCGCTCGAGGAGCTCGGTCAGCGACACGACCCGGCCCTCACCAAGGACGCGATCGCTGGGCGGATCCGGCGGCTGCTGGCGATGGCCGACAAGGTGGCGCACGAGCGCGGGGTCCCCGACACCGAGGCGAGTCTGACCCCCGAGATGCTGGCGGACGAGGGCTGAGCGCACCGCGTTAAACTGCGCGGGCCCCGCACCCGACCAGACAGGCTCCGCACCGTGACCGTACGCGTAGGCATCAACGGCTTCGGCCGCATCGGACGCAACTTCTTCCGGGCGGCCCTGGCCTCCGGCGCCGACATCGAGATCGTCGCTGCCAACGACCTGGGCGACCTGGCCACGATGGCCCAGCTGCTCAAGTACGACTCGATCCTCGGGCGGTTCCCCGAGGACGTGACGGTCACCGGTGAGGGCATCGGCTACGGCGACCGCACCTTGAAGATCCTCGCCGAGCGCGACCCGGCCGCCCTGCCCTGGAAGGACCTCGGCGTGGACGTCGTGGTCGAGTCCACCGGGTTCTTCACCGACGCGAGCAAGGCCCGTGCCCACGTCGACGCCGGTGGGGCGCAGAAGGTCATCGTCTCCGCCCCGGCGAAGAACGAGGACATCACGGTCGTCATGGGTGTGAACCACGAGAACTACGACCCGGCCGCCCACACGGTCATCTCGAACGCCTCGTGCACCACGAACTGCCTGGCGCCGATGGCCAAGGCGCTCAACGACGAGTTCGGCATCGTCAAGGGCCTGATGACGACGATCCACGCCTACACGCAGGACCAGAACCTGCAGGACGCGCCTCACAAGGACCTCCGGCGGGCCCGCGCGGCCGCGCTCAACATCGTGCCGACCTCCACCGGCGCTGCGAAGGCGATCGGCCTGGTGCTGCCCGAGCTCAAGGGCAAGCTCGACGGCTTCGCGCTGCGCGTCCCGGTCCCGACCGGCTCCGCCACGGACCTCACCTTCGAGGCCAGCCGCGAGACGTCGGTGCAGGAGGTCAACGACGCCGTCCGCGCGGCTGCGGACGGCAAGGTGCTGCGGTACAACGAGGACCCGATCGTCTCCAGCGACATCGTCACCGACCCGGCGTCCTGCATCTTCGACGCACCGCTGACCAAGGTCATCGGCAACCAGGTCAAGGTCGTCGGCTGGTACGACAACGAGTGGGGCTACTCCAACCGCCTCGTGGACCTGGTCGAGTACGTCGGCGCGAGTCTCTGATCCGGCGAGGGCTGACGGTGAGCGCCGCGAGCGCAGCACCCCCGACCATCGACGACCTGGGCGAGCTGCGCGGCCGGCGCGTGCTCGTCAGGTCCGACCTCAACGTCCCGCTCGACGGCGACCGCATCACCGACGACGGCCGGGTCCGCGCCAGCGTCCCGACGCTGCGGACCCTCAGCGAGCGCGGCGCGCGGGTGGTCGTGGTCGCCCACCTGGGCCGCCCGAAGGGCGCTCCGGAGGCGCGCTACTCGTTGGCACCCGTGGCCGCCCGTCTCGGCGAGCTGCTCGGGTCCGAGGTGGCGTTCGCCGGCGACACCACCGGGGACAGTGCCCGGGCGACCGTCGAGGGGCTGGCCGACGGGCAGGTCGCGGTGCTCGAGAACGTGCGGTTCAACGCCGGCGAGACCAGCAAGGACGAGGGTGAGCGCGCGGCGTTCGCCCGGGAGCTCGCCGCCCTCGTCGGCACCGACGGGGCGTTCGTCTCCGACGGCTTCGGGGTCGTGCACCGCAAGCAGGCCAGCGTCTACGACGTCGCCCAGCTGCTCCCGCACGCGATGGGCGGCCTCGTCGCCCAGGAGGTCGACGTGCTGCGGCGGCTCACCGAGGACCCGCAGCGGCCGTACGCCGTTGTCCTCGGCGGTTCGAAGGTCTCCGACAAGCTCGGCGTCATCGACAACCTGCTCGGCAAGGCCGACCGGCTGCTCATCGGCGGAGGGATGGTGTTCACCTTCCTCAAGGCGCAGGGCCACGAGGTCGGCAACAGCCTCCTCGAGGAGGACCAGGTCGAGACCTGCCGGGAGTACCTCGCCCGCGCGGACTCCAGCGGGGTGCAGATTCTCCTGCCGACCGACGTGGTCGTCGCGCCCCGCTTCGCTGCCGACGCCCCGCCCACCGTCGTACCGGCGGACGCCATGCCCGCCGACCAGATCGGGCTCGACATCGGACCGGCGTCCGCCGAGGCCTTCGCCGCGGCGCTCGCCGACGCGCGGACGGTGTTCTGGAACGGGCCGATGGGTGTCTTCGAGCTCGAGCCGTTCGCCGCGGGGACCCGCGCGGTCGCCCAGGCGCTGACCGGGATCGACGGCCTGTCGGTCGTCGGCGGGGGTGACTCCGCCGCCGCGGTGCGGACGCTCGGGTTCGAGGAGTCGTCGTTCGGCCACATCTCCACCGGCGGCGGCGCGAGCCTCGAGTACCTCGAGGGCAAGTCGCTGCCCGGTATCGACGTTCTGCAAGGGAGCTCCTCGTGACCACGCCTCCGGGACAGGACCGCGGCCGGACTCCGCTGATGGCGGGGAACTGGAAGATGAACCTCACCCATTCCGAGGCCGTCGTCCTGGTGCAGAAGCTCGCCGCCGGGCTCGCGGACAAGAAGCTCGACCAGTCGAAGGTCGAGGTGGTCGTCCTGCCGCCCTACACCGACCTCCGCAGCGTGCAGACCTGCGTGGACGGGGACAGCTTGCCGATCAGGTACGGCGCGCAGGACGTGTCCAGCCATGAGAGCGGCGCCTACACCGGCGAGATCAGCGCCGCGATGCTGGCCGCCCTCGGCTGCTCGTACGTCGTGGTGGGGCACTCCGAGCGGCGGCAGTACCACGCCGAGACCGACGAGGTCGTCAACGCAAAGGCGACAGCCGCGCTGAGGTCGGGCATCACGCCGATCGTCTGCGTCGGAGAGGGCCTCGAGGTCCGCAAGGCCGGCCAGCAGGTGGAGCACACGCTCGCCCAGGTCGACGGGTCGCTCGCCGGACTCGGCGCCGACCAGGTCGCGGGACTGGTGATCGCCTACGAGCCCGTCTGGGCGATCGGGACCGGCGAGGTCGCCACCCCGGAGGACGCCCAGGAGGTGTGCGCCGCCATCCGTGGGCGGATCACCTCGTCGTGGGGCGGAGCGGCCGGCGAGGCGGTCCGGATCCAGTACGGCGGCTCGGTCAAGGCAGCCAACGTCGCCGGCATCATGGCCAAGGCCGATGTCGACGGCTGCCTCGTCGGTGGCGCGAGCCTCGACGCCTCAGAGTTCGGCGGGATCTGCCGCTTCTACGACATGCCAGCGCTCTGAGCCCTGCCCGGGCGTCCTCGAGCCACTCCTCCGTTAGGCTGTGCCACCGTGATCCTCGCACTGACCGTGCTGCTCGTCCTCACGAGCTTGCTCCTCATCCTCCTGATCCTGCTCCACAAGGGCCGGGGCGGCGGACTCTCCGACATGTTCGGAGGTGGTGTCTCCAGCGGCCTCGGCGGATCGTCGGTCGCAGAGCGCAACCTCGACCGCATCACGATCGGCATCGGCATCATCTGGGGTGCCACCGTGATCGCGCTCGGGCTCTTCATGAAGATCCGCTACGGCAACTAGCGCCGTCGACAGGTCAGGAGTCAGGACGTGGCAGTAGGTGGACAGAACGCGATCCGCGGAAGTCGGGTCGGGGCCGGTCCGATGGGCGAGGCCGAGCGTGGCGACGCGGCACCGCGGCAGCGCGTGCGCTACTTCTGTGCCCACCGGCACCAGTCCGAGATCGTCTTCGCCTCCGAGGCGGCCGTCCCCGACTCGTGGGACTGCCCGAAGTGCGGGCTCCCCGCAAGCCGTGACTCCGACAACCCGCCGCCGCCGCCCAAGATCGAGCCGTACAAGACCCACCTGGCGTACGTGAAGGAGCGGCGCAGCGACGCCGAGGCGGCGGACATCCTGCAAGAGGCCCTGCGCTCGCTGCGCGCCCGGCGCGAACGCGGCGAAGTCGTCTTCTGACCCGGTGCACCGGGGCTGCGTCCGTCCTAGGCCGAGGTGGTCTGGAGAGGTCCTAGTGCAAAGGTTCAATGGCGCGCACTGACTGTTCAGGCGCTCAATGAGGTCGTCATCCTCAGACGACGTCCTGGAGTCCGCGTGAAAGCCGTTGCCGCGCTCGCGACCGCAGCGCTGGTCGCTGCCGTCCCTGCGTCCCTGGGGCTCATCGGCAACGCCGAGTTCTCCCAGTCGCTCCCCGTGCGGCCGCCCCCGGCAGCGAGGATCCTGGACGACGACGCCCGTCCGACCCGAGCGCCCGCAACGGACGACGTGGGTGACGACCGAGGCGGGGAACGACGGGCCGACCCGGGGTCCGCCCCGAGCTCCGACCCGGGGTCCGACGCGCGCGAGGACCGGGCACGTCGGGCTGCCCGGCCCGGACCGGAGAGCGGCGGCAGGGGTGCTGGCGGGGATGACGGCAGCGGCCACGACGGCAGCGGCGCACGAGCGCAGCGGCCACGACGGCAGCGGCGGCGACGGCAGCGGCCACGACGGCAGCGGCGGCGAGCGCAGCGGCGGCGAGCGCAGCGGCCACGACGGCAGCGGCGGCGAGCGCAGCGGCCACGACGGCAGCGGCCACGACGGCAGCAGCGGCGAACGCAGCGGCCACGACGGCAGCAGCGGGTCCGACCGTGACGAGGACCGCGACGACCGCGACGACGACGACCGCGACGACGACCGCGACGACCGCGACGACGACGACCGCGAGGACGACGACGAGGACGCACGACGACGGACGACGACCGGCGAGGACGACGACCGCGAGGATGACGACCGATGAACACCTCATCGAGCTCCCGGCCGGGTCTCCAGCCGCAGTGGCCTGCTGACCCCCGCCCCTGGGTGACGCTGGTGGACAGCGACGCCCCGCCGGACGCTGACGCCCGTCCGCTGAACCGCCGACGGGTGATGATCCCCGTCATCCTCGGTGCCTGTCTGGTGCTCGTCGTCGTCGCGCTGTCGGGGAGTGCGGCTGCCCGCCGGCTGGCAGAGCGGGAGGCCGTGGCCGATGCGGCGCGACGCGCCACCGTCTTGGCGGAGGCGGTCGTGCAGCCAGCGCTCCGCAACGGGCTTGCACGACAGGACCCTGCGGCGGTCCGCGAGGTCCACGAGGTCGTCACGGAGCGCGTCATGTCCGACGACTCCATTGTGAGGGTCAAGATCTGGACCCCTGACGGCACGATCGTCTACTCCGACGAGCAGAGACTCGTCGGGCGCCAGTTCGACCTGCCCGACGAGGAGTGGGAGGTCCTCACCGACCCGAAGACTCGGGCGGAGGTCTCCGACCTCGACGGTCGCGAGAACCAGTTCGAGCGCGGCGAAGGCCGGCTCCTCGAGGTCTACCGACCGGTCTGGTTGCCCAACAGGGACCCGTTGCTCCTCGAGATCTACAGCAAGTACGACGAGGTGACCGACCGGACCGGCGAGCTGTGGCGTGGCTTCGCCGGCATCACGCTGTCGAGCCTCCTCGCGCTCATCGTCTTGATGCTGCCCGTCCTGTGGCGCCTCACCGCTCGGCTCCGGCAGGTGCAGGAGCAGCGGGAGGCACTCGTCGAGCGAGCGGTCGAGGCCTCCATCGACGAACGCCGGCGGATCGCCGGGAACCTCCACGACGGCGTCATCCAAGACCTCGCCGGCGCCTCCCTCGTGGTGTCCTCGGCGGCGGCCCGTGCGGCTGCGGCCAAGGAGACCGAGCTCGCTACCAGTCTGCGGGGTGCATCGTCGACCGTGCGCGCCGGGATCACCTCGATGCGGTCGCTCCTCGTCGACATCTACCCGCCGAACCTCGAGACCGCGGGGCTCGACCAGACGCTCGAGGGGCTGGCGGTGAGCCTCCGCGGCCGTGACGTCGAGGTCACCCTGGCCCTCGACCCCCACGCGGCCGAGCGGCTCGACCTCAGCCAGCAGCAGCTGGTCTACCGGGTCGCGCACGAGACGCTGCGCAACGCGAACCTCCACGCTCGACCGGCGCACGTCGAGGTCCGCCTGTCCGACGAGCCGACAGCCGTGGTGCTCGAGATCAGTGACGACGGCGCGGGGTTCGACGCGGAGGCGGCCCGAGCCGCGCCCGAGCGCGGGCACTTCGGCCTCCAGGTGCTCGCCGACGTGGCACTCGACGCCGGTGCGGACCTCGCGGTCGCGTCGAGGCCGGGCGCAGGCACGCGCTGGGTGCTGCGGATCCCCACCGCCGCGCCGTCCCACACGAACGAGCGGCCTCGCTGGCTGCGGGTCCGTTCGGTCCGCGACGCCGACATGGTGGGACGTCGAGAGCGCGGCGAGGTCGCGTACTAGTCCTCAGCCGTCAGGCCTCAGCGTCATCGCCGGTCCACCCGGAGCAGGACGCTGCGGCTGAACCGGGGGCTCACCCCGAGCGCCATCACCAGCCCCACTCCGGGGGCGTAGAACTTGAGCTCGTCGACGGCCGGCTCGAGCGGAGTGGTCTCGTCGGTCACCACGACCCGTTCGACGCGTCCGAACGGCACGCGGACCTGTCCCCGTTGGTGGACGACCTCCGCCTGGTCCTCGGCGTCACCGGGGTCGAACTCCTGACGGTACGGCGCTCCGGGGTCGGTCGAGGCGGGCATCGCGATCCCTGCCTGAGCCTGTCCGACGCCGGCTTCCCACGACCCCTCGCGGCTCACGACTTCTCCGCCGTCGTACTCGCGTGTGCGCTCCCCGAGGTACCAGACGTTGCCGAGGCGGTCCTGCGCATACCAGTCGTGGGTGTCCTCGACCAGCGCCCCGTCCTCCGACACGACGTCGTGGACGACGGTTGCGTTGATGCCCTCGATGACCCGGGTCCGACGAAGCACCGTGACCACGGTTCGCTCGCCCCGATCGGCACCGCGTCCGGCATACACCCAGCGCGTGCCCGGGGGCAGCGGCAGGTAGGGATGGGACACCCGGTCCACGAAGTCGCGGGGCCGGGGCAGCGGCAGTATGGACAACCCAGCGCTCGACGCGGTCGGTCTGGCGTGCATCGAGCCGGCCGTCCCGGCGTCCGCCGCGCCGGTCGCGACGACGGCCGCGGCGATGACGGCAGCAATCGCGGTGGCGCCGGTCAGCACGACGGGCGCCCGCGCCGTGGTCCGGTCGGCGCTGTGGGTCGGGGTCCCTGTCGGTGGTCGCTCTCTCACGGGTGCCTCCTGCGGTCGGCCGTCCCTGGTGGACGGCACCCCGTTCACGGTGGTGGTCGACCCCTGAACCCAGGCTGAACCTCCCGAACGAGCGACGCCGCTACTGGAGCGTCCAGGTGACCGGCATCGACAGCACGCCGTACGGCGTGATGCCGGACTGTGCCAGCAGCCCCTCGAAGAGCGGCAGCCCGCCGCCCGCGAGGCCACCGACAGCGGCGGCTGCAGGGGACTCGCTGTTCTCCGCAGGTCGGAGGCGTTCGAGCAGGTTCGGCTTGGGCACGACACGGAGCTCGATGTCCTCACGATCGACGCCAGCCGCGGCAGCAGCGAGCTCGACCGCGCGCTCGAGGCCCCCGAGCTCGTCGACGAGACCGCGGTCCGCGGCGTCGGCGCCGGTCCACACCCGGCCGCGGGCGACGGCCCGGAGCTCCTCGACCGGGATACCGCGATCCTCCGCGGCCTTGGTCGTGAAGTCGTCGTAGACCCGGTCGAGCCAGCCCTCGAGGCGGGCCCACTCCTCGTCGTCGAAGGGGCGGTCGCTCGAGAACATGTCGGCGTACCGACCGCTGCCGACGACCTCGCGTCGGATGCCCACGCGCTCGAGCGTCTCGCGGACCACCTGTTTCCCGGCCAGGACGCCGATGGAACCGGTGATCGTGCCGGGACTCGCCACGACGCGGTCGGCCGGCATCGCGATGAAGTAGCCCCCGGAGGCTGCGACGTTCGCCATCGAGGCGACCACCGGGCGGCCGGTCCGGCGCAACGCGATCACCTCACGACGGATCGCGTCGGAGGCGACGTAGGACCCGCCCGGGCTGTCGATGCGCAGGACGACGGCCTTCACCGCGTCGTCGGCCGACGCGGAGCGCAGCGCCGCCGCGAGGCTGTCCGAGCCGATCGACCTGCCGGACAGCGGTGCGGAGCGACTGCGGCCCAGGTGGATCGGCCCGACCGCGTGGACGAGGGCGACCACCGGCTTGCCGCGCCGTGAGACGGCGTCCCGCGCCTGCGTGACGCCGTCCCTGCCGTGGCGCTCGACGTAGCGCAGCTCCACCTCGCCCAGCCTGCGGCGCAGCTCGTCGTAGACCTCGTCGCGGTAGCCCAGCCGGTCGACCAGCCCGCCGGCCAGCGCGTCCTGCGCACCGACCGGTGCGGCGTCGAGGAACGAGCGGACCGCTGCCACCGACAGCCCCCGTCCGGCGGCGACGTCGGCCACGAGCGTCTCGGTCGAGCTCTCGACGAGGCGCGTCACCATCTCCCGGTTGGCCTCGGTCATCGAGGACTGCAGGAACGTGTCCGCGGCTGTCTTGTACTCGTACCGCTGACCCAGCTGCGGTTGGACCCCGAGCTTGTCGAGGGCGTCGCGGAGGAAGACCGCCTCGGCAGCGAAGCCGACGAGTCCCACGTCGCCGCTCGGTTGCAGCCAGATCTCGTCGAACGCGGTCGCGAGGTGGTACCCGACGTTGCCGGGCCCGAGCTCGCCGAAGGTCTCCGACCAGCACACCGCCAGCTTTCCGGCAGCACGGAACTCGGCGACCGCTGCCCGCAGCTCCCCGGACTGGGCCAGTGTCGGCTGCCTGGTGCCGATGTGGGCGACCAGCCCGGCGACGCGTGCGTCGCGAGCCGCGCGGCGGAGCCCCTCGACCGTGCCGCGGAGACTCGGGACGTGCATCCCCCGCACCGCTTCCACCGGTGACGTCGGCGGCGCTTCGAGGAGACCGCGGGACAGGTCGAGCTCCAGGAGCAGACGGGGTCGCCGTCGTCGGTCCAGCAGCGAGGAAGCCGGGTTCATCCGGTCAGGCTAGTGACCGGTCCAGGTCGACAGGAGCCGCGGACGCCGCTTTCAGCGCAGCTTCAGGGTGGCTCACCCACAATGGCGTTCTCCGGCAGGGGGGAGGCAGGCATGCGCGTGCTCGTGGTCGATGACGAGAAGCGGCTCGCCCGATCCCTCCGCCTGGGCCTGGAGGCCGAAGGGTTCGCCGTCGACGTGGCGCACGACGGCATCGACGGGTTGTGGCTGGCGCGGGAGCACCGGTACGACGCGGTCGTGCTCGACCTGATGCTGCCGGGAGTCAGCGGTCACGAGGTCTGCCGCGCTCTCCGGGCGGAGCGGGACTGGACCCGATCCTCATCCTCACCGCCCGGGACGGGGAGTGGGACCAGGTCCGGGGGCTCGACACCGGCGCCGACGACTACCTCATCAAGCCGTTCTCGTTCCCGGTGCTGGTGGCGCGGCTGCGCGCGGTGGCGCGGCGAGGCGCCCGGGAGCGACCGACAGAACTGGAGGCGGGTGACCTGCGGGTCGACCCCGCCGCACGCCGGGTCTGGCGCGGTGAGGTCGAGATCGACCTCACCGCGCGGGAGTTCTCGTTGCTGGCGCTGCTGGCCCGGCGTGCTGGGGACGTGCTGTCGAAGCGGGAGATCCTCGAGGCGGTGTGGGACGTCGACTTCGACGGTGACCCCAACATCGTCGAGGTCTACGTCCGGCACCTCCGCAACAAGATCGACCGCCCGTTCGGCCGGGAGGCGATCCAGACCCAGCGCGGAGCGGGTTACCGGCTGGCGGCGGACGGTGGCTGAGCCGGCTGCACGATCTGGGCGCAGCCACGCCTCGGTGCGGGTACGGACGACGACCGCCGCCGTCCTCGTGGTGGCGGTCGTGCTGCTTGCGGGGGCCTTCACCCTGGTCGCGACGGTGCGCGCCTCGCTGCGGGACGGGCTGGTCACCACCGCCGAGCAGCGCGCAGCGACCCTCGCCCGGCAGATCGAGACCACCGGACTGCCGGAGCCCGGCCCTGCCGAGAACGACGACGAGGAGCCCGGCGACGAGGTCTGGCAGGTGACCGACTCCCGTGGTGCCGTCGTCCGCTCGTCGGAGCCCCTGCGCGAGCGCCTGGTGACCGATGAGGACGACGACGAGGACGAGGTGCGGCTCCCGGGCGCCGACGAGCCCTACCTCGTGGTGACCGAGGACGCGGAGGCCGGCGAGGTCGCGTACGTCGTCGCGGTGGCCGCCTCCCTCGAGGAGGTCGAGGACTCGACGGAGGCGCTCGTCGCGCCGCTCGCCCTCGGGCTGCCGCTGGTGCTCCTCCTCGTCGGCGGGACGACGTGGGGCGTCGCGACCCGCGCGCTCGCACCCGTCGAGCGGATCCGCCGCGAGGTCGACCAGATCACCGGTGACCGGCTGGACCGGCGGGTCCCCGAACCGCGCTCACGCGACGAGATCCACCGCCTGGCGCAGACCATGAACCGGATGCTGGGAAGGCTGGAGCAGTCACGCGCGCGGCAGCAGCAGTTCGTCGCCGATGCCTCCCACGAGCTGCGCTCGCCGGTGGCCAGCATGCGCCAGACCGCGGAGGTGGCGCGGACCCACCCGGGCGCCCTCCCCGAGGGTGAGCTCGCCGAGGCCGTCCTCGAGGAATCCGTACGGATGCAGCGGCTCGTCGACCAGCTCCTGGTCCTGACGCGGGCCGACGAGGGCGGTGCCGGGCACCCGCCGTCCGACGTGGACGTCGACGACCTGGTCCTCGACGAGGCCCGGCGCGTCCGCGCGGCGGGGTTCACGGTCGAGACCTCGCAGGTCGGCCCGGGGCGGGTGCGTGGGGACCGGACCGCGCTCGGCCGGGTGGTGCGCAACCTCGTGGACAACGCGGTCCGGCACGCCCGCTCCACGGTGGCTCTCACGGTCCGTGACCATGACGACGTCGTCGAGCTGGTGGTGGAGGACGACGGCCCCGGCGTCCCTGAGCGCGACCGGCGGCGTGTGTTCGAACGGTTCGTGCGGCTCGACGAGGCCCGCGCCCGTGACGCCGGCGGGAGCGGGCTCGGCCTGGCCATCGTCGAGGCAGTCGTGACCGCTCACGGGGGCACGGTCGCGGTCACGCCCTCGGTGGTGGGGGGCGCCCGGTTCGTGGTGCGGCTCCCACGGTCCGGCAGCGCCGCCGCGCGAACCGGCCCGGGGTGACGGGGGCCTCGCGCCGCTTTCAGGTGGGCTTCAGCGAGCCGCCCGCATGCTGGTCCGCGTCCCACTCGAGAGAACCGGAAGGCATCCCGTGAACACCGCCACCCTGCGCAGCAAGCGCGTCCTCCTGCCCACGATCGCCACGGTCGCCGTCCTCACCGTCGGGAGCACGGTCTGGAGCGCGACGGCGAGCGACGACGTCTCCCGCAGCGAGCGCGACCGCGTCGGCGCCGCGGCCGCCGAGGCCGTCGGCGGCACCGTCACGGAGGTCGAGACCAGCGACCACCCGGGCGAGGCCTACGAGGTCGAGGTCCGCGCCGAGGACGGCACGGAGACCGAGGTCGTCCTCGACGAGGACCTCCGCGTGGTGCGTCAAGACAGCGACGACAGCGACGACAGCGACGACAGCGACGACAGCGACGACAGCGACGACAGCGACGACGACTAGCGCGGCTAGGGGACCGCCGCCCGGATCGTCGGGCACCCCGGTTGCGGCCCCGGCTGCTCCGCTCGAATTGACAGGTCTGGTCCAGGACGCTCATGGTGACCGGAAGCACACCCTTTCCTCCACCACCCGAGGGGTTCCGCTGTGACCGACACTGTGAGCAGGACGGCCACAGGGGCCGAGCCCGACCCGACACCGCCGGGACGCGGACACGCGTCGCGGCCGCTCGACAAGACGGTGTTCGGCGTCGCCGCAGCCGTCGTGCTCGCCTTCGTCCTGTGGGGCGCGCTGGCGCCGGAGCGGATGGGGGAGACGACGACCGAGACCCTCACCTGGCTCGAGAAGAGCTTCGGGTGGTTGTTCGTGCTCACCACCGCGGCCTTCGTGGTGTTCTCGGGCTACCTGGCGCTGAGCCGGTACGGCAACATCAAGCTCGGCCCGGACGACGCCGAGCCCGAGTTCAGCACCTTCTCCTGGGTGTCGATGATGTTCGCGACCGGCATGGGCATCGGGCTGATCTTCTGGGGAGTGGCCGAGCCGCTGACCCACTTGAACACGCCGCCGATGGGCATGGCCGAGCCGGGTACGCCGGCGGCGGCGCGGCTCGCGATGGAGTACACGTTCTTCCACTGGGGGATGCACCCGTGGTCGATCTACGCCGTGATCGGGCTGGCCATCGCCTACTTCGCCTACCGCAAGGGTTACGGGAACCTGATCTCCGGGACGTTCCGGCCGCTGATCGGTGACGCCGCCGGCCGGGCGCCGGGCAAGGCGATCGACATCGTCGCGATCTTCGCCACGCTGTTCGGCTCCGCCACCTCGCTCGGCCTCGGCGCGCTCCAGATCACCGGCGGGCTGGACAACGTGTTCTCGGGAGGCAGCGAGAGCGTCGCGCTCGCCCTGCTGGTGATCTGGGTGCTCACCGGTTGCTTCGTGGTCTCGGCGGTCACCGGGATCGAGAAGGGCGTGCAGTTCCTGTCGAACGCCAACGCGATGGCGGCCGTGGTCCTGGTGCTGTTCCTGTTCGTGGTCGGGCCGACGGTGTTCATCCTGAGCACCTTCACCGAGGGGATGGGCGCCTACCTGACCCAGCTGCCGACGATGAGCGGCCGTACCGGCGCCTTCGACGCCGACCAGGCGACGTGGCTGAACGGGTGGACGATCTTCTACTGGGCGTGGTGGGTCTCGTGGACGCCGTTCGTCGGGATGTTCATCGCCCGGATCTCCAAGGGCCGCACGATCCGCCAGTTCGTCGCGTACGTGATCGTGGTGCCGAGCATGGTGTCGTTCGTGTGGTTCTCGATCCTCGGGGGGGCGGCGTTCGACCTGCAGCTCAACCAGGGCCAGGACCTCGGCCGGACACTGGCCGACGAGGGCACCGAGAGCATCCTGTTCACGGTCCTCCGCGAGTACCCGCTCGCGTCGGTCACCGTGGTGCTGGCGATCTTCCTGATCGCCATCTTCTTCATCACCGGCGCCGACTCGGCGTCGATCGTGATGGGCATGCTCAGCCAGCACGGCGAGGAGGAGCCCAAGCGCTGGCTGATCATCTTCTGGGGCGTCGCGCAGGGCGCCGTGGCGTCGGTGCTGCTGTGGTCGGGAGGCGACGACCTGCGTGCCGGGCTCACGGCCCTGCAGAACCTGGTGATCATCGTCGGCGGGGTGTTCATGCTGGTGATCATCACGATGTGCGTGTCGTTGATGAAGGCGCTCCGGGCCGAGCCCTACGAGTCGACCCTGCCCACCCGCGTCCGCCGGGCGGTGCAGTACGTCCAGCGGCAGAAGCAGGAGGAGCAGCACGCCATCGCGCTCACCGCCCTCGGGGCTGAGCACCACGAGATCGTCACCGGCGCCAAGGACCACACCCCGGAGCGCGGTGCCGGCGGAGCGACTCGCGTCCACTGAGGGTGGCACCTGACACCCGAGGCGGCCGGGCGGTACCTTCCCGAGGGTGAGCCGCATCTTCGCCACCAGCGTCGCGTCCGTGTACCCCCACTACGTGGCGAAGGTGGAGAAGAAGGGGCGCACGCAGGCCGAGCTGGACCAGGTCATCGCGTGGCTCACCGGCTTCGACGAGCCGGCGCTGAAGAATCACTTGACCGCCGGTACGACGTTCGCGGACTTCTTCGCCCAGGCCGACCTCAACCCACAGGCGTCGTCGATCACCGGCGCCGTGTGCGGTGTCCGCGTCGAGCAGATCGACGACCCGTTGATGCAGAAGATCCGCTACCTCGACAAGCTGGTCGACGAGCTGGCCAAGGGCAAGGCGATGGACAAGATCCTGAGGACTGAGCGATGAGCACTGAGCTGGACGGACCTGCGGGCCCGGAGTCGGTCGTCTCCCGGTTCCCGACCAAGCAGCTCCCGGCGCCACAGGTCCGGGACATGCCGCCACCACCGCAGAGCTGGCTGAAGCTGATCGGCCCCGGGATCATCGCCGCCGGTGTCGGGTTGGCCAGCGGCGAGTTCATCCTCTACCCCTACATCGCGTCCCAGGTGGGGCTGGTCTTCGTCTGGGCCGCTGCGGTGGGTCTGGTCACCCAGTACTTCATCAACATGGAGATCGAGCGCTACACGCTCGCCACGGGCGAGACGGCCCTCACCGGCTTCAGCCGCTACTGGCGGCACTGGGGGCTCGTGTTCGCCCTCATGACCTTCTTCGCCAACCTGTGGCCGGGGTGGGCGACGAGCTCGGCGACGATCGTCACCTTCCTCTGGGGCGGGAACGCGAACTACATCGCCATGGGCATGCTGCTCGTCATCGGCGCGACGCTCACGCTCGCCGCCGGTCGTCTACGTCGCTCTCGAGCGCATCGAGATGGTCAAGGTCGCCGCCGTCCTCCTCCTGTTCGCGGTCGGCGCCACGGTCGCGATCTCCGCGGGCGACTGGCGCGACACCTCACAGATCGTCACCGACGTCGACATCCCGGTGAGCGAGCTCGGCTTCGCCCTGCTCCTCGGCGCTCTCGCCTTCGCCGGCGGCGGAGGCGGGCAGAACCTGGTGCCAGAGCAACTGGATCCGCGACAAGCGCTTCGGCATGGGCGCCTACGTCCCGCGCATCACCAGCCCGCTGACCGGCGAGGCCGAGGCCGCACCGAGCACGGGCTACACCTTCGAGACCGACCCCGCAGAACCTCGAGCGGTGGCGGTCGTGGTGGCGGTTCGCGAACATCGAGCAGCTGGCGACCTTCGTGCTCATCACGCTTGATCTCGATCTTCTTCACCTCGCTGCTGGCCTACTCGACCGTGTTCGGCGCCGAGGGGCTGCCCGACGACATCGGCTTCCTCGAGGTCGAGGGCGAGGTGCTGAAGGACACCGTCGCGCCGTGGTTCGGGACCTTCTTCTGGGTGATCGGCGCGTTCAGTCTCTTCGCCGCCGCTCTGGGGATCGTGGACTACACCTGCCGGCTCGTCGCCGACGTGATCAAGACCAGCTACGCCCGGGAGGCGAACGAGAGCAAGATCTACTTCGGGCTGGTGTGGTTGATCGTGGTCATCGGGATCGTCGAGCTGCTCCTCGGCATCGACCAGCCGCTGGTCCTCATCGTGATCTCCGCGTGCGTCGGCGGCCTGATGATGTTCATCTACTCCGGCCTGCTGATCCTGATCAACCGCAACATCCTCTCCGGCGAGCTGCGGATCCGGGGCTACCGACTGGCGGTGATGGTCTGGTCGATCGCCCTCTTCGGGACCCTCTCCGTCCTCGTGATCATCCAGCAGTACCAGGACCTCACCGACTGAGGCGGTGCTGGGAGCGATCACCCGGGTGCGCCCCCGACCCGCCTCCGGCCCGACCCGCTAGTCGAGGCAGAACTCGTTGCCCTCGACGTCCTGCATCACGAGGCAGGACTCGTTCTCCTCGTCGGCGAGGAGCAGCCGCAGGCGCCGTCCGCCGAGCGGCTCGAGTCGAGCCGCTTCCGCCTCGAGCGCCGCGACGCGCTCGTCCCCGGTCAGCCCCGTGCCGACTCGGACGTCGAGGTGGAGCCGGTTCTTCACGGTCTTGGCCTCCGGCACGCGCTGGAAGAACAACCGCGGGCCGACGCCGTCCGGGTCCTGGCACGCCCACGTCGAGCCTCGGCTCTCGACCGGGAGCGAGGCGTCGAACGCGTCCCAGGAGTCGAACCCCTCCGGGACCGGCGGGTCCACGTAGCCGAGCAGGGCCTTCCAGAACTCCGCGACCGCGCGGGGGTCCGCGCAGTCGAAGGTCACCTGCACCTGCTTCACGCCCGCCATCGCCCCACACTAGGAGGGTCTCCGACGCCAGCGGGTCACCGAGCTGGGGGTCCAGCCGGCCCATCGGGGTGGCTGAGGTCGTAGGCGGAGGAGAGCTTCTTCGGGACGACCATGCGCGACGCGTCCACGAAGAGCTCGCGCGCCTCGCTCGGGTCCAGAGCGGCGAGGTCGGCATGGACCCACTGGAAGCGCATCTCCGACGACGACGGCAGGTGGAAGGCTCCCAGGTCGCTCGCTGGACGAGCGCCGCGCGCGCTGGAGCAGGACCAGCGCGGCCGCGGCGAGCGTCAGCATCACCGGGAAGACCGCGAGCGCGACGGTGATCGGGCGAGGGACGTCCCATCGGGAGGAGGTGCCCAGGCCGACTCCGAGCAGGGTGAGCCGAGCAGCACCGGCCCCTCCGCGAGCCACAGCACCGCCGCCGGGCGGCCCGAGCCGTCGGCCTGGCTGTCCCGACGACCTGGCCGTCACCGGCTGGCACGACGAGAAGGTCGCAGCGGAGCTCGACCTGACCAACGTCCGCACGTCGATGCGCGACCAGGGCGCCGCCTGCGTACGCGCCGCCCTCGGCGGGACGGTCGACTCCCACGCCGGCTCCTGGTCGATCGTGCGTCGCGACAGCACCCGCGGCTGAACGGACGCCGTTCCAGGTCCCACCGTTGCGGAGACAGGCATGACACGGGCGCGTGATTGGCACCATGGTGGTGGGGTGGCCGGTCGACCTGGGAATCCGTCGCTGTCCCTGATCCTGGTCGGGGGTGCCTCCGGGGTCGGCAAGAGTCGGTTGGCGCACGCCTTGGCGCGGCGCACCGGGAGCACCGTGGCGCAGGTCGACGACATGCAGACGGCCCTCGAGTCGCTGGTCCCGCCTGAACGACTGCCGGAGTACTTCCTCCCCTCCCGCACCTACCTGCGGACCGACTCCCCGGACGAGGTGACCGACGCCATCGAGGAGCTGGCCCGCTTCTTCGCGCCCGCCGTGCTCGCGGCTGTCGCGAACCGTCTCGAGAGCGGCACGTCCACGGTCTTCGAGGGGGACTTCATCTCCCCGGAGGTTGCTGCCGAGGCGCGCGCGTACGGCGTCCGGTCGCTGTTCCTCCTGGCCTCGGAGACCGAGATCCGGTCGCACTACCTGGAGCGTGACGGCGACGAGCAGGAGGGTCGCGCGGAGGTGTCAGCGCTCCGGAGCCGGCGACTGGACGACCGGTGCCGGGAGCTGGGGCTCCCGACAGTCCCGGCGCCCCCGTTCGCGACCCTCGTAGCACGGGCGTGGCAAGCCCTGGGAGTACCTCGGTCCGAGGCGGCCGGGCCCGGCTGAGCCCTCACGCCTGCGACCGCAGGACGTCGATCTCGCAACCGGGCGAGGACGGGTCGAAGCCGTGCTCGACCAGCCACCGGATCGCCGTCAGGCTCCGCAGTGACCACCACGCGCGGACCACGTCGAGGTCGACCGCGCGGTCGTAGCCCTCGAGGACGTCGCCCAGGTGCTCCGGGTGCCCGAGCGTGAGGCTGGCGAGGTCGTAGAGGGCGTCCCCGCGACCCGCCTCGGACCAGTCGACGACGCCGGTGACCTCGTCACCGTCGACGAACACGTGGGCGACCTGCAGGTCACCGTGCACGAACACCGGCTCCCACGCCCGGAGCGCAGCCTCGGCGACCCGGCGGTTGCGGTGCACAAGGTCTGCAGGGAGGACGTCGTTCGTCAGGAGCCAGGCGCACTCCCGGTCGAGGCTCGCTGCCTTGTCCTCGAGGCTCTCCAGGGTCGGCCAGGACGGCAACGGCGCGTCGTGCAAGGTCCGGGCGATGGCACCGGCTGCTGCCCACGCCGCGGCCGACGCGGTCGACGGCTGGCCGAGGCGGCCCAGCGCCGTCCCTCGGAGAGCGGCGAGCGCGAGCACGGGCGGCGTCCGCCAGAGGACCTCCGGGGTCGGGACCGGCGCCGAGGTCATCGCCTCGACCTCGATGTCGCTGCGGTGCTGGTCGGCGTCGACCTTCAGGAACACCTCGCCGACGCGCAGGGTGGCACGCTCGTGATGGACCACGACGACCTCGACCTCCGGCACGGGGTCATTGTCACGAGCGGCCCGCGGTGGCCCAACCCGTTTCCCGCGTCCGGACCGCCACGCGGCCGGTCCGCGGTGTGTGAAGGTGTCGGGATGAGTGTGTCCGCAGGTCGGCGTCCCGCAGCGGCAGGGGACCGGCCGCTGACGCTCGTCACGGGCGGGACGCGCGGGATCGGCGCAGCGACGGCGCTGCAGCTGGCACGGGAGGGGCACGACCTGGTCCTCGGCTTCCGTGGCGACGCTGCGGCCGCCGCGCACTGCCGCCGGCAGGTGGAGCAGGCGGGCGCCCGGTGCACCGTCGTGCGGGCCGACATCTCCCTGCCCGCAGGGGTCAGCTCCCTCTTCGACCGTGCCGCCGAGGTCGGTCGTCTGACGGGCGTCGTCAACAACGCAGGAGCCACCTGGCACCTCGGGTCCCTCGCCGAGACCCCCGTCGACGTGGTGCAGCGCACGGTCGCGCTGAACCTCACCGCTGCGCTCCTCGTCGCCCGGTCGGCGGTGCGGACCATGGGGATCTCGTACGGCGGCCGGGGCGGGGTGCTGGTCAACGTCGGCTCGGTGGCGGGGCGACTCGGGGCGCCGGGGGAGTACGTCCACTACGCCGCGGCCAAGGCGGGCGTCGAGTCCTTCACCCGCGGCCTCGCGCAGGAGGTGGCGGGTGACGGCATCCGGGTCGTCGCCGTCGCGCCCGGGGTGGTGCGGACCCGGATCCACGCCGACGCCGGGGACGCCGCTCGCGTCGACCGGGTGGGTGGCGCCGTGCCGCTGGGCCGGCCGGGCGAGCCCGAGGAGGTCGCGGACGCCATCGTGTGGCTGATGGGCGATCGCGCGCGCTACGTCACGGGCTCGACCCTGGAGGTCGCGGGCGGGCGGTGACCGCCGGTCAGCGAGCGTCCTCCGCGCGGGCCTTGAGGCCGGCTGCCTCCATGGCCAGGTAGCGCTCGGTGAGCCGGCGGTACAGACGTCCCACGACCCCGCCGACCGCTCCGCTCATCACGACCCGCAGCTCGACCTGGGTGCCACCGTCCGGGGTCTGCGCGCACTCGTGGTGCGCAGAGACCGTGCTCCCCGGCTGCCGCTGCTCCCAGGTGAAGGCGCGCCCGGGATCGACCGCGGTCACTGTGTAGGTGCCGGTCGGGATCCTCGGCTGCGAGACCTCGACCCGTGACCCGACGGCGAGGGGCCCCGGGTCCAGCCTCCGGACGCTCGTCACCGAGTCCGTCCACTCCGGCCAGCGCTCGACGTCGACCAGCACGTCCCAGACCCGGTCCACAGGGGCGCCCACGTCGATGCGGGTGCGCACGTCCACGTCGTCCATCCTCGCAGAGCCGGAGGGGAACCGGGCGGCCCTGCACTGCGTCGAACCTGCCGTGAACGGGTGGAGCCGAGGTGTCGCGATCCTGGCTGTTCTCGCGCTGTGCGGATGCGGCGAGCAGGTCCTGACCTCGTCAGGTGAGCCCGCAGCCGCCCCGTACGACGGGCCGATGAGCCTGCCGCAGGACTTCGGTGACCGGGCCTCGGTCCGCGAGCGTGGCGGCGCAGCGGCCGGTGCCCTGGAGTGCGCGACCGTGCCCTACTCGGGCGGCGGCGGCGACTACGTCGACGGCGGGCTCGAGAGCGTGCAGGACAGTCCGGCGGAGGCATTGGAGAACTGGCTCGAGCAGCAGGCGGTCCCCACCATGCCGGAGACCGGCTACCGGGTCGAGCGGGAGGAGGACGACCGGGTGCTGCTGTCGTACGACGTGGCGGGCCGGACCAGAGCGGCCGTCGTCGTGGCCGACGGGATCCGCGACTGGGGCGACCGCACCGGGTGGGGGGTGGAGTCCTGGGCCGGCTGCGACCCTGTCGAGCTCCCCGACGAGATCCTGGCGGCCCTCGGGGTCGAGGTGTGGCAGGACGCGGACGGCGAGCCCGTGCCGGTGGCCCGGGTGCACTCCTTCGAGGACTGGTGCGATCTGGCGGGGGTCACGGTGGTGCAGGTCGGCCCCGAGTGGCGGCGCGACCAACGGTGGTGGCGCGACCCGACCGGGCAGCTCTCGGACGGCGTCGCCGGCGGAGTCGCACGCTACCGAGCCGATGCGGCGCTCCCGCCGCAGGCCGAGGCCACGGGGTGGCACCGGGACGGTCGCGAGCTGTGGCTCGTGCCGGACCGTACCGCCGCCTACCTGGTCAGCAGCGAGGACCCGGACGACGTCGAGCGCTGGCCGGCCGCGCAGGACCTCTCGTGCGCGGGCTGACCTGCCCCGTCCCTCGGTCCGGGCGGCTCAGCGTGGGACCGGGGCGCGCTGGTCGACCGCGCTGTCCTGGTCCAGCACCCACGCCTCGGTGATCGCGGCGACGTACACGCGGAGCCGGGAGTCCCCGGTGACGCGCTCGGCGGTGATCTCGGCGATCCCGTGGCCTCGTGCACGCCGGTTCAGGACCTCGAGGCCGTTCGCGAGGTCCTCGTCGGGACACTGCCGGGCTCGTGCCGTCGCGTAGAACGCCGTCCCCTCGTTCGGTACCGCGCTGGTGTCGAAGACGGTGAGCGCGATCTCGGCGCGGGCCTCGATCAGCTGCGAGTGACGGGACCCGGGCCACGACAGCCAGTAGACGCGGTCGAGGTCGTCGTGGGCGAACCAGACGGGCGTGGCCCACGGGACGCCGTCGCCGTCCGCGGTGGCCAGGACTGCGTAGCAGGTGTCGTCGAGGACGGTGCGGGCGTGGGCGTTGTTGTCGGTCCCGGGCAACGGTGTCCCCACCCTCCTCGGTTCGTGCGACAGGCTCATCGTCGCACCGCACCGGCCCTCCCGCACCGTCGGCACCGTCGGCACCGGCGCTCACGGGCCCGGTGCTCTACTGGCCGCATGCTGCGCCTCGCTGTGGCCCTCCTCCTGCTGTCCGTGACCGCGTGCGGCGCGGACACCACCGGCGACGAGATCGACCTCGGCGGGTCGACGGCGCTGACGTGGGGGGACGGCCCGTACGGCGTGGTCCTGGCGCACGGCGCGTCCCGCGACGCGCCGAGCTGGGAGGAGCAGGCCACGGCGATCGCCGCGCAGGGGGCGACGGTGATCGCTGTCGAGGGCATCGATCCGGAGACGATCGGCGACGCGGTGCGCCGGTTGCAGGAGGACGGGCTCGAGGACGTTGCCCTGGTCGGCGGCAGCGCGGGCGCCGACGCCATCCTGCGCCTGGCTGCGGAGGAGCCGACCCTGGCCGACCAGCTCGTCCTGCTGTCACCGAACACCGTGGTCGAGGGCCTGGGGGACCAGCCCAAGCTGTTCATCGCCAGCAAGGAGGAGCGGGTGGCCGACGTCTCGCGCCGACTCGCGGAGTCTGCCCCCGGCGAGGACAACGAGGTCGTCCTGCTGCCGGGTTCAGCGCACGCCCAGGGCATCTTCGACAGCGACCAGGCGGAGCGGACGACCACCCTGGTCCTGGACCGACTGGCCGAGTACGCCGATCGCTGAGAGGTCACTCGGTGAGCGCCCCAGCGAGGAAGGCCCGCAGCTCGTCGTCGCTGACCTCGGCCGCCTCGGCCAGCGGCAGCTTCAGGGTGCCCCTGCCGTTGTCGAGGTGCGGATGACGCGCGACCAGACCGCCGTCCCGGCCGGCCTGCCAGCCGTAGAAGGAGAGGCCGTGCTTCCAGACGCCCACGTGCAGCTGGCGGTCCCCGACCACGTAGGTCGGCATCTTGTAGGCAAGGACCACCCGGGCGTCCGGCTCGACCTCCAGGACCAGGCGGTGCACACGGTCGAACAGCGGACGACGGTCCGGATCGATCGCTTCGATGTACGCGGCGACGTCGTCGTCCATCACGGCCCTCATCCAACCAGGGAGCAGCGCAGCTCGCGGCCGCCTGAGACGCTCGTCCCGTGCCGCCTCGACCGCTCGTGACGCTCGTGCCCTTCACCGAAGAGCTGCTGGCCGCCGTCCAGCCCTGGTTCCGGGACCCTGAGGTGCGGCGGCGGCTCGGTGGGCCGGCATGGCCGGAGCGTGAGCTGCGGAGGCTTCACACCCGCGACGACGGGGAGTTCCGTGGGCGGACCGTCCTCAGGACCCACTCCTGGGTCGCGCTCGACGCGGCGGGCCAGCCGGTGGCGAAGATCGGCGGCGACGTCTATGACCGGTGGACCCGCTACGACGCCTCACGACCTGACCTCCCGGTGATCAGCGCGATCGAGCCCGGACCGGCGATGGGACTGGCCTACGTGGTCGACCCGACGCGCTGGCGTCAGGGCATCGGACGCGCGGTGCTGCAGGCCGTGGTCCGGCACCCGAGCGTCCAGGACGTGCGCCTCTTCACGGCCGGCATCGACGCGGACAACCAGGCGAGCCGTCGCTGCGCCGCTGCGGCGGGCTTCGCCGCCGAGGTCGAGGAGCCGGACTGGGAGGACACCGTCTACTACCAGCTCAGGAGGTCGGCCCGTCGATGAGTTTCCGGTCGGGCGGAGGTCACAACCAGCAGGACCGCGGCGCGTCGACGACCGCTCGTACCCGGAGGAGACTCATGGCCAAGCTCATCTACTCGATGATCACCTCGCTCGACGGCTACGCCGAGGCGGCGGAGGGCGGCCTCGGCACCGGGGCCGACGACGAGGAGGTGCACACCTTCGTCAACGACCTCTTCCGCCCCGTCGGCACCTACCTCTACGGCCGGCGGATGTACGAGACGATGGTCTACTGGGAGACCGCGCACACCGAGCCCGACCAGCCGCCGCACATCCTCCAGTACGCCCGCGACTGGCAGGCCGCCGAGAAGGTCGTCTACTCCACGACGCTGGAGTCGGTGTCCAGCGCGAGGACCCGGATCGAGCGGACCTTCGACCCGGACGCGGTGCGCCGGCTCAAGGCCGAGGCCGACCACGACCTCACCGTCGACGGTCCGAACCTCGCGGCCCAGGCGATCGCGGCCGGGCTGGTCGACGAGTACCACCTGTTCATCACCACGAGCGTGGTCGGCGGCGGCAAGCGCTTCTTCCCCGACGGCGTACGCCTCGACCTCGACCTGGTCGAGGAGCGCGCCTTCGACAGCGGACTGCTCTACGCGCGCTACCGGACCCGCTGAGCCGCACCGCGCGCTGGGTCAGGTGCCGGTCCTCCCGTCCACGCCCTCACGCAGCAGGTCGACGTGCCCGCAGTGCTGCGCGTACTCGGTGATCATCCGGAGACCGCGCACTCCGCACGCCAGGCCTCCAGGTCGGCGGCGAACTCCGCATCCGCCGGCGGCTCGAAGTCGAGGTCAGGCCGCGGCACTTCATCTCCACCGTCGCGCGGTAGTAGTCGAGGTAGGCCGCGAGAGCCTCTCGCTCGGCGGCCACGCGGGGGATGCGCGGGCGGTCGTCGTCGGCCCAGACGGGCGAGAAGTCGTCCTCGGTCAGGCCGGACTCCGGTCGGACCATGCCCGCTGCTCGGTGCTCGCTCATCAGGAGACCTCTGCCTCCATCGCCGCCACGAAGTCGCCCTTGACGAGCCGCCAGGCCTCGTCGGTCATGGTCCGTCGCCAGTACGGCGAGCAGGACATGTCGGAGCGAGGCAGTCCCCGGTCCTGCAGCAGGTGGCGTCGCACCGCCCGGATCTCCTCGGCCTCGCCGTGGACGAAGGCGTGCACGCGACCCCGTGGGAACGGGACGTCCTGCACGGCTGTGCACAGCAGCTCCCCGTCCCCGGGGCCGCCCGTGCGGTGCAGCCAGAGCAGGTCGACCGTGCCTGCGCCGACCAGCTCGGTCTCGCTGTCGGGGCCGTCGCAGAGGAGTCGGACCACGGCCCGAGCCCCCGGAGGCATCGCCTCGAGCGAGGCCGCGATCGCCGGCAGCGCGGACTCGTCCCCCACCAACAGGTGCCAGTCCGCCGACGGGTCGGGCCGGTAGCTCCCGGCAGGCCCCTCGAGCACCAGGACGTCGCCGGGTCGGGCCAGGGACGCCCAGCGGCCGGCAGCACCCTCGTCGCCGTGCACGACGAAGTCCAGGGTGAGCTCCCGCGTCGCCTCGTCCCACCGGCGGACGGTGAAGCGGCGTCGAGCGGGCCACTCCGGTCGAGGCCGGCCCTCACGGACCTCCGCCGGATCGAACACCGGGCCGTAGTCCGCCCCGGCCGGTGGGAGAGCGAGGTTCACGTAGGCGTCCGTGGCATCGACCATCGAGAACCGGTGAAGGTCGCCGTCGCCAAACACCACCCGGATCATCGTGGATGTGAGGCGCTCGGTCCTCAGGACGATCCCGTGCATCCGACCTCCCGTGGTCTGGTTAGGTATGCCTTACCTTACATGGCGTACGGCCATCGCCCACTCATCGTCGGAAGAGGTCTCCGTGATCCTGAAGAAGAACCTGGCAGCACCCGTCGTCGCCGTCACGGTCGCCCTCGCGCTCGCCGCGTGCGGCGATGCGGCGAGCGCTCCGAGCGACACCTCCGCGTCGGACGGCGGGTCCGGAGACTGGGAGCCGGTCACCATCGAGCACGCCTTCGGCGAGACGGTGATCGAGGAGAAGCCCGAGCGGGTGGCCACCGTCGACTTCGCCAACCAGGAGGTGCCGTTGGCGCTCGGCATCGTCCCGGTCGGCATGTCCGAGATGACCTGGGGCGACGACGACGGTGACGGGGTGCAGCAGTGGACCGAGGACAGGCTCGCGGACCTCGGGGCGGAGACGCCGGTGCTCTTCGACGAGACCGACGGCTACGACTTCGAGGCCGTCGCCGGCACGGAGCCCGACGTCATCCTCGCCGGCTACTCCGGGTTGAGCGAGGACGACTACAACACCTTGAGTGAGATCGCCCCGGTCGTGGCCTACCCCGACGAGCCGTGGGCCACCGAGTGGCGCGACTCGATCCTGCAGAACGCGCGGGGCCTCGGCAGGGAGCAGGAAGGGGAGCAGCTGGTCGACGACCTCGAGCAGACCATCGCGGACGCCGCGGCTCAGCACCCTGAGCTCGAGGGCACGACCGGGATGTTCCTCACTCACGTCGACCCGGCCGACCTGAGCGAGATCAACTTCTACAGCGCCGCCGACACCCGCTCCAAGTACCTGCTGGACCTCGGGATGCAGATCGCGCCCAGCATCGTCGAGGCCACCGGCGGCAGCGGCGACTACGCCGGCTCCATCAGCGCAGAGCGTGCCGACGAGCTCGCCGACGTCGACGTGATCATCACCTACGGCGGCCAGGAGCTCATCGACGCCCTCGAGGGTGACCCCATCCTCTCCCAGCTCCCGGCGGTCAAGAACCACGCGGTGGTCAACCTCGACGGCACCAAGGCGATCGGCACGGCCGCCAATCCGACCGCGCTGTCGGTGCCCTATCTCGTCGAGGACTACGCCGCGCTGCTGGCGGACGCCGCCGCCCACACGAGCAGGTGAGCCCTCCCACCACCGCGCCGGCAGCACCCGCCGCGCCCGCTGCCCTGCAGCGGGCGCGGTGGGCGCGCGGTGTCTGGCTGTTGGCGCTCACCGTCGTCCTCGTGGCGGTGGCCGCGTCGTCGGTCGTGCTGGGGTCGCGCGGTGTCGGCTGGTCCGACGTCTGGGCGGGGGCGACCGGCCGGACCGAGAGCTTCGCGCAAGCCGCGGTCGCCAAGCGGGTGCCGCGGACGGCGCTCGCCGCGGTCGCGGGCGCCTCGCTCGCGGTCTCCGGGCTGGTCCTGCAGGCCATCACCAGGAACCCGCTCGCCGATCCCTGGATCCTCGGTCTGAACACCGGTGCCTCACTCGCCGTGGTGAGCGGCATCGCGTGGTTCGGACTGTCCTCGGCCACGAGCTATATCTGGGTCGCCATCCTCGGCGGTGTGCTCTCGGGCGCGTTCGTCTGGGGGGTCGGCTCGCTGGGCCGCGGTGGCGCCACGCCGCTGAAGCTGACCCTGGCGGGCGCCGCCACGGCGGCAGCGCTCACCTCGTTCGTCACGGCGGTGGTGCTCCCGCGTCCCGACATCTCGGAGAACGTCGTGTCCTGGCAGATCGGCGGCGTCGGTGGCGCCACCGACGACAAGCTGTGGCAGATGGCGCCCTTCCTCGTCGCCGCGGCCTTCGTCTGCACCTGGAGCGCCCGCGGCCTCAACATGCTCAGTCTCGGGGACGAGCTCGCCTCGGGGTTGGGCGAGCACGTCACGCGCACCCGTCTCGTGGGCGCTGCGGGAGCGGTGACGCTCGCCTGTGCGACGACCGCGATCACCGGTCCCATCGCCTTCGTCGGTCTCGTGGTCCCGCACTTCTGCCGGCTCCTCGCGGGGGTGGACCACCGCTGGCTGCTGCCCTACAGCGCCGTGGGCGGCGCGATCCTGCTGCTCGTCGCCGACGTCGCCGGCCGGGTCGTCGCACCGCCCGCGGAGGTCGACGTCGGCATCATCACCGCGCTCATCGGCGCCCCGGTCTTCATCGCCGTGGTGCGCCGGCGACGGGTGCGTGAGCTGTGACCGTGCTCGACCGGACCCGCGACGTGGAACACGTCCGCACCAGCCGACGCAGCCGCGTGCGCCGCCGGCAGGTCGTGATCACGGTGCTCTCCGCCCTGGTGGTCGTCGCCTACCTCGGCAGCCTGACGCTCGGCCCGACCGTCTACTCCCTGACGGAGGTGGTGGCGGTCGTGACCGGCGGCGACGCCGGAGGCGCCGGAGGCGCCGAGTTCGTCGTCGGCCGCCTCCGGCTGCCGCGCGCCACGCTGGCGGTGCTGGTCGGACTGAGCTTCGGGCTCGCCGGGGTCACCTTCCAGACCCTGCTCCGCAACCCTCTCGCCAGCCCCGACATCATCGGGGTCACCGAGGGCGCGAGTGCTGCGGCGGCCATCGCGATCGTCAGCTTCTCCGCCAGTGGGCTGGTCGTGTCGTGGGTCGCGGTCGGCGCAGGCACGGGCGTGGCGCTCGCGATCTACCTGCTGGCCTACCGGAACGGGGTCGCGGCCGGGACCCGACTGATCCTGATCGGGATCGGCGTCGCCGCCATGATGCAGAGCCTGGTCTCCTGGCAGCTCGAGCGGGCGACGAACACCCAGATCGCGGAAGCCCTGCGCTGGCTGACCGGCAGCTTGAACGGCGCCCTGTGGCGCGACGTCCTCGTGGTGCTCGTGGCACTCATCGTGCTCGGGACGCTCGTCCTCGTCCAGACCCGCGACCTCGCAGCCGCCGAGCTCGGCGACGACGCGGCGTCGGCGCTCGGTGTCCGGTTGGAGCGGCTCCGGCTGCTCAGCATCGTCGCCGCAGTGGGGATGGTCTGCTTCGCCACCGCCGCCTCGGGTCCCATCGCGTTCCTGGCCTTCCTCTCCGGCCCGATCGCGGCACGCCTGGTCGGTGCGCGCGGCTCGCTGCTGGTCCCTGCCGCCCTCGTGGGTGCCCTGCTCACCCTCGTTGCCGACCTCACCGGCCAGTACGCCTTCGGCACCCGACTCCCGGTCGGCGTCGTCACCGGCATCCTCGGAGCGCCCTACCTGCTCTACCTGATCGTCCGCATCAACCGGATCGGAGGCACCCTGTGAAGCCGCAGTCATCCAAGCCGGGGCAGCCCCGCCTGGAGATCGAACGACTCACCCTCGGGTACGGCGATCGCGACGTCGTCCATGGGCTGGACCTGGTGATCTCGCCCGGCGAGGTGACGGCCATCGTCGGACCGAACGCGTGCGGCAAGTCCACGCTGCTGCGCTCGATGACCCGACTGCTGCGGCCACGCACCGGGCACGTCCTCCTCGACGGCAAGGCCGTGCACGCCATGCCGGCCAAGCAGCTGGCACGCCGGCTCGGGCTGCTCCCGCAGTCGCCGATAGCCCCGGAGGGCATCACCGTCGGTGACCTGGTGGGACGAGGTCGCCATCCCCACCAGCGCACGCTGGCCCGGTGGTCCGCGGCCGACGACGCGGCGGTGACCTCCGCGTTGCGGGTCACCGACACGCTCGAGCTCGTCGACCGTGCCGTCGACGAGCTCTCCGGCGGGCAGCGGCAGCGGGTCTGGATCGCCATGGCGCTGGCGCAGGAGTCCGAGGTCCTGCTCCTGGACGAACCGACCACCTTCCTCGACGTCAGTCACCAGGTCGAGGTGCTCGACCTGCTCACCGAGCTCAACCGGACGAAGGGCACCACGATCGTCCTGGTGCTGCACGACCTCAACCTGGCCGCCCGGTACGCCGACCACCTCATCGCGCTCCGCGACGGGCGGCTCCACGCCGCGGGCCGCCCTGCCGACATCCTCGATCCCGGGCTGGTCGAGGTCGTCTTCGGGATGCCGAGCACCGTCATCGACGATCCGGTCTCCGGCAAGCCGCTGGTGATCCCCATCGGCCGGTACCACGTCGCCGACAGCGCAGCTCTCGGCGCTCGGCCACCTGACCGTCGGGTCGCGTCGGCATCCTAGGATCGCGCAGTGGCTGAGGGGGGAACGACAGCGGCGGCCGGCCGCTGGGAGGTCGAGGTCGACCGGGGCATTCGACGCATGGCAGACCCGCGGTGCTGGGGCGCAGCCGTCGGTGCCGTGGGCGCCAGCGTGTTCGTCCATGCGAACCGCGGCCAGCTCCCGGCAGCCGCCTCTGTAGGGGCGGTCGCGCTGTGGCTCGCCGCGCTCGCGGCGTTCCTGTGGGCGGTGTACCTCCGACCGCGGCGCTTCCCGCCGCCTCGCCCCCTGTCCCGGAGGGCTGGGTGGGTCTACCTGGCCAGCGTGGCCGCGATGATCGCCGGGATACGAGCGGGGCGCTGGGGGCTGGTCGCACTCGACGAGGCCGACGCCGTTCCCGCTGTCATCGTGCTCGCGGTCGGGCTGCACTTCCTGCCGTTCGCACGGGCCTTCCGCACTCCGATGTTCACGCGGCTCGGGATCGTCATGGCGACGCTCGGGGGGATCGGGATCGTCCTCGGAATCGTCTGGACGGCGACGGTTGCAGCGGTCGTCGCCGTGGCGACCGGCCTCGTCATGCTCCTCGTCATCGCGGAGGACGCTCTCCGGGACGAGCCGGACCAGCGGTGACGGGAGGACCTCAGGCAGACACCATCGCCGGAACGAGCACCTCCCGTCCTCACAGTCGCTTGCTGGTGTACAGGGTGGTCCCGTCGACCGTGTCCAGGTCTGTCCGCCCGGTCTCCGTGAACCCGAGCCTGGCCAGCACCCGGCGCGACGCGGTGTTCCAGTCCCAGACCGTCGCCCAGACACGCTCGTACCCTGACCCCAGGCTCGTCGCAGCAGCTCGAACGCCAGCTCCGGTTCGCGCTCGTGTCCACGACCGCTGTCGACCGAACCGCAGTAGCCGATGACGTCTCCAGCGCCGCTCCGCTGGACCGCCAGCAACCCGGCCGTAGACGGCCGGTTGTTGCGGATCCGGTCCTCGAGGTCGGCGACCGTGGAGCGCCCGTCCTGGTCGGTCCGGCGGTGCGGCGGTGCGGCGGCACGCGCGGATCACGTTCGGTCCAGAGCTGACGCTGGATCGCAGCGTCGGCCACCCGCCACGGCCTGAGGAGCAGGCGGTACGCGAACGCCACGTCCTGCCCGGCGACGACCTCCAACGACAGGAGCTCGAAGACGGCGCGCTTCTGCCACTCGAAGAACCCCGGCCACGTCTCCCGGTACGCCGCCAGGCCGTGCACCCCGTCCTCGGGCGGCGTCGGAAGGCATCGAGACCGAAGCGCCGAGCTCACCGGACGGGTCGGAGATCCTCTGGACGGCCATGCTGACCGACCCCGACGGGTACCGCATCGAGCTGGTGCAGTGGCCGCCCGGCCATCCGGAGGGGATGACCCGCACCGACCTGGGGGGGCAGCGAGGAGCGCGGGGCAAGGAGGTCGTTGCCGAGATGCTGCACCGGCAGCAGGCGGGGGACGACGCGGTGCTCGACGACCTCGTCGCCCAGCACCTGACCCTGAGCGGCACCCATCGCGGCTCCTCGATGCCGCTCCTCAGCGGGACGCAGGCCACCGGCCGGCCCGTGACATGGACGTTCATCCACGTCTGGCGGGTCTCCGACGGCCTCGTCGTCGAGCACTGGGCCTGCCGCGACGACAAGGGACTGCTCGAACAGGTACGAGACGACTGAAGGAGAGAGACGATTCGCGTGCTCCTCACCGCGACCCACGAGCCGCCCGCCGAGAACCCGTTCCCGCGCGTCCGCCTCAGCGCCACAGTCCGGTGATCAGCGTGACGATCAGGAGCTTGGCGAACCAGTCGACAGCGTGGATCGCGGCGAGCGCAGGGGGCACCTTCTCGTGCCAGACGGACCCGGTGAGCATCACGACCGGGAACGCTGTGAAGAGCAGCACGGCGAGCCCTAGCAGCGGCAGCAGGTGCTCGGTGTCGGTCCTGACGACGAGGATCGAGACAGCCAGGGCAAGGACCAGACCGCGGCCGAGCTCGACGGCGGCCGTCGCCGCTGGGTGGTGGGTATCGTCGGCGTAGGCATCAGCGAGCCGCGCCAGCCTCGATCCCATGACGGCGTACCAACCGCCCGCAGCGACGAAGGCTGCACCCGCCGCCACGAGGACGGCCCACGGGTTGACGTCGGACACCGCTCAACCTCGCTCGCGGGAGCCGGTGTCCGCAGCAGCCTTGAGCTTCCGCCAGCCGCCGGCGCGGTTGCCGGCGATGATCTGGCGGAGCATCACCGTGAGCGGCTCGACAGGGATCGGTTCGCCCTCGTGGAAGGCGATGGTCCGGGCCGTGCTGTTGTGGTGCCCGCCGGTGATGATGCCGTCCGGGTCCGGCACGATCGCGCCGTCGTAGACGAAGAGGTTGACGTGGTCCCTGGCGGCGAGCAGCGCACAGACGTTGCCGGCCAGCTCGAAGTAGGGCTGGCCGCGACGCTTGACCGTCTCCCGTACCTCGGGGTCGGCGGCGTGCACGACGTCTCGGAGGCGGCGACAGAGCTCCGCCTGCCAGTGCGGGAGCCGGCCGAGGTATTCGTCGACTCGGGGGTCGGTGTGGTGGCTCATGCCTGGTCAGACTCCGTGACCCGTGGCGACTCATCGGGTGTCGAGTGCCCTCTACTCTCGACGTGTGACGGGGTCACGTCCAGGCGAGAGTCCGCGCGAGCGAGTTCGGCAGGAACGTGCTCGTCGAGGCAAGGGCGCAGTTGTGGCGGGGTGTGTCGACCTCCTCGGCGGCGGTGACGGGGACGCCGAGCTGGTCCTGGCGCTCGGTGGCCCATCCGCCCGCTGGGTGGTCACGGGGACCGAACCCGGGCCTCCCTGGGGCCTGCTGTGGGAGTGGGACGAGGTGGCCCTCCCGTCCGTGCAGGAAGCCCTCGCCGATGACGCGTGGCGGGTGCGCGAGATGGCGCTGAAGGTCGTGGCGCGCCATCGTCTCGACGCCGCGTTGGCGGCGGTCGTCGACCTCCAGGACGACCCGGCGGCGCGCGTCCGCTCGGCTGCCTCGCGCGCCCTCGTGCGGCTGTAGGCGGACGGACGAAGCCGGTCGTCCGGCGCCAGCCCGGCCGCTCGTATCCGGTCGGGCACCAGGTCGAGCGCCGCCAGGACGCTGGACCCCGAGCGCCTCCGGAACGTCCGCAGCGGTCATCTCGCGGAGAACGAGACCGGCGCCGCCGGTCACGCCGCCCGGCTCAGCGACCACACCGGTCGACACGCGCCCACGGCCAGTCGGTGTCGAGCCAGCGAGCCACGGCGTCGGCGAGAGGTACGTCGAGGCTGGCCCTGTCGGCACGCACCCACGACTGCACCGTGACGTCGAGGTCCTCGGAGTCAGCGGGGTACAGGTACACGCACCCGATGACGTCGTCGTCGACCGGGTCGAGGACCGTGAAGGTGAACCCGGCGCGCCGCGCGAAGTCGTCGGCGTGGCGGCGGAGGTCGGCGAGGTTCTCCTCGAGCGTCATGCCGCCGGGAGGTGGCCAGCTCCCATTGGGGTATCCAGGCGTGGCGCGGATGTGCTCGATGCTCGAGGTCCAGGCGGCGTGATCCGCCTCGTTGTGCTGCGGCCCGAGCGGCTCGAGGCGGAACTCGTCCGCGGCGAGCGAGGTCGGTGGGTCGAAGTCGACGGGCACGAAGTCCTCCGGGGTCATGGCCGGGACCGTACTGACCTCGCGGACCTCCTGCACCCGGACTCACCGTGGTCCTCGGCCAGACCGCTCCCGGTCAGGGTCTCGCAGTGCGTGTCCGCACTCATCACGGGCCGGCACACGTCACTCGGGCCGGCGGACCACCACCAGTGCCACGTCGTCCTCGACGCTGTCGTCCCCGAGCCCGCCCGCGATGATGCGACTGCAGGCCGTCTCGGCGTCGTCACCGGCCGAGAACGCTCGTCGGACCAGTCCCAGGCGTTCGACGTCGGGGTCGGCGCTGGCGCTGCGGTGGGACACGTCGCGGCGCTCGACGAGGCCGTCGGTGTAGAACGCCAGCGCAGCACCCGGCGAGAGCGCGACCTTCTCGCTGCGACGCTCCTGCTGGGGGTCGAGCCCCAGCAGGAGGCCCGCCGAGACGTCGACGACCTCGGCCGACGGCTGACCTCGATGCGCGATCAGCGGTGCGGGATGACCGGCGTTGCAGATCGTCAAGCGGTCGAACGGAGGGTCCGAGACCGCGTAGACGACGGTCGCGGAGATCTCGCTCTCGAAGTAGCAGAGCTTGCGGTCGAGGCGGAAGAGCACTTCCGCCGGGTCCTCGTAGTCGAGGGCGTACGCACGCAGCGCGCTGCGCAGCCGGCCCATCGCGACGGCAGACCGGAGGCCGTGACCCTCGACGTCGCCCATCACGATGCCGACCTTGCCGCTGGGCAGGGTGAAGATGTCGTACCAGTCGCCTCCGAGGTCCCCCTCGGCGGGCAGGTAGCGCACCGCGATGTCGAGACCCGGGATCAGCGGCGGAGCAGCGGGGAGCAGGCTGCGCTGCAGGGCCAGCGCCGCCAGGTGGGCGTCGTGGCCGGTGCTCTCGGACAGCCGCTGGGCGATCCCCGCGGCCGCCTCCCGCAACCGCTCGACGTCCCCCGGCCCGACGGTGCGAGCCCTCAGCCAACCCACGTGCAGCACCCCGAGGAGACCCGCCGGGCCGAGGACCGGGACGCCGAGGAGCTGCTGGAGACCGAAGTCCCGCAGGATGGGGTTGAGGACCGACTGCTCGTTGATCTCCTCCAGGAGGACGGGCCCGCACGTGGCCGCCACCCGTCCGGCGAAGCCGGACCCGACGGGGACGTGCGTCGCACCGCGCCAGCGGCGACCCAGGCCGGCGGAGGCGGCAGGCTCGAGCACGGTCCCGGTCTGGTCCAGCAGCAGCAACGTGGCTGTGTCGGAGCCCATGACGAACCGGACGTGCTCGATCACGCCCTGCACTGACGCCGACGGCGCTGTCACACCTGGTGCCTCCTCCAGCAGCATGAGAGCGAGCCCCTGGACACATCCCCCTCACGTCGGCCTCATCCTCACACAAGCGCACGGGCTGGTGGACCTCTGCGAGCGCGTGCTAGGCAGGCGGGATGACCGCGACCTACACCTTCGACGTGTTCATGAGCCTCGACGGCTTCGGCGCCGCGAGCGGCGACTGGAGCGGCTACTGGGGCAAGCAGGGTCCCGAGCTGCTCGAGCACCGCCTCGCCTCGTTCGGCGAGGAGCAGCGCATGGTCTTCGGCGCCACGACGATCCGGGAGTTCGTCGCGATGCTCGCCTCGAGCACCGAGGAGTCCGACGTGCGTGACCCGTGGGTCACCCGGATGTGCGCCATGCCGGCGACGGTGGTGTCGAAGACGCTGGAAGGTCCGCTGGACTGGCCGGACGCGACGGTCGTCCGCGGCGACGCCGTGGAGGTCGTTACCCGGCTCAAGGAGGAGTCCGACGTGCCGTTGCGCTCGCACGGGAGCCTGTCCCTGAACCGGGCACTGATGGCCGGCGGAGTCGTCGACCGTGTGCAGGTCACGCTCTTCCCGGTCGTCACGGGTCGGACCGGGCTGGCCCCGGTCTTCCGGGGCGCGGCCGACTTCGACCTCGAGCTGGTCGAGAGCCGGACGCTCGACCGTGACGTCCAGGAGCTTGTGTACCGGCCGACGCTCCACTGAGACGCTCCACGGGGACGACCCGCCGCGACCGCCTCAGTTCAAGAGCTTGGAGGCCAGCACCGCCGCCTGGGTCCGGCTCTGCATCCCCAGCTTCGCCAGGATGCTCGTCACGTAGTTCTTGACGGTCTTCTCGGCGAGGAAGAGCTGCTCGCCGATCTGACGATTGGTCATCCCCAGGGTGATCGACTCGAGGATGCGGAGCTCCTGCGGGGTCAGCGACTTGAGCTCGGTCGGTTGTGACGACCCGCCGGACCGGACGCGCTCGAGGACCCGCTGGGTGACGGAGGGGTCGAGCAACGACTGCCCGCCGGCCACCTTGCGGACCACGTCGATCAGGTCGAGGCCGACGATCTGCTTGAGGATGTAGCCGGACGCACCCGCCATGATCGCGGCGAACAGCGCCTCGTCGTCGTCGTACGAGGTCAGAATGACCGCGTGGATCGACGGGTCCACGGACCGGATGACGCGACAGACCTCCACCCCGCTGCCGTCGGGGAGGCGTCCGTCGAGCAGCGCGACGTGGGGGCGCAGCGCCGGGATGCGTGCCTCGGCGTCCTCGGCGCTGCCGGACTCACCGACGACCTCGATGTCGTCCTCGGAACCGAACAGGTCCTTGATGCCTCGCCGCACCATTTCGTGGTCGTCGAGGAGGAAAACGCGAATACGCCCGTTGCTCTCCGGGACGACCACATCCTGTTCAGGCGCCATTGCCGGAGTTTACTGGCTTTTCACAATCGAGGGTGTGGTCGCGGTCTGAAGCCCCCGGTCTCGTGTAGGCATCTGCGCTTCTTCAGGGTCCGTCCGAGCGTGACGACTTCGGTCAGCGCCCCGGGGACGCCGCTGCTGATGGAGTCGATCTGCTTGACCATCAGCTCGCGGCCGTGTCGCCGGTCCTCGTGGCGGTAGGCGGCGATCATCTGCTGGTAGATCCCCCAGGTTGCTTCGACCTTGACGTGCGCGTCCGTCGCGAACAGTGCCTGCAGCCGGTCCTTCTGCTTGTCGGTGAGCAGGCCGGCGCCGGTGCGCAGGATCTGGCGGGCGGAGCAGAGCGGTCTCCCTTCTTGCCGCGGTGGCCACAGATGGCCTGCTGCACCCGGCGCCGGCACCGATCGAGTGCATCTCCGCCCAGGCGAACCACGTGGAAGGGGTCCATCACCGCGACCGCGTCGGGGAGCTCCTCGGTCGTGGCGGTCTTCAAGCCGGTGAACCCGTCCATCGCCACGACCTCGACCGCGTCGCGCCATGCCCTCGGCCAGGACAGCGTCGTTGGCGGTGTTCCCGCCACCGCGAGACCCTCAGCGACGCGGGCGATGGTGAAGTGCTGACACACGATCCCTTCCAGGGCCCACCGCAGCGCCCGCCGTGACAGCTTCTCCCGCGGCTCGGCCGCCTTGGCGGTGTCCTGTCGCCACACGTGTCCGCATCCGGTGCACCGGTAGCGCCGGATCGACACGATCAGCGTCGTGGGGCGCCAGCCCAGCGGATCGCGCGCCAGCCGCCGCAGCACGCTGTCGCGCGGCGCTCCTTCACACCCGCAGCGTCGACACCACTGATCAGTGCCGTCGTCAGGTGCAACGACACGGCAGGCAAGCACTGCGCGCTCGGGTTCGACGCGTTGGCCGGTCACTTCCAGGCCGAGCTCGTCGAGTCGGCAGAGCGTCGTCAGGTCAGGGCAGCCGAAGCCAGCCCAGGGGTAGCGTCAGGCACGTCGAGGTCTTCCAGGATGAGCGTGTAGGAGCCTTCATCCTCGGGAGACCTCGACGTCTATCCCGGGACCGCCGCGCCAGCGCCCGCAACACCCTCAACTGCGAAGAGCCGCGCATGAGCGGACGTTGCAGAGGATCTGCTGGCTCTCGGCGGTTCGTATTAGCGTGGACCCGCAGTATAAGCGACGCGAGTCGGAGCCGAGCCGTTGGCGGTTCTTCGGAAGATCCTCGGGGCACTGGCCCGTCCCCACAACAATTGGTCGTCCATTGCAGGTGCGCTACACGGTTCAGCAGTCGGCGTACCTCCAACCCGCCAGCTCTCGCGACCAGGCCTCGCCGCGGTGGCGCCGCAGGTCGGGGTCCTCGAAGGCGTATGTCACGAAGGCCAGTCGGCCCTCGGTCCGGGCTCGGAAGGACGTGATCCGTTGGGGCCCGCCGTACTCCTTAGCGGCCTTGGTAACCAGCGAAGAGAGCCCCTCTTCCCAGGACAGCTCTCGGCACAGGCTTACCCGCAGACGCCTGACGGTCTGCGCATCGCCGGTGTAGTAGGCGTCGTTGTAGGTCTGAACGGCGTGAAAGAGCTGACGTTCGCGGGGAGAGCCGATCTCCACTGTGGCGGCGTCCTTATCGCGCCGCCCGTGAGCGTTGCCGTCGGTGTCGCCTCCGCTGCTGCCGCAGGCGGCGCCAACAGCGGTCAGCAGTCCCACGACGAGGACGACAGCGGGTCTACGCATCGCGTCATGATGGCACTTCTGAGCGCCGGGTCAGGCCGGACTGTCGCGGATGCTGACCATTCCCCGGAGTCGGTGCTCCCCTCGTCAGGCCACGGCGTGGAACGGGTTCGTCCGCTAACCCGGACGGGTCGTCAACGAGGACGGGCCCGATCAAGGTCGTGCTTGACTGACACGACGCCCATCCCACCGCTCATCTCGGCACGGCCATCGCACAGCGGCAAATGCGGGCGTTTCGAGAGGGCACCCGGCGTGCATAACTGGCTTCTCGCAATCGAGGGTGTAGTCGCGGCCTGAAGCCGCCGGACTCGAGTAGGCATCGGCGCTTCTTCAGGGTCCGTCCGAGCGGCATCGCCCGCGCGCTGGCCCTGCAGCCGAAGCTGCTGGTGGCCGAGTGACGACTTCGGTCAGCGCCCCGGGGACGCCGCTGCTGATGGAGTCGATCTGCTTGACCATCAGCTCGCGGCCGTGTCGCCGGTCCTCGTGGCGGTAGGCGGCGATCATCTGCTGGTAGATCCCCCAGGTTGCTTCGACCTTGAGGTGCGCGTCCGTCGCGAACAGTGCCTGCGCAGCCGGTCCTTCTGACTTCGGCGGCGCCTACATCGCCCTGAGCGGTGTGCTGATCCTGTGGGGTCGCCTCCTCGACCCGCAGCGCGGTGCCGCCGCCACCGCCTGGCTCTTCCTCGCCCTTGCGGTCGGCCAGGCCGTCGGAGCGCAGGTCCTCGGGCCGCTCCTGACCTGAGGGCCGGGGGAGCCGGCAGACGTTCGCTCCACGCCAGCGATGAGTCCGGCGCGCACGGGAGGTCTGCACAGGCGTTCGACATCCACTGCGGGCCTCTCGGCCCCTGAAGAGAGGAAACCTCAGATGACCACTGCCGCGAGCCAGGCGACCGACCTGCAGATCCCGGCCGGCGCGCCCTGCTGGATGGACCTGCTCTCCTCCGACGTCGAGGCGTCCACCCGGTTCTACACCGAGGTGTTCGGGTGGACCGTCCGCGAGGCGCCGACCGAGCTCGGGAGCTACCGCTACTTCGAGCGCGACGGCCGCAGCGTCGGAGGCGTCATGGCCAACCAGCCCGAGTGGGCGACGCCCGACGGCTGGTCGGTCTACCTGCGCACCGACGACGTCGCCGCCACCGTGGCGGCGACCCAGCAGCACGGCGGGACCGTCCTGATGGAGCCGATGGACGTCGCGCCGAACGGCCGCTTCGTCATCGTGCGCGACGCCGGAGGAGCAGTCGTCAGCGGCTGGCAGCCCGGCACCGAGAGCGGCTTCGGCGTGCTGGGTGAGGCCGCGAGCCCGGTGCACTTCGAGCTGCACACCCAGGCGTTCGACGCATCGGTCTCCTTCTACCGCAGCGTGTTCGGGTGGGGCGACCACGTCGCCGAGGCGCCCGGCTTCCGCTACGCCACCTACGCCGACATGAGCCAGCCGCGCGCCGGCATCATGGACGACGCCGCCGCCGGCATGGTGGAGGAGCCGCGCTGGACGGTCTACCTCGGTGCCGACGACGTCGACGCCGTCGTCGAGCGCGCGACCTCCCTGGGCGCATCCGTGACGATGGCGCCGGAGGACACGCCGTACGGCCGCCTCGCCGTGCTGCGGGACCCGACCGGCGCGGAGTTCCGGCTGCAGAGCTGACGTTCAGCCACCGGGCGTGACCGCCGCGATCGGCGGTCACGCCCGATGTGTGCCCGGAACAACCGCGGCCCGGCGTTGTTGTCCCGCAATGGACCTCGTCGGACCGCTGCGGTCGCGCCTGGCGCTGCCCGCGCGCGCCGCGGAGCTCGCTGCGCCCCTGGTGGAGGGGTGGGACGGCCAGGTACCGGTCGTCGACACCACGGCCTACGGCCCGGTCGACGAGGCCGCGTACGTCTACCGTCAGCGCCGCGACGGCACCGAGCACCTCGGGCTCGTCCTCGAGGTGCGCCGCGGCGCCGTCGCGGCAGGACGGCTGCGCGGGCACGAGGCGGTCTTCCCCGAGCGGGTCGAGTCCCTGGCCCGCGAGCTCACCGCCGGCCATCCGCGCACGTCGCTCGTCTCGGCCCTCCACGAGCCCGGGCCGAGGTACCGCGACCTGCTCGGCGACGCTCCCGCGGAGCGTCCCGCACTGCAGGTGACCACGCCGGACGGTGGCGAGCACGCGCTGTGGCGCGTCCCCGACGAGGCCGTCGCCGAGGTCGCGAGCGAGCTCTCCCACCCGGTGCTCTACGTCGCGGACGGACACCACCGGCTCGCCGCGACCCGATCGTTCTGGGACAGCGACGCCGGGTGCATGGCGGCCGGGCTCCCCGTGGTCGTCTACCCGCTCGGCGGCCTGCGGCTGGAACCTTTCCACCGCGTGCTGCCCGGCCCGCTCCCGCAGGAGCAGCTCGACGCCCTCGAGGGCTGCCTGCGTGCGTCGTACGACGTGACCGAGGTCGGCGCAGTGCCGACGCCACGGACCGGGCAGGTGGCGGTGTACGCCGACGGGCGCTGGATCCTCGCGACGTCCCGGGAGCTCCCGCCCGACGGGGTCAGCGGGCTCGATGCCGTGCTCCTCGAGCGTCGCGTCCTCACGCCGTCCGCCACGGGGCCGGGGAGCCCGGTGCGGGCGCCGGCAGCGGACCTCGCTCGCCGATGCGACGCTGACGGGGGTGTGCTGTTCGCTCTCGCGCCGCCCGCGCTGTCGACGCTGACGCGGATCGCCGACCGGGGCGACGTCATGCCGCCGAAGACGACGTCCTTCCAGCCCAAGCCGGTCTCCGGCCTGCTGCTGTCCGCATGAGGGCCGGCCTCAGCCGCGGCGGCCCAGGTGGGCGAGCAGCAGGCTGACGGGGTCGCTGCCGGTCGGCTCCACGACCGGCCCGAAGGAGCCCGTCCGGTCACCCCGACCGACCCGGCGGCCGGCGACCGGCAGCAGGCCGGCGGCGAGCATCGGTGGTAGCACCGCGCTGCTGCCACAGCTGCGCGCGACGTCCCACCCGTGCACCGCGACCTCCAGGGCGCCGACCTCGGTCAGCACCGCACGCCGCAGCGGTCGTGCGCCGAGGTCGACCGGTCCTGCGCCGGCGTGCACCCAGCCGCCCAGCACGGCGCACCCCAGGTCGCACAGCGACCGCGCCAGGGCCTCGGGCCCGGCGTCGCGGTCGACCGGCGCCGACGCGAGCGTGACACTGCCGGTCGCGCCCTCGGCGAGCGCTGCCAACGAGTCGACCATGTGCCGCAGCAGGTCGAGCAGCGTCCAGCCCGCGCACGGCGTGGGGGCGGCCGCCAGGTCGTCGCGGACGTCGACCAGCACCCCCCGTGTCCACCCCAGCGCACGCTCGAGGAGCTCGAGGTCGTCGCGGGCGCGGACCGGCACGGACACCACGTCAGCCGCCGGAGAGGGCCCGGACGTCGTTCCCGCTGAGCTGCCGGGGGAGCCCGGCGCGCCGGAAGCTGTCGGTGTCGAAGAAGGCCACCACGTGGGAGACCCGGTCGCCGTCGAGCTCGAGGACCTGGAGCTGGAAGGGGAGGAAGCGCTCCCCGCCCCGCTGCTCGCGCAGGTAGAGCCCGAACGCCGGTTGCCCGTTGCTCGTCGTCGGCACCATGGGCATGTCGTGCGCGCCTCCGGGACAGTGGGTGTCGATGAGACCGGCGATGACGTCGGGTCCCTGGTACCACCCCGTGAACGGCGGCATCTCCCACACGGCGTCCTCGGTGAGCAGCCGGGCGATGCCGGCGACGTCCTTGCGCCAGAACGCGTCGACGTAGGCCTCGAGGGTCGCGCGCTGGTCGGCGTCGAGGTCGCCGACCGACGTCCGGTCGCGGTCCGGCGCGGCCTGGGCGAGCGAGGCGTGGGCGCGTTGCAGCGCGCTGTTGACCGCGGGCACGGTCGTCTCCAGGGCTTCGGCCACCTCGGCGGCGCTCCACCGTAGGACGTCGCGCAGCACGAGGACGGCGCGCTGACGCGCGGGCAGGTGCTGCAGCGCGGCAACGAACGCCAACCGCACCGAGTCCTGCTCGACGACGGCGTCGGCCGGGTCGGTCGGCCCCAGCATGGCGTCCGGCAGCGGCCCGAGCCAGGGGACCTCGGCCCGCGCCTCGAGCGGCTCGGACGCCGTGGTCGAGGGCGCCCCGAGCCCCGTGGGCAGCGGGCGCCGCTTCTGGCCCTCGAGCGCGGTGAGGCAGACGTTGGTCGCGATCCGGTGCAGCCAGGTGCGCAGGGACGAGCGCTCCTCGAACGAGCCGTACGAGCGCCACGCCCGCAGGTAGGTCTCCTGCACCAGGTCCTCGGCCTCGCTCGGGGACCCGGTCATCCGGTAGCAGTGGGCGAGCAGCTCGCGGCGGTAACCGGCCGTCTGCTGCTCGAAGCCGTCGTCGGTCTCCGGCAGCGTCGTGGACGTCGTCGTTCGGGTGGTCGTGGGGGTGGTCGTGGGAGCAGCCATCCTGACTCCTGCGTCTCGTGCGGGGTCCGTCACTGTGGTCAGACCGTCAACGGGTGAGCAACTCATCGGCGGTGGCGAGAATCGTGTGGCGCCGACGAGTCCGTCCCGGCAGCCTGGTCCACCTTGCCATGACCGTGGCCGGAGGCCCCGTGACCGAGCTCGACCCCCGCTGGCCGACGCGTCGGTCAGCCCTCGGGCACGGTGTGGCACACCGCTTCGACGTTGTTGCCGTCGGGGTCCCTGACGAAGGCGCCGTAGTAGCCGGGGTGGTACTCCGGCCACTGCCGCGGCGCGTGGAGCTCTTCGGCCCCCCACGTCAGCGCCGCAGCGTGGAAGGCCCGCACGGTCTCGGCATCCGGCGCCGCGAACGCCACGTGGACCTCCCGGTTGGCCTCGACGCCCTCCCAGCGGGCGATCCAGAAGTGGGGTTGCTCGGTGCCGTACCCGATCGCGACGCCGAAGTCCATGAGCCGTCGGTGGCCCAGCGTCCCGAGGACGGTGTCGTAGAAGGCGGCACTGGCCTCGAGGTCGGCGCAGTTGATCCCGAAGTGGTCGATCATGGCCCGACCCTGGCACACCTGCGGCGGTGCTTCCATGGAGCGACCGCGGAGCACCTGCCGTTGGACGACGACAGCGTCGACACGACGATGGCGACGGAGACCGTGCACCAGTGGAGCGACGTCGCGCAGGGGCTGCGGGAGATGCGTCGGGTGTACGTCACCGCCCCCGCTCCTCGTCACCGCCCGCTGACGACCGACGTGGACCGCAGCCCCCGGCCGAGAGGGCTCAGACGTGGCCGCTGAGCTGGCCGAGCCGGAGCGCGAGCGCGTCGACCATGGCCGCTGCCCGCTTGGCCGGGACCGCCGACGCCCGGTCGCCACCCTGGCTGGACACCGGGAGGACGTCGACCGAGAGCTTGGCGCCACCCGCCAGCGCGCGCAGCTCGTCGACCTTGTCGCCGAAGGGGGAACCGCTCCCCGGCGAGTAGTAGTGCACGACCTCGTCCAGGTCGTCGGCGTAGAGGTCGGCCTTGGTCACCGCGATGACCAGCCACACCGGCTTGTCACGGCGTACGGCCATCGAGGCGATGCGGTGCGAGGTGATCGCCCAGTCCTCGAGCTCGGCGGCGAGCTGCTCCTCGCGGGCGGCGCTCGCGCGGCCGGTGGTGCCGGCCGTGCGCCGGGGTGTCGCGTAGCCGTTGGCCACGACGTGGACCACCCCGTCGACCGGTTCGTCGTGGAAGACCTCGTCGAGGGCACCGAGCCGTGTCGCGGCGTTGTCCCCCGGCACCACCAGGAACCGGAACCCCTGCAACCGGTGGGAGCGTCGGGTACGGCGCTCGAGCACCGCCGAGCCGACCTCGGCCACGCCGGTGCCGGAGGTACGACGCGCGAGGCGGTTGGCGAGCTCGGTCTTGCCCACCCCGGTCATCCCGGTCACCGCCACCGTCGGGAACCGCCTCCGGAACAACCGGCCCACCCGCTCCGGAGCCGACGCCAGGCCGGTCAGCGCGCCGCCGGCGAGGGTCGCACCGACGGCGGTGCGACCCGTCCGGGGCAAGATCGTGCGGATCCGGGTTGCAGCACGCGACACGTGGGCCTCCTCAGCCGGCAGGTCAGGTGCCGGCTTGCACGCCCGAGGGTACGCACCGACCGGCACCGCCACGGCCTCGAGACGGACATGTGACCAGCGAGGAGCTCGTCGAGGCGCTCGTGTCACGGGTCGGTCCGGGAGGCGGAGTAGATCCGGCGGACGACGTCCTCGACGTCGGGTTCGCGGACCGCGAGGTCGACCACCTCCGCGTGGGTGGTGACGGTCGCCAGCACCTGGGCGGCCGTGGTGGCCTCGGAGTCGAAGGCGAGCTCCTGGCGCAGTCCGCCGCCCTCGCTGCCGAGGTGCCGGGTGTGGGGGATCCCGACCAGGTTGGGCGTCGGGCGGTCCAGGTCGACGACCAGCACCCGCTGGGCGCCGACCGTTCGGGTGAGGCCGGCGAGCGTGCCGTCGAAGGCGAGCCGCCCTCGGTCGACCACGAGGACCCGGTCGCACAACCGCTCCACGTCCCCCATGTCGTGGGTGGTGAGCATCAGCGTCGTGCCCTGCTCGCGTCGCTCGGCGATCAAGAACTCTCGGAGCCGCTGCTTGGACAGGACGTCGAGCCCGATGGTCGGCTCGTCGAGGATCACCAGGCGCGGGCTGTGGAGCAGTGCCGCGGCCACCTCGGCCCGCATCCGCTGGCCGAGCGAGAGCTGACGCACCGGGGTCGCGAGGAACGCACCGATCTCGAGCTGCTCCACGAGCTCCTCGCGGCGGGTCCTCGCACGGTCCGCCGGCAGGCCGTGGATGGCGGCCAGCAGCCGGAAGGAATCCCGCACCGGCAGGTCCCACCACAGCTGCGAGCGCTGCCCGAAGACCACCCCGATCTCCCGCGCGAGACGGCGCCGCTCGCGGACGGGTTCGTGCCCACAGGTGCGCGCCGACCCCGACGTCGGCACGAGGATGCCGGTCAGCATCTTGATGGTGGTCGACTTGCCGGCGCCGTTCGCGCCGATGTAGCCGACCGCCTCGCCGGCCTCCACGTGCAGGTCGAGGTCGCTCACCGCCCGTACCCGGCGCCGGCGCACGCCGTCCCGCACGAGGAAGTCCCGGCTGAGCCCGTGGGTCTCGATGATCGCGGTCATCCGCCGCCTCCTTGGTAGTGCCGCACGCCGGCGCGCCAGCACAGCGCCGCGAACAGCACCGACCACGCGGCTGCCACCGGCGCGCACCAGCCGAGCCAGGACGGCAGCCACTCCGAGGACGGCAGGTCGAGCAGCGTGACGACGGGGAGGTAGGCGGTGAACGTCATCGGGAAGAAGAACCCGAACGCGACCTTGAGCGGCCGGCCCCAGACCGAGGCCGGCTGCGAGGCGGCGTACCGCCCGCCGTAGACGTAGGCGTTGGTCATCTCGGCGCCGTTGATGACGAAGAACTGCAGGCCGGCGGCGCTGACGAAGCTCGCCGCGAAGATCACGTAGCCGCTGACCAGGGCCGTCCCGAGCAGCAGCGACCGCGGGGAGGCCCCACGGCACGTCGTTGAGCACCAGCCCGGCGACCAGCGCGGTGAGTCCCACGGCCGCCCGCGCCAGCCGACGCAGGCTGATGTCGCTGGTGACGAGCTGGAGCAGCAGTGGCTGGGGCCGCAGGTAGAGGACGTCGAGGGTGCCGGCCCGGACGTAGGTCGGGATCCGGTCGCAGTGCCCGAAGGACAGGTCGGCCAGCGAGAACGAGAGGTCCGCGAGACCGAAGACCAGCAGGACCTGGGCGAGGTCCAGCCCGCCGATCCGGTCGACGCTGTGATAGAGCACCCACACCTCCGCCAGCTCGACGAGCCCCACCAGCACCGAGCTGGCGAGGTCGACGGCGAAGCTGGTCCGGTAGCTGGCCTGCGACTGCATCCGGGACCCGAGGACCGCGCGGTACGCCGCCAGGTCGGCGCGCCAGGAAGGCGGTGCCGACGTCGCCTCAGCCACCCTGCACCTCCAGGTGCCGGCGGCCGCTGCGGGTCATCAGCTGCCCCGTCGCCACCACGACCGTCAGCCAGAGCAGCTGCGCGCCGACCAGCCCGGCGGCGTCGAGCCCGGTGGTGCGGCCGGACAGGATGTCGGTGGGGAACATGAGCATCGCGGGGAAGGGGGTGGCCAGCGCGACCGCCTGCAGCCACGGCGGGAACAGCCACAGCGGGACGAAGAGTCCGGCCAGGAAGCCGGCGAGCACCATGTAGAGCAGCTGGAGCCCGCGGGTCTCCACGATCCAGAAGCCCGCCGCGGCGACCAGGTAGACCGTCGCCGCGGAGACGACCATCGCGAGCAGCGCGCTGACCGCGCCCCCCAGGTACGCCGCCGGCGAGTCCGGCGTCGCCATCCCGACGAGCAGCGCGCCGATCAGCACGCTGGGGAACCCGCGGGGGAGCAGGTTGAACAGCGAACGACCGAGCTCGTGGGCGATCATCGCGGTGTGGACGTCCAGGGGCCGCAGGAAGTCGACGGTGACGTCGCCGGTGCGGATCCGCTCGGCGAGGTCGACGCGGCCCATCAGGTTGACCGAGCCGAGCATGCCCTGGCTGATCCAGATGTAGGCACTCATCGTGGCGGCGTCGTACCCCTCCAGCTCGCCGGCCGACGCGTCCACGGTCGCGAACAGGATGGCCACCTTGAGCAGCCCGAAGGTCGCGTTCGCGACCAGCCCGCCCACCGCCGCCAGCAGGTACCGCGACTGCTCCCGGAACCCCGCCGCCACCAGCAGCAGGTGGGCGGTGAGCAGTCGAGGCACGAATGGGAGAACTTACCGACGTCCGTGGGGACTGTCGAGGTCGCCTCGCCTGCGGGCTGAGCGCTCCCGCACCCCGGGGGACGTCACCGCAGCTGACGGACGTACCCCGCGAGCAGCCTGGCCTCGCGGACCCGCTGCTCCCACGTGATCCCGAGTGCGACGAGCAGGACACCGGCAGTGCCGATGGTGGCCCAGCGCGGCACGGCGTCGCCGACGTACGGCGCGGCCGAGCGCAGCACGATCGCCGCCCCCACCACGGCGCCGAACAGCAGGGGCGCGGTCCACCGCAACCGGAGGCCGGCGAGCACGAGCCCGAGGCAGGCCACGCCGAGGAGGAGGGACCGCAGCGTCGCGGGGTCGTCGAGCACCCACAGCAGGCTGGGCACCAGGGCCAGGCCGAGGCCGGGACCCAGGATCCGGACCGTGTCGTCCTCGCCGCGCCGGCGGAGCTGCACCAGGCCGACGACGAGCAGCGCCAGCGCGGCCGGGAGCGTGTAGGGCTCCGGCTCGTCGACCCCCAGGTCCGCGAGCCTGACCCAGGTAGCTGCCGCCAGCAGCAGCGCGCCGACCCAGGCCAGGGGCCGTCGGTCCTCACGGAGCAGGGCCTGGGTGCAGGTGGCTGCGCCGGCGAGGGTCAGGTAGACAGCGACCCAGGTCGAGACCTGGTCCGTGGGCGCCGCCGAGACCCCCGCGGACGACACCCCGAGGACGCCGAGCGCCGCGCCGACGTCCACGCCGGGACGGGGCCGCAGCAGAGCCAGCACGGCGGTGGCGACGACGGCCACGGCCGCGGTCCACTCGCCGGGGCGGTCGAGCAGGTCCCCCCAGGTCCAGACCGACGCCGTCAGGGTCGTCGCGGCGACGACGCCTGCGATCGCCGCCACGAGCGCGCGCCGGTCGCGAACGTGCACGCCGGCGGACGCGACCAGCACTGCGGCGAGCGCGATCGCCGTCAGCCCGTCGGCGTAGGTCGCGACGACCACGGCCCCGGTGAGCGTGAGCGCCGCGGCGACGAGGTCGTCGGCCAGCACCAGCAGGAGACCCGCGACCAGCAGGCCCGCCACGACGGTCCACACCGGCACGGGATACAGGAGGGCGGTGGCGGACAGGCCGGCGAGGGCGGCCACCACCACGCCGGAGCGGACCGGCACGGTCGACCCGAGGAGCCGGCGGAGGACGAGGGCGGCGGCGACCGTGAGGCCGAGGTCGGGGAGGAGCAGCCAGGGCTGCAGGCCCTCGACGACGTCCGCGGCCGGGAGCCGCCCACCGGTCGGACCGCCGGTGGCGAGGGCATGGCCGAGCCGGTCGGCGGCCTGGCCGGCGAGCACCAGGGTCTGCACCGCGGTCACCGCGGTCCCGAGCGTCGCGGTCAGGACGGCCGCCGCCGACCACGGCGTCGGCAGCGACCACAGCACGACGAGGGCCACCGTCAGGGCTGACAGCACCGCGAGCGTCGCCGGTGTGGTGCCGTTGTCGAGGGCCGGGAGGAGCAGGACGGCCACGAGCATCGCCACCGCCGTCGACAGCGTGCCCCCACGGGCGACCGGGTGCAGCCGTGCCAGGAGCGCCACGCAGCCGAGGAGCAGCGCCGCGGCGACGAGCGGCCAGGCCGCCAGGTCGCCCCAGACGTGCGCGGCCGTGAGCTCGTCGACCACCTCCTCGACACCGACGGCCACGAGCAGGAGCCACGCGAGACCGGTGACCGACCCGACCGCCCAGGTCGCGGTGGACAGGCGGAGCCGCCAGGACCCCGCAGCGCCTGCCGCGGCGAGCAGAGTCGCGAGCAGCGCGCTGCTCGCGGGCGTCGGCGACCCGCCCTGGTCGATCCCCGCCACCAGGAGGCACCACCCCGCGCCGATCACGACCTCACCGCTGGTGAAGGTCCTCGCCGGCGTCGACCGGACGGCGACACAGGTCGAGGTCGCGGTGACCGCGAGCACCGCCCCGAGCACGACCAGGAAGGACGACGGAGCGAGGTCGCCGAACCATCCCGCGGAGTCGGCGCCCGCGACGTCGAGGGTCAGCAGCCCGAGCGTGACGAGTCCCAGCGCCTCGGTGGCGCCCCGCAGACCCCTCCGCGCGACGACGGCGGTCACGGACGCCGAGACCGTGGTGAGGCCGACCAGCGTCGCCGTACGTCCGCCCACGCCCAGCACCGACCAGGTGACGGCCAGGAACACCAGCGCGGCCACCAGCAGGCACAGGGCGCCCACACCCAGCAGGAGCTGCGGGACCGAGGCGCTGCTCAGCGCCGTCGCGCGGGTGCCCCGCGCCGCGCGGGACCGTGCCGGACGTGGTGGTCCCGCGACGGCCGCGACGGGCTGCTGGAGCGTCGCGCGGAGTGCGGCGAGGACCTGGTCCGCGTGCGCGAGCGTCAGGTAGAGCTCCCGTGCCAGCGGCCCGCGCAACGGGAGCGAGCAGCCCGGGCAGGTCACGGAGTCGTCGGGGAGGGGAGTGCCGCAGTCGGGGCACCGGCTGGCGTCGGCGTAACGGGACATGGGTCCATCACAGCCGCGGTGCCGGGTGCCTCGGAACCGCCGGTTGACTCACCTGCCCTGAGTACGACGACCCTGAGTACCCGCCCGAGTAGGACGACGCACCCCCGAGCAGGGACCGCCGCCGGCGCGGACCCACGGCCAGGTCATCAACGCCCAGACGGTCACGAAGTGCATCCCCCAGAACATGACGTACCGGGGGTCCGGGAACTGCGGCGACGACGAGGAAGCACATGACAGGAGCGACGTGCTCGGAGGAGAACGGCTGGAACCTGGTGACGAGGGGAACGCCCACACGGTGATCGCACCACCGGCGTCGGAGCCCGTCCTGAGTACGCGGACCCGATTGCCGCGGTGCGGAGGCTCAGTCCCGGATGGGGACGGCCACCGTCCTGGGCAGGGTGAACTCCCACTCGGTCCCCAGGCCGGGAGCCGAGACGAGGTCGGCGGTGCCGCCGAGGTCGTTCACGCGGCCCCGGATCGACTCCGACACCCCGAGCCGCCCCTCGGTGCGGGCCACCTCGAGCCGTCCGGGCGCGATGCCCGGCCCGTCGTCGCGGACGCTGACCACGACGTGCTCCCCGCGGTCCTCCAGCGCGACCCACGCGGGTGCGTCGTCCCCCACGTGCCTGCTCACGTTGTCCAGGCACGCCCGCACGACCGCGAGGACCTCGCGGACGACCGCGACGGGCAGCACCACCGGCTGACCGGGCACCGAGACGGTGACGAGCCCCGACTGGAGTCCGAAGAGCGCGCCGGCGAGGTCCTCGGACCCGACCGGGGACTCGTTCGTCGGTCGTTGCACCAGCGCCCGCAGCGCGGCCTCCTGGTCCGCCGCGAGCCGGCCGAGCTCGGCGACCTCGCCGCCGAGCTCCGTGCCGCGGCGCTGCATCAGCGAGAGCACCTGCAGCACGCCGTCGTGGACGACGCGGGCGAGCTGGGCACGCTCCCGCTCCGCGGCGGCCTCGCGCTGCGCCCGGTCACGCGCGGCCGCCATCTGCTTCAGCAGCCCGGAGGCGTGGCCGACGATGAGCCCGCACAGCAGCAGCAGCAGGATGTTCGCGTACTGCACGGTCGTCATCCCCGGCCGGATGGACAGGTCGGCGGCCGCGACCGCGACGGCGGCGACGCACCCGCCGACCCACCGCCAGTGGACCGCCCAGGCCAGGACCACGCCTCCGACCCAGAAGCCCGGCAGCGTCGCCTGCAGGGACGCTCCCTTGACCAGCGGGGACACCAGGATCGCCGCCAGGGCGACGACCAGGTCCGCCACGAGCAGCGGTGGACGACGACGTTCCGCCGTGGCGTAGCCGCGGATCGCGACAGCCGTCCACACCGCGAGCGCGGCGAGGACCAGCACGCCGGCGGTCACGTGGTCGGTGTTCGACCACGGGCCGTTGCGGGCGGTGAGGCCCCGGTAGAAGAACAACCCGATCGCGTTGACCAGCAGGAGGACCCGGAGCACCGCCAGCGGCCGGTACATCGAGCGCTCCACCGAGGGCGACGGCGCCTCCTCCGTCGGCGGGCGCTGTCCCGACTCGAGGCCGTCCCCTCGTCTCATGACGCCAGTACACCGTCTCCGGGTCTGTAGCGTCTGCTCCGTGGGCGGCGAGCCGATCCGGGTGATGGTGGTGGACGACCACCCGATGTGGCGTGACGCGGTGACCCGCGACCTCTCCGAGGAGGGCTTCGAGGTCGTCGCGACCGCAGCAACCGGCACCGAGGCGGTCAGCCGCGCGAAGGCCGCCCGGCCGGACGTCGTCGTCCTCGACCTCAACATCCCGACCCCCAACGGCGTCGAGGTGACGACCTCGATGATGGCCTTCGACGAGCCGCCCCGGGTCCTGGTCCTGTCGGCCTCCGGAGAGCAGCTCGACGTGCTCGACGCGGTCAAGGCGGGCGCCACGGGCTACCTGGTGAAGTCCGCGTCGCGGCAGGAGCTCGTGTCGGCGGTACGGCGGGTCGCCTCCGGCGACACGGTGTTCACGCCGGGACTCGCAGGCCTCGTGCTCGGCGAGTTCCGCAGGCTCTCCGAGGCGCCGGTGACCTCGGGCTCGGAGACGCCGCGCCTCACCGAGCGGGAGACCGAGGTCCTCCGGCTGGTGGCCAAGGGGCTGTCCTACAAGCAGATCGCCGACCGGCTGTTCCTCTCCCACCGCACCGTGCAGAACCACGTGCAGAACACCTTGGGGAAGCTGCAGCTGCACAACCGGGTCCAGCTGGTCCGGTACGCGATGGAGCACGGGCTGGACGAGTAGCCGGTGCGCGCCGTGGTGGTCGACGCCGTCCGGGCACAGCCCGAAGTGCGGGAGGTCGCGGATCCTGCAGCACCGCCGTCCGGCGTGGTCGTGCGGGTAGCGGCGACCGGGATGTGTCGCAGTGACTGGCACGCCTGGGCCGGGCACGACGAGCTCACGTATCCCCACGTGCCGGGCCACGAGCTCGCCGGGACGGTGGTCGAGGTGGGTGCGGAGGTCCGCCGGTGGCGCCTCGGCGACCGGGTGACGGTCCCGTTCGTCTGCGGCTGCGGTCGCTGCGTGTGGTGCCGCGCCGGGCAGGCCCAGGTCTGTCCCGACCAGCAGCAGCCGGGGTTCACCCACTGGGGGTCCTTCGCCGAGTACGTCGCCCTGCACGCCGCGGACAGCAACCTGGTGGCGGTCCCCGAGCAGGTCGACGACGCGACTGCGGCCACCCTGGGATGTCGGTTCGCCACGGCGTACCGCGCGCTGGTCGGCCGCGCCCGGTTGGTCGAGGACGAGTGGGTCGCCGTCGTGGGTGCGGGCGGCGTGGGGCTCAGCGTGGTGATGATCGCCCGCGCGCTGGGCGCCCGCGTGGTGGCGGTGGACCGGAACCCTGCGGCCCTCGCGGCTGCCCGCGAGCTGGGCGCCGAGCACACCGTTCTCGCGGACGGCACCGGCGCCCGGGTCGACGTCCCGGCCGCCGTCGTGGAGCTCACCGGTGGTGGGAGCCACGTCGCCGTCGACGCGGTCGGCAGCGAGCAGACCTGTGCCGACGCGGTCCTCAGCCTGCGCCGTCGCGGACGGCACGTCCAGGTGGGGCTGCTGCCGCCGGTCCAGGGTCACCCGGGTGTCCCGATGGCGCGGGTGATCGCCTGGGAGCTCGACGTGCTCGGCAGCCACGGGATGGCAGCAGTCGACTACCCGGCCCTGCTGGAGCTGGTCGAGCAGGGACGGGTCGAGCCGCAGCGGCTCGTCGAGCGCACGGTCGGGCTCGAGGAGGCGGCGGCGGTGCTGCCCGTCCTCGACCGGGCGCCGGGCGCCGGCATCACGATGGTCGACCCCGGTCGGTGACCGAGGACCAGCCGGCGGTGACGACCGGGTGCAGCACACCTCGGTGAACCGGCCGTTCCTGTCGGCCTCGGTCCTCATCGTGCCGGTCGCCCGTGCCGTCGCCGGTGTTGCCGGTCCAGGTGACGGTCAGGGCGTAGCGGTGGTCCACCGCACCAGCCTGCTCTCCCTCACCGCCACTCGGTGAGCGTGTCCGCGACCCATGCGGGGTCCTCGAGGTGCGGCAGGTGTCCGGTCCCGGGGCGGGCGCGGAACGTCCACGCCGGCCGGGAGGCCGCCAGGGCCCGAGCGTCGGCGATCGGGACGAGCCGGTCGTCGTGGCCGTGGAGCCAGAGAGCGGGCTGCTCCACGGTCGCCAGTCGGGCTGCCCAGTCCGCGGGGCGCCCGAGGAGCGCGATCGTGTCGAGGATCGCCTGCCACTGGAGGCGCCGAGCCGTCGCGGCGTCAGGGCTGACGAGCCGCTCGGCGGTCTCCGCCACCGAGGCGGCCACGGCCTCGGTCGGGACGCGCGACACGTGCGGAGTCGCGTCGGCGAGCTGCTTGTGCACCAGCGCCTCCGGCGCGGTCCGCGCGAGCTGCCGGTCGACGACCTGCCGCACCCCGGGCGTCCGCAGCAGGGCCAGCTTCATCATCAGACGCAGGTCCCACGGGAGCCGGGTCCGGTGCGGGACCGGGGGAGCGAGGAGGACCAACCTGCTGACGGCCGTCGAGTCCCGCGCGGCGAGCACGGTGAGCACTCCACCGAGCGAGTGGCCCACGAGGACGACCGGGCCCCGGGCGGCGACCTGGCGGAGGAACCCGTCCAGGACGCCCACGAGCCGGTCGACCGTGGCACCGCTGCCCACATCCGCCGGCCCGGGCTCCGACCGTCCGTGACCCGGGAGGTCGACGGCCAGCACCCGGTACCGGGAGGCGAGGAGCGGGGCGAGGACGCCGAAGTTGAGCGCCGACCCGCCGAGCCCGTGCACGCACACGATGGTCGAGGAGTCCTCCGGTCCGTCGAACTCGAGGTGGTAGAGCTCCTGCCCGGCCACCGTCGTACGACGGGACGTCCCCTCGGGAGGCCAGGCCTGCGTCACTTGACCTCGGCCCGCAGCACCCGGACCAGCCCGACCACGAAGGGCAGCGCCACCCAGAGGACGGTCGCGCTGGTGACCTGCCACCACTCCTCACCGGACACGTCCGTCCCGGCGAACAGCGGGCCCTGCGCCGTGGCCAGGTCCAGCCACGGTGCCGCGTCCTGCAGCGCGCCCCACACGTTGGCGACGATGGAGAAGACCGTCGGGAGCACGAAGAAGGTCACGATGGCCGCTGCGGAGTTCAGGAACAGCAACCCGAACGCGAGCCCCTGGAGCACGCCGCTGACCTGGAGCAGGCCGAACTTGAGGAAGTCGTCGGCCCCGATGTCGGCCCAGGCGTTGTCCGCCCCAGCGGCGAGCGTGGCGAGGACCGCGACGGTCACCGCCACGACGATCGCGATGAAGCCGGCGATCAGCGCGGCGATCACCTTGGCGGTCAGCACCCGTCCGCGCACCGGCACGAGCGTGAACGTCGCGAGCGCGGTCCGTTGCGACCACTCACTGGTGACCAGCAGGATGCCGAGCACCGGGAGCAGGAACCCCTGCGGCGTCGCCGCGAACCCGATGAAGTTCAGGAACGTGCGGTCGGACTGGTCGGCGGCGAAGAAGAAGATCACGATGGCGGCCGCGGTGATCACCCCGATGGCGATCAGCAGCCACCGGCTGGCGCGGGTGTCGACGAGCTTGCGCAGCTCGACACGGGTCAGCCGGACGAGGGGGATGCGAGGCGTCCCGGAGACGTCCAGGGTGGGCTCGTCGTAGACGGTGGCGGTCACAGGGAGGCTCCATCGGTGGTGGTGGTCGTGGTGTCGTCGCGCTGGGTGTCGGCGGTGAGCTGGAGGAACATCTCCTCGAGCCCCTCCCCGTCGGCCGGCCGCAGCTCGATCAGCGTGATCCCGGCGGCAGCTGCGACCTTGCCGATCTGCACCGCCTCGGCGTCGCTGCGCAGCCCGTCGCCGGACGGGACGACGTGGATGCCCTCGCGGCTCAGGGCGTCGAGCAGCACCTCCTGCTCGACCGCCTTCACGTAGGCGCCGCGGGTGTGCAGCAGCTCCTGCTTCGTCCCCTGCGCGACGATGCGGCCCCGGCCGATGAGCACCAGCTCGTCGGCGATCCGCTCGACCTCGTGGAGCAGGTGGGACGACAGGCAGACCGTGCCGCCCCGCTCGGCGTACTCGCGCAGAAGCCCCCGCATCCAGTGGATGCCGGCCGGGTCCAGGCCGTTGGCCGGCTCGTCGAGGATCAGGACCTCCGGATCGCCGAGCAGCGCGTGAGCGATGCCGAGCCGCTGCCGCATGCCGAGCGAGTAGTTCCGGACCCGCCGCTTGCCCTCGGCTGCCGACAGCGAGACCAGCTCGAGCATCTCGTCGACACGGGACACCGGCAGTCCCATAGTGATCGCGCCGAGCGTCAGGACCTCGCGCCCGGTGCGGCCGGCGTGCTGCGCGGAGGCGTCGAGGAGGACCCCGACGTGGCGGCCCGGGTTCGGCAGGTCGGCGTACCGGTGACCGCCGATCGTGACGCGGCCGCGGCTGGGGGGCGTGAGCCCGACCATGACGCGCATCGTGGTCGACTTCCCGGCGCCGTTCGGTCCGAGGAAGCCGGTGACCTGACCCGGCCGGCAGGTGAAGGACACGTCGTCGACAGCGAGGAAGCTGCCGTATCTCTTGGTGACACCGTCCACAGTGATCATGCGTCGACCCTCCCGCAGCCGGGCCGCCGACGACATCGGCCCGTGGCATCGACCCGGGGCGACTTAAGTAGGGGGTGGGACGGGTCGCCGGGCGCTGCCTGCCGGGGGCGGCTGCTCCTAGGCTCGTGCCGTGCACGAGCCGACGCCGGAGCAGTACAACCCGCCGCTCACCGGCCGCGCCCACCTGTGGCGGTCCGGGTTGGCGGTGCTCATCAGCGCCGTGATCTGGCCCACGACCGCGGTCCTGCAGTGGCAGCAGGCCCGAGCGCTGTTCTGGCTCGACCTGGGGGTCGGCCTCGTCACCCTCGTGCTGTCGTTCTACCGGCGGCGGTGGCCGTTGACCGTCGCGATCCTCACTAACGCCGCCAGCACGGTCTCATTGACCGCCGCGGGGCCCAGCACCCTCGCCTCGGTCTCGCTGGCGACGCGGCGCGTGGTCTGGCAGGTGGTCCTCGTCGGCACGGTCGGCCTCGTCGCCGCGATGGTCTTCCCGCTCTTCGAGCCGACCCCCGACGACGGGCCGTGGTGGATCACGCTCGCGGTCGGCCTCGCGTTCACCATCGCCATCCTCGTGTGGGGGATGTACCTCGGGTCCCGGCGCGAGCTGCTGTGGACGCTGCGCGACCGCGCCGAGCGGGCCGAGGCCGAGCAGGAGCTGCGGGTCGAGCAGGGACGCTCCACCGAGCGTGCCCGGATCGCCCGCGAGATGCACGACGTGCTCGCGCACCGGATCAGCCTCATCACCATGCACGCCGGCGGGCTCGCCTACCGCACCGACCTGACCGCCGACCAGATCCGCGAGACCGCCGAGATCATCCAGGCCAAGTCGCACGAGGCCTTGAGCGACCTGCGGCAGGTCCTCGGCGTGCTGCGCGACGACGACCACGCGACGGCCGTCCACGAGCGCCCGCAGCCGACCTTCGGCGACCTCGCTGCGCTGGTGCAGGAGGCCCGGGCGTCCGGGATGCGGGTGCAGTACGACGAGCGGGTGCACGACGCCGCCACCATGCCCGAGCAGGTCGGGCGTACGACGTACCGGATCGTCCAGGAGGGGCTGACCAACGCCCGCAAGCACGCCCCGCACGTCGCGGTCCTGGTGTCGCTGCAGGGCTCGCCCGCGGCCGGGGTGGACATCACCATCCGGAACCCGGCGCGGAGCGGCTACGCAGCCCCGAACGGCGCAGCCACGCCGGGCGCGGGTCTGGGTCTCGTCGGGCTGCGGGAGCGGGCCAAGCTCGCGGGCGGCCGCCTCGACACCCGACGGGACCACGGCTCCTTCGAGCTGCACGGGTGGCTGCCGTGGACGGCGTGACCCCGGGCGACGAGCCGTCCGCTCGTGGACGCCAGCGGATCCGGGTGCTGGTCGTCGACGACGACGCGCTGGTCCGGTCCGGCCTCGAGCTGATCCTCGGTGGCGCCGAGGACATCGAGGTGGTCGGCCAGGCCGTCGACGGCCGCGACGGCGTGGCGGCCGCCCGCGCGCACCACCCCGACGTCGTCCTCATGGACATCCGGATGCCTCGGACGGACGGCCTCGAGGCGACCGAGCAGATCCAGTCCTGGGACAGCCCGCCCAAGGTCATCGTGCTCACCACCTTCGACGCCGACGACTACGTCACCCGGGCTCTCGGCGCAGGCGCCAGCGGGTTCCTGCTCAAGGACACCGCGCCGGCCGCCATCATCGAGGCGATCCGACGAGTCGCCGACGGGGACCCGATGCTGTCCCCGAGCGTGACCAGCCGACTGATCGCCCAGCTCACCGCCGGGTCGGCACCGGACCGCAGCCGCGCGGCGAGGGAGCGGCTCTCCCGGCTCACCGCCCGCGAGTCCGAGGTCGCCACCGCGGTCGGGGAGGGACTGTCCAACGCCGAGATCGCGGTGGCCCTCCACCTGTCGGTGCCGACGGTCAAGGCGCACATCGGCCGCCTCTTCGCCAAGCTCGAGGTGGACAACCGGGTGCAGATCGCCATCTGCGTCCACGACGCCGGCCTCGCCTGATCCTGCGGTCCCCGTCGCCTGCTGCTCCGCGAGACGGTCTCGTCCTCGAGGTCAGGAGCCGGTACCTCAGGAGGAGGCCGGACGCGGACCGCTGCCGCGACCGTGGAGCCATGACGATCCTCTCCCCGGAGCTGGCCCGCCAGGGCGCGGCCGGGCCACGGCTCACCGTCGACCTGACCGCGGTCGCTGCCAACACCCGCGCGCTGGCCGAGAGGGCCACTGGCGAGCTGATGGCCGTGGTCAAGGCCGACGGGTTCGGGCACGGCGCGGCCGACGTGGCCCGCACCGCGCTCGCCCACGGCGCGACCCGTCTCGGCGTGACGGCCCTCGGCGAGGCCCTGGCGCTGCGGGCCGAGGGGCTGACCGCGCCCGTCCTCAGCTGGCTGAACCCGGTCGACGCCGACTTCGCCGCGGCCGTGGCGGCCGGTGTCGAGGTGGCGGTGCCCAGCCGGCGGCACCTCGAGGCGGTCGCGACCCGGGCGCCCGGCGCGCGCGTGCACCTCCACCTCGACACCGGGATGGCCCGCGACGGTGCCGCGCCCTCGGAGTGGGGCGACCTGTGCCGCGCGGCCCGCCGGGCCGAGCGCACCGGGCGGCTGAACGTGGTCGGCGTCATGGGTCACCTGCCCGACGCCGACGTCCCCGGTGACCCGAGCAACGCGCGGGGTCGCGTGCGCTTCGCATGGGGCCTCGAGCAGGCGCGCGCCGTCGGCCTGCGTCCGAGCGCGCGGCACCTCGCGGCCACCGCGGCGACGCTCACCGACCCGCTGAGCCACCACACGATGAGCCGCGTCGGCGCCGGCCTGGTCGGCATCGACCCGTCGCGCACCACGGCGCTGCGAGGGGCGCTGACGCTCACTGCACCGCTGGTCGAGGTGCGTCGGGTGCGGGGGGGCACGCCGGTGGGCTACGGCCATGCGTGGTCCGCTCCGGGCGTGACCGACCTCGGGCTGGTCCCCCTGGGGTACGCGGACGGCTTGCCGCGGGCCGCCTCCGGGCGTGCGGAGGTGCTCGTGGGTGGTCGTCGCCGTCCTCTCGTCGGCCGGCTGTCGATGGACATGGCGGTCGTCGACCTCGGGGACACCCGCGCGGTGCCCGGCGACCTCGTGACCGTCTTCGGGCCTGGCGACAGCGGCGAGCCGACTGTCGCCGACTGGGCCGCATGGTCGGACTCGATCGAGCACGAGGTCGTCACCGGCCTGGGAGCCCGCGTGCGCCGCGAGGTCCGCGCTGTCTCGCTGCGGAGCGTGCGGTGAGGACGCGGGTCGCCGTCATCGGCGGCGGGCAGAGCTGCGAGCACGACGTCTCCCTCGCCTCGGCCGCGGCGATCGCCGGGGCGCTCGACCCCGACGCCTACGACGTCCTCGCCCTGACCATCGGCCGCGACGGCACCTGGTCGGACGGCGACCGCGACCTCGACCTGGCCACCGCGGTCGACCTGCTGCGCACCTGCGCGGTGGCGGTCCCGGCGCTGCACGGTCCGCGGGGGGAGGACGGGACCGTCGCCGCGCTCTGCGACCTGGCCGGCGTCCGCTTCGTCGGGTCCGGCGTGGGAGCGGGCGCGCTGGCCATGGACAAGTGGGCCACCAAGCTGGTCGCGCGCGAGATCGGGATCGGGGTCGCCGACGGTGTCCTGCTCACGCCGGCCACCGCGGCGGCGTACGCCTGGACCCGGCCGGTCGTCGTCAAGCCGGTGGCCGCCGGCTCCAGCCACGGGGTGACGCTCGTCCGCGACCCGGCGGTCCTCTCGGGAGCACTCGGCGCGGCGTTCGCGCTCGGCGACCGGGTGCTCGTCGAGGAGCTGGTGGGAGGCCGTGAGGTGGACGTCGCGGTGCTCGGACGACCCGGCGGACAACGGGTGGTGGCGCCGGCGCTCGAGATCGTGAGGGAGGGGATCTTCGACCACGGCGCGAAGTACGACGGAACCGCCGACTTCCGCGTCCCTGCGGCCCTGACCGACCCCGAGCGCAGCGCGCTGGGGACAGCAGCGGTCGCGATGTACGACGCGCTCGGCTGCGCCGGCGTGGCGCGCGTCGACTTCTTCGTCACCTCACGGGGCCTGGTCCTCAACGAGGTCAACACGATGCCCGGCTTCACCGGTGAGTCCCAGGTGCCGAGGATGTTCGCCGCGGCGGGCACGCCGTACGCCGATCTCCTCGACCTGCTGGTGCGGGACGCGCTCGTGGCGGCATGACCTCGGTCAGGATGGCGAGGTGAGGACCGACGAGCTGCGGGCGTGGCTGCCCGAGGGCGCCCTCGGGGTCGCGGTGCTGCTCGGCGGGCTCCTCGAGGTGCTGGACCGCGACGTGCCCGGCCCCGTCCCAGTCGTCCCCACCGCGACCGTCGTCGTGGCCGTCGCGGCCGCCGTGGCGCTCTCCCGACGGCAGCCCGCTGCGGCGCTCGTGATCGTCTGGCTGACCGCGCTCGGCCAGGTGGCCACCGGGACGTCGGTGCTGACGGTGGAGTTCGCGGTCGCGGTCGTGGCGTTCGGCTGCGCCCGCTGGGGCCGGCCCGCGACCGTCGTGCTCAGCGGGCTCTCGATCCCGGCCGCGGCCGGCTTCGGGCTGCTGCTGGTCACCCGGGGGTCGTACGGGTTCTTCCGCGACATCAACGTCCTCCAGGAGCTGGTGGACAGCGCCTACCGGTTCAGCGACACGCTGCTCGTCGGCGCCGTGGTGCTCGGCCTGCTGACCCTGGCGGTGCCGTGGCTCGCCGGGCTGCTGCTCCGGGCGACCGCGCGGGCTCAACGCTCGGAGGTCCGCCAGGAGCAGGCCGAGGCCGACACGGCACGGGCGCTGCGGGAGACCGAGCAGGCGCGGGAGATCGCACAGCTGCGGGACCAGCAGGCGCGGATGGCCCGCGACGTCCACGACGTCGTCGGGCACTCGCTGGCGGTGATCCTGGCGCAGGCCGAGTCGGCGCAGTACCGCCCCGACGACCCCGCGGCGCTCAAGGTCACGATGGCCACGATCGCGACCTCGGCGCGCACGTCGCTGCAGGACGTCCGGCGGGTGCTCGCGGGACCGCAGGACGCGCTGCCGACCCCGAACGGCGCGTTCGAGGAGCTCCTCGAGGGGGTGCGTCGCAGCGGAACCGAGGTGGTCGCCACGGAGTCGGGCAGTCCGCGACCGCTGCCGCCCGAGCTCGACGTGGTGGCCCACCGCGTGGTGCAGGAGATGCTGACGAACGCGATGCGGCACGGACGCCACGACCGTCCCGTCACCCTCGAGCGGCACTGGCCCGAGGGAGGCTGGGACCGCGACCTGCGCATCGAGGTCCGCAACGCGACGCCGCTGCCCGACTCCGACCCGGACCCGACGGCGCCGGTCCCCGTCGACGACGGCCCGCCCGGCCAGGGGCTCGACGGCATGCGCCGCCGGTTGGAGTCGGTGGGTGGGCGGCTCGACGTACGGCGGCGGGAGGAGCCCGACGGGCCGACCTTCACGGTGACGGCGTGGGTGCCGGTGAGCGCGGCGTGACGGCTGCGGCCACCGACTCCACCAGGGACATCCGGGTGCTCCTCGTCGACGACCAGGAGCTGTTCCGCGAGGGTGTGAGGGTCATCGTCGACGCCCAGGAGGGCATGGCGGTGGTGGGCTCGGCGGGGGACGGCCTGGAGGCCGTGCGACTCGTCGACGAGCTGGCCCCCGACGTCGTGCTCATGGACGTCCGGATGCCGGAGATGGACGGCGTCGAGGCCACCCGGCTGATCTTCCAGCCCGAGCGGGTGGCGCGACGCCCGGCGCCGGTCCGGGTCGTGGTGCTGACGACGTTCAACCTCGACGACCGGGCTGCCACGGCGATCCGGTACGGCGCCAGCGGCTTCCTGCTCAAGGACACGACCCCGCTGATGCTCCGCGACGCCATCCGCACGGTGCACGCCGGCAACGCCGTGCTCGCGCCGGCCGACCTCTCGACGCTGCTCGACGCGCAGTTCCGCGAGCCGCGTCCAACGCCCCCGGCGTACCTCCAGCTGACCGACAAGGAGCGCGAGGTCTTCCACTCCGTGGCGCGCGGCCTGTCGAACACCGAGGTCGCCGCGCTGGTGTTCGCGAGCGAGTCGACCGTGAAGACCCACGTCGGCGCGATCCTGCGCAAGCTCGCGCTCCGCGACCGGGTGCAGATCGTGGTGTTCGCGCACGAGCACGGCCTGGTCGGGGCCTGACCCCAGGGGTCGTTCGTCTCGAGGGTCCGGGCGTGGACGTCTTACGGCGCCGGATCGACGGCCCACGCTCGCTGCCGTCGCGGAACGATCGGCGGCCTACAGGTCATGACGATCACTCCTCGCAAGGGGGCGTGTACCGATACTCATCGTGTCGCGACCTGCCTGTCGGTCGACCCCCACCGGCGCGGTCGTCGGGCTGTCGCAGCGGGTTCGCGCGGCGCCAAGGTGGCGTCGTGGACAGGGGTCTGACACTGCGAGACATGACCGAGGACGAGTTCGCGGCGTACCGCCCACACCTGGCCCGGGGCTACGCCGAGGAACGCGCGGAGGCCGGCGACCGGGCACCGGAGGAGGCGCTGGCGCGTTCGGAGGCCGAGCTCGACGAGCTGCTGCCGGACGGCCTGGCGCAGCCGGACACGCTGCTGCTCACCGCGGTCGGTGAGGACGGGGTGGCCGTCGGGGTCACCTGGATCGCGCTGGTCCACCCGCGCGGCGTCGGGAGCCTCGGCTTGAACGTGTTCGGCAGCAACGAGGCCGCTCGGCGGTTGTACGAGTCCGCCGGGTACGCCGTCACCACCCAGCAGATGCAGAAGCGGCTCGGACCCTCGAGTCGGTGACGGGGAGGGCCCGGGGTCAGGGGACTGCCGGTGGCCACCGTCGTCCGCGCCACTCGTCCCAGGTCGCGAACCCCGCCGGCGGGTCGTCGACGGGTTCGGTGCCGTCGAGCTCACCGGGCGCGGGGACCTCGATCAGGGCTGCCCACCGCGCGAGCTCCTCGTCCGACATCGGCCAGGTCGTGTGGGGTGCCTCGGCCTGGCGCTGATCGAGTCGGGCCCGCTGCTCGGCCTGGCTGAGCGCGAAGTACCGCAGCTCCGCCCGCGCGCCGCGGTCTGCTGCTGCCTGCCGGAGAGCGGAGCGCTCGTCCCGACTCCAGAGACCGAAGTCGAGGACGACGTTGGTGCCGAGCTCCAGGGCGCGCAGCCCGACCTGGATCAGCCGTCCCTCGATCACCTCCTGGGCCGACGGCGGGTTCTCGTGCCCGTAGAGAGCCTTCACCCATTCGTCCTTGGTCAGCCGGAGGGCGTCGCTCCTCGACCTCGATGCGTCGGGCCGCCGTCGTCTTCCCGGTGCAGGGGAGTCCCACCGTCAGGAACAGCGTCGGCCGCCTGCTCGTCGTGCCCGGCGCCGTCATCGGTCCGGCGGCATCTTCTCGGCGGCGTCCGGCTCGCCGATCGGCCTGCCGACGTGAGGTCCGTCCTCCTCGAAGACGATGTGCCGCGCGTGCATCTCGCGGCGGGTCCGGTCGGTGTTCCAGGAGTGGAAGACGATGACGTCGTTGCCGTGCGGATCCACCGTGAGCGAGTTGTGCCCGGGCCCGATGAGGTCGAGGGACGTCTGCAGGAGCGGCCGGGCGGACGCCGGCGCGGGACGCCACGGGCCGAGCGGCGAGTCGGCCACGGCCCAGGAGACCGCATAGCCCTCGCCGGTCCACGCCCCGCCGGAGTGGGTCAGCCAGTACCGGTCGCCTCGCCGCACGACCGACGGTCCCTCGAGCGTGTGCCAGTCGTAGGTGCCGCCGTGGATCGGGCGGCTCCGCTCGTAGATCTGCCAGTCGGCGTACGGCCGCAGGACCTCCACGATGGGCCCGAGCTGCGTCATGCCCTCGAGCGGGGCGACGGCCAGGTGGGTTCCGGGCCGCTCCGCCTCGAGGACGTCACGGGCGAAGTAGAGGTACCAGCGACCATCGTCGTCGAGGAACGGGTGCGCATCGATCGCGAAGCGCTCGTCCGGAGTGAGGTTCAGTCCCAGGTCGGAGAACGGACCCAGCGGGTCGTCGGCGACGGCCACCCGGATGTGGTGGCCGGCGATGTCGTGGCCGACGGAGTAGTACATCCACCAGCGCCCCGCGGCGTGGGCCACCTCCGGCGCCCAGTAGTCCGACCCGAGAGACGGATCCGTCCGCTCCAGAGCACCGCCGTGGCTGCGCCACGTCAGGAGGTCGGGGGAGGAGAGCACCACGAATTCGCGGCCGTCGTCGTCCGAGCGTGCCGGGCAGGTGCCGTAGGCGACGTACCCCTCGTCAGTCCGGAGGACGAACGGATCAGCGACGTAGCTGTCGTGGAGCCTCATGCCCGGCTCCCCCCGACCGTCGTCGGCGACTCGGACGTCAGGACCGGGTTGTGCACGCGCGCAAGTTTCGCATGGGGCCGACGCAGGTCTCACCTGGTCGAGGACGGCCGCAGCCCCGTCCGGGGCGCGAGGACTGACCGCTCTCAGCCGCGCCGCTCGAGCAGCCCTCGGACGTACGCCGCCCGCGCTCGTCGACGACCCGTTCGAGGTCGCTGGCAGTGAGCGTGCCGACGTACGTCAGAACTGAGTCGGCAACCCGGGTCAGGTGCCAGACCAGCCGGGCCATCGAGTTGGCGTCGGGATCGGGGCGCCAAGCCAGGTCGTCCGCGCCGAGCCCGCCGACGACGGTCAGCACCTGCTCGTGGACGCGGGAGAGAGCGTCGGCGAGCACTGCGTCGATGTTCGTGACCTCACCCTCCCGGATCCGACCTCCTGAGACACCTCCGGTGGGTTGTCGATGTCGTGCATCGAGGAGACGCTGTGCCGGTGGTGGACAGCCTGCTCCTGGTCGACATCGGCGACGTCGACCTCGAGGTCGAGCTGACAGGGACTGGGGTGCCCGTCGTCGTCATCCAGACGGCGCTCGCAGTCGACGAGCTGCGACCCCTGTGCGTGATCGTCGCGCGGCGTGGCAGCTACCAGGTGGTGCACGTCCACCGCCGCGGATATGCCGGCAGCGGACCCGCCCGTTCCGTGGGGTCGATCGAGGCTGATGCCGCTGACGCTGCCGCTCTCATCGAAGCCTTCGACGCGGGGCCCGCACACGTGGTGGGCGTCAGCTACAGCGCTGCGGTTGCGCTGTCGTTGGCGTCTCGGGCTCCCGAGCTGGTGGCGACGCTGACGGTGGTGGAACCGCCGCCGAGCGGTACGCCGGGGTCCGTCGCGTTCCGTGCGGTCAACCGGAGGCTGTCGGAGGCGTACGAGACCTTCGGCGCGCCGCGTGCGCTCGACGAGTTCATGACGATGTTGACCGGGCAGGGATGGCGCCAGACGGCTGAACGTGAGGCGCCGGGGTCGGTCGAGCTGATGGACCGCGACGCTCCGTCCTTCTTGGGTTCGGACGTCCCGGCCCTCCTGTCCTGGGAGTTCGGTGCCGACGAGGCGTCGAGGATCCGATGCCCGGTGCTGTGCATCGGCGGCGCGCAGAGCGGTTTGTGGTTCACGGAGATGCGCGCCCGACTGGGGCGGCTCATCCCTCAGGCGGACGAGGCCACGGTCGACGGCGCGGGCCACCTGGTGGCAAGCACCCACCCCGCGGAGGTTGCCACCCTCCTGCTCGAGCACCTCCGCCGTCCGACGCGGGGTGGGTAGCAGAGCAGCCCGCTCGGATCAGTCCTCGATCTGCGCGGCGCCCTGCCGTCTCAGCGCCTCGAGTCCGTCCCGCATGGCGTGCAACGTCTCCGGCGGGTGGCCGACCCACTCAACGACCTCACCGACGACGCGCAGCGGCTCGCGGGTGCGGAAGGACAGCGTCGGGTTGCCGGGGAACCTCTTGTTCGTGACGTTCGGGTCGTCCTCGAACGCGCCGCTCGGCTCGATGACGTAGATGCGCCCGCGGGCCCCACCCGCAGCGAGCTCGGCACCCCAGGTCGCGGCGTCGAGCGTGGCGGTGAAGTACACGTAGCTCATCACCCGGCCCGCCTCGAAGTTCGACTCCCGACCGGGCACCAGCAGGTCGCCGACAGCGAGGTCGGCCTTCGTGCCGTGCAGGTACACGCCGGGCTCGTAGACCTCGAAGGGCACGGGCTCCCTCGGGGCGCTCATGCGCCGACAGTAGTAGCCGGGCTGGATGGTCGATCGGGTTGCCGGCACCGACCGTCGGCATGATGGCGTCCGTGATCGTCATCGGTGGCCACGTCATCCCGGACGCCGACCTGACCTGGCGGTTCTCACGATCCTCAGGCCCAGGCGGCCAGAACGTGAACACCACCGACACCCGCGCGCAGCTGTCCTTCGACCTCGCTGGGTCGGACGCCTTCCCCTCCGAGCTGAAGCAGCGCTTGCTCGGGCGTCTCGGCGACCAGGTCGTGATCGTGGCCTCGGAGTACCGCTCCCAGCTGCGCAACCGCCGCGCTGCAGAGGATCGCCTGGCGGAGCTCCTCGAGGAGGCGATGAGACCCCCACCTCCGCCGCGGGTGCCGACCAAGCCGTCGAAGGCGTCCCAGCAGCGACGCATCGACAAGAAGAAGCAACATGCCAGGACCAAGCGGCTGCGAGGCCGGCCTGAGGACTGACCGCTGGTCAGCCGCGCCGCTCGAGCAGCCCGCGGACGTAGGCCGCCTGGCCGACGTGCTGGGTGGTGTCGTTGACGACGCTGACCAGTCGTACGCCGAGGGTGACCGGAGGGTCCCAGCGCTCGTCGACGACCCGGTCGAGGTCGCTGGGGGTCAGCGTGCCGACGTACGCCAGGACCGCGTCCGCCACCGCGTCGTGGTAGCCGGCGAGGAGGTCGGAGGGCGCCCTGACGGCGGCGACGTCGGCGGAGGAGTGGCCGTAGCCGTGGTCGGCAGCCGGGAACGGGAGCCCGAACCGTCCGCACCACGCGCCCGCCGTCCAGACCTGCTCCGTGCCGGCGACCCCGGCGACGTGGTCGTCGGCCACCCGGGTCAGGTGCCACACCAGCCAGGCGATCGAGTTGGCGTCGGGATCGGGGCGCCAGGCCAGGTCGTCCTCGTCGAGCCCGCCGACGACGGTGGGTACCTGCTCGCGGACGCGGGTCACGGAGTCGGCAAGCACTGCGTCGATGTTCATGGGCTCAGCCTTGCCGAACCCGGTGTCGGTGTCGCCGCCGGCACCTCCCGCAGCGGGACACGCCCCGGCGAGGTGAGGGACGATCAGCTCGGCGGCGCGCTGCCGTGTCGGTGGGCGACCTTCCACTCGCCCGCCTCGCGTCGGTAGATCTGGGTGGCCCGCAGCGTGTACGTCGTGGGGACCCCGTTCAGCGAGGCCGAGGTGTGCTCGAACCCGACGGTGTAGGCCGCATCACCCAGCACCTCGGCCTCCAGCAGCTCCAGCTCGTAGGAGGTGCAGTCGGAGAAGCCGGCCGCGAGGTGCGCGAAGAGGTCGTCGAGCTCCGCCTGCCCCGTCGCGTTCTTCCATGCCCCCAGGACCGTGACCGGGTCGGTCTGTGACCAGATCGCCCGCCGCGGGGACGCGTCCCCGTCGTGGATGGCCACCTCCGCATCCGTGAGCACGGTCTGCACCCAGGTGATGAACTCCTCGCGTTGGCTCATCTCTGCACGATCCTCCTCGGGGGCCCGGAGCGCACGTCAGGAGGCCGCGAGGGAGCGTACGGCGCGCTCGATGGCCGGGCGCATGTCTAGCTCGGGGTCGACGGTGAGTCGGTGCAGGAGGAGTCCGTCGGCGAGCGCCATGAGAGCCCGGGTCGCTGGGACGGGGTCGGCGACACCGACGGTGCGGACGATCGTCTCGGTCCAGCGCTCGAACTCGCCTCGCTGCCGGCGCAGCGGCTCGCTGAGCTCAGGGTCTCCGGCCAGCTCGAGGAAGAGCGCGTAACGAGCGCGCGTGCGCGCGGCGAACCGGCCGGTCTGCAGGGCGGCCATCGCGCACAGGCCTTCGATCAGGCTGTCGACCCCGGTGATCGCGGGCATCGCGGCGGGGTCGAAGTCGGCGCGCTCCTGCTCGGCGATCCAGTCGACCACACCGCCGAGCAGCGCCCGGCGGGTGCGGAACCAGTTCGAGGTCGACCCGGCGGGGAGCCCCGCCCGTTCGTCGACCCGCGCATGGCTCAACGCGCGCACACCCTCCGCGCCGAGCAGCTCCACCGCCGCCTGGAGCGCGCGATCCCGTGTCGGCGCGGGCATGGACACTCCCTCCCCAAGAGGCTTACTATGAACATAGTACTCACCCCGTGAGAGGGGTCCCCATGGTCATGCCCACGCCGTCCTCTGACACGCCGGCGGCCTGGTCGCCGCCGCTGCCAGAGGCTCCGGGCTTCGAGCACCTCGTCGTCGAGACGCCCGGGCTACGCAACCACGTCGCCGCGATCGGCGAGGGTGATCCGGTCGTGCTCCTGCACGGCTTCCCCCAGCACTGGTGGCAGTGGCGCAACGTCGCGCCGGTCATCGCCTCACACGGTTACCGAGTCCTGTGCCCCGACCTGCGCGGAGCGGGCTGGACCGTGGCCGACGACCCGCGCGTCGGACGCGAGACCCGGCTCCACGACCTCCTCGCGCTCTTCGACGTCCTCGGGATCGAGCGCACCCACCTGCTCTCGCACGACATGGCCGTGCTCACTGCGATGCAGCTGACGTACGACCACCCCGAGCGGGTCCGCTCGGCCGTGCAGCTCTCGGTGCCGCCGGGGTTCATGACGTTCAGCCCGAGGCTCCTCCCGGGCTTCCGACACCTGCCCCGGTTCATCTGGCACCGCCCGGGCGCCTCGCTGCGCGGGGTCTTCTCCGAGCCGTACGTCGCCCACCCGCTGTCGAAGCCGACCATCGAAGCCCACCTCGCCCCGATGTGCCGACCCGACGTCGACGGCTCGGTGCGTCCGCTCACGCGGGGGATGATCCTTCCGGAGGGCCTGCGCATGGCGCGCGGGGTGTACCGGCGCCGGCGGCTCACGGTGCCGACCCTGGTCGTGCTCGGCCGCCGGGACCACCCCTGGACCGAGGACAACATGAGGCGCGTCTGCCGCGATCCGGCGCGCTACGCCGATCGGATCGAGTTCGCCTACGTCGATGACGCCGCGCACTTCATCACCGACGACGCCCCCGCCGAGGTCGCGGACCTCGCGATCGACTGGTTCGAGCAGAGCTCAAAGCCGTAGCCACCGCGTCCGCAGGCGAGGTCCACGAGCAGCTGACCTGGTGCGAGTGCGAGAGCCTCGGCGACGTCGGCGATCCCTCCCAGGACAGCAGGCTCGTGGAGAGCAGACCGTGCCGGCAGTATCCGCCTGCCGGGCGGTGCCGAGAACTGGTCTACCCGCCACGTCGACGGGTCTGGTCGGTCGGCGACCGCGGCCCCTATCGTCCGGAGCGGCGGAAGAGGTGATCCGATGACGGTGCAGTCCGGGCCCGTGTCAGAGGCAGACCGAGAGCTCAAGCAGCGGCACAAGGCGATGTGGGCCACGGGGGACTACCCCGTGATGGTGGAGACGTTCCTGCTGCCGCTGGGGCCGCGCCTGGTCGAGGCGGCGGGCATCGGCCCTGGCGTCCGGGTGCTCGATGTGGCCGCCGGGACGGGCAACGCTGCGCTGCCCGCCGCCGCAGCGGGCGCGGACGTGGTGGCGAGCGACCTCACGCCTCGGTTGCTGGAGGCAGGCCGCGAGCGCGCTGCCGCGGCGGGGTTGACGCTGCGGTGGGAGGAGGCCGATGCCGAGAACCTGCCGTTCGAGGACGCGTCGTTCGACGTCGTCATGTCCTCGATCGGCGTGATGTTCGCACCGCACCACCAGGCCGCCGCCGACGAGCTGGTCCGGGTGTGCCGGCCGGGAGGGACGATCGCTCTCCTGAGCTGGACACCGGAGGGGATGATCGGGGACCTCTTCCGCACGATGGGCCCGTTCGCCGCACCTCCGCCGCCCGGTGCCCAACCTCCACCGCTGTGGGGGAGCGAGGAGCACCTCGCCGAGATCTTCGGTGACCGCGTCGACTTCCTGTCCCACCAGCGCGAGAACCTGGAGATCACCACCCTTCCCGGGCGCTACGAGTACGCCGAGCACTTCAAGGCCTCCTACGGACCGACGATCGCTGTCCGCGCGAACGCCGAGCGGAACGGTCGAGCCGAGGAGCTCGACGCAGCGCTCGAGGCGTTCTGCGACCGGTGGAACCGCGGTGGTGACGGCCCCGCTCGGTACGAGAAGGAGTACCTGCTCTCGGTAGGTGTACGCCGCTGACCGCTCCCGACGGTCAGTCCTCCTCGGGCTCGAACGTGCTTCCCTCACCCTCGGTGATCCCGATCTCAGCGCCGGGGGCGCCCTCGGGTGGAGGGAGGTCGTCGTCGGGGGTGGGATGCTCCGGGGTCGTCGTCATCCGCACATCCTTGCCCGCGGAGATGCCTATCCGCCACCGAAGCCGGGCCCCGCACCACGGGCAACGGTCCCTGCGTCGTGGTCCTCCTTGCCACACACCCGGCAGCGGAGGAAGGTACCGGTGGTCTCGCCGTCGGCGCCCGCCGGGTAGGCGATGTTCACCCACTTGTGACCCGTCAGCTTGCAGACGGTGAACCGCTTGAGGTTGTTCACGACGACCTCGCTCTCCTGTGAGTCCGGATCGAAGGTATGCCTGCCGCTACGAAGGCGCGAGCCGTCGGCCGCACTGGTCTGGGCGCAGCACCGGTCAGGCGTTGCCCGGTCGGCGCTGCGATGGGACCGTGGGGGTCGGCCCGGCCCACGAGGTCAGCTCCTCGATCGGCCTCGGCCGTGGTGGGAGGTGTCGAGTGGCGCTCCTGATCATCCCTCTCGGGGTCGTGCTGGGGTGGTTCTTGCGGCCACCACGTCGTGCGGTTGTCGCTACCCAGTCGGTGGGGTTCGGAGCCTTCGTCGTGCTGTCGCTCCTCTGGGGGTTCACTGCCGTGGCGGTGAACCCGTTCGAGCCCGTCGTCCTGCTCGTCGGTACGCCGTTCGCGGGGGCTCTCGCCTCCTGGACCTCCCGATGGCGTCTCTTGCGCCGACGTGACCGAACGGCGAGTGGCCGCAGCAGCTCCACCTCGACGTGACCGTGGTCGGCGTCCAGGCATGCGAACCGGGTTCCCGGGTGGGCCGATGAACCATGATGTGGCCATGACGTTGGGGCCGGTCACCTCTGAGCCTGAGGGGCCCTCCGGCTACAGCTACGCCGCTGTGCTGGTGCGGGTGGCAGAGGATCCTGGTGCGGCCGAGGTCGTGCGCACAGTCCTGCGGGACCTCCGCTTCAGCGGTTGGGTCGCTCGACCGGAGCAGGGCTGGCAAGCAGTCGTCCCCGAAGGCGTCGGGACGGTCGCGGCGGGGCGCCGTGGCGTGGTGGGCATCGGCGAGGCGCTTGCACACCAGTCTGGCGCCGTGACCCTGGCGTTTCGCGTACTCGGGGACCGGCAGCTGGTTGTCGTCGCCTGGGAGGCGGGTCGTGAGGTGATCCGTTACGTCAGCGACCCCTCGCGTGAGCCCGGCGTGGCGAGCGACGTGCTCGACGACCCGGTCGGTGTCGATCGGGCCGAGGCGCTCGCCGAGGTCTGCGGGCACCCTGACGTCGGTGAGGAGCTCGGCGAGCTGCTGGCCCAGCCGCTGGATCACACCGAGCAGATCGAGTCGGAGCGGTTGGGCAGGCTGCTCGGTCTGCTCCGGCTGCCGCCGTGGCTCGTGACGGCCTGGCGACTGCCGCGCCCGATGACCATCGGGCCACCTCGCGCGGACCTCGTGCGGATGTACCGCGGCCGGAGTGACCCACTGGGCTGGGCGACCGACCACCTCCTGGGTGCTGGGCGCCGCTGGCGCCGCCCACCGGGCGTCCTTGTTGATCCGCCGCGCGGCGAAGCTGGCAACGAGGACCCGTCCATGTGGCTGTGAGGGATCCAACGACGGCCTCAGGCTGTCCCCTTGCCCGGATCGCTGCTCCAGGAGGAGGCTGCTGACAGGGATCGGGGTGACGTGGTGACCGTCGACGTGAACGAGAAGCAGGTGCGACGCCTGGTCGAGCAGAGTGTCAATGCCAATCGGCCCGATGTGCTGCGATCCGTGGTCTCCGGGGAGGTTCGGGTCCATCCGGGGACGCCGGGGAGCGCCCCGGACACCGAAGGCATCGCCGACCTCGAAGCAGCGTTCGGGCGGTTCCATGACGCGCTTCCTGACCTGCACATCGCTCTCGATGATGTGATCGCTGCAGGCGACCGGGTAGCGGCGAGGTGGACAGCCACCGGCACGCACCTCGGTGAGCTGGCCGGGATCGCGGCGACCGGCCGGTCGGTGAGGTGGAGCGGCATCGACGTCTACCGGTTCGACGACGCCATGATCGTGGAGTGGTGGCGCAACGAGGACTTCCTCGAGCTGCTCCGGCAGCTCGGGCGGGACCCGCTCGCGCCGCCGGAGGGCGAATCCGACGGCGCTTGACCCACCCTGGTGTGCCTGCGACGGGCGCTCGGTCAGCCGCGCGACGGCAGCACGCAGAACTCGTTGCCCGAAGGGTCCGCGAAGACACGCCACGGCAGGTCGCCCCAGTCCGGGTGGAGCTCGCGGCCGCCACGATCGGCGATCCCCTGCGCCACTGCGTCGCCGTCGTCACCGGGCTCCAGCCGTAGGTCGAGGTGCACCCGGTTCTTCGCCGACCCCTTGGGCGCCGCCTCCCGACACAGCTCGAGCAGCGGGCCGCGGTGCGAGGAGTGCTGGAGGCTGGGCAGGCCACTTCCCTCGACGGGCACCCAGCCGGTCAGCCACGACCAGAAGTCGCGTTCCCGCTCCGGGGCGGCGACGTCCAGGGGCAGCGCCGCGAGCGGGCCGGCGTCCGCATACTCCGCGCGCTCCTCCATCACGCAGAACGGGTTGCCCGCGGGGTCGGCCAGCACCACCCACGGCACCTGTCCCTGGCCGATGTCTGCGTGGCTGGCGCCCGAGGCGAGGAGCCGCTCGACCACCTGCTGTTGCTCCTCGCCACCCTGGAGGTCGAGGTGGAGTCGCTGCGGTTCGACGGGTCGATCCGGCACTCGCTGGAAGCACAGGTCGAGTACCGGGCCGTTCGGCACCGCCAGCCGGGTCTCGAACCCATCGGGCTCGAGAGTCAGTGTCTCCGTGCCCAGCGCGGTCTCCCAGAACCGGCCGAGCGCCCGCGGGTCGGTGGCGTCGAAGACGACGTTCTCCAGGTACACGACCTCAGCGTAAGCAGGTGGCGGCACGTGACGATGGACCGCGTTCCCGCGTCGTTCTCACCCGGGGGTGGTTCTTCAGCCTCACTTGAACTTGTTGCGTGAGCCTGCATCCATGACGAGGTCGCCGACCGCGACCGGGACCTTCTTCCCCAGCCAGCCCTGGCTGGTGAAACCCTTGTGCAGGAACGACGGGCGATTCTCGGACCCCGGAGCCGAGTACAGTTCCACCTGCTCGATCACGACACCTTCGGCGGTGTTATGGATAATTGCGGGTACACAGGTGTACACGGTGTTCTTGCTGTTGCCCTCGTTGGCGTCCACCATCACTGTTGTGCCTTGTTGATTGTCAACCTTCATCGAGACCTTGTACTTCTTGAACGAGCCCATGCCGTTCGCTTGCGCCGAGTAGGCAGTGACAGCGATCTTGTCGATCTGATCGGTCAGCTCGATCTGAAGGGTCTCGGTGTTCACCTCAGCGCTGCCCCCGCGCTGCACGTCACCCAAGTGCTTCACACCGAGCACTTCGGCTGTCGGTGTCGGTTGCGCCTTGGACCCGAACGTGGAGCAGACCTTCTCGGTGCCGTCCCTGAGCAAGATGACGGCGTACACGTCGTAGTCGACCCGCTTCGAGAAGGTCACCGACGCAAGGATTCGCGGTGTCTTCGCGATGGTGACTCGTTGGCCCTTCTCGAGGCTGATAGCCCCGGACTTCTTGCCGAAGTCGATGGTCATGCCGGTCCTCCCCCGAACGGGTTCACGAGCAAGCCTCCCACAGGGACCCCAGGACATCAGAGCCCTCGCTTGGCGAGGGTCCGCCGTCCGGATGAAGCAGGCAGTCGGATCGTTGCAGCCGGCGATCGGTCTCCTCGTGGCGGCGGACCACGCTGACCCGCACCCCGCTGCGTCTCACTCCCGGCATCGGCCCATCGTGCACGCCAACCGCTGGGGCGGGGTGTGCTCGGCCACGCGCGGGTCGCCGCGGCTCCCCGACGGGGAACGGGCAGCGAGGCCGTCGACCGCCACCGGCACGTCGGCTCACCGCTCGTCGGCCGGTACCGCTCGGCTCGGCCGTGCACGCCCAAAGTCTCGCCGGTGGCCCTCACATGGAGTCGCTCCCATCACCCTCAACCCCACCATGTCAGGGACGCCGACGTTGATCCTGCGGACCGGAACCGATCTGGCCTAGGGTGACGAGTCGTTGACACCGGGTGGGCGGGAAGCCGCGATGACCGATGAGAACTGGAAGCCACTGTTCCGGGCTTCCACCTCCACCGTCACCAAGGTCTTGCGAAGCCACGCGTTCCTGCACTCGCGGGAGTTGTCAGCCGACATCGCCGAGGATCCGGACAAGCTCCGTATGTTGGCCGACTCGGTCGAGCTGCTGGACCACCGGAACCCGCCACTTGCGGTGCTAGCGGATCGCGTTGCCGCCGCTGTCCGCTTTCTTCGCGCGCGCGCTCAAGTTCTCGAGACTGAGGGCTGCGCCAGTCGCAGCGGTTCGACGGCGGGGGAAGCGACGACCGGGCACTCGCCGACCGCCGGTGTCGCGGCTCGGGAGCGACTGCTCATCGCGAGCCTGCACTACCTGGTGACCCCAGTCGATCTCGTCCCGGACTTCCGACCGGGCGGTTACATCGATGACGTCCTGCTGCTGGCGTGGGTGTTCGGTGTCGCCACCACCGAGATGGCGCCGTACCTGACCAAGGGTCCCGACGACTTCGAAGCGACCTCCGCGGAGACCTGAACACCCGCGAACCTCCGGTACGCCGGGACCGCATCGGGTGAGGTCGACGTCATGGCCGTGTCACTCCGAGAAACCCGCATCGGCCAGCACGTTGTGACCCACCGCCATGCACCTGGCTCGCCGCTGAGGCATGGTCGCCCAGGAGTACCAGATCATCAGTGTGATCGAGAGTGCCCACACCCGCCCGCGCAGCCAGGTCGCGTCGTCGACGCCGATCGCCCTTCGGAACAGCTCGCGGGCGGGGGGGACGAGGACGTCCCAGGCCACGGCAAGGTCGACGGTGGGGTCGCCCACCGCTATGCCCCGGAGTCGAGGACCGCAGTCAACGCCGATGTTCTCCCGCGTCGCGTGGTCCATCGTCGCGAGCGGCTCCCCCCGGTACGACTGCAGGTGCTCGGTGTTGATCGCACCCCGTCGGGACGTCCGCCTGCCTCAGGCGACCACGAACGCGGCCAGGTCCTCAGCGAGGTGCTCGCGTCGTGGGTCGTCGGCGGTGGCTGGATCGACCACCTCGGGGTGTGCACCGTCGAGCCGCTCGACCCCAGTCGGCGGATCGCCGCGTCCGCATGAGCGGGCAACGCTCGATTCACCAGTCGCCGCACCTCCGCCCCTCAAGGCGTCGCAACTGACTTTCTGATGCGCGACATCGCCGGAAGCAGCGTGTCCTTCGGCCATCCGCACACCGCCTGCACCACCGGCCCTAGGAAGCCAGCGGCGGTAGCCCTGCCGCCACCTCCACCGGCTTCTCCACCGGCGCAGAGTCCAGCTCCGGCAGCAGCCGATCCAGCCACCCTGGCAGCCACCAGTTCGCGTCGCCCAGAAGCTTCATGGTGGCCGGGACGAGCACCAGGCGTACGACGGTCGCGTCGAGGAAGATCGCCGTGGCCAGTCCCACTCCCATCATCTTCACCACCGGGTCACTGCCCAGGACGAAGCCCGAGAAGACCGCCACCATGATCAGCGCGGCTGCGGTGATGGTGCGCCCGGTGCCGGCGATCCCCGCGATGACCGCGCGGGTGTTGTCGCCGTGGCGGCGGTACTCCTCGCGCACCCGCGACAGCAGGAACACCTCGTAGTCCATGGAGAGACCGAACAGGATCGCGAACATGAACAGCGGGATGAACGACACGATCGGCACCGTCGACTCCACGCCGATCAGGCCGGCCGCCCAGCCCCACTGGAAGACCATGACGAGCACGCCGTACGCCGCGCCGACGCTCAGCAGGTTCAGCACGACCGCCTTCAGCGGCACCAGTACCGACCGGAACAGCACCGTGAGCAGGAGGAACGACAGCAGCAGCACGGCCACCACGAAGCGCGGCATCCGCTCCTGCACCCGGTCACCGAGGTCGGCGAAGGTGGCCGTCTGACCGCCGACATGGGCGGTCGCCGCGGTGCCGTCGAGCACCGTCGGGAAGACCTCGCTGCGGAGCCTCGCGACGGTCTCCTGGGTGGCTTCGTCCTGGGGCGACGTGGTCGGCTGCGCCACCAGGGTCGCCACGCCTGCGGTGAGATCGATGGTCGGGTCGCCGACCGAGGTGATGCCCGGGTCGGCTGCCACTGCCGCGGCCAGCGGCGCCACGACGGACCCGCCCTGGGAGATGTCGACCGCGATCACCAGCGGCCCGTTGGCCCCGGGGCCGAACCCGTCGGCGATCAGGTCGTAGGCCCGGCGTTCGGTCCTCGACTCGGGCTTGGTCCCGTCGTCCGGGAAGCCCAGGTTGAGCGCGAGAACGGGTGCGGCCAGGGCGATCATGAGGACCGCTCCTCCGACGAGGTACGCCGTCGCGTTGCGGGTCACGTGAGCGCCCCACCGGTACCAGCCGGTGCTCGGCCGGTGCGGCGTAGCGCCGGCGTCCGTTGATCCGGTGCCCCGCCAGTCCGAGCAGTGCCGGCAGCAAGGTGACCGAAGCGAGCACCATCACGAGCACCATCGCGGAGATGGCGACCCCACCACCGGTCACGAACGGGATCCCCGCGACGAGCAACCCGAGGATCGCCACGACGACCGTGCCGCCGGCGAAGATCACCGCCTGTCCTGCTGTTGCCAGGGCTCGGCCGACCGCTTCGGCGACCGGCATCCCCAGGGCCAGGTGCTCGCGGTGCCGGGTGACCAGGAAGAGCGCGTAGTCGATACCGACGCCGAGCCCGACCATGGCCGCAAGCTGCGGCGCCCACGCCGGGATGTCGATCAGGTACGTCACCAGCTTCATCGAGGTGACGCCGATGACCAGACCGAACAGCGCCATCCCGATCGGCAGCCCCATCGCGACGAAGGAGCCGAAGGCGATCAGCAGGACGATCATCGCGACGACGATCCCCGCGACCTCGCCGAGCCCGGTGGGTGCTTCCTCGAACGCGAAGAACAGATCGCCTCCGGTCTCCAGCGTCAGCGACGACTCGTCACGCAGGTCGGCGACGGCGTCCTTGAGGTTGTCCAGGTCGGAGGCATCGAGGTGCTCGATCGCGGGGTACTGCACGCGCACGAGTGCGATGGCGCCGTCCGGCGAGACGTTGCTGGTCGTCCTGAGCACGCGCGGGAGTGCCTCGAGAGCGGCCTCCACCGGCGCCAGCTGCGCCGCAGCGTCCTGGGCTTCGAGTACGACGTGGGCGGTGATCCCGCCCTCGTCAGCCTGGGCCTCGGCGAGCAGCTCCGCAGCTTGGTAGGAGTCGAGGCCGGGTGCCTCGAAGCTCTCCTCGAGATCGCGCCCGAAGGCAGCGGAGGAGGCGATGACGACGAGCGCGAGGACGACCCAGGCGCCGATGGCGACCCAGGGCCGGGTGGCGGCAGACCGGCCGAGCCGGTAGAGGAGATTCGACATGCCTCCACGGTGGCCCGGCGGCGAGCGACGTACATCGGGCCAGGGAGTGGTGGGCTCCTCGGCCGAAAGGACGAGGAGCGGCTCGTGCTTGTGCCCCGTACGACGAGCGTCGCCGCTCTCTAGGCTGCAGAGGTGTTCGCCGCCTTCATCCGCTCGATCCTTGCCGAGCCCCGTGCCCCGGACCCGCCGGCGCGGGTGTGGTGGGACTGGGTCCTGGTCGGCGCCTTGCTGGTCACGGCCGCGGGCGAGGCGATCTTCCGCCCCGACGTACCGGCGCGGCCCTCTGGCCACCGTGGTCGCGCTCCTGGTGATCCCGGTCCTGCTCTGGCGGCGTACTCATCCACTCCTGGCGACCGCGGTCGGCTTCGGCGGCGCGATGGTGCTGCACATCCCGATGATCGTCGACGACGTCGCCGATGTGGGGCTCTACTCCATGGTCGCCGTCCTGCTGTTGCCCTACGCCTTGTACCGCTGGGCTTCCGGCCCCGAGGCGCTGGTCGGTACGGCGATCGTCGCCGTACCGGCCGGCCTGGGTCTCGCGACCACCGAGACCCTCGGGGACGTGATCGGTGGCGCCACCGTGCTGGTCGCGGCGTTCGCCCTCGGGGCCGCGATGCGCTACCGCGCGGTCGCGCGCCAGCGCGAGGTGCAGCAGGTCCGGACGCTCGAGCGCGGTGAGCTCGCCCGCGAGCTGCACGACACCGTCGCGCACCACGTGTCGGCCATCGCGATCCAGGCCCAGGCGGGGCGGGCGGTGGCAGCCACCGACCCGGCGTCGGCGGTCGAGGCGCTGGCAGTGATCGAGGCGGAGGCGTCGCGGACCCTGTACGAGATGCGCACGATGGTCCGGGTGCTCCGCGACGGCGAGGCGGCCGACTACGCGCCGCAGCGGGGCATCAGCGACCTGGACGAGCTGACCCGGATGAGCCCCGTGGTGCAGGTGCACCGCGGCGGCGACCTCGCCGGCCTGCCGCAACCGGTGGAGGTGGCGGTCTACCGGATCTGTCAGGAGTCGGTCACCAACGCGATCCGGCACTCGCTGAACGCCACGGCGGTCACCGTGGAGGTCACCGGCGACGTCGGCGTCGTACGGTTGCGTGTGCACGACGACGGAGACGCAGCCCGCCCCGCGACCACCGTGGGCTACGGCCTGCTCGGGATGGCAGAACGAGCCAAGCTGCTCGGCGGCGCCTGTCAGGCCGGGCCGGACCCGGTCGGCGGCTGGACCGTCGAGGCGACTCTCCCGCGGGAGGTGCCGCGATGACCATCCGGGTGGTGGTCGCCGACGACCAGCTCCTGGTCCGCACCGGGCTCACCATGATCCTCAACGCGCAGCCCGGGATCGAGGTCGTCGGCGAGGCGACGGACGGTCACGAGGCGGTGGCCGTGGCACGCGAGCTGCGTCCCGACGTCTGCCTCTTCGACATCCGGATGCCCGGCATCGACGGCGTCGAGGCCACCCGCCAGCTCGCTGGCCCAGGCGTCGAGAACCCCCTGGCCGTCGTGGTCATCACGACCTTCGATCTCGACGAGTACGTCCATGGCGCCCTCAAGGCCGGCGCCCGAGGCTTCCTCCTCAAGGACGCCGGGCCCGAGCTGCTGGTCCAGGCGATCCACGCAGCCGCGAACGGCGACGCGCTCATCTCGCCCGACATCACCCGCCGCCTGCTCACCACGCTGGCCGGCCTGGAGCGAGCCTCCCCGCCGACCCAGCCGATCGAGCCGCTCACCGAACGCGAGGAAGAAGTGCTCCTCACCGTCGCCCGCGGCCGCACCAACGCCGAGATCGCCGACGAGCTGCACATCACCCTGAGCACGGTGAAGACCCATGTCGGCGCGCTGATGAACAAGCTCGGCGCCCGCAACCGCGTCGAGGTCGCGATGTGGGCGTACGAGACCAGGCGCGTCAAGGGATAGGGCTCGAGGTCGAGCGCACGGGTGGCTGCCGTGGACGGCGTGACCCCGGACGTCGCATGGCCAGGTCCGCGCGCCTTGCGGGTCCCGGTGCGTGGGTCAGGAGGCGGCGACCACCTGGGCGATAGCCACGATGTCGTCTTCGCCGACCCGACAGCAGCCGCCGACCAGCTGCGCCCCGGCGGCGATCCAGCTGGTGACCTGGTCGGGTGCGAAGGCGGCCGACCCGGTCCAGGTGTGCGCGGCGTTGTCCCAGGCCTCGCCGCGGTTCGGGTAGGCCACTCCCGGCAGGCCGGTGACCGTGACCGCGGTCCGCACGGCGGTGGGGACGTCGGCGGGGGCCGAGCAGTTCACGCCGGCGGCGCGGATTGTCGTACTGCCCTTCAGGACCTCGTACGCCGATGCGAGTGGCTGGCCCGCCCGGGTCGTGCCGTTCGCCACGGAGTAGCTGAACCACGCCGGCATCCCGATCTCGTCGAGCAGCGGCACCAGCACCTCCGCCTCGTCGGCGTCGGGGATCGTCTCAACTGCCAGCAGGTCGGGCCCCGCAGCGGCGAGCAGCTCGAGCCGGGGCCCGTGGAAATCGCGCAGTTGCGCTGCGGTCCGGCCGTAGCGGCCCGTGTACTCCGAACCGTCGGCACGGGCGGCGCCGTACGGCCCGACTGAGGCGGCCACGAAGAGGGGGACCTTGGTGTGCGTCGCGGCCTGGTCGCGCGCCTCCCGTGCGAGCCGGACACTGGCGGTGATCAGCGCTTCGGCCTCATTGTGCGACGCTCCGGCGGCCACAAGTCCCGGCACGCTCGCCTGATAGCTCGCAGTCGTGGCGACTCGGGCGCCGGCCGCGAAGTACGCCCGATGCACAGCGACGATCTCGCCCGGGTCGTCGCGCAGCAGCCGCGCGGTCCAGAGGGCCGACGACAAGTCGTGGCCGCGATCCTCCAGGGCGTTGGACAGCCCGCCGTCGAGTACGACGGTTCCGCGGACGAGCAACTCGGTCATCTACTCGGTGGGTGGTCGGGGCTGGTTGGCCTCAGTCTGGCAGGGTGCTGAGCTCCGCGCATGCCAGCCCTGTCCCACACAGCCCCGTTGGCATCGCTGCCGCGGCAGCCGCGTTGTGTCGACCATCTTGCTGGGCCGGCAGGCGGCGGTAGGACGCTGTACCGCTTCGCAGCGGACTGACGCAGATCATCCAGCGTCGAGGTGGGGGAAAGTCGCGTGGCCCTGGTGTGCTCGAGGATCGCTTTCTCGCCCTACGGTGTCGACCTGACGGGCCAACTCCAGGAGGTGGCTCACTACCTGGTCCGAGCAGTGAGACGTGCGCCTACGCGGCGGATAGACCTACCTGGTCCCCTCAGGTCCACCAGAACCGCGCTGCGGATGGGTCAGCGTAGTGGCGTGACGTCCGCTTCGTAGACCAGGATCTGGGTCCCGGCGCCCTCGTCAGAGTCGTCCGGCGCGGCGAACAGGGTGAGATGGCGGCCGTCGGCGTCGAGGTCGGTCGGGTTGCGGGTGATCACGTGACCGGCGGTCGACCAGATCTGCAGCGGCACCTCGTGCAGGATCCGGTGCTGGGAGCGTAGACCGATCAGCGCGAGGCCGCCGAGCTCGTAGCCCGTGGCGACGCCTGGCTGAGCCGGCAGCTCGGTGACCCCTGAGCAGAGCGCCTTGCGGAACGCGACGTATTCGCAGTCCTGGTAGTCGATGAAGTGGTTCTCGTTGAGCCAGAACCTTTTCTGCTCGCCGCTGACCGTCCAGTCGTAGAAGCGCCTGGACCCCCAGGACTGGCCGATCAGGTGACCGGTCTCCTGGTCGCGCACGACACCGCCGATGTGGTCCCGGACCCTGAAGAGCTTCTTGACGGCGTAGGTCCTCGGGTTGATGCGGTAGATGTCGGCCGAACTGTCGGGCCGGTACTCGGCGACCGGGAGCCACAGGAACGTGCCGTCGTAGTCGAGACCTCCCGGGTGGTAGCGGTGCCCGTCCGCGAGCTCGATGTCCTTGAGCAGCCGGCCGTCGCGACCGAGGACGAAGAGGTGGCCGATGCCCTTGCCCGGCGTCCGGTCGTAGCCGTTGCGGGGCTCGGGATAGGCCACGGGCTGCTTGATGACTTCGACCGAGGACAGGTAGATCCGGTTCCCGACGACCTCCATGGCCTGCGGGTGGTAGGTCTCGAAGTCGAGGTCGATCGTCGCGGTCCGAGTCCAGGCCGTGTCCCTCGAGACGTTGTTGAAGGAGCGGACCAGCGCCTCGCTCCTGTGCTGAGGCTGCTCCGTCGGCGCCGCTTGAAGGGCCACGGCCGAGGTCGCGATGACAGCCAGGGTGGTCCCAGCGAAGAGGAGGACTGTCGGGCGGAGGTTCATGGGGGGCTCCTCGGTCGGTGTGGCGGAACCACCTCCGGCGGCTGGTGGGCGGTCAGGTGATCCCTCGATGCTCACTCGCCGCTCAAGACGGCGGGAATGGGCTCATTGTCATCGACTGCGTCGAGGTTGGCCATGCGGTGGGCGCTCCGGTTGCGACGCGAGAGAACTCATCGAGCACCTGTCAACCACGGCGCCGCTTCTCAGAACGTCGCGACCAGGCTTACTCAACAAGCGGGACAGGTCCTTGCTCGCACCGCGCCGTAGTTCCGCCTTCACAGCACTGGACGGCATACGGCCGCCAGCTGCGTCGGTGCTCCCAGTGACTCGTGATCCCCGGCGCGGTTGGGGTGCCTTGGATCAGCTCGCTGCCGCCGCAGGGGCGCGACCCGGTCCATACAGGCCTGGCCGAGTGGCCCGATCAGGCGCACCGTGGACATGGCCCGAGCGCGAAGGCGCCGCGGATCCGCCGCGTCGCTCGTTCAGTGGTCTGCGGTGGGACGGGGTCACATCATGCACAGTCTCAGGACGGCCTGTACGCCGTTCATCGTTCCCATCACGGTGGCGCTGACGGGCGTGACTGCGGCAGCGGCTCCGGCGAACGTCATCGACGGCACCGCGGGCAACGACCTGTTGGTCGGCACGCCGGAGGTGGACAGCATCAGCGGCTTGGAAGGGGCCGACGTGCTCCGCGGCTTGGGTGCTCGCGACTACCTCGACGGCGGCGCAGGCAACGACCAGCTCTGGGGCGGCGCCGGGCGGGATCTCATGTGGGGCGACGCCGGCAACGACGTGCTCCGCGGCGAGGCGGGACCCGACCACCTCACAGACGGGGAAGGGGCGGCGACCGTCGGGACGGACCGTCTGTACGGCGGTGACGGACCCGACTTCCTGGGGTCGAGCAGGGGTCCTGACAAGCTGTACGGCGAAGGTCAGGACGACAAGATCTTCTTCGAGTCACCGAACGTCCTGGCGAACGGTGGATACGGGGACGATTGGCTGCGTGCCTTCTACGACGAGCAGTCGAGTGCGACCGGGGCGACGCTTCTCGGGGCCGCCGGGGCGGACCTCCTCGAGACCTGGGTCAACGACACGGCGTTGACGGGCGGTGGCGGCGACGACACACTCCACGCCTACGTCACGTACCGCGTGCGTCTCGCCGGGGGGGCCGGTGACGACCAGATCGAGTCGAACTACGGGGTGGACAACCCCTCCCAGGTGAACGACGTGGTGTGCGGTCCTGGCGCCGACACCGCGCTCGTCAGCGTCAACGACAACGTGGCCGCCGACTGCGAGGTCGTCGTCACTCTCCCCTGAGGAGTCCCGCCCGAGCACAGGCACCGAGGAGGACCAGGGTCGGTCCAGACCCTGCCCTTGGCGCACTGGTCAGGTGCGCGCGCAACGCCTGTTCCATTCGACCGACATCCGGTCTCGACGACCAGCCACAGCGCCACGCTGGTCGGGAGAAGCCAGAGGAAGATCGACACGTCAGCCAATGTGGCTGCCCATGGTGCATGACGCCACGGCACGTTCCTCTCATGGCCGCTGACCGCGTGCGCGGTCGTGCTGAGCGTGGCGCGTTGCCAGCGGGAACGTCGGAAGCCGAGGGTCAGCCACTACTGTCACCCACATCCATCTGCTACGCGCCGCTGCTGCTCGCCTGATGTCAATCGGCGTGCTGAGCGCAGGGTGGTACGCGATCCTGACCGGCTTGACCCTTCTCTACGTCGCCTACCTGCTTGGCTCCGTCTCGCCGAGCGACGACGGGGCAGCGCCGTTTGTCGCGCTGATGCTGGGGCTCACGGGTGTGTGGCAGCTCGAGCGCGGGCTTCGCGCCGAGTTCCAGCGGATGCCCAAGCCGCCTGGTGAGGCCTCGTAGGCCGTCCGGGCGAACGCACCCATCGGCCGCGGGGGTGCGGGTCGGCCTTCACCTGCCGAGACCTCAACGGTGGAGCCGGCCGCGGCCCCGCAGGAGAACGCGAGAACCGCCCGAGCCTCCACGGAGGCTCGGGCGGTCGAGGGGTCCTCGGACCCCTACGTCACGGACCGACGTCGACGCACTCGTACGCGAGGTCGCTGTCCGGGTCGGTGCACTCGAACGTCGTGCCTCCCTGCGTGAAGGTCCAGGAGGCAACCGCCGGGCCGGCGGGACCGGCGGGACCGGTAGCGCCGTCTGCACCATCAGCGCCATCTGCGCCGTCATCGCCCGCGGGGCCGGGAGGACCCGCCGGACCGACAGGACCGGTAGCCCCGTCCGCGCCGTCCGCGCCAGGCGCTCCGTCCTGACCATCGGCGCCGGGCAGGCCCTGCGGGCCGGCAGGGCCAACCAGCGAGGCCAGCCAGTCGGATGCGGTGCCGACGAACCCGTCGTCGACCGCGACGTCGTACGCGGAGTCCCCGTCGTCGCCGGTCGCACCGGTCGGTCCGGTCGCACCGGTGGCGCCGGTCTCCCCTGCGGGACCGACCGGTCCCTGCTCACCCTGGGGGCCTTGCTCGCCCTGGGGTCCCGGCTCGCCCTGCGGACCCTGCGGGCCGGTCTCACCCTGCGGGCCGGGGGTGTCGATGCGCGCCTGGAGACCGGAGCGGATGTCCTTGTAGCGGACGGTGCCGTCGTGCAGGTCGACGGACCGGACGCTGTCGTCCCTGATGTCGTCGGATCCGATCATGCCGCTGGCGACAGCGACACCGCCGCCGCTCATCACGGCAAGGCTGAGAGCACCGGCGGCTACCGCCGTGGTGCGACTTCTGAACAGCTTCACAACTACTCCTCCGGGGGGTGAGGTGACTGACGCCGGTGACGCTATGGGCACATCGACGGCTCCGCAGGCGTTTCGCCAGATCCGCGGCCGCGGCCGAAAACGAGGAAGACCCCCGAATGTGGGTCCCGGAGGTCGATGCCGGAGGGTAAGACCGACGGGGTCGACGGTAGGACCCGCGGCTGCGGCTGCTGGAACAACGCCGGAAGTCTTGCGGTCGGCTTGTCGCCGTCGTCCGGAGCGAGCGCGCCGGCACGGAGCTTTCGGTCGGTCTCGTCGTAGCACCTCGCGATCATGCCGAGTTGAGGGCGGACCCCAGGGCGCATCCCCATGCACCCCTTGCGAATGCCCACTCGACGGCGCTCATGGCAGGCCACGACGATGTGGTTCGGGAACGTTCGCTGCGGAGCGACCCCTGACACACTTCCGTCTGCTCAGGGGTGGAGGGACTGGTCTGCCTCGACGAGCCGCAGGTCGGTGAACCGCACGACCAGGCCGGAGCGCATGGGCGCGCAGCACATCAGTCCCACGCGCAGCGGCCCGGGCGGCAAGGGTGCTACGCGGACGAGCCGCCAAGGTTCGTCGCCGCTTCGTGCCCGGATCGTGAGGGCGTCGCCGTTGCGACTTGCCCGCACGACGACGGCCTGGCCGAACCACTCCGGTACGGGGGCGACCGACCAGTCCGAGACACCGCGCGTGACGACTGCTCCGAGCTGCAGGACGCCGTCGGCCAACTCGACGCCAGCCTTGATCCACTGCTCCGCGTCGGCACGGATCAGCAGGCCCGCCTGATCGAACTGGGCCGAGAAGTCCGCGATGAAGCTGACCTCAGCGGCCGTCTCGTCGGGGAAGTCGGTGAGCAGGGCGTGCCCTGTGTCGTGGATGAAGCCGTAGGAGGTGGTTCGCCACAGGTCGCTGCCCTCCACCGCGGTGACCAGCAGGTCGTCCTGGTCCCGGGCGACCTGCAGGGGTGGGTTCAGCCAATCAAGGTGCCGCCAACCCGTACGCCACCCATCAGCCGGTCGTCGATCGGTCACGAGATCAACCCTCCCACGACTGCGGGTTCGCACGGTTGCGGTGATCGTCCGGTCGCGGTGCGTCCGGCTCTCTGACAGCGGGCAGCACACTGCGGTGTTGCACTCGTCGAGGACTGGCTGCGCGAGGAGCACCCCTTCCTGCTCCGCGAGCAGCCATGGGCGCACGCCACGCTGATCGTCGCCGGCGGCGCCGTCGCCGACCGTCCAGGACCGCGACGTCGGGCCGGAGCGCCGGGATGATCACCTCGGCCTCCCTGGCCGAGCCGGACTCACCGACAACCTCGAACCCCTCCTCGGAGTCGAAGAGGTCCTTCAAACCGCGCCGGACGACCTCGTGGTCATCTAAGAGGAACACCCGGATGACGCTCATCGGCCTCTCCCCTCACGACGCGGACCCGCGCGACAACCTGAAACAATAAGGAACCTCCAAGTCGGAGCGTGCGATCGCTCGTCGCTCGACGTTCACTGGCGGCTACTAGACGATATGACGCAGGTCCCCTGTTTCGCGCGGCCCTGCCAGCGGTGCTCCAGGGACGCCGACGGCCAGCGCTGGCAAGCGTTCGCCGCCCTTGCGCCACCGACGACCCGCACGCTTGGGTGAACCATGACAGTGCCGCTCTACTGGCGCGATCAGTCGCTCGTGGACTGGACCGCCACCGTGCTGTCCTCCTCACCCGAGGGCATCGTCCTCGATGAGTCAGCCTTCTTCCCCGGAGGCGGGGGACAGCCGCCCGACGTCGGCCAGCTGGAGTGGGCAGGGGTCTTCACCCGGATCGAGGGCGTGTCCGCTGCGGGCCTGGTGCCAGCCGAGGATGACCCGCTGCCTGCGGTAGGAACGGTTGTCCGCGCCCGCCTCGATGACGTCCGGCGCCGCCAGTTGATGCGCACGCACTCGGGGCTGCACGTTGTGTGCGGGGTGGTGTACCGGGACTTCGGCGCGCTGGTGACCGGCTCCAACATGGAGCCGTTGATCGGACGCATGGACTTCAACCTCACCGAGGTGCCACCCGGCTTCAAGGACGACCTAGAGCGCGTGGTCAATGAGGAGATCGCCCGGGACCGCACCATCCTCGACCGGGTCGTGACCCGGGAGGAAGCGGTCGCCGACCCCGACGTCATGCGAACCGCGCACAACCTGATCCCGCCCGAGGTACAGGAGATTCGGGTCATCGAGGTCGCCGGCCTCGACAAGCAGGCCGACGGCGGAACCCACGTCGCCTCCACGCGTCAGATCGGCGAGCTTCGGATCGTGAAGGTCGAGAACAAGGGCAAGGGCTTCCGCCGCGTGCGAATCAGCTTGCCCACGTGACTCCGGGTCAACGTCACCTGCTGCCGTCAGGCGGCGCTATGACGTACCGGTCACCGGTGCCCTGCCCCTCCCCCCTACGGAGGCTGTACCAGCATGTTCCCTGGCTCGGGGGCGGCTACCGCGCGATCGTGCGCTGCCGTTGCAGCCAGAGCAAGCCCGCGACCGGGAGTACGGCGGGGACGAATCCGTAGCCGACCCCGTAGCCGGACCACACCGTGGGGTCCTGGAACCAGCCCGGTCGGGCCAGGCTCAGCGTGCCGACCCCGAGGACTCCCACGAGCTCGAGCCAGAGCATCCATGCGGCGAATCCGCGCCGCCCGGCCGCGGCTCGGCGGATCGCCACCCAGCCGAGTGCGTAGGTGATCGCGGCGACCACGGACAGCGAGTACGCCAGGGGAGCAGCATCGAAGTCGCGGACGATCTGGACCACGCTCCGAGCCCCGGCGGCCAGGATGAAGATCGCGTAGACAGTCAGCAGGAGCGTGTGCGGCCCGGTCCTGGGATGCTCGATCATCGAGTCACCATCAGCCGCCAGCCGACCACGCTGACCGCGACCGCAGCGATGGTGATCACCCACACCGACCAGACCGACTCGTCCTCCTCAACGGCCCGCAGCGCGATCGGGAGCAGCGCCACCGAGGCCATCAGGTAACCGACATAGGTGGTCACTGACGGCGGCCGGTCGCCGGCGAGCAGTGCGCCCAGGCCGCCGACGGCGCGGACGCCGTGCAGGAACTCCAGCATCCAGACCATCGATGCCAGCCATGGCGGGCGCGCGCGCCACCGCCATGCGGAGAAGACCGCCAGGACGGTGACCAAGGCGCCGTATCCGATCGCGATCCAGCTGATCATGTCCAGCGTGCTCGGCATGACCGACATCGTCCCTGACGCACGCAGGTCCGTTGGTCAGGGGCCGCCCCCCCAGCGGCGACCTACTCACGGCGACGGAGGTCAGGGACGACAGGTCCAAGCACCCGACAGTTCTACGTGGCCGAGGATCACGAGTACCTCTCCCGCATGTTCGTCTCCGGTCTGCACGAGATCGTTGCCTGCCGTGGCAACGACTCACAGGCAGCGGCCTTCGTGGCGACCTTGAAAACCCGGAGCGCCGAGTTCGTCAGCATGTGGAGCGAGCACCAGATCGGACTGCGGCCCAGCGCAGTCAGGCGCGTCCAGCACCCGCACGTCGGCGTGCTCGAACGGCACTGTCAGAGTCTTGTGGACCCTGACCAGTCGCACCTCATCCTCGTGTACACCGCCGTTCCCGGCAGCGAGAGCTGCGACAAGCTGCAGCTCCTGTCGGTGATCGGCCGTCAGGCAATCACCGCTGGGACGTGACCGCGTGGACGGCGGGCGACGATCCATGCGTCCTCACGCGAAGGCCGGCGCCGTGATGATCGAGCTGTCCCTGCGGTCCGATCGCACGAGGGTGCTGGTCCCTCGATCGGGACTCAGTCGACTGCGGCGAGCTGCGATGGACCGATCCGCGCGCTGGCGAGGTAGTACAGCACCATCCCCTCATCGAGCGGCTGGTCCCAGGGCGGACTCACGAGCAGCCCGTCCCCCTTGCGTACGGCGACCAACGTGGCCGCGTGCACACGACCGAGATGCACCTGACAGTCGCCGAAGGTTGCATGCGGGAAGGCCCTTGGCACCTTGAGGGAGTACGTGTTGCCATGACCGCCGGCAGACATCAGGTCGTTGTAGACCTCTGTGATGCCGGGGTCGTTCACCTCCTCCGCGAGGAGGGACGGCATGTGCCACTGGACGCACTGGACGCGAGGGTTCACGTAGCCCAGCTGCTCCCTGCGCTGGAGGTCGCGCAAGGCAGCGATCATGTGGATGTCAGGTTTCTTGTGGTCGACGGCTACAGCGATGGCGAGCGTCTCGTTGTCATCGCGCCCGTCGATCAGCGCGGTCCTCGCCCGACCGACGCACGCTCGGGTCATCACATCGATCGTCGTCAGGTCTCCACGGACGAAGTGCACAGCTGCGGCATCGGGTAGCGGGTGCTGGCTGATCTCGTCCCCAGCGCACAGCGCGATGCGGAGCCGACCCTCAGCGGTCAGTTCCGACACGATCCTCTCGGTGCGGCCCGGCGTGTAGCCCAGGATGACGACGTGACCGGCGAGATCGAGCTCGGCGCTGCCCCTCATGCGCCTCCCTCGGACGGACTGTATGTAGTCGGCCAGCTGTGAGAACAGCAGCGTCAGAGTCACGATGCCACCGAGGATGACGTAGGAACCCACGACGTGCCCGGCGGCCGAGACGGGGAAGAAATCGCCGTACCCAACAGTCGCGGACGTGACGACGAAGTACCACCAGTAGTTGGCCGGTTCGACGATCGGGCTCCCCGGCGGCTCGACGAGCCACATCACCAGCCAGCTGGTCGGGAAGACCAGCAGCACGATGGCGAGCGGCCGTCGCCACCCGGTCAGGCGACTTCGGACGTACTGCGACATCCGGTGAAGGAAAGTGGGCACGCGCGGTCCTCTCCGGCTCCTGGACGCCGACTGTAACGACGCCGGACCGGCAACGAGCGGCACGGGAGCCCCCGGCGCTGTGACCGCGGCGCCACTCCCACCGTGTCCTTGTGGGCTGGAATGCTGCAGGTTCGCGGGCGGGACCTGAACTGAGCGGCCAGGTCACCACGCTGCAGGCCGCAACAACGGCTTGCGTGCAGTCAAGCGATCAGAGCCTTGACGCCGCCGCCTCGTCGACGTACCACCGCGTCTCGACGGACCCGCGCGGCCCCGCGGACGGGGTCGCGTGCACGTCACCACCGCCGATGGACCGCGCGACAGCGTCGGCCTTCCCCTCCCCGGCGGCGACGAACCAGACCTGCCGGGCCCGCTGCAGGGTTCCCATCGACAGCGAGACCCGTTCGGGTGGCGGCTTGGGGGAGTCGCGCACGGCGACGGTCACCCCCGACGCGTCGACCTCCGGACGTCCCGGGAACAGCGACGCGCAGTGACCGTCAGGCCCGATCCCGAGCATGAGCACGTCGAACCACGGCTCGTCCCCGGACGGCAGCACGCTCCCGAGCGCGGCCGCGTACGCCTCCGCGGCGTCCTCGACGCTCGACGACCCGTCGTCCGCCGCGACGAGCGTGGATCTTGTCGGGGTCGAAGGGAAGCCGGTCGAGCAGGTCGGCGCGCGCCTGGCCCTCGTTGCGCTCCTCGTCGTCCGCGGCGACGAACCGTTCGTCACCCCACCACACGCGGACCGCCGACCAGTCGACCCGGTCGCGGTCGGGGTGTGAGGCGACAGCGCGGTGCACCTTGCGGGCGATCGTCCCGCCGGTCAGCACGACCGACGGCTCCCGTCCCGCGGCCTGTACGTCGACCAACGCAGCGACCAGCGCGGAGGCGACGGCAGCGGCGACCTCGTCGTCGGTGGCGTGACGCAGGACGGTCACGAGGAGTTCCCAGCCGGGGGAGCGGCGGCGTCTGCCGCGGGCTTGGCGGCGCGCTTAGGCGGGGCCGCCGCCTTCCCACCCGGCTTCGACGCACCGCCGGTGGACGTCATCTTGACCAGCCGCTTCACCGTTGCGGCGTAGATGTCATCCGGGTCCAGCCGGCGCAGCTCCTCGGAGAGCAGCTCCGGCACGTCGCGGCGCCGCAGCGCCACCGGTCGGTCCGGCGCACCGGGCACGCGCAGCGTCGCCAGCCGGCCGTCGGGCCGGGTGAGACTGATGTCGCCGCTGCGCGTGCTGAGGGTGACGTCGGTGATCCCCGGCCCGTCGGACTTCTTGCGCTGCAGCGGCGCGCGGAGCCGATCGGCCAACCAGGCACCGAGGAGGTCGGCGCTCGGGCTGACCCGCTCGGCGGAGATGCTGATCCCGGTCACCTTCACGTCGACCTGGTCCAGCGCGGCCGCCAGCAGCGCCCGCCACGGGGTGAGCCGGGTCCACGCGAGGTCGGTGTTGCCCTCGGCGTACGTCCCGCACTGCACGAGCAGCGCCTTGCTCCGCTTGACCCGAGCCTGCGCGGTGTCGGTGATCCTCCGGTTCGCCAGCTTGCCCAACGGGTCGGCCGCCGGATCCTCCGGGCAGTCGGTCGGCCACCACACGATGACGGGGGAGTCGGGCAGCAGCAGCGGCAGCACGACCGACTCCGGGTGCTGGGTCACCTCGCCGCTGAGGTGGATGAGCGCCATCTCCCCGGCCGCACCGGACCCCGTACGGATCTCCGCGTGGATCCGCGAGGCGCCGCGACCCGACCCGATGACGACCGCGACCAGCCGCGACGGGTGCTCCCGAGCGGCGGACCGGGCGGAGTCGAGCGCCTCCTCGGCGTCCTCGTCCGGCACCACGATGACCAGCGTCATCACCATGCCCATCGCCGGGCTGCCGGCGTCCCGCCGGGCCTGGAGGAACGCCGACGCGATGCCTCCGGCGTCGGTGTCCTCCAGGACGATCGTGTCGGTCGTCTTCGTGCTCACGGTCGCCTCCAGCTCCGTCCCTCACGGGCGAGCATCGCGTCGGCCGACGCCGGGCCCCAGGTGCCGGCGGCGTACTGCTCGGGCTTGCCGTTGTTCGCCCAGTAGTCGATGACGGGGTCGAGGATCCGCCAGGACTGCTCGACCTCCTCGTGACGGGGGAAGAGCGGCGGCTCGCCGAGCAGGACGTCGAGGATCAGCCTCTCGTAGGCCTCCGGCGACGCCTCGGTGAACGTCCCGCCGTACGCGAAGTCCATGTTGACGTCCCGGATCTCCATCTGGGTGCCGGGGACCTTGGAGCCGAACCGCATCGTGACGCCCTCGTCGGGCTGCACCCGGATCACCAGCGCGTTGTTGCCGAGCTCCTCGGTCGCCGACGCCGTGAACGGCAGGTGCGGCGCCTTCTTGAACACCACGGCGACCTCGGTGACCCGCCGGCCGAGCCGCTTGCCGGTGCGGAGGTAGAACGGGACGCCGGACCAGCGCCGGTTGTCGATGCCGAGCCGGACCGCGGCGTAGGTCTCGGTCGTGGAGTCGTCGGAGATATCGGACTCGTCGAGATAGCCCGGCACCTCCACCCCCCCGGCCCAGCCGCGGGCGTACTGGCCCCGCGCCGTGCTGAGGTCGAGCCGCCGGGGCCGCACGACCGACTCGAGGACCTTCTGCTTCTCCGCGTGGAGGCTGCGGGCGGAGAAGTCGATCGGCTCCTCCATCGCGACGAGCGCCATGAGCTGCAGCAGGTGGTTCTGGATGACGTCGCGGGCCGCGCCGATCCCGTCGTAGTAGCCCGCGCGGCCGGCGATCCCGATGTCCTCGGCCATCGTGATCTGCACGTGGTCGACGTAGTTGGCGTTCCAGATCGGCTCGAAGAGGTTGTTCGCGAACCGCATCGCGAGGATGTTCTGGACCGTCTCCTTACCGAGGTAGTGGTCGATCCGGAACACCGATTCCGGCGGGAACACAGCGCTGAGCACGTCGTTCAGCTGCTGCGCGGTCCTCAGGTCCGACCCGAACGGCTTCTCCACGACCACTCGGCGCCAGGAGCCCCTGGCCTCCTCGGCGAGGTGGTGCTCCTTGAGCTGCCCGATGACGTCGCCGAAGAACCGCGGCGGGATCGAGAGGTAGAACGCGTGGTTGCCGCCGGTGCCGCGGACCCGGTCGAGGTCCTCGATCGTCTGCCGCAGCGTGTCGAACGCGACGTCGTCGTCGAAGTTGCCCGACACGAACCGGAACCCCTCGGCGAGCTGCTGCCAGACCTCCTCCTGGAAGCCGGTGCGGTTGTGCTCGCGGACGGAGTCGTGGACGACCTTCGCGAAGTCCTGGTCCGCCCAGTCACGCCGGGCGAACCCGGTCAGCGAGAACCCCGGCGGCAGCAGGCCCCGGTGCGCGAGGTCGTAGATCGCCGGCATCAGCTTCTTTCGCGCGAGGTCGCCGGTGACCCCGAAGATCACCATCCCGCAGGGACCGGCGACCTTCGGTAGCCGTCGGTCCTGCGGGTCGCGCAGCGGGTTCGTGCGCTCCCTCACCGGCCGCCTTCGAGCGCCGCGCGTACGGCGGCGAGCCCCTCGGCCTGCGACGCGGTGACGTGGAGCCGCAGCACCGGCCGGCCGAGGTCGGCCAGCACCCGCGCGTCGCCGGCCGCCTGGGACGCGATGAGCGTGGCGAACCCGAAGTCCCGCTCGGGGATGGGGAGGTCCTCTTGGGGCTCCGCGGTGACCTGGACGTACACCCCGACCTCGGGCCCGCCCTTGTGGAACTGCCCGGTGGAGTGCAGGAAGCGCGGGCCCCAGCCGAACGTCACCGGTCGGCCGGTACGCCGGGCCAGGGCCGGTCGCACCGCCTCGAAGTCGGCGTGCTGCACCCGGTCGACGTAGGCCATCACCGCGACGTACCCGTGGTCGGCGTCGAGGTGGCTCAGCAGCTGCTCGACCGCCTCGCCGGCCGTCGTCGCGCCCTGGAGCCAGTCCGCGGAGGACCCGGAGCCGAGCGACTGCACCTCGAGCGGCCCGTCGGTGAAGTCGGCCTCCGACCCCTCGGGCGGGGACTCGAGCAGCGCCCGGGCCGCCGTCTTGGCGCTCTCCACGTCGGGCTGGTCGAACGGGTTGATGCCCAGGAGCCGTCCGGCGACGGCCGTAGCGACCTCCCACAGAAGCATCTGTGCGCCGAGCGAGCCGGCGACGCGGACCTCAGAGCTGCCGTCAGCGGTCGCCGACGGCTCGCTGTCGGTGTCGCCGACGAGCCGCGCGACGGTGACGTCGGCGGGGGAGGAGGCCACCTCGGGGGCCTCCGGGCCCTCGACGGGGACCGGGAGGACGCCGGTGCCCTGCTTGCCGGTGCTCTCGGCGATGAGCTGCTCCGCCCACGCCGGGAACCCGGGGATGCCGGACCCCTCGTCGACGAGGACGAGCTTGTCCCGCAGCGGGTCGGTGCCGACCATCGCGGCGCCGAGCCGCAGCCCGGGGTTGGCCTCGTCGTCCGCGGCGAGCAGGTCGGCGACCAACTCGGCCTGGTCGAGGAGCTGACCGATGTTGACTCCGGCGAGCCCGCTGGGGACGAGCCCGAACGCGGTCAGCGCCGAGTAGCGGCCACCGACGTCCGGGTCGGCGTTGACGACTCGGTACCCGCCGGCCCGGGACGACTCGTCCAGCGGGCTCCCCGGGTCGGTGACCACGACGATCCGCTGGGTGGGGTCGATACCGGCGGCCTGGAACGCGGCGACGTACGCGCGGCGCTGGGAGTCGGTCTCGACCGTCGAGCCGGACTTCGAGGAGACGACGACGATCGACCGCTCCAGGCGGTCCGCGAGCGCGGCGCGCACCTGGTCGGGGTCGCTGGAGTCCAGCACGGTGAGCTCGACGCCGGCGGTGGCGCAGATGACCTCGGGCGCCAGCGACGACCCGCCCATGCCACAGAGGACGACGTGGTCAGCCCCTGCCTCGGCGAGCTCGGAGCGGAGCGCCTCGATCTGCCCGACCAGAGGCCGCGACGACCGGGCGAGGCCGACCCACGACAGCCGCACCGACGCCTCGGACTCCGCCTCGGGACCCCACAAGGTGGCGTCCTTGGCGAAGAGCCGGCTGGCGACCTCGTCCTCGACGAGCGTGGGCAGGTGCCGCTCCACCGCGTCGGCGGCGGCGCCGGATGCCGTGACCTCGAGCAACACCTCGGGGGTCTCGCTCAGGTGCGGTTCGGTCACCCGAGCTCTCCGCCGGCGGCCCGCTTGACCTGACCGTCGACGGTCTCGACCAGCTCGCCCCACGACGTCACGAACTTGTCGACGCCCTCCTTCTCGAGCACGGCAATGACCTCGTCGTAGTCGATGCCGAGCATCTCGAGGTCGCTCATGACGTGGCGGGCCTCGTGGTAGCAGCCGCGGACCCGGTCACCGGCGATCTCGCCGTGGTCGGCGACCGCGTCGAGGGTCTTCTCGGGCATGGTGTTGACGGTGCCCTTGGTGACCAGCTCCGTGACGTACATCGTGTCGGAGTAGTCGGGGTTCTTGACGCCGGTCGAGGCCCACAGCGGCCGCTGCGGGTTGGCGCCGGACGCCTGCAGCGCCTTGAACCGGTCGCGGTTGAAGACGTCCTCGTAGCGCTCGAAAGCCAGCCGGGCGTTGGCGATCGCGGCCTTGCCGCGCAGGCCCGTCGCCTTGTCGGTGCCGATCTTCTCCAGCCGCTTGTCGATCTCGCTGTCCACGCGGGAGACGAAGAACGACGCGACCGAGTGGATCTTCGAGAGGTCCTCGCCGTTCTCCTTGGCCTTCTCGAGCCCCTCGAGGTAGGCGTTCATGACCTCGCCGTACCTGTCGATGCCGAAGATCAGCGTCACGTTGACGCTGATGCCGTCGGCGATCGTCGCGGTGATCGCGGGCATGCTCTCGGTCGTCGCGGGGATCTTGATGAGCAGGTTCGGCCGGTCGACCTTCTTGTAGAGCATCCGGGCGGCGGCGAGCGTCCCGTCGGTGTCGAAGGCCAGACCGGGCTCGACCTCGATCGACACCCGGCCGTCCTGGCCGCCGGAGGCCTCGAAGACGTCGGCGAAGACGTCGCAGGCGTTGCGGACGTCGTCGGTCGTCAGCTCGGTGATGACGTCCTCGACCGAGGCGCCCTTCGCGACCAGCGAGCGGAGCTGCTCGTCGTACCGCTCGCCGTTGGCGAGGGCTGAGGCGAAGATGGTCGGGTTGGTCGTGACACCGACGACGTGGCGCTGCTTGATGAGCTCGGCGAGGTTGCCGGTCTCGAGGCGCTCCCGGCTCAGGTCGTCGAGCCAGATGGAGACCCCCGCAGCGGAGAGCTTGGCGAGCGGGTCGGTCGACCCGTCGGTAGTGGCGGCGTTCTGGGTGGTCATGCGGCCTTCCTTCCTCGTGCTGCGGGGGGCCGTGCGTCAGGAGCCCGTGCGTCCTGCGGCCCGGATGCTGTCCTCCGCCGCGCTGACCGCGGCAGCGGCTGTGAAGCCGAACTTCTCGTAGAGCTCGGTGTACTGCGCGCTCGCGCCGTAGTGCTCGAGGGAGACGCACCGGCCGGCGTCGCCGACCAGGCCCTCCCAGCTCATCTTGATGCCGGCCTCGATGCTGACCCGCGCCTTGACCTCGGGCGGCAGCACGCTGTCGCGGTAGCTCTGCTCCTGCGCGTCGAACCACTCGCGGCAGGGCATCGACACGACGCGGGCGCGGACGCCCTTCTCGGCCAGCAGGGTGCGGGCCTCGACCGCGATCTGCACCTCGGACCCGGTCGCGACGAGGATGACGTCGGGCGTCGCGCTCGCTCCGTCCCCGTCGTCCGGCGAGTCGAGCAGGACGTAGCCGCCGTGCGCGACCTCGGAGGCGTCGGCGAACCCGTCGACCCCGCGGGGGTATGTCGGGACGTTCTGCCGGGTGAGGCACAACGCCGACGGCGCAGTCGGGTTCTCGAGGATCGTGCGCCACGCGGCGGCGGTCTCGTTGGCGTCCGCGGGCCGGATGACGGACAGACCCGGGATTGCGCGGAGCGCGCTGAGGTGCTCGACCGGCTGGTGCGTCGGGCCGTCCTCGCCGAGACCGATCGAGTCGTGGGTCCACACGTAGGTCACCGGGAGCTGCATGACCGACGCGAGCCGGACCGCGGGCCGCATGTAGTCGCTGAACACCAGGAACGTGCCGCCGTACACCCGGGTGCCGCCGTGCAGCGCGATGCCGTTCATCACCGAGCCCATGGCGTGCTCGCGGATGCCGAAGTGGAGCACGCGGCCGTAGGGGTCGCCCGGCCACTCCTTGGTGACGTGCTCGAGCGGAACGAACGACGGCTCGCCCTTCGGCGTCGTGTTGTTGGACTCCGCGAGGTCGGCCGAGCCGCCCCAGAGCTCGGGCAGCACCGGCGCGATCGCGCTGAGCACCTCACCCGACGCCTTGCGGGTCGCGACGCCCTTGGGGTCGGCGTCGAAGCTCGGGATCGCGTCGGCCCAGCCGTCGGGCAGCCGGCGCTCGCTCATCCGGGCAAGCAGGTCGCGACGGTCGGGGTTGGCCTGCGCCCACGCCACGAAGGACTCCTCCCAGGCCGTGTGGGCGGCGCTGCCGCGCTGCACCAGCGAGCGGGTGTGGGCCAGGACGTCCTCGGCCACCTCGAAGGTCTTGTCGGGGTCGAACCCGCCGAGCAGCTCCTTGGTGGCGCGGACCTCCGCGTCACCGAGCGCGGAGCCGTGGGCCTTGCCGGTGCCCTGCGCGTTCGGCGCGGGCCAGGCGATGATCGTGCGCAGCTTGATGAAGCTCGGCCGGTCGGTGACCGTCTTGGCCTCCTGGATCGCGTCCCAGAGCGCCTGGACGTCCTCCACGTAGCCGGTGTCGCCGTTGGTCCAGTCGATCTCCTGGACGTGCCAGCCGTACGCCGCGTAGCGCGCGGCGACGTCCTCGCTGAAGGAGATGTCGGTGTCGTCCTCGATCGAGATCTTGTTGTCGTCGTAGATGAGGACGAGGTTGCCCAGCTGCTGGTGCCCGGCGAGCGAGGACGCCTCGGCGCTCACGCCCTCCTGGAGGTCGCCGTCGCTGGCGATGCAGTAGACGTAGTGGTCGAAGACGCTCTCCCGTGGCGGGGCCTCGGGGTCGATCAGCCCGCGCTCGCGGCGCGCGGCCATCGCCATGCCGATGGCGTTGCCCACGCCCTGACCCAGCGGTCCGGTCGTCGTCTCGACGCCGGCGGTGTGCCCGTGCTCGGGGTGCCCCGGCGTACGGCTGCCGAAGACGCGGAGCGCCTGCAGGTCCTCCAGCGCGAGGCCCCAGCCGCCGAGGTAGAGCTGGGTGTAGAGGGTGATGCTCGTATGGCCCGCGGACAGCACGAAGCGGTCGCGTGCGACCCACGACGGGTCGGACGGGTCGTGGCGCATGACCTTCTGGAACAGCATGTGGGCCACGGGGGCGAGGCTCATCGCCGTCCCGGGGTGGCCGTTGCCGACCTTCTGGACGGCGTCCATGGCAAGGACGCGGGCGGTGTCGACCGCTCGTCGGTCCAGGTCGGTCCACTCCAACGGTGTCGACACTCGGGCGGTCCTCTCACTCGTGGTGCGGGCGTGAGCGACCTTACCCATGGCGCGCTCTCCGACGCACCGCCGGGACCGGCGCCGGGGAGGTGCCCGGCGACCGGCCTCCCTTACACTCTGCGGTGGCGGCGTCGTCCCGTGACGACCGTCCCCCCCGATCCCGAGGATGACGTGACGGCTGTCGAACCGCGTGTGGACCCGGCCGCGGCCCGGACCCGCCTGGTCCCCGGCGTCCTGCCGATGCCGAGGGCCGAGCCGGGGGAGGCGCGCCTGGGTGAGCCCCCGGCCGAGCCGGCGGGCGGGGGCGTCGTCGCCCAAGCGGACCGGGACCGGTCCGGCGGGCGGACGCGGGACGTGCTCGCGGCGTACGTCGGGCTCACCAAGCCCCGCATCATCGAGCTGCTGCTGCTGACGACCGTGCCGGTCATGTTCCTCGCGGCGCGGGGGGTACCGGACCTCTGGCTCGTCGTCGCGACCGTGCTCGGCGGGACGTTGTCGGCGGGCAGCGCCAACGCGCTGAACTGTGTCTACGACCGCGACATCGACGAGCGGATGCGCCGTACGCGTCGGCGTGCGCTGCCGCGTCACGTCGTCAGCCCCAGGGCCGCGCTGGTCTTCGGCCTCGCGCTCGGCGTGGTCTCGACCGTGGTCCTCGGGGTCTGGGTCAACTGGCTGTCGGCGGGGCTCGCGGTCGCGGCGAACGCGTTCTACGTCCTCGGCTACACGATGGTGCTCAAGCGGCGCACGACCCAGAACATCGTCTGGGGCGGAGCCGCGGGCTGCTTCCCGGCGTTGATCGGCTGGACCGCGGTGACGGGGTCGCTGGCCTGGCCGCCGGTCGTGCTGTTCCTCGTCGTGTTCTTCTGGACGCCGCCGCACTTCTGGGCGCTGGCGCTGCGGTACCGCGACGACTACGCGGCGGCCGACGTGCCGATGCTGCCGTCGGTGGCGCCGGCGGCGGTCGTTGGTCGCAAGGTCGTCACGTATTCCTGGGTCACCGTGCTGACCTCGCTGGCCCTGTGGCCGGTCGCGGGGACGAGCTGGCTCTACCCCGCCGTCGCGGCCGTGCTCGGCGCGGTCTTCCTCTGGGAGGCGCACGGGCTGGCCCGCCGCTCGTCGACCACCGACGACGTCGTGGAGCTCCGGCCGATGCGGCTGTTCCACTGGTCGAACATGTACCTGTCGCTGCTGTTCCTCGGGGTCGCGCTCGACCCGCTGCTCACGCGCTGACCCCTCCGGTCCCGCGGTGCCCTGGCCTGCTGCACCGCCACTGGACGTGGTGAGGCGCGGGGAGGGGCGGCTCGGCGTACGGCGGAGCGCTCAGACGTCGATGCTGGACATGTCCGGGTACCGCTCGCCCGCGACGTCCTCGGGCCGCACTGCCTCGGCCAGCTCCTCGACGTCAGCGGCGTCCAGCTCGACGTCGACGGCGCCGACGTTCTCCTCGAGGTACCGCACCCGCTTGGTGCCCGGGATGGGGACGACGTCCTCCCCGCGGGCCAGGACCCACGCCAGCGCCACCTGGCCCACGCTCGCACCCTTGCGCTCGGCCACCTCGCGCACCCGGCCGACCAGCGCGAGGTTCTGCTCGAAGGCGGACCCCTGGTAGCGCGGGTGGTTGCGGCGGAAGTCGTCGGGATCAAGGGTGTCCACCGACGCGAGAGCCCCGGTGAGGATCCCTCGGCCGAGCGGCGAGTAGGGGACGAGCCCGATGCCGAGCTCCCGCAGTGTCGGCAGGATCTCGGCCTCGACGTGCCGCGTGAACAGCGAGTACTCGGTCTGCAGAGCGGTGATCGGGTGGACCGCGTGCGCGGACCGGATCGTCGAGGCGGAGGCCTCCGACAGCCCGAGGTGGCGGACCTTCCCGGCCTCGACCAGCTCGCTCATCGCACCGACCGTCTCCTCGATCGGCACCTTCTTGTCGACCCGGTGCTGGTAGTAGAGGTCGATGTGGTCGACGCCGAGCCGCTGGAGGCTCGCCTCACAGGCGCGGCGCACGTACTCCGGGCTCCCGTTGATGCCCACCCGGGTGCCGTCCGGCAGGCGTTCGTTGCCGAACTTGGTGGCCAGCTGCACCTCGTCGCGGCGGTCGGCGATGGCCGTCCCCACGAGCTTCTCGTTGGTGAAGGGGCCGTACATGTCCGCGGTGTCGAGGAACGTGACCCCGAGGTCGAGCGCACGACGGATGGTCGCCACGGCCTCGGACTCGTCAGCGGTGCCGTAGAACTCCGACATCCCCATGCAGCCGAGTCCCAAGGCGGAGACCTGGAGGGCGGACTGCGAGCCGAGGCTGCGGACCGGCAACGTACGGCCGGCGGGAGACGAGGAGGGCTGCTGGGTCATGGGCCGATCCAACCACCCCGGTCATGAGGGGCGGCTCGACCCGTCACGAGGGGCGGCTCGACCCGTCACGAGGGGCGGCTCGGCGGGGGCGGGTGGTGGTCATCAGCAGCCACGTCATGGCCGCCGCCATGAGGGCCGCCCCGAGCAGGTGCAGCCCGACCAGGACGACCGGCAGGCCCGTGAAGTACTGGGTGAACCCGACCGCGCCCTGGGCCAGCAGGACGGCGAGCAGCACGTCCGCGGCGGTGCGGGACCGCGCCGGCGCCGCGACCGAGCGGAGCACCAGCGCCACGGCCACCGCGAGGCCGAGCAGCAGGAACACCGCGTCGGTGTGGAGCTGGGTGACGTCCCGCGGGTCGAGCCCGTTGCGCGGTGCGTCGGCGTCCCCGGCGTGCGGGCCGCTCCCCGTGACGACGGTGCCGAGGTACAGCACCGCCCACCCGACGGCGAACACCCCCCGCACCAGCCACACCACCCCAGAGGGGAGCGTCGCGGCCACCGGCCCGTCCGGCTCGTCGACGCGCACCAGGAGCGTGACCGCGGCGCAGATCATCGCCATCGACACCAGCAGGTGGAAGGCGACCGTCCAGGGGTTGAGCCCGGTGAGCACGGTGATGCCGCCGATGACCGCTTGGGCCGGTACGCCGAGCGCCAGCACGAACGCGAGCCGGGTGAGCGCGGGACGCCCGACCCGCCGGGCGGCGAGGAAGGTCGCGATCGCCACCGCCGCGAGCAGGAACGTCACCAGCCGGTTGCCGAACTCGATCGCGGCGTGGACGTCCATCGCCCCGTGCGGGGTGAACGACTCCTCCGTGCACCGCGGCCAGGTCGGGCACCCCAGGCCGCTGCCGGTGAGCCGGACGACCCCGCCGGTCACGACGATGAGGATGTTGACGACCACCGACGTCACGGCCAGCGCGCGGAGCAGCCGCAGGGCGCCGCGCCGCTCCGCCGGTGACGCGGGCACCGGGTCGCCGAGGCGGGCCGCGTCCGTGCCGAGGTCGGTCGTCGTGCTCACCTCCGGCGTCACTCCCACTGGAACGTCCTCACGGTCGCCAGTGTGCCGAGAGCCGCCCACACCAGCAGCACGGCCGACTGGACCAGCGGGAAGGTCCCGCGCAGGAAGCACTCTCGCAGCCCGCTCCCCAGGGCACCGGAGGGCAGCCAGGTCACGAGGTCTCCCCAGCTCCCGTACGTCGAGGCCGGCAGCACCACCGCCCCGCCCGCGGCCAGCAGGACGTAGACCAGGTTGGCCACCGCCAGCGTCGCCTCGGCCCGGAGCGCCCCGGCGACGAACAGCCCGAGCGACCCGAACGCCGCGGTCCCCGTCACCGCGACGACGACCGCACCGACGACCGAGCGCGCGGTCAGCTCCGGCGACCACCCCATGGCCAGCGCCACCGCCCCGATCACCAGCCACTGCAGGAGCTGGACGAGGAGCAGCGCGCCCACCTTGCCGAGCAGCAGCCCCTGCCGGGGCAGCGGGGACGCACCGAGCCGCTTGAGGACGCCGTAGCGCCGCTCGAACCCGGTGGCGATCGCCAGCGAGGTGAAGCTCGTCGACATCAGCGCGAGCGCCAGCACCCCGGGGGTCAGCTCGTCGACGGCCGTCCGCGACAGCGAGACCCCCACCCGCTCGATCCCGGCGACCCCGCCGACGAGGACGACCACCGGGATGACGAGGGCGAGCAGCAGCTGCTCGCCGTTGCGCAGCAGCAGCCGGGCCTCCATCCGCGTCTGCGCGAGCACCTGCTGCGCCAGCGGCGCCGCTCCGGGCCGCGGGGCGAAGCCGGTGCTCACGGCAGCCCCTTCCCGGTCAGCTGCAGGAACACGTCCTCCAGGGTGCGCTGGCCCAGCGTCAGGGTCTCCGGCAGCACGCCCTGCGACTGGCACCACGCCGAGACCGTCGCGAGGGTGGAAGCGTCCGCGGGCCCGGTGATGAGCAGGCTGTGCTCGTTGACCGGGTGCACCTCGGTGGTCGGCCCCAGTGCGCGCTGGAGCGACGCCGGCGCGCTCGGCGGGAACGGCTGGGTCACGACCAGCCGGATCGTCCGGGTCCGGCTGCCGCGGGTCAGCTCGAACGGTGTGCCCGAGGCGAGCAGCCGGCCGGAGTCGACGATGTGCACCTGGTCGGCCAGCCGCTCCGCCTCCTCGAGGTAGTGCGTGGTCAGCACGGTCGTGACCCCGTCGCCGCGCAGCTCCTCGAGCAGCGCCCAGGTGTCGCGGCGGCCCTGCGGGTCCATCCCCGCGGTCGGCTCGTCGACGAAGAGCAGCTCGGGACGACCGACCAGCGCCATCGCGAGCGACAATCGCTGCTGCTGACCCCCCGACAGCCGGCGGTACGGCGTACGGCCGCAGGACGCGAGGCCGAGCCGGTCCACGAGCATCCCCACCGGCAACGGGTGGGCGTGCAGCGCCGCGAGGTGGTGCAGCATCTCCTCCGCCCGTACGCCGGACCAGGCGCCGCCGGACTGCAGCATCACGCCGATCCGGGGGAGCAGCGCACGCCGGTCGGCCTGCGGGTCGAGGCCGAGGACGCGCACCGAGCCCTGCTGCGGCTTGCGGTAGCCCTCGCAGGTCTCGAGCGTGGTGGTCTTGCCCGCGCCGTTGGGCCCGAGGACGGCGGTGATCGAGCCACGAGCGACGGTCAGGTCGAGGCCGTCGACGGCGACGGTGTCGCCGTAGGTCATCCGGAGCCCCCGGACCTCGACGGCGAGGTCGGGATCGGCGGGCACCCTGCAATCCTAGGAGGGCCGATGGTCCTGACCGGCCGGCGTGACCCCGACGTGGGCCGCGTCACTCCCGGCGCTCGTCCGGCGCCTGGCTGACCGTTCCCGCAGGTCAGGACGCAGTTCTCGGTAAGGGGGACCTTACTTGAAGGGTCCTGGGTATTAACGACACAATGGTGTTGTGGAAATCGACGCGACGCCGAGGACGAAGCCGGAGGCGCACTCCGACGCGCCCACGCGGCAGCGCGTCGCGCGGACCATCCTCGAGCTCGGCCCCAGCACCGCCGCGACCCTCGCCGACCGGCTCTCGCTGACCCCGGCGGCGATCCGGCGCCACCTCGAGCACCTCGTCGAGACCGGGCTCGCGGAGAGCCGCGAGCCTCGCACGCAAGGCGTCCGGGGGCGTGGTCGACCGGCCAAGCTCTTCGCGCTGACCCCGGCCGGGCGCGACCTGTTCGAGCAGCAGTACGACGACCTCGCCGCGCAGGCGCTCCGGTTCCTCGCCGAGACGGCGGGGGAGCAAGCGGTCAGCCGGTTCGCCGAGCGGCGGCTCGCCGACCTCGAGGCCCGGATCACCGCGCTCCAGGTCGAGCAGCCCGGCCTGCCGCCCGCACAGGCGCTGGCCGAGGCGATGAGCGAGGCCGGCTACGCAGCGACCCTGGCCCCAGGACCCGTCGGGGCCCAGCTCTGCCAGCAGCACTGCCCGGTGGCCCACGTCGCCCACGAGTTCCCGCAGCTCTGCGAGGCCGAGACCGCCCTGATCTCCCGCGCCGTCGGCCGCCACGTCCAACGGCTGGCCACCATCGCCCACGGCGACGGGGTGTGCACGACCGTGATCCCTGACTACCCACTGAAGACGACAGCCGAGGAGACGCACTGATGAGCACCGACACCACCCCCGAGGTCGTCCCGAACGCCATCGAGGCGCTCAACCCCGAGCTTGTCGGCCTCGGCCGCTACGAGTACGGCTGGGCCGACTCCGACGTCGCCGGCTCGACCGCGCAGCGCGGCCTGAGCGAGGCCGTCGTCCGCGACATCTCGTCGAAGAAGAGCGAGCCGCAGTGGATGCTCGACCTGCGCCTGAAGGGCCTCAAGCTCTTCGGCCGCAAGCCGATGCCGAGCTGGGGCGCCGAGCTCGGGACGATCGACTTCGACAACATCAAGTACTTCGTCCGGTCGACCGAGAAGCAGGCGACGACCTGGGACGAGCTGCCCGCGGACATCAAGAACACCTACGACAAGCTCGGCATCCCCGAGGCGGAGAAGCAGCGGCTGATCTCCGGCGTCGCCGCGCAGTACGAGTCCGAGGTCGTCTACCACAAGATCCGCGAGGACCTCGAGGAGCAGGGCGTCCTGTTCCTCGACACCGACACCGCGCTGCGTGAGCAGCCGGAGCTGTTCCGCGAGTACTTCGGCACGGTCATCCCGGTCGGCGACAACAAGTTCGCCGCGCTCAACAGCGCCGTGTGGTCGGGCGGGTCGTTCATCTACGTCCCCAAGGGCGTGCACGTCGAGATCCCGCTGCAGGCCTACTTCCGGATCAACACCGAGAACATGGGGCAGTTCGAGCGGACGCTGATCATCGTCGACGAGGACGCCTACGTGCACTACGTCGAGGGCTGCACCGCGCCGATCTACTCCAGCGACTCGCTGCACTCCGCGGTCGTCGAGATCATCGTGAAGAAGGGCGCGCGCTGCCGCTACACGACGATCCAGAACTGGTCGAACAACGTCTACAACCTCGTCACCAAGCGCGCGGTCTGCGAGGCCGGCGCGACGATGGAGTGGGTCGACGGCAACATCGGCTCGAAGGTCACGATGAAGTACCCGGCCGTCTACCTGCTCGGCGAGCACGCCCGCGGCGAGACGCTGTCGATCGCCTTCGCCGGTGAGGGCCAGCACCAGGACGCCGGCGCCAAGATGGTGCACGCGGCGCCGCACACCTCCTCCTCGATCATCTCCAAGTCGGTGGCTCGTGGCGGCGGCCGTACGTCGTACCGCGGGCTCGTCCAGGTCAACGAGGGCGCCCACCACTCGGCGTCGATCGTGAAGTGCGACGCGCTGCTCGTGGACCAGGTGAGCCGCTCCGACACCTACCCCTACGTCGACGTCCGCGAGGACGACGTGTCGATGGCGCACGAGGCGACGGTCTCGAAGGTCTCCGACGACCAGCTCTTCTACCTGATGAGCCGGGGCATGGAGGAGGACGAGGCGATGGCGATGATCGTGCGCGGGTTCGTCGAGCCGATCGCCCGCGAGCTCCCGATGGAGTATGCGCTCGAGCTCAACCGCCTCATCGAGCTGCAGATGGAGGGGGCCGTCGGCTGATCGCCGACGCCCCCGCTTCACCCCACACGACACGGAAGACATCGAGTTGACGACCGAGCTGACCGAGACCGACGTGCCCCGGATGGGCGCCACCGAGCAAGCGCTCGACTCCGTCCGGGCCGCCGTGGAGGTGCGCCCCACGGACCGCATCGCCTCCCACCTGCACCCCGAGGGTTCCTTCGACCTGGCCGACCACGCGGTGCCCAACGGCCGCGAGGAGGTCTGGCGGTTCACACCGCTGAAGCGGCTCCGCGGGCTGCACGACGGGAGCTTCACACCCGGACCGAGCGCGACCGTCGAGGTCGACGCCCCCGAGCCGGTGACCGTGGAGCTCGTCGGCCGTGACGACCCCCGGCTGGGTTCGGTGATGACCCCCGGGGACCGGGTCTCAGCCCAGGCCTGGACCTCCTTCCCGGAGGCCCGGGTCGTCACGGTCCCGGCCGAGGCCGAGCTCGACCGGCCGGTCGTCATCACCGTGACCGGTCACGGTGTCGCCGGAGAGGGTGCCACCGAGTTCGGCCACGCGTTCATCGAGGTGAAGGCACACGCCCGCGCGACCATCGTGCTCCGCCACGTCGGCAACGCCGTCCGTGCGGCCAACGTCGAGGTGCTCCTCGGCGACGGCGCCTCGCTCAACCTCGTCTCGCATCCAGGACTGGGACGACGAGGCCGTCCACCTGGTGCAGTTCCACGCCCGCGTCGGGCGCGACGCGACGTACAAGCAGGGCGTCGTGACCGTCGGCGGCGACCTCGTCCGCATCGGCTCCGGCGTCGAGTACGCCGGCCCTGGTGGCTCTGCGGAGCTGCTCGGCCTCTACTTCGTCGACGCCGGGCAGCACCTCGAGCACCGGCTCTTCGTCGACCACAACGCACCGCGGACCAAGAGCGACGTCGACTACCGCGGCGCGCTGCAGGGTCAGGGTGCCCGCGCGGTGTGGATCGGCGACGTGCTGATCCGCAAGGTCGCCGAGGGCATCGAGACCTACGAGCAGAACCGCAACCTCGTCCTCACCGACGGCTGCCACGCCGACTCCGTGCCGAACCTCGAGATCGAGACCGGCGAGATCGCCGGCGCCGGGCACGCGTCGACGACGGGAAGGTTCGACGACCTGCAGCTGTTCTACCTGCAGTCGCGCGGCATCCCGGAGGACGAGGCGCGACGCCTGGTCGTCCACGGCTTCTTCCACGACATCATCCGCAAGCTCGGCGTGGCGGAGATCGAGGAGAGCCTGCACGCGACCGTCGAGGCCGAGCTGGCCAAGAACGTCCTCGCCGGTCGTGAGGAGAGCGCGGCATGAGCTTCACCCGGGCGTGCGCGCTCGAGGACCTCACCGAGGGCAAGCCCGAGGCGGTCACCGTCGGGGAGGTCGACCTGGCGCTGGTCCGCAGCGGCGCGGAGGTGTTCGCCATCCGCGACGAGTGCTCCCACGCGACCATCCCGCTCTCGGAGGGCGACGTCGAGGACGTCGACGGCGTCTGCACGATCGAGTGCTGGCTGCACGGCTCGACCTTCGACCTCCGCACCGGCAAGCCGACCACGATGCCGGCCTTCGAGCCGGTCGCGGTCTACCCCGTCAAGCTCGAGGGTGACGACGTCCTCGTCGACGTGCACACCCCTCTCAACGGCCCCTGAGCCGCCGTACCTGCCCCGACCTGCCCTGCCCCACAGTCCTGCACGACAGCCCAGAAGCGAAGGAACCACAGTGAGCACCCTGGAGATCCGCGACCTCCACGTCACCGTCGCCACCGAGGACGGCCCGAAGGAGATCCTCAAGGGGGTCACGCTGACGATCCGGGCCGGTGAGACCCACGCGATCATGGGGCCCAACGGCTCCGGCAAGTCGACGCTGGCCTACTCCGTCGCCGGCCACCCCAAGTACACCGTCACCGGCGGCTCGGTGACCCTCGACGGCGAGGACGTCCTCGCGATGTCGGTCGACGAGCGTGCCCGGGCCGGGCTGTTCCTGGCGATGCAGTACCCCGTCGAGGTCCCCGGCGTCTCGGTCGCGAACTTCCTCCGCACCGCGAGGACCGCGGTGTCCGGGGAGGCCCCGAAGCTGCGGACCTGGGTCAAGGACGTCAACGGCGCGATGGAGCGGGTCTCGATGGACACCGCCTTCGCCCAGCGCAACGTCAACGAGGGGTTCTCCGGCGGCGAGAAGAAGCGGCACGAGATCGTGCAGCTCGACCTGCTCGACCCGAAGGTCGCGATCCTCGACGAGACCGACTCCGGCCTGGACATCGACGCGCTGCGGATCGTCTCCGCGGGGGTCAACCGGTTCAAGGAGAAGGCCGACAAGGGCGTCCTGCTCATCACCCACTACACGCGGATCCTGCGCTACATCACGCCGGACTTCGTCCACGTCTTCGTCGACGGCCGGATCGCCGAGGAGGGCGGCCCGGAGCTCGCCGAGAAGCTCGAGGCCGAGGGCTACCAGGCGTACGTCGACGCGGGTGCCGGAGTGGGGGCCTGACCATGACCCACGACCTGCCCGGGCTGCTGCCGGGGCTCGACGTCGTCCGCAAGGACTTCCCCATCCTCGGGCGGGTGCTCGCCGACGGGTACCCGCTGGTCTACCTCGACTCCGCGAACACCTCCCAGAAGCCGCAGGTCGTCATCGACGCGATGGTCGACCACCTCGAGCGCCACAACGCGAACGTCTCGCGCGCGGTCCACCAGCTCGGCGCGGAGTCGACCGAGGCCTACGAGGCAGCCCGCGACAAGGTCGCGGCGTTCCTCTCCGCGCCCTCGCGGGACGAGGTCGTGTTCACCCGCAACGCCACCGAGGCGCTCAACCTCGTCGCGAGCACGCTGGCGTGGGCAGAGGGCGACCTGCGCATCGGGCCCGGGGACGAGGTGGTCATCACCGAGATGGAGCACCACTCCAACATCGTCCCGTGGCAGCTGCTCACCGAGCGCACCGGCGCGACGCTGCGGTGGTTCGGGCTCACCGACGACGGCCGCCTCGACCTCTCGGACATCGACGAGCTCGTCAACGAGCGGACCAAGGTCGTCTCGCTGACGATGGTGTCCAACATGCTGGGCACCATCAACCCGGTCCGGATGATCGCCGACCGCGCCCACGCCGTCGGCGCGCTCGTCGTCGTCGACGCCTCCCAGGCAGCGCCGCAGCTCCCGGTCGACGTGACCGAGGTCGGCGCGGACTTCCTCGCGTTCACCGGCCACAAGGTGACCGGCCCGACCGGGATCGGCGTCCTCTGGGGTCGCGGTGAGGTGCTCTCGCAGCTCCCGCCGTTCCAGGGTGGCGGCGAGATGATCGAGACCGTGACGATGGAGCGGTCGACGTACGCCCCGATCCCGAGTCGCTTCGAGGCCGGCACGCCGCCGATCGTCGAGGCCGTCGGGCTCGGCGCCGCGGTCGACTACCTGTCCCACCTCGGCCTCGACGCCGTCCGGGCGCACGAGGAGGCCATCACCGGCTACCTCCTCGAGGGGCTCGCGACCGTCGAGGGCGTCACCGTGCTCGGTCCGGCGACGGCGGCCGACCGGGGCGGCGCGGTGAGCTTCGAGCTCGCCGGCGTGCACCCCCACGACGTCGGCCAGCTGCTCGACAGCCGCGGCATCGCCGTACGCGTCGGGCACCACTGCACCAAGCCCGCGCACAAGCGGTTCGGCGTGCAGTCGTCGACGCGGGTGTCGTCGTACCTCTACACCACGCCCCAGGAGATCGACGCGCTGATCGAGGGTCTGGCGCACACCAAGCGGTACTTCGGGGTGGCCTCGTGAGCGTCGACGCGCTGTACCAGGAGATCATCCTCGACCACTACAAGCACCCGCACGGCGCAGGCCTCCGCGACCCGTTCGACGCCGAGGTGCCACCACGTCAACCCGACCTGCGGCGACGAGGTCACCCTCCGCGTGCACCTCGACGGCGCGGGGGAGGACGCGGTCGTGCAGGACGTGTCGTACGACGCGCTGGGATGCTCGATCAGCCAGGCGTCGGTCAGCGTGCTCACCGACCTCGTCGTCGGCAAGCGGGTCTCCGACGCGCTCACCGTCCACGAGTCGTTCGTGGAGCTGATGCAGGGCCGTGGCAGCGTCGAGCCGGACGAGGACGTGCTCGAGGACGGCGTCGCGTTCGCGGGCGTCGCGAAGTTCCCCGCGCGGGTCAAGTGCGCGCTGCTGGGGTGGATGGCGTGGAAGGACGCGACCGCACAGGTGGTCGCCGGAAGGAGTCAGTCGTGACCGAGGACCAGACCGTCGACCGATCCGTCGACCCGTACAGCGACCTGCCGCCGGTGGACACCGGCTCGGGCGGCGTCTCGACGCTGACCGAGGAGGACGTCACCGAGGCGATGAAGGACGTCGTCGACCCCGAGCTCGGGATCAACGTCGTCGACCTCGGGCTGGTGTACGGCGTCACCATCGACGAGGACACCCGGGTCACCCTCGACATGACGCTCACGTCCGCGGCCTGCCCGCTCACCGACGTCATCACCGACCAGACCGAGATGGCGCTCGAAGGGCTCGCCAACGACGTGGCGATCAACTGGGTCTGGATGCCGCCGTGGGGTCCGGACAAGATCACCGACGACGGCCGCGAGATGCTCCGGGCGCTCGGCTTCAACGTCTGACCGTCGAGCCGCCCTCCATGGTGGGCGGCTCGACCGGGCACGAGGGGCGGCTCGACCGGGCACGAGGGGCGGCTCGGCTGGTCAGACGGGGTCAGACGGGGACCGTGCCTCCGGTCCGCCAGTAGGTCCCGGCCTCGCGGCTCAGGAACCCCTCGTCGACAAGATACCGCCGCAGCGCCGCGACGTCCTCGTGGAAGGCGCGCAGCCGCTCGTTGACCTCGGTCTCCGGGTAGGTCCGGCCCGGCTCGAACGACTGGGAGACGTGGTCGAGCACGACCAGCCGCTTGGCGCGCTTGGTCGGCATCGTCACGATGCGGCCGTCCTTGACGAAGGTCGCCAGCACCCGGGCCTCCTCCATGCCCCAAGGGTAGGACGGCCGGGCCCGCTCCTGCCGCCGCGCCGTGACAGGCTGCCCGGGTGAACCGTGTGCTGGTGCCCGCCACCCGGGTCGGCCGCTGGTTCACCAACTTCGAGGGACGGCACGGACCGGCGACCTACACGGTCGAGGACGGCGCGCTGGACGCGCTGGCCGCGGACGGCGCGACCGCCAGCGCCGTGCTGCCGTTCGACGCGCCGTACACAGGGGCGCCGGAGCCGGCGGCGTTCGCGGGGGCGGTGACGGCCCCACGTCGGTGGGGCGTCCTGCTGGTCCGCAAGGGCGGGTTCGCGGTGGCGAGGCTGGAGCGGGCCGACCTCGTCGAGCACAAGATCGGCCAGCGCCACGTCCAGGGCCGGACCAAGGCAGGCGGCCAGAGCCAGCAGCGCTTCGCCCGACGCCGCGAGAACCAGGCGCTCGCGGCGTACGACGCGGCGGCCGGCCACGCCGCCCGGATCCTGGGGGCACCGCACGACCTCGTCGCGCTGGTGACCGGTGGCGACCGGGCGGCGGTCACCGCGGTCCTCGAAGACGCCCGGCTCGCGCCGCTGCGTGACCTCGTCGCCGGCCGGTGGCTCGCCGTCCCCGACCCCCGCCGGGCCGTGCTCGACCAGGCCGTCCTCGACGCGGTGGCGGTCGAGGTGACCGTCACCGACCCGCCGGAGGCCGCAGCCCTAGCCGTCCAGGTCCGAGGCGCTGAACGTGTCGCAGGCCTCGACCGTGCCCTGCTCCAGCCCGGTGGCGAACCAGAACTGCCGCGCCTGCGCGGAGCCGTGCGTCCAGGTCTCGGGATTGACCCGGCCGGCCCGCTGCTGGATCCGGTCGTCGCCGACGGCTGCCGCGGCGTCGAGCGCGCGGTCGATGTCGTCCTGGGTGAGGTCGAGGATGAACACCTCACCGTTGTCGTCCTCGACCTCGGTGGCGAACTTCGTCCACATCCCGGCATAGCAGTCCGCCTGCAGCTCCAACCGCACCGCGTCGCTCTCCGGGCCCTGCTGGGTGCGGACCTCGCCCATCGTCCCCATCAGGTCCTGGACGTGGTGGCCGTACTCGTGCGCGAGGACGTAGGCCTCCGAGAACGGCCCGCCCCGGGCGCCGAGCTGGCCCTCGAGCATCGCGTCGAAGAACATGATGTCGAGGTAGACGTTCGCGTCGGCCGGGCAGTAGAAGGGTCCGGTGTCCGAGGTCGCCGGGCCGCACCCGGTGTCCACCGAGCCGGTGAAGAAGTTGGTCTGCGCGGGCTCGTAGGGGATGTCGGCCTGGTCCGGCAGCGCCTGCTCCCAGAAGGCCTGGATGCTGTTGACGTCGGCGAGCAGTGCGCAGGAGCGGTTGCTGTTCGCGTCGGCACCGGTCTGGCACTCCTCGAGGCCGCTGACGCCCTGGTCCTGCACCGACGTGACGTCGGGCGCGCCGTACCCGCCGAAGGGGCCGCCCGACGAGCCGCCGCTGCCGCCGCCTCCGACCAGCCCCCCGAGCCCGCCCGTGGCCAGCATGACGACGACCACCACCGCGAGCAGCGCGAAGCCACCGCAGCCCATGCGGCCGCCGCCGCCGACCGGGATCGGCAGCCGGCTGCCGCCGAGCCCACCGCCCCCGGGCGAGGCCGCCACCACCGGAGCCGCGTCCGCGGACCCGTACCTGTCCGCGGTCGAGCCGGGCCCTGGGGTTGTAGCGCACGTTCGGGTGCTCCTCGTGGCTCGCCTAGACTTGTCAGTCGGCCTGCCGCCGTCTCCGAGGACGCTGCAGCGGGTCGCGCCCAGACCCTTCCCCGGCATCCGAGGTTCAGTCCCACCGTGCTCACCGTCCACGACCTCGAGGTCCGCGCCGGCGCCCGCCTGCTCATGCAGGGCGTCTCCTTCCGTGTCGCCGCAGGCGACAAGGTGGGGCTCGTCGGGCGCAACGGCGCGGGCAAGACCACGCTGACCCGCATCCTGGCCGGCGAGGCGCTGCCGGCGGGCGGCAGGGTGGTCCGTACCGGGGAGGTCGGTTACCTCCCGCAGGACCCCCGGACCGCCGACCCGCAGGTCCTCGCCCTCCACCGCGTGCTGTCGGCCCGCGGCCTCGACGACGCGCTCCGCAGGCTCCGCGAGGCGGAGGCCGAGATGGCCTCCGAGGACGCGGTACGCCGGGACAAGGCGATGCGCAAGTACGAGCGGGCCGATGCGGCCCTCCACGCGGCCGGTGGCTACGCCGCGGAGGCCGAGGCGCGGCAGATCGCCAGCAGCCTCGGCATCGAGGACCGGGTCCTCGACCAGCCCCTCGCGACGCTCTCCGGCGGGCAGCGTCGCCGCGTCGAGCTCGCCCGGATCCTCTTCTCCGGTGCCGAGACGCTCCTCCTCGACGAGCCGACGAACCACCTCGACGCCGACTCCATCGTCTGGCTGCGCGAGTTCCTTCGCTCCTTCAAGGGCGGGCTGGTGGTGATCAGCCACGACGTGGCGCTGCTCGAGGCGTGCGTCACCAAGGTGCTGCACCTCGACGCCAACCGCGCTGAGGTCGACGTCTACAACGTGGGCTGGTCGGCGTACCTCACCCAGCGCGAGACCGACGAGCGACGCCGCAAGCGCGAGCGGGCCAACGCCGAGCGCAAGGCCACGACGCTGATGGACCAGGCCAACAAGATGCGCGCCAAGGCGACCAAGGCCCAGGCCGCGCAGTCGATGATGAAGCGCGCCGAGCGGATCATGGCCGGGGTCGAGGGCGAGCGGCGCGCGGACCGGGTCGCGAAGATCGCCTTCCCCAAGCCGGCGCCCTGCGGCAAGACGCCACTGACCGCCAGCGAGCTGTCGAAGTCCTACGGCTCCCTGGAGGTGTTCACCGACGTCGACCTCGCGATCGACAAGGGCAGCCGGGTCGTCGTTCTCGGGCTCAACGGCGCCGGGAAGACCACGCTGCTCCGGATCCTTGGCGGGGTCGATGCCGCCGACACCGGCGCGGTCGCACCCCGGTCACGGCCTCAAGCTCGGCTACTACGCCCAGGAGCACGAGACGCTCGACCCGGGGCGGACCGTCCTGGAGAACCTGCGGACCGCGGCCCCCGCGCTCACCGACACCGAGGCCCGCAGCGTCCTCGGGTCGTTCCTCTTCAGCGGCGACGACGCGATGAAGCCCGCAGCGGTGCTGAGTGGTGGGGAGAAGACCCGGCTCGCGCTCGCCGTGCTCGTCGTCTCCAGCGCCAACGTCCTGCTGCTCGACGAGCCGACGAACAACCTCGACCCCGCGTCCCGCGAGGAGGTCCTCGCGGCGATCCGCAGCTACGAGGGGGCGATCGTGCTGGTCACCCACGACGAGGGCGCCGTCGCGGCGCTCGAGCCGGACCGGGTGCTCATCCTGCCCGACGGGGTCGAGGACCTGTGGAACGAGGAGTACGCCGGGCTCGTCGCCCTCGCCTGATGCGGGTGCAGGTGGTTGGCTGTGCCGCATGGCTGCCCCCGGCGCACACATGGACACCGACACCCTGCTCCGCGAGCTCGACCCCGTCGTCGAGCAGAACCTCGACCGCCACCTCGCGGTGGCCAAGGAGTGGATGCCGCACGAGTACGTCCCGTGGAGCGACGGCCGCAACTTCGCGATGCTCGACGGCGAGCCGTGGTCGGTCGAGCAGTCGACGCTGTCCGCGACCGCACGGACAGCGCTCGAGGTGAACCTCCTCACCGAGGACAACCTGCCGAGCTACCACCGGGAGGTCGAGCGGGCGTTCGGGCGTGACAGCGCCTGGGGGACCTGGGTCAACCGGTGGACCGCGGAGGAGGGCCGGCACGCCTTCTGCATCCGCGACTACCTGCTCGTGACGCGGGGGGTCGACCCCGTCGAGCTCGAACGGGCCCGGATGGAGACGATGGAGGTCGGCTACGAGTCCGGGGACAAGCCGCTGCTCAACGTCTGCGCCTACGTCTCGTTCCAGGAGCTCGCCACCCGGGTGTCGCACCGCAACACCGGCACGTTCACCGAGGACCCGATCGCGGAGAAGCTCCTGGCCCGGGTCGCGATGGACGAGAACCTCCACATGATCTTCTACCGCAACCTCGTCCAGGCAGCCCTGGAGGTCGCTCCGGACCAGACGGTGCGCGCCATCGCCGACGAGGTCGCCAGCTTCCAGATGCCCGGCAGCATCATCCCGGGGTTCAACCGCAAGGCGGTGGCGATCGCCAAGGCTGGCATCTACGACCTGCGGATCCACCACGACGACGTCGTGATGCCGCTGCTGCGGCAGTGGAAGCTGTTCGAGGTCGAGGGGCTCGGCCCGGAGGGCGAGAAGGCCCGCCACGAGCTCGAGGACACCCTCACCGCGCTGGACGCCGCGGCCTCCCGCTTCGTCGAGCAGCGGGCCGCCGCGGAGGCCAAGCGGCAGGCGCGTCAGCAGGCGAGCGCCTCGTCCGGCACCGGCCGCGCGTAGGCCAGTCCCGCTCCGCTCACGCCTCGCCGGGCCACTCCCCGGCATGCGGCGCGAACGCCTCGAGCCACCGGGTGCGCTCGCTCTCCGGCAGCGGTCCCCGCCGCACGGCCGCGACTGCGGCGCGGACGTGCGCCGGGTCGGACGTCCCGACGATCGCGGTGCTGACCCCCGGCGTGTACGCCGCGAACCGGAGCGCGGTCCCGGCCCAGTCGTCGACCTCCGGCTGCAGCGCCATCGCGCGCAGCCGGTCCCAGTAGGTCTCGCCGTACTGCCCGGTCGGGCGGCTCTCGTGGCGCCACTCGGCGTTCGCGAGGGGACGCTTCGCCACGACCCCCAGGCCACGTCCGGCGGCCTGCGGCAGCACCTCGCGCAGCGACGCCTGGTCGGCCAGGTTGACCGAGGTCTGCACCGCGCCGAAGGCACCTGACGCGACGGCCCACCGCAGCTCGGCGCCCTCACCGCTGTAGCCCGCGACCCGCAGCATCCCGGCGTCGCGGCACGCGTGCAGCGCCTCCACCACGCCGCCTCGCTCGAGGGTGGTCAGGTCGCAGCCGTGGAGGAACACGACGTCGAGCACGTCGGTGTCCAGCACCCGCAGCGCTCGCTCGACGCCGCGGCGCACGGCGCCGGGTGTCCAGTCCTCCTCGCCCGGCACGTCGTACCCGACCTTGGTGGAGAGCACCACGGAGTCCCGGCGCCCACGCAGGTAGCGTCCGAGCCGCTCCTCGGAGTCGCGGTAGAGGCGCGCGGTGTCGACGAAGGTGATGCCGAGGTCGAGCACCTCGTGGACGAGCGCCTCCGCGGCCTTCTCCGTGAGCCGTGAGCTGTCGAGGTGCATCGCCCCGAAACCCAGCGCCGAGACGGTCAGCCCGGTGTCGCCGAGCGGTCGGGAGAGCCCAGGAGCCATCACGACCTCACCCAACCACGTGGACAGCGGGTCGCGGCCGTGGGTGAGGAGGCGTGCCGCCGCTGCCCCTGGTGGCCCGGTGACCGATGTCCTACGTTGGCCGTTCGGAGGACTCCCGCGGGGGTCCGGGGACCAGGGGAGACACACCATGGCAGTTCGTCGATCGACGGCGCGTGCGCGCGCCCTGCGACTCGGAGGCCTCAGTGCCGCGGTCGCCCTCACCACTGCCCTCGTGCCAGGGCAGGTCGTGGCCGCAGGAGGCGCGAAGTCCTGTGAGGAGCGCGTCAACAGCAGCTACCAGAAGCTGCTGGAGTGCGTGACCCTGCAGGGGGTCCGGGAGCACCAGCGAGCCCTGCAGCGGATCGCGAACCGGAGCACCGACCCGGTCTACCCCGGCACCCGCGCGGCAGGCACCGACGGGTACGCCGACAGCGTCGACTACGTCGCCGGGCTGCTCGAGGACGCCGGCTACCACGTCACCCTCGACCCGGTCGAGATCACCTTCAACTTCCCGGTGGTCCTGCGCCAGCTCACCCCGGTCGAGGCCGAGTACGAGAGCGGCGCCTTCACCGGCAGCGGCTCGGGGACGGTCGAGGGCCCGGTGACCGCGGTCGACCTGAACCTCGACAAGGGCGAGACAGTCGTCTCGACCAGCGCCTGCGAGCCGGAGGACTTCGCCGGCGTCGACTGGAGCGGCGACAACGACATCGCGCTCGTCCAGCGCGGCGACTGCTTCTTCGGCACCAAGGCGTTCTGGGCCGAGCAGGCCGGCGCGGAGGCGGTCGTCCTGATGAACCAGGGCAACACTGCTGACCGCGAAGAGCTGATCGTCGCGGACGCGACGAGCGTGGACCCGCCGGTCCCCGGTGCGCCGGGGCCGATCACCCACGGGATCCCCGTGGTGGGAGCCAGCTTCGCCGACGGCCTCGCCCTGACCGAGGCCGGATCCACCGCCCACGTCACCGTGCTGCCCTCGGACACCCGCACCGACCACAACGTGATCGCCGAGCTTCCGGGCCGGAACGCGGACAACGTCGTCATGGCCGGCGCGCACCTGGACAGCGTGGTCGCCGGCCCGGGCATCAACGACGACGGCTCCGGTACCGCCGCCATCCTCGAGACTGCGCTGATGATGGCCGAGCTGCACCCGCGCAACACGCTGCGCTTCGCCTTCTGGGCCGCCGAGGAGCAGGGTCTGGTCGGGTCGGAGGACTACGTCGCCGGCCTCTCGGAGGCCGAGCGCGACCGCATCGCGCTGTACATGAACTACGACATGATCGGGTCGCCCAACTACATCTTCGGCGTCTACGACGCCGACCAGTCGACGTTCGACGCGCCGGTCCCGATCCCGCCCCGGTCCCAGGTGATCGAGAACGTCTACGAGCGGTACTACACCAGGATCGGCGAGCCCTATGAGGACACGCTGTTCTCCGGCCGCAGCGACTACCAGGCGTTCATCGAGGCCGGCATCCCGTCGGGAGGCCTCTTCACCGGTGCCGAGGTGATCAAGACCGAGGAGCAGGAGGCCATCTGGGGCGGTGAGGCCGGGGAGCAGTTCGACCCCTGCTACCACCTCGACTGCGACACGATCCGGAACGTCGACCTCCACGCCCTGCGGGTCAACAGCGACCTCGTCGCGTTCGCGATGCTGAGGTTCGCCAACTCCACCGAGCGGATCAACGGCGTCGACGGCACCCGGCCGCCGGGCCGCCGCTTCCCGCTGCCGTGGCCGCCGGAGGGTCCCGAGGGCACCTTCGCCGGCGACGGCGGCGACGACCACGACCACGGGCCCACCGCGTAGGGGTCCGCGCGGGGACCTCCCGGGGAACAACGCGGACGCCCAGGAGGTTCAGGCGCCATGTCGATGCACGCTGCCATGGGTCCGGTGTGGCGCCACATGCGCACCGACCGCAGCGCGGTCGAGTCGAAGATCCGTCGTGGGACGGTGCGTCGGGTCCTGTCGTTCGCGGTGCCGCACCGCCGGCTCATCACGGTCTTCCTGGCCCTGACGGTCGTCGACGCCGCCCTGGTCGTGGTGTCGCCGCTGCTCGTGCAGCGCATCGTCGACGACGGCATCACCCAGGGGGACCTCGGGGTCGTCGGCTGGCTGGCGCTGGCGATGGCCGGCGTCGCGGTGCTCGACTCGTTGCTCTCCCTGGTCACCGGCTGGTTCTCCTCGCGCATCGGTGAGGGACTGATCCTCGACCTCCGCACGGCGGTCTTCGCCCACGTGCAGCGCCTCAGCCTCGCGTTCTTCACCCGCACCCAGACCGGCGCACTGGTCAGCCGGCTCAACAACGACGTCATCGGCGCGCAGCGCGCCTTCACCTCGACGCTGTCGAGCACGGTCTCGAACTCGATCAGCGTCGTGATCGTCGGCGGCGCGATGCTGCTGCTCAGCTGGCAGGTGACGCTGCTGTGCCTGTTGCTGTTCCCGGTCCTGTTCTTCGCCTCCCGGTGGGTGGGCATGCGTCTCGCCGGGCTCACCCGGGAGCAGATGGACGGCAACGCCGCGCTCGGCAACGCGATGACCGAGCGCTTCAACGTCGGCGGCGCGATGCTCCTCAAGCTCTTCGGGCGGCGCGAGGAGGAGGACCACCAGTTCACCCAGAAGGCCGCGGTGGTTCGCGACCTCGGCATCAGGATCGCCCTCATCACCCGGGTCTTCGCCGCCGTCCTCATGCTGATGCCGGCGCTCGCGACCGCGATCGTCTACGGCGTCGGCGGCTGGCTCGTCGTCCGCGACGACCTGACGATCGGGACCCTGCTGGCGCTCGCCACGCTGCTGGTGCGGCTGCTGATCCCGCTGCAGGGGCTCTCGAACGTCCGCATCGACGTGATGACTGCGCTGGTGAGCTTCGAGCGGGTCTTCGAGATCCTCGACCTCCCCACGACGGTCCCCGAGAAGCCGGACGCGGTCCCGCTTCCCGCAGGCTCGTCGAGCGTGCAGTTCGACGGCGTCCGGTTCCGCTACCCCCGCGCCGACGAGGTGTCGTTGGCGAGCCTGGAGTCGGTCGCCCGCAAGGAGACCAAGGACAGCGGGGAGATCCTCCACGGCGTCTCGTTCACCGCGGAGCCCGGGCAGCTGGTGGCGCTGGTCGGTCCGTCGGGCGCCGGCAAGACGACGATCACCCACCTCGTCGCGCGGCTCTACGACGTGACCCAGGGCGTCGTCCGCGTCGGAGGCGTCGACGTTCGCGACCTGACCCTGCAGTCGCTCGAGGACGCGGTCGGCTACGTGACGCAGGACGCCTACATGTTCCACGACACCATCCGCGCGAACCTCTGCTACGCGCGTCCTGGGGCCAGCGAGGAGCAGCTGTGGGCTGCGCTCGAGGCGGCGCAGGTCCGCACCCTCATCGAGTCGCTGCCCGACGGGCTGGACACCGTGGTGGGCGACCGCGGCTACCGGCTCTCCGGCGGCGAGCGGCAGCGGCTCGCGATCGCGCGGCTGCTCCTCAAGGCACCGGCGATCGTGGTCCTCGACGAGGCGACCGCCCACCTGGACTCCGAGTCCGAGTACGCCGTCCAGCGCGCGCTCGACACCGCGCTGCGGGGCCGCACCTCCCTCGTCATTGCCCACCGGCTCTCGACGGTCCGCGACGCCGACCAGATCCTCGTCCTCGACCAGGGTCGGATCGTGCAGTCCGGAACCCATGAGAGCCTGCTCGCCGAGGGCGGGCTCTACGCCGACCTCTACCGGACCCAGTTCCGGGACCAACGCCGACCTGATCTCGAGAAGCGGACCGCCGACCCGGTCACCACCCCTGTCGACACCGCTGTGGACGGAGCGCTCGCGGGCGCCTGAGCGAGGAGGAGCCCCGATGGACCTCGGGCTGGCTGGGCAGGTGCACGTCGTGACCGGCGGCTCGCGGGGGCTGGGACTGGCGACCGCCCGCGTGCTCGTCGGCGAGGGCGCCTCGGTCGTCCTCGCCGGACGCACCCGGTCCTCGTTGGACGCCGCGGCGGCCGAGCTCGAGACGGCGGGTCCCGGACGTGCCACCGGGGTGGTCGGCGACCTCGCCGACCCCGACACCCCGGCCCGGCTGGTCGACGCCGCGCACGCGGCGTACGGGCGGCTGGACGGCGGACTGGTGTCCGTCGGCGGGCCGCCCACGGGGACCGTCGCCGACACCCCGGACGACGCCTGGCGGGCGGCGTTCGAGTCGGTCTTCCTCGGGTCGGTGCGGATGCTGCGCGCGCTGACCGCGGTGCTCGTGGCCGCACCGGGGGAGGGGAGCGGGTCGGTCGCGGCGGTGCTCTCCACCTCGGTGAAGAGCCCGATCCCCGGCCTCACCACCTCGAACGGCCTGCGGCCGGGGCTGGCGATGGTGGTCAAGTCCCTCGCCGACGAGGTGGGACCGCGCGGCGTCCGCGTCAACGGTCTGCTGCCGGGACGGATCGAGACCGAGCGGGTGCGCGAGCTGGACGCGGGAGCGGCGGACCCTGCCGCGGCGCGCGCGAAGCACGAGGCGGCGATCCCGCTCGGGCGCTACGGGGAGCCCGAGGAGTTCGGACGGGTGGCGGCGTTCCTGCTGTCACCTGCGAGCTCGTTCGTCACCGGCGTCATGGTGCCGGTCGACGGCGGGCTGCTCCGCGCTCTGTGAGCGCGGCTGCTCAGCCGGTCCTCGCCGCGCCCCAGCCGTGCCAGCGCTCGATGTCCACCCAGGCGGAGACCCGCGGACGGTCGCGGACGGCGTAGGGGCGCCCGGTGTAGCGCTGCGCCAGCCGGTCGATGTCGGCGAGGTCCTCGTCCTCGACCCACTCACCGACCCGGCCGACGACGCTGACGTGGGTGTAGAAGTCCGCCTCGTCGATCACCGTCACCGAGACCCGGGGGTCGCGGCGCAGGTGCTGCAGCCGGACCCGGCTGTGGTCCATGTTGAGCAGCACCCGGTCGCCCTCGAGGGCGTACCAGGTCGCGACCGTCACCGGCGCGCCGTCGCGGCGCAGCGTGGCCACCACCGCGGGGTTGGGTTTGTCGAGGAGCGCGCGGAGACCGTCGGGGAGCGGGAGCGTCGGCACGGGGCTCAGCGTCGCACGGGCTGGCGCGGCTCGTGCTGCACAGGGGCTCGTGTCGGGTCGTCGGCGTCGGCGTCGGCGGCCGCGGGGCCCGGCCCGCTCGCCCTCGCCCGCCGGGTCGGCCGCGCTCCCCGTGGCCCCCGCTGGTGCTCGTCCCACGCGAGGTAGCCGAACCCGAAGAGCGCCAGCGCCGCGAAGAACCACCACTGCATCCCGTAGAAGAGGTGCGGTCCCTCCCCGAGGTCGGGGACCTCAGGGCGGACGAGGTCGACAGCCGGGGCGGGGTCCTCGCTCTCGGCGTCGAGGAACCCGGCGTAGACCGGGTAGTCGAGCCCCGGGCCGATCGTGCGGCTCGAGACCGCGCGGGTCGACCCGTCCTCGACCTCGATGCCCCGCCCGGTCGCGTCGGCGCGGACGAACCCGACGACGGTCACGGTGCCGGTCGGAGGCGGTGGGAGGTCGGTCGGGACGGTGCCGGTGTTGCCGGTGGCGGTCCAGCCGCGGTCGACGAGGACGGCGGTCCCGCTGTCGGTCACCAGCGGCGTCACGAGGTCGACCCCGGCGCGGCCGTCCCTGGTCTGGTAGCGGACGACGACGGTCTCAGCCGCGTCGTACTGCCCGGTGGCGCGGACCCGGCGCCACTCCTGGTCGGCGGGGACCTGCTCGTCGACGTCCAGCACGTCCTCGACGGGATCCGGGTCGAGGCCGAGGTTGGTGCGGGTCCAGGAGTTGGCCTGCTCGCGCTCGTGCAGCCGGTCGAACTGCCACTCTCCGAGCCGGAAGCTGCCGAGGGCCAGCACGACGACGGCGAGGCCGAACAGCACCCAGCGCCGTGACAGCAGGAACCTCACGGTGCCAGCCTAGGCCGGGCTCGGGAGCCGCCCGGGCGTGACACCGGCCGTAGACTCGAGCAGTGAGCAGCCCAGGACGACTCGTCGACCGCTTCGGCCGCGTCGCGACCGACCTGCGCGTGTCGCTGACCGACCGCTGCAACCTGCGCTGCACCTACTGCATGCCGCCCGAGGGGCTGGACTGGCTGCCGTCGGAGTCGCTGCTCAGCAACGACGAGGTGGTGCGGCTCGTCGACATAGCCGTCACCCACCTGGGCGTGGACGAGGTGCGCTTCACCGGCGGCGAGCCGCTGGTCCGGCGGGGGCTGCTCGACATCGTGAGCCGGTGCGCGACGCTCAACCCTCGTCCGCGGCTCTCGATCACCACCAACGGGCTCGGGCTCTCGCGGACCGCCGCGGCGCTGGCGGAGGCGGGGCTCGACCGGGTCAACGTCAGCCTCGACACCGTCCGGCGCGACACGTTCCAGTCGATGACGCTCCGCGACCGGCTCGACGACGTCGTCGCCGGACTCGCGGCGGCCGACGCCGCAGGGCTCCGGCCCGTCAAGGTCAACGCCGTGCTGATGCGCGGGCTCAACGACGACCAGGCGCCGGAGCTGCTGGCTTGGTGCCTCGCCCGCGGCTACGAGCTGCGCTTCATCGAGCAGATGCCGCTGGACGCCCAGCACGGCTGGCGGCGCGACGACATGGTGACCGCCGCAGAGATCCTCGACCGGCTCGGGGCGGCGTTCACGCTCACGGAGGCCGTCGAGCCGCGGGGGAGCGCGCCCGCCGAGCTGTGGACCGTCGACGGCGGCCCCGGCACGGTCGGCGTCATCGCCTCGGTGACCCGGCCCTTCTGCGGTGACTGCGACCGCGTCCGGCTGACTGCCGACGGCCAGGTCCGCAACTGTCTCTTCGCCCGCGACGAGTCCGACCTCCGTGGCGCCCTGCGGGCCGGCGCGTCGGACGACGAGATCGCCGCACGCTGGCGGGCCGCGGTGCTCCCCAAGCTGCCCGGCCACGGCATCGACGACGTGCAGTTCCTCCAGCCGTCCCGGCCGATGTCCGCCATCGGCGGCTGAGCCGTCCCGGCGAGCCGTCCGTCAGCCGCCCCGGTCAGCCGTCGAGCGGGAGCGTGTCGCGGAGGAAGCCGCGGGCACCGAGGAACGCCCCCAGCGAGTCCCGGTGGGTGTCGCACGCGAGCCACTGCTTGCGGCGGTCGGGGGTGTGGATCTTCGGGTTGTTCCAGGCCAGCACCCACGTCGCGGGGGCGGAGCAGCCCTTCGCCGAGCAGAGCGGGACCTCGCCGGGGACCGGCGCCGCTCCCGGCTGCAGGACGCTCACCGCACGGGGCCCGGACCGAGCGCCTTGCGGTCGGGGTCGAACTCGTGGTTGTCGGTCTGCGGACCGGGTGAGCCGCCCGCGTTCGCGATCACCACCGCGACGTAGGGCAGGAACACCGCGGCGGCCAGGAAGAACCACACCACCCAGTGCTCGCGGAACACCAGCGCGAGGAGGAAGCACAGGGTGCGGACCCCCATCGAGATGACGTAGCGCCGCTCCCGCCCGCGGAGGTCCTCGCTGTGCGGTCGTGATGCCGAGGTGATGCTCACCGTCGACGCCTCGCGGCGTCCCGCTCGTCGTCTCAGCACCGCTCCAACGTACGCCGGGGGCCCGACCTGCCCAACGCCCCGGCGGGCGTCGCCGGTGTGAGGTCTAGCATCCCTCCTGCCCCGCCCGCGCCGACGGGACCACCCGACGAGGGAGCCGAGATGAGCAACCGCACCTACCGCGTGACCGAGATCGTGGGGACCTCTCCGGACGGCACCGACCAGGCGATCCGCAACGGGATCGAGCGGGCTGCCCGGACGCTGCGTCACATCGACTGGTTCGAGGTGACGGAGGTCCGCGGCCAGGTCAAGGACGGCACCGTCGAGCACTACCAGGTCGGCCTGAAGGTCGGGTTCCGGCTCGAGGACGACTGAGCATGGCGAGATCTGTGCTCGTGACCGGGGGCAACCGCGGGATCGGCAAGGCGATCGCCGAGGCGTTCGCAGCCGAGGGCGACCAGGTGGCGGTGACCTACCGCAGCGGTGAGCCCCCCGCCGGGTTCCTCTGCGTCCAGTGCGACGTGACCAGCGCCGAGGACGTCGACCGCGCGTTCTCGGAGGTCGAGGCCGCGCAGGGACCCGTCGAGGTGCTCGTCGCCAACGCGGGGATCACCCGGGACACCCTCGTGCTGCGGATGTCCGACGACGACTGGGACGCCGTCCTCGCCACGAACCTCACCGGCTCCTTCCGCGTCGTCAAGCGCGCTGCGAAGGGCATGCTCCGGCTGCGCCGCGGCCGGATCGTCCTCATCTCCTCCGTCGTGGGGCTGATGGGCTCGCCCGGCCAGGTCAACTACGCCGCCAGCAAGGCCGGCCTCGTCGGGATGGCCCGCTCGCTGGCCCGCGAGCTCGGCAGCCGCTCGATCACCGCCAACGTGGTGGCCCCGGGCTTCGTCGAGACCGAGATGACGGCCGTGCTCCCCGAGGAGCAGAAGGCCGCCTACCTCGCGCAGATCCCGCTCGGCCGGTACGCCGACGCGGCCGAGGTCGCCTCGACGGTGGTCTGGCTGGCCTCGCCGGGGGCGGCGTACGTCACCGGAGCGGTGATCCCGGTCGACGGCGGCCTCGGCATGGGCCACTGACCGACCACTGGCTGACACCGGACCTTCAGAGAGGCAGGACGCATGGGGATCCTCGACGGCAAAGCCATCCTCGTCGCAGGCGTGACGATGGACAGCTCCATCGGGTTCGCGGTGGCGCGGGTCGCCCAGGAGCAGGGCGCGACCGTCGTCGTGTCGAACTTCGGGCGGGCGCTGGGCATCACCCGGCGGATCGTGGGACGGCTCCCGAAGCCGACCCCGGTCGTCGAGCTCGACGTCACCGACGAGGAGCACCTGGCCCGGCTCCCGGAGCTGCTCGGGGAGCACCTCGACGGGCTCGACGGGGTCGTGCACTCCATCGCCTACGGCAATCCCGAGACGCTGCTGGGCGGGAAGTTCCTCGAGGGTCCGTGGCCCGACGTCGCCCAGGCGGTGCAGGTGTCGGCGTACTCGCTCAAGGCGCTGACCACCTCCTGCCTGCCCCTGCTCGAGCGCGACGGCGGCGGCTCGGTGGTCGGTCTGACCTTCGACGCGTCGGTGGCGTGGCCGGCGTACGACTGGATGGGCGTGGCCAAGGCGGGGCTCGAGTCGTGCTCGCGGTACCTCGCCCGGGACCTCGGACCGCGGGGGGTCCGCGTCAACCTGGTCTCCGCCGGACCGCTCAAGACGCTGGCCGCGAAGGCGATCCCCGGTTTCGGGGACCTCGAGTCCGCCTGGGGTGAGCGGGCGCCGCTCGGGTGGGACGAGAGCAACCACGACCCGACCGCCCGGGCCGTCGTCGCGCTGCTGAGCGACTTCTTCCCGGCGACGACGGGGGAGATCGTGCACGTCGACGGAGGGTTCCACGCGATGGGTATGTAGTCCGCGCATTGAACCGTCCCGGCGCCGGGTGCGTCGGCGGTAGGGGAAGAACATCGGCCTTGAGGGAGGCTGGACGTGGTGCGACTGTGACGACCTCTGATGGAATGTGCTCGTGACCGAGGTCGACCGGCGCAGGCTGCTTCTCATGCGGCACTCCAAGGCCGAGCCCTACGGTCCCAACGACCGCGACCGTCCCCTCACCCGCAGCGGACGCCGTGACGCTGCGGCCGTGGGACGGTGGCTCGCCGAGCACGCGTACGCCCCGGACCACGCCCTGGTCTCCGCGGCGGCGCGGACCGTCGAGACCTGCACCGAGCTGCGGACCGCGGCGGGGTTCGAGGTCGACCCCGACATCCGAGCCGACCTGTACGCCGCCGAGGCCGACGAGATCCTGAGCCTCATCGCCGAGGTCCCACCGGAGGTCACGTCGCTGCTGCTGGTCGGGCACAACCCCGGCGTCGAGCTCGTCGCCGCGAAGCTGGCAGGCGAGGTCGAGCGGCAGGCGATGCAGGTCCTCATCACCGGGTTCCCGACCAGCGGGGTGGCGGTGTACGACGTCCCCGTGCCGTGGCACGAGCTCTCCGAGGGGGCGGCCCGGCTCGCCGACTTCTACGTCGGCAGGGGCTGACCCAGGTCGACGAAACCGGCCTCGGCGTCGGCGGCCTCGACCTCCTCGCGGGTGATCCCGAGCAGGTAGAGGATCGCGTCGAGGAACGGCACGTTGACGCTGGTGTCCGCCGCCTGCTGGACCACGGGCTTGGCGTTGAAGGCCACTCCCAGCCCGGCGACGCTGAGCATGTCGAGGTCGTTGGCGCCGTCGCCGACCGCCACGGTCGCCGCGAGGGTCACCCCCGCGTCGGCCGCGAACCGACGCAGTGCCTCGGCCTTCCCGGCGCGGTCCACCACCGGGCCGAGGATCCGGCCGGTGAGCCGACCGTCGACCACCTCGAGCTCGTTGGCGGCGGCGTAGTCGATGCCGAGGTCGTCCTTGAGCCGGTCGATGACCTGGGTGAACCCGCCGGAGACGATCGCGAAGCGGTAGCCCAGCCGCTTGAGCGTGCGCACCAGGGTGCGGGCGCCCGGCGCCAGCACGAGCGAGGCGAAGACGTCGTCCAGGACCGACGCGTCGAGGCCTTTCAGCAGCGCCACCCGCTGCCGGAGCGACTGCTCGAAGTCCAGCTCACCGCGCATCGCGGCCTCGGTGACCGCCGTGACCTGGTCCCGGCAGCCGGCGTGGTCGGCCAGCATGTCGATGACCTCGCCCTGCACGAGCGTGGAGTCGACGTCCATGACGACCAGCCGCATCCCGTGGCGCAGCAGGTTCGCCGGCTGGACCGCCACGTCGACCCGCTGGGTGGCGGCCTCCTCCGCCAGCACCGCACGCAGCTGCGTCGGGGCCGCTCCGGACACGTGCAGGTCGATCGCGGTCACCGGGTAGCGCGCCATCCGCTCGATCCGGTCGATGTTCGCCCCGACGTCGGCGATCCGGCCGGCGATCGCCGCGACCGCCGCCGCGCGGAGCGGCGTCCCGAGGACGGTCACGTGGGTGCGGCCCGAGCGCCGCGTGGTGGTGTCGCCGTGGCCCTTCTCGACGGAGACGTCGAGGTCGAGCGCCGCGGCCACCTCCGCGACGGCGGTGCGCAGCGCCTTCCAGTGCCGCGGAGCGGTGACGAGGACGCCGAGCACCAGCCGGCCCCGGATGAGGATCTGCTCGATGTCGACGACCTGGACGCCGTAGCCGGCCAGCGTCGCGAAGACCGTCGCCGTCACCCCGGGACGGTCGGCGCCGGTGAGCGTGATGAGCAGCGTCCGAGGGGCGCCGAGGTCGTCGTCGCTGTCCGCCAGCGTCATCCGCGCCTCACGGGCGCCCACACTAGTGGCCTGCGTGCCGGTCAGCCGGCGGCGGGTTGGCAGGCGGCCACGACGGCGCGCCGGGCCGCCCGGTCGAGCGGCCGGAGCGCCTCGCGCCGCCGGTCGGCCTCCGCCGCGGTGACGGCGCCCCCCTCGTCGAGCAGGGCGAGGGCGACGATCCGCCGGCAGCGCGCGGCCAGGGAGAGCACCCGCTGCGCGCGGCTGTCCGTCCCGGGCGGGACGGGGAGGTCGGTCGTGCGGCGCAGAGCCATCAGCTCGTCGGCGACCTCCGGACGCCAGCGGGCGACGTCCAGGTCGGCGAGGGCCTCCGCAGCCGCCGGCAGCGCCGTCCGCAGCCCGGTGTCGGCCTCGGGCAGGTCTGGGACCTGACGGGCAGCGGTTGCCGGCAGGCACCGCCAGACCACCCCGGCGCCGGCGCGGGCCGGCACGAGCCCCAGGTCGGCGCCGCAGAGGACGACCGCCTCGCCCGCCTCGAGCGCCTCGGCGTTGAACGCCGGCGGGCCCGCGAGCCCCAGCGGGTCGCCGGGCTCGGGCAGCGCCAGCCCAGCCCCCGTCGCGCGCTCGACCCGCAGCAGTCCGAGCGCCACGATGAGCGGCACGGTCCCGTCCTCCAGCCCTGCGACGTCGTGGGCGGCGTCCCCGGCGACGACCGCGTCACGGGCGTCGTCGAGGCTGGCCCGGCCCTGCGCCCACGCGGTGAACCACAGCGCCAGGCGGGCCGAGTCCGGCAGGGGTCCGCGTGCGTCCACGAGCGGCAACCTACGGGCCGCACGGGCCTGCTCCGACGCGGCCCGCCGTTCCCGGGAGCGCCGGAGGTGTGCCGTAGGTTGCCGCCATGTCCCCGGTCCTGGAACTCGCCGGCGTGACCGTGCGCCGCGGCAACGCGGTCCTCCTGGACGACGTCGACTGGACCGTCGAGGAGGACGAGCGCTGGGTCGTGCTCGGGCCCAACGGCGCCGGCAAGACCACGCTGCTGCAGCTCGCGTCGGCCCAGCTGCACCCCACGAGCGGGGTCGCCGGCATCCTCGGGGAGGTCCTCGGGACCGTCGACGTCTTCGAGCTGCGCCCGCGGATCGGCCTGACCAGCGCCGCCCTCGCCGAGCGGGTCCCTCGTCAGGAGCTCGTCCGCGACGTCGTGGTGTCGGCCTCCTACAGCGTCATCGGCCGCTGGCGGGAGGAGTACGACACCCTCGACCACGCACGGGCGGCAGCCCTGCTCGAGGAGCTGGGGGTGGGCCGGCTGGCCGAGCGCACCTTCGGCACCCTGAGCGAGGGGGAGCGCAAGCGCGTGCAGATCGCCCGCGCGCTGATGACCGACCCGGAGCTGCTGCTCATGGACGAGCCCGCAGCCGGGCTCGACCTGGGCGGTCGCGAGGATCTGGTCGCCACGCTGGCGACGCTCGCCGCCGACGAGGAGGCGCCCGCGGTGGTGCTGGTCTCCCACCACGTCGAGGAGATCCCGCCGGGGTTCACCCACGCGATGATGCTGCGAGAGGGCCGTGTCGTCGTCGCGGGACCCCTCGAGCGGGTGCTGACCGAGGAGGCGCTGTCGGAGACCTTCGCGATGCCGCTGCTGCTGCAGTACGCCGACGGCCGCTGGGCTGCCCGGCGGCGGACCGCCGGGTGAGCCGCACCTCCTACTGACCTGCACGGACGTGACTGAACCGTCGCCCGCGATCCGGGCGTGGGAGGCCGCGGCGCCGTAGAGTCGAGGTATGGAGGAGTGGTTCCGGCAGTGGGACTGGGCGCTGTGGCTCAGCGCTGCGGTCGCGCTCGGCGTGGCCGAGCTCGCGACCCTCGACCTCGTGCTGCTCATGCTGGCAGCCGGCTGCGTCGTCGGCGTCGTGACCGGTGTGGCGGGGCTCCCCTTCGTGCTCCAGGCGCTCGCCGCGGCGGCAGCGGCTGCCGCGATGCTCGTCTTCGTGCGACCGAGCGTCGTGCGCCGGCTGCACAGCGGCCCCACGCTGGTCCAGGGACACGCGGCGCTGGTCGGACGCGAGGCGGTCGCGCTGAGCGCGATCGACGCCCAGAGCGGACAGGTCAAGCTCTCCGGCGAGACCTGGACGGCGCGCCCGTACGACGAGACCGCGGTGATCCCCGCCGGAGCGCGGGTGCAGGTGTTCGAGATCCGCGGCGCCACGGCGTACGTCCACGAGGTCCCGGAGCTCGGCCGGTGACCCGTGCGCGACACGATGCAGGGGGCCGCTGCGGCCCGGCCGACGAGGAGAGGTGGACGTGATGGGTGAGGGAACCGGGGCGCTGGTCGTGCTGGTGCTGCTGGCGCTGCTCGCGGCGCTCGTCGTGGTGGCGCTGGCGCGGACGGTGCGGATCGTCCCCCAAGCCCGCACGGGCATCGTCGAGCGGTTCGGCAAGTACCGCTCGACGCTCCCCGCAGGGCTCAACATCGTGGTCCCGTTCGTCGACAAGGTCCGCTACATGATCGACCTGCGGGAGCAGGTCGTCTCGTTCCCGCCGCAGCCGGTCATCACCGAGGACAACCTCGTGGTGTCCATCGACACCGTCATCTACTTCCAGGTGACCAACGCGGTGTCGGCGACCTACGAGATCGCCAACTACATCCAGGCGGTCGAGCAGCTCACGATGACGACGCTGCGCAACATCGTCGGTGGCATGGACCTCGAGCAGACGCTGACGAGCCGCGAGGACATCAACGCCGGGTTGCGCACGGTCCTCGACGAGGCGACGGGCAAGTGGGGGATCCGGGTCAACCGCGTCGAGATCAAGGGCATCGACCCGCCGCCGTCGATCAAGGACGCGATGGAGAAGCAGATGCGCGCGGACCGCGACAAGCGTGCGGTCGTGCTGACCGCCGAGGGGCAGCGCCAGTCGGCGATCCTCACCGCCGAGGGCAACAAGCAGTCCGCGATCCTCAACGCCGAGGGTCAGCGCGAGGCGCAGATCCTGGCCGCCGAGGCCGAGCGGCAGTCGCGGATCCTGCGGGCGCAGGGTGAGGGCGCGGCGATCCAGACGGTCTTCCAGGCCATCCACGACGGCCAGCCCGACCAGTCGCTGCTCGCCTACCAGTACCTCCAGATGCTGCCGAAGATCGCCCAGGGCGACGCCAACAAGGTCTGGATCGTCCCGTCGGAGATCGGCCGGGCGCTCGAGGGCCTCGGCTCGTCGATCGGCGCGATCCCCGGGATCCCGCAGGACAACGACGGTCCCAGGACGCGGGTCGACCCGGGCGCCGCCCTCGACGCAGGGCTGCCGACGAGGACCGACGGGAGCCTGTCCGAGGCCCACTCGGCGGTCCGTGAAGCGATGGCCGAGGCGGCCGCGGCGGACCCGCGGACCCGACCGCAGGAGCCGCGTCCCGAGTGACGCCTGTCGAGCTGACCGCCGTCGCCCTCGCCGGGGTGGTGGCGGGGTTCATCAACGCCGTGGCGGGCTCGGGGACGCTGGTGACCTTTCCCACGCTGCTGGCCTTCGGGGTCCCCCCGGTCACGGCGAACGTGTCGAACAACGTCGGGCTCTTCCCGGGCTCCGTCAGCGCCGCGTTCGGCCTCCGTGACCAGCTGAGGGGCCAGTGGCGCCGGCTGCTGCGGCTCGGCGTCGGGTCGCTGGTCGGAGGAGTGGTAGGCGCGTTCCTGCTGCTGGTTCTGCCGTCGGAGGCGTTCGACGCGATCGTCCCCGTGCTCGTCGGGCTGGGCGTGCTCCTCGTGGCCTTCCAGCCGCGGATCAACCGGTGGCTGGCGGACCGCCGCCGCCGGTCAGGGCTCGAGCGCGGCGACGACCCGGTGCCCGACCACGAGCGGCCGGACGCCGGCTGGCTCTGGTCCGGCGTGGCCGCGACCGGGGTGTACGGCGGCTACTTCGGCGCCGCGCAGGGGATCCTGCTCGTCGCGGTGCTGGGACTCGGGTCGGCCGACCCCGTCCACCGGGCCAACGCGGTCAAGAACGTGCTGGCGGCCGTGGTCAACGGGGTCGCCGCGGTCGTCTTCATCGCGGTCGCGGACGTCGACTGGGTCGTCGCCGGGCTCATCGCCGGCGGGTCGGTGCTCGGCGCGCTCGCCGGCGCCCGCGTCGGTCGCCGGTTGCCTGCGGCGGCGTTGCGGGCCGTCATCGTGGTCGTCGGAGTGACCGCGCTCGTCGTGTTCCTGACTCGCTGAACGAATCGGACAACCAGGACAAGGTTCTCCCAAGGTGCAGACCGCATCCTCGAGATCTGGCCGGTACAGATCAGCCGTTTATATGCGTAAGCGGACGATCGCGACCCGGCCTGGTCCCGGTAGGTCAACCCAAGGAGTCCCCATCATGAACAGCTCGTCCTTCGGGAGGGGAGAGTCGGACCGCTTGGCCCGGCACTCCACCTCCTCCGCCCACCTGAAGGGCGACGCCGCCCGCAGGTCCACGCGCCGCATCGTCGCGGCCGTCCTCTCACCCCTCGTGGCGAGCGTCGGCCTGGTCGGCATCGCCAGCCCGGCCCAGGCCGCCGTCAACCCCGTGACCCCGCCTCACGACATCTCGGTCTTCCCGATGCGGGACTTCCTCGGTGTCGGCGGCTGGGGCGTCGGCGCCGAGATGAACGTCCGCGTGATCAGGGACGGTGTCCAGATCGGCTCGGCTGGTCCCCTGACGCTGGCGGAGGACGCGGAGCTCAACGGGTTCGCCGAGGTCAACCACCCGGGCGGGTTCTGCTGGAACGGGGTGACGCCCAACCTCATCGCGGGTGACCGCGTGGAGGCGGTGGACGCCGACGGGGACGGCGAGTTCGTCGTCGTCCAGAACGTCGAGGTCACCCAGCCGGCCACCAAGGTCGACGCGGACGGGGACGGTGAGCGCGACGACGTCGTCGCCCGTGGCATGGCCTCGAACGTCGAGGGCACCGGCCGCATCGATCCCAGCCTGGTCGAGCAGCGGGTCATCAACCCCGACCTCAAGGACACCACCGTCGGTCGTCGTGACGTCCGCGCGATCTTCGGTGACGGTCTCGCTGACGGCGTCGAGACCCTGGGCGAGATCAAGTGGGACAACCCCGCCGACGTCACCGACCCGCGCTGGACCGCGACGTACCTGAACCTCGGGGGCGCGGTCGCTGACCTCGTCGAGGCCGGCCAGAGCCGGATGCTGGCCTGGGAGCGCACGGACGCGGCGGCGAACCGGATCGGCATGACGCTGTGGGAGTACGGCGAGGTCGGCGGACCCGGCATGGGTGGCTGCCCGCTCGGCGACAACTACGCGGTCGGTGGCGCCACGCCGAAGAACATCAACATCGCCACGAGCCAGCAGGCCGACCTGACGCTCTCGGGAACGGCCCGCAACGTCGACACGGTGACCGTGTCGGTCGACGACCACGACCCCGCCACCGCTCCGGTGACCGGGACCGCGACCGTCGCCAAGCCGACCAGCCTGGACCCTGCGGTCCCGATGGCGGGCAACACCACGTGGAGCGCCACGCTGCCCATGGAGCAGCTGCGGACGCTCGACGACGACACCCTGGTGGCGTCGGCGACCTTCGGCCTCGTGCAGGAGACACAGACGCTCCAGGACACCGACAACGACCCCACGACCGAGCCGGTGCTCGCTCCGTTCCGCGCCTCGAGCGGGATCGGTGGTGCGGACCTGAACATCCTCAAGGACCTCACTGCACCGCAGGCACCGACCGCGTTCCCGGTCGGCGGACGCTTCGACACCGCGCAGTCGGTGACGATCACCGCCAACAACGAGATCGAGGACGTCGTCCGCTACCGCGTCGGCGCCAGCGAGGCCACCACGCTCGACCCGACGGCGGCGTCCGCGGTCATGCCGGTCCCGCTGCCGGTCACCTCGACCCAGACGGTCAAGGCCCGGTCGTACGACGCAGCGGGCAACGCGTCTGCGGTGTCGACGTTCAGCTACTTGATCACGCCGGACACCGTGCCGGGCGCGCCCACCGGGGTCTCGGCCGTCGCCGACGACTCCACGGCCACGGTGGCGTGGACGCCGCCGACAGAGGACGGCGGAGCGGCCATCAGCAGCTGGCGGGTCCAGGTGTTCCAGGGGACCGCGACGACCCCGCTGCGGACCGTGACGGTCACCGACCCCAACCCGACCCTGGTCCCCGGCGAGCTCTCGGCGGCGATCAGCGGGCTGACCAACGGCACGGAGTACCGCTTCCGGGTCGCGGCGTTCAACGGGGTGGGTGGCACCCTGCAGTACTCGGACCTCACCGCTCCGGTGACACCGGTGGGTGTGACGGTCGAGATCCCCGGGGCTCCGACCACGGTGACGGCGGTCGCAGGTGACGCCCAGGCGACGGTCGGCTGGACGGCTCCGGAGGACGACGGTGGCGCGACCATCTCGGAGTACCGGATCCAGGTCCGGACCGGCACCACGGTGCTCCGCACGATCACCGTCGCCGGCACGACCAGCAGCACCGTCGTGACCGGGCTGACCAACGGCACCGCCTACACCTTCCGGGTGCGTGCAGTGAACCTGGCCGGGCCGGGCTCGCTCTCGCCGGCGTCGGCAGCGGTCACGCCGCGGCCGGCGGTCGTCACCACCGTTCCCGGGGCGCCCACCATCGGCACCGCCGTTGCGGGGGCTGCCGGCGGTGCGATCACGGCAACCGCCAACTGGGCGGCTCCGGCCAACAACGGCGGAACGCAGATCACCGGGTACGTCGTGCGGGCGCTGCGGATGAGCGCCAACGGGACGGTCCTCCAGACCATCAACTCGGCGGTCCGGCCGGCGACGGCACGCAGCTTCGCGATGGCGCTGCCGCAGGCGGGGAACTACCGGTTCCAGGTCCTGGCCCAGAACGCCGTGGGTCAGAGTGCTGCATCGGCTCGCTCCAACCAGGTGGCTGGTCGGTAAGGCACATCCTCTGTCCCCTTCAGGCACAGGCCACGCGGCCCGGTCACCTCTGGTGACCGGGCCGTTGGGCGTTCCGACTGGTCTAGTCCACAGTGGTTCCGACCGGATCGGTCCCACGCTGCGATTCGGATTGTGGCCCTCCAAACCGGTCAGGAGGGGGTCCCAACACCCCTCGACAGGTCTCGCTATGCCCGGATCCAGGCCTAACGGCCCGGGCACTGGGTCCTGCCGACGGGACCAAAGGCCCAGGTCCTGGGGCCGTCGGAGCGGATTGCGGCCCGTTCCGGCACCAAGGTTCGCCCAAGGTGCGCGACAGAAGGTCAAGGCCGGGCCCGATCCAGCCCGGTCGCTCTCCGGAGGCGGCCGATCCGGATCGGGCCTGGTCCCGGAACGTGTCAACGAAGGAGACATCCATGAACAGCTCACCGCTCGGGCGGGGGGAGTCGAACCGCACAATCGGTCGCTCCCCCTCGTCCACCCTGAAGGGCGACGCCGCCCGCAGGTCCACGCGCCGCACGGTCGCGGCCATCCTTTCGCCGGTCGTGGCGAGCGTCGGCCTGGTCGGCATTGCCAGCCCGGCCAACGCCGACGTACTGCCGGTGACCGCCGCGCAGGCGATCGAGGTCTTCCCCATGCGGGACTTCCTCGGGGTCGGCGGCTACGGCGTCGGCGCTCAGATGAACGTCCGCGTGATCAGGGACGGTGTCCAGATCGGCTCCGCAGGCCCGATGACGCTCGCGGCCGACCTGGAGCTCGACGGCTTCGCCGAGGTCAACCACCCCGGCGGCATCTGCTGGAGCGGCGTGACGCCCAACCTCGTTGCCGGTGACCGGGTCGAGGCTGTCGACGCCGACGGCAACGGCCACTTCACGGTCATCCAGAACGTGGAGGTGACCACGCCGGCCACCAGGGTCGACGCGGACGGCGACGGTGACCGTGACGATGTCATCGCTCAGGGCATGGCCTCGAACGTCGACGGCACTGCGCGCATCGACCAGGGTCTGGTGGAGCAGCGCGTCATCAACCCCGACCTCAAGGACACGACCGTCGGTCGCCGCGACGTGCGGGCGATCTTCGGGGACGGCCTGGCGGACGGTGTCGAGACCCTGGGCGAGATCACGTGGGACGAGCCGGCGAACCCCGCTAACCACGGCTGGACCGCGACCTACCTCAACGTCGGCGCCGACATCGCGGACCTGATCGTCGCGGGTCAGAGCCGGATGCTCGCCTGGGAGCGCACCGACGCCGCGGACAACCGCATCGGCATGACGCTCTGGGAGTACGGCGAGGTCGGCGGACCCGGCTTCGGCGGCTGCCCCGCCGGCGACAACTTCGCCGTCGGTGGCGCCAGCCCGAAGAACATCAACATCGCCGCCAACCAGGCGAACACCCCCCTCACTCTGACGGGCACCGCGCGGAACGTCGACACGGTCACGGTGACCGTGGACGACCACAACCCGGCCCCCCGCGGCGACGGCCACGGCCACGGTCGCGAAGCCTGTGAACATGACCGACACCAGCGTTGCGATGCCAGGGAACACCACCTGGACCGCCACGCATCCCGATGGCGGATCTGCGGGGTCTCAACGACGACACACTCGTCGCGTCGGCGACCTTCGGTCTTGTTCCGAGTCCACGACGCAGCAGGACACCGACGGCACTTCCGGAGACTCCGCCGGTTGACGTCACGACGCGCACGTCCAGCCCGATCGGCGGCGCGGACCTCAACATCCTCAAGGACCTCACCGCACCGCAGGCGCCGACCTCGTTCCCGGCCGGCGGGCGCTTCACCTCCGCCCAGTCCGTGGCGATCACCGCGGACAACGAGATCGAGGACGTTGTCCGGTACCGGGTCGGTGCCACGGAGGCTACGACGGCTGACCCCACGGCGGCGTCCGCAGTCGTCCCGAACCCGCTGCCGGTCACCACGACGCAGACGGTCAAGGCTCGGTCGTTCGACCCGGCCGGAAACCCGTCGACCCTGGCGTCGTTCACCTACACGATCGCGGCGGCCACGCCGCCTACCGCTCCGACCGGTGTCGCGGCCACCGCCGACGACGGGTCGGCCACGCTCGTGTGGAGGGCACCGACCGACGATGGCGGCGCTCCGGTCACCAGCTACCGGATCCAGGTCTTCCAGGGGCTCACGAGCACGGCTCCGTTCAGGACGATCAACATCGTCGACCCTGACGAGACCCTCAACCCCGGGGAGTACTTCGCGAACGTCGCTCCGCTCACCAACGGGACTGACTACCGGCTCCGCGTGGCTGCCCTCAACGGGGTCGCCGGCACGGTGCAGTACTCCGGGCTCATCACGGTGACGCCGCAGGGCGTCACGGTCGAGATCCCCGGAGCCCCGACCGGTGTGACCGGCGTCCGCGGCGACCGGCAGGCCACGGTCAGCTGGACCGCTCCGGCCGACGACGGCGGTGCGGCGATCACCGAGTACCGGGTCCAGGTCCGGACGGGCACCACGGTGACCCGCACGGTCACCCTGATCCCCGGGACCGCGACGAGCACGGTCGTGACCGGGCTGACCAACGGGACCGCGTACAACTTCCGGGTGCGGGCCGTGAACTCGGCCGGCCAGGGATCGCTGTCCGCGGCCTCGGCAGCGGTCACGCCGCAGGCGGCGGTCGTGGTCACCGCACCGGGTGCGCCGGTCATCGGCACGGCCGCGGCGGGAGTCGCCGGCGGGGCCATCACGGCCACCGCACGGTGGACGCCTCCGACCACCACGGGTGGCGCAGCCGTCAACGGCTACGTGGTGCGGGCTTACCGAGTGACCGGCGGCGCTGTCGCAACGACGCCGACGAGCACCTCGACGGTCCAGGCCGCGAATGTTCGCTCCCTGGTGGTGACCTTCACGGCCGCACAGGCCGGGAACTACCGGTTCACCGTCCAGGCCCGCAACAGCGCCGGGTTCGGTGCCGAGTCGGCCCTGTCCAACCAGGTCGCGGGTCGCTGACCAGCACCTAGCACCATCCCCGTGCCGACAGGCACAGGCCACGCGGCCCGGTCACCTCACGGTGACCGGGCCGCTCGGCGTTTGCACAGGAGAGCCCATGGATCGTCGCGGGCGCGGCTGGCCCAACAAGGTTGCTCCAAGGTCCGGATCGCATTCTTGGAGCCTGGCTCGGTCCCCTCACGTCCCGGTGAGGAACGAGCCCGGTCCCGAAGGTTGTCGGCGGAGGAGCCCCAGAATGACGTACACGAGCACCGGCAGGTCGCGACGATCGTCCGGCCCGCGTTCGCGCAGGATGCGTGCGGCGACTGCCGTCGGTCTCGCACTGGCGATCCCGCTCACGGCCGCACCGGCCATGGCCGCGCTCCAGCCGGTGACCCTGGCGCACCAGATCGAAGTGTTCCCGACCATCGACATGGCGGGTGCCGCCGGCTTCTCCTCGCCGTTCGTCATGGAGGTGTGGCGCGAAGGCGTCATGGTGGGCACCAGCGGGGCCCCGTCGAGCGCGAGCCCGCTCGAGCTGAACCACGACGGCCCGCCGTGCTGGAAGGGTGTCACTCCCGACATCATCGCGGGCGACGAGATCCGCGTGGTCAACGCCGAGACCGTCGACCTGCCGGAAGCCGAGCAGGTCGGTGAGTACCTGACGGTGGCGGACATCGACGCGGACCGCCCGAAGCTGGTCGCCCTGGACGACGACGGTCTCCCCAACGACGTCGTCATGACCGGGACCGCCACCGCGCAGAACGGCACCTCACGGCTGGACATCACCCACATGGAGGCCGCCATCCGCCAGCGCGCGTGGCAGGCCAATGGCTGGGAGCGGAAGGACATCGCGGCGGTCTCGGGGGGCGAGCTCCCGGACGCGACCACGCCGCTGCCCGACGGCGGCACCGGCGTCCTCTCCTACGACCCCGTCGACGACCTCAACCCGCTGGGCAACCACTGGACCGCGGTGTGGAAGAACATGCCGGACCCGCACGCCACGCTGGCCCTGAGCGGCGAGCCCACGCTCTCCTACTTCGAGCGGCCGGGTGGTGTCGAGGGCACCGGTCTCACGATCGTGGACGCCGACGACGCCAGCGGCCCCGGCGTCGGGTGCCCGGCGGCCGCTTCTGACGCGGTGACGGGCACGAGCCCCGTGGCGGCGAACAAGGCCTTCGTGAACGGCGACGCGCCGATGAAGGTCAGCGGTACGGCGTACAACGCGGCGTCGGTCCGCGTGACGCTCGACGACGCGGACGGCAACCCCGGTGACGCGATCACGGTCAACGGCGTCCTCAGCAGGCAGGCGCAGACCGGCGAGACGTCCGCTCCGGTCGCTCCGGTTCGACAGACCTGGACGGCGTCGTTCGCCAACCACGAGTTCGACGGGTTGGAGGAGGGCGACCTCACGGTGTCCGCCGAGTTCGCTCGCGCCATCGAGGCGGTCGAGGAGCGTGAGGTCACCGACCCGGACACGGGCGCGGTCACCACGGAGCGGGTGTACACGCACGAGACGACGCTGCTGCCGGGCCGTGACCACGTGGTGCTCAAGGACACGGTGGCTCCGCAGATGCCGACGGCCTTCCCTGCCCCCGGTGCCTACACCTCGGCCCAGCAGGTCACCATCAGCCCGGCGAACGAGCTCGAGGACGTGGTCCGTTTCAAGGTCGGCGACGGCACGCAGCTCGACCCGACAGTCGGGTCCCCCGTCGCGCCCGTCCCCTACAAGGTGGCGAGCAACCAGACCATCAAGGCGCGCTCGTTCGACAGTGCCGGCAACGGCTCCGAGGTGGCGCCGTTCGCCTACACGTTCTTCGCAGCCGTCACGCCGGCGCCGCCGACGGGCGTCACCGCGGTCGGGGGAGCCAGCTCGGCGACCGTGTCCTGGATGCCGCCGACCAAGGACGGCGGCAAGCCGATCACCGAGTACAAGGTGCAGGTCTTCACCGGCACGTCGACCAACCCGTCGCGGACCGTGAGTGTCAAGACCCCCCAGCCGACCTCGAACCCCGGCGAGCTCTCCACCTCGATCGGCTCGCTCGCGGGCGGGACCTCCTACCGGTTCAAGGTCGCGGCGTTCAACGGGACGCTCGGACTGCTGGCCTACTCACCGTTCACCAACACGGTCGTCCCCACGGCAGGGGGCGGAGGCGGCCCCGTGACGTCCGTCCCTGGAGCGCCTGCCATCGGGACGCCGGTCAAGGGTGACCGACAGGCGACGGTCAAGTGGACCGCTCCCACCACGGGCGGCGGCGGGATCACCGGGTACCGGGTCCAGGTCATCACCGGGACGACGCTGGTGCGCACCGACACTGTCGCCGGCACGGTGTCCAGCGCGGTCGTGACCGGGCTGACCAACGGGACGCCGTACAAGTTCCGCGTCCGGGCGGTGAACTCGGCCGGTCTCGGTGCTCTGTCTCGGGCCTCGACGGTCGTCACGCCGGCGGCGCCCACGCCGACGACGGGCTGCCCGGTCGACCGGCTGCCCCGCGGGCGGTGGCGGGGGTGATCGGCGGCGAGGTCACGGCGAGTGCCAGCTGGTCGGCGCCGACCACGGGCGGCACGCCGACGCTCTACGTCGTCCGGGCGCTCGCGATGAGCGCCACGGGGACGGTCGCTGTCGACGACGCAGTTCAGCGTCGCGGCATCCCAGCGGACCTGCAGATGACCCTGGACCCGGGCAAGTACCAGTTCACGGTGCAGGCCCAGAACTCGTCGGGCAGCGGCGCGCAGTCGGCCCGCTCCGGCCAGGTGGCCGCGCGGTAGCCCGTTCGTCGCAGCGTCTGCACCGAGAGCTCGAACGGCCCGGTCACCTCCGAGGTGACCGGGCCGTTCGGCGTTCGCCGGGGCGGCGGCTCAGTGCGCGGTGCGGCCGCGCTCCGGCTCGGAGCTCGCCGCAAGCGCGCGCTCGCGGGCCTGGTCGTCGCCCGCAGAGCCGCCGTGCCCGTCGGAGGCGCCCACCGACGCTCCCACGAGCTCCTTGTCGTCGTCGGCGGCACTGCCGTGGTCGTCCATCATCGTGGTCTCGTCGAACGGCGAGTCGCCCGAGATCGCCGCCTCGAGCTGGTCGCGGTCGAGCCCGCCGGTCCACGCCCCGACGAGCACCGTGGCGACCGCGTTCCCGGCGAAGTTGGTGAGCGCCCGGGCCTCGGACATGAACCGGTCGATACCGACGATGAGGCCGACCCCCTCGAGCAGGTCCGGCCGGTGCGAGGCGAGCCCACCGGCGAGCGTGGCCAGGCCGGCACCGGTGACGCCCGCGGCACCCTTGGAGGCGATGATCATGAACAGCAGCAGCGACACCTGCTCCCCGAAGCTCAGCGGTGTCCCCAGCGCCTCCGCGACGAACAGCGAGGCCATCGTCAGATAGATCGCGGTCCCGTCGAGGTTGAACGAGTAGCCGGTCGGCACCACGACCCCGACCGTCGTCCGCTCGACGCCGGCGTGCTCCATCTTGGCGATGAGCCGGGGGAGCGCGGACTCCGAGGACGACGTCGAGAGGATGAGGAGGAACTCCCGACCGAGGTACCGGAGCAACCGGAAGATGTTCACCCCGGCGGCGAACCACAGGATCGCCCCGAGCACGACGAAGACGAACAGCGCGCAGGTCGTGTAGAAGGCGATCATCACCGCCGCCAGGCTCTTGAGGGCATCGATCCCGGTCGCCCCGACGACCGCCGCGATCGCTCCGAAGGCGCCGATGGGAGCGACCCACATCACCATCGCCAGCACCCGGAAGACCAGCCGCTGGAGGTGCTCGATGCCGCGGATCACCGGCTGGCCCGCGCGACCCATCGTCTGGAGCGCGAAGCCGACGAGCAGCGCGACGAACAGCGTCTGCAGCACCTCGCCCTCGGTGAGCGCGGAGAAGAGCGAGGTGGGGATGATGCCGAGGAGGAACTCGGTGGTGGTCTCGGCCTCCGACGCCTGCGCGACGCCGGTCTCCCGCAGCTCGTCGTTGAGCTCCAGCCCGGCGCCGGGCTGGAGGATGTTCCCGACCACCAGCCCGATGGCGAGGGCGACGGTGGACATCGTGAGGAAGTAGCCGAGCGCGAGCCCGCCGACCTTGCCGACGTGCGCGGCGCTGCGGACCGAGCCGACGCCGAGGACGATCGTGCAGAAGATGATCGGCGAGATCATCATCCGGATGAGCGCGACGAACGCGTCGCCGATCGGCTCGAGCTTCACCGCGAAGTCCGGGGCGATGAAGCCCACCGCGATCCCGAGAAGCACCGCGACGACCACGGCGAGGTAGAGGTAGTGGGACCGGTCCTTGGGTCCGGTGCCCTGGTCGGGCGTGTCGTCCTTGCTGCTGCTGCTGCTGCTGCTGGCCGCGCTGGTGGACATGGCTCTCCCTCGACGGCGGGACGGTGCTGGGCCGGACGGTGCTGGGCCGGACGATGCTGGACCGGACTGGGGGGAGGCTAGTCCAAGCCGTCGACGTACGCCGACAACCAGCGGCCGAGCTCGTCGAAGGCGCGCCGACGGGCCGGCTCCCGACTCAGGGTCACGTCGTGGAGGGCGCCGGGGACCCGGACGAGGGTGACGTGGCTGGAGAGGCGGGGGACCCGGCGCGCCATCAGCTCGACGTCGAGGACCGTGTCGGTGAAGTCCACGTCGGGCTCCCACACCCGGGAGTGGCAGCTCCGGTCCGAGCTGAGCACGAGGGTCGGCACGTCGAGCGACAGCCCGCGGCGTACGGCGGCGTGGCCGCGTCGGACGGCGCGGAACCACCCGGCTCGGACCGGCCAGCTCTCGACCGGCTTCCACGTCAGGTCGTAGTCCCACTCACCGCCGTGGTCGCGGTGCAGGGACCTCCCGTACAGGCCGGTCACCGAACGGGGGAGCTCGCGGCCGGGGCGCCGGGCGCCGACCCGGTCGATCACCAGGGTCCCGGCGGTGCGCAGCCACAGGGGTCCGTGGAGGTCGAGCCACGGCGAGTTGAGCGCGAGGCCCCTGACCGCGCTGCCGTGGGCGGGGCCGGCGTCGAGCCAGAGCGCCGTGACGAGCCCGCCGGTCGAGTGCGCGGACACCACCACCTCGGTGTGCCCGTCGCGCTCGCACACCCGGGCCAGGGCAGCGTCGAGCTCGACGAAGTACTCCTCGAGGTCGGTGACGAAGTTCGGGGTCTGGTGCGGGCGCAGCGAGCGACCGTACTTGCGGAGGTCCAGGGCGTAGAAGTCGTAGCCGCGGCCGACCCAGAAGTCCGCGGCCACGGTCTGGAAGAAGTAGTCGTTGAAGCCGTGCACGTGCAGCACCGCGCGGTGCGTGGCGGCCTCGGCCCGTCGGCTCACGAGGGTCGCGACGACCTCGCCCTCGTCGTCGGGCGGGAGCGCGAGGGTCTCCGCGACGTACGGCTCGCCGAGGAGGTCGACGGTGTGCACAACTGCCACGGCAACGATCCTGCCACCCGCCGGCAACGCGCCTTCTAGACCGGTCCTACAACAGATCCGCCGTCCCAAGGAAGGCCCAAGGTCCTGGGATCAGCCTGCCAACTACGGCCCACAAGGGCTATTGACACGAGGGGGCAGGACATGGCAGTGGATCGACGCAGCGTTCTGACGATGGGCGCCTTCGGGGCGGGCATCACCGTCGCGGGCTTCGCGTTGCCGCTCGGGGAGTCGGCCCGGGCGGCGGACTGGATCAGCACCTCGGCGAAGCCGGCGCGCTTCATGCGTCCGCTGCCGGTACAGCAGCCGCTCAAGGGCAAGCGGCGTACCGACGAGTTCGGGTGGTACCTGCAGTACGAGATCAGCGAGCAGCGGATCGACGCGCAGGTCCTCGACGAGGGCGCTCCGAGGACGCCGTTGCTGGCCTACGGACCGGTCGGAGGTGCGGCGTCGGTGCCGGGGCCGCTGATCAAGGTCAACCAGAACACGCGTGTGAAGATGATCGTGCGCAACAACCTGCCGGCGACGCACCCCACCTTCGGGCACCCCCTGTTCACCTCGGTGCACCTGCACGGGTCGGCGTCGCTGCCTCAGTACGACGGGTACGCCGACGACGTGACCTACCCGACCGGTCACAAGGAGTACTGGTACCCGAACCACCAGGGCCCGCGGATGCTCTGGTACCACGACCACGCGATGCACAACACGGCGCAGAACGTCTACAGCGGGCTGCTCGCGCACTACCACGTCCAGAACGGCTGGGAGAAGAAGAACCTGCCCCAGGGCAGGTACGACCTGGCCCTGACGATCAGCGACGCGATGTTCTCCAGCGACGGCTCGCTGGCCTACATGGACCGGGAGCACTCGGGGCTGTGGGGCGACATCATCCTGGTCAACGGGACGCCGTGGCCGTTCCACACCGTCGAGCGGCGGTTCTACCGGTTCCGCGTCCTGATGGCGACACTGGCCCGGTCGATGAACCTCCGGTTCGTCAACACCCGGACCGGTACCGTCCTCCCGACGTACGTCGTCGGCAGCGACGGTGGGCTGATGCCGCCGCAGCTGGTCACGAACTGGCGTCACGCCGGCGCGGAGCGCTACGAGCTGATGGTCGACTTCTCCACCTGTGTGGTCGGGGACAGGGTGGAGCTGGTCAACTCGAGCAACGAGAACAACCGGGACTTCCTCCACACCGGCAAGGTGATGCAGTTCCGGGTCGCCTCCGAGCCCACCGACCTGCGGTGGAACCGGGTGCCGGCGCTCCCGCTGGCGCGTCGGCACGAGGTCATGCAGGCCACCCGGGCGATGTCGAGGCGCACCCGCTTCATCGACCTCAAGCACGACGACGTCACCAACGAGTTCAGCATCAACGGCATGACCTGGCGTGACGTCCAGGACGGTCACTGGAACGTGTTCACCGCCGAGGACGGGACGCCCCCGAAGCCCGGCGACTACGAGATCTGGCGGATCGAGAACGACTCCGGTGGCTGGTACCACCCGATGCACCTCCACCTCGTCGACTTCCAGATCCTCAGCCGCAGCGGGGGCTCAGGACGGGTCGAGGCGTGGGAGAAGGGTCCCAAGGACGTGGTGTACGTCGGTGAGGGTGAGGTGATCGACCTGCTCGTGCACTACCAGATGCCTCCGAAGGCCTACCCCGACGGCCGGTCGACCGGCAAGGCCGGCGCGACGGGCGACCGTGGCGGCCGCTACATGATCCACTGCCACAACCTGTCCCACGAGGACCACGACATGATGGGCCAGTTCATGGTGGCGGCAGCCGACGGCACCGTGGACCTCGGCGACGGCGCCCCCAACCACCCGGTCCACGCCGCGAAGCCGGTCAACCCGCCCGGCGCGGCCGCCTGAGGGCCGTCCGACGGGCCGCTCCTAGGGTGCAGCTGTGACCCAGCCCTACGAGGACCCGCCCTCGACGACCCCTGTCGGCTTCGGTCTGCACCACGTGCAGCTCGCGCTGCCCGCGGGCGAGGAGGACGCCGCCCGGAGGTTCTACGTCGAGCTCCTCGGGCTGACGGAGGTGGCCAAGCCGCCGGTGCTCGCGGCGCGCGGAGGTTTGTGGGTCCGGGCCGACCGGCTGGAGCTCCACCTCGGGGTCGAGGCGGACTTCCGGCCGCAGCGCAAGGCGCACCCCGGGATCGTCGTCGCCGATCTCGACGCGTTGGCGGACCGGCTCGAGCGGCACGGCGCGCCGGTGACCTGGGACGACGCGTTCCCCGGGATGCGGCGCTTCTACACCGAGGACGTCTTCGGCAACCGGTTGGAGTTCCTCCAGCCGCGGGACTGAGCAGGCCCCGACCGGGGCGCGCGCCGACCAGTCGGTGGTCCGCTCGGTGGTCCGCTGGGTGGTCCGCGAGCCGATGGTCCCTGGGGCGGGCGCGAGGATGGCGGGGTGGACGAGCCCCCCTACCCGGTGGCGCTGCGGCTCGCGGGCCGGCGGGTCGTGGTCGTCGGCGGCGGGCACGTGGCGCAGCGGCGCGTGCCCGGGCTGCTCGCCGCCGGCGCGGACGTCCTCGTGGTGTCGCCCCGGGTGACCCCGGCGATCGAGGGCCTGGTCACCGCGGGTGAGGTGGTGTGGGCGGAGCGCGGCTTCGAACCCGCCGACCTGGAGGGGTCGTGGTACGTCATCGCCGCCACCGACGACCCGGCCGTCAACGCGCTGGTCGGGGAGGAGGCTGAGGCCCGTCGGGTGTTCTGCGTGCGCAGCGACGATGCGACGAAGGCTTCCGCCTGGACTCCCGCCGTCGGCCGACACGCGGGGGCCACCGTGGCGGTCGTGAGCAACCGGGAGCCGCGTCGCTCCGCAGCGCTGCGCGACCAGATCATCGCCGGCCTCCGTGACGGCCGGTTGCCGGAGCACGCACCGGACAGGTCCCCGGGGGTCGTCCTCGTCGGCGGCGGTCCCGGTGACCCCGAGCTGGCGACGGTCGCGGCGCGCCGGGCGCTCTCCGACGCCGACGTCGTGGTGGCGGACCGGCTGGCGCCGCGCGAGCTGCTCGGCGAGCTGTCCCCGGACGTGGAGCTGATCGACGTCGCGAAGCTCCCGCGGGGCCGCTCCGCGGCGCAGGAGGAGATCAACCGGGTCCTCGTCGACCGGGCGCGGGCCGGGAAGCGGGTGGTGCGGTTCAAGGGCGGCGACCCGTTCGTGTTCGGTCGGGGCTACGAGGAGGCGATCGCCTGCGCCGAGGCCGGCGTCGCGTGCACCGTGGTCCCGGGCATCACCAGCGCGATCTCCGTCCCCGCGCTCGCCGGGATCCCCGTCACCCACCGCGGCGTCGCGCACGAGTTCACCGTGGTGTCCGGCCACCTCCCGCCCGACCACGCCGACTCCCTCGTCGACTGGGACGGGCTCGCCCGCCTCCGGGGGACGGTCGTCCTGCTGATGGCGGTGCAGAACCTCCCCGCGATCGCCGCACGACTGGTGGCGGGTGGCCGGGCGCCCGGAAGCCCGGTCGCCGTCGTCACCGACGGCAGCATGGCGACCCAGCGGACCCTCTGGTCGACGCTGGCCGACGTGGCGCGCGACCTGGACCGCTCGGGGATGCGACCTCCGGCGGTCGTCGTCGTGGGCGGGGTGGTCGCGGTCGCCAACCCTGGCCGGTACGGCGTCGACCCGGCCCCGGCCGGTGACGACCGCGCAGCCGCCGGCGTCTGAGCAGCGGTCGGAGACCCCACATGGCCAGCCTCGTCCCGGTCAGCGACCCCGACGACCCACGGCTCGCCGACTACCGCGACCTGCGCGACGTCCAGCTGCGCACCTCGATGGAGGCCGAGCACGGGCTCTTCCTCGCCGAGGGGGAGAAGGTCGTCCGCCGCGCGGTCGAGGCCGGGCACGCGCCGCGCTCGTTCCTCATGGCGCCGCGGTGGCTGCCGGGGCTCGCCGACGTGCTGGACCGCACCGACGCACCCTGCTACGTCCTCGAGGAGGACCTGGCCGAACGGGTGACCGGCTTCCACGTGCACCGCGGTGCCCTCGCGTCGCTGCACCGGCGGCGGCCGCTCCCGGTGGAGCAGGTGCTGGCGGGAGCCCGCACGGTCGTGGTGCTCGAGGACGTCGTTGACCACACGAACGTCGGAGCCGCCCTCAGGTCGGCGGCCGCATTGGGCGTCGACGCGGTTCTGCTCTCCCCGCGCTGCGCCGACCCGCTCTACCGGCGGTCGGTCAAGGTCGCGATGGGAGCGGTCTTCTCGCTGCCGTGGGCGCGACTTGAGGATTGGTACGACGCCGTGCCGCGTCTGTCCGCTCTTGGCTTCACCACCGTGGCGCTGACCCCGGCCGACGACGCCGTGGACATCGAGGCGGCGGTCGACGGCCGCGACCGGGTCGCGCTCCTCGTCGGCACCGAGGGTCACGGCCTGTCGGAGCGCTGGATGGGGTCGGCCGACGTCCGGGCCGTGATCCCGATGGCGGCCGGCGTCGACTCCCTCAACGTCGCGGCGGCGACCGCGGTCGCCTGCTACGTCGCCCGCCACCGGCCGAGCCGCCCCTCGTGACGGGTCGAGCCGCCCTCGGTGACCGGTCGAGCCGCCCACCATGGAGGGCGGCTCGGCGGGATTGGGCCAGTACGACGCCCCGGCCCGCTGCTGTCAGTCGACGTCGGGGGACGGCACCGCCGGCCAGCCGGGCGGGAACTCCTCGACCGCGGCGTCGTGCTGCCGCGTGAGCTGCTTGTACGCCCGCTTGGGCAGCCGGTCGCCGAACACGCGACCGTGGCAGTGGTCGGTCTCGTGCTGCAGGCACCGGGCGAGCAGGCCGGTCCCGGCGTAGCGCACGGAGTCCCCGTCCAGCCCCTGCCCCCGGACCTCGGCGTAGTCGGGCCGCGCGCAGTCCACGTAGGCGCCGGGGAACGACAGGCAGCCCTCCTCGCCGTCGTCGAGCCGCCGGTCCTTGCCCTCCGGCAGGTAGAGCTCGGGGTTGCAGACGACCCCCAGGTGGCGGACCCCGTCGGCGTCGGGGCAGTCGAAGACGAAGACCGACCGGTCGACCCCGATCTGGCAGGCGGCGAGCCCCACGCCGTCCGCGGCGTACATCGTCGCGACCATGTCGGCCACGAGCGACCGCAGCTCCTCGTCGAACTCGGTGACCGGCTCCTGGGTGCGGTGCATGACCGGCTCGCCCCACCGGGTGATCGCCCGGACGGTCCCGCCGCCGGGGAGCCGCGACTCGGTGGAGACCTCCGTCATGCGACCTATTCTGCCGGGCCGCGTCATCGGGCAGGATGCCGGCCATGGCGTCCTGGCGCGAGGTGCGGGAGCAGGCCGCGGAGCTCGCGGCCGCGGTCGAGGAGCGGTTCACTGCACGGAAGCACTGCACGATCGCGACCCTGCGCGCGGACGGGTCGCCGCGGATCAGCGGCATCGAGGTCCAGGTCGACGCCGACGAGGTGAGGATCGGCAGCATGCTGGGTGCGGTGAAGGCGCGCGACCTCCAGCGCGACCCGCGCTTCGCCCTGCACTCAGCGACCGTCGACCCGCCCGAGGACCCGTCGGCCTGGCCCGGCGAGGCGAAGCTCGCCGGGCGGGTCGTCGAGACCGACGGCCCGGACGACGCCCACGTGTGGCGGCTCGACCTGACCGAGGTGGTGCTCACCCGGATCGACCCGACGGGTCAGGCGCTCGAGATCACGTCGTGGCACGAAGGACGAGGGGTCCAGGTACGGCGCCGCGCCTGACCAGGACTGCCCTCAGTACCCGTCGGTCACCAGGTTGCGGAGCGTCCGACCCTCGTGGAGCCGCTGGAGCTGGTCGGCGACGAGCGAGCGGGCCCGGTCCTCCCACCCGTCCGTGCCGCCGCCGACGTGCGGGGTGATCAGCACCCCGGGCAGGGACCAGAGCGCGTGGTCGTCCGGCAGCGGTTCCGGGTCGGTCACGTCGAGCGCCACGCGCAGCCGACCGGACGCGACCTCGGCGGTCAGCGCCGCGGTGTCGACGACCGCGCCGCGGGCGACGTTCACCACCACCGCACCGTCGGGGAGCGCGGCGAGCACGTCGACGTCGACCATCCGCTCGGTGTCCGCGGTGAGCGGCACCGCCACCAGGAGCACGTGGGTGTCGCCGAGCCGTGACTGCGCCTCGGGCCAGGTGACCACACCGTCACGGGAGCGGCGACCGACGAGCGTCACCTCGCACTCCAGCGCAGTGAGCGCGGCCGCCGCCCGGGTCGCGATGTCGCCGGCACCGAGCACCAGGACGTGCCGACCCGCCAGCGAGGCCGGCGAGAGTCGCTCCCAGGTCCGCTGCCGCTGCTGCTCGACGTACCGGGGAAGGTCGCGCACCGTCGCGAGGAGCAGGGCGACGGCGAGCTCGGCGGTGCTGCCGCCGTGGATGCCGCGGCCCGAGCAGAGCCGTACGCCGGGCGGGACGAGCGCCGGCCACGGCTCGACGCCGGCGGACTGCAGCTGCACGACGCTGAGGCGGGCCATCGCCGTCAGGCTCTCGCGGACGACGTCGCGCGACTGCGCGACCCCGTACGGCGGCACCCACACCTGCGCGGCGTGTCCCTGCTCGGGGACCGCCCCCTCCCCGTCCCAGGAGATGACCTCCAACCAGTCCCATGCCCGGTCGGCGAGGTCGTCGGCGATGACGGCCGGAGCGACGACGACCACGGACGAGCCCGGCCCGGTCACCGGGCGCCTCCGTCGCCCGTGGTCCCCACCGCCGGTCAGAGCCAGCGGGCGAGCAGCGGTGCCGCCTCGATCGGCGTCCTCGCCTGGAGCCCCTCCCCGAGCGCCTGCAGCTTCCACCCGCCGTCGCCGCGGTAGATCTTGGCCATCGCGAGGGCGGTGTACGCCATCCCGCCGGCGAGCTGGTAGCGGGCCAGCTCGCCGTCGGCGGCGTCCACGAGTCGGCAGTAGGCGTTCTGGACCTGCTCGAAGGTCTGGCCCTCGTAGCTCGTCACGACGAACACGACCGCGTCGACCTGGGCGGGGATCCGGGTGAGGTCGACGTCGATCACCTCGTCGTCGCCGGCGCCCTCACCGGTGCGGTTGTCGCCCATGTGCTGCACCGAGCCGTCCTTGCTCCGCAGCTGGTTGTAGAACGCGACGTCGGCCGGCTGGCCACCGGAGAACAGCACCGCTGCGGCGTCGAGGTCGATCTGGGCCTCCCGCTTGCCGCCGAAGACACCACCGCGCTTGATGGGGTCCCAGCCGAGCCCCATCCGGACCCGGGTCAGCGCCTGGTGGCCGTCCTTGATCAGGCTCACGCGCTGGCCCTTGGCGAGCGAGACCGGCCGGCCCTTCGTCAGGCTGACCTCGCCACGCGGCGGCTGAGACGCGGCGACCGCGGAGGGACCGGGCGGCGGCGGCGGCGCGGCGCTGCCACCCGGGGGAGGCGGAGGCGGCGGCATCGAGGTGCCGCGCCCGGGCGGCGGCGGGGGCGGGACGGCGCCGCCGGGGGGTGGTGGCGGCGGGGGCGGCGGCGGCGGAGCCCCAGGCGGGGGGCCGGACTGACCAGCCGGCGGGGTCCCGGCTCCACGTCGGGTGAAGCGCGACAGCTGGGTCCGGGCCGACTGCGCCGCGGACTGCGCGGCCGCCTGGGCGGACTGGGCCGCGGACTGGGCGGCCGCCTGGGCCGACTGCCCGGCCGACGAGGGTGCGGGCGGAGGTGCGGACGAGCCCGTCGGCCCGGCTGCCGTCTGCGGCGGGGCCGCGGCCGTCCCGGGGTCCTCGACGTCGACCCCGTGGTCGCGGATGAGGTCGTCGAGCCCGCCGGCATACCCCTGGCCCACGGCCCGCACCTTCCAGGCGCCGGCCCGGCGGTACAGCTCCAGCGCCACGACGATCGACTCCGGGCCCAGCCCGGTCATCGCGAACTCGGCGAGCAGGGTGCCGCTGCGGTCGGCCAGCCGTGCGACGGGCTGCCCGACCTGGCCGAACACGCGACCCTGGTCGTCGAGGCTGGTCACCAGGCGCACCGCGTGGACGTCCGGCGGGACCTGCGCCAGGTCGACCTCGACCTGCCACGGCTGTCCTCCGGAGGGCGGCACGCACCGCACACCGGGGCCGGTGGGCTGGTTGTAGAAGACGAAGTCGGCGTCGCTGCGGACCTTCCCGCTCTCGGTGACGAGCAGCGCGGAGAGGTCTGCGGCGGCGGCGACCTCCACGGTCGCGGTCACACTCGTGCTCGTCAGCGGAGCGTTGGCTCCCTTGGCCAGCTGGATCACGGCAGTCCTCCCTGTCCGGGTGACCGGAACCTACCTGACCGACGAACGGGCAGCCCGGACCCGTCCTCCCGTCCTCGACGTTCCCTGCGGGGAGGTTGCCCGTCGGTGGCGCTGGCCGACCGGCCGACCGGCGCTACCGTGAGCCACGTGGTCGAGCCTCCGACGATCGGCGTGACCGGTGCGACGGGCGCACTCGGAGGGAGAACAGCACGGTTGCTCGCGGACGCGGGGCGCCCCTTACGCCTCCTCGTCCGGGACCCCGCTCGCGCTCCGGACCTTCCCGGCGCGCGTGTGGCGACCGTGAGCTACGGCGCCCCGGGGGCTCTCGAGGCGCTGCGCGGTGTCGAGACGTTGCTCATGGTCTCGGCTGCCGAGGCGGAGGACCGGCTCGCCCAGCACCGCGCCTTCGTCGACGCCGCCGCCACCGCCGGGGTGCGGTCGATCGTCTACACGTCGTTCGTCGGCGCGGGTGCGAGCAGCGGGTTCACCCTCGCGCGCGACCACGGTGCCACGGAGGACGCGATCCGGCAGTCGGGGATGAGCCCCACCTTCCTCCGCGACAACTTCTACGCCGAGGTCTGGCCTCACTTCGCCGACGAGCACGGCGTGATCCGTGGTCCTGCGGGCGACGGCCGCGCCGCCGTGGTGGCCCGGCGGGACGTCGCCGAGGTCGCGGCGCTCGTGCTGGCCGAGCGGGACGAGTCGCCGGACCGGCATGCCGGCGCGACGTACGACCTCACCGGCCCGGAGGCCCTGACGGTGCCGGAGATCGCCGAGGTGCTCACCCGCGTCCTCGGCCGGCCGCACCGCTTCGAGGACGAGACCGTCGAGGAGGCCCGGACGAGCCGCGCGTCCTACGGCGTACCGGAGTGGCAGCTGCAGGCGTGGGTCAGCACCTACACCGCGATCCGCGACGGCGAGCTGGCGACGGTCACCGACCACGTCCCCCGGTTGCTCGGCCGGCCGGCGACGACGTTCGCCGAGGCGGTACGGCGCAGCCGCTGAACCGTCGAGCCGCCCTCCATGGTGGGCGGCTCGACCGGTCACGAGGGGCGGCTCGACCGGTCACGAGGGGCGGCTCGACCGGTCAGTCCTCGTGGAGCAGCGCGCCCGGCCCGGCCCGGGGCATGTCGAGGAACTCCGGCGCCACGAAGCCGGCGTCGGAGAACGCGGCGGTGACGGCTCCCTTGACCCGGTCCGCCGACCCCGGCTCGAGGAGCGCGATGGCGGACCCGCCGAAGCCGCCGCCGGTCATCCGGGCGCCGACCGCACCGGCGTCGAGGGCCGACTGCACGGCGACGTCGAGCTCGGCGCACGACACCTCGAAGTCGTCGCGCAGCGACGTGTGCGAGCCGACGAGCAGCTCCCCGAACCGCGCCCAGTCGGCGGCCTCGAGCGCGGCGACGGCCTCGTGCACGCGGGCGGTCTCGCTCACCACGTGACGCGCGCGGGCGGTCTGCTCGGTGTCCCGCAGCCGGTCGACGTCCTCGGCCGTCGCCTGCGCCAGGAGCGGTACGCCGAGCTCCGCCGCGGCCGCCTCACAGGCACGGCGACGTGCCTCGTAGCCGCCGTCGTTCAGCTCGTGGTGGACCTTGGTGTCGATGACGAGGAGCTCGCCGGCGGGGGTCCAGGTCACCTGCCGCCGGGAGGAGTCCCCGAAGTCGACGAGCAGCGCCCGGTCGGCCTCGGCGAACATCGCCACGGTCTGGTCCATCGAGCCGGTCGCCGCCCCGGCGTACTCGTTCTCGGCGCGGACGCAGGCCGCCACCACCTCGTCGCCGGAGACCGGGCGCCCCTCGACCGCGCAGGCGGCCAGCGCCACGGCGCACTCGAGGGCCGCCGAGCTCGAGAGCCCCGCGCCCAGCGGCACCTGGCCGTCGACCAGCACCGTCAGCCCCGGGAGCCGCGGCCCGCTGTCACCGCCCAGGGCCCACAGCACCCCCGCGACGTACGCCGCCCAGCCCTCGACCCGGTCCCGGTCGAGGTCGGTGAGCGGCACCTCCACCGACCCGTCCTGCTGGAGGCTCTCGACGACCAGGAGGCCGTCCTGGCGCGGGGCGGCCGCGACGTAGGTCCGCCGGTCCAGCGCGACCGGGAGCACCGGGCCGCCGTTGTAGTCGAGGTGCTCACCGATGAGGTTGACCCGTCCCGGGGCCGAGGCAACCGCTCGAGGATCCTCGCCGTGACGTGCCCGGAACTCCGCTGCGACCCGCATGCGGCACACCGTAGTCACCGGCGCTGCACCCGCGCGTCGTCGCTACCGTTGTGGTTCGGCCGGCGGTAGCGTGACGCGACCCACATCGGGTCCCGACCCACGTGAGGGGAACCGCGTGATCTCACTGGCCACCAGCACCACCGACCTGCAGCTGGACGCCAACTGGGTCGACTACCTGCTGATCGCGGTCTACTTCGCGTTCGTGCTCGGGATCGGGCTCGCGGCGCGGCGTGCGATCTCGAGCAGCCTCGACTTCTTCCTCTCGGGCCGCTCGCTGCCCGCGTGGGTGACCGGGCTGGCGTTCATCTCCGCCAACCTCGGCGCCGTCGAGATCATGGGGATGTCGGCCAACGGCGCCCAGTTCGGCATCGCCACCGTGCACTACTTCTGGATCGGTGCAGTGCCGGCGATGCTGTTCCTCGGCGTCGTGATGATGCCGTTCTACTACGGCTCCAAGGTCCGCTCGGTGCCGGAGTTCATGCGGCGACGGTTCGGCACCGGCGCCCACCTGGTCAACGCGCTGAGCTTCGCCATCGCCCAGGTGCTGATCGCCGGCATCAACCTCTACCTGCTCGCCCGGATCGTCGAGGTCCTGCTCGGGTGGAGCCTCATCGTGGCGCTGGTGGTCGCGGCGGCCGTGGTGCTCACCTACACCGCGCTCGGCGGGCTCTCTGCCGCGATCTACAACGAGGTCCTGCAGTTCTTCGTCATCGTCGCGGCGCTGCTGCCGCTGACGATCGTGGGTCTCAACAAGGTCGGCGGCTGGGGCGGGCTGTCGGACCGGATCACCGAGCTCGGCGGCAAGGAACAGCTGTCGTCGTGGCCGGGGACCGAGCTCACGGGCATCGACAGCCCCTTCTGGTCGGTCATCGGGCTCGTCTTCGGGCTCGGCTTCGTGCTGTCCTTCGGCTACTGGACGACCAACTTCGTCGAGGTGCAGCGCGCGATGGCGAGCAGCTCGATGTCGGCCGCGCAGCGCTCGCCGATCATCGGCGCGTTCCCCAAGATGTTCGTGCCGTTCATCGTGATCATCCCCGGCATGGTCGCCGCGGTCGCGGTGACGGAGGTCGCGGAGGCGAAGGCCTCGGGCAGCACGACGTTCGAGTACAACAACTCGCTGCTCTATCTCATGCGCGACCTGCTGCCCAACGGCATGCTGGGCCTGGCGATCACCGGGCTGGTGGCGTCGTTCATGGCCGGCATGGCGGCCAACATCTCCGCGTTCAACACGGTGTTCTCCTACGACCTGTGGCAGACCTACGTGGTCAAGGACCGTGAGGACTCCTACTACCTCGGGCTCGGACGGCTCGCGACGGTGGGTGCGACGGTGGTCGCCATCGGTACGGCGCTCATCGCGTCGCAGTACCAGAACCTGATGAACTACTTGCAAGTGCTCTTCGGGTTCTTCAACGCCCCGTTGTTCGCCACGTTCATCCTCGGCATGTTCTGGAAACGGATGACCGCCGCGGCCGGGTGGACGGGCCTGGTCTCGGGGACGCTCGGCGCGCTGCTGGTCGCGATCCTCAGCGAGGACGCCCTGGGCGAGCTGAGCACCGGGATCCTGCCGATCGGCGGGCAGGGCGCTGCCTTCCTCGCCGCAGGTGTCGCGTTCGCCGTGGACATCCTCGTGAGCGTCGTCGTCACGACGATGACCAAGCCACGGGAGTACTCCGAGCTCAAGGGGCTCGTCTACTCACTCACCCCGAAGAAGGACTTCCACGACGAGAACGAGGGGGCACTGGCCTGGTACCAGAAGCCCACGACGCTCGCGGGCATCGGACTGGTCATCGTCGTCGCACTCAACGCGGTGTTCTGGTGAGGCACGACGCGGGGACCTGGACCGACGGGCGAGAGGAACAGCGAGCATGAGTCACGCAGCGGGCGCAGCAGACACGGCGGGGACCGGCGGCGAGGGGTCCAAGGGAGGTCGGCCGCGCAAGGCCGGGCTCTTCGACATCCGCACCTTCATCGGCGCGCTCCTCGGGTTCGACGGCATCGTGATCCTGCTCATGGGGCTCTTCGGTGACCAGGCGACGTCGACCGACAGCGAGCCGCCGATCAACATCAACCTCTGGGCGGGCCTCGGCCTCATCGCCGCGGCGATCGTGTTCGAGACCTGGAAGCGGCTCCGGCCGGTCAAGGTTGCCGAGCCGCCGCCGGACGCCGGTGACGCGCCGCGCGGCCACTAACCTTGCTGGGTGCAGTTCCTCGGCTCCTCCGGTGAGGTCGGCGCGCCGCCGGCGCACGACCTGACCTACGACGACGTCTTCATGGTGCCGCGGCGCTCCTCGGTGACCTCCCGGGACGACGTAGACCTGTCGACCCACGACCGGACCGGGGCGACCATCCCGCTGGTCGTCGCGAACATGACGGCGGTCTCCGGCCGCCGGATGGCCGAGACCGTCGCCCGGCGCGGTGGGCTCGCGGTGATCCCGCAGGACATCCCGCTCGGCGTCGTCGAGGAGGTGGTCGGCTGGGTCAAGCAGCGCCACCTCGTGTTCGACACCCCCATCACCTTCGACCCGCAGCAGACGGTGGCCGACGCGCTCGCGCTGATCCCCAAGCGCTCCCACCGCGCCGGTCTCGTCGTCGTCGACGGCCGACCTGTCGGGGTCGTGACGGAGGACGACTGCGCCCGCGTCGACCGGTTCACCCAGGTCCACGAGGTGATGAGCACCTCCGTGGCCTCCCTGCCACAGGACGTCGAGCCGCGCGAGGCGTTCGACAGGCTCGACGCCGACCGCCGACGTGTCGCACCGGTCGTGGACGCGGACGGCCGGCTCGTCGGCGTCCTGACCAAGACCAGCGCCCTGCGCGCCACGCTCTACCGCCCGGCGGTCGACGCGCGCGGCCGGCTCCGCGTCGCCGCGGCGGTCGGGGTCAACGGCGAGGTCGAGGCCAAGGCGAAGGCGCTGCTCGACCTCGGCGCCGACTGCCTCGTGCTCGACACGGCGCACGGCCACCAGGAGCGGATGCTCGACGCGCTGCGCGCGGTCCGCTCGCTCGACCCGCAGGTCCCGGTCGTCGCGGGGAACGTCGTCTCCGCCGAGGGGACCCGCGACCTCGTCGAGGCCGGTGCCGACGTCGTCAAGGTCGGGGTCGGCCCCGGTGCCATGTGCACGACCCGGATGGCGACCGGCGTCGGGCGCCCGCAGTTCTCCGCCGTGCTCGAGTGCGCCCGCGAAGCCCGGCGGCTCGGTGCCCACGTGTGGGCCGACGGGGGTGTCCGGCACCCGCGGGACGTGGCGCTCGCGCTCGCCGCCGGCGCCAGCGCGGTGATGGTGGGGTCCTGGTTCGCCGGGACGCACGAGTCCCCGGGCGACCTGCACGAGGACGCCACGGGCCGTCGCTACAAGGAGAGCTTCGGGATGGCGTCCGCCCGCGCGGTGGCCAACCGGACGTCGGCGGAGTCGGCCTTCGACCGGGCTCGCAAGGGGCTCTACGAGGAGGGCATCTCCTCCAGCAGGATGTACCTGGACCCGCAGCGGCCCGGGGTCGAGGACCTCATCGACCAGATCTGCGCAGGCGTCCGGTCGGCCTGCACCTACGCGGGCGCCCGCACCCTCGAGGAGCTCGCCGACCGCGCGGTCGTGGGTGTGCAGTCGTCCGCAGGTTTCACCGAGGGGCGGCCGCTGCCTGCCGGGTGGTGACCGCCTCGCTGTGATTGTGCTGAGACCCCGGCGTTCGAACGGACTGGACCGCTTGTCCGGGCCGCCTTCGGGGTACTGCCTCCTGAGCTGAGCAAGGGCCTGCGAGGTGCGGCCCGGATGGAGGACGACGTGCTGCTTCCCGACCCGCGCGGGCCGCTGAGCTCCCAGGTCATCGAGTCACTGGCGGGGGACCCCACGCGGGACGCCTTCCCCGCGCCGCCGGTGGACCTCCCGGAGGACGTGCTCGCCGACGACGATGTCCAGCTCGCGCTGTGGGTGCTCTACGAGCTGCACTACGAGGGGTTCGACGACGCCGACGAGGCCTGGGAGTGGGACGGGCGGGCAGTGGCCTTCCTCGGCCGGCTCGAGGAGGCGTTCCTCGCCGCGCTGCGCACCATGGCACCGGTCCCCGAGACCGACCCGGCGGCGCCGCTCCACGAGCGCATCGAGGCCGTCACCGAGCTCGCGCCGAACGCCGGCATGTCGCGGTTCATGCAGCGGGAGGCCACCGCGGAGCAGTTCCGCGAGTACCTCATGGTCAAGAGCGTCTACCACCTGAAGGAGTCCGACCCCCACTCGTTCGTGCTGCCGCGGCTCCGCGGACTGCCCAAGGTCCGGCTCGCCGAGCTGCAGTACGACGAGTACGGCGGCGGCCGCCCCGACCGGCACCACCAGACCCTCTTCGCCGGCACCCTCCGCGCTGCGGGGCTCGACGACACCTACGGGGCGTACGTCGACCTCGTCCCGGCCCTCACGCTGGCGGTCAACAACGCCATGTCGCTCTTCGGCCTGCACCGCCGGCACCGCGGCAGCGCGATGGGCCACCTGGCGGCGTTCGAGGCGACGAGCTCGATCCCGTGCCGACGGGTCGCGCAGGGCGTACGCCGGATCGGGCTGCCCGAGGCCGCAGCGGACTACTTCGACGAGCACGTCGAGGCCGACGCGGTGCACGAGCAGCTGGCGATGCGCGAGATCTGCGGGGCGATGGCCGAGGAGGACGCCACCCTCACCGACGACATCCTGTTCGGCTCGTGGGTCTGCTGCTACCTCGACTACCTCGACGGCCGCGAGCTGGTCGCGCGGTGGAGCGAGGGCGGGAGCGTGCTGCGCTCCGGTGCCCGCGACCTGCCGCGGCAGCGGACGGCGTCGCAGATGGTCGGCGCCGCGTGAAGGCCGCCGACCCGGTACCGGACTGCTCGCGTCACTGCGACGGGCCCTGCCCGCCGGTGCACACCGAGGGTGAGCACGTCGAGGTCCTCGTGTGCGGGGACGGCCCGGCTCTCGTCCGGGGCGCCGAGGCGGTCTACGACCTCCAGGGACAGCGCCACGTGCCGAACCGTCCCGTCGTCGGCGTGTGCCTCTGCGGGCGCAGCCAGCGGGAGCCGTGGTGCGACGGCACTCACAAGTTCCTCCGCCGCCGCCGCAAGGACCGCCCCGCGCTGGCTTGACCTCCTGCGTCGAGCCGCCCGGGGCGCTGTGCGGTGCCTCTGGGCCAACAGGTGACTCAGGAGCACCGCACAAGCGCACTCCTGCGTCGAGCATGAGGGGCGGCTCGGCAGGGTCACGGCAACGTCAGCGGCCGGTCAGCAGGCGGCGGTCGTCGGGCAGCCGACGGGTCAGCCCCCGCCGGTCGAGAAGCTGCAGCAGCGGCAGTACGACGCGCCGGGTCGTCCCGAGCCGGGCACGCGCCTCGCTGGTCGTGAACGGCTGCGGAAGTGACCCCAGCAGCTCGGCGGCCTGTCGGTCGGCGCCGGGCAAGAGCACGACCCCCCCGCCGAGGTGGAGCAGCGCGCCGGCCTTCGCCGCCCGGGTGACGCCCTGAGCGGTGAGGCCGACCTCGGTCAGCCGGTCGGCGGTCGGCGCCGCGAACGGGTGCTCCTCGAGCTCGGCGCCGACCAGCGCGACCCCGCGGCGTACGTCGTCGGGGAGCTCGTCGGCGGGACGGCCCTGCCGCTGCACGCGGCCCGACCGGAGCTCGAGCGGCGGCTCGACCAGGGCCTCGACGACCCGCGCCGAGGGCAGCCCCAGCCGGTCGGCGACGACGATCGCCGGGACCGAGCCGTCGGTGTCCCCGGCGACGAGGGCGTGCAGCCGCTGTCGCAGCTCGGCCGCCCGCGCGGCGCTGACCAGCCAGCCGTCCGGGGTCCGCAGCGCTCCTGCGGGGAGGTCCTGAACCGGCGCACCGATGCGACGGAGCAGGTCCACGGCCACCACGCCGCGCCGCACGACCTCGGCGGCCGGGTCGGGGGTCCCGTCCGCCGCACCGAGGGCGGCGGCGCGCTCCCGCGCGGCACCGCGGCGCCGCAGCGACGGGGGAGCCGGGTCGAGGACCGTCACCCCCCACATCTGGCGGCTGCCCGGGTCGCGGAGGACCGCGCGGTCTCCGGCACGCAGCGGGAGCGGGCGGTCGAGCGTCAGCCGCGCGAGCGTCGCGTCGAGCGGACGCAGGTGCCCCGACACGGCCACCGCGCCGACGTGCAGCACCGGCCGCTGCGGCGGCGCCGGGTCGTCGGCCCCGCCGCCGACGCCGCTGCCGACCGCCGGTCGCAGCCGTACGTCGAGCACCGTGGCGTCGTGCCAGGCGTCGGGGGTGACGAGCACGCTGTGCCGGTCGAGCAGCTCACGGTGCTCCCCGGTGAGGTTGAGCGCCACGCGGGCCACCCCGGTGGCCGCCGCGACGGGCTGCCCGAGCGTCCGCACGCCGCGGACACGGAGCGGCCGCGAGGCCGGGCCCGGGACCGCCAGCAGGTCCCCTGGCGCGACCCGGCCCGCGGGCAGGGTGCCGGTCACGACGGTCCCCGCTCCCTTGACGGTGAAGCAGCGGTCGACCCACAGCCGCACGTCCGCGGACGGGTCGGGAGCCGGCAGCGCGGCGACGGTGGCGGCGAGCGCGTCCCGGAGCTCCGCGACGCCGTCCCCGGTCACGGCGCTCACCGCAAGCACCGGAGCCCCGGCGAGCGTCGTCCGCTCCAGCTCCGCGCGTGCCCGGGCCTGCATCGCCGTGGGGTCGGCGAGGTCGGCACGGGTCACCGCGACGACCCCGTGACGGACCCCGAGCAGGTCGAGGACCGCGAGGTGCTCGGCCGCCTGGGGCATCCACGGGTCGTCGGCCGCGACGACCAGCAGCACCGCGGGGACCGGGCCGACCCCGGCGAGCATCGTGGGGAGGAACCGTTCGTGCCCCGGGACGTCGACGAACGCGAGCCGGTCACCGTCCGGCAGCGAGGTCCAGGCGTAGCCCAGCTCGATCGTCAGCCCCCGCTCCTTCTCCGCGGCGAGCCGGTCCGGGTCGGTGCCGGTGAGTGCGCGGACCAGGCTGCTCTTGCCGTGGTCGACGTGCCCGGCCGTCGCGACGACGTACATCAGCCGCTCCGGTCCGCGCCGGCTCCGGGAGCGACCCGTCCGGCTGCGGCGCGGCGGACGGCGTCGGCCACGACCGCGTCGTCCTCGGGTGCGACCGCGAGCAGGTCGAGCAGCAGCCGGCCGCGCTCGACCCGGCCGAGAACCGGCGGTGTCCCCGTCCGCAGCGGGGCCGCGAGCCACTCGGGCAGCGCGAGCGCCATGCTGGGCAGCGGCAGCTCGGGTGCGCCGCCGCCGCCGACCGCCCCCTCGCTGGCGACGACCTCGCAGGCGATCCCGGCCTCGGCCATCGGCCCGTCCAGCCCGTCGGCCAGCGCGTCGGCCAGTGCGTCGGCCAGTGCGTCGGCCAGCGCGGTGACCCGCGCACCGAGCTCGTCCGGACCCGTGTCGAGGGCTCGCCGGACGGGCGGCTGGGGACCGGTGAGGGTCGCCTCCAGAGCCGCGAGCGTGAGCTTGTCCACCCGGAGCGCGCGCGCCAGCGGGTGGCGGCGCACCCGCTCCACGAGGGCGGCGCGCCCCAGCAGCAGCCCGCACTGCGGGCCTCCCAGGAGCTTGTCCCCGGACGCCGTGACGAGCGCGGCGCCGTCCCGCAACGACGCGGAGGCGCTCGGCTCGTCCGGCAGCCGGGGATGGGGCGACAGCAGCCCGGAGCCGATGTCGTGGACGACCGGGACCGGGAGCACGGCGAGCGCGCGGACCGGCACCGACGAGGTGAACCCGCGGACCACGAAGTTCGAGGGGTGCACCTTAAGGACGAGGGCCGTCCGCGAGGTGACCGCTGCCTCGTAGTCGGCCAGGTGCACCCGGTTCGTCGTCCCGACCTCCCGGAGCCGCACCCCGACCGACTCGAGCAGCTCGGGGATCCGGAAGCCGTCGCCGATCTCGACCAGCTCCCCGCGGGCGACGACCACCTCGTCGCGGGACCCGGCGTCGGACCCGGCGTCGGACCCGCCGTCGCAGAGCGCCCGGGCCGCCAGGGCGAGGGCCGCCGCTCCGTTGTTGACGACGTGCACGCCGCCGGCGTCGGGGACCGCGGCGGCGAGCGCCGCCAGCGCCGAGCGCCCCCGGCGCGCCCGACGCCCGGTCTCGAGGTCGAGCTCGACGTCGGTGGCGCCGGCGGCGACCTCGAGCGCGGCGACGGCCGCGCCGGACAGCGGGGCGCGGCCGAGGTTGGTGTGGACCACGACGCCGGTCGCGTTGACGACCCGGCGCAGCTCCGTGGCCGCTTCGGGGAGCAGCGCCACCGCGACGTCGGGGACCGACTCCGGGGCGACGTCCCCGGCGCGGCAGGCCTCGAGGGCGGCGGTGACGGCGGTCCGCACCAGCCACGGCCCGAGCCGCTCGGTCGCGTCGACGAGCCGCGGGTCGGCGAGCACGGCGTCCGTGCGCGGCGTACGGCGGCGAGGGTCGGTCACGGCAACCTGTCGTCAGCGGGGCAGAGCGAGGAACGGCAGGCACGGCGGAGGCGGACGGGAATCGAACCCGCCGGACCGAGCTGCTCGGCCCCTACGGTTTTGAGGACCGCGCCCGTCACCAGACGAGGTACGCCTCCCTGCCTGTCCCGATGCTACGAGCCGCACCCCACCCGCCCGGCGGGGCCCGACTACCGTTGCTGCGTGACCGCGACCGCCGGACCCGTCCGCACCTCCGCGCCGGGAGGCGGCCTCCGCCTCACCCAGTACGCCGCGGGGGGCGGGTGCGCCTGCAAGGTGCCGCCCGGGGAGCTCGAGAAGGTCGTCCGGGGACTGCCGACGAGCACCTCGTCGGGGGACCTGCTCGTCGGACTCGAGCACGGCGACGACGCGGCCGCGGTCCGCCTCGACGGTGACCGGGCGGTCGTCCTCACCGCCGACTTCTTCACCCCGGTGGTCGACGACGCGGCGACGTTCGGGCGGATCGCCGCCGCGAACGCCCTGTCCGACGTCTACGCGATGGGGGGCACGCCGCTGCTGGCCGTCAACCTGCTGGCGTGGCCACGCGACCTCATCCCCTTCGAGGTCGCAGCCGAGGTCCTCCACGGAGGCGCGGAGGTGTGCGCCCAGGCCGGGGCCTTCCTCGCGGGCGGCCACAGCATCGACGACCGGGAGCCGAAGTACGGGCTGGCCGTCACCGGCACCGCCCACCCCGACCGGCTGCTGCGCAACGACGCCGGCGTCGCAGGCACGCCGCTGACCCTCACCAAGCCGCTCGGGCTCGGGGTCCTCAACAACCGGCACAAGGCGACCGGGGAGTGGTTCGAGGAGGCGGTCGCGGTGATGACCGGGCTCAACCGCGACGCCTCCGCGGCGGCCGTCGCTGCCGGCCTCCGCTGCGCCACCGACGTGACGGGCTTCGGGCTGCTCGGTCACCTGTTCAAGCTGGCCCGGGCCAGCGGGGTCACCGCGGTCGTCGACGCCGCGGCCGTGCCGTACGTCGCCGGGGCGCGCGAGTCGCTCGCTGCGGGACACGTCCCCGGCGGGAGCCGCCGCAACCTGGACTGGGTGCGGCCGCACCTCCAGGCGGGTCCCGGGATCGACGAGGACGAGCTGCTGCTGCTGGCCGACGCCCAGACCTCTGGTGGGCTGCTCGTCGCCGGCGAGCTGCCCGGCCACCCGGTCGTCGGGGAGCTCGTCCCGCGGGAGGACGGCGGCGCGGTCCTGCAGGTCCGGTGACCTCGCGACGACGCGTGCTGCGTGCCGGGGCGCACGGGTTGGGTGACCCGGGCTACAGTCCGGCTGCATACCTCGGCTGACCTGGGGTAGATCCGCGCTGAGCGGGAGGAGTCCACGGATGAGCAGGTCGTTCCTCGACTGGCCGGTGCTGCGACAGCTGAGCGGCAAGGATCCCCTGGGCCGGGGGCCGGCGGTGCGCTCCGCGCACACCGAGCAGATCACCGCCCGCACCGTCACCGCAGACCGGGTGGCGCGGAGCGTCTGTCCCTACTGCGCGGTCGGCTGCGGCCAGAAGGTGTTCGTCAAGGACGAGAAGGTCGTCCAGATCGAGGGGGACCCCGACAGCCCGGTCTCGCGCGGCCGGCTGTGCCCCAAGGGCTCGGCGAGCAAGAACCTCGTCACCAGCCCGCTCCGGCAGACCAAGGTCCGCTACCGCCGCCCGTTCGGGACCGAGTGGGAGGACCTGGACCTCGACACGGCGATGGAGATGATCGCCGACCGGGTCCTCAAGGCGCGCCGCGAGGGCTGGCAGGACCTCGACGAGAAGGGCCGCAAGGTCCGGCGCACGATGGGGTTCGCGAGCCTCGGCGGCGCCACGCTGGACAACGAGGAGAACTACCTCATCAAGAAGCTGTTCACCGCGATGGGCGCCATCCAGATCGAGAACCAGGCGCGTATTTGACACTCCGCCACCGTCCCCGGTCTGGGGACCAGCTTCGGGCGCGGCGGCGCCACGCAGTACCTGCAGGACCTGGCGAACGCTGACTGCATCGTCATCCAGGGCTCGAACATGGCCGAGGCCCACCCGGTCGGCTTCCAGTGGGTGATGGAGGCCAAGGCGCGCGGCGCCAAGGTCATCCACATCGACCCGCGGTTCACCCGCACCAGCGCGGTCTCGGATCAGTACGTCCCGCTGCGCGTCGGCTCCGACATCGCGTTCCTGGGCGGCGTCATCAACTACGTCCTCCAGAACGACCTGGCCTTCAAGGAGTACGTCGTCGCGTACACCAACGCGGCGACGATCGTCAGCGAGCAGTTCCAGGACACCGAGGACCTCGACGGGCTCTTCTCCGGCTTCGACCCCGAGTCCCGCACCTACGACACCGCCTCCTGGCAGTACGACAGCCAGGAGCAGGACGGGGCGGAGCGCGAGGACCACGAGATGCAGCGCGAGACCGCGAGCGCGCTGCAGCACGAGACCCACGGTGCGAGCATGGACTCGGAGGTCCGCCGCGACGAGACGCTGCAGCACCCGCAGTGCGTCTACCAGGTCCTCAAGCGCCACTTCGCCCGCTACACCCCCGAGGTGGTGGCCGAGACGTGCGGGGTCTCGCAGGAGGCGTTCCTCGAGGTCTGCAGGGCCTGGACCGAGAACTCCAACCGCGAGCGGACGACCGCGCTCGTCTACAGCGTCGGCTGGACCCAGCACAGCGTCGGCGTCCAGTACATCCGCACCGGTGCCATCCTCCAGCTGCTGCTGGGGAACATGGGGCGGCCGGGCGGCGGGGTCATGGCGCTGCGGGGTCACGCCAGCATCCAGGGCTCGACCGACATCCCGACCCTGTTCAACATCCTCCCCGGCTACCTCCCGATGCCGAACTCCGAGAACCACCAGTCGCTCGAGGAGTGGGTCGACGCGGTCCGCAAACCGGGATCGAAGGGGTTCTGGGCCAAGTCCAGGGCGTTCCAGGTGAGCCTGCTCAAGGCCTACTGGGGCGACCGCGCCACGCCGGAGAACGACTTCGCGTTCGACTACCTGCCCAAGATCACCGGCGACCACGGCACCTACCGGACCGTGCTCGACATGATCGACGGGAAGGTGAAGGGCTACTTCCTCCTGGGCCAGAACCCTGCCGTCGGCTCCGCCCACGGCAAGGCCCAGCGGCTCGGGATGGCGAACCTCGACTGGCTCGTCGTGCGCGACCTGTTCGAGATCGAGAGCGCCACCTTCTGGAAGGACTCCCCGGAGGTCGAGACCGGCGAGATCGTCCCCGAGGAGTGCCGCACCGAGGTCTTCCTGATGCCGGCCGCCTCCCACGTGGAGAAGGAAGGCACCTTCACCCAGACCCAGCGCATGGTGCAGTGGCGCGAGAAGGCCCTCGAGCCGGTGGGCGACTGCCGCTCGGAGCTGTGGTTCTTCTACCACCTCGGGCGGATGGTCCGGGAGCGCCTGGCGGACTCCACCGACGAGCGGGACCGCCCGGTCCTCGACCTCGCGTGGGACTACGAGCTCCACGGCGAGCACCCGGAGCCGAACGCCGAGGACGTCCTCAAGGAGATCAACGGCTTCGAGGTCGCCACCGGACGGCCGCTGTCGACGTTCATGGAGCTGAAGGACGACGGCTCGACGGTCGGCGGCTGCTGGATCTACACCGGCATCTTCAAGGACGGGGTGAACCAGGCGGCCCGCCGCAAGCCGGGTCGTGAGCAGACCCCGGTCGCCCCCGAGTGGGGCTGGGCCTGGCCCGCGAACCGCCGGCTGCTCTACAACCGCGCCTCGGCGGACCCCGAGGGCAAGCCGTGGAGCGAGCGCAAGGCCTACGTCTGGTGGGACGAGGAGGCCGGCGAGTGGACCGGGCTCGACGTGCCGGACTTCGAGAAGAACAAGCCGCCGTCGTACCGGCCTCCCGAGGGGGCCGACGGCGTCCAGGGCATCGCCGGCGACGACCCGTTCATCATGCAGGGCGACGGGAAGGGCTCGCTCTACGTGCCCCAGGGACTCATCGACGGGCCGATGCCGACCCATTACGAGCCGGTGGAGTCGCCGTTCCGCAACCCGCTCTACTCCCAGCAGGGCAATCCCACCCGCAAGGAGTACGCCCGGGAGAACAACCGGATGAACCCGAGCCCGCCGGAGCAGCACAGCGAGGTCTATCCGATCGTCTTCACGACGAGCCGGCTGACCGAGCACCACACGGCGGGCGCGATGAGCCGCTACCTGCCCTACCTGGCCGAGCTGCAGCCGGAGATGTTCGTCGAGGTGTCCCCGGCGCTCGCCGAGGAGCTCGGGCTCGAGCACGCCGGGTGGTGCACGGTGATCACCGCCCGCGCCGCGATCGAGGGACGGGTGCTGATCACCGAACGGCTCCGGCCGCTGCGCGTCGAGGGCCGCACCGTGCACCAGATCTGGCTGCCGTACCACTGGGGCCAGGGCGGGCTCGTCACCGGCGACTCGACCAACGACCTCTTCGGCATCTCCCTGGACCCCAACGTCCTCATCCAGGAGAGCAAGGTCGGCACCTGCGACGTCATCCCCGGGCGCCGCCCGAAAGGCCGGGCGCTGCTCGACCTCGTCGCCGAGTACAAGGGGCGCGCGGACCTGGTGCACGCGAACTACGCGGACATCATCACCAACGGCACGGGTGTCGAGCCCTCACGGGTGCCCGAGCCGTCCTCCACCGGCGAGCGGAGCTGAGATGGTCAGCAAGAACAGCCTGTTCGGTCCGCTCGACCCCGCGCTCGACACCGGGTACGACGACCCGCCGGCGCGCAAGGGGTTCTTCACCGACACGAGCATCTGCATCGGCTGCAAGGCGTGCGAGGTCGCGTGCAAGGAGTGGAACCTCGTCCCCGACGACGGCTTCGCGATGACCGGGATGTCGTATGACAACACGGGGTCCCTCAACGCCAACACGTGGCGGCACGTGGCGTTCATCGAGCAGCCAGGGAAGCCCGCGCAGACCGTCGACCTCGGCATGCCCACGCTCGGCCGGGTCGCCGACGAGCCGCCGCAGGAGGGTGGTCTCGACACCGGGGCGATCACCGAGGCCACCGCGGTCGACGGCGCGGAGCACCCCGACTTCCGGTGGCTGATGTCCTCCGACGTCTGCAAGCACTGCACGCACGCGGCCTGTCTCGACGTCTGCCCGACGGGCTCGCTGTTCCGCAGCGAGTTCGGCACGGTCGTCGTCCAGGACGACATCTGCAACGGGTGCGGCTACTGCGTCCCGGCCTGTCCCTACGGGGTCATCGAGCGGCGCCGCGGCCCGGAGGGGGCGAAGAACGTCGGCATCGCGCAGAAGTGCACGCTGTGCTACGACCGTCTCAAGGCCGACCAGACCCCCGCCTGCGCCAAGGCGTGCCCGACCACGTCGATCCAGTTCGGCGACGTGGAGGAGCTGCGCGAGCGGGCCCAGCAGCGGGTCGACTCCCTGCACGAGAAGGGCGTGATGAACGCCCGGCTGTACGGCAACGACCCCCACGACGGTGTCGGCGGCACGGGGGCTTTCTTCCTGCTGCTCGACGAGCCCGAGGTGTACGGGTTCCCGCCGGACCCGGTGGTCACCACCCGTGACCTGCCGGACATGTACAAGCGCGCGCTGACGGCGGCCGGGGCGCTGCTCGCGGGGGCAGCGCTGGCCTTCGTGGGGAGGCAGGGGTGACTCAGGACCTGTCCGCGTCGCTCGGTCTCGGTCCTGGCGGTGACGGCTCGGCCGTCGACCCCCCCGACGGCCGCACCGGCGGCGAGCGCCTCGGTGGCGGGCCCGTGGCCGGCCAGGGCGGTGGCGGCGGCGGCGGTCAGAAGGTCGGGGACCGGTTCCGTCGGCAGCGTGGCGGTGCGCGCCGTGACCACGGCGGTGAGCGCACGATGGTGCCGCCGGCGGAGTTCACCTCCTACTACGGCCACAACATCGTCAAGCCCTCGCCGTGGGAGCACGACATCCCGGCGTACCTCTTCGCCGGCGGCGTCGCGGCCGGCTCGTCGCTGCTCGCCGCCGGCGCCGACCTGACCGGCCGCCCGGCGCTGCGCCGGACAGGGCGGCTCGGGGCGATCGTGGCGCTGACCTTCAGCATGGTGGCGCTGGTCCACGACCTGGGTCGACCCGCGCGGTTCCTCAACATGCTGCGGACCGTGAAGGTCACCTCGCCGATGTCGGTGGGGACGTGGATCCTCTCGATCTACGGGCCCTTCGCGGGGCTCGCCGCGGTTGCCGAGCTCGCCGGCATGCTGCCCGCCGGAGTCGCGCGGGGGCGGCTGGCGCGGCTGCTGCGTCTCGTGCGGTTCCTCGACCGACCCGCCGGCGTGGTGGCGGCCCTGACGGCGCCACCGGTCGCGGCGTACACCGCCGTGCTGCTGGCCGACACCTCCACGCCGTCCTGGCACTCCGCCTACAAGGAGCTGCCGTTCGTGTTCTGCGGCTCGGCCGCGGCGGCGTCCGGGGGGTTGGGGATGATCGGCGCGCCCGTGACGCAGGCCGGACCGGCCCGGCGACTCGCCGTCGGCGGTGCCGTCCTGGAGCTCGTGGCCGAGCGCATCATGGAGCGGACCATGGGGGTCACCGCCGAGCCGCTGCACCACGGCGAGGCAGGCCGGCTGATGCGGGCGGCGACCGTCCTGACCGCCGGCGGGGCCGCGGGGACGCTGCTGGCCGGGCGGAGCCGCACGGTCGCGATCCTGTCCGGGGTGGCGTTGATGGCCGGTTCGGCCTGCACCCGTTTCGGGGTGTTCGAGGCGGGGCAAGCGTCGGCCCGCGACCCGAAGTACACCGTGGTCCCGCAGCGGGAGCGGCTCGAGCGCGAGGGTCCGCTCCGCTACGTCGAGCAGGGAGAGCTCCACTCACGAGAGGGATAGGGTCATGGCGCACACCGCGACCGACGATCGCACCACCCCGTCAGCCGGCACAGACCCGACCCGCGGCCGCTGGCTGCTCGTCGGTGCCGCGCTGCTCCTGCAGTTCTCGATCGGCGCCGTCTACGCCTGGAGCGTCTTCGGCAAGGCGCTGACCGAGGCGTCTGCGTTCGAGCTCACCAAGCTGCAGGCGTCCCTGCCGTTCACCGTCACGATCGGCATGATCTTCATCGGCGCCTACATCGGCGGCCGGATCCAGGACAAGAGGGGGCCGCGGGTCGTCGCCATGGTCGGCGGCGTCGTCTACAGCCTCGGCATCCTGCTCGCCGGGCTCGCCGGCAGCTCGGACGAGCTGTGGCTGCTGATCCTGGGCTACGGCGTGATCAGCGGCTTCGGCCTCGGGTTCGCCTACATCGTGCCGATCGCGATGCTCCTCAAGTGGTTCCCCGACAAGCGCGGACTGATCACCGGTCTCGCGGTCGGCGGCTTCGGGTTCGGCGCGGTGCTGACCTCGCCGGTGGCCAAGGCCCTCATCAACAACAACCCCGACGTGCCGACCCGGGCGTTCATCCCGCTGGGGATCGCCTACCTGGTCATGTCGGTGCTCGGCGCGTCCTTCTTCCGCAACCCGCCGGCGGGCTACCAGGTCCCGGGTTTCACCCCGAGCACCACGGCGAAGCAGAGCTCGGTGGAGTTCACGCAGGGCGAGGCGCTGAAGACTCCGCAGTGGTACCTGCTCACCGCGATCCTCACCCTCAACGTCATGGCGGGGATCTCGCTGATCTCGGTGCTGGCCGCGAGCGCGACGGACATCGCCGGCTACTCCGCCACTGGTGCCGCCGCGATTGTCGGTGCGCTGGCGATCTTCAACGGCGCCGGCCGCATCGTGTGGGCTGCGGCCTCCGACAAGATCGGCCGCATGCCGTCCTTCGCCGGGATGCTGGGGCTGCAAGGCGTGTGCCTGCTGCTCCTCCCGCACGCCGGCAGCACTGCCCTGTTCTTCGCACTGGCGGCGGTGATCTACCTCTGCTACGGCGGCGGGTTCGGGACCATGCCGGCCACCGCCGGCGACTTCTTCGGCACGAAGAACGCCGGCGCCATCTACGGGCTCATGCTCATCGGGTGGAGCCTTGGCGGCGTCGTCGGCCCGCTCGTCGCGTCCGCGCTCATCGGGGAGGACGGCGACTACACCACCGCCTACACCACGATCGGGATCATCGCGCTGGTCTCCGTCGCGCTGACGCTCGTCACCAGGCTGCCGCGGCGCGGGGACGTAGCCGTCTGAGCCAGACTCGATCGGGAACGGTCACGCCATGACCGATCCCACCCCGCACCACGAGATCGACCTGCGCGCGCTGGTCCTGGTGTGCAGCCTCAAGCCCTCCCCGGCCGCGTCGAGCTCGGAGCTGCTCGGCCGACAGGTCCTCGAGCAGCTCCGGCAGTACGGCGCCACCGGCGAGGTGCTCCGGGTCGTCGACCATGGCGTCGCGTTCGGCGTCACCACCGACGAGGGTGAGGGCGACGGCTGGCCGGCGATCCGGGAGAAGCTGCTGGCGGCCGACATCCTCGTGCTGGCCACCCCGATCTGGCTGGGCCAGCCGTCGTCGGTGTGCAAGATGGTGCTCGAGCGGCTCGACGCCGAGCTCTCGGAGACCGACGACGAGGGCCGGTTGTCCACGTACGGCACGGTTGCGGCGGTCGCGGTCGTCGGCAACGAGGACGGCGCGCACCACACGACCGCGGAGTGCCTGCAGGCGCTCAACGACACCGGGTTCACGATCCCCGCCGCGGCGGGGACCTACTGGGTCGGCGAGGCGATGCACGGCACGGACTACAACGACCTCGACGAGACGCCCGACGTGACCGCGACGACGACCGCGACCCTGGCCGCCAACGTCGTCCACGTGGCCCGGCTCCTCAAGACCAACCCCTACCCGCCGGCGACGACCAGCTGACGTCGCTCCCGGCGCGGTGCACGTCGACGGGGTGACGTGGTTGGCCTACCGGGTGCGTCAGCCGATCACCGAGGGCCGCGGTGTCGCGGTCGTGGTGGCCCGCGGCAGCAAGCACTGGTGGATCGAAGCGGTGGACGCGCCGGACCTGACCCTCCTGGACAGCGGACGGCGGACGGTGTGCCCGCCCGGTGGCGACCTGCTCGCGGTCAAGGACCCCGTGGTCGAGCGACCGTCGGCGGCGTCCGGGGGCGAGCCGTGGCGGATGTGGGTCTGCTGCCACCCCTTGCAGCCTGCCGGTCACGAGGACCGCATGCACACCCGGCTCGCGACCTCCCCGGACGGACTCCGCTGGGACCTGGGGCCGACCGTCCTCGCGCCGCGTGCGGGGGAGTGGGACGCCGCGGTGCGCGGGTGGCCGCGGTCGTCAGCCACGACCCGCTGACCGTGCTGTACGACGGCCGCGCGACCGCTGAGGCCAACTGGTTCGAACGGACCGGTGTCGCGCGGGCCGACGGCACCGCCGCGGGGGACGGCGTGGAAGACCTCGTCGCCGACCCGGGCGAGCCGGTCGGGGTCGCCGCACTCCGACGGCGCGCTCCGGTACGCCTGCGTCGTGGACCTGCCCGACGGCACCCGTCGGCTCTACTACGAGCTGGCGCGTCCCGACGGTGCCCACGACCTGGTCACCGAGTTGGTGCCGGGGAGCTGAGACCCCTCGACGGGGGTCCTCAGTCAGCCCAGAACTGCGCCCCGGCCCGAGGGTCGCGTGGCTCTGCTGCTGCGCGGAGCCCTAGCCTCGGGGGATGGCTCGCCGACTCCCACGCGTCCGCCGTCTCGGCCGTCGCGCCTGGCTCGTGGACGCCGCCGCGAGCGGCATGCGCGCTGCTCATCTGGGCGGTGCCGCCGGGCACGGGTCGACCCTGCTGTTCGACCCCGCCGAGGCGCGGGCCCGCCCCGGCGCCTTCGAGCGCGCGCTCACCGACTTCGCCGCCCGCCGCCACATCAGCTGGCTGCTCCGGGAGCTCCGGGTCAACGTGGTGCTCGACGTCGGCGCGAACGTCGGCCAGTACGGCGACAAGCTGCGCCGCAGCGGGTACGCCGGTCGCATCGTGTCGTTCGAACCCGTCGCCGACGTGAGCGCGACCCTGCGCGAGCGTGCCTCGACCGACGAGCGCTGGCAGGTCCACGGCTACGCCCTCGGCGAGGAGGAGGGCGAGGCGGAGATCAACGTGGTGCCCGGGACGATGAGCTCGCTGCTCGACGCCAGCCAGTTCGGCAAGGACTGGTCGCAGCGGCTGCGACAGAGCCACACCGAGACCATCCGGGTACGGCGGCTCCAGGACGTCTGGGACGAGGCGGTGGCCGGGGTGCGGAACCCACGCGTCTACCTCAAGATGGACACCCAGGGCTTCGACATGCAGACCTTCCGCGGTGCCGGCGACCGCGTCTCGGAGCTGCTCGGCCTGCAGTCCGAGGTCTCGTGCGTCCCGATCTACGACGGCATGCCGAGGATGGCCGAGCAGATCACGGCGTACGAGCAGTCGGGGTTCGCGATCACCGGGATGTTCTCGGTCTCCCGGGACAAGCCGACCCTGCGGGTCATCGAGTTCGACGTCGTCATGATCGGTCCTCGTGCGCTCCGGGAGAGGGAAGCCGGACCGACACCGCGCTCAGGACCGGAGGAGGAGCAGGCATGGGAGCACTGAGGAAGGCCCTGGACGCGGTCCGCCGGCGACCGCAGGCGCAGCGGCTCGCGGAGGACGACGCACCTGCGGACCTCGGCACCGCCCGCACCCGCGCGACGGGCGGCGTCCCGCAGGAGGGCGCCCAGAACCCGGACGCGACGACCGGGACGACCCCGAACCAGACCTTCGTCGGCCGGGCCGGCGCGGACGAGACCCTCGACACCGGACCGAGCGGTGCCGAGGTGCGGTCCGGCGACACCGCGGACGGGCGCGGCGAGGGAGCGGCTCGCGACGCCTGACCGCGCGTCCCCGGGCACGAGGGGCGGCTCGACCGGTCACGAGGGGCGGCTCGACCGGGTCAGGTGCCGGGGCCGGGCTCGTCCGGGCGCTTGAAGGGGTCACTGGGGTACCCCGGTCTGGGCACGGTGAGGCCGACCAGGCGGGCGACGACGAGCGCGACGTAGAGCACCCCTGCCACCATCTCGATGATGACGAACGACCGCGCGACAGGCAGCACCGGGAGCACGTCGGACAGTCCCACGCTGGTCAGCACCGAGAAGGACAGGAAGAGCAGCTCGAACCACTCACGCTGCTGCCCGTCGGCGGCCCCGATGAACGACCCCGGCACCACCACCTGGATCGCTGCGAACACGTAGGTGAAGCCCCACGCCACCACGGTGAAGGCCGCCGCGGTCGCGAACAGCTCGTCGCGTGTGACGTTGGTGTCGTGGAACAGGTAGCGGATCATCGCGTAGGAGACGAAGAAGTAGAACGGTGCGTGGAGGACCGCCGAGACCAGGACCACGAGCTCCGACTCCGGCCACAGCGCCTCGAGCACCGTGAACACTGTCGCCGGCACCCCGAGGGTGACCGCGACCCAGGTGAGCACCGGCGTCCGGCGTACCGCCCACACCGCCGTGTAGACCACGGCCATCTGCGCGACCCCGATGACCGCGCGGCTGACCGCGTTGTCCGCGAGGTAGGGGTAGGCGAGGACGAAGCAGAACTGCACCGCGAGCAGCACCGCGGAGGGGTGCTGGGCGAGGACCTTCAGCGGCCTCCAGCGGCGGACGGCGGTCACGGCCCTAGCCTCCGTCACGCGACCGTCCGCGGGCCGACGACGCGCGCAGCAGCCGCGACCCCGGGTCGGACGCCTACAGTTCCTGCGTGGCCACCGAGGCCGTCACCGCGGCGCGGGCGCGCCGGGCCGTCGAGGCCGGGTACGCCGTGCGCCGGATGCACCTCTCGGACGCCGATGGGGTGGCGTCGGTCCACGTCCGCGTCTGGCGCGAGGCCTACCGCTCGCTGCTGCCCGCGGAGCACCTCGCCGCCCTCGACGTCGAGGAGCTCACCGACCGGTGGCGCGAGCGGCTGCTGCGCCCGGCCGCGGTCCGTCACCTGGTGGGACTCCACCCCGACGGGCACGTGGTCGGTCTCGGCACCGCCGGGAGGAGCCGCGACCCGGAGCCGACGACGGCGGAGGAGCTCTGGGCACTCAACGTGCTGTCCGACGCGCACGGCACCGGCCTGGCGGACCTGATGATGGCCGAGCTCATCGGCGGCCGGGACTGCACCCTGTGGGTGCTCCGCGGCAACGACCGGGCGGTCGCGTTCTACACCCGGCACGGGTTCACCGCCGACGGCGTCACGAAGGTGCACGAGCCCACGGGCAGGACGGAGGACCGGATGGTCCGCCCATCCCCGGGCGGTTGACCGGCGTGGTCTGGTGCCCGCTGCCTCCGAGTGCGAGGCTGATCACGACCGCACGGCATCGACGCCAGGAGCCGTCATGACCGGGACCCGCCCCGACCCCCAACCCCTCCGACCCAGTCGCCGCCGTCCAGCTCCGTCGCCCGCCTCGCCGCTCCGTGCTGGCCGGTCCGGCGTCCGCTGCCGGCAGCAGCGCCGCCGGAGCTGCGGCGAGCGGCCGAGCCGGGCGCCGCCGCCGTCCCCTGACCGCCGGACTGCACTGGCCCGGCGGGCCCGGTCGGCGCATCCGCGCGCAGGCTCCGGACGCCGAGCTGCGCGCGATCATGGCGGAGATCGACCCCGCCCGGATCAAGGAGACCATCCGCACCCTGGTCTCGTTCGGGACGCGGCACACGCTCTCCTCGCAGGACGACCCCGAGCGCGGCATCGGAGCGGCCCGGGACTGGATCGCGGACCAGATGCGCGCGCACGCGGCCGCGTCCGGCGGACAGATGGTGGTGACGGTCCCCTCCTACGTCCAGCAGCCGGCCGAGCGCATCCCGACCCCGACGCGGATCAGCAACGTCGTCGCGACGCTGCGGGGGTCGGTCGACCCCGACCGGACCTACCTCGTCAGCGGGCACTACGACTCGCGGGTCACCGACGTCATGGACTTCACCAGCGACGCTCCCGGTGCCAACGACGACGCCTCCGGGGTCGCGGTCTCGATGGAGCTCGCGCGGGTCATGGCGACCCGCCGGCCCGACTGCACGCTGGTCTTCGCGGCGGTCGCCGGGGAGGAGCAGGGCCTCTACGGCGCGACGTTCCTCGCAGAGCGGCTCAAGGCGCAGGGCGCCGACGTCCAGGGCATGTTCACCAACGACATCGTCGGCAGCAGCCGCGCCGACGACGGCCACCGCGAGCCCCACAGCCTCCGGCTCTTCGCCGAGGGGCCGCCGAACACCGAGGACGAGGGGCAGCGGGCGATCCGGCTGGCGATCGGCGGGGAGAACGACTCCCCGGCGCGGCAGCTGGCGCGGTTCGTCAACGAGGTGGCCGGCTACCGCACGACCCGGATGAACATCCGGATGATCTACCGGGAGGACCGTTTCCTCCGCGGTGGCGACAACATCGCGTTCCTCGAGCAGGGGTGGCCGGCTGCCCGCTTCACCGAGCCGAACGAGGACTTCCGGCACCAGCACCAGGACGTCCGGGTCGAGGACGGTGTCCAGTACGGCGACCTCCTGCGCTTCGTCGACCCGTCGTACGTCGCCCGGGTCGCGAAGGTCAACGCGGCCTGGATGTGGTCGGCGTCCCAAGCACCGGCGATGCCCCGGGACGTGCTCATCGACGTGTCGGACCTGACGAACTCCACGACGTTGCTGTGGACCCCCGGCGACGACGCGAACCTCGCCGGCTACGAGGTCGTCTGGCGCCCGACCATCAACCCGTTCTGGACCCACGCCCTCCGGGTCGGCAACGTCAGCACGGCCACCGTCGACCTGTCGAAGGACAACGTCGTGTTCGGGGTCCGCGCGGTGAGCCGGGACGGTCACCGGAGCCCGGCGGTCTTCCCGTTCCCCACCTCCTAGGAGCCCGGTCTCCGATTCCGGGAACCGCAGGCGGCGTCGTGGTGTAGATCCGTCGTAGGAGGACAGCCACCCTGAGCCCCGGCGACGACGCAGACATCCTGGCTCGCGTGCGTGCAGGCGACGCCGACGCGTACGCCGACCTGGTGCGCCGTCACACGCCGATGGCAGTGCGGACCGCCGCGCTGCTGGGGGCCGGTGCAGAGGCGGAGGACGTGGTGCAGGACGCCTTCGTCAAGGCCCACCGGTCGCTGCACCGGTTCCAGCAGGGCGCGCCGTTCCGGCCGTGGCTGCTGCGCATCGTGGCCAACGAGACCCACAACCTGCACCGCGCGGCCGGCCGCCGTACGGCGCGGGAGCGGCGGGCCTGGGAGGAGACCGAGCGGGTCCTCCTCGCCGAGGACCCGGCCGAGACCGCGGTGCGGGACGACCGCCGGGCCGAGCTCGTCCGCGGCCTCGCGGCGCTCTCGGCGGCGCACCGGCAGGTGGTGACGTGTCGCTTCCTCCTCGACCTCGACGAGGCCGAGACCGCAGCGGTCCTCGGCTGGCCGCGGGGGACCGTGAAGTCGCGGCTGCACCGTGCGCTCGCCCGGCTGCGGGCCCAGCTCGACCCGACCGGCGAGGAGGTGCGCCACGATGCCTGACGCGGACCAGCGGCTCGTCGACGACCTGCGGGTGCTGGGGCGTGCCGTCGTCCTCCCGCCGGTGGACCCGGACCGGATGGCAGCCGCCGTCGTCGCAGCGCTCCCTGCGCCCAGGCAGCCGCGGGTGACCCGGCGGCGCCTGGTCGCGGCGGCGCTCGCGGTCCTGCTGGCGCTGCTGGCCACACCGCCGGTCCGTGCCGCGGTCGCGGACTGGCTCGGGTTCGCCGGCGTCCGGGTCGAGGAGAGCGGTCCCGCCGGAGCCGCCTCCGACCCGCCTGCCCTCAGGGGCGGTCCTGAGGTGCAGGCCGCCGCCCGCGAGGTGTCGTTCGCGGTCCGCCTGCCCTCCGCCCTCGGCCGACCCGACGGGGTCGAGGTCGCCGACGACCGGCGGATCGTCTCGATGACCTGGACCGTGGACGGCCGGGTGGTCCGGCTCGACCAGTTCGACGGGACGCTCGACTTCGCCATGGCCAAGCAGTCCCCCGAGGTGCGGTACGCCGCGGTGGGCGGGGTCGACGCCCTGTGGTTCCGGGTCCCCCACGAGGTGGTGCTGCTCGAGCCGGACGGCAGCCGTCGTACGGAGACCGCGCGCCTGGCGGGCCACACGCTGATCTGGCCGGAGGGCGACACCACGCTGCGCCTCGAGGGGGACCTGGCCCTGGAGGACGCGGTCCGGATCGCGACGTCGGCGCGCCTGGTCGAGTGACGCCGCAGGAACCCCGTGCGAGCCCGCGGTGTAACAGGTGCACCGATCGAGGAGGCCCCATGCACCGTCGTACCCGTGCCCTGCTCACGATCCTGCTGCTCGCGCTGGCCGCGCTGGCCGGACCGGGGACGGCCGGTCCGGCCGCCGCCGGAGGACCGACGAGCGTGCTGCTCTCGGTGCCGGGGGAGGGGCGGCTGGCGGCGCTCTACTACAGCGACCCGGAGTACCGGGCGCTCGAGGACCTCGTCGGGCTCACGGATCCCTCGAGCACGACGTCCGAGGCGCGGTCGCACCCGTCCGCCCAGGTCGTCACCCTCACCTGGCTGGTCCACGACGTCCAGGTGTGGCGTCTGGACCAGGTCCACCTCGGCGCAGCGGGCGGACCCTGGGTCGAGACGCGGCAGGTGACGGACGAGGGGCCGGTCTGGGACGCCCGAGCGGTGTGGCACCGGGCGGACCGCCGGCTCGCGTCGTTGCTCGCCGAGGTGCTGCCGGAGTCGGGGTCCGCGCCGGTCGGGGAGGCCTCCTTGCTCGACCTCGCCCTGGAGCTTGACGCGGATCCCGCGCCGAGCGCCGACCAGGCGGCTCCTGCACCTGCGCCGCGCTCGCCCGTCGGCTGGCCCGTGGGTTGGGCCGCCGCCGGCGTCCTCCTCGGTGCGGTCTCCGCGGCCGGGGCGATGCGGCTGTGGCAGCGTCGCCGCACGGCTCTCGCCGACCACCCGCCGGCCACCGCGGACCAGCTCGCGTGGCCGTGACCCCCGCCGACCCCCGCAGGCCCTCCCCTCAGTCCGCCATCTGCGTCCGGACCGTGAAGAGCTCGGGGAAGAACGTCAGCTCGAGCGCCCGCCGGAGGAAGGATACGCCTGAGGAGCCTCCGGTGCCGGTCTTGAGGCCGATCGTGCGCTGCACCGTCCTCATGTGCCGGAACCGCCAGACCTGGAAGGCGTCCTCCAGGTCGACGAGGTCCTCACAGGTCTCGTAGAGCTCCCAGTGCGCCTCGGTGTGCCGGTAGATCTCGCCGAACACGGGGACCAGCTCGGGCATCTCCACCCAGCTGGACCGGACGTCCCTGTCGAGCGCGGCCGCGGGCACCGGGTGCCCCTGGCGCGCGAGGTGGCGGAGGAACGCGTCGTAGACCGAGGGTGCGTCGAGGAGCTGCTCGAGGAGCGCGTACGCCGCGGGCTCGGCCTCGAACACCGCCAGCAGCTTGTCGTTCTTGTTGCCGAGGACGAACTCCACTGCGCGGTACTGGTAGGACTGGAACCCCGACGAGGACGCCAACGCCGTCCTGAACCCGTGGTACTCCGTCGGCGTGAGCGTGGCGAGCACCGACCACTGCTCGGTCATCGACCGCAGGATGTGCTTGACGCGAGCCAGGCTCTTGCGAGCGGGGGAGAGCTCGTCCTCGTCGAGGAAGACCTGCACCGCGCGGAGCTCGTGGAGGATCAGCCTGAGCCAGAGCTCGGTCGTCTGGTGCTGGATGATGAACAGCAGCTCGTCGTGGTGGGGCGGGGAGCTGCGCGGGTGCTGCGCGGACAGCAGGACGTCGAGCTCCAGGTAGTCCGCGTAGCTCATCCCGCCCGGCCGGCCCGGCTCCCCGTGGCTGCGGTCGTGGTCACCGGTCACCCGTCGCCTCCTCAGCGTGCACGTCCTCGCGAGTCTGTCGGATCATCGGGGAGCGCGCAGCGACTGGGGAGGATCACCGGCACCTGGTGCCGACGATCCTCCCCACGTCCAGGGCTGCTGGGCCGCTCAGAGACCGATCGCCCTCGCCGCCCGCGAGCACCGCTGTGCCTCGGCGGCGGCGTCCGCCGTCTCCGTCCCCGCGGCCAGCAGCTCGTTCGTCGTGGCCATCCGGAAGAGGAGTGCCCGGGCGACGGCAGCGACCGACACGTCGACCTCGACGAGGAGGTGTGCGGGTGCGCCGTGCCAACAGAGAGCGTCGGCGACGACCACGGCGTCGGCGTACTCGGGTGGTCGCCAGTACGGCGAGACGTCGATCACCGCGGGAGCCAGCGGCGGTGCGAGCAGGACGTTGCCGGTCAGGTCGCCGTGCACGAGCTGCGACGGGCCGAGGGGACGCACCGCTCCCCGGAGGCGGTCGGCGAGGTGACGGAGCTCGGGTCGCCAGCGGACCGGCCGCTCGTCCCAGGCGACGCGGTCGGCGCGTGCCCACACGTCGGACCGCCGGTCGAGGCAGTCGGGGCGGTCCAGGTGGGCCACCGCGCGGTGGAAGGCGCGACCTGCGGCGACGACCTCGACCCAGGTGGACAGCAGGGAGGGGTCCGGGTGGACCCCGTCCAGCCACCGGGTGGCCGACCACCCGTCGCACACCCAGCGGCCGCTGCGGGTGGCGACCGGAGCGGCGACGCGGACACCGTCGGGGCGGAGGTCGCTCAACCGGTCAGCCAGCCACTCGAGCACCGGACCGCTCTCCGGCTTCAGGACGAGGTCACCAGCCCGCCACGACGTCCCCTGACCGCCGGGCACCCGACGGGCCGGTCCCACGCCGAAGGCACGCAGCACGCTCGTCGGCGGTGCGGAGCGAGTCGTCGGCCCACCGGCGGTCGAGGAGCTCATCCCCCGAGACGCTACTGGGCGCTCGTCGACGGGGCGTCAGGTCGGGAGAGGCGTCGGGCGTCCTCCGGTGCGTTCGGCGCCGATACCGGCGGCGACGACGAGCACGATCCCCGTCACGGGGACCCAGCCCGGGACCTGGTCCAGCAGCAGCAGCCCGACGGTCAGCGCGATGGCCGGCTCGAGGCTCATCAGCGTGCCGAACGCGGCGGTGGTCAGTCGGCGGAGCGCCTGGAGCTCCAGCGCGAAGGGGATCACCGGCAGCAGCAGCGCGAGGCCGAGGCCGACGAGGAGCAGGTGGGGTGGGAGGTCGGTGAGGACCGCCGGGCCGGCGACCGCGGTCGCGACCAGGGCGGCGACCGGCATGGAGATCGCCAACCCCCGGAGGCCGGAGACCTCGTCGCCGACGCGTTGGGTGAGCAGGATGTACGCCGCCCAGCACCCGGCGGCGCCCAGCGCGTAGGCGGCGCCGACCGGGTCGACCGTGCCGTGCCACGGCTCGGTGAGCAGGAGCACGCCGCCGGCAGCGACGAACGCCCAGACCCGGGCCCGGCTCCGGCCGCGCACGATGGCGACGCCCAGCGGTCCGAGGAACTCGAGCGCACTCGCCGTTCCCAGGGGCAGCCGTTCCACCGCCGCCATGAACAGCAGCGTGACGCCCGCGGTCACCACGCCGAGCGCGGCGCACGCCACGAGACCCGACCGGGAGAACGTCCTGACGCGCGGTCGGAGCAGCACCAGGAACAGCGCTGCCGCCCACGTCAGGCGGAGGCAGGCGACGCCCGCCGCGCCGAGCTGGTCGATCAACCCGATCGACGCGGCGAGGCCGAGCTGCACGCAGGTCATCGACGCCACGGCCATCGCCGCTCCGGTCCGGGCGACGGGCCCGGAGCCGACCGGCCGGCTCACCCGGGGAGGAACGGAGGTGCTCACAACGGCAGTCCACCGCAAGACAACCGTTCGCGTCCACGTGACTCGACTGGACGAACCGTTCAGCCATCGTGAACAATGCGCGGATGGACCTGCGTCGCCTGGAGCTCCTGCTGCACCTCTCGCGAGTCGGGTCCATGCGCGCGGTCGCCGACGAGCGCGGCTTGACGACGTCGACGGTGTCCCAGCAGATCGCCGCCCTCGCACGCGAGGCGGGCACGCCGCTGCTGGAGCCTGTCGGCCGCCGCGTCAGGCTCACCCCGGCGGGCGCCCGGTTGACCGAGCACGCCGTCCGCATCCTGACGGCGGTGGACGCGGCACGTGCCGACCTCGATCCGGACGCCGAACCCGTCGGGACGGTCCGGGTCGCCGGGTTCGCCACCGCCGTACGCCGCTCGCTGCTGCCGTTGGTGGCCGACCTCTCCGTCCGTCACCCCGAGGTGAGGCTCCGGATCCACGAGCACGAGCCGCTCGAGGTGCTCGAGCTGTTGTCCCGCGACGAGGTGGACCTGGCGCTGAGCTACGACTACAACCTCGCTCCGACCGACCCCGACCCCACCCTCGAGGTCACCCCGCTGTGGTCGGCGGGCTGGGGGCTCGGCGTCCCCAACGACGAGGTCACCGTGGAGGGCGACGCGGCGACGCTGGTCGGCTGCTATCGCGACCGGGACTGGGTGGTGAACTCCCGCAACACCGCGGACGAGCAGGTCGTCCGGACCCTCGCCTCGATGGCGGACTTCGTCCCGACCGTCGCCCACCGCGTCGACAGCCTGGAGCTCGTGCAGGACCTCATCGCGGCCCGCCTCGGCGTCGGGCTGCTGCCGGTCGACCAACCGACACGCCCCGGCGTCACGGTGCTCGAGCTGCACCAGCCGCTGGTGCAGCTCCGCGCCCGAGCGGTGGTACGCCGCGGCCGCTCGGGATGGCCACCGCTCGCCCTGGTGCTCAGGCTGCTGCAGCAGTGACGCCCGACCGCGGGCAGCCGCCCTGATGTCGGGGCGCCGCGTGCCCTCCGCGCGTACGGTGGCTGGATGAGCAGCGTGGTCGACCCGCGCGTGGCGCAGCCCTTCGCCACGCGTCGGTTGCTGCTGGAGCCGCTGCGCCCTGACCACGCCGACAAGATGGCGCCACTGCTGGACGACGTCGCCTTGCACACGTTCATCGGCGGGTGAGCAGGCGACCCGCGAGGAGCTGCGCAGCCGCTACGAGAGCCGGGCGGTCGGACGGTCGCCGGACGGGTCGCAGCGGTGGCTCAACTGGGTGGTGCGCCGACGTGACAGCGGCGGAGCGGTCGGGACGACGCAGACGACCGTCATCGTCGAAGGGGGCGCGCTCACGACCGACGTCGCGTGGGTGGTCGCGTCGGCCTCCCAGGGGCAGGGCTTCGCTCGGTCCTGCGAGCACGGCGCTACAGCTCGCGCTCGTAGGCGAGCATGAGTGGGCCGCCGTCGCCCTCGGTGCGTCGGAAACCGGCCGTTTCGTAGAGACGGCAGGCGAGCCGGTCGTCCTCGCTGGTGATGAGGTAGGCGTAGTCGGCCCCGTGCTCGCGGGCGACGCGCATCGCCTCGGTGATCAGCTCGCGGCCGTACCCCTGGCCCCGGGAGCCGGGGACGACGTAGAGCTCGGCCAGGTAGGCCTCCTGTGCCAGACCGATGATCGACGGCTGCACGCGCATGACGGCGACGCCGACGGGGGCGCGGTCCTCGGCCGTCCGGGCGAGGAGCACCGTGACGTGGCCGTCCGCGACGAGTCCCGCGAGCCGGGGTGCCAGGACGTCGGGCGGCGGCGCCGGCTCGTCGTACTCGGCGTTGAAGTCGTGCAGCAGCCGCGCCGCCGCGACGACCCCCTCGTCGTCCGGGCTCCCGCTCACGGTCTCGACCATGCGGACAGTGTCGTCCCCGCACCGCTCTCTGGACGTCCTAGGGTCGTCGGGTGGGTGAGCCGCCTGAGGTCACGCCGGACGGGCGTTACCTGGTCATCGGCGGTCGCCGGTGGCGAGCCTCCGACCCGGCGCTCCCCGAGGCTCGGCGGGCCGAGCTGACCCGTGTCCTCATGGCGTGGCGCCGCGAGGTCCGTCGGTCGCGGGGCACCGAGGCTGAGACCGCCGCGCGCGCCGGAGTGCACGCCGCCAAGGTGGCCCTCGGCGAGCGCGGCACTCCCTGGTGGGAGCAGTCCGACGACGAGCGGCGGGCTCGGTGGTCCGCCGACGTGCCGCCCCCGCGGAGCGACACGTGAGGCCGCGACCGGACGGGGACGGGTCAGCCGACGCCTCCCACCAGGTAGGCGGCGACACCGGCGAGCGCGCACACGCCGAGCGTGCGCAGCACCGACCAGCCACGCCAGAACACGAGCGCGCACGCCAGGGCGGTGATGGCCAGCGCGGTGAGGTCGAGGGAGCCGAGGACGGGGAGCTCGAAGCGGAACGGCCCGCCGGTGACGCGGCTGGTCCTGGTGAACAGGGTGTGGAGCGCGAAGTAGACCGCAAGGTTGGCGATGACCCCGACGACCGCGGCGGTGATCCCGGTCAGCGCGGCCGACAGAGACCGGTTGTGCCGGAGGCGTTCGACGTACGGCGCCCCCAGCAGGATGAACAGGAAGCACGGCACGAACGTCACCCACGTGGTGAGCAGGCCGGCGAGCACGGCGGCGACCCAGGGGTCGAGGGAGCCCGGGTCGCGGTAGGCGCCGAGGAAGGCCACGAACTGCACCACCATGATCAGCGGCCCAGGTGTGGTCTCCGCGAGCGCCAGACCGCGCACCATCTCGCCGGGCACCAGCCACCCGTGCACGTCGACGGCTTGCTGGGCGACGTAGGCGAGCACGGCGTACGCACCCCCGAACGTGACGACCGCAGCACCGGAGAAGAACAACCCCTGGTCGACGAACACGCTGGTGCGGCCGAACAAGGCAGCCGCGGCGGCCACCGGCGCAGCCCACAGCACCAGGCCGGTGACGAGGGTGAGTGCGGCGCGGCGGGTCGAGGGTCGTTCGGTGTGGAGCGCGTCGTCGGCGATCAACGGCGGCGGTCCACCGGCCGCCCCGCTCTCCTTCGGGGCGGTCAGCCCGGGCCTGCTGCGACCGAAGAGCCATCCGGCGACCCCCGCCGCAGCGACGGCGACCGGGAAGGGGACGGCGAAGAACGTCAGCGCGACGAACGAGGCGACGGCCAGTCCGACGAGGACCGGGTGGCGGAGGGCGCGCCTGCCGACGCGGAGCACCGCCTGCAGCACGATCGCGATGACGGCCGGGGCCAAGCCGGCGAAGAGGGCCTCGATCAAGCCGGTGTCGCCGTAGCCGACGTATACAGCGGCCAGCGCCATGAGCGCGACGACACCCGGGAGGACGAACAGGATCCCGGCGACCAGGGCGCCCCTGACGCCGTTGAGCAGCCAGCCGACGTAGGTCGCCAGCTGCTGGGCCTCGGGGCCGGGGAGCAGCGTGCAGTACGAGAGCGCGAACAGGAACCGCTGCTGACCGATCCAGCGCTTCTCCTCGACCAACGTCCGCTGCATGACGGCGATCTGTCCCGCGGGGCCGCCGAAGGTCTGCAGCGAGATCGCGAACCACGCCTTGGTCGCCTCTGCCAGCGGGATGACGTCTCGGTGGTCCCGTTCGTCCCGGCTCACGGGCGACCCGCGGAGTCTGCGCACTCCCGGAGTCTGCCCTGCGAGGCAGGCAGTGGCATGCCCCCGCCGTCTCTCGGGGGGTCTGACGGGGACATGCCGTGACGTCCAAGCTCGGTTACTCGGGGGACAGGTCCGAGCCGGTGGCGTCGGTGCGAGCGTAGGCGCCGGGAGGTCCCGCGCGGTAGCCCCTGCCGACCGCTCCTGCCGATCGTTCCGGTCCAAGAACGGCGAGAACGCCCCCCGTCGACCGAGGAGGCCGACGGGGGCGCTGCTGTTGAACCACAGGACGCCGCCGACCGTCTTCCACGAGCGAGGGGATCTCCGGCCGACGGGTCGGTCGGAGGCGTCACGGGGCCGCCGAGGGTACAGCCCCCTTGCGCCACCCTCGGCGGCTCTTCCGCACACCCGCGCGCGTCATCGAGGCCCCGTCGGCCGTTCGAGGGGGCGACGAGATCGGAGGGTATCTCCGACCGACGGGGCTGCTCACACGCTACCTCGCTGATGCGAGCGCCCCGTCCGCGCCGTCAGCGCCGCCGCAGGTGGTGCTGGACGATGTAGCTGCCCACGCGCGGTGTCGGGCTCGGTGACACACCGTGCGCTTGGCCGAGGACGAGTGAGGGAAGAGGTCGACATGCTACGTAGGGTCACCGACGGACGGGCCCATGTCCGGACGGGCCTCCGGCGACCGTGACGGCCGGGTGGCCGGACGCAGCCACGACGACCTGGTGGAACCTGCTGTGGCAGCGGTTCTGGGCCCTGCCCGTCGCCGTCGCCACCGGGTCACTGGCGCTGGGTCTCCTGCTCCCAGCCCTGTTCACAGCTGCGGACCGCAGTGCCGGCTGGGTGTTCCAAGGCGGTGTGGACGGCGCCAGGAGCCTCCTGGGCACGATCGCTGGAGCGATGATCTCCGTCACAGGGTTGGTGTTCTCGATCACCATGGTGGTACTCCAGCTCGCGAGTAGTCAGTTCAGCCCACGGATCCTGCGTTCCTTCCTCGAGAGCCGGGTCGTGCAGCTGACCCTCGGGTCCTTCACCGGGTCCTTCCTCTACGCCCTCACGGTCCTGCGTTCGGTACGGGGCGGAGAGGATGGCCGTGTGCCGCAGGTTGCGGTCACCGCCTCCTACGTCTACGTGGTGGTGGCGGTGGGCATGTTCCTCGCGTTCATCCACCACATCACCACCACGGTGCAGGTGACACACGTGATGGCCGACGTCCGCCGACGCACGATCGTCGCCGCTCGGCGGATCGCCGCCGAAACCGGGCCTCGCCGGTGGTCCCCGCATCCGGGGTGCGCCTCGGCGAGCCTGTTCAACGCAGGCCGGAGCGGCTACGTGACGAGCCTGGACAGCGACGTGCTCATCTACGTGGCACGACGTCTGGGCGCTGTCGTCGAGCTGCACGTCACACCCGGGGACCACCTCGCCGCCGGACAGCTCGTCGGGCGGGTCTGGAACGTCGACGAGCTCGCTCGAGGAGCCCACGAGCAGCTGCAGAAGGCGGTGGGCCTCGCCGTGGAGCGCGACATCGCGGCCGACGCCGCGTTCGGGATCCGCCAGCTCCTCGACATCGCCGAACGCGCGCTGTCCCCGGGAATCAACGACCCCACGACGGCCGTGCAAGCCCTCAACGAGCTGCATGCCGTGCTTCGCGAGCTGTGCCAGCTGCGGGACCCGTCACCGCACCTCCTCCACGAGGACGACGTGGTTGCGGTGTACCGACCGCAGACCTTCGCTCACGTGGTGGACGGCGCCGTGAGCGAGCTGGCGCACCATGCGCGGGACTCGCAGCGGGTTCTGACCCGTCTGGGCGTCGTGCTCCGAGAGCTCCGCGAGGTCGCCCGACCCGAACATCTGACTGCGGTCGACGCGGCCCTCGTTCGGCTCGCTGCCGGACCGAAAGGCTCCTGATCGCGGGAGCATCGCTTCCTTCCGGCGGCGTACGACGAGATCGACGTGATGCTGTTCCGTCACGGCACCCGCTCACTCGGCCTCGACGAGGCGGGTACCTGGCAGGAGCTCGCCGGGCGCGCTCGTGTCCGGGGGCGTCTCCTGGCGTCGACCCCGACGCCTCCCCGTTGACTTCACCACCTTCGCCCGTCAGGCCAAGGCACTCAGGCGCTTGCCCGTCTCGGAACGTCAGTCAGTGGTCGGCGATGGCCGTCGACGACGCCGTCCGCGGGCTGGCAACGGACCATCGCTTCACCGTCGGTCCACTGCCGGGGTCGTCGGGTAGGGGTTTGACATCGGCGACCTGCCGAGGCGAGCCGCACCTGGAAGGGGTCAGCCGCCGGTACAGAGGAAGGAAGGGGTCCACGCCGCCAGCCCCCAACGGCCACAGGTCGTTCGAGACCCGCCGCAACGAACCGGGGAACACGTCCTAGCTGCTGGAGGGCACCACCCGCGGAGCGGAGGAGAGGGGTTGTGAGCCGGTCGGTGCTCCTGGTGAAGCAGGTCCGAGAACGCCGGCCAGCCGACCGGCTGGGCCCGCGTACGAGTTCCTCGCGTCTGCGGAGTCCAGCTTCGTGCTGGGCCGAGACGCTCGACGTCAACGGCGGGATGCCTCCCCCCGGTCACTGTCGCAGCCGGGTCAGGCGGTGGATCCTGAGAACATGGACACGGGTGGATCCCGGGGGCGCCGCCGCGCCCTCGTGGCGACCGGCGTGGCCCTGATCGCGGTCGCGGCGCTGCTCGTCTCGCTGGGGCAGGGGTTCCTGTGGGACAAGGGCGCCGACGAACGGTCTTCTCCGCGTGGCGGGGGACGCCGTGCCGCCGTTGCCGAGCCGACCTGCGGTGAGGATCGCAGTCGCCGGCGACACCGGGACCGGTGACGCGGCGCAACGGACGACCGTCCGGCGGATGGTGGAGCAGGGCCGCCGCATGCCGTACGACGCGCTCGTCCTCCTCGGCGACCTCGTCTACGAGGACGGCGAAGCCGACCTGGCCCGCGCGCGGGTGATCGACGCGTTCAGCCAGGTCGTCGACGGCGGCGCTGAGCTGGTGCCCGTCCTCGGCAACCACGACTACGAGAGCGGGGAACAGGAACAGATCCTGACCGTCCTGGGCCGGGCACGGTCCTGGTACGCCGAGTATGTCGGCTCCGTCCGGCTCGTGGCGCTCGACAGCAACCGGGTCGGCGACGCGGAGCAGACGACCTGGCTGCGGGGGATCCTGGCCGACAAGACGCCACCGGGGACGTGGACGATCGCGGCCATGCACCACCCGGCGTACTCCGCGGGCCACCACGGCTCCGACGAGGACGTCCGGGACCGGTGGAGCGCGCTGTTCGAGGAGGCCGGTGTCCCACTCGTGCTCGCCGGCCACGACCACGACTACCAGCGCTCGACACCGCAGGACGGCGTGACCTACGTCGTCTCCGGTGCAGGCGCGAAGCTGCGACCGACCGGGCGCGAGGAGTTCACCGCGGTGAGCGCCTCGACCCTGCACTACCTCGACCTGCTCGTCTACCGCGACCGGATGGTCGGCCGGGCGATCGACCACTCGGGCCGGCTCGTCGACAGCTTCACCATCCGGCGGTCGCCGGTGCCGTCCGGGTGAGCTCTCGAACCTCGACAGAGCCTCCCAGGCCAGTGGGTGGATGACGGTGCCGGATCAGGTCAACATGGGTTCTGGCGCGGGCGGCTGCACGACCGAGTCGTGCGGGATCGTCTTGTCCCGCGGGCTCTCCGTACGGCCGAACCTCAGGTACAGGGATGGGACGACGAACAGGTTGAGCAGCGTCGACGTCGTGAGCCCACCCAGAATGACGATCGCCATCGGGTACTCGATCTCGTGCCCGGGGACGTCGCCCATGACGACCAGGGGCACCAGCGCCAGCGCCGTGGCGAGCGTCGTCATGAGGATCGGGGCAAGACGCTCGCGCGCGGCTCTGATGACGAGCTCGGGACCGAATGTCATCTCCTCGACCGCCTCCAGGTGCTGGCAGTGGCTGATCATGAGGATGCCGTTGCGGGCCGCGATCCCGAGAACCGTGAACAGGCCGACGAACGAGCCGATGGTCATCGTGCCGCTCGTCATCCAGGCCGCGAGCACGCCACCCACGAGGGCCATCGGGAGGGTGAACATGCTGAGCACGGCGAGTCGCCACCGGCGGAACGAGCCGTAGAGCAGACCCAGGATCACCGCAAACGCGACCACGGCCAACAGACGGAGGCGTTGTGCGGCGGCAGCGCGCTCGGTGTCCTCGCCGATCACCTCGATCCGGTAGCCGATCGGCAGGTCGACGCTCCCGGCGGCTGCCTCGACGTCGGCCGCCACGTCGGCGAGCGGCCGGCTTTCGACGTTGGCGCCCACGTCCAGACGGCGCGAGCCGTCGACGCGGCTGATCATGCTCGGCGTCGACTGCATCTTGACGCTCGCGATGTCGGCGAGCCGGACCGTTCCCCCGACCGGGGTGTCGATCAGCATGTCGCGCACGTGGTCGGGGTTGCGTCGGGACTCCGGCACGCTCCACACCATGACGTCGTAGGCCTTACCGGCCCGGAAGACGTCGGACAGCTCCTCCGCCCCCAGGTAAACGGCGGCCTGCCGGCGCACGTCCCCGGGCTTCAGGCCCACCGCCTGCGCCTTGTCGAGGTCTACCTGCACGACGAGGTGCGGGATCCGGGTCTGTAGGTCGGTGTGAGCATCCTTGACCCCGGGGATGTCCGCGATCGCGTCCTCGATCTCGTGCGCCTTTGACTCGATGACGTCGAGGTCGTCGCCGTACACCCGGACCACGACCGCCTCGCCCGTGCCGGTCAGCACCTCTCGGATCCGTTCCTTGAGGTAGGTCTGGACGTCACGCCGCAGGCCCGGGTACCCGTCGACCACCTCCTGGACCCGGTTCAGCGTCTCGTCGTAGTCCTGGTCGGGATCGATGCTGATCCAGTTCTCGACGAAGTAGATCCCGTAGACCTCGTCGCCCGCCACGGCCTGCCCGACATGGGCGCCGAAGTTCCGCACACCCGGCACCGCTCGCAGCTCACGGCTGGCCGCCTCGGTCACCCGCATCGTCTCCTCGTACGACGCGCTCGGCTCGAGCACCCAGTGCATGAGGAAGTCGCGCTCGCGGAAGGTCGGGAGGAGGTCCTGACCCAGCCGCGGGACGGCGGCTACGCCTCCGACCAGGAGACCCACCACGACGACGTAGGCGGCCAGGGGTCGGCGGACGGTGGGACGAAGCACGCGGGTGTACGCAGCCTGCGTCCACCGCACCGCGGGTGGCGGCTGGGCCTGGAGCTTCGCCCGGCGTAGCAGGATCAGGGCCATGGCTGGCGTCACCGTGACCGCGACGAGCATCGAGGCGGCCACTGCGAGCGTGTAGGACATGGCGAGCGGCTGGAAGAAGGAGCCCATCAGCCCCGTCAGGAAGAAGACCGGGATCGCGGCGGCCAGGATGATCAACGTCGCGTACACGATCGGGCTCCGCACCTCCAGCGAGGCCTCGAGCACGATCGACGCGGTGGACCGTGTTCCCCCTCCCGCGCGGTGTTCTCGGAGCCGGCGGACGATGTTCTCCACGTCGATGATGGCGTCGTCGACCACCACGCCGACGGCGATGACCAGCCCCGCCAGCACCATCGTGTTGGTCGTCTCGCCCCGGTGGTGCAGCACGAGGGCTGCCGCCATCAGCGACAGCGGGATGGCGAGCAGGGAGATGAGCGCGGTCCGCCACTGGAACAGGAAGAACACGAGCACGACGGCCACCAGCAGGATGCCCAACGTCAGTGCCTGGCTGAGGTTCTCGATGGCGAGCTCGACGAAGCTGGCCGGCCGGAAGATCGTCGTGTCGATCTCGAGGTCGCCGAGCGCCGGCCTCATCGTGGCGAGGGTCTCCTCGACCTGCCGGGTGACGTCAAGGGTGTTGCCCCACGGCAGCTTCTCGACGATCAGGAGCAGCCCCTCACCGTCGTTGATCACCGCGTCCCCGATGAGCAGCTGGTGGCCCTTCACGACGTCTGCGACGTCCGCCATGAGGATGGTCCGGTCACCGTCCTTCGTCACCACCACCTGTGAGATCGACTCGGCCGAGTCCAGGGGGAGGTTGTGCTGGACGACGAACCGTTGATCGGCGGAGTCGACGTAGCCGCCCGTGCCGATCTTCGTCCCGGTGCGGTGCTTGAGCAGACCGGCATCCGTGCCCGCGGAAGCGGCCGTCATCACCTGCTCGAGCGTGACACCGGCCTCCCGCATGCGCTCGGGGTCGACTCGGATCTGCCACTGGTTCTTGCGCATTCCCCACACCGCGACGTTCGCCACACCGGGAAGCGCCATCAGCTGCGGGCGGATCTTGTACCGCACGATCGTCGCCTGGTCGATGAGGTCGAGCGAGTCCGACCGCACCCCGATCTTCATCACGCGGCTCGTCGCCGACAGCGGCTGCAGCACGACCGGTGGCGTGGCCCAGCTCGGCAGGGTCGGCGTGATGACCTGGATCCGTTCGGCGACCAGGCGCCGGGCCTCGATGACGTCGGTCCCCTTCGCGAAGATCATCTCGATGGAGGACTGCTGCGGGATCGACTTCGAGCGAAGGGTCTCCAACCCCGGCATCCCCGTCAGCCCCTGCTCCATCGGGACGGTGACGAGCTCCTCCACCTCCTGGGCGGACAGACCGAGGGCATCCGTCTGCACCTCGACCCGCGGGGGCGCGAACTCCGGGAAGACGTCGACCCGGGTGTCACGCAGCTGCAGGCCCCCGATGACGAGCATCGCGACGGACGCGGCCACCAGGACGTAGCGGAACCGGAGGCTCGCCATGAGGATGAGTCGCATCATCGCGTTGGTCTCCTCAGTGCCCGCCACCGACGCCAGTCTCGGCGCCGTAGAGCTTGATGGCGGCCTGGGTGACGATCACCGTTCCGACGCCCGGTCCGGCGGACAGCTGCGCGGTGTCGCCGACCACCCTGTCGATCGTCACCGGAACCCGGACGTAGGTGCGCTCCTGTGGGCTGGAGTACACCCAGGGGGCGCCCGTCTTGTCGTAGAGGACGCCGGTGTACGGGATCGCTGTCGGGTCCTCGACGACCACGGTGAGGACCTCGAGCCGACGGACCGCGTCGGCGGTGAGCGTCAACGTCTTCGGCGCCGACTCGTCCGCCCCCTCCGTGATCTCGACCGCCGGGATCGGCTCGTGGACGGTCGGCTCGACGACCGCGCAGGACCCCATCAGGACGGTGCCGGCGATGACAATCGTGACGAGGCAGCGCCTAGGCATGCGTGCCCGCCTTCACGGGGTCGAAGAGCGCGAGATCGTCGAAGACGAGGTCGTGCAGCGGCTCCTCACGGCTCCCGTATCGGGCTACCACTGCAGGGAGCACGAGGAGGGCGACGACGGCCGCCGTGACGGCGCCGCCGGCCACGACGATCCCCAGGTGGCCGAGCGCCTCCAGCCCCGGACGCGCCCCGGTCAGCGCCACCCCCACGCCGGTGAGGAACGTGATCACCGTCGCAGGCAGGACAGCGGCCGTCGCGGCTCGTCGGACGGCGTCGTCCTCGCGGTTGTCGGGAAGACCGTGGCCGAGGCCGAGGACGGTGAGGGCATTGTGCACACCGAGCGCCGCGAGAGCGAGAAGGCCCAGCAGGCACCCGATGGTCAGCTCTCCCACCAGCAGGGCCGCGAGGAGGCCACCGCTCATCGTGAGCGGCAGGGCCGCCGTCGCGGCGACAGCGGTCCACCAGTTCCGGCTCGCGGCCTGGAGCAGGAGGAGGACTCCCACGAGCGCCGCGGCGACGAGGAGGAGGACGTCCCGGAGGTTCCCCGCGCTCGCGGCGGCCTCGGTCCTGACCTCGGCGTGGTACTCGGCCGGCATCTGCATGCGGGACAGGTTCGTCGCGACGTCGTCCCGGGTCGTGCCGCTGTCGATGTCAGCGACGATGTCGAGGCGGCGCTGCACCGACTCGCGGTGGATGACCGTGGGCTGCTCGACGAGCGTCACGGTGCCCAGCTCCGAGAGCGGCTTCTGCCCGCCGCCAGGAACGCTGATCGGGAGCGCCCGGATCTTCTCGGCGCTGTTGCGCAGGTCCTCCCCCGTCCAGACCTGGACGTCGAAGACCTTCTGCTGCTCGAAGATGGCACCCACCTCGAGCCCTCCGACCAGGGTGGCCGCCTGCCTCCGGACGTCGCCCGGCGTCATGCCGAGGGCCTGGGTCGTCTCCAGGTCGACCGTGATCTGGATGTTCGTCTCGACCGGAGCCTCGATGAGCTCCGCGTTCTCCACCCCCGGGGTCGTGCGGACGACCTCGAGTGCGTCCTGGGCGGCGGTGTGCAGGGTCTCCGGCACGGGGCCGTACACCGAGACGATGAGGCTCCCGCGGGGATCGGGGTGGATGGTGTCGATGCGGCCGTCCAGGTAGCCGCCGATCGAGGGCCGCAGGTCACCCGCCGAGCGGGCGGCCCCTATGGCGCTGCTGATGACGGCCTGGCGGTCGGCGTCAGCGTCGAGGCTGATCCACAGCTCGCCCGAGTTGGCGCCCAAGACCCGTTCTCCGGTGACTGCACGACCCACGTGGCCACCGACCCCTACGACCTCGTCGATGGCACGCAGCTCACCCGCGAGCTCGCCGAGGCTGCTCGTCAGCGCCTGGGGTGACGTGCCCTCCGGCGCGGTGACCTTCAGAACGATGGTCCGCTCCTTGAACTCGGGACTGGGCTGCGCGCCGAGGCCGACCGCCAGGGCGGCGGAGGCCGCGATCCCGACAGCCAGTACTGCGACGACAGCCACCGCTGAGGAGGAGAGCCGGCCGGCCGCCGACGAGAGCCGACGCGACGCCGAAGCCGGCATCGGAGCCGCCGGCGAGCGCCCGGTCCCGATGAGTGCGGCGACCCCAGGAGCGGCGACGAGGGCGACGACCAGCGAGCCTGCCGTCGCGACGAGGAAGCCCGTCGCGGCCTCCGGGAGGAAGGCACCCCAGCGGCCCTCGAGGAGGAAGGCGGGCACCACGAGCAGCGCCGAGGCCACGGCCGTGTAGACGGCCGCGACGCCGAGCGCCCCGTAGGCGCTGTTGACCCGCTGTCCCAGCGGCAGCTCTGGCGGCGTCCGCCTGACGGCGTCGATGGCTGCGACCGCCTGGGCAATGGCAAGGACCGCACCAGCCGCCAGTCCCGTCACCGCGATGAGGGTCACGGGCGCCTCGCGCAGCCAGAGGAGCAGGTATCCAGCCAGCACTGAGAGGGCCACCGTGGAGACGATCATGACCGTGGGCCGCCAGGCACGGTAGATCAGGGCGCAGGCGCCGGCGAGCAGGAGGAGGGCGCCGAGGGCGACGAGCGCCAGGTTGCGCTGCGCGTCATCGACGTAGTCCGCCGGCCGGTAGAGGGAGGGGTCGAGCACGACGCCGGGAAGACCGACCGAGAGGGCCGCCAGCGCCTCCTCGATCCCGCGGCTGACCTCGGTAGTGCTCGCCCCAGGCTGCTTCTCGACGACGAGGACCAGCCCGGACTCCTCATCCACGATGCCGTCCCCGATGATCGTCGGCGGCCCCTCGACGACGGTCGCGACGTCGGCGAGGGTCACCCCAACGGGCGCGTTCTCCACCGCCACGCGGCCGAGGGCGGCGGTGTCGGTGATCGGCGAGACGTGCTGGACGTTGACCCGCTGCTGAGGAAGGTCGATGAAGCCCCCGCGGCCGGGGGTCGAGGCCTCGAGGAAGCTGAGCGGGGACACCCACAGCGAGTTCCCGGTGGTCGCGATGAGCTCGTCCAGCGAGACGCCGTGCTGCCGCATCCGGACGGGGTCCGCCTGGACGTGCAGCTGTCGGTCACGCATGCCCCAGACCGCGACGTTGGCCACGCCATGGACGCTCATGAGCTTGGGACGGATCGTCCACCGCGACAGCACCGACAGGTCGACCAGGTCCTGAGACTGCGACGACAGTCCGATCATCATCACCCGGTTCGCCGCCGACGTGGGCTGGAGCATCACCGGGGCCTTCGAGGCGTTGGTGAGCAGGGCACCCTGCGTCAGACGTTCCTGCACCACCTGGCGCGCCCGGATCGGGTCGGTCCCCTCCTCGAAGGTCATGACGATGGAGGACAGGCCGGGGATCGACGATGACTGCATGCGGTCGACCCAGGCGACGCCGCTCAGGAGGTTTGACTCGAGCGGCACCGTGACGAGGTCCTCGACCTCCTGCGCCGACAGTCCCAGGGCCTCCGACTGGACCTCGACCGTGACTGGGGCGAACTCCGGGACCGGCTCGATCGGGGTGGCCCACAGTTGCACGACCCCCATGACCGCGGCAGCGGCAGCGAGGATGAGGACCAGGACACGGGCGCGAACGACGCCCCCGACGATTCCATCGATCATCGCGACCCCCCGAGCAACGGCCGCGCCGACACCCAGCGCGTGGCGAACCAAGGCGGCCAGCCGCCGGGTCTGCAGGCATCCCTCGAAGTCCGTGGAAGGCGCTTTCGAAGGCGCGTGGTGACTGAGTGCGGTCCAACGCCGCAGCGGTTGCTGTCGTCAGTTTCAGTCCTGTGCCAGCGTGGGATGGTGAACCCAGCCTTGGGCATACGGGCCTCCCCAGCACACACGAGCGCGTGACACTCGTTGCTCCGTTCCGTACTACGCGCATCGGCGCTGGCACAGGCAGGGACCTAAGTCCCCAAGAATCGGGACCTTCGTCGCTACCGTCGGCGCACGCGCCTACGGCGGCGGTCCTCAGAAGGTGATCGAGCGGATCAAGGTCGACTCCTTCGGCATCACCAACGTCGCGCTGGTCGACGGCCAGCCGCGTGGCCGCCCACCGCGTTACAGCCGGAAGGTTCTCTCGTGACCAACCTGTGGCCGAGTCGCTCATCCGGTCGCAGTGAACGGCTGCTGACCTGCGCGTTCATCCGAGTGCGGTGTCCGAGGGAGGACTTGAACCGGTTGACGAGCGCCGCCTCCAGAGACTGGATACCGATTTGCTCACGTTTCGTGACGGCTGTTGCACCCACTGGTGGGGTCTCTGGAAAGCCTCGGTGCACCACGGTGGTGCACCGATGGCCGTCCGGGTTGCGCAGAGGAAATTGCTCGTGTCTCCTGGGTGTAGTCGCTGTGTGAGGTCTGTCACGGACCCTCGTCCGGTCCGACGGCGTAGCTGAGCACGTCGCCGGGTTGGCACTGGAGGATCTCGCACAGCGTGCTGAGAGTGGAGAATCGGATGGCCCGCGCTCGGTCGTTCTTGAGAACAGACAGGTTGGCGATCGTGATGTCGGCGCGGGCCGCGAGCTCGGTGAGAGTCATGCCCCGTTCCTCCAGCAGCCGGTCGAGGTGCACCCTGATCTTGTGCTCGGGCCGCCCTGGTGGCATCAGATCGTTCCGGCGACGTCTTCGCGGAGCTGGGCCCCGTAGGCGAACACTGCGGCCAGAACGAAGGCTGCCAGGCCCCCCAGCAGCATCCCTCCGGGGAGTACGAATCCTGCGACGCCGAGGTCCGTGGAAGAAACGATGGGCAGCTCCTCGTACAGCGCCTGCCGCGACGAGTAGTTGAGCAGCTCGACGAAGACCCCACCCACCGCAAGCAGGGCTCCGAGGTGACGCAGGCGGCGGACGTTGCGTGGCCCGAATGGATCGGCCCTGCTGACCGACTGCAGAACTCCTCGCACCAGCCACAGTGCGCTGACGACGAGCACCACGGGGCCGAGGTCGGTCGCGGACTGGAGCAACATCTGCTCGGTCGTCGGGTCGGTGATCTCGACACGCACGTCGACCCAGGCGTCCAACCTCAGCGCCGACGGATCGGGGCTGAACCCGTCGGTCGACAGCTGCATCGGAACGGTGAGCGTGTCGCCGTACAGCCAGGAGTCCCCGTGTCGCACCAGGCCCACGCCGATCGAGACCAGGAGCACCACACCGAACCCGACCGACAGCAGCAGCAGGCCACTGACGAGTCGGTAGGCCACCCGCACGGCAGTTGAGGGAGAGAGGGGCGGAGGCATCGCAACTCCTTATCGAGAGTCAATGTTATTGATAAACAATAACATCGATTGTCGTTACGGCTAGAGGGTGAGGTCTGCGAGCTCCGTCGGTCCAGACCGGCGTTGGTCCCACCGGCGGCCCAAGCGCGCCCAGATCCCCCTCGGGACGCCCGGCGGCGTTGGTCCGGACACGGCGCACCGACTCATTCGGCGCCGAGGCCTGCGGCGGATCCGGAGGACCGTCACGACACGAAGACACGGCCCCGTGCCCTGACGCCCCAGCCTCACGGCGGCACGAGTCTGCCTCCGACAAGAGGAGTTGCTCCGGGTATCGATACCGTGGTTGTATCTAGATACGTTTTCGACGTAGATACAGGACGGGGTAGCGATGAGCGGCGAGAGTGCGTGGCCCGCGAGGGACCAGCAGTGGGTAGTGCGCTACCGGATGTCGATTGCCGGCAAGCACGTTCCGGCGAACGCGCTCGAGGAGCGCGAGCGAGAACTGCTGCACGCCGTGCGCGACGCCGAGGTCCCCGCGACCGAGCTCTTCGGAGACGCCGACGCACTCGCGGCCGAGGACGCTGCCGAGCTCGCGACCGTGGACGAGGAGGTGCGCGCATCCCTCGGTGGCGGCCTACAGCCCGCACTGCGGGAGGTGGGCAACACGCTGATGGGCATCGGCGTCGTCGCAGTGCTCATCATGTTCATCCGTCACGGCTGGTCCGTCGACATCGACATCGCGCTGGCTCTGGTCGCCGGGGGCGTGACGATCGTCTTCGTGGGTTGGGTCATCAGCCGAGCGCTCTTCGCCGCCGGTCGGTCGGCCTCGGCGCTCGGAGTGCTGATCGCCGCCGGAGCCGCGGCACTCGCAGGCATCGCCTGGGCAGCGAGCCTGGGCTCCGGCCACATCGCGGCGAGCGACGTGCCGGCGCCGCTCCTGGTTCTGGGGATGCTTGCTCCCGGTGTGGTTGCCCTCGTGGCGGCGAATCGGATGCCGCAGCAACAATGCCGTGAGAGTTGGGACGACACCGAGTGGCTGCGTCGCTTCCGGGGCGGCCTGCGTGCCCGCCTGGTGCCTGCCGCCGCCGCCCGAGGTCACGTTGCCGAGATCGAGCACGCGCTGTTGACCGGAGAGACATCGGCGTACGCGGAGTTCGGCCACCCTCTGACCCTGGCCCGCGAACTGGCCGCGGCCGACCGGGCCGCGCGGAAACGGCGCTGGTGGGTGTCCACCGTCGCCGGAACGGGCGGGCCGCTGGCCATGGCGGCACTCGTCATCGCGAACCAGAGCTGGGCAGCCGGGACGATCCCGGTGGCCGTAGTCCTCGTCCTCGTCGGCGCCACCGCCTCTGTCGTCGGCTGGGACGACCGACCGTGGGGGAAGGGGTGATGAGCATCGCCGCCTGGCAGCGAGCGTCGCTGCCGATGCTCATCCTCGACGTGCTCGCCGTTGCGCCGCGGCACGGGTACGGCATATCGCAGGCCCTCGTGTCTGCTGGACTCCAGCCGATCAAGGGTGCGCAGCTCTACCCCGCGCTCGTACGACTCGAGGACGAGGGAGCGATCGTGGCGCAGTGGGAGCAGAGCGAGTCCGGCCCGGCGCGGAAGGTCTACGAATTGACCGCCGCGGGACAGGCGGAGCGGGGGGACCTGTGCGCGCAGTGGCGGACGTTCAAGAATGCGGTGGAGGCCGTCGGCCGCGCTTGCTGAGCCATGACGCCTTCGTGCGGACCTTCGACCGCGAGAGGCCGGCCCACTGGATGCGCGCACGTGGAGGAACGCGCATACGCCGGCCGTCGACGATCCGGTCGACCTCGCTCATGCCGTTTGCAGGTCAACGCCCGGGTCTGGGCGGCTGGGCAGTGGCGGGGCGATCGATGGCATCGGCCACGCCGCGGTGATGACCGACCCCGCGTTCCCTGCCGCGCCCGCGGAGCACGGCTACCGGCTTGACCCTGAGACCGGCGAGGTGGCTGAGCTTGCGCGTTACGCCGGCGCGTTCAGTGCCCGGGCGCTCACCTCGCCGCGAGTGGTGTCTTGTGGTGTCCGAGGGGGGACTTGAACCCCCACGCCCTTTTGGGGCACTAGCACCTCAAGCTAGCGCGTCTGCCTATTCCGCCACCCGGACGAGTGCGGCCCCAACTCTAGCAGCGGAGCGAGGTGCTCCCGGCAGCCAGGCCGCCCCCCGGCCGTGCCGTCCGGCCGGTGCGAGGATGGCCCGATGGAGCAGCCCGCGCCGTCGTCAGCGACGTACGACCCGGCGGCCGAGGTCGTCGACCTCTGCCGCGACCTGATCCGCATCGACACCACCAACGCCGGCGACGGCAGCGGTCCGGGCGAGCGCAAGGCAGCCGAGCACGTCGCGGCGTTGCTCTCCGATGTCGGCATCGAGGTCGAGGCCCACGAGTCCGAGCCCGGTCGCACCAGCCTGCTCGCTCGCTGGGGGGGTACGCCGAGCAGCGACGAGCCGCCGCTGCTGCTCCATGGCCACCTCGACGTCGTCCCCGCGAACGCCGACGACTGGCAGGTCGACCCGTTCTCGGGGGAGATCCGCGACGGCTGCGTCTGGGGTCGCGGCGCGGTCGACATGAAGGACTTCGACGCGATCCTCCTGAGCGTCGTCCGCGCCCGGGCCCGGGCGGGACGGGCGCCCCGACGTCCGGTCGTCCTGGCCTTCACCGCCGACGAGGAGGCCGGCGGTCACAAGGGCGCGGAGCACCTGATCGAGCACCACGCCGACATGCTCGAGGACTGCACGGAGGCGGTCGGGGAGGTCGGCGGCTTCAGCGTCACGGTCCGCGACCGTCGGGTCTACCTCGTCCAGGCGGCCGAGAAGGGGATGGCGTGGATGCGGCTGACCGCCCACGGCACCGCCGGCCACGGGTCGATGGTCAACCGTGACAACCCGGTCACCCGGCTCGCGGCCGCCGTCGCCCGAGTCGGGGCGCACGAGTGGCCGGTCCGGCTGACGCCCTCGATGGAGGTGCTCCTCGCCTCGGTCGCCGAGCTCGCGGGCACCGAGGCCACCCCGGACAACGCCGAGGCGCTCGTGGAGGAGTTCGGCAGCGCCACCCGGATGCTCGGCGCGGTGCTCCGCAACAGCGCGAACCCGACCGTCCTCGACGCGGGCTACAAGGTCAACGTCGTCCCGGGAGCGGCCTCGGCGCAGGTCGACGGCCGCTTCCTCCCCGGCTACGAGGACGAGTTCTTCGCCACGATGGCGCAGCTGCTCGGTGAGGGCATCGACGTCGACTACCTCTCGCACCAGGCCGCGGTCGAGACGCCGTACGACGGCGAGCTGGTCACGGCGATGAACGCCTCGCTGCTCGCCGAGGACCCCGACGCGCTCGTGGCGCCGTACCTGATGCCGGGCGGCACCGACGGCAAGCACTGGGCGAGGCTCGGGATCCGCTGCTACGGCTTCGCACCCCTGCGGCTCCCGGCGGACCTCGACTTCACCGGTCTCTTCCACGGCGTCGACGAGCGGGTGCCGGTGGACGCGCTGGAGTTCGGGGCACGGGTGTTCGACCGCTTCCTCGACCTCGCCTGAGCGCGGGGCCACGCGTGTCGCCGGAGCGCATCCCCTACGGCGACGACCCCTCCCAGTGGGGGGACCTGTACCGGCCCGAGGGCACCTCGCGTGGCGTGGTCGTCGTCGTGCACGGCGGGTTCTGGCGTGCACGGTACGACGCGTCCCTCGGCGTGCCGCTCGCCGAGGACCTGGTCGCCCGGGGCTGGACGGCCTGGAACCTCGAGTACCGCCGGGTGGGCAGCGGCACCGGTGGCGGTGGCGGCTGGCCGACGACGTGCGACGACGTGGCGGCAGGCATCGACCGGCTCGCGGACGTCCCCGGGCTCGACCTGTCCGGCCCGGTCGTGACGCTGGGGCACTCCGCCGGCGGCCACCTCGCGACCTGGGCGGCGGCGCGCGGGCGCAGCGAGCGGTGGCAGCCGGTTCGCGTCCCGGTCACCACGGTCGTGTCCCAGGCTGGGGTCCTCGACCTGGTCCGAGCCGACGCCGAGGGTCTCGGCGGGGGAGCGGTGCGCGACTTCCTCGGGGAGCCGCCCGGACCGGCCTCCGGCCCGGCGGACCCGCAGCGCCAGCTCCCGCTCGACGTGCCGGTGTGGTGCGTCCACGGCCGCCAGGACGACGTCGTGCCGATCACCCAGTCCGAGGGGTACGTCGCGGCAGCGCGGGCCGCCGGTGCCCGCGCGGAGCTCCTCGTCGTGGACGGCGACCACTTCACGGTCATCGACCCCGCGTCGCCGGCCTGGCAGCGAACCGTCGAGGTCCTCCGGTCCCCGCAACGTGTCACTATGAAGGGCAGATGAACAGCGCAGCCCGTCCTCTCCACACGACGCCCAGCCGGGGCGGCGCCGTCGGCTGGCGCTCCTCGGCGGAGTACGAGTTCGAGCGGCTCACGATCAGCCGCGACTTCTCGAAGTCCTTCGTCACCCGCATGCTCGTGGACCGCGCCGAGCGCGGGGGCTGGGAGCTCGACCGGGTGCGGGTCCTCGCCGACGGCACCCGCAAGGTGGTGCTGCGTCGCAAGATCATCCGGCAGCCGCGGCCGGCGTACCTGGTCTGAGGCGTCCTCCGGCGCGTGACGGTCAGGGTCGCGCCGACACGTCGTCGAGCGCGGTGCGCAGCTCCTCGGGGAGCGTGCACTCCTCGACGGTGAGCGAGCCGCGCAGCTGCGCGGCGGTCCGCGCCCCCACCAGCGCAGCGGTGACCCCGGGCCGGTCCCGGACCCACGCCAGGGCGACCTCGAGGGGCGACCAGCCCAGGCCGTCAGCGGCCCTCGCCACCGCCTCGACGACCCGGGCGCAGCGCTCGTCGAGGTAGACCCCGACGTAGTCGCCGAAGTGCGGCGACGCTGCGCGGGAGTCCGCCGGGGTGCCGGTGCGGTACTTCCCGGTCAGCACACCGCGGCCGAGGGGGGACCACGCGAGCACGCCGAGGCCCAGCGCGGCCGCGGCGGGCAGCACCTCGCCCTCCACCGACCGGTTCAGCAGGGAGTACTCGACCTGGTCCGAGGCCAGCGGCGCCCGGCCGGGGAACGCGCGCTGCCAGGTCGCGGCCTGCGCCGCCTGCCAGCCGCTGTAGTTCGACACCCCGACGTACGCCGCACGCCCGCTGCTCACCGCGGTGTCGAGCGCCGCCAGCGTCTCCTCGAGCGCGACGTCGTCGGACCAGGCGTGGACCTGCCAGAGGTCGACGTGGTCGGTGCCGAGCCGCTGCAGCGACCGGTCGAGCGACCGCAGCAGGGACCCCCGCGACACGTCGACCTCGCGGGCCCGGACCCCCGCGGTCGCCCCGCGGGCGCGGCGCACGCCGGCCTTGGTGGCCAGGACGACGTCGTCGCGGCTCACCACGTCCCCCAGCAGCGAGCCGATGAGCTCCTCCGACGCCCCGTCGCCGTAGCCGGCCGCGGTGTCGAGCAGCGTCCCGCCGACCTCGACGAAGGCCTTGAGCTGGTCGCGTGCCTCGTGCTCGTCGGTGTCACGACCCCAGGTCAGGGTGCCGAGCCCGAGGCGGGAGACCTGGAGCCCCGTGCGGCCCAGGTAGCGCTGCTGCATGCTCGGCACGCTAGCCGCCTCGGCGTCCGCCGCCGGGGAGCCTCGCCGGGAGGGCGGCGGCGGGACCCTACGCTGGGGGCCCTCATGGACTACCTCGACGCCGTGGTGCTCGGGATCGTGGAGGGGCTCACCGAGTTCCTGCCCGTCTCCAGCACCGGACACCTGACCATCGCCGAGAAGCTCCTCGGACTCGACGTCGACGACCCGGCGGTGACGGCGTACACCGCGGTCATCCAGGTCGGCGCGATCGCCGCGGTGCTGGTGTACTTCGCCCGGGACATCGGCCGGATCGCCGCCGCCTGGGCGCGGGGGCTGTTCAAGCCCGAGCACCGCGGCGACTACGACCACCGGATGGGGTGGTTCATCATCATCGGGTCGCTGCCCATCGGTGTCGTCGGCCTCGCGGCCCAGGACCTCATCACCGGTCCGCTCCGCTCGCTCTGGGTGGTGGCGGTCGCGCTCGTCGCCTGGAGCGCGGTGATGCTGTGGGCCGAGCGTCGCGGCGAGCAGGAGCGGGGCGAGGGTGAGGTGACCCTCGCCGACGCGGTCGTCATGGGGCTGGTGCAGTGCATCGCGCTGGTCCCGGGTGTCTCCCGCTCGGGCGCGACGATCTCGGCGGGGCTGCTGCGGGGGCTCGACCGGGTCGCCGCCACCCGGCTGGCCTTCTACCTCGGCGTCCCGTCGCTGACCGCGGCCGGGATCTACCAGCTCAAGGACGTCGGCGGGATCGACACCGGCGTCACGGTCGTGGGGACGCTGGTCAGCTTCGTCGTCGCCTACGCGTCGATCGCCTGGCTCCTGAGGTTCGTCGCCCACCACAGCATCGGGGCGTTCGTCCCCTACCGCGTCGGGCTCGGCCTGGTGCTGGTCGGGCTGCTCGGCACCGGCGTCATGAACGCCACCTGAGCCGTCCTGAGCCGTCCGCCCTGCCCAGCCGTCAGAGCCAGCCGGAGCGCTTGAACGTCCGGTAGAGCAGGATTCCCGCACCGGCCATCAGCGCGAGCGCCCACGCGTAGCCGAAGCGCCAGTGCAGCTCAGGCATGTCGTCGAAGTTCATCCCGTAGATCCCCGCCACGAGCGTCCCGACGGCGGCGATCGCCACCCAGGCGGAGATCTTCCGCATGTCCTCGTTCTGCTGGACGCTGATCCGGGCCAGGTGTGCGTCGAACGCCGTGGACAGCAGCATGTCCAGGGTCTCGATGACCTCCGACACCCGGGTGACGTGGTCGGCGACGTCGCGAAAGAAGTTCGCCGACTCCGCCGGCACGAAGGGGTAGCTCGCGGTGGCGAACCGCTGCATCGGGACGCGCAGCGGTTGGACCGCCCGCCTCATCTCCGCGACCTCCCGCTTCAGCACGTAGATCCGCTGGGTGTCCTGGGTCCGCTCGGCGGAGAACACCGACGCCTCGACCTGGTCGACGTCGATCTCCAGCTCTGCCGCAACCTCCTCGTAGCCGTCGACGATCCGGTCGCAGACGGCGTACGCGACGGCCGCCGGGCCGAACCCGAGCAGGTGCTCACGCGCCTCGAGGTCGGCGCGGACGGTGGCCAGCGAGACCCCCGAGCCCTGACGCACGGTGATGACGAAGTCCCGACCGAGGAAGACCGCCACCTGGCCGGTCTCGACCTCGTCGCGGTCCTCGACGTACCAGAGCGTCTTGATGACGAGGAAGAGCATGTCGTCGTACGGCTCGACCTTCGGACGCTGGTGGGCGGTGAGCGCGTCCTCGACCGCGAGCGGGTGCAGCCCGAACATCGCCGCGACGCGCCGCATCTCCGGCGCGTCGGGCTCGTGCAGCCCCATCCAGACGAAGTCGCCGTCCTGTGCGTCCCTGCGCAGCCGGGTGAGGTCGAGCGTCTCGGGCTCGACGGGCTGGCGCCGCCCCTCGCGGTAGCAGGCGCTGTCGACGATCACCGTCGGCTCTCCGGGGTCGGCACGCACGTCAGCCTAGGTCCGCCGCGGGGTGGCGCTGCAGCACGCCTCTACTGTTGCCGCATGGCGACGGTGCTCCTGGTCCGGCACGGCCGCACGTCGGCCAACACCTCCGGGGTCCTCGCCGGCCGTTCCGCAGGGGTCCGCCTCGACGACGTCGGCGCGGAGCAGGTGGCGCGGACCGGCGACCGGCTCGCCGCCGTGCCGCTGGCCGCGGTGGTCACGAGCCCGCTCGAGCGGTGCCGGCAGACCGCCAAGGCGCTGACCGACCGGCAGCCCACGCCGCTGTCGGCGGTCCGGGACAAGGGCCTGGTGGAGGTCGACTACGGGGAGTGGACCGGCGCCGCGTTGACGTCGCTGGCCAAGGAGCCGCTGTGGAAGGTCGTGCAGGGCCAGCCGGCGGCAGTCACGTTCCCCGGCGGTGAGGGGCTGGCGGCGATGGCGGCGCGCGCGGTGGCGACGGTACGCCGCTGGGACGCGGCGCTCGAGGCGGAGCATGGTCCGGGAGCAGTCTGGGCGGCGGTGAGCCACGGCGACGTGATCAAGGCGGTGCTCGCCGATGCGCTGGGGCTGCACCTCGACGCGTTCCAGCGGATCGTGGTCGACCCGGCGTCGGTCTCGGTCGTCCGCTACACCCCCGGCCGCCCCTTCGTGCTGATGTGCAACACCGTCGCCGGCGACCTCGGGTTCCTCGCGCCGCCGCAGAAGAAGGGCCGTCGGCGGTCGGCGAAGCAGCGGGTCGACAGCGACGCGGTGGTCGGCGGCGGCGCGGGCCCGGCCCCGTCACCGGGTCGCTAGGGTCGAAGAATGCCTGTCGTCCACCGCTACGACCCGCCGGAGCGGTTCGTCGCCGGCACCGTCGGTCCGCCGGGTCAGCGCACCTTTCTTCCTGCAGGCCCGGTCGGGCAACCGGATCACCAGCGTCGCGCTCGAGAAGCAGCAGGTCGCGGTCCTCGCCGAGCGCGTCGACGCGCTCCTCGACGAAGTGATGCGCGGGGAGGGCGGGGTCGGGCTGGTCCCGGCTGTGGCGCCGACCTCGCTGGAGGACACCGACCCGCTGGAGCAGCCCATCGACGAGGAGTTCCGGGCCGGCACGATGACGCTGGCGTGGGACGCCGACGGGGGCCGCGTCGTGATCGAGGTCTTCCCGGTCGACGACGACGCCGTGGAGACCGACCCGGGCGACATCGAGGAGGCGCTGGCCGAGACGCTCGGCGAGTCCCTGGGGGAGGCACTCGCAGAGGTCCTCGCCGAGGAGGCGGGGCAGGAGGAGGCCGAGCCCGACGAGCTCCTCCTCGTGAGCCTGCCGCCCGCCGTCGCCCGGGCCTTCTCCAAGCGCGCGCAGTCGGTGGTCGCCGCCGGCCGGCCGCCGTGCCAGTTCTGCGGCCAGCCGCTGGACCCGGCCGGTCACCTCTGCCCCCGGGCCAACGGCTACCGGCGCCGGTGAGACGAGCAGGACGCGAGCGGGACACGAGATGAGCGCCGAGCCGACGTCCGGGCTGGTCCCCGGCATGCCGCCACGTCCCACCGACGACGTCCGGCGCGCACTCGAGACCGGGGAGCTGGAGCTGCAGGGCCGGATCATGCCGGCGTCGAACGCCACCTTCTTCGGCGAGGCGGTGCTGGACGGGCTGCGGGTCGCCTGCGTCTACAAGCCGGTCGCGGGTGAGCGACCGCTGTGGGACTTCCCGTCCCGGACGCTGGCCAACCGGGAGCGCGCGGCGTACCTGGTCTCCGAGGCGCTCGGGTGGGACGTCGTCCCGCTGACGGTGCTGCGCGAGGGTCCGCACGGCCGGGGCATGGTGCAGCTCTGGTGCGAGCCGGCGGACGCCGGGGACGAGCTCGACGCGGTCGACCTCTGCCCGTCCGACGCGGTGCCGGAGGGCTTCCTGCACGTCCTCGACGCGACCGACGGGTCCGGCGAGGACGTCTCGCTCGTCCACGAGGACAGCGTCCGCGCTGCGGCGCATGGCGGTGTTCGACGCGGTCGTCAACAACGCCGACCGCAAGGGCGGCCACGTGCTCGCGATGGCCGACGGGCACCGCTACGGCGTCGACCACGGGGTCTGCTTCCACGTCGAGGACAAGCTGCGCACCGTGCTGTGGGGGTGGGCGGGTGACCGGCTGGACCCCGAGGACCGGGTGGCGGTCGCCACCCTGGGCGAGCGGCTGGGCGAGCGCGACGGGACGGGCGAGGAGCCGGCGCTCCGGGACCTGCTCGGTCCCGACGAGCTGGCCACGCTGGCCCGCCGCTGCCAGCAGCTCGCGCGGCGCGGCCGGATGCCGGTGCCGTCCGGCTCGTGGCCATCGATCCCGTGGCCGGCGTTCTGACCTCGAGCCCTGGGTAACCTTCCGGCATGCGGGCTTGGGACAGCGTCGTCGTGCCGTCACTGGCCCGGTTCGGGCACGCACCTGACCTGCGGTTCCACGACACCGCGACGGACACGATCGTCACCAGCAGGCCCGACGGCCCGGCCCGCCTCTACGTCTGCGGCATCACGCCGTACGACGCGACGCACCTGGGGCATGCGGCGACCTATGTCACCTTCGACCTGCTCGTCCGGGCGTGGCGTGACGCCGGGCGCGAGGTCCGCTACGTCCAGAACGTCACTGACGTCGACGACCCGCTGCTCGAGCGGGCGGCGCAGACCGGCGTCGGCTGGCAGGACCTGGCGGAGCGGGAGACCGAGCGGTTCCGCAGCGACATGGCCGCGCTCCGGGTGCTGCCACCCGACGAGTACGTCGGGGTCGTCGAGTCGGTCCCGCTCGTCGCGGCGATGGTGGAGCAGCTCCGCGAGCGCGGCCACGCGTACGCCGTGGACAGCGACTGGTACTTCGACGTCTCCTCCGACCCCGGCTTCGGGTCGGTGTCGGGGCTCGGCCGACCCGAGATGCTGCAGCTCTCCGCGGACCGTGGCGGCGACCCGGAGCGTCCGGGCAAGCGCGACCCGCTCGACTGCCTGCTCTGGCGTGGCGCTCGGCCCGGTGAGCCGTCCTGGGACAGCGACCTCGGCCCCGGCCGCCCGGGCTGGCACGTCGAGTGCAGCGCGATCGCGACCGCCCACCTCGGACCGGACCTCGACCTGCAGGGCGGCGGCACCGACCTCGTCTTCCCCCACCACGAGATGACTGCGGCGCAGGTGCACGCCGCCGCGCCGGGCACCCGGTTCGCGCGCCACTACCTGCACACGGGGATGGTCGGCTACCAGGGCGAGAAGATGTCGAAGTCGCTGGGCAACCTCGTGTTCGTCAGCACGCTGCGGGACCGGGGGACCGACCCCGCCGTGCTCCGGCTGGCGCTGCTGTCGCACCACTACCGTGAGGACTGGGAGTGGACCGACCGGGACCTCGCCGTCGCCGAGCGGCGGCTCGACCGGTGGTGCCAGGCGCTGCCGATCACCAGTCAGGAGCAGGCGGAGAAGCTCGTGGCCTCGGTGCGGGCCGCCCTGGCCTCCGACCTCGACACGCCGCGGGCGCTGCGGCTCCTCGACGACTGGGCGATGGGGTGGCACCCCGGCGACGGCTCCGGTGCGTCCCTCGTCCGCGAGCTGGTGGACGCGCGCCTCGGCCTGAGGCTGTGACGGAAGCGTGACGGAAGGACCGCGGGGTCACTCGGGGCGCTGGCGCCGCTTGAGGTAGCGCTCGAACTCACGGGCGATCGCCTCGCCGCTGGCCTCGGGGAGCTCTGCGGTGTCCCGGCTCTCCTCCAGGGACCGGACGTAGGCCCGGATCTCCTCGTCCTCGGCCGCGAGCTCGTCGACGCCGCGCTCCCACGCCTTGGCGTCCTCGGGGAGGTCGCCGAGCGGGATCGTCAGCCCGAGGACGTCCTCGACCATCCCGAGGAGCGCGAGGGTGGCCTTCGGGCAGGGCGGCTGCGCGACGTAGTGGGGGACCGCGGCCCAGATCGACACCGCCGGCATCCCCGTGCTCACGCAGGCGTCCTGGAAGACCCCGACGATCCCCGTGGGTCCCTCGTAGGTCGACTCCTCGAGGTCGAGCCGGTCGCGCAGGTCGTCGTCGGTGGTGGTCCCCGACACCGGGATCGGCCGCGTGTGCGGGGTGTCGGCGAGCAGCGCCCCGAGGGTCACGCAGAGCGCGGCCCCCAGCTCGTCGGCACCGGCGAGCAGCTCGGCGCAGAACTGCCGCCAGCGCATGTTCGGCTCGATGCCGCGCAGCAGGATCACGTCCCGGTCCGACCCGGGCGGCGTGGCGATGGACAGCTGGGTCGACGGCCAGGTGATCCGGCGCCCTCCGTCCTCGTCACCGGTCACCGTCGGGCGGTTCACCTGGAAGTCGTAGTAGTCCTCGGGATCGATGACCGCGACGAGCTCGCTCTGCCACACCTCCAGGAGGTGGTCGACCGCAGCAGAGGCCGCGTCCGCGGCGTCGTTCCACCCCTCGAACGCCGCGATGAGGACCGGCGAGCGCAGCGGGCGGAGCTCCTCGATCTCGATCACCCGCCCAATCTAGGGGAGGCGCCACGATGCGGGCCTGCCCCGGTCGTGGCCCACGGTCTCCTACAGTGGAACGGCGGCTCCCGGACGCCTCCCGCCCGTCCCGACCATCGCCTGCCCCGACACCGAGGACCCTCGTGACGCTCACCGCCCACCCGGCCGAGGCCCCGCTGCGGGCAGCGCTGCAGGAGCGGATCCTCGTCCTCGACGGCGCGACGGGCACGGTCTTCCAGCAGCACGGTCTCAGCGAGGCCGACTTCCGCGGCGAGCGGTTCGCCGACTGGCACCGCGACCTCCAGGGCGACGCCGACCTCCTCGTGCTCACCCAGCCGGACCTGGTCCGGTCGGTCCACCGCGCCTACCTCGAGGCGGGCGCCGACGTCGTGTCCACCAACACCTTCAACGCCCAGCGGATCTCCCAGGCCGACTACGGCCTCGAGGACGTCTGCTACGAGCTCAACGTCGCTGCGGCCGGGTTGGCGCGCGCCGAGTGCGACGCGGTCATGGCCGCCGACCCGGGGCGGCCGCGGTGGGTCGCGGGCTCGTTGGGCCCGACCAACACCACGGCCTCGATCTCCCCCGACGTCAACGACCCGGGCGCGCGCAACGTCAGCTTCGAGCGGCTCGTCGAGGCCTACCTCGAGCAGGCCAGGGGCCTCGTGGACGGCGGCGCCGACCTGCTCGTCGTCGAGACCGTCTTCGACACGTTGAACGCCAAGGCAGCGATCTTCGCTCTCGAGACCCTCTTCGAGGAGCGCGGCACGCGCTGGCCCGTCATCGTCTCCGGGACGATCACCGACGCCTCGGGACGCACGCTCTCGGGCCAGGTCACCGAGGCCTTCTGGCACTCGGTGCGGCACGCGCGTCCGCTCGCGGTCGGGCTCAACTGCGCGCTCGGCGCCGCCGAGATGCGGCCGTGGCTGGCCGACCTCGCCCGGGTCGCCGACTGCTTCGTGTCCTGCTACCCGAACGCGGGGCTGCCCAACGCCTTCGGTGAGTACGACGAGACGCCGGTGGAGACCGCCGACATGCTCTCGGAGTTCGCCGCGAGCGGGCTGGTCAACCTCGTCGGCGGCTGCTGCGGGACCACGCCCGACCACATCGCCGAGCTGGCGTCCCGGGTGCGGGGGGTCGCCCCCCGGACGCCGCCCGTCGTCCCTGCGGCCTGCCGGCTGTCGGGCCTCGAGCCGGTCGCGATCACCCCGGACTCGTTGTTCGTCAACGTCGGCGAGCGCACGAACATCACCGGCTCGGCGCGGTTCCGCAACCTCGTCAAGGCCGGCGACTACGCGACCGCGCTGACGGTCGCCCGCCAGCAGGTGGAGGCCGGCGCACAGCTCCTCGACGTGAACATGGACGAGGGCATGATCGACGGGGTCGCGGCCATGGACCGCTTCACGAAGCTGATCGCCGCCGAGCCCGACATCTCGCGGGTCCCGCTGATGATCGACTCCTCGAAGTGGGACGTGATCGAGGCCGGGCTCCGCACCACGCAGGGCAGGCCGGTCGTCAACTCGATCTCGCTGAAGGAGGGTGAGGAGAAGTTCGTCGCCCAGGCCCGGCTGTGCCGCAAGTACGGCGCCGCCGTGGTGGTCATGGCCTTCGACGAGGACGGCCAGGCCGACACCCTCGAACGGCGTACCGCCGTGTGTGCCCGCGCCTACCGCATCCTCACCGAGGAGGTCGGCTTCGACCCGACCGACGTCGTCTTCGACCCCAACGTCTTCGCGATCGCCACCGGCATCGAGGAGCACGCGCGCTACGGCGTCGACTTCATCGAGGCGGTCCGCTGGATCAAGCAGAACCTCCCCGGCGCGCTGGTCTCCGGAGGGATCTCGAACGTCTCGTTCTCCTTCCGCGGCAACAACGTCGTCCGCGAGGCGATCCACGCCGTCTTCCTGTTCCACGCGATCGCGGCCGGCCTCGACATGGGCATCGTCAACGCCGGCGCCCTCGTGGTGCTCGACGAGATCGACCCCGAGCTGCGCGAGCGGATCGAGGACGTCGTCCTGGCCCGCCGTCCCGACGCCACCGAGCGGCTGCTCGAGGTGGCCGAGCGGTTCCGCGCCGACCCCGACGCGCCCGAGGAGGCGGCCGCCGCGGCCGCCTGGCGCTCGATGCCGGTGGAAGAGCGCATCACCCACGCCCTCGTGAAGGGCATCGACGAGCACGTCGAGGCCGACACCGAGGAGCTCCGCCAGGTGATCTCCGCCCGCGGCGGCCGCCCGATCGAGGTCATCGAAGGCCCACTGATGGACGGCATGAACGTCGTGGGGGACCTCTTCGGCTCCGGGAAGATGTTCCTGCCGCAGGTGGTGAAGTCCGCCCGGGTGATGAAGAAGGCGGTCGCCCACCTCATCCCGTTCATCGAGGCGGAGAAGCAGCCGGGCGACCAGTCCCGCACCAAGGGCACGATCGTCATGGCGACGGTGAAGGGCGACGTGCACGACATCGGCAAGAACATCGTCGGCGTGGTCCTGCAGTGCAACAACTACGACGTCGTCGACCTCGGTGTCATGGTCCCGGCGCAGAAGGTCCTCGACGCCGCGCGGGAGCACGATGCCGACGCCATCGGCGTGTCGGGCCTCATCACCCCCTCACTCGACGAGATGGTCAACCTCGCCTCGGAGATGGAGCGGCAGGGGTTCGCCGCCCGCGGCATCCCGCTGCTCATCGGGGGCGCCACGACCAGCCGTGCCCATACCGGTGTCAAGGTCGACCCCGCGTACTCCGGCCCGGTCGTCTGGGTGAAGGACGCCTCGCGGTCGGTGCCGGTGGTCGCGGCGCTGCTGTCCGACGACCAGAGGCCGTCGTTCCTTGCCGACGTCGGTGCGGACTTCGACTCGATCCGCGAGCGCCACGCGAAGCGTGACGCGCAGCGACCGCTCACCTCGCTGGAGCAGGCGCGGCGCAACGCCACCCCCGTCGACTGGACCGCTCACCGACCCCCCAAGCCGGCGCTGCTGGGTGTCGAGACGTTCCTCGCCCAGGACCTCGCCGAGCTGCGCGGCTACATCGACTGGCAGCCGTTCTTCAACGCCTGGGAGCTGCGCGGGAAGTTCCCTGACCTGCTGAACAGCCCGACCACCGGTGAGGCCGCGAGCAGGCTCTACGAGGACGCCCAGCGCATGCTCGACCGGCTCACCGCCGAGCGCTGGCTCACCGCCGACGGCGTCGTCGGGATCTTCCCGGCGAACCGCACCGGCGACGGTCGGGGCGCCGAGGACATCGAGGTGTACGCCGACGAGTCGCGCACCCAGGTCCTCACCACGCTGCACCACCTGCGTCAGCAGGGCGAGCAGCGCCACGGCCTGCCGCACCGGTCGCTCGCGGACTACGTCGCGCCGCGCGACAGCGGCGTCCCGGACTGGGTCGGAGGCTTCGCCGTCACTGCCGGCACGGGGGTCCCGGAGCGGGTCGAGCAGCTCCGCGCCGAGCTCGACGACTACAGCGCGATCCTGCTCGACTCACTGGCCGACCGGCTCGCCGAGGCCTTCGCCGAGCGGCTCCACGAGCGGGTCCGCACCGAGCTCTGGGGCTACGCGCCCGACGAGGAGCTGGACAACGTGGGTCTCATCAAGGAGCAGTACGCCGGGATCCGGCCGGCGCCGGGCTACCCGGCCTGTCCCGACCACACCGAGAAGACCCAGCTGTGGGAGCTTCTCGAGGTCGAGCGCGCGATCGGCGTACGGCTGACCGAGAGCATGGCGATGTGGCCCGGTGCGTCGGTGAGCGGTTGGTACCTCTCCCACCCCGACTCCCGCTACTTCGTCGTGGGGCGGCTCGGCCAGGACCAGGTGGCCGACTACGCCCGGCGGAAGGGCTGGACGCTCCGCGAGGCCGAGCGGTGGCTCGCGCCCAACCTCGGCTACGAGCCGGAGGACTGAGGTGGCCGGGTCGCCGACGGCGCGCCCCGGGGCCGCTCGCTCGTCAGGGCCGGCCGCCCGTCCCGCTGCGGTCCTGTGGGACATGGACGGCACCCTGGTCGACACCGAGCCCTACTGGACCGAGGCCGAGACCGAGGTGGTGGCGGCGCACGGCAAGGGCACCTGGTCGGCCGAGGAGGCGCTGCTGCTGGTCGGCAACGACCTGCTCGTGTCCGGCTCGATCCTGCAGCGCCAGGGCCAGGTCCGGCTACCGGTCGAGCGCATCGTCGAGCTGCTCATGGACGGTGTCGTGGCACGGATCCACACCGCCGTGCCCTGGCGACCCGGCGCGCGGGAGCTGCTCGCGGACCTGCGCGAGCAGCACGTCCCCTGCGCACTGGTGACGATGTCCTACGAGCGGCTCGTCGGACCGGTGCTGGCCGCGATGCCCGGACGCAGCTTCGACGTCGTGGTCACCGGCGACAACGTCTCGCGGGGCAAGCCGCACCCCGAGCCCTACCTGCATGCGGCGCGGCTGCTCGGCGTCGACCCCGAGGCGTGCGTCGCCATCGAGGACTCCAACCCCGGCGCGACGTCCGCCGAGGCAGCCGGCTGCCGGGTGCTCGTCATCGAGAACCACGTCCGGGTCGAGCCCGGGCCCGGCCGGGTGTTCCTCCCGACGCTCGAGGGGCTCAGGACCGCCGACCTCGCTGCGCTCCGGACAGCCCGGGACGACCACCCTTCCCCGCCGTCGTAGTACCACCGTCCGATGGTGGCTGCCCTTCGCGACGCCGCATCATCGAGGGACGAACACGATCCCGGAGGGGGACACCCATGCAGAACACCACCAGCCGCTGGACGCGGGTCGGCGCCCTGGCGCTCGTCACCGTCGCCACGCTGCTGCCAACGGCGTCCGCGGAAGCCGCTGCCGGCGACGTCATCAGGCGCGGCTCCTGCAGCGGGACCGCTGACTGGAAGCTCAAGGCCAGCCCCGAGAACGGCCGCATCGAGGTCGAGGGCGAGGTCGACAGCAGCCGGAACGGCCAGGTCTGGAACTGGCGGCTCAAGCACAACGGCAGCTTGAGCGACAGCGGCACGAAGACGACGCGGGCTCCGAGCGGGTCCTTCGAGGTCCGTCGCGTCATGGTGAACATCCGGGGAGAGGACCGCATCGTCTTCCGGGCCCGGAACACCAGGAGCGGCCAGGTCTGCCGTGGAGCGTTGTCCTTCTGAGCACTGCCCTCGTCACCGATACTGAGCCCGGGTCCTCTCCAGGACCCGGGCTCGGTCAGGACTGGGAGGTCGACCTGTGGGTGCCCTGAACAAGGCAGTCCGCAACCCCGTGACCCTGATGTTGGTCACCGGGTTGCTGGCGCTGCTCATGATCGCGGTCGGCACCTTCTGGCTCGGGAGCCGCGCAGCGGCCGAGCAGGCCACCTACAGCGCGAGGGACAAGACCGAGCTCCTCGCGGTCACGGTCGAGCCTGAGGTGCCGGAGGGACTCGTCGACCTCGACGCCGGGGCGCTGGACCGGTTCGACCAGTTCGCCAGGCGGCGGATCGTCGTCGACGACATCGAGCACGTCAAGATCTGGGCAGCCGACGGCACGATCCTCTACTCCGACCAGACGGAGCTGATCGCCGAGGAGTATCCGCTCGGCGACGAGAAGCGCGAGGTCCTCGCCGGCGCACCGGCCCAGGCGGAGGTGTCCGACCTCAGTGCGCGGGAGAACCGGCTCGAGACGCAGACGGCGAGGCTGGTCGAGGTGTACACCCGGATCCGGAGTCCCGAGGGCGAGTGGCTGCTGTTCGAGACCTACTTCTCCGAGAACATCATCAACCGTCGTCGCAACGACCTCCTGTCGGCGTTCTGGCCGATCACCTTCGCGGCGATGGGGTTGGTCCTGCTGGTGGCCACCGCTCTCCTCTACGCTCTCACCCGTCGGCTGCGTCGGTCGGCCGAGGAGCGGGAGCGACTGTTGGAGGCGGCGGTGGAGGCATCGGAGGCCGAGCGCGTCCGGATCGCGCGCGACCTCCACGACGGCGTGGTGCAGGACCTCGTTGGCGCGTCCTTCGCGATGTCAGCGCTGGCGCGCACCGACGCCCTCCCCGAGTCGGCGCGGCACGCAGCCGCCGAGGCCGGCTCGACCATCCGGTCCAGCCTCAAGTCGCTGCGTTCGCTGATGGTCGAGATCTACCCGCCGGACCTGCGGGCCGAGGGCCTCGGCGCGGCGCTGCAGGACCTCCTCGCCCCTGCTGCGGCGCAGGGCGTCGCGGCGTCCGCGACCGTGGAGGACGCCGAGCCCGCGTCGGACGCGGCGGTCGGGCTGGTGTGGCGCGTCGCGCAGGAGGCGGTCCGCAACTCGCTGCGGCACAGCGGCGCCCGGACGCTCGGCGTCGCGGTCAACGGCGAGGAGCGCGCCGGGGCCAAGCGGCTGGTGCTGACGGTCACCGACGACGGTTCGGGGTTCGACCCGTCCGCGCCGCGGTCCGCCGGGCACTTCGGGCTGCGCGGCCTCTCCGGGCTCGTGCGCGACGCCGGCGGCCGGCTCGACGTGCAGTCCTCGGTCGGCCACGGGACGACCGTGCACCTCGAGGTTCCGGCAGGTGCCCGGTGACCACGGGGCCCGGGCCCGACGGCGAGCCGGCCGACGAGGGGACCCGCGAGCCTGGCGCGCCGATCCGCGTGCTGCTCGTCGACGACCACGCGGTCGTCCGGCGGGGACTCACCGACCTGTTGTCCGGAGCTCCGGGGATCGAGGTCGTCGGCGAGGCGGCCGAGGGCGCCGAAGCGCTCGCCATCGCCCGCGACGTCCGGCCCGACGTCGTCCTCATGGACCTGCAGATGGCCGGGGTCGACGGCGTCGAGGCGACCCGGCTCCTCCAGGCCGAGGCCGACCCGCCGCAGGTCCTCGTCCTCACCTCGTTCTCCGACCGGGAGCGGATCGTCGCGGCGCTGGACGCCGGCGCGGTCGGTTACCTCCTCAAGGACGCCGATCCCGAGGAGGTCATCGCCGGGGTGCACGCGGTCGGACGGGGCGAGTCGCCGCTGCACCCGAGGGCCGCCCGGGAGCTGCTGCTCGCGCGCACCGACGTGCCGGCGTCGGGAACCCCGATCGCGGGGAACCACCCGAAGCTCACGCCGCGGGAGGTCGAGGTCCTGCAGCTCGTGCGCGCCGGGCTCGCGAACAAGCAGATCGCCCGCAAGCTCAGCATCAGCGAGCGGACCGTCAAGGCGCACCTCACCTCCGCGTTCCAGCGCATCGGCGTCATGGACCGCACGCAGGCGGCGCTCTGGGCGGACCGCAACGGCATCTGACGCCCCGGGCTCCCGGCGTTGTGCGGTGCGTCCGAGCCATCTGGTGGCTCAGATGCACCGCACAAGCCACGTCCGAGGGTCAGCTGGCCAGGGTCGTCGCTCCCGCAGCCAGCGTGTCGGGCGCCGGGAGCGGGGGCGGCGTCCCTCCGAACTCCGGGCAGAGATCCTGGTGGGAGCACCACCCGCAGAGCGCCGAGCGCCGCGGCCGCCAGTCACCGGTCTCGGTGGCGCGGGCGATCGCCGCCCACAGCGCGTTGACCTTCCGCTCGACGGCCAGCAGGTCGCGCTCCTCGGGGACGAACCGGAGCACCTCGCCGCTGCCGAGGTAGATCAGCTGCAGGAGGTCGGGGACCACCCCGCGCACCCGCCACAGCACCAGGGCGTAGAACTTCATCTGGAACAGTGCACGCGCCTCGAAGCCGGGCCCGGGTGCCTTGCCGGTCTTGTAGTCGACGATCCGCACCTGCCCCGTCGGAGCGACGTCGAGCCGGTCGATGATCCCGCGGAGCAGGAGGTTGCTGTCGAGCAGCGTCTCGACGTACATCTCCCGGTCGGCCGGCTCGAGCCGGCTCGGGTCCTCGAGCGCGAAGTAGCGCTCGAGGCTCTCGCGGCACGACACCAGCCAGCCGCCGACCTCCGGCCCCTCCTCACCGAAGAGCTCCGCCAGCGCCGGGTCCTCGGCCAGCACGGCCTCCCACGCCGGCGCGACCATCTCCGCCGCGCGCGCCGGCGTGCGCTCGACCGCCGGGAGGTCGAAGAGGTCCTCGAGGACCTTGTGCACCACGGTCCCCCGCACGGCTGCGGGGGAGGACGTCTCCGGGAGCCGGTCGATGGTGCGGAACCGGTAGAGCAACGGACACGTCATGAAGTCGCCGGCCCGGCTCGGGGACAGCGACCCGACCGCCGTACGCTCCAGGACTTCCTCGTGCACCATGGGCGGCACCCTAGGTGAGCCCACCGACAGTTCTGCGGCACTGCTCGGTGCGGCGGCTCGGTAGGTTGGGCGGGTGACACAGGATCCCGGCACCCACGGCCGACGAGGGGGCCTCGGCGCGCCCGCGCGTCGGAACGAGCCGGGGACGCTGCGGATCGGGTCGATCAACGGTGTCGACGTCCTGGTCAAGACGTCGTGGCTGCTCATCGCGGTCCTCATCGCCTGGCTGTTCGCGCCGCGCATCCTCCAGGAGGCACCCGAGCTCGGCAACTGGGCGTACGTCGGCGGGCTCGCGTTCGCCGTGCTGCTGACGCTGTCGCTGCTCGTGCACGAGGCCTCGCACGCGCTCGTCGCACAGCGGTTCGGGCTCCGCGTGGACTCGATCACGCTGCACTTCATCGGCGGCGTCACCGCGATCGACGGTGAGCCGCGGACGCCCAAGCAGGAGGCGCTGGTCTCCGGGGTCGGTCCGGTGAGCTCGCTCGCGGTGGGCGTCGCGGCTCTGGCGCTCTCGACCGTGACCCCGGACGGGGTGCTGGGGCTCGTCGTGGAGTCCCTCGCCTACTGGAACCTGGTCATCGGCGTGCTCAACCTCCTGCCCGGCATCCCGCTCGACGGCGGCAGGGTGCTCCGCGCGGCGGTCTGGAAGGTCGCGGGCGACCCGAACCGGGGAACCGTGGTCGCGGGATGGGCCGGTCGCGGGGTCGCGCTCCTCGCCCTGTTCCTGCCGGTGATCCTCCCGCTGCTCGGCCTCCGGACGGCGCCGACCGACTGGCTGTTCGCCCTGGTGGTGGGGTGGTTCCTCTGGACCGCGGCCTCCGCGGCGATCGTCAGCGGCAAGCTCCGCGCGCGGCTGCCCCAGCTCCAGGCCCGGCGGCTGGCGCGCCGGACGCTCACGGTCCCCGAGGACCTCCCCGTCGCGGAGGCGGTACGTCGCGCGCAGCAGGCCGAGGCCGGGTCGATCGTCACCGTCGACCTTCAGGGACGGCCCGTCGGGCTGGTCAACGAGACCGCCGTCGCCGCCACCCCGGAGGACCGGCGTCCCTGGGTGACCGTGGGCGCGGTCAGCCGGACGCTCGAGCCGGGTCTTTCCCTGCCCGCCGACTCCGGTGGGGAGGAATTGGTCCGGGCGATGCAGCGCGCGCCGTCGACCGAGTACCTCTTGCTGGAGCCCGACGGGTCGGTGTACGGCGTGCTCGTCACCCAGGACGTCGACGCGGCCTTCAACGCCGGTCCTCGGGCGTACCGACCCGGGTTCGGGGCCGCGTGACCCCTGGCCGGCCGGGGGAGCCGCCCTCGGACCAGCCCGACTGGTCGGGGGTCCGTCGCGGTCCGCTGCAGCCGGGGGAGTGGGTCCGGCTCACCGACGTCAAGGGCCGCCGGCACCACGTCTGCCTCGAGCCGGGGCGGCGCTTCTTCAGCAACCGTGGCCACGTCGAGCACGACGCGCTGCTCGGCAGGGAGGAGGGGTTCACCGTGGCGTCCTCCCTGGGTGGGGAGTACCTCGTGCTCCGCCCGCTCCTCCACGAGTTCGCCGTCTCGATGCCGCGTGGCGCCGCGGTGGTGTACCCCAAGGACGCCGCGCAGGTCGTCACGATGGCCGACGTCTTCCCGGGCGCCCACGTCGTCGAGGCCGGCGTCGGGTCGGGCGCCCTCACGTGCTTCCTGCTCCGCGCCGTCGGGCCGACCGGCCGGGTCTCGTCGTACGAGCGTCGTGAGGAGTTCGCCGCGGTCGCCCGCCGCAACGTCACCCAGTTCTTCGGCGGTGACCACCCTGCCTGGCGGCTGACCGTCGGTGACCTCAGCAGCGAGCTTCCCGCCGCGGCCACCGACGCCCGCGTCGACCGCATCGTGCTCGACATGCTGGCGCCCTGGGAGTGCGTCGACGCCGTGGCCGGGTCGTTGGCGCCGGGCGGGATCGTCTGCGCCTACGTCGCGACCACGACCCAGCTCAGCCGGGTCGTGGAGACCCTGCGCGCCCACGGGGGCTTCACCGAGCCGCAGGCGTGGGAGTCGCTGGTCCGCGACTGGCACGTCGAGGGGCTCGCGGTCCGGCCGGGCCACCGGATGAGCGGCCACACCGGCTTCCTGGTGACGGCCCGCCGGATGTCCCCCGGGGAGCGCCCGCCGGTCAAGCGCCGCAGGCCCGCCCCCGGCGCGTACGGCGTCGACTACGCCGGCCCCCGGCCCGCGGACCTCCCGCCGCAGATCGAGCTGGAGCCGTTCGACGACTGACCCGACAGACCTGACAGGGGGCGCAACACTCGGGTCAAACCTTGAGTGGGACCCCCTGCGAGTGAGTAGGTTGGACTCTCAGCGAGCCATCCGGCAGACGCCGCGGCGGAGGTGGGTGCGATGTCGAGATCCGGGAGCACGGGCAGCGCCGGGCGCACGCCCGAGGACTGGCAGGCCCAGGTGGCCTACCTCGAGGAGGAGGTCCTCGAGCTGCGCCGGAGACTGACCGACGCGCCGGGTTCCTCGCGCCTGGTCGAGCAGCGCCTGCAGGACGCCCAGCGGTCGCTGGGGGCGGTGACCGCGCAGAACGAGCGGCTGGCCCAGACGCTCCGTGAGGCGCGCGACCAGATCCTCACGCTCAAGGAGGAGGTCGACCGGCTCGCGCAGCCGCCGTCGGGCTTCGGCACGTTCCTGCAGCGTAACGAGGACGACTCGATCGACGTCTTCACCGGCGGGCGGAAGCTCCGGGTCCAGGTCAGCCCGTCGGTCGAGGCCGACGGGCTGCGCAAGGGGCAGGAGGTCATGCTCAACGAGGCGCTCAACGTGGTGGCCGCCCTCGACTTCGAGCAGGTCGGCGAGATCGTGATGCTCAAGGAGCTGCTCGCCGACGGCGACCGCGCCCTCTGCATCGCCAACGCCGACGAGGAGCGCGTGGTCCGGCTCGCCGAGCCCCTCAAGGACGTCGGGATCCGTGCCGGCGACGCGCTGCTGTTCGACCAGCGCTCGGGCTACGTCTACGAGCGCATCCCGAAGTCGGAGGTCGAGGAGCTGGTCCTCGAGGAGGTCCCCGACATCGCCTACGAGAGCATCGGCGGACTGCGGAACCAGATCGACCAGATCCGCGACGCGGTCGAGCTGCCCTACCTCCACCCCGACCTCTTCACCGAGCACGAGCTCAAGGCGCCCAAGGGGGTGCTGCTCTACGGCCCTCCGGGCTGCGGCAAGACGCTCATCGCCAAGGCGGTCGCCAACTCGCTGGCCAAGAAGGTCGCCGAGCGCACCGGCGGTGAGGGTGCGGCGGGCCGCAGCTACTTCCTCAACATCAAGGGCCCCGAGCTGCTCAACAAGTACGTCGGGGAGACCGAGCGGCACATCCGGCTGGTGTTCCAGCGGGCGCGGGAGAAGGCGAGCCAGGGCACCCCGGTCATCGTGTTCTTCGACGAGATGGACTCGCTGTTCCGCACCCGCGGCTCGGGGGTGTCCTCCGACGTCGAGAACACGATCGTCCCGCAGCTGCTGAGCGAGATCGACGGTGTGGAGACGCTCGAGAACGTCCTGGTGATCGGTGCGTCGAACCGCGAGGACATGATCGACCCCGCGATCCTGCGACCGGGCCGGCTCGACGTGAAGATCAAGATCGAGCGACCCGACGCTGAGTCCGCGCGCGACATCTTCAGCAAGTACCTCACCGCGACCCTGCCGCTGCACGCCGACGACCTGCGCGAGTTCGGCGGCGACAAGGAGGCGTGTGTCGCCGGGATGATCCAGCGGACCGTCGAGCGGATGTACACCGAGAGCGAGGAGAACCGCTTCCTCGAGGTCACCTACGCCAACGGTGACAAGGAGGTCCTGTACTTCAAGGACTTCAACTCCGGAGCGATGATCCAGAACATCGTCGACCGGGCGAAGAAGATGGCGATCAAGGACTTCCTCGACCTCGACCAGAAGGGGATCCGGGTCTCGCACCTGCTCCAAGCCTGCGTCGACGAGTTCAAGGAGAACGAGGACCTCCCCAACACCACCAACCCCGACGACTGGGCGCGGATCTCCGGCAAGAAGGGCGAGCGGATCGTGTTCATCCGCACCCTGATCACCGGCAAGCAGGGCACCGAGCCCGGGCGGTCCATCGACACGGTCAGCAATACCGGCCAGTACCTCTGACAGCGCCGAGCCGCCCGCCGTGGTGGGCGGCTCGACCGGTCACGAGGGGCGGCTCGACCCGTCACGAGGGGCGGCTCGGCGGGTGGAGCGCGGCGTAGTCGCGCACGCCCTCGCGGGACAGCCGCTCGAGCAACGCCCGGGTGTCCGGGACGAAGCGCCACCCGGTCTCCTGCAGCCGCTGGCCCAGCTCCTCGAGCGTCATCCAGGTGCCCCACACGACCTCGCCGTCGGCGAAGCGCAGCGGCCCGTCGTACGTCGCCTCGTAGACGTGGGCGACGTAGCGCGTCGTGTCGTCGTCGTACCGCCCCACCAGGAGCTTCGACAACGGCACCCCGGTGACCCCGAGCTCCTCCTCCAGCTCGCGCTCCGCGGCGGTGTCCGGCTCCTCGCCGGCCTGCAGCACACCGCCCGCCGCCGCGTCATGCGCCGAGGGCTGCCAGTCCTTGTCCGGGGACCGTCGGTGCACGTGGATGCGCCCGTCGGGGTGGCGCAGCAGCACCGCCGTCGCCGCGTGCCGGAGGTTGTCCCGGCGCACCTCCGAGCGCGGCCGCACGCCGACGACGGCGCCCTGCTCGTCGAGCACCGCGACCTGCTCCTCAGCCACCGGTTGACCCGGGACGTGCGGGGTAACACCAGGGCAGGTCGACACGAAGGGAGCCGCCATGGGGAAGATCCTCCTCGTGATCGTGGTCATCGTCGCCATCCTGCTCCTCGTGCAGGTGATGGTGGCGCGCGGGCGCCGCCCCTGAAGACGTCCTCCGCCGGTGCGCGCGACGTAGGCTCCGGTCATGAGCGTGCGCCGGGTGATGGGCACCGAGACCGAGTTCGGGATCTCGGTCGCCGGGCAGCCCACGGCCAACCCGATGGTGGCGTCGTCGCACGTCGTCAACGCCTACGCGATGTCGACGCTCAAGGCCCGCCGGGCGCGGTGGGACTTCGAGGAGGAGTCCCCCCTGCGAGACGCGCGCGGGTTCGACGTCTCCCGTGAGGTCGCAGACCCGACGCAGCTGACCGATGAGGACCTCGGGCTCGCCAACGTCATCCTCACCAACGGCGCGCGGCTGTACGTCGACCACGCCCACCCCGAGTACTCGACGCCGGAGTGCACCAACCCCCGCGACATCGTGTTGTGGGACAAGGCCGGGGAGGTGGTGGTGCGGGACGCGTGCCGCTTCGCCGCCTCGGCCCCCGCCGGCAGCCAGATCGTCCTCTACAAGAACAACACCGACAACAAGGGCGCGTCGTACGGCGCCCACGAGAACTACCTGATGCGCCGCTCGACGCCCTTCGGCGACATCGTGCGCCACCTGGTCCCGTTCTTCGTGAGCCGGCAGGTCGTCTGCGGCGCGGGTCGGGTCGGGGTCGGTCAGGACGGCCGGGAGGCCGCCTTCCAAGTGTCGCAGCGCGCGGACTTCTTCGAGGTCGAGGTCGGTCTCGAGACGACGCTCAAGCGGCCGATCATCAACACCCGCGACGAGCCGCACGCAGACCCCGACCGCTACCGACGGCTCCACGTGATCATCGGGGACGCGAACCTCTCCGAGGTGTCGACGTACCTCAAGGTCGGCACGACCGCCCTGGTGCTGGCGATGATCGAGGACGGCTACCTCTCCCGCGAGCTGGGTGTGGACCAGCCGGTGCGCTCCCTGCGCGAGGTGTCGCACGACCCCACGCTGCGGCACCTGCTGCGGCTGCGCGACGGGCGCACCCTCACCGCCGTCCAGCTGCAGATGGAGTACCTCGACCTGGCCCGCAAGCACGTCGAGGACCGGCTCGGCGCCGACGCCGACGGGCAGACCAAGGACGTCCTCGAGCGCTGGGAGTCCGTGCTCGGCCGCCTCGAGCGCGACCCGATGCTGTGCGCGCGCGAGCTGGACTGGGTGGCCAAGCTGGAGCTGCTCCAGCGCTACCGCGACCGCGACGGCCTCGACTGGTCCGACGCGAAGCTGCAGCTGGTCGACCTGCAGTACGCCGACCTCCGTCCGGGCCGCGGTCTCTACAACAAGCTGGTCTCGATGGGGAAGGTCGAGCGGCTGCTGAGCGACGACGAGATCGCCGAGGCCGTCGTCAGGCCGCCGACCGACACCCGCGCGTACTTCCGCGGCCGGTGCCTCGAGAAGTACGCCGAGCAGATTGCCGCCGCCTCCTGGGACTCGGTCATCTTCGACCTGCCCGGCCGGGAGTCGCTGCAACGGGTCCCCACCGTCGACCCGCTGCGGGGCAGTCGCGCCTCCGTCGGGGCGCTGCTCGACCGGTGCGACACCGCCGAGGAGCTGTTCGAGGCGCTCACCGGCGGCTGACCCCGGGGCAGGGCGAGCTGTTGACCTGATCGCACCGTGTCAGCGGCTCGGCAGGTGCACTCGGTCATCGACGGGAAGCAGCGGCGCTCATGCGGGCACTCCGTGCGAGCGCAGCCAGTCCCTGCGCGCGTGCCGGTCCGCGGTCGTGTCCGTGGTCCACCAGCCCTCGGGGACCTGCAGCGTCCACGACCACGTCGTCGGACACCGACGAGGGGACGTAGCACCCGCTCGTCGTACGCCGCCACCGCCCGCCTCTCGCCTGGCCGCGGGTCGGCCCGGTGCTGCCGGTCGGGTCGAGGCTGACCGGTCTGACGAGGTCGGGCGCCGATGGACACCTCGGACGGAACTCCCCGGACACCAGGTCAGCCTGACCCACCCGGACGGCGGCGCGCGTCGCTCCTCAACAGTGTCAGCGCTGTTGACCAGGAAGCACCACCTCATGACAGGAAAGGGTGCGTCTCGCTCATCTGCATGATCCTGTGAGCCCAGCTCCAGGCGACCTGCGGCAGGCACGGGACGCCGGTCAGGCCGACGTGGCCCGGCGACCGGCCAGCGCCCCGACCCCGGCGAGCGTCGCGCTCAGCGCGTAGATCGCCAGGAACACCAGACCGTCGTGGCCCCGGTCGTGGAACCCGGCGAAGACGGCCCCGCCCAGCCCGAGCATGAGGATCGACCCGAGTGAGTCGCTGACCTGCAGCGCCGCGGAGTTGGCGCCCTGCTCGGCCACCGGTGAGGCCTCGAGCAGCAGCACCGACAGCGACGTGACGCCGAGTCCCATGCCGAGCCCGGCGACGAGCCACCCCGCCGCGGCGACGACGGCCGCCAGGTGCTGGGGGACGGTGGGCAGCAGGGCCGCCGCGACGACGAGGATTCCGGCCGCCACGAGGGCCGACCCGGTCGTGACGAGCACCGGACGCGGGAACCGGAGGCCGGGTCGGCCCTGGTACCAGGAGCCGAACGACCAGGTGAGAGCGCCGCCGGTCAGCGCCGCCCCCGCCAGGGTGGTGGCCAGCTGGCGCTGCTCCACCAGCATCAGCGGGATGAACGCCTCGGCGCCGAAGAAGGCGCCGGAGAAGACCCCGCGCATCACCACGATCGTCGGCAGCCCCTTCCTGAGGCGGAGCGCTCCTCGGGGCAGGAGCCGGGTGACACAGGCGCCGAGGAGCAGCCCGCCGGCAACGGCGAGACCGGCCGTCACGGCCGCCGGCAGCACGAGCAGCTCCTGCCCGGCGTACTGCAGCGCACCGGCCCCCAACGCCGCTCCCATCGCCGCCGGCAGTGGTCCGCGCCGCCGTCTGCCCGCCTCGACGTCGGGGTCGGGAGCCGGAGGCAGGTGACGCAGCCGGGGCAGGATGAGGGCGCTCGCTCCCAGGCTGAGGGGGACGACGCCCAGGAAGACCCAGCGCCAGGAGAGCTCGTCGGCCAGGAAGCCGGCGATCGGGGGACCGATGAGCGACGGCAGCACCCACGCGCCGGACAGTGCCGAGAACACCCGCGGCCGCAGCTCGTCGGGGAAGGCCCGTCCGACCACGACGTAGAGCGCGACCGTGTTGAGCCCGGCGCCGAAGCCCTGCACCGCGCGGGCGACGACGAGCACCCACATGTCCTGCGCGGCGCCGGCAAGCAGGAGCCCGGCGACGAAGATCACCGTCGCCCCGAGGAACGGCAGCACGGGGCCACGGCGGTCGCTGACCACGCCGGCCAGGACCATCCCCACCAGGCTGGTGGTGAGGAACACCGAGAAGGCGAGCCCGAACGAGCGCAGGCCGCCGAGCTCGCGGGCGGCCACCGGCATCGCGGTGGCCACGGCGATCGCCTCGAACGCGATCGCCACCACGACCCCGACGACCCCGACCACCAGGCTCCGGTGCGAGTGGTCGACGAGCCGGGTGGTCACGACGGACCATGCAAGCAGGTGCGGTGCAGCCCGGGAGGGTGGGTCCCGGGCGATAGGTTGAGGTCATCCCCCCAGGAGGTGGTCATGGCCCAGGAGCACAAGCAACCCCGCAAGGGCACCGAGGACGAGGTGCCCGTCGCGCCGCCCGCGGCTGACGCCGAGGCCCAGGCCGACAAGGAGAAGCTCGACGACGACATCGACGCGATCCTCGACGAGATCGACGAGGTGCTGGAGTCGAACGCGGAAGACTTCGTCAAGTCGTTCATCCAGAAGGGTGGCGAGTGAGCACCTCCGGCGACCGGCTCCCGGCGGCGTACCTGACGCCCGGGTCCTCCTTCACCGACTTCCTCACCGAGCAGGCGCCGCACCTGCTCCCGTCCCGCCGCCCCCTGGCGGCGACCACCGGCGCGGGCGACCTCGCACCCCACGGCACGACGATCGTGGCGGCGACGTACCCGGGCGGCGTCGTCATGGCCGGTGACCGGCGCGCGACGATGGGCAACATCATCGCCCAGCGCGACATCGAGAAGGTGTATCCCGCCGACGAGTTCTCGTGCGTCGGGATCGCCGGCAGCGCGGGCCTGGCCGTCGAGATGGTGCGGCTCTTCCAGACCGAGCTCGAGCACTACGAGAAGATCGAGGGCAGCCCGCTGTCGATGGACGGCAAGGCCAACCGGCTCGCGGCGCTCATCCGCGGCAACCTCGGCATGGCGATGCAGGGACTGGCCGTCGTGCCGCTCTTCGCCGGCTACGACCTCCTCCAGCAGCACGGCCGGATCTTCTCCTACGACGTGACCGGCGGCCGCTACGAGGAGACCGCGTTCCACTCGGTCGGCTCCGGCTCGTTGTTCGCGCGGGGGGCACTGAAGAAGCTCTACCGCGAGGACCTCGACGAGCAGGGGTGCGTCACCGCGCTCGTCCAGGCGCTCTACGACGCCGCGGACGACGACTCCGCGACCGGCGGCCCCGACCTCACCCGGCGGATCTTCCCGGTGGTCGGCGTCGTGACCGCCGAGGGCTACCGCAGGCTGGCCGACGGCGAGGTCGCTGCCGTCGCCGACCGGGTCATCGCCGCCCGGATGCAGCGCCCCGACGGCCCGGCCGCCGCCCTGACCTGACCCGTGACCCGAGTGTCGCGTCCCCGTCCCGCACCGCCCGCAGGAGCCGCCTCGTGAACATGCCGTTCTACGTCTCGCCGGAACAGCTGATGAAGGACCGCGCGGACTTCGCGCGCAAGGGCATCTCGCGGGGCCGCAGCGTCGCGGTGCTGCAGTACGCCGACGGCATCCTCTTCGTCTCCGAGAACCCCTCGGCCGCGCTGCACAAGATCAGCGAGATCTACGACCGCATCGCCTTCGCCGCCGTCGGTCGCTACAACGAGTTCGAGAACCTCCGCATCGCCGGCGTCCGGCTCGCGGACATGCGGGGCTACTCCTACGACCGGCGCGACGTGACCGGTCGTGCGCTGGCCAACGCCTACGCGCAGACCCTGGGGGCGATCTTCTCCTCCGGCGGGGAGAAGCCCTACGAGGTCGAGCTGTTCGTCGGGGAGGTCGGCGACGCGCCCGAGGACGACCAGGTCTACCGGCTCACCTACGACGGCCAGGTCGCCGACGAGCAGGGGTACGCCGCGATGGGCGGGTCCTCCGACTCGGTGACGACCTACATCAAGGAGCACTACCAGCCGGGACTGGCGCTGCAGGAGGCGCTGCGGGTCGCGGTCGCGGCGCTCGGCTCGGACAGCTCCGGGAGCCGGGAGATCCCGGTCGCCTCCCTCGAGGCGGCCGTGCTCGACCGGACCCGCACCCAGCAGCGAAAGTTCAAGCGGCTCAGCGACGAGCACGTCGAGCGGCTGCTCGCAGGCGACGAGACCCGTGTCGGCCCCTCCGAGCCGTCCGGCGACGCGCCCGTGGCGCCGCCCGACGACGTCGAGCCCGTTGCCCCGCCGGTTGCCCCGCCGGTTGCCCCGCCGGTTGCCCCGCCGGTTGCCCCGCCGATTGCCCCGCCCGCCGACCCCGGCGACCCGCTCAGCTGATCCGGTCCCGGCACGAGGTCACTTCACCTCGGAGCGGAAGAGCAGCGCGAGCCCGAGGAGCAGCGGGGCCACCAGCCAGATGGCGGCGGAGGTCGCCAACTGCGCCCACGACTCGCCGGTCATCGCCGCGTCGTAGAGGTTGCTCGACGCCCACCTGAAGTCGATCCAGGGTCCGAGGTCACGGAACCACTCCTGGCTGGAGGCCAACAGGCCTGACAGACCGGGCAACACGAAGGAGTGCACGAAGTACCCGACGATCGCGGCGGCCGAGCTGCGGAGCAGCACCCCGAGCATGAACCCGACGAAGACCCCGAGGACGTTGGCCAGCACGATCCCTGCCATCTGCGCGACGCTGATGTCCCAGACCAGGTTGACGCCCGCGACGGTGGCGCCCACCAGGTTGCCCACGGCTCCCACGGTGAGCGCGACGAGCATCGACACGATGCCCATCACCAGGATGGCGACGGCCTTCGCGCCGATGACGCGTCCGCGGTGCGGCACCATGGTGAAGGTCGAGAGCCCGCTGCGCTGGGTCCACTCGCTGGTCACCGAGAGCGCCGCGATGATCGGCAGGACGATCGTCATCGGGATGCCGACCGCTGCGCCGAAGCTGTCGTAGGTCAGGTCGGCGTCCGAGGCGAAGGCGACGACCGCGTCGGTGGCGGTGACCGAGAGCAACACGATGCTGGCCATCAGCCAGAACCCCGAGCGGGTGTCGAACATCTTGCGGAGCTCGACGCCTGCCAGGCGGGCGAAGGGGATCGGGGACGGCTCGCTGCGCGGGACGACCTCCATGCGGTCGACGGCGAGGGTGGTCATGCTGCTGCTCCTTCGCGTGCGGAGTCGGAGGTGAGGTGGAGGAACATCTCCTCGAGCCCGGCGCCGTCGGCGGCGCGGAGCTCGAGGAGGGGCACCCGGGCGGCGAGTGCGACCGAGCCGACGAGCTCGGGCTCGGCGTCGGACCGCAGCGTGTGGGCGTCGACCGGGGTGACTGCTGCTCCGGCCAGGTGGAGCGCCTCGCCGAGGGCGTCGAGCCTCGCGGCCACGCGCCCTCACCACATCAGGGACGGGACGGAGGGCGTCCCGGCCGTGACCCTGAGATCCGACCCGGGGTTCCCCCTGACCCGACCGGGGGCCGCGTCTGCCGTGTCGTGGGCGGTGTTCGCGCCTAGGGTGGGTTCGTGGACCGCAGGATCTTCGGGATCGAGAACGAGTACGGCGTCACGTGCACGTTCAAGGGCCAACGGAGGCTGAGCCCGGACGAGGTGGCGCGCTACCTCTTCCGCAAGGTGGTGTCCTGGGGCCGCAGCAGCAACGTGTTCCTGCGCAACGGCGCCCGCCTCTACCTCGACGTCGGGAGCCACCCGGAGTACGCCACCCCCGAGTGCGACGACATCGTCGACCTCGTCACCCACGACAAGGCGGGGGAGCGGGTTCTCGAGGGGCTCCTCGTCGACGCCGAGCGCCGGCTGCGCGACGAGGGGATCCAGGGGGACGTCTACCTCTTCAAGAACAACACCGACTCCGCGGGCAACTCCTACGGCTGTCACGAGAACTACCTGGTCGGCCGGCACGGCGAGTTCGCCAAGCTCGCCGACGTCCTCATCCCGTTCCTCGTCACCCGCCAGCTGCTGTGCGGCGCGGGCAAGGTCATCCAGACCCCGCGTGGGGCGATGTACTCGATCTCCCAGCGGGCCGAGCACATCTGGGAGGGCGTCTCGAGCGCCACCACCCGCAGCCGCCCGATCATCAACACCCGTGACGAGCCCCACGCGGACGCCGAGCGCTACCGCCGGCTCCACGTCATCGTCGGCGACTCCAACATGAGCGAGACCACGACGATGCTCAAGGTCGCCTCCTGCGACCTGGTGCTGCGGATGCTGGAGGAGGGCGTGGTGATGCGCGACCTCACCATGGAGAACCCGATCCGGGCGATCCGGGAGATCAGCCACGACATGACCGGGCGGCGCAAGGTCCGCCTCGCCAACGGCCGCGAGGCCAGTGCGTTGGAGATCCAGGGGGAGTACCTCAGCCGCGCACGCGACTTCGTCGACCGCCGCGGCGTCGGGACTCCCCTGCTCGAGCGGACCCTGGACCTCTGGGAGCGGGGGCTCAAGGCCGTGGAGTCCGGCGACCTCTCGCTCGTCGAACGCGAGATCGACTGGGTGATCAAGTGGAAGCTCATCGAGCGCTACCGCGCCCAGCACGGCCTCCCGCTCAGCCACCCCCGCGTCGCGCAGCTCGACCTGGCGTACCACGACATCCACCGCGGCCGGGGGCTCTACTACCTGCTCGAGCGGCGCGGGGCCGTCACCCGGGTCACCGACGACGTCCGCGTCTTCGAGGCCAAGACGCGCCCCCCCCAGACCACCCGAGCCCGGTTGCGCGGGGAGTTCATCAAGCGGGCCCAGGAACGGCGCCGCGACTTCACCGTCGACTGGGTGCACCTCAAGCTGAACGACCAGGCGCAGCGCACCGTGCTCTGCAAGGACCCCTTCCGCGCGCACGACGAGCGGGTCCACAAGCTCATCGAGGGCATGTGACCGGGATGCAGGGAACGCTCAGGCTCAGCGGCTAGGGTGGCCCGGTTCGGCTCCCGATCTGAAGGTCACTCACCATGCGTCGCAGTCTCGCCGCGGTCCCCCTCGCGGCCCTCGTCCTCTCCGCCACCACCGCCTGCGGTGACGACGGCGGTGACGCTCCGGCCACCAGGACCGACGCCATCGAGGGGCTGACCGTCAGCGGCGACTTCGGCAAGGAGCCCAAGGTGACGGTGGACGGGCTCGACGTCGACGACGCCCAGACCGGGACGATCATCGCCGGCGACGGCGCCGAGGTCGCGGAGGACGACTCGATCAAGTTCCGCTTCTACGCCGCCGACGGCACCAACGGCACCGTGGTCGCCAGCAACTACGCAGACCCCGAGCCGACGCAGCTCTCGCTCGGCACCCCTGGTCCGTTCAACGAGTACATCGTCGGCTCGCACATCGGTGACCGGGTCGCCGTCGCGCTGCCGGTGAAGGACCTCGTCGGCGAGGGCCAGTCGCCGCCGCCCGGTCTGAAGAAGAAGGACGACCTGGTGCTGGTCTTCGACGTGATCGACCAGGTGGCACCGCCGCTCGAGGGCCCTGAGGGCGATGCGGTCGACCCGCCCGCCGACGCTCCCGCGGTCGTCGAGAAGGACGGCACGGTCACCGGGCTGGACTTCGCCGACGCGGCGGCGAAGCCGCCGAAGGAGCTCCAGGTGATCCCGCTGATCGAGGGGGACGGCGCGGAGGTCGCCGAGGGCGACCAGCTCACCGTCGACTACCTCGGCACCGTCTACGGCGAGAAGAAGCCGTTCGACGACTCCTACAGCCGCGGCGAGCCCACGCAGTTCTCGTTGGCGAAGGGGTCGCTCATCGACGGCTGGGTGGAGGGGCTACAGGGCGTCAAGGTCGGCAGCCGGGTCCTGCTCGTCATCCCGCCGGACCAGGGTTACGGCAAGAAGGGCTCCCCGCCGAGCATCCCGGGCGGCGCGACCCTCGTCTTCGTGATCGACGTGCTCGGCGCCAACCTCTGACGCCGACGCCGATCCCAGCAACGGACTGACCCAGGGCACAGGAGGCAGCACCGGGTGTCGGCGCGCAAGAGCGAGCGGCTGCTCAACCTGCTGATCGCGCTGCTGGTCTCGCGCGGCTGGGTGGACAAGCACCGCCTGCGCGAGGTGATTCCGGACTACCGCGAGGCCGGGAGCGAGGACGCCTTCGAGAAGATGTTCGAGCGCGACAAGGAGGACCTCCGCGCGCTCGGCGTCCCGATCGAGACCGGCGGCTACGACCCGCTCTTCGGCGACGAGGCGGGCTACCGGATCCCACGGCAGGCCTTCGAGCTCCCGCAGATCGACCTCGAGGCCGACGAGGCCGCCGTGGTCGGGCTCGCGGCCCGGGTCTGGCAGCAGGCGGGCCTCGCCTCTGCGACCTCGGACGCCCTGCTCAAGCTGAGGGCCGCCGGGATCGACGTGGACCGGTCCGCGCTCGACGTCGCCCAGCCCCAGATCGTCCCCGACGAGCCGGCGTTCGAGACCTTCTGGGAGGCGGTGGCTTCGCGACGACCGGTGCGGTTCGGGTACCACTCGCGAGGCAGCGCCGGCCCCTCCGCCGTACGCCGGCTGCAGCCGTGGGGCGTGGTGTCCTACCAGTCCCGGTGGTACGTCGTCGGCCACGACCTCGACCGCGACGACCAGCGGATGTTCCGGCTCTCCCGGGTCGTCGGCGAGCCGGTCCTCGACGGACCGCCCGACTCCTTCGATGTCCCTCCGGGCACGGACCTCCGCGCCGTAGCGGACCGGCTGGCACCCGACACGCCCGTGCGCACTGCGATGCTGCGGGCCCGCCGGGGCAAGGCGGTGGGGCTGCGGTCCCGCGCCCAGGTCGTGATCGGTGCGAGTCGTGACGACGGCTCCGACGACGGCTCCGACGACGGCTCCCTCCGACGACGGCAGGGACGACGGTTGGGACGAGCTCGAGGTCGGGTTCGGCCGGCTCGACTCGATGGTCAGCGAGGTGATCGGCTACGGCGACGACGTGGTGGTCGAGGGTCCGGAGGACCTCCGCCGCGGCGTTGTGGAGCGGCTGGAGGACGTGCTGGCTGCGACCGCCCCGCCGGCGACGGCGATTGGGGGCCGGGGATGAGCAACGTCGGCGGCTCCCGCGACCAGGTGAACCGGCTGCTGGCGCTCGTCCCGTACCTGCAGCGTCGCGGCGAGGTCTCGGTCGCGGAGGCGGCGCGCGAGTTCGGCGTCCCGGTGGCGACGATGCGTCGCGACGTCCGGGTGCTCCCGTTCTGCGGGCTGCCCGGTCTCGGCATGGGCGACCTCATCGAGCTCGACTTCGACGCGCTCGACGGCGAGAAGGTGATCCGGCTGTCGAACGCCGACTACCTGACCCGGCCGCTACGCCTGGACAGCACCGAGGCGGCTGCCCTCGTCGTCGGGCTCCGTGCCCTCGCGGAGGGAGCGAGCCCGGAGGAGCGCGACGTCGTCGTCCGTGCCCTGGGGAAGATCGAGGCCGCGGTCGGGGAGGCCGGTGGGCTGGCGGCACAGGTCGACCTCCGCCCGGTCGAGAGCCCGGCGACCGCCTCGCTCCGCGAGCGCCTCACCGCAGCGGTCGGCGACCGCCGTCAGGTCCGGCTGCGACACCGGTCGCTGGTGCGCGACGAGGTGACCGACCGCGTGGTCGACCCCATCGCGGTGTCGGTCTCCTCCGGCCACACGTACCTCGACGCGTGGTGCCACCGCGTGAGCGACCGGCGGCTGTTCCGGCTGGACCGTGTCGAGGCGGCCGAGGTCCTCGACACCCCGGTGACCGAGCACGCCGCCCTGCCGCCGCTCGACCTCAGCCAGGGCATCTTCCGGCCCTCCCCGGACGACCTCGTCGCTGTGGTGCGGCTGACCCAGGCTGCCCGCTGGGTCACCGAGTACTACCCGGTCGAGTCCGTCGAGGAGGTCGACGGCGACCTCGTCGTACGCCTCCGCGTGAGCGACCCCCGGTGGCTGGTGAGGCTGCTCCTGCAGCTCGGCGGCGAGGCCCGCCTGATCGAGCCTGCTGCCCTGGTCGACGAGGTGCGAGCCGCTGCCTTGAGCGTTCTGGGAAATTACAAGGTCGATCGGTCTATGGTGGAGGACGCCGGGTCAGTCATGCCGACCGACCCGGTGACCACCTGAGGGCCTTCTCGGACCGGCCCTCGCAACGACGAAGGCGGAGTGTCATGGGCAACCTCGGACCCACGGAGATCATCCTCATCCTGCTGGTGATCGTGCTGCTCTTCGGCGCCAAGAAGCTCCCCGAGCTCGCCCGCGGCAGCGGTCGCGCGCTGCGCATCTTCAAGGCCGAGACCAAGGGCCTGATGGACGACGACGACGACGCAACGAAGACCGAGGAGCAGAAGGCCATCGACGCGCAGCGGGTCACTGACACCCGGCTGACCCAGCCCACGCCGCCGGTGTCGCAGCCCACCTACGAGCCCCAGCCGCGCTCGGAGAGCGACCGCTGACAAGCGCCCACCCGGACCTGTTCGCGGAGCGGACATGAGCATCGCCACCGGGGTCGCCCGGATGTTCTCCACGGCGCCTGTGACGCCGATGGGCGCCGACGGGAAGATGGCGCTTGCCGATCACCTGCGTGAGCTGCGCGGGCGTCTCCTGCGCGCGATCTGCGCGCTGATCGTCGGCGGTCGTCGCCGCGTTCGTGTTCTACGACCCCGCAGCTCTTCGTCGCTGACAGAGCCCACGACGTAGCGGAGGAGGCGCTGGACGGCAAGGTCGACGACCAAACCGCGTCCGACGGGGTCGCGTCGGCCCGCTCCTGTCTCCAGATCAAGACTGTGCTCCTCGCCGCCGTCATCGGCGACGAGCCCGTACTGGCTCTACCAGATCTGGGCGTTCATCGTGCCGGGCCTGCACCCGCACGAGCGGCGCTACAGCCGGATCTTCCTCGCTATCGCCGGGCCGTTGTTCCTCGCCGGAGTGGCGACCGGCTACTACGTGCTGCCCACCGGGCTCGAGGTCCTCTGGGCTTCCGCCCGACGACGTCGAAAACCTCGTCCCCTTCGACACCTACTTCTCGTTCTTCGTCCGGATGCTGCTCGTCTTCGGTGTCGCCTACCAGATCCCGCTGTTCGTCATCCTGCTCAACCTGCCGGCGTCGTCCGGGGAAAGACCCTCGGTCAGTACCGTCCCTGGATCGTCCTCGGCACGTTCGTCTTCGCCGCTGGCGGCCACCCCGTCCACCGACCCGTTCTCGATGCTCTTCCTCGCCATCCCGATGATGCTGCTGTTCCTCATCTCCGAGGTCGTGGCCCGGATCCTCGACAAGCGCCGCGGGCTCACCCGGTTCGACGGGCTCGACGACGACCAGGCCTCCGACCTCGACTACGACCGCGACGTCATCCGGTACTCGGGGTTGGACGAGGACGAGGACTGAGTGGCGGGACGCCGCGGTCACCGCGTCCAGCCCGTCGACCCGTTCGACCTGCCTGACTGGGTAGGGCTGGAGCAGGTCACCTGGCGCGCCTCGAGCAGCCTCGGCAGGAGCCACCTGGTCACCGGCGCTCTCCAGGCGGACGAGGGTGAGCCAGGCGATGCGCTGGGCTGCGACGTGCTCGCCTGCGACCCGGCGTACCCAATGCCGGTGCTGAGCGAGGCCTGGCGTCACGACGCCCACCAGGCGTGGGCGCTGGGGGAGGTGCTGGTCGTGGAGTACGCCGGCCGCCTGACCCTCGTCGTCCCGGGCACCGTGGTGACCGCCGAGCCGACGCTGGAGGCGGTGCGCCGACTGGCGCGGGCCGTCGGCTCGAAACCGGAGCGGTTCACCGTCGCATTGCGGCTCTGAGTGGTCAGGGAGATTGCGGTCCTCGTCAACCGGGCCGCAGGTCGGGGGAGGGCCGAGCGGTCCGCAGCGGTCGCGGAGGCCCGGTTCCGCGACGCCGGGTTCCTCGTACGGCGCCTCCGGGGCGGTGACGCCGACGAGGCCCGCGAGCTGGCCCGCGGGGCCGTCGACGACGGCGTCGAGGTGCTGGTCGTCGTCGGGGGCGACGGTGCGGTCAACCTGGCCGTCAACGTGCTGGCAGGTTCCGGCACCCAGCTCGGGATCATCCCCGCCGGCACCGGCAACGACGCCGCCCGCTCCCTCGGCGTACCGCTCTCGGACCCGGCCGCCGCCGCCGACGTCGTCGTCGCAGGCCGGGTCCGTACTGTCGACCTCGGCCGCGTCGGGGAGAAGTACTTCCTCTGCGTGCTGTCCGCCGGGTTCGACGCGCTCGTCAACGACCGTGCCGACGGGATGCGACGGCCGCGCGGGCAGGCGCGGTACGCGCTCGCGACGCTGGCCGAGCTGCGCCGCCTGCGGCCGTCGTCCTACCACCTCGCCCTCGACGGCGACCGGCTGGACGTCTCGGCCGTCGTCGTGGCGGTGGGGAACGGGCCGAGCTTCGGAGGCGGGCTGCAGGTCGCGGTCGGCGCCGTCCTCGACGACGGCCTCCTCGACCTGGTCCTCTTCCACCCGGTGACCCGGACCGACCTGGTGCGCACCTTCCCCCGGCTCTACCGCGGCGCGCACACCCGTCACCCTGCCTACGAGCACCACCGGGTCCGTGAGACCACCATCGCGGGTCCCCGGACGGTGGTGTACGCCGACGGGGAGCGGCTGGGACCGCTGCCCGTCACCGTCTGCGCGGTGCCAGGCGCGTTGCAGGTGCTCGCTCCCGAGCGAACCCGATCGGCTCCTGTGCCAGCGGCCCTCGGATGGCGTTGCCGGAAGCGTGACATCTGACCAAGTCAGACGTACTGTCCGCGCAAGGGGTTCGCCGGCTGATACCGACGCCCGACTTCTCACGTGAGGAAGCGGCGTGTTCTTCTCCTTCTCAGGCATTTCGCGCGGTCGACGCAGTGTCCTGGCGGCGGTCGCCGCAGGCTCGGTCGCCGGGCTCGCGCTCTCCACCGTTCCACCCGGCGTGGCAGCGATCAGCGAGGGCGACCAGGGCCGTCCCGAGTCTCCGCTCGCCAGCACGTCGGCGAGCCGGGCACGCCCCGGCTACACCGACGCGCGCCTCGGCGCGGCACCCGCAGGTGGCTCGGTGCTGGGACGTGCGCTGCCGGGGCGTGGTGCCCGGGTGGCGGCGCTCCGCAGGGCGCTGGGGCCGGGCGCGGTGGTGGACATCGATCCCCTCACCGGGACGCCGGCGAACGTCATGGTGCTCAGCGGGTTCCTCACCCGGCGCAGCTCCGCTCCGGCCGCGCGGGTGGCGCTGGACTACGTCCGTGCCCACGCCCGGGACCTGGGCCTGCGCTCCTCAGACCTGTCGACCTTCCGGCTCCGCCGGGACTACGTCGACACGTTCGGCACCCACCACCTCTCGTGGGTGCAGTCGGCCAGGGGCGCCACCCTGTTCAGCAACGGGCTCCGCGCCCACGTCAGCGCCGACGGCCGGCTGATCGCGCTCCAGGGCTCACCTGTGTCGCGCCTCGAGGCGCTCGCGTCGGACGCCTCGGACGTCGCGCGGCTGAATGCCGAGCAGGCGCGCAGCCGCGCCGCCGAGGACGTCGGCGGCGAGGTCTCGGACTCCGCATCCAACCGCGAGGTGAGCGACGGAGCGGTGTGGCGCAACGGCGACCGCGCGTCCCGGGTCTGGTTCCTCACTCCTGACGGCCTCCGCCTCGGGTGGTCCACCCTGGTGCAGGCGGGCGCGGGACTGCACTACAGCCACGTCGTCGACGCCAGGAACGGCACCGTCCTCTACCGGCGTGACCTGGTGGACAACGACCGCGGTGACGCCCGCGTCTTCGAGTACTACCCCGGTGCGCCTCGTGGCGGTCGGCAGAAGACCGTCAACCTGCTCTCCAAGGGCTGGCTGCCCGGCGACGCCACGTGGCTGCTCGGCGAGAACGCCGTCGCGTGGGCCGACGTCAACGACGACAACGACGTGACCGCCAACGAGCAGACACCAGTGCCGGGTCGGCCGGGTCGCGCGCAGTTCGACCTGCAACCCTTCAACGGCGTCAACAGCCTCTGCAGCAGCCGTTACGTGTGCACCTGGGACCCGGACACGCCGTTCTCGTGGCGGACGAACCGGAACGCCGACGTGACCAACGGCTTCTTCCTCGTCAACCGGTTCCACGACTGGCTGGAGCGCCGCCCGATCGGGTTCACCCCGGCTGCGGGCAACTTCGAGCTCAGCGGCGGTGACCCGGTCCTCCTCAACTCGATCGACGGGGCGAACACCGCCGGCGGTCTCCCCGACGGCAACCACGTGGACAACGCGAACATGTCGACCCCGCCCGACGGCTTCGCGCCGTTGATGCAGATGTACCTGTTCCACACCCCGGGGGCCACCAACGCCCAGGACCCGTTCCTGCCGACGAGCAGCGACTTCGCGGCGGACGTGCTCTACCACGAGTACGGGCACGGGCTCTCCAACCGCCTCGTGGTCGACGCCCAGGGCAACTCGACCCTCAGCGCCATCCAGTCACGCGCGATGGGGGAGGCGTGGAGCGACTTCTACGCGATGGACAACCTGGTCACCCGGGGCTTCCAGCCCGACCGGGAGTCCGTGGACGGGCAGGTCCTCGTCGGCAAGTACGTCTCGAAGAACCGGGTATTCATCCGCCTCCAGGCGATGGACTGCGACCGCAGCTCGACCGCGAGGCTGTGCACACGGCTCGACGGGACCAAGGGCGGCTTCACCTACGGGGAGTTCCCGACGGCCGGCGGCGCTCCAGAGGCGCACGACAGTGGCGAGATCTGGGCGCAGACCCTCTGGGACATGCGGGAGCGGCTGGGTCACCGCGTGACGGTGTCGCTGGTCACGCGTGGGATGGAGCTCTCCCGCAACGACCCGACCTTCCTCGACATGCGCAACGCGATCATCCAGGCCGACCGGGTGGGCTACGGCGGCATCCACACCGACCGGCTGTGGCGGATCTTCGCCCGACGCGGCATGGGCTGGTTCGCCGGCACGATCGACGCCGGGGACGCCTTCCCCGCCGAGGACTTCCACGTCCGGCCGCGGGTGTCCGCCGGGACGGGGACGCTCAGGGGCAGGGTCAGCGATCCGCTGACCGGCGAGCCGGTGAGCGGCGCGCGGGTGCAGATCACCGGGCACCCCGGGTACTCCGACATCACGGGCGCCGACGGTCGCTACCGGATCGACGACGTCCTGGCCGGGACCTACCAGAAGGTCGTCGTGACCGCGCGTGGCCGCGAGAACGTCGTGCAGCAGGTGGACGTCGCGACCGGGACGACCAGGGAGCCGTTCTCGATGCGCCGCGACTGGGCAGCCCGGAACGGCGGCGCCTCGGTCAGGTCGTTCACCGGACCGGACTTCGCTCCGCAGTGCGGCCCGGACTTCGTGATCGACCTCAGCCAGGGCACCGGGTGGGGCAGCACGACCGGGGACGACATCGGCACCCCGACCGCCACGACGGTCCCCAAGCACCTGGTCGTCCGGCTGCCGCAGGCGATCGACATCGGCACGGGGACCGGTGTGGAGTCGGCCTTCAAGGTCGACCCATCGGCGACCTGCGGCGACGCCGGCAGCGCGTCGACCGGTGACTTCACGATCGAGGTCTCCTCGGCGGGTGTGGCGGGTCCCTGGACGAACGTGGTGACGGTGAGCGGCGAGGACGAGTGGCTGCCTCGCTTCCAGTTCACGGAGCTCTCCGCCAGCCGGGCCGTCAGCGGGATCCGGTTCGTCCGGCTCACCATGCGCAGCCCCCAGGTCCCCGACATCGCGACGAACTGCCCGGACGGGAACTTCGTCGGCTGCACGTTCCTGGACTTCACCGAGCTGGAGGTCTTCGGGCCGGCGTCCTGAGACCGTACCCAGCAGCCTCCTAGGCTGAGGCGGTGACTGCGACGGGGCCACCGACCGGGCCGAGTCCTGCGGAGCGCTACTCGAAGTTCCGCGCCGACCAGTCCGCGCCGGTCCTCGCGGACTTCCGGGCGCTCTACGACTTCCCCCTCGACGACTTCCAGGTCAGCGCCTGCGCCGCGCTCGAGGCCGGCGACGGGGTCCTCGTCGCCGCGCCGACCGGCTCGGGCAAGACGATCGTCGGGGAGTTCGCCGTCCACCTGGCGCGCGAGCAGGGCCGCAAGTGCTTCTACACGACACCGATCAAGGCGCTCTCCAACCAGAAGTACGCCGACCTGGTGCGTCGCTACGGCGCCGACGAGGTGGGGCTGCTCACCGGCGACAACACCGTCAACGGTGACGCGCCGGTGGTGGTGATGACCACCGAGGTGCTCCGCAACATGCTGTACGCCGGGTCCTCCGCCCTCACCGGCCTCGGCTACGTCGTGATGGACGAGGTCCACTACCTCGCCGACCGGATGCGCGGCGCGGTGTGGGAGGAGGTGATCATCCACCTGCCCGAGTCCGTGGCGGTGGTGTCGCTGAGCGCGACGGTGTCCAACGCCGAGGAGTTCGGCGAGTGGCTCGCGACCGTGCGGGGCTCCACGACGACGATCGTCGAGGAGACCCGGCCGGTCCCGCTGTACCAGCACGTGATGGTCGGCCGACGGCTCCACGACCTCTTCGAGGACGGCACCGGCTTCGCCGGTCCGGACAGCCACGTCAACCCCGAGCTGCTGCGCGTCGCCCGCGACGACGAGCGGCGTGAGCAGCTCGCGGGTCGGCGTACCGGCGGACGGGACGGAGGCCGTCGCCCGCAGCGACCGCCCCGCAGCGGGCTCCCGTCGCGCTACGACGTCGTCGAGCGGCTCGAGCGCGACCGGCTGCTGCCGGCGATCTACTTCATCTTCAGCCGGGTGGGGTGCGACGCCGCGGTGCAACAGTGCCTCGCGGCCAACCTGCGGCTCACCACACCCGAGGAGCGCGACGAGATCTTCGGCTTCGTCGAGGAGCGGTGCGCCCACCTGCCGGACGAGGACCTGCACGTCCTGGGGTACCACGACTTCCTCGACGGGCTGACCCGCGGGATCGCCGCCCACCACGCCGGGATGCTCCCGACGTTCAAGGAGTGCGTCGAGGAGCTCTTCGCCTCGGGCCGCTGCCGCGTCGTCTTCGCCACCGAGACCCTCGCCCTGGGCATCAACATGCCGGCGCGGTCGGTGGTCATTGAGAAGCTCGTGAAGTGGAACGGCGAGACGCACGCCGACATCACGCCGGGGGAGTACACCCAGCTCACGGGCCGAGCCGGTCGTCGTGGCATCGACGTCGAGGGCCACGGGGTCGTGCTGTGGAGCCCCGGCATGGACCCCAAGGCCGTCGCCGGCCTCGCCTCCACCCGGACCTACCCGCTCCGGTCGAGCTTCCGCCCGTCGTACAACATGGCGGTGAACCTGGTGCACCAGGTCGGGCGGCCGACCGCGCGCGAGCTGCTCGAGTCGTCCTTCGCGCAGTTCCAGGCGGACAAAGCCGTCGTCGGGCTGGCGCGCCAGCTGCGGAAGGCCGAGGAGGGGCTCGCCGGGTACGCCGACGCGGCGCAGTGCCACCTCGGCGACTTCATGGAGTACGCGCGCCTGCGCCGGGCGCTCTCCGACACCGAGGCGGCGGCTGCGCGGTCACGCCGCGCCGACCGGCGTGACGCTGTTGTCGAGTCGTTGCTCGCGCTGCGGCCCGGGGACATCGTCGAGGTGCCGACCGGGAGGTACTCCGGGTTCGCGGTGGTCATCGACCCCGGCACGCGCGGGTCGTCGGAACGGCAGGAGGACCCGCGGCCGTACGTCCTGACCGAGGACCGGCAGGCGCGGCGGCTCTCGTTGGTCGACTTCGACCGGCCGGTCGCTGCGGTCGGTCGGGTGAAGGTGCCGCGCACCTTCAACGGCCGCAACGCGCAGTCGCGCCGCGAGCTCGCCATCACCTTGGGCACACGCGTCCGTGAGCTGCCGGGAAGGGGTCACCGGGACGCGGGTCCTCCCACTGCGGGCGGACGGGGTCGACGGGCGCGGGCGGCGGTCGACGGCCGCGAGGAGGCCGAGATCACCCGGTTGCGGGCGGCGCTCCGCGCGCACCCCTGCCACGGCTGCTCGGACCGGGAGGCGCACGCCCGGTGGGCGGAGCGGCACCACAAGCTGGCCCGGGAGACCGAGGCGCTGCGGCGGCGCATCGAGTCGCGCACGAACACCATCGCGCGGCAGTTCGACCGGGTCTGCGACGTGCTCAGCGCGTTGGGGTACCTCGCCGATGACCGCGTGACCGAGACCGGAGCCACACTGCGGCGGATCTACACCGACATGGACCTCGTCGCCGCCGAGTGCCTGCGGGCCGGCGTCTGGGACGGGCTGACCCCGCCGGAGCTGGCTGCGGCGTTGTCGATCCTGGTCTACGAGGCCCGCCGTGCCGACGACGGCTCCGCTCCGCGACTGCCGCGAGGGCGCGTGCAGGACGTGCTCAGCCGGATGGTGGGTCTCTGGGGCGAGCTGGACCGCCTCGAGAAGGACCACCGGCTGGAGTTCCTGCGGGAGCCCGACCTGGGGTTCGCCTGGGCGGCGCACGCCTGGGCGTCGGGCGCGACCCTCGACGTGGTGCTGTCCGAGACCGACCTCGCGGCGGGCGACTTCGTGCGCTGGATGAAGCAGCTGCTCGACCTCACGGGTCAGGTGGCCGACGCCTCGCCGAACGCGTCGCTGCGGGAGACGGCCCGGGCGACGATCAGCGCCCTGCGGCGCGGTGTCGTGGCGTACTCCTCCCTCTCGGACTGACCCCACCCCGCCCCCCCGCCGAGCCGCCCCGCGTGACGGGTCGAGCCGCCCGCGGTGACGGGTCGAGCCGCCCACCATGGTGGGCGGCTCGACCAGGTACGTGTACGTGCCAGATCAGGGGTCAGTCGGTCTCGAGGACCTGGACGGTTGTCTGGCCGCCGCCCATGACGGACCAGTCCGCCGCGTCCGGGGAGATCCCGCAGAGGCCGAGGTCGTAAGAGCCGGAAGCGAGGTTCTCCTTGACGCCGGTCAGCGTGAACAAGTGCTCGTGATTGGCGAACGCCGTCAAGCCGGTGACAGATGAGCCCAGGCGCTCCAGGATTCCATCGACTTCTCGGTAACAGATGTCGAGTTCGAGGTCACGGGCGCCGTTCGTCCCGATTCCGGCGCCGACGGCGGCGGAGGAGATGACGGAGACGACCTGATCGTCGTTCACCACGACCGTTGCAGTCGGCGCGATGAACGCCCAGCTTGTCGCCGGACGGGTGATCGGTCCTGACTCGAAGGTCATGGTCACCACGCCGCTGGGGCCCTCGGGGCCGGCCGGACCCTCGGGTCCCGGTACTCCCTGCTCGCCCTGAGGGCCCGCGGCGCCGTCGGCGCCGGCCGGAGGCAGTGCCCCCGGCGCGAAGTCCTTCTTCTTCAGCGACCCGTTCGCCACGTCGACCGTCGTGACGGTGCCGTCCTTGAGATCGGCGCCCGTCAGCAGACGCCCTGCCTGCGCGGCGACCGGGCTCCCGAGTGCGAGCCCGGTGATCAGCGCGGCCGTGGCGGCCACGATCAACGACGTCTTCCTGCGCATGCGTTCCTCCGTGGTGCGGGTCGGGCGACCGAGGACCGGTCACTCACCCCATGCTGAGCGCAAGATGTTCAACTCAGGGACCGTTTTCAGATGATTTGTCCTGGGCGAGAAGGATCGAGCGGCCCGACCGGCCGCCCCTCGAACGGGGTCGACAGCACCATCGTCGTCCGCGTCGAGACGTTCGCGGCTGCGCGGATCCGGGCCAGCAGGTCCTCCAGGTCCAGCGGCGTGGAGACGCGTGCCTTGAGGATGTACGACTCCTCACCCGCCACCGACCAGCACGACTCGATCTCGGTGATGCCCCGCAGGCGCTCGGGGGAGTCGTCCGGCTGCGACGGATCGATGGGTCGGATCGAGATGAACGCCGTGAGGGGCAGCCCCACCTGGTCGAAGTCGAGCACCGCGGCGTACGACCGGATCACCCCGCGTCCCTCGAGGCGCTTCACCCGCTGGTGGACCGCCGAGGTCGAGAGTCCGGTCGCCTTACCGAGGTCGGTGAAGGACATCCGGCCGTCGACGGCGAGCAACCCCAGGATCCGGCGGTCGAGGTCCTCCACGCGGTCAGGCTATGCCCGCCGCTCGCTCCGAGCCCGAGCGGTCCGCGGCAGCGCTGACGACCGGGGGACGCATGCGAGGATCAGCCGTGCCGTCGCAGACCCGCCTGATGCTTCTCGACACCGCCTCGCTGTACTTCCGGGCCTTCTTCGGTGTCCCGGACACCGTGACGGCGCCCGACGGCACGCCGGTCAACGCGGTGCGCGGCTTGCTGGACTTCATCAGCCGGTTGGTGGGGGAGTACCGCCCCACGCACCTGGCGTGCTGCTGGGACGAGGACTGGCGTCCGGCCTGGCGGGTGGAGCTGCTGCCGTCCTACAAGGCGCACCGCGTGGTCGCCGAGAAGGCGAGCGGGCCGGACATCGAGGAGGTTCCGGACCCGCTCGAGGTGCAGATTCCCGTGATCCGCGACGTGCTCGCCGCCTTCGGCATCGCGGTCGTCGGCGCCCCGGGCTACGAGGCCGACGACGTCATCGGCACGCTGGCCACCCGCGCGAGTGCCGGGACCTCGGTGGACATCGTGACCGGCGACCGCGACCTCTTCCAGCTCGTGGACGACGAGCGGGGCGTCCGGGTCCTGTACGTCGCGCGCGGGGTCGGCCGCCACGAGCGGGTCACCAACGCCGTCGTCCGCGAGAAGTACGGCGTCGACGGCCGGCAGTACGCCGACTTCGCGACTCTCCGCGGCGACGCATCCGACGGGCTGCCCGGAGTGGCCGGCGTCGGTGAGAAGACCGCGGCGACCCTGCTGGCGAGGTTCGGTGACATGGCGGGCCTGCTCGCGGCCGTCGAGGACCCCGGGTCCGACCTCGGGCCCGGACCTCGCAGCAAGCTGCGGGACGCCGCTGCCTATCTCGCGGTGGCGCCGACGGTCGTCGCGGTCGCCTGCGACATCGACCTCGGTGACCCCGACCTCACGCTGCCGCTCACCCCGCGCGACCCGGAGCGGCTGGTCGAGCTCTCCCAGCGGTGGGGTCTGGACAGCCCGACGGCACGGCTCGTCGAGACGCTGACCGGCTTGCACCCCTGACGCCGGCTCGAGCGTCCGAGCCGCCGCTCAGCCGCGACTCCCCACGGCGTACTGCCACTCCCCACAGCACGTGACCCGTGGGGAGTGCCAGCTTGCCGGCATCCCTTGGGGAACCGGCGACGGAGGTCAGACCAGCGCCGGGGCCAGCGTCGGGGCCGCGGCGTCCTGCCCGGCCTCCCGGGCGGCGTACTCCCGCCACCACTGCCGACCCGACTCGGGGAGCGTGTGGATCGGGTCGTAGTAGCTGTAGTGGCGCTCGAGAGCCGTCGGGTCGTCGGCCTCGATCGACGTCCGGTAGTTCTTCGTCCACGAGGAGATGCCGCGCTCACGGTCGTAACCCGCCAGCTGGTGCACCCACCGCTTGCCGACGAACGGCACGTCGCAGACGATGCGCGGCGTCGCGAACCCCGGCAGGTAGCCCATGAGGTGGTGCTGGAGCCGCTGGGCGTCGGCGACCGAGACCCGCCAGTGTTCCGAGGCCGGGATCATGTCGCACATGTAGAAGTAGTAAGGCATCACCTGGGCGCCGTCGAGCAGCGCGAAGCAGAGGTCGAGCAGCGAGTGCGCATCGGCGTTGACCCCGTCGAGCAGCACGCCCTGGTTGCGGACGTCGCGCACCCCGGCGGCCAGCATGGCCCCCGCTGCCTCCGCGACCAGCGGCGTCACCGATTGCGCGTGGTTGACGTGGGTGTGGATGGCCAGCGAGACGCCGCGGGACCGGGCCACGGTAGCGACGCGCGTGACTCCCTCGACGACGGCGGGCTGGAGCCAGTGCTGCGGCATGCCGGCCAGGGCCTTGGTGGCGAGCCTGATGTCGCGGATGTTGTCGATCTCGAGCAGCCGCATGAGGAACTGCTCGAGCCGGGGCCAGGGCAGGTTCGCCACGTCGCCGCCGGAGACCACGACGTCGCGGACCGATGGCGTACGCCGCAGGTAGGCCATCATCGCGTCGAGCCGGTCGACGGGCTTGAGGTCGAACTTGAGCTTCTCGACGGCCGGCGTCGAGTTGCCGACCAGGTCCATGCGGGTGCAGTGCCCGCAGTACTGGGGGCAGGTCGGGAGCAGCTCGGCGAGGACCTTGGTGGGATAGCGGTGGGTGAGCCCCTCGGCGACCCACATGTCGTGCTCGTGCAGCGAGTCGCGGCTCGACAGCGGATGCGAGGGCCAGTCCGTCCGCCGGTCGGAGGCGACCGGGAGCATGTAGCGGCGCACCGGGTCGGCGTAGAACGCCTCGGTGAGCGAGCCGGCGCCGCCCGGCTCGACCCCGGAGGCCATCGTGTTGAGCATCTGCGGTGGGAGCAGCATCGACATGGTGGCGAGCTCGTGCTGGTCACGCTCGAGGTCGGCGAAGAACCGCTCGTCGACGAGGTCGCCCAGCACGCCCCGCAGCTGCGCGGTGTTCTTGAGGCAGTGCGCGCGCTGCCACTGCGCCGAGCGCCACTCCTCCGCCGTCACCGAGGACCAACCCGGGAACCGGGTCCAGTCCGGCTCGACCAGCTCGACGCGCCGGTAGGCGTACGGCTGCTCCCCGGACGTGCCGATGCGCTGGTCCGAGGACCCGTCGTGACTCACCGTCGCTCCTTCCGCGCGCCGCTTGTCCGGCGCTGTTCGACTCTGCGAGGATAACCGGAGGATCTCCGGCCCGTCGACGGACTCGCCGCAGGATCTTTCGCCAACGATCATCGCGACGAGAGAGGACTGACCGGTGACAGCCGCGCAGACGGCCCCAGCGACGGCCCCGGCCACCGCGCTGCCCGGACCGGGAGACCCGACCGGGCTCCACCGCGTCCTCGAGCCCTCGGGCGTCCTCCCACAGGCCGCCGAGCGGCTCGACACCCGCCGCGAGCTCTGGCCCGACGAGGTCCGGATCCGGGTCGAACGGCTCAACCTCGACGCGGCGAGCTTCCGCCAGCTGCAGGCCCGTCACGCCGGCGACGGGGACGCGGTGCGCGCCGAGGTGCTGGAGATCGTGCGCGCCCGCGGCAAGATGCAGAACCCGGTCACGGGCTCGGGCGGGATGCTCCTCGGGACGGTCGAGGAGGTCGGCCCGCAGTCACCGCTCGGGCTACGCGTGGGGGACCGGGTCGCGACGCTGGTCTCCCTCACGCTCACCCCGCTCGTCATCGAGGACGGGCTGGCCCGGTGGGACGGGCACAGCGAGCAGGTCCCGGCGGACGGGTGGGCCGTCCTCTTCGGCCGCTCGATCGCCGCGCGGCTCCCCGACGACCTGCCCACCGAGCTCGCACTGTCGGTCTTCGACGTGTGCGGCGCGCCCGCGCTCACCGCCCGCGTCGTCCGGCGGTACGTCGAGCAGCGGCCGGTCACGCCGGCCGGGGACGACGCGGCAGACACCTCGCGCGGCGACGGCCCGGTCGTCGTCGTCGTCGGAGGCGCCGGGAAGTCGGGCTCGCTCACGCTGGCCGCCGCGCGGCGCTCCGGGGCGGCGCAGACGGTCTGCGTCGTCCCTCACGAGGGCGAGGCGGCCCTGGCGCGTGCGGCGGGCATCGCCGATGAGGTCGTCCTCGCCGACGCGCGTGACCCCGTCGCCCTCCGGGACGCGGTGTTCGCGGTCGCCCCGGACGGGGCCGACGTGACGGTCGTCTGCGTCGACGTACCGGGGTGCGAGGGCGGCGCCGTGCTCGCCACCCGCGCCGGCGGCACCGTCGTCTTCTTCTCGATGGCCACCTCGTTCCCGGCAGCCGCGCTGGGCGCCGAGGGGCTCGCCGCCGACGTCACCATGCTCGTCGGGAACGGCTACGTGCCCGGCCACGCCGACTACGCCCTGCAGCTGGTCCGCGAGGAGCCGGGCGTCCGCGGCCTCTTCGAGCGCCGGCTCGACGGGTGAGGCCGTGACGCGAGCGCTCCTCCTCCGCGACGGCCTGGTCCTCACTCCGGCCGGCACCATCCGTGCCGACGTCCTCCTCGAGGACGGTCGGGTCGCTGCGGTGACCCAGGAGCCGTCACGAGGGGCGGCTCGACCGAGCACGGAGGGCGGCTCGACCGGGCACGAGGGGCGGCTCGGCGGGGTGCGGGAGGTGCCGCTCGGCGGCCGGCTGGTCACCCCTGCGTTCGTCGACGCCCACGTCCACCTCGCGGCGACCGGGCTCGCCGCCCAGGGGGTCGACCTGACCGGCGCCCGCACGGCCGAGGAGGCCATGGCGCTGCTCGAGGCGCACGCCGAGGGCGAGGACGACGCCGTGCTGCTCGGTCACGGCTGGGACGAGACCCGGTGGCGCGACGCGCGGCCACCGACCCGCTCCGAGGTCGACCGCGCGGTGGGGTCGCGGCCGGCGTACGTCTCCCGGGTCGACGTGCACTCCGCGGTGGTCTCGACGGCGCTGCTGCAGCTGCTCGACCGGCGCGACGGCCTGCCCGGCACCGCGGACCTCGCGGCACGACCGGGCTGGTCCGACGACGGCCCGCTGACCCGTGACGCCCACCACGCCGTACGCGGCGCCTACCACGCGCTCGTCTCGCGCCGGCAGCGGCAGGACGCCGTCGCACGGACGCTCCGGGAGGCGGCCGGGGTCGGCGTCGGGACCGTGCACGAGCTGGGCGCACCGCACCTCTCCGACCCGGCGGACGCGCTGCTCGCAGAGGAGGAGCGTGCGGCGGCCGCGGCGGCCGGCGGCGCCCTGCCCCGCGTCGTCGGCTACTGGGGCGAGCGCGGTGACCTGCGCCGCAACCGGGAGCACGGCTGGGGCGCCGCCGGGGACATCTGCGTCGACGGCGCCGTCGGGTCCCGCACCGCCGCGCTCACCTCTCCCTACGCCGACGCAACGACCGCCGGCCACCTCTACCTCACCATCGAGGACGTCGCCGACCACGTCGTCGCCTGCACCGAGGCCGGCGTCCAGGCCGGCTTCCACGTCATCGGGGACCGGGCGGTGGAGACCGCGGTAGCCGGGCTGCGGCTGGCGGCAGCCCGCGTGGGCGCCGACGTCCTCCGCGGCGCACGGCACCGGCTCGAGCACGTCGAGATGGTGTCGCCCCCACAGGTCGACGTCCTCGCCGAGCTCGGCGTCACCGCAAGCGTCCAGCCGCTCTTCGACGGCTGGTGGGGCGGCGCGGGCGGGCTCTACGACCAGCGGCTCGGCGACCGGCACCGGGGGATGAACCCCTTCGCGACGATGCGGGCCGCCGGCGTCACGCTCGCCTTCGGCTCCGACAGCCCGGTCACCCCCGTCGCGCCGTGGCGCGCGGTCCGCGCGGCAGTCCACCACCACGACCACGAGCAGAGACTGCCTGCGGCGGCGGCCCTGGAGGCACATACCCGGGGCGGCTGGTCCGCGGCCCGCGCCGAGGGCGGCACCCTGGAGGCAGGCGCCCCGGCGGACCTCGCGGTCTGGGACGTCGCCAACCTCGCCGAGGCGCTGGACGCGACCGCCGAGGTCCCGCGCTGCCTGTTGACCGTCGTCGCCGGCCACGTGGCCCACGGCGACCCCGACGACCTGCTCGCTGACCGAACCCCTGGAGGTGGCCGTGCGTGACCAGTTGGTCGATCCCGACCTCGCCCGCCGCGCGCGTGCGCTCGCCGTCCGGGTCGGGGAGCCGATCGTCGACCTCGCGCAGCAGCACACGACCGTCTCCGTCGAGCGTGCGGTGCTGCGGCTCGCCGGCGCCGCCGGCGCCGATCCCGACGGCACGCCCTGGGTCAACCGGCTCCTCGACGCGGTCCGCGCCGAGGTCCCCCTCGAGCACGGGATCGCGCTGCCGGTCTGGGACGCGCTGCTGCGCGGCGAGGCGGAGGACCTCACCACGCTCGCGCAGAAGGCGGCCGCCGGGTCGGTCCGGTTCCGGCTCCCGGAGGGCCGCGACGCCAGCGACGCCCGTGCGGCCGCCCGGGCCCAGGTCGCCGGTGGCGTACGCCGCATCGACGACCGTCGGCGCGAGCGCGAGGAACTGGTGGCGCGGTGGGGCGACCCGCCGAGCCGGCCGTGGATCTACCTGATCGTGGCCACCGGCGACATCTACGAGGACGTCCCGCAGGCGCAGGCCGCCGCGCGCGAGGGCGCCGACGTCATCGCTGTCATCCGGTCCACCGGGCAGTCGCTGCTCGACTTCGTGCCGGAGGGCGCGACGCGCGAGGGGTACGCCGGCACGTACGCGACCCAGGAGAACTTCCGGATCATGCGGTCCGCCCTGGACGACGTGAGCGCCGAGCTCGGCCGCTACGTCCGGCTCACGAACTACGCCTCCGGGCTCTGCATGCCCGAGATCGCGACGCTCGCCGGGCTCGAGCGGCTCGACATGATGCTCAACGACTCGATGTACGGGATCCTCTTCCGCGACATCAACCCCGTGCGCACCTTCGTCGACCAGCGCTTCAGCCGGCAGGTCCACGCCCGGGCCGGGATCATCATCAACACCGGCGAGGACAACTACCTCACGACCGCCGACGCCGTCGAGGCGGCGCACACGGTCACGGTCAGCCAGCTGCTCAACGAGCGGTTCGCGAAGGAGGCCGGGCTCGAGGACTGGCAGCTGGGGCTGGGTCACGCGTTCGAGATCGACCCGGCGGTGCCCGACTCTTTCCGGCTGGAGCTGGCGCACGCGCTGCTGGCGCGCCAGCTCTTCCCCGACGCGCCGCTGAAGTGGATGCCACCGACGCGGCACATGACCGGGGACGTCTTCCGCGGCTACCTCCTCGACGGGTTCTTCAACCTGGCGGGTGCGCTCACCGGGCAGGGCATCCTGCTCGTCGGGATGATGACCGAGGCGGTCGTCACGCCGTGGCTCTCCGACCGCGACCTGGCGCTGCAGAACGTCCGCTACGTCCTCGACGCCGCCGGGCGGCTCGGGGAGGACTTCCACCCGGCACCCGACGGCTTCATCGCGACCCGCATGAACACCGTGCTCGGCGAGGCGGTGGAGCTGCTCGAGCGGATCCTGCGCCACCCTGAGCCGACCATGGGCGCGAGCCTGCTCGACGCGATCGCGGACGGCACCTTCGGGCTCATGAAGCGGCCCGCCGACGGCGGCCGCGGGCTCGAGGGCGTCGCCCGGCGTTCGGAGGCCTACTACAACCCCGCGACCGAACTCCTGGAGACACGGTGACCACGCTGAACACGGGCCCGGTGGTGCGGCCCTACGGCGACACGACCGGCGACGGCATGGTGCAGGTGTCGTTCACGCTCCCCGTTCCGGCCGGCAAGCTCGCCGAGGGCGCTGCGCAGCAGCTCGCCCACCGGATGGGCATCGACCCCGCGCTCGTGGTGCACGCCAAGGGGATGGGGCCCGACCACACCTTCTTCGTGGTCTACGGCCGGGTCAACCACCTCGTGGACCTCGACGCGGTCCAGGTCGTCGAGCGGGACTACCCGCTGCTGTCGCCCAAGGAGGCCAACCTGGCGATCCGCGACCTGCTCCGACGGCGACTCGTGGTCGTGGGCGCCTGCATCGGCACCGACGCCCACACGGTCGGCATCGACGCGATCCTCAACGTCAAGGGGTTCGCGGGGGAGAAGGGCCTGGAGTACTACCGGGAGCTCCGGGTGGTCAACCTCGGCGCCCAGGTCTCGGTGCCACAGCTGGTGGCGCGTGCCCAGGAGGAGCAGGCCGACGCGGTCCTGGTGTCGCAGGTGGTCACCCAGCGGGACGCCCACCTGCACAACACCCGGGAGATGGCGGCTGCGTTCCGGGAGGCGTACCCGGCCCACCGCCGCCCGGTCATGGTCGTCGGCGGACCGCGGTTCGACGAGGGCCGAGCGGCCGAGCTCGGGGTCGACCGGGTCTTCGCCCGCGGGACGACGCCGGCCGACGTCGCGTCGTACCTGGTGCACGCGCTCACCCTGCGGCACCGCGCGACCGGGCGGGAGCAGGGCCGGTGACCGACCCCCGGACCGGGATGACCGTCGTCCACCGCCGCTACGTCCCGTGGTCGCACGCCCACTACGCCGGCGCCCTCGTCGACGGCGCCTACGGCCTGGGCTTGTTCGGCGACGCCGCGACCGAGCTGTGCATCCGCAGCGACGGCGACGAGGGGCTCTTCGCGTCGTACTCCGACGTGCAGTTCCTCGCGCCGGTCCGCGCCGGTGACTGCGTCGAGGTCACCGCGACCCTGACCAGGGTCGGCACCCGGTCACGCACCATCGACTTCACGCTGCTCGTGGTCACCCGCGGCCGCCCCGACCTGGGCGCTTCCGCTGCGGAGCTGCTGGCGGAACCGCTGGTCGCTACGACGGCCTCCGGCGTGGTCGTGGTGCCGTCCCGCACTGTTTCGTGACCGACACGCCGGGGCTGACCTGCGGCTTCCGAAGAACTCCGAGGTCAGACCTGGGCTTGACAGCACGGGCGTGTCCTCGGCACCCTTCGGTGGTCCAACCAGTGCAAACCGCGATCGACCACGGCGTCGGCGGGCCACCAACCCCGGTCGGGATCCACGATCTGGGGGACGTCGTCAGCCGGCGTGGGAGTCGTGAGTCGGAGGTCGGCACACCGGAAGGCCCGGAACCCAGTAGACAACGGCGGGCGATTCGCGCAGCCAGCGCGAGCACCGTCGGTCCGAAGGGTTCCGGGCCCGCCCGTGTCCGGGACCGTTCCTCCCGCGTCGCGCGCGGCCAGTAGGTTGGACCTGTGAGGGGTCCGGTTCGTGCCGCGCTCGCGGTCGCGGCGGGCGCACTCGCCGCCTGCGGGTCGGAACCCGTCGCCCTGCCCTGGCTCCTGCCGGTCGCCGTCGCCGGTCTCGCACTCGCCGTGCACGGCCTGCGCGGCCGCGCCGCCTTCGCTGTTGGCGCCGGCTTCGGGATCGCCTACATGCTGCTGCTGCTGCCGTGGCTCCAGGTCATCGGCACCGACGCGTGGATCGGGCTCAGCGTCCTGGAGGCCACGGCGTACGGCGTGCTGGGTCTCGCCCTCGGCCGGGTGCAGCGGCTGCGGGGCTGGCCGCTGTGGGCGGCTGCGTGCTGGGTCGCCGCGGAGTGGCTCCGGGCAACGATCCCCTGGGGTGGGTTCCCGTGGGGCCGCCTCTCGTTCGCGACCATCGACACCCCGCTGGCCCCGCTCCTCGGGCTCCTCGGGACGGCTGGCACGTCCGGAGTCGTCGCACTGCTCGGGTTCACCCTCGCCCACGTCCTGCTCACCGCTCGGCGCCGGCCGCTGCCCGCCGTCGCCGCTGGGCTCGCCGCGCTCCTCGTGGTCCCGGTCCTCCTCGGGCTTGCGGCCGTCGGCCCGCAACCGACGACCGTCGGACGGCTCCGGGTCGCCGCCGTGCAGGGCGACGTGCCGGGGGAGGGGATGGCGGCCTTCGCCGAGCGCCGGGCCGTGCTCGACAACCACGTCGCCGTCACCCTCGGGCTCGCCGAGGAGGTCGACGCCGGGACCGCCGCAGCGCCCGAGCTCGTGCTCTGGCCGGAGAACTCCACCGACATCGACCCGTTCCGCGACCCCACCGTCCACGCCGACATCCAGCGGGCGGTCGACGCCGTCGGCGTCCCGGTCCTGGTCGGGGCGATGGTCGAGGGGCCGGAGCCGCAGGACGTCCGGAACCAGGGCATCGTCTGGCTGCCCGGCGAGGGCCCGACCGACCGCTACTCCAAGCAGCACCCGGTGCCGTTCGGCGAGTACATCCCGATGCGCGCCCAGCTGGCCCGGTTCTTCGAGCGGCTCGACCAGATCCCGCGCGACATGGTCGCCGGGGACGAGCCGGGCGTCCTCGACGTGGCCGGCACCACGATCGGGGACCTGATCTGCTTCGAGGTGGCCTACGACGACCTGGTCCGCGAGGTCGTGGACGGCGGCGCGGAGCTCCTGGTCGTCCAGACGAACAACGCGACCTACATGGGCACCGGACAGGTCGAGCAGCAGTTCGCGATCGCCCGGCTCCGCGCCATCGAGACCGGGCGGTACGCCGTGGTGGTGGCGACCAACGGCGTGTCGGGGATCGTCGCGCCGGACGGGTCGGTGCGGCAGCGCGCCGCGGTCCGCGAGCCGGCGGTCCTCGAGGACCAGCTGCCGCTGCGGGTCGGGAGCACCGTGGCCGTCCGGCTCGGTGCCTGGCCGGAGCGGCTGCTCGTGGTCGTCGCGCTCGTCGGCCTCCTGCTGTCCTCCTCGCGACCGCTCCGGAGGTCCCGCGCGGAAGCCGCGGTCGACGGACCGGCTGAGGGGCCGGGGGAGGAGCCGCTCGTCCCGGCGGAGCCGGGCGCGCGGGGTGGGACATGACCCGCACGCTCCCTGAGGGCCTCGACCGCATGGTGGTGGTCGTCCCGACCTACAACGAGGCCGCGAACCTCGAGTGGATCACCGAGCGGCTGCTGCGGGCGGTCCCGGAGGCGGACCTGCTGGTCGTCGACGACGGGTCGCCGGACGGCACCGGCGCGATCGCCGACAGGATCGCTGCCGCCCAGCCGAGGGTCTCGGTGCTGCACCGCACGGCGAAGGCCGGCCTCGGCGCGGCGTACCTGCACGGGTTCGCGGTCGCGCTCGACCGCGGGTACGACGTCGTCGGCGAGATGGACGCCGACGGCTCCCACCAACCCGAACAGCTGCACCGGCTCGTCGCGGCCCTCGGCGACGCCGACCTCGTCATCGGCTCGCGGTGGGTGCCGGGCGGCCGGGTGGTGAACTGGAGCCGCTGGCGCCTCGCGCTGTCGCGCGGCGGCAACCTCTACGCCCGCACGCTCCTCGGGATCCCCGTCCGCGACGTGACCGCCGGCTTCCGGCTGTTCCGCGCAGGGACGCTGCGCGCGATCGACCTCGGCAGCGTGGAGTCGGTCGGCTACTGCTTCCAGGCCGACCTGACGGTGCGGACGCTGCGCGCCGGGCTCCGGGTCGTCGAGGTCCCGATCGAGTTCCTCGAGCGCGAGCGTGGGGAGTCGAAGATGGACCGGGCCGTCGCCGTGGAGTCGCTGCGCCGGATCACCCGGTGGGGCGTGGAGACCCGGCTGAGGCGCGTCGCCCGGCCCCGTGGACGGACCCAGCGACGGACCCAGCGACGAACCCGGCCACGACCGGCGGGGGACACCACCCAGGAGCCGGCGTCGTGAGCAGCGCCGCCCACCCGCCCAGTCCCGGCAGGCAGCGGCCGCGGCGCCGCTGGCTCTGGTGGCTGCTCGCGGTGCTGTTCGTCGTCGTACCGCTCGCAGAGGTCTACCTGCTGGTGCAGCTCGGTCAGGCGATCGGCGCCTGGTGGACGATCCTGCTCCTCATCGCCGACGGCGTGCTCGGCTCCCTCCTCGTGAGGCGGGAGGGGGGACGAGCCTGGCGGGCGCTGCAGGCCGCCCTGACCTCCCACCGGATGCCGGCCGCCGAGCTGGCCGACGGTGCGTTGATCCTCATCGGCGGGACGCTGCTGCTGACGCCGGGGTTCCTCACCGACGTCGTCGGACTGTTCTGCATCCTGCCGTTCACGCGGCCGCTTGCCCGCCGGGTGCTCGCACGGGTGATCACGCGGCGCCTCAACCAGCGCCTCGTCCCCTTCCCGTTCGGTTCAGCCCCGTTCGGGTCAGCACCGTTCCCGCCGACGGACGCCTGGCCGCCGGGCGGCCGGCACGGGACCGGCCGACGAGCGGACCCACGGGCGGGAACAGGCCCGGACGACCCGGCACCCGGCGTCGTGCGGGGCGAGGTCGTCGACGACGGCTCCTAGGCCGTCCTGCTCCGGTTCTCCCGGTGCAGGTGCGCCGGCCCGATCTCGCCGGAGCGGAGCAGCTCCAGGCGCTCGGCGAGGATCTCCTCCAGCTCGGTCACCGAGCGGCGCTCCAGCAGCATGTCCCAGTGGGTGCGCGCGGGCTTCTCCGCCTTCGGCTCCGGGGGCTCGCCGTCGCGGAGCAGCGCCTCGGCGCCGCAGCGCGGACACTCCCACAGCGCCGGGATCTCCGCCTCGGCTGCCATCGGGATGTCGAACTCGTGGCCCTGTGAGCACACGTACGCCACGCGCTGCCGCGCGGCGAACTCGATGCCGCGCTCGTCCTCGAAGCTCTGTCCGCCCAGTCGGGCGCCCCTCAGTGTCCTCTCGGCCATGCCGTCCTCCGTCGCCGCAGTCTTCGTCGCTTCCCAGGTACTGTAGGAGGACGCTCGCAAGGGCCGCGTTGTTCCCGCCCCAGCGCTCTCACTACGAGTGTGAGCGTGCCCGGCGGACGGGTGCGTCACACCTCACAGGAGCGCCGGCGGCTGGTTCCCGGCGTCCCGGATCCCCCGCGCGGCGTCGACCCGGAGCAGCAGGACGAACCCGACGACGAAGAACACGACCAGTGCCAGGATCGCGGGTCGGTAGGAGTCGGTCCACTGGTGGACCAGCCCGAACACGAGGGTCCCCAGCCAGCTCGTGCCCCGCTCACCGGCCTGGTAGAGGCTGAAGTACTCGGCCTCGCGACCACGGGGGACCAGCTGGCTGAAGAACGACCGGGACAGCGCCTGTGTCCCGCCCAGGACCAGCCCGATCCCGGCGGCCAGCACGAGGAACGGGACGACCTCGTTCGCTGGCAGGAAGTAGCCGGCACCCACGATGAGCATCCAGAGCACCAGCCCGGCCAGCACGACCCGTCGGGCGCCGACCCTCTCGGCGGCGCGCCCGAAGACCAGTGCCCCGATGAACGCGACGTACTGCACCAGCAGGATCGTCGAGATCAGCACGCTCGTCCCGAACCCCAGCTCGTTCTTCCCGTAGGTCGAGGCCGAGACGATGACGGTCTGGATGCCGTCGTTGTAGAAGAGGTAGGCCAGCAGGAACGTCAGCGTCACCGGGTAGTGGCGCAGGTCGCGCAGGGTGGTCCGGAGCTGGGTGAAGCTCCCGCGCACGACACCGACCCCGGGACGTCCCGCCGGTGGTGCGCCCGGCGGTGCGCCCGGTGGTGCGCCCGGTGCCGGGCCGCGGTCGCGGAGCCCGAACCAGGGCACGAGCGTGAAGCCGGCCCACCACACGGCGGCGGACAGCAGGCTCACCCGGACGGCGGTCGTGGTGCTGAGGCCGACGGCGTCGTGGGCCTGCACCAGCACGAGGTTGAACAGCAGCAGCACCCCGCCGCCGAGGTAGCCCAGCGCCCAGCCACGCGACGACACCCGGTCCCGCTCGTCGGGGGTGGAGATGTCGATGAGGATCGCGTCGTAGACCACGAGGCTCGAGGCCAGCCCCAGGTTGGCGAGCAGCAGCAGGCCCGCCCCGAGCTGCCAGTTGGTGCCCTCGACGAAGAACATGCACCCGGCCGCGAGGCTGCCGCCCCACGCGAGCCGCGCCAGCAGCGTGCGGCGCCGGGGCGACCGGTCGGCCAGCGCGCCGACGACGGGGAGGACGAACGCCGAGACGATCGTGACCAGCGTGATCACGTAGAAGACCAGGGACCCGGGGGAGACCGAGAGTCCGAGCACCGAGAGCGTGTCGGTGCACTTGCGGCCGGCGTCGACGTCGGTGGTGAAGCCGCACGCGTCGCGCTCGGCCACCGAGGTGAGGTACGGCGCGAAGAGCACCGCGCCGACCGTCGTGACGTAGCCGGAGTTCGCCCAGTCGTACCAGTACCACGCGCGCTGCTCACGGCGGCGCAGCAGCGGCGACAGGTCGGCGATGCCTCCGGGCGCCGTCATCCCTGCTCCCGGGCGTCGGGGTCCCACCACTGGCCTCGCTCCAGCAGGACCTCCTTGAGGACGTCGGTGCGGTCGGTCATCAGCCCGTCGACGCCCAGGTCGAGCAGCCGCGCCATCTCCGCCGGCTCGTCGACGGTCCAGACGTGGACCTGCCGACCCAGGGAGTGCGCGCGCTCGACGAAGTTGCGGTCCACGATCCGCAGTCTGCGGTGGGTCACCGGCACCTGGTACGCCGCCCCCAGGTCCCGCAGCAGCCGGTGCAGCGCCGTCGCGCGTCCGCCGAAGCGGGCGGCCACCACGGTGAGGACACCGCAGCCGGTCGCCACCGGGCGGGCGGACCGGGCGCGCACCAGGGCGCGGAACCGGCGCAGCACCCGTTCGTCGAACGAGCTCACGCAGACCCGGTCGTGGGCCGCGAACCGCTCGACGAGGTCGACCATGGGTCCGACCGCGCTCGCGGACTTGAGGTCGACGTTGAAGCGGGTGTCCGGGAACGCCTCGAGGAGGTCCGCGAGCCTCGGAACCGGCTCCTTGCCGCCGACGAGGGCGGCGGCCAGGTCGGCGTACGCCGTGTCGGTGACCCGGCCGGTGAGGTCGGTGACCCGGCCGAGCAGCACGTCGTGAAAGGTGACCAGCTGCCCGTCGCTCGTGGCGTGGACGTCGGTCTCGAGGTAGCGGTAGCCGAGCCGCACGGCGCTCGCGAACGCGGCGAGCGTGTTCTCCAGGCCCGCGACCTCAGGGTGCGAGACGCCGCCGCGGTGCGCCATCGCGAGCACCGCGCCTGCGGCGCGCGGCTCGTCGAGGAAGGGGAACCCGGTCGAGGGAGCGGGAGGAGGGCGACGCGCTATCAGGCGTCCTGGAAGGTCTCGATCGACGCGCCGAGGTCGTTGAGCCGGGCCGCCAGCTCCTCGTAGCCGCGGTTGATGACGTAGACCGAGCGCAGCACCGACGTTCCCTTGCTGGCCAGCATCGCGAGCAGGATCACGACGGCAGGCCGCAGCGCCGGGGGACAGACGATCTCCGCGCCCGACCACCGGGTCGGGCCCTCGATCGAGACCCGGTGCGGGTCGAGCAGCTGGACCCGGGCACCGAGCTTGTTCAGCTCGGTGAGGTAGATCGCGCGGTTCTCGTAGACCCAGTCGTGCAGCAGCGTCTGGCCCGTGGCGACGGCGGCGATGACTGCGAAGAACGGCAGGTTGTCGATGTTGAGGCCTGGGAACGGCATCGGGTGGATCTTGTCGATGGGGGAGTGCAGCGCCGAGACGTGCGTGGTCAGGTCGACCAGCCGGGTCCGGCCGTTCGCCGCGACGTACTCCTCGCTGCGGGTGTAGCGGAAGCCCATCTCCTCCAGCAGCGCGAGCTCGATCTCGAGGAACTCGATCGGCGCCCGGCAGATCGTGATCTCCGACCCGGTGACGATCGCGGCGGCGAGCAGCGACATCGCCTCGATGGGATCCTCGGAGGGCGCGTAGTCGACGTCGACGTCGATCTCGGGGCGGCCGTGGACGGTGAGCGTCGTGGTGCCGACCCCCTCCACCTTCACGCCGAGCGCCTCGAGGAAGAAGCAGAGGTCCTGGACCATGTAGTTCGAGCTGGCGTTGCGGATCACCGTGACCGAGTCCAGGCGCGCGGCGGCCATCAGCGCGTTCTCGGTGACGGTGTCGCCGCGCTCGGTGAGGACGATCGGGCGCCGCGGCGCGACACCGGGCTCCACGGTGGCGTGGTAGCTGCCCTCGGTCGCCTTGACCTCCAGACCGAACGGGCGAAGCGCGCTCATGTGCGGCTCGACGGTGCGGGTGCCGAGGTCGCAGCCCCCGGCGTACGGGAGCTCGAAGGTCTCGGCGCGGTGCAGCAGCGGCCCGAGGAACATGATGACCGAGCGGGTACGCCGGGCGGCGGTGACGTCGATCGAGGTGAGGTCGAGGTCGGCCGGCGGCACGATCTCGAGGTCGCCGGCGTCGTTGAGCCAGCGGGTCTGGACGCCGAGGCTCTGCAGCACCTCGAGGAGGCGGTTGACCTCCTCGATCCGCGCGACCCGGCGCAGCGTGGTCCGGCCGCGGTTGAGCAGCGTGGCGCAGAGCAGCGCGACGCCGGCGTTCTTCGAGGACTTGACGTCGATGCTGCCGCTGAGCGTGGTGGGGCCGGTCACCCGGAGGTGGGTCGGCCCCTGCGGCGGCGGGCCGAAGGTCACGATCTCGGAGTCGAGCGCCTCCCCGATCCGGGCCACCATCTCCAGGGTGATGTTCTGGTGGCCGCGTTCGATCCGGTTCACCGCGCTCTGGCTGGTGCCCAGCACCTCCGCGAGCTGGGTCTGCGTCCAGCCGCGGTGCTGACGGGCGTCACGGATGAGCTGGCCGATACGGCGCAGATAGTCCTCAGTCACAGGCAGAACGCTATCTCAGATATGAGATAGCCCCGGACCGCCACGCCGGTGAGGTCCCTCACGCTGAGGCTTAGGGTGGCGCTCATGCGCGTGACGACGATCCACGCTCCCGGCGACGTCCGCCTCGAGGAGCACCCGGACCCGACGATCCAGGCTCCGACCGAGGCCATCGTGCGGGTCACGGCCAGCTGCATCTGCGGCTCGGACCTCTGGAGCTACCGCGGCGAGAACGAGATCGTCCCCGGCACGCCCATCGGCCACGAGATCGTCGGCGTCGTCGAGGCGATCGGCGCCGACGTCCGCGGGTTCGGTGTCGGCGACCCGGTCGTCGTGCCCTTCTGCCACTGCGACAACACCTGCCCGGTCTGCACCAAGGGGATGCAGGCGGCCTGCCAGAACCTCGGCTTCACCGTCGGGGGACAGGGCGACCTGGTGACGGTCAACCAGGCCGACGGGAGCCTGGTCCGGCTGCCCGAGGTCCCGGCAGCCGATCAGCTCGCGGCACTGCTGACCCTGGCCGACGTGATGGCGACCGGCTGGCACGCCGCGGTGGCCGCCCGGGTCGAGCCCGGCTCGTCGGTCGTGGTGGTGGGGGACGGCGCGGTGGGGCTCTGCGGGGTGCTCGCCGCCCGCGAGCTCGGCGCCGAGCGGATCGTCGCGATGTCACGTCACGAGCCTCGGCAGGCGGTGGCACGGACGTTCGGGGCCACCGATGTCGTCGCCGAGCGCGGCGCGGAGGGCGTGGCGGCCGTGCAGGAGCTCACCGACGGGATCGGCGCCGACGCGGTCCTGGAGTGCGTCGGGACCAACGACGCCATGCGTACCGCGATCAAGGCGGCGCGCCCGGGCGCGACGGTCGGCTACGTCGGCGTCCCGCACGGCATCGAGCTGCCGGTCCGCGCGATGTTCGGCCGCAACGTCGGCGTCGCCGGCGGGATGGCGCCGGTCCGCAAGTACCTCCCCGACCTGCTCGAGCGCACGCTCTCCGGTCGGATCGACCCCAGCCCGGTCTTCGACCTGACGCTGCCGCTCGAGGAGGTCGCCGCGGGCTACCGGGCGATGGACGAGCGCCGCGCCATCAAGGTGATGCTGCAGCCGTGAACCTCGTCATCGGCCCGCTGATGCGCTACGTCGACGAGACGTCGGCGTCGATCTGGGTGGAGACCGACGCCGCGGGCGTCGTGAGGGTCGTCGCCGCCGGGCGGGAGTGGTCGGCACCGACGTTCCGCGTGCACGACCACCACTACGCATTGGTCGAGTGCGGCGGCCTCGAGCCCGGCACCGCCGTGGCGTACACCGTGGACCTCGACGGTGCGCGGGTCTGGCCGCCCGCCACCGGACCGGGCGCGGAGCTGCCCGACTCGCTCCTGGTCACCTCCGACTGGGCCCCGGAGTCGGCCCGGCCACTGGTGCTGGGGTTCGGCTCGTGCCGCACCGAGCGTCCCGCACGACCGGCAGGGCAACCGCACCCACGGCATCGACGCGATGCACGCCTACGGGGTGGGGCTCGCCGGGCTGGTCGAGGCACCGGAGGGGCTGCGCCGGCCCGACCTGCTGCTCTTCCTCGGCGACCAGGTCTACGCCGACGAGACGACGGAGGCGATGCAGGAGTTCATCGCCTCGCGGCGTGACATCGACGAGCCTCCCGGCAAGGAGCTCAAGGACTACGCCGAGTACGCCCACCTGTACCTGCTCGCCTGGTCGGACCCGGTCGACCGGTGGCTGCTGTCGACGGTCCCGACCGCGATGATCTTCGACGACCACGACGTCCGCGACGACTGGAACACCTCGGCGGCATGGCGCGAGGAGATGGCGGCCACGAGCTGGTGGCACGGCAGGATCGTCGCCGGGCTGGCGTCCTACTGGGTCTACCAGCACATCGGCAACCTCTCGCCCGCCGAGCTCCGCGAGGACGAGGTGTGGCGCCGCGTGCTGGCCCACGAGGGTCCGGAGGAGCTCGACCTCAGTGACGTGCTCGACGCGCTCGCCGACCGGGCCGACAAGGAGCCGGAGAGCTACCGCTGGAGCTACGCCCGGGACCTGGGTCGGACCCGGCTGGTGGTCGTGGACTCCCGCGCCGCCCGGGTGCTCGAGGAGGGCCACCGCTCGATGCTCGACGACGGCGAGCTGGCCTGGCTCGACCGGCAGCTGACGGGAGGGTTCGAGCACGTCCTCATCGGGACCTCGCTGCCCTACCTGCTGCCCACCGGGCTGCACCACCTCGAGGCGTTCAGCGAGGCCCTCGCGGGCGGAGCCTGGGGACGGCTCGGGAGCCGGTTCGGGGAGAAGCTGCGGCAGGCGGCCGACCTCGAGCACTGGGCCGCCTTCGAGCGCGGGTTCTCCGACGTCGGCCGGATGGTGCTCGCGCTGGCCGCGGGGGAGCGTGGCCCGGCCCCGCGGTCGATCACGTTCCTCTCCGGCGACGTGCACCACAGCTACGTGTCGCAGGTCGTGGACGGCGCCGACCCGGCGGACGGCGCCCCTTCCGGCTCGGCCGTGCTGCAAGCGGTGTGCTCACCGATGCGCAACCCGCTGCCGCGAATCTTCCGCTTCGCGACCGCTGCCCTGTCCTACGGCGTTGCCGGTCCGATGGGCGTCGCCGCCGCGCGCTCGGCCAAGGTCCCGGAGGCGCCCTTCGCCTGGGACCGGGTCAAGGGGCCCTGGTTCGACAACAACATCGCGGTGCTCGAGGTGACCCAGGACGGCCTGCTCATGCGCTGGTGGACGGGGACGGTCCACAGCGGTGCCCACGACCGCCCCGCGCTCTCGACGGTCGCGGAAGTGGTCCTGGATGCGGACGGACGGGCGCGGTCGGCGTAGGGCAGCACCCGCCGCTCCCGCGTGCTCCGGCGGGCTACTGTCGACGAGATGGTGACGAGGGCGGAGCCGGCTCCGGGACAGCGGTCGGTGTGGGACTTCCCGAGACCGCCGGCGGTCGAGCAGTGGCACGAGGCCGTCGTCATCCGCCTCGGCGGCGTGGTGGTGGCGGAGACGACCGAGGCCTGGTCGGTGCTCGAGACCTCGCACCCACCGACGTACTACCTGCCGCCGGACGCCTGGCGAGAGGGGTCGTTGCGACCCGCCGCGGGGTCGTCGTACTGCGAGTGGAAGGGCGCGGCGCGCTACCTCGACGTCGTCTCCGGGGACGTCACCGCCGAGCGGGCGGCCTGGTGCTACCCGGCGCCGGTCCCGCGCTACGACGTGCTCCGCGACCACGTCGCGGTCTACCCCGCCGCGATGGACGCCTGCACCGTCGACGGTGTCGAGGTCGAGCCCCAGCCCGGCGGCTTCTACGGCGGCTGGGTGACGCCGAAGGTCGTGGGACCGTTCAAGGGCGCTCCCGGCACCCTGCACTGGTGAGCCGCTGACGAGCCACAGCAGACGGACAGCCCGCTCACAGCCGCGGGCACGGAGCGCCCAGCAGGATCGTGGTGTCCGAGACGACACGACCTTCGAGGGACGCCCGCTGGGCTGACGGCCTGTGGCGGCGGCTCGGACTCCCCGGCCGGTGGCTCGGCCAGTGGCGGGAGCGGAGCGGGCACGTCGACCGGGGAGGTCCCGGAGGAGACGGCCGGGCCCTTTCCGGGCGACGGCTCTAACGGGCCCGACGTGCTCGAGCAGAGCGGGATCGTGCGCCGCGACCTCCGGTCGAGCTTCGGCGGCTCCAGCGGGACCGCGGAGGGCGCGCCGATGGCGTCTGCGACGACGTCTACGGTGAGCCGGGGTACGAGGCCTCGGTCGGGAACCTCGCGGCACTGTCGCTGGTCACCGACAACGTCTTCGGCGACGACGGCGCCGAGAGCCAGCTGGCGACGATCACCGGGAGCGTCGGCGACGGCTACACCGTGTCGGTGACCGTCGGGGTCGACACCAGGACGACGCCGCAGCAGGACGACGCCGCAGCAGGGCGGCGGCCCGGGCGGCCCTCCGGCCCGCTGACACCCGGCGTCGCAGGTGGCAGGCTGCGGACGTGAGGCCGCCGCTCGTCCACCCGCCCAAGGCCGGACCGGGTGACCGCATCGCGGTCGTCTCCCCGTCGTTCGCCGCGGCCGGTGCCTACCCGGCGGTGCACGAGCAGGCCGTGGCCCGGTTGGCGGAGGTGACCGGCCTGGTCCCCGTCGAGTACCCGACGACCCGCACCGTCGACGCCGGCCCCGAGGCCCGGGCCGCCGACCTCGACGCCGCCTTCGCCGACCCCGGGATCCGCGCGGTCCTCGCCGTCATCGGGGGAGAGGACCAGATCACCGTGGTCGCGCACCTCGACCCCGAGGCGGTCCGCCGCGACCCCAAGCCGTTCCTGGGGACGAGCGACAACACCAACCTGCACCAGTGGCTGTGGAGCAACGGGATCGCCAGCTTCTACGGCGGCTCGACCCAGGTGCACCTCGGCCCCGGGCCCGCCGTCGACGACGTGCACGCCCGGTCGCTGCGTGCCGCCCTGCTCACCGGCGAGACGCTCGAGCTCACCGACCCGGGGGAGTCGGAGGACGTCGGGATCGACTGGGAGGACCCGCGCGCGCTCACGTCGTACGGCGAGCGGGAGCCCACCGAGCCGTGGGACTGGTACGGTCCGCCCCGGGTCGTGACCGGCCCGACGTGGGGCGGCTGCGTGGAGGTCCTGCAGTGGGTGCTCACCGCCGGCCGGTTCCCGGCCGATCCGTCGGTGCTCGACGGCGGCGTGATGCTGCTCGAGACGTCGGAGGAGCTGCTGCCGGCCCGCGAGGTCGGCTGGATCGTCAGGTCGCTCGGCGAGCGGGGGCTGCTGTCGGCCGTCGACGCCGTGCTGCTGGCCCGACCGCCGGTGTCGGACCACAGCCACCGGCCGGACGCTGCCGAGCGGGACCGGCTCCGGGCCGAGCAGCGCGACGTCGTCGCCGAGCTGGTGCAGCGCTACAACCCGGACGCCGTCCTCTGCGTGGGGATCCCCTTCGGCCACACCCGGCCGCAGTGGATCGTCCCGCACGGCGGGCTCGTCACGGTCGACGGCGTCGGACGCCGGGTCACCGCGGACTACGCCTGACCTGCGGGGCCGCCTCAGCGGGATCCGGCTGGGCAACGCAGGTGCGTCGTGGCACCATCGCGCAGGTGACCAGCGCATCGGCCGAGGCGCAGCACCTGCGCGACCTCGCGCGGCTCCGCCGCGTCCGCGACCGGATCGACCGCGAGTACGCCCAGCCGCTGAACGTCGAGGCGCTCGCCCGCGGCGCGCACATGTCGGCCGGACACCTCAGCCGGGAGTTCCGGCAGGAGTACGGCGAGTCGCCGTACTCCTACCTCATGACCCGTCGGATCGAACGCGCGATGGCCATGCTGCGGCGCGGCGACATGAGCGTCACCGCGGTCTGTTTCGCGGTCGGCTGCGCGTCGCTCGGGACGTTCAGCACGCGCTTCACCGAGCTGGTCGGGATGCCACCGAGCGCCTACCGGCGTGAGAACGCCCGCGCGACCGCGGGGATGCCGGCGTGCGTGGCCAAGCAGGTCACCCGACCGGTCAGGAACAGAGAAGCCCGCACCCCCGAGCCGCACCTAGCGTGACCGACATGGACATCACCATTCACGCGAGCTTCCTGCCGCACGACGACCCGGAGGCGTCGCTCGCCTTCTACCGCGACACGCTCGGCTTCGAGGTACGCCAGGACGTCGGCAAGGGGCCGATGCGCTGGATCACCGTGGGGCCCGCCGACCAGCCCGGCACCTCGATCGTCCTGGACCCGCCGGGGGCGAACCCGGGGATCACCGACGACGAGCGTCGCCTCATCTCCGAGATGATGGCCAAGGGCACCTACGCGATGCTGCTGCTGGCGACCAAGGACCTCAACGGCACCTTCGAGCGGCTCCAGGCCGGCGACGCCGAGATCGTCCAGGAGCCCACCGAGCAGCCGTACGGCGTCCGCGACTGCGCGGTCCGCGACCCCGCAGGCAACCTCATCCGCATCCAGGAGCTCCCCTGACACCCGTGAAGGCTGCCGACAGCCACGACGTCATCCGCGTGCTCGGTGCACGCGTCAACAACCTCAAGGACGTCAGCGTCGAGATCCCGAAACGCCGGCTGACGGTGTTCACCGGCGTCTCCGGGTCCGGCAAGAGCTCGCTGGTGTTCGGCACGATCGCCGCGGAGTCCCAGCGGCTCATCAACGAGACCTACAGCGCCTTCGTGCAGGGCTTCATGGCGTCCCTCGCCCGCCCCGACGTCGACCTGCTCGACGGGCTGACGACGGCGATCATCGTCGACCAGGAGCGGATGGGGACCAACCCGCGCTCCACAGTCGGCACGGCCACGGACGCGAACGCGATGCTGCGGATCCTGTTCAGCCGCATCGGCACCCCGCACATCGGCCCGCCGACGGCGTTCGCCTTCAACGTCCCGACCCGCACCGCGAGCGGGGTGATGAAGACCGAGAAGGGCGGCAAGGAGGAGAAGACGGTCGTCCGTGACGCGGTCTACCAGGGCGGCATGTGCCCGCGCTGCGAGGGCATGGGAGCGATCAACGACTTCGACCTGACCGCGATCTACGACGCGTCGAAGTCGCTGCAGGACGGCGCCCTGCTCGTGCCGGGATACAGCATGGACGGCTGGTACGGCCGGATCTTCGCCGGCGCCGGCCTGCCGATGGACAAGCCGGTCGGGAGCTTCACCGAGAAGGAGCGGCAGCAGCTGCTGTACGGCGGGCCGACGAAGATCAAGGTGGAGGGCGTCAACCTCACCTACGAGGGCGTGCTCACCAAGGTCCAGAAGTCGATGCTGTCCAAGGACCTCGAGGGGATGCAGCCGCACGTGCGGCGGTTCGTCGAGCGGGCGGTGACGTTCACGACCTGCCCCGCGTGCGACGGCACCCGGCTCAGCCAGGAGGCGCTGTCCTCGCGGATCAAGGGCAAGAACATCGCCGACCTGTGCCGGATGCAGATCAGCGACCTCGCGGTCTGGTTGCGCGACCTCGACGAGCCCTCGGTCGCGCCGCTGCTGACGGGGCTGCAGCACCTGCTGGACTCCTTCGCCGAGATCGGCCTCGGCTACCTGTCGCTCGAGCGGCCGGCGGGGACGTTGTCGGGGGGGGAGTCGCAGCGCACCAAGATGATCCGTCACCTCGGCTCGTCGCTGACCGACGTGACCTACGTGTTCGACGAGCCCACGATCGGTCTGCACCCGCACGACATCGAGCGGATGAACGAGCTCCTGCTGCAGCTGCGGGACAAGGGCAACACCGTCCTGGTCGTGGAGCACAAGCCGGAGACGATCGCGATCGCCGACCACGCGGTCGACCTCGGTCCGGGAGCGGGCTCCAACGGCGGCACCGTCACCTTCGAGGGCACCGTGGACGGGTTGCGCAGCAGCGACACGGTGACCGGTCACCACCTCGACGACCGGTCGCGGCTCAAGGACGCGGTCCGGGACCGGACGGGGGTCCTCGAGGTGCGCGGCGCCGACAGCCACAACCTCAAGGACGTCGACGTCGACATCCCGCTGGGTGTGCTCTGCGTGATCACCGGGGTCGCCGGCTCCGGTAAGAGCTCGCTGATCCACGGCTCGGTGGCCGACCGGGAGGGCGTCGTGGTGATCGACCAGGGCGCCATCCGAGGATCACGGCGCAGCAACCCGGCGACGTACACCGGGCTGCTCGAGCCGATCCGTAAGGCGTTCGGCAAGGAGAACAGTGTCAAGCCTGCGCTGTTCAGCTCGAACTCCGAGGGGGCGTGCCCGTCCTGCAACGGCGCCGGTGTCATCTACACCGAGCTCGGCGTCATGGCCACGGTCGAGTCGACCTGCGAGGAGTGTGAGGGCCGGCGTTTCCAGGCCGCGGTGCTGGAGTACACGCTGGGCGGGCGCAACATCGCCGAAGTGCTCGCGATGTCGGTGGACGAGGCCGAGGCGTTCTTCGGCACCGGCGACGCGAGGACGCCGGCGGCGCACAAGGTGCTGGAGCGGCTCGCGGACGTGGGCCTCGGCTACCTCACCCTCGGCCAGCCGCTCACCACGTTGTCCGGCGGGGAGCGGCAGCGGCTGAAGCTGGCCGCCCAGATGGCGGAGAAGGGCGACGTCTACGTGCTCGACGAGCCGACCAGCGGGCTGCACCTCGCCGACGTCGAGCAACTGTTGGGGCTGCTGGACCGGCTCGTGGCCTCCGGCAGGTCGGTCCTCGTCATCGAGCACCACCAGGCGGTGATGGCGCACGCGGACTGGATCATCGACCTCGGCCCGGGCGCAGGTCACGACGGTGGCCGGATCGTCTTCGAGGGCACGCCGAGCGACCTGGTCGCCGACGGGTCGACGCTCACCGGCCAGCACCTTGCGGCGTACGTGCGTCTGACGCCCGCCTGACGCCCGCCTGACGCGGGCCCGTCCGCGACCGTCGTCAGCGCAGCTGGTCGAGCAGGTGCAGGTTGTCGGCGGCGACACCGACCTGTCGACGACGCGCCGGTCTCCGAGCCGTCAGCTGCTCGCCGATAAGCGACATTATGTCAAGCGGCGCGGGCTCGCTGCTCCTCCGCCCGCTGCCATCGCCTCGGCGACGATCGTGCAGTGCTCGTCGGCGAGGTCCGGTGGCAGTGCTGGCAGCACGTCGTCCCAGAATGCCAGCATCGGTCCTCGACCCTGCATCATCCCGAGCGGACGTGCCAGGGCCCACACATGGAGATGGGCGCTGCCGTCGCCCCAGCGGGAGAAGTGTGTCCGGGCGACTCCTGGGACCTGCTTGACCGCGGCGCTCAGGCGCTGGAGCAATGGGCCCAACGTCGCCAGCAGCTCGGTCGAGGCGTCCTCGAGCCGGACGTGCTCGTGCGGAGCGAGGCCGCCGACGAACGGGATCCCCATCGGCGTGAACCCGGCGTTGAGGTGCCACAGCTCGTCGCGCCAGATCGTGTGCTCCGACGGCCTGCAGTGCCCGCATTCCGCCGGGTCCTGCTCGCCCGCTCGTGGCTGCTCGGGCACCAGCATCGGCGCGAGCGGCTTGAGGGCGACCTCGTCGAAGCAGGACAACGGGTCGTCGAGGAGCGGCGTGGCCGGCAGTCGCTCACCGATCGGCAACCGGTCGTGGAAGGGAGAACGGGCAGGCACCGGGGTGCCCGTGCCGTCCTCGGTCGGACCCGCTCGGTGTCCCCCGGTGCCGCTGTCCGCGTCCACAGCGACACGGTAGTGGGCGCGCGCCCGATGCGTGCCTGTGTCAGCAGCGCGCCTCATGCCGCGGTGACGAGCAGGGCGCGGCGGATCCGGTCCTCGCCGGGGTTGGCGTCGTCTGGGTTGGCGTCGTCTGGGTTGGCATCGTCTGGGTTGGCATCGTCTGGGTTGGCGTCGCCTGGGTCGTCCGGCTTGTCCGGCGGTTGACTGGGTTCTGGGGGTGGTGGTCCCCAGCGGTTGCGGGGTGGGCTGGTCCAGGTGTGGCCGGTCGCGGTGGTGGTGGTGACGACCCCGTCGGGGTGGGCTCGTGCGGTCCAGCCCGGGGTCTCCTTGACCTGGTTGCAGGCTTGGCAGAGGCCCTGGCCGTTGCCGGCGGTGGTGGGACCGCCGGAGGCGTGGGGCTGGACGTGGTCGGCGTGCCGGACCGGGGCGCCGCACCACGGGGTGCGGCAGACCTCGTCACGGATGATGAGGAACCGCCGCAGCAGCGGCGGGAACTCCCGGGCGTGGGACTCCATCGCTACCAGCCCACCCCTGCTGGTGGTGGGGGTGGTGTAGAGCCGTCGGACCCAGACGTCGGCGTCGGTGTCACCGACCAGCCGCCGCGCGACCGCAGCGGGGACCGGGCCGTAGCCGAGGACCTCCGCCGCGATCTCCCCCTCCCCGCCCTCCCCGCCCTCCCCGCTGTCGGGGTTGAGCAGGGTGGTGTCGGTCATCACCAGGTGCACCTCCACCCGGGTCCCGGCCGGGACGCCGTGCCCGGACTCCCCACCGGGCCGCGGTACCACCGGCGGGGCGGGACTGTCCCACCGCGCCGGGTCGTACCCCACCCCTACACCAGTGGAGCCGGCGGCGGGGGCCTGGGTGAGTCGGGTGGTGAGCAGGTCGGCCATCAGCTGGCCACGGGACCGGGGATCACCGTGGGCGCGGGCGGTGTCCGCGGCCCGCGACAACGCCGCGTGCGCCGCGACCCCGGACCCGACCGGCAGCAACGCCGTCAGCCAGGTCATCGCATCCGGCGCCGGCCGCAGCGTCACGCACCGCTGCCCCACCGCCCGCGCCGAGCGGCGCAGCACCGAGGTCGGGTCGAGCCGGTAGGCGACCCGGCGGGCCTCCGCCGCGACCTGCCCGTCCCCCATCGCCGCGACCCCGCCCGGCCGGGCCGCCAACGCGGTGTCCACCGCGGTCCGGTCGGTGCGGGACAGGCACGCGGTCTCCCGCGCCACCACCGTGGCGCGCCACTCACTGGTCTCCCCCGCGGTCAACGCCGCCAGCGTCTCCGGCAGCTCGGCCACCAACGCCTGCGCCAACCCCAGGTGCCGCGACCCCTGCCGCGGACTCACCCGCCGCGCCAACGCCACCTGCGCCCCGATGCTGCGACCCTGCTCCGCGGCAGGAACCCCGGCGGCGGTCAACGCCTCCCGTTGCCAAGCAGCGAACGCGACCGTGACCCGCGCCTGCGCCGCCGCAGCCGCCGCCTTGAGACCCTCCAGCGCCCCCAGCAGCTCCACGCATCCGGCGTCGGACAGCGAGACCGGGTCGACACCCGCGAGCCGGGCCACCCACCCCGCCACCTCACCACCGAGACCTTCGCTCATGCATTCGATTCTACCGCCGACCACCGACAACAGCGACCCTCGACTCGCAGCTGTGGAGAACCGCCCAGGCGCCGACGAAGACAGGCTCCCAGCCGTCCCCGACAGCCACAGGAGGAGCCTGCCGGCGTACCCGTCACGGCTGCTGGGACAGCACCCACTCGGCCATCCCGGGCACTGCGAACACCAGCGTCCCGGCCTCGCCGAAGATCGTCCCCTTCCGGATCAGCCGGTCCCGGAGGTAGGAGACCTGCTGCGTCGTCCGCCCCAGCGCTCGCGCGACGTCCGCCCCACCTGCGCTCCCCTGGACCGTGAGCAGCCGGGCGAGAGCAGCCAGGTACTCCTGCTCCTTCGGTGACGCGCCGTGCCACCGCGAGGTGTAGAGCCCCGCGGCGAGGTCCGCCTCCGCGGCCGTGGCCGCTGCTCGGGCGTGCCGCACCTCGATGGTGGACGACCCCGAGCTCGCGCGCCAGGCGTGGTGCCCGAGCACCTGGATGGCGTACGGGTAGCCGCCGGACGCCTCCGCGAGCAGGCGCCGGGCGCTGTCGCTCATCGGCCGACCCGCCTGACGCGCCGGCTCCGCGAGCGCCTCGGCGGTGGCGGCCGGGTCGAGAAGCCCGAGCACGTGCCACTCGGCACGCTCGAGGTAGGTCACGGCGCGCCGGGACTCCCGCTGCGCGTCGCGCAGGCTCGGGAGACCGGCGAGGATCACGACCAGCGGCCAGTCGTCCGGCACGTGCTGCTGCAGGGTCGCCGCGAGGTCGGCCAGCTCGGACCGGGATGCGAGCTGGAGCTCGTCGACGGTCAGCACCAGGCCGGCGCCGTGCGCGAGGGCCGCCTCCACCGCGGCGGCGAGTGCGTGGTCGAGGCGCGGGCCGTCGGACGGCCTCGACCGCGACGCGTCCCGGCTCAGCTCGACCTCCGCACCGACCCCGAGGACCGTGGCGCGCAGGGTCGCTCCGGTCACCTCCATCCTCCGCCGCGACGTACGTGCCTGGCGGTAGAGCTCGGTCGCCGCCGTGAGCCGGTCCACGACGTACGGCGTGAACGGCCTGTCGGGCCGGACCTCGACCGGGACGGTCAACCAGCTGTGCTCCTCAGCGGCGATGACCGCGGCCTCCCCCAGCAGCACCGTCTTCCCCACGCCGCGCCCGCCCGTGAGGACGACCGGTCGCGGCGTGCGGGCGTCGAGGGCTGCGACCGCCAACGCCTCTCGGACCGCGGCGAGGATGGGCTCACGGCCGGCCAGCGCGAGCGGCGGCTGGTTGAACCCGGGACGGAACGGGTTCGGGATGCGAGTGGGTGGCGCCACGAGCGCACGCTAGCACGTATAGCAGCGACTAGCAGATCAGGCGCAGAAGCGGTCACCGGTCGCTGTGCGCGACGGAAGCGGCCTCTCCCTGCGGGTCCTCGGCGTCGCGGAACTTCACGAAGCTGTACACCAGCATCGCGAGCGCCACGGCGCTGGAGAAGATCAGCGTTGCGCCGGTCCCCCAGCCTCCGATGAGCCAGAAGGACTCGCGCAGTGGCCACCAGCCAGGTGCCGGCGGGCGGATTCCCCACACCACCCCGACGACCGCCAGCCCGACGGCGAAGAGGCCCGACAGGACGATCCGTGGCCAGCTCTGGACGCTCTCGGCGGCGGTCTGCAGCGCCTTGCGCTTGACCGGCTGCACGCGCCGCTCGGCCCACTCGTACTGCTGGGAGAGGATCGCGAGGCCGCCGAAGAGCAGCAGCAGCCCGGGTCCGGGCAGAGCGATGGCAGCGATCCCCGCGATGACCATCACCCAGCCGGCGCCCTCCACGACGATCCGCTTGGCGAGAGCCGTTCCCGCGGCCATGTCAGTGCCTCTGGGCTCGGCGGACGCGTCGCCGCAGCTGCATGATGCGCAGCGTGCCCGCCACCACGGCGATGAGTGCTCCGGACGCGGTGGCGATGAGCAGCGCCGATGCGAGGGGGGCCCGGCCCTCCCAGCCGAAGTAGGACACCTCGACCTCCTGGACGTTCTGCAGCACGAAGACGGCGAGCAGGACGAGCAGGACGACCAGGGCGACGACCGCGGCCCAGATGCCGCTGGTGCGGGTGTGGCCGACGCCCTCCTTGGACGACGGGCCCGAGGGGACGCGCGTCTCCGGGGCTGATGGCGTGACGGCTGTGGCGGGAGGGGCGGCGGGCACGTCCGAGGGTCCGGTGGACGGCGGGCGGGCCGACGGCGCGGGGCCGGCGTCGGTCATGAGGTTCTCCTGGACGAGGTGGTGGCAGCACGATCCCGAACGTCGGCGCAGGTCGCAACCACGATCGTAGTTCCACCGTGCCCCCGCGGGCCGAGACGATGCCTGGTCAGCCCCTATCGATGTCCGCACCGGCTGGTCCCGTGCCTAGGCTTCCCTCGTGGAGAGGAAGCGCCGTCCGGGCCCTTCGGTGCGCGTGCGTGTCCGCGAGTACGCCGCGGCGGCGCCCGACGCGTCGAGCCCGTCTGCTCCCCCGCGGTCCCGCGAGGACCGCCTCGCCACCGAGGAGCCGCTCGAGGTCCGGGCCACCTGGCCGGGTCAGCCGGCGCAGCGTGTCGCGGTGACCATGCGGACGCCGGGGCACGACTTCGAGCTCGCCGCCGGGCTGCTGTACGCCGAGGGCGTCCTCGACCCCTCGGCGCTGCACTCGGTGGCCTACTGCACCGACGAGGAGCTGACTCCAGAGGAGGAGTTCAACGTGGTGACCGTCAGGCTGACGGCCGTCCCGCGTCGGCTGCCCCCAGCACGGTCGGGGACGGTGACCGCCTCGTCCTCGGCGTGCGGCGTCTGTGGGACCCAGAGCATCGACGACGTCCTGGCGCTGGGCGCGGAGTCCCGGCCGCAGCCCCGGCGCGCGACCGTCGACCCCACGCTGCTGCACGCCCTGCCGGCCCGCCTCCGCGAGGCCCAGCGTGTCTTCGACTCCACCGGCGGCCTGCACGCCGCGGGATGGTTCGACGAGCGAGGCGAGCTCCTGGTCCTGCGAGAGGACATCGGGCGCCACAACGCGGTCGACAAGGTGGTGGGCTCACGGCTGCTCGCCGGTGAGCCGACCGCGGCCCCGGTGCTGTGCGTCAGCGGCCGCATCGGGTTCGAGATCGTGCAGAAGGCGGTCGCCGCAGGCGTGGGACTGGTCGCCGCCATCGGCGCACCCTCCTCCCTCGCGGTCCGGCTCGCCGAGGAGGCCGGACTGGGCCTGGTCGGGTTCCTCTCCGAGCGCCGCTTCGTCGTCTACGCCGCCGCCGACCGCGTCGTCGGCTGAGGCGGCTCCGGACCCGGGCCGGCAGGCAGCGATTCACCGTCGGATCGCGTGGCGCACCGATTCTGTCGGTGGCCGCTCCTACGGTCCTGTCGTGCGCATCCTCCACACCTCCGACTGGCACCTCGGCCGGTCCCTGCACGGAGTCGGGCTCCTCGAGGCGCAGGCCGCCTTCCTGGACTCCCTGGTGGAGACGGTCCTCGCGGAGCGGGTCGACCTCGTCGTGGTCTCCGGGGACGTCCACGACCGCGCGCTGCCCCCGGTGGACGCGGTCGAGCTCGCCGGTGACGTCCTCGCCCGGCTCGCCGCGACCGGAGCGCGGACGATCGTCACCAGCGGCAACCACGACTCGGCGGTCCGGCTCGGGTCGAACTCCCGGCTCGTCGACCGGGCGGGGGTCCACCTGCGCACCCGCTGGCAGGACGTCGGGCGTCCGGTGGTGCTCGAGGACGCCCACGGGGAGGTGGCGGTCTACGGACTCCCCTATCTCGAGCCCGACGCGGTCCGACAGGCGTGGGCGCTGCCACAGCGCAGCCACGAGGCCGCGCTCACGGCCGCGATGAGCCGCGTCCGCGCCGACCGCGACACGCGCGGGTGCCGCTCGGTCGTGCTGGCACACGCCTTCGTCGCCGGGTCCGCCGACGCCGCGACCCGGTTGTCCTCCGACAGCGAGCGCGACATCGCGGTCGGCGGGGTGCAGCTGGCCCCGACCTCGTTGTTCGCCGACGTCTCCTACGCAGCGCTGGGCCACCTGCACCGGGCTGCGGCGCTCACCGACTCCGTGCGCTACAGCGGTTCCCCGGTGGCCTACTCCTTCTCCGAGGCAGGCCAGGCCAAGGGTTCCTGGCTCGTGGAGCTCGGGGGGTCAGGCGTCGAGCGGGCCGACTTCGTCCCTGCGCCGGTCCCCCGACCTCTGGCCCGGCTCCGCGGGCGCCTCGACGACCTCCTGCACGCCCCGGAGCACGACGCGGTCGCCGATCACTGGCTGGCCGTGGCCCTCACCGATCCGCAACGTCCGCGGTCGGCCATGGAGCGGCTGCGTCGGCGGTTCCGGCACGTCCTGACCCTCGCCTTCGAGCCCGAGGGACGATCGACGGTCACCGGCCCCGTCGTCCCGCGGGTCACCGGTCGCAGCGACCTCGACGTCGCCCTCGGTTTCGTCGAGGAGGTCCGCTCGCTGCAGGCGACGACCGAGGAGGAGCTGCTCCTCAAGCTCGCGTGCGACGCCTGCCGGCTCGACGAGGACACCGACGCCGACCTCCGTTCACGGGACGTCGGCTGATGCGGCTGCACCGATTGGAGATGACCGCCTTCGGCCCGTACGCCGGGACCGAGGTGCTCGACTTCGAGGCGCTCAACGAGGCCGGGCTCTTCCTGCTCACCGGCCCGACCGGCGCCGGCAAGACGACCATCCTCGACGCGGTCTGCTTCGCGCTGTACGGCGTCGTCCCCGGCGAGCGCGGGACCCGCGGACTCCGCTCGGACCACGCCCCCACCGAGCGGCGACCCGAGGTCGTCCTCGAGGCGACGATCGGCGAGCGCCGCTTCCGGGTCCGCCGGTCCCCCGAGTGGCGCCGCCCCAAGCGACGTGGCGCCGGCGAGACGACGGAGCACGCCCGCGCGACCCTCCTGGAGGTCGGCGTCGACGGGGAGGAGCGGCTGCTCACCGCGCGCATCGCCGAGGTCGGCCACGAGCTCCGGCTCGCCCTGGGGATGAGCTCCGAGCAGTTCCTGCAAGTGGTCCTCCTCCCTCAGGGCGGGTTCCAGACGTTCCTCCAGGCCTCCTCCGACGAGCGCCAGTCGGTGCTCCAGAAGCTCTTCCACACCCATCGGTTCGCCCGCATCGAGGAATGGATGCGCGAGCGGACCCGCGAGGCCCGCGGGAGCTGCGCCAGCGCCGAGCGGGTCGTCACCCAGCAGCTCGCGACGCTCGCCCACCGCTCGGGTGCGCCTCTCCCGGAGGACCTCGCCGGAGAGCGGCTGGGGGACGTCGCGACAACGGCCGCTCGGTGGGCGGAGGACCAGCTCGAGGCTGCCGCCCTGGCGCGCGTGGCGGCGGTGGCGCGGCGGCAGAAGGCGCTCGAGGCCGAGAACGCCGCCCGCGCCGTCGACACCGAGGTCACGCGGCGGCTGGCGTTGCAGGAGGAAGCCGCAGCCGCCCGCCTCGTCCTCGCCCGCCTCGACGCCACCGCGGGAGCCGCTGCCGACGTGGCGCAGGAGCTTCGGGCCCACGAGCGCGCACGCCAGGTGGTGCCCCTGCTCGCCGGGCTGCCGGAGCTCGAACGCCGTTGCAGCGCTGCGGCCGCGGACTCGGCTCGACTGCTGGAAGCCGTCGAGAGGCACCTCGCCGGACTGCCGGCGCCGCTCCTCGGACACCTGTCGGGAGCCCAGCACCCCGAGGATGACCCGAGGGGCCAGCTCCACCAGCTCCGCAGCCTGCTCGACGAGCGGCTCGGACGGCTGCGCGCGCTGTTGCCGCGAGAAGCGGCACACGAGGCCCTCGCCGCCGAGCACGCAGCGGTCTCCGACCGCCTCGCCGCGGCACGACAGGTCGCCGCCGACCTGGCCGACCGGGCGTCGGCGCTGCCTGCGCGGCGCGACGAGCTCGTCGCCGAGCGCGGGGAGCTGAGGCCCCTCGTTGTGGGAGTCGAACGGGCACGCGCCGCCCGGGAGGAGGCGGCGCAGCGCCACCGGTGCGCAACGGCCCTCCCCGGCGCCGTCGCCGCCCGGGACCGTCTGCACCGAGCGTGGCAGCAGGCCCGTGAGACCGCCGCCGACGCCCGCGAGCGGCACCTGGACGCCGTCGAGCGCCGGTTGACCGGAATGGCAGCCGAGCTCGCGGGTCAGCTGCTCGACGGCCAGCCGTGCCAGGTCTGCGGCAGTCCTGACCACCCACGCCCCGCAGCGGCGGCGCCGACCGCGGTCGACGAGGCGGAGCAGGCAGCGGCGCTCCGGCGCTACGAGGTCGCCCACCGGGAGTCCGAGCGCGCCGGTGAGGCGCACCGGGACGCCGACCGCGAGGTGCAGCGGCTCGAGTCGGGTGCCGCGGGGGTCGAATTCGCGGAGGCGGCGCGGTTCCTCGAGCGCGGCGAGGAGCAGCTTGCTCGTGCGACCCGCGCCGTCCGGAGGCTGCCGGCCATCGAGGCGTCTCTCGCCGCGGTGTCCGACGAGGAGCGGGTCCTCGCCCAGGAGGCGGACCGGGCCGCAGCGTCGTGCCGGGCTCTGGAGACCACGCTCATCGAGATCCGGACCACACTCGCGACCGCGGCCGCCGAGCTGGCCGAGGCCAGCGGAGACGCGGTGACCTCCAACACCGCCCGATCCACGGACCAGGCCGACGGGTCCCCTGGTGGAGGTTCGCCCCTGTCCCGGCTGGTCGTGCGCCTCGAGGCCGCCGCGGTCAAGGTGACCGCAGCCGTCGCAGGGGTCGACGAGGAGGCGGACCTGGCCCGCCGGCTCGCCGACGCCCAGGCCGACGCGGCAACAGCGGCCGACCGGCACGGATTCGCGTCCACCGAGGCCGCAGCCCGCGCCGTCCTGCCTGTACGAAAGGCCGACGAGCTCCACGCCCGACTGGCGGGCCGCGAGGAGGAGCGGCGCGCCGCCCTCGCCACCCTGGACCGAGTGGCCCAGGACCGGGCGCCGGACCGGGCGCCGGTGGACGAGCCGCTCGACGCCGGCGCGCAGGAGCGGAGCCGTGCGGTGCTCGCCGCGGCCGTGCGGCGTTCCACGGACTGCGCGGCGGAGGTCGGCGCAGCCGTCGAGCGGCACCAGGCCATCGAGGAGCTCGTCCGGGCGCTCGGCCAGGCCCTCGCAACGTGGGAGCCGCTCCGCGCCGAGCGGGCCGTCACCGAGTCGCTCAGCGGCCTGGTGCGCGGGATGAGCGCGGACAACCAGCTCCAGATGCGGCTCTCCTCCTACGTGCTGGCGACCCGGCTGGACCAGGTCCTCGCTGCAGCGAACGAACGGCTCTCGGTGATGCGCGACCAGCGCTACACGGTCAGGCGGTGTGCCCGTCCTTCAGGCTCCGGTCGAGCCGGGCTCGGGCTCGAGGTCCTGGACGCGTGGACCGACGAGGCGCGGGCCCCGTCGACGCTGTCCGGCGGTGAGACCTTCGTGGTCTCCCTCGCCCTGGCGCTCGGCCTGGCCGACGTCGTGGCCGAGGAGTCGGGCGGGCTGAGCGTCGGGACGCTCTTCGTCGACGAGGGTTTCGGCATGCTCGACCCGGACACCCTCGACGACGTGATGGACCGGATCGACTCCCTCCGTGCGGGGGGCCGAACCGTGGGGGTGGTCAGCCACGTCACCGAGCTGCGGGCGCGGATCCCGACGCAGGTCCACGTCACGCCCACTCGCGACGGCTCGACGCTGGAGGTGCGCGCACCGGACCTGGCGCCGGCATGACCGACTCCGACTCCGACTCCGGCCCCGACTCCGACTCCGACCCGGGCGCCGAAGCAGACGCAGGCGCCGACGCACCGCCCGGACACGAGGGAACCGACGAGGCGGTCCGGCCGCTGGCGGTCGTCGACATCGACGGCGTCCTCGCCGACGTCCGGCACCGGCTGCGGTTCCTCGAGCGCCACCCCAAGGACTGGCGCGGCTTCTTCCGCGCCGCTCCCCAGGACCCGCTGCTCGAGGTCGGCCGCGACACGGTGGTCCGCCTCGCCGAGGTCTGCGAGATCGTCTACCTGTCGGGCCGTCCCGAGCACTGCCGGCGCGACACCGAGGAGTGGTTCGCCCGGCACAGGCTCCCCGAGGGTCGGCTGCTGCTGCGCCCGGGCGGTGACTTCCGGCCGGCGAGGGAGGTCAAGGTCGACGTCCTCCGCCGGCTCGCGGAGCGAGCCCCGGTGACCGTGCTCGTCGACGACGATCCAGCCGTCCTCGAGGCTGCCCGGGCCGCCGGGTTCGACGTGCTCCCTGCGACCTGGATGGGCAGCGCGCCGGTGCTGCGGGAGGCCCAGGAGAAGGACGGAAGGACCTGAGCGCTACGCCCGTCACCGGTACCGTCGACCTCATGGCCTCACTCGACCCTGAGTTCGTGGCGCTCCCGTGCCGTGAGCTCGCGGCCGTCGCGCTCGACCGCGCACGCGCGCTCGGCGTCAGCCACGCGGACTTCCGACTCGAGCGGATCCGCTACCAGCACCTGCGCGCGCGCGACGGTCGGCTGCAGGGCGCCCACGAGAGCGAGGACCTCGGCTTCGCGGTCCGGGTCGTGCACCGCGGCGCGTGGGGGTTCGCCTCCGGCGTCGTGCTGGACCCCGCCGAGGTCGAGCGCGTGGCGGAGACCGCGGTGGCGACAGCCGTGATCGCGGCAGCGATGACCCCCCGCCCGGTCGAGCTCGCCGACGAGCCCGTGCACGCCGACCGCACCTGGGTCTCCTCCTATGCCACCGACCCGTTCGCCGTACCGCTCGAGGAGAAGGTCGGGCTGCTCGAGCGCTGGACTGCGGACCTGGAGGCCGCCGACGGCGTGCAGCACGCCACCGCGTCGGTGCAGCTGGTCCTCGAGAACAAGTTCTACGCCGACCTCGCCGGGACCACGACCCTGCAGCAGCGCGTCCGGGTCGACCCCGAGGCGGAGGTCCACGGGACCTCCGGGGACCGCTTCGACTCGATGCGCACGACCGCCGCGCCCGCCGGCCGTGGCTGGGAGTACCTGACCGGCACCGGGCACGACTGGCCCGAGGAGCTCGCCACGCTGCCCGGTCTGCTCGCCGAGAAGCTGGCAGCGCCGTCGGTCGACGCCGGCCGGTACGACCTGGTGATCGACCCGAGCAACCTCTGGTTGACCATCCACGAGTCGGTCGGCCACGCCACCGAGCTGGACCGGGCGCTCGGCTACGAGGCGAACTACGCGGGGACGTCGTTCGCGACCCCCGACGGGCTGGGCACCCTGCGCTACGGCTCGCCGCTCATGCACGTCACCGGGGACCGCACGGTCGAGCACGGACTGGCCAGCATCGGCTACGACGACGAAGGGGTGGCCGCGCAGAGCTGGGACATCGTCCGCGACGGCACACTCGTCGGCTACCAGCTCGACCGTGCGATGGCCGCGCGCCATCCCGAACTCAACGACGGCCGGTCCAACGGCTGTGCCTACGCCGACTCCCCCGGCCACATCCCGGTGCAGCGGATGGCGAACGTCTCGCTGCAGCCCGCTACGGACGGTCCGAGCACCGAAGAGCTCATCGGGGACGTGGCCCGCGGGATCTACGTCGTCGGCGACAAGTCGTGGTCGATCGACATGCAGCGCTACAACTTCCAGTTCACCGGCCAGCGCTTCTACCGGATCGAGGACGGACGGCTGGCCGGCCAGCTGCGCGACGTGGCCTACCAGGCGACGACCACGGACTTCTGGGGGTCGATGACCGCGGTCGGCGGGCCACAGACCTGGGTCCTCGGCGGAGCCTTCAACTGCGGCAAGGCCCAGCCCGGACAGGTCGCCTCGGTCTCCCACGGCTGCCCGACCGCGCTGTTCCGCGACATCAACGTGCTCAACACCGCGGCCGAAGGAGGCCAGTGATGAGCGCAGCGACCGCGGGGCCGACCCCGCAGGAGCTCGTCGAGCACGCCCTGCGCAGCTCGCGGTCCGACGCGTGCGTGGCGATCGTGTCGGTCGCCAGCAGCGCCAACCTGCGGTGGGCCGGCAACACGATGACCACCAACGGGGTCATGGAGCAGGTGAGCGTCACCGTCGTCTCTTTCCGCGGCACCGGCGCCGGGACCGCCGCCGGAGCGGTGAGCAGCACCGCCGCCGACCTCGACCGGGTCGCCAGGCTGGTCGAGCGGGCGGACGCCGCGGCGGCCCGCAGCGACGCCGCGGAGGATGCCGCCGAGCTCGTGGCCGGCGGCGAAGGCGCCGGGTGGGGCACGGCGCCGGAGCGGACGTCGATCGAGGTGTACGCCGAGGTCGCCCCGGCGCTCGGGCGGGCGTTCGAGCAGGCCACCGGGCGCGACCAGCTCCTCTACGGCTTCGTCGACCACGACGTCACGACGACCTACCTCGGGTCGACGACCGGGCTGCGGCTGCGCCACGCCCAGCCGACCGGACACTGGGGCTGCACCGGCAAGCCGACCGACCTCAGCGCCAGCGCGTGGGTGGGCGGCGCGACCCGGGACTTCACCGACGTCCGGGTCGAGGCGTTCGTCCAGGAGCTCGATCGACGACTCGGCTGGGCCCGTCGCAGCGTCGCGCTCCCTGCCGGGCGCTACGACACGCTGCTGCCCCCCACCGCGGTCGCCGACCTGATGATCTACGCCTACTGGGTCGCCGGGGCGCGCGCCGCGCACGACGGCCAGTCGGTCTTCTCCCGCCCCGGTGGCGGCACGCGCATCGGGGACCGGCTCTCCCGGCGCCCCGTCCAGCTGTTCAGCGACCCCGAGCACCCCTGGCTGCGGGCCGCGCCCTTCGTCGTCGCAGGTGCCAGCAGCGACCAGGCGAGCGTCTTCGACAACGGCCTCTCGCTGGGCCGCACGGACTGGGTCCGCGACGGCAGCCTCGCGGCCCTCGTGCAGACCCGGGAGACCGCCTCGCTCACCGAGCAGCCGGTCACCCCGGGGATCGACAACCTCGTCCTCGAGGTCGACGGCGCCGACAGCACGCTCGAGGACCTCGTCGCCGGCACCGAGCGTGGGCTGCTGCTCACCTGCCTGTGGTACATCCGTGAGGTCGACCCGCAGACGCTGCTGCTCACCGGGCTGACCCGCGACGGGGTCTACCTGGTCGAGGACGGGGAGATCACCGGGGCCGTCAACAACTTCCGCTTCAACGAGAGCCCCGTCGACCTGCTCGACCGGTTCACCGACGTCTCGGCGACGGTGCCGGCGTTCTCGCGTGAGTGGGGCGACTACTTCCCGCGCACCGCGATGCCCGCGCTCCGCGTCCCGGACTTCCACATGTCGACGGTGAGCCAGGCGCAATGACCGTCCTCACCCCGCGGCCTGCCAGGGGCCGCCTCGCACCCCCGCGCGCCGGCAGGACCGGCGCCGCACTCGTGGCGACCGTCGTGGCGCTCGGCGCCTCGGCGTACGGCGGCGGGGCCGAGGCCGCCGACGGCGGAGCCGAGGCCACCGGTGGCGCGCCCGCCGACGGGTCCCTGTTCGCCGAGGCCGCGGCCGTGCCGACGATCGACCAGCTCCCGGCGATCGTCCTGAACGCCCACCGGGCCGGCGGCTTGGAGGCGCGGGAGAACAGCGTCTCGGGCATCAGGCACGCGCTCGCCAGTGGCGTCGTCGACGTCATCGACCTCGACGTACGCCGGCTCGCCGACGGTGCCCTCGGCGTGATGCACGACCCGACCGTCGACCGGGTGACGACCTCCAGCGGCCCCACCGCGTCCTACACCCGCGAGCAGTGGCAGACCCTGACCCTCGACATCGGCAGCTGGCTGGTCCCCCGGCCGCGTCCCGAGGCGCCGCCGACACTGAGCCAGGTGCTCGATCAGTTCGGACACCGCTCGGTCTTCAGTGTCGAGGTCAAGGAGGGGCTCGTCGACGAGGTGGCCCAGCTGCTCCACGCCCGCAGCCTGACCGACTCGGTCTTCGTCAACACCAACGACCCCGACGTCGCGCGGCTGATCCACCAGATGGGGCTCCGTTCCCACCTCTGGCGGACCGCGTCGCAGATGCGCACCGACGATCCCCGCAGCTTCGCGGGGTTCGTGGACCTGCTCGACATCGACGTGCGGGCCGGCCGGGCCGACTTCCGCCGCTCGGTGGCCAGCGGCGTGCCGCTGGTGTGGGCACACACGGTCACCACCCGCGCCGAGCGGAACCGGGCGCTGCGCCTCGGCGCCACCGGGGTCGTCTCCGACGACCCGCGCTACGTCGCCGGGGTTACCGACACCTTCCCGGTGAGCCCCACGGTCGTCGACCTCCGCCGCGCGCCCGAGCCGGTGCAGGTGTCGGACCGGACGAGCGCCCGGTTGTCGGCGGCGAGCCAGTCCGGCACCGCACTGCGCGCCGCCGTGGCGAGCGTGACGTCGCCACAGCTGACCGGCCGGACTGTCGAGCGGAACCGCGACGGCGTGAGCACCCTGCGGCTGTCGGCCGCGCGTGCCGAACGGGGTCGCACCGACGTCACCTTCCGGGTCGCCGCCGGACGCAAGGGAGAGCGTCGCTGGCCGACGGGACAGACCTCGGTGCCGCTCCACGTCACCGGGGAGGACCTCCAGCTCGTCCCCTCCGTGAAGGTCGGACGCCGTGGCCTCCGCGTCCGGGTGCGGCTCCTCGACAGCGCCGCTGCGGCGTACGCAGGGCCCCGAGCCGAGCACCGCAGCCGGGTCCGCACCGTCGCCGACCTGCGCCGCGCCGAGGTGACGCTGCGGGTGGTGCGACGCGGCGCGGTGGTCGACCGGCAGCGGGTCGCCGGCGTCGACACCGGACGGGCAGGCGACGGGGACGGGACGCTGAGGTTCCGTCCCTGGGACGCCCCCCGGCACGGCTGGTGCACGGTCCGGCTCGTGCAGCGCGGCTCGGCCTACCGCCGCGTGGTCGTCGAGCGACGGGTGCGGCTGGGTTGAGTCGCCCGTTGTACGACCCGCGGGTGACCGGCGGGTGACCGGCGCAGCGACCGGTGCTCAGCTGCCCTCGTCGAAGGCCTCCAGCGGCGGGCAGGAGCACACCAGGTTGCGGTCGCCGTACGCCTGGTCGATGCGGGCCACCGGCGGCCAGTACTTGTCCGGGTCGTAGCCCGCCGGGAACGCTCCGAGCTCACGCGAGTACGGCCGCTCCCACTTCCCGTCGACCAGCGTGCGCGTCGTGTGCGGAGCGGCCCGCAGCGGTGAGTCCGCGACCGGCCACTCCCCCGCCTCGACCCGGTCGATCTCGCGCCGGATGGCGATCATTGCGTCGATGAACCGGTCCACCTCGGCGAGGTCCTCGGACTCGGTCGGCTCGACCATGAGCGTCCCCGCCACCGGGAAGCTCATCGTCGGGGCGTGGAAGCCGTGGTCGACGAGGCGCTTGGCGACGTCCTCGACGGTGACCCCGGTGCGCTTGGTGAGGTCGCGCAGGTCGAGGATGCACTCGTGGGCCACGAGCCCGCCGTGCCCGCGGTAGAGGACCGGGTAGTGCTCCTCGAGCCTCGCGGCGACGTAGTTCGCGCTGAGCACCGCCACCGAGGTCGCGTGCATGAGCCCCTCGGCGCCCATCATCCGCACGAACGCCCACGAGATCGGCAGGATGCCCGCCGACCCGTACGGCGCCGCGCTGACCGGGCCGGTGCCCGTACGGCGCTCGGCGTCGGGGTGACCGGGGTGGGAGGGCAGGTACGGCGCGAGGTGCGCCCGGACCGCTACCGGCCCGACCCCCGGACCGCCGCCGCCGTGCGGGATGCAGAACGTCTTGTGCAGGTTGAGGTGGGAGACGTCGCCGCCGAACTCACCGGGCCGGGCATGACCGACCAGCGCGTTGAGGTTGGCGCCGTCGACGTAGACCTGACCCCCGTGTGCGTGGACGGTCTCGCACAGCTCGGTGATGCCGTCCTCGAACGCGCCGTGGGTCGAGGGGTAGGTCACCATGACCGCGGCGAGGTCGTCGGCGTGCTCCTCGCACCGGACGCGGAGGTCGTCGAGGTCGACCGACCCCTCGGCGGTGGAGCGCACCACCACGACCCGCATGCCTGCCATCACCGCGGACGCTGCGTTGGTGCCGTGCGCGGACGACGGGATGAGGCAGACGTCGCGGCCGGCCTCGCCGTTGGCACGGTGGTACGCGCGGATCGCCAGCAGCCCGGCGAGCTCCCCCTGCGACCCGGCGTTGGGCTGGACCGACACCCGGTCGTACCCGGTGACCTCGGCCAGCCAGTCCTCGAGCTGCCGCACCATCACGGCGTACCCCTCGGCGTCCTCCGCCGGTGCGAACGGGTGCAGGTCGGCGAAGCCGGGGAACCCGATCGGCTCCATCTCGCTGGTCGCGTTGAGCTTCATCGTGCAGGACCCGAGCGGGATCATGCCGCGGTCCAGCGCGTAGTCACGCCGGGACAGCCGGGTGAGCCAGCGCAGCATCGCGGTCTCCGAGCGGTGGCTCCGGAACACCTCGTGGGTCAGGAAGTCGGTGCTCCGGGCCAGGGACGCGGGGAGGCCGTGCTCGGCGGACGCCTCCTGGCCCTCCCCTCCCCCGAAGGCGGCCACGACCGCAGCCAGGTGCTCGTCGCGGGTCGTCTCCGACACCGCGACGCCGACGAGGTCGTCGTCGACCTGACGCAGGTGGACGCCCGCGTCCCGAGCAGCTGCGACGACCGCGCCGGACCGCCCGGGGACCCGGACGGTCAGCGTGTCGAAGAACGCGGCGTGCACGACGTCGTGACCACGGCGCGCGAGCGCCTCGGCGAGCCGGCGGGCGCGCTCGGCGACGTCGGAGGCGATCCGGCGCAGTCCGTCGGGCCCGTGGTGCACCGCGTACATCGCGGCGACGACCGCGAGCAGCACCTGCGCGGTGCAGATGTTCGAGGTCGCCTTGTCCCGCCGGATGTGCTGCTCCGGGTCTGCAGCGCCAGCCGGTACGCCGGGCGCCCCTCGGTGTCGACAGAGACCCCGACCAGCCGGCCGGGGAGGTGACGCTCGAGGCCGGTCCGCACCGCGATGTACGCCGCGTGCGGCCCGCCGTAGAACAGCGGGACGCCGAACCGCTGGGTGCTCCCGACGGCGACGTCGGCCCCGAGTGTGCCGGGCGCCTCCAGCAGCGTGAGCGCGAGCAGGTCCGCGGCGACGACGACCAGCGCACCACGCTCGTGCGCCGCTTCGACGAGCGGCCGCGGGTCGAGGACCCGGCCGGAGGCTCCCGGGTACTGCACGAGCAACCCGGAGAGGTCGCCGTCGGGGAGCCCGTCGGTGAGGTCGGCGACGAGGACGTCGAGGCCCATCGCCTCGGCCCGCGTGCGCACCACCGCGATGGTCTGCGGCAGCGCGTCGGCGTCGACGACGAACGGGCCGCTCGTCCGCCGGCTCGCTCGCCGCACGAGCGTCATCGCCTCTGCGGCAGCAGTGCCCTCGTCGAGCAGCGAGGCGTTCGCGGTCGGGAGACCGGTGAGGTCGCCGACCATGGTCTGGAAGGTGAGGAGCGCCTCGAGGCGGCCCTGCGAGATCTCCGGCTGGTACGGCGTGTAGGCGGTGTACCAGGAGGGGTCCTCGAGGACGTTGCGGCGTACCACCGCCGGGGTGACCGTCCCGGCGTACCCCAGGCCGATCATCGGCTCGAGCGGGTGGTTCTGCGCGGCCAGGGCCCGCAGCTCGGCGACGGCCTCGCCCTCGGACGCCGCGTCGGGGAGGCGGAGCGGGCGGCTGCTGCGGATGGAGGGCGGCACCACGGCCGCCATCAGCTCCTCGAGGCTCGTGAAGCCGAGGATCTCGAGCATCGCTGCGACCTGGGCGTCGTCGGGACCGACGTGCCGCGCGACGAACGGTGCCGCCGACGGCGGCGCCGCGGCGGTGGCCGTGACGGAGGACGCGGAGGTGGACGCGGCTGTCGACGCGGGGGTCGATGCGGCGGTGACACTGTCAGGCATGGGGGCTCCCAGGTCGTCCGGTCGCCTCCCCCTCTGTCAGCGGCCGGCCCGGTCCGCGCGATCCGGACCCGTGCCTCCGGAGCCGTCTCCAGAGCTGCCTCGGTGCGCGGTCCGGGTGCCTGAGAGGTTCCGGGGAGGAATTGCCCCTTCGGCGTCGTCCGACCAGTGCGGGGGCGACTCTCCCGCGCACGTCAACGGCCCGCTCAGTTTACAAGGTGCGGGAACGGTCAGCCGGTCATCCGCGCCCGGCGGCGAGCGGCCAGCTCGTCGTCGGTCTCCTCGCGGGCTGCCTTCTCACTGAGCTTCTCGCTGGGCAGGTCCGACAACGACCCCTCGATCTCGCGCCAGACGCCGCCGATCGCGATGCCGAAGACGCCTTGGCCGCCCTGGAGCAGGTCGATCACCTCGTCGTTGGAGGTGCACTCGTAGACGCTGGCACCGTCGCTCATCAGCGTCACCTGCGTGAGGTCGTCGGTGCCGCGCTCGCGGAGGTGCTGGACCGCGGTGCGGATCTGCTGCAACGAGATGCCGGCGTCGAGGAGGCGCTTGATGACCTTGAGCAGGAGGATGTCGCGGAAGGAGTAGAGGCGCTGGGTGCCCGACCCGGTGGCGCTCCGCACGGTCGGCTCCACGAGCCCGGTGCGAGCCCAGTAGTCGAGCTGGCGGTAGGTGATGCCGGCAGCGCTGCACGCGGTCGGGCCGCGGTAGCCGACGTCCGCGGGATGGGGCGAGACGTCGTCGTCGAACAGCAGCCCCTGCTCCCCCGCGACCGCCTCCGCCTCGAGGGTCGCCTGCGCGTCCGCAGCGGAGCCCTCATGCCCCGCCGTGCTGTCCACCGAGCCCTTTCCCGTCACGCTGACCTCCGGTCTTGTCTCTCCGCGCCTCACTCGACAACGAGCGGGGTCCTGCAGCCCCGGGAAGCCGCCGCGCGCCGGTGTGGAGCACAACGGTGGAACTACAACGAAGACACCTCACCGTACGACCGCGCCCCCGGGCCGTCAAAGACCGGCGCCTCCCGCCGGCGGCGTGTCGCAACCTTCACGTTGTGGTTGAAGGTGAGGCGGTACGACGGGCCGCCCGCGTGGCGACGTCGCCTCAGTGGCTCTCGAAGTCCTCGGGAGAGACGTTGTCGAGGAACTCGCGGAACTTCTCCACCTCGTCCTCGTCCTCCTCGGGGACCTGGACACCCACGTCGTCGAGCACGGACTCCGCGCAGGTGATGCGGGAGCCGGTCCGCAGCGCCAGCGCGATGGAGTCCGACGGGCGGGCGCTCACCTCGGCCCCCGAGGAGAGCACGAGCGTGGCGTAGAAGACGTTGTCGCGCATCTCGGTGATACGGACCTCGCTGAGCTCGACGTCGAGCGCGCCGATGAGGTCCTTCATGAGGTCGTGCGTGAGCGGCCGGGGCGGCACGACGCCCTGCTGGGCGAACGCGATGGCGGTCGCCTCGACCGCTCCGATCCAGATCGGCAGGTAGCGATCACCGTCGACCTCGCGCAACAGCACGATCGGTTGGTTCGAGGGCATCTCGACCCGGACACCCACCACGTCGACTTCTCGCACGCCGTCAGCCTACTCGGCGAAGGCCGCGCCACCAGGGCGAGCCGACGAGTCAGCGCAGGTCTCGCAGGCCGACCCTGACCAGCGTCGCGTGGAGCCGGACCGAGAGCGCGGCGATCTGCGTCACCGCCTCCTCCGCGCGACCCTCGGCCCCGGGTTCACGGCTGCGCCGCAGTGGCGTCGCCACCTGCTGCACCAGCCCGACCTCGCGGTCGGCGGCGGCCTTGAACGGACGCAGGTGCCGCGGCCCGATGCCGTACGCCGCGAGCTCGGCGACCGTCCGCGCGACGACGACCGCGTCGTTGTCGTAGGGCGCCGAGCCCGGGCGCGGCGTCACCAGCCCGAACGCCTCGAGGTCGGTGAGGAGCGCGTCGTCGATGTCGGCGTTCGCCAGGAGCTCACGCCGGGTGAGCCGCAGCCGCGAGACGTCTCCGCCGAAGCTCGCCGCGGACGGGAGCCCGTCGGGCGCGAGCGCGACGGTCGGGACCTGCGGCCCGTGGTTGAGCGGGGGCGGCTCGAGCCCGCGGTCGACGGCGTCGAGGTGCTCGCGGATGATCTTGAGCGGGAGGTGGTGGTCGCGCTGCAGGACCAGCGCGTAGCGGAGCCGCTCGAGGTCGGCGGTGCTGTAGCGCCGGTAGCCAGCCGCGGTGCGGGTCGGCTCGACCAGCCCCTTGGCCTCGAAGTAGCGCAGCTTGCTCAGCTCGAGCGACGGGAAGTCGGCGCGCAGCCGCGCGTGCACCTCGCCGATGTTCATCTTCGCCGCGGTCGCCGACGGCTCACTCACCCGGGTCACCTGCCGGCGGGGGTGTGACCGGTGAAGAACACCAGCCGGAACTTGCCGATCTGCACCTCGTCGCCGCCCTGGAGGAGCACGTCGTCGATCCGGTCGCGGTTGACGTAGGTCCCGTTGAGGCTCCCGACGTCGCCGACGTGGAACCCGTCCGGCCGCCGGTGGAACTCCGCGTGCCGCCGCGAGACGGTCACGTCGTCGAGGAAGATCTCGCTGTCCGGGTGCCGGCCGGCGGTGACGACGTCGGTGTCGAGGAGGAACCGGCTCCCCGCACTCGGTCCCCGTTGCACCACGAGCAGCGCACTCCCGGCGGGCAGCGCGTCGACCGCAGCGGCGTCCTCGGCGTTCAGCGGCCGTTCCTCAGGCACCTCCTGCTTGGGCGGGGCGCGGAAGGTCATCGTCGCCGACGGGTCGTCGTCCCCTCCGGCTCCGGCCGGCTCGCCGACTGCCCCTGCGGCTGTCCCGCCGGCGGGAGCGACGGCGGTGACCAGCCGTGTGCCGCACTGCGAGCAGAACCGGGCGTCGTCGGGGTTGCGGTGACCGCACGAGGTGCAGTACGGCATGGCGTCCTCCCGGTGGTTGCGTCCCGCCAACCCTCAACCAGTGGTCGAGGTTGAACGTCGTCCGCAACCTACCAGGGGACCAGGGGCCTAGCCCTCGAGACCTGCGGCGTAGGCGCCGGCATCGAGGAGCTCGGCGACCGCCTGGTCGTCGTCGGGGACGACCTCGAACAGCCAGCCCCCGCCGTAGGGGTCGGAGTTGACGAGCTCGGGCGTCGCCTCCAGCGCGTCGTTGACCGCCACGACCCGTCCCGAGACGGGGGCGTAGACGTCGCTCACCGACTTCGTCGACTCAAGCTCGCCGCAGGGTGAGGCCGCCTCGATCGTGGCGCCCACCTCCGGCAGGTCCACGTAGACGATGTCGCCGAGGGCCTGCTGGGCGTGGTCGGTGATCCCGACCCGCACCGCTCCCTCCTGCTCTCCGGGGTCACGGACCCACTCGTGCTCCGCGGTGTACTTCAGGTCCGAGGGGTTCACGTCTCACGCTTCCTGTGGTCGTCGGGGTGGTCGGGCTCGGTCGGGCTCGGTCGGGCTCGCCGGGGTCGTGGACGGACGCTACTGCGCCTGGTCACCGGGCTGCTCGGGAGGCGCGACCGGCTCGGCGTACTCGAGGTCCGGAGGCTCCCGGACGGACTCCACCAGGACCTGGTCGAGCGGGGTCACCGTGAGCGTCCCCCCCACCTGCTCGACCGCGTCGGCGAAGCCGCCCTGGAACTGCACGGCGGTCGCCAGGGTGTCGCGGTCGCCGATCACGTCGAGGACGTACGGCGGGCGCACCTGGACCCCGTCCACGACCAGCCCCTCGGCCGAGTCCTCGATCCCGGTCTGGGCGACGACCCGGACCCGCTGGTCCACCTCGATCGCCTCCGCGCCCGCGTCGCGGAGCTCTTGGATGCCCTCGAGGAGCTGGTCGGTGCCGATCCCCGCACCGTCGCCGGCCGTGACGGTCAGCCGGGCTCCCGGTCCGACCGCGGGGACGGTGCCGGCGAGCACGCTCAGCGACTCGACGCGCTCCCGTGCCAGGTCCAGCGCGGTGCGGGTCGCCGCGGACTCGTCGCGCAGCGCGTCGCGGGTCGCCCGGAGCTCGGCGATGTCGGCGCTCGCGCGGTCGGTGGCGAGGGTGAGGGTCGTGATCAGGCCGATGAGGTCCGCCTCCCGGGCGCCGGTGAACTCGTCGTCGTTCGCGGTCGCCTGCACCTGCACGACGCCGGCGAAGCCGAGGACCGCCAGGAGGGCCGCGACGACGAGCTGCCCGCGTGACCCGGGAGAACGCAGCGCGTCCAGGAGCCGGGAGCGCCCGTCCGCCGGCCCGCCCGGCTCGGGCGGCTGGCTGGGCGGCGGGCCCGTCGGCTGGTCGGTCACGGGCTCAGGCGTGGAACAGGTGGCGGCGGATCGCGGCCACGTTGCTGAAGATCCTGATGCCGAGCACCACGATGACCCCGGTCGAGAGCTGACCCCCGACCCCGAGCTGGTCACCGAGGTAGACGATGAGCGCGGCGATCACCACGTTGCTCACGAACGACACCACGAAGACCTTGTCGTCGAAGATGCCGTCGAGGAACGCACGCAGCGCCCCGAACACGGCGTCGAGCGCCGCCACCACCGCGATCGGCAGGTAGGGCTCGAGCCAGAAGGGGACCTCCGGGCGCAGCACCAGCCCGAGGGCGACGCCCGCCACGAGCCCGAGGACGGCGATCACTGCGACGCTCCGCTCCGACCGTCCCGGGCGTGCCGCAACGACAGCGGAGGGACCGCGGGGAGGGACAAGGAGTCCTCGCTGCTCATGTCGAACCGGAGCTGGTAGACCGACTCCAGATTCAACCACCAGGTCCCGCCTGCGGACTCGATGAACCGCGCGGGCAGGGCGTCCGGATCGCCGATCGCCTCGACGACGTACGGCCGGCGCAGCGAGCGGAAGTTGACCGTGATGGCCTCCCCGGCACCGCGCACGGCGCTGAGGCCGGTGAGCCGCTCGCCGTTGACCGCGACCGCCTCCGCACCGGCCACCCAGAGCCCGTTGACGAGGCGTTGCAGGTCCTCGTCCAGCACGACCTGCCGAGGTGTCCTCGCATCCGGCCGGTCGTCGACGGTGATCCGTACGCCGGGTCCGGCGACCGCGCCCTCACCGGTCGCCGACGCCAGCCGTCGGACGCGCTGCTCGATCTCGGCGACCCGGTCGTCGACCGAGGCGCGGGCCTGGGCCGCCCGGGTGAGGTCGCGGCGGAGGTCGACCAGCTCGTCCCGCGCCTCGGTGAGCTCGTTGCGCCGGTCCTGGACCTGCTGGACCAACGAGTCGCGGGAGCGCTGCTGGCTGGACGCGCCGCGAGCCGTCTGGACCGCCGCGGTCGTGAGAAGCAGCCCGAAGGCGGCCAGCACCGCCAGCAGGGGCAGCCAGCGGGGCCGGCGGGGACCCGAAGCCGCCTCGCGGCCGGCGGCCTGCTGACGGGCCGCGACGTGCGCGTAGTCCTCGTCGAGCGACGTCGCGGTGAGGTGGTCGAGCAGGCCGGCGGCGTGCCGGGGCTCCGGCAGGTGGGGTGAGGTCATCGACCGGTCGCGCCGACCCCGCGGCGGTCCTGGGCGACGAGGGTGCGGACCTGCCAGGCGTAGAGCACGCCCGCCCACCAGTACATGCCGCTCCCCCACAGGGCGAACGCCCACCCGAGGACCCGGGCGCCGACCTCGGGGGCGGAGTCACCGGTGCCGAGGAGCAGCAGCGGGAAGGCGTACAGCAGCGCCGCGGTGGCCGCCTTGCCGAGGAAGTGGACCGGGAGCGCGCTGTAGCCACGGGTCCGCAGCAGCGGGACCAGCCCCCAGAGCACGAGGTCGCGTGCCGCGAGGAGGACCGCCAGCGCGACCGGGATGGCGTCGCTGGCCACCAGGCCGACCACGGCGACGAGGATGTAGAGCCGGTCCGCGACGGGGTCGAGGACGGCCCCGAGAGACGACGTCTGGTCGAGCTTGCGGGCCAGGTAGCCGTCGAGCCAGTCGCTGATCCCGATCACCATGAGGACCACGACCGCCGCCGCGTGAGCGTCCGGCCCGAGGACGAGCCACAGGAAGACCGGGAGCAGCCCCAGCCGGAACATGCTCAGCAGGTTGGGGATGGTGAGCACCTCGCGAGGCCGGCTCGGAGGAGCCGCGGCGCCCTCCACCGCTTGTGCCTCCTCCGGTCGTCCCACGCCGTCGACCCTAGTGCCGCGGAGCCCGCCGCTCGACGTCCGCCCCGTGTCCCTGCGGCGGAGGTCACTTACGCCGCACCGAGCGGGCCGCATGAGGACCGGACACACGGGTACAAGACCGCTACCGGTACGACGGAGAACCGACGAGGAGCTGATCGCATGGGCCTGGGCCCGTGGGCAATGGCCGTCTTCCTGGTCCTGCTCGCCGTCATCCTCGTCGGCGTCTTCGTCGGGGTCTGGCTGCGGGACCGCGGCAGGTCCGACGACGTCAGCGGAGACGCCAGCCGGCAGGACACGTCCAGCCGACGGCGCAGCCGCCGGCGCTAGGCCGCACCGCCCGGAGGAGGGTCACGCACCATGCCGCGGTTGCGGAGGGTGTCCACGCAGGACCCCGGGTGGAGTCGTGTGCACCACGGCCGCGGCCACCGCTACCTCGACGTCGACGGGACGCCGCTGGGCAAGGAGGAGGTCGAGCGCATCAAGGCGCTCGTCATCCCACCGGCGTGGCGCAACGTCTGGATCTCTCCGTACCTGAACGCGCACCTCCAGGCAGTCGGCACCGACGACGCCGGACGGCGACAGTACCTCTACCACCCCGCGTGGCGAGTGAAGCGGGACGAGGCGAAGTTCGACCGCGTCATCGAGATGGCGACCGAGCTGCCCGGGGTACGCCACAAGATCCGCGCCGACCTCGCGCGCGGGGACGCCAGCCGCGAGACGGTGCTGTCCGCGGCCGTGCGGCTGGTGGACCTCGGGTGCTTCCGGCTCGGGTCGGACAGCTACACCGCGGAGAACGGCAGCTATGGGTTGACCACCCTCGAGCGGCGGCACCTCCGCAGGAGGGGTGAGGCGCGCGAGTTCTGTTTCGTCGGCAAGTCCGGGGTCGAGCACCAGATCCAGGTGGACGACCCGCAGGTGAGGGTCGTGCTGGACAGGCTCAGCACCCGGCGCCGCCCGGACGACCGGCTGCTGGCGGTCAAGGTCGGTCGCGCCTGGGTGCCCGTGCAGGCGTCGGACATCAACGAGCACATCCGCGCGCTCTTCGGCCTGGAGGTGACGGCCAAGGACTTCCGCACCTGGCACGCCACCGTCCACGTCGCCACCGCGCTCGGAGAGGCGGTGCGGGCGGAGCAGGCCGGCCAGGCGCGACCGGCCACGAGCAGGACGGCCAAGGCCAAGCGCGTCCGCGCCGCCGTGGTCGGCGCCTCGGAGCTGCTCGGCAACACCCCGACGGTCTGCCGTTCGTCGTACGTCGACCCTCGGGTGATCGACCTCTACGAGGGCGGGACGACGATCGCGCCGGCGCTCGCCGAGCTGCCGCAGGACCCCGACGAGGCCCGAGACCGGCTCGACGCCGCGGTCGTCGCGCTGCTCTCGAGCTGAGCGTCAGGTCGGCAGCTCGCGCTCCTCGATCAGCTGCTCGGCGACGGTGCGCAGCTTGAGGTTGCGGTCCTGGGAGTAGCGCAGCAGCACCGCGAACGCCTGGTCGGTGTCGAGCCCGAACCGCTCCATGAGCATTCCCTGCGCCTGCCCGATGAGCTTGCGCGCGTCGACCGCCTGCCAGAGGTTCTCCTGCTGCTGCGCGGCGACGAGGGCGGCGCCGGCGTGCGCCGCGAGGAGCCGCGCCCTCTCGACCACCCCGGCGCCGACGAAGGCGCCCGGCGCGGCGGAGACGACCAGCAGCGTGCCGTGCACCGGGCCGAGGGTCCCGACGCGGACGGCGAGTGCGCTGCGGAACCCCGACCCGAGCGTCCGCTCCGACCACTCGGGCCACCGCCGGTCCAGTCCCGTGTCGCTGACGACCAGCACCTCGTCGCCGCTGAGGACGGCCAGCTCGGGGCCGGACTCGGCTCCGTCGCCCTCGTCGCCCACGAGACCGTCGACCACGGGGTCGGTCGACCTCGACAGCTCGACGCCGCGCCGCCCCCGCAGCGCGAACAACCCGGCGTGCTCACCGCCGATCAGCCGCACCGCGTGCTCGACGACCCGCCGCTCGGTCTCCACGAGGTTCGGCGCCTCGGCCAGCCGCAGCGCCAGGTCGGCGAGCGCACGTGCCAGGCCGGTCCTCGCCTCGTCGACGAGGCCGGGCTCGGACGCCTCGACCGGGGTGCGCACGGATGAAGTGTGCCCCACCGGGTACCGGCCAGCCATGAACGCACCGTGGGGCGGGAGCCCGCCCCACGGGCCCGTCGGTGGGGACACTGGAAGCGAGGCAGCCGCTGACGCAGCCCTCGTGGTCGACGTCCTGCACCGGGTGGGCCGGTGCTCGTTGCGGAGCCTGCTCACTCAGCCCGAGCTCGTCGACTGGACGTCTGGCCGGCTCGAGCAGGCGGTGACCCACGCCTGGAGCGGTGGGCTGGTGTTCATCGACCGCAACGACGACCTCGTCGCCCTGTGACAACCGTGGGACGACCCGCGTGACGAACCGGCCGCAGCTCACACCCCGTCGAAGGCCACCCGCATCTGACCGAGGATCCGCGCGAGGATCCGCGAGACCTGCATCTGGGTGACGCCGATGCGCTGCCCGACCTCCCGCTGGGTCAGTCCCTCGATGAAGCGGAGCTCGAGAACCTTGCGATCGCGGTCGGGGAGCGCCTTGATGAGCGGGCCGAGGACGGTGCGCTGCTCGGACAGCGCGAAGCCCGGGTCGGCCGCGCCGATGCATCCGCTGAGCTCCAGGCCGCCCTCCCCGTCGTCGACCGGGCGGTCGAGCGAGTCCGGGGTGAAGCAGGAGTCGGCCGCGAGCGCCTCGATGACCGTCTCCTCGTCGAGCCCCAGGTGGGCGGCGATCTCGGGGACGGTCGGCTCCCGACCCAGCCGCTGCTGCATGACCGGGCGGGCGCTGTTGAGCTGAAGCTGGGCTTCCTGCACCCGGCGCGGGGGGCGCACGGTCCAGGCGAGGTCGCGGAAGTGGCGTTTCACCGCGCCGGCGATCGACGGCACTGCATAGGCGAGGAAGTCGCAGTCCCGCCCGAGGTCGAACCCGTGGACGGCGCGGACCAGTGCGAGCCTCGCGACCTGCACGAGGTCCTCGCTGGCCACACTGCGGGCGGCGTACCGCTTGGCGACGGCGTCGGCAACGCCGAGGTTCACCAGCACGACCTCGTCGAGCAGGGAGGCCCGGCGCGCTGCGTCGTCGTCGGGGGCTGGGACACCGGACGCTGCTCGATCGGCGAGTGCGGCCAGCTCGCTGAAGATCTCCGACGTGCGTGCGGCGCGCACGCGGTCGTTGCGGGACCTGACGGTGGGAGGGGTGGTGCGCTCTTGGACGGCCGAGGTCATGTCGACTCCCCGGTTGCTGCGCGAGCTGTGGGCGGCCGACTGTGTGACCGGAGCTCGTGTGTGTGGAACCTAACCTAGGAGTCCGAACACCAAACCTCAACACGTCGTAGAGATTTTGGCCGGTCTCCGGCGCGCCCGGATGCTCAGGGCTCGGCGGTGACCGCAGGCTCCTCCGGCCGGTCGCTCAGCACGGTCGCGACGTAGTCCGCGGCGGTGTCGAAGATGTTCGCCTCGCGTCCGGCGCGCTCCGACAGGTACCACCGGTGGATCAGCACCTCGTGGTAGAACTCCGCTTCCTCCATCCGCCCGCGTTGCGTCGCCGGCATCATCGCGACCAGGGGCTCGTAGATCTCGGTCAGCCACCGGTGCGCGATGACGTCCCGGGGGCTGTCGGGGTCGCCGATGTGGGCGCTGAAGCTCGCCAGGTCGTTGAGCAGCCGCCGCGCCTGCGCCTCCTCGACGTCGAGCCCGGTGAGCTGCCGCAGCTCCCGGCTGTGGTGACCCGCCTCGACGACCCGGGGATGGACGCGGAAACCCGTGCCCTCTGCCTCGCTGAGGATGTCCATCTCGTCGACATCGAAGCCGAGCTCGTTGAGGGACTCCAGCCACTGCTCCATCCGCCACAGCTCGTCACCGCTGAAGGTCCGGACCTCGGTGAGCGCGTCCCAGAGCACGCCGTAGCGCTCCGTGAGCCGCTCCACGACCTCGCCGGGGTCGATGTGGTGCTCGAGCAGGTCCGCGCCCTGGAGGTCCATCAGCTCCGCGAAGACGTTCTCGGTCCCGACCGTCAGGTCGTAGTCGCGCTGCCGGCTCGAGAGCTCCGGGCGCAGCTCCCCGGTCTCCGCGTCAACCAGGTACGCCGCGAACTCGCCCGCCGAGCGGCGGAACAGCGCGTTGGACAGCGAGACGTCGCCCCAGTAGAACCCCGCCAGGTGCAGCCTGACGAGGAGCACGACCAGGGCGTCGATGAGCGCGGGCAGGCTGTCGGCGCGCATGCCGCGGGCGAACAGCGCGCGGTACGGGAGCGACCAGCGCAGCTGCCGGGTGACCAGCGCGCTCGGCAGCCACTCCCCCGCCTCGTCCTTGCGGCCGGTCACCACGGCCTGCGGCACCACCGTCGGCAGCTGGAGGCGCTGCAGGTCGCGCAGCAGGTGGTACTCCTTGCGCGCGATCAGCTCGTCGGTCTCCTTGACCGCGCAGGCGTACTCGCCGACCCGGACGAAGCGCACCACGTGGCGCGAGAGGCCGCGCGGCAGCGGGATCACGACGTCGTCGCCCCACTCCTCGAGGGGGACGTCCCACGGCAGCCTGACCAGGGCGGGGTCGGGTCGGGTGGCGAGGATCCGCTGGGTCCGCTGCGGCATCTCGGATCCTGTCCGGTCAGCCCTGGCCGAGGACGAGGACGAGGTCGCCGCCCTCGACCTGCTGGGGGCCGCCCAGCGCGATCCGCTGGACCGTGCCGGCCACGGGTGCGGTGATCGACGCCTCCATCTTCATCGCCTCGATCGTCGCGACGGTCGCACCGGCCTCGACCTGGTCACCCTCGGCCACGGTGGGAGTGACGACGCCGCCGAACGGGGCGGCGACGTGCCCGGGCCGGGTCGGGTCGGCCTTCTCCGCGGTCGGGGCGTCGGCGGCGACCGAGCGGTCGCGCACCGGGACCGGCCGCAGGTGCCCGTTGATCGTGCACATGACCGTGCGGAAGCCGCGCTCGTCGGCGCCGCCCACCGCCTCGAGCCCGAGGATGAGCGTCTTGCCCTCCGCAAGCTCCACCTGGTGCTCCTCGCCCTGCCGGAGCCCGTACAGGTACTGCCTCGTGGGCAGCACCGAGAGGTCGCCGTAGCGCTCCCGGGACTCCGCCAGGTCCTTCGTCGGCCCCGGGAAGAGGAGCCGGTTCAGGGTGGCCCTCCGGTCCTCCGCCAGGCCCTGGCGGTCGGTCGCGGTGAGCTCGGTGAGCGCCGGCCGCGTCGTCCGGCCCTCGAGCGCCCGGGTGCGGAACGGCTCCGGCCAGCCTCCCGGCGGGTCGCCGAGCTCCCCGCTCAGGAAGCCGATGACCGAGTCCGGCACGTCGAACTTCCCCGGGTCGTCGGCGAAGGCCTCGGGGTCGGCGTCGACGGCGACGAGGTGCAGCGCGAGGTCGCCGACGACCTTCGACGAGGGGGTCACCTTGACGATGTTGCCGAGGATGCGGTTCGCCGCGGCGTACATGTCCTCGATCTGCTCGAACTTCTCCCCCAGGCCCAGGGCGATCGCCTGCTGCCGCAGGTTCGACAGCTGGCCCCCGGGGATCTCGTGGGTGTAGACCCGGCCGGTGGGCGAGGGCAGTCCCGACTCGAACGGCGCGTAGACCCGGCGGGTGGCCTCCCAGTAGGGCTCGAGGTCGCAGACCGCGCGGAGGTCGAGCCCGGTGTCGCGGCCCTCCCGCACCGGGTGGTCGGTCGCGGCCACCAGTGCGGACAGCGCGGGCTGGCTGGTCGTCCCAGCCATCGCGGCGCTCGCGGCGTCGACGGCGTCGACCCCGGCGTCGATCGCGGCGAGCAGCGTGGCGAGCTGGCCGCCCGGGGTGTCGTGCGTGTGCAGGTGGACCGGCAGGTCGAAGCGGTCGCGGAGGGCAGTGACCAGGCGGTGGGCGGCCGGCGCCCGCAGCAGGCCGGCCATGTCCTTGACCGCGAGCACGTGCGCCCCCGCGTCGACGATGCGCTCGGCGAGCCGCAGGTAGTAGTCGAGGGTGTAGAGCCGCTCGCCGGGGTCGGAGAGGTCGCCGGTGTAGCAGAGCGCGACCTCGGCGACCGCGGTCCCGGTCGCCCTGACCGCCGCGATCGCCGGACGCATCTGCTCGACGTCGTTGAGGGCGTCGAAGACCCGGAAGACGTCGATGCCGGTGGCGGCCGCCTCCTCGACGAACGCGTCGGTCACCTCGGTCGGGTACGGCGTGTACCCGACGGTGTTGCGACCGCGCAGCAGCATCTGCAGGCAGATGTTCGGCACCGCCTGCCGGAGCCGGGCCAGCCGGTCCCAGGGGTCCTCGGAGAGGAACCGCAGCGCCACGTCGTACGTGGCCCCGCCCCAGGCCTCGATCGACCACAGCTCGGGGGTGGTCCGGGCGACGTGGCCCGCGACCCCGAGCAGGTCGCAGGTGCGCACCCTGGTGGCGAGCAGCGACTGGTGCGCGTCGCGGAAGGTGGTGTCGGTGACCGCGACCCGGGCCTGGGCGCGGAGCCGGCGGGCGAACTCCTCGGGCCCGACCTCGACCAGGAGCTGCCGGGTGCCGGCCGGTGGTGCCGCCGAGAGGTCGACGTCCGGCAGCTTGGCCCGCGGGTCCAGGCCGACCGGCGCAGCGCCGTACGGCTGGTTGACAGTGACGTCGGCCAGGAAGGTGAGCAGCTTGGTGCCGCGGTCCGCGCTCGAGCGCGCGGTGAGCAGGTGGGGGCGCTCCTCGATGAAGGCGGTGGTCACCCCGCCCCGGGCGAAGTCGGGGTCGTCGAGGACGGCCTGGAGGAACGGGATGTTGGTCGAGACCCCACGGATCCGGAACTCCGCGACCGCCCGCCGCGCGCGCTCCACGGCGGTGGTGAAGTCCCGGCCGCGGCAGGTGAGCTTGGTGAGCATCGAGTCGAAGTGGCCGGAGATCTCCGCGCCGGTGTACGTCGTGCCGCCGTCGAGACGGATGCCGGCGCCACCCGGCGAGCGGTACGTCGTGATGACGCCGGTGTCGGGACGGAAGCCGTTCGCGGGGTCCTCCGTGGTGATCCGGCACTGCAGCGCCGCACCGCGAGGCCGGATCTCCTCCTGGCGGAGCCCGAGGTCGGCCAGGGACTCTCCCGACGCGATCCGCATCTGGCTGCGGACCAGGTCGACGTCGGTGACCTCCTCGGTCACCGTGTGCTCGACCTGGATCCGCGGGTTCATCTCGATGAACACGTGACGGCCCTGCGGGTCCAGCAGGAACTCGACGGTGCCGGCGTTGGTGTAGCCGATCTCGCGGGCGAACCGCACGGCGTCGGCGCAGATGCGCTCGCGCAGCCCGGGGTCGAGGCCAGGAGCGGGCGCGATCTCGACGACCTTCTGGTGGCGGCGCTGCACCGAGCAGTCCCGCTCGAAGAGGTGCAGCACCTCGCCCTGCCCGTCGGCGAGGATCTGCACCTCGATGTGGCGTGGGTCGACGACCGCCTGCTCGATGAACACCGTCGGGTCGCCGAAGGCGCTGTCGGCCTCGCGCATGCAGGTCCGCACCGCCTCCTCGAGGAGCTCGGGGTCGTCCACGCGGCGCATCCCGCGACCGCCCCCGCCGGCGACCGCCTTGACGAAGAGCGGGAACTCGAGCTCCTGGGCGGCCTCGACGAGCGCTGCGGGGTCGGTCCCAGGAGCGATGCTCTGCAGCGTCGGGACCCCGGCGGCTCGGGCGGCGGCGATCGCCCGGGCCTTGTTCCCCGTCAGGTGGAGCACCTCGGCGGTGGGTCCGATGAACGCGATCCCCGCGGCAGCGCACGCCTCGGCGAGCTGCGGGTTCTCCGACAGGAACCCGTAGCCGGGGTAGACCGCGTCGGCGCCGGCGCGGACCGCCGTGCGCACGATCGCGTCGACGTCGAGGTAGGCGCGGACCGGCCGGCCGAGCTCCCCGATCTGGTAGGCCTCGTCGGCCTTGAGCCGGTGCTCGGAGTTGCGGTCCTCGTAGGGGAACACCGCGACGGTCTCCGCGCCCAGCTCGTAGGCGGCGCGGAACGCCCGGATCGCGATCTCGCCTCGGTTGGCGACCAGGACCTTGCCGAACATGCGTCCCCCTCGGGTCGTCACTCCGGGAGACACCTTCTCACGCACCGCCGGGGGCTCAGAGCCGCGCGCCGGCGTCCTCGGCCTCACCCGGCTGGCCGTGCCGCGGGCACTCGGGGTTGGGGCAGAAGCCCACGGCCGCCATGTGCTGGGCGTCGAACTCGACCCGGGCGTGGTCCTGGTCCGGGTCGACGTCAGGGGTCTGCGCGACGTCGAGGGTCGCCTGCTGCAGCTCGGTCCCGCACTCCACGCACCTGGGGGTCATGGCAGGTCCTTACCCCGTGAGCTCCGCGACCAGACCCGAGTCCCGGACCGCCGGCCCCGACCAGCCACGCCCGGCCGTCCGCGACCACCGTGTCGGCGCCACCGCATCCGAGCGATCTCGGTCGGGTTCCCGGTGAGAACGCACCGCCTGGAGAGCCGGCGCAGCCCGTCCGGGTGCGCGGTGACGTACGCGGTGGCGAGGGCGTCGATCACGAGGATGGCGTCGAGGCGCGGGACGACCTCCTCGAGCAGCCCCCGACCGGAGCGCCTCCGCCCCAGGCCGTCGTGCAGTCCGGGTGACGCGGCGCGATCGTGCTAGACGCCTTCGCGGTCGTCGAAGCCCGGGTGGGCGAACGGCTCCCCGCGCTGGAGCTGCTCGACGGCGCCGGGGTGCACCCGGCGCAGGTGGGCGATCGCCCGGCGCCGGTAGCGGACCACCTGGACCGTCCCGAGCGCCCAGAACGGGTACAGCGCGCACATCGCGACCCGGAAGTCCTCGAGGTCGTACGCCGCCGCGCCGCGCGGCTCGACGAGGTCGAGGACCACCCCGATCAGCCCCATCGCGCACAGCGAGGCTCCGAAGCCGCCGATGTTGACCACGCCATTGGCGCGGCCCATCGCCTCCGCCGGGACGAACGTGCGCGCGAGGTCGAAGCCGACCATCGACACCGGGCCCCCGACGGCGGTGACGCAGAACAGCACGACGAGCAGCCACAACGGTGCCTGCTCGGGCAGCGCGAGCACCACGGTCCACACCACGACGATCGCCGCGACCACGGTGAGGACCAGGTACGAGCGGTGGAAGGTGAACCGCGCGGTGAGCCGGCCGAGGACCGGCGCGGTGAGCAGCGTCGCCGCAGTCATCAGGGTGAGCAGCGTGGCCGCGGTGCCCGGGGTGACGCCCTGTCCCCGGACGAGGAAGGGGTACCCCCACATGAGAGCGAGCACGGTCGCGGGGAACTGGGACACGAAGTGCGACCACATCCCGAGCCGGGTGCCCGGGTTGCCCCAGACCGAGCGCACCGACCGCACCAGCGCGGCGAGCCGGGCGCGCACCACCTCCCGGTCGGGCGAGGGCGAGTCGCGGACGGCGACCGCGACGGCGACGAGGAGCACCACGCCGACCGAGGAGACCGCGGCGAAGGCCCGGGTCCAGCCCAGGGCCTCGAGCGCCAGCGACAGCGGAGCGGCGGCGAGCACCGCGCCGAGCTGCCCGAGCTGTCCGGTCAGCTGCACCACCAGGGGCGCGCGACGCGGAGGGAACCAGGCGGCGACCAGGCGGATGATGCTGATGAAGACCGCGGCGTCGCCGGCACCGAGCACCGCTCGGGCGAGGAGCGCGAGCACGAAGCTGTCGGAGAATGCGAAGACCAGCTGTCCTGCCGTCATCAGGACCAGTCCGGCCAGCAGCATCCGCCGGGACCCGTACCGGTCGAGCAGCACCCCGACGGGGACCTGGAGGGAGGCGTACACCGCCAGCTGCAGGACGGTGAACGAGGCGAGCTGGGTGGCGCTGATGGAGAAGCGGTCGGCGGCGACCAGCCCGGCGACGCCGAGTGAGCTGCGGTGGAGCACCGCCAGCACGTAGACGGTGATCGCCGTCCCCCACACCAGCCACGCGCCGCGGGGCTGGTCGTCGGCTCGGGCGTCGCCGTCGGCGGGATCGTCGGTCGGCGTCGAGGGCCGTTCGTGCGGCTGGTGCTGGTACTGGTGCTGGTGCTGGGGCCGGTGCCGGGAGGTCACAGCGCCGCGCGGCGGGCGAGCCGGCGTTCGCGCCGGCGCTCGCTGCCCCGGCGGGAGCGGCGGGCCGCGGACCGGGCCATGTCAGCGGCGCCGATGAAGCCGGCGTCGGCCCCCAGCGACGCCGCTCGGATCGGCGGCTCCGGCCGGTGGCCCCGGCCGGTGAGCGAGCGGCGGAACGCGGTGCGCGCCGGCTCGAGGAGCAGGTCGCCGGCCTCGGAGAGTCCGCCGCCGATGACGATGCACGAGGGGTCGAAGGCCGCGGTCAGCCCGGCCAGGCCGACACCGAGCCAGTCGCCGATGTCGGCGAGCAGCTCCCGGGACAGCGGGTCGCCCGCCCGGGCCGCGTCGCTGATCTGCACGCCGGCCAACGAGCCGATGTCCTCGCCCGCCAGTGAGCGCAGGTGATGGGCCATCGGTGAGCCGGCCGCCACGAGCTCGCGGGCGTCCCGCTCGAGCGCGTTGCCCGACGCGTACTGCTCCCAGCACCCTCGGTTGCCGCACGGGCAGCGGTGGCCGTCCTTGACGACCTGCATGTGCCCGAACTCCCCGGCCATCCCGTTCGCCCCGCGGAAGACGCGGTGGTCCAGCACCAGCGCCCCGCCGATCCCGGTCCCGAGGGTCACGCAGAGCAGGAACCGGTGGCCCACCCCTGCGCCGAACCGGGACTCCGCGAGCGCCGCGGTGTTGGCGTCGTTGTCCACCACCACCGGGAGCCGGATCCGCTCCGCGACCGCGGCGCGGAGCGGTTCGTCACGCCAGGCGAGGTGCGGGGAGAAGGTGACCGTGGAGCGGGTCACGTCGACGAAGCCGGCGGCGCCGACCCCGACCGCGGACACCGGGTACTGGCGCCGGAGCTCCTCGACCAGGTCGACGATGGTGTCCTCGACGGCGGCCACGCTGCGCCCGGGCGTGAGCCGCCGCTGCCGGGTCAGCACGCGGCCGAAGACGTCGACGACGCCGGCGAGCACCTTGGTCCCGCCGATGTCGATGCCCACGGTCAACGGGTCCCACCTCGCCAGCAGCGGGCGCGCCACCGGACGGCGGAGCGGGGGCTCGGACATGCGCCGGAGCATAACGGCCGACGGCCCCTAGCCTGGGGCCGTGACAGCGCCGGTGACGTCGCCGGAGTGGCGGCCGCTCCTGGACCGGCTGGCGTGCACGCGCGGCCGTGAGGTGCAGGTCCGGGCGCTCACCGGCGGACTGAGCAACCGGGTCCTGCGCGTCACGGCGGTCGACCGGGGGACCCCCCTCGACGTCGTCGTCCGGCTGCCCCCGACCACCGGCCCCCGGACCGGACGGGCGCCGCTGCTGGCGAGGGACCGCGCGGCCGAGCACCGCAGCTCGCTGGCCGCGGCGGCGCTCGGCGTGGCACCGCCGGTCGTGGAGGCGCTGCCGGACGGGACGCTCGTGGTCGGGCACGTCGACGCGCGGACCCTCGGTCCGCAGGACGTCCGCGCCGACCTCGGCCGGGTCGCGGCCCTGTGCCGTCGGCTGCACTCCGGGCCACGCTCCGCGCTGGACCTCGACCTCGCCGCCGTGCAGGCGCGCTACCGCCGGCTGGTGGCGGAGCTCGGGACCTGGCTGCCGCCTGGTCACCTCGACCTCGCCGGACAGGTGGAGCGGGTCCTGACCGCGCTGGGCCGTGCCCCGAGCGTCCCCTGCCACAACGACCTGCCAGGTGGCAACGTGCTCGACGACGGGACCCGGTTGTGGCTGGTCGACTTCGAGTTCGCCGCGAACAACGACCCCGCCTGCGAGCTCGGCAACCTCGCCAGCGGGGCGGCCCTCGCGCCGCTCGAGGTCGAGGAGCTCGTCACGGCGTACGCCGGCGGGCCGCGCCCCGCTCAGGTCGCGCGGACCCGGCTCTGGGACGCGGTGTGCAGCTGGACGTGGGTCCTCTGGGCCTCGCTCCAGGACGCCACCGGGGACGTCGACCGGGCCGTCGACCACGACTTCCGGACCATGGCCGGAGCGCTCGCCGACCGGGCGAGGACAGGACTGGACCGGACCACGACCGAACCGCTCCTCCAGCGGCTGCAGCCGCTCCGGTGAGGCGGTGCGATCCCGGACGTGGACATGTGGCCGGGCGGCACGCGACCAGGACTCCCAGTCGCTAGCCTTGCCCGCGGTTGCGGCCCGCGCTGGTGGGCATGCATCGACCGACGACGTGAGTCTGGTCCGAGGACCCCTGCGTACGCCCGATCCGGAGGATGGATGAACGACGAAGCCGCTGCACCGAGGACCGAGGCGCCGGCGGAGACGCTCGTGGAGCACGGGCCCAGCGAGATCACCTACGTCGAGTCGTTCTACCCCGCGCGCCCCCGCCAGCTCCGGCCGCGTGCCCGGCTGCGCTCGGAGGGCATGCCGACCCACGGCGAGGACCTGTCGGGAGAACCGGTCGGGACCAACGACGTCTACGTCCGCTGGCTGCTGCGCGAGTCGATGCTGCAGGACGCGAAGCTCATCGCCAGCCACTTCTCCGGCAAGGGGAGCATGTGGCAGAACCCCTACGCCAACCCGGACCCCGAGAGCGCCATCGAGTCCGCGGCTGTCTGGTTCACGGCGTACCCGCTGTCGTTCGTCACCCGGCCCGGGCAGTCCTTCCTCAGCGCGCTGGCCGACCCGTCGCTCTGGGAGACCTTCGAGCGGATCGGCATCCGCGCGCTCCACACCGGGCCGGTCAAGCGGGCGGGAGGCCTCTCCGGGTGGCGGCTGACGCCGAGCGTCGACGGGCACTTCGACCGGATCAGCACCCACATCGACCCGATGTTCGGCACCGAGGACGACTTCCGGCGCATGACCGAGGTCGCCGGCGAGCACGGCGGCACGATCATCGACGACATCGTCCCGGGCCACACCGGCAAGGGTGCCGACTTCCGGCTCGCGGAGATGAAGGTCGGGGACTACCCGGGGATCTACCACATGGTCGAGATCCTGGCCGAGGACTGGCACCTGCTGCCGGAGGTGCCGGCGGGGCGCGACTCGGTCAACCTCGACGCCGAGACCGAGGACCGGCTGGCGAAGGCGGGCTACATCGTCGGCCAGCTCCAGCGGGTGATCTTCTACGCCCCCGGCGTCAAGGACACCAACTGGAGCGCGACCGCCCCGGTCACCGGTCCGGACGGGCTCGAGCACCGCTGGGTCTACCTGCACTACTTCAAGGAGGGGCAGCCGTCGATCAACTGGCTCGACCCGTCCTTCGCCGGAATGCGCCTGGTGATCGGCGACGCGCTCCACTCGCTCGGCGACCTCGGCTCGGGCGCCCTGCGGCTCGACGCCAACGGCTTCCTCGGGGTCGAGGTGAGCGCCGAGGGTCACCCGGCCTGGTCCGAGGGGCACCCGCTGTCGGAGGCGGCCAACCACCTCATCGCGAGCATGGTGCGCAAGGTCGGCGGGTTCACGTTCCAGGAGCTCAACCTCACGATCGACGACATCGCGGCGACCTCCGAGGCGGGCGCGGACCTGTCCTACGACTTCGTGAACCGCCCGGGGTACGACCACGCGCTCGCGATGCAGGACACCGAGTTCCTCCGGCTCACGCTGAACCTGTCGCTGGCCCACGGCGTCCCACCGATGCGGCTGGTGCACGCGATGCAGAACCACGACGAGATGACCTACGAGCTGGTCCACTTCGCGACGCTGCACAGGGACGACCTCTTCAGCTACCACGGGGAGGAGGTCCGGGGCGGCGACCTCGCGGAGCGGGTGCGTGCCGACCTCACCGAACGGCTCACCGGCCCTGCGGCGCCGTACAACCTGGTGTTCACGACCAACGGCATCGCCTCGACGACCGCGACGATCATCGCGGCCACCCTCGGGATCTCCGACCTCGGCGACATCGACGAGGAGGCGACCGAGCGGATCAAGAAGGCTCACCTGCTGCTGGCGATGTTCAACGCCTGGCAGCCCGGGGTCTTCGCGCTCTCCGGGTGGGACCTCTGCGGGATGCTCACGCTCGACAAGTCCGCGGTCGCGCCGCTGCTGGCGACCGGGGACACCCGCTGGATCCACCGCAGCTCCTACGACCTCATGGGCTACGGCAACGACGCCTTCAACGGCATGCCGCGCGGGCGCAGCCTCTACGGACCGCTCCCCCAGCAGCTCGAGGACCCGGAGTCGTTCGCCTCGCAGCTGCGCGGCGTCCTCGACGTCCGTGAGACCTCCGGGCTGGCGACCGCCACCCAGCTCGACGTCCCGCCGGTGTCGCACCGGGGGATGCTCGTCATGGTCCACGAGCTGCCCGGGACCGGGGCGGAGCCCCCGCCCCGGCAGGTGACGGTCCTGAACTTCAGCCAGGAGGCGATCACCGGGACGGTCCGCTCCGAGCACCTCGTGCCGCGGTCGGTGGTCACCGACATGTGCGACAAGCACGTGGTCGGTGAGGTCGACGACCTCCACAGCTTCAGCGTGGCCCTGGAGCCGCACCAGGGGCTGTCGCTGCTGATCGCCGCGCCGATCGAGGTCGAGGCCCCGGCTTCCTAGCCCGTGCTTCCTCGTCGGGTTCCTTCGCGCCGGGCGTCCGCGCGGGCCAGTGCCAGCGGCGCCGCGTGGCGGGACGGCTCGCGGTAGAGCGGCAGCAGCAGTCCGGGAAGAGTGTCGAGCCGCCGGCGGTCCAGCCACGCCGGGCCACCGACCCGCTCCTCGGCCTCCGCGGTGAGGTGGACCTGCGCCCAGCCAGGTGGCCGGTCGCCCACCCGAACCAGGTCGTCGCGGCCGGCTCGGAGCAGCCGCACGAGGTTCCGCTCGCCGAGCCGGGCGTAGGCGACGGTCTCGACCTCCAGCCCGGGCACCACCACCTTCGCCGCGGCGACCCCTGCTCCGGCCGCCTCCGGCGTCGTGAGGTCGCGGACCAGGACGTCGAACCCCTCGGCGGCGAGCCGGTCGGTGACGTCGGCCAGCGGCAGGTGCGCGGGAGCGGTCGGCAGCGTCGTGAACGGGACGCGGTCGACCTCGCGGAGGACCGTCCGTGCGAGCAGCGGGCGCCAGGTGTCCTCCGGCAGCTGCAGCCACGCGACCATGGCGTCCAGCACCCTTGGCTCGTCCTCGCCGGGGTCGACGGCCGCCACCACGTCCTCGTACCGGGGCGGCGCCAGCGCCAGCACCCGGTCGACCGGGCCGTGCATCAGCTGCTTGCGGGCCCGCGAGCTCGCGAACTCCAGCACCGCCTTGCGCAGCGCCTCCTCGCGGTCGGCGTGGACCGCCTCGCCGCAACCGGTGGCGGACAGGATGTCGTCACCCGGCGCCGCCCCCACCACGTCGACGTTCACCAGGCCGAAGTCGGTCGCGGCGAGCTTCGCGACGACCTCGATCCCGGCCCCGCGGAGCTGCTCGAGGGCGGCGAGCGTCGCGGGGTCGGTGACCCCGGTGAGGTCGAGGACGTGGCCGGCGTCCAGGGCGCGGAAGGTCAGCCCGTTGCCGTCGCGCTGGAGCACCTCGAGGAGCCCGTGACGCACCGCCTGCTCCTCAGAGGTGCCGGCACCGAGCCCGTTGGTGACCGGTGTCGTGAGCCGCCCACCCGGGTCGGCGCCACCGGGGAGGTCCGTGGGCTCGCTGGCCACGAACTCGGCCGGCACCCACACCTCCGCGCCGTCACGGAGCCGGGTCGTCGGCAGCCACTCCAGCGGGCGGTCGTCGTCGAAGGGTGTCCCGGCGGGCAGGCCGAGCAGCCGCGGGTCGACCACGGCGTCGGCGCCGTGGCGCCGCGCCAGGTCCCGCACCGACCCCAACTCCTGCGGTGCGTCGGGCAGCGACCGGGCCGAGGCGGCGTTCTCCACCAGCTCCCCGAGGGCGCCGACCTGGGCCTGCGCCGGGGTCGCGCCGTAGCCGATCCCGCCGGAGCCGTGCTCCCCCGGTCGCGTGCTGTGCCACCAGCTGGACCAGACGGGCGACCCGACCGTGTCCAACCAGGTCACCGCGAACTCGAGCAGCTCCCCGGCGCCGAGGGCGGTGCGGAACCGGGCTGCGACCTCGTCGAGCGTCGTCTCGGTCATGCCGTCAGCCAAGCAGCCGTCCCCAAGGGGTAGGCATGGACCGCGCCGGAGTGGTAACTCCGGAGACATGCGACCTCGCCCCACGCCCCGCCTCTCCCGCCGCGCCCTCTTCGGGGGCGCCGCCGGTGCCACGGCCGCCTCTGCGCTCACGGGCTGCGGAGGCTTCTCCAAGCCGTCCTCCGGGTCGGGCGGCGGCGCGAGCGGTGGCAAGGACACGCTGAGCTTCATGACGTGGGCCAGCGAGGCGGAGGAGAGCGCGTTCACGCGACTGGCCACGGCGTTCGGCGAGCAGGAGGGCGTCACCGTCGACCTGCAGGTGGTGCCTTACGAGGAGATGTTCACCACCGTCGACAACCAGCTCCAGGCCGGCAACGCCCCGGACGTCTTCCGGGTGGACTACCCGACCCTGGGCATCTACAGCAGCTCGGGGCAGCTGCTCGACTTGAGCGGACGGCTCGACAGCGAGCTGACCGACGACCTCATCCCGGCGCTCTACACGGCCGTGCAGTACGACGGTGCGCCGTACGGCGTCCCTCACCAGACCGACACGACCTGTGTGGTGTACCAGCCGGCGATGTTCGAGGCGGCCGGGATCACCTCGGTCCCGGACTCCCTGGAGTCGGCGTGGAGCTGGGAGGAGTTCGCGGAGGTGTCCCGCAAGCTCGGGGCGTCACTCACCGAGCGGACCCTCCCCTTCGCCTACGACTGGCAGCAGTTCGGCGCCTACCGCTGGCTGACCTGGCTGTTCGAGGCCGACGGTCGCCTGCTCGAGGACGACCTGGTGACCCCCGCGATCGACAGCGCCGCCGGGCTGAAGGCGCTGGAGTTCACTCGCTCGTTCTTCACCGAGGGCTGGGTACCGGCCAACACCTCGACCAAGGGGACGACCTACCCCGACACGGTCTTCGCCTCGCAGAAGGTCGCGATGGCCTTCGTCGGCGACTTCCTGCTGCCCGGCCTCGACACCGACATCGGCAAGGGCTTCGAGTGGGGCGTGACCTACCAGCCCAAGGACGTCCGCGCCTCCTCCGACCTGGGCGGGAACGCACTGGTGGCGACGGCCGAGACGGGCAACGCCGACCTGGCCACGGCGTTCCTGCAGTTCATGGTGGAGCCCGAGAACATGCAGTCGTTCTGCGAGGAGGCCACCGAGCTGCCCACCCGGCAGTCGCTCGTGGGGGCCGACCTGGACTTCGCGGTCCGTCCCGACCTCATGCCGACCTTCGTCGAGCAGGCCACGACGCTCACGCCCGAGGACGTCGCCCAGGTCACGGTCCCGTTCGCCGGCGACGTCAACACGATCCTGCGCAACGAGCTGGCGCTCTGCTTCAGCAACGGGCAGTCCGTCGAGGAGACGCTGCAGAAGGTCGCCGAGCAGCTCACGACCGCAGCAGGCTGAGCCGCGACGTGCGCGGTCGGTGGCGCGAAACAGCCACGGGGTGGTCGTTCGTCGCGCCCAACCTGCTGCTGCTCGTGGTGTTCCTCTTCCTGCCGCTGGCGGGGACGTTCGTGCTCTCCTTCCAGGAGGCGTCGTCCTTCGGCCCCACGTCGTGGGTCGGCGTGGAGAACTACCGCAGGCTCCTCGGCGACGAGGTGTTCTGGCGGGTGCTGTTCAACACCGTGGTGTTCACCGCGGTGACCGTCCCGCTCAGCATCGGCACGGGGCTGGTCCTCGCCGCGCTCCTGGACAAGGCGGTCCCCGCGCGGACGCTGCTGCGGACCGTCATCTACCTCCCGATCGTGATCAGCGGGCTGGTCACCGCACTCATCGGGCTGCTCATGTTCGACGAGGGCGTCGGGATGCTCAACGGCGTGCTCTCCGACCTCGGCGCCGGGCCGGTCACCTGGCAGACCAACGGGGTGCTGGCGCTGGTCTCGGTGATCGTCATGACGCTCTGGACCCGGGTCGGGTTCGCGATGGTCGTCTACCTCGCGGCGCTCCAGGACGTCCCGCAGGAGGTGCTCGAGGCGGCCGAGGTCGACGGCGCCTCGGGGCTGCAGACCTTCCGGCGGATCACCGTCCCGATCCTCGCCAGCAGCACGTTCTTCCTGTTCGTCATGAACGTCATCTGGTCGTTCCAGGTCTTCGACGTCATCTACGTCATGACCAACGGCGGACCCGGCTACGACACGTCGGTGCTCGTCACCTACGCCTACGAGCAGGGGTTCGGGCCGAACCGCGACTTCGGCTACGGCTCGACCGTCGGGGTCGTGCTGTTCCTGCTGACGCTGGCGGTCGCCGTCTTCAGGCTCCGGGCCGAACGGCGGGCGGACCGGTGAACCGCTGGGCGCGGTTCGCGGTGGTCGCGGTGGTCTGCCTGGTGATGCTGTTCCCGCTCTATTGCATGGTCGTCGTCGCGTTCACCCCCCGCGCGACGCTGTTCGACGACGGTGCGCGGCTCTGGCCGCAAGCCTTCACGACCGCGAACTTCACGCGGCTCTTCTCGCGCTTCCCGATCGGGACCTGGTTCACCAACTCGGTGATGATTGCCTCGATCACCACCCTGCTCTCGGTGACCGCGAACCTGCTCGCCGGCTACGCGCTGGCCAAGCTCCGCTTCCGCGGTCGGAACCTGCTGTTCGTCGCGGTGCTCTCCACCCTCATGATCCCGGCGCAGGCGATCATGCTGCCGCAGTTCCGGACGGTGGTGGACCTCGGCCTCTTCGGCACGTTCTGGGCGGTGATCCTCCCGTCCGCTGCGACCGCGCTGGGGATCTTCCTCGCGCGGCAGTTCCTGCTCGCCATCCCCGACGAGCTCATCGACGCCGCCCGGATCGACGGCGCCGGACAGCTGCGCGTGTTCTGGTCCGTCGTCCTGCCGCTGTGCCGGCCGCTCATCGCGGTGATGGTCCTCATCGCGTTCATGGGGCAGTGGAACGACTTCCTCTGGCCGCTGATCACGCTCAAGGACCCGCAGCTCTACACGCTCCCGGTGTCGCTGCGCTTCCTGCAGGGGCAGTACGACGCGGAGTACGGCAGCCTCATGGCCGCGGCGCTGCTCACCAGCGTCCCGCTGGTCGTCATGTTCGTGCTGCTGCAGCGGTGGTTCGTGCAGGGGCTGGCCCGCACCGGCATCAAGTAGCAGGTGGCAGGTGGCCGGCGGGCGGCCGCATCGCCGGCACGACCGCGAGCGAGAGCAGCAGCGGCACGCTGAGGACCAGCAGCGCCCGCAGCACGGTGACCTGCTCCCCCAGCAGGCCGACCACCGGCGGGCCTGCCAGGAACGCGCAGTAGCCGATCGACGCCACGACGCTCACCCGCGACGCCGCGTGCTCCTCGTCGTCGGCGGCCGCGCTCATCCCCACCGGGAAGCCGAGGGAGGCTCCCAGCCCCCAGAGCACGAGCCCGGCGAAGGCGAGCGCCACCGAGGGGCTCAGCACGAAGAGCCCCAGCCCGACCAGCGCCAGCCCGACACAGGTCCGGATCACCCTCACCCGGCCGTACCGGTCGAGAAGCCCGGGGCCGAACCACCGCCCGGCGGTCATCGCGCTCAGGAACACCGCGAACCCGAGGGCGCCGACGGCGGAGGCCGCGCCGTACCCGTCGATGAGGGCGACGCCGATCCAGTCGTTCCCGATCCCCTCGGCGAGCGCGAAGGTGAGCACCACCAGACCCACGAGGAGCGTCCGCGGCTCCCGCCAGGAGGTCCAGTAGCTGCGCCGGTCGCCGGTCTCCTCCGCGCCGGCGTCCTCCCGCACGTCCGGCAGGAAGGTGGCGACCTGCCGGGGCACGAGGACGACCGCGAGCACCGCCACGACGGCGAGGTGGGCCGGGACCGGTACGTCGAGCGCGACCATGGCGGCGCCGGTGAGCGCCCCGCCGACGGTCCCGAGACTGAACGCCGCATGGAGCCGTGGCATGACCGAGCGGTCGAGCAGGCGCTCGACGCGGGCGCCCTGGACGTTCATCGCGACGTCCCAGGCCCCGTTGGAGAAGCCGAGGAGCACCAGCGCCACCACGACGACGGGGATCCCGAGCGCGGAGGACGCGGTCCCGCTCCCCAGGGCCAGGAACGCGACGGCCAGCAGCAGCGCCATCGCGCTGACTGTGCGGCGCGACCCCCAGCGGTCCACGATCGCACCGGCCAGCGGCAGCGCCACGAGCGAGCCCACGGCCACCGCCAGCAGCACCAGGCCGAGCTGCCCGGAGCTGAGCTCCAGCAGGTCGCGGATCTGAGGGATCCGGGAGGCCCAGGTCGCGAACGCGAAGCCGGCACCGAAGAAGGCGACGTAGGTGCCCCGCAGGGCTGCGGCGACCGACGCCGAGGGGGCCGGGGGCACGGTGACGGCGCGGCTCTCCATGGCTCCATCCTCGCCGACGTGACCGACGAGGTCCGACCCTGTCCGGCACTAGAGTGACGCCTCGCGCCGACCGGCGCGACCCGAGTGAGGAGCACCGCATGGACGTCAACGCCTCCTTCCGGCTCGACGGCCGGGTCGCCGTCGTGACCGGCGGCACCCGCGGCCTCGGCAAGGGGTTCGCGCAGGCACTCGGCTCGGCCGGCGCCGCCGTGGTCCTCGTCGGGCGCGACGCCGACACCGGCGACCAGGTCCGGGCCGAGCTCGAGGACGAGGGCGTCCGGTGCCGGTTCGTCCGGGCCGACATCACCGTGGCCGAGGACGTGGACCGCGTGCTCGCGACGTCCCTCGACGCCTTCGGGCAGGTCGACGTGCTGGTCAACAACGCGGGCGCCTGCGTGCACGCCCCGGCGCTCGAGGTGACCGACGAGGACTGGCGGGCGGTGATGGACGTCAACGTCGACGCGCTGTGGCGCTGCAGCCGGGTGTTCGGCCGGTACTTCGTCGAGCGGCGTGACGGCACGATCATCAACATCGGCTCGATGTCGGGGATGGTCGTCAACCGGCCGCAGTGGCAACCGGCGTACAACGCCTCGAAGGCGGCGGTGCACCACCTGACCCGGAGCCTCGCCGCCGAGTGGGCACCCTCGGGGGTGCGCGTCAACGCGCTGGCGCCCGGCTACATCAAGACCGACATGTCACCGGTCGACGACCCGAGGTTCCACCGGCACTGGATCGAGGACACCCCGATGCAGCGGTACGGAACCGTCGAGGAGCTCGCGCCCGCGGTCGTCTTCCTCGCCAGCGCGGCCTCCTCGTTCGTCACCGGCTCGGTGCTCGTCGCGGACGGCGGCTACAGCGTCTTCTGACCGGCCCGGGTGGTCAGCGCGCGTCGCCCCAGCACCCGGTCGAGGAACCGGTTGCCGAAGACGTCGTCCGGGTCGACCTCGTCGCGGAGCCGTCGGAAGTCGTCGAGCCGCGGGTAGAGCGACTCGACCGTGGCCGGGTCGATGGTGAAGCACTTGCCCCAGTGCGGACGTGCGGCGTACGGCGCGAGCGCCGCCTCCAGCCGCGGCAGCACCGCGTGGACGGCGTCCCAGTCGAGCACCCACGTGAAGTGCAGGCCCAGCACGTCCTGCTCGTAGGAGCCGCTGAGCCACAGGTCGTCGGCGGCGATCGTGCGCAGCTCGCTGACCTGGAGGAGGGGGGCCAGGACGGGTCCGAGGGGGCGGACGGCCTCGAGAGCCTGCCGGGCGGCAGCGCGGGGCACGAAGTACTCGGTCTGCAGCTCGGCCCCGGCGCTCGGGGTGAACGCGGCACGGAAGTGCGGCAGCCGCTCGTGCCAGGGCCCGACGAGGCCGAGCTGCTGGGTGACCGCGTCGGCGTGGGCGCCGGGGACCATGTGCATCGTCCCGGTCGCCGGCACCGCGTCGATCACCGGGTCCGGGTCGTCGGGGCGGGACTTGACCCACAGCTGGACGACCTCCGGGGACACCCAGTCCACGAACGCGCTGACGCTGTAGGCGCATCCCATCACCGTGTCCAGCTCGGCGAGGTAGCGGTCCCACGGCAGGCCGGTGTAGACGTGCTGCCGGACCTCGAACGTCGGGACCACGTCGAGCGTCACCCGGTGCACGACACCGAGGGCGCCCAGCGCGACGACCCAGCCCGGGAAGTCGGCGTCCTCACGCCCCACCGTGCGCAGCTCACCGGTCGCCGTCACGACCTCCAGCCGGCGGACCAGCGAGGCGAGCGACCCGTTCCGGTCGCTCGAGCCGTGGGTGCCGGTCGCGACCGCCCCGGCGACCGAGATGTGCGGCAGGGACGCCATCGTGGCGAACGCGTGACCCTCCTGGTGCAGCGTCTCGGCGAGCAGCCCGCACGTCGCCCCGCCTCCGACGGTCACCTCCGCCCGCTCGGCATCGAGGACGACCGCGGGGTCGAGGCGGTCCAGGCAGACCAGGACGCCGTCGGTGTCGGCCAGGTCGGTGAAGGAGTGCCGCGAGCCCAGGGCCCGGATCCTCGGCGACCTGGCGACCAGCTCCTGCAGCTCCTCGAGCGACCCGGGGTGGACGACCTCCGCTGCCCCGAACACGTAGCTGCCTGCCCATGTCGCGACCACGTCGCCGCCTCTCTGCCTCGGGCCACCGTCAGACGTTCAGCCTAGGGGCCGCTCCCTCGTGGACACCGCCGGTCGGTGGCGCGAGAGTTGCCCCGGTGAGCACCTCCCGCCCGGCCGCCCCCGACGACGTGCGTGCGCTGTGCCTGGCCCTCCCCGAGGTCGAGCTGGGGGTCTCCTGGGGCGACCGGCCGACGTACAAGGTCCCCCGTGGCTCCCGCGGCCGCGGCTTCGTCCTGTATCGGGCGCCGGGGAGCACGGCCGTGGACCCCGCGACCGGGGAGCCGTACGACGACCTGCTGGTGATCGTGACGCCGTCGGCCGAGGACAAGGACGCGCTCGTCGGCGACGAGTCGACCCCGTTCTTCACCGTGCCGCACTTCGACGGCTACAACGCCGTCCTGGTGCAGCAGTCCCGGCTCGGCGAGCTGACCTACGACGAGCTCGCCGAGGTGATCACCGACGCGTGGCGGAGCCGGGCGCCGGCGCGACTGGTGCGCCAGCTCGCGGAGGACTGACGCTCCTGGGGGAAGGAGCTGTCCCAGGGGCGGCTACTTCCCGCGGCCGGAGGCCAGGTCGCGCAGCCGGTCGAAGAGCCCCGCGACCGGACCGGCGGCCAGGCGCGGCAGGGCGTCGTTGGGGACGCCCGGGTGCGGCCGGGTCGGCGCCATCTTCTTGATGGCGCTGACGTGGCGGCCCATGTCGACCAGCTCCTCGTCGGTGAACACCGACCGCATGTGGGGGAACATCTGTCCCTCCTCCTCGGCCACGTGCTCGCGGATCTCGGCCATCAGCGTGCGGATCTCGGCCTCGAACCGCGGGTCGTCGGAGTCCATGTGCTCCAGCCGCTTCATGGTGGCCTCGGCCTCGGCGTGCTCGCGCTTGGCCCGCTCCGCCTCCTCCGCGCTGACCTTGTCCTTGACCCGGGGGTAGACCGCGACCTCCTCGGCCACGGCGTGCCGGACCAGCTCGATGGTCACCTCGTCGGTCACCTGCCGGCGCCGCTCGGCGTCGGCGCCTGGCCCGAAGAGCCCCTCGAGCTCGTCGAACATCTCCTCGACCTCGCGGTGGTCGGTCATCAAGACGTCGATGACGTCGTGGTCGGTGCTGTGGTCGGCGTTCGGCTCGCTGCTGGGGCTGCTGGGGTCACTCACGGTGCCTCCTCGGTGGTGGACGCGGGCGGTCTGCGGGCCGACCGCTGATGAGGAGCATGATGACCCCGAGGACCGACGGAAGGGGAGACCCGAGATGAGCGGACCAGTCGCGGAGCTCGATGCACCGCCGCAGCGGGCGGAGGCCAGCCAGGCGTCGCCGCCCTGCGTGGAGGTCAGTGAGAGCAGGGACGCCGAGGTCGGTCGGTTCCGGGTCCGTCGGGCGTTGCCGCGGCGCGGGCGCCGTACCGTCGGGGCCTGGTGCTTCGCGGACCACATGGGCCCGGCGGACGTCACCGAGGGCAGCGGCCTCGACGTCGGACCGCACCCGCACACCGGGCTGCAGACCGTCACCTGGCTCGTGGACGGCGAGGCGCTCCACAAGGACAGTCTCGGGTCCGAGCAGGTGATCCGCCCCGGTCAGCTCAACCTCATGACGTCCGGCGGCGCGGTCAGCCATGCCGAGGAGGCGACCGGGCACTACCGCGGCACGCTCGAGGGCGTCCAGCTGTGGGTGGCGCTCCCGGAGGCGACCCGGCACGGCGCTGCGGCCTTCGAGCACCACGCCGCGCTGCCGCAGGTGGCGCTGGACGGTGCGGAGGCGACGGTCCTCCTCGGGGAGTACGCCGGGGTGCGGAGCCCCGCACGGACCGACACCCCGCTGGTGGGCGTCGACCTCGCGCTGCACGACCGCACCCAGCTCCCGCTGCGGGAGGACTTCGAGTACGCCGTGGTCGTGCTCGACGGCGCCGTCGGCATCGACGAGCAGCCGCTGCGGCCCGGGACGATGGGCTACCTCGGGAGGGGCCGCGACGAGCTCGTGCTCGACGTCCGCGAGCCGGCCACGGTGATGCTGCTGGGCGGTGTCCCGTTCGAGGAGCCGATCCTCATGTGGTGGAACTTCGTCGCGCGCACCCGGGAGGAGCTCGACGCGGCGTACGAGTCCTGGCGGACGCAGGACGACCGGTTCGGACGGGTCCGGTCCACGTTGCCGCTGATCCCGGCCAAGCCGCCGTTCTGGCGGTGACCGCGGGGCACCGAGCAGCGGGGGACGTCCGGTGACGACCGAGGCCACGGCCGGGAAACCTATGCTCTCGGTACTGGGTGCACCGGGCTGGAGGGAAGGGTCACGTGAGCGACGCCGTCGGTCCGTCCGCGACGTCACGTGGCGGACGTCCCGCGGAGGCCTCCGGCTCCTGCTACTCGGTCGTCGTCCCGGTCTTCAACAGCGTCGGAGTGGTCGGCACGACGGTCGACCGGATCGTCGAAGTCTTCGAGGCCGCAGGGCTGCGCTACGAGCTGATCCTGGTCAACGACGGGAGCAAGGACGGCAGCTGGGAGGTCATCGCGGACCGGGCGCGTCACTCCGAGCACGTCGTCGCGGTCAACCTGCTCCGCAACTACGGCCAGCACCACGCCAACCTCGCCGGCCTGCGGGAGACCACCGGCGACTACGTCATCACGATGGACGACGACCTGCAGAACCCGCCCGACCAGGCGCTCGTCCTCATTGCCGCCGCTCTCGAGGGGCACGACGTGGTCTTCGGGCGGTTCGAGCGCAAACAGGCACCGGGCTACCGCCGGCTCGGCACCATGCTGATCAGCCAGGTGAACCGCCGGGTGTTCGGGCAGCCGTCGGACCTCACCGTCTCCAACTTCCGCATCCTGCGCCGCGACGTCGTCGACCGGATCTGCGCCTCACGCACCGCCCATCCCTACCTGACCGGTCAGGCGCTGCTCTACAGCAACAACCCCTCCGACGTGCTCGTGCGGCACGATCCGCGCCCCGTGGGCTCGAGCAACTACGGGATGCGGCGGATCCTCTCGCTGGTCCTCACGATCCTCTTCAGCTACTCGGTGTTCCCGTTGCGCGCTGCTGCCGCCGCGGGCTTCTTCGTGGCCTTCGCCAGCTTCCTGCTCGGCGCCTTCTACCTCGTCCGCTCGCTCTTCGTCGAGACGTCGGTCCCCGGGTGGACGACCATCGCGGTGCTCCTGTCGATCCTCAGCGGCGTCGTGATCGCCCTGGTCTCCATGGTCGGCGAGTACGTCGTGCGCGCGCTGGACGCCATCAGCGAGACCACGCCGTACCACGTCGTGGAGCGCGTCCGCTCGTGACCCGTCACCTCCTGCTCGTGGGAGCGCAACGGTGCGGCACCACGTCGGTCCACGCGCTCCTCGACAAGCATCCGGACATCACCATGGCCAGGCCCGCGCGCCCGGAGCCGAAGGTCTTCTGCGACCCGGAGGCGTCGGCGAGAGGAGCTGCGTGGTACCGCTCGACGTACTTCGCTCACGCGGCGCCGGGACAGCTCCTGGGCGACAAGAGCACGAGCTACCTCGAGGACGCTGAGGCACCGGGGCGAGCAGGAGCCGTGCTCGGCAGGGTCCAGGTCCTCGTGGTGCTCCGCGATCCCGTGCTGCGCGCGGTGTCGAACTGGCGGTTCAGCACCGAGCACGGGCTGGAGGACCGGCCCCTCGAGGTGGCGCTGCGCGCGAACCTGGAAGGCCCCCGTGACTGGGACCGGGCCGCGACGTCGGTCTCACCGTTCGCCTACCTCGAGCGCGGTCGCTACGCCGACTACCTGCGGCGATGGACGGCCACCTTCCCGGACACGACGCACGTGGTGTTCCTCCAGGAGCTGATCGAGGACCGGGCCGCGGTGGACGCACTGTGGCGCGCGCTCGGGGTCTCGCCGGCGAGCGGCGCCCACGGTCTGCAGGAGTCGGCCAACGGCAGCGAGGGGTCCCCGCCGGCTTTGACCGAGGAGATGTGGGGAACGCTCCGGGCGTACTACGAGTCGAGCGACCGGGAGCTGGCGTCCTCCCTCGGCCGCTCCCTGCCCTGGTGAGCGCCCTGGTGAACAAGGAGGGTCCCGTGCCGGACAGCGTTCGCCCGGAGGAGCTGCCGGAGGAGCTGCCGGAGGTTCCGTTCAACCGCGTCGAGCTCGAGGGCGACGAGCTCGACTACGTGTCCCAGGCCCTCCGGGACGGCCACCCGTCCTCCGGCGGGGAGTTCGCCCGACGTGCTGCGGCGGCGCTCGCCGAGGAGACCGGTGCCCCGGAAGTGCTCGTGACGACCTCGTGCACAGCGGCCCTCGAGCTCTCCGCGATGCTCCTCGACCTGGGCCCCGGCGACACCGTGATCGTGCCGTCGTTCACCTTCACCACGACTGCTCTCGCGTACGCGCGGCAGGGTGCCGGTCTGGTGTTCTGCGACATCGAGCCGCGCACGCTCGGACTGGACCCCGTGCACCTGGCCTCGCTCATGGACGAGAGGGTGCGCGCCGTCGTGGTCGTGCACTACGCCGGCGTGGCCTGCGACATCGACGCGGTCAAGGAGGTGCTCGCGGCGTACCCGGACGTCACGCTCATCGAGGACAACGCCCACGGGCTCTACGGCCGTTCCCTGGGTCGCCCGCTGGGAAGCATCGGCCGCTTCGGCTCGCTCAGCTTCCACGAGACCAAGAACGTCGTGTGCGGTGAGGGCGGCGCCCTCGTCCTCAACGAGGAGCGTGACGTCGACCGGGCGCGCGTGCTCTACGACAAGGGCACGAACCGGCAGGCGTTCATGCTCGGCCAGGTCGAGAAGTACACCTGGAAGGACACCGGCTCGTCCTTCGGTCTCGCCGACGTGCTCGCGGCCTACCTCGTCGCCCAGCTCGAGCGGCGGGAGGTGATCCAGGCCAAGCGCCGCGAGGTCCATGCGCGGTACGCCGCAGCGCTGACGCCGTACGCCGCCGAGCTGGGCTTCCGGGTGATGGAGGTGCCCGCGGGGCGCGACCCGGCGTACCACCTGTTCTACGTGCTCCTGTCGACGCGGGACCGGCGCAACGACGTCCTGGAGTCGATGGGAAAGAAGGGCGTGCGCGCGACCTTCCACTACCAGCCTCTGCACTCCTCGGACGCGGGGCGCGTCTTCGCCGCGCGGCCGACCGACTGCCCGGTCACCGACGACGTCAGCGGACGGCTGCTGCGGCTGCCGTTCTACAACAACCTCAGCGAGCGCGACCAGGACCGCACGGTCGAGGTGTTCCTCGACGCGGTGCGGGCGCAGGTCGACGCGTAGTCGCCGAGTGACCGCCACGACGTCCCAGCCCGGCTCCTCCTCGCTGCGGCAACCGGACTACTGGTGGTACCGGGCGCGCGCCGGGCTGCTCCAGGAGGTGTTCGGTCCGTTCGTCGGTGAGCCGCGGCAGGTGCTCGACGTGGGCAGCGCCGACGCGCCCAGCGTCGGCTGGCTCCGCGGCGACCACCGTCTGGTGAACCTCGACCTCCTGCCCGACGGGCTGGTCCCAGGGGAGGGCGTCTGCGGCTCGGTGACGGCGCTGCCGTTCCCGGCGGCGACCTTCGACGTGGTGGGTGCCTTCGACGTCGTCGAGCACTGCGAGGACCACCACCGCGCGGTCTCCGAGCTGGCGCGGGTCGCGGTGCCCGGAGGGCGGGTGCTGCTGTCGGTGCCCGCGTACTCCTGGGCATGGACCGACCACGACGACCGCGCGGGACACCACCACCGTTACACCCGGGGTCAGCTCACGCGCCTCGCCGAGGCTGCCGGCCTGACGGTGCTGCGGGCGACGTACGCCTTCGGCGCGGTCTTCCCTCTCTTCGCCGCGGAGCGCGGGGTGCGCCGGCTGCGTGGTCGCCGAACGGAGGCCGGCGCGACCCTGGACCTCGGCAACCGGCTGCCTGCCGTGTCACCCGGTCAGGACAGGGTCCTCATGGGCCTGTCCCGGCTCGACCAGCGGCTGCTGCGCCGGGTCGACCTGCCGTTCGGCTCGTCGGTCTTCCTCGCGGCGCGCAAGCCCGGCTAGGCCGCGCCCGGGGAGCGACGGCCGACGGCCACGGCGAGCCCGAGCAGCGCCGCCGCCTCGGCGGCCACGAACGCCACGACGGTGCGGTCCACCGGCCCCAGCCCGCCGAGGACCAGGAGCGCCGCTCCGGCGGCGACCAGCGACACGACCCAGGCCCGAGCCGCGGCGAGCGGACGGTCCTTCCCCAGCGCGGTCACGGTGAGGACGAGGTTCCCGACCGCGACCGTGCAGCCGGCGGCGAGGATCGCGGCCGTCCCGGCAGCCACGTCGACCGACGGCCCGAACACGAACCGCAGCACGGCAGGTCCGAGCCAGCCGCCGAGAAGGGCTGCCGGCCCGACGAGCGCCAGCCCCGCCAGGGCCGGGCCGATGCCGGCCGACGCCGGACGACGGGCTGGGGCACCGCCCCTGGCGACCCGGACGGTGAGCTGGGGACGGCACCGAGAGCCACCAGGTACGGCGCCCGGAAGAGGGCCAGCGCGGCGAACAGGGACGTGACCTGGGCCGGGGAGCCTCCCAGGAGGGCCAGCACGACCGGCCCGCCGGTGAGCACCGCCTGGCCGACCAGCTGGGACGAGGCCGCGCCCGAGAGGAACACCAGCGGTGCGGTGCCCGCCGGGGCGCTCGGCGCCGCGCCGGGCACCGGGAAGCGCAGGGCGGACGGCCAGGCGGCCACCACCACGACCGAGCCCGCCACGACGCAGAGGCCGTGCGCGACGGGGTCCTCCACGCCGGCCAGGAGCAGCGCCGCCACGAGGACGCAGCGCACCCCGTTCTCGGCGACGAGGCTCACCGCGACGGCACCGAAGCGCTCGCGACCGCCGAGTGCGCCACGGACCGCTCCGACGACGGCTGACCCGAGCGTGACCAGCGCGACCATCGCCGGGAACGCAGCGTCGTCGCGGCGGAACAGCTGCTCCCTGCCGAGCCACGCCAGCAGCCCGAGGACGACGGCGCACCCGCCGACGACCAGAGCAACCCGTCCGGCGGCGCGGCGTGGCTCCGCCTCGTGACCCGCGGCCAGGCTCCGCGTGATCCAGTGCTGGATCGGGAACGTGAAGGCGGCGCCGGCGAACGCCCAGTACGTCCACAGCACGGCGACCGGCGCTGCGGCTGCGGCACCGAGTCCGTGCGTGACGAGCGCGAACACGGCATAGGCGAGCAACCCGCTCACGACCGAGCCGAACGCGAGGCTGGAGGTGCTCCGGCGGCGGCTCACCGCAGCGACGCGGGGATCGCGTACCGTGCGCAGTCCTCCGGAGAGGTGTAGCCCGTCACGCCGCGGAGCGCGGTGATCCGCTGGTCCCCCAGGGACCGCTCGGCCCACCAGGACCACCCGGGCGCGTTCCCGACGCACACGTACTCCCGGGCGATCGCCTCGCGCCAGTAGTCGTACGTCGAGTCGCCCAGCGCGACGAGTGTCGGCCGCCGGTCGACGAGCTCGCGGGCGAACGTGTCGAGACCGCCGGGCCAGGCGTCGTCGACGTAGCGCTGGAGTCCCGACCGGAACATCTGGTGGCGGGTGGGGTTCGTCCTCCCGGTCAGGACGAGGGGCTGGGGTGCCTCGACGCTGGTCAGCGTCGCGTCGCGGGGCAGCTCGTCGAACACCGCGTCGACCGCACGCCGCTGGTCGTCGAGGCTGTCGGAGCGGGTCGTCACCGACCAGTGCACCGACACCACGACCGCGGTCACGGCGGCGGCGAGAACCGCGGCGCACAGCACTCGCGACGGCAGCGGCCTCGCCGGCAGCAGCTGCGCGAGCAGCGGCACCAGGCTCCCGACGCCGACGGCTGCGAACGGCAGCAGCGGGAACAGGTCGGCCCAGGAGTCGTAGTCCCGGAGGTTCCACCAGACCCCCGCGGCCACGCCCGCGGTGAGCGCGGGCACCACGAGGACGCCGGGCTCACGCCGGCGTACGGCCGGGACCGCCGCGAGGACGGTCCCGAGCGCGAGCAGGGCGGTCCCGCCGAGGAAGAGCCAGACCCACACCACGCCGTACGTCGTCAGGGCGTCCTCGCGGACCTGGTCGATGTCCTCGAGCAGCGGGTTCGGCACCGTGTAGCGCGCGTTGATGAGGACGAACCCGTCGACGGCCTGCCGCAGGGAGCCCGCGAGCGCGAACCACACCACGAGGACCGCGACCGGGACGGCACCGCCCAGCACGACGCGGGCGAGAGCTCGCACCCGGCCGCCGTCGGCCAGCAGGAGCGCTCCGACCACGGTCGCGGCGATCGACGGGGGGAACGCGATCTGCAGGCACAGGGTCGCCAGGCTCACGAACACCCCGGCGGTGAACCAGCGTCGGCGGGTGAGCGCCCAGAGCGCCACCACCACGAACAGCGTCATCGGCGTCTTCTCGCGAGGGCCGTTCGAGGCGTACTCGATGAAGCCGTGGAAGCCCAGGAAGACCGCAGCGCTCGCGACGCCCGCGAGTCGGCGGTCGAACAGGTCGCGTCCCCACGCGTAGACCGCGGTCGTGCACGCGGTCGCGAGCAGCAGGAACAGCACACGCATGGTGATCACGTCGTCGGACCCCACGAGGCGGGCGAGCCACACGCCGATCGCCGGCAGTGCGTGGGCGAGCGGCCCTGCGCGGTTCAGCACCCCGAGGTAGGGCGGGACGCCGTCGGCGACCTGCTGGCCGGCGTAGCTGTACAGGGCGAGGTCGCGGGTCAGCGAGCCGTGGACGCCGTGCAGCGCGTAGGTGACCAGGGCCACCGTCGCGACGACCACGACCAAGGGGTCGTCGCCCTTCCCCCAGGGCAGCCGCCGCCGAGATCCCGGTCCCTCGCCGGCCTCGGGCTCGAGGGTCTCGACGCTGCGCTCGTTCATCTCTCAGCAGCATTCCCTACCGACGGACCCCCGACAGTCAGTCGGCCGGCGTTCCACGGCGAGATTTCGTTGCAGTCTGCATGTAGGTGTATGCTACAACCATGGTCAGCGTCCCCTCCCACCCACGGCAGGCCGGTGACTCGGCGGTCGAGGAGCTCGCGGCCGGGCTCACGGGCCTGCTCCAGGCGCTGCAACGGATGCGCGCCGAGCTGGCGCGGTCCGAGGGCCCCGACAGCGAGCGGGAGCGGGCGGCGCACGTGCTGCTCTTCCCGCTCTGCCTCGAGGGACCGCTGCGGCAGGCGGAGCTCGCTGCGCTGGTCCACGCGGATCCCTCGACGGTCAGTCGCCACGTCACCCGGCTCGTCGACCAGGGACTCGTCACCCGCGTCCCCGACGAGCGTGACGGCCGGGCCAGCCGGCTCGTGGTCACCGAGCGCGGCGCCGCCACGGCCGAGGCCATGCGTCGAGAGCGCGCGAACCACCTGCGGGAGGTGACGGCGCACTGGGACCAGGACGACCTGGCGACGCTGTCCCGACTGCTGCGCCGCCTGGCCGACGACATCGGCGGTCGCGGGACGACAGCGACCCCCCGCTGAGCACGACCTCCTCTCCTCCTGCTTCCCTCACAAGACCTTCCAGAAGGACTGCATGACCGAGACCCCGACGTCCACCCGTGCCGAGCGCCGCACCGCGCGAGAGGCCGCAGCGGCACCCGACTCCGACGGCGTCTTCACCCACCGCCAGGTCGTCACGATCATCAGCGGCCTCATGCTGGGGATGTTCCTGGCGGCACTGGACCAGACGGTCGTCTCCACCGCGATCCGCACGATCGCCGACGACCTCCAGGGCTACTCCGTGCAGGCGTGGGCGACCACGGCGTTCCTCATCACCTCCACGATCGCGACCCCGCTCTACGGCAAGCTCAGCGACCTCTACGGCCGCAGGCCGTTCTACCTGTTCGCGATCGTCGTCTTCGTCCTCGGGTCGGCCCTGTGCGGCATCGCCGGCTCGATGTACGAGCTGGCGGCGTACCGCGCCGTGCAGGGCATCGGCGCCGGCGGACTGATGTCGCTCGCGCTGGCGATCATCGCCGACATCGTCGCGCCGCGGGAGCGCTCGCGCTACCAGGGCTACTTCATGGCGGTCTTCGGCTCCTCGAGCGTCCTCGGGCCGGTCATCGGCGGCTTCCTCGCCGGCCAGTCCGACCTCCTCGGGGTCGCCGGGTGGCGGTGGATCTTCTGGGTCAACGTGCCGCTCGGGCTCCTCGCGTTCGTCGTCGTATCACGGGTGCTCCACCTGCCGCACCAGCGCCACGAGCACCGCATCGACTGGCCGGGGGCGCTCGGCCTCGTTGCGTTCCTCGTCCCGCTGCTGGTCGTCGCCGAGCAGGGCCGCGACTGGGGCTGGTCCTCGGGCCGGTCGGTCACTGGGTACGTGATCGCCGCGGTCGGGCTCGTCGGCTTCGTGCTCGCCGAGGTCGCCTACCGCGACGAGGCGCTGCTCCCGCTGCGACTCTTCGGCAACCGCACGTTCGCGGTGTCCTGCCTGAGCAGCCTGGTCGTCGGAGCCGGGATGTTCGGCGGCCTGCTGCTGCTCCCCCAGTACCTCCAGGTCGTGCAGGGCTCCAGCCCGACCAAGGCGGGCCTCCAGATGGTCCCCCTGGTCCTCGGGATCATGACGGGGTCGCTGGTCTCCGGACGCACGATCGCGAGGACCGGCCGCTACAAGCTGTTCCCGCTGGTCGGCGTCGTGCTGATGACGGTCGCGCTCCTCAGCCTGTCGCAGGTCGTCGGACCGGACACGTCGGTGTGGGCGATGGTGCCCTTCATGATCATGATGGGCGTGGGGCTCGGCTGGAACTTCCAACCGATCGTCCTCGCGGTGCAGAACGCCGTGAGCCCTCGCCAGATCGGGGTCGCCACCTCCTCGGTCACGAGCTTCCGGCAGCTCGGCGGCACGCTCGGGACCGCGGTGTTCCTCTCGGTGCTGTTCAGCCGGCTCCCCGGTGACATCGGCGACCGGGTGCAGAGCGCCGCAGCCGCTGACCCGTCGCTGGCCGACCGCCTCTCCGACGTGGCCGCCCGGAGCGGCGACCTCAAGGACACCTCGTTCCTGCAGGAGCTGCCGGCAGCGGTCGCGGCACCCTTCAAGGCCGGCTTCGCCGACTCGATCGACATGGTCTTCCTCATCGCCGCGTGGGTGGTGGCGCTCGGCCTGCTGGTGCTGGTCTTCCTCCCCCAGCTCCCGCTGCGGACGGCCTCCGGCCTCCAGGCACGGCAGGAGTCGGAGTCGGAGGCAGAAGCCCGACGAGCGACCCGTGGAGCAGCCCGCCGGCTGACCCCAGTGCCGCTCGGCGGGTCTCAGGCGTCGCGGGCCGGCAGGACCCGCCCGCGCACCTCGCCGAGCCCGACGGTCGTCCCGTCCGGCCCCGGCGCCGTGGCGGAGAGGACGACCTCGTCACCGTCCTCGAGGAAGGTGCGGGTCGAGCCGTCGGCGAGCCGTACCGGCTCGGCGCCGTTCCAGGACAGCTCGATGAGGCTGCCCCGCTGGCCGGGCTCGGGCCCGCTGACCGTGCCGGAGGCGAAGAGGTCCCCGGTGCGCAGGGACGCGCCGTCCGACGGTCAGGTGCGCGAGCATCTGGGCCGGGGTCCAGTACGTCGTGGCGAACGGCGGCCGCGACAGCACGGTCCCGGCCACCGTGACCTCCAGCGTCAGGTCGAGCCCCCAGGGCTCCGCCCCGGCGTCGTCGAGGTAGGGCAACGGACGGGGGTCGCGGGCCGGCGGCGCGACCCGGGCGGCCTCCAGCGCGGAGAGCGGCACCACCCACGGCGACACCGACGTCGCGAACGACTTGCCGAGGAACGGCCCGAGCGGCACGTACTCCCAGGCCTGGACGTCGCGCGCCGACCAGTCGTTGACCAGGCACACCCCGAAGACGTGGTCCGGCGAGGTCCGCGAGCCCGACCGACGTACCGAGCTCGGAGCCGCGGCCGACGACGAAGCCGACCTCGGCCTCGAGGTCGAGCCGCGTCGACGGCCCGAGGACGACCGTGCCGTCCGGCGTCCGCCGCTGGCCGCGCGGCCGCACCACCGGCGTCCCGGAGACCACGACCGTGCCGGCCCGACCGTGGTAGCCGATCGGCAGGTGCTTCCAGTTCGGGGTCAGCGGTGGTTGGCCCGGCCGGAACATCCGGCCGAGGTTCGTCGCGTGGTGCTCGGAGGCGTAGAAGTCGACGTAGTCGGCCACCGTGAACGGCAGGTGCAGCGCGACCTCGTCGACCGGGTGCAGCAGCGGCGCCAGCACCGGTCCGAGGCCGGCGTCGGTCAGCCACCGTGTCATCGCCGCTCGCACGCCGTCCCAGACCGGCCTGCCCGCGGCGAGGAGCGGGTCGAGCGTTCCGCGGTCCAGCAGCGCGGCCCAGTCCGCTCCCTGCGCCGCCGCGGCGGCGGTCAGGTCGAGGACGTGGTCGCCGACCGCGACGCCGACCCGCGGCGCTGCACTCGTCGGCGGTGGTGAAGACCCCGAACGGCAGTGTCTGCAGGCCGAACGGGTCGTCCTCGGGGACGCCGACCCACCCGGCGGCCCTCGCCCGCAGGGATCGTCCCGCTGCGCTCCCCGTCGCGGACCACGACCACGCGTAGCGCCCGTCGTCGACCGCCGGCCGGCCTCGCCGAGCTCGAGCGGGCGGAAGGTGTCGACCATGACGGCCAGCTCGTCGAAGGACTCGGCGCCGAGGCTCCGCTCGACCGCGCCCGGCTGCGGGCCGTGGGTGTGCCCGCCCGGGTGCAGGCGGATCGAGCCCTGTGCCGATGCCGGAGCCCTTGCGCGCCTCGTAGTCGCCGCCGACGTAGAACATGACCTCGTCGGAGTCGACGTTCGAGTGGTAGTAGGGCACCGGCACCGCCAGCGGGTGGTAGTCGACCTTGCGCGGCACGAAGTTGCAGATGACGAAGCCGTGTCCCTCGAACACCTGGTGCACCGGCGGCGGCTGGTGCACCCGCCCGGTGATCGGCTCGAAGTCGGCGACGTTGAACGCGTACGGGTACAGGCAGCCGTCCCAGCCGACGACGTCGAACGGGTGCTCGCGGCACGACGTGGACGGTGCCGGCCAGCCCGCCCGGCCCGCGCCGCGGTGCTTGACGAAGACCTCGACGTCGTGGCCCTCGACGACCAGCGGCGCGGTGGGCCCGCGCAGGTCGCGCTCGCAGTACGGCGCGTGCTCGAGGAACTGGCCGTAGCGTGACAGGTAGCGCTTGCGGCGGCGCGATGTGGCTGTTCGCCTCGACGCGTAGAGCCGCAGCGGCTCGTCCGCCCGTGGGCACCCAGCGGTGCGTCGTCGCCCGCGGCAGGACGACGTAGTCGCCCCTGCCCGACCTCGAGGTGCGCCGAAGACCGTCTCGACGGTCGCGGTGCCCGCCTCGACGTAGACGCACTCGTCGCCGGTGGCGTTGCGGTAGAGCGGCGAGGTCTGGCCCGCGACCACGTAGGAGATCCGGACGTCGGCGTTGCCGAGCACCAGCCGGCGGCCGGTCACCGCGTCGACGGCCTTCCACTCCTGGCCCGGGAACAGGTCGTGCAGCTTCAGGTGGCGCGGGAGCAGCGGGTGCGTTGGGCGTCGTCGCCTGGTCGGGCAGCTCCCACGGTGCGGGCGTCGACCAGCGCCGACGGGACGCCACGGTGGTAGAGCAGCGAGGAGTCGGAGGAGAACCCCTCCTCCCCCATCAGCTCCTCGGCGTACAGGCGCCCGTCGGGACGCGCGGTACTGGGTGTGGCGCTTGGGCGGGACGTCGCCGGCGCTGCGGTAGTGCGGCCATGACCGCTCCTCGTCTCGTCGCGGCTGCTCGGCTACAGGTTGCCGCGTCGGGCCTGCTCGCGCTCGATCGCCTCGAAGAGCGCCTTGAAGTTGCCCTTGCCGAAGCCGAGCGAGCCGTGTCGCTCGATGAGCTCGAAGAACACCGTCGGCCGGTCGCCGATCGGCTTGGTGAAGATCTGCAGCAGGTAGCCGTCCTCGTCGCGGTCGACGAGGATGCCCGCGTGACTGCAGCTCCTCGATCGGCACGCGGACCTCGCCGATGCGGGCGCGCAGCTCGGGGTCCTCGTAGTAGGAGTCCGGAGTCGCGAGGAACTCGATCGCCCTCGTCGCGCAGCGCGTCGACCGTCGCGAGGATGTCGTTGGTCGCCAGCGCGAGGTGCTGCGCGCCCGGGCCGCCGTAGAACTCGAGGTACTCGTCGATCTGCGACTTCTTCTTGGCCACGGCCGGCTCGTTGAGCGGGAACTTCACCCGGTGGTTGCCGTTGGCGACGACCTTGCTCATCAGCGCCGAGTAGTCGGTGGCGATGTCGTCGCCGATGAACTCGGCCATGTTCGTGAAGCCCATGACCCGGCGGTAGAAGTCCACCCACTCGTCCATCCGGCCCAGCTCGACGTTGCCGACGACGTGGTCGAGAGCCTGGAAGAGCCGCGGCGGAGCGCCCGGCCGCTTGCGGTGCGCCGACGTCCGGGCGACGTACCCGGGCAGGTACGGCCCGGAGTAGCGCGAGCGGTCGACGAGGGTGTGCCGGGTGTCGCCGTACGTCGCGATCGCGGCCGTCCGCACCGTGCCGTGCTCGTCGGAGACGTCGTGCGGCTCCTCGAGGACGGTGGCGCCCTCGGCGCGGGCGTGCGCGATGCAGCGGTCGACGTCGGGCACCTCCAGCGCGATGTCGACGACGCCGTCGCCGTGGGCGGCGTGGTGGGCGATCAGCGGGCTGTCCGGGTCGACCCCGCCGGTGAGGACGAACCGGACGGCGCCGCTCCGCAGCACGTACGCCACGGAGTTCGCGGTTGCCGGTCTCGGGGCCGCGAGTAGGCGACGAGCTCCATCCCGAAGGCGGACTGGAAGAAGTGCGCGGACTGGGTGGCGTTGCCGACCACCCAGACGACCGCGTCCCAGCCGGTGACCGGGAACGGGTCGCCCTCGGGATCGTGCTCGACGAGGCCGACGAGCTGCTGCAGCGTGGCGAGGTCGAGCTCGGCGAGGCGCTCCTCGTCGGTCAGGGTCTGTTCGAGGGTCATGGCGGTCAGGCAAGCGCCTGGGGGCCCGCTTGGCAACCTGTGTAGCTGCAGCTGGGCAACCTGCGCAGGAAGTGGGGTCGGACCGCACCAGGAGTGAGCAACCTGTCCAGCAGGCTGTCCTGGATCGGGAGTATCGTCCGGACATGACCGACGCCTACCGCCTCGACGAGCTCGACCTCGCCCTGCTGCGGGCGCTCGCCAAGCACCCCCGGGTCGGGGACCTGGAGCTCTCCCGGCTCACCCGGGTGGCCCGCGCGACCGTGCAGAGCCGCCTGCGGCGGCTCGCCGAGGCAGGGGTCGTCGTCGACTGGCAGCCCTCGCTCGATGCTGCCGCCGCCGGCTTCCCCGTCCAGGCCTACGTCACCCTCGAGATCGCCCAGGGCGCGCTCGACGAGGTCGCCCGTGACCTGAGGGCGATCCCGCAGGTGCTCGAGGCGAGCGTCGTGACCGGGTCCTCCGACGTGCTCCTCAAGGTGGCGACGGCCTCCCACGCCGAGCTGCAGGCGGCGCTGGTCCGGCTGGACCAGTCCGCCGCCGTGGTCCGGTCGACCAGCGTGGTGGTGCTCTCGGTTCTCGTCGAGCCCCGGGTGCTGCCGTTGCTCGAGACGGCGGTCACCGGCACCAGCCGCGCCCCGGCGTACCGGGCCGGACGGGCCGGCACCGGCACGACGGGGGCATGACGGTCCCCGTCAGGGAACGCTGGTGATCCGGTCGGTGTCGGGCACCGTGACCGGGTCGTTGTCCTGCAGGTAGGTGCGGAACGCGTCGATGTCGAGCCCACCGACGAGCCGGTCGGTGCCGTCGGCGAGGACACTGAAGTTGTCGCCGCCGTCGGCGAGGAAGTTGTTCGCCACCACCCGGTAGGTGTCCCCGGGCACCAGCGGGACCGGCGCAGTCCCCGGGTCCCCGTCGGCGTCGACGAGCACGTCGCCGACGATCGCGTCGGCACCGGGCAGCGCCGCCTGGGACTTGTCCCAGGTGTAGCCCAGCCCGGAGACCTGGAGGATGCGCGGGGACGCCTCGTTGTCGTCGTTCCACTGCTGGTCGAGGACCTCGAGGACCTGCGCTCCGGTGAGGTCCATGGACACCAGGAAGTTGTTGAACGGCTGGACCGTGAAGGCGGCCTCGTAGGTGACGTCACCCGACGCGTTCTCGACGAGGTCGGCGCGGATGCCGCCGGGGTTCATGAACGCGATGACCGGCTCGCCGTTGTCGTCGATCGTCGCATCGGCCTTCTGGGCGTCGGCGATGACGTTGCCCAGCGGGGACTCACCGTCGGCGTCCGCGGTGCGGCTCAGCACGTTGGTGCCGGCGATGTGGCCGACGACCTCGTTGGCGATCGGTGCGACGAGCGTCTTGTAGACGTCGATGAGCCGCTGCAGGCCGGGTGCCGCGGTCTGCGAGTCGTCGTTCTCGACGATGAGGTTCTCCGCGAAGGACGCCCGCCGCGCGATGTCCCCGGTCTCGGGGTTGATGAGGAAGTGCAGCTTGCTCACCATCCGGCCGAACGAGGCAGCGCTCGTGAGCAGCCGGGGCGCGCCCTTCGGGTCGCGCACCACGCAGTTGTAGGGCTGGTGGGTGTGGCCCGAGACCACGGCGTCGACCGCGTGCGGCAGCCGCCGCGCGATCCGCAGCGCCTCGCCCTCCGGGGCGGTGCAGTCGTTGTACGCCGTGGGGTCGGCGGGGGTGACCCCCTCGTGCAGCAGCACGATGATCGACTCGACGCCCTGCGCGCGCAGCTCGGGGACGATCTTCCTCGCCGTCCTGACCTCGTCACGGAAGCGCAGCCCCTCGATGCCTGCCTGGCTGACGATCGACGGCGTCCCCTGCAGGGTCATGCCGATGAATCCGACCTTGACGCCCTGCACCGACATGACCTTGGTGCGGGGCAGGACCGTCGGGATGGCGTGCGCAGCCTGGTCCTCCCACTCGACGTTGGCCGCGAGGTACTGGAACCGCGCGCCGCGGAAGCCCTGGTCCCCGGGGCACGAGTCCTGGCCGTCCGCCCCGTCGGCGTCGTCCAGGCAGCCACCCCGCTGCATCCGCCGCAGCTCGCGGTAGCCCTCGTCGAACTCGTGATTGCCGACCGACGCGACCTGCAGCCCGATCCGGTTCATCGCCTTGATCGTGGGCTCGTCGTGGAACGCTGCCGACAGCAGCGGCGAGGCCCCGATGAGGTCGCCGGCGGCGACGGTGATCGGGCGTGCACCCGCCGCCCGCGACTTCTGGCGCTCCTGCTTCAGCAGCGACGCCAGATAGGCGACGCCACCGGCCGGCGTGTTGTTGATCCGGCCGCTGGAGCTGCTCGGGTCGACCACGTCCAGGTTGCCGTGGAAGTCGTTGATCGACAGCAGGTCGAGGCCGATCAGGTCGGCCCGGCTCGACGCCCGGTCGGCGTACGCCTGCCGGCCGGCCGCGCCGGAGCCGGGAGCGGACCGGTCCGCGACGGTGCCCGCTGACGCGAGGGCGCCCGTCCCGAGGACGAGCGAGGTGGCGGCGGCCAGCGAGACGCTGACGAGCCGTCGACGCGAGTGGTGCATGGGTGCTCCTGTCGACGCGGGGCTGGAGGTCGGTCGCACCCTAACCCCGCGCACCGACAGGTCGACGGGGCCAGCAGACCAAATCCTGGTGACCAGCACGAGTGGGGAGGTTGTCCGGCTCCCGGTGCCGGACAACCTCCCCAGTCGCCCCCTCGCTCCTCAGACGGTGCTGCTCTGCGGCGCGCCGTCGTCGGAGCCGTCGCCGCCGAAGTCGCCACGGCCACCGGAGCCGTGCCCGAACCCGCCCTCCTCCTCGCCGGTGACCTCGAAGTCCTCGTCCACCTCGAGGGTGACCGGGGTGCCGTCCGCCTTCACGAGGTGGGCCTCGTAGACGCCGTCGGAGTCGGTCTCGAGCCGCAGGACGGTGGCCCCCGGGTACTCCGCCAGGGCGGCGTCCCGTACCTGGTCGGCGGTGTCCCCGGTGAGCACCTCCTCGCCCGACCCGGGGCGTCGGGAGTCGGTCTGCGAGGGGGTGTCGCCGTCGGCGCTGTCCTCGGCGGTGGCCGCGACCGTCGTCGCGAGGACCCCGCCGGCGGCGAGGCCCGCGAGCCCGATGGCGCCGGTCTTCAGCCAGGACCGTGCGGTGGTGTTCATGTCTCGGTGTTCCTTCCGTCGACCGCCCCGGTGGTCGGGGCCTGGTGACGACGAGCCTCGTCCGCGGACCTGTCGCGACGCTTTGGTGAACCTGTGAGCGTCACAGGGAGTCCGACGACGTCACCGGCACCCGGGGTGTGGCTGCCGCGGCGGGCAGCGCGAGGGTGAACGTCGTCGAGCCGGCCCGGGAGTCCAGGGTCAGGTCGCCGCCGTGGGCCGTGGCGATCGCGCGCGCGAGCGACAGGCCGAGCCCCGCGCCCCCGACCTCGCGGGTCCGCGCGGTGTCGGCCCGGGTGAACCTCTCGAAGACCGAGGGCTGCAGCGACTCGGGGACCCCGGGGCCGTCGTCGTGAACTCGGACCGTCGGGTGCGGCTCCCTCCCCTCGTCCTCGGTCACGGTCACGGTCACGGTCGTCCCTGCCGGGGTGTGCCGCGCCGCGTTGGACAGCAGGTTGACCAGCACCTGTCGCAGTCGCTGCTCGTCGCCTGGGACGCTGACGGGGGCGTCAGGGAGGGCGAGCCGCCAGCGGTGGCCCACGGTCACGACCCGGGCGTCCGAGACCGCCTCGAGGACCAGCCGGGTCAGGTCGACCTCGTCCTGGGCGAGAGGGCGGCCGGCGTCGAGCCGGGCGAGCAGCAGCAGGTCCTCCACGAGCGAGGCCATCCGCACCCCCTCGGCCTCGACCTTCTCCAGCGCGCGGGTGAGGGCTGCCGGGTCCTGGGCGTGGGTACGCCGGGCGAGCTCGGCGTACCCCTGGATGGTGGCCAGCGGGGTGCGCAGCTCGTGGGAGGCGTCGGCAACGAACTGACGGACCTGCTGCTCGCTGCGGTGCCGCGCGCCGAGCGCACTCTCGACGTGGCCGAGGAGGCTGTTGAGGGCGGCACCGACCTGACCGACCTCCGTGCGCTCGTCGGTCAGCCGGTCCGGCACCCGCTCCGGGATGTCGACCGCACCACTGGCGAGGGGCAGCACCGCGACCGAGTGCGCGGTGTCCGCGACCTCCCGGAGCGGGCGGAGCTGCCGGCGGACCAGGAGGAGGCCGGCGGCCGCCGCCGCGACGGTCCCGACGACCACGAAGAGCCCCATCCAGCGCAGCACGGTGGCGACCGTCTCGTCGACCGAGTCCCGGACGCCGGCGACGAACAGGTCGCCGTCCGGGCGGACCGAGGCCACCACGCGGTAGACGTTGCCGTCGGAGAGCGTCACCGCGCGGATGCGGTCGTCCGGGACGAGGCCGGTCAGCGTCGCGGTGTCCTCCTCCCCCAGGAGCTCACGCTGCCGGACGTCGTACGCCGCGCCGCCGACCACTCGGACGAGGAGCTCCTGGGGTCCCGGCGGCGGCGAGCGGTCGCCCCGGTCGAAGCCGGTGCGGTCCTCGCCGGCCCCGTCGCGGCCGGGCTCGAGCGCCCCGGCGCCCCCGCCGGAGAACCCCGGATCCTCGTTGAAGGCCTCGACCTGTCGGTCCAGCTGCCGGTCGAGGTAGGTGTGCAGCGCCAGCGCGGTCGCGCCGGCGAACAGCAGGCTGACGACCGCCACCAGCAGGACCGTGGTCGCGACCAGCCGCCCGGTCAGCGACTGCGGCCGACGCAGCAGCGGTCGCCGTTCGACCGCCACCTCACTCGACCGGCTTCAGCACGTAGCCGGCGCCGCGCATGGTGTGGATCATCGGCTGCCGCCCCACGTCGATCTTCTTGCGGAGGTAGGAGATGTACAGCTCCACCACGTTCGCCTGCCCGCCGAAGTCGTAGTTCCACACCCGGTCGAGGATCTGCGCCTTGGACAGCACCCGCCGCGGGTTGCGCATGAGGAAGCGGAGCAGCTCGAACTCCGTGGCGGTCAGCCGGACCTCGCTCCCGTCGCGGAAGACCTCGTGGCTGTCCTCGTCGAGCGTCAGGTCGCCGACGCTCAGGACCGACTCCTGCCGGCGCGAGACCGCCCCGGCGCGGCGCATGAGGGCGCGCAGCCGCGCGACGACCTCCTCGAGGCTGAACGGCTTCGTGACGTAGTCGTCCCCGCCCGCGGTGAGCCCTGCGACCCGGTCCTCCACCGCGTCGCGCGCGGTCAGGAACAACACCGGTACGTCGTGCATGCTCGTGCGCAGCCGCCGCATGACCTCGAGGCCGTCGAAGTCGGGGAGCATGATGTCGAGGACCACCGCGTCGGGGCGCTCGCGCCTGGCCGCCGCCACGGCCGCGGTCCCCGTCCCCGCCGAGACGACGTCCCAGCCCTCGTAGCGCAACGCCATCGCCAGCAGCTCGGCGATGTTCGGCTCGTCGTCGACGACGAGGACCCGCAGCGGGCTGCCGTCGGGACGGTTGAGGGAGGGCGCGGGAGTGCTCACGCGTCCCAGGCTGGCACGACGGGTCTGAGGTGGCCTGTGCTCCGGCTGTGGACGACCTGTGAAGAACCGCCCGCGAGGCGGCCTCGCGCGCCGTCGGTGAGAATGGCGCGGGCGCGCGGCGCCGTACCGACGTACCGACCCTGGGAGCACGCATGCCGACCAACGGTGAGAACGCCTACGCCTCGCTCAGCCGGGGGGTCGGCCGGCCCCCCGTCACCGGGGACTGGCTCCGGATCACCCAGGAGCGCATCAACGGCTTCGCCGACGCCACCGACGACCACCAGTTCATCCACGTCGACCCGGAGGCGTGCGCGCAGTACTCCCCCTGGGGTGTGCCGATCGCCCACGGCTTCCTCACGCTGAGCCTGCTCACGGCGCTGCTGGCCTCGGTGCCGGAGGACCCCGGACAGGTCGAGGGGCGGGTCCTGGGGATCAACTACGGCTTCGACCGGGTCCGCTTCCTCAGCCCGGTCACGGTCGGCTCACGCGTCCGGGCGTCGGCGGCCGTCACCGCGGTGGACCAGAAGGACCCGGACACGGTCCAGGTGACCCGTGCCGTCACCGTCGAGATCGAGGGCGGGACCAAGCCGGCGCTGGCTGCGGCGTGGATCACCCGGCAGGTCTACGGCTGACCTGGCGGGACTAGTGGCCGGCCACCGCCCGGGGCCGGTACGGCGCCTCGAGCTCCTCCACCTCGGCGTCGCTGAGCTCGAGGTCGACCGCGGCGACCGCGTCGTGGAGGTGCTCGAGCCTGGTGACCCCGACGATCGGCGAGGTCACGGCAGGTTGGGCCAGCAGCCAGGCGAGCGCCACCTGGGCCCGGGGCAGCTCGCGCCTCCGAGCGACCGCCGCGAGCGCCTCGACGACGGCACGGTCACCGTCGCCGCTCCCGTCGCCGTACAGCTTCTGGGTGAACTCGTCGCTCTGCGACCGCGTCGTCGTCTCCTCCCAGTCGCGGGTGAGCCGACCCCGGGCCAGCGGGCTCCACGGCAGGACGCCGACGCCCTGGTCCACGCAGAAGGGCAGCACCTCGCGCTCCTCCTCGCGGTAGAGCAGGTTGTAGTGGTCCTGCATCGACACGAACCGGGTCCAGCCGCCGAGGTCCGCGGTGTACTGCGCCTTGGCGAACTGCCAGGCGTCCATCGAGGACGCCCCGAGGTAGCGGACCTTCCCCGCCTGCACCACGTCGTGGAGCGCGGCCATCGTCTCCTCGACGGGGGTGTCGGGGTCCCAGCGGTGGATCTGGTAGAGGTCCACGTAGTCGGTGCCGAGCCGGCGCAGGCTCGCGTCGAGCTCGCGCATGATCGCCTTGCGGGACAGCCCGCCGCCGTTCGGGCCCGGGCGCATCCGGCCGTGGACCTTGGTCGCGAGGACGACGTCCTCCCGGTCGGTGAGCTCCCGCAGCAGCCGCCCGGTGATCTCCTCGCTGGTGCCGGCGGAGTAGACGTTCGCGGTGTCGAACACGTTGATCCCCGCCTCGAGCGCCGCCTGCACGACCGGCCGCGCGGCCTCGAGGTCGAGGACCCACGGCCGCCCGCCCCGCTCCGCGTCCCCGAAGCTCATGCAGCCCAGCGTCACGACCGACACCTGCAGCCCGGTCTCCCCGAGGTTCGTGTAGCGCACCTGGTCCTCCTCGTGTCGGCACCGGCGGCCACTGTAGGGGCGGGTCGGCGGCCGCCCTCCGGCGACCCTTGTGCCGGGACTGCCGCCCGTTGGAAGGTGGTTCCCGGCGACGTCCCCCAGGAGGCAGCGTGTCCGGCAAGACGGCCAACCCGACCCCTTCCTCCCGGGCCGCTGCTCGGTCCACGACGTCGGGCAGGCAGGGCGTCCCGCTCGCCGCAGGACCCTCCGACATCCGCAACGTCGTGCTGGTCGGTCCGGCCGGCTCCGGGAAGACCACCCTGCTCGAGGCGCTGCTGACCCACGCCGGCGTGCTGACCCGGGCCGGCTCGGTCGTCGAGGGCACGACGGTCAGCGACTACGACGAGGTCGAGCAGCGGCAGCAGCGCTCGACCGGGCTGGCACTGGCGCCGCTGCTCCACGACGACGTCAAGGTCAACCTGCTCGACGCTCCCGGCTACGCCGACTTCGTCGGGGAGCTGCGCGCCGGGCTGCGTGCCGCGGACTGCGCGATGTTCGTGCTGGCGGCGAACGAGGGCGTGGACGCCGCCACCCGGGAGGTCTGGCGGGAGTGCGCCGAGGTCGGCATGCCGCGGGTCGTCGTCGTCACGAAGCTGGACCACGCCCGGGCCGACTACGACCGCGTCGTCGCGGAGGCGCAGGCGGCGTTCGGTGCCGGGGTGCTCCCGGTCTCCCTGCTCGAGGACGGGCGGGTCGTCGGGCTGCTCGTCGACGACCACGCGCACGACGCGGCGCGTCACGCCCTCATCGAAGGGGTCATCGAGGAGTCCGAGGACGAGACGCTCATGGAGCGCTACCTCGGCGGTGAGGAGATCGACCGGTCCCTGCTGATGACCGACCTCGAGCGCGCGGTGGCGCGGGGGTCCTTCTACCCGGTGCTGCCCGTCGACCCGACGTCGGGCGCCGGCGCCGCAGAGCTGCTCGACCTCGTGGTCGCCGGCTTCCCGTCGCCACCGGAGCACCCACTGCCGGAGGTCTTCACCCCCGAGGGTCGGCGGGGGCCGTCGCTGACCTGCGACCCCGACGGTCCCCTCGTCGCGGAGGTCGTCAAGACCTCCTCCGACCCGTACGTCGGTCGGGTCAGCCTCGTCCGCGTGTTCTCCGGGACGCTGCGCCCCGACACCACCGTCCACGTGTCGGGACACCGGGCGTCGTTCTTCGGCGGGCGGACCAGCCACGAGGACCACGACGAGGACGAGCGCATCGGCGCGCTCTCGGTGCCGCTGGGCAAGCAGCAGCGGCCGGTCGACGTCGTGTGCGCCGGCGACGTGTGCGCCGTCGCCCGGCTGTCGCGCGCCGAGACCGGCGACACCCTCTCGTCCGGGGACCAGCCGCTGGTGCTGCGGCCCTGGACGTCGCCCGAGCCGCTGCTCCCGGTCGCGGTCCAGGCACGCGCCAAGGCCGACGAGGACAAGCTGTCGCTCGGCCTGCAGCGACTGGCCGCCGAGGACCCGACGCTGCGGATCGAGCACAACCCGGAGACCCACCAGGTCGTGCTGTGGTGCATGGGCGAGGCCCACGCCGACCTCCTGCTCACCCGGCTGGAGCGGCGCTACGGCGCCGCCGTCGACCAGGTCGAGCTCCGGGTGCCGCTGCGCGAGACCTTCGCCGCCACCGGGAAGGGCCACGGCCGCCACGTCAAGCAGTCCGGCGGTCACGGTCAGTACGCCGTGGTGGACGTCGAGGTCGAACCGCTGCCGAAGGGCGGCGGGTTCGAGTTCGTCGACAAGGTCGTCGGTGGTGCTGTCCCGCGGCAGTTCATCCCCAGCGTGGAGAAGGGGGTCCGGGCACAGATGGAGCGCGGACTGGTCGCCGGCTGCCCGGTCACCGACATCCGCGTGACGCTCGTCGACGGCAAGGCCCACAGCGTGGACTCCTCCGACACCGCCTTCCAGACCGCCGGCGCGCTCGCGCTGCGCGAGGCCGCGGCGTCGGCGCGCACCTGTCTGCTCGAGCCCGTCGACGAGCTCGCCGTGACCGTGCCGGACGACCTCGTGGGCACGGTGATGAGCGACCTGTCGAGCCGCCGGGGGCGGGTCCTCGGGAGCGAACCGGCCGGCGCCGACCGCACGACGGTCCGTGCCGAGGTGCCGCAGCTGGAGCTCCGTCGCTACGCCGTCGACCTGCGGGCGTCCTCCCACGGCGCGGCGTCCTTCACCCGCCAGTTCGTGCGCCACGAGCCGGTGCCCGAGGCGCTCGCGGCCCGGCTCCGCGGCTGACCGGCCGAACCGGCGCTGTCGTCCGGTGACCCGGGCGTCGGCCCCGTGGTCCCTCCCGTTCGGACCGAAGGTCCCGCGCGACCCGCCTCGGCTCAGTAGGCTGAGGGCTCGTCCGAGCAGGAGGCAGTCCAGGGATGGCGGCAGGAGCGGGTGCGACCGAGGTCCTCGAGACCTTGAGCGACCCCGAGCGGCTCGCGGCGCTGGAGGCCACCGGCCTGCTCGGCCCCGACGGCAGCCACGCCCTGGACGACCTCGCCGCACTCGCCCGCGACGTGCTCGACGTACCGGTCGCGCTCGCGACGCTCGTCTGCCCGGACGGTCAGGAGTTCGTGGGTTCCGCCGGCCTCGAGGAGCCGTGGGTGTCCACGCGGCGCACGCCGCTGTCGCTCTCCTTCTGCCAGTACGTCGTGGCGGCGGACGAGCCGCTCGTGGTCAGGGACGCGACCGAGCACCCGACCCTCCGCGACAGTCCCGCCGTCACCGACCACCAGGTCCGGGCGTACGCGGGGTTCCCGCTCCGCGACGCTGCCGGCGTCGTCCTCGGGTCCTTCTGCGTGCTCGACACCCAGCACCGGGACTGGACCGACACCGAGCTGCGACGGCTCGAGTCGCTGGCCCGGGTCGCCTCCCGCGAGGTGGCGAGCCACACCCAGACCCATGAGCTCGCCCTCACCGTCCAGCAGAACACCGAGCTCATCGAGTCCGCACTCGAGGCGATCGTGTCGGTCGACCTCGAGGGTCGCATCGTCGGCTGGAACCGGCACGCCCATGCGCTGTTCGGGTGGTCGTTCGAGGAGGTCCGCGGCCGGTTCGTGGAGGACGTCATCGTCCCGGAGCGGCTCGCCATCCACCATGCGAGCGGCTTCCGCAAGGTCGCGGCCGGTGGGCCGTCGACCCTCACCGGGCAGCGGATCCGGGTGCCGGCGGTCCATCGGGACGGCCGCGAGCTGCTCGTGGAGCTCAGCCTGACCGCCTCCGTCCCGGGACCTGACGGCCAGCGGTTCCACGCCTTCATGCACGACGTCAGCGCGGAGGTCACGGCCTCCGACGCCCTGCGCAGCGAGCGTGCCTTCCTGCGGGCGCTCCTGGACTCCCTCGAGACTGGGGTCGTGGCCTCGGACCCGGGCGGCAGGCCGAAGGTGATCAACAAGGCGCTGCGCCTCACCCACGGGCTGCCCCTGCACGGTCCGGTGCCCGAGGACTGGCTCGCCACGGCCGACCTCCGCCACGCCGACGGTTCGCCGATGTCGCCCGACGAGCTGCCGCTCGCCCGGGCGAGCGCCGGTGAGCACGTGCGCGACGTCGAGACCGTCGTGCACCGTGAGGGCCACGAGCCCCGGTCCTTCCTGGCGCACGGCCAGCCGATCGTCGACGACGGCGGCCGGATGCTGGGTGCCGTCCTCGCGGTCCACGACATCACCGACGTCAAGCGCCACGAGCGCGAGCGCGAGGAGCTGCTGCTCCGGGAGAAGGCCCAGGTCGACGAGCTGCGGCGGCTCTACGAGCAGCGCAAGCAGTTCGTCGCCGTCGTGTCGCACGAGCTGCGGAGCCCGCTCAGCACGATCCTCGGGTTCTCCCAGCTGCTGCTCGAGGGCCGCACCTCGCTGACCGACACCCAGCAGAAGATGCTCACGATCATCGAGAACGGCGCCCACCGGATGCTGGGCATCGTCAGCGACCTCCTGGTGCTGGAGGAGGTCGACCGCGACGGCGCCCGTTTCGAGCACCGGCCCGTCGACCTCGCGCCCGTCGTGCAGGACACCGTCGAGGGAATGCTGCCGACCGCGCAGGCGGGCTCGGTGACCGTGACCGCCCAGGCGAGCGGCAGCACCGTCGTCGACGGGGACCACCAGCGGCTGCGCCAGGTCCTCGACAACCTCGTGAGCAACGCCATCAAGTACACGCCGGGGGGCGGCCGGGTCACCGTCGAGGTGACCGGGGACGAGCGCGAGGGCACGACGCTCACCGTCACCGACACCGGCATCGGGATCCCCGAGGACGAGCGGCACCGGCTCTTCGAGCGGTTCTTCCGGACCAGCACCGCCCGGAGCGCGGGTGTCCCGGGCACCGGCCTCGGGCTCGCGGTGGTGCGCACGATCGTCGAGCGGCACGGTGGCACGATCGCCGCGGCCCCCGGACCCGACGGGGTCGGGACCGTGTTCACGGTCCGGTTGCCACCCGCCGCGGTGGTCATCAGCGACGACCGCTGAGGGCGCACCTGCGGCTCAGCCGGTGCGGTCGACGAGCACCACGACGAGGGTGCGCGGGCCGTGGACCCCTTCCACGCGGTCGAGCTCGATGTCGCTGGTCGCCGAAGGCCCGCTGATCCAGGTCTGGGGCCGGAGCGGGTCGAGCCGGGACATGGCCTCGGGCACCCCAAAGACCACCTGATCGGAACGGACCACGCAGACGTGCAGGTCCGGGACGAGGCTGAGCGCGCGCCGGCCCTGGTCACCGGTGTGGTCGAGCACGACCGTCCCGGTCAGGGCGATGCCGAGCGCCGCGCCGGTCACGACGGCGTCGATGTCGTCGAGCTGCTGCGCCGACTGGCCGGTGTCCGCCACCGAGCCGGGGACTCGCCAGGGAAAGCCGTCGGGCACGACCACCGAGCGGTCCCCGACGACCTCCGCCACGACCCGCTCGAGCTCGTCGTCGCGGCAGCGGACCACGGTCGCGCGGTAGTCCGCCACCCGCGCGGCGAAGAGGTCGAGGACCTCGTGCTGCGGGGGCGCGGCGAGCGCCCGGTAGCCGCGGGGGACGTGCGGCGTTCCGGGCGCGTCGGCGAGCGCACGGCGCACGGCGGCCAGGACCTCCTCGCGGGCACTCACCCGTGCTCCCCGCCCCCGGCGCTCGTGCCGGGGCCGCCGCCCGTGCGCCGCCACCAGGCGCGGAACGACTCGCGTGGCGGCGCAGGCAGGTCGCGGGCACCGGTCCAGGCGGACCCGAGGGGGACGTGGCGCAGCGCGCGGCGGCCGCCCGGGAGGGTCGCGCGGCCGAACCTGCCGGCGAGTCGCCCGACGAGGCCGGAGGCGCGCTCCGCGGCGTCGAGGCGGCGGGCGTCGGTGAACGTCCAGGCAGTCGCTTTCATCGCGACCGCCTCCGCCGTCGGTACGCCGGAGCGGTGGGCGTCGACGACCTTCGACCGGAGGTCGACCAGCACCGACGGGATGTCGATGCGGACCGGGCAGGCGTCGAAGCACGCGCCGCAGAGGCTGGAGGCGTAGGGCAGCGAGTCGGTCTGCTCGTCGTGGCCGACGCCGCGGAGCAGCGGGGTGAGGATCGCGCCGATGGGACCGGGGTAGACCGAGCCGTAGGCGTGGCCGCCGGTGCGCTCATAGACCGGGCACACGTTGAGGCACGCCGAGCAGCGGATGCACCGCAGCGCCTGCCGGCCGACCTCGTCGGCGAGCGCGCGGGTGCGGCCGTTGTCGAGAAGGACGACGTGGACCTCCTGCGGCCCGTCGCCGGGGGTCACGCCGGACCAGGTGGAGGTGTAGGGGTTCATCCGCTCGCCGGTCGAGGACCGGGGCAGCAGCTGCAGGAACACGTCGAGGTCGGCCCAGGTCGGGACGACCTTCTCGATCCCCACCACCGAGATGAGGACCTCGGGCAGCGTCAGGCACATCCGGCCGTTGCCCTCGGACTCCACCACCACCAGGGTCCCGGTCTCCGCGACTGCGAAGTTCGCGCCGGACACCGCGACCTTCGCCCGGAGGAACTTCTCCCGCAGGTGCAGGCGCGCCGCGTTCGCCAGGACGGCCGGGTCGTCGGTGAGGTCCTCGGGCGCGGGACGCCCCGCGGTGCCCATCGCGGCGATGAAGATCTCCTTGATCTCCGCGCGGTTGCGGTGGATCGCCGGGACGAGGATGTGGCTGGGCAGGTCGTCGCCGAGCTGGACGATGAGCTCGGCGAGGTCGGTCTCCCAGGCGGCGATCCCGTGCTCGGCGAGGGCCTCGTTGAGCCCGATCTCCTGGGTCGCCATCGACTTGACCTTCACGACCTCGTCGACCCCGTGGCTGCGTGCCACCTGCGCGACGACCGCGTTCGCCTCCGCGGCGTCCTGGGCCCAGTGCACCGTCGCCCCGCGGGCGACGAGCGCGGCCTCGAGGGTGAGGAGGTGCTCGTCGAGGGAGAACAGCGCGGTGTCCTTGATCGCCGCGCCGGCCAGCCGGAGCTCCTCCCACTCCGTCACCTCGCTCACGACGGCGTGGCGTTTGCTGCGGATGGTGCTCGTGGCGTGCGCCAGGTTGCGCCGCAGCTGGGTGTTCGCGAGTGCGACCCGGGCCGCGTCGGGGAACGACGGCATCCCCACGAACGTGGGAGCGGGGCCGGACGTCGGGCCGGACGTCGGGCCGGTCATGCCGCCGGCACCCCCGCTGACGACGATGCTGGTGACCGCGCGCCCTCGGTCGCGGCGAGCACCTCGGCGAGGTGCAGCACGCGGACCCCGGCACGCTGCCGGGAGAGCAGCCCGCCGATGTGCATCAGGCAGGAGTTGTCGCCCGCGACGAGGACCTCGGCGCCGGTCTGGAGCACCCGGCGGACCTTGTCGGACCCCATCGCCAGCGAGGTGTCGAGGTTCTTGACCGCGAACGTGCCGCCGAACCCGCAGCACTCCTCCGCCGCCGGCAGCTCGACGAGGTCGATCCCCGCCACCGCCCGCAGCAGCTGCAGCGGCCGGTCGCCGACGCCGAGCATCCGCAGCGAGTGGCAGGTCGGGTGGTAGGTCACCCGGTGCGGGAACGACGCACCGACATCGGTGACCCCGAGGACGTCGACGAGGAACTCGCTGAGCTCGAACACCCGTGGCGAGACCGCCGCGACCGCGCGCTCGAGCCCCGGGTCACCGCTGCGGCGCGCCACGATCCCGTGCTGGTGACGGGCACAGCCGGCGCAGGAGCCCGACGGCGCCACCACCGCGTCGTACCCCTCGAACGCGTCGACGAAGGTCCGCACCACCGGCACCGCCTCGTCGAGGTAGCCGGTGTTGACCATCGGCTGGCTGCAGCACGTCTGGCGCTCCGGGAACTCCACGTCGACGCCGAGCCGGCGCAGCACCGCGACGACGGCCTTGCCGGTGTCGGGGAACAACGCGTCGTTGATGCACGTCGCCATGAGGGCCACCCTCATCGGGGGCTCCTTCCGGGCTCGAAACGAGTGAGGTCCTGCGTCTGCGCCACCAGTCTGCGCAGCGCGTCCAGGCCGCCGGTCACCGCCCCAGCGGTCCGGGCCTGCACGAGCACGTTGCCGAGCGCGGTCGCCTCGACGGGGCCGGCGAGGACCCTGCGGCCCGACCGGTCGGCGAGGAGCTGGCAGAGCAGGGTGTTGAGCGCCCCGCCGCCGACGACGTGGACGGTCCGGACCGGGTGTCCGGACAGGTCCTCGGCCGCCTGGACGGCGTCGGCGAACGCGCGGGCCAGGCTCTCCACGATGCTGCGGACCACGACCGCTGGACCCCGCGGCGCCGGGACCCCGCGCTCGGCGCACCACGCGTCGATGCGCGCCGGCATGTCACCGGGCGGCAGGAACCGCGGGTCCTGGACGTCGAACACCGGCACGGGCACGTCGACGTCCCGGGCGGCGGCGAGCGCCGCGGTGAGCTCCACGGGACTGCCCTGCCGGTCCCAGGTCCGCAGCGTCTCGCTGAGCAGCCAGGTCCCCATGACGTTGGTGAGGAACCGGACCCGGCCGTCGACCCCACCCTCGTTGGTGAAGTTCGCGGCGCGGCTCGCCTCGGTCACCACCGGGGCATCGAGCTCCACCCCGACCAGCCCCCAGGTCCCGCAGGAGACGTACGCCGCGTCGTCGGTCTCGATCGGGACTGCCACGACCGCCGAGGCGGTGTCGTGCGACCCGACCGCGGTGACCTCCAGGCCGGGCCCACCGACCAGCTCGGCCACCGGCGGCAGCAGCGGCCCCAGCGTCGCCCCCGGCTCGACGAGGTCGCCGAACAGGCGTCGCGGCAGCCCGAGCCGGTCGATGAGGGGCTCGTCCCAGCGGCCGGTACGCAGGTCGAGAAGCCCGGTCGTCGAGGCGTTGGTCGTCTCGACGACCTCCCGGCCGGTCAGCCAGTGGCCGATCAGGTCGGGCACGAGCAGCAGCCGGTCCGCCTCCGCCGCCCACGGGTCGGCGGCCAGCTGGTAGAGCGTGTTGAACGGCAGGAGCTGCAGCCCGTTGCGCTTGTACAGCTCGGCGTGCGGGACGCGGGCGTGGACCAGGTCGACCCCGGCGGCGCGGGCCTCGTCGCGGTAGTGGAACGGGACGCCGAGCAGCCGGCCGTCCCGGAGCAGGCCGTAGTCGACCGCCCAGGAGTCCACCGCCGCGCTCACTAGGCGCCCGCCTCCGGAGGCAGCCTGACGCGCCGCGACCCGCAGCCCCGTCAGCGCGCGGGAGTAGAGCTCCAACAGGTTCCAGTGCAGGCCGTCGGGGAGCCGGACCGGGACGTTGTCGAACCGGGCCACCGCCTCGATCTCCAGCCGGCTCCGGCCGACGTGGCCAAGCACCACCCTGCCGCTCGACGCGCCCAGGTCGACCGCGGCGACGTCAACGGCCGCCACGTCGAGGGTCACCGGAGGAACGCGGCGGCGACGCCGGAGTCGACGGGGATGTGCAGTCCGGTGGTCTGGGTGAGGTCGGGTCCGACGAGGGCGTAGGCGGCGTTGGCGACGTGCTCGGGGAGGACTTCCTGCTTGAGCAGGGTGCGTTGGGCGTAGTACTTGCCGAGGTCCTTCTCCTCGACGCCGTAGACCGCGGCGCGGTTGGCGCCCCAGCCGCCGGCGAAGATCCCGGACCCGGCGACGACGCCGTCGGGGTTGATGCCGTTGACCCGGACGCCGTGCTCGCCGAGCTCCGCGGCGAGCAGCCGGACCTGGTGGGCCTGGTCGGCCTTGGTCGCGGAGTAGGCGATGTTCTTCGGGCCGGCGAAGATCGAGTTCTTGGACGAGATGTAGACGATGTCCCCGCCGAGGCCCTGCTCGATCAGCGCCCGCGCCGCCTCCCGGGCGACGAGGAAGGAGCCCTTGGCCATCACGTCGTGCTGCCGGTCCCAGTCCGCGACGGTGGTCTCCAGCAGCGCCTTGGACAGCGACAGCCCGGCGTTGTTGACCACCAGGTCCAGGCCGCCGAACGCGAGCAGCGCCTCGGCGAGCGCGGCCTGGACCGCGGCCTCGTCGGAGACGTCGACGGCGACGCCGACCGCGACGTCGGACCCCTTGGCCCCGGCGATCTCGGCCGCCGCTGCCTGCGCCTTCTCGAGGTCGAGGTCGGCGATGACGACGCAGGCGCCCTCGGCGGCGTACCGGGTGGCGATGGCCTTGCCGATGCCCGACGCGGCGCCGGTGACGAACGCGATCCGGGTCGCCAGCGGCTTCGGTGCCGGCATCCGGGAGAGCTTGGCCTCCTCCAGCGCCCAGTACTCGATGCGGAACTTCTCGGCCTCGTCGATCGGGGCGTACGTCGAGACGCCTTCGGCGCCGCGCATCACGTTGATCGCGTTGACGTAGAACTCCCCCGCGACCCGGGCGGTCTGCTTGTCCTTGCCGAAGCTGAACATCCCGACACCCGGCACTAAGACGATGAGCGGGTCCGCGCCGCGGATCGCCGGCCACTGCCCCGACGGTCCAGGGTCCAGGGCCTGGCTGTTGCGGTCGTAGTAGGCCGAGTAGTCCTCGCGGTAGGCGGTGTGCAGCTCGCGGAGCCGCGTGATCGACTCCTCGACGGTCGCGGTCGCCGGCAGGTCGAGGACCAGCGGCTTGACCTTGGTCCGCAGGAAGTGGTCGGGGCAGCTGGTGCCGAGCGCGGCCAGCCGCGGGTGCTCGGTCGAGGCGAGGAACTCCAGCACCACCTCGGCGTCGGTGAAGTGCCCCACCACCGGACGGTCGGTGCTGGCGATCGACCGGACCGTCGGGACCAGCGCCGCCGCCTTCGCGCGCCGCTCCGCCTCGGGCAGCGCCTCGTAGCCGGGCAGCGGCGGCCCGAACGGCTCGGCCTTCGCGTGCTGGTCGAGGTAGGCCGCGGCGGTGTCGATGATCCACAGCGAGTTGGCCTCCGACTCCTCGCTGGTGTCGCCCCAGGCGGTGATCCCGTGGCCGCCCAGGACGCAGCCGACGGCCTCCGGGTTCGCACGCTTGATCTCCGCGATGTCCAGCCCGAGCTGGAACCCCGGCCGGCGCCACGGCACCCACACGACCTTGTCACCGAAGACCTGCTTGGTGAGTGCCTCCCCGTCGGCGGCCGTCGCGATCGCGATCCCGGAGTCGGGGTGCAGGTGGTCCACGTGCGCGGCGTCGACGAGGCCGTGCATCGCGGTGTCGATCGACGGCGCCGCCCCACCCTTGCCGTGCAGGCAGTAGTCGAACGCCGCGACCATCTCGTCCTCCCGCTCCACGCCCGGGTAGACCTCGACCAGCGCCCGCATCCGGTCCAGGCGGAGGACCGCCAGGCCCGCCTCGGACAGGGTGCCCAGGTCGCCGCCGGAGCCCTTCACCCAGACCAGCTCGACGTCCTCACCGGTCACCGGGTCCCGCTCGGTGCCCTTCGCGGAGGTGTTCCCACCGGCGTAGTTGGTGTTCTTGGGGTCCGCACCCAACCGGTTCGACCGGGCCACCAGGTCCGCCACCACCGGACTGGCGGCGTTCGTCCCGGGGTTGAGGTCTGTCATCGGTTCAGCTCCATCCTGCTTGGGCGCCGCCGGCGCGCTCGCTCTCGATCCGCTGCTGGTAGCCGCCGGCCCGGTACGCCGCCATCGGGTCGGCGGGCAGGCCGCGTTCCTCGCGCCACGCGGCGAGGTCACGTCGTACGTCGGTGTAGAACGCGTCCATGTAGACACCATGGGCGCCGAGCACGTCGCCCTCGCGGCGGGCGGCGTCCAGCGCGTCACCGTCGAGCAGCAGCGCCCGCGCCACCATCTCCTGCACGTTGAGGACCGACCGGATCTGGCCGGGGACCTTCAGCTCGATGTTGTGGCACTGGTCGAGCATCAACGCGACATCGCTGCCCCGATCACTGGCGGGGTTCGTGCCGGCGTACCCGCCGCCGCGCACCACCTCGGTGAGGATCCGGAACAGCTGGAACGGGTCGGCGCTGCCCACGATCAGGTCGTCGTCGGCGTAGTAGCGCGAGTTGAAGTCGAAGGACCCGAGCTTCCCCAGCCGCAGCAGCTGCATCACGATGAACTCGATGTTGGTCCCCGGCGCGTGGTGGCCGGTGTCCAGGCAGACCACCGCCTTCTCCCCCAGCGCCAGGCAGTGCACGTAGGAGGTGCCCCAGTCCGGGACGTCGGTGTGGTAGAACGCCGGCTCGAAGAACTTGTACTCCAGCACCAGCCGCTGGCCCTCACCCAACCGGTCGTAGATCCGCGCCAACCCCTCGGCCAACCAGTCCTGCCTCGCCCGCAGGTCTCCCTGACCCGCGTAGTTCGTCCCGTCAGCCAGCCAGATCTTCAGGTCCCGCGACCCGGTCGCGTCCATCACGTCGATGCAGTCCAGGTTGTGCCGCACCGCCTTCTCCCGCACCTCCGGGTCGGCGTGGGTGAGGCTGCCCAACTTGTAGTCGTCGTCCTGGAAGGTGTTGGAGTTGATCGTCCCCAAGCCGACGCCGAGGCCCTCGGCGTACGCCCGCAGCTTCCCGAAGTCCTCGACGGTGTCCCACGGAATGTGCAGCGCGACCCTCGGCGCCAGGCCCGTCACCGCATGCACCTGGGCCGCGTCGGCGACCTTCTCCTCCACCGTCCGAGGAGTGCCCGGCGTGCCGAACACCTTGAACCGGGTCCCGGAGTTGCCATAAGCCCACGAAGGCACCTCGATGGCCAACGCCTCCAGCTGCGGGGCGATCTCGGCGAACGTCGTCATGTCAGTCGTCTCTCGTGTCGTCGTTGAGCCGGTCCAGCGGTGCGAGCTGGTCCTCGAGGTGGAAGACCTCCTCGAGCTGGAGGAAGCCGGTGTCGGGCTGCGCGTCTGCGAGGTCGACGAAGAACTCCGCCATCTCCGCCTGCCAGCGCGCGTTGATCTCGGTGGCGGCCATGCCGCGCTGGGCCGCCTCGAGCGAGGGGGTCTCGAGGTACCCGATGAGCAGCCCGTCCGGCCGCAGGAACAACGAGTAGTTGTGCCAGCCGGTGTCCCGGAGGGCGCGGAGCATGTCGGGCCATACCGCGCGGTGACGCCGCTTGTACTCGTCGATGCGGTCGGGACGGACCTGGAGCTGGAAGCAGACGCGGGGCACGGGTCCTCGTCCTGGTGCGTCGGGGGGTCGGGGCCGGTCCCTGCCGGCGGTCGTGTGCGCGACCGCCGGCAGGGGCGCTCACTCAGAAGTTGAACTCGTCGATGTTCGACTCGTCGAACACGAACGGCTCGCCGAGCAGCACCACGCCGTCGGCGCCCACGTCGAAGGAGCCGAGGTCGCCTGCCTCGAACGACTCGCCCTCCTCGCCGGTGATGTCGCCGTTGGCCAGGGCCGCCGCGGCGTACGTGGCCAGGTAGCCGAGGTCACCGGGGTTCCAGAGGGCGAACGACGTGACCGTGCCGTCCTTGACGTAGTCGCGCATCTGGTCCGGGGTGCCGAGGCCGGTGAGAGCGACCTTCCCCTTGGCGTCCGAGTCGGACAGGTAGCGGGCTGCCGCCGCGATGCCGACCGTGGTGGGCGAGATGATCCCCTTCAGGTCGGGGTGGTTCTGGAGCAGCGCCTCGGTCTGGTCGAACGACTTCTGGTCGTCGTCGTCGCCGTAGACGGTGTCGACGAGCTCGATGTCGGCGTAGTCGGGGTTCGACGAGAGCTCCTGCTCCATCATGTCGATCCAGGCGTTCTGGTTCGTGGCGTTGGCGGCCGCGGAGAGGATCGCGATCTCGCCGGAGCCGCCGATCTGCTCGGCGATGAGCTCCAGCTGCTTGGCGGCGATGCCCTCGGCGGTCGCCTGGTTGACGAAGAGGTCACGGCAGTCGGGGTTGGTGTCGGCGTCGAAGGTGACCACCGTGACGTCGGCGCCGCGGGCCTCCTCGATCGCGTCGCACAGCGCCTCGGGGTCGTTGGCCGACAGGATCAGCGCGTCAGCGCCCTGCTGGGCGACGGTGTTGATGTAGGACACCTGCGCGTCGGGGCTTGCGGTCTCCGGGCCGACCTCCTCGATCTCGGCGCCCAGCTCCCCGGCGGCCTTCTCCGCACCCTCGGTGCTGGTGTCGAAGTACGGGTTGCCGAGGTTCTTCGGGAGCATGGTCATGCTCAGGCTGTCGCCACCCGAGCCACCGTCGCCGCCGTCCGAGCCGCCCTCGTCGTCGCTGCCGCAGGCCGACAGGGCCGTGGTGGCCGTCAACGCCAGCGCTGCCAGTGCGGTCGCCCGCCTCGAGTGGAGCTTCATCTGTGCACCTTTCTCTGTTCCTCAGACGCCGGCCTGTGCCGGGTGCTTGGGAGGGGTCGGCTCCGACGGAGCCGGCGGAGTCCTGCGCGGGAACCTGCCGGAGGCCCAGGTGAGGACGCTGGAGGAGATCACCGAGGCCACGAGCAGCAGCCCGATGATGATGTTGGTGACGCTGACCTGGACGCTCTCCAGGCGCAGGGCGCTGGAGAGGACCCCGATCAGCACGACGCCGGCCAGGACGCCGTGCAGCCGGCCGTGGCCTCCGAAGATCGAGACACCGCCGAGCAGCACCGCGGCGATCACCTGGAGCTCGTAGCCGGTGGCGTTGTCGCCGCGAGCCGTCCCGAAGCGCAGCGTGAAGTAGACGCCGGCGAAGGCCGAGACGACTCCGGACAGCACGAAGAGCAGCAGCTTGGTCCGGGCGACGTCGACGCCGGTGAAGTGCGCCGCCTCGTCGTTCAGGCCGATGTCGTAGACGCCGCGCCCGAAGGTCGAGAAGTGCAGGAGCACGACGAAGCCGGCGGCGAGCACGGCGAAGGGGACCATCACCACCGGGATGTTCGTGCCGCCGAGGGTCGCGTTGGCCAGGTCGGTCCACCGCTCGGTGAACTCGGTGACCGCCTTGGTGCCGAGCAGCCCCACGGCGATCCCCCGGAAGAGCGCGAGCGTGCCGATCGTGACCGCAAGCGACGGCAGCCCGACGTACGCCACGAGGAAGCCGTTGAGTGCCCCGCAGGCGAGCCCGGCGAGCAGCGCCAGCAGGGCCGCCGACGGCACCGACATGCCGTTCTCGTGGAGCACGCCGACCAGGACGCTGCTGAGCCCCATGATGCTCGCGACCGAGAGGTCGATCTCGCCGGTGATGATGATCATCGTCATCGGCAGCGCGACGAGCAGGATCGGCGCGATGTCCTGCAGGAGGAACTTCAGGGTCAGCGGTCCGTCGAAGTTGTCGACGTTCGCCAGCGAGTACAGGACCACCGCCAGGGTGAGCGCGATGACCGCGGCCTCCCGGGTGAGCAGCAGTCGCCGCCACAGTGGCTGGGAGTAGTCGGGGTAGGTCCGCTCCGTCGCGGCGGTCCTGCTCACGGTGGTGCTCATGGGTGCTCCCTCGCTTCGGCGAGCCTGCGGGCCTGCCGGCGGGCCAGGAGGCGGTCGAGGACGATGGCGCCGAGGATCAGGGCGCCGATGACCGCGCGCTGCCAGAAGTCCTCGATGCCGAGGCTGGGGAGCGCCCGGTTGATCGTGACGAGCAGGAAGGCGCCGATGGCCGCTCCCCAGACGGTCCCGCTGCCCCCGAAGATCGCGACCCCTCCGATGACCACCGCGGCGACCGCCTGCAGCTCGATGCCCGAGCCGACGCTGGAGCTGACCGAGCCGTAGCGCGCGGTGTACACCACTCCGGCGAAGCCTGCCAGCGCGCCGCTCAGCACGAAGGCGGACAGGATCCGCCGCTTCACGTCGAGCCCGTACAGCACCGCGGCGTCCGGGTCCGACCCGATGGCGTAGAGCTCCCGACCGCCGCGCGCGGTGTGGAGGTAGTAGCCGACGGCGGCGAGCACCGAGGACCGCGACGATCGTCAGCACCGGGATCGTGAGCACTGTCGCGGTGCCGAGGGACTGGAACCCGCTCGGGAGGTCGCCGGCGTTGATGCGGTCGCTGCCGGCCCAGGTGAGCATCACGCCGCGGTAGATGTAGAGCGTCCCCAGGGTGATCACCAGGGCGGGCACCCGGCCGTAGGCGACCAGCGCCCCGTTGACCAGGCCGAGCAGTCCGCCGACCAGGATGCAGGCCGCGAAGACGACGACGACCGGCAGCCCGGGTTGCTCGATGAACAGCCGGCCGGTGAGGTAGGCGGTCAGGGCCATCACCGAGCCGACGGAGAGGTCGACGTTCCGCGTGACGACGACGACGGCCTGTCCCACGGCGAGCAGGAGCAGGATCGACGGGTTCAGCAGGAAGTTGCGCCAGCCGTCGGCGCTGAACAGGAAGCTGTCGTTCTTGGCCGTCGCGGCGACGATGACCGCGAGGAGGACCAGGAAGATCGAGAGCTCGCGGGAGCGGACCACCGTGGTGAAGGCGCGACGCCCGGGCGACAAAGCGCTGGGCTCGACGAGCAGCGCCTCGCTGGTGGAGACGTCGTCGGAGCGCTCGGGCGTCACGTCGGTGTGGCTCATCGGGCAGCCTCCAGGGGGTGCGTGGCGGCGTGCATGACGGCCTCGGGGGTGGCGTCCTCGCGCGAGATGTCCGCGGTGATGCGTCCCTCGCAGACCACGAGCACGCGGTCGGCCATGCCGAGGACCTCGGGGAGCTCGGAGGAGATCATGAGGATCCCGAGACCCTGGCCGGCCAGCTCCGAGAGCAGCCGGTGGACCTCCGCCTTCGTCCCGACGTCGATCCCGCGGGTGGGCTCGTCGATCACCAGCAGCCGCGGGTGCGTCGCCAGCCACTTGGCGATGACCACCTTCTGCTGGTTGCCGCCGCTCATCGTGGCGGCGTTCATGTCGAGGGCGCTGGTCTTCACCTCGAGTCGCGAGGCCCACGGCCCGGCCGCCTTGTTCTCCATCCCGGCCGTGACGAGACCCGACCTGGCGAGGCCGGTGCGGATCACCCCGGCGACGTTGCGGGTGACCGACGCGTCGATGACCAGGCCCTGCTTGCGCCGGTCCTCGGGGATGAAGGCCATCCCCGCCTTGATGGCGGCGCGCGGGTCGCCCTTGGGCACCGCCTTGCCGTCGACGCGCACGGTCCCCGACTCGTAGCGGTCGACGCCGAAGACCGCGCGGGCGATCTCGCTGCGGCCGGCGCCGACGAGCCCCGCGAGACCGACGATCTCACCGGCGCGGACCTCGAAGGACACGTGGTGGAAGACGCCGGTCGCGGTCAGGTCCTCGACCTCGAGCACCGGGTCCCCGATCGGCGCCGACGTCTTCGGGAAGAGCTCGGACACCTCCCGTCCCACCATGGCCGCGACGATCTCGTCGACCGAGGTCTCCGCGACCTCGTGGGTGGAGATGTACTCCCCGTCCCGCATGACGGTCACCGTGTCGCAGAGGGCGAACACCTCGTCGAACCGGTGCGAGATGAAGACCAGGCCGCGGCCCTCGTCGCGCAGCTGGCGAGCGACCGTGAAGAGCCGCTCGACCTCGACCCCGCTGAGGGCCGCGGTGGGCTCGTCCATGACGAGCAGCGTCGCGTCGAGCGAGATCGCCTTCGCGATCTCGATGATCTGCTGGTCGGCGATGGACAGCCCCGCAGCAGGACGGCGCGGGTCGATGTGCACGCCGAGTCGTCGGAACAGCCGCTCCGCCTCGGCGTACATCGCCGCCTTGTCGATGCGCCGGCCGGCGCCCAACGGCTGGCGGCCCATGAAGATGTTCTCGGTCACCGACAGGTCGGGGAACAGCGTCGGCTCCTGGTAGATGACCGCGACGCCGCGGGCCTTGGACTCCGCGGTGGAGCTGAAGTCGACGTCCTCCCCCTCGAGCCGGAACACCCCGGCGTCGCGCCGGTGCACGCCGGCCACGATCTTCACCAGCGTGGACTTCCCGGCGCCGTTCTCGCCGACGAGCGCGTGGATCGAGCCCGGCTGGACCTCGATCGACCCCGAGCGCAGAGCGGCGACCGGGCCGAAGGACTTCGCGACGTCCTCGAGCAGCAGGACGGGTTGCCCTGTGGTCGGCATCGTTCGGGTCACGGTCGACTCCTGAAAGGTTTCAAGCAGTGACCCGAGGCTAGGTGACCCCCATGACAGCCGTCAAGCATCACCTGCCGCTGAGACCAAGTCGTGATGTCGCGTCCCGTGCGCTGGAGCAGGTATCGGTGTTAACGTTTCAGGCGTTCGACATGGGAGGAACGGGATGGCTGCGAGCGTCAAGGACGTGGCGGCGCTGGCCGGCGTGTCGCTCGGCACGGTCTCGAACGTGCTCAACCGCCCGGAGCGGGTGAGCACGCCGACGCGCAGCCGCGTCGAGGACGCGATGAAGCAGCTCGGCTTCGTCCGCAACGAGTCCGCCCGTCAGCTGCGGGTGGGCAGGAGCAACACCGTCGCGTACGTGATGCTCGACGCGACGAACCCCTTCTTCACCGACGTCGCCCAAGGCATGGAAGGCGTCGCCGAGGCTGCCGGGCTCTCGCTGTTCCTCTGCAACAGCGACCAGCGCGCGGAGCGCGAGCGGACCTACCTCAGCCGGCTCGAGCAGCAGCGGGTGCAGGGCGTCCTCATCACCCCGTCGGACCTGCAGTCACCGCTGCTCACCGAGCTCCCGGAGCGGGGCACCCCCGTCGTGATCGTCGACCGCACCCTCGTCCCCCGCACCCACTGCTCGGTCGCGGTCGACGACGACCTGGGGGGCCGGCTCGCGGTCGACCACCTCCTCGACCTCGGCCACGAACGGGTGGCGTTCGTCGGCGGTCCGGTGCAGCTCGGGCAGGTCCGCGACCGGCTGCAGGGCGCGGGTGCGGCCTGGGCCGAGGCGGGGCGGCAGCCGGACCGGCTGACGGTCCTGGACACCGACGGGCTGACCGTCGCCGAGGGGTCGCGCGCGGCGCAGCGGATCGCCGGGACGTCGCGCCGCAACCGCCCGACCGCGGTCTTCTGCGCCAACGACCTCCTCGCCCTCGGTCTCCTCCAAGGGTGGCTCGGTCTCGGTCTCCGGGTCCCCGACGACCTCGCGGTCGTCGGGTACGACGACATCGACTTCGCTGGCGCCGCGGCCGTCCCGCTGACCTCCGTCCGGCAGCCGCGCCGCGACCTCGGTCGGCGGGCGGCCGAGCTCCTCCTCGCCGAGACCGCCGACCCGGGGAACGGGCACGCACACGAGCACGAGCAGGTCTGCTTCACCCCCGAGCTCGTGGCCCGGGCGTCCACCAGCCGCCCCGCCTGACGGTCCCGCCGGTTCCCCAAGGGATGTCGGCATGTTGGTGCTCCCCACGGGTCACACGCCATGGGGAGATCGAGTATGCCGTGGGGAGTGCCCGTGGGGGGCTGCCATCAGGGGCGGCTCGACCGGTCATCAGGGGCGGCTCGGCGCGGGGGTCAGCGGCGAGGGTCGACGTGGATCTTGGGACCCGGACCCGCACCGGGAGGACGGGACCCCGCCAGCACCTCGCCGACCTCCTCCAGCCCGACCGTCGCGGCGACCAGCGGCCGGGGGTCGACGGCCCCTGACGCGTAGGCCCGGATCGTCTCCTCCAGACCCGGCGACGCCGAGAGGATCCCGACGGCGGTGACGTCCTTGAGCGCGAGCGTGCGGGTGTCGAGGGTGCTCGGGGTCCCGGCCAGCCCGATGTAGACCACGCGCCCGGCGGGCTCCACCAGGTCGAGCGCGAGCGCCGGGAGGTGCGCGGCGTTCGAGGCGTCGACGACCGCGTCGAACGGTACGTCGGGCAGCGCGTCGGTCGACCAGGTGCGGGTGAACCCGAGGGTCCGGGCGTAGGCCAGTGACGCCGGCGTCGCCCCGCCGAGGTGGACCTCCGCGCCGGCCGCCCGCAGGAACATCGCGGCGAGCAGCCCGATCGTCCCGGGGCCGAGGACGAGCACCCGGTCCTCCGGCCCGGCAGCGGTGGCGCGGGCGGCGCGCAGCGCGTTCCCTCCCGGCTCCACCAGGGCGCCCAGCACCGGGTCGACCTCGTCCGGCAGCGGGTGCAGCGACGACACCGGCACGGCGAGCTGCTCGGCGAGCGCCCCGGGCCGGCCGTCCCGGATCCCGACCTCCTGCCGGTGCTCGCAGACGTGCTGGTGCCCGCGCCGGCAGCGGTCGCAGGTGCCGTCACCGATCATCGTGTCGCCCATCACCTGCCGGCCGACCCAGTCACCGTCCACCCCGTCGCCGACCGCGACGACCGTGCCGCACCACTCGTGCCCCAGCCGGAGCGGGTACGACGAGTGCCCCTGGTGCAGGTAGGCCATCTCGCCGGTGAAGAACTCGACGTCGGTCCCGCAGACACCGACCCGCTCGACGGCCACGACGGCCTCACCGGCGACGGGGTGCGGGGCGAGCACCTCCTGCACGGCGTACTGCCGCGGTCCGGTGAGGACGAAGGCCCGCATCCGACCGGTCACCGGCCGCTCATCGGGGGGCGATCACCTGCTGGCGCTGCCGCCCCAACCCCTCGATCCCGAGCTCCACGACGTCACCCGGCTGCAGCCACACCGGGGGCTTGAAGCCCATCCCGACGCCCGGCGGGGTCCCGGTGTTGATGAGGTCGCCCGGCTCGAGCACGAGGAACTGGCTCAGGTAGTGCACGATCACGTACGGGTCGAACACCATCGTGCCGGTGCTGCCGTCCTGGCGGCGGGTGCCGTTGACGTCGAGCCACATCGGCAGCGCCATCACGTCCTCGACCTCGTCGGGGGTGACCAGCCACGGACCGGCGGGGTTGAAGGTCTCCGCCGACTTCCCCTTGACCCACTGGCCGCCGCGCTCGATCTGGAAGGCCCGCTCGCTCACGTCGTTGACGACCAGCCACCCGGCGATCGCGTCGCGGGCCTCCTCGACCGAGTCCAGGTAGCTGGTGCGACGGCCGATGACCAGCCCGAGCTCGACCTCCCAGTCGCACTTGGTCGAGCCCCGTGGGATGCGCACGTCGTCGTCGGGTCCCACGAGTGTGTTGGGCGCCTTGTTGAAGACGATCGGCTCGCTCGGCACGGCCTGTCCGGTCTCCGCGGCGTGGTCGCTGTAGTTGAGGCCGATGCAGAGGATCTGGTGCGGCCGGGCGATCGGTGCGCCGACCCGCTCCCCCGTGAAGCGGCGCACGCGTCCCGCGGCGACGCGCTCGGTGACGATCCGACGGGCCCGCTCGATCCCGCCGCTGCCGAAGAAGGCCTCGTCGAAGTCCGCGACGACGTCGGAGAGGTCGACGTAGCGCTCGTCGTCGAGGCGGGCGACGGGCCGCTCGTGGCCGCGGTCGCCGATGCGCATGAGGTACACGGGCTCAGCTCCTGGTTCTGCGCCAGTGGGTCGCCGGGCGACCGGGCACGTCGGTGCGGACGGTGAACAGGTGGCCGGACAGCGGGTGGGTACGTCGTTGGTCGTCGCTGAGCTCGACCCTCCCCGTCGTGATGACGAGCGTGCGGAGGTCCTCCCCGGCGAGGGCGACGCTCGTCGTGTGAGGAGCGGGGACCTCGACGGTGGCGACGAGCGCACCGTCGGGGGCGTAGCGGCGGACCTGGCCCGCGCCGAACACCGCGACCCAGAGGTGGTCCTCGGCGTCGACGGTGCAGCCGTCGGGGTGGCCCTCGTCGAGCCGCAGGTGCTCGCGCCGCTCCCCCACGGCGCCGGTCGCGGGGTCGTAGTCGCGGACGTGCACGACCTGCCGCTCGGTGTCGGTGCTCCAGAACCGACGGCCGTCACCTGACCATGCCAAGCCGTTGGAGAGACCGAGGTCGTCGTCGAGGGTGGTCAGGGAGCCGTCCTCCTCGAGCCGCGCGAGCACCTCGTGACCGCTGGAGTCCCCCAACGACATCGTGCCGATGAGGAAGCGACCCGCCGGGTCGGTCCCGCCGTCGTTGGTGCGCCGGTCCGCGCCTGCGGGGACCACCCGCGCCACCTCCTGACGCACGCCGTCCGTGCTGAGGGTGACGAGCACCTCCTGCTGGGCCACGAGCAGCGTGCCGTCCTCGGCCACGGCGACCGCACCGACCATCCCGTCGCCGCGGTGCAGGACCCGGCGTTCGACCACCGCGCCGCCGTCGAGCGCGCCCTCGTGGACGGTGCCGGCGTGGATGTCGACCCACAGCAGCCGCCCCCGGAGGGCGTCCCACACCGGGCCCTCAGCGAGCTGGAACGGTCCCGCCGATGCAACGACGTCGTCAGCGGCCACTGCAGGACCCTAGCCGCCCGCGCCTCCCGCTCTCAGTAGTGTCGTGCCATGGAGCTGCGCAGCGCCCAGTGGTACGCCGGCCAGGACCGCAACGCCTACATCCACCGGGCCTGGATGCGCCGCGGCGTCCCCGGGCAACGCCTTCGACGGGCCGGCCGCAGATCGCGATCGCGAACACCGCCTCGGACCTGACGCCGTGCAACGCGCACCTCGACGAGGTGGCCGCAGTCGGTCAAGCAACGGCGTCTACGAGGCCGGCGGCATCCCGCTCGACCTGCCGGTCGTGTCGCTCGGGGAGACGCAGGTCCGGCCCGACCGCGATGCTGTGGCGCAACATGGCCGCGATGGCCACCGAGGAGATGCTCCGGGCCAACCCGATCGACGGCGTGGTCCTGCTCGGCGGCTGCGACAAGACGATCCCGTCGCTGCTGATGGCGGCCGCCTCGGTCGACCTGCCCGCCGTGGTCGTGCCCGGGCGGGCCGATGCTCACCGGCACCTTCCGCGGCGTCCCGCTGGGCTGCGGCACCGACGTCTGGCGGCTGTCGGAGGAGGTGCGCGCCGGGACGCTGTCGCGAGGCAGGACTTCCTGCGCTCCGAGTCGGCGATGATCCGCAGCACGGGTCACTGCAACACGATGGGCACCGCCTCGACGATGGCGCTGGTCGCCGAGGCGCTCGGCACGGTCGTGCCCGGGCTGGCCGGCACCCCCGCCCCCGACAGCCGGCTGCTCGAGGCCGCGCACGACACCGGCCGGCTGGCCGTCGAGATGGTCGCGGCGGACCGGCGACCGAGCACGTTCCTGACCCGTGGCGTCGTTCCTCAACGCGATCGTGGCGCTGGCGGCGATCGGCGGCTCGACCAACGCGGTGGTGCACCTGCTGGCGATCGCCGGCCGGCTCGGCATCGACCTCACCCTCGACGACTTCGACCGGATCGGGTCGCCGCGTGCCCGCTGCTGGTCGACCTGCAGCCCGCCGGCCGGTTCCTGATGGAGGACTTCCACCGGGCCGGCGGGCTGCTGGCGGTGCTGCGCGAGGTCCGCGACCTGCTCGACCCGACCGCGCTCACCGTCACCGGCGCAGCCGCTGGTCGAGCCTACCTCGGACGTGACGCCCCGATCTGGGACCCCGAGGTCATCCGACCGCGGGCCGCCCCGCTGGTCGCCGAGGGCGGGCATCGCCGTGCTGCGCGGCAACCTCGCGCCCGACGGGGCGGTGATCAAGCCCGCCGCCGCCTCGCCGCACCTGCTGCAGCACCGCGGCCGGGCGGTGGTGTTCGACAGCATCGAGGACTTCCACGCCCGCATCGACGACCCGGACCTGGACGTCGACGCCGACTCGGTCCTGGTGCTGCGCGGCTGCGGACCGCAGGGCTACCCCGGGATGCCGGAGGTCGCGAACATGCCGCTGCCGACGAAGCTGCTCGAGCAGGGCGTCCGCGACATGGTGCGCGTCTGCGACGGCCGGATGAGCGGGACCGCGTACGGCACCGTCGTGCTGCACGTCGCGCCCGGAGGCCGCCGCCGGCGGCCCGCTCGCGCTGGTCCGGACCGGCGACGTCGATCAGCCTCGACGTCGCGGCGCGCCGCCTCGACCTCGAGGTGCCGCGCCGAGGAGCTCGCCGCCAGCGCACGCCGCACGAGGCGACCGCTGCCGGCCTTCGCCAACCCGCGGCGCGGCTGGGAGCGGCTCTACGTCGACCACGTGCTGCAGGCCGACACCGGCGCCGACCTCGACTTCCTGCGTCGGCTCGAGCGGGTCCGCGGTGAGCCGTGAGTCGCACTGACCTGCTGACGCCCGACGCGGGCCTCGCTCGACGCGCTCGAGGCAGCAGTGCCCGGCGCGGTCGCCGCGCGGGCGTCGGACCGGCTCGTCGTTCGCCCACGACGCGTCGCACTACCTGCTGGTCGCCGCAGGCGGTGGTGACCCCGCGCGACGCCGACCAGGTGGCCGCGCTGCTGCGGGTGAGCTGCGGCGAGCGGGGTCCCGCTGACCTTCCGCTCCGGCGGCACGAGCCTGTCGCGGGCAGGCCGACCAGCGACGGCGTGCTGGTCGACACCCGCCGCCACTTCCGCGCCGATCGAGGTCCTCGACGACGGCGCCCGGGTGCGCGTCCAGCCCGGTGCGACGGTCCGCGCCGGTCAACACCCGCCTGGCGCCGTACGGCCGCAAGCTCGGCCCCGACCCGGCCAGCGAGATCGGCCTGCACGATCGGCGGCGTCGTCGCCAACAACTCCAGCGGCATGGCCTGCGGCACCGAGCTGAACACCTACCGGACGCTCGAGTCCGCCGTCCTCGTGCTGCCCGAGCGGCACCGTCGTCGACACCGGCGCCGCCGGACGCCGACGACCGGCTGCGCGACGCTGGAGCCGGAGCTGCACGCCGGGCTGGCGCGGCTGCGCGACCGGGTCCGCGGCAACCCGAGGTCGGTCGCGCGACGATCCGCCGGCTCTACGCGATCAAGAACACCATGGGCTACGGCGTCAACTCGTTCCTCGACCACACCCGCCCGGTCGACCTGCTCGCCCACCTCGTCATCGGCAGCGAGGGCACGCTCGGCGTTCGTCGCCGAGGCGACCTTCCGCACCGTGCCGATCGCACCCGCACGCCGCGACCGGGCTGCTGCTCTTCCCCGACCTGCGCCGCGGCCACCGGTCGCTGCCCGCCCTCGTCGACGGCCGGCTTCGCCACCATCGAGCTGCTCGACGCCACCAGCCTGCGGGTCGCCCAGCGCGACCCCGAGGCCGGCCCGGCGCTGCGCGCGCTCGCCGTCGCCGACCACGCGGCGCTGCTCGTCGAGTACCAGGAGGCGACGCCGAGGTCGAGCTCGCCGAGCGACGTCGCGGCCGCCGCGGCGCTGCTCGCGCGAGCTGCCGCTGGCCAGCCGCGGGCGTCCTGACCACGCGACGCCGCCGACGCGGGCCGCGCTGTGGCACATCCGCAAGGGCCTCTACACCGCGGTCGCCGGCGCCCGGCCGTCGGGCACGACCGCGCTGCTGGAGGACATCGCCGTCCCGGTCGAGCAGCTGCTCGCGACCTGCGCCGGCGCTCACCGCGATGTTCGACGCGCCACGGCTACCGACGACAGCGTCATCTTCGGGCACGCCAAGGACGGCAACATCCACTTCCTGCTCAACGAGCGACTTCGACGAGCCCGCGCTGCGTCGACGCGCTACGTGGCGTTCACCGACGAGCATGGTCGACCTGGTCCTCGGCCACGGCGGCACCCTCAAGGCCGAGCACGGCACCGGCCGGATCATGGCGCCGTTCGTCCGCCGGCAGTACGGCGACGAGCTGTACGACGTGATGCGCGAGGTCAAGGCGCTGCTCGACCCGCACGGCGTGCTCAACCCCGGCGTCCTGCTCGACGAGGACCCGGTCGCGCACGTCAGCCACCTCAAGATCGACGCCCACCGTCGAGGACGAGGTCGACCGCTGCGTCGAGTGCGGCTACTGCGAGCCGGTGTGCCCGAGCCGCGACCTCACCACGACACCCCGGCGCCGGATCGTGCTGCGTCGGGAGATCGTCCGCGCGCGGGAGCGACGGCGACACCGCGCTGCGTCGAGCGGCTCGAGGACGAGTACCAGTACGACGCGCTCGACACCTGCGCCGTCGACGGGATGTGCCAGACGGCCTGCCCGGTGCTCATCGACACCGGCGACCTCACCCGGCGGCTTCGCGGCGAGCAGCGCGGCCGCGTCGAGCAGGGCGTCTGGCGGACCGCCGCGCGGCACTGGGACGGGGTGACCCGGGCGGCCGCGACCGGGCTGACCGTGGCCCGCGCGGTCCCGGACGCGCTGCCGGTCGCGGCCACCACCGCCGGGCGGGCGGTGCTCGGGGCACGACACCGTGCCGGCCTGGTCCGCCGAGCTGCCCGCGGGCGGCACCCGCCGCTCCGGCCGGCCCGCTGCCGACCCGGCCGCGGTCTACTTCCCGCGCGTGCATCTCGCACGATGTTCGGGCCGGCGGCCGCCGGCCCGGGGGTCCGCGAGGCGTTCCTGGCCGCTCTGCGAGCGAGCGGGCGTGGACGTCAGGGTCCCGGACCCGATCGCGTCGCTGTGCTGCGGCACCCCGTGGAAGTCCAAGGGACTCTCGCGGGGCTACGCCGCGATGCAGGAGCGGGTCGTCCCCGCCGCTCCGCGCGGCCACCGAGGACGGCCGGCTGCCGGTCGTCGTCGACGCCGCGTCCTGCACCGAGGGGCTGGTCCGGCTGCTCGCGTGACGATCGGTGTCCGCGTCGTCGACGCGGTCGTGTTCGTCGAGCGAGGTGGTGCTCCCCCGGCTGCCGGCGGCCCGGCGGCTGCCGTCGGTCGTCGTCCACCCGACCTGCTCCTCCACCCAGCTCGGGATCAACGCGAGCCTGGTCCGGGTCGCCGCGGCAGCCGCCGAGGAGGTCGTCCAGCCCGTCGACTGGAGCTGCTGTGCCTTCGCCGGCGACCGGGGACTGCTGCACCCCGAGCTCACCGCCAGTGCCACGGCCTCCGAGGCCGCCGCCGGTGCGACGCGCACGCCCGCCGCGGCGTACGCCTCGGTGAACCGGACCTGCGAGCTCGGGATGACCCGCGCGACCGGCCACCCGTACCAGCACGTGCTCGAGGTGCTCGAGGCCGCGACCCGGGTACAGGAGGAGGCATGACGACCCCCCGACGCGCGCTCGTGACCGGCGGTGCCAGCGGCCTCGGCGCCGCGTCCGTGGAGCGCCTGCGCGCCGACGGGCTGGAGGTCGTCGCGCTCGACCTCGCGGGCGGCGACGTCCTGGCCGACGTCACCGACGAGGACGCGCTGCGCCGGGTCGCCGACGAGGTCGGTCCGGTCGACGTGCTGGTGAGCTCGGCCGGCGTGGTCGGGGCCAACAAGCCCCTGCTGGAGACGACCACCGACGAGTGGCGGCGGGTGCTCGACGTCAACGTGCTGGGGATCGTCCACGCCATGCGGGTGTTCGTGCCGGGGATGCGCGACCGGGGCTGGGGTCGCGTCGTGAACCTGGCGAGCATCGCCGGGAAGGACGGCAACCCGAACCTCTCGATCTACTCCGCCTCCAAGGCCGCGGTCATCGCGCTCACGAAGTCGGCGGGCAAGGAGCTCGCGACGAGCGGCGTGCTCGTCAACGCCATCGCCCCGGCGGTGATCGCGACACCGATGAACGAGGACAACGACCCTGCCGTCCTGGAGTACATGACGAACCTGATCCCGATGAAGCGGATCGGCCGGCCGGAGGAGGTCGCGGAGCTGGTCGCCTTCCTCGCCTCGGACCGGGTGAGCTTCTCGACCGGCGCGGTCTACGACATCAGCGGCGGTCGCGCGACCTACTGACCCGCTGCCCGGCTGGAGGCGATGCGGGCGAGCTCGCCGAGGGTCTCGGGGTTCGCCAGCGCACCGGCGGCGGCGGCAGCCTCGACCGGCGCGCCCTGGAGGATCCGCTTGGCCGGCACCTCGAGCTTCTTGCCCGACAGCGTCCGGGGGACGCCGGCGACCGCGTGGACGGTGTCCGGGACGTGTCGGGGCGACAGCCGTTCGCGGAGGGTACGGCGCAGCGCCTGCTCGGCCTGCTCGTCCCAGGTCACGCCGGGCGCCGGGACGACGAGGAGCAGCAGCTCCCCCGGTCCGCCCTCGGGGTCCTCGAGGTGGACCACGAGGCTGTCGGCCACCTCCGGGAGCTCCTCCACCACGGCGTAGAACTCCGCGGTGCCGAGCCGGACCCCTCCCCTGTTGAGCGTCGCGTCGCTGCGGCCGTGGATGACGCACGAGCCGCGGGAGGTGACCGTCACCCAGTCGCCGTGGCGCCAGACGCCCGGGAAGTTCTCGAAGTAGGCAGCCCGGTAGCGGCTGCCGTCGGCGTCCCCCCAGAATCCCACGGGCATCGAGGGCATCGGCTCGGTGAGCACCAGCTCCCCCACCCGGTCCAGGACCGGACGGCCCTGCTCGTCCCACGCCTCGACCGCGCAGCCGAGGTAGCGGGCCGCCATCTCGCCGGCGCGGACCGGCAGCACCGGGACCCCGCCGAGGAAGGCGGTGCAGACGTCGGTCCCACCCGACAGCGAGTTGACCGCGACGTGGTGGCCCAGCTCGTCGGCCACCCAGCGGTAACCGTCCGGTGGCAGCGGCGCCCCGGTCGACCCCACCGTGCGGACCGTCGAGGTGTCGGCGACCTGCGCGGGGCGGAGCCCGGTCTTGCGGCAGGCGAGCAGGAACGGTGCGCTCGTCCCGAAGAAGGTCGTCCCGGTCTCCTCGACCAGTCGCCACAGCGTCCCGAGGTCGGGGTGGCCGGGATCCCCGTCGAAGAGGACGACGGTCGCGCCGACGCCGATCCCCGACACCAGGAGGTTCCACATCATCCAGCCGGTGGTCGAGAACCAGGTGAACCGGTCCTCCGGCCCGAGGTCCAGCTGGAGCGAGAGCGCCTTGAGGTGCTCCAGCACGATGCCCCCGTGGCCGTGCACGATCGGCTTGGGCAGCCCCGTCGTACCGGAGGAGTAGAGCACGTAGAGCGGGTGGTCGAACGGCAGCGGCTCGTGCTCCAGCTCGCCCTCCGGCGCTCCGGCGAGCAGGTCGGTCCAGGTCACCGCGCCCTGCGGCGGCGCCGCCGCCGGATCCAGGTACGGCAGCCAGACACAGGCGCGCAACGACGGCAGCGCCGCACGGACCTGCTCGACCTCGGCGCGCCGGTCGACGGCCTTGGTGCCGTAGCGGTAGCCGTCGACGGCGAGCATCACCGTCGGCTCGACCTGGGACCACCGGTCGCAGACACTGCGGACGCCGAACTCCGGCGCGCACGAGGAGAAGACCGCGCCGATGCTGGCGCAGGCGAGCAGCAGCACCAGCGTCTCGGGCACGTTGGGGGCGTAGGCGACCACCCGGTCCGACCGCCCGACCCCGAGGGCGACCAGGCCGGCCCGGGCGCGGCGTACCTGCTCCCGCAGCTCCGCGGCGGTCACGACGACCGGCGCCCGGGACTGGGACCGGGCCAGCACCACAGGGTCGTCGTCGCCGCGGCCGGGCAGCCGCAGCATCGCCTCGGCATAGTTGAAGGACCGGCCGGGGAACCAGGTGGGAGCAGCCACGTCCTCGTAGGCCAGCGGCGACCCGAGCGTGTGCTCCCGCGCGGGGTCGAGCACGTCGAGGTGCTCCCCCACCGACTGCCAGAACGCTCCCGGCTCCGCGACCGACCAGGCGTACAGCGCCTCGTACCCGTCGAGCTCCAGCCCGCGGGTCCGGTGCAGCCACGCGGCGTACCGTCCCAGCCGGGACGCGGCCCACGCGTCCTGCGGTGGCGTCCACAGCACCTCGGGCAGTCCGGTCACGCGGGGCAGTCTGCACCACCAGGTCAGGCCCGGGTCACCTACCGTGTACGAGGAGCAGGGGACCGGCTGCGTGCGGGAACGGGAGGATCCGGATGACCGACTCCTGGTACGCCGCGCACACCCACCACTGGGCCGACTGGCCGCTCCCCGGCCTGGTCGCGTGCAAGCAGCGGACCGGCACCCGGATCAGCCTCGTGCTGCCCGCACGGGACGAGGCGGGCACCGTCGGGAGGCTCGTGGCGGCCGTGCGGGCGGCGCTGGTCGAGGCGGTGCCGCTGCTCGATGAGGTGGTCGTCATCGACTCGGACTCGACCGACGACACCGCCGGCGTCGCTGCGGCCGCCGGCGCGACGGTGCACCGCGCGTCCGCGGTCCGGCCCGACCTCGGGACCGTCCCCGGCAAGGGCGAGGCGCTGTGGAAGTCGCTCTTCGTCACCAGCGGCGACCTGCTGGTCTTCATGGACGCCGACCTGGTCGACTGGGGCACCCACTTCGTCCCCGGGCTGGTCGGGCCGCTGCTCACCGATCCGGGCGTGCGCCTGGTCAAGGCGTTCTACGACCGACCGCGGCTCGGGGAGGACGGTGGCGCCGGTGAGGAGGGCGGCGGCGGACGGGTCACCGAGCTGGTCGCCCGGCCCGCCCTGGCCCTGCTGTTCCCGGCTCTCGCCGGTGTCGTGCAGCCGCTCGCCGGGGAGTGGGCGGTGCGTCGTGACCACATGACGTCGCTGCGCGTCCCGACCGGGTACGCCGTCGACCTCGCGGCCCTCGTCGACACCGCCCAGGACCTCGGGCTCGACGCGGTGGCGCAGGTCGACCTGGGCCGGCGCGCGCACCGGCACCACGCCCTGCACGAGCTTGGGCCGATGGCCCTGCAGTGCCTCGCCGCGCTCCAGGCACGCGCCGGTCTCGTGGCTCCGGATCCGGTTCCGCTCCGGCAGTTCCGCTCGACCTCCGACGGCATCACGACGGTCGCGCGCGACGTACCGCTCAGCGAGCGGCCCCCGGCTGCGACGTACCTCGGGTGCGTGGCGTGACGCTCCGGCTCGGCCGCCACGAGTTCGCCGACGACGCCACCCTCATGATGGCGATCGTCAACCGGACCCCGGACTCGTTCTACGACAAGGGCCGGACCTGGGCCGAGGACCGGGCGTTCGAGCGGGTCGCGCACGTCGTCGACGAGGGGGCGGAGATCGTCGACATCGGCGGGATCAAGGCCGCGCCTGGAGCGGAGGTCGACGCCGGGGAGGAGCGGCGGCGCGTCGTGCGCTTCGTGGCGCGGGTGCGCGCGGCCCATCCCGGCCTGGTGATCAGCGTCGACACCTGGCGGGCCGAGGTCGGGCGCGCGGTCTGCCTGGAGGGCGCCGACGTCCTCAACGACGCGTGGGGCGGCGCCGATCCCGCGCTCGTCGACGTCGCCGCGGAGTTCGGCGCCGGGATCGTCTGCACCCACACCGGTGGGGTGACGCCGAGGACGCGGCCGTTCCGCATCGAGTACGCCGACGTGGTCGCCTCCGCGGTCGCCGACACCACGGCGTACGCCGAGCGGGCGGTCGCGGCGGGGGTCGACCCCCGTGGGGTGGTCATCGACCCGGCCCACGACTTCGGGAAGAACACGGTGCAGTCGCTCGAGGTGACCCGTCGGCTCGGGGAGCTGGTGGCGACGGGGTGGCCGGTGCTGGTGTCGCTGTCGAACAAGGACTTCGTCGGGGAGACGCTCGACCTCCCCGTCGGCGAACGGCTCACCGGGACGCTCGCGGCGACCGCGGTGTGCGCGCTGGCGGGGGCACGGATCTACCGGGTCCACGAGGTCGTCGAGACCCGTCAGGTCGTCGACATGGTCGCCAGCATCACGGGTCGCCGTCCGCCCCGCCGGGCCGTCCGGGGGCTCGCGTGACCCGTGCGGTCCTCGTCCCGTCGGCACTCGTCCTGCTGCCGGAGCACGCCGGTCTCGAGGACCCGGTCCCCGACCTCCGGGCCGCGTGCTCGGCCGCGGTGGCTCGTCTGGTCGCGGCCGCTCCGCCGGTCGTCGCGGTCGTCGCGGCCCCGACACGGCCGGACAACGTCGCGCGCGGGGCGGCCGTGCCGGCCGGTCACCGGGTCGCGCAGCACCTGCTGTCGGAGGCCGGCTGGTCCGGCGAGCTGGCCGAGCCCGCTCCGGGCGTGCCGCTGCTCGTGGCGGCCAACGGCACCGCGTGCCGCAGCGAGAAGGCACCGGGCCACCTGGACCCCCGCGCCGCCGGGTTCGACGCGGCGCTGGGGGCCGCGCTGGCGGCCGGCGACGTGGCGGCGTTGCGGACGCTCGACCAGCAGCTCGCCGAGGAGCTGTGGTGCTTCGACGTCCCGGCGTTCGCCCGACTGGCGGAGGTGCTCCTGCCGGGCCCGCCCGCAGAGGTGCACGTCGACGCCGACCCCTTCGGGGTGCAGTACTGGGTGCTCACCTGGCCCTGACCCCCCCAGTACCGGTCGAGCCGCCCCTCGTGACCGGTCGAGCCGCCCGCCATGACCGGTCGAGCCGCCCGCCATGGAGGGCGGCTCGGCAGTCGGGACGTCGACTCCCCACGGCGTACCTGCACTCCCCATGGCGTGTGACCCGTGGGGAGCACCAATGTGCCGACATCCCTTGGGGAACCGACGGCCCCGGTGGTCAGGTCCTCGCGCGGTCCCGCACCTGGTCCAGCACGCGCGCCCGCGCCTCGGCGTACCGCTCGCGGACCGCGGGCACCGGGTCGCCCTGGTAGCGCTCGACCTCGGCCGACTGCCACGCCGGGGGCTCCGCGCCACCGGCGAGCGCCCACGCGGCCTGGCGCGCCGCGCCGTCGGCGACGGCCTCAGCCTCCGGCGGCACCAGCACCTCGCAGCCGAGGACCGACGGAGCGGTACGCCGCACCGCCTCCGACTTGGCGCCGCCGCCGACGAGCAGCACCCGCCGGACCTCGACCCCGCAGGCCCGGAGGGCGTCGACCCCGTCGGCCAGGCCGCACAGGACTCCCTCGACGGCCGCCCGGGCGAGGTGCGCGGGCGTGGTGTTGCCGAGCGTGAGCCCGTGGAGCGCGCCCGTGGCGAGCGGCAGGTCGGGCGTGCGCTCGCCCTCGAGGTAGGGCACGACGACGAGCCCCTCGGCGCCGGCGGGCGCCGAGAGCGCCAGCTGCGGAGAGCCGGGAGTAGTCGACGCCGAGCAGGCGCGCCGCGGCGTCGAGGACCCGGGCGGCGTTGAGGGTGCACACCAGCGGCAGGAACCTGCCGGTCGCGTCGGCGAACCCGGCGACGATCCCGCTGGGGTCGGCCGTCGGCGTCGCCGAGACCGCGCTGGCGACCCCGGAGGTCCCGATGCTCAGCACCACGTCGCCCACCTCGGCCCCGAGCCCGAGCGCCGCACCCATGTTGTCGCCGGTCCCGGCCGAGAGCAGGGCCCCGGGTGCGAGGACGCGGGCGGTACCCGCCGACCCGTTGGGCTCGAGCACCCTCGGCAGCACCGCGTCGTGGCCGAGCGCTCGGGTGAGCAGGTCGCGGCGGTACTCCCCCGCGACCGGATCGTAGTAGCCGGTCCCGCTCGCGTCACCACGGTCGGTCGCGAGGTCCTCGAGCCCGCCGCCGCGCAACCGCCAGGTCAGCCAGTCGTGCGGCAGGCACACCGCGGCGGTGCGCGCGGCGAGCTCCGGCTCGTGGTCGGCCACCCAGCGCGCCTTGGTGACGGTGAACGAGGCGACCGGCACCAGGCCGGTCGCCTCCGCCCACGCGTCCGGCCCGCCGAGCTCCTCGATGAGGAGCCGGGCCTCCGGCGCGGACCGCGTGTCGTTCCAGAGCAGCGCCGGCCGGACGACGTCACCAGCCTCGTCGAGGGCGACGAAGCCGTGCTGCTGGCCCGCGACCCCGACCGCCTCGACGTCCTCCAGCCCACCTGCGTCCTCGGCGGCGGCGTGCAGGGCCGCCTCCCATGCCTGGGGGTCGACCTCGGTGCCGGCCGGGTGTGACGCCCGGCCGGACCGTACGGCGGCGCCGCTCTCGGCGTCGCGGACGATGATCGTGCAGGACTGCGTCGAGGTGTCGACGCCGGCGACGAGCGTCACAGTGCTCGCTCCCTCGTCCGGGCCGTCAGCGGACGCCGAGCAGGTGCTCGATCGCGAGCCGCTGGAGCCGGGCGAAGCCGTAGCCCTGCGTCCGGGCCGGCTCGATGTCGAAGTCCTCGAAGGCGCTGCGGTCGGCGAGCAGCTTGCGTCGTAGTCCTCGCCCTCGCTCGAGCGTCGGCGTTGCTGAGCTCGGCGACCCGGCGACTCGGCGAGCGCCTCCTGCACCTCGGGGTCGGCGCGGAAGGCCTTCGAGCGCTCCCGGAGCGCGAGGTAGAGCTCCATGTTGGCCAGCGCCGACTCCCAGACCCCGTCCATGTTCTCGGTGCGCAGCGGCTTGTAGTCGAAGTGGCGGTCGCCGTCGTACGTCGGACCGCCGCCGGGAGCGCCGTTCTCGAGCAGGTCGACGGTCGAGAACGCCTGCAGCAGGTCGCCGTAGCCGAACACCAGGTCCTGGTCGTAGCGCGGGCCCTTCTGCCCGTTGAGGTCGATGTGGAACAGCTTGCCCTGCCACAGCGCCTGCGCGATCCCGTGCGTGTAGTTGAGGCTGGCCATCTGCTCGTGGCCGGTCTCGGGGTTGATGCCCACCATGTCGTGGTGCTCGAGCTGCGAGATGAACGCCAGTGCGTGCCCGATCGTCGGCAGCAGGATGTCGCCGCGGGGCTCGTTGGGCTTCGGCTCGATGGCGAACCGCATGCCGTAGCCCTTGTCGATCGAGTACTGCGCCAGCATGTCGATGCCCTCCCGGTAGCGGTCGAGCGCGGCGCGCACGTCCTTGGCGAAGTCGACCTCCGAGCCCTCCCGGCCGCCCCAGAAGACGTAGATCTCGGCGCCGAGCTCGGCGGCCAGGTCCATGTTGTGCATGACCTTGCGCAGCGCGTAGCGACGGACCGACCGGTCGTTGCTGGTGAAGCCGCCGTCCTTGAACACGGGGTCGCCGAACAGGTTGGTGGTGACCATCGGCACGACCATGCCGGTCTCGGCCAGCGCGGCCTTGAACTCGTCGATGATCCGCTGCCGCTCGGTGCTGCTGCTGCCCGGCGGGATGAGGTCGTCGTCGTGGAACGTGATGCCGTACGCGCCGAGCTCGGCCAGCTTGTGCACCGCCTCCACCCCGGCGAGCACGGGCCGGGTCGCCTCGCCGAACAGGTCGCGGGCCTGCCAGCCAACGGTCCACAGGCCGAAGCTGAACTTGTCCTCGCGGGGTGGGGGTGAGCGAGCCGGTCACGGGTCCTCCGAGGGTGTCAGGGATGACCGGTCGGGAGGTGTCCCGAGGCGGTCGGCGGTTCGTCCATGACTTGGACGAATGGCAATGTACGCTGCGTCACGTGCCCGGTCAAGCGTCCAGCTCGCTGCGTGAGGCGAACCGTGCGTCGCTCCTCGACGTCCTGCGGGTCGCGGGGCCGACCTCCCGCGCCGCCCTCGCGAGACGGACCGGGCTGTCCAAGCAGACCGTCTCGACGATTGTCGCGGACCTGCTCGCCGACGGCGTCGTGCGGGAGGCGGGTCGCAGCGAACCGGAGCCCGGAGGCGGGCGCCCCGGGACGCTCGTGCAGTACGCCGCCGAGCAGGCCATTGTCGCCGGGGTCGAGCTGGGAGTCGGCCGGATGCGGGTCACGCTCGCCGACGCCCTCGGCGTCCAGCTCGCCGAGCGGGAGCTGGCCCCGACCGAGCGGGCGGGCCGCCGGGGGCGCCGCTCCCCCGACGCCGTCCTGGACGAGGTCGTCTCGACGATGGTCGCACTGTCCGGCAGCAACGGCGGCGTCCACCGGCTGCGCGCGGTCGGCGTCGGCGTGACCGGGCTGGTGCAGCCCTCGACCGGCACCTGCGTGCTCGCGGCGAACCTGGGCTGGCGCCGGGTCCCGGTCGCCGCGCTGCTCCGCTCGCGGCTCGAGCAGATCGGCGTGCAGGCACCGGTGGTGGTCCGCAACGCCGCGCAGGCCTCGCTGATCGCCGAGCACCGCCTCGGAGCGGCCGCCGGTCACGACGATGTCGTGCTGGTCTTCGAGGACGAGGGTGTCGGCGCGGCCGTCATCGAGGCGGGCCGTCTCCTCGACGGCGCCGACGGGACCGCCGGCGAGCTGGGCCACTGCGCCTGGCCGGGAGCGGACGCGCGCTGCAGTTGCGGCCGGCACGGGTGCGTCGAGACCGTCGCGTCGGGTCCTGCGGTGCGCAGGGCCGTCGAGCTGGCCACCGGGCGCCGGCTGCGACCGCGCGACGGGCTCCCCACGCTGGCCGCACTGGCCCGCCTCGAGGGCTCCGAGGTCGACGTGGCGGCTGCGGAGGCCGGGCGCGTCCTCGGGACCGCGGCCTCGTGGCTGGTCTCGCTCACCGCTCCCCGGCTCGTCGTGCTCTCGGGGTCGCTCGTCGCGGCCCCTCCCGCGCTCCGCTCGGCGCTCGAGTCCGCGTTGCGCCGGGCCAGTCTCCCCTCGCAACGGCCCCGTGTCGTCACCGGGACGCTCGGCGATCGGGCGGCACTGCGAGGGGCGACCCTGCTGGCCCTCGACGAGGCGCGCTCGACCCCCTCCCGGTGACGGGCCCGGTCCCACCCGTGCGGACACCGGTCAGACCCCCCGGAGCACGGCGTCGAGAGCGACGGCGCCGCTCGTCTCGGTCCTGACCTCAGCAGCGAGCCCCGGAGCGGTGACCCGGTAGTCCCCGAGCCACCCCTGGAACCGCACGCGGCCCGACGCGTCGGTGCGCAACGGCGTCGGGGCGAGCCACCAGTCGCCCTTCACGAGCCGGCGGAGCGCGTCGTACGACGGCTTGGGTGTCCCGTCGGCCCGCACGAACCCCACCGGCGCGCCGAGCCAGGCGCCGGCGTCGGTCAGCCCCCAGTAGGTCACCGCCTCCACGGCGGGGTGGGCGGCCAGCGCGCGGTAGTGGCGGACGACCTCCTCGGCCTGCCGCTCCTCGCCCTCGGGGGTCGAGGGCCAGCTCGCCACCTGGTGGTCGTTGAGGTCGACGATCTCGGGCGGCATCAGCTCCCCGGACAGCAGCGTCGTCTCGGTGAAGTGCAACGGGAGGCCGAACCGGGCGAAGCGCTCGACGGTCTCGAGCGTGCGCTCCTCCCCCCAGTAGCCCTGGTGCATGTGAGTCTGGAGCCCGAGGGCGTCGATGCCGATCCCGGCCTCCAGCAGGCCTTCGACGAGGCACTCGTACGCCGAGCCGAGGTTGAAGTCGTTGAGGAGCAGGGTCGCCGTGGGATCGGCCGCGCGGGCCTCCTCGAATGCCATCCGCACCGTCGCGATCCGGCCGCGCTCCCAGCAGAGCCGGGTGATGGCGTTGGGTTGCTCCTCGTTGGAGAACACCGGCATGATCACGACTTCGTTGATCGCGTCCCAGCTCGTGACCACGCCGCGCAAGTCTCGGACCTCCCGGCGGATCCGCGCCCGCTGCACCTGCTCGACCTCGTCGGTCGGCAGCTCCCGCAGCCAGTCCGGTGCCAGCGTGTGCCAGACCAGCGGGTGGCCCTTGACGGTCGCCCCGCGCTCGACGAACCACTCCGCGGTACGCCGGAGCCGTGCGGTGTCGGGACGGCCCCGCTCGGGCTCGAACCCGCCCCAGTAGAACGGCAGGGTCGCTGCGTTGAACACGTCGAACCAGAGGTCGGCGAGGTGGGCCGCCAGCCCCACGGAGGCGCCGCCGAAGACGTTGCCGGGGCCATCATGGGTCTCGCCGTTCGCCAGCCCCAGGAAGTCGAAGCCGATGTTCCCGAATCCGAACCGGTGCCGGACCTGCTCCACCACCACCTCGGCGTCGGCGTGCGGCGTCCCGTCCTCGCGGGTCAGCGTGAGCGTCGCCTCGGCGACCCGATGGCGCAGGGTCGGGTCGGTGCCGTGCTCGGCGTGGCCGGTCACGGGCTGACCGCCGGGGTGACGGGGGTCGGGGCGGCACCGGGACGGAGGTGCCGGTCGAGGAACAGCAGCGCGGCCTCGTCGTCGTCCGGGCCGCCCGCCTCGTGGCCGTTCCACCGCCACACGTCGAGCTCGGTCGGGCCGGCGTAGGCGTTGTGGGCAGCGAAGACGGTGGACGGCGGGGTGATCGTGTCCATGAGCGCGACCGAGAACCGCGCGGGCGCCGTCGCTCGGCGCGCGAAGGCGACCCCGTCGACGTACGAGAGCGTCCGCAGCGCGACCTCGGCCCGGTCGCGGTGGACCGCGAGGTAGTCGGCGACCTCGCGGTACGGGCGGTCGTCGGTGATGACGACGGCCCGCGGGACGTCGCAGAGGAACGGGACGTGGGCGACCACCGCGGTGACGTCGTCGCGGAGCCCGGCGACGGCCAGCGCGGCCGCTCCGCCCTGGCTCTGTCCGAGCACCCCGACCCGGTCGGGGTCGACGCCGGGCAGCAGCTTCACCGCGTCGACCGCGCGCACCGCGTCGGTCAGGAACCGGCGGTAGTAGTAGGTCTCGGGCTGCTCGATCCCCTGCGTCATGACCCCGGGGTGGCGCGGCCCGGACCCCACCGGGTCCGGGGTGTCGCCGCGGCTCCAGCCCGCGCCCTGGCCGCGGGTGTCGACGTGCAGGTGAGCGAAGCCGGCGGCGGACGCGACCAGGTTCTCCGACCAGTGGCCGCGCCCCCCGCCGTAGCCGACGAACGACACCACGACCGGCAACGGCTCCTTGGTGCGCGGTCGCCGGTACCAGGCTCGCACCGGGTGGCCGCCGAAGCCGGCGAAGACGACGTCGCTGACCGCGACGCTCCGCAGGGGCGTCACCAGCGGCGTGACCTCCGGCCTCACGTCGTGGACCGCCGCCTCCGCAAGCGTCCGACCCCAGAAGGCGTCGAAGTCGTCAGGTTCGACGAGGCTGCTGTGGTAGGTCCGCAGCTGCGCCTCGGGCAGGTCCTGGTGCACGAGCCCCCCTCCGGGTCGAGACGCCCGCGGTGCCGGGGGTGACGCGGGTCTCGCGGCAGCATCATGTCGCGACGTGGCTGCTGTCAAACGATGTCGACATCGATCCCCGAATCTTTGGAAATCGTTATCGACAACGATTGACCGCGCCGCCCGGATGTGGAACCGTACAGGTTCGTAACGACCGTCACACCGGGGCGGCAGGACGAAAGACGAAGGGGATCTCTCGATGGCAACCAAGGCTCGGGCCACGGCACTCGCCGCGATGTGCGCCGGCGTGATGATCAGCGCCACTGCGTGCGGCGGCGGCGGCGGCTCGTCGGACGAAGGCGACGCCAACACCATCACGTGGTGGCACAACTCCAACAACGAGCCTGGCAAGAGCATCTACGAGCAGGTCGCGAAGGACTTCGAGGCCGACAACCCGGGCATCCAGGTCGAGGTCAGCGCGATGGCCCACGAGGACATGGTTGACAAGCTGGGCGCCGCCTTCCAGAGCGGTGACGTGCCGGACGTCTACATGGAACGTGGCGGCGGCGAGCTGGCCGACCACGTCGAGGCGGGCCTCACCAAGGACATTTCCGAGGCCGCCGCGGACGAGATCTCCAAGATCGGCCCATCGGTCGCCGGCTGGCAGGTCGACGGCAAGACCTACGCACTGCCGTTCTCGGTCGGCGTCGTGGGTTTCTGGTACAACAAGGCACTCTTCGCGCAGGCCGGAATCGAGGGGACCCCGACCACGATGGACGAGCTGTACGACGTCATCGACCAGCTCAAGGCGGCCGACATCACGCCTCTCTCTGTCGGCGCCGGCGACAAGTGGCCCGCGGCTCACTACTGGTACTACACGGCCATCCGCAGCTGCCCCCAGGACGTCATCGAGAGCTCGGCCACGACCATGGACTTCTCGGACCCGTGCTTCGTGCAGGCCGGCGAGGTCGTCGAGGACCTGGTCGCCACGGAGCCCTTCAACGCAGGTTTCCTGACCACGCCCGCGCAGGAGGGTGCGACGTCGGCCTCCGGCCTGCTCGCCACGGAGAAGGTGGCCATGGAGATGCAGGGCCACTGGGAGCCGGGTGTGATGGCCGGGCTCACCGAGGACGGCAAGGGCCTGGGCGAGAAGACCGGGTGGTTCCCGTTCCCGGCCGTCGACGGCGGTCAGGGCGACCCCGAGGTGCAGATGGGCGGCGGCGACGCGTGGGGCGTCGCGGAGAGCGCTCCGAACGAGGCGGTCGAGCTCGTCAAGACCCTGCTCTCGGACGAGGTGCAGAGGACCTTCGCGGAGAACAACATGGGGCTCCCGACGAACCCGACAGCGACGGGCTCCGTCGCCGACCCGGCCCTCGCCGAGCTCATCAAGGTCCGGGACTCCGCGCCGTACGTCCAGCTCTACTTCGACACGCTGTTCGGGGCCAACGTCGGCGGTGCGATGAACGACGAGATCGCCCTGGTGTTCGCTGGCCAGGCGACGCCTCAGGACGTCGTCGACGCCAGCCAGCAGGCGGCCGACCAGGAGTCGTGACCCGACCATGAGCACTCAGGTCGCCGCCACGGCGGCTACCACGGACCCGGAGGGAGCAGGGCGCGCGAAGGCGCGCCGTGCCCCCTCCGGCCCGGCCGGGCGCGGGAACGGGCGCAAGTGGCTGGAGATCCTGCTGTTCGTCACGCCGGCGCTCGCCCTCATGGGGTTGTTCGTCGTCTACCCGATCTTCTCTGCGGCGCGGATGTCGTTCTACAGCTGGAAGGGCTTCGGCCCGATGGACGACTTCGTCGGGCTGCGGAACTACACCAACGTCCTGACCGACGAGGTCTTCACCGACGCGGTCGGGCACAACTTCCTCATCGTCGTGCTGTCGATCGCGGTGCAGCTCCCGCTGGGACTGGCCATCGCGCTGCTCCTCAACCGCAACATCAGAGGACGCGGCCTGCTGCGCACGATCATCTTCGTGCCCTACGTGGTCGCTGAGGTGATCGCAGGCGTGGTCTGGTTCCAGCTGCTCCAGCCGGGCGAGGGCATGCTGGAGACGCTGCTGCGGTCGGTCGGGACCCCCACGCCGGAGCAAGGCTTCCTGGGGACGCCGTCCATCGCGCTGTGGACCGTGTTCGTGGTCCTGACGTGGAAGTACCTCGGCATGGCCGTCCTGCTGTTCCTGGCCGGTCTGCAGGGCGTCCCGCACGAGCTCCATGAGGCGGCGCAGCTCGATGGCGCCACCTGGTGGCAGGCCCAGCGCCGCATCGCGGTCCCGATGCTGGCGCCGACCATCCGCACCTGGGTGTTCCTGTCGATGATCGGATCCCTGCAGCTCTTCGACATGGTGTGGATCATGACCGGCGGCGGCCCCGCGAACGCCACCACGACCATGGCGACGTACCTGATCGGTCAGGGCTCGCAGCGGCAGAACTTCGGGATCGCGGGCGCTGCCTCGGTGATCCTGTTCGTGATCGGATTCGTGATGGCGCTGCTCTACCAGCTGCTCGTCCTGCGCCGCGACACACAACCGGACCGGTGAGGAAGGCGACATGAGCATCGCAACGTCAGCAACGACGTCAACCACGACGCAGACGCCCCCCCGAGCGGCCAAGCCGCGTCGGTCGAGCAACTACGGGCGGGGCGGCCCGCTGGTCTACGTGGTCGCGCTGTTCGTGGTGGCGATCACCGTGGGCCCGGTCCTCTACGGCGCCCTGGGCGGCTTCCGCACCAACGCGCAACTCGCCGAGGACCCTGCTGGTCTTCCCTCCCCCTGGGTGTTCTCCAACTACACAGGCGTCCTCACGAACCCGGACTTCTGGACCTACGCGTTCAACTCGCTCGTCATCGCGCTGATCACGACCCTCATCGCGGTCATGGCCGGCGTCATGGCGGCGTACCCGCTCGCGCGGTACCAGTTCAAGCTGCGCGAGCCGCTGTTCATGGTGTTCGTCCTCGGGCTGCTCTTCCCCGCAGCGGTGGCGATCATCCCGCTGTTCATCCTGGTGACGCAGGACCTGGGCATGGGCAACACCTGGTGGGGGGTCGCGCTGCCGCAGGCGGCGTTCGCGCTCCCGATGACGGTGGTGATCCTGCGGCCGTTCCTCATGGCGCTGCCCCGGGAGCTCGAGGAGGCCGCCCTCATCGACGGCAGCTCGCGCGTTGGGGTGTTCTGGCGGATCGCCCTCCCGTTGTCGATGCCCGGATTGATCACCGTCGGCGTGCTGGCGCTGGTCGCGTCCTGGAACGCTTACCTACTGCCATTGCTGCTTCTCCAAGGCGACATGCGGACCCTGCCGCTCGGCGTGGCGGACTTCTCGACCGAGCACTCGGCGGACACTGCGGGTGTGCTGGCGTTCACCTCGCTCGCGATGATCCCGGCGCTGGTGCTGTTCCTCGCCCTGCAAGGGCGCATCGTCGGCGGGCTGCAGGGAGCGGTGAAGGGCTGAGCGCGAGTTCGCGGAGAGGATTCAGGAAGCGTGAAGGACGGGACTGACGAGGATCTCCGGGCGCGGATGATGGTTCCAGGACGCCGGGTGACCATGCAGCAGGTGGCCGACGAGGCGGGCGTCTCGGTGTCGACGGTCTCCAAGGTGATCAACGGTCGGTACGGCGTGTCCTCGATGACGTCCGACCACGTCACGAAGGTGATCGATCGCCTGGGGTTCGAGGCGAGCCTGGTGGCGCGGAGCCTGCGGAACTCTCGTACCAACGTCATCGGGATCCTCGTGCTGGACTTCGAGCCGTTCAGCACCGAGGTGCTCAAGGGCGCCGCGGACGCGATCCGGGAGACGGGATACGAGCTGGTCGCGTACTCCGCCGGCGGGGGGCACCTCGACGCGCACCTCGGGTGGGAGCGTCGCTACCTCTCACGCGTGATGGGGACGTTGGTGGACGGCGCAGTGCTTGTCACCCCGACGGTGACCGACGTGCACAGCCATGCGCCTGTCGTGGCTGTCGACCCGCACACGGGGCCGTTGAGCCTTCCCACGGTCGCCGCAGACAACCTGCAAGGCGCGCGCCTGGGCGTCGACCACCTCCTCGACCTTGGACACCGCCGGATCGGCATGGTCACCGGCCGCACGGACCTCATCTCCGGGCAGCTGCGTGAGCAGGGGTACCGGGAGGCGCTCGAGGCGGCGGGCGTCCCGATCGACGAGGATCTGCTCCAGGCCGGTGCCTTCGAACCCGAGCGGGCGCTGCAGGCAGCCCACACGCTGCTCACCCTGCCAGAACCACCGACGGCCGTCTTCGCGGCCAACGACCTGTCCGCCCTCGCGACGCTCGAGGTCGCGGCCGAGCTCGGGATCGAGGTGCCGTCCCGCCTGTCCGTGGTCGGCTTCGACAACATCCCCGAGTCGGCGCTCGCCGTGCCTCCGCTCACCACGGTGGAACAGCCGATCCGGCGCATCGGCCACGACGCTGTTGCCATGCTCTTCCGGCTCATCGCAGGGCTGGAGTTGCATCAGCGCCACGTCACCCTCGGCACGACGCTGGTCGTGCGAGGGTCCACGGCGCCGCCCCCACATCTCCCGAGCCGGACCGCCGGCGCGGGCCACACCATGGAAGGAAGTTCGTGACCGACGTCGAACCAGCAGTGAGACTGGCCGCGTTCAGCGGGGAGGACCGCCCCGCGGCGATCCTCGAGCGGATGACGCTGGAGGAGAAGCTCGCCCAGCTGGTCGGGCTCTGGGTCGGGGCCGGCGCGGATGGCGATGTCGTCGCCCCGCTGCAGGATGCCATGCTCGGCGAGAGCGCCCCGGAGTTCACGTCGTTCGCCAGCGCGGGGTTGGGCCACATCACCAGGATGTTCGGCACCAGGCCGGTCGAGCCGGCCACGGGCCGCCGGGCGCTGCGGGAGGCCCAGCGCTGGCTCGTCGAGCACACCCGCCTGGGTATCCCCGCCATCGCCCACGAGGAATGCCTGACCGGCCTCGCCGCCTGGAAGGCGGCCACGTTCCCGACGCCGCTGGCCTGGGGTGCGAGCTTCGACGAGGCGCTGGTCGAGCGGATGGGCGCAGCGATCGGCGCATCGATGGCCGGACTTGGTGTCCACCAGGGGCTGGCTCCGGTGCTCGACGTCGTCCGTGACGCCCGGTGGGGCCGCGTCGAGGAGTGCATCGGCGAGGACCCCTACCTGGTTGGGACGGTCGGTACGGCGTACGTCCGCGGCCTGCAGTCCGAGGGCATCGTTGCGACGCTCAAGCATTTCGTGGGCTACTCAGCGTCCCGTGCGGGACGCAACCTGGCGCCCGTGCACGCTGGCCCGCGCGAAGTCAACGACGTGCTCCTTCCTCCGTTCGAGATGGCCGTGCTCGACGGCGGGGCTCGCTCGGTCATGCACTCGTACTCCGAAATCGATGGGGTGCCGGCCGCCGCTGACGTGAGGCTGCTCACCGGACTGCTCCGGGACACCTGGGGCTTCGACGGCACGGTCGTGGCCGACTACTTCGGGGTCGCGTTCCTCCTCAGCCTGCACGGCGTCGCCGAAGACCTCGCGGACGCCGCTCGGCAGGCTCTCGAGGCCGGTGTCGACATCGAGCTGCCGACGGGCAACGCCTACCTGCGGCCCCTGCTCTCGGCGGTTGAGGCCGGTCGGGTCCCGATGGCGCTCGTCGACCGGGCCGTGCTCCGGGTGCTCGAGCAGAAGGAGGCACTCGGGCTCCTCGACCAGACCTTCGACGACGACTCATCCGACGACGCCGCAGTGGACCTCGACCCGGCCGAGCACCGCGCGATCGCTCGGCAGCTGGCGGAGGAGTCGGTCGTCCTGCTGGCCAACGACGGAGTCCTCCCGCTGCAGGCCCCCGGCCGGCTGGCCGTCGTCGGTCCCAACGCCGACCGCCTCGAGGCGATGTTCGGCTGCTACTCGTTCGTGAACCATGTGCTGATGCAGCACCCCGACGTCGAGCCGGGATTCGCCGTCCCCACGCTTCTCGAGGCGCTGCGGGACGAGTTCGGCTCGAGCGAGGTGGTGGTCGAGCGTGGCTGCAACGTCGAGGACGACGACCGGAGCGGAATCGACGCCGCGGCTGAAGCTGCGCGGACTGCTGAGCTCGCGGTACTCGTGGTCGGTGACCAGGCCGGACTGTTCGGGCGCGGTACGGTCGGGGAGGGCTGTGACCGCGACAGCCTCGAGCTGCCAGGTGTTCAGCGCGAGCTGGTCGAGGCAGTGCTCGAGACGGGGACGCCGGTCGTGCTCGTCCTGCTCACGGGCCGCCCGTACGCGATCCGGTGGGCGCTCGAGCGCTGCGCCGCCGTCGTCCAGGCCTTCTGGCCCGGGGAGGAGGGCGCTGCGGCCGTAGCCGGCGTGCTCTCCGGACGAGTCAACCCCTCGGGCCGACTCCCGGTGACCCTCCCCCGCTCCTCCGGAGCGCAGCCCCACTCCTACCTTCACCCGGTCCTGGGAGGCGGGTCGTCGGTCAGCGACCTCGACAACACGCCGGCGCTGCCGTTCGGCCACGGACTGAGCTACACCGACTTCACCTACGAGGCCTTCGGTGTCGAGGAGTCCGACGTCAGCACCGCCGGGGAGCTGCGGGTGAGCGTCCGGGTGACGAACACGGGCTCGCGGGCGGGCGCCGAGGTGGTCCAGCTCTACGGCCGCGACCTGGTCGCGTCGGTGACCCGGCCGCTGGCCCAGCTGCTCGGCTTCGCCCGTGTCGAGCTCGAGGCCGGGGAGACCGCGACAGTCCGGATGACGGTGCCGACGACACGGCTGGCGTTCACCGACCGGCAGCTCCAGCGCGTCGTCGAGCCCGGGGCGGTGGAGGTCTTCGTCGGGCGGTCGTGCCTCGAGCGGATCGCCGAGTCCCGCGTGCAGCTCGTCGGTGAGGTGCACCCCGTGGGCACGGAGTCGCCGCGGTGGACCGCGACCGAGGTCGCCCGCGGCTGAGGTCCGGCCACTCCTCGACCCGACAAGTGGCACCACTTGCGGGTCGGGCCACCCCTCGACGCCACCAGTGGCACCACTTGCAGGTCCGGCCACCCCTCGACCTGGCTCCCCGAGCACGCACACGGGGCCCCGTCCTGACGGACGAGGCCCCGTGGGATCAGCGTGGACTCAGCGCGAGCTGCGGACCGGTGCTCCCTGCGCGAGCCTCAGGTCCTCCTGGAGGACCGTGTAGGCGTGCTTGGGCTGCAGGTTGACGTCGTACACCAGCGCGTAGCCTTGGCCGGTGAAGAACCCGGGCACCCACGAGTAGGCGTCGCCGACGCCCCAGATCGTGAAGGACACGCAGGCCTCGACGGCCAGGCAGGCCTTGAGCATCTCCGAGAACTCGAAGGGCTGCGCGAGCGTCGCGAGGTGGTCAGTCGGCACCTGCTCCTCGGCGTTGTTGACGAACGTCCGGACGTCGGCCTCGGTGATCGCGACCTTGAGCCCGAGGTCGGCGTACCGCTGCAGGTTGTCCTTCATCCTCGTCGGGAACCCGTACTGGGTGTCGAGGTGGCCCTGGTCCCCGACGCCGTGGATCGGCACGCCCTTGGCGAGCTGACGCTTCAACCAGCGGTGGACCGCGTCGGCCTTGGCGTTGGTGCCGTCCTCGCCCGCGATGTTGTAGTCGTTGTAGAACAGCAGCGCGTCGGGGTCGGCCTGGTGAGCCCAGCGGAACGCCTTGGCGATGATGCCGCGTCCCAGTCGCGACACCCAGAAGTTGTCCGGGTTGATCTGCGACGGGGTGGTGTCGGTGAAGAACTCGTTGGCGACGTCCCAGGCCCACACCTTGCCGGCGAAGTGGCGAGCGGTCTGCTTGATGTGGCGCCGCAGGATCGACTTCAGCTCCTGGTTGCCGATGCTCCCCTCGGCCACTCCGTCGGTGAGCCAGCCGGGGATCTGGTTGTGCCACAGCAGGGTGTGCCCACGGACCAGCTGGTCGTGGTTCTCCGCGAAGCGGACGATCCGGTCGCCCGGGCCGTAGTCACGGACGCCGCGCCGGGGCTCGAGCGTCTCCCACTTCATCTCGTTCTCGGGCGTGATGCTGGAGAACTGGGTGGCGGCGATCTCGTTGTAGCGGGCGTCCTCGAGTCCGCCGGGGTTGACGGCGACGCCGATCTCGAGCCCGATCGGCTCGGCCAGCGCCCGGAGGCTGTCGGCGGGGATCTCGTGGGCGCCGGTGGTGTGGGCCAGGACGCCGGGTGGCGTGATCGCCAGGAGGGCCAGGCCGGTGACCCCGGCGGCCAGGGTGCGAGCTACGCGCACGGAGGTGCTCCTTCTGTTGGGGAGGGGGCGTTCGTGTGACGACCCTCACCCGGACGACGGCCTCGTGTCAATCGTTGTCGATAACCTTTTCCATGCCGCATGCACCGGTCCAGGACGGGGTAAACAGGGCCTCGGGCGTGCCGGGAGCGGCCCGGATCAGGTCCCGCAGAACGTCCGGTAACGCCCGAAGTCGACCGGTGCGGGCTCGGCGTACCGCTCGAGCCCCGGCCGCTCGGTGTAGGGCTCGGTGACGGCCTCGAGGAGCCGGTGCACGGGGTCCAGGTCGCCGACGGTCGCCGCAGCGAGCGCCTCCTCGACCAGGTGGTTGCGCGGCACGTACATCGGGTTCACCCGGTCCATCAGGTCGGCGTCGGGTCCCAGGCCGCGCCACCGCTCGGTCCAGGCGTCGAAGGCAGGCAGGTCGAGGAGCAGCCCCCGCGCGGGCTCGGCGTCCCCACGGGCGGCTCGGCCGAGGCTCCGCCAGAACGAGGTGTGGTCGACGTGCCCCGCCTGCAGCAGCGCGAGCAGCTCGTCGTTCAACGCCTTGACCTGCTCGGGGGGTGCGTGCGGCAGTCCGAGCTTCGCGGCCGAGCCCTCCAGCCAGGCGGTGTTGTACGCGGACCGGAAGCGGCCGAGGGACTCCACGGCCAGTGCCACCGCCGCGTCCTGGTCCTCGTCGAGCAGCGGGAGCAGCGCCTCGGCCAGGCGGGCAAGGTCCCACTCGGCGAGGACCGGCTGGTTCCCGTAGGCGTAGCGACCGGAGGTGTCGATCGAGCTGTAGACCGTCGCGGGGTCGAAGGCCTCCATGAACGCACAGGGGCCGTAGTCGATCGTCTCCCCCGAGATCGTCATGTTGTCGGTGTTCATCACGCCGTGCACGAACCCGACGAGCATCCACTGGGCGACCAGCCGTGCCTGCGCCGCCACGACCGCCTCGAAGAGCGCGCGGTACGGGTGCTCCGCCTCGGCCGCCTCCGGGTGGTGACGCGCGATCGCGTGGTCGGCCAGTCGGCGCAGCAGGTCCACGTCGCCGGAGGCGCCGGCGTACTGGAAGCTCCCGACCCGCAGGTGGCTGCTCGCGACCCGGGCCAGCACCGCACCGGGCAGGGCGGTCTCCCGCTGGACGGCCCGGCCGGTGCCGACGACCGCCAGCGACCGCGTCGTCGGGATGCCGAGGGCGTGCATCGCCTCGCTCACGACGTACTCGCGCAGCATCGGCCCGACGACGGCGCGACCGTCGCCTCCCCGCGCGAACGGCGTGCGCCCGGAGCCCTTGAGGTGGAGGTCGCGCAGCTGTCCGTGACGGTCGACCAGCTCGCCGAGCAGGAGCGCCCGCCCGTCGCCGAGCCGAGGCGACCAACCACCGAACTGGTGGCCGGCGTAGGCCTGCGCGACCGGGGTCGCGCCCTCGGGGACCGAGCCCCCGACGAGGAGCCGGGTGCCGTCGGGACTGCGGAGCCACGCCGGGTCCAGCCCGAGCTCGAGAGCCAGCGGTTCGTTGAGGACCAGCAGCCGGGGGTCTGGGACCTCCTCTGCCCGCCAGGACAGGGCCAGCTCGGGCAGCTCACGGGCGAAACGGGAGCCGAGGTTGACGACCGCGGTGGGGACGACGCTCACTCGTTCGAGCGTACGCCGGAGCCGAGCCGGCCGGCTCTCGCCGCTGGCCAGGTGGACGTCGCCGCGACGGCGCTCAGGGGCAGGAGAAGGCGAGGTCCTCGGTGTCGAGCGGGCAGACGTCCCGGCGGGGCTGCCAGTCGGCCTGCGCCGCGGTCGTGGTCTCCTCGGCGGTCAGGTTGACCGGCGCGGGGGCGGCCGCCGACCAGAGGTCGTACTGCCCCGAGCGCGAGCTGATCCAGGCCAGCGTGTCCGCGGCGTCCTGGCCTCGGCTGCTCACGTAGACGAGCGAGAGACCGTCAGGCGTCCAGGTCGGGTCGAGGTCACCGCCGTCGCTGAAGGGGGTCTCGGTGAGCCGGCGGACATCGGAGCCGTCGGGCGAGCACTCGGGGCCGGAGGTGACCTGGCTGGCGTCGGTGAGTCATTGGATGTCGGAACCGGTCGCCATCCGGCGGATGCGGCTCATGAAGACCTTCGATCGGCGGTCCGGCACAGGAAGGGCCGGCTCGCGACGACGCTTGGTCCTCAGGAACCGAACGGGACCAGGGCCGCGCGTCCCAGTGACGTCTGGTACGTCGGTACAGGTACGACAGGGGGGGCGGCTGGCTCTGCGGCTGGCTCTGCAGCTATCTCTGCGAGGGCGTGGCGAGCGAGAGACGGGGCACGCCACCGAGCCGGCGGTGGAAGCGCACCTGGTCGGCGAAGTCGGCCAGCGCCCGCCACAGCGTCTCGTGCGCGGCCCACGGCAGCGGCTCGACCCCGTCCTGCCACGAGGGGCCGAAGCTGACCCACACCGGTGTCCAGTCGGCGGCCAGGTCCCACGCGCCCTGCTGACGCAGGATCAGCCGGCGGCGGACCTGGAAGGCGGTCCGCGCGCCGTCGACGCAGATCGGCGCGGTCCGGACCGGCCAGACCCGCAGGTCCAGCGCCATGAGCCCCAGCTCCAGGTCAGCGAGGACGTGCGGGTCGACGAGGACCGTCGCCACGTTCTCGTGCGCCAGGCGCTTCACGACACCAGACCGTAGCCCGAGCAGCCGTTCGCCGTCACGGATCGCGCCCACTGGTCGCCTCCGACAAGATGGCGGCATGGCCAGCGTCTCCAGCGTCTACGTGGCATCCGCCGAGGGCCACTCCGGGAAGTCCGCCGTCGCGCTGGGGATGGTCGAACAGCTCTCCCGCCGCGTCGAGCGGGTCGGGGTCTTCCGCCCGATCGTCCGCGGCGAGTCCGGTGACCCGGACGGGCCGGGAGGCCGCCCTCCGGTCCGTGACTACGTCCTGGACCTCCTCACCTCGCACGAGGCGTGCGTGACGACGTACGACGAGGCGGCCGGCGTCACCTACGAGGAGATGCACGCCGACCCCGCCGCGGCGCTGGACCGCATCGTCGACCGCTTCCACGCCGTCGCCGAGACCTGTCAGGCGGTCGTCGTGGTGGGCAGCGACTACACCGACGTCGCGACCCCCACCGAGTTCGCGGTCAACGTCAGCATCGCGGCGAACCTCGGCGCACCGGTCCTCCTCGTGGTCAACGGGGAGGGTCGCTCCCCCGACGACCTGCGCATGGTGCTCGACGTCCTGGCTCCGGAGATCACCGCCGGCCACGCGGCGCTCTTCGCGGTCGTCGCCAACCGCTGCGCACCCGACCACCTCCCCGGGGCTGCGGCGGCCGTGCGCCGGCAGGACGCGCCGGGCTACGCGCTCCCGCTGGCGCCGCTGCTCGACGCGCCGAGCGTCGCCGAGCTGATGGCGGCCTGCGACGGGCGGCTGGTGGCCGGCGACGAGGAGCTGCTGCAGCGCGAGGTGTCCTCGCTCATGGTGGCGGCGATGACGCTGCCCAACGTCCTGGACCGGCTGGAGGACGACATGCTCGTCGTGACCCCGGGCGACCGCAGCGAGATCGTGCTGGGCGTCCTCGCCGCGCACCGAGCGCCGGACTTCCCCGCGATCTCCGGGATCGTCCTCAACGGTGGGATCCCGCTGCCGGACCAGGTGGCCAGGCTGGTCCGGGGGCTGGGCACCGCGACGCCGGTCGTCGCAACCGCGCTGGGCACCTACGACACGGCGTCGGCGCTCAAGAGCCGGCGCGGCCGGCTCACCAAGGAGTCCACCCGGAAGATCACCACGTCGTTGGCGCTGTTCGAGGAGCACGTCGACGGTCCGGCGCTGCTCGACCGGCTCGCCGTGGCGCGGAGCGAGGCCGTCACCCCGCTGATGTTCGAGCACCGGCTCGTCGACCGTGCGGTGGCCGACCGACGCCACGTCGTGCTGCCCGAGGGCGAGGAGGAGCGCGTGCTGCGCGCGGCGGACGTCGTGCTGCGGCGCGGCATCGCCGACCTGACCCTGCTCGGTGACCCGGAGATCGTGCGCCGCAGGGCCGCCGACCTCGGCCTCGACGTCGACACCGCCCGCGTCGTGGACCCGACCCGCTCGCCGCTGCTCGAGGAGCTCGCCGCGGCGTACCACGACCGGCGCCGGCACCGCGGGATCGACCTCGAGAACGCCCGCGCGCTGGTCACCGACGTGTCGTACTTCGGCACGATGATGGTCGAGCTCGGACACGCCGACGGGATGGTCTCCGGGGCCGTCCACACCACCGCCCACACCATCCGGCCGGCCCTCGAGGTCGTGAAGACCTCCCCCGGGGTGTCGGTCGTGTCCTCGGTGTTCTTCATGTGCCTGGCGCACCAGGTGCTCGTCTACGGCGACTGCGCGGTCAACCCCGACCCCACCGCCGAGCAGCTCGCCGACATCGCGATCGCGTCGGCGCGGACCGCGGCCGCCTTCGGCGTCGAGCCGCGGGTCGCGATGCTGTCCTACTCCACCGGGTCGTCGGGGACGGGCTCGGACGTCGAGAAGGTGTCGGCCGCCACGGCGCTGGTCCGCTCCCGGGCGCCGGAGCTGCCGGTCGAGGGCCCGATCCAGTACGACGCCGCGATCGACTCCGCGGTCGCTGCCACCAAGCTGCCCGACTCCTCGGTGGCCGGGCACGCGACCGTCTTCGTCTTCCCCGACCTCAACACCGGCAACAACACCTACAAGGCCGTGCAGCGCTCGTCGGGGGCCGTGGCCGTCGGACCCGTGCTGCAGGGACTCCGCAAGCCGGTCAACGACCTGTCCCGCGGGGCCACCGTGCGCGACATCGTCACCACGGTCGCGATCACGGCCGTCCAGGCCCAGCAGCAGGCCCAGCAGCAGGGACACAGCAGGGACAGCAGCAGGGACAGCAGCAGGGCTCGCCCGCGTGACCCGCCACGTGCTGGTCCTCAACGCTGGCTCGTCGTCGTTGAAGTACAGCCTCCTCGAGGGTGGGTGCTCGGGGTCACGGACCCCGCTGGGCTCGGGTCTCGTGGAGCGGATCGGCGAGGGCACCGGGCGGCTGCAGCACCGGGGGCCGCGTGGACCCGTGACCGCGGACCAGGTGGTCCCCGACCACGCGAGCGCCCTCGGGCTGGTGCTCGACGCGTTCGAGGCGCACGGACCGGCGCTGCGCGACGTCCGACCGGCGGCCGTCGGGCACCGCGTCGTCCACGGCGGCGACCGCTTCTCCGCGCCGGCGGTCGTCGACGCCGCCCTCCTGGCAGCGGTCGAGGAGCTGGTGCCGCTCGCTCCGCTGCACAACCCCGCGAACCTGGAGGGCATCAGGGTGGCCCGCACGCTGCTGCCGGACCTGCCGCACGTCGCCGTCTTCGACACCGCGTTCCACCAGACCCTCCCCGAGCACGCCTGGACCTACGCCGTCCCGCAGAGCTGGTCCCGCGACCACGGCATCCGCCGCTACGGGTTCCACGGGACGTCGGTCTCGTACGTGTCGCGGGAGGCCGCCACCTTCCTCGGCCGGCCGCCCGAGGCCTGTCGCCTCGTCGTCCTCCACCTCGGCAACGGCGCCTCCGCCACCGCCGTCGACGGCGGCCGCTCGGTCGACACCTCGATGGGCTTCACGCCGCTGGAGGGGCTGGTGATGGGCACCCGCTCCGGGGACGTCGACCCGGCGCTCGTCCCGCACCTGCACCGCCACCTCGGCTGGGCGGTCGCCGACATCGAGCGCGACCTCAACCGCGCGTCCGGCCTCAAGGGGCTGGCCGGCGAGAACGACTTCCGCGAGCTCGAGCGCCGTCGGGCCGCCGGCGACCAGGCGGCGCAGCTGGCGTTCGACGTCTACTGCCACCGGCTCCGCAAGTACGTCGGCGCCTACTACGCCGTCCTCGGCGGGATCGACGCCGTCGTCTTCACCGGCGGTGTCGGGGAGAACGCGGCGGCGGTGCGCAGCGCCGCCCTCGCCGGGCTCTCCAGGCTGGGGATCGAGGTCGACGACGACGCCAACCGCAGGCCGGGGGACACTGCTCGCGCCGTCTCCCCTGCCGGCAGCGACGTCGCGGTGCTCGTCGTGCCCACCAACGAGGAGTGGGAGATCGCCACCCAGACCCTCGAGGTGGTCGACGCTCTCAGACCCAGTCCACCGGGTCCCTCGTGAAGACGTAGACGCGCGGTTCCCCACCCGGGTTCTCGAGCACGCGCTCCTCCGGGCCGTGCTCGCGCTGCGCCACCACGGCTCCGGTCCTCGGGTCGAGGACGCTGAGGTGGCGGGGCAGGTCGGGGTCCATCAGCTGCAGCGTCGTCCCGCCCTCGCGGTACACCAGCAGCAGCTCGCCCGGGACGCACAGCGCCCGGTTGGCGATGGCGTGGGTCCAGTCCGGGGACATCCCGAGGAACGGCAGCTGCTGCACGAGCCGACCGAGGAGCCCGACGTAGGTCGAGCCCTCGAAGCCGAGGGCCTCCCGCCACCCGGCGTCGTGGCACAGGAAGGGCTCGGCGTGCCCGGGCTCGTCGGGGTGCAGCCGCCACTGCCAGAGGCTCGCCGCGCCGTAGCCGACGCCCATCGTGGCGCCGGCGCACAGGTTGCTCCACGCCTCGTGGCCTTGCCACCAGCCGGCGGCGTGACGTCCCGAGGAGGGCTCCCCCGTGTGCTCGTAGGTCGGCTCGGCGTTGAGGACCCCCTTGGCGGGGGTGTTGCGCCACATGTCGGCGACCCGGTCCGGCGCGTGCTCGCCGTCGTGGCCGGTCTGGCACCACTGGAAGTCCAGCCACGCCGCGTCCTGGTGGGCCCGGTTCGTCGCGTGCGGCTGGTAGTGGGTCCCCGTCGGCTGGCCGTAGGCGTCCCAGGCGTGCACCTCGCGCCCTCCGGCCTCGACCTGCGGCTCGTCGCCCGAGCCGTCGGCGCCGACCAGCCAGACCGCCGGCCGGGCGCCGTACCGCGCGACGAGGTAGCGGCAGTAGCGCGCGTAGTCCGCCGGGCCGACGACCAGACCGGCGACGTCGAGCCCCTTCCACCCGAACCCCTGGAACACCGGCTGCAGCACTGGCACCAGCCCGTGCTGCAGGAGGATCCCGAGCAGCCGGTCGAGGGACTGGAAGTACGTCGGCACGAGCTCCTCGAGGCGGCCCTGCGGCAGGTCCTCGAACCCGACGTCGAACCCCTCGTCGTGGGTCCGGTCACGGGGACCCACGGCCCGCATGTCCGGCTGGACGCTCATGAGCAGGACCGCGTTGAACCCCTTGGCCTGCCGGTCGCGCGCGTACTCGGCGACCTGCTCGGGTGTCGCCCGCCACGGCAGCGCCCAGGCCGTGTCGGCGACGACGAGGGCCGGTGTGCCGTCGGCGTGGACGACGTGCCGGCCGCACGGGGACATGCGCCAGAAGCCGTGGTCGAGGAAGTCGTCCCCCGACGGCTCGACGGCACGACACTCGACCGTCCCGGTGGCCCCGGTGAGTCCGGGGTCGTCCACACCGGCCGAGACGGTCCACTCCCAGACCCCGGCGTACGGCGGCGCGAACCGGACCCGCCAGACGTCGTCGCCGTCCCAGAAGGCCGGCCGCTGCAGCAGGTCGCCAGCGCACCGGAAGTCCGCCCACACCTCCACGTCGCGGTAGGCCGCCGGGTGCGACCTGCCCGCGGTGAGGGTCAGCTCGACTTCCCGCCAGGGACCCACCGGACCGGGGCTCACGGCCACCGGACTCATGCGGGGCCGGCCGTTGCGAGGACGCGGACGTCCCAGGGGCCGAGCTCGACCGGTGACCCGGGCTCGAGGGTCACGCCGGTCAGCAGGTCGCGCAGCAGCGCGGGCGCGGCGGCGCTCGCCGCCTCCCAGCCCCAGTTGTGCAGCACGTGCAGCCGGGTCCCGTCCGGCGTGCCCGAGGTGGCGGCGGTGACCGAGGCCGGCAGCCGCCAGCCGGCGCGCGTCTCCGGCGCGAGCCACCGGGCCAGCGACGCAGCCAGCTCCTGGTCGGGCAGGGCGCCGACGACGGTGACCCGTCCGCCGCCGACCGGTCGGGTCGTCGCCGCGGCCCAGGAGCCGAGGTGGGGGTGTCGGTACCGCGCGAGCACGTCGCAGCCGTCGGGGACGAGGAGCTCGGCGAGCTCGGTGGCGCGTCCGGTGAGCTCGGTCGAGTCGAGCTCCACCGGCGCGCCGAGGTTCGTCATCTCGTCGTACCAGGTCCCGGCCGCCGCCGCGAGCCGAGCCGGCTGCCGCTCCTCCCGGGCACAGCCCTCGCGGTCGGCGTACGCCGTCCGGGGCCCGACGACGAGGTGGCCGCCGGCCTCGGCGTACGCCGTGAGGAAGGCGAGGTCCTCGTCCCCGGCGGTGTAGAACCCGGCGACCACGAGGACCGGGAAGCGGCTCGCCGCCTCCGCCGGCGACCCCGACGCCCCTCGCGAGGGGAACAGCTGCTGCGGCCGGACGAGCCGCTGCTGCCGTCCGGCGTCGAAGACGCCCCGGGAGAACGCGAGGACCAGGCGCCGGTAGGAGTCCGGGTCGATGAGCGCTCCGGGCGCTCGCAGCGGTCCTTGGGTCGAGAGCGCGAACTTGCTGTCGGAGTCGTAGAGGACCGCGACGTCGTACTCGGGCTCCGCCTCCCTGAAGGCCTCGCCGGCGTCACGCAGCTCGCCGCCGAGCCGGGCCAGCTCGCGGTAGACCCGTCCCGGCTGCCCGCTGTGCGGCAGCACGCCGCCCCAGTAGGTCTCGGTGCCGTAGGGCAGCGTGTTCCAGTGCCAGTAGGACACCATCCGGGCGCCGCGCGCGACGAGGAGCCAGGCGGCCTGGCGCCACTGGCCGTCGTACGCCGACTCGCTCATGCCGGAGTTCCCGATGGCGCCGGCGTTGGTCTCGGTGACGAGGAACGGCGCCTGCCGCGAGGACCACATCTGGTCGGCCAGCTGGTTCACCGCCCACGCGCCGCGGACCACCCAACCCATGGGGCCGGTCGCCATCGGTGCGGTGCTCGGGTGCGCGAGGGACTCCGCCATCCCGTAGTAGGCGTTGCCCGACGCGATGTCGAGGCGTGCGGAGAGGTCGACGTCCTCGATCGCCGGCTGCTCGTAGGAGATGCAGGTGGTCACGAAGTGGGCCGGGTCCGCCAGCTCGTGCACGAGGTCGGCCTGCCAGCCGATGTAGTCGGTGACCAGCTCGGCCTGGAACCGACGCCACGCCAGGTCGTACTGCGGCTGGGCGTTCCCGTCCGGCCGCCAGAGGTCGGCCCAGGTGGAGAGCCGGTGCGACCAGTAGACCAGCCCCCACTCCTCGTTGAGCCGCTCGACGGTGCCGTAGCGGGCCCGCAGCCGGTCGACGAACCGCTCGAAGACGCCGTCGTTGTGCAGCAGCCGCAGTCCGGGCTCGTTGTCGACCTGGTAGCCGACGATCGCCGGGTGTGCGCGGTAGCGCGTGACGACCGCGCGGATCACGCGCTCCGCGTGGAAGAGGTACGCCGGGTGGGTGAAGTCCATCTCCTGCCGGCCTCCCCACCCGATCCGACGGCCGGTCGCGGACTCGCCGGCGATCTCGGGGTAGCGACGGGCGAGCCACATCGGCACGGCGTAGGTCGGGGTGCCGAGGACGGCGCCGATGCCTCTCTCGTGGGCGGCGTCGAGCACCGGCTCGAGCCAGTCGAGGTCGAAGCGGCCCTCCTCCGGCTCCCAGGTCGACCACACCGACTCCCCCACCCGGATCGCGGAGAAGCCGGCAGCGGCCATCAGGTCCATGTCGGCCGTCAGCCGGGGCGTGCGCTGGTACTCCTGGTAGTAGGCGGCGCCGAACCGGATCGCGGGGCTCGGCCTTGCGGTGCCTGGGGTCACGAGCGGGTCCTCTCCTCGTCCGGGGGCTACCTTGCCGTGCTCCGCCCGCCACCGCTCCCCCGGCCTCGACCTCGGGGGACGTATCGGGGAGCAGGTTGTGATCCTCCTCACTCGCAGGCCACCCGCTCCGGGGGGCCGGGACGAGGAACGGGAGGCAGCATGTACAGCAGCACGAGGAAGACGGCCCTGGTCGGTGCCGCGGTCGCATCCGCCGTCATGGGCATGAGCGGCGTCGCCGGCGCCGCATCCGGTGAGGGCGCGTCACCGTCGCACAAGCCGCCGCTGCAGGAGAGGTCGGTGGCACCGGAAGGGGACCCGCTCACCGCGGTGGCACGGGCGTACCGCTCGGCGTACCCCGAGATGACCTCCAACCAGGCCGGACGAGCGGCCGCTCAGCAGGACGTCCGCAAGGCCGTGTACGAACGGCTGGCCTCCGACACCCGGACCTACGCCGGGGCATGGTTCAACGCGCCACGCGGGGTCGTGCACGTCGCGGCGACCACCCCGGCGGCACGCGAGAACGCCCGTCGCCTCGCCGACCAGCACGGGCTGCGGATCAGGACCCACGCGGCGACCCGCTCCTTCGCCCAGCTCGAGGCCCAGGCCGCGGCGTTGCGCGCGGGCAAGAGCGGTCTTGCCGCGGTGGCCACCGGACACGTCGGCATCGACGTGAGGACCAACCAGGTCGTCGCCGCCGTCCCGCGCGGGGAGCTGAGCGCGTTCCGGACGTCCCCGCGGTCGGAGGTCAAGGTGGTGGCCCGCAACCGCCAGGAGGTCGTGGCGGACGCCGGCTGTACGGCGCGCAACGCCTGTGACTGGACGGTCCGCGCCGGTGCCATGCTCTGGCGCTCGAGCGCCGGCAACAACGTCTGCTCGGTCGGCTTCACCGGGCGCCAGACCAACAACCAGCGGTGGGTGTACACCGCCGGCCACTGCTCGAACGGCAACAACGTCACCTGGGGCACGGGTGGGCTGCCGATCGGGCCGATGTACGCGTCGGTCAACAGCGGCGTGTACGACGCGGCGATCATCCGGGTCACGAACTCGTGGTTCGCCTCGGACCAGGGCGGTGAGATCTACAAGAGCGTCTTCGTCAACGGGGTCGCGCCGACGTTGTCCTACATCGTCGCGGGTGAGACGGTCTGCCTGTCGGCGAACTACACCAACCCGACCGGCGGGAACTTCTGCGGCGTCGTGGGCACCAACAGCGACGCGTCGGTCCGCGGCATGGTCCGCGTCAACGGGCTCGACGGGTGCCCCGGGGACAGCGGCGGTGGCTGGTACTGGCTGACCTCGACCGGTCGGCGGATCGCCTACGGCCTCCACAGCCGCAGCGACACCGGCTGCCACGGCGACCAGGGCGGCACGCGCTCGTGGTTCAGCCCGCTGCCGACCATCAAGGCCGGGTGGACCCCCTGGCTGAACGTCGAGGTCCGGCCGTAGGACGAGGCCGGAGCGGCAGCTCCTTCCCGGTGGTGGCCCGCGAGCCCGGCTCGCGGGCCATCCCCGTGCGCCTGGCTAGTGTTCGGCGCGTGATGCCCCTCGGGACGCCCGCTCCTCGTGGACGAGGTGTCGCGGTCGCGGCGCCGAACGACCTCGCCACCCAGGCGGGCACCGCCGTCGCTGCCGACGGCGGGAACGCGGTGGACGCGGCGGTCGCCGCCACCGTCACCACGATGGTGACCGAGCCGGGGCTGGTGTCGCTGACCGCCGGCGGGTTCGTCGCGGTCCAGCCCCAGGACGGCGACCCGGTCACCGTCGACGGCGGTGTCGAGATGCCGGGTCGTGGGCTCCCCGCGGAGCGCTTCGGACACGCCGTGTGGGACGTCGACACCCCGTACGCCGGGGGCACACGGATGACGATCGGCCCGGGCTCGGTCGCCACTCCTGGGGCGCTCAAGGCGCTCGAGGTCGCCTGGCAGGCCCACGGCTCTCTCCCCTGGCGGCGGTTGCTCGAGCCCGCGGTCGAGGCGGCGGCCGGGTTCCCGCACGGGAGCGCGTCCTCCTACTACCTGTCCTACGTCCTCGACCAGGTCTTCGGGTGGCAGCCCGAGACCCGCGCCGCCCTCGTGGGGCCCGACGGCGCCGTCATCCCGGCCGGCGGACGCATCGTCATCCCGGACCTCGCCGACACCGTCGCGCAGCTCGCGGAGCAGGGCGCCGACGCGATGTACCACGGCGACCTCGCCCGCCACATCGCCGCTCACGTGACCGGTGCCGGTGGCGTCCTCACCCTCACCGACCTCGCGGCGTACCAGGCGGAGGTCCGCGCGCCGCTGACCGTGAGCACCGGGGGGTGGCGGCTGGCGACGAACCCCCCGCCGGCTGCCGGCGGGGTGGCGGTCGCGGCGCTGCTCGCGCTGCTGGACGGCGTGCCGGCAGCCGGGGCGTGGTCCGCCGACGAGCTGCGGCTGCTGGCGCGCGCGCAGGCGCTGGTCCTCGGCGCCGGGCTGGCCGAGCCGGGCGACGAGCAGGGGCGGACCGCAGCCGCTGCGGAGCTGCTCGAGCGGATACGGCGTACCGGCCGGCTCGCGCTCACCTCACCGAGCACGGCGACCGTCTCGGTCGTCGACGACCGGGGCGGCGCGTGTGCCGTGACGGTCTCGTCGGGCTACGGGTCGGGCGTCACGGTCCCGGGGACCGGCCTGGCGCTCAACAACTGTCTCGGGGAGCAGGAGCTCGTGAGCGGCGGCCCCCACAGCCTGCAGCCGGGGACGCGGCTCACCTCCAACATGGCACCGACCGTCGGGCGCCGGGTGGCGGACGGCGCGGTGCTCGCGCTCGGGTCACCCGGGTCGGACCGGATCCCGTCGGCGCTCGCCCAGGTCCTGGCGCTGTACGCCGCAGGTCTCGACCTCCACGCCGCGGTGGCACACCCCCGCATGCACCTGCGGGTCCGCCCGCAGGAGCCGGTGCCGGTGCTGCTGGACCACGAGGAGGACCTGGCGGTCCCGGCCGACACCGGCTTCCCGACCCGCAGCATGCCGGCGCACTCGATGTACTTCGGTGGCGTGGCCGCTGCGCTCTGGGACCCGTCGCTGGGGCTGCTGGCCTCCGGGGACCCGCGCCGGGCGGGCGCGGTGGCGGTGCACACCGGCTGACGTCCCGAGCAGGCTCAGGCGGGCTCAGGCGGGCTCAGGCGGCGATGCGGTGCTCGTGGCTCTCGAGGTTGGCGAGCAGGATCGTCCGCATGTCCTCGGCGGTCGGGTTGTCGTCCTGCGTGCGCAGGGCCGCGAAGAGGTCCTCGACCTCGGACGGCGTGCGGTAGGTCGCGAGCTCCGCCTCCAGCGCGCGACGGGCGGCCCGGGCCTGGCGCCGCTCGCTCAGCGAGGAGCGCACCTCGGTCAGCCAGCCGTAGGAGCGGACAGGAGCGGTGGTGTGGTTGAACATCGTCATGTCACCAGGGTGCGGGACTCCGCCTCATGCGTCCAATGTCGCCGACGTCGCAAACTCATGCGCTAGCGTCATGTGATGGACACAGAGGCGTTGCGGTGGTTCCAGCAGGTCGCGGACGGCGTGACGGTCACCGAGGTGGCCGACGTCTACATGGTCAGCCAGCCCGGCGTCTCCCGTGCACTGTCCCGGCTCGAGAGCGAGGTCGGCACGCCCCTGCTGCACCGCACCGGTCGCGTCCTGCGGCCGACGCACGCCGGCGCGGTGTTCAAGCGCCACGTCGACCACCTGCTGCACGAGCTCGACGACGGCCTCGCCGCCGTCAACGAGCTGCACGACCCGGAGACCGGGACCGTGAGGCTCGCCTTCCAGCTCTCGCTGGGCGCCTGGCTGGTCCCCGACCTGGTGGCCTCCTTCCGTCGGGCCCATACCCAGGTGCAGTTCGTCCTCGAGCAGTCCCACGACGCGCTGGGCTCGTCCCTGGTCGCCGGCGGCCGCACGGACCTCGAGTTCACCGCCCGTCGCCCCCGCAACCCCGAGGTCGAGTGGCACCACCTGGTCTCCCAGCGTCTCGACCTGGCGGTCCCGGCGGGGCACCGGCTCGCCGGACGGGACGAGGCCGCGCTCGCGGAGGCAGCCGACGAGGATTTCGTCATGCTCCGCCCGGCATGGGAGCTGCGGGCGCTCACCGACGCGCTCTGCGCGGACGCCGGCTTCACACCGAGGGTCGCCTTCGAGGGCGACGACCTGCGCGTGGTGAGCGGCTTCGTCTCCGCGGGGCTGGGCGTGGCGGTCATGCCGGGCGGCGACGACACGTCGGTCCGGGCGCGCGAGGGGCAGCGGATGGTGCCGCTGACCGACCGCGGCGCCTCCCGCGACGTCGGCGTGGCGTGGTCGAGGACGCGGCGGCTGCTCCCCTCGGCCGACCTCTTCCGGCGGCACGTGCTGAGCCGCCGGCCGCCCGAGCGGTGATCGGGCCCGGCGGCACATGCCGTCCCAACATGGGTGGGTTGCTGTCCACGCATTGGACGCATGAGAGCGGGCGGGCGGAGACTACAGCCATGTTGTTCCTGAGACTCCCCCTCCCGCTCCGTTCCACCGCCCGTCGTGACCGCTCCTCCCTCGACGACGCTGCGCGCCCCGCGCGCCGCAACGGCTCGGCCGCCGACTCCGCCCTCGTCAGCCGCCACGGGCAGGACCTGCTCGTCGGCCTCCGCCACCAGGTCTGACAGCGCGGTGGACCTCGAGCGACGATGGCCGCTGACCGGGGCCACCGCGCTGCGTGACCGGCTGGTCGCGGCGTACGCCGACCCGAGGCGCGGCTACCACGACCTCCTCCACCTCGACGAGGTCCTCGACCGCCTCGACGAGCTGAGAGCCGCCGGGAACGGGTTCGACCCGGTGACCGTCCGGTTGGCCGCCTGGTTCCACGACGCGGTCCACGACGCGGGCCCCGACGCCGAGGAGCGGTCCGCCCGGCTGGCCGAGGACGCGCTGACCCGTGCCGACGTACCGCCCGCGGTCGTCGCGGAGGTCGCACGGCTCGTCCGGCTCACCGAGCGCCACGACCCCGACCCCGGAGACGTCGCGGGCGCGGCCCTCTGCGACGCCGACCTGGCGGTCCTCGCCTCAACGGCCCCGCGCTACGCGGCGTACGTCGACGGGGTGCGACGGGAGTACGCCGACGTCTCGGACCCGGCCTTCCGCGCAGGCCGCTCCGCGGTGCTGAGTGCGCTGCTCGACCGTCCGCACCTCTACACGACCGCCTCCGCCCGGGACCGCTGGGAGGAGACGGCGCGGGCCAACGTCAGCCGCGAGCTGGCGTCCCTGAGGGATCCTCGCGGCTGAGCCGACTGCGCTTGCGGCGGCGGAGCCCCGCCGCGGTCAGCCGCGCCACGAGCTCACGCGACGAGACCTGCACCGCGCCGGCCGCGACCACGGCGGCGTAGTACTCGGCCGGGATGTCGTAGTGGTCGCGGTCGAAGCCACGCTCGGGGATCCGGGCGGCGACCGCGAACGCGTGCAGCTCGGCGAACGAGGAGTCGCTGGCGACGTGGGACCAGAGCCGACCGCGGCTCTCGACGTTCGGCGGGTCGACCAGGATCACCACCGGCCACCCCGGCGGCGGGACCGGTCAGCGGGTGGCGCGGGCAACGAGCTCGTCCATGAGGCCGTCCAGCCGTTCGTCGACCTGCTGGCGTGCCGGGTCCTCGTCGTACCAGGCCGCGATCTCGCGCGCACCCTGCTCGAAGGTCGTGGTCGCGACGAAGTCCGGGACCAGGCGGCGGAGCTTGGTGGTGTCGAAGACCATCGAGTGCGCCTTGTCGCCCAGGAGGCCCGCCCCCCAGTCGGGGTCGGTAGCGGCGATCGCGTCGGAGGTCACGTGCACGACCTGCGGGGTGACGCCGAGCGCCGCTCCCAGCGCGTGGGCGATCTGGTCCCAGGTGAGCACGTCGTCGGAGGTGATGTGCACGGCCTCCCCGAGCGTCCGCGGGTGGCCGAGCAGCGGGACGAAGCCCCGGGCGAAGTCCCGGCTGTGGGTGAGCGTCCACAAGGAGGTGCCGTCACCGTGGACGACGACCGGCTTCCCGGCCCGCATCCGGGCCAGCGCGGTCCAGCCGCCGTCGAGCGGGATCAGCGTGCGGTCGTAGGTGTGGGACGGCCGGACCACCGTCATCGGGAAGCCGGAGTCGCGGTAGGCGGCCACCAGCAGGTCCTCGCACGCGATCTTGTCGCGGGAGTACTGCCAGTACGGGTTGCGCAGCGGTGTGGACTCCACGACCGGGAGCCGTGCCGGCGGGGTCTGGTACGCCGAGGCAGAGCTGATGAAGACGTACTGCCCCGTCCGCCCGCTGAACTGCTCGACGTCGGCGGCGACGTGGTCCGGGGTGTAGGCGACCCAGTCGACGACCGCGTCGTACTGCTGGTCCCCCAGCGCCTCGGCGACCGCCGCCCGGTCCCGGACGTCGGCCGTCAGGTGCCGGACGTCCGGGGGCAGCGGTCGGGTCCGGGTCGTCCCGCGATTGAGCACGTGCAGCTCGAGCCCGCGCTCGACGGCCTCCCACGCGCAGGCGGTGCTGATGACGCCGCTGCCGCCGAGGAAGAGGACCTTGGGAGCGCTCATCCCGGGAGTGTAGGCACGCGCGCGGACGCCGCCGCCGCTTGACACAACGACAATCGATAGTGTCGAATGTCGATATGCGTGCAGAGACGATGCCGAAGTCGCGGTGGAGCCGGGCCGACCAGGTCGGGCTCGAGGCCCTGTTGTACGCCGTCGCCGGCCTTGCGGCTGTCGGCGCCGTGGCGCGCCTGGTCGAAGCGGTGCGCGGCGAGCCCATCGCGCTCGTCTCACGGCTGCCGGACCGGCTCGTCCGCGCGGTCGAGGGCGTCGAGTCACCGGTCACGGGCACCGTGGTGATCGCCGACCCGACCGTCGGCCAGCAGGCGCTGGCGCTCCTGCCGGCACTTCTGGGTCTGGTCCTCGTCGCCGTCGGCGTGGCCCTCCTGCTCGGCGTGACCCGGAGCGTCCGGGACGGCGACCCCTTCATCCCGGCCAACGGCCGGCGCCTGCTCCGACTCGCTGTGGTCGTAATGGTCGGCGGGGTCGGGGTCCAGCTGCTGCACGACCTCACCCGGAACGCGCTGCTCGCCCAGGTCGAGACACTCGGGCCGCAGCTCGGGGCGGAGTTCACCCTGCCGCTCTGGCCCCTCGCGGTCGGCCTGCTCGTGGCGTTCGTCGGTGAGGTCTTCGTCCGCGGCAGCGCCCTGCGCGCCGAGGTCGAGGGCCTGGTCTGATGCCGGCGGAGGAGGTCCACCGGGTGGTGTGCCACCTCGACGAGCTGCTGGAGCGGCGCGGGATGACGCTGACCGAGCTGGCCGGCGTGGTCGGGGTGACCGTCGTCAACCTGTCGGTCCTCAAGAACAACCGCGCCAAGGCCGTCCGCTACTCCACCCTCACCGCCGTCTGCGACGCGCTGGACTGCCAGCCCGGCGACCTCCTGAGCGTGGAGGCTGGCAGTCCGGGTCAGGCGAACTCGAGCGGCGCTGTCAGCAGGCTCGCCGCGGATGCTTCCGCGGCGACCTCGACCCGGTTGCGCCCGGCGCGCTTCGCTCGGTAGAGCGCCCCGTCGGCTGCGGCCACCACCTCGGCCCGGTCGGCCATCTCGCGCACCGCGGCGGCGACGCCGACCGAGGTGGTGAGGGTGACGGGGTAGCCGCTGACCGTGACCGCCGCGACCGCCTCGCGGAGCCGCTCAGCCACGCCGACGGCCTCGTCGAGCGTCGTCTCCCGCAGCAGGACGGCGAACTCCTCGCCCCCGTAGCGGTAGGCGGTGTCGGTCTCCCGGAGGCTCACACCGACCGCGGTGGCGGCCGCGCGCAGCACCATGTCGCCGACGAGGTGCCCGTAGGTGTCGTTGAGCGACTTGAAGTGGTCGAGGTCGAGCATGACGAACGCCAGCGGTCGGGAGTAGCGCTGCGCCCGCTCCCACTCCGCCTCGAGGTCGCCCTCGAGCTTGCGCCGGTTGGGCAGCCGCGTCAGCGCGTCGACCTCCGCCTGCTCACGTGCGGTGCTGTGCAGCCGGGCCGACTCGATGCCGGCGGCGGCGGTCGAGAGCAGCGCTGCGAGGACGTGCTCGACGTCGGGGTCGACCCCGGCCGCGCCGGTCTCGAGCACCCCGACGACCGACCCGCCGAGGATGAGCGGGTACGCACGATCGGCCTTGCTGCTCTCGGGCCGAGCGTCGGCGGCGACGGCCGCGACCAGCGCGGAGGCGCTCAGCTCGGGGGGAGGGACCACGCCGCGGGGATCGGTGCTCGAGCGGACCGCGCGCAGGACCCCGTCGTCGTCGCGGACCCAGAGCCGGGTCGGCGCGCCCAGCAGGTCGGCCGCCGCGGCGGCGACGCTCTCGGCCACGTAGCCGACGCTCGGGCTGCCGGATGTCTCCCGGGCGACGGTGATCACGGTCTCGAGGCGGCGGGCCAGCAGCGCCAGACGCGCCTCCCGGGCGGTCGCCAGCTCCTCGGCCTCCGCGAGCCCGTCGGCCAGGCCGTCGAGCGCGGAGCCGACGGCGTCGAGCTCCCGGACCCCGGTCGACGTCGAGCGCGCGGAGAGGTCGCCGGAGCGCAGCGACCGGATGGTGTGGAGCAGCCGGGTCATCGGGCGGAGGAGGGTGCGCTCGAGCCGCCTCCGGCGCAGCCGGGTGTGCACCCCGCCGGCCGCCAGCATCGCGAGCGTCGCGAGGAGCGCGGTGAGCACGGCCACCCGCTCGCCGTCGATCGCCTGGTCCCGTCGGGCGACGAGGTACGCCGTGACGTCCCGCGCGGCCGCCCGGTAGCTGTCGAACCGCTCCTTGCCGCGGAACAGGAAGTCGGTGAGCCGGCCGTCGCTGCGCTCCTGGGGAGAGACCTCCCACCGGGCCGCGCGGTCGGCCCACTCGCCCCACTCGTGCTGCGCGACGAGGGCCGGGAGCAGGTCCGCGGTCGCCTCCCGGTCGCCGGCGGCGCGCGCGAGCATGCGATCGGCCAGCGCGGCCTCCTCCTCACGTCCCGCGATCGCGGGCTCGAGGAACGCCCGGTCCCCGGTCGCCAGCCAGCCGCGCAGGCCGGTCTCCTGGTCGAGCATCGCCTCGTGCATGAGCCGGGCGTCGCGCACCGAGTCCGCGTAGTGGGAGACCGCAGGCTGGGTGACGAGCAGGAGGTAGCCCGACGAGGTCAGGCTCACCAGGAGCATGGCGCACAGCGTCAGCACGCTGGTGAGGTGGCTGTCCTGCAGCTCCTGCACCAGTCCACGCGGCGCGACGACCCTCCTCACACCGTCCTCATCGGCCTTGCCGGCCCCCAGTTGAGGAGCCCGGGCCGACGAGCCTCAGGTGGGGTCTTGCCTACCCTCCTGCTCGGCCTCGAGCTTGATCACGTGGAGGACGGCGTTGATGAGCGCGAGGTGGGTGAACGCCTGCGGGAAGTTGCCGAGGTGCTGCCCGCTGTGGGCGTCGATCTCCTCGGCGTACAGCTCCAGCGGGCCTGCGAGCGACAGCAGCTTGGCGCAGAGCTTGCGCGCCTTGACCAGCTCGCCGATCTCGCAGAGCGCCGAGATCAGCCAGAAGGAGCAGATCGTGAACGTGCCCTCCTCGCCGGAGAAGCCGTCGTCGGTCTCCTCCACGCGGTAGCGCAGCACCAGTCCGTCGACGGTCAGCTCGTCGCGGATCGCGAGCACGGTCGCCCTGATCCGCGGGTCGTCGGGCGGCAGGAACCGCACCAGCGGGGCGAGGAGCAGCGAGGCGTCCAGCGCGGTCCCGCCGTAGTACTGGGTGAAGACACCGCGCTCGTCCACGCCGTTGGCGAGGACGTCCTCCTTGATCTCCGCCGCGGTCAGCTCCCACTCCGCGGCCTTCTCGTGCTCGCCGCTCATCCGGGCCAGCCGGGCGCCCCGGTCGACGGCCACCCAGCACATGATCTTCGACGACGTGAAGTGCTTGAGGTCGCCCCGGACCTCCCAGATGCCCGCGTCCGGCTCCCGCCAGCGCTTGACCGCGGCGCTGACCTGCTTGTCGAGGATCGGCCAGATCCGGTTGTCGAGCTGGTCGACGGCCTGGGAGTGCAGGTAGACCGAGTCGAGCAGCGCTCCCCAGACGTCGTGCTGCTGCTGGTTGTACGCCGCGTTGCCGATCCGCACCGGCCGCGAGCCGGCGTACCCGGGGAGGTGGTCGAGGGTGACCTCGGTGAGGTCCCGCTCCCCGCCGATGCCGTACATGATCTGCAGGTCCTCGTCGTTGCTGGCGAGGTCGGCGATGAACGAGAAGAAGTCCACCGCCTCCCACTCGAACCCCAGCGAGTGCATCCCCCACAGCGCGAAGGTCGCGTCACGGATCCAGGTGTACCGGTAGTCGTAGTTGCGGTCCCCGCCCGGGGACTCCGGCAGCGAGGTGGTGGCGGCCGCGGTCACCGCTCCGGTCGGGGCGTAGGTGAGTCCGCGCAGGGTGAGCGCGCTGCGCTGCAGGTGGCTGCGCCACGGGTGGTCGGGGAAGGTCCCGCGCGCGAGCCAGTGCTGCCAGTGGTGAGCGGTCCACACCTGCCGGGCGTAGGCGTCGGCGTACGTCGTGGGCGGCGGCGCACCCCCCAGGCCAGGGCGACGAACCGGGTGTCCCCCGCCTTGAGCAGCGTCCGGGCGTTCGCCTGCCCGCCCTCGAAGCCCAGCTGGAGGTCGGTGGTGAGCGACATCTGCAGCCGCGCGTCGCCGCCCGACGTCACGCCGTGGTGGTAGCCGTCCCCGGCGTACTCCCAGCGCACCGGCGTGCGGCCGTAGTCGAGGACCGGCTCGCAGTCCATGTGCATCTGCACCTCGCCGGAGACGCAGCGCAGCGTGCGCAGCAGGACGTGCTCGGCCTCGTAGTCGGTGGGCGTGCGCCGGTAGGTGTGGGAGCGGTTGGAGGCGTGGTGCCAGGGCCCGATGAGCAGGGCGTCGCGGACGATCACCCAGCCGGTCCTCGTGCCCCAGCTGGTCTCGAGGATCATCGTGCCCGGCAGGTAGCGGCGGGCGGCCGGGACCCGGACGTCGACCGGCGCCACGCTGAAGGAGCCGGCGCGGCGGCCGAGGACCGCTCCGAAGATGCTCGGGGAGTCGAACCGGGGCAGGCACATCCAGTCCACCGACCCCGAAGGCGCCACGAGCGCGGAGACCTCGCCGTCGCTGAGGAAGCCGTAGTCCCCTATGGGCACCGCGCGGGAGGCCTCGATCGACTGGGTCAACCGCGCTGACTTGCCGTTGCGCTTCGCCACGCGCGCAGCCTATGCCGTGAGTCACACCAGGAGCGGGAGCCCGCTCCGGGCGTCACCGGTCCGTTACGTCGAGCCAGACGAAGCGGCGCGGCCCCAGCACCAGCGCCCCGTCCGGCCGGTGCTCGGCGCCGGTCAGCACGTCACGGCCGGCGACGTCGCGAAGCTCCACCGGCTCACCGGTCACGTTGGTCACGCACACGAGCTCCTGCCCGCCGGCCCGACGGCGGACCGCGAAGACCCGCGGGTCGAGGTCGACCACCTCCTGGTCCCCGTACGGCGAGAACGCCGGCTGCCGGGCACGGGTGCGCAGCATGTGCGCGAGGCCGTCGAAGACCCGCTGCCGACGCCCGTCGGTCGTGAGCGCAACGACGAGGTCGTCGGCGTCGAGCACCGCCCGGTTGATGCGGCGGTTGATGCCGCTCTCCGCCATGCCCTCCTGGTCCGAGCGCGAGCCGAACAGCGAGTGGTAGTACACCGCCGGGACGCCGACGACGCAGAAGAGGATGCTGTGGGCCGCCAGCGCGTTCGCCACCACCACCGCCGTGTGGTCGTCGGCGTCGGCCTCGCGGGGGTCGGTGAGCGCGTCGACGTAGCCGACGTTGAGCTCGTAGACCGACTCCCGGCCCGCGGACAGCGCCATCGAGACCCGCCCGCCGTGGGCAAGCGCGCGGTCGACGAGCGCCTGGCGCTCGGTGTCGGTGAGGATCCCCTCGGTCGCCCGCAGCCCGATCCCGTCGTGGCTGGCGAGGAAGTTGAACCAGGTGGCGGTCGTGCTCACCGGCCCGATCCCCTTCGCCCACGCGGTGAGCCGCGCGGTGCTCCCGGAGACGAACGAGTGGAGCACCAGCGGCGGCAGCGCGAACTGGTAGACCATGTGCGCCTCGTCGGACCCGTCCCCGAAGTAGGAGACGTTCTCCACGTGCGGCACGTTGGTCTCGGTGAGCAGCTGCGTCCCGGGCGCCAGGTGGTCGACGAGGCAGCGCCACAGCTTGACGACGGCGTGGGTCTCCGGGAGGTGCAGGCAGGTCGTCCCGGACCGCTTCCACAGGAAGCCGATCGCGTCGAGGCGCACGCCGGACGCCCCGGTGGTCAGGTACCCCAGGAGCACGTCGGTCAGCTCCACGAGCACCGCCGGCGACCGGACGTCGACGTCGACCTGGTCGGGCCCGAAGGTCGTCCACACCTGCACCTCCTCGCCGGAGGGCCGGGCGAAGGCGTGGAAGAGCGGTGACACCCGCGGTCGCACCACCCGGGAGGTGTCGAACCCGGGGTCGGCGGTGACGAACGCGCCGTCGTGCGCCCGGTCCCCCGCGAGCCACGCACCGAACCAGGGGCTGCTCGCCGAGACGTGGTTCGCCACGAAGTCGAAGAGGAGGCCGTGGTCGGCCGCCAGCTCCCGCACGTCCTCCCAGCTGCCCAGCGCCGGGTCGACCAGGCGGTGGTCGACGACCGCGAAGCCGTCGTCGGAGGTCCACGGGTAGAGCGGGAGCAGGTGGACGTCGCTGACGACGTCACCCACCTGGTCTCGCAGCACGCCGGCGAGGGTGTGCAGCGGCGTCTCGCCGCGCCGGCGGACCGCGCCGCCGTAGGTGATCAGGTAGGCGGTGGCCTCGTCGTGTCGGTGGCGGGCCGGGCCCAGGCGACCGGCGTAACGCTCGGCGAGGTCGAGGAGGTCCTCGGCGACCGCACCGGCCCGCTCGTCGTACAGCAGCTCGAGCAGCGGGGCGATCGCGGTCCGGAGCCCGGCCACGGTCACGACGCCTCCTCGCGTGCGGCGGCGAGGACCTCGGAGCCGAACGGACCGGGAGGCGGTGCGGAGGCCAGCAGCGCGCGGGTGGTGTCCAGCCCCCAGTCGTCGAGCTCGCTCAGCCGGTCCGAGCAGGAGCGCAGGCCGCCGAACGTCTCCACCGTTGCGGCCCACCGCTCGCGCTGTGCGTACGACGGCCGGGCGACCAGGCAGTCGCTGTCGTTGACCCAGAACCGGCCCTGCTGCCACGCCCTGGCGACGAGCGAGGAACGGCCGCGCAGACCGTGCGACCCGTCCTCGCCCCCCTCGTGGAAGGTGTCCGGCGAGACCCGCATCGCGTCCACCAGCCCGACGCTGGGCAGCACCGGTGCTCCGCACCCCACGAGGTAGGCGTCCTCGCCGGCGGCTTCCCGGACCAGCTCCAGCCCCGAGCGGTACGCCGTGACCGGTGAGACGTCCTCGTGGCGCCGGCCCGGGACGGCGCCGGCGTAGAGGAAGTCGAGCTTGAGGTAGTCCACGCCGAGCCCGACCAGCGACCGGACGCTCGCTGCGAGGTAGTCCCGGACCCCCGGGTGGGTGAGGTCCAGCCCGAGCAGCGGCTGCCCCCAGTTGCGGCCCGCGTCGCCGACGAGCCAGTCCGGGTGCTCCCGCGCGAGGGCGCTGTCGCGGCCGACGAGGAAGGGGGCCAGCCAGATGCCGGCCCGGCGGCCGCGGTCCCGGATCCGGGCGACCAGGTCCGGCAGCGACGGGACGCCGGCCGACGGCGCGAGCCACTCCCCCAGCCCACGGGTCCAGCCGTCGTCGATCTGGACGACCTCCACCGGGAGCTCCAGCCGGTCGAGGTCGTCGAGCGCCTCGAGGACGTCGGCGCTGGTGAGCGCCTCGAAGTAGCGGTACCACGAGCACCACACCCGCGGCGCCCGGCGCAGCACGACACCGGCTTCGGCGGCGAAGGCGTCGGCGAAGCGGGCGAGCGCGGTCACCGGGTCGGCCGACTCCTCGACCGCCAGGCTGCCCGTGCCGGCGACGGTGAGGCGGTCCCCCACCAGCGTCGCCCGCACCGACGGCACGTCCTCGGCGACGGCCCGGGCGCCGTAGGTGCGGACGGGGCGGCCGCCACCGGGGTCGACCACCAGGAGCCCCTCGGCCTGCCAGCTCTCGTCGGCGAGCGGTGCGTCCGGGCGGAACCGCATCGTGTGCTGCCAGGCGAGGTCCGGCCGCGGCACCGTCCCCGGCCGCAGCCACGCCGTCGGGCTCCAGCTCTGCCAGCCCTCGGTGTAGACCGCCACCTGGTCGGCGTCGACCACGAGCTCGTCGACGGCGTCGTACCTCACGCGGTCACCGACCCGCGGTCAGGGACCGGCACGGGGACCCCGCCGCCTTCGGCGGAGGCGCGGGCCGCGGACGTGAGCCGGACGGTGGTGAGCCCGTCCTGCGCGCTGTTCTCCGGCTCGCGGTCCTCTGCGATCGCGCACATGAGCTCACCCATCGTCCCGGCGAAACCGTCGACGAACCACGCGCCGGGCAGCGGGTAGGTCGTGGTGCCCGCCCCGCGGTCGAGCGCGAGCCGGTCCGACCCGAGCAGCACCGAGCCGCGGACCGTCCCGGTGGTGCCGTGGACCCAGAACGGGCAGGACGGTCCGGTGGCGACGGCGTTCCCGGCGATCCGCAGCAGGACCGTGGCCCCGGTGTCCGCCGTCATCGTGAGGGTGGCCGACCAGGGGTTGCGCGCCTTCTGCGGCTGACCCGGCACCCGTGAGTCCGCGGCCTGGACCGAGACGACCCGGCCGGGCGCCAGCCAGGTGGTGGAGATGTCGACCCAGTGGTTGAGGTAGTCGGTCAGCAGCATGTGGTCGAGCGCGTCGAAGGGGGTCCCGACAAGCGGGGGCAGCGCCTTGTCGTGCAGGTGCGTGATCCCGACGACGTCGCCGACCGCGCCGCTGCGCAGCAGCCGGGTGGTGAGCCGCCAGGGTGGGGCCCACCGGCCGTTCTGGTTGACCGCGACCCGGAGGCCCCGGTCCGCGGCGCGCGCGAGCGCCGCCCCCAGCCGGTCGGTCTCGGCGTCATCGGTGGCGTCGGCGATCAGCGGCTTCTGGGCGAGGACGTGCTTGCCGGCGTCCAGGGCCGCCTCGATCCACCGCAGCCGGACCGCAGCAGGAGTCGCGACGTCGACGATCCGCACCGCCGGGTCGTCGAGGAGCTGCTCGGCGCTGTCGTAGACCCGGCCGACCCCGGGGAAGCGCTCCGGGACCCCGGCGACGGTCGCCGGGTCACGGCTCCACACCCCGACGACCCCCACCCCGTGCCGTGCGTACGCCGGCAGGTGCGCGGACTGGGCGATGCCGCCCGCGCCGAGCACCGCGACACCGCCTCGGTCCTCGGGGAACACCGGGCGCGGGTCGAGCTCCGGCGGCAGGTCCGGCGGCAGGTCCGGCGGCAGGTCCGGGGCCGCTCCGGTGCTCACCGGGCCGCCGCGTCGAACCGCAGGACGACCTGCAGCACCTCCGGGTCGCCCCTGTCGAGCCGCTCGAACGCCGTGGCGACGTCGGCGGCGTCGAGGACGTCGGTCACCAGGTGTCCGACGTCGACCCGGCCGCGGCGTACCTGGTCCATGAACACCGAGACCAGACGGGCCCGGTCCCAACGCGTGCCCAGGGCCAGGGGCGTCGCGCCGATCTGGCTCGCGACGAGCCGCACCCGGTTGTGGTGGAACTCCTCGCCGAGGCGGAGGTCGGTCGCGCCGCCCTGGTAGAACCCCGCGGCCACCACGACCGCGTCCGGCACGACGCTGCGGACGGCCTCGTGCAGCGCCCGGTAGCTGCCGCTCAGCTCGATCGCGGAGTCCGCTCCCGCCCCGGTGAGCTCCCGGACCGCGAGACCGACGCCTCCGGGGACGGTCGGGACGAGGACGGTCTCCGCTCCGAGCTCCTGGGCGACCGCGAGCCGGGACTCGAAGCCGTCGACCGCGATCACCGTGGCCCCGCTGAGGGCGGCCAGCCGGGTGGCGAGCAGTCCGATGACGCCCTGCCCGAACACGACGACCCGGTCCCCCAGGCTGACCTCGGCGGCGAGCACCGCGTTGAGCGCGATCGCCCCGACCCGGGCGAAGATGCCGGTGAGGGGGTCCTCCGACGCCTCGAGCGTCCCTGAGATCCGGGCGGTGGGGACGACGGCCTCGCTGCGGTGCCCCCAGATCCCGTAGACGCGGTCCCCGCGGGAGAGGCCCTCGACGTCGTCGGCGACCTCGACGACCTCGCCCGCCTCGGAGTAGCCCCACCCCGCGACGGGGTAGGCGAAGGACGGCTCGCCGGCGCGGAACACCCGGGCGACGTGGTCCCAGGTCTGGTTGAGGTAGGGGTTGGTCCCCCGGTACGCAGTGAGCTCGGTGCCTGCCGAGATCCCGGAGTACGCCGTGCGCACCCGGACCGTCCCGGGCAGCAGCGGCTCGGTCGGTGTCTCGACGAGCGCCACGTCGCCGGGCGCGTTGAACTGCACCACGGTGGGCACCTCGGTCAGCCCTTCTCGGCTCCCGCGGTCAGCCCACCGGCCAGCCAGCGCTCGCTGAGGAAGAACAGCACGACGATGGGCAGCGTGAGGATGACCGAGCCGGCCATCAGCACGGTCGTCGGGACCTCGATGCTCCCCGACAGCTGCGACAACCCGAGGGACACCGTCCACTTCTCACGGCTCTCCACCAGGAACAGCAGGGCGAAGAGGAACTCGTTCCAGGCGATCATGAAGATGAACAGGGCGTTCGAGGCGATGGCCGGCATCGCAAGCGGGAGGCTGATCTTCCGCATCGCCTGCAGCCGGGTGGCGCCGTCGATCGCGGCGGCCTCCTCGAGGCTCGCCGGGATCGTGTCGAAGTAGTTGCGCAGCATGTAGATCGACACGGCCGCGACCTGCGCGATGTAGACGATGACGAGCCCGGTGAGCGTGCCGCGCTGACCGATGCGGGTGAAGAAGACGAACAGCGGGATCGCCAGCAGGATCGCCGGGAAGAAGTAGACGCCGAGGAAGAGCGCGCCGATCTGACGGCGGCCGAAGAACTCCAGCCGCGCGACGGCGTACGCGCCGGGGATCGAGACCAGCAGCGTCAGCACCACGGTCGCGATCGCGACGAAGAAGCTGTTCCTGATGAAGGTGAGGAACCCCTGGCCGCCGTCGGCGGTCGACTTGAGCACGTCGACGTACGTCCCGAGGTCGATCTCGCCGCCACTGGGCCAGAGCGCGCCGGGGTCCTGCAGCAGGGACTCCAGGGGCCGGAACGACAGCAGCACCATGTAGTAGAACGGGAACAGCGTGATGAGCAGCAGCAGCGCGATCACCACCGGCCGCACGGCGCCGAAGACGCGCCGCTCCACCGCGTCGCGGCTCATGCGACCTCCTCCTGCCGGCCGAAGAACTTGAGGTAGACCCCCACGAGCACCGCGAGGATCGCCGCCAGGACCAGGGCCAGCGACGCCGCCGCTCCGATGTCGCCGCGGTTGATGAGGTAGTCGTAGACCCGCACCGTGACGACCTGCGTCCCCGCTCCGCCGTTGGTGAGCAGGTAGATGTCGTCGAAGTTGTTGAAGGTCCAGATGAACCGCAGCACCGTCAGCACCGCGATCGTGGGCAGCAGCTGCGGCAGCACGATGTGACGGAACCGCTGGCTCGGCGCGGCGCCGTCCACGATGGCGGCCTCGTCGAGGGTGTCCGGGATGGCCTGCATCCGCGCGGTGAGGAAGAGGAAGGCGAACGGGAAGGACCGCCAGCCCTCGAAGAGGACGACGGTGACCATCGCGGTGCTGACCGGGAGATCGAGGCCGAACAGCGACGGTTCCGCGCTCGAGGTGAGGAACGCGATCGGGTCGTTCCACCCCAGGAGCGTGGTGCCGTAGTGGTTCACCACCCCGAACTGCGAGTTGAGCATGGTCTTCCACAGGAACGTCGCCGCGACGACCGGTGCGACGTACGGCAGCAGCATGCAGGCCCGGACCAGGCCACGGCCCCGGAACGGCCGCCGGAGGGCCAGTGCGGCCACGAGTCCGAGCCCGATCGCGCACGCGGTGCCGAACACCGAGTAGACGAGCGTGTTGACCAGCGCGTCCACGAACCCCGGCGACGTCAGGACGTTGCGGACGTTCTCGAGGTCGAAGTCGCCGATCAGGCCCGTGCTGCGGAGGTTGAGCAGCCGGACCTGCTGGAAGGCCAGCGAGAAGGTCCACAGGATCGGGAGCACGACCATGACCCCGACGATGACGACCGTCGGTGAGATGAGCAGGTAGCCGGTGCGACGGTCCTCCCGAGCCCGGGCGGAGCGGCTGCGTCCGGCGCCCCGCCGGGAGCCGCGCCCCGGCGGCGCCGGGGCCGGGCTCTCGACGGTGGCGTCAGCGGGTGCAGTCGGCCCGCTGACGGTCACAGCGAGTCCTGGGCTGCCTTGATCGCCTCGGCGGCCTGCGTCGCTGCCTCGGCCGGGTCGGTGCCTCCCGCCACCGAGTTGACGGCGGCCGCGACGGGCGCCTCCCCCGCGATCGCACCGAGCAGGTCGCCCTGGCCTTGAGGGAGCGCCCAGCGCGCGAGCTGGTCGACGCCCGTGGTCAGCGCGCCGGTGACGTCCTCGCCATAGAAGTCCGACAGCGGTGCCTTCGTGTCGACGCCGACGTTCATCGTCGCCCAGGCGTCGGTGTACTGCGTCGGGTTGTCACTCGTGCCCGAGCGCACCGGGACCTTGCCCTCGGGCGCGATCGCGATCCAGTCCTCGTAGCCGTCGGTCATCATGTACTCGACGAACTGCTTGGCCGGGTCCGTCGCGGACTCCGCGGTGATCTCCCACGAGGTGATCTCCCCGAACACGGCCGGCTCGGAGCCCGACGGTCCCTGGATCGCGGTGACCACGCCGCTGTTCTCGGCCAGGTAGGCCGGGTCGTCCTTGCACTCCGGGCAGGACGGCAGCGCGTCGTTCCGGAGCCCGGCCATCTCGTCGAGGATGAAGGTCGACCAGATGGTCATCGCGGCCTTGCCGGCGAAGTACTGGGCGCGGGTGGTGTCGACGTCCTGCTCGCCGTCGGGGGCGAACTCCTCGAGCTGCTGGTAGAACGCCAGCGCCTCGACGCACTCGGCGCTGTCGAAGGCGACCTCACCGCCGTCGTCGACGAGCTGGCAGTTGTTCCCGAGGGCGATGTGCTCGAAGGTCTGCTCGGTGAAGGCGTCCCCCGCGATGTTGGCACCGATGAACCCGGCCACGCCGCCGGTGTTGAGCTGCTCCGCGGCGGCCAGGATCGCGTCGTACGACGAGGGCTCCTCGAGGCCTGCCTCGTCGAAGAGGTCCTTGCGGTAGACCAGCAGCTGGGTCCACGACTCGCTCGGCACCGAGATCGGAGTGTCGTCCTCGCGGGTGAGCTCGAGAGCCTTCTCGCTGAAGGTGTCCTCGCCCAGGGTCTCGATCACCTCGGCGATCGCGTCGGTGTCGAGGAGCTGATTGGCCGACATGATGCGGGCCTGCCCGAGCGGGATGCCGCCGACCACGTCCGGGAGCTCGCCGGCCGCGGCGTTCGAGGTGAGCAGCTGGTTGAACTGGTCCTCGGCCACCGCCACGAGCTTGACCTGGACGCCGCTCGCCTCGGAGAAGGCGTCGACGATCTCCTGGGTGGCCGCGACGCGGTCCGGGAGGTCCTCAACGATCCACACGGTGAGCGGGTCACCGCCCTCGGCGCTGCCTTCGCCCCCGTCGTCGCCACCGCCGCAGGCGGCGACCGACGCCGTCAGTCCCAGCGCGAGCACGGCGTACGTCGACCGGCGGGCCGGTCCCCAGCGCCTCATCGAGCTCTTCCTGTCACATCGTTCACAACATACCTCCACTCGCGCGCCCGCTTATGCTCGGACGTTAGACATAAGCGGCTCAGTGGTCAAGCATGGTCACGACCTGCATGCCCACCGCGTCGAGGAGGTCTGGTCCGTGTCCGGTCCCGGTGACGTCCTCGACCTCATCCGTCACGACCGCGCCAGCACCCGGGGCGAGGTGCTCGAGGTCACCGGGCTGTCCCGGATGACCGTCGCCCAGCGGGTCGGCACGCTGCTGACCTCGGGTCTGGTCGTCGAGGGCCCGGCGGCCGCGTCGACCGGCGGGCGGCGTCCCCGACGGCTGCGGTTCAACGTCGGGCACGCGCTGGTCCTGGCCGCGACGGTCGACACGACCCACACCCGGGTCGCGCTCACCGACCTGTCCGGCCGCACCCTGGTCGAGGACCACCTCGACGTCGCGGTGGCGGACGGTCCGTCCTCCACGCTCGACGCCCTCGGTGCCTGCGCGCGCCAGCTGCTCGAGCAGGGCCACCTCGGGGACCGGACGCTGTGCGGCGTCGGCCTCAGCGTCCCGGGGCCGGTCGACCCGGGGACCGGGCGCCCCAGCCAGCCGCCGATCATGCCGGGCTGGGACGCCTATCCGCTGACCGACCACCTCCAGCAGTACCTCCCGGAGGTCCCGGTCCTCGCGGCCAACGACGCCGACGCCGCGGCGTTGGGCGAGTACACCGCGGGCTTCCCCGGCGCCACCGCCCTCTGCCTGGTCAAGGTCTCGACCGGCATCGGCACCGGGATCGTGATCGACGGCCGGGTCTACCGGGGCACCGACGGCGGTGCCGGCGACATCGGGCACGTCCGGCTCCACCACGACGCCGAGGACGCGGTGTGTCAGTGCGGGGCGGTCGGGTGCCTGGCAGCGGTCGCGAGCGGCCGGGCCGTCGCCCGCCGGCTGACGTCGCTGGGGGTCACGGCGGCGTCCGGGCGCGACGTGCGGGCGCTGCTGGCAGCCGGGAACGGCGATGCCGCCCGACTGACGCAGGAGGCCGGGCGGCTCATCGGCGAGGTGATGGCGACGGTGGTGTGCGTCCTCAACCCGGAGGTGGTCGTCGTCCACGGCGACCTGGCGTCGGCACCGCTCCTCGCCGGGCTCCGCGAGACGCTCTACCGGCTGTCCCTGCCGCGAGCCACCCGGCACCTGACGCTGCAGCTGGGGGTCGCGGGTGACCGCGCCCCGCTGGTCGGGTTGACCCGGATGGTGGTCGACCGGCAGTTCTCGGCGGACGCCGTCAACGCGCGCCTCGCCTGAGCACCCCCGAGGGTTCGACCCCCAGCCCCTGGGGGATGACGCCTAGCGACCGAGAGCACTGTCCACACCGCCCGCCTCGTCGGGCGCCCAGGACAGGAGGGGTCGATGACGACCAAGGTGCAGACGACCATCACCGTCGACGTCCCGATCAGCACCGCGTACGGCCAGTGGACTCAGTTCGAGGAGCTCCCGCAGTTCATGGGCGGGGTGCAGAGGGTCGAGCAGCTCGACGACAAGCGGCTGCACCGGACCCGCTGGCCGATCCCCGGCACGACGACCGGCCCCCGTCCGGTGGGGCGGTGCCCCCAGGCGTCTAGGAGCTCGGTCCGGACGGCAGCTCGGAGGCTGCTGCTGGGTCGAGGAGCACCTCGACCTGCGGGTGCCACTGCAGCACCGACGCCGGGCACTGCGGGCCGACCGGGCCGGTGAGGGCCGCCGCGACCGCGGGCGCCTTGGCGACGCCCGTGGCGATGAGGACCAGCCGCCGGGCGCTCAGGATCGTGCCGAGGCCCTGGGTGATCACCTCGGTCGGGACGTCGTCCGCGGACTCGAAGAACCGGGCGTTGTCGGCGCGGGTGCGCGCGGTCAGGGTCACCACGCGCGTGACGGAGTCCAGCGGCGAGCCGGGCTCGTTGAAGCCGAGGTGCCCGTTGCGGCCGATGCCGAGCACCTGGAGGTCGACCCCGGCGCCGACGACGGCCTGCTCGTAGCGGCGGGCCTCCTCCACCAGGTCGTCCGCGGTCCCGTCGGGTCCGTGCACCCGGGCGGGGTCGAGGTCGGTCCTGTCGACGAGGTCGCGCCGGATCACCGAGCGGTAGGCCTGCGGGTGGTCGGCCGCCAGCCCGACGTACTCGTCGAGGAGGAAGGCCTGGCAGCCCGCGAGGCTGAGGCGGCGCGCGCCGACCCGGCGTGCCAGCTCGTCGTAGGCACCCTGGGGTGACGAGCCCGTGGCGAGGCCCAGCGTGGTGGCGCCGTCCGCCACCGCCTGGGTGACGAGGTCCGCGGCGGCGAGGGCGACGCGGTCCGCGGTAGGGAGGAGCGTCGTGGGCACGGGGGTCCTGAGGGTGGTGTCGGGAGGAGCGCCGCTCCCCCGGGACCGACGGCCCCGGGGGTGCGACGGTTCAGCAACGGCTCACCGGCGCAGGCGGACCGCCGACGACTCCGTCCCTACTCCCTCCGCGTCGTACCCGAGCAGCACCCGGCGGGCTCGTCCGTCGGTCGGGATGCGGACCGCGACCCGGCCCGGCCCGAGGTCGGTCACGACCTCACCGACGACCTCGCCGCGGGAGACCGCGAAGAGGTGCGCGGTGCCCGGACCCTCGACGTCGACGACGACGCGTACGCTCCCGCGGGACGCGTCGGCGCGCACCAGCGCTGCTCCCCGCCTCGCCTCGGGCAGCCCCGAGAGGGGCACCCCAATGCGGACGGCCTGGGCGATCGACTGCGGGGACTCGACGCTCTGCAGCCCCGGGAAGTCGAGGAACGGCGCGCTGGTGGGGACCGGCGCGGGAGCCGGGCCGTCGAGGACGACGCGCCCCCAGCGGTAGGGGTCACCCTGGACGCCGCCGTACGTCGACCAGCCGAGACGGGTCTGGCCGGTCTTGTCCTGGGTGTCGGAGTCGTAGACGAAGGCGTTGAACCCCATGCGCTCGGGGTCCACGGTCGACGGGAGCGCGCTGAACGGGATCGTCGCCTCGATCACGTATCCGGTGTAGGAGCCGCCGTCGTCCTTGAGCCGCGACACGGTCTCGAAGCCCGGAGCGGTGTTGTCCGCCGCGAGCGCCGGGGTGCCGCCGCCTCCGACCTGCTCGAAGGTGCCGATCGGGCCCTGCCGGTTGTCGGCGTCCCGCGAGGCGCACGCGACGCCTCCTGTGGTCGACGGGAGCACGGCGACCTTGAACGTCGTCGAGGTGTTCTCCGACGTCCCGGACGGGTCGATCGCCAGCTCGAGGCTGTCGACCCGCCAGTGCCGCTTGCAGTCCGACGGGTCGAGCTGCGTCCCCATGACGTCATCGGTGACGTCCGCGGCGACGTGGAGCGCGTCGCCGGACCGGGTCAGGTAGCCGGTGGCCGAGCAGTCGGCTGCGTCGGCACAGGCCGTGCCTTCCCACAGCCGGCTGAGGTCGATCTCGGCGTCGTACTCGCCGGCGCCGATGGTCCCGTCGAGGGTCGGCGCCGCGGTGTCGCCGAGCGTCGCGGTCGGCACGAGCTCGAGAGCCGCTGCCGAGGTGGAGTCCCCGGCCTCGGTCGTCGTGCGGATCGTGTAGTCGTAGTCGCCGTCCGCGTCGTCCACGCCACCGCCGTCCTCGTCACCGTCGTTCGCGGTGGGGAGCGAGTCGTCGGTGTTGGTGACGGTGAACGCGACCTGGGTGCTCGCGCCCGCGGCCAGCGAGTCGTACGGCTCCGGTCCGGCGGTCGCGAACCCGTCGGGGAGCTCGAGGGTGACCTCGCCGGAGTGCGCCTGGTCGTCGTGGTTGACGACGTCGACCGTCACGGTGCGGCTGCCGCCGCTCGGCAGGGTGAGCACCGGCTTGACGATGCCGGTGAGCTGGCGGACGCCGACCCGGGCCGCCCAGGCGTTGAACGTCGCGACCTGCGGCAGCAGCTGCTGGGTGCCCTCGACGTCGGGGACCACCTGGAGCTGTTGGTTGCCGTAGCCGGCGCGGTCCTCCGAGCGCACCGTCAGGCCGACGAGCGCACGACCCGGCGCCGTCCCGGCCGGGGCCGTGACGGTCAGGGTGCGGGTGACGGTCTCGCCGCGCGCCACCGTCCCGAGGGTCAGCGACGTCGGTCCGGTCCAGCCGGAGGGCAGGGTCGGGGCCACCGTGACCCCGCGCAGCGCACCGTCCTCGGGCGCGGTCAGGGAGACCCGCAGCGTCGAGGTGCCGCCGGCGACCAGCTCGAACTCGTCGGTGGACAGGTCGAGCCGGGTGCCCAGCGGCAGGCCGTCGTGCGCCTGCAGCACCGCGCCCTCGAGCATCGTGGCGGGCGAGGCCGCCTCGGCGGTCAGGTCACCACGGGTGAACGGCACCCGGGAGTCGATCTGGGCGAAGTAGTTGCAGCCCAGCTTCAGGGGATCAGGGTTGACGTCCGGGAACACCGACCAGCCCTGGGAGACGTACTCACGCTGCGCGTTCCGCGCGATCTGGGCCCAGGTCGTCCCGTTCGCCGCACGCCGCCCGCTCCAGATGCCGTAGATGTCGTCGGTGGGACGCTGGGGGGTGAAGGTGGTCGGGCAGTTGGCGCCGTTGTAGCCGGGCGCGTCGGTCGGCTGGGCGGTGCCGAGCACCTGCGTCGTGAGGAGCTTCGCCGGAGCGAACGGCTCGAGTCCCTGGGACTCGATCTGACTGCTGAAGCGCTCGGGGTCCCCCGCGGCATAGTAGGCCTGGGTCGCCAGCAGGGCGGCGTTCTGGTGGCCACCGTGGTTGCCGGGACTCGGCGCCGGGTTCATCGTGATGACGACCTCCGGGCGGGTCTCACGGAGCACGCGTACGAGTCGGCGGAGCGTGTCGCGCTGTCCCCAGGCCTCCTTGTGCAGCGGCGCGCTGACCGAGTAGTAGAAATCGACCTTGTCGAGGTTGAAGACGTTGCGGATCCCCGCGTGGCGCACCGCTTCTCGTTCCTCGCGCTCGCGGATCAGGCCGAGCGCCGGGCCCTCCTCTGGTCCGGCAGCGTTGCCGCCGCCCTCACCACGGGTGATGGTGACCACGCCGGTCCGGGCGCCGTAACGCTCGCGCCACTGCCCGAAGGCGGAGAGCTGGAACGCCTCGTCGTCGGGGTGGGCGCCGACGTACAGGACGTCGAGGTCGGCGGCGTCCTCCGGCGGGGCGACGCGCTCGGTCGATCGCGCGTCGGAGGGCGCGGCTGTCGCGGTCGTGGGCACCTGGAGGCCGGCCAGGCCCACGACCGCGAGGGTCGCCAGTCCTGCAGCGCCGGCACGCCGGCCGGCAGGTCGCTCGGGTGGGCACGGGTGTGCCAGGCGTGGGGGTGTGGGCATCGGTCGGGCTCCTTCGGGAGGGGGGCGGGTGGTGGAGGAGGGGACTGGGGTCGGGGTCGGGTCATGGATGTGGGTCTGGTCTGGGTCACCCCTTCGTCGCGCCGTCGACCATGCCGCGGATGAAGTGGCGCTGCGCGAAGAGGTAGGCCACGACGACGGGCAGCGCGACCAGGACGGCGCCGGCGGCCAGCAGCGAGGTGCCCGCGGTGTACTGGCCCTGGAAGAGCGCCAGGCCGAGCGGCGCGGTGAGGAGGTCACCGCTGGGGATCACGACCAGCGGGAGGAGGAACTCGTTCCAGGTCCACATGAAGAACAGCACCATCATCGTGACCACCGCGGGCCGGCCCATCGGCAGCAGCACCGACCAGAAGACCCGCAGGTGGCCGGCGCCGTCGAGCCGGGCGGCCTCCACCACCTCACGCGAGGTGCTGCGGAAGTAGGCGCGCATCCAGAAGGTCCCGAACGCCAGCGACTGCGCGATCTGGGGCAGCACGAGGGCGGTGTAGGTGTCGAGCAGGTCCAGGCTCCGCAGCTGGAAGTAGAGCGGGATGACGACGGCCTCGCTCGGCACCATGAGACCGAGCAGCAGGACGTAGAACAGCACCGAGGAGCCCCGGAAGCGCATCGTCCCGAACGCGTAGCCGGCGAGGGCGGAGAGCAGCGAGGCGCCGAGCACCACGCACACGGTCACGACGACGCTGGTGCGCAGGTAGCGGCCGAACTCGCCCTGGACCCACGCGTCGGCGAAGTTGCCGAGGTCGACGCCGCCGGCGGCGCCGACCGCGTCGGGCTGGACCGCCTTCACCAGCACCAGCCCGATCGGGTAGAGCGCGAGGACGGCGGCCAGCACCAGGACGGCGTACGTCGTGGTCCGCTCGAGCGTCGAGGTCCTCACGCCGGCTCCCTCGTGTCCGGGTCGTCGGCGAACCGGTTGACCAGCCACGTGACGAAGAGGATCACCGCGGTGAGCACGAGCGCGACCGTGATGCCGGTGCCGACGTCGCCCTCCTGGATGGCACGGTCGTAGACCTCGTAGGAGGGCACGCGCGAGGCGTCACCGGGGCCGCCTCCGGTCATGACGAAGACGAGGTCGAAGGTGCGCAGTGCCGCGACGAGGGTCAGGGTCAGCGCGACCGCCAGCTCACCGCGCACGGCCGGGAAGCTGATCGCCCTGAACTCCGCGACGGCCCCCGCGCCGTCGAGCCGGGCGGCCTCGTACAGCTCACGGCTGACCTTGGACAGGCCCGCGAGGAACAGCACCGTGCAGAGCCCGGTGCAGACCCACGTCCCGACGAGGCCGATCGCGACCAGCACCCAGTCCGGGTCCCCCAGCCAGCCGCGGGCGAAGCCGTCGAGCCCGACGGCTCGCAGGGCGTCGTTGAGAGGGCCGCTCGGTGCGTAGATCTGGCGCCAGACGACGGCGACCACCGTGAGGGCGATGACCTGCGGCAGGAAGAGGACCGTCCGGAAGAAGCCGGCACCCCGCACCCGGGTGCGCGTCATCGCCGCCGCGAGCAGCAGCCCCAGCATGACCGGGACGACGCTGAAGAACACGACGAGCACGAGCGCGTGTACGAACGGCGCGCGCAGGTCGGGGTCGGTGAGCACGGCGGCGTAGTTGTCCAGCCCCACCCAGGTTCCGAGTCCCAGCCCGTCCCACTCGAAGAACGACAGCTGCACCGCGTAGGCCAGCGGCGCCAGCAGGAACAGTGCGAAGACGACGAGTGCGGGCGCGACGTACAGGTAGGCGACCTTGCGGGGCTCCCCCGGTGGTGCCGACCGCCGTGGCGCGCGCTTGGGACCCTCGGCCGCGCCGCCCGGCGGGCGGGTAGCCCGGGTGGGCCCGAGGGTGTCGACCACGGCCCGGGTCAGCTGCCCGAGACGAAGCCGGTGTACTCCTCGTCCAGCGTGGACAGGAACTGCTCGCCGTCCACCGAGCCGTTGCCCAGCTCCTGGACCTGCGCGGTGAGCAGGTCGTAGAAGTCCGGCGTGGCGTAGTCGAGGTACGGGACCAGCGCGTCCTGCTCCCCGGCAGCGGTCCAGGCGTCCAGCACGTCCGCCGCGGCACCGGTGGCACCGTCGGGGGACCCGCCGACGATCGGCAGGCCGCCGGCCTCCTGGATCATCTGCATGGCCTCGTCGCTGGTGATGTAGTCGATGTACGCCGCGGCCACGTCGGCGTTCTCCGACGCCTCGGTGATGGAGAACGGCAGCCCGGTGCCGCCGGTCACGGCCAGCTCGCCGCTCTCCCCCGTCGGCGGCAGGAAGAAGCCGACATCGTCGCCGAGGGCGTCGGTCAGGTCCGCCTGGAGCCAGGTGCCGGAGACCAGGAACACTCCTTCACCCTGGGCGAAGGACTGCCAGGCCGGGTCGTAGCCGACACCGTTGAAGTCCGGGGTGAAGTAGCCGGCGTCGACCCACGCGGAGAAGGTCTCGACGGCCTCGACGTTCTCCTGCGACGTCCAGGAGGCGCCTTCCTGCCCGAAGCCCAGGCTCCTGATGTCGTCGCGGGGGACGAACTGGTTCTGCACGAAGCCGAACTCGTGGATCCCCGGCCACGCGTCGAGGTTGCCGAACTGGACAGGCAACTCGCCGGCGGCCTTGGCGGCGTCGAGCGCCGCCTCGAACTCCTGGGTGGTCTGCGGGACCTCGAGCCCGAGCTCCTGGAGCTTGGTTTTGTTGTACCAGACCCCGACCACCTCGCCGACCTGCGGCACGCCGTAGAGGCTGCCCTCGCCGAACACCGCGCCGTCGTCGCTGTAGCTGGCCAGTGACCGGACCGACTCGGGGAAGCGCTCGGTCCAGCCGTAGGCCTCGGCGTACCCGTCGAGCGACTGCAGCAGCCCGTTCTCGACGAACGCGCCCATGTCGGAGCGGCCGTTGTTGGCCTGGACGACGTCGGGGGCGTCGTCGGAGGTGATCGCGTTGCGCAGGGTGCGCTGCAGGTCGTTGAAGGACCTCTTGGTCCGGTCGATCGTGACGTTCGGGTACTGCTCCTGGAACGCGTCGTTCAGCGCCTGGATCTGCTTCGCCTGACCGCCCCGGACCTCCTGGTCCCACACGGTCAGCGTGACGTCGCCGACCTCGGAGATGTCGGTCTGGACCTCGTCGGCGCCGGTCTCCGTCCCGGAGCCGCCCTCCTCGCCCGGAGCGCAGGCCGCCGCGGCGGACATCGCCGCGACCGCCAGGCCGGCGCCGAGCAGTCGACGGGTGCGGAGGTGGGTCATGGGTTCTCCTGTGAGGTGGCGGGTTGGGTCGGGGGACTCTGCAGAGGATGCCGGTACGGCGCCGCCGCGAGGCCTCGACGCGTCGGGAGGGGGCCGTGACGGAAGTGGTCGTGGGTGGTGGTGACCGCGAAGCCGATCGTCGGGACCGCCCGCGCGAAGACCCGGTGCTCCTGCTCGGGCAGGAGCTCCTCGAGGAAACCGTAGTCGCGGGCGAGGCGACTGCCAGGGTCGACGTCGCTCCACCAGTCACAGATGTCGGCCCAGCCGGGGGCGGCCATCGCCCCCCCGAGGTCACGGACCGAGAGCGCGGCGGCGAGGTTGGCGAACCGGATCCGCTGCTGCAGCGGCCACTCCCGGAGCGTCCCGAGGACCAGCGCGGCCAGGAAGACGTCCCCGGCGCCGGTGGGGTCGACGGCCGGCGACGGCAGCCCCGGGACCCACACGGTCTCGCCGGTCCGCTCGTCGGCGGCGTAGGCGCCGCCGCTGCCCGCGGTGACGACCGCGAGCGGGACCCAGTCGCGCAGCGCCTCCAGCGCCGCGCCCGGGTGGCTGGAGCCGGTGTAGGCCATCGCCTCGGCAGCGTTCGGGACGAAGGCGTGGCAGCCCTCGAGCCGCTCGCGCAGCGCCGTGGCATCCCAGGTGCCCGACGCGTCCCAGCCGACGTCGGCGAACACCAGGCTGCCGGCTGCGACGAGTCGGTCGACCCACGGCGCCCGGGAGGTGCTGACGTCGGCGAAGCAGGCACGGGCGGCCGGCAGCCGCGCGATCGCCTGCTCCGCCTCGGCCGCGGCCTCGTGGGCGTGGGTGATCATCGCGCGGTCGTCGTCGTAGGCCAGCGAGACCGTCACCGGTGAGTGCCACCCGGCCAGCCGCCGGGACCACGACAGGTCGATCCCCTCGTCGTCCGCGAGCGTCGACCAGCAGTAGTCGCCGTACACGTCGGCGCCGAAGACGGCGGCGAGACCGGTCGTCAGTCCCAGCCGCGCCGCGGCCACGGCCATGTTCGCGGCGCCACCCGGGCTGGACCCCATGCCGTCGGCCATGATCTCGCGGCCCCCCACCGGTGCCGCGGGCAGGCCGGTGAAGATGAGGTCGAGGAACACCGTGCCCGTGACCAGCAGGTCGATCGGCGCGCCGCTGCGGGCCGCGTCGCCCTCCGCGGGATCGGACATGGATGCTCACCTCCTGCAGCGGCAGTCTGTCCCAGTGGTCAAACCTGCGCAAGGACCACCGGAGGTGGCTCACTCTCGCGCACGACCTGCTCACATCCGCGCAGGATCGGCGCTACGGTGTGCCGCATGCTCGCCCGTCGCCGGCACGAACGCATCCTCGAGATGCTGCGGGTCGACGGCCTCGCGGAGGTCGGTGACCTGACCCGTGCGCTGGGGGTCAGCGGTGCCACGGTCCGGCGCGACCTGAGCCGCCTGCAGCAGGAGGGACTGCTGATGCGGGTCCACGGCGGCGCAGCTCCGGTCGGCGCCCCGGAGCCGCCGTTCGACGTGGTCGCGGTCGACCACGAGGACGCCAAGGTGCGGGTCGGCGTCGCGGCGGCCGGGCTGGTGCGGGACGGGGACGTGGTCCTCATCGACATCGGGACCACCACCAGTCACCTCGCCCGCAGCCTGCGCGGTCGGGAGGTCACGGTCATCACCTCGAGCCTGGCCGTCTACGAGGAGCTCGCCGACGACGCGTCCGTCGAGCTGATCCTCCTGGGCGGGACGGTCCGGCGGAACTACCGGTCGCTGGTCGGCTTCCTCACCGAGCACGCGCTGCGCCAGCTCCGTGCGGACCTGCTCTTCCTGGGCACGAGCGGGGTCCGGCGCGACGGCAGCGTCCTGGACACCACGGCGGTCGAGGTGCCGGTCAAGCGCGCGATGCTGGAGGCCGCCGAGCGCGCGGTGCTCGTCGCCGACGCCGACAAGTTCCCCGGCCGGGGCATCGCCCGGGTGTGCGGCGCCAGCGACCTGGCTGCGATCGTGACCGAGCCCCACGCCGATCCCGCGACGCTCGCGGTCGTGGGCGAGGCAGGCGTCGAGGTCGTCATGACGGCGGAGGGAGAGGCATGAGGCTCACGATCCTCGGGGGCGGTGGGTTCCGGGTCCCCCTCGTGCACCGGGCCCTCCTCGCGGACGAGGGGCCGGGGCGCGTCACCGAGCTGGTGCTCCACGACCTGGACCCGGCGCGGCTGCGGACCGTCGGCGCCGTCCTCGCCGACGCGACGGCGACGGCTGCGACGGGTCGCCGTGGCCCGCAGGTGCGGCTCGAGACCGACGTGGAGGCCGCGGTCCGGGGTGCGGACTTCGTGTTCTCCGCGATCCGCGTCGGGGGTCTCCCCGGGCGGGTCTGCGACGAGCGCGCGGCGCTGGCCCACGGGGTGCTGGGCCAGGAGACGACGGGCGCGGGCGGTGTCTGCTACGGGCTGCGCACCGTGCCGGTGGCGGTTCGCATCGCCGAGGTCGTCCGCCGGGTCGCGCCCGACGCGCACGTCATCAACTTCACCAACCCCGCGGGGATGGTCACCGAGGCCATGTCGCACGTGCTCGGCGACCGGGTCGTGGGGATCTGCGACTCCCCCGTCGGCATGTTCAAGCGGGTGGCGAGGGCGCTGTCGGTCGAGGCCGACCGGGCGGTGTTCGACTACGCCGGGCTGAACCACCTGGGATGGCTCCGGCGGGTGCTGGTCGACGGGCAGGACCTGCTCCCCCGGCTGCTCGCCGACCCGGCGCTGCTCGGCTCCTTCGAGGAGGGCCGGCTGTTCGGCCCCGACTGGCTGGCCACGCTCGGCACGGTCCCCAACGAGTACCTCTGGTACTGGTACTACTCCTCCGACGCCGTGGCAGCGGTCCGGCAGGCCGGCCGGACTCGCGGGGAGGTGCTGCTCGCGCAGCAGGACGGCTTCTGGGACGGGGACGCGGAGGACGGCCGGCCGGGCGCGGCCCTCGCCCGCTGGGAGCGGGTCCGCGCCGCGCGCGAGGCCAGCTACATGGCCGACAGCCGGGACGCCAGCGGAGCGGGCGAGCGGGAGGCCGAGGACCTCGACGGCGGCGGCTACGACCGGGTCGCGCTCGCGCTGATGCGCGCCGTGGCACGCGACGAGCGGACCACCCTCGTCCTCAACGTCCCGAACCGGCACACGCTGGCGGGGCTCGACACCGACGCGGTCGTCGAGGTCCCGTGCGTCGTCGACGCGAACGGGTGGCGGCCGTTCGCCACCGCTCCCCTCGACGCCCACGCCTCCGGCCTCGTCGCGACGGTGAAGGCGGTCGAGCGGGCGACCATCGACGCCGCGCTGTCCGGGTCGGCCGCGCTGGCGGTCAAGGCCCTCGCGCTGCACCCGCTCGTCGGCAGCGTGACGGTCGCGCGCGGCATCCTCGACGCCGAGCTCGCTGCGCTCCCGGAGCTGAGGGCGGTCCTCACGAGCCGGTGACGGGCTCCGGCGCGGGGATCCCGGCGGCCTGGGCCACCACGCGGACGTGGCTGAGGAACAGCTCCTCGCGGGCCTCGGGGTCCAACCAGTCGAGGTGACCGTAGGTCTCGAGGCTGGTGAACCCGTGCAGCGCAGCCCACGCGTGCAGCATCGCCTGGAAGCTCTCGGGCGGGACGATGCCCTCCAGCTCCGGGTGCTTGTCACGGGCGCACGCGGCGACCGCGAGCGAGACCTCCTGCACCAGCGGCGGCCGGAGCCTGCCCGAGGTGGCCGCGGACACGAACAGCACCGCGAGCTGCCCCATCGCGGCCTTGGCCGCCTGCGTGGTCGGTCCCTCCTGCGGGGCGCTGTAGCCGGGGACCGGGAGACCGAGGATCAACCCGAACTGCTGCGGTTCCCGCCCGGCCCACGTCCGGTACGCCGACGCGGCGGCGAGCCACCGTCCGGCGATGTCGTCGGCCGCACACGCCTCCCTGGCCTGCAGGATCGCCTCGCCGAGGTCGTCGTAGGCATCGGTGATGAGGTCGGTGAGGAGCTCGTTGCGGTCGGCGTAGTAGCGGTAGAGCGCCGGCGGGGTCATCCCCATCGCCCGGGCGATGTCGGTGAACCGGACGTCGGTGTTGCCCTGCTCGCGCATGAGGTCCAGCGCCGTCTGCTTGATCTCCGCCAGGGTCGCGGCGCGGGCCCGCTCCCGCCGGCTCAGCGGGACGGTGGTCACACGACCTCGCTCAGAGACATGTTACGGACAGTAACCCTCGAAAATAGGCATTGACAAGTGAAGCCGCGTACGGTTCGTTACGAGGTGTAACCGACGCTCTCGAGAAGGCCACCCATGTCGCTGCTGACCGAGTCCTCGCACCGCCCCTACGAGCCGCGCCACGCCGAGGTCCGCCCCGGCCCCCTGGGCCGGCTGGCCGACGTGGCGTTCCGCCACCGTGGCCGCACGCTGCTGGCCTGGCTGGTGGCGCTGCTGCTGGCCGCCGGGCTGTCGGCGGCGTTCGGTGGGGACTTCGAGGCCGACTACTCCGCCCCCGGCTCCGACTCCAGCCAGGCCCAGGAGCTGCTCGAGGAGCGGTTCCCGGCCCAGGCCGGGGACACCGTCGACGTCGTCGTCCGCGCCGACGACGGCGTGACGGAGGCCGGCACCCGCGACGACGTCCGGGCGCTGCTCGACCGCGTCGCGCAGCTGCCGCACGTGGCCACGGTCGAGGACCCGTACGCGACACCGGGCGCGGTCTCGCAGGACGGTCGGACGCTCGTCGCGCACGCGCGGCTCGACGTCGTCAACCCGGTGGACGTCCCGGTCGCCGAGAGCGAGGAGCTGATCGGCCTCGCGGAGGACGCCTCGCGGCCCGGCCTCGAGGTGGCGCTCGGGGGTCAGACGATCGTCCAGGGTGAGGCCGCGGAGATCGGGTCGGAGGCGCTCGGCCTGGCCGCGGCTGCGGTGATCCTCCTGCTGATGTTCGGCTCGGTCGTCGCGGCCGGACTGCCGCTCCTGGTGGCGGTCGCCGGCCTCGCGGTCAGCAGCACGCTCACCGGACTCCTCCTCGCCGTGGTCGACGCACCCGACTGGTCGACCTCGCTGGCGACGATGATGGGCATCGGCATCGGGGTGGACTACGCGCTGCTCATGGTCACCCGCTTCCGGGAGTGGCGGGCCGTGGGGCTGGACCCGCGCGCCGCCACCGTGGCGACCCTCGACACGGCCGGCCGGGCGGTGATCGTCGCGGGGACGACGGTCGTCATCTCCATGCTCGGCCTGTTCGCGATGGGCCTGTCGTTCATGCGGGGCGCCGCGCTCGTGACGATCCTCGCCGTCGCGGTCGTGATGGCCGCCAGCGTGACCCTCTTCCCCGCGCTGCTCGGCTATCTGGGCGCGCACGTCGACAGGCTGCGGCTCCCGCTGGGGCGCCAGCGGGCGGTCACCATGGCGGCCGGCGGGCACGTCGAGCCGTCCCGGGCCTGGCTGGCCTGGAGCCGCCTCGTGCAGACCCGTCGCTGGGTCGCCCTCGCCCTCGGGGTCGCACTCCTGCTGGCGCTTGCCTCGCCCTACCTCGGCGTCCGCTACGGCTTCCCCGACGCCGGCAACAACGCCGAGGGCCTGCAGACCCGTCGCGCCTACGACCTGGTGGCCGACGGGTTCGGACCCGGGAGCAACGGGCCGCTGGTCCTGGTCGCCGACCTGGGGAGCCAGGGTGACCGCACGGCGCTCACCTCCGTGGCGGAGGCGGTCGGCTCGACCGACGGCGTCGCCGCGGTCGGCGAGCCTGCCCTCAACCCCGCCGGCGACACCGCGGTCGTCCCCGTGGTGCCCGAGGCCGGTCCGCAGGCGGAGGCGACCGAGGACCTCGTGAGGCGGCTCCGGGAGGCCGTCCTGCCGGCCGCCGTCGACGGCTCGGGCCTCACCGTGCACGTGGGCGGCGTGACCGCGGTGTCGATCGACAGCACCGACAACATCGCCAAGCGCATCCCGCTGCTCATCGCGGGCGTGGTGCTGCTCTCGATGCTGGTGCTCGTGCTGTCGTTCCGCTCGCTCGCGATCGCCGTCAAGGCGGCCGTCATGAACCTGCTGTCGGTGGCCGCGGCGTACGGCGTGGTGGCGCTGGTCCTCGAGGGCGGCTGGGCCGGACGACTCGTCGGGGTCGAGACCGAGACACCGCTGCCGGCGTTCGTGCCGGTGCTGATGTTCGCGGTGCTGTTCGGGCTGTCGATGGACTACGAGGTGTTCCTCGTCAGCAGGATGCGGGAGGCGTGGCTGCGGACGCAGGACAACGACCGGGCCGTCCTGGAGGGCCTCGCCTCCACCGGCAGGGTCATCACCGCGGCCGCCGCGATCATGGTCGCCGTCTTCGCGGCGTTCGTCCCGAGCTCCGACGTGGTGCTCAAGGTGATCGGGATCGGGATGGCGTCGGCCATCCTCATCGACGCGACGGTCGTCCGGATGCTGCTGGTCCCGGCGGTGATGTACCTGCTGGGCCGCGCCACGTGGTGGCTGCCGGCCGGGCTCGACCGCCGCCTCCCGCACCTGCACGTGGAGGGACGCCCGGAGCGGCACCTCCCGGCGTACGCGCGCTGACCAGTTGCGGCGTTCCCAGGACACCCGCGCCGTGACGGCCTGACACTGGTCGCGTGGCCGTCGGACCCGAGGTGGAGTGATGTTGACCGCAATCATGATCGCGATGTTCTACCTGGGCACAGCCGCCGGCGTCATGGGCGCGGTGCTCATGGGCACCTTCGCGGCCGGCGAGCGCCGGGAGGCAGAGCCGCTCGGGGACGTGGTCACCGACATCGACGTGCTGAGCCGCGCCGCCTGACCGCTCACTCCGAGGCCGGGCGGCGGGCCAGCAGGTCCGCGTGGTGCACGGTGACCGACAGCCGGCCCGTCGCAGCGTCCTCCCGCCGCCGGTTCGCGTAGGCCGAGGCCTCCTCGCGGAGCCCGGGCTCCTGCTCGCACGCCGCGTCCAGCCAGCCGACGAGCCACTCCTCGACGAGCGCGGCGTGGTCGGGACCGAGCCGCCAGGGGCTGGGACGGACGAGCACGTCGAGACCGTGCCGGCGGAACGCGTCGACCGCGTGCTGGAAAGCGTCCGGCCCGAGCAGTCTCCCCGCCGCGGTCCTCCGACGCTGGTGGGCGTCGAACGCCGCGCCGAGCGACCGGTCCAGCGGGTCCGGGGGTTCCACCTCGACGCGTCCCACCACGCTGAGCGCGATGAGGACCGGGCAGCGGGCGGCGACGGCGGTCGCGACGAGCCGCTCGACCTCCTCGGCGGTGAGCATGTCCAGGAGCGCGGACGCCGTGACGAGGTCGGCCCCGGGGAGCGGTCCCAGCCGGGTGATGTCGCCGCTCTGCGTCTCGGTCGTGACGGGTGCACCGTCCGCAGCGCCGACGGGCGGGTCGGCCGCCGCGAGCTGCAACAGCTCGGTGTCCCGGTCGTGCAGCACCCAGTGCTGCGACCCGGACAGCTGCGGAGCCAGCCACCTGGCCATCGAGCCGCTCCCCGAGCCGAGGTCGTGCACGACCAGCGGTCGGGAGGTCGTCAGGGCCGGCCGCAGCGCGTCCACGAGGTCGTTGGACCGGGCCGACGCGTCGGCCGGCTCCCGCAGCGCCAGCCAGCCGGCGCCGGCGCGCACCGGCTCGCTCGTCAATGCTCCTCCTCGAGGGACGCGGTCCCGACTGGGTGGTGAACCGGTTCGTGGGTACTGGCGTTGAACCCAGTGCACGATGGTCCCCCATCCGGACGAGCCGTGCCCGAGCCACCCGGAGGTGCCGTGATCACCGTGCGACACAGCCTGACCGCCGGCATGCTCGCGTTGGTGCTGCTGCTGGCGGGGGTCGCGACCACAGTCGAGATGGGACTCTCGGCCTGGGGCGTCGGGCTCGCGTGCGGGACGGTGGTGTCACTGGCCGTCGCCCGCGGGATCGTGGAGAGCGGTCGGCGGGCCCTGGGGCCCGCCGACCTGGTCACGCTGAGCCGGGCCACGCTCGCCTGTGCCATCGCGGCGGTCGTCGCCGAGTCCTCCTCCGACGGGTCGTCGCGGCCGACCCTGGTCACGCTGGCGGTCGTCGCCCTGCTGCTCGACGCGGCCGACGGCCGGGTCGCCCGACGAACCGGTACCTCGTCGCCGTTCGGCGCGCGATTCGACGGTGAGGCGGATGCCTTCCTGATCATGGTGCTCAGTGTGTACGTCGCCCCGACCGTCGGCTGGTGGGTGCTCGCCAGCGGCGCGGCTCGGTACGCGTTCGGGGCCGCCGGCTGGTGGCTGCCCTGGATGCGCCGTGAGCTCCCGCGACGGGACTGGCGCAAGGTGGTGGCTGCGGTCCAGGGCATCGTGCTCACCTGGGCCGCGGCGCAGGTCGCGCCCCCGGCGGTGGTCGTGGCCGGGCTCGTCGGCGCGCTCGCGCTGCTGGCGGAGTCGTTCGGCCGCGACGTGGTCTGGCTGTGGCGGCACCGGGCCGACGACGGGCTGCCGGACCGGGCCGGTGTCCTGCTCGACCCGGATGACGCCGCCGGCGCGACGCTGCTCCGGCCGCGCCCGTGAGGCAGGACGAGCGCGACCCGTTCGACCGAGCGCTGCGTCGAGCGCGCGAGACGGCGTACCCGCCCGGTGAGTTCGTGGGGCAGGAGAGCTTCATGCGCGCCTCGGAGATCCGGTCGCTCGCGGTGCGCGCCGGGGTCGCTCGGGGTGTCGAGGTCGTCGACCTCTGCTGTGGCGTCGCCGGCCCCGGGCGGTACCTCACCGCCGAGCTCGGGTGCGCCTACCTGGGCGTCGACGCGAGCAGCAGCGCTGTCGGCATCGCCCGCGAGCGCGCGGCGGCGGCAGGCCTCACCTGCCGCTTCGAGGTCGCCCAGGTCCCGCCGGTCCCGGGGGGCCCGTTCGAGGTCGCCCTGCTGCTGGAGACGATGCTCGCGTTCCCCGACAAGGACAAGCTGCTCGGGGGCGTCGCCGCCGTCCTGCCCGCCGGCGGGCGGTTCGCGTTCACCCTCGAGGAGGGCGCGCCGCTCACCGCGCCGGAAGCCGCGCGCATGCCGGACGCGGACACGGTCTGGCTGACCCCGCTGGCGGAGGTCGTCGCGTCCCTGCGACGCGTCGGGCTGGAGGTGCGGTGGTCCGAGGAGTGCAGTCGGTCCCACCTCGCCGTGGTCGACGCGATGATGGTCGCCCTCGCCGCGGAGGAGCGCGCGATCACCGAGGCGGTCGGGACGCGTGCGCTCGACGAGCTCCTCGCGGCCCACCGGCTCTGGAGCGACTGGCTCCGGTCCGGACGGGTGCGCAAGTTCGCGGTCGTCGCCGAGCGGCTGGGCTGAGCTCCTCGACGGCTGTCGTCCTCACGCGGTCCTGCTGAGCACGACCCGTCCGTCGACCGTGCGCACCTCGACCGAGGTGATGTGACCCTCGTCGGCCGCCGTCCCAGCGGTGAACCGCATCGTCTTGCCGTCGATCGACCGCCAGCTGCCGACCCGTTCGGCGTGCCCGTCGTCGTGGACGACCACGATCACGTAGTCGACCGCGGGCGGCAGCGCGTAGGGGACCGACGCCGTGTCGTAGGTGCAGGTGAGCTCCACCCGCGTCCCCCAGCCGACGGGTTCCAGCCCGAGCTGGGCGACCACGGGCACGTCCCCGACCGGCTCCATGGGTACCAGCGCCACGGGAGGAGAGTCGGTGCTCGGCGTCGTCGCCGACTGCCCGACGTCCAGCTGGGAGACGACGACGGGTGCGACGACCGCCGCCGCGGCGGCGGCGATCCCGGCAGCAGTGAGGACCCGACGTCGTCGCGCCCGGCGGGCCGCTCGGGAGAGCTGCGGCAGGACGCTGTGCGGCACCGGTTCGTCGATCGGCACCGCGGCGACGAGGACCTCCGGGTCGACGCGGCTCAGCAGGCCGGGGATGCCGGCCAGCTCACGCACCGAACGGGTGCAGTCCGGACACCGCGCCAGGTGGCGCTCGAACTCGAGTCGCTCCCCGGGCGTGAGGGCGCCGAGGACGTAGGCCGCGTCGTCGTGGCCGAAGGGGCAGCTCATGCGCTCACTCCCAGCTCCTCGAGGGCGAGCTTGAGCGCACGCAGGGCGTAGTGGGTCCGGGACTTCACCGTGCCCTCCGGGACGCCCAGCCGTCGCGCGGCCTCGGAGACCGGACGACCGCGGTAGTAGCACTGCAGCAGCACCGCCTGGTGGTCCGGCGAGAGCCGGGTGAGCGCGTCGGCGACGACCCACGACAACAACAGCTGGTCACTGCCGTCCTCCTGCACTCGGTCGTCCGGGACGTCGGCGACCGGCGTCTCGGTGTGGTCGCGGCGGCTGCGCCACTCGTCGATCACGATGTTGCGGGCCACGGTGAACAGCCACGCCCGTACGGCGGCGGGCGGCGACTCGAGGACCGTGCGGTGCCGCCAGGCCCGGAGCAGCGTCTCCTGGACCACGTCCTCGGCCCGCCCCCGGTCGTTGTTGACCAGCCGGAGGCAGAAGCGCCAGAGCCCGGCTGCGTGCTCGTCGTGGAGCTCCTGCATGAGAGCGACCTCGTGGTCGGTCACGGCGCGCTCCGGACGCGCGGGCGCGGTGCGCTCGACTCGTAGGCGTCGAGGAACCGGTCGCGGAACTGGTCCATGCGCCAGACCGGCGAGTCCTCGCGGGGGCGCAGGCCGGAGGCCCAGTCCCACGGGGCGATCCTCGCCAGCACCTCGGGGTCCCGCGCGAGGACCGTGATCGGGACCTCGTGGCTCGCCCCGTCGCCGGACACGATCGTGTAGGGCTGGTGGTCACCGAGGAACACCACGACCGTGTCCTTGTCGGCGTACCTCCGGATGAAGCCGGTCAGCGCTGTCAGCGCGTACTCGATGGAGTTGCTGTAGGCCTCCTGGACCGCGAGCGGGTCCGTGCCGATGTCCCACTGCGACAGCAGCTGCTCGGGCATGCCGTTGAAGACCGAGCCGTCGCCCAGCGCGGACCACGGCAGCATGCGTGGGGTCCGCGACCACGGCGAGTGGCTGGTGATGAGGTCGACCTCCGCCATCACGGGCCGGCGGCGCTCACGGGCGAGCTCGAGCCGGTGGAACGCCTCGAGGGTGAACTGGTCGGGCATCGTCGGGTACCCGAACATCGGACCCTCGTAGCCGATGTTCCGCGAGTCGTAGATCCGGTCGTAGTCGTAGAACGCGCCCTGCGGCCAGTTCCGGTTGTTGGCCGGGACGACCCCCACGGTGCGCCACCCGGCCTTGCCGAAGAACTGGCTGAGCGTCATCCGGTCGCTGTTGACCAGGAGGTCGTAACGCCGCTGGCTGTCGATCCAGAGGCCGGACTGCAACGTCGCGTGGGCCAGCCAGCTGATGCCTCCGAACGTCGGGGAGGTGAGCCAGGCGCTGCGGCTCGAGAAGCCTGCGGCTCCGAGCTCCCGCGACGCCCGGCTCAGCACCGCGTTGACACCCGGGGCGACTGTCGGGCTCTCGAGGGCCACGCGTCCGTAGCTCTCGACGAAGACGAGCAGGACGTCCTTGCCGCGCAGCCCGGCCAGCAGCTCGCGCTGCGGCGCCTCCCGTGCGGGTTCCTCCTCCTCGACCGCCTCCGCGAACTCGCGCTGGTCCTCGAGCTCGGGCCCGATCCGGGTGATCTGCCCGTAGACGTACGGGCCGGTCGTGTGAGCGGCCACGGGCACGCCGCCGGCGTGCACGTCGAGCACCGCCAGGCCGACCCACAGCGAGGCGGCCACGGCGAGCGCTCGTGCCGCGCCGTCGCGGTGCCGGACCGCGCCGCGGGTGAGCCGGACGACGCACAGCGGCAGCAGGACCAGGAGCACCAGGGCGACGAGCACGCCGGCCGCCACGAGCGCAGCGCCGACCTGCTCGCCGTAGGAGTCCTGCACCAGCGAGAGGAGGGATCCCGTGTAGCGCCAGTCGGTGAGGGTGTCGAAGGGCCGGTCGAGCGCAGTGACGAACCCGATGTCGAGCAGCCGCAGGAGCGCGGACGCCCCGAGCAGCAGGCCCGCCAGGACCGCGAGCACCGTCCGGACCCGCCCCAGGCGGCGCGGCAGCGCGAGCGCCACGGCGAAGAACACCAGCGCCTCGAGGGGGAGCCGCAGGAACGCGCCCACCCCCAGCACCTGGGGGTCGCTCGGCACGTTGAGCGCGACGAGCACGAGCACCGCAGCGAGCACGGTGAGGACGCTCGCGCGTCCGACGTGCCGCGCAACGCCGTGCTCGTGTTGAACCGCTTGCACGGCTACTCCGTTCACCCAGCCACCAGTGGACTACAAATACCTCAACGAGGTGCGTGCTGATCCGGTTCGACGGGACTTCGAGGAGGTGATCGGGTGCAGCGGCAGGCATCGGCGTTCTGGCTCCGGGAGCCGGGCGCCGGGGAGCTCCGGCCGGTGACGCTGGCGCCGCCCGGCCCCGACGAGGTGCTCGTCCGTGCCACCCGGTCGGCGATCAGCCGGGGGACCGAGACCCTGGTGTACCGCGGCCGCGTCCCGACAGACCAGCACCACGTCATGAGAGCACCTTTCCAGGACGGCGACTTCCCCGCGCCGGTGAAGTACGGCTACCTCAGTGTGGGGGTGGTCGAGGAGGGCCCGACGGCGCTGCAGGGCTGCACGGTCTTCTGCCTGCACCCGCACCAGACGGCGTACGTCGTGCCGGCCGATGCCGTCACCGTGGTCCCCGCCGAGGTCCCGGAGTCCCGGGCGGTGCTCGCCGGGATCGTCGAGACCGCGGTCAACGCGTTGTGGGACGGAGCGCCGCTTGTCGGTGACCGGGTCGCCGTCGTCGGCGCCGGCGTGCTGGGTTGCTGCGTCGCGCGGCTGCTGACCCGGGTCCCCGGGGTCGAGGTCACCCTGGTCGACGTCGACCCGCTGCGGTCGTCGGTCGCCGCGGCGCTGGGCGCCGGGTTCGCCTCCCCCGGCGACGCCCCGACCGGGCAGGACCTGGTCTTCCACACCAGCGCCACGTCCGCGGGCCTCCAGCGGTCGCTCGAGCTGCTGGCACCGGAGGGGACGGTCGTGGAGCTCAGCTGGTACGGCGACCGGGTCACCACGATCGCGCTCGGTGGGTCCTTCCACTCCTCGCGGCTGTCGGTCCGTGCCAGCCAGGTCGGCACCGTGGCGCCGGCGCGCCAGGGCCGGCGCACCTCGGCCGACCGACTGGCGCTGGCGCTCGCGCTGCTCGCGGATCCTGCCTTCGACGCGCTGCTGACCGGGGAGTCCCGGTTCGAGGACCTCCCCGAGGTGATGGCGCGGCTGGCAGACGGCGACCTGCCAGGCTTGTGCCACAGCATCCGCTACCCCGCCGAGGAGGCCGCGTGTTCAGCGTGACGGTCCGCGACCACGTGATGGTGGCGCACAGCTTCCGGGGAGCCGTCTTCGGACCTGCCCAGCGGCTGCACGGTGCCACCTTCGTCGTGGACGCCACCTTCCGGGGCAACGACCTCGACGCCGACGGCATCCTCGTCGACATCGGCCGTGCGACCGAGGAGCTGCGGACCATCTGCGACGACCTGAACTACCGCAACCTCGACGAGGAGGAGGTGTTCGCGGGGACCAACACGACGACCGAGGTCCTCGCGAGGCACGTGGCGGAGCGGCTCGCCGAACGGGTCCGGAGCGGCGCGATGGCGGGTGCCGGAGCCGTGACCGGGCTGGCCGTCACGCTGCACGAGTCCCCCAACGCCTGGGCGAGCTGCGAGCTCGACCTGTGAGCGGCACACCACGGCTGCACTTCCTGGTGCCGGCGGGCATCGACGACCCGGAGCGCCCCAGCGGCGGCAACCACTACGACCGGCGGCTGTCCCAGGAGCTGGCCGCGGCCGGCTGGACGCTGCACGAGCACGTCGTCCCGGGCACCTGGCCGTGGCCCGACGAGGTGGCGCACCGGGCGCTGGGGGCCGTCCTGACCTCTCTCCCCGACGGCGCGCTCGCGTTGGTGGACGGGCTCATGGCGTCCGCGGTCCCGGAGCTCCTGGTGCCGGCCGCCGCACGGGTCCGGGTCGTCGTCCTGCTCCACATGCCGCTCGGCGCCCGCAACGGGGACGACGCCGCGCGTGAGTGCGCGGTGCTGGGTGCGGCCGCTGCGACCGTCACGACGAGCGAGTGGGTGCGTGGCTGGCTGCTGACGACGTACCGCCTGGACCCGGCGCGGGTCCAGGCGGCGCCCCCGGGAGCCGAGGCCGCCGTCGCGGTCGCGGGCAGCGCGCACGGCGGCAACCTCCTCTGCGTCGCGTCGGTGACGTCGGGCAAGGGCCTCGACGTGCTCGTCACCGCGCTCGCACGCACCGCCGACCTGCCGTGGCGCTGCGACTGCGTCGGCGCGGTCGTCCGGGCGCCGGGCTTCGCCGCCGACCTCGAGCGGGTGATCCGGGCCTGGGGCCTCGACGCACGGCTGCGCCTCACCGGTCCCCTCATCGGCCAGGCGCTCGAGGAGGCGTACGCCGCTGCGGACGTCCTGGTCCTCCCCAGCCGGAGCGAGTCCTACGGGATGGTGGTCACCGAGGCACTGGCCCGGGGGCTCCCGGTGCTGGCGACCGAGGTGGGCGGCGTCCCGGAGGCGCTCGGCACGACCGCGGACGGCCGCCGGCCCGGGCTGCTGCTGCCGCCCGGTGACGTGACCGCACTCGCCGAGGTGCTGCGGCGCTGGCTGGGGGACGCCGACCTGCGCGCCGACCTCCGCGCCGCGGCGGCGGAGCGCCGCGCGACGCTGACCGGCTGGGACCGGACGGCAGGTCGGGTCGCGAGCGTCCTGCAGGGCGTGGCGGCATGACCCTCGCGCGCAGGCTGCTGCCGCCTCTCACGGGCGCCCTCGTCCTCGGTGTGGTGGTCTGGCGGACCGGCACGGGTCCGGTCGTGGCGGGGCTGCGCTCCCTCGACGTCTGGACCGTGCTGCTCGCGGTGGCCGTCGCCGTCCTCACGACCGTCGCGAACGCGTGGCGCTGGCACCTGGTCGCGCGCGGCCTCGGTGTCGGCGTCGACCTCCGTACCGCGGTCGCCTCCTGCTACCGCGCCCAGTTCCTGAACGCGACCCTCCCGGGCGGCGTGGTCGGCGACGTCCACCGCGGCGTGCGGCACGGGCGGGCCGCGGGCGCGACCGGGCTCGGGGTGCGCGCCGTGGCCTGGGAGCGGTTCTCCGGCCAGGTGGTGCAGGCGGTCCTCGTCCTCGCGGGGCTGCTGCTGCTGCCGTCGCCGGTCCGCCGCCACCTCCCCGTGGTCGGCGCGGTGGTGCTCGTCGCCTCGGTCGTGGTGTGGCTGCTGTGGCGGTCGACCCGGGCTCCGGGCTCCCGGGCGCCCCGGCTGCTCAAGGCGGTGCAGGGCGACGTCCGGCGAGGACTCCTGGGCCGCGACACCTGGCCGGGGGTGGTGCTGGCCTCCGCCGTCGCGGTGACCGGCTACGTCGCGACGTACCTCCTGGCAGCCCGCGCGGTCGGGGTCACCGACTCGCTCGACCGGCTGCTTCCCCTGGTGTTCCTCGTGCTGCTGGCCGCGGGGCTCCCGATCAACCTCGCCGGGTGGGGTCCTCGTGAGGGCATGGCGGCGTGGTCGTTCGGTGCCGCAGGTCTCGGCGCGGCGCAGGGCATGTCGACGGCGGTCGCGTACGGCGCACTCGTGCTGGTGGGGACGCTCCCGGGCGCCGTCGTCCTGGTGGTGGGGCTGCTGCGGGCGGCTCCGCGGACCACCGCGCGTCCGCCGGCGGCGCTCGAGCCGGGAGGCGCCCGTGGCTGACCGTCCGTACACGATCCTGAGCTGCGGGATCTCCCTCGACGGCTACCTCGACGCCGCCACCGAGGACCGGCTGGTGCTGTCCAACGAGGCGGACCTCGCGCGCGTCGACCAGGTCCGCGCGGCGTGCGACGCGATCCTCGTCGGCGCGGCGACCGTCCGCAACGACAATCCCCGGTTGCTCGTGAGGAGCCCCGAGCTCCGGCGGGAACGACGGCTCCGCGGCCTGCCGGAGGCACCCCTGAAGGTGACGCTGACCGAGCGGGGCCGGCTCGACCCGTGCAGCAACTTCTTCGCGACCGGCGACTGCGAGAAGCTCGTCTACTGCGCACGTCGGTCCGTCGCGCTGGCCGAGCGCCGGCTGGGCGAGGTGGCGACCGTGGTCGACGGCGGCCAGCCCGTGGACCCGCGCTGGATGGTCGAGGACCTGCACGCACGCGGCGTACGGCGGCTGATGGTCGAGGGTGGCGGCCGGGTCCACACCCAGTTCCTCACCGCGGACCTCGCCGACGAGCTGCACCTGGTGATCGCGCCGTTCTTCGTCGGCACCTCCCGCGCTCACCGGTTCGTGCAGGACGGCAGCTTCCCCTGGAACCCCGGTCGGCGGGCGCACCTGGCCGAGGTGCGGCAGATCGGGGACGTCGTGCTGCTCTGCTACGGCCTGTCGTCGCGGTTCGCCCCCAGCCTCCCGCAAGGGAGCCACGCATGACCGGGCGCGTCGCGCCGGCCAGGGTCCGCGGTCAGGTGGCGGTGCCGCTGCGCTTCGGCGACGGCTTCACCACCGAGGCCCGGGTGTTCTCGTTCACCGGGCTCAGTGACGGGCGTGAGCACGTCGCGCTCGGGTTGGGTGACCGTGCGGCCGTCCCCGGTCCCGCGGCGTCGCGGTCTCCCCTCGTCCGGCTGCACAGCGAGTGCCTGACCGGCGACGTCCTCGGGAGCCAGCGGTGCGACTGCGGCCCGCAGCTGCGTGAGGCGGTGGAGCGCATCGCCGCGGCCGGCGGCTTCCTGCTGTACCTGCGTCAGGAGGGGCGCGGGATCGGGCTCTACAACAAGCTCGACGCCTACGCGCTCCAGGACGCCGGCCTCGACACCTACGAGGCGAACGTCGCTCTCGGGTTCGGCGAGGACGAGCGGGAGTACGGCGTCGCGGCCGAGATGCTCTTCGCGCTGGGGGTCCGCCGCGTCGACCTGCTCACGAACAACCCCGACAAGGTGGCGCAGCTGCGCGGGTCCGGGGTCGAGGTCGACCGATGCTTCCCTACGGGCGTGCACCTGTCACGCGCCAATGCGCCGTACCTCGCGGCCAAGGCCGGCCACGGGCACCACTGGCTCGGGGAGCCGGCCGACCAGGAGCGGACCAACGGCGCCACGGTGCGGGCTCACCCGTCGGACTCGGTCCTCGAGCCGTAGGGACCGGGCAGGGCGGATCGCAGCGCGTCGGCCCACCGCTCGTTGGTCCGGTCCGCCTGCCTGCGGTGAGGCGACGCCGGACGCCAGTCCGGCGGGACGTCGACTGCCAGGTGCGCAGCGACGGCCTCGACGGTGGCCCGAGGATCGTGGACGAGCTCGTCGTAGGTGACCTGGTGGGGTCTCACCCCCTGGGCGTCGAACCACGACTGCCAGGCGGCGTCGTGCTCCTGGATGGTCCCGGCCACGCGCAGCAGCTCAGGGACGTCCTGCCGCGGTCGGCGCACCGCGGCATCGCCCTGCTGCCAGTAGCCGGTCTGCTCGGCGCGGCACCAGGAGACCGCCTGGGCCACGACGTCCTCGCGCCGGAGCCACACGAGCGCCAGCGGGCCCAGCGCTGCCTCGAGGACCGCGAGGTCCGTCGGGTCCGTCCCGCCCGAGGTGCCGAGCCCCGCCGCCACCCCCGCCACCCCCGCCACCATGCGTGGCAGCGATCCCCCCATGACTCGCGCTCCGAACACGCCGTTGTCCGTCGTCCCGGCGGCGCGCACGGCGCGGACGAAGGCCCCGTAGTCGCGGGCCGCGCCGCCGTCGACCGCCACACCGAGGCGCCGTGCCCACGAGACCTCGTCCGGCTCCCGGAAGTACGACTGGGGGCGACCCAGGACGTCGGTCGATGCCAGCAGGCTGCAGAGCAGTGTGCTGCCGGTGCGCGGTGTGCCACAGAGGAGGTACCCCGAGGGCTCGACCACTGCTGCAGAGTAGCGAGCGCGCGCCTTCGGACCCTGGTCGCTTCTCCACAGCGACGCAGCACAGCCACCGATCATCCTCGCGTCCTGGTATGATCGAACACATGTTCGAGGCGTCCTGGATCGACGAGCTCTCCGCCACCGAAGCGGCCGACGAGCTGGCCCGGGCCCGTGACCTCGTCCTGGTGGCGGAGGCAACGCAGTTCCTCCTCGCCGCCCACTGGGCCGACCTCCACGCCCTCCGACCTGGTCGAGGACACGCGACGCTCGCTGCCGGGGATGCCCAGCGGTCAGCTGCGGACCGGACGGGTGCCCGGAAGACTCGAGGAGTCCGCCGAGGCAGAGCTCGCGTCCTGCTGGCCCTCGCCGGTCGACCCCCGGCCTCGCGAGCACCGGCTCAGCTGGATGCGGGGACGACGCCGTCCGGACGTTGCCGACCACCCAGCCCGGGCCGGCTCCGTGAGGGCGAGGTCCGAGGTCCTGGCGCACGAGGTCCCCGCCGCGGCCCGGCTCCTGGCGGCGTCGCGCGATGGGTGGACGAGCAGAGACGACGCTGCCCCCAAGCGCTTCCTCGACCTGGTGACGCGAAGATCGCAGAGGCGGACCCAGACGCCCCCGAGGAGCGGGCTCGAGTCGCGGTCGCTCGTCCGGTTCGTCCATCGGGGCGGACCGAGAGGACGGCCTGCGCACGATCTGGCCCGCGCCGCGGGGGACGTCGCCTACCTCGTCGCGGTGCTCGATCGGCTGGCCGGGATCCTCGCCGCCGGCGGCGACCCCCGGCGACCGAGGTCCTGCGCGCGGACGCGCTGCGGAGCCTGAGCAACCCGGGCGGGCGCTCGCCCTGCTCGTCGGAGCCGAGCTCGACCGCCGACCCGGCGGTCGAGCCGGCCGACGAGCTGTGCGACGACGCCCGGTTCCTCCGGATCCGCAGCGTGGCCGCGCGAGGACCTCGGTCGGCCGGGGGTCGCCGCCGGGTGCGAGGATCCCGGCAGCGGTCGAGCACCGCGACGACCTAGATGACGTCCCCCGCGGCGGGGGTCGGAGTCGGCGCAGGCCGCCCCGTCGGCGACCGGAGCGACTCACCGGACGTGCAGTCCGCGACCGACCCCGCGTTGCTGCGGGTGCTCTGGAGGCGCTCTGCGGGCTTCGCGTCGACCGCTGGACGGCTCGGGCCGCAGGTCGTCCTCGCACGTGCACTCTGCTCGCACCCATCGTGCCGACGGGCCGCGGCCGGGCTCGTGCGAACCGGCGGTCGTGCTCGCGCGCCGCCACGCGGACCTTGCCCCACGCAACGTCCCGGACGGCGGGTGACTGTCCCGGACGTCACGGCGGCCGGTGCTCGACGAGGCCGCCGCCCGGCCGGTCGACCGGTACGAGTGGCCGGCAGCGACGAGTGCCCTGGCCTCGGAACGGACGCCCTATGAGGTCTTCCCCTACGGCACCCTGGTGAGTCGGAAGGCCGACGACGACCACGTGCAGCCGTTCGTCCCGCGCGACCGCGGCGGGCCACCAGGCCAGACCCGACTGACGAACAACGCCAAGCTGAGCCGCTTCCACCACCGCCTCAAGACCAACGGCGGATGGACCCTGCGGCATCCCGAGCCCGGGGTCTACCTCTGGCGGACACCACACGGTCACTGGTTCCGGCTCGACGCATCGGGCACCCACCACCACGGTCGCGACGCGAGTCTCGACGCCCGCTGGCTCGGCCAGCCGCGCGCCGCCTGAGGCCGGGTGCCGCGCAGGCCTGCCCGTCAGGCGACCGCGTGCGGCCGGTCGACCCCCAGGAGCTCGATGAGCTCGGTCATGTGCCGGAACGTGGTCGCGCCGTTCTCGACCAGCCGCGACGCCGGGGTGAGGCCGCCGGCGTACCCGTAGCACCGCATCCCGGCAGCCCGGGCGGCCATCGCACCGAACGGGCTGTCCTCGATCACCACGCAGTCCTCCGGGTCGGTCCCGAGCGTCCGGGCGGCGTGGAGGAACAGGTCCGGCGCGGGCTTGCCTGCTCCGACGTCGTGCGCGCTGAAGACCCGCCCCGCCAGCTGCTCCCGCAGCCCCGCGAGCTCCAGGACGTGCTCGATGTGGCGGTGGTGGGAGTTCGACGCCACGCAGGTGGGGACGCCGTGGGCCGTGAGCGCCTCGAGCACGTCGACGACGCCGTGGACGGCCTCGAGCTCGGACTCGAACGCCTCCCGGAAGCGGTCCGAGTAGCGGTCGTCCCACTCGCGCGCCAGGTCGGCGCCGAGGTGCTCGGCGATCCCCCGCTCGAACTCCGCGGCGGAGCACCCGACGAACCGGGCAGCGAAGTCCTCCTGCGTCAGGTGCCAGCCGTGCTCCGCGAGGACGTCGACACCGACACGGACGCTGATCCGCTCGCTGTCGACGAGCACGCCGTCGCAGTCGAAGATGACCAGTCCTGGGTGACGCCCGTCCACTACTTGCCGACTCCCTCGGTCAGGCCGCGGAGGAACTGCCGCTGGCCGATGAGGAACAGGATGATCATCGGGAGCGCAGCCACGGTGAGCGCGGCGAAGACGATCGGCCAGTCGGTGGTGAGGCGGCTCTGCATGCTCATGAGTCCGACCGGGAGCGTCTTGAGGGAGTCGTCGCTGATGAAAGCCAGCGCGAAGATGAACTCGTTCCACCCGAAGAGCGCCTGGAGGAGGGCGGCGCTGACCAGGATCGGCCGGCACATCGGCAACGTGATCCTCCAGAAGATCTGGCTGTTGCTGGCGCCGTCGATCTTGGCCGCCTCGTCGACCGAGAGCGGCATGTCGATCATGTAGGCGCGGATGAGGAACGTCGTGAACGGGATCCGGAACGCGGTGTAGAGGATGATCAGCGCCCAGTAGGTGTTGAACAGCTGCAGGTCCTGGAGCAGCCGGAAGAGCGGCACCAGGGCCACCGTCGGGGCCAGCATGAGCCCCCCGAGGATGAACAGCGTGACGCCGTTGCCGTACGGGATGTGGACCCGGGTGAGCCCGTACGCCGCCCAGGCGCTCACCAGCGTCGTGGTGACGACGCTCGCGGTCGTCACGATCACGCTGTTGGTGAAGTACTTGAGGACGCCCTGGTCGAGGGCCGTCCCGTAGTTCTCCCACCGCAGTGCGCCGGGGAGCCCGAACGGATCGCCGAAGACCTCCTGGTTGGTCTTGAAGCCGCTCAGCGCCATCCAGATCAACGGGTAGATGATCGCGATGCACAAGCCGGTGAGCAGGCCCCAGATGAGGAGCTTGGCGACCACGCGGAGCAGGATGCCGCGCCCCGGTGCCGGTGGCGGCGTCCCTCCGGCGACCTGCCGGGAGCCCTCGGTCTGGACGGTCAGACCCGCGGGGGCCGCGTCGACAGGGATGTGTGAGCTCACAGCTCCACCCTCCTCCGCCGGGACACGGCGATCTGTGCGGCCGCGATCGCGAACGTGATCACGAAGATCACCGTCGCGATGGTGGCGGCGTATCCGTTGTTGTCCCTGTTGAACGCGCTCTGGTACAGCAAGGTGTTGAGCACCTGGCTCGAGTTGTCCGGACCGCCCGCGGTCATCACCATGACCTCGTTGAAGACCAGGAAGGCCCCGGAGATCGTGAGGATGACCAGCAGCGTGGTCATCTCGCGCACCATCGGGATCGTGATCGTGAAGAAGCTGCGCACCGCCCCGGCGCCGTCCATCCGCGCGGCCTCGAAGAGCTCCCGCGGGATCCGCTGGATCGCGACGACGAAGAGGATCGCGGTGTAGCCGATCGACTGCCACTGGCTCATCGCGATGATCCCCCAGATGGCGGTCCCCTCCTCGCCCAGCCAGGCGTGCTTCCAGGAGTCGAGCCCCAGTGCCCCGAGGAGTCGGTTCAGCAGCCCGATCTGAGGGTTGTAGATGAACGAGAACAGGATCCCGGCCACGGTGATCGAGATGGCGGCGGGGATGAAGTACACGGTCCGCAGGAAGCCCCGCAGCCGCTTGCCGACCGCCTCCTCGAGGAGCGCTGCGAGGACCAGGGCGAAGAAGACCTGGAAGACCAGCGACGCGACCGCGTAGTAGGTGTTGTTGAGCAGGGCTCGCCAGAAGACCGGGTCGTCCATCGCCAGGCGGTAGTTGTCGAGGCCGACGAAGATCGGCGTCGGCGCGAACGCGTTCCAATTGAAGAAGCTCAGCCGGACGTTCTCGACGACCGGGTAGTAGACGAACACGGCCAGCAGGAGGAGTCCGGGGGCGACCCAGGCCCAGGTGCCCCAACGTCGCATGGTGTGGGTCATCTCGGTTCTCCGTCGGTGATGGGTCCAGAGGATCCGGAACGGGTGGGTGGGAGCACGGTCCCGCCCGGTGCCCCTGGCGGACCAGGGGCACCGGGCGGCGGGATCAGCTCTTGGCGCGGACGGCCTCGGCGGCCTTCTGGACGCTCTCCATGACCTGCTCGGGCGTGTTGTCGCCGTTCACGAGGCCCTCGACGCCGGAGAGGTAGGCGCTGGCCACCTCGGCGTTCGCGACCGTGTCGAGCCAGATCGCGAAGCGGCTCGCCTGGCCCATGTCGTCAAGGGTCTCCCCGAGCTGCGGGTAGGAGCTCTGGACCTCGGTCGAACCATCGACCGGGCTCAGCCAGCCCAGCTGCTCGACCATCTCCTTGGCGTTGTCCTGCTGGGCGAAGAAGGTGAGGAAGTCGGCGGCCAGCCCGGCGTTCTCGCTCTTGGCGTTGATGAGGAACCCGTCCGGGGCGCCGGTCAGCGCCTCGGTGTCCCCGGCGGCGTCCGCGGCCGGCGGGAGCCGGAAGAAGTTCCAGTCGCTCGCCATCTTCTCCGGGGCACCGCCCGCGGCGGTCAGCACCTGGAACTCCAGCGACTCGATGTACTGCATCGCGGCCTTGCCGCTGATGAAGTTGGCCTGCGCGGCCTCGTGGGCCAGGCCGTTCGCGTCCGGGTTGGCGCAGCGGTCCAGGATCTGCTGGAACTGCTCGAGCGCGGTGACGTAGCCGGGGTCGCTGAACTCGCCGCCGGCCGGGTCGTAGTCCTTATCGAGGGTCTCGGCGGGGACGTTGTAGGCGTTGAGCTGGGTGATGTAGTGGATCGCCGGCCACCCGAACTGGTTGCCGAACGCGATCGGGGTGTAGCCCGCGGACGACAGCTTGTCGCAGTCGGCGAGCAGGTCCTCCAGCGTGGCAGGCTCCTCGGTGATGCCGGCCTCGTCGAAGGCGGCGCCGCTGTAGGCGAGGTACTTCCCGTCGAGGTTGATCGGCAGGCCGAAGTTCTTGCCCTCGAACTCGAACGCCTCGAGCGCCGCGGGGGCGAGGGTCGAGCCGACCTCGGTGTCCGGGCCGAGGACGGGGGTCAGGTCCGCGGCGAGGCCGGCGCGGATGAACTTGTTGGCGAAGTCACCGGCCCAGGAGAAGTAGATGTCCGGTAGGTCGTTGGCGGCCGAGAGCACCCGGATCTTGTCCTTGTACGGCTGGTCACCGACCTGCTCGAGCTCGATGTCCACGTCCGGGTTCGCGCTCTCGTAGTCGGCGACGACCTTCTCGAAGTAGGGCGCGTACTGCGGGTCGGCGAACTTCGTCACCATCGACAGCGTGCCCTCCTTCTTGTCCGGGACCGTCAGGTCGGCGGAGCCACCGCTGGAGGCGCTGTCCCCGCCGCCGCCGCCGCAGGCGGCGAGGGCGAGCGCGCTGACGGCGACGGCGGCGGTCGAGGTGCGGCGGATCAGACGGTTCTTCATGGGATGCCTCGCGTTCACATGGGCGTTGGGTGGGAGGTGGTTCACGGGGAGTCGGGAGTCGGGGGTCGGTCGAGGACGGGTCACGGCGACACCGCCGCGCCCGAGGTCGCCATCCGCGACGCGGTCAGGTAGGCCGGCGGCAGCCCGGCCTCGTGCCCGAAGGCACCGTGCTCGGCGCAGGAGGCCGTGGCGTACGCCGTGGCGGCGGGGAGCAGCGCCTCGGGCTGCTCGCCGCGCGCGAGCCCGACCAGCAGCCGCGCGATGAAGGCGTCACCGGCGCCGAGGGTGTCGACGACCGGCCCGGCGCCCGCCGGCGCCCGGTACACCCGGCCGTCGGCGAGCAGCGTCGCGCCGCCAGGTCCCTGGGTCACCGCGACGACCCGGGGTCCGAGGGACGCGACGCGACGGGCGAGCAGGACGGGGTCCTCCTCGACCGAGGCGGCGGAGAGCACCGCCACCGACACCAGCGGCGCGTGCTCCTCGACGTACTCCCACGGCCGCTCGGAGAAGTCGAACGACAGCAGCCGAGCGACCTCCGACAGCCGCGGCAGGTCCTTCTCGGTCATGGAGCACTCGCCGGTGTGCACCACGTCGACGGCTGCCGCCCGTTCGAGGTCGGCGTCGCCGACCCGGAACCGGGAGACGCCGATCTCGCCGGACTCGAAGACCCGGTTGCCCTCGACGACCCGGACGACCGCGAAGGCGTTGGCGCCCTCGATGGTGCGGACGAGCGCCGTGTCGACACCCTCCGCCACGAGGGATCCCCGGACCAGGTCGCCCGCGGCGTCGGTCCCGACCACGCCGAGGTACGCCGAGGCGGCGCCGGTGCGCCGGGCGTGGACCGCGACGTTCACGGTGTTGCCGCCGGGGAACATCACCCCGAGGTCGGGGTAGCAGTCGACGACGTTGTCGCCGACGGCGAGCAGCTGCGGGCTCATGGGACGGGGATCCTCGTGACGGTGTCGGAGGGTGCGGTCAGGCGCGCCGGTCAGTACTGGACGCGGAACATGTAGCGGCGCTGGTCGAGGTGGTGACCCCGCGCGGCCTCGAAGTGCTGCGCGAGCCGGCCCGCGAGATCGTAGAGGACCAGCGACGCGACCTCGCCGCGGACCTCGGCCGGGATCCCGGGGAGGGTGAGCTCGCGGACGTCGACGACGTGCGCCTTGTGGGTGTAGGTCTCGATGAACGTCTTGGCGCGCTCCCCCATCGGGCGGCTCGCGTCGTCGCCGAGCCACAGCAGCACGGCGGTGTCCTCGGTGACCATCTCGAACGCGCCCTGGAAGAACTCGCCCGCGTTGAAGCTCACGGCCTGCTTCCACTGCATCTCCTGCAGGTAGCACATCGCCATGCCGTAGGCCCAGCCGTAGTTGGGACCCGAGCCGAGGCTGACGATGATCGGCTCGTCCTTGAGCGCGGCGGCGATGCCGCGCAGCTTCTCCTCGGACTCCTCGACGGCACTCAGCGACGCCTTGGGGAGCGCGGAGAGGGCGGCGTCGACGGCCACGGTGTCGATGTCGGCGCCGGTCGCCTGGAGCAGCGCGTAGGCCACGAGGACCTCGAACACGTCGCTGCGGCCCTTGAAGGCGACGTCGACGGCCTCGGCGAGGGGGCTGCCCTGGCGGGCCACGGCGATGACGGTGGCGCCGGCGGCCTTGGCGGTCCTCGCGGCGGCGACGGTCTCCTTGGTGGTGCCGGTGTAGGAGGCGAGCACGACCAGCGAGCGGGGGCCCATGAGGGCGGGGGTGTTGCAGTTGAGCTCGTCGCTCTGCAGCTGGAAGGCGGGGAAGCCCGCCTTGCTCTGGAGCAGGTAGTGGGCCGGGTAGCTGCAGATCAACGAGCCGCCGGCGCCGACGAACCAGACGTTGTCGAAGCCCTTGGCGACGACGTCCTTGACGACCTTGTCGATGGCGGGTCGCTGGTCGACGGTCTCCTGCAGCTTCTGCTCGATGTCCGCGTCGATCGGGCGGAGCGGGAGCGGGTTCGGCATGGGTGTAGGTGCCTCTCTGGTGATAACGATCTCATCGGGGGACGACGAGAACGTTCTCATCCGTGTCCTCGACGGTCAAGACCCGACCGGTAGATTCTTGGACCGTGCCGTCAGGAGCCCCCCCGAGAGCCGCCACGATCCACGACGTGGCGTTGCGTGCCGGGCTCTCACCGGCCACCGCGGCCCGTGCCCTCGGGGGGTACGGGCCGGTCAACCCGACGACCGCTGCACGCGTGCGGGCAGCGGCGGAGGAGCTCGGGTACCGCGCCAACGCCGTCGCCCGGTCGATGATCACCGGGCGCACGATGACCCTCGGGGTCGTCGTCGGCGACATCGAGAACGAGTTCTTCAGCCGTCTGGTCCGAGGCTGCACCGACGTCGTCCGCGCCTCGGGGTACGACGTGCTCCTGGTCAACACCGACGAGCAGGCGGCCCGTGAGCAGTCCGCGGTGCGGCTGCTCCTCGAGCGCCGGGTCGACGGACTGCTGGTCGCGCCGGCCTCGACCCATGACGGCGCGCACCTCCGGGAGGCGCGGGACTCCGGCTCCTCGGTGGTGCTCGTCGACCGGAAGGTCCGCAGGTCGGGCCTCGACACCGTCCTCGTCGACGGCACCGGGGCCGCCCGCGCCGCCGTCGGTCACCTGGTTGCGGCCGGGCACCGGCGGATCGGCGTCGTGACCGGCGACGGCGTCGGCGTCGGCGGCGAGACCGGCGCGCTGGACCCGCAGCGAGCGTCGATCTCCACCACGACCGACCGGCTGGTGGGCTACCAGCAGGCGCTCGCGGACGGCGGTCTGCCCGTCGAGCCGGAGCTGGTGCGCGGCGGGGACTTCCACGTGACGTCGGCGAGGGAGCGCGCGGCCGACCTGCTCGGCCCCCGGACACGACCGTCGGCGGTCTTCGCGACCGACAGCCTGCTGGCGCTCGGCGTCCTCCTGGCCCTCCGCGACCTGGGACTCCGCTGTCCTGACGACGTCTCCCTGGTGACCTTCGACGATCCCCCCTGGGCGTCGGTGGTGCGCCCCCGCCTCAGCGTCATGGCGCAGCCGGCCTACGACCTCGGCGCCACCGCGGCGCACCGGCTCCTCGCCAGGCTCGGGGGCGAGGAGGGCCGGGCTCGGACGGTCACGCTGCCGGCGACCTGGCACGGCCGCGACTCGGTCGCGCCGCCGCCGCACCGCCCACGCGGTGCGCGGCGCGGTCGGGAGCAGCGGTGACCTCGCGGGGCCGGGGGCGGGCCTCGGCCACGCTGGCCGAGGTGGCCGCCGCCGCGGGCGTCTCGGTCGCCACGGCGGCCCGCGCTCTCGGCGACTACGGCTCGGTCAGTCCCTCGACCCGCCAGCGCGTGCACGCGGCCGCGCAGCGGACGGGGTACCGGGCCAACCACCTCGCCCGGAGCATGGTCACCGGCTCCACCCGCACCCTCGGGGTCGTGGTGTCCGACATCGAGAACCCCTTCTTCAGCCGTGCGCTCCGCGGGATCTCCGACGTCGCGCAGGACGCCGGCTACGAGGTCGTCGTGGTCAACACCGACGAGGACCCCGCCATCGAGCGGGAAGCGGTTCGAGTGCTGCTGGAGCGCCGGGTCGACGGGCTGCTGGTCTCTCCCGCGGTCGGCGCCGAGCCCACGCACCTCCAGCGGGCGCTGGCCGGGGGCACTCCGGTGGTCCTGCTCGACCGGCTGATCCTCGGGGTCCCCAGCGACAGCGTGGGGATCGACAACCGCGACGCGGCCCGCACCGCGACCAGGCGGCTGACCAGCGCCGGGCACGAGCGCATCGGCCTCGTGACCGGCGACTCGGCGGAGAGCCACCCGGCCCTGGCCCGGGTGGTCGGCGACGGGGTCGAGACCGCGTTCGGCGGCACCACCGGACTGCGCGTGGCGGGCTACCGCGACGCGCTCCTCGAGGCGGGCCTCGCCCTGGACCCCGCGCTGATCGCGGCCGACGGGTTCCGGCCCGAGGACGCCGCCCGGGCCACCCGCCGGCTGCTGGCGCTCCCGGACCCGCCGATGGCCGTGGTGGCCCTCGACAGCCTGCTCGCCCTCGGCGTCCTGCAGGCGCTGGACGACCTGGGGCTGCGGTGGCCCGACGACGTGTCGGTGATCGGCTTCGACGACGCGGAGTGGGCCGAGGCGGTCTCACCCCCGCTCACCGTCCTGGCGCAGCCGGTCCAGGACCTCGGCCGTACGGCGTGCGAGCTGCTGCTGCGCGCGCTGCGCAGTCCCGGCGGGCCGCCCGAGCACCGGTGGCTGCCGACCTCGCTGGTCGAGCGGGCCTCCGTGGGACCGCCGCCGGGTCGGTGACCCGTCGGGTCAGTAGTCGACGCGCTTGTAGTACCGGCGGGTCGTCAGCGGGTGATCGCGCAGCACCTCGAGGTGGGCGCTGACCCGCTCCAGGACGGTGGCGAGCAGGACCGGCGCGAGCAGCTCACGGGTGCTCGCCGAGAGGCCCGGGAGCGCCAGCTCCGCGGTGTCGAGGACGGTCAGCCGGTCGGTGTAGCGCTCGGCGAACGCCTCGACGCGCTCGCACAGCGCCCGACCTCCGTCCTCGCCCTTGAGGACCACGACGCTGACGCCCGGTTCCACGAGCTCGAGGGTCCCGTGGAAGAAGTCGCTGGCGTGCACCGGACGGGTCCGGATCCACTGCATCTCCTCGAGGATGCACATGCCGTAGTAGAAGGCCTCCCACCACGACGAGCCGGCGCCGGTGACGACGTGGTAGTCCGACGCGGCGAGCGCCTCCGCGATGCCCGCGGCTCGGTCCTCGAACGCCTGCTTGACGTCCACGAGCAGCCCCGGCAGGAGCTCGAGCTCCCCGCGGACCGCAGCGAGGTCGTCGGCCTCGCCGCGGCGCTGCAGGATCGTCAGCGCGATCGTCAGCGACTGGAGGTAGAACATCTCGCAGGACGTGTCGTCCTCGGCGAAGTTGACGAAGGCGTGGTCCGCGCGCTGGGCCAGCGGCGTGCCCGCGTGACCGGTCAGGACGAGCACCGTCGCACCCGCCTCCTGCGCGCGCTCGAGCGCGGCGACGCTCTCCCGGGTGGTCCCCGAGAGCGACGGGATCACGACGATCGACCCGGGCCCCAGCGCCACCGAGCCGGTGGTGAGCAGCTCAGCCGGGTTCTCGAGGTAGGCGGGGAAGGTGGAGCGGGTCTGCAGGAGCCGATAGGCCGGCCCCATGAGGATCCCGGCACCGCCGGTTCCCAGGAACACCACGTTCTCGGCGCCGCCGTCGAGGAGCTTCTCGACGGTCGCGACCAGGGGCTCGACCTGTGCCAGTGCGCCGGTCTGGATGCGCACGAAACGGTCGGTGTCGAAGTTCAGCATGTCTCTTCCTTCTGGGTGGGGTCTCAGGTGCGACGGCGTACGACGTGGAAGGCGATGTCGCCGCCGCGGTGGTAGTCCTGGGCGAGGAGCACCGAGCGTCCGGTCCGGGAGACGCACGTCTCCTCGACCAGCAGCCACGGCCCGAGCCCGCCCAGGCTGTGGCGCTCGGCCACGCCGGGAGGGAGGTCGACCGCGCGGATCCGTGCGACGGAGCTGTCGACGGCGTGGCCGTGCGTCGCCAGCGCCTCGGTCAGCGACCCGGACCAGTCCCGGTGGCCGACCGCTCCGGGCAGGCAGTCCCGGGGCACGGTGTCGACGGTGTACAGGAGGGGTCGGTCGTCGCCGTGGCGCAGCCGCACCAGCCGGAGGACGGGCGCGCCGACCTCGAGGCCCAGCGCCTCCGCCTCGGGACGTGTCGCGCCGCGCTCCTCGACCGACAGGACCGACGTCGTGACGCGGTACCCGAGCCCGGTGAGCATCTCGGTCACGCTCTCGAACCGGTCGATGGGCCGCTCGACGCGGAGTCCCCCCGCCGCCGCGAGGAAGCGCCCGCGGCCGTGCTCGGTCCGGACGACGCCGTCCCGCTCGAGGAGCCGCAGCGCCTCGCGCACGGTGCTGCGCGAGACCCCGAACAGCTCGGTGACCTCCGCCTCCGTGGGGAGCTGGTCGCCCGGCCGGAGCCCGCGCTCGTCGATCACCCGCAGCAGGCCGTCCCGCACCTGCACCGGGAGGGCGACCGCCACGTTGTCCTACCTATCCAAGCAGTTGTCTGACAACTAGATCCTGCAACCTCTTGCGCACCGCTGTCAACCCGGCGAGCCGCCCACCATGGCGGGCGGCTCGACCGGTCACGAAGGGCGGCTCGGCGCGATCAGGCGAACCGGCTCGGGAGGAAGGAGCGCAACAGCGGGTGCACACGTCCCTCGACGACCTCGTCGGCGAGCAGCTCGCCGGCGATCAGGCCGAGCGTCGCGCCGCTGTGCGTGAACGCGACGTAGCAGCCGGCGACGTCCTCGAGCGGGCCGAGCACGGGTTCCCCGTCACCGGGGACCGGCTTCGGTCCGAGCGCGACCGACTGGCAGGTGAGGGTGGGGTGGCCCTCGAGGACGGCGGAGGCGGCCGCCAGCAGCCCCTGCACGGTGTCCTCCCGCGCACGGTAGGACCCGTCGTCGTCGACCTCGACCTCCCGCTCGGACCAGCCCGAGTCCATGACCAGCCCGCCGTCGGGCGTCGGCCGCACCGCCACGCGCGGCGTGTTGAGGACCGCGCGGAGCCTCGTGCCGACCGGCGGCGTGCGGACGAGGAGGGCGATCGGGGTCGCGTCGGGGATCGACACCCCCAGCCGCGCCGCCGCCCGGGGGACGTCCGCGCCGGAGGCCAGCACGGCGGCGTCGACGGGCGTCTGCGTGCCGTCGCCTGCCCGGACCGCCGTCACCCGGCCCCCGGTGACCACGACGTCCGAGGGGCCGGCGTCCTCACGGATGACGCCGCCGCAGCCGACGAGCTCCGACGCGAGGTGCTGGACCAGCCACGGGAGATCGACCCAGCCCTCCTGGGGGTTGAAGACGGCCCCCTCCGGAGGGACGGCCTCCGACGCCACCCCCGGGGTCAGCGCCGCGACCTCCTCGGGAGCGACCCACTCCGCCGCGTAGCCGTTGTCCCGCATGTGCCGGTAGGCCGCCCGCCGCTCCTCCAGCCTCTCCGCGGACACCCAGGTGAGGCCGCCGTCGAACCGGAGCCCGCGCTGTGCGTCCGGGACCCGGGTCGCGAGCGTGCGGTACCGGTCGAGCCCGAGCAGCCGCAGCCGGTGGTAGGTCTCCGACCGGTTCCCGAACGAGTTCAGCCAGGCGAGCGAGCGCCCCGAGGCGCCGCTGGCGAGCGGGCCGTCGGTCAGCACGGTCACCTCGGCGCCCCGCCGGGCCAGCGCCGCTGCGGTCGAGAGTCCGAGCACACCTCCACCCACAACTCCCACGGTCATGCCCTGCGCGTCCTCCACGTCGTCCTCCTCGTCCTCGGTCCAGATGTCAGTCGCTGTCGTCGGTGCTCCGGGCACTAGGGTGCTCTGCCATGCAGCGGTCCTGGCGTCAGGGTGTCGGTCCGGTACGCACCGGCCTGGTCGGCTACGGCTTCGGTGGCCGGTACTTCCACGCTCCGCTGCTCGCCAGCGCGGAGGAGGTGGACTTCCTCGGCGTGGTCACCACTGCACCCGGCCGCGCCGCTCAGGTCCGCGAGGAGACCGGCCGGCAGGTGTTCGACTCGGTCGAGTCCCTGGCCGCCGCAGGCGCCGAGGCAGTCGCGATCTCCACGCCGGCCGACACCCACATGCCGCTCGCCCAGCGGGCGCTGCGCGCCGGGCTGGCGGTGGTCTGCGACAAGCCCTTCGCTCTCGACCCTGCCAGCGCCCGCGCCACCGTCGAGCTCGCCGAGACCCTGGGAGTGCCGCTCACGGCCTACCAGAACCGACGGTGGGACTCCGACTTCCTGACCGTCCGCGACCTCGTCGACCGCGGCGCGCTCGGCTCGGTGACCACCCTGGAGTCGCGCTTCGAGCGTCACGACCCGGAGCCCGGTCCGCCCGCCGCGGGCGGCGGGTCCCTCCTCGACTTCGGGTCCCACCTGGTCGACCAGGCGCTCGTCCTGCTCGGGCCGGTGCAGTCGGTGTACGCCGAGTGGCACCTCAACCAGGCAGGGCTGGACGACGAGGTCTTCGTGGCGCTCACGCACCGGAGCGGTGCCCGGTCGCACCTCGGTGGGAGCTGGCGGCAGGGCGCGCCCGGTCCTCGGTACCGGGTGACGGGCACCGCAGCGACGTACGTCGTGCCGACGCTCATGGACGTCCAGGAGGAGCTGCTGCTGGCGGGCGAGTCACCGCGCACCCTCGGTGAGCGGTGGGGCGTGGAACCCGAGGACCGCTGGGGCCACCTCGCCGGGGGCGACGGCCGCCGGGCCGTCCCCACGCTGCGGGGACGGTGGGACACCTACTACCCGGCGCTCGCACGAGCGGTCCGGGGGGAGGGGCCGCTCCCGGTGGACCCCTGGGACGCCGTCGCGACGGCCGACGTCCTCGAGGCGGCGAGGACCAGCGCGACCTCCGGCCGGGTGGTGACCCTCCCAGGCTGACGGCCTCAGAGCGGGGTGACGTAGGCCCCGGAGATCCCGCCGTCGACGAGGAAGGTCGACGCAGTTTCGCCATCTCCTCCGGCTCCCCGAACCGACCCATCGGCACGTGCACGAGCCGCCGGGATCTGCACGGCGGACGTCGCGGTCCCGCCCGGTCGCACGGTCTACAGCGGGATGCTCAACGCCAGGGGCACCTACGAGTCCGACGTCACGCTGACCCGGCTCAGCGCCGAGGAGTACCTCGTCGTGGGCAGCGCCGCCACCACTGAGCGGGACAAGGACCACCTCCGGCGGCACGTGCCGGAGGGTCTGCGGGCCACCGTGGTCGACCTGACGTCGGCGTACGCCGTCCTCGCGGTGATGGGGCCGGTCCCGTGACCTCCTCTCGCGGCTGACCCCGGACCACGGCCCGGTCGAGGCGGGGCTGCTGTTCACCTGCAAGCTGGGAACCGACGTCCCGTTCCTGGGTCGCCAGGCCGTCGAGCAGGTGCGCGCCGAGGGACCGCGCCGCACGCTGGTGTCCTGTGCCGTGACCGACCCCGACGTGATGCTGGAGGGCGTGAGCGGGTCGTGCGTGACGGTACGACCGCAGGTCAGGTGACCTCGGCCGCCTGGGGGGCGTCGGTCGGCAGCAGTGTCGGGCTCGCCTGGCTGTGGAGCGCCGACCGCCGGGTGGTCGACGCCGACTGGGTCCGCGAGGGGCGCTACGAGGTCGACGTCGCCGGCGCCCGCCACCCGGTCACCGTGACGCGACGGGCCCTCGTCGACCCGGCGGGCGAGCGCGTGCGGCCCTCGCCGCAGCGCCCCCCAGAATAGGTGTGTGCCGTCGTCGTCCCAGAGGTTCCGCAGCTGGCTCGCGGTCGTCACACGGCAGCTGCTGTGGTTCGCGGGGATCGGCACCGTGGCCACGCTGGTGTACCTGGCGATCTACACGGGGCTGCGGCTCCTCATGGGTGCACAGGCGGCCAACGCGCTCGCGTGGCTGCTGACCGCGGGCGGCAACACCGCAGCGAACCGACGGCTCACCTTCGGTGTGCACGGCCGACCGGGAGAGGCTCGCGCACAGGTCGAGGCCCTCGCGACGTTCGGCGTGGGGTGGGCGATCACCAGCGGTTCGCTCGTCGCTCTCGAGCAGCTGGTGACGCAGCCCGGCTACACCCTCGAGCTGGGCGTGCTGGCCGTCTCCAACCTCGTGGCCGGACTCGTGCGCTTCACCCTGCTGCGCTCCTGGGTCTTCGCCCGGGGCCGCCAGCCCTCAGGCCGACGCTCTGACGTAGGGACGGCGCACCGTCGCGTAGAGGCTGGCGACGAAGTAGTAGGCGACGTACGCCAGTGACAGGCCGACCGCGACGCCGTTCGGGTGCGGCACGCCGGCGAGGATCACCGCGTAGAGGACGAGCCAGAGGCTGGCCAGCGTGAGGTTCAGCGTCCGGAAGAGGTTGGTGCGCGAGGGGTAGAGGTACTTGATCGGCACGAACACCAGGGCCGCGCAGAGAACCAGGACGACGGCCGTCACTGCCTGCGACAGCTCGAGGACCACCACGTAGAACGCCACGACGTTCCAGTAGCTCGGGAACCCCAGGAAGCAGTGGTCCTCGGTCTTGGCGTCGGCCCGGCAGAACTGGAAGCTCGACGCGAGCAGCGGGACCGCCGCGAGGACCGTCCCCCACGTCCCGGGAGGCAGGTAGTCGCCGGTCCACAGCAGCACCATGGGCGCGAACGCGTAGGTGATGTAGTCGACGATGTCGTCGAGGCGGGCACCGTCGAAGCCGGGGATCGTCTCCTTGACCCGCAGCCGGCGCGCCAGGATCCCGTCCGTGCCGTCGATGACGAGGGCCGCGAGCAGGAGCCACAGTGCCCGTACCCGCTCCTGGTCGAAGGCCGCAGTCACGACCAGGAGGGCCAGCACGCTCCCGCTGGCGGTGTACAGGTGCAGCAGCCAACCGGCTGCCCGAAGGCGCTTGGAGCCGATGAACGGTTCGAGCGCCACGCCTGTCGTCGTCAAGGTGTCCCTCCGCGCGTGCCGGGACGTGCTCACGACCCCCACCCCCGGAACCTATCGCGCTCCGGTCGGACCCCACTGCGTGCGCGGCGGTCGTGGGACTGCGTCACCGGCCCTGCCAGCGCGGGGGGCGCCTCTCGGCGAACGCCCGCGGTCCCTCGACGGCGTCCTGCGAGGACAGCATCGCGCGGTACGCCGGCAGGTCGCCGCGGCGCATGCGACGGAAGCCGTCCTCGACGCTCATCCCTTCCGTGGCGGCCGTGATCTCCTTGACCGCCGCCACCGCCAACGGCGCGCTGCGACAGATGTCGCGGGCCAGGCGCATCGCCTCGTCGCCGAGGTCCCCCGCCCGGACCACCCGGTTCACCAGCCCCCAGCCGTGCGCCTCGGCAGCGCTCATCCGTCTCCCGGTGAGCAGCAGCTCGTTGGCGATGGCCTGCGGCAACCGCCGGGGCAGTCGCAGCAGGCCGCCGGCGTCGGCCACCATGCCGACGCGCACCTCGGTCAGCGCCAGCTCGGCGTGCTCCGCGGCGACGAGGAGGTCGGCCGCGAGCGCCAGCTCGAGGCCGCCGCCGAGAGCGAGGCCGTTGACGGCCGCGATCACCGGTTTGGTGAGGTCGAAGAACTCCGTGAGGCCGGCGAAGCCGCCCGGGCCGTGGTCGGCGGTCGAGCGACTCCCCCGCAGCGGCGGCCTTCAGGTCCCAGCCCGCCGAGAAGAACCGATCACCGCCACCGGTGAGGACCGCGACCCTCAGGTCGTCCTCCTCCTGCAGCCGCCGGAAGGCGGCGTGCAGCGCCCGGCTCGTCGCGACGTCGATCGCGTTGGCCGGGGGCCGGTCGAGCGTGACGAGCAGCACCCCGTCCTCGACCTGGGTCCGCACGGACGTCGCAGGCGGGGTCACGGCAGCACCTCCGCGGTCAGCCGCACGAGCGCGTCGACGGCGACCGCGCCGTCCTGCAGCGCCAGGAGCGGGTTGACCTCCAGGTCGACGAGCCGGTCGCCCAGCGCGACCGCGCACGCGGCGACCGCCTCGACGGCCTCGACGACGGCGGTCACGTCGGCGCCCGGGCCCCGGAACCCGGCCAGCAACGGCCAGGTCCTGCAGCCCGGCGAGCGCGGTGCGGACCTCGTCGGGACCGACCGGGAGCAGCAGCGTCGCGGTGTCCGCGGCAGCTCGACCAGGACGCCGCCGGCGCCGAGGGTGAGGTGCCAGCCCGAAGCGGGGCGTGCCGACCGACGCCGACGAGCAGCTCGGCGACGACGCCGTCGACCATGCGCTCGACGAGGACGCGGTCGGCCACCTCCTCGAGGTCCGCCGCCGCATGCCGGACCTCCTCGGGCGAGGCCAGACCCGAGCCTGACGGCGCCGACGTCGGTGGTGTGCGCGAGGCCGGCGGAGACCGCCTTCACCACGACGGGGTAGCCCAGGCGGTCGGCGGCCGCCGCCGCGCAGCCGGCGGGCACGACCTCGCCCGCCGGCACCGGCACCCCGTGCTCCCTCAGGAGCCGCTTGCCGGCTCCCTCGTCGAGCAGGACGGCGTCCCCAGGGCCGGCGCCGGCGGGTCGCAGGAGGCCGCCGGCCCGACCGGCTGGCGGACCGGTCCCACCGCTCGGGCCGCCAGGACGGCGGCCAGAGCGTCCCCGAGCCCGTGCAGCGGCGCGACGCCGGCCGCCACCAGGCGGTCCCCCAGGCGCTCGGGGAGGTTCTCCGGCAGCGATCCCACCACGGCGGTGCGGGCGCCGGTGACCGTGCTGCGCGGCGAGCCAGGCCTCGAGCGCGGTGTCGTACGACGAGCCGTCGCACCGGTCGTCGCGCGGCTGGTCCAGCAGCAGCAGGTGCAGGTCGGCGGCGGCAGACTGCAGGGCGGTGAAGCAGCGGGTCTGCGCGGCCCGGTCGTCCCAGATCTAGGTGTGGTAGTCGAGCGGGTTGCCGATCACGACCCGGTCGCCGAGCACCTCGCCGGAGCCGGGCGGCCTGCTCCGGGGACAGCGGCGGCAGCGCGACCCCGACCGCGTCCGCGAGGTCCGCGAGCAGCGCGGCCTCGCCGCCTGAACAGCTGGCCGACGTGATCCGGCGATCCCGCCAGCGCGCCGTGGACGTGCAGCAGCTTCAGGGTCTCGACGAAGGTCTCCAGCCGGTGCACCCGTGCGATGCCGACGCGCGTGAACACGGCGTCGCACAGCACGTCGGTCGTCGGCCAGCGACCTGGTGTGGCTGGCGGCGGCTTCGCGCCCAGCGCGAGCTGCCGGTCTTGAGGGCGACGAGCGGCACCCCGGCCCGCTGCGCCCGGCTGCGCGACGCGCGAGAGGGCGCCGACGTCGGCGAGCTCTTCGAGGTGCAGGCCGATCGCGGTGACCCGTGGGTCCTCGAGCAGCGCGTCGACGATTTCCGGGACACCGGTCGCGGCCTTGTTGCCGAGGGTGACCAGGTAGGCGACCGGGCAGGCCGCGCGCTGCATCGTCAGGTTCAGCGCGATGTTGCCGCTCTGCGGTGATCGACGGCGACGCCGCGGTCGACCCGCGTGCCGCCGTGCTGGTCGGGCCACGAGCGCCGACGCCGTCCAGGTAGTTGACGAGCACGCCATGGCAGTTCGGGCCGACGACCGCCATGTCGCCCGCTGCGCGCACCAGGTCGCGCTGCAGGCCGGCCCCGTCGGCGACCGTCCTCGGCGAAGCCGGACGCGTAGCACACCGCGCCACCGGCGCCGCGCGCGCGAGAGCCGCCACGACCGCCACCGTGCCTCCCGCGGCACCGCGACGAAGCTCGGCGTCCGGCGCGCGCGGCAGGCCGGCGACGTCGTCGATGGCAGGGCATCCCGTCGAGGTGCTCGCGGCGCGGGTGCACCGGCCAGATCTCGCCGTCGTACCCGAGCCGCCGGCATTGCCGATCACGCGCGCCGCGGCGTCGCCCGCCGAACACCGCGACGTGGCGCGGCGCCAGCAGCCGCTGCAGCCCGGTCCTGGCCTCGGGACGATCGGCCACCTCAGGCCCCCAGCGCCCGCAGCACGGACGCGCGAGATGATGTGGCGCTGGATCTCGCTGGTGCCGTCCCAGATGCGCTCGACGCGGGCGTCGCGCCAGAACCGCTCGATCGGGCAGCTCGCTCATCAGCCCCATGCCGCCGAAGATCTGCACCGCGTGGTCGGTGATGCGCGCCAGCGCCTCGGAGGCGAACAGCTTGGCCATCGCGGCGTCCGGTCGGTCATCGTGCCCTGGTCGCAGCTTCCACGCGGCCTGCGAGCGTCAGCAGCTCGGCGGCCTCGAGTTCGGTCGCCATGTCGGCGAGCTTGAAGCCGGTGCCCTGGAAGCGCGCCGATCGGCTGGCCGAACTGCTTGCGCGTCGCCGCCCATTCGGTGGCCATCTCCAGCACGCGCCGACCGCGGCCGACGCTGGTGGCGGCCACGGTCAGCCGGGTCGCGCCCAGCCACTCGCCCATCAGCGTCGAAGCCCCGGCCTTCCTCGCCCAGCCGGTTGCGCACCGGCACGCGGCACTCGCTCGAAGAACAGCTCGCACTGGTGGTAGCCGCGGTGCGACACGCAGGCCGGACCGCGCCGCACCGTCACGCCCGGGCGTGTCGAGGTCGACCAGGAAGCCGGTGATCTTCTTCTTCGGCCCGTGGTGCGTCTGCTCCACGTCGGTGGCGGCGAACAGGATGACGAAGTCGGCGATGTCGGCGTGGCTGATGAAATGCTTGCTGCCGTTGACCACGTAGTCGTCGCCGTCGCGCACCGCGCGGGTCTGCATCGACGCGCACGTCGGAGCCGGCGTTCGGCTCGGTCATCGCCAGGCAGTCGTGGCGCTCGCCGCGGATCGTCGGCAGCAGGTACCGCTCGCGCTGCGTCGCCCTGGCAGGCCTGCAGGATGTTGCTGGGCCGCGCGACGAGCATCTGCAAGCGCGTAGCGACGTCGCGGCCGAGCTCGCGCTCCACGAGGGCCACGCTGACCGGGTCGAGCCCGCCGCCGCCGAGCTCCTCCGGCATGTTGGCCGCGTACAGGCCGGCCTCGATTGCCTTGGCCTGGATCGTCGCGACAGCTCGGGCGGCACGTCGTCGAGCCGCTCGACCGCGTCCTCGTGCGGGCTACAGCTCGGTCTCGACGAAGCGGCGCACGGTCTCGACGATCGTCTGGTGCTCGGGCGTCAGCTCGAAGTCCACGTGCTCCCTCCCGGCCGGTGTCGGATGCCGCATCGGGGCGCCCGACCGGTGTCGGGGACCGGCAGCTCGGCGGTGCGCACGGACGACAGCCGCCACGCGCTCGGCGAGCTCCGGAGGCAGCGGGGCGGACCTTCCGGCTGCAGTGTCGACGTGGACCAGCAGCTGCTCGGCGGTCGCCAGCAGCCGGTCGCTGCCGCCGTGGAGCATCGCCTGGAAGAGGTGCAGGCGCTGGTCGTCGACGTCGAGCAGCTGCAGGTCAGGCGCAGCGGGTCGCCCTCGACCGCCTCGCGCAGGTGGTGCAGGTGGGTCTCGACGGTGTAGAGCGAACGCCCGCCGGCGCGGTAGGCCTCGTCGATGCCGAGGTAGCGGAAGAACGCGTCGGCAGTTGTCGCCGAACGCGAGCAGGTAGCACGACTCGCTCATGTGGCCGTTGTAGTCGACCCACGCGGAGGGGACCGTCGTCCGGTGCAGCCGCAGCGGCGCGGCGATCGGGGCTCCGGGGTCCCACGGCCGGTGGCCGGTCCCCTCGTAGGGAGTCCTCACCCGGTCGGTCACGCGATCCCCCGGCCGGCCCAGTCGGGCTTCGGGTGTGCTGACTGCGCCGTCAGCACCGCGCTCACCGCGGCCTGCCGGTCGGCCGGCATCGCAGCGACCCCCCCGAGGGCGCTGTCGACGTGCAGGTAGAGGTACTCACCGGTCGCGGCGCGACGGCCGTCCTCGGTGAGGAGCTCGGTGCAGACGTGCAGCTTCCGCGCGTCGGTGGGGACCAGGAGGCTGGCGGCGCGCAGCGGCTGTCCGAGGGTGCACTCGGCGAGGTAGCGGATGTGGCTCTCGACGGTGTACATCGCAGCGCCGGTGCGGTCCCGGTAGTCCGCGCTCAGCCCGAGCGCGTCGAGGAACGCCTCGTTCGCCTCCCCGAGCACCACGGCATACGCCGCGTCGTTCATGTGCCCGTTGTAGTCGACCCACTCCGGGCGGACCCGGCTCCGGTACTCCGCGAACGGGGCGCTGGTCCCCACCGTCCCTCCCGTCATGCCGTGAGCAGCGCGGAGACCCGCTCCGCGGCCTGGACCGCGTCGGCGCCGAGAGCGGGGAAGCGCGAGAGCGGGACCCGGTCGGCCGGCCCCCAGATGCTGAAGATCGCCAGCGGGCGACCGTGACCGGAGAGCACCGGCGCGGAGACCCCGTTGAGGGTCGTCTCGAGCTCTCCGGCGCAGTCGGCCCAGCCGCGGTCGTGGATCACCGCGAGCTCGCACGTCAGCCGGGCGCGGTCGGTGATGGTGTGCTCGGTGAAGCGGGTCAGCGGGTCCGCGAGGAGGCCGGCCACCTCGGCCGCGGGGAGCCACGCGAGCAGTGCCTTACCGGTCGAGGTCGCGTGCAGGGGCACCTCGCGGCCCAGCCAGTTCACGGCCAGGACCGAGCGCGGCATGGCCTCCTCGACGTAGGTCAGCCCCTTGGGGCCGATCACCGCCAGCGCGGCGGTCTCCCCGGTCCGCGCGGAGACGTCCTCGAGGACCGCGCGGCTGCGACGGCGCAGCGACTCGTGGTCCGCAGCCGCCGAGAGGCGGAGCACGCCGTAGCCCATGTGGTACCGGTTGGACGCCGGGTCGCGTTCGACGAGCCCGTGTGCCGCCAGCGTCCCGAGGAGCCGCCACACGGTGGCCCGGTTGAGCTCCGCTGCGGTCGCGAGCTCCGCCACCGTCGCGCCGACGGTCCGGTCGGCGACCTCCTCGAGCAGGCGCAGGGCGCGGTCCACCGACTGGACCCGTCCTCCCACCTCGTCGGTGTCGGTCATGAGCCGGTCACGCCCGACCCAGCGCCCGCAGGACCGCGATGATGCCCTGGTCGCGCTCCTGCACGAGCTGGTCGACGGTCCGCCCCGCCGCCTCCCGCGCCGTGCCCTCGACCATCGCGTCGCGCAGCTCCGGCGTCAGCTCGGTGGAGACCAGCCGCGTCCACGGTGACAGCAGCGACGGCCCGAAGTGGTCGAGCATGCGCGCCATCCCGCCCTGACCGCCGGCGAGGTGGAAGGTCAGGCAGGGACCCTGGACCGGCCACCGCAGGCCCGGCCCGTCGGTGATCGAACGGTCGATCTGCTCCACCGTCGCCTCGCCCGCCGCGACCATGTGCAGCGCCTCGCGCCAGAGCGCCTCCTGCAGGCGGTTCGCGACGAAGCCCGGGACCTCCCGCTCCAGGGTGATGACGGACTTGCCGGCGCTGGTGAAGAACTCCGACGTCCACGCAACGACCTCGGCGGACGTGGCGGTGCCGCCCACGACCTCCACGAGCGGGATGAGGTACGGCGGGTTGAACGGGTGTCCGACGACGGTCCGCTCGGGCCGGGCGCAGTCGACCTGCATCTCGGTCATGCCGAACCCCGAGGTCGACGAGGAGACCACCACGTGCGGCGCCACCGCGGCGTCGATGTCGGCGAGCAGTCGGCGCTTGAGCTCCAGCACCTCGGGGGCGCTCTCCTGGACGAAGTCGGTGTCGGCGAGCGCGTCCTCGAGGTGCGGCGCGACGCTGAGGCGGTCCGGGCTGGCGCCCTCGGACAGTCCGAGGTCCGCCAGCGCCGGCCAGGCGGCCGCGACGAGGTGACGCAGCTTCTCCTCGGCGTCGGGCGCCGGGTCCCAGGCCACGACGTCGTAGCCCCGGGCCAGGAAGTACGCCGCCCAGCCCCCGCCGATGACGCCGGCACCGACGCAGGTGACGGTGCGGACCTCGCCCGGGGGGACGCGGTCCACGTCAGGACCTCGGTGGCAGGTCGAGGATCTCGCGGGCCTCGTCGGGGGTCGCGACGCGGGCGCCCATCGCCTCGACGATCGTCCTGGCCCGCTCGACGAGCTGGGCGTTCGTCGCCTTGACGCCCCGGCTCAGGTACAGGTTGTCCTCGAGCCCGACGCGGACGTGGCCGCCGAGCAGCACCGACTGCGCCACCCACGGCATCTGCATCCGTCCGAGCGCGAAGGACGTCCAGACAGCGCCGGGTGGGAGCCGGTTGACCATCGAGGCGAGCAGCAGCGGGTCCGCCGGCGCGCCGTACGGGATGTCCATGCACAGCTGGTACATCGGGGGAGCGTCGATGAGCCCCTCCTCGACCAGCTGCGTGGCGAACCACAGGTGTCCGGTGTCGAAGATCTCCATCTCCACGCGGACGCCGAGCTCCTGGATGCGCTTGGCCCCGTCGCGCAGGATGTCCGGCGTGCTGACGTAGACCGTGCTGCCCTCGCCGAAGTTGAGGCTGCCGCAGTCGAGCGTGCAGATGTCCGGCCTCACCTCCCCCACGTGGGCGAGCCGCTCGACGCCGTTGACCAGGTCGGTGCCCTCGACGAACCTCGTCGGCTCCTGCGGGTCGAGGACGAGGTCGCCGCCCATGCCCGCCGTGGTGTTGACGAGGACGTCGACCCCGCTGGCCCGGATCCGCTCGACCGCCTCCTGGTACAGCGCGACGTCGCGCGAGCCCTTGCCGGTCCGGGGATCACGGACGTGGACGTGGACGATCGTGGCCCCGGCCCGCGCCGCGGCGATGCCCGACTCGGCGATCTGCTCCGGCGTGACCGGGACGTGCTCGGACCGGCTCACCGTGTCGCCGGCACCGGTGAGGGCGCAGGTGATCATCACCGTGCGGTTCATGGGACGTGACCTCCTCGGGCTGTCCAGCGGGCGCTGGGTCAGTCGACGCGCGGACTGTTGGAGAGCAGCCGCCTGGTGTAGTCCTCCCTCGGGTCGTCCATGACCTGGACGACCGGACCGGCCTCGACCACCCGGCCGGCCTGGAGGATCTCCACGCGCGCCGCGATGGACCGGACCAGCGCGAGGTTGTGCGTGACGAACAGCATGCTGATGCCGCGCTCCTTCCGCAGTCCCTCGAGCAGCGCGACGATCGAGCCCTGCACGGACACGTCGAGCGCTGAGGTGATCTCGTCGCAGACCATGACGTCGGGCTCGGCGGCCAGCGCCCGGGCGATCGCGACCCGCTGCCGTTCGCCCCCGGAGAGCCGGCTGGCCTGGTAGTGCAGCATCCCCGACCCGAGGGCCACCTGGTCCATCAGCGCGAGCACCCGGTCGGTGGCCTGCTTGCCCTTGGCGATGCCGAACAGTTCCATGGGTCGCCGGATGATCTGCTCGATGGTCAGGCGTGGGTTCAGCGACAGGTACGGGTTCTGGAAGATGTACTGGATGCGCCTGCGGTCCTCCGCACTGCGGCTGCGGGCGCTCCTCGCGAGCTCCCGGCCCTCGAACGTCACGGCGCCGGTCCACTCCTTGTGCAGGCCGCCCACTGAGCGGGAGATCGTCGTCTTGCCGCTGCCGGACTCCCCGACCAGCGCCACGACCTCGCCCTTCGCCAGGTCGAAGGTCACGTCGTGGACGATCTGCTTGCGGCCGTAGAAGACGTTGAGCCCCGCCACGGACAAGATCACGTCGCGCTCACGGTTGGGGTCGGCGTCGGGGACGGTGCCGCGGTTGATGTCCCACACCCCGATCTCGCCGACCCGGATGCAGCGCGCCTCGTGGTCGGGTGCGACCGTGATGAGCGGCGGGACCTGCTGCGTGCACGCGTCGACGACGTAGGCGCACCGGTCGCTGAAGCGGCAGCCGTGCGGGCGCGCCCCGGGCGCCGGGGTCCGGCCGGGGATGCCCTTGAGCGCCCGCGCCTGGCTGAGGTGCGGGATCGAGTCCAGCAATGCCCGGGTGTAGGGGTGCGAGGGGTTCGCGAAGATCGTGTCCCGGGGGCCGAGCTCGGCGATCTGCCCGGCGTACATGACCGCCACGCGGTCGGCGATGTTGGCCACCACCGCGAGGTCGTGGGTGACGTAGAGGGCGCTGACACCGTGGCTGCGGCACAGCTGCGCCATGGTGTCGAGCACCATCTTCTGGGTGGTCACGTCCAGCCCGGTGGTCGGCTCGTCGAGGACCAGCACCTTGGGCTTGGGCAGGAACGCCATGGCCAGCGCGACGCGCTGCACCTGGCCACCCGAGAGCTGGTGGGCGTAGCGCCGCAGGAACTCGTCGTCGTTGGGCAGGCCGACCTCGGCCAGTCCCTCGCGGGCGGCCTTGAGCCGCGACTCGGCGGTGCCGATGCCTCGGAGCTGCTGCAGCTCGACGAGCTGCTTGCCGATCCGGATGCTCGGGTTGAGCGCCGACGCGGGGTCCTGCGGGACGTAGGCGATCTCCTCGCCCCGCAGCTGGCGGACCTCCTTCCAGGGGAGCTTCAGCACGTCGCGGTCCTCCAGCAGCACCCTGCCTGCGGAGATCCGCGCGCCGGCGCGCGCGTAGCCGAGCAGCGACGTGCCGACGGTGGTCTTGCCCGACCCGGACTCGCCGACGAGGCCGACGACCTCCCCGGGCCGCAGGACCAGGTCGATGTCGTCGACGACGTCGACGGGTCGGCCGGTCAGCGTGACGCCGAGGTCCTCCACGACGAGGCCGCCGCGCGGTGTGGTCGTCTGCGGGACGTCCCGGGTGGTCGCGGTCATCAGTCGCCCCTCTGGCTGAGCTGTGCCAGCCCGTCGGCCATCAGGTTGGTCGCGATCGTGAAGACCGCGATCATGAGCACCGGCGCGAGCACCGACCACGGCTGGGTGGCGAGCCCGAGCCGGTTCTCGTTCATCATCTGCCCCCAGTTGGCCGCTCCCGGGTCGGCCGCGAAGCCGAGGAAGCCCAGTGCGGCGACCACGCCGATGGAGTAGGTGAGCCGCAGGCCGGCCTCGGCCAGCAGCGGCCCGATCATGTTCGGCAGCACCTCGGCCACGATCACGCGGGACCGCTTCTCGCCGAGCGCCTCGGCCGCGACCACGAAGTCCCGCGAGACGATCCCGAGTGCCACACCGCGCGAGACGCGAGCCACGCGCGGCGCGTGGGAGACGCCGATCAGCACGACGATGACCCACGCGGCGGGGTTCTGCAGCGCGGTGAGGACGACCAGGGCCAGCAGGATCTGCGGGAACGCGAGCAGGACGTCGTTCAGCCGCATGATGACCTCGTCCCACCAGCCGCCGCTGTAGGCCGCGACGACGCCGATCAGGATGCCGAGGACCATGCCGAGCACGGTCGCGAGCACCGAGATCAGCAGGACCCCCTGACCACCGTGCATCAGCCGGCTGAGCACGTCCTGGCCGAGGTAGTCGGTGCCGAACAACCCCTCCTTGGAGTACGGCGGACCGGCGGTCTGCTCCTCGCCGTACGGCGCGACGAGGGGTGCGAGGACGGCGAACGCGATGACCAGCAGCGTGACGGTGAAGCCGAACACGAACCGCTTCTGCTTCATCGCCCGACCGAGGAAGGACGGGGTGCTCGGGACGCTGGCGGTGGTGCTCATGAGGAGATCGCCGTCCTCGCTCGGGGAGTCAGCAGGATCGAGAGGACGTCGGCGACCAGGTTCACCACGATGTAGACCCCGGCGATGATCATGCTGAGCGCCTGGACCATCGGGACGTCGTGGTTGCGGACCGCGTCGACGAGCTGGCGCCCGACACCGGGGTAGGAGAACAGCGTCTCGACGAGGACCACGCCGCCGGCCAGCCACGCCAGCTGGAGCGCGATCACCTGGATGCCCGGCACGATCGCGTTGAGCAGCGCGTGCTTGCGCATCACCACCGGCTCGGGGATGCCCTTGAGCCGGGCGAGCTCGACGTAGTCGCTGTCGAGCACCTCGAGCAGCGTCGCGCGCACGATGCGCGACACGTACGGCGTCACCGCCACGACCAGGGTCGCGACCGGCAGCACCATGCCCTCCGGGGTGTCCCAGGGCTTGCCGGCCGGCGACGCGATGGTCACTGCGGGGAAGAGGTTGAACACCGACGTCGAGAAGAACGCGACCAGCAGGATGCCGGTCACGAACTCCGGCACCCCCGCCAGCGCCAGCAGGATGGTCTGGATGACGGTGTCGGGACGCCGGCGGCGGAAGTGCGCCGAGATCATGGCGATGCCGAAGGCGAGCGGGATCATCACCACCGCTGCCAGCAGCACCAGGACGAGCGTGTTGACGACGGTGTCGGAGACCTGCTGCCAGACCGGCTGCTGGTTCGCCAGGGACGTGCCGAGGTCGCCGGTGACCAGCCCGCCGAGCCAGTCGACGTAGCGGGTCACGATCGAGTCGCCGACGCCGAGCTGGGCCTCGAGCTGCTCGCGGCGGCCGACGTTGGACTCGTAGTCGCGGCCGAGGATCGCCCGGACCGGGTCGCCGAGCGCAGCGGTGGCGAGGAAGACGAGGACCGACACCAGCCACAGCGTCAGCACCGCGAGCCCGAGGCGCCGCGCGAGCCAGGACGCCCAGGCCGCCCCGCCCGAGCGGCCTCGTGGAGGCGCGACCTCCGCGAGCGGGTCGGGGAGGGTCGCGACCTGGGTCATGTCAGACCGAGACCTTGTGGAACTTGTACTGGCCCAGCGGGAGGTACTTGCTGGGTTCCAGCCCCTGCACGTTCGACGCGTAGGCGTCGACCTGCTGCCGGAAGCCCCAGACGATGAGCCCGCCCTCGTTGTACTCGATCTCCTGGGCCTGGTGGACCAGCTCGGCACGCTTGGCCTCGTCGACCTCACGCGAGGCCGCACTGACGAGCTCGCGGTGCTGCTCGTTGTCCCAGTGGGTCTCGTTGTAGGTGCCGCCCAGCTCGGGCGGGAACGTCCCGACCACCGCCTGCTCGATGTAGTTGCGGGTGTTCCAGAAGTCCTGGGCGAACGTGTACGACAGGTAGTCGTCGTCGTAGAACGGGGTCTTCTTGGTGACCTTGACGTCGACCCCGGCAGCCTTGGCCTGCTCGGCGAAGAGGTTCGCGGCGGGGACCGCCACCGAGCCGATGTCGTCGCCGGTGAAGAGCTCGACCTGCAGGCCCTCCGCGCCGGCCGAGGCGAGCAGCGACTTGGCCTGCTCGATGTCCTGCTCGCGCTGCGGCAGGTCGCTGGCGTAGTTGACGTCGAGGGGGGCGTACAGGTCGTTGCCCAGCGACCCGTAGCCGCTCAGCGTCTGGTCGATCATCGCCTGGCGGTCCACAATGAGCCGGAACGCCTGACGCACCTTGACGTCGTTGAACGGCGCCTGGTCGACGCGCATGGTGAACGGCGTCCACTGGCCACCCTCGGCGATCAGCACGCCGCCGCCGGCGCCCTCGATGGTGTCGACCAGGTTGTAGGGCAGGTTGTCCAGGGTCTGGATCTGCCCGGCCTGCAGGGCGTTGACCTTTGCGTTGTCGTCGGCGAAGTCCTGGATCTGGAGCTCGTCGACGAAGGCCTGCTCGCCCCAGTAGTCGGCGTACTTGGTGAAGGTGCTGGTCTTGCCGACGTCGAACGACTTGTAGGCGAAGGCACCGGTGCCCACCGGGTTGTTCGGGTCGAACGTGCCGTCGGGGATGATGCCGAGCGTGTACTCCGCCAGGAGCGCGTCGAGGATCGCGTACGGCGTGTTGAGCACCAGCTGGAGCGTGGCGTCGTCGACGACCTTGCTCGAGCCGAAGTCGATGATCTGGGACAGCTGACCGCCTGCCGACAGCGGCGCCTTCGGGTCCGCGACCCGCTGGATGCTGAGCCAGGCGTCGTTGGCCGTGACCGGCTTCCCGTTGTGGAAGGTGACTCCCTGACGCATCGTGATGGTCCAGGTCCTGGCGTCCTTGGACGGCTCGACCGACTCCGCGAGCGCCGGCTCGAGCTGGAAGTCGTTGTTCCAGAACAGCAGCGGCTCGTACAGGTTGCACACGCGCGCGATGTCGGCCGCCTGGACCGGCTGGTGCGGGTCGAGCGTGTCCTTGCTGCCGCCGCCGGTGGCGCCGTGGATCAGCAGGCCACCCGAGCGCTGCGCGCCACCGCCCCCGCCACCGCTGCCGCCACTGCCGCCGCCACCACCGTCATCGCCACCGCAAGCCGCGAGGACCCCGCTGCCGGCGACGGCTGCCGCCGCCATGCCGGAGTAGTGGAGCAGCTGGCGCCGCGACAGGCGAGGGCTGGTCCCCCGCGGATCGTGAGCAGGTCCGTTCACCATACGAACACCTCCTGAGGCATGCGAACCTAGGGGTGCTCTGGACCACCGTCAAGGCCTCGTACCCTATGTCGGCAAGACCGAAACCAAGAGGTGACCTAGGCGTCGTCCCGCGCGTCGGGGTCGGTCGACGCTGCGTCCGGTGGTTCGGTCTCGCCAGCCGGCTGGGCGCTCGCCGTCGCGGTGTCCCCGGTCTGGCTCGCGCGGGCGCCGACGCCCACGTCCTCAGGTCGGCTGACACGGGGACTGGCGTGGGGAGCGTCGCCCGGCTCGGCTGCGGAGGCCGCGGGAGCAGCCTTCACCGAGGCGAGGAGGAGCTGGGCCACGTCGAGGACCTCGACCTCCTCGCGCGCCGACCCCTCGGCCTGCTTGGCGGTGAGCCCGTCGGAGAGCATCACGCGGCAGAACGGGCACCCGGTCGCGATCTGGTCGGCGCCGGTCGCGACGGCCTCGGTGGTGCGGTTGACGTTGATCCGCTCCCCGGTCCGCTCCTCCATCCACATCCGCGCTCCGCCGCCGCCGCAGCAGAAGGACCGCTCGCGGGAGCGCGGCATCTCCGCGACCTCCGCGGACGGGATCACCGCGAGCAGCTCACGCGGCGGCGTGTAGACCTGGTTGTGACGACCGAGGTAGCAGGGGTCGTGGTAGGTGATCGTCCGCTTCGGACCCGTCCCGTCCGGCACCGGCGTGAGCCGCCCCTCGCGGACCAGCCGGTTCAGCAGCTGGGTGTGGTGGACCACCTCGAGCTCCGCCCCGAATGCCGGGTACTCGTTCTTCAGCGTGTTGAGGCAGTGCGCGCAGGTCGCCACGACCTTCGTCGCCCCCGTCGCGGCGAACGTCTCGGCGTTCTCCGTCGCCAGCTGGTGGAAGACGAACTCGTTCCCGGCGCGCCGGGCCGGGTCGCCCGAACAGGTCTCGCCGTCGCCGAGCACCGCGAACGAGACGCCCGCAGTGTGCAGCAGCTCGGCCACCGCGCGGGTCGTCGCCTTGGCGCGGTCCTCGTAGGCGCCGGCGCAGCCCACCCAGAACAGCCAGTCGACCGCCGAGAGGTCCTCGACGTCCCGGCCGACGACCGGGACGTCGAAGTCCAGCCCCTTCGTCCAGTCGAGCCGCGCCTTCGGGCTCATGTTCCAGGGATTGCCCTTGGTCTCGAGCCCCTTGAACAACCCGTTGAGCTCTGCGGGGAAGGAGGACTCGATGAGCACCTGGTGACGGCGCATGTCCAGGACGTGGTCGACGTGCTCGATGTCCACCGGGCATTGCTGGACGCAGGCGCCGCAGGTGGTGCAGGACCAAAGCACCTCGGGGTCGATGACGGCGCCCCCCGACGGGAGCCACGGGTCGCCCTCGGTGGCCCCGACCAGAGGGCGCTCCGCCTCCGCCCGTACCGCGTCGGGCAGCGACTCGCGCTCGGACTCCGTGGCGCGGAGCCAGGGCTCCTTGGCGTAGGCGTGGTCGCGGAGGCTGGTGATGAGCAGCTTGGGCGAGAGCGGCTTGTCGGTGTTCCACGCCGGGCACTGCGACTGGCACCGGCCGCACTCCGTGCACGTGGTGAAGTCGAGCAGCCCCTTCCAGGTGAAGTCCTCCACCCGGCCCACGCCGAGGGCGGCGTCCTCGTCGAGCTCCTCGATCGTCTCCAGGTTGAACGGCTTGCCCTCGACAAGCATCGGGCTCGCCGCTCCCAGCGACGGCCGACCGTCGGCCTTGCGCTTGAACCAGATGTTCGGCCACACCGTGAAACGGTGCCACGCGACGCCCATCGTCGGGTTGAGCCCGAGCGTGATCAGCCAGGCCATCGAGATGACGATCTTGGTCATCGCCACCAGCCACACGAGGTCGGCCAGGGTCGACTCCCCCAGACCGGAGAACGCCTCGCCGAGCCACGCGGTGAGCGGGAAGTGCAGCGCGCTCGCAGTGTCCGGGTCGTCGCCGAAGCGCGCAAGGGCGTACTCCAGCCCGCGCAGCGTGAGGATGCACAGCCCGACGCCGAGGATCACGAGCTCGACGAAGTACCCCTGCCACATCGTCGAGCCGTAGAAGCGCCCGGCGGGCCCCCGCACCCGCTCCCGCGGCCGGGTGGCCCGGTAGACGAGCAGCGGCAGGATCGCCAGCACCATCGCCCAGGCGAAGAGCTCGGTGAGCCACTCGAAGGGCGGGAAGTGGCCGATCACCGGCAGGACGAAGTGGGCGTCGACGAGCTGGCCGTAGGCGTTGACGAGGGTGGCGAACAACAGGCCGAAGCCCACCATGAGGAACCAGTGCAGGGCGCCGACCCGGGTCCACTGCAGCATCCGGGTGTGGCCGAGGGTCTCGCGCACCATCATGGCCGTCCGGGCACCAGGACGGTCGGTCCGTCCGGGCGCAGGCCGCCCACGACGGACGACGGCGACGATGGTTCCCACCGTCCGTGCGAACAGCGCGATCGCCACGAGCGTGACGACCGACGACACGACCAGTGCGACGACCTGTATCACAGCACTCACGCTACGGGGCGTCGACCGCGGACGCGGTGACCGGCGGCAGCGAGGCGTTGCTCGCGGCCTCGGCGAGCTCCGCGGCGCGCACGCGGCGCGGGTCGGCGGCGTCGGGCAGGTTGAGCTCGACCAGGGCGGTCGCGGCGGCGACGGCGGCCTGGGCGAGCAGGCACGCGGTGAGCGCGTCGCCCCGGAGGTTGGGGTTCCCGGCCCGCGCCACGCCCGCCGCGACGTCGAGGACGGCGACCCCGACCGCGGCGGTCTCGAGCGGCACCTCGGCGGCGCGCGCGAGCGCGTCCTGCACCGCGGTCGACCGTGCCGGGTCCTCCCGCGGGCGGCGGAGCGCCGCGAGCACCTCGGCGTAGGCGGCGGCGTCGCGGTGCGCGAGCGGCTTCGCTCGCTCCTGCGCCGATCTCATGCGCGCGGAGAGCTGCTCGGCGTCGGCGAGCTGCCGACGTGACAACCCCGCGGCCATCGCAGCGAGTCCCGCCGCGAGCGCGACGACGGTCGCGGACACCGCGCCCGCGCCGGGGGCCGGGGTGGCCGCCGCCACCTGGTCGAGGTAGTCGGTCAACCGGAGGTCGAGGTAGTCGGGGTCAGCCACCGCGACCGTGCCGGGTCCGTCCGCCACCGCAGCCGATCCTCACGACAGGCCGACGATCTCGCCGTGCTCGTCGATGTCGATCGCAGTGGCGGCGGCCTTGGCGCTGAGCCCCGGCATCGTGCGCATGTCACCGCAGATCGGGTAGACGAAGCCGGCACCGACGTTGGCCCGCACCTCGCGGACCGGCAGCTTCCACCCCGTGGGCGCCCCCTTGAGGGTCGGGTCGCTCGAGATCGACAGGTGGGTCTTGGCGATGCAGACCGGCAGCTTGCCGAAGCCGTTGCGCTCGTAGGTGTCCAGCTGCTGCTCGGCCGCCAGGTCGTAGACGACGCCGGCTGCGCCGTACACCTTCTCCGCAATGGTCTCGATCTTCGTCCGCAGCGACGCCTCGTCGGGGTAGAGGAACCGGAACTGCGTCGGCTCGTCCGCGGCCTCCGCGACCGCCTCGGCGAGCTCGACGGCACCTCGGCCGCCGTCGGCGAAATGGGTGCAGACCGCCGCCCGGGCCCCGGCCTCCTCCGCGATCTGCCGGATCGCCTCGTGCTCGCTCGGGTGGTCGGTGGGGAAGGCGTTGATCGCGACCACCGGCGAGACGCCGTGCAACCGGATGTTCTCGATCTGCTTGCGCAGGTTGGCGCCGCCGATGTGCACCTCGTCGGGGTTCTCGGCGAGCAGCGCCTGCGGCAGTGGCCGTCCGGCGACGATCTTGTGCTTGCCGGAATGCGCCTTGAGCGCACGGACCGTCGCGACGACGACCGCGGCGTCCGGCTTGAGCCCCGAGGTGCGGCACTTGATGTTGAAGAACTTCTCGGCGCCGATGTCGGCGCCGAAACCCGCCTCCGTGACGAGGAAGTCGCCGCCGTGGATCCCCACCAGGTCCGCCACGACGCTGGAGTTGCCGTGCGCGATGTTGCCGAACGGCCCGGCGTGCACCAGGACCGGCGTGTTCTCCAGGGTCTGCAGCAGGTTCGGCTTGATCGCCTCGCGCATGATGACCGCCATCGCGCCAGCCGCCTGGAGCTGCTCGGCGGTCACCGGCTCCTTGTCGCGGGTGTAGCCCACGACGACCCGGCCGAGCCGGCGCCGCAGGTCCTGCAGCGAGGTGGCGAGGGCGAGGACCGCCATCACCTCCGACGCGGCGGTGATGTCGAACCCGCTCTGGCGGGTGACGCCGTCCTCCTTGCTGCCCAGTCCGACCACGATGTTGCGCAGCGACCGGTCGTTGACGTCGAGCACCCGGCGCCAGGTGATGTTGTGCGGGTCGAGCTGGAACGGGTTGCGCTGGTGCAGCGAGTTGTCGACCATCGCGGTGAGCAGGTTGTGCGCCGCGGTCACTGCATGCATGTCGCCGGTGAGGTGCAGGTTGAGCGACTCCATCGGGACGACCTGCGAGTAGCCGCCGCCCGCGGCGCCACCCTTGATGCCGAAGGTCGGTCCCATCGACGGCTGGCGGATCGCGATCGTGGCGCGCTTGCCGATGTGCCCGAACGCCTGGCCGAGCCCGACCGTCGTGGTGGTCTTGCCCTCCCCGAGCGGGGTCGGTGTGATCGCGGAGACCACCACGTACTTCGCCTTGGGCCGGTCGGCGAGGTCCTCGATCGCGGCGAGCTTGATCTTCGCGACGCTCTCGCCGTAGGGCTCGAGGAAACGCGGATCGATGCCCATCGACCCGGCCACCTCGTCCAGCGGCTTGAGGGTCGCCGATCGTGCGATTGCGAGGTCAGACAGCATGGTCTCAGCCCTTCCGCCGGCGGATCTCGGCGTTGACCGCCGGGACCACCTCGTGCATGTCGCCGATCACCGCGTAGTGCGCCTTGGTCACCATCGGGGCGTCGGGGTCGGTGTTGATCGCCAGGATCGTCTTGGCACTGGCGCAGCCGGCCCAGTGCTGGATCGCGCCGCTGATGCCGCAGGCGACGTAGAGGTCTGGGTTGATGCGGCTCCCGGTCTGCCCGACCTGCTCGTGGTGCGGGCGCCAGCCGAGGCTGGTGACGACGCGGGACACGCCCAGCGAGCCGCCGACCAGGTCCACGAGGTCGAGGACGTCCCCGAACCCCTCGGGCCCTCCGGCGCCACGTCCGGCGCCCACCACGACCCTTGCCGACTTCAGGGCCTTGGACTCGTCGGTCGCTGCGGGCTCGGTCCGGGTCACCTGGGCGACGAGGTCCGCGTCGGTGACGGTCACGTCGAGGGTCTCCACGACCCCTGCGGCGGCCGCGGCCGCAGGCTGCGCCTCGCAGGCGTGACCGGCGACGGAGAGCACCGAACGGCCCTCGAGCCGCATCTCCTCCAGCGCCGTCCCGCCGAGCACCTGCCGGCTCACGACCAGCGGGTCGCTCGACGTCACGGTGACGACGTTCGCCGCCATCGCGGTGCCGAGCCGGCACGCCACGTGCGCCATCACCTCGTTGCCGCGCAGCGTCCCGGAGGCCGCCACGAGCCCGGCGCCGACGGCGTCGGCCGCGGCGACGACACCGGCCGCCCACGCCGCTGCGGCGTACGACGTGCACGACGGCCACTGCAAAGCGAGCACGCGCTCCACGCCGTACTCCCCGAGCGTCCGAGCGGCGTCCTCGGGGACCGTGCCCACGACGGCCGTGTGCACCGGGCCACCGAGGTCACGGACGGTCGTGACCGCCTCGAGCGACACCTCCGACACCTGGCCCTCGACGACCTCGACGAGGACGAGAGTGGTCCCAGTCAGCTGTCCGGTCATCAGCGCATCACCCCCAGCTTCTCGAGGAGGTCGACCACCGCGGGTGCGGCCTCCGGTCCCTTGCCGAGCACCTCGACCTGGCTCGGCGCCTCCGGCGGGAGGGTGAGTCGGACCCGGCCCGAGCCGACCGGCGTGCGGCTGTCCTCGATGGTCTCGACCTGCACCCGCTTGGCCTTCATGCGGCCCGGGATCGAGGGGTAGCGCGGCTCGACGCCGCCCTCCATGACCGTCACGACGACCGGGGTCGGCAGCTCGTAGGTCTCGACGCCCTCGGAGCCCTCGACCCGGGCGACCACGCGGTCGCCCTCGACGGTGACCATCTGCGCACCGGTGACGACCGGGCGTCCCAAGGCGTAGGCCAGCCGGATGCCGACCTGGAAGTCCCCGGTGTCGGCGGCGTCGTTGCCGAGCAGCACGAGGTCGTGGGCGCGGCCCTCGGCCTCGTGGGACCGGACGACGTCGGCGATGGCCGCGGCGACGTCGGCGGGCCCGTACGACGCGAGGTCGGCCTCGACCCGGGTCGCGGCGGTGCAGCCGAGCGCGAGCGCGTCGCGCAGCTGCTCCACCGCGTCCTCGTCGCCGACGGTGAGCACCGTCGCGGTGCCGTCAGACGCCTGCGCGACCTGGACCGCCAGCTCGACGGCGGCCTCCTCGTGCGGGCTCGTGGTGAACCCGAGGTGCCGGGTGTCGATGCCCTGGGCGTCGTCGGTGAGCTCGACCGAGCCCCCGACGTCGGGCACCCGCTTGATGCAGACCAGGACGTCGGTCACTGCTTCACCCTCTCGTTGGTCGGGTCGAAGAGCGGAGTGCTGTCGGCCGACCGGACGGTGACCGGGTAGAGCTCCTCCATGTAGCTGACGCTCAGCTCGTTGCCGACCCGCGCCTCGCTGGGCGGCAGGTAGGCCAGGAGGACGTGCTTGCCCAGCGACGGCGCGGACCCGGCGCTGGTGACGTACGGCCGGTGTCCGTGCTCGTCCAGCAGCTCCTGCCCGTCCCGGGTGAGGATCGGCTCGCCGCCGAGCATGTAGCGCTGCACGCCGCTCGCGGAGGTGTGGTCCTCGACGGTGAGCGTGCACAGCACCGTGCGCGGGTCCTCCTCGCGCTGCTTGACGTAGGCCTCGCGGCCGATGAAGTCGGCGACCTTGACCTTCGGGCGCTGCATGCCGGCCTCGACGATCGTGCGCTCGGCGTCGAGCTCGAAGCCGTAGGCGCGGTAGCCCTTCTCGATCCGGCCCGTGGTGCCGTAGACCCCGATGCCGACCGGCACCGCGCCGTGGGCCGCGCCGGCCTCGAAGAGCAGGTCCCACAGCTTGGCGCCGTGCTCGATGGGCACGTAGAGCTCCCAGCCGAGCTCGCCGACGTAGGAGATCCGCGACGCGAGGACCTGCAGCGAGTCGACCTCGATCTCGCGGCAGGCGCCGAAGGGGAAGCCGGCGTGGCTGATGTCGTCACGGGTCAGCTGCGCGAGGACGTCGCGGGCGCGGGGACCCCACACCCCGATCGTCGTGTACGCCGAGGTCAGGTCGACCACGTGTGCCGACCCGTCGGAGGGCATGTTGTCGGAGAACCACTTCTTGTCGGCCATGCCGTGGGCGCCGCCGGTGACGACCCGGTAGTGGTCGTGGCCGAGCCGCATGACGGTGAGGTCGGACTTGAACCCGCCGCGGGCGTCGAGCACCGGGGTGTAGATGACGCGCCCCACCGGCACGTCGGCCTGCGAGACCACGACGTGCTGGACCGCCGCGCAGGCGCCGGGGCCGATCACGTCGAAGATCGCGAACGCCGACAGGTCGACGATGCCGGCCCGGTCGCGCATCGCGAGGTGCTCGGCGTTGATGATCGGCGACCACCAGCGGGCGTCCCACTCGTGCTCGCGCGGCATCACGCGGTCGCCGTACTCCTCGAGCAGCGAGGCGTTCGACTCGTACCAGAACGGCCGCTCCCAGCCGACGGCCTCGAAGAAGACCGCGCCCTGCTCGACCTGGCGGGCGTGCATCGGGGCCAGCCGCTTGCCCCGGTCGCTCGACCACTGCTCGCCCGGGTGGACGATGCCGTAGGTCTTGTTGAAGGCCTCGCTGGTGCGGGCGCGGACGTGGGCCCGGGTGGTCTGGTGGGCGTAGAACCGCGCGATGTCGGAGTGCGCGACGTCGATCTCCGAGACACCGTCGGTCATCCACTCCGCGACCGCGCGCCCGACACCGGGGCCCTCCTTGATCCACACCGCGGCGGCCGACCACAGCCCCTTGACCTCCGGGGTCTCGCCGAGGATCGGCGCGCCGTCGGCGGTGAGCGAGAGCAGCCCGTTGATCGCGTAGCGGATCTCGGCCTTCTCGTCGCCGAGGATCTCCGGCATGAGCTCGAGGGCCTGCTCGAGCTGCAGGTCGAAGTCCTCGGCCGTGAACGGCATCTCGGTCGGGGAGAGCTTCGCCTGGTCGATCGAGGGGATCTCCTCGGGGTCGTGCAGGATCGCGCGGTGGGCGTAGGACCCGACCTCCATGTCGGCGCCGTGCTGGCGCTCGTAGCAGAAGGTGTCCATGTCCCGCACGATCGGGAAGGAGATCTCGCCCTCCTTCTCGGCCAGCACCGGCACCGGGCCGACACTGATCATCTGGTGGACCGCGGGGGTCAACGGGATGTGGGCGCCGGCCATCCGGGCGACCTTCGGGCTCCAGACGCCGCAGGCGATGACGACGGTCTCCGCCTCGATGTCGCCGCCGTCGGTCCGGACCCGGCGGATCCGCCCGTCCTCGACGTCGAGACCGGTCACCTCGACGGTGGGGACGACGGTGAGGGCGTTCATCTCGAAGGCGCGCTCGCGCATGATCGTGCCGGCGCGCAGGGAGTCCACGACCCCGACGCTGGGGGTGTAGAACCCGCCGATGACGACGCTCGGGTCCAGGAACGGCACGAGGTCGGCGATCTCCTCCGGCGTCACGAGCCGCGACTCGATCCCCCAGGCCTTGGCCGAGGACATGCGGCGGCGCAGCTCCTCCATCCGCTCCTCGGTGCGGGCGACCTCGATGCCGCCGGACTGGGTGAAGACACCCATCTCCTGGTACTGCTCGACGCTGTCGAGGGTGAGGTCGGTGATCTCGCGGGAGTGGTCCACCGGGAAGATGAAGTTCGACGCGTGACCGGTGGAGCCGCCGGGGTTGGGCAGCGCTCCCTTGTCGATCTGGACGATGTCGCGCCAGCCGAGGCGGGCGAGGTGGTAGACGAGGCTGTTGCCGACGATGCCGGCGCCGATGACGACGACACGCGCGGAGGTCGGGACCGTGGCCATGATGCGCTTCCTTCGTGTTGCGTATGACGCAACGGAGTGCGTCATGGGGAACAGCATCCACCTTCCGCCGCCGGGCGGCTCGCTGTCAAGCGGCTCGTGCGCGCCCTCCCCACGGAGAACTGGCTCTCCCCACGGTCAGTGACCCGTGGGGAGAGCCAACTCGCCTGCATCCCTTGAGGAACCGTCGGGAGGTCAGCCCAGCCGGTCAGCCGGGAGGTCAGCCCAGCCAGGCCTCGACCTTGTCCGGGTTGTCCGCCACCCACTTCGCGGCTGCGTCCTCGGGCGACATCTTGTCGGCGGTGATGTAGGCAGCGACCTGGTTCTGGTCGTCGTTGCTCCACTCCCACTTCTCCACCAGGTCGGCGGCCGGGGACCCGGAGTCCATGAACTCCTTGGAGGCGACCTTCTTGAGCTCGGTCTCGGCGTAGTCGCAGGCGACCTCGGCCTTGTCCGCGTCGCAGCCCTCCTCGTAGGGAGGCAGCTTCACGCGCTCGAGGGGGATCTCGGCGTGGATGTAGTGCGGCTCCCAGAAGTAGCCGATCAGCCACTCCTTGTTCTTCTGGGCCTGCTCCAGGGCCTGGACCGTCGCCGTCTCGCCGCCGGAGAACACGACCTTGTAGTCCAGGTCGAGGTTCTTGACGATCGCCTCGTCGTACTGGGTGAAGGTCGGGTCCGACCCCAGGAACTGACCCTGGCTGCCCGACTCCGAGGTCTTGAACTCGTCGGCGAAGTCGTTGAGGTTCTCGTACTCAAGGACCTCCGGGTGCTCCTCGGCGAGCCACCCCGGGACGTACCACCCGATGACACCCAGGGCACCCATCGAGCCGAGGTCCACCGCGGTCCCGTCCTCGACAGAGCTCTTCAGCTCCGCCTGGTGCGACCACTCCTCGAGGATGACGTCCCCGTCGCCGGACGCCATCGCCTGGTAGGAGGGGCCGCCCTCCTTGAGCTCGACGTAGTTGACGGTGCAGCCGAGCTCCTCCTCCGCCACGTTGCCGACGACGTACGCGTCGGCGGTGTAGCCGACCCACGGGTGGACCAGGATGTTGAACTCACCGCAGTCGCCACCGCCGGCGGCGGCCTGCGACTCGTTCTCCGCCGTCTGCTCCGACACCGATCCCCCGCCGCAGGCCGTCAGCGCCAGCGCCGCGCCCCCGACCACCGCGGCCATGCGCACGCGTCGCCGCTCCAGTTGATACCTCACGTTGGTCCTGCCTCCTCGTTGCTTGGTTGCATCTCTCTCCGACTCACCGGTGTGCCGCGGTGCGACGCCCCGTCCTGTGGTGCTCGTGACGTCCGGTCAGCGCCCCCCTGCCATGTAGCTGCGCCAGAACCGGCCGCGGGCGCTCTTGTCCGGCACCGCTGCGGCGCCCCGGCTCCCGAGGCGATCGGCGGCGGCGCGAGCGACCCGGTCGAGGAGGATCCCGAGCAGCACGATCGAGAGACCGGCAGCGATGCCCTTCCCGCCGTAGTCGGCCGAGTGCGCGATCGCGTAGATCACGTCGTAGCCCAGTGCCTGGGCGCCGACCAGACCGCCGATGACGACCATCGCCAGCACGTAGAGCAGGCCCTGGTTGGTCGCCAGGACCAGCGACGCCTTGGCCATCGGCAGCTGCACCTTGGTGATCTCCTGCCAGGTCGAGGATCCGGTGGACCGGCCCGCCTCGACCACGCCACGGTCGACTCCCCGCACCCCGTCCGCGACCAGCTTGATGGCGGCCGGAGCGGCGTAGATGAGCGCCGCGACGATGGCGGTGAAGCGCCCGATGCCGAACAGCGCAAGCACCGGGATGAGGAAGACGAAGGCCGGGATCGTCTGGCCGGCGTCGAGCACCGGCCTGATGACCAGGTCGGCCCGCCGGCTCCGCGCCATCCAGACCCCGAAGACCAGGGCGAGCAGCATGACCAGGAGCGTCGCGACCAGTGTCATGGTGAGGACGAGCATCGTGTCGTGCCACAGGTCCAGGACGTAGAGCATGGTCAGGCAGAACACCGAGGGGACGGCCGCGCGCCGGCCGCCGACGACGAGCGCCAGGGCGAGCAGGCCCGCGTAGGCGAGCCACCACGGCGAGTCCGCGAGGAAGGACTGCAGCGGGTTGAGCAGGCCGTAGCTGACGAGGTCCTTGAACCCCTCGGTCGCGCCGTCGACCGCCGAGGTGAAGGAGCTCATCCAGTCGTTGGCCGTGCTCGCGACCCTGCGGGTCAGGTCCAGCTCGGGGGGGATCGCCGCGTCGAGTGCGTAGCGGGAGTACCAGACCGCGGCGAGCACCGCGACGAGCCCGGCACCCAGCACCGCGCGGCGGCGCTTGAGGTTCTCCCCGCCGGCGCGGGCCACCCGCTCCGACCGCTCGCTCGCCGCGGTGGTCAGCCGGTCGAGCATGATGCCCATGACGACGATCAGCAGGCCCGGCACGAGCGCGCCGCCGAAGTTCTGCTGGGTCAACGCGGCCAGGACCGGCTTCCCGAGGCCCGGCCCGTTGACGTAGCCCGCGATGATCGCGATCGACAGCGCGGCCAGGATGGTCTGGTTCAGGCCCAGGATGATGGTCCGGCGGGCCATCGGGACCTGCACCTTCCAGAGCCGCTGCGCGGTCGTCTGCCCGAGCGAGTCGGTCGCCTCCAGCGTCGTGGGCGACACGTCACGGATGCCGAACCCGGCGATCCGCACGATCGGCGGGAGCGCGTAGGCGACGGTGCACACCACGGCGTTCGGGGCGCCGATACCGAACAGGATGAAGACGAACATCAGGTAGACGAACGTGGGCATCGTCTGGAGCAGGTCGAGCACCGGCGTCACGATGCTCGCGGCACGCGGGCTCAGTCCCACCCAGATCGCCAGCGGGAAGCCGATCAGGACCGCGATCGCCACCGAGAACAGCGTGACGATGAGGAGGTCCATCGAGTCCTCCCAGAAGCCGAAGACGGCGAAGGAGAGGAACGAGACGCCCACGAGCAGGGCGATGCGCCAGCTGGCGGCGGCGTACCCGATCCAGGTCGCGATCGCCAGCACCCCGACCCACCCGATCTGCGGCGCCGGCCGAGGCGGCTCGGGTGTCGAGATGATCCCCTGGAAGAAGTCGATGACCGCGTTGATCGCGTCGGCGATCACGGCGGTGAAGGAGTTGTTGCCGAGGCCGTTCGCGAACTCCCCGATGTCCTCGTGGAACCCCGTCTGCGCCAGGCCGGGCACCACGAGGGTGTCCCTGCCCTTCGTCACGCTCCAGACCACGAGCCAGACCAGCAGCACGGCCGCCGCCCAGACCCATCGCGGGACGTGGCGAGGCTCGGCAGGAGGCGGCGGCGCGGCTCCTGGCTCGACCGGCCGCTCGAGCGTGGCGGTCGTGGCGGTCGCCACCTCAGCCCTCCTCCGCCACGACCATGCGCAGGATGTCCTCGTCGTCGACCATGCCGATCACGCGGTCCCCCTCGACGACCCTCACCGGGCCGTGGTGGGCGAGGACCACCCGGGCGGCCTCGCGGACGACCACGTCCGACTGCAGGACCGGCGCGTCGGGCGCCAGCTCGTCGGTGACGGGCCGCGCGACCCACCGCAGCGTGAGGACGTGGGACTTCGGGACGTCGGAGACGAACTCGGCGACGTAGTCGTCGGCGGGCCGGGCGACGACCTCGTCGGGAGCACCGATCTGCACGATCTCGCCGTCGCGCATGATGAGGATCCGGTCGCCGAGCTTGAGCGCCTCCTGCAGGTCGTGGGTGATGAAGACCATGGTCTTGCCGAGCTCGGTGTGGAGCCGGATCACCTCGCTCTGCATGTCCCTGCGGATCAGCGGGTCCAAGGCGGAGAACGGCTCGTCGAACAGCAGCAGCTCGGGGTCGTTGGCGAGGGCACGGGCCAGGCCCACGCGCTGTTGCATGCCACCGGAGAGCTGGTCGGGGTAGGACTGGTCGTAGCCGGTGAGACCGACGAGCTCGATCATCTCCATCGCCCGCTCGCGCCGCTCGGCCTTCTTCTCCCCACGGATCTCCAGGCCGTAGGCCACGTTGTCGATCACCTTGCGGTGCGGCAGCAGCCCGAAGTGCTGGAACACCATCGAGACGTGCGTACGACGCAGGTCGCGCAGCCGGCCCTCGGACGCGGCAGTGATGTCCTGGCCGGTGATCGTCACCCCTCCGGCGGTGGGCTCGATGAGGCGGGTGAGCAGCCGGACCAGGGTGGACTTGCCGGAGCCCGAGAGCCCCATGACCACGAAGACCTCGCCGGGCGCCACGTCGAACGAGACGTCCTTGACGCCCACCACGCACCCGGTCTTGGCCTTGAGGTCGGCGCGGGAGAGGTCGGCGTCGGGCGACCCGACGATCCTGCCCGCACCGGGCCCGAAGATCTTCCACAGGCCGCGCACCGAGAGGGCAGGGTCGCCGTCTCCGGGACGTCTCTGGTGCGGGGCTGTGGCGACGGCGCCGGACCCGTCGGGACTGCCGCGGTCCTTCTGCGGGGTGCTCGTCATGCGATCGCCTCTTCCGGGAGCTCCTCCGCCGCCGGCATCGGCGGTTCGACCTGCTGGTTCCTGGGGTCCCCCGGCGGGTAGAGCGGCGTCCCCGCGCGGTGCCGGTAGAACGGCACGTGCTCAGGAGCCAGCGGCGTGTTGCCGGCGATCAGGTCTGCGGCCTTCTCGGCCACCATCATCACCGGGGCGTAGAGGTTGCCGTTGGGGACGTAGGGGAACACCGAGGCGTCCACCACGCGCAGCCCCGTGACGCCGTGCACCGCCATCGACGTCGGGTCCACGACGGCAGCGTCGTCGGTCCCGAGCTTGGCGCTGCACGACGGGTGCAGCGCGGTCTCGGCGTCCCGCGCGACCCAGTCGAGGATCTCGTCGTCGGTCTCGACGTCCGGCCCGGGTGAGAGCTCCCCGGCGTCGAAGGCGGCGAAGGCCGGTTGGCCGAGGATCGTCCGCGCGGCGCGCACCATCTCGATCCACTCCCGCCGGTCGCTCTCGGTCGAGAGGTAGTTGAAGCGCAGCGCCGGGTGCTGGAAGGGGTCCCGGCTCTTCAGGGTGACCGCGCCCCGGACGTCGGAGTACATCGGGCCGATGTGCACCTGGTAGCCGTGGTCGCCGGCGGGGCGGGTGCCGTCGTACCGGATCGCGATCGGCAGGAAGTGGAACATCAGGTTCGGCCAGTCGACGTCCGCGTTGCTGCGGATGAACCCGCCGGCCTCGAAGTGGTTGGTCGCCCCGACCCCGCTGCGCAGGAAGAGCCACTCGGCGCCGATGCGCGGCTTGTGCCGGTGCTTGAGCCACGGCCCGATGGAGACCGGCTGCAGGCTGCCGTGCTGGAGGTAGACCTCGAGGTGGTCCTGGAGGTTCCGACCGACGCCGGGGACGTCGGCGACGACCGGGATCCCGAGCTCCTGCAGCTCCGCGGCCGGGCCGATGCCCGACAGCAGCAGGGTCTGCGGGGTGCCGATGGCGCCGCCGCAGAGGATCACCTCCCCGGCCCGGACGCTCCGGTGCAGCCGACCGCCCCGGACGTAGTCGACCCCCACCACCCGGGTGCCCTCCGTGCGGAGGCCCGTCACGTGCGCGAGCGTCTCGACCCGGAGGTTGCTGCGGCCGCGCACGGGGTGCAGGTAGGCGCGGGCAGCGGAGAGCCGGCGACCCCGGTAGACGTTCTTGTCGAACGGCGCAAAACCCTCCTGGCGGTAGCCGTTGACGTCGTCGCTGAGCGGGTACCCCGCCTGCTGCACCGCCTCGAAGAAGGCCCCGAACAACGGGCCGGTCGCGGGGCCGCGCTCGAGCACGAGCGGGCCGCTCCCGCCGCGCCACCGGTCGGCGCCGGCGAGGCAGGTCTCCATCCGCTTGAAGTACGGCAGGCAGTGCGCGTAGTCCCACTGCTCCATCCCGGGGTCCGCCGCCCAGCGCTCGTAGTCCAGCGGGTTGCCGCGCTGGAAGATCATCCCGTTGATGCTGCTGCTGCCGCCCAGGATCTTGCCGCGGGCGTGGTAGACGCGCCGGCCGCCCATGAAGGGCTCGGGCTCGCTCTCGTACTTCCAGTCGTAGAGCCGGTTGCCGATGGGGTACGGCAGCGCGGCCGGCATGTGGATGAAGGGGTCGAGGCGGAAGTCCGAGCGCCCGGCCTCGAGCACGAGGACCGTCGTGCTCCGGTCCGCGCTCAGCCGGTTCGCCAGCGCGCACCCGGCCGAGCCGCCGCCGACGATGACGACGTCGTAGCCCTTCTCCGTGCCCTTTCCCTGACCTGTCCCGAACGCCACCACCAGCCCCCGCCCCCTCAGCCCTTGAACCAGCGTTGCGCCGCCGGCCGGATGTTGTGCCAGACGTGCTTGGTCTCCCGGTACTCCTCGAGACCCGCCCGGCCCAGCTCGCGTCCGGTCCCCGACTGCTTGTAGCCGCCCCACTCGGCCTGCGGCACGTACGGGTGGTAGTCGTTGATCCAGACCGTCCCCATCCGCAGCCGGCCCGCGACGCGTTCGGCCTTCCCGGCGTCCTGGGTCCACACCGCCCCGGCGAGTCCGTAGATGCTGTCGTTGGCGGTCCGGACGGCATCGTCCTCGGTGCTGAAGGTCTCCACGGTCAGGACCGGCCCGAAGGACTCCTCGCCGACGACCGACATCGCGCTGTGGCAGCGGTCGAGCACGGTCGGCAGGTAGTAGAAGCCGTCGGCGAGCGCGGGGTCGTCGGGTCGCCGGCCGCCGCAGCGCAGCTCCGCCCCCTCGGCGAGCCCGGCCGCGACGTAGGCCTCGACCTTCTCGCGGTGGCCCGCGCTGATGAGCGGCCCGGTCTCGGCCTCCTCGTCGAAGGGTCCGCCCAGCCGGATCCGGCCGGCCCGCGCGACGAGCTCGTCGACGAACTCGTCGCGGACGGTCTCCTCGACCAGCAGTCGCGCGCCGGCCGAGCACACCTGGCCGGAGTGGAGGAAGACCGCGGTGAGCGCGAAGTCGAGCGCGACCTCCAGGTCGGCGTCGGCGAAGACGACGTTGGGGTTCTTGCCACCGAGCTCGAGGGACACCTTCTTCACCGTCGCGCTGGCGGCCGCCATGATCCGCTTGCCGGTCGGCAGCCCGCCGGTGAACGACACGAGGTCGACCCGCGGGTCCTCGACGAGTGGGGCGCCGGCCTCCGCGCCGGACCCGAGCACGAGGTTGGCGACGCCCGGGGGCACTCCCGCCTCCTCCAGCAGCCGCATCAGGTGGATCGCCGTTGCCGGCGTGAGCTCGCTGGGCTTGAGCACGAAGGTGTTGCCCGCGGCGAGGGCCGGGGCCACCTTCCACGAGGTCTGCAGCAGCGGGTAGTTCCACGGCGTGATCAGCGCGCACACCCCGACGGGCTCGTGCACGATGCGGCTCACGACGTCCGGGCGACCGGTGTCGACCAGGCGCCCCGCGTCCTCCGCCGCCACGTTCCCGTAGTGGCGGAACACCCCGGCGACGTCGTCGACGTCGTACTCGCTCTCGACCAGTCGCTTGCCGGTGTCGAGGCTCTCCAGCCGCGCGACCTCGGCCTTGTCGCGCTCGAGGAGGTCGGCCACCCGGTGCAGGAGCCGGCCGCGCTCCAGGGTGGAGGAGGACGACCACTCCCCTGCGTCGAACGCCTCACGTGCGGCCGCCACCGCCGCGGCGACGTCGGGGGCCGTCGCCTCGTCGACCTCGGCCACGAGGCTGCCGTCGGCCGGGCACCGGATCTCCCGGCGTCCGCCGTCCCGCGTGCCGGTCCACTTGCCGCCGACGTAGAGCTCCGCCATGTCTCAGCCCCGTTCGCGTTGCGCATCCTGCACGGTCATGTCGGATCCGCAACAGCCTCGTGAACACAGCCGCCGACCGTCAAGCACGCGGAGGTCACGAATCCCACCCCAGCCGGCGCGAGACGTCGGCCCCGGCCGCGACCACGACCGGCACCAGGTCCCGGACCCGCGCCTCGGGGAGCCGGAAGGTCTGGCCGGACAGGCTGATCGAGGCGATCACGTCGCCGTGGGCGCTCCGGACGGGCGCCGCGAGCGCGGTCAGCCCGACCTCGAGCTCGTCGGCGGCGACGGCGTACCCCTGGGTGCGGACCGCCTCGAGCTCGCGGAGCAGCTCGGGCCGGCTGGTGATCGTGCGGTGGGTGTACGCCGGCAGCCCGGCCGCGGCGTCGCCCAGCCGGAGGTCCACCTCGGTGGGGTCCAGACCGCTGAGCAGCACCTTGCCGTTCGAGGTTGCGTGCAGCGGGATGTGCTGCCCGACCCAGTTGTGGGAGGGCAGCCCCGACCCGCCGCTGACCTGGTCGACGTAGAGCGCCGAGCCGTCGGACATGACGGCCAGGTTGACGGTCTCACCGGACTCCGCGGCGAGCCGACGGCAGACCGGCCGCGCTTCCTGCACCACGTCGAGCCGGGCACTGCTCGCGCCCGCCAGCCGGACCAGGCCCAACCCGAGCCGGTACTTCCCCCGGACCTCGGTCTGCTCGACGATCTCGTGGTTCTCCAGCGTGCTCATCAACCGGAAGGCCGTGGACTTGTGCACCCCGAGCTCGGCCGCGATCTCGCTCACGCCCGCCTGGCCCAGCCGCGCGAGGACGGCGAGGATCGTCAGCGCCCGGTCCACCGACTGCACACCGGCGGTCCCGTCGGCTGACTCGGCGTTGCTCATGACGCAACGCTAGCGCCGGGACGCGCCGGACTCCGGGTCCGGGCTGTCGAGGCCGACCTGCCGGATCCACCCGACCGGCCCGCCGACCGGGTCAGTCACCCAGCTCGCGCCGACGCCGGACGACGTACTCCTCGAGCTCCTGGTGCACCGCGTCGTCGAGCGGCGGCTGCTCGTAGGTCTCGAGCCGCTGCTGGTAGATCTTGCGCGCCCGGCCCACGGCGTCGACGCCACCGTTGCGCATCCACCGCTCGTAGTTCTCCGACGACGACAGCATCGGCCGGTAGAAGCAGGTCCGGAACCGCTCCATCGTGTGCATCGCCCCGAGGAAGTGGCCACCGTGGCCGACCTCGGTGTGGGCGTCGAAGGCCAGCGAGCCCTCGTCGATCTCCAGCGGGGTGAACTCCGCCTGGAGCATCTGGACGAGCTCGACGTCGAGCACGAACTTCTCGTAGCCGGCCACCAGGCCGCCCTCGAGCCAGCCCGCCGAGTGCATCACCCAGTTGGTGCCGGCGAGGAAGGTCGGCAGCAGCGTCATCAGCGCTTCGTAGCCGGCCTGCGCGTCGGGGACCTGCGAGGACGTCAGCCCGCCGCCGGTGCGGAACGGCAGCCCGAAGCGGCGCGCGATCTGCCCGGTGCACAGCAGGCCGATCCCCGACTCGGGGGTGCCGAAGGTCGGCGAGCCGGACTGCATGTCGATGTTGGAGAGGAACGACCCGAAGATCACCGGGCAGCCCGGACGGATGAGCTGGGCGAGGGCGATCCCGCTGAGCGCCTCCGCGATCTGCTGGACCAGCGCCGCGGGGATGGTGACCGGCGACATGGCGCCCATGAGGATGAACGGCGTCAGCACCACGGCCTGGTTCGCCGCGGCGTACTCGAAGAGCGCGTCGAGCATCCGGTCGTCCCAGCGCAGCGGCGAGTTGCAGTTGACCAGCGAGATCGACACCGGGGTCTGCTCGATGGCCTCCCGACCGCCGAAGAGGATCTCGCCCATCGCGATGGTGTCGCGGGCGTTGACCCCCGACACCACGTTGCCCATGTAGATCTTGTCGGTCAGGGTCTGCAGCGCGAGCGTCATGTCGAGGTGCCGGGAGTCGAGCGGGGTGTCGTTGGGCTCGCAGACGATGCCGCCCGCGGAGTCCAGCACCGAGAAGCTCTGCGCCAGCTTGGTGAACTGGCGGAAGTCGTTCATCGTGGCGTCGCGCCGCACGTCGCCCTCGCGGACGAACGGCGGGCCGTACACCGCGCCGAAGGCCATCGCGTCCCCGCCGATGTGGACGCTGTTCGCGGGGTTGCGGGCCTGGACGTCGAACTCGCGCGGCGCCTTGGCGACCTGCTCGAGCAGGAAGTCGGGGTCGAGGAAGACGGTGTTCTCCTCGACCCGTTGGCCGGCCTGGCGGAACAGCTCCAGCGCGCGGTCGCTCATGAACTCGACGCCGATCTCGGTGACCAGGCGCCGCCAGCCGGCTTCGAGCTTGGTCATCGCGTCCTCGGAGAGGATCTCGTACCGGGGCATCGTGTTGCGGAACATCCAGGCCTCCTTGACGCAGTGTGGCCCGCATCCTAACCTCACGATGTGGAAACGGTGTTCCACATGGTGAGCGACCAGGACCGGGACGGAGGGTGGCCGACGTGCAGCTGGCCCCGCGTCCCGGTGTGACCGGGACCCAGGCGGTCGACCGCGCCTGCGGACTGGTGACGATGGTGGTCCGTGCCGCCCAGCCCCTGACGTTCTCCGAGATCACCGACGCGGCGGGGCTCGCGCGCTCGACCACGTCACGACTGCTCGCCGCGCTCGAGCGCACCGAGCTGCTCCAGCGCGACCCCTCAGGCGCTTACGTCGCTGGGTCGCTGTTCGCGCTGCACGCGGCGCGGCACGTCCCCTGGCACGAGACCACCCGGGTCGCCCGCCCCTTCCTCGAGCGGCTCCGGGACGAGACCGGCGAGACCGCGCACCTCGGTGTCCCGCAGGGCACCGCCGTCGTCCACGTGGCCCAGGTCGACTCCGCCTACCTGCTCGCCACCCGCGACTGGACCCGGCTCCAGGTGCCCGAGCACTGCAGCTCCCTCGGCAAGGTGCTCTACGCCCACGGGCGGCTGCCCCTTCCGGGCGTACCGCTGGAGCGGCCCACCGACCGCAGCGTCGCCGACCTCCCCGCGCTGCAGCGCGACCTCGCCGACGTCCGTCGCCGGGGGTACGCCGCCACCGTCGACGAGCTCGAGGTCGGGCTGACCGCGGTGGCCGTCCCGGTGCGCGGTCGTGACGGCGAGGTGGCGGCGGCACTCGGCGTGTCCGGCCCGACCGCGCGGCTGGCCGAGCGGGTCGACCCCGTCGCCCGGCTGCTGATCGAGCAGGGCGACGCGCTGTCGGCCCTGCTGCGCCGCCAGAAGGACCGGGGCACGAGCAAGAACCAGCACGAGGAAGGTGCGGCATGACGCCTGAGGAGATCCTGCAGGGGCTCTACGACGAGACGCTGGTGGGCAACGCGCCACGCGTCCTGGAGCTGACGAACGAGGCGCTCGGCATGGGGATGGAGCCGCAGTCGCTGCTCTTCGACGCGCTCATCCCGTCGCTGGAGGAGGTGGGAGCGCGCTTCGAGCGCGGCGACTTCTTCGTCCCGGAGATGCTGATCGCCGGCCGGGCGATGGCCGGGTCGATGGAGGTGCTGCGGCCGCTGCTCGCCGAGACCGGGGTCCAGACGATCGGCAAGTTCCTCATGGGCACGGTCAAGGGCGACGTCCACGACATCGGCAAGAACCTCGTCAACATCATGCTCGAGGGGGCGGGCTTCGAGGTGATCGACCTCGGCGTACAGGTCGCCCCGGAGAAGTTCGTGGAGAAGATCCAGGAGCACCAGCCCGACATCGTCGGCTTCTCGGCGTTCCTCACCACGACGATGCCGATGTTCAAGGCCAACATCAACGCGCTGCAGAAGGCCGGGCTGCGCGACCAGGTCATCGTCATGGTCGGCGGTGCGCCCGTCACCCAGGAGTACGCCGACGCGGTCGGTGCCGACGGGTACGCCGCTGACGCCTCCGCGACGGTCAAGAAGGCCAAGGACCTGCTCAACCGCCGTCGGGCGCTGGTGGACGCATGAGCCAGCTCGCGCCGGACGCAGTCGCGCTCGAGACCGTCCTCAGGTCGGCCAGCAAGGAGGTGGTGATCGGCCACCGGCGACGCTTCTGCCTCATCGGGGAGCGGATCAACCCCACCGGTCGGCGGATCTTCCAGGAGCAGCTGCGGGCCGGGGACCTGTCGGCGATCGAGCGTGACGTCAAGGCACAGGTCGAGGGGGGCGCCGACGTCCTCGACGTCAACATGGGCGTCCCGCTCACCGACGAGCCGGAGCTGCTGGCCAAGGCGATCCAGATGGTGCAGGAGCTCACCGACCTGCCGATCTGCATCGACTCCTCGGTCGTGGAGGCACTGGAGGCCGGTCTCTCGGTCTACCAGGGCCGCGCCCTGGTCAACTCGGTGACCGCCGAGGACGAGCGGATGGAGCTGATCCTCCCGCTCGTCAAGCGGTACGACGCCGCGGTGATCGCGCTGCCGAACGACGCCGAGGAGATCCCGATGGAGGCCGACCGGCGCCTGGAGCTGGTCCAGCACATCGTCGACGTCGCGACCGGCGAGTACGGCATCGCGGTCGAGGACATCGTCATCGACCCGCTCGCGATGCCGATCGGCGCCGACACCCAGAACGCGCTGACGACCTTCGACACCATGCAGCGGATCCGCGCCGTGCACGGCCTCAACATGACCTGCGGCGCCTCGAACGTCTCCTTCGGCATGCCGGACCGGCACACGCTCGGCGCGGCGTTCCTGCCGATGGCGATGACCCAGGGGCTCACCAGCGCGATCATGGACACCCGCACCCCGCAGATCGTCGACGCCGTCAAGGCCGCGGACCTGCTGCTCGGCCACGACGAGTGGGGCGGCAGCTGGATCGCCGCGCACCGCAAGCGGCAGGCGGCCGCAGCCGGGTGAGTGCTCCGTGACCGGGTCCGCGGCGCTGCCTCCGGAACGACGGCCGCCGACCGGGATCTCCCTCGACGAGCTCCGGCGTGAGGGCCTCCTCGACCCGCCGCAGTCGACGGCCGGCCGGACCGAGCAGTCCCACGACGGCACCGGGCGGGTCCGGCTGAGCTTCACCACCGACGGCGCGCCGGCGCCGCGCGAGGTGAAGGTGCCACCCGGGGTCACCGTCTTCGAGGCGGCCAGCTGGAACGGCATCGCGATCGACTCCACCTGCGGCGGCCACGGCACCTGCAAGAAGTGCAAGATCCAGGTCGTCGACGGCTCGGTGCCGGTGTCGCGGCTCGACGTACGCGCGTTCACTCCCGACCAGCTCCACCAGGGCTGGCGACTGGCGTGCCTGGCTCCCGCCAACGCCGACCTGGCGATCACCGTCCCGCCGCTCACCACGCGACCCAAGGCCGCCACCGTGGGCGTCGGGCGGCAGGTGATCCTGCGGCCCGCGGTCCGCAAGCGGTACGTCGAGCTGACCGAGCCCACCCTCTCCGACCAGCGCCCGGACGTGACGCGGCTGCTGGACGCCATCGACGACCTGGAGCTGACGCCGGAGCTGCACGCGCTCCAGGCACTGCCCCGGGTGCTGCGCGAGGCGGACTTCAAGGTCACCGCCGTGGTCGTCGACGAGACCCTCGTCGACGTCGAGCCGGGCGACACGACCGACCAGCAGTGGGCGCTCGCCTTCGACCTCGGGACCACCACGGTCGTGGCGACCCTCCTCGACGTCGGCACCGGGACCCCCGCCGCGGTCGCGAGCATGCTCAACAAGCAGCAGCCGTTCGGCGCCGACGTCATCACCCGGATCAGCGCGACGATGCTCGACCCGGCGGCGCTGCCCCGGCTCCGCGACCTGGCGCAGCAGACGCTCGCCGAGCTCGCGCGCGAGGTCTGCGCGGAGGCCGGCGTCGACCTGGGTGTGGTGTACGAGGTGGCGCTCGCCGGCAACGCCACGATGACCGCCCTCGTCCTCGGGATCGACCCCGAGGCGCTCGGGGTCGCCCCCTTCGTGATGACGACCGGGACGTTCCCGCAGCTGCTTGCCTCCGACCTGGGTCTCCAGGTGCACCCTCGGGCCCGCGCGGTCGTGTTCCCCTCGCTCGGCGCGTACGTCGGTGGCGACATCGTCGCGGGGATGCTCGCCACCGGGATGGACCGGGACAAGCGGGTCCGGCTGTTCATCGACGTCGGCACCAACTGCGAGATCGTGCTGAGCGACGGAGAGCAGATCCTGGCTACCGCCGCGCCGGCGGGGCCGGCGTTCGAGGGCGGCGCCATCCGGTGCGGCATGCGGGCCGCCGATGGCGCCATCGAGGTCGTCAAGCTCGACGAGGCGCCCGGCGCCGAGGGCGTCCAGCTCCAGGTCATCGGCGACGTCGAGCCGCAGGGACTGTGCGGCTCCGGGCTCGTCGACGCGGTCGCCGAGCTGGTGCGGCTCGGGCTGCTCGACGCGTCGGGCCGGTTCGTCCCGGAGTCGGAGGCGAAGGAGCGGCTGCCCGCCCTGGCGGACCGCCTCACGACGGTCGGCAAGGAGCGGGTCTTCGTCCTGCACCGGCCCTCCCCCGGCGCCCCGCCGGACGAGTCGGTCTACCTGTCCCAGCGCGACGTACGCGAGCTCCAGTTCGCCAAGGCGGCGATCTCGACCGGGTGGACGCTGCTCCTCGAGCAGATCGGGATCGACCCGCGCGAGGTGCAGCAGGTGCTGCTGGCCGGGTCGTTCGGCAGCTACCTCTCCCCCGCCGCAGCGGTCCGCATCGGCCTGGTGCCGAAGCTCCCCCTGCTGCGGATCGTCTCCGCCGGCAACGTCGCCGGGGAGGGCGCGAAGATGAGCCTGCTGAGCGTGCAGGAGCGCGCCGGCGCTGCGGCGCTGCTGGAGGAGGTGAGCTATGTCGAGCTCTCCGACCGCACCGACTTCAACGACCGGTTCGTCGACCTCCTGGCCTTCCCGGGCTGACTCGGTCGCGCTCGTCGCCTGCGGCGCGATCGCGCAGCCGTGCGCGGAGCTCGTCGCCCTCAACGGCTGGCCGGTCGACGTCCACCCGCTGCCGCCGCTGCTCCACAACCAGCCGCACCGGATCGCGGACCGGGTCGAGGAGCTCGGTGCCGAGCTGGCGTCGCGCTACCGCTCGGTCGCGGTGGGGTACGCCGACTGCGGCACCTACGGCGCCGTGGACGACGTGTGCCACCGACGTGGCTGGCGCCGGCTCGAGGGGCTCCACTGCTACGACCTGTTCGCCGGGCCGGGGCCGGTCGAGCGGCTGTTCGAGGAGGAGCCGGGCACCTACCTCCTCACCGACTTCCTCGTGCGGTCCTTCGACCGGACGGTGCTCGCCGAGCTGGGCCTCGACCGGTACCCCGAGCTGCGCGACACCTACTTCGGCCACTACACCCGGGTCGTGTGGCTCCGGCAGGACCCCGGCGCCGGGCTCGAGGAGCAGGCCCACGTCGCCGCGGAGCACCTCGGGCTGCCGCTCGAGATCGTCGACACCGGCCGGAAGGGACTCGCGGACGCCCTCGAGCGGTTGCTGGCCGACACCGCCTCCCGCTGACCGTCGGCGCTGACGGTTCCCCAAGGGATGCAGGCATCCTGGTGCTCCCCACGGGTCACGAACCATGGGAGGCGTCAGTACGCCGTGGGGAGAGCCCGTCCTGACCGTCGAGCCGCCCTCCATGGTGGGCGGCTCGACCGGTCACGAGGGGCGGCTCGACCGGTCACGAGGGGCGGCTCGCGGGTCAGCCGCGGGAGTCGATCGCCTCGAGCCGGTCCAGGACGTTGAGCCGCCACTTCTCGGTCTCCGCGACCTGGTTGAACGTGAACACGTGCAGCCCCGCGACGCCGGCACCCGGCCGCTTGAGCGCAGGGGCGCAGTCCGCGAGGAAACGCTCGCCGGTGAAGCCACCCGGGGCGGCCAGCCGCAGCATCGCCCGTCGGTGCTTGACCAGGAACTTCGTGGAGTCGCCGACGCCGATCTTGGTCGCCATCGTCAGCAGCTTCGCTCGTTCGGCCGGTCCAGGGATGCCCAGCCACACCGGCAGGGCGATCCCGCGCGCCCGGAGCCGCGCCAGCCAGCTGTCGACGACCGAGGCGTCGAAGACCAGGTTGCTGACGATCTGGGTCGCGTGCCGCCGCTTGTCCCACATCGCCTGGATGATCACGTCGTCGCTGATCAGCGGGTGCGACTCGGGGTAGCCGGTGATGCCGACGTCCTCGAAGGGCCGTCCCAACGACGTGAGGTCCTCCAGCAGCGCGAGCGCACCGTCGTACGAGCCCTCCGGTGGGGTCTGGTCCCCCGCCGGGACGAACACCGACCGGACGCCGGCCGTCGTGAGCCGGTCGCAGATCTCCGCGAGCTGGCTGCGGTCCCGCACCATCCGGGCGGCGAGGTGCGGCATCACGGAGTAGCCCTGCTTCACCAGCCGCTCGGTGAGCTCGAGGGTCGGGTCGAGGCCCTTCGCTGGGGACGCCGTGACCGTGATCGCCCGGTCGGTCGGGAGGTGCTCGAGCACCTTGTCCTCGACGGTGGGCGTGGGCAGGACCTCGTAGCGGCTGTTCTTCAACAGGCCGGCGAGGACTTCCCCCGAGAGTGGGTTCCTGGCGTTGCGCATGGTGCAACTCGTTTCGTCACGCGCGTCTTGGTGCTCCCAATCTAGCCGGGCGGGCCCGTCCGCGGCAACGAGGGCTCAGCCGCGGTCGCCCACGCTCCGCGAGGTCGGGCCCGGCGACCGGTCCGACAGCGCGATCCTGGTGCTGCGGGAGGCGCCGACCCCGTTGCGCACCGTGATCTCGACCAGGCCGTTGTCGATCTCGGCGGCGATCTGTGACGCCGTGGTGCCCTCCGGCAGCGTGATCGCCCGCCGGAACGCGCCGTAGAAGCGCTCGCGCACGTAGAACTCGACCTCCGCATCGTCCTCGAACCCCGACCCCCGCGCCCCCGAGACCGTGAGGATCCCGTTGGCGAAGCTCAGGTCGACGTCCTGCGGGTCGACCCCGGCCAGCTCCACCCGGATCACGAGGTTGTCCCCGACAGCGAAGATGTCGGTCGCCGGCACCCAGGCGGAGGCGTGGGTGCGCTCGGTGTGCTCCGCGCCCGGTTCGGCGGAGCCGCGGACGCCCAGCGCGCGCATCCGGCTCAGCTCGCTGAAGTAGTCGGTGACGCCCTCGAAGGGGTTGCGTGAGGTGTCGGGCACGGCGGTGCTCCTGCTCGTGGGGGTCGGAGGGAGGGTCAGTCCAGGTCGAGGGGCTGCATGAGTCCCACGCTGCGGAGAAAGGCGGTCGCCACGGCCTCGTCGTCGCGGCCTTCAGTGACCTCGGCGTTCATCGCCACGACCGCGTCCTCCGTGAGCTCGCTGTTGACCGCGTCGACCACGGTCATGAACGCGTCGGCGTCGATGGAGGAGAGCTTGTCCTCGCCCACGACCATGACGACGTTCTGCGACCCGAAGAGCAGCTCGGGATCGTCGAGGACCTGGTAGTCGCCGGTCGCCAGCTGCGGGTCGGTGGTGAAGGCGTTGACCGCGTCGGCGTCCCCGTTGTCCAGCGCCGCGTACTGGGCGCCGAGCGCGATGGGGGCGAAGCGCGCGTTGGTCAGCCCGTAGATGCGCTGCAGGCCCTCGAGGCCGAGGTACAGCGTCTCGAACTCGGGTCGGGCGCCGAGAGTGAACCGGTCGACGTCCTTCAAGTCGGCGATCGTCCGCAGCGAGTTGGCCTCGGCATACGCCCGCGTGGTGGCGATGGCGTCCCGGTTCTGGAACGGCGTCATCTCGCTGATCACCATGTCCTGGCCGGCGTAGAAGTCCTCGGCCCGGTCGTAGGTCCCCTCGGGGTCCAGCCCGGAGACCTCCTCGCCCTCGCCGGCCACGATCGAGAGCACCGTGCCGGTGTAGGCGACGTACCCGTCGATGTCGCCGTCCTTGAGGGCCTGGTCGAGGTCGGCGGCCGGTCCGATCCCCTTGCGCAGGTCGACGGTGTAGCCGTTGACCGCGAGCGCCTGCCGCCACAGCTCGCCGATGATCCGGCCCTCGGGGAACTCCTGGGTGCCGATCCTGACCCGCAGCGACGCACCCTGCGGCTGCTGGGAGGCGTCCCGCTCCGAGGTCTCGCCGCACGCGGCGAGGGCCGTCAGGGTCACCACCGCGGCCAGTGCCGCCGTCACCCGTCTGGTGGAACGGAGGGTCATGCCTCCACCGCTTCGGTCTCCCGGGCCGGGCTCGCCGGCGCGGCCTCGGGTCGACGCTCCCGCCCGGGTCGTGGTTCCTCCCGGAGCGCCTTGATCCAGCACCACGCCACCCCGATCAGCACGAAGGTGAACGGGACCGAGCCGAGGACCGCCGCCTGTTGCAGCGCGACCAGCCCTCCCACGAGGAGCATCGCGCACGCGATCGCGCCCATGAGGACGCCGAGCACGACGACCACCAGCCGTGGCGGAGCCAGGGACCCCCGGGAGGCCATCGTCGCCATCACGACACTGGCCGCGTCGGCGCCGCTGATGAAGAACAGCGCGATGAGGATCACGCACAGCGCCGAGCTGACGACCGGCAGCGGCAGCACGTCCAGTGCCGTGAACAGCGACAGCTCCGGGGTCACCAGCGCCCCTACGATGTCGGCCTCGCCGCTGCGCTGCAGCTCGATGCCCGTGCCGCCGACGACCGCGAACCAGAGGAACCCGAACCCGGTCGGGGCGGCGACGACGCCGAGGACGAACTCACGGATCGTCCGGCCCCGCGAGATCCGCGCCACGAACATCCCGACGAACGGCGCCCACGAGACCCACCACGCCCAGTAGAAGATCGTCCACCCGGCCATCCACTGCTCGTCGCCGACGCCGGTCTGCAGCGACATCGGGATCACCTGGATGATGTAGGTCCCGATCGACTCGATGCCGTTGGAGATCACCAGGACCGTCGAGCCGCCGACGACGAGGAAGAACAGGAACAGCCCGATCGTCGCGAGCGAGCCGAGGTTGGCCAGGAAGTTGATCCCCTTCTCGACGCCGGAGGTCGCCGACACCAGGAACAGCGTCGTCACCACGACGATGATCAGCACCGCGACGCCGTTGGACTTCGGGACGTCGAGCAGGTACTCCAGGCCGCTGTTGAGCTGCAGCCCGTTGAGGCCGAGGGCGGTCGCTGTCCCGAACAGGGTCGCGACGATCGCGAGCGCGTCGACGACCCGGCCGAGCGGCTTCTCGCAGGCGTTGGGCCCGAGCAGCGGGGTGAAGGTGGCGCTGACGAGGATCGGGAGTCCGCGGCGGAAGGCGAAGTAGGCCATCGCACCGCCCATCACGGCGTACATCGCCCAGCCGTTGAAGCCCCAGTGGAAGTAGGTGTACCGGAGCGCCACGAGGGCGGCCTCCTCGGTCCGCGGCTCGGCGAGACCGTGCGGCGGGGCGGTCCAGTGAGAGACGGGCTCCGCGATCCCGTAGAAGAGCAGTCCCGCGCCGAGCCCGGCGGCGAACATCATCGACACCCACGAGAACGTGCCGAACTCCGGCCGTGAGTCGTCCGGGCCGAGCCGGATCCCGCCCCAGGGGTGGATCACGAGGAAGATCGAGAGGGCGAGCGCACCGAACGCCATCAGCACGAAGCCCCACCCGAAGTTCCGGATCACCCACCCCAGCGTCGACGACATGACGCTGCCGAGGCTTTCCGGCGCCAGCAAACCCCACCCGACGAAGCCGGCGATGAGCACCGCCGAGCCGACGAAGACGGCGGGGTCGACGCCCTTGAGGAAGCGGTTCACAGCGGCTCCGGGTGGTGGGTGCTGGACGCGACCGGTCGACCGGTCCGCAGTGGTCCCTCACCCTCTGACGCCCGGGTCGGCATGTCAAACTCGCCTTTTTCCATGCGCTTCATCGAGATTGAGGCATGGTCTCCCGTCCTTGGGAGCGACCTGGATCGGCACCCACGGGGCCGGACGAATTACAGATCTGTAGTTCCTCGCGACCCCTTCCTCCGGCGCGTGAGCCGTGTGACCGTTGTTGCTGTTGTGACTACTGGGACAAGACTTCGCCGGTCCGGTGCGCGCCGCACCGCGACGCTGCTTGCCGTGGGCTCGGTGCTCACGGCGACCGTCGCGGTCCCCGCAGGGTCCGCCGCAGAGCTGGATGACCGTCGGCGCGCGGTGCAGCAGCGGATGGCGGAGGCCGAGGAGCACCTCGACCAGTCGAGCGCCGAGCTCGCTGCGGAGCAGGAACGGCTCGAGGACGCGGTGGCCGACCTGGGTTCCGCCCGGCAGACCCTCGCCGTCACCCGGCAGGACCTCGCCGCTGCCCAGGCGCTCGACCAGCAGCTCCAGGCGGAGCTCACGGAGGCGGTGCAGGCGCTGCACCGGGCGCGCGCGGCCCTCGCCGCAGGCAAGGCCAGCACCGCCCGTCGCGAGGACGACCTGCGAGCCCTCGTCGTCGACCAGTACGCGTCGGGGGGCTCGGACCTGATGGCGCTCGCCACGGTCCTCAACACCCAGGACACCACGCGGTTGACCGGCCGGCTCGCCTCCCGCAGCACGGTGCTCGACGTCCAGGCATCGGCGCTCGCCCGACTCGAGGCGTCGCAGGCGGTCCTCGCGGTGCAGGAGTCCGGCCTCGAGGAGGCCGCGCGCGTGGTCGCGGCCCGGCGCGCAGCGGCGGCGGAGAACGTCCGGGTGAAGGCGCGGCTGGAGGACCAGGCCGAGACCACCGCCGCGCAGGTGACCTCCCTCGTCACCCGGCGCTCGGAGGCCCGGCAGGCCGCGTCCCGGGCGAGGACCGAGGACGCGCGGCAGCTGGAGCAGCTGGAGGCGGAGAAGGCGGAGATCGCCGACCTCCTCCGGCGACGCGCCGAGCAGGCACGAGCCGAGGCGGAGGCGCGGGCACGGGAGGCCGCGGCGGCAGCAGCAGCGGCCGCCGCGGAGCAGGACCGCGACGAGGGCCCCGGCGCAGCACCGCCACCGGCGCCGGCCCCGCCGGTCACGACGGGGACCACGGGCGCCCTGGCTGACCCCGTGGCCGGCTACGTCACGTCGCCGTTCGGGTTGCGGCTCCACCCGATCTACGGAGTGTGGAAGCTGCACGACGGGACCGACTTCGGCGCCTCGTGCGGGACACCCGTCCACGCCGCGACGAGCGGCACGGTGGTCGCGGCGTACTACGCCGGGGGCTACGGCAACCGGATCGTCGTCGACCACGGCCTGCGGGACGGGGTCGGGCTCGGCACGACCTACAACCACCTGAGCGGCTACGCGACGTCGGTCGGCGAGCACGTCGCGCAGGGCGAGGTCATCGGGTACGTCGGGACGACCGGCGCGTCGACCGGGTGCCACCTGCACTTCATGGTCTTCGAGAACGGTGTGCCGGTCGACCCGATGGGCTGGCTGTGACCGGCACTGCGCGGTGCCCGGATCCGGCCGCTCGAAGTCGGGGAACAACGTCGGGCCGGTGCGATTGAGGCGGTCGTGACGAAGATCGGCTTCCTGTCCTTCGGCCACTGGAGCCCCTCGCCGCACTCGCTACGCGCGCCAGCTCGCGTCCCCGTTCCCGCTACTGGCGGCGATCTGCGCGCGGACCGACCGGATCGAGATCGGCACCGGCGTGATCGACATGCGGTACGAGACCCCGCTGTACATGGTCGAGGACGCCAGTGCAGCCGACCTGATCGCCAGCGGACGGCTCCAGCTCGGGATCAGCCATGGGTCACCGGAGCAGGTCGTCGACAGCTTCCGGTACTTCGGCTCCAGGCCGAGCAGGTCCAGCGCTTCCGGGACGCGCGGCGCGCCGCCGGGCACCCCGGGGAGCCACGGGTCTCGGTCAGCCGCAGCATCTTCCCGGTCGTCAGCGACCACGACGGCGCCTACTTCGGCCGCGAGTCGGCCGGCCAGGACCAGGTCGGCCAGCTCGACGGCGGTCCCGCGCGCTTCGGCAAGACCGACGCCGGGGAGCCCGAGCAGCTGGTGGCGCAGCTCGCCGAGGACGAGGCCGTCGCTGCCGCCGACACGCTGCTGCTGACAGTGCCCAACCAGGTCGGCGTCGACGACAACGCCCACCTGCTCGAGAGCGTGGTGCGGCACCTGGCGCCGGCGCTCGGCTGGCGCTAGAGGTGCTCGGCTAGGGACCGGGCAGGGTCCGATCGGTCCCGCTCAGCTCTTCGAGACGCGCGACACCGGGACCCGCGGCCGCCTGCAGCCGACGCAGCGCGTCCTCCAGCGCTGCGGACCCGCGGCGGTCAGGAGGCACGCGCGCCGGGTTGAGCGCCACGGTGTCGGCCCAGGACCGGATGTCCGGCGCCGACCCGAAGGACCTCGCCGCCCGGTTGCCGAGCACGGTCATCGTCGCCCAGTCCGCCATCGTGTCCGAGTACGGCGTCGGCGGGCACAGTCGGTTCTTCTCGGCGTCCTCCGACCGGGTCGCCTCGACGTAGCCGATGAGCGCTGCCCCGAAACACGGGAACCCGGTCCGGACCGGCTGGAGGGTGATCGCCGCGGGCCGCCAGACAGGGACGAGCGGTGCGTACTGGAGGCCGGGGGCGGCACAGTGCACGACCAGCGCGTCGCCCGCGACGACGACCGGTGCCCCGTCGAGCGTGAGGCGTCCCGGCTCGACGAGCCTGAGGTGACCGCGTCGTACGACGTTCTCGACGGTGCGCAGCTGGTCGAGCTCCCAGGTGGCCAGGGTCGGCGTCTTGGCCATCGTCGGCATGACCGACCGGTCGATCCGCAGCATGATGCCGGCCGCCTCGAGCCGGAGGAACAGGTCCTCGACCGTGGTCGACACCGACGCCGCCTGCAGCGTGTCGGCGGCCATGCCGAGGAACACCGCCGGGTCGGGCTGGACGACCGCCCGGTCGAGCATCCACGGGTCGCGCGGCCTGACCCAGCAGATGGCGTCGGGGTCGACCCCCTGGGACAGCAGCCAGAGGCAGGCGTCCGTCGCGGTCTTGCCCGACCCCACGACGACGTACTGCCCGGGAGCCTGCGCGACGTGCGGCAGCTCGTTCACCGGGACGACCCGTGCGCCGTCCGCGACCCCGAACGGCGGGGGCGTCCGCGCCGGGATGTCGGGAGCCAGGTAGCGCGCGTCGACGATCCGGCACCCGGGTGCGACCTCGGACCGGTTGCCGGACACCCGCGAGACGATCCTGCCGTCGCCGAGGTACTCCGAGCTGGGGAGGAACTCGACCTTGCCGGAGGTGAGCATGCGGTCGCTGAGGACGCGACCGTAGTAGGCGCAGATCTCCGGCGCGCTCGCCCGCTCGTGCAGCCCCGCCTCCGGGCCGTGGTCCTGCACCCGGCCGCCGCCGAGCAGCGTCGAGGCGACGCCGTAGAAGGCGGAGGCCTGGTGCAGGCGCACGAACGGGTAGGCGTCGAGCCAGTGACCGCCGGGCGCGTGGCGGCGGTCCATCATGGCCACCCGCACGTCGGCGTGGTCGATGAGCGCGTCGGTGAACGCCATGCCGCTGGCGCCCGCTCCCACGACGAGGTAGTCGACCTCGAGGACGCGCGTCACGGGACGACCCAAGCACGGCCCTGCCGGGACTCACCAGTGGAGGCGGCGCTCCAGCAGGTCCGCGAGCGTGATCGACTCGCCGTCGCGGGCTCCGCGGCCGACTTCCAGCGTCGGAGGCGTCGGCTCGATCCGGACCGCGCGCCAGCGGCCGAGCAGCACCGGCGGGACCACGAGCAGGTAGTAGCCGCCCGACACGCTGACCCCGATGGACTGGTCTCGGCGCAGGTACCACCCGACGACGCCGGTCCGGTAGCGACCACGGCCCGACCACGGGCGCGCGGTGAGCTCCTCGGTCGGCAGCCCGGCCGCGGTCGCCCGCTCGACGAACCGGTCGACCAGCGCCTGGGCCTGCACCGACTCCTGGGCGTCCCGGCGCCGCTGCGACTCGACGTGCGAGGCGGCCCGAGCCGCCCGCTGGGCGCGCCGCTCGGCCGCGTCGTCACTCGCTGCTGTGTCGCTCATCGGGACCAGTGTCCCCGTCCCCGGGCTGCTGCGACAGGCCGGCCGGCACCGTGCGGCCGTCCGGCGTACGCATGGGGCCTGCGGACGCCGCCTCGCGCGGCGGCGCGGGCGCCGCTGGCGCGTGCGGTCGTGCGTGTCAGGGTGCGCTGGGCCGCACGCTCACCCGCACAACAGGTGTGGCGGCGGGCGTGACGATGGCTCTCCACAACCCTGTGGTCCAGCACGAGAAATGTCGGTGGCGGCTTCTAGGTTCGGGGCATGTCCTCGACGATCGACGCTGGCTCCGCGGGTGCTGTCCGCGCCCGTGGCCGAGCCGGCCGAGCCGGTCGAGCCGGTCGAGCCGGTCGCGGTCGAGGTGCTGGGGCTGGATGCGGCGGGGACGTTGGGGTTCGTGGTGGAGCGGCGTCGTCGGCAGGACGTGGCGGCGGCGGAGGAGCTGCGGGCGGTGACGCACTGGGCGGACCTGCACCGTGTGGGGTACGTCGGCGCCGCGGACCCGGAGATCGCCGCGGCGGTGCAGCGTCGAGCCACCACCCTCGCCCTGACCGGTCTGGCCGGCCTGACTGGTCTGGCCGGGGTGGAGGGGGAGCTGCGGCTGGCGGGGCAGGGTGCGTTCCGGGTCGCGGAGTTCGCGGTCGCCGAGCTCGCCGCCGCGCTCGGGCTGTCCGAGCCCGCGGCGCGGGCCTATGTCGGGCAGGCGGTGGAGCTGCGCGACCGACTGCCCCGCTGCTGGGGGCGGGTGCTGGCCGGCGACCTGCCGGCGTGGAAGGCCCGTCAGGTCGCCGAGCAGACGATCCCACTGACCGCCGACGCCGCCGACTGGGTCGACACCCACCTCGCCGGCTACGCGCACCGGTTGTCGCTGACCCGGATCCTCCGCGCCGTCGACGCCGCGGTGCTGCGGTTCGACCCCGACGAAGCGGCCCGCCGCTCGGAGGCCGCGGCGGAGAAGCGGGGGGTGTGGCTGGAGGACCGCCTCGACGGCACCACCACCCTCACCGCGGTCACCGACACCCCCGACGCGGTCGCGTTCGACACCGCGCTGGACACCGTCGCGACCAGCCTGGGCCGGCTCGGGGACCCCGACCCCCACCGGGTCCGCCGCGCGAAGGCCCTCGGGGTGCTGGCCGACCCCCAGCACGCCCTCACCCTCACCACCGACCCGGACACCGACGCCGGACCCGGACCCGGCACCGGCGTTGGGGGCCCGACCCTGCACATCCACCTCCACACCGACGCCCTCACCACCCTCACCGCCCTCACCGCCCTCACCGCGCTCGCCAGCAGGGCGGGTGGGACGGCCGGGTCGACCGGTGTGAGTCCCGGGTCGGTGGCGCGGGTGACCGGGAACCCGAGCCCAGGCCCCCGCCCCCTGGAAGCGGTGGAGCGGTGGATCACCGGCCTCCGGCCCGGCGCGCGGGTCACCCTCACCCCGGTCGTGGACCTCACCACCCACCTCGCGGTCGACGCCTACGAGGTCCCCGACCGGCTCCGACGACACCTCGAGCACCGCGACCTGACCTGCCGGTTCCCGTGGTGTCCCCGCACCGGCACCCTCGACCTCGACCACGTCCAGCCCTACGACCCCGGCAGCGCAGCGAGTCGACCGCCGCCGGGTCGGACCGCGACCACCAACCTCGCCCGGCTCTGCCGGTTCCACCACCGCGTCAAGACCCACAGCAGCTGGACCTACACCCTCACCCACGACACCGTCTGCACCTGGACCTCCCCCCACGGCCGCCGCTACAGCGTCGACGAGAACGGCACCCGACCCCTGCCCTGAGCCCCGCCTGCCACGACGAGGAGCGACCAGGGCACCCTCCCGAAAGTACGACCACCGGTGGGCATGTGCATTCCGCGGCATCGGAGGGAGACTGAGCCATGGATCAGCTGGCACCTGGAGACCGCGGACCCGAGGACGGACCTGAGGACGTCCTCTCGATGGGAGACGGCAGGAGCCCTCGGTGGGGACCCTTCGCGCTGGTCCTCGTCGTCCTGCTGCTGGGTCTCGGTGCCTACCGGCTCTTCTCGGGAGAGTCGACCCCGGCCGCCACCCCACCGGCTGCGGCCGCGGAGGAGCAGTCCAGCCCGGTCGGAGCGCCGAGCGGGCGCCTGGTGGGCGGCGAGAGCAGCGCCCCGCCGGACGTCTCGGTCCGCCTCGGTCGGAAGGTCGTGACCCTGCGTGGCTCCGGACTCACCGAGCCGCACCGCGAGACGTCCGCCGCTGCCCTCGGGCGCACCCGTGAGGGCTGGCTCCTGAAGATCACCAGCACGGCCTGCGAGGACAAGTCGGACACCCGGTCCTCGTACGGCGTCGCACGTGCCTCGGGACGGTTCACGGCCTGGGACGAGGCGACTGCCGCTCGCCGCCCCACGTGGCGCTCACCCGACCGGGGGCTGGTCCTCGTCGAGCGCGGGACCGGCGTGCAGGTCCGGCGGACCGCGACCGGCAAGGCGCTGCCGCAGTTCGGGAAGGCCGCCTGACCACGGCGGTCGAGACGCGGCGACCCGGTCAGGCGGTGGCGCGCCCCGGCGCCCGGTAGGACCACCCCGCGGCGCGCCACAGCTCCGGGTCGAGCGCGTTGCGGCCGTCGAACACCCGAGGGCACCCCACCCGGCGCCGGAGCGCCCGTGGGTCGAGCGCCGCCAGCTCCGGCCACTCGGTGAGCAGCATGACGAGCTCGGCTCCCTGGACCGCCTCCTCGACGCTGTCGACGAAGGTCAGCGAGGGGAAGGCACGCGCGCCGTTGTCGTTGGCCTGCGGGTCGTAGACCACGGGGTGGGCACCCGCACGTTGCAGCCGTGCCGCCACGTCGAGAGCCGGTGAGTCACGGACGTCGTCGGTCCCGGGCTTGAAGGCGGCGCCGAGGCAGGCGACGCGGACGCCGGCGAGGGTGCCCCCGCAGAGCGCCTCGGCGACCTCGACGACCGCCTGGCGGCGCCGCGTGTTGCTGGTGTCGACCTCGCGGAGCAGGCCGAAGAGGTCGTCGGCGCCGAGGTCGCGTGCACTGGCCATGAGGGCCCGGATGTCCTTGGGGAGGCAGCCGCCGCCGAAGCCGATGCCGGCCCCGAGGAACGAGCGCCCGATGCGCCGGTCGAGCCCCAGAGCGTCCGCGAGCGTCACGACGTCGGCGCCTGTGGCGTCGCAGAGCTGCGCCATGGCGTTGGCGAAGGAGATCTTCGTGGCGAGGAAGGCGTTCGCGGCGCTCTTGACGAGCTCGGCGGTGGCCAGGTCGGTGACGAGGACCGGGACGTCGTCGACGACGAAGGCGTCGTAGACGAAGCGGAGCACCTTCTCGGCCTCCGGGGTCGAGACGCCCAGCACGACCCGGTCGGGCGACAGCGTGTCGTGCACCGCGTGGCCCTCGCGGAGGAACTCGGGGTTCCACGCGACCTCGACGCTGACGCCCGGAGGCGCCCACTCCTGGGCGAGCTGGTTGAGCCGGGCGGCTGTCCCCACGGGCACCGTCGACTTCCCGACGACGAGGCTCGAGCGGGACAGATGGGGGACGAGCGCCAGGAGGGCCGCCTCCACGTGGCTGGTGTCCGCGGCCAGCCCGTCGGCCTGCTGCGGCGTCCCCACGCAGATGAAGTGCACGTCCGCCCGGTCCGCCAGCTCGGCGACCGAGGTCGTGAACCGGAGCCGCCCGGACGCGGTGTGCTCGCGCAGGAGCCCCTCGAGCTCCGGCTCGAAGAACGGCAGCACGCCCTCGGCGAGCGCGGCGATCTTCGTGGCGTCGACGTCGTAGGCGATCACGTCGTGGCCGAGCTCGGCCATGCACGCGGCGTGGGTCGCCCCGAGGTACCCGGTCCCGATGACGCTGATCGATGCTGGCATGGCTTCCCCCTCGATGGCTGGACGTCGCAGTGCCCCGAACGGTTCAACGCGACACGCCAACCCCGCCACGCTCTGCCCTCTCAGAGTTGTCGCGGCGTTCACCCAGTGTCCGGACGCCGGTCGTCCGCGCGCCACTGTCCGTTGGTCCTAGAACAGGGCCCCGCTACGATCCGCGGCATGTCCCACCCGGTGGCTGCGGGCGTGCCCCGGTGACGCCGACCGGCGGCTTCTTCCCGGCGGTCGAGCCCGGGGCCCCGGCCGCCCCGCTCCTCGAGGCGCTGCGGCCCGCCGTCGAGCAGGAGCAGGCACGCGTGGGTGCAGCGGAGGCGACGGTCCACGCCGAGCTCCGTACGGGACGCGCACCCGGCGGCGAGCTGCAGGTGCGGCGGTTCTACTGGTCGACCCAGCGTGCCGACCCCTCCTCGCCCTGGGGCTTCTCGGCCCGGACGCTGTTCTGCGAGAGCGAACCGTCAGCGCTGCGGGTGCACGAGTTCCCCTCGGACCCGGCGCTGAGCTGGCTGGACGACGACCCCGGCCCGCTGCGCCTCGGGGGCGTCCCCGAGCGCGTCGACGTGCTGCGCTACATCCCGCTGCGCAGGCTCACCTGCCGCCTGCACGACGCGGCGGGACTGCCGCCGCGGGTGATCGCCAAGGTCAAGCGGACCAGCGGGCTCAACCGGGCGACGGTGGCGTTCCTCGCGGTCCACCTCGCCGCCACCAAGCGTCGGTCGGACGCCCCACGGGTGCCGCGACTGCTCCGGCTCGAGCCCCCGCGACACGTCCTCTACCTGGAGGAGCTGCCCGGCGAGACCCTCGCCGTCGCGATCGGCGGCCTCGACCACACCGACGCGATGGAGCGGCTGGGAGCGCTGCACCGGTCGCTGCAGGAGGTCGACGTGCGCGGGCTGACCGCTCGGCGGACCACCGCGGACTGGCTGGAGGACGCCGCGGCAGCGGTCTCGCAGGTCGGCCTGTTCGTGCCGTCCGCGGCGCGGCAGGCCGAGGAGGTCCACGCCGTCCTGGTCCGCGACACCCCGGCGGAGGGCCGGCTGCTGTTCTGCCAGGGTGACTTCCTGCCGGGTCAGGTGCTGTGCGACCCGAGCGGCTGGTCGGTCATCGACTTCGACGACAGCCGCTACGCCGACCCGCTCTCCGAGGTCGCCGCGATGTGGGCCGCGATGCCGCGCGAGCTCCGGTTGGGTCCGGACCAGGCGGAGCACGCACGACGCACCTACCTCCGGGCCTACGCCGCCCGCGCCGGCGAGCCGTTCGACCCGGCGCGGCTGCGCTGGTACCTGGCGGTGCTCGAGCTCACCGAGCTCGGGAAGCGCCTCATGAAGGGACGGGTCGCACCCGGGGAGACCCAGGAGGTGCTCGAGCGACTCTCCCGGCCGGCGGACGTCGGCCCGGACTGACACCGCCTGTTCAGCGCCCGACGAGCTCCGCGACCGCGGCGTACCGGCCCAGCTCCTGCTCGAGGTCGTGCTCCCAGCCGGGCGTGTGCCGGCGCAGGTGCCGGTAGCAGCGGTTGAGGAACTCGGCGTCCGCGAACAGCCCGAGCGCCGCCGCGTCGGCGACCGCACCCGCGGCGGCGGAGTACGCCGACAGCAGCCCGCGGGCGATCCGACCCGCGAGAGCGGGCGGCAGCCCCCGGAGCGCGAGGTCGACGAGGAACTCGGCGAGGTCGACCTCAGCAGGTCCGGTCACCATCGAGTCGAGGTCGACGAGCACGGGACCCTCCGCCGAGGCGACGAGCTGGTCGAGGTGGAAGTCCCCGTGCAGCGTGCACCGGCCCTCCCGGACCACGGCGTCACGCCGGCGCGCTGCGGTCGCCACGAGCCCCGACACCGTCCCCGCGACCGGGGGGTGGGCCGCGGCGAGCTTGGCGGCCTTCTTGCGCATCTCGGCGACCGTGCCGTCCACGGAGACCGTCCCCGTCGCCGCGAGGCCCGACGCGTGCAGGGCGGCGAGGAGGCCCCCGACGACCCCGGCCGTGTCCGGGAGCGCGTCGGCCGGGACCGCGGTCGCCAGCGGTCCGCCCGCCACCCCGCGCGTCCACAGCACCCTGCGCCGCGGGTCGGAGCCGAGCGGCTCGGCGACGCGGAGCGGCGGCGCGCCCGCGCTCGTCGCCCACAGCGCCTGGTGGCGGGCGGCGACCTCCTCGACCGGGTCGGCGAGGTGCTTGACGAAGACGGCCGGACGGTCGTCCCCGACCTCCCCGCCGTCCTCGTCGCGCTCCACGCGCAGCGTCGCGCTCGCTTCCGGCTGGTAGCGCACGACCGTCGCCGTGAGGGCCGGCGCACCCGGCCCGAGCAGCGCGGCCACCGGCGCCGGCACGGCGGGCCCGACCCGCGGCGCGAGCAGCTCCGGGAGCGCAGGGAGGCGGGGGTCCTCGGGGAACCTCCAGACGACGACGTCCTCCGCGACCAGGTGCTCGCTGTGCCCGGCCGGCCGAGCCGCCCGGTCCGCTCGCCACGCGGCCTCGCTGGTCGCGCGGTCCGGGAAGCCCTTGAGGTAGACCAGCACCTCCTCCGCGCCCCCGCGCCTCACACGGTACGTCGCCCAGCCGCGGCACGACGGCGACCCCGGTCGGTGCGGGTGGGTCAGCCGGACGTCGACAAGCTGGACCGCCGTGACCTCAGAGGCGAGGCCGAGCCGATCGGCGTGGCGGGACAGCAGGGCCTGCACCCGGTCGGCGTCCGCCAGGTCGGGGAGCCACATGCCCGCGTCCTCCTGTCCTCGACCTCGAACCACCCAGGGTGCCGCACCGTCGTACCGAGTGGGGTCCTAGCACCTACGTGCACTGGCCGGCGCGCGACGGTCCTCGGACAATCGGGACGAGACGCTCAGGAGGGGTGGGGCACGTGGTCACCAGGGACGTGTGTGTGCTGGGACTGGGGTACGTCGGGTTGCCCCTGGCGTGTGCCGCCGCGGGCGCCGGACACCGGGTCGTCGGCTTCGACCCGGACGTCGAGCGCATCGCCGGTCTGAGGCAGGGGCGCAGCCCGGTCGAGGACGTCGAGGACCGCCTGCTCGAGAAGGTGCTGGCCAGCGGCCGGCTCTCCTTCACCGACGACCCGGCGGACATCGCCGGCAGCGACACCTTCGTGATCTGCGTCCCGACGCCGCTGAAGGAGAAGACACCCGACCTGAGCATGGTCGACTCCGCGGTCGACGTGGTCGGCCGTGTCCTGCGTCCCGGCGGCATGGTGATCCTCGAGTCCACGACGTACCCGGGCACGACCGAGGAGCGGGTAGGGCCACGGCTGGCCGAGGCCACCGGGCTGACCGCCCCCGCGGACTACCACCTGGTCTTCTCCCCCGAGCGCATCGACCCGGGCAACCCGGTCTACTCCCTCGAGAACACCCCCCGCGTCGTCGGCGGGCTCGGGGAGGCGGCGGGCGAGGCGGCGGGCGCGTTCTACGCCACCTTCATCGACCAGGTCCACCGGGTGTCCGGGCCGCGGGAGGCCGAGATGGCCAAGCTGCTGGAGAACACCTACCGGCACGTCAACATCGCGCTGGTCAACGAGATGGCGATCTTCTGCGAGGAGCTCGGCATCGACCTCTGGGAGTCGATCGGCGCCGCGTCGACCAAGCCGTTCGGGTTCGCGCCGTTCACCCCCGGACCGGGGGTCGGGGGCCACTGCATCCCGGTCGACCCGTCGTACCTGTCCTGGCGCGTGCGCCGGCTCGGCTACCCGTTCCGGTTCGTCGAGCTCGCCGCGGAGATCAACGACCGGATGCCCGTCTACGTCGCGTCACGGGTGGCCGCGCTGCTCAACGACGTGCAGAAGGCCGTGTCCGGCTCGCGGGTCCTCGTCCTCGGTGTCGCCTACAAGCGGGACCTCGGCGACATGCGGGAGTCCCCCGCGCCGGTCCTCATCAGCCGGCTCGAGCACCGCGGGGCGCAGGTGCGGTGGCACGACCCGTACGTGCGGTCGCAGCGACTGGCCGGCACCGCGGCGACGGCCGTCGAGGGCGACCTGACCGCCGAGGAGCTCGCCGCGGCGGACCTCGTGGTCGTGCACACCGACCACTCCGCCTACGACCCGGCGATGGTCGTCCGGCACAGCAAGCGGGTGTTCGACACCCGCAACCTCACCGCCGGGCACCCGGCGCCGCACGTGTTCCGCCTCTGAGGTCAGGCGCAGGACAGCGCGAGCTCGTCGAGGTGGCCGACCACCACGGAGGAGTGCCCGGACAGCAGCGCGAGCAGCGCGCCGGTGTCGGCGAGGTCCTGCTCGGACATCACCTCGTGGTGCAGCATCACCCCGACCGGCCCGGCGGCACGGACGCTCCCGGCCAGGAGCTCGCCGCGGGCGCTGCGGTCCACCGGCACCCGGCGGCGTTTGGCGTGCCAGTCCACCGTGACCGGCAGCTCGCGCAGTCCAGGGAGGCCCAGCGTGCCGGCGGAGAGGTCGCGGGACAAGACGTCGAACCCGAGCTCACGGAGCACCTCGCCCGTCCAGGGGGCGCACCGGTTCCACGGCGGCGTGAAGACCGCCGGGACCTCGCCCACGCGTTCGCGCAGCAGGGCACGGCCCCGGGCGACGTCCTCGGCCTGCTGCTCGCGTGAGCGGCTGACGCCGAACTCGCACTTGCGGCCCTCGTGCTCGTGGTTCACGTGGGCGGTCCCGTGCTGGTGCACGAGGAGGTCGTTGCGTCCTGACGTCACCCGACCGGTGAGCAGCTCGACGGTCACCGGGGTCAGGGCCGCCGGGATCGCCGCCACGTCCAGCGGGAGCCCGTGGACCTCGAACACGTGGAGCAGCCGCTCGAGCCCGGCGTCGTCCCATCCGGCGTCGTCGTCCCGGAAGAAGAACCGCACAGGGTCGTCGGTCCTGTCGAGCACGGCGCGCAGCGGGTCCAGCCAGGCGGTCACGAGGCAGCCTCGACGTCGCGGGCGGGCAGCAGCGACCGGAGCAGCTCCGCCGTCCGGGTCCGTCCCTCGAGGTCGAGCGGCACTGTCAGCGGGGTCCAGTCGAGCGCACGGCGCACGGCGTCCACGAGCACGTCCGCGGAGAGCCGCTCCGGGTCCACGACCCGCACCGCGCCCAGCCGCTCGAGTCGCCGAGCCCGCTCGGCCTGCTCGTCCTCGCGGCCCTCGCCGTACGGCACGACGACCGCCGGTGTGCTGCACCCGAGGAGGTCCATCGTGGTGTTGTAGCCGACCTGGCTCACCGACACCGCGGACGCCGCGATCTCGCCCGCCAGGTCCGGCACGTAGCGCACCACCTCCAGACCCGTCGTCCGCTCCGCCCGCGCCGTGAGCTCCTCGACGTCGGGGTCGGGCAGGAACGGGCCGGTCACGATCCTCGTGCGCAGGCCGAGGTCGAGGAGCCGCGGGTGCGCCTCGAGCGCGGCAGCGAAGAGCGGTGCGCCCACCAGTCCCCCACCCGCCGACACCAGCACCCGGTGCTCCCGCGGCCGGTCGGGGTCGGCGCTCCGGGGGCCGCGGACGAAGCCGGTGTAGTGGACCGGTGTGGTGAGCGGGACGCCGGGGTGGAAGGTCTCGTCGAGCGTCGCGAACCGCTCGTCGGCATGGACCAGAACGGCGTCGAAGAACTCGTTGCTCAGCCGGGCCGCGCGGTCGTCGTGGCCCTGCTGGTCGCGTCGGCTCCCCACGAGGATGTCGCGGAGGCTGCAGGCCACGACCGGCGCCGGTGTGCTGCTGCGCGCCGCCTCGAGCAGCGGCAGCAGCTCGCGCGCGAACTTCTTGCGGCCGAAGGGGAAGAGCTCGACGAGGAGCACGTCGGGCGAGGTCACGTCGTAGACCTCCTGGATCATCGCCCGGCGCAGCCGGACGGCCTCCTCCACGGTGTACCGCGCGTCCCGGCTGACCAGCTGGTAGCCAGGGTCGAGCCCGAGGGCGGGCAGGTGCACGAGGTCGATGCCACCCGGCTCCGGGAGCTCACCCGGCCACGGTCCCCCGTTGAGGAAGGTCACGTCGAAGTCCTGCGCCAGCCCGTCGGCGAGGTTCATCGACCGCACGAGGTGCCCGAGGCCGACCGAGTGCTGGCAGTAGAAGAGCAGCTGCGGGCGACTCACGCGGGCCTCCCCGCGTCGGTCGCCGCCCAGTCGAGTGCCGTGCCGAGCACGCGCTCCAGCTCGGCCAGCGTCGCCAGGTCCACCCGGCTGACCGCGCGTCCGGCGCGCTCGACGAGGAGGGCGGCCGCGGCGTACCAGCGGAGGACACCGCGATCCGGGAGCGGCGCGTAGGAGGCGAGGAGCGCGTCGGCGGCCGCGGTCGCGGCGCCGGCGGAGATCTCGTCGCCGGGCCGCGGGCACCACAGCCTGGCGAGCGTGCCGCCGAGCTCGGCCGCGGCGGCGCCCACGCCGGCCTGGTCGAGGTCGACCAGGCTGATCCCGGTCGCGTGGACGAGCACGTTCTTGGGGTGCAGGTCCCCGTGGAGCAGCACGGGCGGCTCCTGCCGCGGCGGTGCGGACAGCAGCACGTCGACCAGGCTGTCGACGAGGACGGCGAGGTCCGGTCGGACCACCGCGACCAGCTCGCCCGCGGCGCCCACCCGTTCGGGGTCCAGCCGCGTGAACGGTGCGAAGCCGTCGGTGGGCTGGCGGTGCAGCAGCGACAGCGCCGCGCCGAGCGCGGTCATCGCCTCGGGGACCTGGGTCCGGGGCAGCTGGTGCAGCGGGAGGCCGGGAGCCACGGAGTACAGCGCCAGGTGGTGGTCCGGCAGGTAGGCGACCGCGTCCGGCAGGTGCAGCGCGCCGCCGGCGGGGAGCCCGCGGCGGGCCGCGCTCAGGACGCCCACGCTGCGCCGCCCCTCGTCGCCGAGCTGGACCTTGGCGAAGCCCACGGCGGTTCCGGAGGCGGACTCGCACCGCACGGTCGCGGCCTTCTCCGGGGTGTACGCGAGCAGCTCGCTGCGTGCCCACGGCTCGTCGAAGAGGGTGCGCACGGCGTCGGAGGGGGCGAGGAGCTCGTCGAGACCGCGGAGCTTGCGGTCGGCGGGGAAGACCCAGAAGACCGTGTCGAGCACCGCGTCGACGAGGACCGAGCCGGTCGCAGTCGCGCCACCGGCTGCGGCGTCGCGCGCCTGGGCGAGCTTGGCGGCCGCCTTGCCCGCGGTGAACATCCGCGCGCTGACCAGCCGGCTGCCGCCCGCCCCGTCGTCCACCCGGTACGTCGCGCGCAGGCTCTCCCCCCGGCGGTACCGCGCCCGGACCCGGGTGCAGCGGCGGACGGGGGGACCTCCCGACGCCGCAGCGAGCTGCTCGATCCGGGCGCCGACGAATGCGCTGTCGAGGAGGTCGTCGCGCCGCGGCAGCGCCGGGTCGGCGGCGAGCGGCACGCTGGTGAGGAGAGCCGTCACGATGGTCCTCCGGGGGCGGTCGTGCGTCGGCCCGCACGCGGCGCGAGCACCGCCGCCAGGTGCGGCGAACGCCAGGTGATGCGGTCCTGGCCCCCGCCGGGCAGCTCCACGACGACGGTCCCCGCCGCCGGGTCGGCGGAGCGCAGCCTCGGCGAGCTGCCGTCGCGACGGGGAGCCAGCAAGGTGAGCAGATCGGCGTCGCGCGCCTCGACGGTCGAGGCGACGACCACCGGCGCCGGGGTCCTCACGCCGTACTCGGTGGACACCCAGCCGGGCTCCGTCGCCACCGCCGCGTGACCGGCGACGTCGAGGAGCAGGTGCGGGGTGGTGACGCGGGCGCGTCCCGGAGCAGGTCGCGCCAGCACGGGCGTCGTGTCCTCGGCCAGGTGCCAGCGGAGGCTGTAGCGGTGCGGCCGGTCCGCGCGCAGCGCGTCGAGGACCAGCCAGTACTCACCGGCGACGAAGAGCACGGTCCGCTGGTGCACGGCGTCGTACGCCGGGCTCGTGACCTCGCCCTGGAGGAGGTCGATCCCGTCGACCGACCGGCGCTCGAGCAGCCAGGCAGCCATGAGCGGACCCTTCGGCTTGCCCCGCCGGTAGGGCTGCTGGTCGAGGTCGTCGACGGTCACGGTGTTGTGCGCGGCGGTGCCCTTGAACCAGTGGCGCCAGTTGGGGTCGCCCTCGGCGTAGGTGTAGCGGCCGGGGTCGACCACGAGCGGCTGGCCGTAGGCGTAGGCCTCGACCGACAGGGCGTCGTAGTGACCGTGCCCACCCTCGCCGAGCGGCCCGCAGCCGAGGACGAGGAAGCGCTCGTCGCGCCACGGCTCGGCGGCTCCCCAGCCGCTGCGCTGCACGTAGTAACCGGCCACCGGGAAGTCCGCGCACCGCTCCGCCGGCCGGGTCCCGGCACGGCCCTGCGTCGCTCCGCAGCGCAGCTCCGGGTCGTCGAGGGTGTCGGCGGCGAGCTCCAGCAGGTCGAGGTAGCTGCCTGAGTCGCTGTCGGAGAGCGCCGGGATCCAACCGTCCGGGCGGTGGACGTGGAGGGCGAACCGGAGGGCGGCGCGCAGCCGGTCGTCGTACGCGGTCGGGACGCGGCCGCCGGAGCGGGTGACGTTGATCCGCGCACCGAGGAACGAGCGCAGCGCGATCAGGTGGTAGTGCGTGGACCGCTCGCAGTGCACGCCGTCGGTCCAGACGTCGGTGAGCAGGTTGGCCTGGAGGTCCGCCCAGGCGCGGGAGGCGCGTTCGCCGCCCGGGTCGAGGACGGGCAGGCCGAGGGCGACGACCAGCAGCGCGTAGAGCTCGAGCGTGCGGTGGTTGCGGGCGGGGGTGAGGGTCGCGGCGATGTGGTCCAGCTGTGCCGCGGTGCTTGCCAGCAGCCGACGCTCCAGCTCGGGCTCGAGGCCCGTGAACTGCGGCACCCGGTCGAATCCCTGCCAGGCGTAGAGCCAGTTCTGCACCCGTCGGGCGGTGACCTCGGGCGGGTCGCCGTCGGCGGCGCACTGGTCGATCCAGCGGCCCACCAGGCGCTGCCAGGTGTCGAGGTGGACGCGGTCACCGGTGACGGCGTAGGCGTGGGCGAGGTCGAGACCGAAGTAGAACTTGCTCCACTCGATGTGCCACTCGTCGTCGTCGGGGAGGCCCCCGTCCCGCCAGTCCGGGTCCGGCCCGAGGTCGAGGGTGGTCCCGGCGTACCGGAACCGGCCCGAGGCCGCGTCCGTGGCCACCTGCAGGTCCACGTACTGCGTCTCGATGGCGCAGAACACCTGGCGCGGCCGCACCCTGCGGGCCGTCGTCGGCGCGGCGGGAGGTGCGCCGTCCGCGGTCGCGTCCTGGACCGAGAGCGCGCCGCTCACCGCTCCTCACCGGCCCCGGTGAGCAGCGAGGCCATCCGACCGGCGGTGACCGCGGCGTCGAACCGCTCGGCGACCGTGACCCGGCCGCGGTCGGCGAGCTGCTGGGCGAGCCCCGGGTCCTTGAGCATTCGGTGCATCGCGTCGGCGAGGTCGGCCGGTCGGTCCGGCTCGACGAGGAGGCCGTTCTCCCCGTCGGTGACGAGCTCGGTGATGCCGGAGACGCCGGTGGTGACCACCGGGACGCCACAGGCCATCGCCTCCATCAGCACGTTGGGGATCCCGTCACGGTCGCCGTCCTCGAGCACCCGGCAGGGCAACGCGAAAAGGCTGGCCTGCTGGTACTCCGCGAACAGGGCGTCCTGGGTCAACGGCCCCAGGAACGCGACGCGGTCCTCCAGGCCGGCGGCCGCGACGCGGGCGCGGACCTCGGGCTCGTGGTCGCCGGGCTCCCCCGCGATGACCGCCTCGACGTCGAGGCCGCGGGCGTGCAGCAGCGCGCAGGCATCCACGAAGGTGTCGAGCCCCTTCTTGCGGACCAGCCGCCCCACGGCCAGCAGCCGCACCTGCGGCGGCGCCGTGCGGCGGGCAGCGGCGGCGACAAGCGGCTCGAAGTCGGCGTTCAGCCCGTGGTAGACGACGTGGACCGGCGTCGCGGACCCGAGCGACTCCAGGTGCCGGCGGTTGGCCTCGGTGCAGGTGACGACCAGCGTCGCTGCATCCATCTTGCGCCTGAGCAGGCCGGCAGGGTTGAGCTCCTCGGTGTAGATGTCCTTGGCGTGGCCGGTGAAGGAGAACGGGACGCCGGTGATCGTCGAGGCCAGCCAGGTGACCGTCGTCGTGCCGTGCGCGAAGTGGGCGTGCAGTCGTGCGACGTCACCGGCACGGTCGAGCCGGTCGGCCAGGTCGACGGCCCGGAGCAGCTCGAGCAGGTAGAGCTTCCGTGGAGCGGCCCAGGTGCTCCGACGCGACCGCACGGCCTGGGCCAGCGCCCGTCCGGCGGCGCGCGCAAGACCTCCGGGGTGACGTCGAGCGGTGCGCAGCAGGGCGGGTCGGAACAGCCCGAGGTTGCCGGCGAGCCAGCGGCGCAGCGGCGCCCTGGTCAGCGACGCCGGTTGCAGGAGGTACTCCGGCACCGTCTGCACGCGGCGCACGACGTCGTGGTGGACCTCCTCGTCCACGGCCTTGAGCACGTAGAGACGCAGCGGCACACCGAGGCGTTCGACCCGGTAGACCTCGCTGGTGATGAACACCTCGGAGAGCCGGGGGTAGCCCTTCAGGACGTAGGCGACCCGTGCTCCGGAGGTCGCACCTGCTGTTCCCTCAGGCACTGAGGTCCTCCATGTCACGGGCGTGCACGGCGCCGAGGTGCGCCACGAGCCGCCGGGTGCAGTCGGCGAGGTCGAAGTGCTGCTCGACGTGCTCGCGGCCCGCGGCACCGAGCGCCGCGCGTCGGTCGGGGTGCCGCACCGTCTCCAGCGCGCACGCGAGCGACGCCGCGTCCCCCGGGGCCACCACCAGGCCGCTGCCGGCCCCTCGGACGGCGGGCCCCAGAGCCGAGACGTCGGAGACCACCAGCGGGAGCCCGCAGGCCATCGCCTCCAGCGCGACGTTGGGCAGCCCGTCACGGTCGCCGTCGCGGTCGACGACCGAGGGCACGGCGACCGCGTCGGCCCATGCGTACTCGTCGGGCAGGTCCTCGTGCGAGCGGCTACCCACGAGCCGGACCCGCCCGCTCACGTCGTGCTGCTCGACGAGCGCCTCGAGCGCTGCGCGGTCGGCGCCGGCGCCCACGATCCGCACCTCGACCGGTCCGGGCATCCGCGCCGCCGCCTCGACCAGCGTCGGGAACCCCTTCTTCTCCACGAGCCGACCGACTGCGAGGACCCGGAGCCGGTCGTCGGCGCGGCGGCGGTCGGGACGGGGCCGGGGCTGGAAGCGGCCCAGGTCGACCCCGTGGGGCAGCAGCCGGAGCCGCGCACCGGGGACGTCGACGTGCTGCGCCACGTCGGTGTTGCAGGCCACGACCCCGGCCGCCGCCCGCGCACGCCGCGCCAGCTCGGCGGCAGGCACCTTGCGCGCGTCGAGCGCGTGCACGCTGAAGCTGAACCCGGTGCCCAGAGCGGCGGCGGCGACCTCGGCGACCTCGGCGGGTCGGTGGGCGAAGTAGCCGTGCACCCCGTCGACGGGCTCCCCGTGGAGGTCCGCGACGAGCGCCGCCGCCTGCTCGGCGGCGTCGGCGTCGGGCAGCTGCCGCACCAGCGGCAGGAGCTCGGCGACCCCCGGCTGAGGGGTGGCGCCGTCGCCGGGCTTGGTGGCGTACACGCGGGTCAGGACGCCCGACCTGGCGAGGGCAACGAGCTCGCCGAGCGCGAACGTCTCCGACGTCCGCGGGAAGCCGCTCACCACGACGGCGAGCCGGGTGGTCACGCTGACACCTCCCGGATCGCGCTCCGTCCACGCACCCATGCCAGCTCGGCCGAGAGCCCTTCGCCCAGCGGCACTGCGGGCTGCCACCCGAGGTCCCGGCGGGCCAGGGAGACGTCGGCCGAGGTCCGCCGCACGTCGCCGCGCTGCGGGGGCCGGCGGTGGAGCGCGAGGCGCGCGCCGGAGAGACCCTCGAGGGTCGCGATGACGCGCGCCATCGTCGCCTCCTCGCCGCCGCCGATGTTGTAGACCGGGGCCGTGGCGGCGGTGTGGGCGCACCGGACCGTGGCGTCGACGGCGTCGGCGACGTAGGTGAAGTCCCGTGACTGCGACCCGTCGCCGTACAGCTCGAAGGTGCCGCCGGAGGTCAGGGCGTCGCAGATCCGGCGGATCGCCATGTCCGGACGCTGCCGCGGACCGTAGACGGTGAAGTAGCGCAGGCCGGTGATCGCAAGGTCCGGGCTGCGGTAGATCCGGGCGAGGTCCTCGCAGGCCCGCTTCGTCACGCCGTACGGCGACCGCGGCAGCGTCGCGGTCGTCGCCTCGAGGCACGGGTGGGACTCGGCGTCGCCGTACACCGAGGAGGACGACGCCCAGACGACCCGCCCGGCGCCGCCGGCCGTGGCGGCCTCGAACACGCGTTGGGTGGCGACCAGGTTGTTGCCGGCGTACTCCGAGAAGGTGCTCCCGAAGCTGCCGCGGACGCCGGCCTGCGCGGCCAGGTGGAACACCGCGTCCGCACCGCGGACCGCGGCCTGCCACCCGTCGTCGAGCAGGTCGCGCTCGACCAGGTCGAAACCCGGCGCGTCCGCGAGCGTCTCGAGGTTCGCGAGCTTGTCGGAGCGCGCGTAGTAGTCGGTGAAGCAGTCGACGCCCGTCACGCGCCAGCCGTCGGCCAGGAGCCGCTCGCTGAGGTGGGAGCCGATGAAGCCGGCCGCACCGGTCACGACCGCTCGCCGGGTGTGTCTGTTCGTCGTCATGTCCGCTCCACGTGCCTGTCGTCCGGGACGAGTGCCTCGAGCCCCGCTGTTGTGTCGATGCGTTCGTCCTCGGTGGCCTGCTGGGTGCTGGTGAGCCGCCGGAAGGCCGAGTCCCGCGTCAGCAGCCGCTGCGGGGTGTCGTACTCCACGACCCGCCCGTCGGCCATCACCGCCACGTGGTCCGCGCTGCGCGCCAACGCTGTGGAGTGCGTGATGAGGATCGTCGTGCGACCGTCGATCAGCCGCTCGAGGCCGGCCATGACCTGCACCTCGCTCTCGGCGTCCAGACCGGTCGTCGGCTCGTCGAGCACGACCACCGGCGGGTTGCGGAGCAGGACGCGCGCGATGCCGATCCGCTGGCGCTGACCTCCGGAGAGGCCCACGCCGCCGGGACCGAGCATGGTGTCGAAGCCGTCGGGCAGCGACTGCACGAACCTCAGCGCCCCGGCAGCCTCGGTGACCTCGCGGATCCTCCCCATGTCGGCATCGGTGCCGTAGGCGATGTTGTCCCGGACGCTCCCGGTGAACAGGATCGTGTCCTGCAACAGCACGCCGACCTGGTCGCGCACCCAGCGCAACGGCCAGTCGCGTGCGTCCCGGCCGTCGATCCGGACCGCTCCCTCGCTGGGGTCGTAGAAGCGCGCCACCAGCGCGCCCACGGTCGACTTGCCTGCTCCGGACTCGCCCACGAGGGCCAGCCGGGCGCCCTTCGGCACGCGGAGGGAGACACCGTTCAGCGCCGGCCGGTTCGCGACGTAGCGGAAGTGCACGTCGTCGAGCTCGACGGTCCCGACCGCCCGGTGGTCGGGCGCGGAGCCGTCGGTGCCGCCGACCAGCACCATGTCCGAGGACAGGATCTCGGCGATCCGCTCGAGCCTGGCCATCGCCCGCGCCGCGCGGCTGGCCTGCTTGGCGATGTCCTTGAGCGGCTTGTAGAGCTTGTTGGTGTAGGACACGACGACCACGAGGTCCCCCGGGGTGATGCGGCCGTCGGCGACCGACACCACGCCCAGGCAGAGGACCAGGGCGGTGGCGACGGCGCCGAGCACGTCGACGAGGGCGCCGAAGCGGGCCTCGACCCGTGAGGTCTCCACCCCGACCTTGAGCCGCTCGGCGCTGGTCCGCTGCACCCGGTCGTGCTCGAAGCGCTCGGTGCCGAACGCCTTGATGACCTGCATCGCCGACAGCGCCTCGGTGGCCAGCGAGGCGATCTCGCCCTCCTTGGCGCGCTGGCTCCGCGCCATCTGCTTGATCCGCTTCTGGTAGTGCATGGTCGTGACCAGCAGCAGCGGCGTGACGAGGAAGGCGACGAAGGCCAGGAGCGGGTCGAGCCAGAAGGTCACCGCGAACATGCCGACGAGGATCAGCGAGGACGAGGCCAGGGTGCCGAGGGTCTGGGCGAAGAGGTCCCCGACGGCGTTGACGTCACCGGTCACCCGCGCCACGAGGTCTCCCGTGGGCCGGTTCGCGTGGAACATGAGGGACAGCCGCTGCAGGTGCTCGTAGACCGCGGTGCGGAGGTCGTGGACGATCTGCTCGCCGGACCGGATGAGCCAGAAGTCGGAGAAGTAGGCGGCCACGGCGTTGACCACGGCGATCCCGAGCACGAGCGCGGCGAGCGCCCCCAGCGTCGAGAAGTCGCCGCGGTCGAGGTCGAAGCGGGTCCCCCGGCCGGTGACCAGCTCGTCGATGGCGAGCTTGAGCGGCCACGGCGCCGCGAGCTGCGCCAGGGTGATCGCGATCGTGGACGCCCCGGCGCCGACGAGCGCACCGGAGTGCCGTCGGGCGTGGTCCCACAGCAGCCGGAGCGCAGGGTTGCGGGGCGGCGCGGGAGGGGTGGTCGGTGGGGTCAGGGTGCTGGTCACGGCGAGGTCCGCGTGGTGCTGAGCGCGTGGAGCCGCGCTGCTGCGGTCTCGGCGCCGCGCAGGTCGATGCCCGCCGCGCCGAGGGTGCCGGGAGCCAGGTGGCGCGGTCGGTGGGCCAGCTGCCCCAACCACGGGGCGATGGCGGCGGGGTCGGCGCCGGCGGGAACGACGTCGGCCAGGCCCAGCGCCTGGAGCCGCTCGGCCCGGATCGCCTGCTCGCTGCGCGGGTGCCGGCGGGGCACCAGGATCGGACGGTGGCCGGCGGCGAGGGCCTCCAGCGTCGAGTTGTAGCCCGCCATGCACACGACCGCAGCGGCGCGGGGGAACCACCGGCTGCAGGCGTCCGACGGGTCGACGATCCGCGCCCGGCCGGCGACCAGCTCCCCCAGCCGGCGCAGTGCGTCGGACCCGGCGTAGGGGCCCGGGGCGAACAGGCCGACCATCTCCGGCCGGTGGGCCAGCAGCTGGGCCCCCAGCTCGAAGACCCCGGCACCGTCCCCTCCCCCGCCTGCGGCGACCACGAGCAGGCGCGGGTCCACGTCGGTGGGTCCAGGTCGTTCGACGACCCAGCCGCAGTAGCGCAGCGGGAGCGTCAGCCCGTACTCCTCCTCGTGGTCGAGGAAGTCACGTGCGCCGTAGACGAGGAGGTCGTCGTACACGTCCTCGACGCCCGCCCAGCCGAGCCCCTCGATCTCGCGCCGCACCACCGACGGCTCGTCCAGGACGTCGCGCAGCCCGAGCACCACCGCCGCGCCCTGCCGGCGTGCCAGCTCGAGGCCGGCGCGCAGCTCGCCGGCGGTCCCGTAGGGGTGGCGGTCCACGACAACGACGTCGGGTCGCTCCTCGTCGACCAGCTGCCGGAAGATCCGCTCGCGCTCCCGGACGGCGTCCTCGAAGGACATCGTCTCGTGCCGGTAGGAGCCGTCCGGCGCCTTGAGCAACGGCGGCACCCGGTGCACCCGGAGCCGGGGCGACCCCTCGTCGAGCCACCGCGGGCGGGCGGTGAGACCGGTGACCACACTGACGACGGCCTCGGGGCTGGCGTCCAGCACTGCGCGCGCGATCAGGCTGTTCCGGCGGACGTGGCCGAGGCCGTACCCGTCGTGGGAGTAGAAGAGATAGCGGGTGACCACGGTGCCCCTCTCGTGGCTGCGACATCTGTCGGAACGAGAGAGTCGGACACGCGGTTCACCCGCTGTTCACCCCCCCGACCCCAGAGTGCGCGCCACCGGTGTCGCCGGCCAGTGGACCTAGGTGCTAGCACCCGGCGGACCGACGTGCCACCGAGGTGCCACCGAGGTGCAACACCACGTGCCACACTGCGGGCCATGGACGCGGAGCCGACCGCGACGGACCCCCGCGCGCCGTACCGGGAGCGGCTGGCGGCGCTGGCCGACGACAGCGTCGTGGTGAGCCTCCTCGACGCGTGGGCCGCCGAGCAGGACCTCGACCCCCCGGGCGAGTGGCGCCGGATCTACGGCAAGCTGCGGCCGCAGCGCTCCCCCTGGGCGTTGCTGGTGTTCCAGGCCGGGACGGGGCTCACGCTGGCGGCCCGGCTGCTCGAGCGGCCCGAGCGGCCCGAGGACGCCCGGTCCGGTCCTGACCACCCCCGGGCGGCAGGCCTCCTGGGCTGGGTGGAGCTGCTGCGCTGCACCGACGACCCGGCGCTCCCCGGGCTGCGTCCGGTGCTGGCGGCTCTGACCGCTCCCCGCGTGGTGCGCTACCACCCGGGGAACCGCTGCGTCGTCCACGGCGGCGCGGGTCCCTCGGCCCGGTACGTCAAGGTGTTCGCGGAGGACACCGACGACCAGGACGAGGCGCGCAGCCGGTGGGCGGCCTCGGTCGCAGGGACGCTGTCCTTCGCCGTGGCCGAGCCGCACGGGTGGGTCGCGGACTCGCGCTCGAGCTGGTACGGCGTGGTGCCCGGCGAGCCGCTGGAGAGGCGGCTCCTCGCACCGGAGGCCGCCGGGCTGGTGCGACAGGTGGGCCGCTCGCTCGGCGAGCTGGCGGTCTCACCGCTCCGGCCCCGCCGCACCGACGACGACGCCCGGCAGCTGGCGCGCACGCGGCGGTCGGTCGCCCGCGCGGCGGCAGCGGCGCCCGGGCTCGAGCCCGGGCTGCAGGAGGTCCTCGAGGTCCTCGCCCGGGCGCACCGACGGCTACGGCCACGTCCGCTCGTCCCCGCTCACGGGGCGGCCCACCTCGGCCAGTGGCTCGTGGCCGAGGACGGCCGGCTCGGGCTGGTGGACTTCGACCGCTTCGCCTGGGGTGAGCCCGAGTTCGACCTCGCGACGTTCCTGGTCGAGCTCGCGGCGACGTCCGGCGCCCCGCCGGCCGGGCCGCTCCGGGCGGCGGTCGTCGAGGGCTACGAGGAGCGCGCCGGCACCGTCGACGAGGACCGGCTCACCCTCTACCTCCTGCACAAGCGGTTGGCGCGGGTGGCGCGCGCGGCCGCCGGGTTGCGCCCGGACGGGCCGGAGCGCGCCGCCCGGGAGCTCGTGGAGGTCCAGGACGACGTGCGACTGCTCGACCGCTCGTCACCGCACCCGTGACCGGCGCCGCTACTGTCTGACCTGCGACGGGGCCGCACGGACTCCGCTGAGGGAGGTCGGGTGTGGCACACGGGGACCTGCCTGACGAGGTCGACGTCGTGGTCATCGGTGCCGGGCACAACGCCCTGGTCTGTGCGGGGTACCTGGCAGCGGCCGGCGTCGAGGTCGCGGTGCTGGAGGCCGCCACCGGGCCGGGTGGCAACACCCGCACCGAGGAGCTGACCCTCCCCGGCTTCGCGCACGACTCCTGCTCCAGCGCCCACGTGCTGGTCCAGGCCAACCCCCTCGTCGCCGACGACGAGCTCGGGCTGCAGAGCCGCTACGGGTTGGAGTACGTCCTCACCGATCCTGCCGTCGTCCTGCCGCAGCCCGACGGGGACCCGCTGGTGATGCGCCGCGACCTCGAGGCGACCGTCGAGGAGGTCGCACGCTGGTCCGCCGTGGACGCGGCGGCGTTCCGGGAACTGGTGCAGGAGTGGACCGGCGGCCTGTCGGCGGTGCACGCGCGCTGGAGCTCCGCACTGCCGCTCGGGGACGACGAGCCGGCCCGGCGGTACCGCGCGCTCCGGGTCCGGAGCGCCTGGGACGTCGTGCACGAGCGGTTCTCCCACCCGACCGTGCGCTCCTTCGTGCTGTGGCTCGCGATGGCGACGATCCAGGACCCGCGCCGGCCCGGCACGGGGTTCCTGCCGTCGTCGCTGACCGTGGGGCGGCTCAACCACGGCTGGGCCACGCCCCGCGGGGGGTCCCAGGCGCTGCCCGACGCCTTGGTCCGGCTGGTCGAGGAGCACCACGGCAGCGTGCACTGCGGAACCGAGGTCGCCGGCGTCGTCGCCGGTCAGGGCCGGGCGAGCGCGGTCCGCACCGCCGACGGCCGGGTCGTCCGCGCCCGCCGGGCGGTGGTGTCGAGCGCGCACCTCGCGGCGCTGGCCGACCTGCTCGACACCCCGGACGTGCCCGAGGACCTCCTGGCCGCCCGGCGGCAGTGGCGCCCCGGTCTCAGCGTCTTCGCGGTGCACGCGGCGCTCCGCAGCGACCTGACGTTCGGCACCGCGACGGGTCCGGTGCGGACGGCGGCCGCGGGTCTCGGGACGACGACGGGGATGGTCCGCCAGGTCGACGCCCACGACCGTGGGGAGGCCGACGCGGACGACCCCTGGCTCCTGGTCGTCGACCAGACCGTCGTCGACCCCTCCCGCGCGCCGGCCGGAGCGGCGACGCTCAAGCTGCTCACGGTCGCGCCGTACACCCGGGCCGACGGCCGGGCCTGGGCCGACGCCAAGGACGAGTACGCCGCACGGCTGCTGGACCTGGTGCGGGCCAGGGCCACGGGGCTGGAGGACGCCGACGTGCTGGCCGTCCGGGCGGAGTCGCCGGTCGACCTCGCCGCGCACAACCCCCACAACCTGGGCGGGTCCTGCCACGGCGGCGAGTTCCTGCTGCCCGACGGGACCGTCGCGGCGGGTTGGCCGGACTACCGGACGTCGGTCCCCGGCCTCTACCTCACCGGTGCGACGGTGCACCCGGGCGGGTCGGTGTCCGGGCGGCCCGGGCGCAACGCCGCCCGCGTCGTCCTCACCGACCTGGGGATCGACCCGGGCACGGTGATGAGTGCCCGCTGACGGGCGGGGTGCCGTCACCCTCAACCTCGGGCGTGATCAGCCGTCCGCGGCGATCCGGAACCCCAGGTTGCCCGCGCTGGAGTCCGGGGACTGGGGCTGTCGCGCCGAGACCCGGTACCGACGGCAGTACGACGCGTGGCACAGGTACGACCCGCCGCGACTGACCCCGCTGGGGTCGGTCGGCGACCACTGACCAGCGGTCCACTCCCACACGTTGCCGGTCGTGTTGTGGAGCCCGTAGCCGTTGGCGGGGAACGCCCCCACCGGGCAGGTGCCCCGCCATCCGTCGGCCCCGGTGTCCTCGGACGGGAAGCTGCCCTGCCAGACGTTCATCCGGTGCTCCCCGCCCGGCTCGAGCTCGTCGCCCCACGGGAACGGGTCGCCGCCCCGGCCGCCGCGGGCGGCGTGCTCCCACTCGGCCTCCGTCGGGAGCCGCGCGCCGCGCCACGCGGCGTAGGCCGCCGCGTCACGACGGGACACGTGGACGACCGGGTGGTCCCAGCGTCCCGCGAGGCCGGAGTGAGGCCCCTCCGGATGGGCCCAGTCGGCCTCGTGCACCTCGCGCCACCACGGCGCCGCAGCAACCCCGCGGGTCGGCGGGAAGTCGGGAGGCAGGAAGCCGCCGAAGACGAAGGACCACCCGTACGCCTCCGCGTCCGTGCGGTGGCCGGTCGCTGCCACGAACTCGGCGAACTCCGCACCGGTGACCGCCGTCCGCGCGATCCGGTACGGCGCCAGGAGCACCTCGCGGACCGGCCACTCCTCGGGGTGGTCGGGGTCGTCGCTGCCGATCCGTGTCGTCCCCCCGACGAGGGGGACGAGGGCGTCGCCGGGGTCCCGGGAGGACCCGCGTGGCCGCTGCACCACGGCGGTCGGCGGTGCCGGCTGCCGGGACGGCGAGCAGCAACCGCTCACTGGTGGACCATGACGACGCGAGCACGCTCCTCGGGGCTCCCGGGATCAGCCACGTCGTCGAGGTCGAACCGCACGCAGTGGATCAGGCCCTCGAACCGGTTGCGGACCGGGAGGTAGTCGTCGACGACCGGCGTCCCGGGGTCCACTCCCACGTTGAACGTCTCGTCGAAGGAGAAGTAGTACGCCGTCGTCACCGCGATCCTCCCCGCGCCGACGGCAGCGCCGTCGACCTCGAGCCTGACGTCGGCGCCGCTGCCGGGAGGTCCGCCGTCGTAGTCGAAGCGGACGACGAGGTCGTGGCGCCCCGGCCGCATCGGCCGGGCGCCCCGCACGACGGTCAGGTCGCGGCCCACGAAGTTGTAGGCGTAGTGCGGGATGCCGTTGACGGTGTAGAGCGACCAGCCGCCGAACCGCCCGCCCTGGGCGACCACCACGCCGTTGGTGCCGGTGACCACCTCGAGGTCGGCGGTGATGACGTGGGAGCGGTTCTTGACGTTGGGCGCCGCCTCCTCGATGAGCCGGCCCACACGGGGGCCGAAGGTGAGGGTGCGTCGCCCCTGGTGCAGGTCGAGACGGCCGGCGACCTCGGGGTTCTCGCGCTCGGTGACCCGGTCGTCGAGCGGCAGGACGTGGTGCTTCTCCGCCTCCCGCAGGAACAGGGCCTGCAGCTCCCGCAGCCGTTCGGGATGCTGGTCGGCGATGTCGCGCGCCTGGGACCAGTCCTCGGCGTGGTCGTAGAGCTCCCAGACGTCCTCGTCGAAGGAGTGCCTGGGGGTGTCCACCATCTCCCAGGGCACCCCGTGGCGGGTCACCGCCGTCCAGCCGTCGTGGTAGATGCCGCGGTTGCCGATCATCTCGAAGTACTGCGTGGTGTGCCGTTCGGCGGCGTCCGGGTCGTCGAAGCTGTAGCGGAGGCTGGTGCCCTCGAGGGGCTGCTGCTGCACCCCGGCGAAGGCCTCGGGCACGGGTACGCCGGCGGCCTCGAGGATCGTCGGCAGCACGTCGATCACGTGGTGCCACTGGTGCCGGACCTCGCCGCGGGCCGCGATCCCGTTGCTCCAGCGCACGATCATGCCGTCCCGGGTGCCGCCGAGGTGGGCGACCTGCTTGGTCCAGGGGTACGGCGTGTTCATCGCCAGCGCCCACCCTGCGGGGTAGATGGCGTACGTCGTGGGGTCGCCCAGCGTCTCGAGCCGGGCAGCCATGTCCGCGGTGTCGTCCTGGATGCCGTGACCGACGAGATGCTCGCGGAAGGTGCCGCGCGGGCCGCCCTCGCCGGACGCGCCGTTGTCGCCGAGGAGGTAGAAGAACAGCGTGTCGTCGAGGACACCGAGCTCCTCGAGCGCGTCGACGAACCGGCCGACCTGGACGTCGGCGTGCTCGGCGAACCCGGCGTAGGTCTCCATGAACCGCGCTGCGACCCGCTTCTCGGTCTCGTCCAGCTCGTCCCAGTGCGGGACGCCCTCGGCCCACGGCGCCAGCTGCGCGGATGCCGGGACGAGGCCGAGCTCCTTCTGACGGGCCAGTGTCTGCTCGCGCTGGACGTCCCAGCCGTCGTCGAACCGGCCGGCGTACTTGTCGCGCCACTCCGGGGCGACGTGGAACGGTGCGTGCGTCGCGCCCAGGGCGAGATAGGTGAAGAACGGTCGGTCCGGGGTGATCGCCTGCTGGTTCTCCACCCAGGAGATCGCGCTCTCCACCAGGTCCTCGCTCAGGTGGTAGCCGTCCTCCGGCAGCCGGTCCGGCTCGACCGCGTAGCGGCCCTTGTAGAGCTGCGGGTACCAGTGGTTCATCTCCGCGCCCATGAACCCGTAGAAGAAGTCGAAGCCCTCCCCCATCGGCCACCGCGGGAACGGACCCGACGGGCTGACCTCGACCGGCGGTGTCTGGTGCCACTTGCCGATCGCCGCGGTGCAGTAGCCGTTCCCGCTGAGGATCTGCGCGATCGTCGCCGCGCTGGCCGGCCGGTAGCCGTGGTAACCCGGCTCCGGTGTCGACATCTCGCTGGTGACGCCCATCCCCACCGAGTGGTGGTTGCGGCCGGTCATCAGCGCCTGGCGCGTCGGGGAGCACAGCGGCGTCACGTGGAACCGGCTGTAGCGGAGCCCCTCGTCGGCCAGTCGCTGCGCGGTCGGCATCTGGCACGGACCGCCGTACGCCGACGACGCCCCGAAGCCCATGTCGTCGACGAGCACGATCACGACGTGGGGAGCACCGGCCACCGGCTGGACCGGGCGGATCGGTCTCGCCCCCGTGTCGACCTCGAGCGGCAGTCGCGTGCGGTCAGGCCCGTCGGACACCTCGACCTCCTTGGTGGTCGTTGATCGGCCCCACCTGCCTGCCGGCGTGCTCGGCGTGGGCTGTGCGCAGTCTGGCGCACGGGTAGCGGTCAGAGCAGGATCTGCAGCGGGTCCTCGAGAACGGCCACCAGCGCCTGCATCCACCGGGCCGCCAGCGCGCCGTCGATCGCCCGGTGGTCGACCGAGAGCGTGACCCGCACGACCTCCGCCGAACGCACCCGCTTCCCGACCGCGACCGGTTCGCGCCGCACGGCGCCGACGGCGAGGATCGCGGACTGCGGCGGGTTGATGATCGCGGCGAACTCCTCGGTGCCGAACATCCCGAGGTTCGTCACCGCGATCGACCCACCCTCGAGCTCCTCCTGCCGCAGCCGGCCGGCACGGGACCGTTCGGCCAGGTCGCGGATCCCGGCCGACACCCCCGAGACCGGCAGCGCGTCGACCCCCCGGAGGACCGGGGTGAGCAGACCGGTGTCGGTGGCGACCGCGACGGCCACGTCGACCGAGGTGAGCTGCCGCATCGCGTCGGGGGTCCACACGACGTTGGCCTCCGGCACGAGCACGTGCGTCCTGGCGACGGCCTTCACGACGAGGTCGTTGAAGGAGACCCGGGCGCCCGCCGCGCCGTTGAGGCGCTCGCGCAGCTTCACCAGCCGCGTTGCGCGGACGGTGGCGCGGAGGTAGAAGTGCGGCACCTCCCGCTTGCTCTCGGTGAGCCTCGTGCTGATCGCGCGCCGCATCCGCGAGTGGGGGACCTCGGTGAACGGCGCGCCCGCCGGCGCCGCGCCCGCTGTCCGGGGCGTCGGGGCGAGCGCAGGAGCAGGCGCTGCGGCGTCCGGTGCCACGGTCCCGGCGGCCGACCGGCCCGCGACGGCGGCGTCGACGTCGCGCCGCAGGACCCGGCTCCGCGGGCCGCTGCCGTGGATCTCCGCCAGCGGGATGCCGGCCTCGGCGGCGAGCCGGCGCGCGAGCGGGCTGGCGAAGATGCGCCGCTGGCCACCGGCGTCCGCGGCCTCCTGCGCCTCGACCGGCACGGGGATGTCGGGGAGCGGCGGCACGTCGGTGTTCGCGGTCCCGCCCTCGGGGTCGTCGGGGACGGTGCGGCGCTCGGGGGTGGACGCCGGCGTGGCGCCGCGGACACCCAGCTGTTCGAGCACCGCCGCCAGGTCGTCGACCTGCTCCCCCGGCGCTCCGAGCACGGCGATGGGCGCACCGACCTCCACCTGCGAGCCGCCCTCGACGAGCGGCTTGAGCAGCACACCCGGCCGCTCGGCCTCCACCTCGACGAGCGCCTTCTCGGTCTCCACGGTCGCGAGGGCGTCACCGGCGTCGAAGGCCGCGCCGGCCGGCACCAGCCACTCGGCCAGGACCGCCTCGGCGGCACCGGCCGCCACCCCGGGCATCGGCAGCAGCGTGACCACGTCAGTACCTCGCCATCTCGGCGAGCTTCGCGGCGACCTCGGCGGTCTGCGCGACGGCCGCCCGCTCGAGCACCTTGCTGATGCTCGGCGACGCCTCGCTTCCGGTGACCCGTTGCACGGGCTGGTCCAGCCAGTCGAACCAGCGGCGGTGGATCTCGTCGGCGAGCCAGCCGCCGTACGACGTGCCGACCGGGCCCTGCTCGGCGATGAGGACGTTGCCGGTCTTCTCGATGCTGGCGCCGATCGTGTCCCAGTCGATGCTCGCGCGGTCGAGCCAGCGCAGGTCGATGACCTCGGCGTCGATGTCCGCGGCAGCCTGTTCGGCGGCCTCCAGGGCGTACCCGACCATGGCGAGGTAGGAGATCACCGTGACGTCGGAGCCGGTGCGCCGCACCGCCGCCCGCCCCACCGGCAGGCAGTAGTCGAGGTCGTCGACGGGTCCCGTGCCGGAGGACGTGTAGAGGTCGACGTGCTCGAGCACGACCACCGGGTCCTCGCAGCGCAGCGCGCTGTTCATCAGCCCGACGTAGTCGAACGGCGTCGTCGGCGCCACGATGCGCCACCCCGGGGCCGTCGCGAAGACCCCGGCGGGGTCCATCGAGTGCTGCGACCCGTAGCCGGTGCCCATCGCCACCTTGCTCCGCAGGACGAACGGGACCGCGCCCTCGCCGCCGAACATGTGCCGCGCCTTGCCGATCTGGTTGAAGAGCTGGTCGGCGGCCACCCACATGAAGTCGGCGTACATGAACTCGACCACCGGCCGGAAGCGGCCGTCGAGAGCGATCCCGCCACCGAGCCCGGTGAAGGCGTTCTCGCTGATCGGCGTCCCCAGCACCCGGTCCGGGAACCGCTCCTCGAGACCGCGCGTGGCGCCGTTGGTCCCGCCCTTGAGGCGGTGCACGTCCTCGCCGAGGACGACCACGCGGTCGTCGGTCTCCATGCGGCGGCCCATCACGGCCGCGACGGCGTCGATGAACTTCTGCTCGGCGAGCTCACCCTCGAAGCTGTCGACGTCGACGCACCGGGCGTCCGCGAACTCGCTGAGGTCGCCCCGCACCCCGACGTCGGCGAAGGCGGGGTCCGGCCACTCCGCCTCACGGATCCGGCGCTCGCCGGGCTTGCCGCCGGCGACCGGCTCGAGCAGCACCGCGGCCGCCTCCGCGATCGCCTCGCGCGCCCGTGCCACCGCGGCGTCGACCTGCTCCTGGGTGAGCACCTGGCGGCGGAGGAGGTGGCCGACGACCTGGTCGACCGGGTCCCGCTCGCGCCAGGCGCGCTCCTCCTCCTTGGACCGATAGCCGAAGGCCGAGCCCGGGAAGCCGCCGTTCTGGTGGAAGTAGCGGTAGGTGTCCGCCTCGACCAGCGTCGGCCCGGCTCCGGACCGCATGTGGGCGACCGCCTCCTGCATCGCGAGGTGGACCGCGAGCGGGTCCATCCCGTCGACCCGCCAGCTCGCGATGCCGAACCCCGGCCCTCGGGCGGACAGCCGCGGCTCGCCGGTCGCCTCCGCGACGGTGGTCGAGACGGCGTACTGGTTGTTCTCGACGAAGAAGCAGAGCGGCAGCTTCCAGGCGGCGGCCAGGTTGAAGGTCTCCAGGGTCGAGCCGATGTTGGCCGCACCGTCCCCGAAGTAGGTCACCGCGACGTCCTGGGTACCGGCCTGCCGGTGCGCCCACGCGTAGCCGGCGGCGAGCGGGACGCCACCCCCGACGATCGCGTTGGTGCCGGCGGCGCCGGCCTCGTGCCACTGCAGGTGCATCGACCCGCCCCGGCCGTGGCTGAAGCCCCGGTCGAGCCCGCAGATCTCCGCCAACGTCCGCAGCAGCAGGTCGCGCACGTCGGTCGCGAGGTCGACGGTGAGGTCGATCCCCTTGGGCGCCACGTGGTGCAGGGCCTTGGCGAGGAACTGGTGGTGACCCCGGTGGGACCCGTTGACCACGTCCTCGCTGGTGAGGGCGAGGACCGAGCCGACCGCTCCGCCCTCCTGCCCGATGCTGCTGTGGGCCGGACCGTGGATCAGCCCCGCGCCGGCGAGCTCGAGGACCTGCTCCTCGAAGGTGCGGATCAGGACCAGCTGCCCGAGCATGGAGCGGAGCAGCTCGGGCGGCGCGGCGTCCCAGTCGTCCTCGGTGGCGACGACCTGCGTCCACGGCGGCGAGGGCTGCAGGGCATGGTGTTCGGGCATGAGACCTCCTGCCGCCACGATGACACGGATTGGATCCAGGAGCCACCTCTTCAGGGTGTGGACATGCCTCTGCATGCGTGATTGGCTGGACGAGCCAGAGAAAGAGGATCCAATCATGGCCATGCCCGGCTTACGCCGCCTCGATCACGTCGGCTTCACGGTGCCGGACCTCGAGGAGGCGTCCCGGTTCCTCACCGAGGTGCTGGGATGTGAGTACCTCTACTCCCTCGGACCGTTCCGGCACGACGACGACGACTGGATGACCGACCACCTCAACGTGCACCCCCGCGCCGTGGTCACCGAGAACCGCTTCTTCCGGTGCGGCGACCAGGCGGTGTTCGAGGTGTTCCACTACTCCGCCCCTGACCAGCGCACCGAGCTCCCTCGCAACAGCGACATCGGCGGGCACCACGTCGCGCTCTACGTCGACGACCTCGATGCCGCGGTCAGCCACCTGCGCGCCGTCGGGGTCGAGGTCCTCGCCGGCCCGACGGCGAGCAAGGGCCCGGCCGCCGGCAACCGCTGGATCTACTTCCTCGCGCCCTGGGGCATGCAGTTCGAGCTCGTCTCCTACCCGGGCGGCAAGGCCTTCGACCGGGAGCGGGCGCAGCGGTGAGCCTGTCGTCCGCGGTCGTCACCGACGTCACCGAGGCGGCCAGCCTCCGGGTCGCCGGCCACCTGCGCCAGGTGATCCTCGACGGCACGATCGCCCCCGGCGAGTGGATCCGTCAGGAGGAGGTCGCCGAGCGACTGGGCGCCAGCCGGCTGCCGGTGCGGGAGGCGCTGCGCATCCTCGAGGCCGAGGGGCTCACCGAGCACGTCGCGAACCGCGGTGCCCGCGTCCCCCGCCTCAACATGCACGAGGTCGACGTGCTGTACCGGATGCGAGAACGGCTGGAGCCCCTCGCCCTGGCGGAGAGCCTCGACCGCCTCACGGCCACGGACCTGGACCGGCTCGAGCAGCTGCAGACCCGCATCGAGGCCAACGCCGACGTGGCCGACTTCCTGGCCCTGGACCGCGAGTTCCACCTGCTCACCTACACCGGCTGCCCGATCGACCAGCTGCGGGCGACGGTCACCCGGCTGTGGAACTCCACCCAGCACTACCGTCGCGCGTTCGTCGCGCTGACCGGGCGCGAGCGCCGCTGGGTGGTGAACGCCGAGCACCGGCTCCTGCTGGACGCCGTCCGCCGCCGCGACGTCGAGGACTGCGAGCGCTACCTCGGAGGTCACATCCGTCGGACCCGGATCGAGCTGGGCCGGCACCCGGAGGTCTTCACCGAGGCCGCGCCGTGATCCGCTCCTTCTCCCTCACGGTCAACGGCCGGCCGGTCCAGGTGGAGGCGGAGCCCGACACTCCACTGCTCGACGTGCTCCGCGACCACCTGGACCTCAGGGGCACGCGGTTCGGCTGCGGAATGGGGCTCTGCGGCTCCTGCTTCGTCCACCTCGACGGTGCGGTGGTGCCGTCGTGCGACACCCCGCTGTGGGGCGCCGAGGGACGCACGGTCGTCACCATCGAGGGACTCCGCGGGCCCGGGGTACAGCTGCACCCGGTGCAGCAGGCCGTGCTCGACCGGCAGGCGGCACAGTGCGGCTTCTGCGTCTCCGGGATCGTCATGAGCGCGGCCGCGCTCCTCGAGCGCGAGCCGCACCCCGACCGCTCCCAGGTCGCCGCGGCCCTCGACCGCAACCTGTGCCGCTGCGGTAGCCAGCGCCGCATCGTGGAGGCGGTCCTCGACGCCGGAGGCGCCGGGTGACCGCGGCGTACCGGCCGGAGGTCGCTCCGCCGCCCGTCCCGCGCGACGTGCAGGCCAACCCGCGGCTCTCGACCTGGGTCACGGTCGGCGACGACGGGACGGTGGTGCTGCGCGTCGGCAAGGTCGAGCTCGGCCAGGGCATCCTCACCGCGCTCGCCCAGGTGGCGGCCGAGGAGCTCGACGTCCCGCTCGCGCAGGTCAGGTCCGCGGCCGCGGCCACCGACCTCGGCCCCGACCAGAACCTCACCGCCGGGAGCATGTCGGTGGTCGACGCAGCACCGGCCGTCCGTGTGGTCGCCGCCCACCTGCGCGAGCTGTTCCGGGAGGCCGCCGCGGGGAGGTGGGGCGTCCAGCCCGGCGACGTCGGCCTGGCCGCCGGCCGGTTCACCTCCCCGGGCGCGGCGGACGCCCTGTCGTACGCCGACCTGGCCGGGCACGTCGACACCGACGTCGAGATCCGGGTGGACGTCGCGACCCGGACCCCCGCGGAGGCCACCCTCGTCGGGACCAGCGCCGCACGCCTCGACCTCCCGGCCAAGGTCGCGGGCCGGCCGTCCTACATCGCGGACCTGCGGCTGCCCGGGCAGCTCGCCGGCCGCGTGGTCCGACCGCCGTCGCCCGGCGCACGGCTGGTGTCGGTCGACGCCACGGCGGTCGCCGACCCGGAGGTCCAGGTCGTCCGCGACGGGTCCTTCGTGGGAGTCGTCGCGCCGTCGGACCACCGCGCCGCCGGCGCCGTGGAGCAGCTGCGGACCGCGTGCCGGTGGGCCGAGGAGTCCACGCTCCCCGACGAGGACGACCTGAGCGGGTACCTCCGCGCCGGGCCCCACGCGGTCGTGCCGGTCCTGGACGAGCCCTCGGAGCCCGGCGCCGGCGTGCCGCGGTCGGTGCGGGCCTCCTACAGCCGTCCCTTCCTCGCTCACGCCTCGATCGCGCCCAGCTGCGGGGTCGCCTGCTGGCAGCAGGACGGCACGCTGCGGGTCTGGACCCACTCCCAAGGCATCTTCCGGCTGCGTGCCGCGCTGGCCGGAGCGCTCGGGACCGACGCCTCCCAGGTCGTCGTCGAGCACGTGGAGAACGCCGGGTGCTACGGCCACAACGCCGCCGACGACGCCGCGTTCGACGCCGTCCTGCTCGCGCGGGCCGTGCCCGGCCGCCCCGTGATGGTCCGGTGGAGCCGGCGCGACGAGCTCACCTGGGCCCCGTTCGGCTCGGCGATGCTCGCCGACCTCGAGGCGACCGTGGACGACGGTGGCCAGATCACGTCCTGGCGGCACGACGTCTACAGCCAGGGTCACACGTCCCGCCCCGGGTTCGCCGCCGTGCCCGGCCTGCTGGCGGGCGCCTACCTCGAGCGCCCGATCGACCAGCCGGCGGCCGACGACCCGCCGGTCGCCGCCGGGGGCGGGTCGGTCCGCAACGCCGTGCCGGTCTACGAGGTGGGTCCGCGGTGCATCCGTGGCCACCGTCTCCTGCGCACCCCGATCCGCTCCTCCGCGCTGCGCGCGCTCGGCGCCCATCTCAACGTCTTCGCCATCGAGTCCTTCCTCGACGAGCTGGCGCAGGCCGGTGGCGCCGACCCGTACGAGTTCCGGCTGCGTCACCTCACCGACGAGCGTGCCCGCGCCGTCCTCGACGCGGCGGCAGCCGCCGGGCAGTGGGGCGCTCCACTGCCGGAGGGCCGAGGCCGCGGTCTCGGACTCGCCCGGTACAAGCAGCGGGGCGCCTACTGCGCGGTGGTGGCCGAGGTCGAGGCGGAAGCGGACGTGCAGGTGCGTCGGCTGACGATCGCCGTCGACGTCGGCCGGGTGGTGAACCCCGACGGTGTGCGCAACCAGCTGGAGGGCGGCGCGATCCAGGCCACCAGCTGGACGCTCAAGGAGCGGGTGCGCTTCGACCGCCGTCGCATCACCAGCGACGACTGGGAGGCCTACCCGGTGCTGCGCTTCACCGAGACGCCCGAGGTCGAGGTCCACCTCCTCGACCGGCCGGACCTCCCCTCGGTGGGAGCCGGCGAGGCGGCCATGGGTCCGACCTCGGCCGCGATCGGCAACGCCGTCGCGGCGGCCGTCGGCGTACGGGTGCGCGACCTGCCGATCACCGTGGCTGCGGTCGTCGCCGCCATCGAGTCCCAGGGCGACTGACCGTCGCCCGAGAACAGCAAGGAGGTCCCGCCGTGGCGCAACCACACATCAGCTACGTCCCGCTGGAGCAGATGGACGCACGGATGCAGGAGGAGATGCACCGCTGCGCCCGCGAGGGCACACCACGGCCCGAGAGCTCCGCGGTGCGCGCCCATGCACCGAACGCCTTCTGGGCGTTCGCCGACTCGTGGCAGGCGGTGTTCCACAGCGGCGTCTGCGACCACGCGATCAAGGACCTCTGCCGGGTGTACATCTCGCGGACGGTGAAGTGCGAGTTCTGCGGGAACCAGCGGTCGGAGAAGGCGACCGCCGCAGGGCTCGAGGAGGCGCAGTACGACGACCTGCTCAACTTCGAGTCCTCCGACAGGTACGACGAGCGCCAGAAGGCGGCGCTGGCGTACGCCCAGGCGATCGCCTGGGGCGAGCCGGACCTCGACGGGTTGTGGCAGCGGCTGCACGCACACTTCAGCGAGCCCGAGCTCGTCGAGCTCGGCTGCGCCATCGCGCTCACGTTCGGGCAGCAGAGCTGGATCCGCCTGCTCGGCATCGACCACCACCAGTACCTGGCCGGCACCGGCACGTCGATGGCGCCCGGCTTCCGCAGCGCCGAGGAGCTCGCCAAGACCAAGGCGCGCGACGACTACTGGGCGCGGGCGTAGCGCGTCGTGACGTTCAAGCCGGTTGAACGGGTGGGCTTCCTCGGCCTCGGGGCGATGGGGAGCGGGATCGCCGTACGGCTGATGGACGCCGGTCACCAGGTGTCGGGCTGGAACCGCACCCGGCGCAAGGCCGAGGCGCTCGTGGAGGCCGGGATGGGGTGGGCTCAGACACCTCGGGAGCTGGCCGCCTCGGTCGACGTGCTCTTCTCCATGCTCACCAACACCGCGGCCGTCGAGGGTGCCGCCGACGGTCCCGACGGCGTGCTGGCCGGCCTGCGCGCCGGAACGGTGTGGGCAGACCTGAGCACGATCGCTCCGGCCGCGAGCGTCGCCCTCGCGGAGCGCGTCCGCGCCACCGGCGCCACCTTCTTGGACTGCCCGGTGTCGGGGAGCCCGGCGACGCTGCGGGCCGGGCAGATGTCGGTGATGGTGGGCGGCGACCGCGCCGCCTTCGACCACGTCGAGCCCGTCCTCGCCGCGATCGGGCCGAAGGTGACCTACATCGGCCCCAACGGCCACGCGATCCTCACGAAGGTCGCGATCAACCTGGCTCTCGTGGTGTCGATCACCGCCGTGGCCGAAGGGATCACCTTGGTCGAGAAGGCCGGTGTCGACCGCGCCGCGGTCGTCGACGCGATGCTCAAGAGCGTCATCGCCTCGCCGGTCGTGGGCTACCGGGCGCCGCTCCTGGTCGACGACACCGACGTGTTCGCCGACGTGGAGCTCCAGCAGAAGGACCTGGTCCTCGCCCAGGAGCTGGCCCGCACCGTCGGCGCCGCGGTCCCGACCTGTGCGGTCACCAGCGAGATGCTCAACGCCGCACGCAGCAGTGACTCCAGCAGCCGCGACTTCCTCGTGAGCGTGGCCGACGCCTACCGCCGGATGGCAGGGATGACGACATGACCGACGCACCGCGCCCCCCCTACCGCACCCGGATCGAGGACGTCCCCCTCGAGAGCGGGCTCCGTGAGGACGAGGGCTGGGTCGACATGCAGGTCCAGTACCTCATCAACGAGGAGCGCGGAGGCTCCGACCAGCTGACCGTCGGACGCACCGTGCTGCCACCTGGCGCCCGGCACGACCGCCACCTCCACCCCGACGCCGACGAGTTCCTCGTCGTCATGACAGGGCACGGCGAGATCCACACCGGCACCGGCCGCGCGCCGTCCGCGGCAGGCGACGTGATCTTCACGCCGCGCGGCAACTGGCACGGCTTCGTCAACACTGGCGACGAGGACGTCCTGCTCCTCTGGGGATGGAGCGGCGCCGGGTCGCTGGCGTCCGCCGGCTACGGCCTGCCCGGGCCCGAGGACTCCTTCGAGGACCGGTGAGCGGCCCGCTCGACCCGCGGGTCCTGGCCGGCACCCGGACGATGCTCGCCCAGCAGCGGGACCGCGTCGCCGCCGGCGCCGGGCGGCTCGGCTGGAAGGCGGCGTTCGGCTCGCCGACGGGGCGAGCGACCCTCGGCCTCGACCGACCGCTCGTCGGCTTCCTGACCCGGGACCGGCAGCTCGAGCCGGGTGCGCTGGTCCCCGTCGGCGGCTGGCGCCGCCCGGTGCTCGAGGCCGAGGTAGCGGTGCACATCGCCCGCGACCTGCCTCCGAACCCGGACGCGGACACGGTCGCGGCGGCGGTCGCCGGTCTGTCGGTGGCGATCGAGCTGGCCGACGTCGACCCACCGCCCACCGACGTGGGAGAGATCCTCGGCGGGAACATCTTCCACCGCCACGTCGTCCTCGGCGCCCTCCGGTCGGAGCGGCACGACCTCGCCGGCGTCCGCGCCTCCGTGGCCGTCCACGGCGAGGAGGTCGCGGCGACCGACGACCCCGAGGCGCTCACCGGGCGGCTCCTCGACGTGGTCACCTCGATGGCCGGCACCCTCGCTCAGGTCGACGAGCGGCTCCGGGCGGGCGACGTGCTCATCACCGGGGCCGTGGTGCCGCCGCTCGACGTCACCCCCGGCGACCGGGCGAGCGTCGAGCTCACCCACCTCGGCCGCCTCGAGGTCACGATCCGCTGACGCCCGAGCGGTGGGGGTGGCTCGCCGCCACCTCGGCCGCGACCTCCGTGACCACCTCAGCCGCGACCTCCGTCGCCACCTCCGCAGCCACCTCCGTCGCCACCTCCGTGGCCGTGCCGGACACCGTGCCGCCGAAGTACATCTGCGCGATCTCGGGGTCGTTGAGGATCGACGCGGCGTCGCGCTGGGTCACCACCCGGCCGCTCTCCATCACGATGCCGTCGGTCGCCATCCGCATCCCGAAGCGGACGTTCTGCTCGACGATGAGGATCGTCTTGCCGCTCTCCCGGAGCACCATCACCGAGTCGAACAGGGTCTGCAGCGCCTTGGGGTCGAGCCCCAGGGAGGGCTCGTCGAGCAGCAGCAGCAGCGGGTCGAGCATGAGCGACCGGGCGAACTCGACCATCCGACGCTGGCCGCCGGAGAGGTTGCCCGCGCTGTCGCCGGCGCGTTCGGCCACGATCGGGAAGAGCTCGGCCACCTCGTCGTACCGCCGCTTGACCAGTGCCCGGTCACGCCGCTTGATGTAGGCACCGAGCAGCACGTTCTCCCGCACGGTCATATTGGGGAACAACGCGTTGGCCTGCGGCACCTGGGAGATCCCCTTGTCGAGGATCTGCGCGGCGTCGCAGCGGTCGATCCGCTCGCCGAGCAGGTGCACCTCCCCCAGCCGGGGGGTCAGCAGTCCGCTGACGGTGCGCAGGACGGTGGACTTGCCGGCGCCGTTCGGCCCGACGATGCACGCGACGGCGCCCTTCTCCACGGTGATGTCGACCCCTTGCAGCACGTCACCGCCTCCGTAGCCGGCGACCACTCCGGTGATGGTCAGCATCAGGTCACCGCCTCGTGCTCGATGTGGAAGTCGTCGCCGAGGTAGGCGTCGATGACCGCGGGGTCGCGCTGGATCTGCTCGGGTGTCCCCGTCGCCATCGTCCGCCCGCGGGCGAGCACGTGCACCGGGTCGCAGAGCCCGAGGACGAACGGCATGTTGTGCTCGACGATGAGGAACGTCTTCCCGTAGGAGTTCAGCTCCCGGATCATCTCGCTCATCCGGTCGATCAGCACCGGGTTGATCCCGCCCGCCGGCTCGTCGAGCATGATCAGCTTCGGGTCCAGCATGAGGATCTGGGCGAGCTCCACGAGCTTCTGCTGGCCGTAGGACAGCGCACGGGCCTTCTGGTCGCGGAACGCGCGCATGCCGACGAACTCCAGCAGCTCCTCCGCAGCGGCGGCCTCCTTGCCGCTCACCGCGATCCGGCCGAGCTGGCCGAGCGAGAAGCTCCGCTGCACCGCGACGACGTTCTCCAGCACCGTCATCTCCCCGAACAGCCGCGTGATCTGGAACGTGCGGCCCAGGCCGGCGTGCGCGCGCTCCCACGACGGCTTGCCGTCGATGCGCTGCCCGGCGAAGTGGATCTCGCCGGCGTCGGCGCGGATCGTGTTGTCGATGAGGTTGAACACCGTGGTCTTGCCCGAGCCGTTCGGTCCGATGAGCCCGGTGATGGTCCCCTCCGGGACGGTGAACGAGCAGTCGTCGACCGCCTTGAGGCCGCCGAAGCTCTTCGCCAGCCCCCGGACCTCCAGCAGCGGCCGTTCCGGCAGCGCGGACCGGTCGACGACCTGCACCCGGTCGGTGAGGGACGCGAGGCTGCCGCCCGTGCCGATCCGCTGGCCGACCAGGCCCGCCTTGCCGCGGGTACGACGCCGCTCGAGCAGCGACTCGATCGCGGGGAGGAGCCCCTGGGGAAGGAAGATGACGACGAGGACCAGCAGGCCGCCGAAGAGGTAGAGACGGCTGTTGCCGCCGCTGAAGCTGCCCAGGCTGTTGTTGGCGAACTCGTTGAGCGGCTCGATGAGGAACGCGCCGATGACCGGACCCCACAGCGTCGCCTTGCCGCCGATCAGCAGCGACAGCACGATCTGCACGCTGATGAGGATGCTGAACATGCCGCGGGGGTCGATGAAGGTGAGGTAGTAGCCGTAGACCGCGCCCGCCATCCCGACGAAGAAGGCGCTGGCGACGAACGCGATGATCTTCTCCACCGGCAGGTTGATGCCGATGGTGGCCGCCTTCGACTCGTCCTCGCGAATTGCGATCAGCCCCATGCCGAGCTTGGTCCGCCGGATCCACCAGGTCATCAGCAGCTGGAGCGCGAGGATCGCCACGAGGGCGTAGTAGAACGGCCAGTTGAGGATCGCGAAGTCCCAGGTGGGCAGCGGCAGGGTCAGTCCGGCCGTGCCGTTGGTGAGCGAGACCCAATTGACCGCGATCACCTGGGTGAGGAAGAGGAACGCCACGGTGATGATGACGAAGGACGGACCCCGGGAGCGCAGCGAGACCAGGCCGAGGACCAGCGCCACGGCGGCGGCGACCACGCCGGCGACCGGGACCCAGATCCACGGCGTCATGTCGGTGTTGCGGGTGGCGAGCGCACCGATGGTGTAGCCGCCGAGCCCGATGAACGCGCCCTGGCCGAGCGAGACGTACCCGGCGAACCCGGTGATGATGTTGAGGCCGCTGGCACCGACGGCGAACACCAGCGACAGGATGACCATGTTCTGGTAGTACGCGTCGTCGCTCACCAGCGGGAACACGAGCAGCAGGACGGCGGCCACGGCTGCGACCGCGCGTCCGATCCACAGCGGCGAGACCCTGCTCATGCGGCCACCGCGTCCTCGCGGAGGCGGGACCCCAGCAGGCCCTGGGGCCGGAGGAGCAGCACCGCGAAGACAATCGCGTAGGGCACCGCGGTCGCCCAGGACGGCGAGACGTAGGCCGAGGTCATGGTCTCGGCGACGCCGAACATGAGCGCACCGAGGATGGCGCCGTTGAGGCTCCCCATGCCGCCGAGCACGACGATCGCGAGCAGCCGCGCGATCCACTGGTAGTGGGCGCCGGGGACGAACGGGTAGAGGATGCCCGTGATCGCACCGCCCGCGCCCGCCGCAGCGATCCCGAGCGCGAACACCAGGGCGGCCACCGAGCCGATCTTGATGCCGACCAGCTCGGCCCCGGCCGGGTTCACCGCTGACGCGCGGATCGCCCGGCCGAGCCAGGTCTTGGTGAGCACGAGCCAGAGGACGGCCAGCACCAGGACCGCGACCAGGCCGCCGTACACCTGGGCCTTGGGCAGGAAGAGCCCTCCGATGATGAACGACTCGTCGCTGTACGACGGGCGCACGGCGGTCGAGCTGTTCCCCCAGATCGTGCCCATCGCTCCCTCGAGCACGAGCGCCAGGCCGAAGGTGAGCAGCACCGTCGACGCCATCGGTGCGGTGCGGATCGGGGCCACCAGCAGCTTGTAGGTGACCCAGCCGATCGCGCCGATGACCGGTGTGGTGATGACGATGGCGAGCAGCGGGTCGATCCCCAGCTGGTCCCACAGCGAGTAGGTGATGAACGCCGCGAGGATGAGGAACGCCCCGTGGGCGATGTTGATGACCCGCATGACCCCGAAGATCAGGGTCAGGCCTCCGGCCGCGAGCGCGTACACACCGCCGAGGAGCAGGCCCAGCGCGAGGTTCTGGACCAGCTGGGTCATCAGCCGGCGCCGCCCGGGCTCCACTCCGGCACGATCTCGGCGGTCGCGGCCTCCTCGGGCAGCACGATCTCGGCCTTGCCCTTCTGCCACTGACCGATGAGGAACTCACCCTGCGGCGCACCGGTCTCGTCCCACGACAGCGGGCCGAGGATCGTCTCGACCTCGTTCTCGTGCAACCAGTCCGCGATGGCCTGCTGGTCCTCGATGCTGCCGACGGCCTCGACCGCGGCCTGCAGCACCTCACCTGCAGCGTAGGCGTCGGCGGCGTCCTCGGGGACCGCGCCGGTGCCGAACATCTCCTCGTACTTCGCCACGAACTCGGCGTTGCCGGGGGTGTCGGCCTCGGGCGAGTGGCTCACGGCGTACAGGACGCCCTCGGTGTTCTCCTCGCCGATGCCGTCGGTGAACTGGTCACCGAAGGACGGCGCGTTGGTCTGGAAGAACATGTTCGGGGTGAAGCCGGCCTTGAGCATCGAGCGGGTCATGCCGATGCCGTCCTCGAACTGTGCGCCGTGGACGACGAGCTCGGGGTCGGCGCTCTTCATCGCGTTGACGATCGTGTCGAAGTTCTTGGTGTCGATCGCGTAGGTCTCCTCGTAGACCGTCTCGACGCCGAGCGGCTCCAGCATCGAGCGGATGCCCTCGACGTTCGGCGCCGCGAACGGGTCGTCGAGCGTCGGGTACGCCGCAGTCTTCGGGCGCTCGGCCTCAGGGAGGCTGCCCACCCACTCGGCGAAGAGCTTGCCCTGCTTGTCGGCCGTCGACTGCTGGGCGAAGAAGAGGAACTTGAACCCGCGGCTGAACATCTCCGGCGACCCGCCTGCGGGCTCGACGTAGACCATCTGGTTGCGCTCGGCCACCGCGGAGGCAGGGAGGTTGAGCAGGCTCGAGAAGCTCCCGAGCAGGAGGTCGACGTCGTCCTTGCTGATCAGTGCGTTGTAGTCGGCGACGATCGTGTTCTGGTTGGACGCGTCGTCCTTGATCACGAGCTCGACGTCACGGCCCAGCAACCCGCCTGCGGCGTTGACCGTCTCGACCCAGACCTCGTAGCCCTCCTTGGCCGCGGTGCCCGGCTGGGAGAACTCACCGGTCAGCGGCAACGACGTGCCGATCCGCAGCGGCTCGTCGGACGCATCGCCCCCGCCGCCACCCCCGCCGCCGTCGCCGCCGCCGCACGCGGCCAGCGTGAGAGCGAGGACGCTGGTCAGGGCTGCGGCACTTCGCGTACGCCCGCCGCGCATCCGACTCGCCGTGAACGACATAGTTCCTCCTCCGTCAGCCGCAATCGATTGCGGTTAGGTCAGTCTCGTGATCGACGCCACCTGCTGTCAAGCACCGTGCGACAACGATCGGGGCTCCGCGGTCACTGGACCTCGGTGTTTTGCAATCGACTGCAGCACAGCCTCCGGCGTGATCACCAGGCGACGGCGACGTACTTCGACTCCAGGTAGTCCAGCATGCCCTCGTGACCGCCCTCGCGGCCGACGCCGCTCTGCTTGGTGCCGCCGAACGGGGCGGCGGGATCGCTGACGAGGCCTCGGTTGAGCCCCACCATGCCGGAGTCCAGCGCCTCGCTCAGCCGCAGGCCGCGCGCGAGGTCGCCGGTGTAGATGTAGGAGACCAGCCCGTACTCGGTGTCGTTCGCCATCCGGACCGCCTCGGCCTCGTCGGTGAAGGTCACCACCGGCGCCACCGGACCGAAGATCTCCTCGCCGAGGATCGCCGCCCCCAGCGGCACGTCGACCAGGACGGTGGGCTCGTAGTAATAGCCCTGCCGATCGGGACGCGACCCGCCCACCACGACGCGGCCGCCCTCGTCGACGGTGCCGGTGACCAGCTCGTGCACCTTGGCGGCCGCCTCCTCGTTGACGAGCGGACCGACCTGGGTGTCGTCCGCGGTGCCTGGCCCCACGCGCAGCGAGGACATCCGCTCGGCCAGCCTGCGGCTGAACTCCTCGGCCACCGGCGCCTCGACGTAGAAGCGGTTGGCCGCGGTGCAGGCCTCCCCGGCGTTGCGCATCTTGGCGACCATCGCGCCCTCGACGGCGGCGTCGAGGTCGGCGTCGGCGAACACCACGAAGGGTGCGTTGCCGCCGAGCTCCATCGAGCAGTTGACGACCTGGTCGGCGGCCTCCTTGAGCAGGACCCGGCCGACCTCGGTGCTCCCGGTGAAGGACAGCTTGCGGACCCGGGGGTCGTGCAGCATCGCGGAGACCACCGCACCCGAGCGGCGGGCCGGCAGGACGTTCACCACGCCGGCGGGCACCCCGGCGTCGCTGAGGATCGTGCCCATCAGGAGCGCGGTGAGCGGGGTGTCGCTGGCCGGCTTGAGCACGACCGTGCAGCCGGCGGCGAGGGCCGGGCCGATCTTGCGGGTCGCCATCGCCGCGGGGAAGTTCCAGGGCGTCACGAGGACGCAGATGCCGACGGGTTGCTGGAGCACGACGATCTTGTTGGTCCCGGAGGGGGCGGTCATGACGCTGCCGGCGGCGCGCACGGCCTCCTCGGCGTACCAGCGGAAGAACTCCGCGGCGTAGGCGACCTCGCCGCGGGCGTCGACGAGCGCCTTGCCGTTCTCGAGCGAGATCAGGTGCGCGAGCTCGTCGGCGCGGGCCGTCATCAGCTCGAACGCGCGACGCAGCACCTCCGCGCGCTCCCGCGGTGACGTCGCGGCCCACGACGCCGCGGCGGCGTCGGCGGCGTCGACGGCCGCGATGGCGTCCTCGACGGTGCCGTTGGCCACCGACGTGAGCACCTGACCGGTGGCCGGGTCCAGCACGTCGAAGCGGCCGCCGTCCGACGCGGGCACCGCCTTGCCGCCGAGGAGGAGGTCCGTCGTCAGGTCAGCGATCGCGTCCAGGGTGAAGTCGCCCATGGTCCTTGCCTTCCGGGAGTGCTGGGTGTCAGTAGGGGTTGGTGACCACGAGGTCCTGCGCCGGGAACAGGGTCAGGACCCGCGGACCGTCCTCGGTGACCACGACCTCCTCCTCGATCCGGGCCGCGGAGAACCCGTCGCTCGCCGGGCAGTAGGTCTCGAGCGCGAAGACCATGCCGACCTCGAGCTCGACCGGCTCCTTCATCGAGTTGAGCCGCGAGATGATCGGCCGCTCGTGGAGACCGAGCCCCAGGCCGTGGGCGAACTGCAGCCCGAAGGCCTCCATCTCGCTGCCGAACCCGAACTCCTCGGCTCGCGGCAGCAGCGCCGCGATCTCGTCGGTGCCGACCCCGGCCTTGATCCCCTCGAGGCCGCGGTCCATCCACTCCCGGGCCTGCTTGTAGGCGTCGCGTTGCGCCGGGGTCGAGCTCCCGACGGCGAAGGTCCGGTAGTAGCAGGTCCGGTAGCCGTTGAAGGAGTGGATGATGTCGAAGAAGGCCTGGTCGCCGGGGCGGATCAGCCGGTCGGTGAAGTTGTGCGGGTGCGGGTTGCACCGCTCGCCGGAGATCGCGTTGACGGCCTCGACCTGGTCCGAGCCCATCTCGTAGAGCCGCCGGTTGGCCAGCGCCACGATCTGGTTCTCGCGGATCCCGGGCTTCAGCACCTCCACGATGTCCTGGTAGACGCCGTCGACCATGGCCGCGGCCTGGTTCAGCAGCGTGATCTCGTCGCGTGACTTGATGCAGCGGGCGTCGAGCATGAGCTGCTGGGCGTCGACGACCCGCAGCCCCTGCCGCTGCATCTCGAAGAGGAACGGCGGCTCCACGATGTCCACGCCCACCGGCAGGTCCGCCACGCCGGCCTCGACCAGGAGTGACTTGATCTCGGTGACGGCCTCCGCCATGAGCCCCACCGAGGGCGCCACGGCGCCGCGGAACCCCAGGAACCCGGCGCGGTAGTTCTCCTCCGGCACCCACTGGGAGTACTTCTTGTGGTGCTTGACCGCCGACCCGAAGTCCCACAGGACCGGGTCCGTGCCGCGCGCCAGCAGGGCGTAGCGGATCATCTTGTCGCCCAGGGCGCCGCCGATCCAGGTCTGCGTCGTGTAGCGGATGTTGTAGAAGTCGAAGAGCAGGAACGCGCCGCACTCACTGGCGTCCAGGGACGCCTTGGCCCGGCCGATCCGGTAGTCGCGGAGCCGCTGGAAGTCGACACGCTCCTCGTAGTCGACCCCCATGTGGCCCGGAGCCGGCAGCGGCACGGCCCCGGCGGGTGACCCGGTGACCGACACGGGTCAGACCCCCTCGTCCGCGGCGCCGAGGCCGTCGTCGACCTCGACGTTCTCGGGCTTCAGCTCGAGGCCGGACGACGCGGCCTGGAGGTCGAGGAGGATGGCGAAGTCCTCGTCGACCCGACCGCTGCCGACGCTGGCCTGCACGAGCTGGGCCGTCAGTGCGGCGACCGGCATCGGTACGTCGAGCTGCCGGGCGGCCGCGAGTCCGAGGTCGAAGTCCTTGCGGAGCAGGACGGGAGTGAACGTCGGGGTGTAGTCGAGGTTGACGAAGGCGGGCGACTTGTAGCGGGTGAACACCGATCCCATGACCGAGTTGTTGAGGAACTCGAGGAAGGCGTGCCGCGGGACCCCGCCCTTCTCGGCGAGGACCGTGATCTCGGCGAGCGACTGGGTGACGACGCCGAGCATCAGGTTGTGGCAGATCTTCACCAGGCGCGCGACGTCACCCTCACCGACGTACGTCACCGACTTGCCGATGTGGTCCAGCAGCGGCGCGAACCGGTCGTAGGTCTCCTGGGGCCCCGAGACGACCAGCGTCAGCCCTCCCGACCGGACCACCTTGCCGTTGCCGCTCACCGGGGCGGACAGGAAGTCGACGCCGCGCTGCTCGCACACCTCGCGCATGGCGGCCGAGGACTCGGTCGAGACCGTCGAGCAGTCGACGACGGCAGCCGGCACGTGGTCCGGGTCGGCGACGAGGCCACCGTCCCCCACCAGCACCTGCTCGAGGTCGGCCGGTGTGGACACCATCGTGAAGACGACGTCCAGGTCGCGCAGCTCGCTGATGTGGTGGGCGACGACACAGCCCAGCTCGGCCAGCGGTTCCGCCTTCGCCCGCGTGCGGTTCCAGACGGTGACGTCGACGCCGGCCCGAGCGAGCCGGGCGGCCATCGCGGCACCCATGCGGCCGGTGCCGATCCAGCCGACGCGGGGTCCGGCGGGGCGGGGCGAGTCGTTCATGCGGCTCCCTCTGCAATCGTTTGTATCACGCTATCGGGGGGTGTGCCGAGGGTCAAGGAGGTGCCGGGCGAGCCAGTCGGCGGTGACGGGACGGTGCCACGGTGCGACGTTCGCGCAGCCGTGGTTCCCCTCCTCGAGCATGAGCAGCTCGACCGGTCCGGCGACCGACGCCCGCAGCTCCTCGGCCTGGGGCCAGGGGATCAGCCGGTCCTGACGTCCGAAGACGATGAGCAGCGGCGCGACGAGCTCGCGGCCGTGGCCGGCCATCCCGAGAGTGGCGGCGACCGCTCGCGCCTCGTCGTCGTCCGCCGTGCCGGACCGGACGCGAAAGGTGTCGCGGGTCAGCTGGGGCAGACCGCTCCAGCAGCTCCCGAAGTTGAACGGGCCGGCGAGGGACACGCAGGCGCTCACCCTGCTCCCCAGGGCGGCGGCGACCCTGGCGGCGTAGTAGCCGCCGAGGCTCACCCCCCAGACGCCCAGGCGGTGACGGTCGACGTCGTCACGGTCGGCGAGGAACTCCCACACCACCTCCGCGACCGGGGACCAGTCGCCGCGGATCGGGAGGTCGTACTCGACCTCGCCCTGCCCCGGGCCGTCGATGCTGAGCGTCGCGAGCCCGCGCACCAGGAAGGTCTGCTCGGTGGAGCGCAGCTCCTCCTTGGTGGAGTCCAGCCCGGAGAGCAGCAGGACGACCGGGTGAGGCCCTGGGCCGGGGGGGAGCCGGAGCACGCCCGGGAGCCGGGTCTGCTCGAACGGGATCTCGACCCGGCGGCCGGGCGGGTCCAGGTGAGGCAGCGCGTCGTCGAGGCAGGTGACCGCCCGCCGGTGCGCGGCGGCCATCTGGTCGCGGTCCACGACGAACACGAACTTGGCGAAGTGGTAGTAGACGGCGGCCTGCGCGAGGTGCTCGCCGGCCGAGCGCGTGCGGCCCTCGGCGAGCGCCGACCGACCCAACGACTCGTGCTGCTCCCCCATCGCCACCCACGCGGCGCACCAGTCCTCCCAGCGCTCGACCCGGGCCGTGACGCGCTCGAAGTCGCCGACCGTCACCCCGTTGACCGTGAAGCGCGGGCCCCAGTGCGCCACGGCCGAGGCGACCAGCGCGTCGTGCTCCATGCTGAGTGACTCCTCCCCGCAGCCCGCGCCCGTCGGCTGCAAACGAGTGCAGCCTGATACACGGTCTCTCGGGGTGTCAAGCAGCGGCTGAGCGCCCGTCAGACGCTCGTCGGCCCGGCCTAGGCGCGGTCCGGTCGGCGCCGTTGCTGCAATCGAGTGCCGGATGCCATAGCGTTGTCTGGAGGTCCAGAGATCTCCGAGGAGGACCCGTGCCTGAGCAGCCCCTTCCCGAGCCCGCGCGCAGCGCGGTTCCGCGCTCGACGGTGGTCGTGGGCTCGTTCACGCCGTCGGTCCTGCTGGACCTCGCCGGGTCGAGCGGGTCCCTGGCGGCTGCGGGACTCGACGTCACCGAGGTGCCGGTGACGTCGTCGCCGGCCCAGTTCCGGTCGCTCCTCGAGGGCGAGATCGACGTCGCACTCACCAGCCCGGACAACGTGCTCGCGTACCGGTACGACCCCGGCAACCCCCTGGGCGGGCTGGTCGACGCGCGCATCGTCTGCGCGGTCGACCGTGGGATGGGGCTCGCTCTCTACGGCCGCCCGGGGCTCACGCCCGACGCGCTGCGAGGCGCCCGCGTGGGGGTCGACGTCCCGGTCTCCGGCTTCGCCCTCGCCCTTTACGCCCTGGCCGACCACCTCGGGGTCGGGCGGGAGGAGCTCGAGCTGGTCACACAGGGCTCGACACCACGCCGGCTGGAGCTGCTGCTGGCCGGCGACAGCGACGCCACGATGCTCAACGCCGGCAACGAGCTCGTCGCCGAGGCGGCGGGCTGCCCCCGGCTGGCCGGGGTCAGCGACGTCAGCGCGCCCTACCTCGGCACCGTGGTGGCGGTCGTCGGGGACGTGCACCTGGAGGTCGCCACCCGGCTGGCCGGCTGCCTGCTCCGGACCGCCGCCGCCGTGGTGGCCGGTGACCAGGACGAGGAGGCAGCGGCGTCGGCCTCACGGCGGCTCCACCTTCCCCCCGACCTCGCCGCGCGGTACGTCGAGCGCCTGCGGGACCCGGACCAGGGGCTCGTGGCCGACGGCGTGGTCGACCGGGCGTCGCTGCAGACGCTCGTCGACCTCCGGCGCCGGTACCTGCCGACCAGGGCCGGCGCACCGGACGGGCCGGTGGGGCACGGCGACGTGCTCGGCGCCGCGCTCGACGACCCGGGTCTGGTGCATCCCGTGACCGGCGGGTGAGCGCCGACCCCGAGCACCACCGCGGCTCGCCCTGGATCCGGTTGCTGCAGGTCATCTGCTTCGTCAGCACGCTCGACCGCTTCGCGATGCCACCGATGCTGGTGGCGATCGCGCTCGACCTCGGCGTCCCGCTCTCGGACGTCCTCAACGCGGCTGGTGCGTACTTCCTCGTCTACGGGCTCATGCAGCCGGTGTGGGGCGCGGTCTCCGACCGCATCGGCCGGGTGCGGACGATGCGCCTGACGCTGCTGCTGGCGGGCGGGTTCAGCATCGTCTCCGCCTTCGCGGCCGACCCGGTGACGTTGGGAGTGGCGCGCGCGCTGGCCGGTGGCTTCTTCGGGGCCGCCTACCCCTCGACGCTGATCTACATCGGGGACACCGTGGCTCCCCGGGTGCGCCAGCGCGACATCGCCCGCCTCATGGTCGGGGTGGCACTGGGGACGGCCCTGGCCTCGATCGGCGCCGGGTTCCTCGCAGACGTGTCCACCTGGCGGGCAGCCTTCGTGATCACGGGGGCCTCCTCCGTCGTTCTCGCCCTGCGGCTGGGGTCGCTGCCCGAGCCGGTGCTGGCACATCCGAGCCGGTCGGTGCTGGCGCCGCTGCGGGACATCACACGGTCGCGGGTGGCCCTCTTCGTGCTGGCGATGGCGTTCGTCGAGGGGATGGTGGTCCTCGGGGCACTGACGCTCATGCCGCCCGCGGTGGAGGAGGCCGGCGCCGGACCGGCCGTGGCCGGCGCGGTCACCGGCGTCTACGGAGTGTCGGTCCTGGTCGGCGCGCGGCTGGTGGGCGCGCTCTCGCAGCGGTGGCACCCTGCGTGGCTCATCGCCGGAGGCGCCAGCGCCGCGATCGGGGCGTGCGGGGTGCTCGCGGTGTCGCGCGCACCAGCGGCCGCCGTCGGAGGCGTGGTCCTGCTGGGGCTGGCCTGGACGGCGATGCACTCGTCGCTGCAGACCTGGGCCACCGAGGTGCTGCCCGCGGCCCGTGCGACCGTGGTGTCGCTGTTCGCCGGCTCCCTGTTCGTGGGGAGCGCGCTGGGTGCGGTCCTCGTCGCCGACCTCGCCGAGGCCGGCCGCTACGCGCTGGTGTACCTGGTCGGTGCGCTCCTCGCGGTGCCGTTGGGACTCGTGGCGACCTGGGAGAGGTGGCGGTGGCTGGGACCCCGCGTCGCGGAGTGACCGCAGATCCGCGACGGCGCACTACGCTGCCGCCTGTGCCGACCCCGACCCTGCGCGACGTGGCCGACGCAGCCGGCGTCCACGCCGCGACGGCGTCCCGAGCGCTCAACCCCGCGACCCGTGGGCTGGTGAACGCCGACACCGCACGACGGGTGATCAAGGTGGCGGAGTCGCTGGGCTACCGGCCCAACCCGATCGCGCGGGGCCTCAAGACCGCCAGGTCGGGGACGGTCGGCCTGGTGATCCCCGACCTCACCAACCCGCTGTTCCCGCCGATCGTCCGCGGCATCGAGGACGTCCTCGAGCCGGCCGGCTACAGCGGGCTCATCGTGAACACCGACAACGACCTTGGGCGCGAGCACGCCCAGATCGAACAGCTCCGCTCCCGCCAGGTCGAGGGCCTCATCATCGCCACCGCGCTGCTCGACCACCCGCTCCTCGAGCGGCTCGACCGCGAGGGCGTGAGGATGGTGATGGTCAACCGCCGCGCCAACAAGGTCGACGTCCCGTCCATCGCTCCCGACGACGAGGCCGGGATCATGCTCGCGGTGACCCACCTCGTGCGACTCGGCCACCGCCGCATCGCCCACCTCGCCGGCCCGCTCAACACCTCGACCGGTGTCACCCGTGCCCGCGCGTTCCGCAACGCCGTGCACGACCTCGATCTCGACGACGACGACCAGCTGATGGCCACCTGTGACTACTGGAACGAGGAGGAGGGCGCCCGCGCACTGAGGCGGCTGCTCGACGACGGCGTCGAGTTCTCGGCCATCGTCGCCGGCAACGACCTCATCGCACTGGGCTGTTACGACGTCTTCGCCGAGCGTGGGATCAAGTGCCCCACCGACGTGAGCGTCGTGGGCTTCAACGACATGCCGTTCCTCGACAAGCTGCGCCCGCCGCTGACGACGGTGACCATCCCGCACCACCAGATCGGCGTCGAGGCGGCCCGGATGCTCGTGGAGCTGCTCGAGGAGCACGACCGGCCACGGCGCTCGGTCCTGCTCCCGCTCACGCTCACCGAACGCGGCTCGACGGCACCGCCGCGGGCCTGAGACACCGACCCCGACCGTGGCCGGGGCGGGCGGATGGCCGCTCAGCGCTCGCGCACGACCAAGGCGGACCCGCCGCCACGCCTCGTCGGCTCCGCGGCGGCCACGAGGCGGTGCCGGTTGCGCCCCCGGAACTCGATCGCGGTGAGCGCCCCGATGTCCGCGGCGGTCGTGCCTGCCTCGCCGACGACGAACGTGTGGCCCAGCGCCCCGAGCGGACCGCCGTACCGGTCGACGAACGCCTGCTCGGCGGTCACGTCGGTCTGGTTGCGCTGCGACGCCCGGGGAGCTGCGACCGCCCGGCGCAGCCCCATGCCGAGGTCGATCCGGTTGACGAGGGTCTGCAGCACCGTGGTGATGATCGTCGAGCCACCCGGTGACCCCAGCGCGAGGAACGGCTTGCCGCGGCGCAGGACGATCGTCGGCGCGATCGACGACCGCGGCCGCTTGCCGCCCTCCAGGCGGTTCGGATCGTCAGGCTCCCACGTGGTGCTGAAGTCGGTGAGCTCGTTGTTGAGCAGGAAGCCCCGACCGGGCACGGTCAGGCCGGACCCGCCGGTCGCCTCGATGGTCAGCGTGTACTCGACGATGTTGCCCCACCGGTCGGCGACCGTCAGGTTGGTGGTTTCCCGACCCTCGGTGTCACCGCGCCCCGCGGCCCCCACTCGGGCCTGGTCGCAGACGCCGTCAGCGGTCCGGACGTCCCCGGGGAGCACCGGCTTGCTGGCCGCGCGGGTCGGGTCGATCGCGCAGGCCCGCTCGTCGGCGTACCGCTGGGAGAGCAGCCGTCGCACCGGGACCGGGGTGTACGCGGGGTCGCCGAGGTAGGCCTCGCGGTCGGCGTAGGCCAGGGCGCTGGCCTCCAGGTAGGCGTGGAGGACCTCGGTCCTCGACATCTGCGCGAGGTCCATCGTCTCGAGGATGTTCAGCACCTCGCCGACCGTGGTGCCGCCGGAGGACGACGGCGGGTTGCCGTAGACCTGGTAGCCGCGGTAGCCGACCGCGGTGGGCCGACGGAGGACCACCTCGTAGTCCTCGAGGTCCCGGGGCCGCATGAACCCCGAGGGGACCGGCAGCGCGCTGCCCGGGGCGACGGGGGGCGACTGCACCACCGCGGTGATCTCCCGGCCGAGGTCACCGCCGTAGAACCAGCCCACGCCCCGCCGGCCGATCCCCCGGTAGGTCCGTGCCAGGTCCGGGTTGGTGAAGGTCGACCCGACCTCCGGCACGCCGCCGCCGGGCAGGAAGACCTCCGGGGTCGAGGTGAAGGTCTCGAACCGGTCCTGGTTCTCCTCGGTCTGCAGCGCGTAGGTCTCGTCGACGACGAACCCCCGCTCCGCGAGCCGCGCGGCCGGGCGGAGCAGCGTCCTGAGTGAGCGGGTGCCCCACCGGCCGAGGGCCGTCCGCCAGGTCGCGAGGGTGCCCGGCACGCCGATCGAGACCCCGCTGGTCACCAGGTCGTCGAAGGGCCGGGTCACGCCGTCCTCGTCCTGGAAGGCGGTGCGCGGCATCGACTCCGGAGCGGTCTCGCGGCCGTCGATCACCCGGAGCCGGCCGTTGCGGGCGTTGTAGTGGACGAGGTACCCACCGCCACCGATGCCGGCGCTGAACGGCTCGGTCACCCCGAGGGCAGCGGCGGTGGCGACGGCGGCGTCGACCGCGTTGCCCCCTCGCCTCAGCACCCGGAGCCCGATCCGCGTGGCCTCGGGGTCGACGGAGGCCACCGCTCCTCCGGTGCCCCGGCTGATCGGCGTCTTGGTGGTGTACGGCGCGGCTCGCTCCGCGGTGGGTGTGACGACGGTCCTCACCCCCGCCGCGCCGGAAGGCGCCGGCGCCGCGGTGAGGACGAGCGCGCCCGCCGCCGTCACGGCGACCAGTGCTCCTGGGGTACGACGGCGTTGCTGCACCATGGTGTCCTCCGAGTCGACCGGGCCGCCAGTGAACCCCTGTCCGGACGTCCGGAGCAAGGGCCGCGCCGGTGATCGAACGATCATCTGGGTCCGGATCGACCCAACCGGGCCTCCACCACGTCATCCTTGAGTGAGGCCACTCCCGGTACACCGTCGAAAGGACTGACATGTCCGCTCCGCTCGCCACGACGTCGCGTCGCACCGACCGCACGAGCCTGCCGCTGCGCGTCCTCGGGGCGCTGGCGCTCGGCTTCTCCGCCTACCTGCACTTCCGCATCGCGTTCGACAACCCGCCGTTGTTCGCCGACGGAGGGGTCACGCTCATGGGACTCTTCGTCGCCCAGGCCGTGGCTGCCACGTTGGTGTCGCTGTGGGTCCTCGTGCAGGGCAGCCGGCTCGCGTGGTTGGCGTTCGCCGCCGTAGCGATGGGGTCGCTCGCCGCGCTGCTGCTCAGCGTCTACGTCAAGATCCCGTCGATCGGGCCGTTCCCGGTCATCTACGAGCCGCTCTGGTACACCGACAAGGTGCTCGCCGCCGTCTCGGCGGGCATCGCCGCGCTGGTCGCGCTGGTCGCGCTGGCGACCGCCCGGCGGCGCTAGCCCCGCTTACGGCACTCGGGTCGTCGGTTCCCCAAGGGATGCAGGCGAGCTGGTGCTCCCCACGGGTCACGTGCCGTGGGAAGCACGAGTTCCCCATGGGGAGCGGTACGCCGACCACGGCGGCCCGTCACGAGGGGCGGCTCGACCTCAGGTGACGGTGAAGGACCCGGTCATCGGCGGGTGCGGGTCGCACTTGTAGGTGTACTCGCCCGCCTCGAACGTCACCTCGAACGTCGTCTGCTCCTTCTCCGGGACCGACGTCGTCTCGTCCACCGACCCGCCCACGAGGTGGAAGTTGTGCAGCTCCGAGGGGTCGTCGACCTGGATCTCGTAGTCCCCGGCAGGGATCGACTCCACCGGCTCGCCGTCCTCGGTCGTCAGCGCGATCTCGAAGGCCTCCGGATCGTCTTCGGTGCCGACCGTGCCGATGAGGACAGTCGCCCCCGCCCCCGACCCGTCGTCGGTCGACGCCTCGTCGGTCGGTGACTCGGCGGCCGAGCTCTCCTCGGTCCCACCAGCCTCCTCGGCCGGGTCGTCGGATCCGCAGGCCGACAGCAGTGCGACGGTCGCCGCGACGGCGGCCAGCGACATTCTCCTCATGAGCGTCCCCCTCGAGTACACGGTTGAAAAGCCAACTATTGAGGACGGACCAAGCCTATGCAAGCGCTGACCCCCCGTGTCGGCAGACTCCTCCCATGACGCAGTCCCGGGACGGCGCGACCGAGGGCGTACGCCGCTACTACGACGCGAACACCTGGAAGTTCCTGCTCGCCGGCAGTCAGCGAGCCATCCACCGCGAGCTGTGGGGTCCCGGGGTCGCCGACCGGCGGGCGGCGGCGCACCACGCGCACGCCCTCGTCCTCGACCAGCTCGGACCCGACGACCGGCGCGTGCTGGACCTCGGCTGCGGCGTGGGCGCCGCCGCCCAGTACCTCGCCGGGCGCCGGCCGGTGGAGGTCCTGGGCGTCTCGATCAGCCCGGAGCAGGTCCGGCTCGCCGAGCGGTACGCCGCCCGGGGTGTGGTGTCACCGGGCAGGGTCCGCTTCGCAGTCGCGGACTTCACCGCCCTGCCAGGCGATGTCACCGGCTTCGACCTCGCGTTCGCGATCGAGGCGTTCGTGCACGCCGATCCCGCCTCGGCGTTCTTCCGCGAGGCGGCCCGGGCGCTCCGACCCGGCGGCGCCCTGGTCCTCATCGACGACGTGCTGACCCCGGACGACCCGCGGCAGGACGACCCGCGGCAGGACGACCCACGGCTGGAGGACTTCAGAGCCGGATGGCACGTCTCGTCCCTCCTGACGGTCGACGACCTGACCGGGCTGGCGGCGGCTGCCGGCCTGGACCTGGTGAGCTCGGTGGACCTCTCCTCGCTGCAGCGCCTCGGCCGGCCACGGGACCGGCTCATCCGTCGCGCGCAGCCTGCGCTCCGGCGCCTGCGGGGGCGATCCGCCTGGGCCCGGTCGCTCGTCGGCGGTGACGCGCTGCAGCAGTGCCACCGCGCCGGGCTCGTCGAGTACCGCCTGCTCCGCTTCGTCCGCGGTCCCGGGTGAGGCCGAGCCGGTCCGTGCCTCAGCCGCGGACCGGCCGCCCGGCGGCCCACAGGTGGCGACCGCAGGCGGCGGCGACCGCAACGGCCAGGCCCTCGGCGTCGTCGCCCTGCAGCTCGGGGACGACCTCGTGCACGATCCCGGCGACGACCAGGTCGCGGGCACGGACCTGGTGGCGCTCGGCCATCTCGGCAGCGTGCGCGACGTCCTTGTGCACGATCATGCTGGCGCCCTCCGGCGGCAGCGGTGCCAGCCAGGCGTGACCGGCCGCGATCACCCGGTCCGCCGGCAGGAAGGCGAGCGCTCCTCCCCCACAGCCCTGTCCCAGCAGCACCGACAGGGTCGGCACCGTCATCGTGGTCATCGTCGCGATGCAGCGGGCGATCTCCCCCGCGATCGCGCCCTCCTCCGCACGGGGCGACAGCTCGGCGCCGGGGGTGTCGATCACCGTCACGAGCGGCAGCCCGAGCTCCTCGGCGAAGTTCATGCCACGTCGCGCCTGCCGCAGGGCCGCAGGTCCCATCGGGTGCGAACCGGACTGCCGGGTCCGGTCCTGGCCGACCACCACGCAGGGCTGGCCGTCCAGCCGGGTCAGCGCAACCACCACGGCGCTGTCCCGCTCGCCCTCTGCGGTCCCCCGCAACCGCACGGTCCGGGTGCCACCGTGGCGCAGCAGCTCCCGGATGCCGGCCCGGGCAGGGCGCCGGGTCGCCTCGATGTGCGCCCAGGCCGACTCCTGGTCGGGGGCGTCGGAGGGATCGCGGGACGGGAGCGCCGGTGCGACCGGCGGGTCGACCAGCGTGGCGAGGGCGTCGTCGACGAGACCGGGGAGCGCCTCGGCCGGCACGACCGCGTCCACGATCCCGTGGGCGGCGAGGTTCTCGGCGGTCTGGACGCCGGCCGGGAACGGCTCGCCGTTGAGCGCCTCGTAGACCTTCGGACCGAGGAAGCCGATGAGCGCCTGCGGCTCGGCGACAGTGACGTGAGCCAGAGAGCCCCAGGAGGCGAAGACCCCGCCGGTGGTGGGGTGCCGCAGGTAGGCGAGGTACGGCAGTCCGGCGGCTCGGTGAGCCATCAGCGCGCGGGAGATGTCCGCCATCCGCACGAACGCGGGGGTGCCCTCCTGCATGCGGGTGCCTCCCGACGCCGTCGTCGCCAGGAGCGGGAGGCGCTCGGCGGTGGCGCGGTGGACGGCGGCGACGATGCGGTCCGCGGCGGCCCGACCGATGGACCCGGCGAGGAAGCGGAACTCGTTGACGACGACGGCCACCGGCCGGCCGTGCACCAGGCCGCGCCCGGTCAGCACCGACTCGTCGACGCCCGACTGCTCCTCGGCGGCGCGCAGCTCCGCCAGGTAGGACGCCGACGACCCCCCGCGGTCCACCGGGGTGTCCCACGAGTCGAACGATCCCGGGTCGAGCACCAGGTCGAGCAGGTCGACGGCGGTCCAGCGTCGTGTCACGTCTCCTCGTCGAGCCACGCGCGCACCGAGCGCCCGTGCTGGTCGAGGGTCGGGGGCGCGCCGTGGTCACGCCGGGTCGTCTCGGTGCCGTCGGCGGCGAAGAACCGCAGCGGCGGGCCGGGGAGCCGCAGTCCGCCCAGCGTCGGGTGCTCGACGTCGACGACCAGTCCCTGGCTGAGCGTCTGGTCCCAGGCGTACACCTCGTCGAGGGTGCGCACCTTCCCCGCGGGGATGCCCGCCGCCGCGAGCTCGGCCAGCAGCGGCTCGGCGTCGCGGTCGGCGAACGCCGCCTCGACCAGCTCGACGACGCGCTGCCGGTTGCCGATCCGCTCGCGGTTGCTGGCCAGCCCGTCGGTGTCCGGGTCGATCCCGAACGCCGCGCAGAACCTGCGCCAGAGTCCTTCGCTGCCGACCGCGATCTGCACCGAGCCGTCGCGACAGTGGAACAGGCCGTACGGCGCGATGCTCGGGTGGTGGTTGCCCTGAGCACGGCCGACCTCCCCGGCCACGGTCCACCGGGTGCCCTGGAAGGCGTGCACCCCCACCACGGCGGCGAGCAGCGAGGTCCGGACCACCGACCCCCGACCCGTCCGCTGCCGCTCGTGGAGCGCGGCCACGACGCCGTAGGCGCCGTACATCCCGGACAGCAGGTCCGCGATCGGGGTGCCGACCCGCTGCGGGTCGTCCGGGCCGGAGCCGGTGAGCGACATGAGGCCGGCCTCCCCCTGCGCGATCTGGTCGTAGCCCGCGCGGCCGCCCTCGGGGCCGTCGTGGCCGAAGCCGGTGATCGAGAGGACGACCAGTCGGGGGTTGCGCGCCTGGAGCGACGCGGTGCCGAGGCCGAGCCGCTCGAGGACACCGGTACGGAAGTTCTCCACCACGACGTCGGCCCGGTCGACCAGCCGCAGCAGGACCTCCTTGTCGGCCGGATCCTTGAGGTCGAGGGTGATCGACTCCTTGTTGCGGTTCGTCGAGAGGAAGTACGTCGACTCCAGGGCGTCGGGGTCCCCCACGAACGGCGGCCCCCAGCCCCGGGTGTCGTCGCCGTGTCCGGGCGCCTCGACCTTGATCACCCGGGCGCCGAGGTCCCCGAGCATCATCGCGGCGTGCGGTCCGGCGAGGGCCCGCGACAGGTCGACCACCACGACGTCCTCGAGCGGTCCCGGCCCCCCGGTCACGGCGTCGTCACCTCCCCTCACCATCCCGGGGCCACGAGCACGGCCCAGACGAGCAACGGCCCCACGACGGTGACCACCACGGCGTACAGCAGGATCTGCTTGTAGTAGGCCTGCTCGGTGATGGTGTCCGGCCGGTTCGCCAGCATGAGCGCGCCGTTGGTCGAGAACGGGCTCACGTCCACGATCGTCGAGCTCACCACCAGCGCCGCCACGAACAGGCCGGCGGAGATGCCGCCCTGCTCGATCAGCGGGATCGCGATCGGGATGATCACCGGCAGCAGCGCCGTGGACGACGCGAAGGCCGACACCACGCCGCCGACGTAGCAGAGGACCAGCGCACCGATCGTGACCGCACCGAGGCCGGCGGCCCAGGTGCCGACGAACTCCGGCGAGCCCGCGGTGGTGAGGATCGTGGCGTACGTCGTGACGCCCGCGACCAGCAGGACGGTCGGCCACGCGATCTGCTTGACCGCGTCCTTGTACTCGTTCGGGGAGATCGTCGACAGGAGCACCGCGGCGGTGATCGACACGAACCCGATGTTCTTGTCGAAGGCCAGGGCCACCGCCGCCACGCCGACGAAGGCGAGGAGGGTGAGGACCTGGTCGCGGGTGACGCCGACCTCGGGTGCGGCCAGCGCGGTGCCGGTCGTCGGCGTCGCACCGGTCCCGGACACCGCCGATGCCCGGTCCGGCCGAGCGCCGGGCACTCCTCCCCCGGCGGCGCCGTCCGGATCGGTGCGCTCGTCGGCGTCCAGTCGGACCGACATCAGCTGCCGGCCGCCGAGGACGACGAAGAGGATCGCGGCCATCACGGTGTTGACCACCAGGCTGGCCAGGAAGACGGTGATCTCGCTCGAGGGGAGCCCGTTGTCCTCCATGACCGCGTTGGTGATCGTGCCGTAGATGGAGATCGGCGAGAAGCCGCCCGCCTGGGCGCCGTGGACGACGAACATGCCCATCATCAGCGGGCTGATCCGGTAGCGCCCGGCGAAGCCGAGCGCGATGGGCCCGATGATCGCGCAGGCCGCGGGGCTGGCGGCACCGATCGCCGTGATCACGGCCGTCACCCCGAACATCACCCACGGGATCAGCGCCACGCGACCGCCGACGGCCGTGACCGCGCTGCGCACGATGAGGTCCACCGTGCCGTTCTGGCGGGCGATCGCGAACAGGTAGGTGACCCCGATCAGGGTCAGCACCAGGTCGGCACTGATCCCCGCCAGGATCTCCTTCTCGTCCAGGTCCAGTGAGTACATGCCGACGAGCCAGGCCGCGACGTAGGCGAGCGCACCCATGTTGATGGGGAGCAGCGTGCCGACGACGAAGAGCGCGACGAGCGCGAGGATCGCCACCCATTCCGGTCCCATGAGCCGTCCTTCCCATGACGACGGTCACGCCCGCCTCTCGGGGTAGCCAAGGGGTCCCCGCAGTGACTGTCAATAACCTGGGTGCCGTGTCGACCTCCTCGCAGGTCCCCGGCCGCACGGCGACGCGCGTGCGGCGCGAGCGCTCCAGCGCGTGACGCCCCTGGAGCAGCTCGTCGTCCTGGCGACCGGCCTTGCTGCCGGCGTCCTGACGGCAACGGTCGGCGTCGCCTCGCTGCTCAGCTTCCCGGTCCTGGTCGCCCTCGGCCTGCCGCCCGTCGTCGCCAACGCCTCCAACACCGTCGGGCTGGTCCCGGCGGGGCTGAGCGGGTCGTTCGGCTACCGCGCGGAGCTGCGGGAGCACCCGCAGGTCGCGGCGCGGGTGGTCGCCACCTGTGCCGGCGGCTCGGTGCTCGGGGCGCTGCTGCTGCTCGGTCTCGACGCCGCCGTCTTCCGGGCCGTCGTCCCCTGGCTGATCCTGCTGACCTGCTTGCTCGTCGGAGCGCAGCCGTGGATCACCCGGTGGCTGCGTCGGCACCACGACGTGGCGCACCCACCCGAGCCCCGCCGCTCGATGTCCCCGGTGACCACCTTCTTCGCGGCGATGACCGGCGTCTACGGCGGCTACTTCGGCGCCGGGTCGGGGGTGATGATGGTGGCCGTCCTCGGCCTCGGCCTGGACCTCGAGCTGCGGGTCGTCAACGCGCTCAAGACGCTGGCGGTGCTGTCGGCGAACCTCGTCGCCGGGCTCGTCTTCGTGCTCGCTGCCGACCTCGACTGGCAGGCCGTCCTGCTGCTGGCCGTGGGGTCGGTCGTCGGCGGGTACGTCGGCGCCCGCATCGGCCGCCGGCTGCCGCCGACGCTGTTCCGGGTGCTCGTGGTCCTCGCGGGGCTCCTCGCGGCGGTCCTCCTCCTCTGAACCCGCCGACAGCGCCCGTCAACCCGGTTGCCGCTCACGCGGGGGCAGCCCGATGATCCTCCGCATGACCGGTCCGGCGGTGACGGCTCGGGCGACTGCTCGGGCGCTGGCCGAGGTCGAGCGCGCCCAGGTCGTGGTGCTCGTCGAGGGTGTCAGCGACCAGATCGCGCTCGAGACGGCCGCAGCGGCCCGCGGCAGGGACCTCGGTTCGGAGCGGGTCGTGGTGCTGCCGATCGGCGGCGCCCATGCGATCGGCCGGTTCCTGACCAGGCTCGACCCCCGAGGCACCGGGATCCGCGTCGCCGGCCTGTGCGACCGCGAGGAGGAGGAGGTGTTCCGGCGCGGGCTCGTGGCCGGCCGGGTCGCGAACCCCCGCACGCGCAGCGACATGGAGCGTGCCGGGTTCTACGTGTGCGTGGCGGACCTGGAGGACGAGCTCATCCGCGCGGTGGGTCCCGGCGCGGTCGAGCTCCTGCTGGTCTCGCAGGGCGACCTGACGTCGTTCCGCTCCCTGCAGTACCAGCCGGCGTGGCGTGGACGCCCGCCGGAGGCCCAGCTGCGCCGCTTCCTCGGCAGCGGTTCCGGTCGCAAGCTGCGCTACGCCGGCCTGCTCGTCGAGGAGGCCGTCAGTCGCGGGGCACTGCCCCGTCCGCTCGAGGCGTTGCTCGGAGCCGTGTGACGCCGCCCGGAGCGCCACCTGACGCTGGGGGCAGCCGCGCGAGGAACCGCTCCCAGTCGTCGGCGACCTTCTCGATCGTCCACGCCTCCGCGTCCCGCAGCGCCTGGGCACCGAGCCGGGCCCGGAGCTCGGCGTCCTCGACGAGCCTCTCCAACCCTCGGGTGAAGTGCTCGAAGGGTCCCTCGGGGATCAGCAGACCGTTGCGGCCGTCCCGGATGATCTCGGCGGGACCGCGCGGGCAGTCGAAGGCGATCACGGGGGTGCCGGTGCTCATCGCCTCGATGAGCACCATCGGGAAGCCCTCGGACAGCGAGGTCATCGCGAGGACCGACGCGTCGGCGAGCACGTCGGAGAAGGAGCGCGAGTAGCCGCGCAGCTGGACCTGCGCGTCCAGGCCGAGTCGGCGCACGAGGTCCGCGACGTCCTGCCGCTGCGGCCCGGTCCCGTAGATGTGCAGCTGCCAGTCCGGGTGCCGGCGGGCCACCGGGGCGAACGCGCGCACCAGCCGCGGGAAGCCCTTGCGCGGCACCAGCCGCCCGGCCGCGACGACGACCTTCGAGCGGGTGGGCACCGGCTCGGCGCGGACCGGCCACGCCACGGAGTTGCGGATCACCTCGACCTGGGTCGACACGTCGGGGAGCTCGCGCCGCCAGTCGTCGGCGTCGGCGTCGGTGAGGACGACCAGTCCGTCCAGACGGGGCACGGCCGCGCGCAGCACCTCCATGAGCGGCGGGTTGTGCGACCGCGACGGGAAGTTGAGGTGCTCCCAGCCGACCGTCGTGACGCCGTCCCGCGCGTAGGTGGCGAGCGCGAGGTCCAGCGACGGGCGCACCGAGACGATCGACCCCGCGCGCACGGCCCTGATCGCCCGGCGGAGCAGCACGTCGGTCAGCAGCGACATGCTCCGTTCCGACGGGCGTGGTCGCAACCTGCTCGGGACCCGCCGCAGCCGCCTGCGCACCCTGCTCCCGCCACCGCGGAGGTCGTCGAGCACCGTGACGTCGACCGCCGCGTCGAAGGCGAACTCCGGCTCCGCCCGCCGGCGGGTCACGCTGATCACCCGCACGTCGCGGGTCCGCGCGAGCTGGTTGGCGAGGTTGGTCGTGGTGCGCGCGACGCCGCCCTCCCCGAAGGCGTCGTGCATGAGGAAGGTGATCGCGTCCGGACCGGACCTCGTCCTCGTCACCGGGCCGACGGTACCGGCGTCCGGCGTCCGGCGTCGGGAGGCCGGGCCACCGCGACCCGCCGTGTCACTCGTAGTAGAGCTTCTGGGGTCCCGGGAAGACCCAGGAGAGCGCGTCACGGAGCCGGTCGCGCCAGTTCTCCCAGTTGTGGCCGTCGCGCGCCTCGACGTACCGCACGGTCATGCCGGCGGACTCGAACGTGGGAATCATCGACCGGTTGGGGGCGATCAGCGGCTCGTAGACGCCGCAGCTCACGAAGAGCCGGTCGGCAACGTGCGTCGGGCGCGCCCGGTAGCGGTTGACGAAGCGGACCACCGGGTCGAACACCGGGTCCTCCCCGTGCCGCTCGCCGATGTCGGTGAACACGAACGATCCCGACATGAGCACGAGCGAGCCGTAGGTCTCCGGTGAGCGCACGGCGGCCGACAGGGAGGCCACTCCACCGAAGCTCGACCCCAGGACGCAGCGGGCGGACGGCTTGCCGCCGGTCGGCAGCTCGGTCTCCAGCCGGGGCAGCAGCTCGTCGGTGAGGAACCGGGAGTGCGCGGTCGAGTTCGCGTACTCGTTGAGCCGGTCCTGCGGGTGCAGGAACGCGACGACCGTCTCCGCGACGTCCATCCGGTGGATGAGGTTGTCCAGCACGGTCTTCGCCGCGGCGTACTGGAGGAAGTCCGGTCCGTCGTGGACGAGCAGCAGCGGGTACGACGCGGTGCGCCGGAAGCGCGCCGGCAGGTAGACGGTGACCGGGCAGTCACGCCGCAGCGCCCGGCTGCGCACGGTCATGTCGAACAGCTCGCCGGGTCGGGCCTCGGGGTCGTGCGCGGTCCACTCGGGCGAGGTGTAGCCGTGCGCGAAGCACACCGAGGAGGTGCCGACCGGGCTGTAGGACAGCTTCTCGTTGAGGGGGTCGTTCATCCGCTCGGTGTGGTCACCCCACCGGACCTCGAGCTGGTAGTTGACGCGCGAGCCCTCCGGGATCTCCAGGACCAGGTACCACAGGTCGGTGTCGCGCAGCCGCCGCAGCGGGATGAGGTCGGGGAGCCCGACGATGCGTTGCGCCAGGGAGACCGCGTCCGCCTCCCCGCGGTAGAGGAACGTGCAGCGGGAGCCCTCGACGATCGGCACCTCGTGGCGGGCGAGGAACCGGTCGACCGCGGCCGCGTCGACGGGCCGCCGCTCCTTGAGCCGGTTGATCGCGAGCCGGCGCGTCGGCTGCTGCGTCACGGGGCTCACGCGGCGCTGGCCTGGGTGATCGCCCCGTCCTCGCGGACCAGCCGGCGCGTCCGCGCGGCGAGGCCGCCGTCCGCGGTCGAGCCGGAGGGCGACCGCGTCGTCGAGCACCAGGCACCGGGCCGGGGCGAAGCGGCGGGCGAGCACCGACATGCGGACGGCGTCGTTGGTCCGCAGCCGGCGCCGGGCGTGCGGGCAGGGCGACAAGGCCCGGCACCAGCCCCAGCCCGTCGCCGAGCACCTCGGTCTGCGCGACGCCGTGCGGCGACGAAGTCGTGGAACAGCACGATCCGCTCGCACAGCACCATCGCGCCCGCCGACCAGCGCGAGCACCGCTCCCGGCAGGTGCGGCCGCACGTCGAAGAGGCGGAGCACCCGGGTCAGCTCGCCCACGTGGCCTCCGGCGAGCGCGACCGCGTCGGTCTCCGCGAGGAGCCGGCGGACCTCCTCGCGGTGCGCGGTGACGGCCGGCCGCTCCCCGGGACGCCAGGCGGAGTCGAACGCCGCCTCGGCGGCACGCACCCGCGCCAGGTGCTGTCGGTCCACCAGGCGCACGACCTCCACCGCGTCGCTGAGGGCCGACCCGCGCAGCCGGGGTCGTCCCTCGGTGCCCGAGGCCACGTCGTACGCCGCGCGCAGCGCGTGCTCGAGCTGGGTGAGGTACAGCCGGCGCAGCTCGTCGAGGGCGGCCTCGTGCTCGCGCTCTGCGTGGCCGTACTCGCGGTCGCGCTCGTGGACGTCGAGCCACCGGCTGTACAGCGCGAGGTTGACCGTCCGACCACCCAGGAGCTCCCGCAGCTCGCCGTCGTCGGTCTCCCGCTCCCGCCAGCCGGCCGTCACGGTGGCGATCGGGGTCCGTCAGGTCGAGCTCCCGGACGACGTGCTGGATGCTCGGTCGGCGCTGCGGCCCGAGCAGGACGACCGACCGGCTCGCGAGGGAGGCGGTCACGCGGCGTGGACGGAGAGCGTGCGGCCGACGTCGTCGAGCATCCCGCGCAGCGCGTCGTAGTCCGGGTGGCGCATCCGGACGTAGGCGTTGGCCATGTAGCCCGCCTCCACCGGCTGGGTCGGCGTCCCGGGGTCGGGCAGGTGGGTGTCGAGCAGCCACTCGCCGTACCGCCCGCGGATCTCGTCCACCCCGGAGTAGCCGGTGATGTGCCCGTCGCGCTCCGGTCGGAGCGCGACGATGCCGCTGGCGAACCGGCGGGACGGCCGGGTGCCGACGTCCCCGTGCACCACGGCGTTCGCCCACTCGCGGTAGAGGTCGAGGTCGTTGCCGGCCGAGTAGAGGTCCCACGCGCCGACCCCCGGCGGCCGGCAGCCGATCTCGGAGAACCGCAGCCCCTTCGGCCCGAAGAACCACTCCATGTGGGTGGCGCTGGTCCCGATGCCCAGCGCCTCCAGGACCCGCTGCCCCATGTCCCTGAGCTCGTTGTAGTCGGAGACCGAGTCCACCCGGTTGGTGGCGATGAACTGCGGCGAGATCCACCGGGTGCGCATCGCCTCGAGGACGTTCGGGAAGTAGTGGGAGACGAAGTCCGCGGCCGGCCTGCCGTGCACCGACAGGGTGTCGTAGAAGCCCTCGTGGCCCTCGACGAACTCCTCGACCGCGATCGAGTCGACCCCCTGACCGCCGAACCTGCCGAGCGCCTCCTCGAGCTGGCCGCGGTCGTCGACCCGCACCGTGTCGAGAGCACCCGCACCAGCCCGCGGCTTGAGGACGAGCGGGAAGCCGACCGCGTCCGCGAACCCCCACACGTCCTGGGCCGTCGAGGCGGCGGTCGAGGCGGCGGTCGCGATGCCCGCGGCCCGCAGCGCCTCCTTCATCGACGGCTTGTCGCGGCACAGCCAGGCGGTCCGCAGCGACGTGCCGGGGATTCCGGTCCGCTCCCGGACCTCCGCCGCCGCCAGGGTGTGCGACTCGATGGTGGCCTCCAGGCGGTCCACCCACATCTTGTCCTGCACCCAGCGGACTGCGTCCTCGAGGGCTCCCACGTCGGTGACGTTGGGGACCTGGTGGTAGTGCACCATCCAGCTCCGCAGCTCGTCGTCGAGGTGGTCCTGCGGGGTCTCGCCGATCCCGATCACCTCGGCGCCGACGTGCGCGAGGCCGCGCACGAACTCGCGCTGGTTTCGGGGGAAGTGCGGCTCGACGAAGATCACTCGCATCCGCGTCATGCTAGGTGGTCCCCTGGCTGCGCCGAGCGGCCCCCGGTACGGTCCCCGCATGGTCGCTGCCGCCTTCGTCGCGCCGTACCTGATGGAAGCCACCGCCCGCTTCGTGCGCAGCGCGGCCTCCCTGCCCGACGTGCGGCTCGGCCTGGTCACGAGCGAGCCGCTGGAGCAGGTTCCGCCGGACCTCCGGGACCGGCTCTCCGGACACTGGCGCGTGGACGACGCGCTCGACCCGGGCCAGGTCGCTGCCGCGGTCAGGGGTCTGGCCGACCAGATGGGCCGGGTCGACCGCCTCGTCGGCGCCCTCGAGCAGCTCCAGGTGCCGCTGGCGCAGGTCCGCGAGTGGCTCGGGATCGAGGGCATGGACGTCGCCACCGCGATGAACGTCCGGGACAAGCCGCGGATGAAGGAGGTGCTGCGCTCCGCCGGGATCCCCTGCGCGCGGCACCGCCTCGTGCACGTGCCCGACGAGGCGTGGGCGTTCGCCGAGGAGGTGGGCTTCCCGCTCGTCGCCAAGCCGCCTGCGGGTGCCGGCTCCCAGGCGACGTACCGGCTCGACGACGCGGACTCCCTCAACGGGTGGCTCGCGGCCGTGCCGCCCCGGCCAGACGCCCCTGCGCTGCTCGAGGAGTTCCTCGTCGGTGAGGAGCACACCTTCGACAGCGTCTCGCTCGGCGGCCGGACCGTGTGGTCCTCGATCGCGGACTACCGGCCGCCTCCGCTGGAGGTCCTGCGCAACCCCTGGATCCAGTGGACGGTCCTGCTGCCCCGCGACGTCGCCGGACCGGACTACGCCGGCATCCACGCCGTCGGCCCCGCAGCCCTGCGGGCCCTGGGCGTGACCGACGCGCTGACGCACATGGAGTGGTTCCGCCGTCCGGACGGCTCGGTCGCGGTGTCGGAGGTGGCGGCCCGGCCGCCGGGCGCGCAGCTCACGTCGATGCATGGCTACGCCCACGACTTCGACCTGTACGCCGCGTGGGCGCGGCTCGTGGTCCTCGGGGAGTTCGACCCGCCCGAGCGGACGCACGCCGCGGGCACGGCGTACCTGCGCGGCGCGGGCCGCGGCCGGGTGGGGTCGGTGACCGGCGTCCAGGAGGTCGACCGCGACGTGGGCCGGCTCGTCGTGGAGTCCCGGCTGCCGCAGCCCGGGCAGCCCGCGAGCTCGGACTACACCGGCGAGGGCTACGTGATGGTCCGCGACCCGGACACCGAGGTGGTGCGCACCGCACTGGACCGGATCGTCTCCGGGATCCGGGTCGAGCTGGTGGAGTCGCTGTGACGACCGTCCTGATGCTCTCCCCGGGCTATCCCCAGGAGATGGCCTGGTTCACCCGCGGCCTGGCGGCGGTGGGAGCGAGGGTCATCGGCGTCGGGGACCAGCCCCGGGACGCCGTGCCCCGTCCCGCGCGGGAGGCGCTCGCCCACTACGAGCACGTGTCCCTCGCCGACGAGCAGGCGGTGCTGGCCGCGGTCCGTGGGCTCTCGCAGCACGTGTCGATCGACCAGGTGGAGTGCTTGTGGGAGCCCTACATGGTGCTCGCCGCGCGGATCCGCGAGGAGCTCGAGCTGCCGGGCATGACCGTCGAGCAGACGCTGCCGTTCCGCGACAAGGAGCTGATGAAGCGCCGGCTCGACGCCGCCGGGATCCGGACGCCGTGGCACGCCAGCGCGACGAGCGTGGCCGGGGTCTGGGAGGCCGCGGAGCGGATCGGCTATCCCCTGATCCTCAAGCCGATCGCGGGCGCCGGGTCCGCGGACACCTACCGCGTCGACTCCGCGGCCGACCTCGACGACGTGCTGCCGATGCTGCGGCACGTGCCCGAGGTGAGCGTCGAGGAGTTCGTCGAGGCCGAGGAGTTCACCTACGACACGATCTGCGCCGGCGGCCGGATCCTCTTCGAGCACGTCCTCTGGTACCGGCCGCGTCCGCTGGAGATGCGGCTGCACGAGTGGGTGAGCCCGGTGGGGATCTCGCTGCGCGACACCACCGTCCCGCACCTGCAGGGCGGCATCCGGATGGGTCACGAGGTCATCGACGCCCTCGGGTTCCAGTCAGGCTTCACCCACATGGAGTGGTACCTCAAGGACGACGGCGAGGTGGTCTTCGGCGAGATCGGCGCCCGGCCTCCCGGCGTGCGGGTCGTCGACATGATGAACTACAACACCGACGGCGACACCTACGTCGGCTGGGCGAACGCGGTGGTCCACGGCCGGATGGACCCGCTCGAGCACCGTCACAACGTCGGCAGCATCTGCAAGCGCGCCCACGGCGCCGGGCACATCGTCGCCATCCAGGGCCTGCAGGAGCTGCTGCTGGAGTACGGGTCGGACGTCATGGTCGTCGACCTGCAGCAGGTCGGGGCGCCCCGGCGGGACTGGCGGGCGAGCACGGTCGGCGACGGCATCGTCATCGTCCGCAACCCCGAGCTCCAACGGGTCATCGAGATGACCGAGCGCTTCTCCTCCGAGCTCCACCTGCACGCCCGGTGACCGCGTCCGGTGGGGCTTCCGGTGAGCTGGCCGGTGAGCTGGCCGGTGAGCTGGCCGGTGAGTTGCCCGGTGACCTGCCCGGTGACCTGGGCCGTGCCGTCGACGCCGTCCTGCCCGACGTACGCGCTGACCTGGAGCGGCTGGTCCGCATCCCGTCGGTGTCCGCCGACCCCGCGGCGGCCGGCCACGTGGCGGCCTCGGCCGAGGAGGTCGCGCGGCAGCTGACCGCCGCGGGGCTGCCGGAGGTCGAGGTCGTGTCCGCCGCCGGCGGGCTGCCGGCGGTGATCGGCCGGCGGCCCGGACCGCCGGGGTCGCCGACGGTCCTGCTCTACGCCCACCACGACGTGCAGCCGGTGGGCGAGCGGGAGGACTGGACGAGCGAGCCGTTCGAGCCCGTCGAGCGCGACGGGCGGCTGTTCGGCCGCGGGGCCGCCGACGACAAGGCCGGCATCGCGGTGCACTGCGCCGCGGTGCGCGCTCTCGCAGACGACCTCCCGGTGGGCGTCACCGTGCTCGTGGAGGGCGAGGAGGAAATCGGGTCGCGAACGCTGCCGGCGCTGCTGGAGGCCCACCGGGACCGGCTCGCCGCCGACGTCCTGGTCCTCGCCGACTCCACGAACTGGCGGATCGGTGTCCCGGCGCTGACCACGACGCTCCGCGGCGGGGTCAACGTGCTCGTCGAGGTGCGGACGCTCCACCACGCGGTGCACAACGGCGTGTACGGCGGAGCGGTCCCCGACGCGCTCACCGCCCTGGCCCGGCTGCTGTCGACCCTGCACGACGACCGGGGCGACGTCGCCGTCGCCGGCCTCGCCCGTGCTGCTGCGGACCCGCTCGACCTGACCGAGGAGCGGCTCCGGGCGGACGCCGGGGTGCTCGACGGGGTCGAGCTCGTGGGGACCGGTCCGCTCACCGCACGGTTGTGGACCGCCCCTGCGCTCTCGGTCATCGGGATCGACGCGCCACCGGTCGAGACCGCGGGGATGGTGCTGGTGCCGGCGGCCCGGGCGCGGCTCACCCTCCGGATCGCCCCGGACGACGACCCGGTCGCCGCCCGACGCGCGCTGGTCAGCCACCTGGAGGAGCACGCGCCGTGGGGCGCCCGGGTCACGGTGTCGGCGGGCGAGCCGGTGGCGCCGTTCCGGGCGGACACGACCGGCCCGGCCTACGACGCCGCCCGGACGGCGTACGCCGAGGCATGGGGCGGCGTCGCGCCGGTCGAGATCGGTGTCGGCGGCTCCATCGGGTTCCTCGCGCCGTTCACCCGCGCCTTCCCCGGTGCCGAGGTCCTCATCACCGGGGTCGAGGACCCTGACACCCGTGCGCACGCACCCGACGAGAGCCTCCACCTGGGCGACTTCGCGCGCGCCTGCCTGGCGGAGGCGCTGCTGCTGCGCGCGCTCGGCGAAGGGGCGATCTTCCACCAGATACTCGAACACACTAGCGAATCCCGCGGTCGCGGCGGTAAAGTTGCGGCATGAAGTCCGACCCGGTGGCTATCGGTCCTCCGAGAGCTGCATCGACGTCCTCGACCGGGTGGCCGAGGCGCCGACGTGGAGGCGGTTGAGCTCCGTTCGGCGCTGTCGGAGGTGGCGCGTGCCGAGGCGCGGCTGTCGTCGCTGAAGCTGCGGTTGGTGGCGGCGGCTGAGGCCTCCGACGTGGCAGCGGAGGACGGGTCGACCGACACCGCGGCGTGGGCGGCGAAGGCGGTGGGTGGGAACCGGCCCCGGGCGTGGGGTCCGGTGTGGCTGGCCTCGGCGCTCCGCGACACCTACTCCCACACCGCCGCGGCACTGTCCGAGGGGCGGATCAGTGAGGACCACGCCGCGGTCATCGTCCGGGCCGGCGAGACCGTCCCCGACGGCGTCACGCCCGCCGAGCTCGCCGACTGCGAGGCCGCGTTGGTCGCCAAGGCCGAGCGGATGAAGCCCGCCGCGCTGCGCCGCGCCGCACGCCGGTTGCTGGACCCGATCAACCGGCGGTGGGCTGATGAGCACCAGGAGACCCAGCTCCGTGACCAGGAACGCCGCGCCGAACGGGAGACCTGGCTGGTGCTCGGCGACAACGGTGACGGCACCTGGACCGGGAAGTTCACCCTGCCCGACCTGCACGCCCACACCCTGCTCACCCGCCTCGACGCGCTGTCCGCACCCCGACGGCTGCACCGGACCCGGTCCGGGGAGCCGGTGACCGACCCGACCGTCCCCGGCATGGGGGCCTACTACAACCGGTCCGAAGCCCTCGGGCTGGCGTTCACCGAGCTGATCGAGCACCTCCCCACCGACGGGCACACCCGGTCCACCTACGCGCTCGTGGTCCACGTCCCCGAGGACCAGCTCCGCTCCGGGGCGGGTGCCGCGGTCCTCCAGACCGGCGCCGAGGTCTCCATCCAACAGGCCCGCCGGCTCGCCTGCACCGCCGCGATCCTCCCCCTGGTGCTCTCCGGCGCGTCGGTCCCGATCGACCTCGGCCGCGAACAACGACTCTTCACCCGCCACCAAGCCATCGCACTGTCCGCCCGGCACCAGCACTGCGCCGCCGAAGGCTGCGACCGGCCGTTCGCCTGGACCGAAATCCACCACCTCAGACCCTGGTCCGAGGGCGGGGCAACCGACCTCGACAACGCCGTCCCGCTCTGCGGGTTCCACCACCGCCGCATCCACGACGACCACTACACGACCGCCCGAGCACCCGACGGGACCCTCCGATTCACCCACCGATGGCCCAGCCGACAACGCGCCCAGGTGCTGGCCGCCTAGCAGACCTCGCGGAGGTACTGCGGGAGCATCTCCCACCACGTCGGCCAGTCGTGGATGTACTCCGGGCCCCAGTTGTCGACCCGGTTCGGGATCCCCTTGGCGCCCAGCACGCTGGCCATCGCCCAGGACTCCCCGATGCTCTCGTGCGCGCCCTCCCCCGACGCCAGGAGGACGAACCGCTGGCGGAGCAGCTCGAGCTGCTGCCCCTCGAGGCCGGGGACGAAGTGCAGCGGGGAGGCGAAGTAGAGGTCCTCGCTGAACTGCCAGTCCAGCCACTGCTCCAGCCGGAAGGTGCCGCTCATCGCGATCGCGGCCTCGAACAGGTCGGGGTGGCGGCACAGCAGCGCGACGGAGTTGAAGGCGCCGATCGAGGAACCTGCGGTGACGATCCGCTGACGTCCCCCGAGGTCGGCGTAGATGGCCGGGACGACCTCCTCGACGACCGCCTTGTGGTACTGGTTCAGCAGCCACATCCGGTACGCCGGGGTCCCCTCGCCGGTGGCGAGCGCCCGGCCCGCGGTGCTGTCGCAGGAGTAGATCTTGACCCTGCCCTCCTCGACCAGGTCCCAGCACGCCTCCAGGAGCCGGTTGCGCTCGGCCTCCTCGGGATCCCCGCCGGCGGTGGGGAACAGCAGCACCGGTCGGCCGTAGTGCCCCCAGCGGGCCAGGGAGAAGGGCCGCTGCATCCGGTCTGAGAACCACTGCTCGGTCACCTTCGCCACAGCCGTCTCTCCTCGCAGTCGGGGACTGCTCATTCTGGCGTCCGAGGTTGACGCGGACACCACCGGGTGCGCCAGGCTTCCCGGACGCGAGGAGACTGTGCGTCGACGGGGTCAGGACCAGGTCGCCCTGGAGGTCGACCGGACGAGGAGGTTGAGCGTGGCGGACCATCTGATCGGGTTGCTGCTCGGAGCCGAGGAGGACTGGCCCCGGGCCTTCGAGACCGTGCTGGGCATGGCCGGCCCGATCCACTACGGCGGCGAGGAGCACCGACTCGTCAGCGAGCGCCTCACCATCGAGCCCTTCCGGCTGGACGACCCCGTGCGGACGCCGCTGGTCATCGACCGGCTGGCGCACTGGTACTACCACCCCCGCGAGTGGCTGAAGAAGGCGTCCCTGGTCAACGGCACCTACCTCCTCAACAGCCCGTTCACCTTCCAGTCGATGGAGAAGCACAGCGCGTACTGCGCGATGGTGCGGCTCGGGCTGAAGGTGCCGCCGACGACGCTGGTGCCGTACAAGAACCCCATCGACAACGTGCGGTGGGCCTACACCGCCGAGAAGTACAACGAGTCGTTCGACCTCGACCAGATCGCGGAGGAGCTCGGCTACCCGCTCTACATGAAGCCGTTCGACGGCGGCGGCTGGCGCGGCGTCTCCCGGGTCGACGACAACGAGCAGCTCCACCGCGCCTACGACCAGTCCGGCGAGATGCTCATGCACCTCCAGGCCACCATCGACTACGAGCACTTCGCCCGCGCGTTGTCGATCGGGCCGGAGACCATGGTGATGGACTTCCGGCCCGACCAGCCGATGCACAACCGGTACGCCGTCTCCCACGACTTCCTCACGCCCTCCGCGGGCTGGCAGACGGGGGCCATCAGCCGGGTCGTCAACGCGTTCTTCCAGTGGGAGTTCAACTCCGCGGAGATGCTGGTCCGGGGCGACGAGGTCTACCCCATCGACTACGCGAACGCCTGTCCCGACGTCGCGATCACGTCGCTGCACTACTACTTCCCGTGGGCCATCAAGGCGCTCGTGCGCTGGTCGGCGTACTGCCTGGTGACCGGCAGGCGCTCGAACGTGGACCTGCAGACCAGTCGCTACTTCGAGATCGCCGACCAGCCGGGGATGTCCTACGAGGAAAAGCTCGGGGCCTACCTGGCGCTCGCCGACGAGTACTTCGAGACCGCGCGCTACCGCGAGTGGTGTGCCGAGCACCTCCCGCACCTCGACGAGCAGGTCCACGACTGGGTGGGCTCCGGCGACTTCGACCGGATCCTGCGGGACACGGTCGCCGCGACCTACCCCCCGCACGAGCAGGAGGAGTTCCTCGCCCACTTCCGCGGGCTCATCGGGCTCTGGCTCGCCGACGCCACCGCTCGCTGAGCGCCGACCGCAGACTCAGGTCCGCGGCGTCCCGTTCCTCACCAGTCGGCGCGTGCCTGCGCAGCCCCGACGATCGCTCGGGCGACGTCGCGCAGGTCGGCGCCGGTGTAGTCCGCGAGCCGGTTGAGGAACGCGAACGCTCTCTCGTCGGTGAACTCGTAGCGCTCCATCGCGATCCCGACCGCCTGTCCGATCAGCTGTCGGGCATTGACGGCCTGCCGCAGGTCGTCGATCTCCCGGGCGTACGCCAGCGCCATGGCCGACTGGTGGGTGACAAGGTCCCCGAGGAACCCCAGGTCCTGGAAGGCGCCGTCCTTGGTGGAGTACAGGTTCAGGGCGCCGAGGGACCGGTCGGACTCGAACAACCGGATGCCGGCCTGGGCGCGGATCCCGGCCTCCACCGCGACCGACCGGTAGCGCGGGAACCGGTCGTCCTGCGCCAACCAGGGCGAGGTGACGTGCACCGCGTCGGTCACCGCGTCGTAGCACGGACCCTCGCGCAGCTCGTACTGGGCGGCGTCCACGACGCGGAGGAGCGGGTGGGTGGGGGCCGAGGTCGTCAGTCGGCCGTCCGCGTGCCGCACCGTGATGCTGGCGAACTCCACCTCAGGGAGCACCTCGACAGCGGCGGCGGTGATCCCTCGGAGGGTCTGGTCGAGGTCACCCGGCCTGAGGACGTCGGCCAGCAGTCGCGCTGCTCCGACGAGGTCGCTGTTCTGCACGGACCCGACCCTACGACGATGTGGAGCCGGCGACGCCGCCGAGCAGCGCCGCGAGGCCCGCGAGAGCCACCGGCCTGACCGAGTAGTACACCCAGACCCCGCGCTTGCGTCGCTCCAGCAGCCCCACCTCGTGCAGCACCTTGAGGTGGTGGCTGATCGTCGGCTGGGACAGGTCGAAGGCCTCGTTGAGGTCGCACACGCACGCCTCGCCGTCGGCGTGCGACGCCACCAGCGACAGCAGCCGCAGCCGCACCGGGTCCGCGAGAGCCTTGAGCACCGGCGCGATCCGCTCGGCCTGCTGCACGGACAGCGGGTCCCGGGTCAGCGGCGGACAGCACGCGACTGCCTCCACCGGCGTCAGCTCCAGCACCTGAGACTTCGACACAGGTCTATCTTGACAGATGTCGATGTCCGGTGCCACCCTTCGATCTGGGTCACCGTCCGTCCCGGGAGGACCACATGTCACGTCTCCCTCTCGCATGACCGGGTCCCCGGACGACTCGCGGGTGGTGAGTGCGACACGCGAGATCGCCGCCTCTGCCGCCCGGATCTTCGCGCTCATCGCCGACCCCGCCCAGCAACCCCGGTGGGACGGCAACGCGAACCTGCTGCACGCGGCTCCTGACCAGCGCGTCCGCAGCCGGGGCGACGTCTTCACGGTGACCACCACGAAGCAGAAGGTGAAGGAGAACCACGTCGTCGCCTTCGAGGAGGGCCGGCGGATCGCCTGGCAGCCAGCCGATGCCGGTCAGGAGCCCTCCGGTCACGTGTGGGGGTGGGAGCTCGAAGCCGTCGGTGCGGGAAGGACGCGCGTCACCCACACCTACGACTGGACGGGCCTGACCGACGAGCGCAGGATCCCCACCGCCCGTGCCACCACGGCCGAGAAGCTCACGGCCTCCCTCGACCGGCTCGCCGCGCTCGCCGAGGACGAGGCCACCTCCGCGCCGCGCTGACCGCGGACGCACACGCCGGCTCCCCGCACTCGACGATCAGTCGCTGCGCCCGCCCAGCAGGACACGGGTCATCGCGGAACGGGTGTCGAGCAGCTCCTCGAGCGCGCTGTCGAGCTGGTCGGCGCTGACCGCGAGCCGGTCGGAGCCGGACTCCCTCGCCGCGACGAGCGCCGACCGGCGCAGCAGCTCCTTGAGGAACGAGGCGGTCACGCCTTCGGTGCGGTCGACCACGCTGTCCAGCCGGCTCTCGTCGAGGACCAGTCCGCCGCGGTAGAGCTCGATCAGCCGCCTCCGGGCGTCCGCGTCGGGGAGCTCCAGCGGGACGGCCTGGTCCACGCGCCCGGGCCGCGCGGCCAACGCGGGCTCGAGGACGTCGGGCCGGTTGGTGGTCAGGAGGAACACGACGTCGGCGTCCTCGGCCAGTCCGTCCATCTCGTTCAGGAGCTGGAACAGCAGCGGGTGGTGCCCGGGGTGCATCCCTCGGTCCTCGGCGATGAGGTCGACGTCCTCCACGACGACCATCGCCGGCTGGAGCGTCCGGGCCACCGAGCAGGCGGTGCTGATGAGTCGGAGCGAGTCCCCCGTGAGCTGCACGATTGTGACCCCGCGCAGCTGACTGGCGAGGTAGCGCACCGAGTGGGTCTTGCCCACCCCGGGCGGTCCGTAGAGCAGCAGCCCCCTCTTGAGGTGCTGGCGCGCCGCCAGCAGCCGCTCCCGGTGCTCCGCGACCCCGATGACCTGTCGGTGGATCGCGGCCAGGGTCTCGGTCGGCAGGATCACGTCACCAGCGCTCAGCGACGGCCGGCGGTGGAACTGTAAGGCGGCGCCCCGCTCCCCGAACATGTCACGCCCGAACGAGATGACCTGCCCCCGGTACACGTTGTGGAGGAGGGCCAGCCTGCGGATCTCCGCGGCGACCTCGCTGGCCGCACCCGGGCGGTTCGCCACGACGTGCAGCTGCGCAGCTCCCATGCCGCTCTCGGGATCAGCGGCCAGCACGAGGACCGCCGACCGGGTCTCGCCGTCCGTGACGAGGTAGAGACCGGCACGGACCGCCGGCTGCACCTGTCCGTCCGGGCCGCTGGCCAGGTTGGTCCACGACACGTTGCCGGGAGCGGGTCCGTAGTCCTCGCGGTCCCGCTGAAGCAGGTCGGTGAGGCCGAACTCCCGGTGACGGTGGTGGGCCAGCCCCACGAGCCGGTGGGTGCGGAGGGGTCCGGGACCTCCCGGACCCCCGAGCCACGCGTTGAGGCCGAGCTGCACGTTGACCAGGTCGTACGACGGCCAGGACTCCTCCACCACCTCCGCCCCCTCGAGCGGGACGCCGAGGTGCTCGCGGATCAGCCCGGCGAACGTCGGACGGTCGGCGGCCCGGGCCGCGCCGATGATCCGCCGGCGGTACCGCGTGGCGAGCTTGCCGACGTCCGACAGCCGGATCCGGTCGTCGTCAGTCCCCTGGTCCGCGACGTCGGTGATCACCCGGACCGTACTTGCGAGCGCGACGTCGCCGTCACCGTCGGCGCTGTCGTCCATGCGCCACCTCATTGTGAGGCGTCTCCAGCACCGCTCCAGCGGCCGCCGAGGTGCTCGGTGGTCTGCTCGGCCAACGACGTCATGAGGGTGACTCCTCCCACGGGATCGGCCGGAGCCGGAGGACGGGGTCCGGCAGGGTGTTCACGCCCCACCCTCTCCCCCAGCCCCGCCGAGCAACCGTCAGGGTTCGAGGCAGGTGGGAATGGAGTCGACGCGCCCGGTCGGCTGCTCGGTCCGTCCCTGCGGGTCGAGGATCTTGACGAAGTCGACCGTCGCGAACTGCTTGAGCGTGGGCACGATCTCGTTGGCGATCGTGAACGTCGCGCCACCGCTGCCACAGCCGCCCGTCAGCCGGACCCGCGCGATCGCGTTGCTGATGCTGAGGTCGGTGAAACCGCTGGCCCCGCTGTTGACGAAGCGGAGGCCGGCGGGCCGGTCGAAGTCGGTCGCACCCGCGAACAGGGCGGTCAGGGCGCCGCGGCCGAGCGCGGGCGCGGGGACCCGCCGGGTCACTGCTGCTGCGGTGGCGTCGGGAGTGGCGAGGTACACCTGCACTGCGCCGACGCGGCAGTCGAACGGGTGGCGGCCGGCGAACGCCAGGTCGACCACGAGTCGGGCCGGATTCGTCAGCGTGGTCACACGGAAGTCACTGGACGCCGCCAGGCCGATCCCGTAGGTCACCACGCCCTCGACGTCGCCCGCGACCCGGACCTCCTTGAGCTGTGTGAACGAGCGGACGAGTCGCAGGGGCGCGGTCGGCTGGCCCTGGTCGTCGTGGGCGACGGCAGGCTCGAGGCGGACCGTCAGGAAGGCCTGACCGCGCAGGGCCAGCGGCGCGCCCGACCCGTCCTGGATCACGCGCCGGACCCGCTGCACGCGGTACCCGGGAACGTCCGTCATGTCGAAGACCACCCGGTCGAAGCCGGCACCGTCGTGTCGCCCCACACGGATGTCGTTGACCCTGGTCTGACCCGTCGTGTCGTCCGGGGCGACGACCGGCGCTCGACAGGCCGCCGACACCGCGGTTGCTGCGGGAGCGGCAGTGCCTGCTGCCGGCGAGGCAGCCATGGGCACCCCGAGGAGCGCCAGGCTGGTGAGAAGGAGTGTGGCTCGGCGCATGACGTGCCTCCGGTCGTGGTCGTCGGTCCGGCCGGGGCGGCTCGGACTCTGGTCCTAGGACGCGGCGACCGGCCTCGAGGTTGACCCGTTCCGGGTCCGACTGACTGGGGCCACAGCAAGACGACCGGGACGGCCTCGCAGGTCGCGCTCCACGGCGGTGACGCAGACTGTGCTCCAGGAGCGGACAGGAGCGGACAGGAGCGGGGATGATCGACGACGCCCGACGACCCACGGTCGTCCTCAAGCCCGAGCCGCAGACGGCGACCCGGATCTTCACTCGAGAGTCGCTGGCGGCGCTGCACCGGTCCTTCACGGTCGTCGACCTGGAGGGCGACGACCGGCCCGAGGCCCTCGACGCCGCACTCGCTGACGCCTTCGCGGTGATCGGTCAGCCCGACCTCGGTCGTGAGCGGCTGCGCAACGCGCCGCACCTGCGCGCGGTCCTCAACGTCGAGGGGAACTTCTTCCCCAACGTCGACTACGGCGCCTGCTTCGAGCGCGGGGTCTACGTCCTGGGCTGCGGACCCGCCTACGCCCAGGCGGTCGCCGAGCTGTCGCTCGGCCTCGCGCTCGACGTCGCTCGCGGCATCAGCCGGGAGGACCGTGCCTTCCGCGCCGGCGCCGAGCGCTACGTCGCCGACGGCAACGACGACGCCGTGCTGCTGCGCGGGTCGTCGGTCGGGCTGGTGGGCTTCGGCAACCTCGGCCGCGCCCTGCACCCGCTCCTCGTGCCCTTCGCTCCCGAGATCCGGGTGTTCGACCCGTGGCTGCCCGACGCCGTGCTGCGGGAGCAGGGCGTCGTCCCCGCGTCGTTGGACGAGACGGTGCGGACGAGCCGGTTCCTGTTCGTGCTCGCCAGCGCGACCACAGAGAGCCAGCACCTGCTCGGTGCCCGCGAGCTCGACCTGGTCCCACCCGGCGCCCGGCTCGTACTGGTGAGCCGGGCGGCGGTGGTCGACATCGAGGCACTGCTGGACGGTGTCGCCGAAGGCCGGTTCCTCGCCGCGGTCGACGTGTGGCCGGAGGAGCCGGTCCCGGCGGACCACCGGGCCCGCCGGTTGGAGGGGCTGGTGTTCTCCGGGCACCGAGCGGGCGGGATCCCGGCCGCGTTCGCGCAGATCGGCGAGATGGTCGTCGACGACCTGCTGCAGCTCACCCGCGGGCTCCCCCCGGTCCGCATGCAGGTGGCAGCACGGGAGCTGGTCGACCGCTACCGCAACCGGCCGGTGACCTGAGCCGTGGCGGAACCTGACCCCGAGGTGGCGATCCCCTGCCGGGGGCTGCTGTTCGACTCCGACGGCGTGCTGGTCGACTCCGACGCCAGCGTCACCCTCTCGTGGAGTCGCTGGGCGCACCACCACGGGTTCGATCCGGAGCACGTGGCGGGGCTGGTCCACGGGCGTCGCTCCGCGGACACGGTGGCGCTGCTGGTGAGCGGCGAGGGGCGTGCGGAGGCGCTCGCCATGGTGGACCGCTTCGAGGTCGAGGACGCCGTGACGGTCACCGCGTGCCCAGGGGCCGCTGCGCTGCTCGCCGGGCTGCCGGGGTCGGCGTGGGCCGTGGTGACCTCAGCAGTCAGGGCTCTGGCCGAGGCGCGCATGGTGGCGGCGGGCCTCCCGCGTCCGGCGGTGCTGGTCACCGCGGAGGACGTCGTCCGAGGAAAGCCTGCTCCGGAGGGGTACCTGCGCGCCGCCAGCCTGCTGGGGATCCCCGTCGCGGACTGCCTCGTCCTGGAGGACAGCGCAGCGGGGATCGCCGCCGGCCTGGCCGCCGGCGCCCGGGTCCTGGGGGTGAGCAGCCGAGCCCTCGACAGCGACGCGGACCTGGTGGTCAGGGACCTGGGTGGCGTGCGCTTCGAGGGGTCGGCCGTCCGCGTGGCGGCCGACGCGGTGCTCGCGCGCTGAGGTCGCACGCCGGGCGCCTCAGAGAGAGGCCGCGAGCTCGTCGAGCGCGCTGGCGGCGCCCTCGGTCACCGGTGGTCCGTGACCGACGAGGACGGTGTCGGGCGCCAGTGCGGCCAGCCTCCGGACGGACGCACCGGCGGCGTCCATGTCCTCGCTGAATCCTGGGTCGGCGCCCGTCAGCCGGTCGGAGCTGTTCAGGGCGTCACCGGCGACCAGCACCCTGGTGTGCGGGTCGAAGACCGCCATGTGGCCGGGCGTGTGGCCGGGTGTGCCGACGACCCGCAGCCCGAAGACCTCGTCCCCGTCGGTGAGGGGGCGGAGGTCCTCGACGTCGACGGCGTCGAGGTCCGCCTCGCCGACGTACCCCGTGGCGCGGTCGCAGCGGGACAGCACCTCGCTGGCGCTCCCCGCGTGGTCGGCGTGCTTGTGGGTGAGGACGACGTGCCGGACGCCGTCCCAGCCGGGACCGGCCTCCTCGAGCACGTCGCCGATCGCGTCAGCGCTGCCCTCGACGCCGGTGTCGACCACCGCCGCCTCGCCGCCCCGGACGAGGACGTACGCCGAGACGAAGCCGAGGTCGACGCGCGACCACGCCAACCTCTCCCTCGCCGGGCGGGACCCAGGTGTGCCTGAGGTCGAGCCTCGAGGAGGGGCCGGCGACCCGGTGCCGGCCGCTCCGCCCTCCCCGCTGCAGGCGGCTACACCGAGCACCGCGAAGCCGACGAGTCCCCGCCCGCTCTGACGGAGCACCCAGCGCCGCGCGACCTGTCTCAACGCGAGATCCACGAGGGGAGTATGCCTCGCGCGGCTCCCCGGCCCTCGGGTCATGGGGCCTGGATCGGGCCTCCCTGTGGGCGGGGACCGCTCGAGGGTCGCGGCGGCGACCACCCGATCGAGGGAGCAGGACCCGGCCGTGACCGGCGCTGGCCACTCCTCCACGCAGCTGCATGGTCGTGGCCGCACCGCTGGCACACGCTCGCGGAGATCCTGACCCGGCCGCCGCAGGTCTCGCAGGACAGGGGCGTGTGGTTGCCCGGGGCCATGAACGCCAACATGCTGAGCGCGACGAGGACGTACACGGAGTAGAAGAGGTACCCGAACCCGCTCCACACCAGCGACAACAGCCAGGTCGGGGCTCCCACCGAGACCACGGCGGCGACGACGGACGCCAGCCAGGCCCGGACCGAGCGGAGGTTGCGGTACCTCCACTCGCGGATGTCGGTCCTCCCGGAGAGATGCAGGAGGACGATGAGGACCGCCATCACCCCGAGGACCCACCCTGCGTGCCACAGATGCATTCCACCAGTGTGCGGCGATATGCCTGATTCGTCTACAAAGAGACGAATCTGATGTTCGCGCTACCTGCCCAGCCGCCCGCTCAGCGCCGCGTGCTCGTCGGGACGGAGCGGACCTCGAGCGTCACCAGCAAGTCCGCCAGCTCGCCGCGCTACCGGGACCGGAGCTCCAGGCGAGTCTCGAGGCCGCCCCTCCAGCGGTCGACGACCGCGAGCAGACGTGCGTCCGCCACCGACCCGGGCGAGGACCGGTGAGCGGCGCTGGATCTCGGGAGGGTCGGCTTCCCGCTGGTGAAGAGCCAAGCGCGGAACAGCGGCGACAGCTCCTCACCGGAGACCCGCTCCGACAGGCGGACGAAGTCCGCAGTGCTGCCGTTGCCGTTGCGATGGACCCTCGCCCACGCGCGCAGCACCCGGAAGAAGTCCTCCCGTCCGATCGTCGCCCGGAGCGCCTGCAGGGTCATGGCGCCCCGCAGGTAGACGGGGCCGGAGAAGAGCGCATCGGTCCCGGGGTCCCCGATCCGCACCGACCAGAAGTCGTCGCGTGCCGGGATCGCCTGGTAGTTGGCCCGGAAGATCTCCGCCGGCGTGAACCCGTGCTCTGCGCGCTGCCAGAGCCACTCGGCGTACGTCGCGAAGCCCTCGTTGAGCCAGATGTCCTGCCAACGGTCGACCGCGACGCTGTCGCCGTACCACTGGTGTGCGATCTCGTGCACGACGACGTCGTCGCCGAGCGTGGGGAACTGTGGGAGATCCCAGAAGACCGGTGAGTAGACGGGTCGGGTCTGGTTCTCCAGCGCGAACCCGATGTCCAGGTCGTCGATGACTCCACCGATGGTCTCGAAGGGGTAGGGGCCGAACCACCGGGTCAGGTGGCGCAGCATCTCCCCCTGTCGCGCCAACGAGCCGTCGATCCGCTGCCGGAGCGGGCCGGTGATCCCTGCGTCGACGGCGTCCAGGACCGGGAGCCCGGCACCGGTCCGCCAGCGGTGCACGTCGAGACCGCCTGCAGCCCTCGCGGCACGGTCAGCTCGACGTGGTACCGGGCCTTGTCTCGAGGGTGGTCGTTCACGGGATACCAGAACGCGGCGACCTCCGGCTCGCCGACGGCCAACGCGCCGTCCGGGGTCGTCAGGAACCCGTAGCGACCGAGTGAGGGGCTGTCGATGAACCGAGGCACGCCGGAGTAGCGGACGACCGTGCGGAACCGAGCGTGCGCGGGCACCGGCTGCGACGGGGTGATCACGAGCTCGTGGCCGGCCCTCCGCTCCCATGTCGCCGGTTCCCCGTCGACGACGACGCGGTGCACCCGGAGGCCCACGAGGTCGAGGTTGAACGACGACAGGTCCGCGAGGGCGTGGGCGGTCAGGGCGGTCCTTCCGGAGATCCGGTCGGTCCCCGGGTCGTACCGGACTCCGAGCCGGTAGGTCCGGACCTCGTACCCCCCGTTGCCGTAGAGCGGGAAGTACGGGTCACCGATCCCGTTGCCTCCCGGTCCGGCCTGACGGAATGAGGATCCGGAGGCCGAGGACGGGATGCCGCCGCCCTGGGACACCGCCAGGGTGATCGCCGCAAGGGCTGCGACAGAGAACTGCAGCCGGGGCCTCGGAGAACTCTCCGGAGCAACCCCGTCTAGACGACTCGTGCCGCTGGCTCAACGCGCGTCGACGTCCCGACGGTCCGGCGTACGGTTAGTCAACGCTTGCTGAAATTCGAGGGCATCATGACGGAACCGCATCGATCTCCCTTCCACGGCGCGAGCGACGCCGCGGACGCCGGGCGGCGTACCGGGCGGCGTACCGGACGTCGGCGCGGCCGGCCCGAGACGCGGCAGACGATCCTGGTCGCCGCGCGCGCGTTGTTCGCCGAGCGGGGGTTCACCGGCACCTCGATCCGGGCCGTCGCGGCAGCGGCGTCGGTCGATCCGGCGCTGGTGCACCACTACTTCGGCACCAAGGAGGGCCTGTTCCGGGCAGCCCTGGAGATCCCCGTCGATCCCGAACAGGTGATCGAGCGGGTTGCCGGTGCCACTCGCGCTGAGGTGCCGTTGCGACTGGTCGAGACGTTCCTGAGCGTGTGGGAGTCGCCGGAGACCGGCCCGGCGATGGTGAGCGTCCTGCGCCGAGCGGTGGCCGAGCAGGGGTCCACCGACCTGCTGCGCGACTTCATCGGAGCGACCGTGCTGCGCACCGTCGCCGGGGCCGTGCTGGGTGATGTCCCGCCCGAGGAGGCGCGCGTCCGCGTGACGTTGGTCGTCAGCCAGATGCTCGGTGTCGTCCTGCTGCGTCGCGTCCTCGTCCTCGAGCCGCTCGCGAGCATGCCTGGCGACCGCGTCGCCGCCACGATCGCCCCTGCCATTGCTCACTACCTGTACGGCGACCTCGCCGACCTGGGCCTGGACCCCGCTCAGGACCCGTCTCTCGAGGAGGAGATCTCATGACGACATCCCCCGCGTCGGCGACCTGGACGCCGGCCACCGCAACGTCCGACGGACCGGCGCTGCGCACCCGAGGGCTGGTCAAGGAGTTCGGCTCGTTCCGGGCGCTCGACGGCCTGGACCTGGAGGTGCTCCCCGGGGAGGTGCACGGGTTCCTGGGTCCGAACGGCGCGGGCAAGTCGACGACGATCCGCGTGCTGCTGGGACTGCTCCGCCCCGACGCCGGGACCGTGGAGCTGCTGGGCGGCGACCCCTGGCGCGACGTCGTCGCCCTGCACCGGCGCCTGGCCTACGTCCCCGGCGACGTCGTGCTCTGGCCGGGCCTGTCCGGCGGCGAGGCCATCGACCTGCTCGGCAACCTCCGTGGCGGCCTCGACACCCGGCGGCGCGACGCGCTGCTCGAGCGGTTCGAGCTCGACCCCACCACACGCGGCCGCCAGTACTCGAAGGGCAACCGGCAGAAGGTCGCCATCGTCGCGGCGCTGGCCGCGGATGTGGAGCTGCTGATCCTCGACGAGCCCACCTCGGGGCTCGACCCGCTGATGGAGGCGGTGTTCCAGGAGGAGGTGGCAGCGGAGAAGGCGCGCGGCCGGACCATCCTGCTGTCCAGCCACATCATGAGCGAGGTCGAAGCGCTGGCAGACCGGGTCAGCATCATCCGCCGCGGCCGCGTGGTGCAGACCGGGACGCTCGAGGACCTGCGGGGTCAGGCTCGGATCACCATCCGGGCCACCCTCGGTCACCCGCCTGCCGATCTCCGGACCTTGAGCGTCCTGCACGACGCCGTCCTCGACGAGCGGCACCGGCTCACGGCGACAGTCGAGCCCGACCACGTCGGTGTCGCCATGGCCGAGCTGGTCCCCCACGAGATGTCGGCGCTGACGGTCTCGCCCGCGTCGCTGGAGGACCTGTTCCTCCGCCACTACGACCCAGCCGGCGGGCACGAGGGGGTCGGACGGTGAGCGCGACCATCGCTTCTCCTCGTGACTCCGGAGGGAGGAACAGCGCCCTCACCGGCGTGGCTCCGTTGCTGAAGGTGTCCCTGCACCAGGACGCGCGCAACATCGCGCCATGGGTGGTGCTGATCACCGCCCTGTCGGCGTCGTCGGTCCTCGCCTACGCATGGATCTTCCCCGACGCACGGGACCGCGCAGCGCTCGCCGGCAGCCTGGGCGCGAACCCGGCGCTGTCCCTCGTCTTCGGACCGGCCCGCGACCTGAGCACCGCCGACGGCTTCAACGCCTGGCGAGCCGGACAGCTCGGCGCGTTCTTCGCCGGCCTCATGGCGGTCCTCACCGTGATCCGCAACAGCCGCGCCCACGAGGACTCCGGGCAGGCCGAGCTCCTCGCCTCGGGCGTCCTGGCCCGCGCCTCGCGGTTGGCCGCCGCCGTCCTCATGGCCGTCATCGCCTCGGTCGCCCTCGGGGTGGTCTGCTTCCTGGTGACCGTCGCCTGCGGCGGCGACGTCGCGGCGACCGCGGTCCTGGCCGCCTCCTTCACCGCCTCCGGACTGATGTTCGCCGGCGTCGCCGCCGTCGCCGCGCAGCTCGGCTCGGACGCCCGGACCGCGTCCAGCATCGCGGTGGGCACCCTGGGTGTCTGCTACGTGCTGCGGGGTTACCTCGACTCCTCGGGCGCTCCGGACTGGGTCACCTGGCTCACGCCACTCGGCTGGCTCGCAGAGACCCGACCGGCGCACGGAGAACAACCTCTGGCCCGTGCTCCTCGCCGTTGCGCTCACCCTCCTCCTGGTGCTGGCCGGTTTCGCTCTCCAGGCCCGTCGCGACTTCGGCCAGGGCGTGATCGCCCCGCGCCCGGGGCCGCCTCGCGCCACCCTCGCCGGAAACGTGTGGGGGCTGGCGGTCGCGCTCCACCGCGGCTCGCTCACCACCTGGGTGATCGCCCTGGCGGGGCTCGGGCTCCTGTTCGGCAACCTGGTCAGCTCGATCGGCGACCTCCTCGCCGACAACCCCGCCGTCGGCGACGTCCTCGCGTCGGGTGCGGGCGAGTCGGCCAGCCCCACGTTCGCCTTCCTCGTCACGATCCTGCAGATCATCGCGATGATCGCCGCCGTCATGGGCGTCCAGGTGGCGCTGCGGGTCCATGCCGAGGAGGCAGACCACCGCGTCGAGCCCCTCCTGGCCGGGTCGCTGCGCCGATCGACGTACCTGGCCTCGAACGCCGTGCTCGCGCTCCTCGGACCCGCCGCTGCCCTGCTCCTCGCCGGTACGACGCTGGGCCTGGTCGCCCACAGCCGGGACGACACCATCGCGATCGGGGACGTCGTCCGGCAGGCCGTCGTCACCGTCCCAGCCGTCTGGGTCCTGGTCGGACTCGGCATCGCCGCCGTCGGCGCCGACCCCAGCCCGCCGGCTCGTCGGATGGCTCGGGATCGTCGGGACCTTCGGTCTGACGATCCTCGGCCCGACCTTCAAGCTGCCCGAGTGGGCCCTCGGCATCAGCCCGCTGCGCCACGTGCCCGACGTCACGGGCGCCGCTCCCGCGTGGGACGGCCTCGGCTGGCTCGCTCTCGTCGCAGCGGCACTGGTCGCCGTCGGCTTCGCGGGCTTCCGGCGCCGCGACGTCCTCTGAGCGCGGGACGACCGGGCGACGGTCAGGACAGGAGGGAGTCGTCGACGACTTCCTGCGCCGAGACGCCCAGGCCCTTGACCTGCGGCTCCCCGGGGAGCTTGCGCTGGACGCCGATCGCGAGCGCCTCGGCCAGCAACGCGCACAGACCCAGGATGACCGCGTTGCTCTCGATCCCCTGTGCCGCGCTCCCAAGCCGCTCGGCCAGGTCGGCCGTCTCCTGGAACGCCTCCCTCGCGGTGGTCTCGACGGCTCCCGCACAATCGGTCACGACGTCGAAGGTCATGCTCACCCGGTAACGCGTCAAGACACGGGTTCCTCTCCCGGTGGTGGCGCCGCACGGGCGCGCGGCGCGGAGCTCCCTCGCCCACCGTGGACCTGCCAGCCGGTCTGGACAACAGACGTCGGGCCCGCGCCGGCAGGCCCTTTGTCCCGACCGTCGGCCCACGCTCCGACCCCGACCGTTCCCCGGACGGCGCGGCGCGCCGGTGGTGCAATGGGAGTCATGTCCTCGACCGTGCGTGCGGCGCCACGCCCCACCGATCGTGACGACGCCCTCCTCTCCGACGGCGTGGGGTTGCGGAGCGTCTTCCAGCCGCTGGTGCGGCTGGCTGACTCCGCCCTCGTGGGCTACGAGGTCCTCAGTCGCGGGCCGCGCGGCCACCGCCTCGAGTCACCACTCGCGCTGATGGCCGAGGCCGCCAGGACCGGGCGGGAGATCGACCTGGACTGGGCGATGCTGACCCGGGCGCTGCGCTCGACCCTCGCGGTGCACGCCGACCCCCGGCTCTCGTGGTTCTTCAACGCAGAGCCTCGCCTCGCCCGTGAGCCGTTGCCCGCCGGCCTGCTGCCGCTGCTGCGCCAGATGGTGGAGGAGCAGCGGCCGTTCGTCATCGAGTTCACCGAGCGGTCCCTCACCGACGACCCGGCGTCGCTGCTCGCCGCCGTCGACCGGGTCCGTGCGGTCGGCGGCGGGGTCGCCCTCGACGACGTCGGCGCGGACCCGGCGTCCCTCGCGCTGCTGCCGTTGGTCAACCCCGACGTGGTGAAGCTCGACATGAGGCTGGTGCGCCAGCACATGGGCCGCGACATCGCCATCATCTCCAACGCCGTCCGCGCGCACTGCGAGGACACGGGCGCGGTGTCGCTGGCCGAGGGCATCGAGACCCCCGACGACGTCCTCGTCGCCGACGCGCTCGGAGCGCAGCTCGGTCAGGGATGGTTCTTCGGCCGCCCCACCGAGGAGCCGGAAGCTCGAGACACGGTGGCCGCCCTGCCTCGGCTCCACCGCGACGCGGTGCGGGACACGCGCACGCCGTTCGAGGTCGTCGCCGCTCGCAAGGCCACCGCCGTCACGCAGAAGCGGCTGCTCCGCCCGATCAGTCGCTACCTCGAGGACCAGCTGTTCACGATGCGCGAGTCGTTGATCCTGGCCTGCTTCCAGGACGCGACGTTCTACACCCCGCACATCGCGGGTCGCTACGCCACCCTCGCCCGCCAGGCCACCTTCACCGCCGCCATCGGGGTGGACCTGGGTCCGGAGCCCTCCCCCGGCGTCCGCGGGACGGCGCTGAGGAGCGGCGACCCGCTCGCGCTGGAGTGGAACGTCGTCGTCGTCGGCCCGCACTTCGCTGGAGCCCTGCTCGCCCGTGACCTCCAGGACGACGGTCCGGACGACCTGCGGCGGTTCGAGTACGTCGTGACCCACGACCGGGAGACCGTCCTCGCCGCCGCACGCGCGTTGGTCAACTGGGTGACGCCGGAGGCGAGCCCGGCGCTCCACCGCTCCTGACCACCCCGTCCGGGAGCGCCTCAGTCCGGGAAGAACAGCACGACCTCGCAGTCGGGCGAGACCACCTCGTGCCCACTCACACGGCCGGTGTCCGACCCGGGACCGCACCCCAGCGGTTGACCCATGAGGCAAGGTCCAGGCCGTAGTTGGACTCGAGGTAGTCGTCGCCGGCCCGCCGTACAGCGGGACGCGGTCGGTGACGTCGGCGCTGAGCCTGTCGTTCCCGCCCGCACCCCGGAGCGTCGACCCGGTCGGGTCCAGGGCCACCGTGCAGCTCGTCGTCGCCCGCGTCGCCGGCGAGCACGTCCCGCGCGGCCCTTCCTCGCAGGACGTCGTCGCCTCCCGAGCCGTTGAGGTCCGCCGCGGTCGCGGCGCCCGCGCACGCGGCTGTCACGACTCCCTCCGACCGACCGTTCTCAGCCTGCGCCGGGCGTCGCTCTTGACCAGGGCCCGTACAGACCGCTCAGTCCCCGACCGCGTCGACCCCGCGGGTGACCAGCAGCGGGTCGGGCCGGCCCACGACGGTGTCGTCCTTACCCGGGTAGTCGGACCGGGAGAGGAAGTAGCGCATCGCTTCCAGCCGCGCCCGCTTCTTGTCGTTGCTCTTGATCGTCATCCACGGCGCGTGGTCGGAGTCGGTGCGTAGCAGCATCTCCTCCTTGGCCTCGGTGTAGGCGTCCCACTTGTCCAGGGACTGCAGGTCCATCGGCGAGAGCTTCCACTGCCGCACCGGGTCCACCTGCCGGATGATGAAGCGCGTCCGCTGCTCGGACCGGGTCACCGAGAACCAGAACTTGGTGACGGTGATGTCGCTCTCGACCAGCATCTTCTCGAACCAGGACACCTGCTTGAAGAACTGCTGGTACTCGGCCTCCGAGGCGAAGCCCATCACCCGTTCGACGCCCGCCCGGTTGTACCAGGACCGGTCGAACAGCACCATCTCCCCGGCCGTCGGCAGGTGGTAGACGTAGCGCTGGAAGTACCACTGGGCCAGCTCGCGGTCGCTCGGCTTGGACAGCGCGACCGTGCGTGCGTAGCGCGGGTTCAGGTGCTCGGTGAACCGCTTGATGGTGCCGCCCTTGCCGGCCGCGTCACGGCCCTCGAAGAGCAGCACGTGCTTGCTGCCGGTGTCGACGGTCCACTGCTGGAACTTGAGCAGCTCGACCTGCAGGAGGTACTTCTGCTCGTCGTACACGTCGCGGTCCAGCCGCTCCTGGTACGGGTAGCTCTCGCGCCAGGTGTCGACGGCCCTCCCCTCTGCGTCGATCAGGACGGGGTCGTCGTCGTGGTCCTCGCCCAGCGTGTGCCCGTCGATGTGGAGCCGGTCGATGTACTCACGCACGTTCTGGAGCATGCGCGCAGGCTAGAGGACCTCGGTCTTCCGGACGACGTCACCGACCGCCACGCGGCCACCGTGGACCACCCGCGCGTACACACCGCGCCACCGGTGCTCGTGGTCGCGGAAGGCAGCGTGTACGCACTGCTGGGACCCAAGGTCGACGCCGCGGAGCACCTGCTCACCCCGGTCCAGTCCGGCCTCGACGTACCGTCGAGTTGCAGATAGGTTTGCACCACAAACCGAGGAGGATCCGTGGACCGTCGAACACTGGAGACAGCGGCCGTCAGGGCGACCTACCTGCGCGGGCTGACCGCCGTCCTGCTGGGAGTGCTGTTCCTCCTCACCGGAGCCGGCAACCTGGGATGGGACCCGCTCGGCAACGCGTTCGTCTTCCTCTCGGTCCTCGCGGCGGTCGGAGCCGGTTACGCGGTCCTCTCGCGCTTCTACGACGAGCGGTACGGGCGGGTCCGGCTCACCCAGCGCCACCAGCTGCGGTTCGCGGCCGTGAGTTTCGCCTGCTTCGGCACCGGACTCGTCGCCGGGACCCTGCTCGACGTCCGCCTCGACCTCCCGGTGAGCCTGTTCGCCGTCACGTTCGGGATCGCCATGCTGGTGTGGTCGGCCGCCTCCGTGGGGCTGCGCCGACACCACCTCGTCGTCTGGGGCGGACTGGTCGTGGCCGGGTTGCTGCCGCTGTGGGGCGGGTTCGACGACCGCGCGTCCGTCGGGTGGTTCCCTGTCGGCGTGGCCACGATCGTCGCCGGGGTCCTGGACCACCGGACGCTCGCGACCAGCGTCGGCCCGACCGACGACCGCCGCGGTGCCGGCCGTGCCCGGGTCTAGCGACGCGACGGACCTGGACCGGCTGGTCCACGAGCCGAACCGGCTGGCGATCCTGACCGTGCTCTCCTCGGTCGAGGCCGCCGACTTCGTCTTCCTCCAGCGGACGCTGCGGCTGACCAACGGCAACCTCTCCAGCCACCTCGCCAAGCTGGAGGCGGCGGACCTCGTCACGCTCGACAAGTCCTTCATCGGCAAGAGGCCGAACACCAGCATCTCGCTCACCGCAGCGGGCCGGGTGCGGATCCGGGACCACTGGGAGCAGCTGGACAGGCTCAAGGCGCTCGCTGCGCGCCATCCGGACGGATGACCTGGACAGGGCCGCGCGCCGAGAGCACGATGGGGCCGGATGCGACTCCTCCGAGATCTTCTCGTGGCGTCCGCGGCGACCGCGGTCCTGGCCGTCGCGGGTTGCGGCGTCACTCGCGGCGACGACCCCCGCGACCTGCTGATGATCGTTCCCAACAGCCCCGGCGGGGGCTACGACCAGACCGGACGGGCGGCGGTCCAGGTGCTGGAGGACCAGGACATCACCGGCGGGTCGTTCAGCGTGGAGAACGTCGTCGGCGCTGGTGGCGCCGGGGCGATGACCGAGCTCGTCGGCAAGGCCGGTGACGAGCACACGCTGATGACCGTGGGGCTGGGGGTCGTCGGGTCGACGTACTCCTTCGGCAGCCCCTTCAGCCTCCAGGACGCGACGCCGCTGGCGCAGCTGATGAGCGAGCCCGAGGGCGTCCTGGTGCCCGGCGACTCGCCGTACCAGACCCTCGACGACCTCGTGGCGGCGTGGACCGCCGATCCCAGCGCGATCTCCGTCGGTGGCGGCTCGTCGCCGGGCGGCCCCGACCACCTCTTCCCCATGCAGCTGGCCGCGGCGATCGGGATCGACCCCACGGGCGTCAACTACGTGTCGTACGACGGCGGCGGGCCGCTGACCTCGGCGCTGCTCGGCGAGAAGATCGACGTCGGCTTCTCGGGCCTGCCGGAGTTCACCGGCAACATCGAGGCCGGCGAGCTCCGCGTGCTCGGGGTCTCGGGTGAGGAGCGGTATCCCGACGGGCCGTTCGCCGACATCCCGACGCTCACCGAGTCCGGGGTGGACCTCGTCTTCCTCAACTGGCGAGGGGTGCTGGCCGCTCCAGGGATCAGCGAGGAGCGCACCGCGGAGCTGATCGGCTTCTTCGAGGAGATGCACGAGACCGAGGAGTGGCAGCGCGTCCTGGCCGACAACGGCTGGACCGACGACTTCAAGACCGGCGCCGACTTCGAGCAGTTCATCGACGAGCAGGACGAGAGGGTGTCCGGCACGCTCGCGGACCTGGGACTGATATGAGCGACGCTGCGGTGCCGACCGAGGGAGCGGACCGGACCATCGACCGGAGCCAGTTCGTCCTGGCGGCGGTGCTGGCGGCCGTCGGGCTCTACACGATCATCGACGCCCGCGGGCTCACCGTCGGCTTCGGCGACCCGGTGGGCCCCCGGGTGTTCCCGTACCTGATCGGCTCCGGGATGCTCGTCCTCGCGGCGCTGCTCGCGGTCGCGACCGCCCGCGGTGACGTCGCCGAGGCGGAGGCCGGCGAGGACGTCGACCTCACGGCGCCGCCGGACTGGGTCACGGTCGGCAAGCTGGCCGGCATCTTCGTCCTCGCCCTCGTGCTCGTGAACCTGCTCGGCTGGGCCGTCGTGGGGGCGCTGTTCTTCGCGGGCTCCGCGTGGGCGCTGGGGAGCCGGACCCTGCTGCGCGACCTCGTCGCCGGGGCGGTGCTGTCGGTGAGCAGCTGGTACTTCTTCTACGTCGGCCTCGGCATCCAGCTCACGCCGGGCATCCTCGACGGGGTCCTGTGATGGACACGCTGGACCTGTTGGTCGACGGCCTGGGCAACGCCCTGTCCCTGGACAACCTCGCCTACGCGACCATCGGCGTGCTGCTCGGCACCTTCGTCGGCGTGCTGCCGGGGATCGGCCCGGCGATGGCGGTCGCGCTGCTGCTGCCGGTCACCTTCGGCCTCGAGCCCACGCAGTCGCTGATCATGTTCGCCGGCATCTACTACGGCGGCATGTACGGCGGCTCGACCACCTCGATCCTGCTCAACACCCCTGGCGAGTCGGCCTCGGTGATGACCGCGCTCGAGGGGAACAAGATGGCCAAGCGCGGGCGCGCTGCGCAGGCGCTGGCGACGGCAGCGATCGGGTCGTTCATCGCCGGCACCCTCGGCACCCTCCTCGTCGCCTTCTTCACCCCGTCGATCGCCGAGCAGGCGGTCAAGATCGGCGCGCCGTCCTACTTCGCGATCATGCTCCTGGCGATGGTGCTGGTCAGCAGCCTGTTCGGCGGGTCCAAGCTCCGGGGCTTCATCGGCCTCTTCATGGGGCTGACGATCGGGCTCATCGGCCTGGACCTCTCGACCGCGCAGGCCCGGCTGACCGCCGGCTCGCTCGAGCTCGCCGACGGGATCGACATCGTCGTGGTCGCGGTGGGCGTCTTCGCCGTGGGTGAGGCGCTGTGGACCGCCGCCCACCTGCGCCGCCGGCCCGTGGACGTCATCCCCGTGGGCAGGCCGTTCATGGGGCGCGACGACTGGGGCCGGTCCTGGAAGCCGTGGCTGCGCGGGACGGCTCTCGGCTTCCCCTTCGGCGCACTCCCTGCCGGGGGCGCGGAGACGCCGACCTTCCTGTCCTACGTGATCGAGCGCCGGCTGGCGGGTCGGGACTCGGAGTTCGGGGAGGGCGCGATCGAAGGGGTCGCCGGCCCCGAGGCCGCGAACAACGCCAGCGCAGCGGGCATGTTCGTGCCGTTGCTCGCCCTCGGCCTCCCGGTGACGGCGACCGCTGCGGTGCTGCTGGCCGCGATGCAGTCCTACGGCATCGTCCCGGGACCGACCCTGATGACCGACCAGCCCGACCTCGTGTGGACGCTGCTGGCCAGCCTCCTGATCGGCAACACCCTGCTGCTGGTCATCAACCTGCCGCTGGCGCCGCTGTGGGCACGACTCCTGCGGATCCCCCGACCGCAGCTGTACGCCGGCATCCTGTTCTTCGCCGCGCTCGGCGCCTACAGCGTCAACCAGGACCCGTTCGACATGGCGGTGCTCCTCGTCTTCGGCGGCATCGGGTTCGCCGTCCGACGCTTCGGGATCCCCGTGCTCCCGCTCATCCTGGGGGTCATCCTCGGGCCGTTGATGGAGGTCAAGATGCGTGAGGCGCTGGACCTGTCGGGCGGCGAGGTGAGCGGTCTGTTCAACGAGGGGCTGGCGATCTTCGTCTACGCCCTGGTCGTGCTCGCCGTCGTGGTCCCCCTCCTGCTCGGTCGGCGACGCCGTCCCCAGCAGGCCCGCGAGCACGAGGAGGTCCCCCGGTGACCGTGGTGGTGGGCTACATCCCGGACAGGTTCGGCGACGCTGCGCTCGAGGCGGGGATCGAGGAGGCCGGACGTCGCGGCGCTCCGCTCGTCGTCGTCAACGCCACGAAGGGCGACGCGCTCGTCGACCGGCGCTACGTCGCCGAGGACGCCTGGAGCGACCTGGAGCGCCGCCTCAGCGACCTGGACAAGCGGCACCAGTTGCGCCGGGCGATGGGGCCCGACGTCGCCGAGGAGCTGGTTCAGGTCGTCCGCGAGACCGGCGCGCAGTTGGTGGTGATCGGGATCCGGCACCGCTCCCCCGTCGGCAAGATGTTGATGGGCAGCGTCGCCCAGCAGGTGCTGCTGGACTCACCGTGCCCGGTGCTCGCCGTCAAGCCCACGGAACGACCCGACAGCAGGCCGTGACCCGCTCGTCGAGCGGGTCCTCCTGGCGCGCCGGTCCAGCGGTCAGCGTGACGCGACCGGGCCGACGGCCTCGTTCATCGCGGCGACGTGTGCCGGCGTCGAACCGCAGCAACCGCCGATGAGGTCGATGCCGACCGCCCGGAGCGCCCGGGCGTGCTCGGCCATGTCGGCCGGCGACGCGTCGTACTCGAAGTGGTCGCCTACCACCTGCGGCAGCCCCGCGTTGGACTGCGCCGCCAGCAGGACCCCTTCGGGACGGGCCGAGGCGAGCTGCTCCGCGATCGCGGCCATCTCCTCCGGTCCCCGGCCACAGTTCGCGCCGACGGCGTCGACGCCGTCCGCGGCCAGCAGGCTCACGGCGTCCGCCGGCCGGACGCCCATCATCGTGCGCAGGTTGGTGTCGAACGACAGGGTCGCGACGACCGGCAGGTCCGGGACGACGCGGTGGGCGGCCGCGACCGCGGCGCGCACCTCCGCGACGTCGCTCATCGTCTCGATCAGCACCAGGTCGATGCCCCCCTCCGCGAGCCCGCGGAGCTGCTCCTCGAAGATCCGCTGGGTGTCCTCGGCGGTGAGCGTGCCGAGCGGCTCCATGAGCTCGCCGGTGGGGCCGAGGTCGCCGGCGACGAGGAGGTCGTACCGGTCCGCCACCTCCCTGGCCAGCGCGGCACCGGCGCGGCTCAGCTCGTGCACGCGGTCCTCGAGGCCGTGCATCTGGAGCCGGGGTCGGGTGCCGCCGAAGGTGTTCGTGGTGAGGACCCGAGCGCCGGCCTCGGCGTACTCCTGGTGGCAGGCACGGACGTCGTCGGGGCGATCGACGTTCCACAGCTCGCCGGCCGATCCGTCGTCGAGACCCCGGTCCTGGAGCAGGGTCCCCATGGCGCCGTCGAGCAGGACCGGCGAGAGGTCGCCGTAGCGGTCGGTGAGCAGGGTGGCGAGACGGTTGGGCACGCTCCCGACCCTAGTCCCCACAGCCGTGGAGGTTGATCGGGCGGTGGACGACGACGCCAGGCGGACGACGGCATCGACCGGTACGACAGTTTCGGACGCGACTGGGCGGCGGAGCGCATCCCGGCCCGCGCCTTCCGTGCCGGACCGCGCCAGCCAACGGCAGATCGTCCTCGAGGCGCTCGGTCGTGAGGGCCGGGTCGTGGAGGTGTCCCTGACCGCCTGGAGCTCCACCTCACCGGGGAGAACGACGACGTGCTCGTCGTGCTCCACGACGGTGATCTCGCCCGGTCGACCCGCGAGCTGCGTCCGCCGGTCCACGGCAGGGCGCTCGAGCAGAGGACGGCCGACTACCCGCCCGGGTCTTTCAGCTATCGGCCGCTGGAGACCTGACCTCCGCGGACACAGCAGTGCCCTCGCCGGCCGACGCAGGACGTCGATCGCGAGGGCACTGCTCAGGTCCTCGGCCCGCGGCGGTCGGGGGCCGAGCCGGAGGTCAGTAGGTGACCGCGACCCGGCACACCTGACCGTGGCGCACCGCTCGGAAGACGATCCGGTCGGACCCGGCGCGGTTCGCGACCCTGCGCTCGACGCTGAACGAACCGCTCGCGCCGGCCGTGTGCCCGGTGCCTCGCGCCGCCACGTTGCCGTCGCGGCTGATGCTCCACGCCCAGGCCTGTCCGCGACGGTTGGTGTCGACCTCACCCTCCACCTCGAGGCGGCCGTCGTCGGCCTTCGCCTTGACCTTGATGACGCCGGACGCGCAGCTGCGGGTGTTGCTCTCCACCCGGTCTCCCCCGTTGGCGCTTGCCGGAGCGGCTCCGGCCGGCACGACGAGGACCGCGGCGGTGGCGAGGGCGGACAGTCGAGCGAGGCGGCGACCAGTGGTGGCGGACCTGACGTTCATGATGTCTCCTGTTGCGAGTGATCGGGATGTGACTCCAGAATCGGTCACAACAGGTACGAACCGCCATTGTCCCGGCGTACTAGCACTTTCGTCACCCGGCAGGCAGATGCGGGTCAGACCAGACCCAGGTGCTCGACCACGATCTGGCACCCGATCGCGATGAGGATCAGGCCGCCGATGCCCTCGGCCGGACGCTGGAACCGGTTGCCGACGCGATGACCCAGGAGGACGGCGCCCGCGGAGAGCACGAACGTGGTGACCCCGATGACCAGGACCGCGACCCACACCTCCACGTCGAGGAACGCGAAGGAGACCCCGACGGCCAGGGCGTCGATGCTCGTCGCGACCGCGAGGACGAGCAGCTCGGTCGGCGACACCGCGTCGGCGTCGCTGCGGTCGTCCTCGCCGGTCGAGTGGAGGGACTCCCACAGCATCTTGCCGCCGACCGCGGCCAGGAGGCCGAAGGCGACCCAGTGGTCGACCGGCGCGATCCGGGCGGCGAAGGTGGCGCCGAGCAGCCAGCCGACGAGCGGCATGACGGCCTGCGCGACGCCGAAGACCAGGCCGATGAGCAGCGCTCGGGCGACGATCCGGCGACGTAGCTGCAACCCCTTGCCGAGGGCCACCGCGAAGGCGTCGGCCGACACGCCCACCGCGAGGAGCATCAGGGTCGAGGGCGTCACGTTCCACCAGCCTACGGCGTCACGCCGGTTGGTGATCGCTGCTCCGGGTACGACGGGCACAGCGTCCGAGCGGCGCGGCACGCCGGAACGGCACCCAGATGGACGTCCATGACGCTGCGTCGACCACCCGCCGTGACACGCGTCGCCCTGCTGCTGACCGTCGTCCTGCTCGCCTCGGCCAGCGGTTGCGTCGCGGTCACCGAGCGAGAAGCGGGCGACCCAGGCGTCCGGTCCGGCGCCGGAGGCCTCGAGAGCCCCGTCCCGGAGCCTGGATGCGACCACACGGAGCCTCCGCCAGCTACTGACCAGCTGCTTCGCGGGCGCCTGGGTCGCAGTGACGAGGGCTACGACCCCGCGGGACAGGTGCAGGCAGGGACGCCGAGCAGTGGGCTGGCTGCCCGGCTCGTGCAGGTCTGCGCCAACGGGGCATGGCTCGCCTCCGTCGGCTCGGACCCCGAGGCCGACGTCTCCCTGTTCCCCGGCGGACGGCGCTGATCCGGCTCTTGACCCGTTCGAACGTGTGTTCGATGATGGCCGGGTGTCCGCCATTGCCCCGCTCGACTCCGCCCGCCCGGTCGTGGACCAGCTGCGCGACTGGGTGGCGGCGCTGGAGCGGCGTCCGGCTCGTCAGCCGGTCCCCACGCTACCGGCGCTCGCCGGGGCGGTGCCGATGCGAGCCGGTGCCACCTACGGCGTCGACTCCGCGTCGCTCGCGCTGGCGATGGCCGCCGGCGCCTCACAGGCCGGTGAGTGGGTCGGCTTCGCCGGCTGGCCGGACTTCGGGGCCGAGGCCGCGGTCGGGCTCGGCGTCGACCTGACGCGGACCGTGCTGGTGCCCGACCTGGGCGAGCACTGGCTCGAGGTCACCGCAGCGCTCGTCGACGTGCTCCGCGTCGTGGTGCTGTGTCCGCCGGCAGGGCTCGGCGCGCAGGCTTGCGGCGTCCTGGGATCACGGCTGCGCACCCGCTCTGCCGCCCTCGTGGTGTGGGGTGACTGGCCCGGGTGCGAGGCACGGCTGACCACCGAGCAGTCCCGGTGGAGCGGTCCCGCGGACGGTCGCGGGCGGCTGCACGAGCGCTGGACGCGGGTGGCGGTGCACCGCGGGGCCCGTCCGGTGCAGCGCGTGGAGGTGGTGCTGGCCGGTGGGCCGGAGGTGCTGACCCGGGTCGACGGGACCGGCCTGCCCGCGCTCGCCACGGTCGGGGAGGGATGAGGTGAGGGTCCTGGTCGTGTGGTGCCCGGACTGGTCGGTCGTCGCCGCGCTCGGGGAGGCCGGCCTCCCCGCCGCCGCACCCGCAGCGGTCCTGGCGGCCCACCGGGTCGAGGTCTGCAACGAGCCGGCTCGGGCGGCCGGCGTCCGTCGCGGGCAGCGACAGCGCGACGCCCAGGCACGGTGCCCCGAGCTCGCGTTGCTGCCTGCCAACCCCGACCGGGACGCGCGGGCCTTCGAGCCGGTGCTCGCGACCGTCGAGGACCTGCGTCCGGGCGTGGCCGCTCTCCGTCCCGGGCTGCTCGCCGTCCGCGCCCCGGGCCGGTTGTACGGCAGCGAGGAGCACGCCGCCGCCACGGTGTGCCAGGCGCTGGTCGAGGCGGGGGTGTGGGACGTCCGGCTCGGTGTCGCCGACGACCTGTTCACCGCCGAGCAGGCGGCCCGCACCGTCGAGGTCCAGGCCTGGCGCCTGGTGCCAGCCGGGGGGTCCGCGGCGTTCCTCCGGCGGTTGCCCGTCGAGGCTCTCGAGGCCGACGGCGCTCAGGGCCGGGAGGTCGTCAGCCTCCTGCGCCGGCTCGGGCTGACGACCCTCGGGGACCTCGCCGACCTCCCGGGCGACGCCGTCGAGCAGCGGCTGGGACGCTACGGAGGCACCGTCTGGCGCCGCGCCCGGGGGGCGGACCCTGCCTCCTTCACCGCCCGCGCCGCGCCGCCGGACCTGGAGCTGGACGTCTGCTTCGAGCCGCCGCTGGAGTCCGTCGAGGCGGTGACCTTCAGCGTCCGGAGGACCGCGGAGCACTTCCTCGAGCAGCTGGCTCTGCAGCAGCTCGTGGCGACCGCCGTGTGCATCGAAGCCGAGTCCGAGGGCTCGGTCGTCTCCTCCCGGACCTGGCTCCACCCGCGCTTCTTCTCCCCCCGCGACCTCGTCGACCGCGTCCACTGGCAGCTGCAGTCCCCGCAGGGCTCCGGGCTGCGGTCCCGCAAGGACGCCGGCGTGGTGCGGGCACCGGTCGAGCGGGTGCGGTTCGTCCCGGACGCCGTCGAACCGGCGGCTGCCCACGGCGAGACGCTCTGGGGCCGCAGCGGCGACGACTTCGTGGAGCGCGGTGTGGCGCGCGTGCAGGGCCTGGTCGGCTTCGACGCCGTCCGGAGGCCCGTGCTCCAGGGTGGTCGCAGCCCCGCGAGCCGCCAGGCGACCGTCCCCTGGGGGGAGCGCCCGGTCGACCTCCGGCCCGTCGACCGCCCGTGGCCGGGCCGCGTGCCTGGACCTGCCCCGGTGCGCGTCTTCCCCGACCCGGTGCCGGCCGAGGTCGTCGACGACGGTGGGAGGCCGGTGTCGGTGACCGCCCGCGGAGCCGTCACCGCACCGCCGTACCGCTTCCGGCTGGGCCGCGCGGAGCTGCCCTGGCAGCCGGTGAGCGCGTGGGCCGGCCCCTGGCCCACCGACGACTCCTGGTGGGCCGGCGGCGGTGGGCTCACCGCTCGCTTCCAGGTCGTCGGCGCGGACGGTCGCGCCTGGCTGCTGGTCTGCGCTGCCGACGGCTGGACCCTCGAGGCGGGCTACGACTGATGGGCTGGAACAACCCCGAGATGCGGTGGAAGGAGCTCGAGCGACGACTCTCCGGACTCCCGGGAGCCGATGACGCGCCGGTCTCCCGCCGGAAGCGGGCCGCGTCCGTCCGGAGGGACCTCGAGCGCCCTGCCGTCGTCACGCCCTACGCCGAGCTCCACTGCCACAGCCACTACAGCTTCCTCGACGGCGCCAGCTCGCCCGCCGAGCTCGTCGAGGAGGCCGTCCGGCTGGGGCTGTCGGCGCTGGCCGTGACCGACCACGACGGCTTCTACGGCGCGCCGGCGCTCGCCGAGGCCGCCGCCGGCTACGGCTTGCCGACCGTCTTCGGCGCCGAGCTCTCGCTCGGGCTCAGCCGCCCCCAGAACGGGCTCCCCGATCCCGAGGGCACGCACCTGCTCGTGCTGGCCCGTGGGGTCGAGGGGTACCACCGGCTCGCCGCCGCGATGACCGAGGCACACCTGCGCGGTGACGAGAAGGGACGACCGGTGTACGACCTCGAAGAGCTCGGCGCCCGCGGCCGCGGCCACTGGGTCGTGCTGACCGGCTGTCGCAAGGGGTCGGTGCCCGACGCGGTGCTGCGCAGGGAGCCCGCTGAGGCGGCCGCGGCGCTCGACCGGCTCACCCGCCTGTTCGGCGTCGACGACGTGCTCGTCGAGCTCAGCCCGCACCCCGGCGCCGACGATCTCAACGCCGCGCTGGCTGCACTGGCCTCGGGGCACGGGCTCGGCCTCGTCGCCGCCGGCAACGTCCACCACGCCACGCCCTCGCGGCACCGGCTGGCGGCCGCGATGGCCGCGGTCCGCGCCCGCCGCAGCCTGGCCGAGCTCGACGGCTGGCTCGACCTGTCGGCGTCGCGGCACCTCCGCAGCGGGGCCGAGGTCGCCGCGGCGCTCCCGGAGCACCCCGAGGCGGTCGCCCGGAGCGTCTCGCTCGCGGAGGAGCTCGCCTTCGACCTGCGCCGCGCCTCCCCCGGCCTGCCGAAGCGCCAGATCCCCGAGGGACACACCGCCACGTCCTGGCTCCGGGTCCTCGTCGAGCGCGGCTTCGCCGAGCGGTACGTCGGGACGCCGCACGAGCAGGAGGCCCGGGACCGCGTGGAGCACGAGCTGCGGGTCGTCGAGGACAAGGACTTCGCCGGCTACTTCGTCATCGTCCACGACATCGTCGCCTTCGCCCGCGAGCGCGGGATCCTGTGCCAGGGCCGGGGATCGGCGGCGAGCTCGGCGGTCTGCTACGCCCTCGGCATCACCGCGGTCGACGCGGTCTTCTACCGGCTCCCCTTCGAGCGGTTCATCTCCGCGCACCGCGACGAGGAGCCCGACATCGACGTGGACTTCGACTCCGACCGCCGCGAGGAGGTCATCCAGTGGGTCTACGACACCTACGGCCGCCGCAACGCCGCCCAGGTCGCCAACGTCATCGCCTACCGACCGCGGATGGCGGTCCGCGACGCGGCCAAGGCGCTCGGTCACTCCCCCGGTCAGCAGGACGCGTGGAGCAAGCAGCTCGACGGCTGGCACTCGGTGGTGGTCGGTGACCAGGGTGACCCGGCCGCCCACGACGTACCAGCCCCGGTCGTGGCGCTGGCCGAGGAGCTGCTCTCGGCTCCCCGCCACCTCGGCATCCACTCCGGCGGCATGGTCCTGACCGAGCGCCCCATCGGCGAGGTCTGCCCGATCGAGCGCGCCCGGATGGACCGGCGCACCGTCCTGCAGTGGGACAAGGACGCCTGCGAGACGATGGGCCTGGTCAAGTTCGACCTCCTGGGCCTCGGCATGCTCGGCGCCCTCGACCACATGATCCGGCTGGTCGAGGACCACCTCGGGGAGCAGTGGACGCTCGCGACGATGCCCAAGGAGGAGCCGGCGGTCTACGACATGCTCTGCCGGGCCGACTCCGTCGGGGTCTTCCAGGTCGAGAGCCGCGCGCAGATCGGCACGCTGCCGCGGCTGCGTCCCCGCGAGTTCTACGACCTCGCGATCGAGATCGCCCTGATCCGCCCGGGGCCGATCCAGGGTGGGGCGGTCCACCCCTACATCCGCAGGGCCACCGGTCAGGAGGCGGTCACCTACGACCACCCCGACCTCGTCCCGGTCCTCGAGCGCACCCGCGGCGTCCCGCTGTTCCAGGAGCAGCTCATGGCGATGGCCGTGGCACTGGGCGACTGCAGCCGTGACGACGCGGACCTGCTCCGTCGCGCGATGGGCTCCAAGCGCGGCGTCGAACGCATCGAGTCGATCAAGGAGAAGCTGTACGCCGGGATGGCGCGACGCGGCCTGACCGGTGACAAGGCCGACGCCGTCTACGTGAAGATCCTGTCGTTCGCCAACTTCGGCTTCGCCGAGTCGCACGCCCTCAGCTTCGCGCTCCTCGTCTACGCCAGCTCGTGGTTCAAGCTCCACTACCCGGCGGCGTTCCTCGCGGGCCTGCTGCGCAACCAGCCGATGGGCTTCTACTCCCCCCAGTCGCTGGTCGGCGACGCCCGGCGCCACGGGGTGACGGTGCGCCGTCCCGACGTGGCCTGCTCCGGGGCGCGAGCAGGTCTGGAGCTGCTCGCCCCGCCCGCGGGCGACGGTCCTCGGGGCGCACCGGCACGCGCCGAGCCGAGTGGGCTGGAGGAGTGCGGCCGCGCCCGCTTCACGCGCACCGAGTGGCAGCCGGACTCCCCGGACCCGACCGTGACGCACCGCCGTGACCACGCGTTGGCCGTGCGCCTCGGGCTGGACTCGGTGCGCGGCATCGGGCGCGACGTGGCCGAGCGGATCGTCGCGGCCCGCTCCCAGGCGCCGTTCACCGACGTCACCGACGTCTCCCGCCGGTCCGGGCTGAGCCCGGCGCAGCTGGAGGCGCTGGCCACCGCCGGGGCCTTCGACAGCTTCGGGCTGGACCGGCGCCAGGCGCTGTGGGCCGCCGGCTTCGCCGAGGACGGGGCCCACCTGCCGGGCAGCACACCGGCGGTCGCGGCGCCGACGCTGCCGGGTCTGAGCGAGGTCGACCTCACCCTCGCCGACCTGTGGGCGACCTCGGTGTCCCCGCAGCACCACCCCCTGGATCACCTGCGCGACCAGCTGCGCCGGGCGGGACTGCTCTCGGTCGACGACCTGCAGCGCTGCGAGCCGGGTCGTCGGGTGCACGTCGCGGGCCTGGTCACTCACCGGCAGCGTCCGGGCACGGCGATGGGCACGACGTTCCTCAACCTCGAGGACGAGACGGGCATGCTCAACGTGGTCTGCTCGGTCGGGGTGATGAAGGTGCACCGCCAGGCCGCCCGCAACCGGGTCGCGGTCGTCGTCCGCGGCCTCCTCGAGCGCTCCGAGGGCGTCACCAACCTCGTCGCCGACCGGGTGGATTCACTCGACGCCGTGGTCCCCGGCGCGGCGGCCGTCCTCCAGGCCCGCCAGTCCTCCCGCGACTTCCGGTGAGTGCCACCGAGCCCCCTCACGTGGTTCAGCCAGGCGGCTCGAACCCCCAGTGCCAGGGCTCCCTGGGCGTGTCCTCGTGGAATCCGTACTCCGCGCCGTGGGCGCGCATCCACGCCTGCGCCTGGGAGTCGAGGTCCAGGTCAACCGCCATGCCCCAGCCGTGGTCGCTCGTTCCCGGGACGGCAGCGAGCCCACCTTGGCTGTACAGCCCCTTGCGGCGAGCCACGTCGACCTGGGCCTCGTAGGACCGGTAGGAGTCGGTGATCCCGATGTCGACCCCGGCCCGGCGGGCGTCCTGGATCAGCCGGGTGAGCTGCTTGGCGGCGGGCTCCCAGAGCCGGTGGCCGGTGGCGCCGACCTCCTGCAGCGCCGAGGACGGGACGCGCCCGTTGCCGTACGCCGCCAGGCTGGTGGGGATGCCGTCGGCGTTCAGTCGGTAGGTCTTCGGGGAGCGGACTGCCATCGCTTCGGACAGGTGACCGGCGAAGGAGCCGGTTGCCGAGGCCTCGGACGCCGCCCGGGTCGCGGCCTGCGAGACCTGGACGGTGGGCGTGAAGGCGCGGAGCGCCATGATCTGGGTCTGGATGTCCGAGATCCGGGAGGAGACAGCCTCGATGCTCACGAGTCACCCGTCGGCAGGTTCGTCGGGTTCCTGAGCGCTGGGATCCCGTCGTCCTAGGCCTCGACCGATGAGTGGTGGCGACTTCTGGGGTCTCTCTCGGTGAGGGTGGCAGGACGAGCCGCACCCGACGACCCCAGGAGCACACCGTGACCCAGTACCTGCTCTCGATGCCGCACGACTCGGCCGAGGAGCCCACGATGGCATCGATGGATCCCGCCGAGCTGGAGGCAGCCCTGGCGGCGGCCGGCGCCTTCCTCGAGGAGCTGGCGGCCTCCGGCGCGCTGGTCTTCGCGGGCGGGTTGCACCCGCCGTCGACGGCGGTCACCGTCGACCACACCGGAGCCGACCTCGTCCTCGACGACGGGCCGTACACGCACGCGCCCGAGTACCTCGGAGGCTTCTGGGTCGTCGAGGCGCCGGACCGGGAGGCGGCCGTCGCCTGGGCGGCCAAGGCGTCCAAGGCGCTCGACGCCCGGATCGAGGTCCGCGCGTTCCAAGAGGTCCCGGCGTAGGGCGCCTCGCAGGCGCTAACCGGTAGCCCCGAGCCGCACGAGACCTGAATCCGGAGGAGGGTGACCCCAGCACCGTTCGGGGTCCATGATGTCTCCACGGACCGTCAAGCCTCGGTCCTCGCGCCCGTGAAGCCGTGAGTCGAGGAGATCACCATGACGACGGTCAGGACCAGCGATGCCGTTGCGAAGCGCAGCCGGTGGGGCATCCTCACTGACGGGCCACCGATCCGGAAGCCGGTGTTCTACTCGGCGGTGATCGGAGTCCTGGTCATGGCGACCTGGGCGATCTTCGCGCCCGACCAGGCCGAGAGCGTCATCGGCGAGGCCGTCGCCCGGGTCGTGGACTGGTTCGGGTGGTTCTACATCCTGCTGACCACGGCGGTGCTGGCCTTCGTCCTCTACCTGGCGACCTCTCGCTACGGTGCCATCAAGCTCGGCCCTGACCACTCCAAGCCGCAGTTCTCCACCTTCGCGTGGGCCTCGATGCTCTTCGCCGCCGGCATCGGCACCGACGTGATGTTCTATGCAGTGGCCGAGCCGGTCAGCCAGTACATGGTCCCTCCCACCGGCGACCCCGAGACCACCGCCGCAGCCCGTGAGGCAACCGTCTGGACCTTGTTCCACTACGGACTCTCGGGCTGGGGTCTCTACGCCTTGATGGGGATGGCGCTGGCCTACTTCACGTACCGGATGAACCTCCCGCTGGCGGTGCGTTCGGCGCTGTACCCGATCTTCGGGCGCCGCGTCGACGGGGGCCTCGGTCACGCCGTGGACACGGCCGCCGTGCTCGGCACCATCTTCGGGGTCGCGACCAGCCTGGGGATCGGGGTGGTGTTCCTCAACCAGGGACTCAAGATCCTCTTCGGTGTGCCGGTCGGTCTCGGCGCCCAGATCGGCCTCATCGTCCTCGCCGTGACGATGGCCGCCGTCTCGGCCACCACGGGTGTCGACAAGGGCATCCGCTTCCTGTCCCAGCTCAACGTGATCCTGGCACTGGGCCTCGCCGCCTACGTCCTGGTGACCGGACGTACGAGCTTCATCCTCAACGCCGTCGTCATGAACGTCGGCGACTACGCCCAGACGTTCCCTCGCAAGACGATGGAGACCTTCGCGTTCGAGGGAGCGACCGATTGGATGTCGCTGTGGACCCTGTTCTTCTGGGCCTGGTGGATCGCCTGGGCGTCCTTCGTAGGACTGTTCCTGGCCCGGATCTCCCGGGGCCGGACGATCCGCCAGTTCGTCGCGGGGACGATGATCATCCCCTTCACCTACATCGTCATGTGGATCTCGATCTTCGGCAACGCCGCCCTCGACCGGATCCGTAGAGGTGACGACGCGTTCGCCGATGCAGCGCTGGCCTCCCCGGAGGCGGGCTTCTACGCGCTGCTCGAGGAGTACCCGCTTTCCGGGGTCGTCATCGCCCTGTCGGTCTTCGTCGGCCTTCTGTTCTACGTCACCTCAGCCGACTCGGGTGCCCTCGTGATGGGCAACCTGTCCTCTGACCTGCGCTCGGTCCAGGACGACGCGGCGCCGTGGCTCCGCATCGTCTGGGCCTCGGCAACCGGGCTCCTGACGATCGCCGTCCTGGCTGTGGGTGGCATCACCGCCCTTCAGTACGCCACGGTGATCTTCGGCTTGCCGTTCGCGTTCGTCATCGTGCTGGTCATGCTCGGCCTGCTCAGAGCGCTGCGGGTCGAGGGCCGGCGCTCCGGCGCGGTGACGCGGGTGCTGCCGATGAACGCGACGGCCCGCGAAGCGGACGCGGCCACCGCTGGGTACACCGAGCCTTCGTGGAAGGCTCGCCTCGCCCGTGCGGTCAACTTCGTCGACGTCGGGGCCGCAACGGCCTACCTTGACGCCGTCGTGCGACCGGCGCTCACCGAGGTCGCTCACGAGCTCGAGGAGCGGGGGGTGCCGACGCAGGTCGGTCATGGTGTGGGCGGCGCCGAGGACGACGAGGACGGCGGCTTGGCGTGGGTGGAGCTTCGCACGACGGGAGCAGAAGACCCGTTCGCCTACCGAGTGCAGGTCCACGAGTCACCGGTGCCGACGTACGGCGGACGGATGATCGGTGACCGCGACCGGTACGCCCGACTGGAAGTGCACACAGTCGGTGGTGGACAGGACTACGACGTGATGGGTTGTTCCGAGACGCAGCTCATTCACGACTGTCTCGACCACTACGAAGCGCACTTGGAGTTCCTCCGACTCGCATGAGCGGAGGGCGACTACCGGACGGTCAGCGTTGGGTGGTCGGGTGGATCGTGGTCAGCGACGTTGCTAGCGTCCGTGCCTGCGTTCTCAGAGGCAGGAGCGGACGTGGGCGGCGACGACGACAAGACGGTGCACCGCGATGTGCTGGACTTCCTGGCCTCGGTGCCCGACGAGCATCGACGCCAGGACGCGCACCGGCTCCTCGACCTGCTCGGTGACCTGACCGGTCAGCCCCCTGTGATGTGGGGAGCCTCCATCATCGGATTCGGCGCCCTGCACTACCGCTACGACTCCGGCCGTGAGGGAGACACAGCCGCCGTCGGCTTCTCGCCGCGAAAGGCCTACACCGTCGTGTACCTGTCCAGCGGCCTGGACCATGACCAGGACTTGCTGGCGCAGCTCGGGCGTCACAGCACCGGCAAGGGATGTCTGTACCTCCCACGGGTCGACCAGGTCGACCAAGCGGTGCTCGGGGAGCTCCTCGCTCGGGCGTACGTTCGGGCGACCTCTACCTGAACCCCCGAGGGCATCGGTCGGCACGTGGACGCCAGCGCGGTGCACGGCTCGAACGCAGCGGGCGGTGTCGGAGTGAGCGGTGGCACCATCGGTGCGAGGGCCGCGGTGTCCGGCCGGAACGAGGGCAGCGGCCCCGGCGTACAGGGCGTCAGCCTCGCTCGCCGAGCCGGTACGGACGTAGCCCATGAGGTCCCGCTCGTCCTCGGACATCGTCGTGGCGAAGTCCGGACGGGGCGGGATCAGCCGCCACACCACGGTGTCATGCTGCCGCAGGCTAGCGGCGCGGCGGCCCCGGGCTCACCCCCCGACCACGAGCGCCTGCAACGAGCCGGCCTTGAAACGGCGCACCTCCTGCGGCCAGCCGCACCCCTCGGCCACCCTCCCCGCCCACATCCGAGCGGACTGGTCGTCGGGCACCTCGACGATGGTCAGCCCACCGAGCCACTCCTTGGTCTCCGCGAAAGGCCCGTCAGTGACCACCAGCTCCCCACTCGTGGCGTCCGCGCTCGCCGCCTCCTCGAGCTCTTCGACCAGCCCGCCGGCGTACACCAGGACGCCTTGCTCCTGCATGTCTCGGACGACGGCCGTGGACGGTTCGACGCGGCTCTCGAACCACGCCTCGTCGTGGTCGCCGACCCACTGCTGGTTGAAGTAGATGAGGTACTGAGGCATCCCTGTCCCCTTCGTCGGGCAGACCTGCTGTCCGCCACTACCCACGCTACGAACAGCAGTCGACCGTTACGACACCCACGGGCGAGCCAGTTCGAACTCAGTCGCGGAGAAGCGCTCGCGAGCCGCCTGGGGGCACCCTCCGCAGAGAAACCCTACCCGGCGACTAGAGATTCGGGGACGGCGGGGCCGACCTCCGCCACCCGGTCACTGATCGTGGATCCCCCTGACCGGCGGAACCGCGTCGCCACCGCGCCGACCGCGTCCGCGAGCTCGGGTGGCGACTCGACGAGGAAGTCGGCATCGAGGTTCGCGAGCACGAACATCGGCCAGTCGAGGGTGTCGACATCCATCTCCAGGAGGGCGCGTCCGGGTTCCCCGGAGACGGTCGGCCCAGCGGCCGACGAAACCCTCCACGACGGCGGGGTCGGTCGCGAAGCGCACCCGAACGGCGTACCGGTGCGGCATGCGGCGGATCCCGGCCTGGACGAAGCTGAGTGCATCGGTGGCCGGCAGCTCGCGGGGCCGGAAGGTGTGGCCGCTGGTGCGGGGCTCGCTGATCCGGTCGACCCGGTACGACCGCCAGTCCTGGCGGTTGCGGTCGTAGCCGACGAGGTACCACCTCCGGCCCATCGTGACCATCCGGTGCGGCTCGACCCAGCGGTCGGTCGGCTCGGCATCCCTGGCGCGGTACGTGAAGTGGATCGGCTCGGAGTCGCGGCAGGCCTGCGCCAGCGTCGAGAGCAGCGTCGGGTCGAGCGACGCGCCACCGGACCAGGGCAGCCGCTCGGTCTGCGAGCGCAGCGCATCCATCTGACGACGCAGTCGCGGCGGCATCAGCGCGATCACCTTGGAGAGGGCCTGCACGGAGGTCTCCTCCATGCCCGGCGTGCCGCCGGCTGCCGACGACTGGAGACTCACCGCGATCGCGACCGCCTCCTCGTCCTCGAGCAGCAGCGGCGGCAGCTGTCCACCGGCTCGGAGCTGGTATCCGCCGGCCACGCCGCGCACCGCGTCGACGACGTACCCGAGCTCGCGGAGCCTGTCCACGTCGCGGCGCAGCGTGCGCGGGCTGACCTCCAGCCGGTCGGCGAGGTCGCCGCCGGGCCAGTAGCGGTGCGTCTGCAACAGCGAGAGCAGCCGGAGCATCCGGGCGCTGGTGTTCATGCGGTCCATGATACGTCTCATTGAGGACAGGAACTGACCTGAAGGGCACCTAGCGTCGTGGCCATGACATCCACGAGCACAGCACCGGCCAACCGGCCGGTCATCCGCACCGAGGGCCTCACTCGACACTTCACCCGCCGCAAGAAGACGGTCGAAGCCGTCCGCGGTCTCGACCTGCAGGTGGCTCACGGCGAGCTCGTCGCGTTCTTGGGCCCGAACGGCGCCGGGAAGTCGACGACGCTGCGGATGCTGACCACCCTGATCGAGCCGACGTCGGGCACCGCGCAGGTGGCCGGGTTCGACGTGGTGCAGCCAGCGCCGAGAGGTGCGCCGCAACATCGGCTACGTCGGGCAGGGCAACGCCGCCGGTCACACCCAACGAGGACGCGACGAGCTGGTCAGCCAGGGTCGAGCGTTCGGCCTGTCCCGCCGGGCGGCACACGACCGCGCCGAGGAGCTGCTGGACGCCTTCGCCCTGACCGAGCACGCCATGCGTCCGGTGTCGACGCTGTCCGGCGGCCAGCGCCGCCGGCTCGACGTGGCGATCGGGCTGGTGCACACGCCGCTGCTGCTCTTCCTCGACGAGCCGTCGACCGGGCTGGACCCGCAGAACCGGGTCAACCTACAGCAGCAGATCCGGCGGCTCCACGACGAGCAGGGCACGACGATCCTGCTCACCACCCACTACCTCGAGGAGGCCGACGCCATCGCCGACCGCGTGGTCGTCATCGACCACGGCCAGGTGATCGCCGACGACTCCGCCGGCCGGCTCAAGTCCGGCCTCGGCGACCTGCTGACCCTCGGCTTCGCGTCCGAGGACGACGCCACGCTTGCCGCGCAGGGGGCTGCGCAGGCGTTGGGCGGCCACGCATCGGTGGAGCGGGCCGGGTTGACGGTCCGGGTCCGGGCGCCGGGCGCAGCCGACCGGGTCGCGTCGTTCGTCACCGACCTGGCAGCAGCCGGATCGCCGGTCCGACGCGTCGAGGTCGTGACCCCCACCCTGGACGACGTCTTCCTCGAGCTCACCGGGCGCAGCCTGCGCGAGAGCAACGAGAACGCCACCGACAACACCGAGGAGGTCGCGGCATGACCGCCACCGTTCAATCCCCCGTCCTGGACCGTCCGCTGGGCGTCGACCCGCCGAAGGCGCCTGGTGTCCTCGCCGACACCTGGAACGTGATGGTCCGCGAGCTGAGGCCGTTGATCCGCGAACCGGCATCCGTGTTGTTCGCGATGGTGCAGCCGCTGGTCTTCCTCGCGTTGTTCGCACCGCTGCTGCCGGAAGCCGACGACGGATCGGCGCTGCAGTGGTTCGTCCCCGGCATCATCGCGATGACCGCGCTCATGGGTGCGTCGTTCACCGGCGCCAACCTGACCCAGGAGATCGTCACCGGTTCGCACGAGCGGCTGCTCGTCTCGCCGCTGTCCCGGTCGTCGCTGCTCATCGGTCGAGCACTCAAGGAGGTCGTGCCGATGCTGATGCAGGCCGCGATCATCGTGATCGTCGTGACTCCGTTCAGCTTCGACCTGCACCTCGCGCACGTGATCGCCGGCGTTGCCATGCTGGCCGGCTTCAGCGTCGGGGTCGGCGCGTTGAGCTTCGCGCTGGCGCTGGCATCGAAGGACCAGGAGTGGCTGTTCTGGACCGTGCAGCAGACGTTGATCTTCCCCGTGCTGCTGCTGGCCGGCATCCTCCTGCCGTTGGACGGAGCACCCGGCTGGCTGCAGGCCGCGTCGAACCTCAACCCGCTGACCTATGTCGTCGAGGCCGAGCGGGCGCTCTTCGCCGGGACGTTCCCGGTCGAGACCGTGGCCTTCGGCGCCGTGGCCTCGGCTGCGGTCGCGGCGTTCGGGCTCTGGGTCGGTCTGCGCGCGATGCGCTCCAGCAGCTGACCACGCGCGATCCGCGAGGCCGGAAGCGAACAGGTCCCACGGGCGCGGCCGGTGCGCATCGAGCGTCGCGGTCGGAAACCTCGTCAGCGGGGCTGGAAGACGGGACGGCAGATGTGGGCGACGCCCGCCTGCACGGTCACGTTGGGCGCATTGCGGCAGCTGACCTCCGTCTCCCAGCCGAGGAAGCGCGAGCTGGTGCCAGCCCGAGCGATGAGTCGGACCTGCGTGCCGGCCGGGAAGAACGCGTTGCTGCACCTGCCCGTGGTCGAGGTGCGCGTGAACGTGCAGGTGATCCCCGGGGGCTGGGAGGTGACCGTCCCCTCGCCGCACGGGCCCACGCAGCCGCGAGCCAGGGACACGCTGCCGTTGCCGGCCGAGAACTCCGACGTCACGGTCAGGACCGAGCCGACGCGGCCGCCGCCGGCTTCGGCGACGATGACGGACGACTGGCTGTTGGTCGTCGGCGTCGTCTCCACCGTGAACGTCCTCGTGCTCGCACCGGCCGGCACGGTCACCGTCGACGGGACCGTGGCGACGGCGGTGTTGTCACTGCTGAGGAAGACGGTCGCGCCGCCCGAGGGAGCGGCCGACGCGAGACGCACGGTGCCGGTCACAGGCGTGCCGCCGACCACCGAGCTCTGGCTCAGGGTCACGCTGCTGACTGCGGGCCCGGTGGCCGCCGGGGTGACCGCGAGAGTGAAGGCGCGGGTCGCTGTCCCGTTCGTCGCCCGGATGAGGGCGGACTGGCTCGTCGTCACAGGTGACGTGGTGACCGTGAACGACGCGGTGCTCGCGCCCTGCGCGACGGTGACAGCGGCGGGGACGCCCGCGATCGCGCTGTCGCTGTTCAACGCCACCGTGATGCCGCTCCCGGTGGCGGGTGCGGTCAGGGTGACGGTGCCGGTCGCCGAGGCACCTCCCGCGACGGACAGCGGCGAGATGCTGAGGTTCGACAGTGTGGGGTTCGCCGACGTGACGGTGAAGAGGGCGGTCCTGCTGGCGCCGGCCGCGCTCGCCGTGATGACCGAGGAGCTCGTGCCCGTCGTCGTGCCGGAGACGACGGTGAACGACGCCGCGGTGGCGCCGGACGCAACGGTGACGTTCGCGGGTACGGTGCCCGCCGACGCGTTGCCGCTGGTCAGCGACACGACTACGCCGCCGGTCGGCGCGGCCCCGGTGAGGGTCACGGTGCCCGTGCTGTTCGACCCCTCGACGACCGTGTCGGGGTTCACGCTCAAGCCGGTGAGCGTCGGGCTCGACGAAGCAGCCGGTGCCACGGTGAGCACAGCCGAGCGCGTCACCGCCCCGGCGGTCGCGGAGATCGTCACCGAGCTCGTCTGGATCACTGATGTCGTCGCCACTGTGAAGGTCGATCTGGTGGAGCCGCTGGGGACCGTGACACGTGCCGGGACCGATGCGACGGCGCCGTTGCTGCTCGTCAGGTCGACGCTCTGGCCGCCGGAGGGGGCGCTCGCCGATAGGTTGACGCTGCCGGTCACCGACGCACCACCGGTCGCGCTGGTCGGGCTGAGGACCACGCTCGACGGCGTGGGGGCAGACGGCGTCGTGGTCGTGCAGCCGGACAGCCGGGCGTTCGCGGGCGTGGCCGACCCGTCGTTGACGTCCACCGTGCAGTCGGCTGGGGGCGTGAAGCTGCGCTCGATGCGGAAGGCGCCGGAGCCGTCGCTCGTGCCCATGGAGACGCCATCGACGGTGATGGTCCGGTTTGCGACGCCTCGGCCCTCGAGTCGGAGCTGGCCGCTGCTCGTCTCCGCCCGGGAGACCGTGACGGCGGCGCTGGCGGCGGGCGCCGTCCCCGCCACCAGGACGAGCCCGAGCAGCAGCACCGCTGCGGCCTTCAGAGGGTACGGACGACTTCTCATGACGACGACCTCCTTCTCCAGTGGACTGAGCGAGCCGCCGCGTGGCAATGGGACCTTCGGGCACTCCCCCATGGACCTTGGGGCAGTTCGGCTCAACCCTGCGTACCGGGCTGGGCCCGGGGGTAGCCGATGAGCGGTCGACTCGCAGTGCACCGGCCGTGAACCGCTACGGGGCGGCGGCGACGATCAGTTCGATAGGCACTGCGGTCACGACTGTGGCACTCCCAGTGCTAGTCATTCAGGAATCGGACGCATCGTTGTTCTCCGTTGGCGTCGTCAACGCCGCGCAGTTCGTGCCCTACGCGGTCCTCGGACTCGTTGCCGAGGTCTGCAGCGATCGATGGCGGCGGCGACGGGTCCTCGTTTGGAGCAGCCTTGGACGAGCGGCCACGCTCGCGGGGTTACCGGTCCTGGGGGCGTTCGGGGCGCTGGAAGTATGGACGCTGGTCGTGTTGCTATCAGCGTTTGGCGCGTTCTCGGTGTTTGCGTTCGCCGCCACGCAGTCGCTGCTGCCGCGCCTGGTCCCTCGCAATCAACTCGTCCCGGCCAACGCCCGGCTTGCGCTGGTCTGAGCGCCACTGCACTCATCTGCGGCGTCCACGCTCGTGGCGTACCGGGTGACCGGCACCGTGAGCCGTGAGCCGTGAGCCGTGAGCCGTGAGCCGTGAGCCCGCCAACTCGTTCGGTAGTGAACGTCTCATCTCGATTTCGGTTACGGAAGGGCTTCTCTAGGAGGGGAAAGTCACGCCTCGGTACAATCTGGTTCGCGAATTCCTTGACTCGCAGGAGTACCAAGCGGATGCTCCGAGGAGTCCAGGGCGTTGGACGTCCTCAGCGGCGTCGGGAGAATTTCGACCACACCCTCCTGGTAAAACCGATGTGGGGAGTGACTGTGGACGCTGCGCATTGGCACGAACGGGCTGTGTGGGTCATCGCTGCGGCCTCGGCGGGCACAGGCTGCGCCGGCCGCGATCCCCACCCACGAGCCTGGCTCGGCGGCACTGGTGCTGCTGGCGGCTCACCCCTTCTGGCGAGCTCATGAGTCGACGGCAGCGCCGCGCTCGCGTGACCACACTCCGGATGAGGGTCGCCGGCGCAAAAGCGCTGCGTCGCCACGCCCGGACCCGTTCGGGGAAGCGCGTCGCCGGAGCGGCGGTAGCCGCTCTGACGATGGCTGGTTTCGGGGTGTCGACTGCCACTGCGGGACCGCTGCTGCCACAGGGCGCTGGCGCGCGTGAGGTCCCGGGCCTGGGTTCGGGGACGTTGCCGAGCAACCCGTCGGGGTTCGTCGACCTCGCAGGGACGGTGTTCTTCACCGCCGACGACGGTGTCCACGGCGAGGAGCTGTGGAAGTCCGACGGGACGAGGGCCGGCACCGACCTGGTCAAGGACATCGGCACCGGCGACTCCTTCTACACTCCTTTCTCGCTCGTCGTCGTGGGCGACCGGTTGTTCTTCACCGCTCACAACGCTCAGAGCGGGAGCGAGCTCTGGAGGTCGGACGGCACGACAGCGGGCACGGTCCTGGTGAAGGACAGCGTCCCCGGGGCCGTTGGTATCTCGCCTTACTCGCTCACTGCTGTCGGGACGACGTTGTTCTTCGACGCCTGGGAAAGCACTCACGGTGGGGAGCTGTGGAGGTCGGACGGCACTCGGTCGGGCACGGTGCTGGTCAAGGACATCTGGCCGGGCGAGTACCGGAGCCTCCCGCACGAGCTGACCGACGTCGGGGGGAGATTGTTCTTCGCCGCGAGCGACCCGGCGTCCGGCAGCCAGCTCTGGAGCTCCGACGGCACCCCGACCGGCACGGTCATGGTCAAGGACGTACCTGGCTACGGCTACTACGGTGACAGCTACCCCACCGGGCTCACCAACGTCGGCGGGACGTTGTTCCTCGGCCTGCACGGTCACGAGTTGTGGAAGTCGGACGGCACCGAAGCGGGCACGGTCCTGGTCAAGGACATCGTGCCGGGCTACGACCGCCGTGAGCTCGAGGACCTGACCAACGTCGGGGGGACGTTGTTCTTCACCGCCAACGACGGCATTCACGGTGAGGAGCTGTGGACGTCCGACGGCACCGGGACCGGCACGGTCATGGTCAAGGACATCGTGCCGGGCAACGACGGGGGCAGTCCGACCGGCCTGACCGGTGCTGGGGGAACGTTGTTCTTCCACGCCGACGACGGCACGCACGGTCGAGAACTGTGGAGGTCGGACGGCACGAGAGCGGGCACGGTCCTCGTCAGGGACATCAAGCCCGACGCCACGGGCAGCCAGCCCCGGTCCCTGGTCGGTGTCGGGCGGCGGTTGTTCTTCACCGCGAAGGACGGCCAGCACGGGCGGGAGCTGTGGAAGTCGGACGGCACGAGGGCAGGGACGGTCCTGGTCGCCGACATCACCCCCGGTGCCGCCGGCACCGGCCCCTCGAAAGTCACCAAGGCCCGACGGGGTGTCTTCTTCGCTGCCGACGACGGCCAGCACGGCAGGGAGCCGTGGAGGTCCGACGGCACCACGTCGGGCACGGCCCTGGTCAAGGACGTCAACACCCGCCCGGCGTGAGCGGGGCGCCGCCGTCAACGGCTGCTCGGTCGAGTCAGCCCGGCACCGAGGTCCGGTTCCACTACAGCCCCTCCTTCCCTCAGGTGCTGGAACGGGCCGGCTGCTCGCTGCTGATCTCCACCTACCAGGCCGGCCAGCTCGTGGCGGTCGGCACCGCCGATGGTGAGCTGACCTTCTCCTTCCGCCGGATCGACCAAGCCATGGGCGTCGCCGTCGGACCCGACGAGATCACCGTCGCCGGACGAGAGCAGATCTGGTCGCTCCACGACCACTCCGACCTCGCGCCCGCGATCCAGCCCGCTGGTCGCTACGACCGGTGCTGGCTACCGCGCACGACGCTGGTCACCGGCGCCGTCCAGTGCCACGAGATCGCGTGGGGCACCGACCCCGACGGTAGACCGGAGCTCTGGATCGTCAACACACTGTTCTCCTGCCTGGCCGGTCTCGCCCCCCGCTACAACTTCGTCCCCCGCTGGCAACCCCCCTTCATCACCGACCTCGCCGCGCAGGACCGCTGCCACCTCAACGGCCTGGCCATGCGCGACCGGTCCCCCGCCTTCGTCACCGTGATGGCCGCCACCGACACCCCCCACGGCTGGCGGGAGAACCGCGCCGCCGGCTCCGTCCTCGACGTCGCCTCCGGTGCCACCGTCACCCACGGGCTCACGATGCCGCACTCCCCCCGCTGGCACCACGACTCCCTCTTCGTCCTCAACTCCGGCCTCGGCCTCCTCGAGCATGTCGACCTCACCACCGGCCACCGCGAGACCGTCGCAGCCGTCCCCGGCTACGCACGCGGACTCGCGTTCCACGGCGACCTCGCCTTCGTCGGCCTCTCCCGGATCCGCGAGACCGCCACCTTCGGCAACACTCCGATCGCGGCGTACCACGACCAGCTCAAGTGCGGCGTCGGCGTCATCGACATCACCACAGGAACCACCCTCGCGACCCTCCAGTTCGCCACCGGCGTTGAAGAGATCTTCGACGTGCAGACCGTCCCCGGGACCCGGTGCCCGACCTTCGGAGCCTCCTCCAACGACGAGATCTGGCTCCTCCCCGCCGAGTCCGACGCGGCACCTGCCCGGCGGTGAGAAACGGCGCCGCCGGGACGCGCTCCCGGCTCACGCGGCAAGCCGCCCCGATCTCGTCCCAGGTTCGGCCGTGTCCCCGGGCGACCTCGACGGCCGTTCGCTGCCTTGCATCTGTGAGAGTCACTTCCACCTGCGGTCGGTCGCCGCTGCACATGTCCGTCGTGCGTCAAAGTTCCCTGACAGCGACGAGCCTTCAAGCAAGCCTGACCCGGGTCACTCGGGACGCGGCCGAGCTGGCCGCCCACGCCAACCGCACGGTCGCCGACCTCCGGATCTGCCTGCACGAGGTGGACGGCATGACCCGGCTGATCGCCAGCGTCGCGGACCAGACCAAGCTCCTGGCGCTCAACGCGACGATCGAGGCGGCCTAGCGCCGGCGGCCTGCGCTTCCGCGCCGACGCGCCGGTCCTCGACCGCTGAGTGCTCCCTCGACCGAACAGCTCATGCCCTCACGGCGCCGGCGCCGTGAGGGCATGAGCTGGGAGGCGACGGGTCACGGTCCAGGGACCAGCACCACCTCGTCGGTGCCACTGAGCGGCGGCAGGCCACCCTCGGGCGCGTCGGTGTAGGTGGCGACGAAGACGCCGCGCCAGGTTGTTCCGCACCCGCGTGCCCGGAGTCCACGAAGGTCCGGATCGTGCCTCCACAGCCGGTCGTGCTGGTCAGCGGGTGCCCGTGCTCGTCGTGTCCGAGGATGTAGGCCACACTCACCTGTGCGCACAGTCGACCGGTGCGTCGTCGGTCGACCGTCACCGTGAAGTCGACCAGCGTCCCCGAACTGGAAGGTGCCGCCGGCGGGCTCGAACGGTCAGGACGACCTCCGGCACGGTGTTGCCGATGATGACCTGGACCGAGGCCGCAGCGCTGCGGCCGGTGGTGTCGGTCACCCGGTCAGGGTCGCCTCGTAGACGCCGTTCTCGGTGTAGGTGAACGACGGGTGCGCGCGCCGGGAGTCGACGCGGCCGTCGGCGTCGAAGTCCCACGCGTAGCGCAGTCGCGTCGCCGTCCGGGTCCGCCGTGCCGGCGCTGGAGAACTGCACGGTCGAGCGGCGCCAGTCCGGCGTCGACGTCGGACGTCGACGACGGGGACCGGAGTCCGGTTGCCCCGGGTGAAGTCGATCCGGGCGAGCTGGGCCTCCGGCAGTTCTCGGCGAAGAAGCCGGTGCCGTACTCCAGGACGTAGAGCGCGCCGTCGGGGCCGAACTCCATGTCCATCGGGTTGTCGAAGACGATGACCGGGGGCGACGTCCTCGATGTCGGCGACCTGGTTGCGACGGTCGAGCGCTGAAGGCCTTGATGTAGTCGCGGGTCCACTCGTAGAAGAGCGGCTTGCCGTCGTAGTAGCGGGGCCACCGGAACCGTGAGCGGTTCTGCGCCGAGAACTCGAGGCCGGCCCGGCCATCGGTCCGATGCCCCCACCCCCGGTGCCGAGCTCGGGGAAGCGCGCGGACTCGCCGTAGGAGTAGCAGACCTCCGGCTTCAGCACCCGGGGCAGCACACGACGGCCGGTGTTGTGCGCGCGAGTCGTTCACCGGCCGCGGCGCAGTTGAACGCCGGTCCCGACGTCTGGGTGGCGAAGTCGTAGTCGTGGTAGGCGAGCGTCGGGGTCACGCAGAACGGCCAGCCGTAGTTGCCGGGTCGGTCGATGACCATCCAGCGGCCCTGTCCGGCGGGCCCGCGCGACGGGTCCGGCTCCGTCGGCGTCGGGTGAGTAGTCGGCCATGTAGACGTCCCCGGTCGTGGGGTCGACGTCGAACCGGAACGGGTTGCGCAGGCCCATCGCGTAGATCTCGGGGCGTGTCCGCGGCGTGCCGGGCGCGAACAGGTTGCCCCGCGGCACGCGGTAGCCGCCGTTCGCGCTGCACCCTGATCCGCAGCAGCTTGCCGCGCAGGTCGTTGGTGTTGCCGGCGCTGCGCCGGGCGTCGAACGCGGGGTTGCGGTCGGCGCGGTCGTCCAGCGGCGACGTAGCCGTCGGACTCGAACGGGTTGGTGTCGTCGCCGGTCGACAGGTAGAGGTTGCCCCGGCCGTCGAAGTCGATCTGGCCGCCGACGTGGCAGCAGATCGCCGCGGTCCACCGGCACGTCGATGATCTGCTGCTCGGTGCCCAGCCTCGAGGGTGTTGCCGCGGAGCTTGAACCGCGACAGCCGCAGCACGCCCTTGAAGCGGTCCCAGTCGGCCTGCGGTGCCGGTGGTCGGGGCGTCGCCCTCGTTGACGTCCGGGGTGGCCGGGTCGTCGACGGGGGTGTCTCCCGGCGGCGAGTAGTAGAGGTAGACCCAGTGGTTGCGCTCGAAGTTCGGGTCGATCGCGATGCCCTGCAGGCCCTCCTCGTCGTGCTGGTAGACCGGGACGTCCGCGGCGATCGGGTTCAGGCCGGTGCGCGGGTCGTGGATCCGCACCTCACCGGTCCGGGCGGTGTGCAGCACCCGCCCGTCGGGCAGCACGGCCAGGCTGATCGGCTCGCCGGGGCGGTCGTTCAGGGTCACCTTCTGGAACGCGGACTGGTCGGGCGGCGCGCCGGCGCCGCGCCGGTGCCGCCGAGGGCTGCGCGACTGGCGCTGACGCTGGCCGAAGGCGAGGCCGGTGAGCGTCGCGGCGGTCACGGCAACGGCGATGCTGCGTCGGCTCATCGTGATCGCCATACCAGCCCTCAGAACCGGACGTTGCGGAGGAACTCGGTAGCCGACCGGCGCGGTGTCGAGCGCGTCCGCGGGCTCGCGGGGGTCGGTCGCCGGCGTCGTCGCGTTCGACGATGTACTCCTTCGATCCCGGCCGCGGTCTGCGCGCGGTCGAAGATCCGCCGGAAGTCGATCAGCCCGGTGCCCAGGTCGGCGAAGCCGCTGTCGATGTTCATGTCCTTGACGTGGAACTGCTGGACCCGTCCGCGGTGGGCCCGGATCAGGTCCACCGGGTCGGCGGCGCCGCGCCAGGCCCAGTACAGGTCGAGCTCCAGGTGCACGAGGTCGCGGGTCGGCGCCGCGTGGTCAGGACGTCGAAGCCGGTCCGGCCGGAGCCGTCGTCCAGCGGCAGGAACTCGTCGTGGTGGTTGTGGTAGCCGAGCCGCAACCCGGCCCTGCGGGCCATCGCGCCGGCCCGGTTCAGGTCGCGGGCGAAGGCGCGGTAGACCGCCGCGCTGCGGATCGGACCGTCGGCGTCGACACCGAAGAACGGGTGGACGACGTAGTCGGCACCCCAGCGCCTTCGCGTCAGCGAGCGCTGGCCGCCAGGCGGCCGGGTCGAACGGCTGCGGGATCCCGATGTGCGCGGAGGTCGCCCAGATCCCGTTGGCGTCGAGAAGGTCGCGGAAAGCGGCCACCGTCAGGTCCGCGGTGCCCGCGGTCTCGACCCGGCGTGTAGCCGATCTCGGCGAGCGCGGCCAGGGTGCCGGCCGGATCGGCGGCGAGGGCGTCTCGCACCGTGTAGAGCTGGATGCTGATCCGGTCCACCGGCACCCGATGCCGTGGAACCTCAGACCTTTCCGCTGCGAGAGCCGGAGCGGCGACCGACGCTACGGCGGCGCCCCCCGCGACTGCCGCTCCGACGGCTGCAGTCTGCAGGAAGCCGCGGCGGCCGAGCTGCGCCGCCATCTCCTCAGGGCATGCGTGATCCTCAAGACCGATGCACATGAATTCTCCTTCCGGCCGATGGCGCGACCGCACCAGGCCGAATCAGTGGTGGAAGGCGGGCACCCCCGAGCGCCCGAGCGGTTGTGACGTTAGTCTCCTGCCGAATGCATGGGAAGAGGCCCGCAAAAGAACCTTCCCTTCGGCTTTCGACACCAGTCGTTGTCTCCACGGCAGCGAGCAACCGACGATCGCGTTGGTCCTGCCGCGTTCCGCTCGACCCCCTGCGGTGGGCGGACTGTTCAGCCGGCCGAGAAGGCCGCGTCGAAGGCCGCCTCGGGCTGATCGAACGTCAGCCGGCGGACGAACTCGAGCGCTTCGGGCGCGCCGAGCAGGCGGTCCATGCCGGCGTCCTCCCACTCGATGGAGACGGGGCCGTCGTAGCCGATCGCGTTCAGCATCCGGAAGCACCGCTCCCACGGGACGTCGCCGTGTCCGGTGGACACGAAGTCCCAGCCCCGACGTGGGTCTGCCCAAGCCAGGTGCGAGCCCAGGCGCCCGTTGCGCCCGTTGCCGACCTGGAGCTTGGTGTCCTTGCAGTCGACGTGGTAGATCCGCTCCCGGAAGTCCCAGATGAAGCCGACCGGGTCGAGGTCCTGCCAGACCATGTGCGAGGGGTCCCAGTTCAACCCGAATGCCTCGCGGTTGTCGACGGCCTCGAGAGCGCGTTCGGTCGACCAGTAGTCGTAGGCGATCTCCGACGGGTGCACCTCGTGGGCGAAGCGGACGCCTTCCTCGTCGAAGACGTCGAGGATGGGGTTCCACCGGTCGGCGAAGTCCTGGTACCCGGCGTCCACCACGGTCTGCGAGACCGGGGGGAACATCGCGACGTACTTCCAGATCGACGACCCGGTGAACCCGACCACCGTGTCGACGCCGAGTCGCCGCGCTGCGCGGGCGGTCACCTTCATCTCCTCGGCAGCGCGTCGCCGTACTCCCTCCGGGTCCCCGTCACCCCAGATCCGGCTCGGCAGGATGTCGCGGTGCCGGTCGTCGATCGGGTCGTCGCACACCGCCTGACCCTTGAGGTGGTTGGAGATCGCGAACACCTGGAGACCGTGCCTGTCGAGCACCTCGCGCTTCGCGCGCAGGTAGCCATCGTCCTCGACCGCCTGCCACACGTCGAAGTGGTCGCCCCAGCAGGCGATCTCCACGCCGTCGTAGCCCCACTCTGAGGAGAGGCGGCACACCTCCTCGAAGGGGAGGTCGGCCCACTGGCCAGTGAAGAGGGTGATCGGTCGTGCCACGCGGGTCTCCTGGGGTGTCCGGGCCGGCGTCTGCCGGCGGTACGTCGGTCCGGTGCGGGACGCACCGATCGGGTGGTCAGGGGGCGCCGACAGGGACGTCGGTCTCCTGCCAGGTGCCGGTCTCAGCGCTGCGCTCGACCGCACCCAGGACGGCCTGGACGGCGAGCCCGTCCTGGAACGACGGGGTCGGCTGCTCGCCCGACGCCACGGCTCGCACGAGGTCGACGACCTGGTGGGTGAACCCGTGCTCGTAGCCCAGCACGTGACCCGGCGGCCACCACCCGGCCACGTGGGGATGGGACGGCTCGGTGACGAGGACGCGGCGGAACCCAGCGGTCCGGTCGTCCTCGGTGGCGTCGTGGAAGTGCAGGACGTTCATGTCCTCGAAGTCGAACGCCAGGCTGCCCGCGGACCCGTTGATCTCCAGGCGGATCGCGTTCTTCCGCCCGGTGGCGAACCGGGTCGCCTCGAAGACCCCCATGGCGCCGCCGGCGAAGCGCGCCAGGAACGAGGTCGCGTCGTCCACTGTGACGGTCCCCCACCCGTCGCCCTGCTGGGCGGCCTGCGAGGACGCGCCGCCGAGGAGCGCGTTCGCGCCGGTCAGCGGTCGCTTCTCCACGAACGTGCGCATCGCGCCGGTCACCGCCTCGATCCGGTCACCGGTGATGTGCTGCGCGAGGTCGATGATGTGGGCACCGGTGTCGCCGAGCGCCCCCGAGCCGGCGTGCTCCTTGACGAGGCGCCAGCTCATCGGCGCCGACGGGTCGGCGATCCAGTCCTGGAGGTACTGCGCGCGGACGTGGCGGACCTGCCCGAGACGACCCTCGGCGACGAGCTCCCGTGCCAGGCCGATGGCAGGGACCCGACGGTAGGTGAACCCGACCATCGCCTGGACGCCACGCTGACGCGCCCGCTGTGCGGCGGCGACCATCGCCTCGGCCTCGGCGACCGTGTTGGCCAGGGGCTTCTCGCACAGCACGTGCTTGCCCGCGTCCAGCGCGGCGATCGCGATCTCGGCGTGGCTGTCGCCTGGCGTGCAGATGTCGACGAGGTCAATGTCGTCCCGGTCGAGAAGCCGCCGCCAATCGGTCTCGACAGAGTCCCAGCCGAGGCGTTCGGCTGCGTCGGTGACCCGGGCGTGGTCGCGACCGCAGACTGCGGTCATCCGCGGTCGCAGCGGCAGGTCGAAGAACCGATCGGCGCTGCGCCAGGCGTGCGAGTGGACCTGACCCATGAAGGCGTGGCCCACCATCCCGACCCTGAGGGCCGGCCGCTCGTGATCCATCATGCTCCTCCAGGTGTGAGCAGGCCCGCCGGCAAGGGACGCCGGCGGGCCCGAGGGGATCAGGACTCGAAGGCCTGGTCGATGTACTGCTCGACGTTGTCGGCGGTCACGACGGGAGCGTTGAGCACGATGCGCCGCGGCACCTCGACCTGGACGAGGTCGGACAGACCCTTGCCCTGCGCGATGAGTCGGGCCAGACGAATGCCGTCCGCAGCCTGGGTCGGCGGGTAGAGGATCGTCGCCTCCATCTCACCGTCCTGGATCCACCGCATCGCGTTGGCGGAGCCGGCGCCTCCGATGAAGAAGAACTCGTCGCGGTTGGCGTTGTCGAACGCCGCCTTGACGCCGACACCCTGGTCGTCGTCGTGGTTCCAGATGATGTCGATCTCCGGTGCCGCCTGCAGCAGGTTCGAGGCCTGCGCCTCACCGGACTCGACCGTGAACTCCGCGGCCACCCGGTTGTCCACCTCCTCGCCGCAACCCTCCAGCGCGTCGGCGAAACCCTGCGAGCGCTCCTGGGTGAGTGGCAGCGCGTCGATGCCGGCGATCTCGGCGATCACGGGGTCCGAGAGGTCGTTCTCCTCGACCAGCTGGCACGCGTAGGTGCCAGCCGAGACGCCCATCCCGTAGTTGTCGCCCAGGATCGTCGTCCGCGCCGCGAAGGGCGAGGAGAACTCTCGGTCGACGTTGATGACCGGGATCCCGGCCTCCATCGCCTTCGTGGCGACGTCGGTGAGAGCCGCGCCGTCGGTCGGAAGCATGACGATCGCGTCGACGTCCTCGTTGATGAAGGTCTCGATCTGGCTGATCTGCAGGCTCGCCTCGTTCGTGCCCTCCGCGGACCGGAGCTCCACGTCGTCGTACTTGTCCGCCTCGTCGAGCGCGGCGCTGTTGACGGCCGCGAGCCAGCCGTGGTCGGCCTCGGGGCCGGAGAAACCGATCGTGACCGTCTCACCGGTGTCGTCGTTCGACGACCCAGCGTTGCTCGTGTCCTCGGCGGACTCCTCGGGCTCGGCGGTGTTGCTGGTGCAGCCGGTGACCAGGACGAGGGCCGCAACGGCCCCCCCGGTGATGACCTGCATCCTGCGGGTGCTCCTCTTGAGCGCGGACATTTCTGCTCCTTCTGTTCCGGGTGTCCCCGCGGGCGCGGGATGGGAATGGCGCTGGACGGTGCTGGGTCGCTAGGTGCTGCTCCTGGTGGCGAACCGCTGCTGGAGGAGGACGGCGGCGACGATGATCAGTCCCTTGGCGACGTTCTGCGCCGAGGTCGAGAGGTCGTTGAGCGTGAACACGTTCGACAGGGTCGTGAAGATGAGGACGCCGAAGACGGTGCCGACGATCGTCCCGCGGCCGCCGGACAACAACGTGCCGCCGATCACGACCGCTGCGATCGTGTCGAGCTCGAGGAGGTTGCCGTGTGTCGCGGTGCCGGTCGTCGTCCGGGCGATGATCATCACCGCAGCGATGCCGCAGCACACACCCAGGATCGTGTACAGCATCGCGGTGTGCCGCTGCACCTTGATGCCCGCCAGCCGGGCGGCCTCGGGGTTGCCGCCGACGGCGAAGGTGCGCCGGCCGAACGTGGTCCGGTTGTAGACCACCCAGCCGATCGCCGCGACGAGGGCGAACATGATGACCAGGACCGGTACGCCGAGGACCGAGGCTCCGAAGAAGTCGCTGAACCCCGGAACCTCCAGGATCTGGGTCTTCCGGTCCGACATGAGCTCGGCCAGAGCCCGCGCGGCGGCAAACATGGCCAGGGTCGCGATGAACGGGACGATACGGCCGTAGGCGATGAGCAACCCGTTCACCAGCCCGCAGCCCGCACCCACCAGGACCGCAGTGGTGACGATGAGCAACCAGTGGAAGTCGTTCGCCGCCGTCTGCGTCGCGAGCGTCGTCGCCCAGACCGAGCTCAACGCGAGGATCGCGCCCACGGACAGGTCGATGCCACCTCCGGTGATGACGAACGTCATCCCGATGCTCACCACGCCGACCACCGAGGCCTGGCGCAGGATCGTGACCATGTTGTCCACGTCGACGAACCGGTCGCCAGCCGTCACCGCTCCCACGATGCAGAGGATGATGAAGGCCACGACGAGGCCCAGGTTGCGTCCGGCGGAGGAGCCCAACACTCGGGAGGCGGCGGACCGCTGGGTACCGTCGGTCGAGCGCGTGGCTCCCGGGGGCCCGGAGGGGACGGGCACGCCGGCAGTGCCCGCCTGCGCCGGCAACTTGCCCGCTGCACCGCCTACCGGTGCGGTGGCGTGTTGGTCGTTCACGCTGCACTTCCTTCCATCACCAGGTCGAGCACCTTGTGCTCGTCGAGCTCACCCGCGGGTCCCTGATGGACCACGCGCCCCTCACGGACGACCATCACCCGATGGGCGAGGCCGAGGACCTCCTCCACCTCGCTGGAGACGACGACGACAGCCACGCCGCGCTCGGAGAGTGAGTTGATGAGGCCGTAGATCTCACTACGCGCCCCGACGTCGACCCCGCGGGTCGGCTCGTCGAGCAGCAGCACCCGGCAGTCCCGCAGCAGCCAGCGTGCGAGGACGACCTTCTGCTGGTTGCCGCCGGACAACGTCCGGACAGCACGGTCGACACCGGCAGGGCGGACGTCCAGGCTCTCCGTGAGCTCACGGGCGACCCGTCGTTCCTCACCGCGGCGGAGGAAGCCCCCCCGCGCGAACTGGTCGAGGGTCGAGACCGTGATGTTGCGGTAGATCGCCTCGTCGAGGAGCAGCCCTTGGCTCTTGCGCTCCTCGGGAGCGAGGCCGATGCCCGCCGCCACCGCAGCCGGGACCGATCCCTTCCGGAGCGGGCGGCCGTCGACCGTCACCGCGCCGCCGGTTGCCTTACGGGCGCCGTACACGGCCTCGACGATCTCCGATCGTCCACTGCCGACGAGCCCCGCGAGCCCGACCACCTCGCCGGCCCGGACCTCGAAGCTCAGCGGCGAGAAGAGCCCCCGGACCTCGAGGTCGTCGACCTCGAGGACGACCGGCGCGTCGGACGCGACCGCCCGCCGCTCGGGGAAGACGTACTCGATCGAACGCCCCGTCATCAGGCGGATGAGCTCGCTGGTCGGCGTGTCCCGCGCTTCTAGACCGGTCGCGACAGTCCGGCCGTCCTTGAGGACCGTCACCCGGTCACCGATCTCCCGGATCTCCTCGAGTCGGTGGGAGATGTAGACGATGGCCACGCCCTCGGTCGTCAGGTCGCGGATGACCCGGAAGAGGTTGCGGACCTCCTCCTGGTCGAGCACCGCGGACGGCTCGTCCATGATCATCAGTCGCGTGTCGTGCGACAGGGCCCGCGCCATGCTCACGACCTGCTGGGCAGCAGGAGACAGGGTCCCCACTTCGCGGTCCGGCGAGATCTCGGCGTGTCCGAGCCGTTGCAGCAGGTCTCGAGTACGGCGACGGGCTTCCCGTCGCTGCGTCACACCACCGGTCGACAGCTCGTGACCGAGGAACACGTTCTCCGTCACCGTCAGGCCCGGCACGAGGTCGAGCTCCTGGTAGATCGTCGAGATGCCCACCTGCAGAGCGCTCATCGGCGTCGGGAAGGCGACCGGCTCCCCCTCCCAGGCGATGTCACCCGCGTCCGGCGCGTGAGAGCCCGACATGACCTTGATCAGCGTCGACTTGCCGGCGCCGTTCTGACCGAGGAGGCAGTGCACTTCACCGGGTCGGACGTCCAGGTCGACCCCGTCGAGCGCCTTGACACCGGGGAAGTGCTTGACGATGCCGCGCATCTCGAGCAGTGCCATGCTGCTTGCCTCCCGAAGTCCGGTCCGTCACGTGCTGGGCGTCACAGGAAGCCGCAGTGGCCTGCACGTTACGGCCTCATACAGAAAGATGGCAAGAGTCTTTCGCAACGTGTCTGCGAAAGTGCACTCACCTGCCTGCGAAGACAGCCGCCCGCCTGCACATCATCTGGCACGATGCGTGCTATGGGTCAGTTGCTCTCCGGACGCGCGCAAACGCGGCTGCAAGCGGTCATCCTCCGCGCAGTCCGGGATGAAGGACCCCTGTCCCGCGTCGAGCTGGCAAGCCGTCTAGACGTGTCGCGCACGACTGTCGCAGCGGAGGTCGGCCGGCTGATCGACCTCGGGCTGGCTGCGGACGCAGGACCCGCAGAGTCCCGCGGCGGACGACGCTCGACGCTGGTGGACCTCGACGACCGCCTCCGCTTCGTCGGGATCGACGTGGGCGCGACGTCGATGAACGTGGCTCTCACCGACGGCCGGCTCGGGATCCTCGCGCGGGCGGGGGACGCATCGGTCAACGTGCGCGAGGGTGGGGGTCCCGACCAAGTGCTCGCCGCGGCGATCGAGCTCACTCGGAAGCTGTTGCAGGAACATGAGGTCGAGCGCCTCGCCGGCGTCGGGATCGGCGTCCCGGGGCCGGTCGACTTCCACGCCGGTGTACCGGTGTCTCCGCCCATCATGCCGGGCTGGGACCGGTACCCGGTCCGAGACGTCCTGTCCCAGGAGCTCGGGTGCCCCGTCCTCCTCGACAACGACGTCAACGTGATGGCGCTCGGGGAGCAGCACACAGGCGTCGCCCGGTCGGCGGAGGACTTCCTCTTCATCAAGCTCGGCACCGGCGTCGGCTGCGGCATCGTGGTCAACCGACAGCTCTACCGCGGCGTCGACGGGTGCGCAGGCGACATCGGCCACATCCGCGTCACTGACAGCGGCCCTGTGTGTGCGTGCGGGAACGTCGGCTGCCTCGAGGCGTTCTTCAGTGGCGCAGCCCTCGCGCGCGACGCCACCGAGGCCGCCCGGAGCGGAAGCTCGGCTGCACTCGGAGTGCTGCTGGAGCAGCACGGCCGACTCGGCGGGGAAGAGGTGGCCGCCGCGGTTGCCCTCGGCGACGCCGCGGCCCTGTCGCTCGTCCGGGAAGGGGGACGGCAGGTGGGATCGGTGCTGGCCAATCTCGTCTCCTTCTTCAACCCCGGGCTCATCGTCATCGGCGGCGGACTCGCCCACCTCGGCCACGCACTCCTGGCCGAGATCCGCAGCGTCGTCTACCGCCGATCACTGCCGTTGGCCACCGGGAACCTCCCCGTCGTGCTCAGCGAGCTGGGCGACGACGCAGGCGTCATCGGTGCCGCTCGTCTCGTCAGCGACGCCGTGTTCGCCTCCGAGCAGTCGTAAGGCTGACAGCGGCGCCACGCCCGGAGGTGCTGCGGCGACCTGCGGCGCCCCTTGCGACGCCCAGGATGCGTCTCACTCCTGCCACCAGCCGATGGCCGACTGTCCGGTGTGCGAGGCGAGGAACACGGCGAAGGTGGCCACGGCCACCATCACGACGAGGTGTAGTCGCCGGGTTGTCTCCTCGAGGTCACCGCGCCGCCACAACGCGACGCCGCTCGCGAACCCCGCGAGGCCGGCGGCAGACGGGGCGAGGACGAGAGCCAGCTGCCCGCCAAGGCTCCACAGCATGTCCAGGCCCACGGGCGGCGCGAAGTCGTGGACGGTGTACGGGAGCACGACGAGCACGGCGAATCCCACGACGGCCGCCGCCACTGCACTCAGTGCCAGCCGCGCGTCCGACCTCCCCGCATCGACACCGCTCTCGTTCGGTGGCCGGGGCGTGGTCGTCATGGGGAAGATGATGACTCGGCTGGCCCGGCCCCACAACGGCGGGCGTTCGTGAGGCGCTGATCTCCTGCCACAGGATCACTGTGGACGCGCGCTCCCCACTCTGTCCGACGCCTGTGCCGGGTGCCCCGCTCAGGCACCACCCGCAACAGGATCCTGTGCGCGCCCGCGCGACGATCGGGTTCAGGACCGCGCGCGGACCGACAGCGTCGATCCGGCTCGTCCTCCGAGCTGTGGTGAAGGGCCTATCGCCGGGAGCGTGCCGCGATGGACGATGTCGCGGCCTCGACGACGCGAAGACGCTCCCCGCGAAGGTCCTCGATGCTCGCCCGCGTCTCAGAGTCCTCACGAAACGGCTCGGCAAGGGTCAGCCGGTCGCAGTAGGGCGTTGCCGCATAGAAGGCCGGCGCAGACCCCTCGCTCCTCCGCGCCCAGAAGCGCAGCATCACCACGGGTGCAACGCTACCCGCCGCGCCACGAAGCGTGGCGCCTCTGTGTCAGCCGCGTCCCTGCACCGTTCCAGCGGGACGGGTAGCGCGCTGCAGGTCCAGCCGGTAAGCACGGTCCATGACGCGACTCGGGACCTGGAACCTCGAGAACCTCGCCCGCCCGGGAGGTCCTGCCGGCGCCCCGGACGACCAGAGGGCGTATGAGGAGAAGCTCGACACGATCGCTGCCACCATCACCGGCCTGGCCCCCGACGTCCTCGCGGTCCAGGAGGTCCTCGATCCGAGCGCTCTCGACGACCTCGTCGACCGGCTCGACGGCTCCTGGCACACCGCGCTGGCCGACCCCGACACCCGCGGGATCCGCGTCGGGATGCTCTCCCGGGCCGCGTCGAGCGACCTCGAACAGATCCGCGACTTCACCGACGGACTCTCCCCCGTCCAGGCCGACGACGACGGCGGCACCCTCAGCCGACTCGGTCGGCCAGGGTTGCGGGCACGGGTCCGCATCGGCGGCCGGACGATCGAGGTCATCTCCGTCCACCTGAAGTCGAAGCTGCTCACCTTCCCTGACGGCCGCTTCACGCCACACGACGAGGACGAGCGGACCCGGTACGCCGTGTACGCGCTGCATCGGCGCGCCGCCGAAGCTGCCGGCATCAGGTCCCGTGTGACCGGTCTGCTCACCCAGGATCCAGGAGCCGCGGTCGTGGTCGCCGGCGACCTCAACGACGAGCCACAGGCCGCGACCACCCAGATCCTGCACGGGCCGCCCGGCTCCGAGGTGGGCACTGCCGGGTTCGACCAGCCCGACGCCGGAGACGCGCAACGGCTGTGGAACACCGCCGCCTTCATCGCCGAGGAGGACCGCTGGTCACGGGTCTACCGCGGCCGCCGAGAGCTCATCGACCACGTGCTCTGCTCCCACGCGCTCATCGGCGACGTCCGGGGCGCCACCACCGGAGGCCTGGTCGTGGAGTCGATCGAGGACCAGCCCGGATCCCGACGCAACGCCACCGCCTCGGACCACCGACCCGTCCTGATCGACATCACCCCCGCCTGACGCCGCCGGAAGTGTGCGGGTTCCTGTTGCGTTTCGAGGACCGACTGCCGCTGCTGAAGGCGACCTGGTTCAGGACACTGTGCGCCGGTCGGTCTCAGGCCTTGCACCGGCCGGGAAACCGAACACATGAGTGCGTTCGTAAACCTCCCGGACACAGGCTGGCATGACAGTGACGGGCTGAGCCACGGCCCTTGAGCCCGCGCGATTCCATCACGATGCTTTGCGCTGTGGCCCGGCAGGGGCGTCGGAGAGAGGGACTCGATGAGGGCCGTTGGACGGAGCCTTGTGAGTGAGGCTGCTGTGGAGGTGATGTGTCGCGACAACGACCTCCGAGTCCGCCACATGGTGCACGCGGCGGCGGCGGAAGCGGGACGTCTCATGACACTGCCGCGTGACAGCGGGGCGGCGAACCTCATCGAGGTGCTTGATCGAATCACCGCCGTAGCGGCACTCGGCTTGGACGTGCGCCAGTCGGACTTGGTGGATATGGGGGCCCAAGCACTGCTCGACGTGTACGGCTCCACTGTCGACGACACGTGCGTGCACCACTCCGCGCACCGGCTCGGCCCCGGGTTGTGGCTTCGTGTTGCCGAGCGCCTCTACTCCTTGGGTGCCCTGGCTGTCCGACTGCACGACCGGGCGGCCGTTCGTGCGCTCGCAGTGGCCAGCGCGCGCACCCTTGAGCGGGAGCAGCGCGAACCGAGCTGGTCGTCGCTGCTCGTGTCCGCCCGGGCGGCAGCCGACGCCGACCCGCTCCTGCGGCCCGACCTGCCGGGCGAGGCATCCGCCAGATGCGGGGACCAGGATCCGCTGTGGGACAGCCTGTGTCAGTTCTCATTCGTCGTCGCCGCCGTCACCGGTGTCGCACCCGACGATCTCGACATGAGGGCGCTGGCCGCCGTGAGCCGTCCCGACATGGCGCGGGCCGACGGTGGCCGCGCTCACCTCGTCGCCTAGCGAAGAGGGCTCTTCGCTGCTGCGGACCCGGGAACGGCCCCGCGACGTGCCGTTCGACGGGCCGGTCACGCAGCGGTGGGTCGAAGAAGCGTCCGGCCTGCGCCGCGTGCAGCGGGAGGCGGGCGGCGGGCGTGCGTCGCTCTGACTGCCGCGCAACCGCGACCTCGGGCGACTCCAGTACACCAAAAGCGGCCCGGCAAACGTCCCGAAAGGCCTTTGGACATTGTTGTGACGGGCCGAGCCCGCGCCCTGGCCCGTAGAGGGCTCCGGACTCACTCTCGTGGTGGGGCCCGCGCGGGTCCGCAGAGGGGGGACGGATGCAACCCGACCGACGTCGTCGCACCACCAGCCTGGGGATCCCGGGCACTGTTTCCGAGGGCACGCCGCCGCCGAGGCGGTCTGTGCTTTCGCACGGAGTACGGGTCGAAGAAGGCCGGATGCCCCCGGAGATCACCCTCCGCAGGACGGACTGCGCTGCATGAGGGGGTTCGAGGGCGCGCCGTCGCGGCGCTCGCTGTTGAGAGGGGCTGCGGGAGCCGTCGTGGTCGGGGTCGGAGGGGCGCTGCCGCTGGGCGCGGTCACGCGGGCCGCGGCCGACGTCGTCAACGCCGGGCTGTTCCTCAACCATGGCGAGCGCACGATGATCGACGGCCTGGTCGTCCCGTTCCTCGGGTTCGGCAGCACGGCGGACCGCCTCGAGCTTCCTAGTGGACAGCTGGAGGTACAGACCGGGGACACGGTGAACCTGACGATCACGAACAGCTCGACGCTGCCTGTGGGGTTCGCGGTGCCCCCCGGCCCAGGTTTCCCCGGCGTGACGTCACCGCCCATCCCGGTGGGGGGCGCGCGGACGATCACCTTCACCGCACCGAGTCGTCCCGGCACCCATCACTACGTCGGCGCGGTCCGTGGGAGCGTGGCGACCGGACGCGCCTTGGGTGCCACCGGTCCGATGGTCGTGCTGCCGAGGAGCGCCCCGCGGGGTTCGGTCGACGCCCTGTTCCCCGGGGTCCGCTCGCGTGCTCGCCGGCAGCCGCTCCTCGGCGTCGGGACGGGTCCGGCGCTTCCCGCGTCCATCGTCCAGGAGCGCACGTGGCTCTTCGCCGAGCTCAACCCGAGCACGGCGCGCGACCTCGCCGGCGGACGGGTCAGCCTGCCGAGCGATCCGGAGCCGGAGTACTTCCTCATCAACGGTCTGGGCGGGATGCTCGCCGCTGAGGACCACGGCACCACGCTGTACGGCCGGGCCGGCGGCATGGGTGAGCCCGGCGACGTCACGTTGGTCCGGATGATCAACACCGGTCGGGCGCCACGCTCGATCCACGTGCACGGCAACCACTTCTGGGTGATGTCGCATCCCGACACACCCTGGCTCGTCGGCGCGCACAAGGACACCGTGCGCATCCCGCCGGGGCGCGCCGTCGACATCCTGGTGCCGTTGGAGATGCCCTCCGACTCCTTCCCGCCGGTCAACCGTGCGCAGAAGTACGTCGTGCACGACCACATCGAGATGGCGGAGACAGCCAGCGGGGGCCACTACCCGTCCGGCATGGTCTCCGAGCTCATCCTCAGCAGCTGACCCCCCACCTCCGCGGACACCACCACCGACCAGGAGTCGCCGCCATGTCAGGCAGCTTGGTACCGATCGACCAGAACCGTCCTGCTGACCTCACGCAGGCCACCCACTTCGGCCACAACTACTCCGAAGCGAGCCCTGAGACGCCGGGAAAGGTGCGACCGGATGTGTCCTTCGTCCGGAAGGTGTTCAACGACAAGCTCACGTTCGCTGACGGCAACGACGTGGAGTACTGGGCGTTCAAGGACCCCGACGGCGACAAGCCGTTCCCCTCGACGCCGCTGCGCCTGCGTCAGGGCCAGGTTGTGCACACGACGATCGAGTCCGCGATCAACGTGCACACGATCCACCACCACGGGATCGAGCCATCGACCTTCAACGACGGTGTACCGGACACGTCGTTCAACGTCAGCAGTGACTACACCTACCAGTGGCGCGCCTCTCGGGCCGGGACCTTCTTCTACCACTGCCATCGCAACGCTCCGCTGCACGTGCAGATGGGGATGTTCGGCTACATCGTCATCGACCCTCCCAGCGGCCCGGGTCAGTTGTACATCGGCGGACCCCGCTACGACGTCGAGGCGCTGTGGGCCACCTACGACGTCGACCCCTACTGGCGGACCTACAACCACGCCGGCGGTGAGAAGAACGCGATCGACGACAGGACGCGGCTCAACCGCTTCCGACCCCGCTACTTCACCATCAACGGGGTCGACGCGCCACAGTCGCGGCGCAGCAGCAAGACCACCGTCCGCGCGCGCGTCGGACAACCGGTCCTGCTGCGCCACCTGACCGGCGCCTTCTACCCGAACCTCGTGCGCTTCCCGGCCGCGCTGAACCCGGTCGTGCACATGACCGACGGCGAGCCGCTGCCGGTGCCCACTCGACTGCCCGGCAACGTCCTGCACACCACCACCGCCGAGCGTTACGACCTCATCCTCACCCCCAGCGCACCAGGCACGCACACCGTGACCTACGAGTTCCGCCACTGGCTCACCAACGCCCTCACCGGGACAGCGACCGCCCACGTGATCGTCACCTGACCCCCACTCCACCGGCCGCAGGAGGCTGCACATGCTCAGACACCCACGGCGGACCGTCACCGTGGTCGCCGGCCTCATCGGCGTCGCGACGGCCGCCTCAGCCACGGCGATCTACGCCGCGGGACTGTCCCCCGACGGCACCAATCTGCGCGCCGCCTGGACCGATGGCGGTGAGGCGATACTGGAGCTCGAGGACCGCAACGTCGAGCCCACGATCTGCTTCATCTGGGAGAACAGCGCCCCCCAAGACGGCGACAGCATCGAGAGCCGGATCCTGTCGCGATCCGGCGACGTCATCGTCGACCTCGGGACCGGGGACCAGTGGATCGACGGATCGGGCTCGGGCTGCGAGATCCCGCGCGACGACCGCTACCTCGCCGTCTTCTCGAACCCCGGGAACTACGTCGTCGAGTTCGAGGTCGTCGAGAACCAGGGCACACCCAGGACCGGTCCCGTCCGCTCCCAGCCCCTCGTGCCGCGGTCGGAATGACCCGGGACCCGCCCGAGTGGACGGTCCACGCCGCTCCAGCAGTCGAGCGATGACCGAATGACGGCCGGTACCGACCAGGGACTGCGTCTACCATCACACGTAGCCGCTAGCTCCCCTCCGCCGCGCGTCACCACCGTGCCCAGGACGTCTGCGCCGCCCGCTGGCAGCAGTCGGCGTCACACCACCAAGGAAGCCACCGTGAGCCAGCCTCCAGGCCCTGTCGAACGTGTCGAGGTCGGGATGCTGCTCGCGCGGGCTGACGGGAACCAACGAGTGGCGGCAGCCTTGCGCCGTGCCGGGTACCGACCTGTCGTGCCGACCAACCTTCAGAGCTGGGCCGCGCGCCAGGACCACAGCTTGCTGCTCACCACCGACAGTGACCGGTCGCTGGCCCTGCTCCGGGACGTGGTCGCCGCCGGCGCCGATGCGCGGGCCGTGGTGCTCGTGCAGGAACCGGGGTCGTACCGCTACCGGTCGCTGTTGCGTCACTGCGTCGCGGTGCTGCCCGTCGGCAGCACCGACGACGAGATCGTCCTCGCGGTGGACGCTGCTCACCGGGAGCTGTCCTGCCTCCCGACGACGGCTGCCCGCACACTCGTCGGTGCGCTCGACGACCGGACGCCGTCGCTCACGGACAACGAACGCGCCTGGCTCCGGGCGCTGGCGCGGAGCGCCACCGTGGCCAGCCTCGCGCGAGCCTCCGGCTACTCCCAACGTGAGATGTACCGACTCCTGGGTGAGCTCTACCGACGCCTTGGGGTCAGCACCCGGACAGAAGCGCTTCTCCGAGCGGACCGCCTCGGGCTCCTGCACCCGCCCGCCGTCGCATCTCAGTCCCGCCGTCCTACGACCGCCACCCCAACCGGAAGGCTCGAGAGATGAAGAACGGCAGCATCCTTCCGCTCGTCTCGACCGAATGGGTCGCCCAGCACCTCGACGACCCCGACGTCGTACTCCTCGAGGTGCGAGAGGAGACCGCCCACTACTACGCCGGCCACATCCCCGGCGCCCGGCCGGTCGACTGGATCGACGACCTCCACCACCCGGTACGACGGGGGTTCGTCGACCCCGCGCAGCTAGCCGTGCTCCTCGCGTCGCTCGGCGTCGACAACGACGCTCACGTCGTCGTCTACGGCGATGCCCACAACGTCTTCGCGGCCAGCACCTACTGGCTGCTCCGCTTCTACAGCCACGAGCGCCTCAGTCTCCTCGACGGCGGTGTCACCGCGTGGCGACAGGACGAGCTGCCGATGACGGCCGACGCCCCGGCCGTGGCGCCGCGCCGCTACGTCACCGGCGAACCGCAGCAGGGGATCCGCGCCACCCGCGACGACATGCTCCACCGCTTCGCGGGGGCACCGCCCGGCACAGCGGTCGTCGACTGCCGGAGCACCGAGGAGTACGACGGGACCGGCGCCCGAGGCGTGGACCTGCCGGTCGAACGCCACCGCGTCCCAGGTCACGTCCCCGGCGCCACCCACCTGGACGCACTCGACCTCCTGGATCCACGCAGCGACCGGTTCCTCCCGCTCCCCGAGCTGCGACGGAAGTTCGAGGACAGGGGTGTGGAGCCGGACATCGACGTCGCCCTGTACTGCCGGATCGCCGAACGGAGCTCCCTGCTCTGGTTCGCCCTGCACGAACTGCTCGGACACACGCGCGTCCGCAACTACGACGGCGGGTGGGCCGAGTACGGCAGCCTGGTCGACGCGCCCGTCACCCGCTGACCACGCGCTCGGGCTACCGGCCCCCCGGTGGGCCGCCGTGATGGAGCCGTTGCTGCGCTTCGAGCTGGCTGGAACCCATGGCCCCGGCGAGCGGGCCGTCAACGGACGGCCTGTGGTCGAGCTCCTGCCTGTGCGTACCCGCCGGGACAGGAGGTGTCAGGCGGCGTACTCCCGCCGCGATGCGTGCTGCGGCAGTTCTGGCCTCTGGGTCGAGGTGAAGACCTGCGAGGCCGGGACTGGACGGGCATAGAAGAAGCCCTGTGCGTGGCCGCATTGGAGGTCGCGCAGGATGCCGACCTGTTGCTCGGTCTCCACCCCCTCGGCGATGACGTCGAGGTGCAGGCTGCGAGCCAGCTCGATGATCGAGGCCACCAGCGTGGTGGCCGAGCCGCCGCTGTTCAGGTCGGAGACGAAGGAGCGGTCGATCTTCACGATGTCGACAGGAAGCTGCCGGAGGTACGACAGGCTCGAGTATCCCGTGCCGAAGTCGTCGATGGCGATGCGCAGACCCAGATGCCGCAGTCGTGCCAACCGGGCAGCGACCACCTCGACGTCCTGCACGAGAACGCTCTCGGTGACTTCCAGGGTGAGCTGTGCGGCAGGCAGGCCACTGTCCCGGAGTGCCTCGGCCACCACGTCCTCGATCCGGTCATCGCCCAGCTGCACCGGGGAGAGGTTGACCGCAACCCCTATGGGACGCTGTCGCTGCGTGCTCCAGGCTGCGGCCTGGGCAGTCGCGGTGCGGAGCGCCCAGGCGCCGATGGCGTGGATGTGCCCGCTGCTCTCCGCCAGCGGCACGAACTCCAAGGGCGACACCAGCCCGCGGGTGGGGTGATGCCAGCGGAGCAGGGCCTCGTACTTCTCCGCGGTGCCGGTGCCCTGCAACGGCACCGTTGCCTGGTAGTGCAGCTCGAACTGATCCGAGACCAGCGCCTGTCCGAGGTCTTCGGCGAGCGCAGCCCTGTCGTGCGCGGCCTGCGCCATGCCCTCGGAATACACGACGGCACGACCCTTGCCGCTCGCCTTGGCCCGGTACATCGCCAAGTCGGCGTTGCGCAGCAGCACCGCCGCGGAGGTCACGTCGGCGGTGGCCACGTCGGCGGTGGCCACGTCGGCGGTGGCCACGTCGGCAACGCCCACGCTCGCGCGCACGACGACCGCCTGCCCTTCGATGCTCACGGGATGGGACATGGCGGTCAGGAAGCGCTCCACTACCGCAACGGCCTCCCGGGACCCGCCGGCAACCATCACCGCGAACTCGTCACCGCCCAGGCGGGCGACCAGGTCGTCCTCAGACCGCACGCAGCCTCGCAGCCGCTCGGCAACCACCAGCAGCACCTGGTCACCCGCGGCATGACCGCGCGTGTCATTGACGTCCTTGAAGTCGTCCAGGTCGACGAAGGCAACGCTGACTGCTTGGCCGCGAGTCAGGGACCGAGTGAGCGCCTCATGCAGGAGGATGCGGTTGGCGAGCCCCGTGAGAGCGTCCCGCAGAACATGTTGCTCGTTGAGGCGCCAGGAGGCCAGGTGCGCCGCACTTGCCGCCAGCACGAAACCGCCGTGCACGCCGGCCCACAGCCACGGGTCGTGGGCAGCCGCCTGGTGCCCGTACACGGAGTGCGGGTTCAGCGTCCCGAACAGGCCGTGGTGGAGGACCGTCATGCTCAGCCCAAGGCCGAAAGGCACCCAGTCCTGGTACAGCGCGACCACACCGACCATGACGAAGAAGTGGAAGTGCGCCTCGGTGAGCCCGCCGGAAAGGTGCACCAGGACCGCCGAGGCGGTGAACAGGCTGATTGTCGCCGCCCCCGAGCGGGCCTTGCGACCAAGACCTTGGTGCAGCGCCACCAGCAGCGGCCCCGCCACCACGCTCGCCTCGAACACTGCGTGATGGAACGACAGACCCGTCGCGAGCGAGAAGATGCCCAGCCCACCAGCCTGCAGGAACGCCAGATGGACGATGACGCGGTGACGGCGTCGCCACACCTCCTCCTGCAGCATCCGTCCTTCCGGGAGGAAGGCGCTCAAGGCGACGGGGACCCAGCGGCGCACGGCCTCCAATCTCATGTCGATCCATCGGTCAGTCAGGCTGCCGCTTGAGTGCAACCATGTCGTCACGGTCGTGGACGTGGCTGCACCGCTCGCGTGACGTGCACAGAGTGGTGCACCAAGGTGGCGGTGAGCGTGTCGCTGTTGCAAGCGGCGACGGCCACCGCGTGATCCTTCGAGTGATCGCTCACAACCGATGCGAAGCAGTGCGCCACGATGACCTTCCCTCGCAGTCTCGACCCTGCCCGATGGTGAGTGAGCAGCTGGCTCAGGCGTCTCCGGACCTTTTGCGCGACCTGCTGCAGACCTTCGTGGACACGAAGCTGTCGGCGGAGGCCGACGTGGTCTGGGGCGCGACCTCTAGGCAGTCCAGCCCCGAGCGGGTGAATAAGCGTCCAACGCGTCAAGTCACCTCAGCCTCGCGGACGGCGCCACTCCCCCGCAGCGTCGGGTGGCGACCTCACCAGCGGTGTCACCGACCGGCTTCCCACCCACGCCCAGAGGCTCGGAACCTGGCCGCGTCACGCCAGCGTGATGGACGGGCGCGCGGCGAGCAACAACGTCGTTCTGCCGAACTCAGGCCGCTCAGCACGATGGATGGACATGCACCCGATCGAGGGGGCCTACCGGGAAGTGGCCGCCGGCGTCCCGGTCACCTCAGCGACCGCCCGCCAGCCTTACCCACTTAGGGTCCCGGAGCGGGCACAAGATCCGGACAGGGCTTGCGGGACTGACCATCCGACGTGTGTATGTCGAGCGGGGCCGTTCCCGTGTGGCATTCGCTGGTGAGGACGGTCTGTGATCGGCAGGGTCTCTGCTCAGGAGTGAAAGGGTCTGGCTGCCAGGGCGGCCACTGCCTCGTCGATGGGCGTGCCGCCGGCGGTGAGCTCGACGTCGGTACGGTTGAGGGCGGGGTGGAACAGGCTGGCTGCGATGAACGCTGCTACGTCGTCACGGGGGACTGCGCCGTAGGGGATCGAGACGCCGGCGTTGACGCGGCCAGTCCCGTGGTCGTCGAGGAGGTCGCCGGGTCGCACGATGAGGAAGTCGAGGTCCGTGCCGGCGAGGTGGACATCGGCGGCGCGTTTGACGCGCATGTAGTGCTCGAAACCCTCCGAGCGCGGCCGGTCACGGAGTGCGTCCATGAACACCGAGACCAGGACGAAGCGTCGTACCCCGGCTGTGAGGGCAGCGTCAGCGGCCCTCTCGAGGCCCCGCCCGTCGATGGCGGTGGTGAGCTCAGCGCCGGTGCCGTGGGCGCCGGCGCTGAAGACGACGGCGTCGTGCCCGTCTAGCCGCTCGGCCAGCGTCGCGACAGAGTCGTTGACGAGGTCCCCGGCTACGGGGGTGCCGCCCGCCCCGCGGATAACGGCGTCTTGACCGCTGGCTCGATACATACCGGTGACGCGGTGGCCCTGCTCGGTGAGGAGGGAGGTGAGCCGTCGCCCGACGCCGCCGGCGGCGCCGATCTGGAAGATGCTGCGGTGGTGGACGTTCTGGGTTGTCATGGTGCTCCGATCAGCCTGAAGTGCGTCAGGGGGCGAGCGAGACGGTGCGGAGGAACTTCACGGGCAACGCGCTTGCATTCCGGTAGGTGTAGATGCGGTCGCTGCGAAGCCGGCTGGAGGCCCCCGCAGGTACGACCACCTCTTGGTCGTCGGCCGTCAGCGTCAGTGACCCCTCGAGGACGTAGAACAGCTCTTCGGAGCGTGCAGGGTCGGCCTGGCCGCGGTAGGTGTCGCCGGGCACCAGTCGCCAGAACCAGAGGTCGGCCGAGCGGGACCCGGTGGTGGCCTCCAGCAGGTGGGCGGTGCTGCCGGCCTCGCTCGACCACACGAGTAGGTGGTCGCGAGCGGCATGCACCTCGATCGGTGTCTCGGCCCGCGGCGTGCCCACGAGGTTCGTGAAGTCGGTTCCCAGCTGCCTGGCGATCCTGGTGACGGCGACGAGGCTCGGGTTAGCCTGGCCCAGTTCGATCTGGGTCAGGAGCCGACGGCTGATCTGTGCACGGTCGGCCAGCTGCTGGACCGTCAGTGACCGCTTCGTGCGCAGCGCCCTGATATTGGCGCCGACCTGGGACAGGAAGTCGTGGGCCAGCTCACCTTCCCCGGTCAGGTCGTCGGGTACGGCGGAGTCCCGCTCGCCGTGCTTCACACGAGCCACACGCGGGTCACTCCGACCCGGCTCAGACCGCGAAGAGCTGCGCGAGGTCCCGGAACGCCTTGAACTCCAAGGCGTTCCCGGACGGATCGAGGAAGAACATCGTCCACTGCTCGCCCGGCTCGCCCTGGAAGCGGACGTAGGGCTCGATGACGAAGTCGGTGCCGGCCTCGGTCAGCCGCCGCGCGAGCTCTTGGAAGCGGTCGACCGAAAGCACCAGACCGAAGTGCGGGACCGGCACATCGTGCCCGTCGACGGGGTTGCTACCGGCCACGGCGTTGCGGTGGTTGTCGACCTGGTGCGTCACGACCTGGTGTCCGTCGACGTTCCAGTCGGTCCATCGATCGTCCGAGCGGCCGCGGCCGAACCCCAGGACCTCACCGTAGAAGTGCCGTGCAGCATCGATGTCGTGAACCGGGACTGCGAGATGGAAAGGAGGGAGAGCCGCGGTAGCCATGTGAGCACTGTACTGCGCACACGATGAGAAGCGAAACGCACCCAGCGCCCCGACGGATCGGGGACCGCCGGGTCACGCTCAGTGATCTGCTCGTCACCGGAACCATCAAGACAGAGAAGGCTCAGGGGACCTACCGAAAGGCGACCCCGAAGAGCGCCTCGAGCGTCCGAGCGGTTGTGCTACCTGGCTTCGCGGTTGCGCTCCTCCGGCGTCGACGAGCGATGGAGCCGCCCAACGGGCTGGACGCCGTCTTCGCCACCCGAACGGGGACGTGGCACCAGGTGGGAAACCTCGAGCGACGGTGGCGCCAGATCCGGCAGGACACCGGCTTCGACTGGGTCACTCCGCACACGTTCCGCAAGACGGTCGCAACCATCATCTCCGACCAGGTCGACTCGGAGACGGCCGCGCGGCAGCTCGGGCCCTCGTCGGCGCGCATCACCCGCGAGCACTACATCGCCAAGCCCGAGATCGCCGCGGACGTCGGCGACGTCGCCGACGTCGCCCTCCAGGCCTTCCGGGCCGACCGGATCCAGCCCGATCGGGAACCTGATCCCTTGCTCGACGAGACACCGGACGGCGCCGGCGACTAGCGGCGAAGCCGCCCCGCGAAGACGGCCTGGTCCGGGGCTCCGGCCACCGTCGGAGCACGCGACAAATGCAGAGACCCTGGCTCCCCAACCCAGCAAACGTGCACCGGTCGCGGTGGGTGATAACGGGTCGATCGTGGCCGCCCCGAGCACGGACCGTGGCAGGGTTTCCGTCCAATAGACGTCCCACCGGGGAATGCACCTCGAGTGCGCGGGCCTACCCCTCTGGCGTTTCCCCATCAGACATGGTTGTTCGGTCGGGCTGACAGGATTTGAACCTGCGACCCCTTGACCCCCAGTCAAGTGCGCTACCAAGCTGCGCCACAGCCCGTGGCTGCCGGTCCGGTACGCCGGATCAGCGACTGAACCTTACCGCAGGCCAGGTCGGGTGCCGGACGCCAGGAGGTCGCGCGGGCGAGGGAGCGTCCGGGCGCCCGCTGGCCCGCACGACCTCGGCGGCGGACCCTCGGACACGAGGGCGACACGGGATCGACGCCGGGTTCAGCGGCGCCTGGCGTCCTTCTTGCGTGGCCGCACCTGCAGGTGGATCGGCGAGCCGGCGAAGCCGAAGTCCTCCCGCAGCCGCCGCTCGACGAACCGGAGGTAGGACGCCTCGAGCGGTCCTGACGTGAAGAGCACGAAGGTGGGTGGCGAGGTGGCGGCCTGGGTCCCGAAGAGCACCCGCGGCTGCTTGCCGCTGCGGACCGGGTGCGGGTGCTCGGCCACGAGCCGGCCGAGGAACGCGTTGAGCTGCCCGGTCGAGACGCGGGTCTCCCAGCCGGCGAGCGCGGTGTCGAGCGCCGGCACCAGTCGGTCGACGTGCCAGCCGGTCCGGGCAGTGATGTTGATCCGCGGTGCCCACTGCACCCGCACCAGCTCCTGCTCGATCTCCCGGTCGAGGTAGCGCCGCCGCTCCTCGTCGACCAGGTCCCACTTGTTGAAAGCGATCACCAGCGCCCGGCCGGCCTCGGCCACCGAGGTGATGATCCGCTGGTCCTGCTCGGACAGCGACTCCGAGGAGTCGACGACGACGACGCAGACCTCGGCGCGCTCGATGGCGGCGCCGGTGCGCAGCGAGGCGTAGTACTCGTGTCCCGACGCCTCCTTGACGCGCTTGCGGATGCCGGCGGTGTCGATGAACCGCCAGGTCCGCCCGCCGAGGGCGATCAGCTCGTCGACCGGGTCGACGGTCGTCCCGGCCACGTCGTCGACGACGGACCGCTCCGACCCGGCCAGCCGGTTGAGGAGCGAGGACTTGCCGACGTTCGGCCGGCCGACGAGCGCCACCCGACGCGGTCCCCCGGTCAGCGTGTCGTCGATCGCAGGCGTCTCAGGCAGCGCCGCGAGGACGGCGTCGAGGAGGTCGCCCGAGCCGCGGCCGTGGAGCGCGGAGACCGGGTAGGGCTCTCCCAGCCCGAGGTTCCACAGCCCTGCTGCCTCGGCCTCACCGCGGAGGTCGTCGACCTTGTTGGCCGCCAGCACCACCGGTTTGCCCGAGCGGCGCAGAATCCTCACCACCGCCTCGTCGATGTCTGTCGTCCCGACCGTTGCGTCGACGACGAACAGGACGGCGTCGGCCACCGTCACCGCGATCTCCGCCTGCTCGGCGATGCGCTCGGAGAGGCCCCTCGCGTCGGGGTCCCAGCCGCCGGTGTCGACGACGGTGAACGCCCGACCGTTCCAGTGGGCGTCGTAGGAGACCCGGTCGCGGGTCACACCCGGGACGTCCTGGACGACCGCCTCCCGGCGGCCGATGATCCGGTTGACCAGCGTCGACTTCCCGACGTTGGGCCGGCCCACGACGGCGAGCACCGGCGTCGCGACGGCGTCCTGCTGCTCGACGGTCACCGCGCCCGGCTCCCGCTCGTCCCGACGAGCGCCACGACGTGGTCGACGACCTCCTCGAGGGTGAGGTCGGTGGTGTCGAGGTGCACCGCGCCCTCCGCCATCGTCAGCGGGGCGGTGACCCGGCCCGAGTCGATCCGGTCCCGCTCGAGGAGCTGCGCACGGGTCGCGGCCGTGTCACCGAGATGGGCGTGCTCGGCAGTACGCCGGTGCGCGCGGGCTGCCGCGTCGGCGGTCAGGTAGACCTTCACCTCGGCCTCCGGCCACACCACCGACCCGATGTCGCGGCCCTCCACCACGATGCCGCCGTCCCCGATGATCGACCGCTGCAGCTCCAGCAGCCGGGCCCTCACCTGCGCGACGGTGCTCACCGGGCTCACCGCGGCCGTCACCTCGGCGGTCCGGATCGCGGCGGCGACGTCGCGGCCGTCGACGCTGATCGCCGGGGCCGCCGGGTCGGTACCGGACTCGATCGTGGGCTTCTCGCAGCGGGCCGCCACCGCGGCGGCGTCCCGGACGTCGACGTCCTCTTCGAGCAGCCACCAGGTCATCGCCCGGAACTGGGCGCCGGTGTCGAGGTAGCGCAGCCCCAGCCGGGAGGCGACACCGCGGCTGGTGCTCGACTTGCCCGAGCCCGACGTACCGTCGACCGCCACGACCACGCTGCTCACGTGGCGGCACTCTACCCGTGCGCGGTCCAACCCCTGGCCTCGAGCGCACCGAGCAGGTGACCGGCCCGGTCCGCCGCGACGGTCAGCTCCGCGACCCCGACCGGGCGGCCCGGGTCGTGCTCGATGCGGACGTCCTCGACGTTCACGCCGATCTCCCCCACGTCGGAGAACAACCGCGCGAGCTCGCCGGGGTGGTCGGGGACCAGCACGAAGACGCCGTCCTGGGCGCCCGCCGGCCGGCCGTGCTTCCCCGGCAGCGCAGCGGTCCCCTCGACCCCCCGACCGAGGAGCCGCTCGACACCGTCGGCGTCGTCCTCTTTCAGCGCCGCGACCAGCGCGGCCAGGTCCGCCTGGACCTCGTGCAGCAGGGCGGTGACTGCTCCGGTGTTGGCGCCGATGATCTGGCGCCACAGCCGCGGGTCGCCCGCGGCGATCCGGGTGACGTCGCGGACCCCCTGACCCGACAGCGCGAGGTGCTCGGCCGGCGCGCCGGCCAGGCGCCCCGCGACGAGGACCGCGAGGAGGTGCGGCAGGTGCGAGGTGCGCGCCACCGCCTGGTCGTGCTCCTCCGGGCGGAACCGGAGCGGCGTGCCGCCGCAGACCTCGACCAGCGCCGTGACCGCGTCGACGGCCGACGGGGACGACCCCTCGTGCGGAGTCACCGCCCAGGGCCGGCCGTCGAAGAGCGCCGCCGAGGCGGCGAGCGGCCCCGACCGCTCGCTGCCGGCCATCGGGTGGCTGCCGACGTAGCGGCCCAGCGGCCCCGACCCGACGCGGCCGCGGACGGCGGCCAGCGGCGCGGCCTTGACGCTCCCGACGTCGGTGACCACCGCATCGGCGTGGTCGACGAGCGCCGCGGCGATCGCCTCCCCCAGGTGGTCCGGCGGCACGGCGACGACGACGAGCCCGGGTCGGTCGCCGGCGGCCGTCGGACGCCCGGCACCCAGCCCCGACGCGGTCCGCAGGTGCTCCTCCGAGACGTCGGCGAGCAGCACCTCGGTCCCGTGGTGCCGCAAGGCGAGGCCGATCGACGTGCCGAGCAGCCCGGCGCCGACGACGAGCACCGGCGCCGGCACCGCCCCAGCGCCGGTCACCGAGCCGGTCACTGGGTGCTGGCCGGAGCGTCCGGCACCTCGCGCACTCGCGACAGGTCACGCCGGAGGTTCGCGGCGCCGTGCAGGTAGACGTGGGTGATCTCGGCCCGGGACAGGTGCGTCTCGACGTGCGCCAGCATCCGCACCACCCGCGGCATCGAGCCCTCGATCTCCAGCTCCCGGGCACAGATGAGCGGGACGTCGTCGAACCCGAGGCGACGGGCGGCGTACGCCGGGAACTCCGACACCAGGTCGCTGGTCGCGGTGAACACGATGCTGATGAAGTCGTCGACGGCCAGCTCGTTGGCAGCCAGGACGTCGGTCACCATCTCCGCGACCCGCTCCAGCATGTGCTCGCGGGTGTCCTCCTCCAGCTGGGTCGCTCCCCTGATCGCCCGGACCCGCACGTGTCCTCCTCGGGGTCGCGGCCGCTCGCCTGATCCTCGCGGCCGCTGGTCGAGAGGCCGAGGAGCCACCCTACCGACGCTCGACCTCCCGCTCAGAGTCGCGCGGCGTCGAGCAGGGTCCCGAGCTCCTCGGCCGTCAGGTCGCGGACCGCGCCGGGCGCGAGCCCGTGCAGCCGGACCGGGCCGATCGCGGTGCGGGTCAGCCGCCGCACCGGGTGACCGACGGCGTCCAGCAGCCGGCGCACGATGCGGTTGCGGCCCTCGTGGATCGTGAGCTCGACGATCGAGCGGTCGGCGGTCGCGCTGACCACCCGCGCGGTGTGGACCTCGACGGGTCCGTCGTCGAGGTCGACGCCCTGCCGGAGCCGACGCACGGCGGCCCGGTCGACACGGCCGTCGACCTCCGCGACGTAGGTCTTGGCCAGCTCGTACGACGGGTGGGCCACCTGCTGGGCGAAGTCCCCGTCGTTGGTGAGCAGCAGCAGCCCGTCGGTGTCGGTGTCGAGACGACCGACGTGGAAGAGCCGCTCCGGTCGGTCGGCGACCAGGTCGCTGAGGGTGCGGCGCCCCTGCGGGTCGGTCATCGTCGAGACGACCCCGCGCGGCTTGTTGAGGACGAGGTAGACGTGGTCGCTCACCGGCGGGAGCCGTCGACCCTCGACCCGGATCACGGCGGTGCGGGGGTCGACCTTGGTGCCGAGCCGGGTGACGACCTCGCCGTCCACCTCGACGAGCCCGGCGAGCATCAGCTCCTCGCACCGGCGGCGACTCGCCACCCCCGACTGCGCGAGCAGCTTCTGCAGCCGGACGAGGCCGTCGTCCCCGGCTCCCGCTGACGGGTCCGGGTCGCCCTCGCCGCTCATCGGTTCGTGACCGCGTCCAGGTCGTCGAACCCGGGCAGGTCGTCGAGGTCGTCGAGCCCCGGCATCATCGGCGCGAGCTCCGGCAGTTCGTCGAGGGACGTCAGCCCGATGCGCTCGAGGAAGTACGTCGTGGTCCGGTACAGCACCGCGGACGTCTCCGGGTCGCGCCCGGCCTCCTCGACGAGCCCCCGGGCGAGGAGGGTCCGGACCACACCGTCGACGTTGACCCCGCGGACCGAACTGACCCGCGCGCGGCTCACCGGCTGCTTGTAGGCGACGACGGCCAGCGTCTCGAGCGCCGCCTGCGTCAGCCGGGCCTGCTGTCCCTCGAGGACGAACCGCTCGACGACCTCGGCGTGCTCCTGCCGTGAGCAGTACCGCCACCCACCCGCGACCTGGCGGAGCTCGAAGCCGCGGCCCTGCACGTCGTACTCCTGTGCCAGGGCGGCGAGCGTCCGGTCCACCTCGCCGGCGGGGCGACCGACGGCGACGGCCAGAGCCACCGCGTCCAGCGGCTGGTCGGCGACCATGAGGACCGCCTCGAGCGCCGGCCGCACGTCCACCGACGGGACGTCGAGCGGCTGGTCCACCTGCTGGTCCACCTGCTGGGTCACCGCTCCTCCCCCGCACCGCTCGACTCGAACTCGTCGGTGGTCCCGACCTCGGTGTCGTCCGAGCCGGTCCACCGTACGGTCAGCTCGCCCAGCGGGGACACCTGGTCGAGACCGACCGCGCCGTCGCGGAACAGCTCGAGGAGCGACAGGAACCGCGCCACCCGGGTGAGCGCGTCAGGGGCGTCGTGGCACAGCGCCCGGAACGACAGTGCGCCCGCCGCCCGTACCCGCTCGAGGACGACGACCGCCTGCTCGCGGACGCTCACCAGCGGCGCGTGCAGGTGCTCGAGCGCCACCTCCGGAACGGGGCGAGGTCGGAGCGCCTGAGCCGCCAGCGCCGCGAGCTCCGTCGGGCCGAGCCCGAGCACAACCTCCGGCAGCAGCGCGGCGAAGCGCTCCTCCAGCCCGACCGTGCGGGGGAAGCGGCGCCCCTCGGCAGCCAGCCGCTGCTCGATCACCGCGGCGACCTGCTTGAAGGCGCGGTACTGCAGGAGCCGCGCGAACAGCAGGTCACGCGCCTCCAGCAGGGCCAGGTCCTCCTCGTCCTCGACCTCGGCCCGCGGGAGGAGCCGCGCCGCCTTGAGGTCCAGCAGCGTCGCGGCGACCAGCAGGAACGACGACGTCTGCTCGAGACCCCACTCGCCGTCGCCCGCGGGCGACCCCGCTGCGCGTGCCCGGGCGTAGGCGAGGAACTCGTCGGTGACCTGCGACAGCGCCACCTCCGTGACGTCCAGCTGGTGCCGGCTGATGAGGCTGAGGAGCAGGTCGAAGGGGCCTTCGAAGTTCTCCAGCCGCAGGCAGAACCCGGGGTCGGCCGACGGGTCGGCCGACCCCTCGGCCGGAGTCGGCTCGGCCGGTGCCACCCGCTCGCGGACCGCGGTCATCAGCCCTCGTGCAACCGGCGTACCAGCGCGCTGTCCGCACCGTGCGCGTCGAGGTCGGCGAGCGCCAGGGCCACCGCCGCCCGGACCAGGCGCCCGCGGTCGACGGCGATCCGGTGGGTACGCCGCAGCGCCAGGCGAGCGTCCTCGAGGTCGAGGAGCTCCTCGGAGGTGACGTAGACCGTCATCTTCTCCTCGTGCCGCACCCGGCCGCTCGCGGCGCGGGGAGCCGGCGCCGGTGGCTCGACGACCGCCAGCTCGGCGACCCCCAGCTCAGGCACGGCCAGCTCCGCCACGACGGGCGTCGCACCGGGCTCGACGGCGGTGTCCGGAGCCGGGACGACGGTGGGTCGGAAGAGCTCGTCCGGCGCCGGGACCCTCACACGTCGTGGCACCGGGCGAGCACCTCCTTGGCCAGCGTGCGGTACGCCGTCGCGCCGGCCGACGCGCTGGCGTAGCTGGTGATCGGCTCGCCGGCGACGGTGGAGTCGGAGAACTTGACCGTGCGGCGGATGACGGTGTGGAAGACGTCCTCACCCCACGCCTGCACCAGCCGCTCCATGACCTCGCGCGCGTGGAGGGTGCGCGCGTCGTACATGGTGCCGAGCACGCCGTCGATGCGCAGGCGCGGGTTGAGCCGCTGCCGCACCTTGTCGATGGTGGTCTTGAGCAGGGCGACGCCGCGCAGCGCGAAGTACTCGCACTCCAGCGGCACGATGACCCCGTCGGCGGCCGTGAGGGCGTTCACGGTCAACAGGCCCAGCGACGGCTGGCAGTCGATGAGGATCGCGTCGTAGTCGTCCTTCGCGTCCTGCAGCACCCGGGCCAGGGTCTGCTCGCGGGCGACCTCGCCGACCAGCTGGATCTCGGCGGCGGACAGGTCGATGTTCGACGGCAGGAGGTCCATGCCGGGTACGTCGGTCGGCACGATCACGTCACCGAGCGTCACCTGGGGGTTCATCAGCAGGTCGTAGACCGAGGCGGTCATGTCGTGGGGGTTGAGCCCCAAGCCGACCGAGAGCGACCCCTGCGGGTCGAAGTCGACCAGCAGCACCCTGCGGCCGTACTCGGCCAGCGCAGCGCCGAGGTTGATCGTCGTCGTGGTCTTGCCGACCCCGCCCTTCTGGTTGCACATCGCGATGATGCGGGCGTTGCCGTGGATCCCGATCGGCCGCGGTTCGGGCAGGTCCGGCCAGGGTCGACCGGTCGGGCCGATCTCCGGCTCGGGTCCCTGCTCCGGCTGCGGGAGCCCGAGCTCGGGGACCGCGGGCGCGCGGCGGCTGCGGAACGGCAGCGGCGCGGCCGGCGGCTGCTCCGCCGGTGCCGCGGGCTCGGCCAGCGACCGGCTCGGCGGCTGGCTCGGCGGCTGGCTCGGCGGCTGCGGCGTCCGGACCAGCGGCGGCATCTCGGTGGCGCTCGTCCCGTGTGACCCGTACTCGTGCATGACTGGCTCGCTTCCCGTCGCGGAGGTCCGGACGACTCCCATCCGACACCGCGGGGCCGGGCCCGGCGGGGAGGCGCGCCGTCGCTTTGTCGACATCCGAAGCGCCCTCGCGGCGCGTGGTCGCTCAGCCGAGGGCGCGTGGGTGCGCGGCTGCGTACACCTCGCGCAGGCTGTCGACGGTGACCAGCGTGTAGACCTGGGTGGTCGTCACCGAGGCGTGGCCGAGGAGCTCCTGCACCGTTCGGACGTCGGCCCCGCCCTCGAGCAGGTGGGTCGCGAACGAGTGGCGCAGCGTGTGCGGCGAGACCTCGGTGGTGACCCCGGCCCGGGTCGCAGCCCGGTCCAGGACGGTCCAGGCACTCTGCCGGGACAGCCGACCGCCCCGGGCGTTGAGGAAGACCGCACCGCGGCCGCCGGTCGACCCGGCAGCGGCCAGGGGCGGACGCCCGCGCACCAGCCACGCTTCGAGCGCGGTCCGCGCCGGTCCACCGAACGGCACCACCCGCTCCTTGCCGCCCTTGCCGCGCAGCAGCACCGCCCCGGTCCGCTCGTCGGTCACCAGGTCGAGGTCGTCGACGTCGAGGCCCACCGCCTCGGAGATCCGTGCACCGCTGGCGTAGAGCAGCTCCAGGAGCGCCCGGTCGCGGAGCGCGAGCGCGGTCCCGGCCGCCCCGGCGGCGGTGAGCAGCCGCTCGATGTCGGACAGCGGCAGCGCCTTGGGGAGCCGCTTCGCCGGGACCGGGGGTCGGACGGCGGCGGCGGGGTCCACGCCCACCAACCCGTCCCGCACGGCGAACCGGTGGAACCCGCGGACAGCCACGACCGTCCGGCCGGCGCTCGCCGCCGACAGCGGTGGGTGGTCGGCGTCGCCCTCCCGCAGGTGGACGAGGAAGGCGGTGACCGTCGCCTCGCTGACCCCCGCGAGGTCCGCCACCCCGCGCCCGGCGAGGAAGTCGAGGTAGCGTCGCAGGTCGCGACGGTAGGACTTGAGGGTGTTGTCGGCCACTCCCCGCTCGACCACGAGGTGGTCGAGGTAGGTCCGCACAGCGCGCGGCACCGATCCCGCTGCCCCGGCCGGACTGCGACCGGGCGGGGCGAGGGTGCTCATGCGGCGAACTCTAGGCTCCGGGGGCGCCGTTCCCGGGGAGCGGCGTGCCGTGGGTGACGGCGTAGGTGAGGATCGTGACGAGGCCCGGCCCGTCGGTCCAGCGCCGCGCGAGCGCCGCCTCGAGGAGCTCGGCCACGGGCACCCAGTGCATCGTCATGTCGGCCTCTTCGTGCTCGAGGACGAAGCCGCCGCGGTCGGGCACCTCGCGCAGGCCGCGCGCCAGGTAGACCTCGATCCGCTCGTCGCTGAACCCCGGCGAGCTGTGGACCGTGCTCAGGTGGGTCCACTCCGTCGCCTCGAGCGCGCCCTCCTCGAGGAGCTCCCGCTTCGCGGCCACCAGGGGATCCTCCCCCGGCTGGTCGAGCAGCCCGGCGGGGAACTCCACGAAGCGGGTCCGCGCAGGGTGCCGGTACTGCCGCAACACCAGCGCGCGCTCGTCGTCGTCGACGGCGAGCACGACCACCGCACCCGGGTGCTCGATGACGATGCGGGCGAACGACTCGCCGCCGTCCGGTGTGGTCACGACGTCGCGGCGTACGGCGAAGGGCGCCGAGCCCCGCAGGACGTCCTCGGAGGAGAGCACCGGCCACGACTCGGGCCGGTCCTCGAGCCACTCCTGGGCCGGCTCGGTGCTCAGGGCTGCGCCGCCGTCTCGACGGCGTCCTGGCGACGCAGGGCTGCCTCCCCGACGGGGATCTCCAGCTCACGTTGCCGGGCCACGGCTGCGCCGATGAGGCCGGCGAACAGCGGGTGCGCCTTCGTCGGGCGGGACCGCAGCTCGGGGTGGGCCTGCGTCGCGACGTAGTAGGAGTGGACCGACCGGGGCAGCTCGACGAACTCGACCAGGCCGTTGTCGGGGCCGATGCCGGAGAACACCATGCCGGCTTCCTCGAGCTGGTCGCGGTAGGCGTTGTTCACCTCGTAGCGGTGGCGGTGCCGCTCGTCGACCGCGGTCGCGCCGTAGACGTCGGCGATCACGCTGCCGGGCTGGAGCCGCGCGGGGTAGAGCCCGAGCCGCATGGTCCCGCCGAGGTCACCGGCGCCGGCGACGTACGCGTGCTGCTCGGCCATCGTGGCGATCACCGGCTCGGGACAGTCGGGTTCGAACTCGGTCGAGCCGGCCTTCTCCAGGCCCAGGACGTTGCGGGCGTACTCGATCACCATGCACTGCAGCCCCAGGCAGAGACCCAGCGTGGGAATGCCGCGGGTGCGTGCGTAGGCCAGCGCGCCGATCTTGCCGTCGATGCCCCGGACGCCGAAGCCTCCGGGGACCAGCACCGCGTCCACCTCCGACAGGTGCCGGGCGGCACCCTCCGGGGTCTGGCACTCGTCCGACGGCACCCACACGATCCGCACCTTGGCCTCGTGGGCGAACCCACCCGCGCGCAGCGCCTCGACGACGGAGAGGTACGCGTCGGGCAGGTCGATGTACTTCCCGACGAGCGCGACGCTCACCTCCTCGATCGGGTGGTGGACGCGGCGCAGCAGGTCGTCCCACGCGGTCCAGTCGACGTCGCGGAACGGCAGGTTGAGACGGCGTACGACGTAGGCGTCGAGCCCCTCCCGGTGCAGCACCTTGGGGATGTCGTAGATCGAGGGGGCGTCGACCGCGGCGACCACCGCCTCGGTGTCGACGTCGCACATCAGCGAGATCTTGCGCTTGACGTTGTCCGGGACGTCGCGGTCGGCCCGGCAGACGATCGCGTCCGGCTGGATGCCGATGGAGCGCAGCGCCGCGACCGAGTGCTGGGTCGGCTTGGTCTTCAGCTCGCCCGACGGGCCGATCCACGGCACCAGCGAGACGTGGAGGAAGAAGCAGTTGTCACGGCCGACGTCGTGGCGCACCTGCCGCGCGGCCTCGAGGAACGGCAGCGACTCGATGTCGCCGACCGTCCCGCCGATCTCGGTGATCACCACGTCGACCTGCTCGCCGTCCGGGCAGCCGACGGTGGCCATCGCCCGGATCCGGTCCTTGATCTCGTTGGTGATGTGCGGGATCACCTGCACGGTGTCGCCGAGGTAGTCGCCGCGCCGCTCCTTGGCGATCACCGTGGAGTAGACCTGCCCGGTGGTGACGTTGGCGATCCCTGCGAGGTCGGTGTCGAGGAACCGCTCGTAGTGCCCGACGTCGAGGTCGGTCTCCGCGCCGTCGTCGGTCACGAAGACCTCGCCGTGCTGGAAGGGGTTCATCGTCCCCGGGTCCACGTTGAGGTAGGGATCCAGCTTCTGCATCGTCACCCGCAACCCCCGCTGCTTGAGCAGGTTGCCCAGCGAGGACGCGGTCAGCCCCTTGCCGAGCGAGGAGGCGACGCCGCCGGTGACGAACACGTGCTTGGTCGGCTGGTTCCTGGACAGCGCAGCGGCCAAGGTGCACTCCCGCAGAGTCGGTGTGCGGCGAGAGGACTCGCCCGTCCACGGGGTTCTAGCCTACCGGGCGCAGGCGACGTCCGGCGAACACACGCCGCGGCGCGCGCGCCGACCCCGTCAGGAGCGCGGCATGACCCCGTCCGGAGCGTCCGCGCCGCCGTAGTGACCGGACCGGCCGCGGGCCTCCTCGGCCAGGGCGCGTACGGCGACGACGGCCCCTGCCAGCGAGTCGACCGCGTCGACGCTCGAGACCTCCTCAGCCGCGTCAGTGGTCCGGAGCGCTCCCACGACCCCGTCCGGCGCGGCAGCGGTGGACGGGCCGGCCAGCACGGCACCGTCGCCGCTGGCGTCCAGCCCCTCGAGCAGGGACACCACGATGCTGCCCGCACCCGTCCGCTCGTCGGCGCTGCCGCGTGGCTCCCCCGCCACGACGAGCACGAGACTGCCGCGCCGGCTGACGGGCTCCGCGGTCGTGACCAGCCCCGCGGTGGTGAGACCGGCGAGGACCCCCTCGCCGGTCCGGTCGGCCATCGCTCCGGCGTCCTGGGGGTCGGCGAGCGCATGGCCGAGCAGCCGCCCGGTGAGCGCGTAACCCTCGGCACCGCGGGGGGTCCGGACCGGGGTCCGCGCTGCCTCCTGCGTCTGCCGGGCCAGCTCCGCGACGAGCTGACGGTTGCCGACGTCGAGCAGCCCCGGCCGGACCTGGGCCTGCACGGTCACCACTCCTCCGGCGACGCCGACGAGCTCGGTGAGCTCGGCGACGCGCTCCCGGTCGGCCCCGGGCAGCGTCACCACGGCGACCGTGCGGCCCTCGAGCCGGTCGCCCAGCACCCGCGGGGCACTCGCCCGCAGGTACGCGTCGTCGAAGGTACGGGCCTGCTGGAGCCTCCTCGCCTCCGCCTGCGACCGAGCCAAGGCGCGTGCGTCCACCTGGGCGTCGGACGGAGCCCCGTCGCTGTCCTGGAGCGGTCCGCCTCCGAGCGCCACGCCGCCGGCGAGGGCGAGCAGCACGGTCGAGAGCGACACCAGGCGGTCGCGGCGCAAGCTCACGGGACGAGGTCCCCGACCCAGCGGCGCACGGCGGACGCGGCGTCGTCGAGCCGGTCCGGACGCTGCGCCCAGAGCTGGCCGGCCGCGTCCCGACCCTCGTCCGCCCACGCGGCGCCCACCGGCGTGGTGAGCACCGCCGCGGCGACGGCGAGCAGCGCGACGAGCAGCAGCAGCCAGAGCCGCCACCGGGGGGTCCGCGCGCTGTAGAGGAGCGGCACCGCCTTGGCGTCGACCAGGCGCGACCCGACCTTGAGCCGGGTGAGGAACGTCGACGCGAGCCCGGAGCGCTGCCGGTCGAGGAACTCGTCGAGCCCGGGGTGGGAGCCGACGGCCACGAGGACGTCGGCCTCTCCGGCGTGCACCACGAGCAGCGCGATGTCGGAGGTGGTGCCGGCCGCCGCGATCCGCTGCGCCCTCACCCCGAGCCGCTCGAGCCGCTCGGCGCCGACCAGCCGACCGGAGGAGTCCGCGTGCACGAGCACCTCCCGTGCGGAGGTCAGTGCCCGGTCGGAGACCGCCGGTCCGGCGGACGCGTCGGAGAGCCCCTCCTGTCCCACGACGAGCAGGTCGGGCGTGTGGCCGGCGTCCAGCAGGACGTCGGCTCCAGCGTCGACCGCCACGAGGACGGGGTCCTGCTCCTCGAGGAAGCGGCGCACCGCAGCGAGGTCCGCCTCCCAGTCGAAGTCACGGGTGACCACGACGACCGGCCGGCCCGCGAGCGTGACGTCGAGCTCGGGGACGCCGGCCCCGTGCAGCAGCAGGTCGGGCTCGCGGCGGAGGAACTCGGTGGCGTTGTGGGTGAAGCCCTGCAGCTGCGTCGCCAGGCCCTCCCGGGCCTGGGCCATCCGCTCACGGACCTCGGCGAGACCCAGCTCGTGGCCCGAGGCGACCGGCTCGTCGTCGACGTACACGACGCCCTCGTCGACGCGGACCGGCCGGCCGTCCTTGAGGCGGTCGAAGACACCGACCCCCACCTCGTCGACGATCAGGACGCCCGCGCTCGCCAACACCTCGGGCCCGAGGTTGGCGTAGCGGCCGGAGATGGAGGACGCGGCGTTGACGACCGCGGCCACCCCGGCGGCGACGAGGGCCTCGGCGAGCGCGCGGTCGAGGTCCACGTGGTCGAGCACCACGACGTCGCCGGGACCGACGCGTCGCAGCGCCGCGGCGGAGCGGCGGTCGACGCGGGCGGTGCCGACCACTCCGGGCAGGACGGGGACGGTGCGGGTTCGAAGCCTCATGACCGACTCATCCTGACATCCGCGACCCCGAGGACCGGGGAGCCCGGGCCGCGGGTCGCGAGGTCAGCCCACGCGTTGCCGGGCCGCGTCGAGGAGCTCCCGGGCGTGCGCCCGGGCGGTCTCGGACTGCTCGAACCCGGCGAGCATCCTCGAGAGCTCCCGCAGTCGTCCCTCGTCGTCGAGGACCTCCAGGCCGGAGGTGGTGACCGAGCCGTCAGCACTCTTGACCACCATGACGTGCCGGTCGGCGAACGCCGCCACCTGCGGCAGGTGGGTCACCACCAGGACCTGGGCGTGCCGGGCGAGGAGACCGAGCCGACGGCCGACCTCGACCGCGGCTGCTCCCCCGATCCCGGCGTCGACCTCATCGAAGACGAAGGTCGGGACGGGCGTGGTGCCGGCGAGCGCCACCTCGAGCGCGAGCATCACCCGCGACAGCTCGCCGCCGCTGGCGCCACGGTTCAGGGGCCGCGGCTCGGCGCCGGCGTTCGCGGCGAGGCGCAGCTCGACCTCGTCGAGTCCGTCCGAGCCGGCTCTGACGCGGCGGCCGTCCGACGCGGCGCCCGCCGTGAGCAGCGGCACGCCGTCAGGGTCGTCGACCTGACGGACGTGGACCTCGACGCGCGCGTGCGGCATCGCGAGCGCGGTGAGCTCGGCGGTGACGGTCGAGGCCAGCACACCGGCAGCGGCCTGCCGGGCCTCGGAGAGGCGTCCACCGAGGTCCGCGACCTCGGCGAGCCGCTGCGCCTGCTCGACGTGGAGCCTCTCGAGGTGGTGATCGGTGTCGTCGAGCTCGAGGAGCCGCGTGGCTGCGGTCGCCGACCACGCCAGGACCTCGTCGACGGAGTCGCCGTACTTGCGGGTCAGCGTGGTGAGTGCGGCGCGCCGCTCGGACACCGCAGCGAGCCGCACCGGGTCGCTCTCCAAATCCGAGGAGTACGCCGCGACGTCGGCCGCGAGGTCGCCCAGGAGGTAGCTGAGCTCGGTGAGCCGGTCCGCGAGCTCGGCAGCCCGGGGGTCGTGCTCCCGGACCTGGTCGAGCACGCGGCGCGCCGACGCGACCGCGCCGAGGGCGTCGGGGACGTCGGGCGTCCCGCTGTCGGAGGAGAGGAGCTCACGTGCTCCCTCTGCCGCGGCCCGGAGCGTGTCGGCGAACCCGAGCCGGCTCTCCTCGGCGGCCAGGGTGGCGTCCTCGCCGGCGCTGGGGGCGACGGCCTCGATCTCGGACAGCCCGAAGCGGAGGAGGTCGGCCTCGCGTGCCCGCTCGCGGAGACTGGCGGTGACCTCCTCGATCTCGGCGCCGACCGCGCGCAGCCCGGTCCAAGCCTGCTCGAAGCGCTCCCGCAGCGCGAGCGCGTCGGCACCCGCGAACCGGTCGAGCGCGTCGCGCTGTGCGGCGGGCCGGAGCAGCCGGTGCTGGTCGGACTGGCCGTGCACCGCGACCAGGACGTCGGCGCACCTGCTCAAGACGCTGACCGGCACCGCAGCACCGCCAGCGAAGGCGCGGGAGCGGCCCTCCGCGGTGACCTGCCGGGCCAGCACGACGCGGCCGTCCTCGACGACGCCGCCCGCCTCGTCGACCGCGGCCACGGCCTGCGGGACGGCGGAGACGTCGACGACGCCCTGGACCCGGGCCGTGCCGGCTCCGGTCCGCACGGCCCCCGCGTCGCCGCGGCCACCCATGAGCAGCCCGAGCGCGGTGACCACCATCGTCTTGCCGGCGCCGGTCTCACCGGTGATCGCGGTGAAGCCGGGTCCGAGCTCCAGGACCGACTCCTCGATCACGCCCAACCCGCGGATGTGCAGCTCCTCAAGCACGGCGCCCCTCCTCGTGCAGGCTGCGCTGCTCCGCCGCCCCCCGCCACCCGGCGACGGGCAGGCCGAACTTGGCCACCAGCCGACCCGAGAACGGGACGGCGTGGAGCCGGGCGAGGCGGATGGGGATGTCGCCGCGCCGCACCTCCACCCGCGAGCCGGGTGGCAGCTCCCAGGTCCGGCGCCCGTCGCACCACAGCACACCGGCGCCGTCGGTGTCGGCGACGAGCTCGACGGTCAGCACCGAGTCGGGGCCGACGACCATCGGCCGGGCGAAGAGTGCGTGGGCCGAGAGCGGCACGAGCAGGAGAGCCTCGACGTCCGGCCAGACGATGGGGCCACCGGCGGAGAAGTTGTAGGCGGTCGAGCCGGTGGGCGTCGCGAACACGACGCCGTCGCACCCCCATCGCGAGAGCGGGCGGTGGTCGACGCCGACCACGACCTCGAGCATCCGCTCGCGGGAGGCCTTCTCCACACTCGCCTCGTTGAGCGCCCAGGTCGACGCGACCGTGGTGTCCCCGCTGTAGAGCTGGACGTCGAGGGTCAGCCGCTCCTCGACCCGGTAGGACCGGTCGACGACCGCGGCGATGGTGTGCTCGACGTCCTCGGGGTCTGCCTCGGCGAGGAACCCCACGTGGCCCAGGTTGATGCCGAGCAGCGGCGTCCCGGCGTCGCGAGCCAGCTCGGCCGCGCGCAGGATCGTGCCGTCACCGCCGATGACCACGACGAGCTCGCAGTCTGCCGTCGCGGCAGGGCCGGAGGGGACGGTCTCGGCACAGGCGGCCTCCGAGCCCAGCACCGCCGCGTCCTCGTCGAGGAGCCGGACCAGCAGGTCGTGACGGGTGAGCGCCTCGCAGAAGCGCGAGGCCATCGCACGCGCCGACGGGCGTCGGGTGTTGACCACGAGCAGCACCCGACGGGGCCCGCCGCCGATGGGGTCCGAGGACGCGGTGACGATCACGGTCCCACCTTCTCAGGCGGCACCCCCAGGACAGGCCCGCCGGACCGAGGTGCTGCCGCCGCCGCTCCCGCGACCTCCGCACGCACCGCCGTCTCGTCGACTGCGGGGTCGCCGCGACGCAGCCACAGGAAGAACTCGACGTTGCCGGACGGCCCCGGCAACGGGCTGGTCGTGACGCCCAGTGCACCCCACCCACGTGCGCGGGCGTGCTCGGCCACGCGGACCACGGCGTCGGCGCGGACGCCGGGGTCGCGGACGACCCCGCCCTTCCCCACGAGGTCCTTGCCGACCTCGAACTGCGGCTTGACCATGAGCACGAGGTCGCCGTCCGCCTCGATCACCCCGAGGAGCGCGTCGAGGACGAGCGTCAGCGAGATGAACGACAGGTCACCGACCACGAGGTCGACCCGCGCACCCAGCAGGTCAGGGGTGAGGTCGCGGACGTTCGTCCGGTCGAGCACGTGGACGCGTGGGTCCTGCCGCAACGGCCACGCGAGCTGGCCGTAGCCGACGTCGACGGCCACCACCTCACGGGCGCCGGCGCGCAGCAGCACGTCGGTGAAACCGCCCGTCGACGCGCCCGCGTCGAGACAGCGCCGGTCACGGACCAGCAGTCCCTGGGGCACGAAGGCCGCCAAGGCGCCCTCGAGCTTGTGCCCACCCCGGGACACGTAGTCCGGTCGCTGCTCGTCGGGCGCAACCACGAGCGCGACGTCGGTCCCGACGGCGGTCGCGGGCTTGGTCGCGACGACTCCGGAGACCTGGACCCGTCCGGCGTCGACCAGCTCGGCGGCGTGGGCCCGGGACCGTGCCAGCCCACGCCGGACCAGCTCGGCGTCCAGCCGGAGCCGTCTCGGCACCTCGGTCAGCCGTGACCGGTGGCAGGCCGTGCCATCGCGTCGTCCAGACCCTTGCGCACGGCCTCCAGCCGTTCGACCTGGACCGCGAGCGGCTGGTCCTCGAGCCCCTCCAGGCCTACGAGCAGCGCGGCCACCTCGGGTCGCACGGTCACGGCATCCTCCTCGGTCGACGGGTGCGGCCCCACGTTAGTCCGGCGTCGGGTCCGTGGGCGGTTCCGGCACGACCAACCGGCTGGTGTCGGCCGCGTGGCCGGTCTCGTCGAGGTGTGCCCAGGCGGCCGCCGCCACGACCTGCCACCAGGCGTCGGAGGTGTCGGGTTCCCCCGTGACGACGAGTGCGCCGTCGTCGTCCACGGCGGCTCGCACGGCGCCCCGCACCCAGCGGCCGTCCTCCTGACGCAGTGACGCGGCCGGACGGAGCAGGGCTCCGAGGTCGGCGGCGACGTGGGTCGGCCGCAGCTCGGGGGGCGCCTGCACCACCTCGTCGAGCCCGGTCACACCGGTCATGACCAGCAGGCTGTCGAGGCCGGCGCGTGTCGCGCCCGCGATGTCGGTGTCGAGCCGGTCCCCGACGACCAGCGGACGCCGACCGCCGCAGCGGCGCTGCGTCTCGAGGAACAGCGGGGGCTCCGGCTTGCCGGCGACAACGGGCTGGACGCCGGCGTACCCGCTGATCGCGGCGACGAGCACGCCGGCTCCCGGACCGGGACCGTGGGGGGTGGGGATCGTCCGGTCGGTGTTCGACGCGACCCACGGCACGCCCTGCCGGATCAGCACGGACCCCTCGACGACGGTCCGCCACGCCAGGTCCGGCGCGTAGCCCGTGACCACGGCACTCGCTCCCACGGTGACGTCCTGGGTCCCGAGAAGTCCGAGCTCCTCGAGTGCCTGGTACAGCCCGGAGCCGCCGATGACGAAGACGAGGGCGCCGGCGTCGCAACGCTCGGACACCAGTCGCGCGGCTGCCTGCGCGGAGGTGACGACGTCCGAGGCCGCTGCGCGGACCCCGAGTTGGCGGAGGTGCGCCGCGACGTCCTCCGGAGGCCGGGAGGCGTTGTTGGTGACGTAGGACAGCCGCATCCCGGCCTCGGCGGCACGCCGGAGGTGCACGGCGACGCCCGGTACGGCGTGAGGTCCGACGTACACCACCCCGTCGAGGTCGAGCATCGCCAGGTCGTAGGCGGACGCGAGCGTCTCCTGGCTGTCCTCCACGCCAGGCACCCTAGGTGACGGCGCGCTTCACCATCCGGCCGGTCAGCACCTCGACCTCGAGCCGCATGGCGGTCCCGGCGCTCCCTCGGTAGAACCGGCGCCGCAGCGCGCCCTCGACCTCGACGACGTCACCGACCCGCCAGCCGCTCACCCGTCGTTGCGCCCGGGCACCCCAAGCGACGCAGTCGACCCAGTCGGTTCCCTGTCTCGAGCCCTTGGTCATCGGGCTCGGGGAACGTGCCACAGAGATCCGGAGCGTCGTGATGCAGGTCCCGCTCGGGAGCTCCCGGAGCTCCGGCGCGCTCGAGACCCGGCCACGGAGCACGACCTCATTGACCGTCACCGTCTGCTCAGCCTGTCCAGGAGCTTGCGCTCTCATCGGCACCACCTCCACGACCCGAGGATTCCGCGCACGGGAGACGACCCACGGCGGGAGCGCCCCGGTCAGTGGAGGAGGCGCGAGTCGTCCCGGTTGTGGACGCGATCCGGCTGGCTCCGCTGCCTCAGGCCCGCCTCAGGCTCAGCGGGCGCGGTCCTCGGGGGGCGGTGCGCCGACGCCCTGCGACTCGAGCTCGTGGACGCGGGCGGCGGCGTCGGTCAGCTGGTCACCGTCCACAGCCTCGGTCCGGTGGAACCACTCGAGCGCCTCTTCCCGCCGGCCGGCCGTGAGCAGGAGGTCGGCGTAGGCGTACCGCAACCGTGCCACCCACGGCTCGCGGCTGATCGACCGGACCGGGGCCGCGGAGAGCGCCCTCAGCGCACCGTCGACGTCGCCCATGTCCGCTCGAGCACCGGCCGCGACGATCTGCATCTCGATCTTCTGGTCGGTGCCGAGCTTCTCGACGGCCGGGTCCTTGGACAGCTGCAGGGCTCGCTCCGGCCGACCGAGCGCGCGCTCGCAGTCCGCCATCACCGGGAGGTGGTCGACGGAGCCGGTCATCCGCCGCGCCGCGCGCAGCTCGGCGAGGGCCTCGCCGAAGTGACCGGCGGCGTACGCCGCCTCCCCTGTCGCCTCACGCACGATCGCGACCCTCGCGGCGCGCGCGCGTGCCGCGAGCGTGTGCTGGTACGCCGTCTCCGGGTCCTCGTCCATGAGGCGGCCTGCCGCGACCAGATGCCGCGCGACCCGCACTGCCAGCTTGTCGGGGAGACCCCTCAGGTGCACGGCCACCGTCTTGTCCAGCTCGCGACCGGTGATGTCCTCGGGGATCGGGGGGCCGTCGTACCGCTGCTGTTCCTCCGAGCGTCGCGCGCCGTCGGGGGCCCGGCGGTCGGCCGCTGCACCGCCCGCCTGGCGATCGCGCCCGGACCCGACCGGCCGGCTCCCCTGCCGGCCGCTCGTCGCGCCGCGACTGCCCCCGGAGGTGGGCCGACCCGCTCCACCACCGCCGCGGCCCTCGGCCCGTCCGCCGCGAGCACCTCGCGCCTCGTTCCTCATCCGTCCACTCCCGCCTCGCACCGCATCACAGAAACGCCTCGAGGCCACCCAACGGGTGGCCTCGAGGCTAAGAATTGTCCGGCGACGTCCTACTCTCCCACAAGTTCTCACTTGCAGTACCATCGGCGCTGAGAGGCTTAACTTCCGGGTTCGGAATGGAGCCGGGTGTTTCCCTCTCGCTATGGCCGCCGAAACTCTGTTGAGTTGTACGGACCAGCCGGCTCGACCAGCGATGACGCTGGGAACCGGCCCCGACCGTTCCTCGGGAACCACACAGTGGACGCGCACAACTTTTGGTGAGAGACAAGCCCTCGGCCTATTAGTACCGGTCGGCTCCGTGTATCACTACCTTCGACCTCCGGCCTATCAACCCAGTCGTCTACTGGGGGCCTTACCCGGTTGACCCGGTGGGAAACCTCATCTTGAAACGTGCTTCCCGCTTAGATGCTTTCAGCGGTTATCACTTCCGAACGTAGCTAACCAGCCGTGCTCTTGGCAGAACAACTGGCACACCAGAGGTTCGTCCATCCCGGTCCTCTCGTACTAGGGACAGCCTTTCTCAAGTTTCCTACGCGCGCGGCGGATAGGGACCGAACTGTCTCACGACGTTCTAAACCCAGCTCGCGTGCCGCTTTAATGGGCGAACAGCCCAACCCTTGGGACCTACTCCAGCCCCAGGATGCGACGAGCCGACATCGAGGTGCCAAACCATCCCGTCGATATGGACTCTTGGGGAAGATCAGCCTGTTATCCCCGGGGTACCTTTTATCCGTTGAGCGACGCCGCTTCCACATGCCAGCGCCGGATCACTAGTTCCGACTTTCGTCCCTGCTCGAGTTGTCACTCTCACAGTCAAGCTCCCTTGTGCACTTACACTCGAAACCTGATTGCCAACCAGGCTGAGGGAACCTTTGAGCGCCTCCGTTACATTTTAGGAGGCAACCGCCCCAGTTAAACTACCCACCAGGCACTGTCCCTGATCCGGATAACGGACCTAGGTTAGATGTCTAGTACGACCAGAGTGGTATTTCAACGTTGGCTCCACACGAACTGGCGTCCGTGCTTCACAGCCTCCCACCTATCCTACACAAGCCGAACCAAACACCAATACCAAGCTGTAGTAAAGGTCCCGGGGTCTTTCCGTCCTGCCGCGCGTAACGAGCATCTTTACTCGTAGTGCAATTTCGCCGAGTCCACGGTTGAGACAGCGCCCAAGTCGTTACTCCATTCGTGCAGGTCGGAACTTACCCGACAAGGAATTTCGCTACCTTAGGATGGTTATAGTTACCACCGCCGTTTACTGGGGCTTAAGTTCTGCGCTTCGCTGACGAATCAGCTAACACGTCCCCTTAACCTTCCAGCACCGGGCAGGAGTCAGTCCGTATACATCGTCTTGCGACTTCGCACGGACCTGTGTTTTTAGTAAACAGTCGCTTGGGCCTGGTCTCTGCGGCCATCACCGCTTCGAGGAGCAAGTCCTCTCACGGATCCGGCCCCCCTTCTCCCGAAGTTACGGGGGCATTTTGCCGAGTTCCTTAACCATGGTTCACTCGATCGCCTTGGTATTCTCTACCTGATCACCTGAGTCGGTTTGGGGTACGGGCGGCGTACAGCTCGCTAGAGGTTTTTCTCGACAGCATAGGATCACCGAGTCGCTCCTTGAGGAACTCCCCATCGGGTCTCAGGCACGCAGACGGCGGATTTGCCTACCGTCAGCCCTACACCCTTAGCCGTGGACTACCATCGCCACGGATCGGCTACCTTCCTGTGTCACCCCATCGCTTGACTACTGCTGAGTCGGGTCGTGCGCTCCGCTGCAGGTCTCCCGAAGGAGATCCCGAAGCTTCGGGCACTTAGCATCCTCAGGTTCGTCAGGGGCGCTGCTTTGCCGGTACGGGAATATCAACCCGTTGTCCATCGACTACGCCTGTCGGCCTCGCCTTAGGTCCCGACTTACCCAGGGCAGATTAGCTTGACCCTGGAACCCTTGATCATTCGGCGGAGGAGTTTCTCACTCCTCATTCGCTACTCATGCCTGCATTCTCACTCGTGTGGCGTCCACGGCTGGATCACTCCGCCGCTTCACTCGCCACACGACGCTCCCCTACCCATCCATGCACCTGGACCACGAAGGCCTGGTTGAGCATGAATGCCATAGCTTCGGCGGATAACTTGAGCCCCGCTAAATTGTCGGCGCGGAATCACTTGACCAGTGAGCTATTACGCACTCTTTCAAGGGTGGCTGCTTCTAAGCCAACCTCCTGGTTGTCTCTGCGACTCCACATCCTTTTCCACTTAGTTATCGCTTAGGGGCCTTAGCTGATGGTCTGGGCTGTTTCCCTCTCGACTACGGAGCTTATCCCCCGCAGTCTCACTGCTGCACTCTCACTTACCGGCATTCGGAGTTTGGCTGACGTCAGTAACCTTGTAGGGCCCATTGGCCATCCAGTGCTCTACCTCCGGCAAGAAACATGCAACGCTGCACCTAAATGCATTTCGGGGAGAACCAGCTATCACGGAGTTTGATTGGCCTTTCACCCCTATCCACAGGTCATCCCCCAGGTTTTCAACCCTGGTGGGTTCGGTCCTCCACGCGGTCTTACCCGCGCTTCAACCTGCCCATGGATAGATCACTCCGCTTCGGGTCTTGATCGCGCGACTCTGGCGCCCTGTTCGGACTCGCTTTCGCTACGGCTTCCCCACTCGGGTTAACCTTGCCACGCAACGCAAACTCGCAGGCTCATTCTTCAAAAGGCACGCCGTCACAAGCACGAATGCTCGCTCCGACGGATTGTAGGCACATGGTTTCAGGTACTATTTCACTCCCCGCCAGGGGTACTTTTCACCTTTCCCTCACGGTACTTGTCCGCTATCGGTCACCAAGGAGTATTTAGGCTTGACGGGTGGTCCCGCCAGATTCACACGGAATTTCAGGGGTTCCGTGTTACTTGGGGTGACGTCACAGAGCCATCGTCTTACGTGTACGGGGGTATCACCCTCTACGCCGGACTTTCCCAAGTCGCTTCGACTTCAACGATGGTTTCTTACTCTGTGCTGGTTCGGCAGAACCAGCATGACGGCCCCACAACCCCTCACACGCAACGCCTGCCGGCTGTCACACGTGCAAGGTTTAGCCTCTTCCGATTTCGCTCGCCACTACTCTCGGAATCACTGTTGTTTTCTCTTCCTGTGGGTACTGAGATGTTTCACTTCCCCACGTTCCCTCCAACTGCCCTATGTGTTCAGGCAGAGGTAACTGGACATGACTCCAGCTGGGTTTCCCCATTCGGAAATCCCCGGATCACAGCTCGGTTGCCAACTTCCCGGGGCTTATCGCAGGCTCCTACGTCCTTCATCGGCTCTTGGTGCCAAGGCATCCACCATGTGCCCTTAGTAGCTTGTCATTTCACTACTAAGATGCTCGCGTCCACTGTGTAGTTCTCAAGTAACGAGCGGTTGCCACCGCCTGGTCCACGCTTGCCGCTGAGGAGCGGTAGTCCATGGGGCGGTGGTCCGTCGAGAGAGATCAGAACTCGATCCCTCAGGACCCAACAGTGTGCCTGATCCGTACACGGTCTCGTCGAGGTTCCACTCCTCACCGAGGTGAGGTTGTACTGACGAGCGAGCTCGAGCACGGGCCAAATAGTCGACGTTCCACTAGTGAGCGTGGTCGACCGGGAGACGAACGCTCCCGATGCCGACCTACTTGGGTGGCTCGACCGTGGCCGGCCCCCTTGCTGCTCCTTAGAAAGGAGGTGATCCAGCCGCACCTTCCGGTACGGCTACCTTGTTACGACTTCGTCCCAATCGCCAGCCCCACCTTCGACGGCTCCCTCCACAAGGGTTGGGCCACCGGCTTCGGGTGTTGCCGACTTTCGTGACGTGACGGGCGGTGTGTACAAGGCCCGGGAACGTATTCACCGCAGCGTTGCTGATCTGCGATTACTAGCGACTCCGACTTCATGGGGTCGAGTTGCAGACCCCAATCCGAACTGAGACCGGCTTTTTGGGATTCGCTCCACCTCGCGGTATCGCAGCCCTTTGTACCGGCCATTGTAGCATGCGTGAAGCCCTGGACATAAGGGGCATGATGACTTGACGTCATCCCCACCTTCCTCCGAGTTGACCCCGGCAGTCTCTTATGAGTCCCCACCATTACGTGCTGGCAACATAAGACGAGGGTTGCGCTCGTTGCGGGACTTAACCCAACATCTCACGACACGAGCTGACGACAGCCATGCACCACCTGTATACGAGTGTCCAAAGAGACCTCTATCTCTAGAGGCTTCTCGTATATGTCAAACCCAGGTAAGGTTCTTCGCGTTGCATCGAATTAATCCGCATGCTCCGCCGCTTGTGCGGGCCCCCGTCAATTCCTTTGAGTTTTAGCCTTGCGGCCGTACTCCCCAGGCGGGGCGCTTAATGCGTTAGCTGCGGCACGGAACTCGTGGAATGAGTCCCACACCTAGCGCCCAACGTTTACGGTGTGGACTACCAGGGTATCTAATCCTGTTCGCTCCCCACACTTTCGCTCCTCAGCGTCAGGTAATGCCCAGAGAACCGCCTTCGCCACCGGTGTTCCTCCTGATATCTGCGCATTTCACCGCTACACCAGGAATTCCATTCTCCCCTGCATACCTCTAGTCTGCCCGTATCGGAAGCAGGCTCGGGGTTGAGCCCCGAGTTTTCACTCCCGACGTGACAGACCGCCTACGAGCCCTTTACGCCCAATAATTCCGGACAACGCTCGCACCCTACGTATTACCGCGGCTGCTGGCACGTAGTTGGCCGGTGCTTCTTCTGCAGGTACCGTCACTTGCGCTTCGTCCCTGCTGAAAGAGGTTTACAACCCGAAGGCCGTCATCCCTCACGCGGCGTTGCTGGATCAGGCTTTCGCCCATTGTCCAATATTCCCCACTGCTGCCTCCCGTAGGAGTCTGGGCCGTGTCTCAGTCCCAGTGTGGCCGGTCACCCTCTCAGGCCGGCTACCCGTCGAAGCCTTGGTGGGCCGTTACCCCACCAACTAGCTGATAGGCCGCGAGCTCATCCATCACCGCCGGAACTTTCCACCACCGTCAGATGCCTGAAGTGGTCGTATTCGGTATTAGCTTCGGTTTCCCGGAGTTATCCCGATGTGATGGGCAGATTGCTCACGTGTTACTCACCCGTTCGCCGCTCGTGTACCCCGAAGGGCCTTACCGCTCGACTTGCATGTGTTAAGCACGCCGCCAGCGTTCGTCCTGAGCCAGGATCAAACTCTCCGTTGAAATCTTCTGATGGTGAGCCTCTCGGCTCGTCATCGACTCTTCAGAGTATCCCGGCAAGAGTTGGTCCCCCGAAGGAAACCGTCCTTACCAAAGGAACCGTCCTGCAGACATCGGCGGACCAAGGGTCCACCGCAGCCTGCCGACGGGGCGTTTCGAACTAATTCGTCGACTTTTGGCACACTGTTGAGTTCTCAAGGATCAAGCGCGCACCGGGGCTCAGCCTCTCGGCCTTGCTGCGGGGCAACCTGCGTTAACTTACCGACCCGTCGCACCCGAGTCAACTCGGATCCGCTCCGTGCCGCGCCCCCTGGCGCTCCTGCTGCCGACCCGGTGAGCCGCCGTGGCGAACCCGTCCGGAGTGGCGGAGCAAGGTGGGGGTGTCGTCCTGGAGCCGGCCGCCCGGTCCTTCGAGATGAAGGCCTTGCGTCCCGCCGCTCCCTGGCGACAGAGGGAACTGTACGTGCGCCCTGTGGGCGAGTCAAACCGGGGGTGGTGTGACGACGGTCGCTCCAGGTCCGAGGTCGCTCAGCCGACCCGGACGCCGGCGAAGGACTTCTTGCCGCGCCGCAGGACCAGCCACCCCCCAGGCAGGAGGTCGCCCGGTCCGGGCCGTGCCTCGGCGTCGCTCACCCGCTCGTTGTTGAGGTAGGCGCCGCCCTCGGCGACCGTCCGCCGGGCGGCGCCCCGGCTGTCCACCAGCCCGGAGAGCACCAGTAGCTCGGTGAGGGTCGGCAGGACGGGTCCGGCCGCGACCTCGGTGGCACCCGCCTCGGCCAGTGCCGCCGACAGCGTCGCCGCCTCGAGCCGTCGCAGCTCGCCGGTCCCGAACAGCGCCGCGGACGCCGCCTGGATGCGGTCGGTCTCTTCGGCGCCGTGGACCAGGGTGGTGACCTCCCGGGCGAGGGCCCTCTGTCCGGCGCGGAGGAAGGGCTTGTCCCTCGTGAGCGCCTCGAGCTCCTCGATCTCACCACGCGGCAGGAAGGTGAAGATGCGGAGCAGCTCGCCGACCTTGACGTCCTCGGCGTTGAGCCAGAACTGGTAGAAGGCGTACGGCGACAGCATCGTCGGGTCCAGCCAGAGCGCCCCGCCCTCGGACTTGCCGTACTTCGTGCCGTCGGACCGCGTGACGAGCGGGGTCGCGAAGGCGTGCACCCGCTCGCCGGTCACCCGCCGGACGAGCTCGACGCCCCCGGTGAGGTTGCCCCACTGGTCGCTGCCGCCGAACTGGAGCCGCACGCCGTGGCGGCGGTGGAGCTCGAGGTAGTCCATCGACTGGAGCAGCACGTAGCTGAACTCGGTGTAGCTGATCCCGCTGTCGAGCCGGCTGCGCACCACCTCGCGCGCCAGCATCCGGTTGACCGGGAAGTGCTTGCCGATCTCCCGCAGGAAGTCGATCGTCGACAGCGTCGAGGTCCAGTCGTAGTTGTCCACCATCGTCGCGGCGTTCTCGACCCCGAACTCGAGGAACGGCTCGATCTGGCTCCGCACCCGCGCCACCCACTCCCGCACCGTCGAGAGCGGGTTCATCGACCGCTCGCCGGACTCCTTCGGGTCGCCGATGAGTCCGGTCGCGCCGCCGACGAGCAGGTAGGGGACGTGACCGGCGTCCTGGAGCCGCCGCGCTGTCAGGACCTGCACGAGGTTCCCGAGGTGCAGGCTCGGCGCGGTCGGGTCGAAGCCCACGTAGAAGCGCAGCGGACCCGCTGCGGCCTCGGCCCGCAGGAGGTCGAGGTCGGTGGTGTGTGCGAGCAGCCCGCGCCACTCCAGCTCGTCCAGGATCGCTGCCCGGTCCGTCACGCCTCTCCTCCCCGTCCCGTCCCGCGGGACGGTTGTCTGACTGCCTCGGACCACCCTGCCCCATCCGCGGCCCGGCCGCCGACCGGGTCCGCGACCGGGTCCGTGACCGGGTCGGTGACCGGGTCCGGTGCCCGCGGGCTGCGCTTGTACGCCGACACGGTCGGCTCGCCCTCGAGCCAGAAGCGCCAGGGGACGTCCGCGGCCAGGCGCAGGCCCACGCGTGGACCCGCCCGGACGGGCAGTGCAGGCGCCGACTCGGGCAGCGTGAGGGTCAGGTCGCCCCGGGAGAGGTCGGCCCCGTTGCAGCCGCGGTCGATCCCCAGCGCGCCGCAGAGCCGTCCGGGGCCACGAGCGAGCTCCCGGTCGCGCGCGGCCGCCGGTCGACGTGCTCGTGCCAGCGCCACACCTTCGACCACCTCCCCCGCACGCAGCAGCACCGCGGACGCCTCCCCCTCGGGACCGACCACCACGTTGCAGCAGTGGTGCATCCCGTAGGACAGGTAGACATACAGCCGCCCCGGCGGACCGAACATCACGGCGTTGCGTGTGGTGGGCCCCCGGTAGGCGTGCGACCCCGGGTCGCGGTCCCCGGCGTACGCCTCGACCTCGGTGATCCGGACGGCGACCACGCCTGACCGGCCCTCGCGGCGCAGCACCGCCCCGAGCAGCAGCGGCGCGCAGTCCGGCGCGGGCGAGGCGAGGAGGTCGCGCAGGTCAGGCGAGCCAGGCCACGGTGGTCCGCCACGGCGGCCCGGAGCTCGGCGAGCTGCTCGGTGACCCGGACCGGGGCGGTGCCACCGCGTGCGTCCCTGCTCGCCACCGAGCCCTGCACGGTGAGGACGTCCCGGACGTCGGGCGTGAGCCGCTGGTCGATCCCGGCCAGCTCGGCGTCGGTGAGGTCGGCGAGCTCCACGCCGCGCTCCTCGCAGGCCCGGACGCACGCACCGGCCAGCTCGTGGGCGACCCGGAACGGGACCCCGCTGCGGACCAGCCACTCGGCCACGTCGGTCGCCAGCGCGAAGCCCAGCGGGGCCAGCGCAGCCATCCGCTCGGTGGCGAACCGCAGCGTCGCGACCTGCCCGGTGAACGCCGGCAGCAGGACCTCGAGGGTGTCGACCGAGTCGAAGACCGGCTCCTTGTCCTCCTGCAGGTCGCGGTTGTACGCCAGCGGCAGGCCCTTCAGGGTCGCCAGGAGGCCGGTGAGGTTCCCGATGAGCCGCCCCGACTTGCCCCGGGCCAGCTCCGCGACATCGGGGTTCTTCTTCTGCGGCATGATGCTCGACCCGGTGCTGTAGCCGTCGTCGAGCGTGACGAACCCGAACTCCCCCGTCGCCCAGAGCACCACCTCCTCGGCCTGACGGGAGACGTCCACGCCGATCATCGCGGTGACGAAGGCGAACTCGGCGACGAAGTCGCGAGCCGAGGTGCCGTCGATGGAGTTGGGGCTCGACGCCGTGAAGCCGAGGTCGGTCGCGACCGCGCCGGGGTCCAGACCGAGGCTCGAGCCGGCCAGCGCGCCGGAGCCGTACGGCGAGTCGACGGCCACCCGGGCGTCCCAGTCCCGCAGCCGCCCGACGTCGCGGACCAAGGGCCAGGCGTGGGCGAGGAGGTGGTGGGCGAGCAGCACCGGCTGCGCCGACTGGAGGTGGGTCCGGCCCGGCATGACCGTGGGCGGCTCCAGGTGACGCCCCGCCTGGTCCGCGAGGGCGTCGACCAGGTCGAGCACCAGCCCGCCGAGCCTCCGGGCGTGCTCTCGCAGCCAGAGCCGGAACAAGGTGGCGACCTGGTCGTTCCTGCTGCGGCCGGCGCGCAGCCGACCTCCGAGGTCGGGGCCCAGCAGCTCGACGAGCCCACGCTCGAGCGCGCCGTGCACGTCCTCGTCGGAGGGCGCCGCGACGAACGAGCCGTCCGCGACCCGGCGGTCGAGCTCGGAGATCCCCTCGAGCATCCGCTGCAGGTCGTCGTCGGTGAGCAGCCCGGCGCGGTGCAGCACCCGGGCATGCGCGCGGGAGCCGGCGAGGTCGTACGGCGCGAGCCGCCAGTCGAAGTGGGTCGACCTCGACAGCGCCTCCAGCTCCGGGCTCGGACCGCCGGCGAACCGGCCGCCCCAGAGCTTGCCGGTGTTCGTCTGCTTCATGCCGCCAGCCTCCCAGGTGGGCCGGTCGGGCCGGTCGGGCCCGTCGGGTGTCGGTCAGTCCGTCCCGAACTCCAGCGCGGCGTGGTCCAGCACGTGCTCGTCGGCCTCGGTGTCCGCCTCGGGGTTGTCCGCGATCCGTTCCGCGCCACCGGCGGGGAGGGCGCCGAAGAGCGTCCCGTGCTCGACGAGGACCTGGCCCTCCTGGAGCGGCTGGGCGGCGTACTGCTCGAGCTTCATGCGCGAGTCGGCGATGTCGAGGTTGCGCATCGTCAGCTGCCCGATGCGGTCGACGGGTCCGAAGGCCGCGTTGTCGGTGCGCTCCATCGACAGCTTGTCGGGGTGGTAGGAGAACGCCGGACCGGTGGTCTGCAAGACCGAGTAGTCCTCACCCCGGCGCAGCCGCACCACGACCTCACCGGTCACCAGCGAGGCGATCCACCGCTGGATGGACTCCCGGATCATCAGCGCCTGCGGGTCGAGCCAGCGCCCCTCGTAGAGCAGCCGACCCAGCCGCCGGCCCTCCAGGTGGTAGGCGGCGATCGTGTCCTCGTTGTGGATCGCGTTGAGCAGCCGCTCGTAGGCGATCCACAGCAGCGCCATGCCCGGCGCCTCGTAGACCCCGCGCGACTTGGCCTCGATGATCCGGTTCTCGATCTGGTCCGACATCCCGAGCCCGTGACGGCCGCCGACGGCGTTGGCCTCGAGCACCAGCTCGACCGGGTCGTCGAACGGCTTGCCGTTGATCTCGACGGGGCGACCTCGCTCGAAGCGCACCGAGACGTCCTCGGCAGGGATCTCCACCTCGGGGTCCCAGAACCGGGCGCCCATGATCGGCTGGACGGTCTCGAGGGACACGTCGAGGTGCTCGAGCGTCTTCGCCTCGTGGGTGGCGCCCCAGATGTTGGCGTCGGTCGAGTAGGCCTTCTCCTGGCTGTCGCGGTAGGGCAGGTCCCGCTCGGTGAGCCACTGGCTCATCTCCGCCCGTCCCCCGAGCTCGGAGACGAAGTCGGCGTCGAGCCACGGCTTGTAGACCCGCAGCGCCGGGTTCGCGAGCAGGCCGTAGCGGTAGAACCGCTCGATGTCGTTGCCCTTGAAGGTCGAGCCGTCCCCCCAGATGTCCACGCCGTCCTCGTGCATCGCCCGGACCAGCAGGGTCCCGGTGACCGCACGTCCCAGCGGCGTGGTGTTGAAGTAGGCGCGACCGGCCGAGCGCAGGTGGAAGGCCCCGCACGCCAGCGCGGCGAGCCCCTCCTTGACCAGCGGGGCCCGGCAGTCGACGGCGCGGGACAGCTCCGCGCCGTATTGCACCGCGCGCCCGGGGACCCCCGACACGTCCGGCTCGTCGTACTGCCCGAGGTCGGCGGTGTAGGTGCAGGGCACCGCGCCCCGCTCCCGCATCCAGGCGACGGCCACGGAGGTGTCGAGCCCCCCGGAGAACGCGATGCCGACGCGCTCGCCGACGGGCAGGGACGTGAGGACCTTGCTCACGGGGTGTCCTCCTGAGGAGTGGGACGGGGATCGTGCGGGTCGCGCTCGTGGTGCTGGGCCAGGGCCGTGAAGAGCTCGGCCACCTCGCGGCCGCCGGTGGGGTCGCGGGTGATGACCAGGACGGTGTCGTCGCCGGCGATCGAGCCGAGCACGGCGCCGAGCTCCGCGTGGTCCAGCGCCGAGGCGAGGAACTGCGCGGCGCCCGGAGGAGTGCGCAGCACGACCAGGTTCGCCGACGCGTCGGCGGACACCAGCAGGTCGCCGAGGAGCCGCGCCAGCCGGCCCTCCGCGGCCGGGGTCTCGGCGCCGGCCGGGCGCGGGGTGCGGTCGCCGCCCTCCGCCGGCACGGCGTAGACCAGCGCTCCCCCGGCGCGGACCTTGACCGCGTCGAGGTCCACGAGGTCGCGCGACAAGGTTGCCTGGGTGACGGTGAAACCCTCGCGCGCGAGCAGGTCGGCGAGCTCGCTCTGCGAGCGCACGGGGTGACGGGCGAGCAGGTCGACGATCCGTCGCTGCCGGGCGTTCTTGGTCGCCGGCACCAGCGACGTCGGCGCCGGCACGGTCTCGGGGCTGGCCATCGGGCTGGCCATCGGGCTGGCCAGCGGGCTGCTCACCGGGCTGCTCACCGGGCTGCTCACCGGGCCCCGGCTCGCTCGAGCAGCCAGCAGAGCAGCGCCTTCTGCGCGTGGAGCCGGTTCTCCGCCTCGTCCCAGACGGCACTGTGCGGGCCGTCGATCACCTCTGCGGCGATCTCCTTGCCGCGGTACGCCGGCAGGCAGTGCAGGACCAGGACGTCGTCGTCGGCGTGCTCGAGGAGCGCGGGCACCACGGCGTAGGGCCGGAACGGCGCCTCGCGGTCGGCGGCCTCGTCCTCCTTGCCCATGGACACCCAGGTGTCGGTCGCGACCACGTCGGCACCGGTGACCGCCTCGACCGGGTCGGTCACCAGCACCGCCGAACCGCCGGTGCCGGCCGCGACCTCCTGCGCACGGGCGAGGACGGCCGGGTCGGGGTGGTAGCCGTCAGGCCCGGACACCCGCACGTGCATCCCGGCGGTCGCACCGGCCAGCAGGTAGGAGTGCGACATGTTGCAGGCGGCGTCCCCCAGGAACGTGAGGGTCCGGCCCGCGAGCTCCCCGCGGTGCTCGCGAACGGTGAGCAGGTCGGCGAGGAGCTGGCAGGGGTGGAAGTCGTCGGTGAGCGCGTTGACGACCGGCGTGCCGGCCTCGGAGGCGACCGCGGCCATCTGCTCGATGCGGTCCTGTCCGTAGGTGCGCCAGACGATCGCCGCGACCTGACGACTCAGCACGTGCGCGGTGTCGGACACCGACTCGCGCTTGCCGATCCCGGCCAGGGCGCCGTCGACGAGCAGGGGGTGACCGCCCAGCTCGGCCACCCCGGCGCTGAAGGACACCTGCGTCCGCAGCGTCGGCTTGTCGAAGACCAGCGCGACCGCGCGCCGCCGCCGTCCCTCGAAGGGCCGGTGGACCTCGCCGGCCTTGAGCGCCGTCGCCAGGTCGAGGACCTCGCGCTGCTCGGTCGGCGACAGGTCGTCGTCGCGCAGGAAGTGCCGTGTGCCGGTCATGCGTGCGCTCCGTCCGTGTCGTGGGCCCGCGCCTCGTCGAGGACCGCCGGCCAGACCTCGAGGAAGTCGTCGACCTGGACCTCGCTGAGGACCAGGGGTGGCGCGAGCCTGATCCGTGAGGGCGTGCAGTCGTTGACGATGAACCCGCGGGCCAGAGCGGCACGGGCGACGGCTTGGGCGTAGGGCCCGTCGAGGTCGAGCCCGATGAGCAGCCCGCGGCCGCGGACCTCGGGGACCGCCGGGTGCGCCAGCCCGGCGCGCAGCCGTTCGCCCTGCTTGCGGGCGTTCTCGAGCAGCCCGTCGCCCTCGATCGTGTCGAGCACCGCGAGCGCCGCAGCAGCGGCCACCGGGTTGCCGCCGAAGGTGCTGCCGTGGTTCCCCGGCTGCAACAGCGACCCCGCTCGGCCGACGCCGATGCAGGCACCGACCGGGACGCCGCCGCCGAGTCCCTTGGCGAGGGTCACCACGTCGGCCCGGACGCCGCCGTGCTCGACGTCCGCACCTGCGAACCACGCGCCGGTCCGCCCGACGCCGGTCTGCACCTCGTCGAGCCAGAGGAGTGCGCCGCGCTCCTCGGTGATCCGTCGCGCCTGCCGCAGGTAGCCCCCTGGTGGCTCGACGACGCCGGCCTCCCCCTGCAACGGCTCGAGCACCACCGCAGCCGTCCGCTCGTCCACGGCGGCCTCGAGGGCGGCCGCGTCGCCGTACGGGACGAAGGTGACGTGACCGGGCAGCGGCTCGAACGGCTCCCGGTAGGCGGCCTTGCTGGTGAGGGCCAGCGCACCCATCGTGCGGCCGTGGAACGACCCCTCCGCGGCGACGAGGTGGGTCCGGCCGGTGCGGCGGGTGAGCTTGAGCGCCGCCTCGTTGGCCTCCGTGCCGGAGCTGGTGAGGAAGACCCGGCCGTCGGCGCCGAGGAGCGAGAGCAGCCGTTCGGCCAGCCGGACCTGCGGCTCGGTGGCGAAGAAGTTCGACACGTGACCCAGCGTGCGCAGCTGCGTGGTCACCGCCTCGACGAGCGCCGGGTGGGCGTGGCCGAGGGCGTTGACCGCGATGCCGCCGAGCAGGTCGAGGTAACGGTTGCCGTCCTCGTCCCACACGTAGGCGCCGTCCCCGCGGGCGAGGACGAGCCGTGGGGTGCCGAAGGTGTTCATCACTGCGCCGGCATAGCGCTGCTGGAGCGTGCCGGCGGTCGGGCCGGTCCCGTCGGTCCCGTCGGGCGTCATGGCGTCTCCTGGGGTGTCGCGGCGTCGGGTTCGGCGCTCGTGGCGTACAGCGCGGTGCGGATCTTCGTGGGGACGCCCGGCAGCACCTGCGTGCCGACGCCCTCATCGGTGAAGATCTCGAGGAGCACGGCGTGCGGCTCCCGCCCGTCGATCACCGTGGCGCGGCGGACGCCGCCCTGCACGGCGTCGAGGCAGGCCTTCATCTTCGGCACCATGCCGCTGGAGAGCGACGGCATCAGCTCGGCGAGCGACTCGGGGCTGATCTCGCCGATGACGTCGTCGGAGTCGGGCCAGTCGCGGTAGAGGCCCTCGACGTCGGTGAGGACGAGCAGCTTCTCCGCGCCGAGCGCGACGGCGAGGGCCGCCGCGGCGGTGTCGGCGTTGACGTTGTGCACGACCCCGTCCTCGTCGGGGGCGACCGAGGAGATCACCGGGATCCGGCCGGCGCGGACGATGTCCTGCACCGCCTCGGGCCGGACGCCGGTGACCTCGCCCACCAGCCCGAGGTCGACCTCCTCGCCGTCGACCACCGCGCTGGTCCGGGTCGCGGTGAAGAGCCCGGCGTCCTCCCCCGACAGCCCGACCGCCAGCGGCCCGTGCTCGTTGAGGAGCCCCACGAGCTCGCGCTGCACCTTGCCGACGAGGACCATCCGGACGACGTCCATCGCCTCCTCGGTGGTCACCCGGAGCCCGCCGCGGAACTCCGAGGCGATGCCGAGCCGGTCGAGCATCGAGGAGATCTGCGGGCCGCCGCCGTGCACGACGACCGGCCGGAAGCCGGCGTACCGGAGGAAGACGACGTCCTGCGCGAACGCGCGCTTGAGGTGGTCGTCGGTCATGGCGTTGCCGCCGTACTTCACCACGATCGTCTTGCCGTGGTAGGCCATCAGCCACGGCAGAGCCGCTGCGAGTGTCGCCGCCTTGTCCGTGGCGCGCTGCCAGTGCTCCGGCACGGGCGGGCGTGCCGGCGGGCGGGTGTCGTGCGGCGCGGTCACGTCGCCTCCTCAGCTGCTGTACGCGGAGTTCTCGTGCACGTAGGCGTGCGTGAGGTCGTTGGTCCACACGGTCGCCTCTGCTGTGCCCGCCTTGAGGTCGACCTCCACCGTCACCTGCCGCGCGGCGAGGTCGACCCGGTCCGCGGGCTCGTCGGGCGCGGAGGCGCGGCAGACCCGGACCCCGTTCATCCACACGTCGAGGTCGGCGGGGTCGAAGCGGGCGCGGGTGGTGCCGATGCTCGCGAGCACCCGGCCCCAGTTGGGGTCACGGCCGAAGACCGCGGCCTTGAAGAGGTTGCTGCGGGCGACGCTGCGGCCCACCTCGACGGCCTCCTCCTCCGATGCCGCCCGGCGCACGGTGATGGCGATCTCGTGGTCGGCGCCCTCGGCGTCGGCGACGAGCTGGCGCGCCAGGTCTCGACAGGCCTCGGTGACCGCGTCCGTGAAGGACGAGGTGTCCGGGGCGTGCCCGCTCGCACCGCTGCACAGCAGCGTCACCGTGTCGTTGGTGGACATGCACCCGTCGGAGTCGACGCGGTCGAAGGTGCTGCGGGTGGCCGCACGCAGCGCCGCGTCGGCAGCGGCGGGAGTGACCTCGGCGTCGGTGGTGAGCACCACGAGCATCGTCGCGAGCTGCGGGGCGAGCATGCCGGCGCCCTTCGCCATCCCCCCGACCGACCAGCCGTCGCGCTGCACCACCACCTGCTTGGGCACCGAGTCCGTGGTCATGATCGCCTCGGCGGCGTGCTGGCCGCCGTCCCCGCCGAGGGCGGCGAGCGCCGCCTCGGCACCGGTGAGCAGCGCCGACCGGGGGCTCGTCAGGCCGATCAGGCCCGTCGAGCAGACCACGACGTCGATCGCTCCGCAACCGACGCCGGCCGCGACCCGCTCGGCGGTCGCGTGCGTCGTCTGGAACCCCTCGGGCCCGGTGTAGCAGTTGGCGCCACCGGAGTTGAGCACGACCGCCCGGACCGAGCCGTCCTTGACGACCTGCTCGCTCCAGAGCACCGGGTTGGCCTTGCACCGGTTGCTCGTGAAGACGCTCGCGGAGTCGGTGCGCGGACCGTCGTTGACCACGAGGGCGAGGTCGAGGCGGGGTCCGTCGGGGCCGGGGCTCTTGAGCCCGGCTGCCACCCCGGACGCCCGGAACCCCCGCGGGTGCGTGACGCTCACGGCGCCAGCCCGACGGTGCTCAGGCCGGTGTCCTCGGGCAGGCCGAGGGCGAGGTTGAGGCACTGCACGGCGGCGCCGGCGGTGCCCTTGGCGAGGTTGTCGACGGCGCCGACGACGACGAGCCGTCCGGCGGCCTCGTCGACCGCGACCTGCAGGTGCACGGCGTTCGACCCGAGGACCGCCTGGGTCTGCGGCCAGGAGCCCTCGGGGAGCAGGTGGACGAACGGCTCGTCGGCGTACGCCTTCTGGTAGGCGGCGCGCGCCTGGTCGGACGTCACCGGTCCCGCGAGCGGCGCGCTGCAGGTCGCGAGGATCCCCCGGCTCATCGGGACGAGGACCGGGGTGAAGCTGACCCGGACCGGCGCTGCGGTGAGCCGGGCGAGGTTCTGGGCGATCTCCGGGGTGTGCCGGTGTCCGCCGCCGACGCCGTAGGCGCTGGCGTTGCCCATCACCTCGCTCCCCAGGAGGTGTCCCTTCGCGCTCCGGCCGGCCCCGCTGGTGCCGCTGGCGGCGACGACCACGACGTCCGGGGTGACCAGGCCGGCCGCCACCGCAGGCGCCAGCGCCAGGCTGGACACGGTGGGGTAGCACCCGGGCACCGCGATCCGCCGGGCGCCGGACAGCGCGGTGCGGTTGTCCCCGAGCTCGGGCAGCCCGTAGGGCCAGGACCCGGCGTGGGAGCCGCCGTAGAAGGCCGACCACGCCTCGGGGTCGGTCAGCCGGAAGTCGGCGCCGCAGTCGATGACGACCGTGCCCGGGCCGAGCTCGGACGCGAGCGCGGCGGACTGGCCGTGCGGAAGCGCGAGGAACACCGCGTCGTGCCCCGACAGGGTGGCCGCCGTGGTCTCCTCCAGGAGACGGTCGGCGAGCGGCAGCAGGTGGGGCTGGAGGCTCCCGAGCGGCTCCCCGGCGTTGCCGCCGGCGGTCAGGGCGCCGATCTCGACGTCGGGGTGTCCGAGCAGCAGCCGGAGCAGCTCACCCCCGGCGTACCCGCTCGCGCCTGCGACCGCGACCGTGACCGTCATGGTGCATGATCATACACGGCCCTGCATAGCCACCCGGACACCGTGTGGGACATGCTCCCCGGATGGACAGCGGTCGACGACGCCCCTCGCTCCCGACTCTCGACGTGCTCGTCACCGCCGCCGAGGCCGGGTTGCACCCGTGGCTCGCCGCCCGGACGACTCGCGAGGACCGTCGTGCCGCGCTGGCGGACGAGCTGCGGTTCGCCCTCGAGACCGCCGCGCAGGACCTCGCGTACGCCGAGCGGTACGCCGCCGCAGCCCCGGTCGTCGGCCGACCGGCCACGGACTTCCTGGACCGGTGGCTGCCCCTGGCCACCGGCGGCCACGTGCTCGTCGGCCCTCGATGGCTCGGGCTGGACCCCGACCTGCCCTTCGTCGGCGTCTCGGCGAGCGACCGGGTGCTGCACCCCGGCGACACCGGCGCGCTGCAGGAGGTGGCGCGTCGCCACTTCTCCGGCTTCACACCCGGGTTCGTGCTGCTGCGGACCGCTGACCCGGTCGGGGCCTGGCCCGGCACCCGACCGGAGATGCGTCACGTCGTGGGACCGCTCGGCGAGCTGCGCCGGCGCCCGCTCCCGGCCGGCCTCACCGCGATCGCTCGTGGGGACGTGACCCACTACGCCCGGTACGTCGCGGTCCACACCGCCCACGTCGCCCGTGAGCCACACCATGCCCGCCACGCGCGGGTGGAGAGCGAGGCGGACCTCCGTACGCTGGCGACCCGCGGGCTGCTCTTCGACGTCCTCGTCGACGGGGCGTGGGCCGGGCTGCTCGCCGGCGAGCCTGAGTCCCGGTGGGGGGCGCGCGGGGCAACGGTCGTCGAGCTCCTCCTCGACACTCCGTTCCGTGGCCGCCGGCTCGGTCCGCACCTGAGCGGCCTGCTCGCACGGTCGCTCCCGCTGCCCGACGAGCAGCTGCTGTTCGGGACGATCCACCACGACAACGTCGCGGCGTACCGGGCCGCGCTCGCGTCGGGGCGCGTCGACGTCGGTGGGGAGGTCGTCATCCCGCTGTGACCCCGGACCCGGTCGGCGGGGTCTCGATCCTGTCGGTGCTGCGTGCCAGGCTGCGGCCATGACGATTCCGGCGACGACGCCCGCGACCCCTCGGGTCGACTTCCTGGCGCACCTGCGCGACGAGTCGGCGCGCTTCCTCGGCGTGCTGCGCAGTGCCGACCTCGCCCGCCCGGTCCCCTCCTGTCCGGACTGGACGGGCAGCGACCTGCTGTGGCACCTCGGCGAGGTGCAGTGGTTCTGGGGGACGGTCGTCCGCGACCGGCTGCCGTCCCCCGACGGGCTCGAGCCGCCCGCGCGCCCCGACAGCGACCACGGCCTCGTGCAGTTCTTCGAGGAGCAGTCGGCGCGGCTGCTGCTCGCGCTGACCGACGCCGACCCCGGCGAGGAGGTCTACATGTGGGCCGACGACAAGACCGTCGGCTACATCCGGCGGCGGCAGGCGCACGAGGCGCTGATCCACCGGGTGGACGCGGAGCTCGTGACCGGCGCTGGTCCTGCTCCGATCGACCCAGCGCTTGCCTCCGACGGGCTCCAGGAGGTCCTCGACGTCATGTACGGCGGCGCGCCGCCGTGGGGGACCTTCACCCCGGGCGGACCCCACTTCCGGGTCGTCGCCGAGGACACCGGCCTGGTGCTGCCCCTGGTGCTCGGCCGGTTCACGGGCACCGACCCCGATTCCGGGGACGACGTGGACGAGCCGGACCTGTCTGTCCAGGCGGCGAACCCCGACGCCGAGCCCGCTGCCGTGGTGCGCGGTCGCGCCGAGGACCTCGACGTCTGGGCCTGGCACCGGCGCGACGACGCGGTGCTCACCGTCGAGGGTGACCGAGCGGCCTACGAGCAGCTGCTCGGCGTGCTGGCCGCACCGATCAACTGACGGAACCGCTCCCACCAGGTCGGCTCAGGCCCCGCTGCACGGCTCAGGTCCGCTGCACGGCTCAGGTCCGCTGCACGGCTCCGTGCCGCTCGGCGGCGAGGGCGACCGCGGCGTCCCGGGCAGCGCCGGTCTCCTCGACGGTCAGGGTGCGGTCCGGCGCCCGGAAGCGCAGCGCGAAGGCCAGGGACTTGCGTCCCTCCCCCACCTGCGTGCCCCGGTAGACGTCGAAGAGCCGCACCGACTCGAGCAGCGAGCCGGCTCCCTCCCGGAGGGTCTCCAAGAGCTCGGCGGCGGGGACGGCCTCCTCGACCACCAGCGCCACGTCCTCCTTGGCGACCGGGAACGAGGACAGCCGCGGCCCCACCGGGGGTCGGAACAGCTCGAGGAGCACGTCGAGATCGACCTCGGCGGCAGCAGCGCGGGCCGGTAGCCCGAACGCGGTGCACACCGCCGGGTGCAGCTCGCCGGCGTGCCCGACGACCGTCGCGCCCCGGCCGGGCACCTGCGCGACGAGCTCCGCGCACCGCCCGGGGTGCCACGGGGCGAGCGCCGCCGTGCGGACCGACAGCGGGACGCCGAGTGCGGCCGCCACCTGGCGCACCGCCTCGACGGCGTCGCTCCAGGTCGCCCGGCGACCGGTCCCCCACCAGCCCGAGCGCTCGCGTTCGCCGGTGAGGACGAGCGCGAGGTGGAGGGGCTGCTCGGGCAGCGCCTTCTGCAGGTCGTCCCACTCCCCCTCGGTCGGGCGCCGGTCGACCGGGAGGATCGGCGCCGCGGCGGCCCCGGTCGGCTCGGTGACCGTCGCGCACTCGAAGAGCGCCAGGTCGGGCTGGCCGCGGCCCGCGTTCCGAGCGGCGGCCTCGAGGAGCCCCGGGAGCAGCGTGGTGGTCATGAGCGGCTGCTCGGCGCTGATCGGGTTGGCCAGCCGCAGCGCGGTGCGCCGCGGGTCGGCGACCGGCAGCCCCAACGCGTCGAAGGCCGCCGCACCGACGAAGGGGAAGCTGATGACCTCGACGAAACCCGCACCGGCCAGGGTCCGGCCGACCCGCCGCCGCATCGCCTGCGCCGGGGACAGCCCGCGGCCGGCCGGCGCCTGGGGGAGCACCGACGGGACGTGGTCGTAGCCGACGACCCGCGCGACCTCCTCGACGAGGTCGAAGGGGTCGCTGAGGTCAGGCCGCCACGGCGGCACGACGGCGGTCACCCGCTCGGGTCCGGCAGTCCCGCCGTCGTCAGGACGGACCTCGCAGCCGACCGCCTCCAGGGCCGCGACGGTGGCGGCGGCGCTGACCTCCATGCCCGTGACCCGGGCCGGCAGGTCGGCCGGCAGCGTGATCGTCCGTCGCTCGGGCGGCTGACCGACCTTCGTCACGCCCGGCTCGACCCGGCCGCCGCCGAGGCGGGTGAGCAGCTCGGCCACCCGGTCCGCGGCGGGTTCGGGCAGGGTGGGGTCGACACCGCGCTCGAAGCGCTTGGACGCCTCGCTGGGCAGCTTGTGACGCCGCTGGGTCCGGAACACGCTCACCGGGTCGAAGTGAGCAGCCTCGACGACGATCGAGGTCGTCGCGGCGGACAGCTCGGTGGTCGCCCCGCCCATCACCCCCGCCAGGCCGATCGGGCCGCTGTCGTCGGTGATGAGGAGGTCCTCCGGCGAGAGCCGGCGCTGCACGCCGTCAAGGGTCCGCAGCGTCTCGCCGGCGGTGGCGCGGCGTACCCGGATCGCTCCGCTCAGCGCGTCGGCGTCGTAGCCGTGGATCGGCTGGCCGAGCTCCAGCATCACGTAGTTGGTGACGTCGACCGCCAGCGAGACCGGCCGCATCCCGGCGAGCTGCAGCCGTCGGGCCAGCCACCGGGGCGTCGGCGTCGACGGGTCGAAACCGGTGACGGTCCGGGTGACGAAGACCGGGCAGCCGGCAGCGTCCTCCACCTCGACGGGCCATCCACCGCCGTCGGGTGGCGGGGTCTCGCGGGCTGCGGGGTCGGTGTACGGAGCGGCGAAGCCCAAGGCGGCCTCCCGTGCGACTCCGCGCAGGGACAGCGCGTAGGCGCGGTCGGGGTTGATCTCGAACTCGATGACCTCGTCCCGCAGCTGCAGCACCTCGAAGGCGTCGTCCCCCGGGGCCCCGACGGAGGCGGGCAGCACGAGGATGCCGTCGTGGTCCTCCCCGAGCCCCAGCTCCCGGGCCGAGCAGATCATCCCGGCTGAGACGTGGCCGTAGGTCTTGCGCGCGGAGATGGCGCCGCCGGGGAGCACCGCGCCGGGCAGCACGACGACGACGAGGTCGCCGACGGCGAAGTTCCGGGCACCGCACACGATGCCCTGCGGGTCACCGGTCCCGTTGGCGGTGCCGACGTCGACCTGGCACCACCTGATCGTCCTGCCGTTCTTCTGGGGCTCCTCGTCGAAGCCGAGCACCCGACCGAGGACGAGCGGCCCGGTGAGGTCGCCCCCGGCCTGCTCGAGCGACTCGAGCTTGAGGCCGAGGGCGGTCAGTCGGGCGGCGAGCGCCTCGGTGCTGAGGTCGGGCGGCAGCGCGACGTACTCCCGCAGCCACGACACGGGGGCGCGCACTAGACCTCCGTCCCGAACGCGGTGGTGAAGCGGACGTCGCCCTCGAAGAGGTCGCGGAGGTCCTCGACGCCGTGGCGGAACATCAGGGTCCGGTCGATGCCCATCCCGAAGGCGAACCCGGTGTAGCGGTCCGGGTCGATCCCGCAGGCCACCAGCACGCGCGGGTTGACCACGCCGCACCCTCCCCACTCGATCCAGCCCTCGCCGCGACAGGTGCGGCACGCCGCCGGCTCGGCGTCCGGGTCCGCGTCCCGGTCCGCGTCCGGGTCCGCGTCCGGCCCTGCGGTCGTCGCCTCGGTCCCGGTCCCCCGGCACACGAAGCAGACCAGGTCCACCTCGGCGCTGGGCTCGGTGAAGGGGAAGTACGACGGGCGGAACCGCGTCGAGATCCCCTCCCCGAACATCGCGGCCGCGAAGTGGTCGAGGCTGCCCTTGAGGTGCGCCATCGTGATGCCCTCGTCGACCACCAGCCCCTCGACCTGGTGGAAGACCGGGCTGTGCGTCGCGTCGAACTCGTCAGTTCGGAACACCCGTCCGGGACAGACGACGTAGATCGGCGGCTCCCGGGTGAGCATGGTCCGGGCCTGCACCGGCGAGGTGTGGGTGCGCAGCACGAGGGCGAGCTCAGGCGGGTCGACCCAGAAGGTGTCCTGCATCGTGCGCGCCGGGTGGTCCGGTCCGAGGTTGAGCGCGTCGAAGTTGAGCCACTCGGCCTCGACGACCGGTCCCTCCGCGACCTCCCACCCCATCGCGACGAACACGTCGGCGATGCGCTCGGAGAGCGTGGTGACCGGGTGACGGGCGCCCTGCGGCAGTCGGTCCCACGGCAAGGTGACGTCGACCGCCTCCTCGACGAGGATCCGCGCCTCCTGCTCCTCCTCCAGACGCTGCTGCCGCTCGGCGAGTGCGGCCGACACGACCCCGCGCGCCTGACCTACCCGTCGGCCGGCCTCCTTGCGGGCCTGCGGCGGCAGCGCACCGATCTCCCGGTTGGCCAGCGCCAGTGGCGACCGGTCGCCCGCATGGTCGAGCCGGGCCTGCTTGAGCTCCTCGAGCGTCCGCGCTGCCGCGACGGCCTCGAGGGCGGCGTCCCTCACCCGCTCGACCTCCGCCGCCCCGAGAGGGGTCACCTCGACGGGGTCGTACTCGGTGTTCGGGCCGGACATGCCGTGCAGTCTAGGAAGCGACCGCCCCCGGTCACGACAGGGTTCGCTGGTCGGCCACCGGCCACAGGACCTCGACGCGCGCGCCGCCACCGTCGGCGTCACCGATGGCGACCGATCCGCCGTGCGCGGTGATCAGGCCGTGCACGATGTACATGCCGAGCCCGGACCCGCCGGTGGCGCCGTGCTTCCAGTACTTGGTGAAGATGCGGCGCCGGATCTCCGGCGCGATGCCGTCGCCCTCGTCGGTCACGACGACCGAGACCCGCCGCGGGTCCTCGCCCGCCACCGCGGGCCCGTCCACGACGGTCTCCCGCGCCAGCACGTGGACCTCACCCGCACCGTGCCGGACCGCGTTCTCCACCAGGTTGGTCATCACCTGCGCGAACTTGTCGGGGTCGGCGAGCAGGGGCGGCAGGTCGTCGGGCACGTCGACCAGGATCGGGCGGCGGCTGTGGGCGTGCACGGAGTCGGTGACCCGGCGCACCGCGGTGCCCACCTCGACCGGCCGCGGGCGCAGGCTGAGCCGGCCGGTGTCGATGCGTGCGACGTCGAGGAGCTCGGCGATCAGCCGCGTCAGCCGGTCGGTGTCGTGGTGGACCGACTCGATGATGAGCTTCTTCTGATCGTCGCTGAACCGCCCCCAGTTCGCGAGCATCGAGGCGGTGAAGCCCTTGACCCCGGTCAGCGGCGAGCGGAGCTCGTGGGCGATCGTCGCCACGAGGTCGGAGCGCTCGCGGTCGAGGCGGTCCCGCGCCCTCGCCGAGCGCAGCACCACGCCGACCTGCTCGACGGGGAGGTGAGGGCCCTTGCGCACCAGCCGGACGGTCACGAGCAGCTCGGTGCCGTCGCTGAGGCGCCAGGCCTGCTCGACGAGGTGGGTCCGGAAGGCGAACCCGGTGTACGGCGCGGCGACGTCGGCCCACTCGCACCCCTGGAGGTCCTGGAGCGCCATCACGTCGAGCAGCGGCCGACCGACCAGCTCCCGCTGCTTGAGCAGCCGGTGCGCGGTGTCGTTCGCCGTCACGACGGTGCCCGCGGCGTCGGCCACCAGGACGCCGTCGGGGAGCGCGTCGAGGCACGCCTGCAGCGACTCCAGGTCTCCCATGCGGCTCACCCTAGGGCGGGTCACCCGCCTGCGTGGGGACCTCGGCGAAGTCCGCAGCCGCCCGGTCCGGGCCGCAACCGGCGACAGCTCCGGCGCCGCGAGCCCTCGGCAGGGGTCAGGGACGGTGCGCCCGCGCGCTGGCGTAGAGGCACACCGCGGCGGCTGTCGCGAGGTTGAGGCTCTCCGCCCGCCCGTGGATCGGGATCCGCACCCGGTGGTCGGCGGCGGCCACCAGCTCGTCGGACAGCCCGTGGGCCTCGTTGCCGAACAGCCACGCGGTGGGGGCCCGGAGCAGCCCGCCGTCCTGCGCCGCGTCGAGGTCGACCTCGCCGGTCCCGTCGGCGGCCAGGACCAGCAGCCCCGCGGCGCGAGCCCGGCGTACGGCGTCGACGGCGTCGGGTGCCAGCGCCAGCGGGAGGTGGAACAAGGAGCCTGCGGTCGCACGGACCGCCTTGCCGTTGTAGGGGTCGACGGAAGCGCCCGCCAGCACCACGCCACCGGCACCGGCGCCGTCCGCGCACCGCACGACGGTCCCGGCGTTGCCGGGGTCGCGTACGTCGGAGAGGACGGCGAGCAGCTGCGGGCCGGTCTCGAGGAGCTCCTCGAGCGGGACGTCGAGCGCGGCGCACACCGCGACGACGCCCTGCGGGGTGACCGTCTCGCTCAGCGAGGCGAGCGCCGGCTCGTCGACGAGCACCCAGGGGACACCTGCCGCGCGGGCCGACTCGGCCAGGTCGGGGAACCGTCCCGGGAGTGCGAGAACCTCGCGGGTGACGCCCGGGGCGGCGAGTGCCTCGCGGACCGCTTGGGGGCCCTCCGCCAGGAACAGTCCGAGCTCGGTCCGGGACGCACGACGGGTGAGCCGCCGCGCCGCGCGGACCCGGTTGCTCCCCTTGGGGAGGACCGGACCCGCGGCGAGGGAACTCACCCGTCGGCTGTTCGCAGGGTCAGACTGCGGCGGTCGGCGCAGGTGCCGCCGCGGGAGCCGGGGCAGCAGCCGGGGCCTCGGCGCCGGCCGGCGCGTTGACGTCCTCGGGCAGGTTCGCCTTGGCCACCTCGACCAGCGCGGTGAACGCGGCGGCGTCGTTGACGGCGAGGTCGGCCAGGATCTTGCGGTCCACCTCGACGCCGGCGGCCTTGAGGCCCTGGATGAAGCGGTTGTAGGTCAGGCCCTGCTGGCGGGCGGCCGCGTTGATCCGCTGGATCCACAGCTTGCGGAAGTCACCCTTGCGGGCGCGGCGGTCCCGGTAGCTGTAGACCAGCGAGTGGGTGACCTGCTCCTTGGCCTTGCGGTACAGCCGGGAGCGCTGTCCCCGGTACCCGGAGGCGCGCTCCAGGGTCACCCTGCGCTTCTTCTGGGCGTTGACCGCCCGCTTGACGCGTGCCACGTGTTACTCCTAGTTCAGAGGCTGTTCGGAGGCCGGTACGGCCGAGGGGCGCCGAGGCGCCGGGACAGAACGGGGACGCTCAGCGACCGAGCAGCTTGCGGACGATCTTGGTGTCGTTCTTCGAGACCTCGGTGGTCCCGCTCATCCGGCGGGTCATGCTCGAGGGCTTCTTCTCGAGGTTGTGGCGCAGTCCGGCCTTCTGGCGGCGGAGCTTGCCCGAGCCGGTGACCCGGAAGCGCTTGCTCGCACCGGAGTGCGTCTTGTTCTTCGGCATGGGATCGTCCTTCGTCGTCTTCGGTGCGGCCGCCCGGCTGGGCGACCTGGTGCGGGGGATCCGGGCGGCAGCGCCGCCCGGCACGGTGGTCCGGCTCAGACCTCGTCGAGGTTCTCGGCGGGCCGGCGGACGCGCTCCTCGCGCGGCTCCGCGGCGTGGCGTTCCCGGAGCTCGCGCAGCTCGCGCTGCTCCTGCTCCGCGGCGGCGTCGCGCTCCGCGGCACGCTCGGCCTTCGCCGCCCGGACCTCGAGCTTGGCCTCGGCCTTCTTCTTGTGCGGCCCCAGCACCATGATCATGTTGCGGCCGTCCTGCTTCGGTGCGGACTCGACGTAGCCGAGCTCGTCGACGTCGTCGGCGAGCCGCTCGAGGAGACGCAGCCCCAGCTCGGGGCGGTGCTGCTCGCGGCCGCGGAACATGATCGTGATCTTCACCTTGTCGCCCTGCTTGAGGAACCGCACGACGTGACCCTTCTTGGTCTCGTAGTCGTGCGAGTCGATCTTCGGGCGGAGCTTCATCTCCTTGATGATCACGTTGGTCTGGTTCCGCCGGGCCTCACGGGCCTTCTGGGCGTTCTCGTACTTGAACTTGCCGTAGTCCATGAGCTTGCAGACCGGCGGGCGCGCCATCGGCGCGACCTCGACGAGGTCGAGGTCGGCTTCCTGCGCGAGCCGCAGGGCGTCCTCGATGCGGACGATGCCGACGGTCTCGCCGTTGGGCCCGACGAGCCGGACCTCGGGCACCCGGATCCGGTCGTTGATGCGTTGCTCTGTGGTGATGGGTCCTCCTGGGTGGGTTCGACAGGGCGACCTGCGCCGCGATCCGCTTCCCAGGAACAGGAAGCCTCCGCGTCGTCGACAGCGGAGGCCAGTCCGACGCCCCGCGCCGGCGGACGGGAGTCCCCGCCTCGCTGCCGACGTACGGCGTCGCCCCGGGGCCCCCCCTCGCGGCGGGTCCCCGTGACCGGACCCGACGACCTCGACCGGCGGACCGGAGGAGTCGTGCGGGTGGGAGCTGCGCTCCGCTTGTCGGACCCGCTCCGTCGAGTCCCGGGGGTGGCCGGGGCAGGGCGAGGCGGATCGGTCGCGGTCCACTCTACCGCACCGGACGGGTCCTCCGGCTAGCGCGCGGGCCCGGTCCCCGAGGGCGGTTCCACCTTCACCCAGGCGTACCGGCCCGCCACCTCCCGGAGCACGAACCCGTCGGCGAGCGAGCGCAGCGACTCGTCCTCGACCGCGAGGACGACCGGGCCGGCGACGTCGACGACGAGGGCGTCGGCTCCTTCCTGGACCGCCGCCCGAGCGGCGTCGACGGCGCGCACCGGGACCGGCCGCGCGTCCGGGCGCCAGCGCTGCAGCGACGCGAGCCCGGTGAACGCCAGGAGCCCGGACCGGCCGTCACGGTTGCGCATCAGCACCGTCGCCATGTCCGAGGTCTTCTCGTGCGCCCTGCCCTCGTCGTCGTGCTCCACCTCCCCGAGGACCGCCACGACGGGGACCAGCAGCCGGCAGTGCTGGAGCACCGCGAGCGCCGCGGTGCGGCCCCCGGCGGGGTCGCGCCCGTACGCCGAGAGCGCCTCGACGAGCTGCTCGTCGGCGGCACCGTCATCCCCGGCGAACCCGGGGTCGGGGAGGGCGCGGGTCGCCTTCTGGTCACTCACCGGTCCCTCCCCGATCACTCACCGGGCTCCCTCCCGGCGCGTGCCTCGACGAGGGCGCGGAGCCGACGCACCTGCGCCTTGGCCCGGTTGCCGTCGGAGGCCTGGATACCCATGGCGGCCTGCACCGTGCCGTCGCTGAGGTCCAGGACCGCCCACGGGTTGCCCGAGCGCATCGTCACCGCGACGACCTGGCTCCAGTCGTAGCGGTGACGCCGGTACCCGTTGACGACGGTCAGCCCGGACTCGTCGGCGTCGATCCGGGAGCGGCCGAGGGCGTAGCCCGCAGCGCCGAACAGCCCGGCGAAGACGAACAGCGTGACCCGCTGACCCACCGTGAACGAGGCCCGCACCTGGGCCGGGAACTGCAGCCAGATCACGCTGCTGAGCAGCACGAGCAGCATGCCGAGCGCGGTCGCGACCACCCGGACGCCGAGCGGGCGGAACCTCACCGGCAGCTCAGAGCCGGCAGGCATGGATGTCGGTCGTGAGGATGCCGCGGGCGCCGATGTCGTACAGGTCGTCCATGACCTGCTGCGCGTCGGCGCGCGGGACCATCGAGCGGACCGCGACCCAGCCCTCGCGGTGCAGCGGGGACACCGTGGGGCTCTCGATGCCGGGCGTCAGCGCGACCGCGGCCTCGACCCGGTCCTGCGGGATGTCGTAGTCCATCATCACGTAGGCGCGGGCGACCAGGACGCCCTGCAGCCGACGGAGGAAGACCTCGAGACCCGGGTGGTCGGTGGCATCGACGCGGGTCACGAGGACCGCCTCGGACTGCATGATGACGTCGCCGACGACCTCGAGACCGGCCTGCCGGAGCGTGCTGCCGGTCTCGACGACGTCGGCGATGAGGTCGGCGACCCCGAGCTGCACGCTGGTCTCCACCGCGCCGTCGAGCCGGATGACGGTCGCCTCGAGGCGTCGCTCCTGGAGCCAGCGGGTCACCACCCCGTCGTACGACGTGGCGATGCGCTTGCCGGCCAGGTCCTGGCTGCCGGCGACGAGCCCCGGCGGGGCCGCGAACCGGAACGTCGAACGCCCGAAGCCGAGCTGCAGCGACTCCTCGGCCTTGGCGCCGGAGTCCAGCAGGAGGTCCCGGCCGGTGATCCCGACGTCGAGGGTGCCCTCCCCGACATACAGCGCGATGTCGCGCGGCCGCAGGTAGAAGAACTCGACGTGGTTGGCGGGGTCGCTCAGCGAGAGCTGCTTCAGGTCGCCGCGCTGGGCGTAGCCGGCCTCTCGGAGCATCTCCGCAGCGGCCTGGCTCAGCGAGCCCTTGTTGGGCACCGCGACGCGGAGCGTCGGCTGGTCGTCAGCCCGGGTCTCGGCCCGGGTGTCGGTGGCGGTCACAGGGGTCCTCACAGGTGGGCGTAGACGTCGTCGAGGGTCAGGCCGCTGGCGAGCATGAGCACCTGCACGTGGTACAGCAGCTGGCTCAGCTCCTCCGCGGTCCGCTCCGGCCCCTCGTGCTCGGCGGCCATCCAGGACTCCGCGGCCTCCTCGACCAGCTTCTTGCCGATGGCGTGGACGCCCGCGTCGAGGGCCCGGACCGTCCCTGAGCCCTCCGGCCGCGTCAGCGCCACCTCGGTGAGCTGGTTCCACAGCTCGTCGAACGTCTTCATCCGCTCCAGCCTAGGGCGCTGCGACCGGTCAGCGGCCCTCCGTCCCAACCAGCCTGCATGAGCGCACCCGACCCGGGGCAGGGTGCAGCCATGTCCACTCCCGACTCCGTCCCCCGACTCACCCTCCACGACGGCACCTCGATCCCCCAGCTCGGCTTCGGGGTCTTCCAGGTCCCGCCGGAGGACACCGAGAAGACCGTCCTCACCGCCTTCGAGGTGGGCTACCGCCACATCGACACCGCGGAGATGTACCAGAACGAGGAGGGTGTCGGGGCCGCGATCCGCACGGCCGGCATCCCTCGCGACGAGCTGTACATCACCAGCAAGCTCAACAACGGCTTCCACCGGCCCGACGACGCCCGCCGCGCCTTCGACGACACGATGCGCAAGCTCGGCCTGGACCGGCTCGACCTGTTCCTCATCCACTGGCCGCTGCCCACGCTGTACGACGGCGACTACGTCTCGACCTGGCGCACGCTCGGCGAGTTCCAGCAGGACGGCCGTCTGACGTCGGTCGGGGTCTCGAACTTCGAGCCCGAGCACCTCCAGCGGATCGTCGACGAGACCGGCCTGGTCCCGGTGGTCAACCAGATCGAGGTCCACCCCTACCTCACCAACGAGCGTGCTCGCGCCGCCTCGCTGGAGCACGGCGCCAAGGTGGAGGCGTGGTCGCCGATCGCCCAGGGCGGCGTGCTCGACGACGAGGTCATCGGTGAGATCGCGAAGGCACACGGCAAGACGGCCTCGCAGGTGACGCTGCGCTGGCACATCGAGCGGGGCGACATCGTCTTCCCCAAGTCGATGCGCCAGGAGCGGATGCAGGAGAACCTCGACATCTTCGACTTCTCCCTCAGCGACGAGGAGGTACGCCGGATCTCCGCGCTCGACCGCGGGGAGGACGGCCGCACCGGTCCCCACCCGAACACGATGGACTTCGTCCCGGAGTGAGGGCGAGATGAACGTCGAGGGGACCCCGGCCTCCGGTCTGCGGCAGTCGCACGCCTTCGACGCCGACCTCCACGAGCCGGGGTCACCGGCCGCGGAGGGTCGGTGCTCCTACCACCAGCAGGGTCGTGACGCGGAGGCGTGCACCGGCCCCGCGGTCGTGTCCTACGAGACGGCGGACGGCTGGGCGTCCGGCTGCTCGGCGGCGCTCGAGGAGCTCGTCGAGCGCGGCGAGATCCAGGCTCTGGGCCAGGGAGCCTGACGGCCGACCCGCACCGGCTCCGGCCCGGCGTGGGTCGGCGCGACGGACCTGACCGGCGGCCTTCTCGGGGGGTCGCCGGTCAGGCTCCGTTGCTGGCCTCGTGCCAGTCCCAGTGCACCCGGGGGAAGTCGCCCTCCCGCGGCACCAGCGCACCGCACACGAGGCAGGCGAGGCCGCCCGAGGCGGTGTCGTCGAAGATCCGCATGACGTCGGGTTGGCTGTCGTCCACGGCGGCACCCTAGAGGACCGGCCGGTCGAGCCGCCCCTCGTGCCCGGTCGAGCCGCCCCTCGTGACGGTCATGAGGGGCGGCTCGACCGGGCACCGCGGGCGGGTCGACGGTTCAGTCGGTCTCGGAGCGCCGCCGGACCCGCTTGAGCGTCGTGGCCGTGAGCAGCGCCGCAGCCGCCGCTTCATAGCCCTTGTCCTCGCGGGACCCGGGCAGCCCCGCCCGGTCGAGCGCCTGCTCCTCGGTGTCGCAGGTCAGCAACCCGAACCCGATGGCGACGCCGTGGTCGAGCGCGACCCGGGCCAACCCGTCGGTGGCCGCACTGCACACGTAGTCGAAGTGTGGCGTCCCGCCCCGGATCACCACCCCGAGCGCGACCACCGCCTCGTAGCCCATCTCCGCCAGCGCCGCGGCGACCACCGGCAGCTCGAACGAGCCGGGGACCCGTACGACTCCCGGCGCCTCGACCCGGTGGTCGTCCAGCGCCCGCTTCGCTCCCGCGACCAGCCCGTCCATCACACGCTGGTGCCAGCTGGCGGCCAGCACCGCCACCCGGACGTCGTGGCAGTCGACCGGCTCCACCTTCGGTGCGCCCTCGCCGCTCATCGCGCCACCCCTTCCTCGATCGTCGGGACGCCGGCGACGTCCCCGGGCCCTCCGCCGGTGAGCAGGTCGGGCAGGTCGTGGCCCATGCGGTCCCGCTTGGTCCGCAGGTAGGCGAGGTTGTGGTCGTTCGGGTGCGGCTGGAGCGGGACCCGGGTGGCGACGTGGACGCCGTAGGACTCCAGCCCCTCGGTCTTCGCCGGGTTGTTGGTCAGCAGCCGCACCGAGCGCACCCCCAGGTCCTTGAGGATCTGCGTCGCCGCGCCGTAGTGGCGGGCGTCCGCGGGGAGGCCCAGGTCGAGGTTGGCGTCGACGGTGTCCCGCCCGCCGTCCTGGAGCTGGTAGGCCTGCAGCTTGGCCAGCAGCCCGATCCCCCGGCCCTCGTGACCCCGGAGGTACACCACGACGCCGCGACCCTCCGAGACGACCCGTTCGAGGGCCTCGTCGAGCTGCGGGCCGCAGTCGCAGCGGCTGCTGGAGAAGACGTCGCCGGTCAGGCACTCGGAGTGGACCCGGGTGAGGACCGGGTCCCCGCCGACGAGGGCCGCGGGGTCGCCGTACACGAGCGCGACGTGCTCCGAGCCGTCGATCGCGATCCGGTAGCCGAACGCGGTGAAGTCGCCGAACCGCGTCGGCAGCCGGGTGACCGCCACCCGTTCGACGTGGGTCTCGGTGCGCCGTCGGTGGTGGACGAGCTGGTCGACCGAGACGAGCGTCAGGCCGTGCTCGTCGGCGAAGTCGCGCAGCTGCTGCCCGCGCTTCATCGTGCCGTCGTCGTTGACGACCTCCACGAGGACGCCGACCGGGGTCAGGCCCGCCATCCGAGCCAGGTCCACGGCGGCCTCGGTGTGCCCGCGCCGGACGAGCACGCCGCCCTCGCGGTAGCGCAGCGGGAACACATGGCCCGGGCGGGTCAGCTCCCACGGCTCGGTCGCGGAGTCGGCGAGGGTGCGCACGGTGTGCGCCCGGTCCGCGGCGCTGATGCCGGTGGTGACGCCGTCGCGGGCGTCGACGGAGATCGTGTACGCCGTCCGCATCCGCTCGCGGTTGTGCGGGGTCATGAGCGGGATCTCGAGGCGGTCGAGCATGGCGCCGGGCATCGGCACGCAGATGACCCCGGAGCTGTGCCGGATCGTCCACGCCATGAGCTCGGGGGTCGCCCGGCTCGCGGCGAAGATGATGTCGCCCTCGTTCTCGCGGGTGTCGTCGTCGATGACGACGACCGCCCGGCCGGCGGCGATGTCGGCGACGGCATGCTCGACGGTGTCGAGCCGCAGTGCTCCGGTCACGGCTGCGCCGCCTCTCGTGCGGTCGCCAGTGGGGCGGCGAGCAGCGGGGTGACCATGCGCTCGACGTACTTGGCGACGATGTCGACCTCGAGGTTGACCGCCTCCCCCGGCCCACGGGAGCCCAGGGTGGTGCGAGCCAACGTCTCGGGGATCAGGGAGACCGTGAAGGCCGAGCGCTCGTCGTCGACGTCGACGACGGTGAGCGAGATGCCGTCGACGGTGACCGACCCCTTGGACACCAGGTACCGCAGCAGCGACCGCGGGACCTCGACCTCGACGACCTCCCAGTGCTCGCTGGGGATGCGGGTGAGGACAGTGCCGGTCGCGTCGACGTGGCCCTGCACCAGGTGGCCACCCAGTCGGGCGGTCGGGGTGGTGGCGCGCTCGAGGTTGACCCGGGCGCCCGGCTCGAGACCGGCGAGCGCGGTCCGGTCCAGCGTCTCCCGCATGACGTCGGCGGTGAACGTCTCCTGGTCACGCTCGGCCACGGTCAGGCAGACGCCGTTGACGGCGATCGAGTCGCCGAGCCGAGCGTCCGACACCACCAGCGGCGCCCGCACGGTGAGGCGTACGGCGTCGCCCTGGTCGACCAGCGCGTCGACCGCGCCGAGCTCCTCGATGATCCCGGTGAACACAGCCTCATCCGTCCTTGTCGGTCGTCGTGGTCCTGGTGGTCCTGGTGGTCGTGCTCGTCGTGCCGGTCGCGGCGGCCGTCGTGGCGCCGGGCTTCCCGGGTCGCATCAGCAGCCGCACGTTGCGGTCCTCCCCGTCGGCGAGGACGGCGACGTCGCTGATGGTGAGGCTGACGGCGTCCGCGAGCGTCCCGATCCCGAGATCGGCGACGGCGGACCGTCCCGCACCCAGGAGCAGCGGGGCGACGTAGGTGACGACCTCGTCGACGAGCCCGGCCCGGAGGAAGGCCGCGGCAACGGTCGGCCCGCCCTCGAGGAAAAGGTGGCGGCGGCCGCGTCGCCAGAGCTCGGCGAGCACTGCGGCGGGGTTGCGGGTGGTGAGCAGGACCGTGTCAGCGGCGTCGTCGAGGACCCGGCGGCCGGGCGGGATGTCGCGCAGACCCATGACCACACGGAGCGGCTGCCGCTCGCGGGCGAGGGGCCGGCCGCCCTCGTCGCGGACCGTGAGCTGCGGGTCGTCGTCGATCACGGTCCCGGTGCCGACGAGGATCGCGTCGCACTCCGCCCGGAGCCGGTGGGTGTCGCGGCGGGCCGCCGGGTTGCTGATCCACCGGCTCGTGCCGTCGGTTGCCGCGCTGCGGCCGTCGAGCGTGGCGGCGAACTTCCAGGTGACCAGCGGGCGGCCGGTGGCGAGCCCGAAGGACCATGCCCGGTTGAGGGCCTGCGCCTCGACGGCGAGCAGCCCGCCGACGACCGCCACCCCGGCGTCCCGCAGCCTCGCGGCGCCTCCCGCTGCGACCGGGTTGGGGTCGGACTGTGCGTGGACCACGCGCGCCACCCCGGCCTCGACCAGCGCCTGGGAGCACGGACCGGTGCGGCCGGTGTGGTTGCACGGCTCCAGCGTCACGACTGCGGTGAGGCCGTCGGCCGACCCGCCGAGCGCGGCGAGCGCGGAGATCTCGGCGTGCGGGTGCCCAGCCCCCTGGTGGTGACCCTCGGCGACCTGCCGTCCGTCGGGGTCCAGGAGCACGCAGCCGACGCGGGGGTTGGGGCCGAGCGGGGTGCCCGGCGTACGCGCGATGTCGAGGGCACGCCACATCGCCGCCACCTCGGCGGGGGACGTGTCCGGCACGGCGCTGGCCTCTCGGTCCGGTCGCGGGACCTGGGGCGCGCTGCGGCAGGAGTCGTCGTCGCCCCGGTCGTGCGGGGTCACGGCGACGCCGTCACGCGTGCGCTTCCCTTCCGGACTCTCACCGTCGGTCCAGGGATTGCACCTGGTCAACCGGTCACTGGCTGTGACCGGGTCGCGGACTGTCACCGCCGGTTCGGAATTGCACCGACCCCAGAGCACGCGAGCATGGGCTCGTCGAGCCCAGCGTGCCACACCTGGGCCGCGGCGCGACCGGCCGTCGTGGTGGTGCTGCTCACGCCCCTGGTGCGGAGGGCCCTCGTGGGGTGGCTCAGGTGCCGGTCTGAGTGGTGCTCCGCGCCGCCGCCGCGGCGTCCCGCAGCCGCTCGATGACCGCCGCCGGGTCGTCGGCCCCGAAGACCGCCGACCCGGCGACGAAGGTGTCGGCCCCGGCCTCGGCGCACCGCTCGATCGTCGCCTCGGACACCCCGCCGTCGACCTGCAACCACAGCTCCAGGCCGTGGGCGTCGAGGAGCCGGCGGGCCCGGCGGATCTTCGGCAGGCAGAGGTCGAGGAAGCCCTGGCCTCCGAACCCCGGCTCGACGGTCATCACCAGCAGCATGTCGAGCTCGGGGAGCAGGTCCTCGTACGGCTCGACCGGCGTGGCCGGGCGCAGCGCCATCCCGGCGCGAGCGCCCAAGGTGCGCAGCTCGCGGGCGAGCCGCACCGGCGCGGTCGCCGCCTCGACGTGGAAGGTCACCGAGCCCGCGCCCGCCTCGACGTACGCCGGCGCCCACCGGTCGGGGTCCTCGATCATCAGGTGGAGGTCCAGCGGCGTGGCGGTCGCCCGGTGCAGCGCCTCCACCACGGGGACGCCGAGGGTCAGGTTCGGCACGAAGTGGTTGTCCATGACGTCGACGTGCAGCCAATCGGCGTTGGCGACCCGGCCGGCCTCGTCGGCGAGCCGGGCGAAGTCGGCTGCGAGCAGGCTCGGCGCGATCCGGATCCCCATGACGGTCCGCATCCTAGGGGCAGGCCGACCCCTCTCTCCCGCGAGCCGCCCCTCGTGACCGGTCGAGCCGCCCTCCATGGAGGGCGGTTCGACCGGTCACCGGGGGCGGCTCGACCGGTCATGGAGGGCGGTTCGACCGGTCACCGGGGGCGGCTCGACCGGAGGTTGGGGGGCCCGGGGAGGGGTGGTGCGAGCTCAGCGCCGGCGGAGCAGCGCGAGGAACATCGCGTCGGTGCCGTGCCGGTGCGGCCACAGCTGCAGCGTGCCCGGCAGGGGTCCGGCGGCGTCGGCCACCTGAGGCAGCAGCGGGGCTGCGTCCTCGAGCGCGACGTCCGGGTGGCGCTCCAGCACCCGTCGGACCACCCCCTCGGTCTCGGCGAGGACCGGCGAGCAGGTGACGTACGCGACGACGCCCCCGCGGCGCACCGACCGCAGCGCCGTCGTCAGCAGCGCCTCCTGCAGGGCCACGAGCTCCTCGAGGTCCGCCCGCGACCGGCGCCAGCGTGACTCCGGACGCCGCCGGAGGGCGCCGAGCCCGGTGCACGGCGCGTCGACCAGCACCCTGTCGAAGGTCTCCTCCCCCCACGCGGGCTGCGTCCCGTCGGCGACCAGGACCGCGGCAGCACCCGCAGGCACCGCCGCCAGCGCCCGGCTGACGAGCTGCGCCCGGTGCGGCTGCCGCTCGTTGGCGAGCAGCACCGCTCCCCGCTGTGCGGCGAGCGCCGCGAGGACCGAGGCCTTGCCGCCCGGCCCTGCGCAGGCGTCGAGCCAGCGCTCGCTCCGACCGACCTCGGCGTCCGTCGACGTCGGTACGGCGGCCGCGAGAGCCGCCACCACGAGCTGCGAGCCCTCGTCCTGGACCCCAGCCCGGCCCTCGACGACGGCGGCCACCGCGCCGGGATCGCCCGAGGGCAGGACCACCCCCCACGGGGAGTACGCCGTCGGGGTCCCTCCGGCCGCGACGAGCTCGTCGCGGTCGCACAGCCCCGGACGGGCGACGAGCGTGACCCGTGGCGGCTCGTTGTCCGCGGCCAGCAAGGCGGGGAGCTCGTCGTCCCGTCCGAGTGCCGCCGCCAGCTCCTCGACGACCCAGCGCGGGTGGGCGTGGGCAAGCACGGCGAAGCCGATCGGGTCGGCGGCCGGGTCGGGGGCGAGCATGCGGACCCAGGTCGGGAGGTCGTGCTCGGCGACGCGGCGCAGCACGGCGTTGACGAGCCCGGCCGGGCCAGGGCCGACGCGTTCGCGCACGAGGTCGACCGAGGTCGACACCGCGGCGTGGGAGGAGACCCGCATGCCGAGCAGCTGGTGCGCGCCGAGCCGGAGCACGTCCCGGACGGCCGGTTCGAGCCGGGACCGGGAGCCGGTGAGGCACGCGTCGAGGACCGCGTCGTAGGTCCCCCGCCCACGCAGCGTGCCCGCGACGAGCTCGGTGGTGAACCCGGCGTCCCGGCCGCTCAGACCGTGGGCGGCGAGGCGGCCGGGGAGCACGAGGTTCGCGTACGCGTCCTCGGCGCTGACCGCTCGGAGCGCCTCGAAGGCGGCCAGGCGCGGTGCGTCGACGCGCCCGGCGGGACGAGGAGGTCGGCCGCCGGCGCCCAGGGCAGACCTCCGGCTGCCCCGGTCGCGCGGCCCTCCCCCGTGCCGGCCCGAGCCTGTCCGGTCGCGCGCCACGTCAGCCCCCGACGCGCAGGGCTGTCGGGGACCGCAGCCCGCGGGCCCAGTCCGCGGCGGCCATCTGCTTCTTGCCGAACGCCTTGACGTGTCCGAGCCGCACCGGCGCCGTCCCGGTCCCGACGTGGACGGTGCTCCTGCCCACGGCGACCTCCCCGGGCCCGAGCGCCGGGCCGTCCTCGTCGACCTGCACCGGACCCAGCTTGAGCCGCTCGCCGTCCAGCAGCGTCCAGGCGCCCGGCGCAGGCGTGCAGGCCCGCACCCGGCGGTCGACAGCGGTCGCCGGCTCGGTCCAGACGACCTCGGCGTCCTCGACGGTGATCTTCGGCGCCAGCGTCACCCCGTCAGCGGGCTGGGGTCGCGCCTCCACCGTGCCGTCCTCGATGCCGTCGAGGGTCGCCACCAGCAGCGGCGCCCCCGCCCCGGCCAGCCGCTCCAGCAGGTCGCCGGCCGCGTCGTGGGGCCGCACCCGCTCCGTCACCACGCCGTACGTCGGTCCGGCGTCGAGGGCCGGGACGATCCGGAAGGTCGTGGCGCCGGTGATCTCGTCCCCGGCCCAGACGGCGTGCTGCACCGGCGCGGCTCCCCGCCAGGCGGGCAGGAGGGAGAAGTGCAGGTTCACCCACCCGTGCCGGGGGATGTCGAGCACCGGTCGGGGCAGCAGCGCGCCGTAGGCCACGACCGGGCAGCACTCCGGGGCGAGTGCCCGGAGCTCCTCCTGGAACCCCGGGTCCTTCGGGGTCGCCGGCTTGAGGACCGGGACACCGAGCTCCTCGGCCAGGACGGCGACCGGCGAGGCAGCCAGCCGTCGTCCGCGGCCGGCGGGAGCGTCCGGACGCGTGACGACGCCGACGAGGTCGTGGCCGCTGGCCGCGAGGGCGCGCAGCGAGGGCAGGGCGACCTCGGGGGTCCCTGCGAAGACGATCCTCACCGCACGGCCCGGGTCAGATGGCGAGTCCGCGCAGGGGGTGCGGGCTGGCCTTGATCGTGGGGACGAGGGCGCCGGCAGGCACCTCCCCCGGACCGTCCTCACCGCCGGACGGGATCCAGGAGGTGGCGCCGGACACGAACCACTCCGACTCGCGGATGGCGCGCATCGCGCGGCGCCGGGTCTCGGCGTCGAGGCGCTCGACGAAGAGCACGCCGTCGAGGTGGTCGGTCTCGTGCTGGATCGCGCGGGCGAGGAGGTCCGACCCCTCGACGGTCACCGGCTCCCCGTGCATGTCGAAGCCGCGGGCCACGACCTGGCGGGCACGGCGGCAGTCGAAGGCGAGGTCGGGGATAGAGAGGCACCCCTCCTCCCCGTCCTGGGTCTCCTCCGACAGCGACAGGTCCGGGTTCACGAGGTGGCCGAGCGCCCCGTCGACGTACCAGGTGAAGACCCGCAGGCCAACGCCGAGCTGCGGAGCCGCGAGGCCGGCGCCGGGGGCCTCGAGCATGGTGTCGGTGAGGTCGCGCACGAGCGTCCGCAGCTCGGCGTCGAAGTCGACGACGGGCGCGGCAGGCGTGCGCAGGACGGGGTCACCGAAGAGGCGGATCGGCTGGACGGCCACGGGGTCGGGTCCTCCACGTAGGGGCGGGCGGGGAAGGGTCAGTCTAGGGAGCGGCAGGGCTCCTCCGCGGACGTGCTCAGCCGAGCTCCACGGGGTCGACCTGGACGCGCACGGGGGCCAGCTTCCGCGCGGAGCGCACGCCCTGCACCTCCCGCAGCGCCCGCGAGAGCGCCGCACCGGACCGTCGGGGGACGCGCACGACGACCCGCACCGCGTCCTCCTCGAGGAGCAGCCCCTGGGGGTCTGCCTGCGACGGGGGCGGCCGCGTCGGCGGGGCGGGCAGCGGCACGGGGCCGAGGACCTCGGCGCCCGCCGGGAGCACCAGCGACGTGACGGCAGACTGCACGGCGTCGCGCCCCCCGCTCAGCACCGCGACCCGGGACGCCGGAGGCAGGTGCGCCGACGCGCGCTCCGCGGCCTCCCGATCGGCCAGTCCCGCGGGGTCCCACCGCACCAGGGCTTGCAGCGCGGGGTGCGCGGGGTCGCCGACGGCGACGACCTCCCCGCCGCGCCCCGCGGGGCGCACGAGGGCCGCCGCGTTCACCCAGCGCCGGAACGCCTCCTCCGCGGAGCGCAGGTCCGGCCGGGCGAGCGTGAGCCAGGTGTCGAGGAGGACCGCCGCGGCGTACCCACCCGCCACGCGGGGCTCGGCTCCGGGGGTGGCGACCACGATCGCCGGGCGGGGGTCGACGTCGCTGAGCACCCGGTCCCCCGACGACCGGACGACGCGGACCCTCGGGAAGGCGCGACCCAGCTCCTCGGCGGTCCGCCGCTCGCCGACGACCGGGGCTCGGAACCGCCCGTGGCCGCACTCCGGGCACGCCCAACCCCCCTCCGCCGTCGCGTCGCTGCCGCTGCGCCCGCACCAGCCGCAGGTCGGCGGCGCTCCGGGCTCCAGGAGCCGGAGCGGGCCGGCGCAGTGGCCACAGCGGACCGGGTGCCGGCAGCGGTCGCAGGCGAGGACCGGCACGTAGCCACCCCGGGGCGCCTGCACGAGCACCGGGCCGTCCGCCAGCGCGGTGCGGACGACCTGGTGCACGGCTGCGGGCAGCCGCGCGGTCCTCGTACGAGGGTCCCGCTCCAGGTCGCGGTCGGAGGCACCGGGGATGCTCACCCGCGGCGCCTCGGCCCGGACGGTCGCCCGCTCGGCGACGACCTCACGCGCCCAGCCACTCGTGACCAGCGCCGCCGCCTCGACGCTCCGGGCGTGGGCGCCCAGCAGCACCGCACAGCCGGTCTGCTGGGCCCGGAGCAGGAGGACCTCGCGGGCGTGCGGGTACGGCGCGCGGGGCTCGGCGAAGAGGTCGTCACCGTCGTCCCAGGTCGCGACCAGCCCGAGGTGGTGGACCGGCGCGAAGGCTGCGGCGCGGGTCCCCGCGACGACGCGGACCCGCCCGCGAGCGACGGCGAGGAACGCCTTGTACCGGGCGGCGGGTCCCGCCTCGGCCGACAGCAGGACGTGCCGGCCCTCGCCAAGGGCCGCGCGGAGTGCGCCGTCGAGGAGCGTGAGGTCCCGGCGGTCGGGCACGCACAGCAGCGCCCCTCGCCCCGCGGCCGACGTGGCGGCCGCTGCCTCCGCGAGGCGCTCCGCCCACGGCTCGCCGGGGAGCGCCGTCCACACTGCGCGCGGCGGGGGCCGGTCGCCGCCGGCCCGCAGCGCGGCGAGGAGCTCCTCGCCGCCCCGGTAGCGCCGCCACGCGGCGCCGGCGGCGGGCGGCTCCCCTGCCGGCACGACCGCGGTCTCGGGCGCGGTCCCGGGCGCGGCCTCCGGCGCGGCCTTCTCCGTCGCCGCGTGCCGGGGAGGCACGGCCAGCCGGAGGACGTCGGACCGCGTCCCGGCGTACCGCTCGGCGACCGCCGCGCAGAGCCGGGCGACCTCCGGGGTGAGCACCGGCTCGGCGCTCACCGCCCGCCGCAGCGGGGTCAGCCGGCCGTCGTGCTCACTCGTCCCGACCCGCTCGAGGACGAAGCCGTCGACGTCCTGGCCGGCGAACCGGACCTTGACCCGCGAGCCCGGCCGGACCCGGTCGGCGAGCGCCGCCGGGACGACGTAGTCGAAGGGCTTGTCGAGGTGCGCCAGCGGCACGTCGACCAGCACCCGCGCGACCGGGAGCTCGGTCGCGGGCTCGGCAGCGGGTGGACCGGCGGATGCCGCGACCTGCCGGGCAGCCGCCAGCGCCCGGCGCACCCGGGCAGGGGCCGGCAGCAGCTCCATCTGCTCGGCCGGCGGGTGAGCCGGCGGGTGAGCCCCCGGGTGGGCTTGGGTGTCGACCACGGCACCCACCTCACCAGCCGGCTCCGACAGGTTCGGCGGCCGGGACGGCTGGGACGGTCGGGCTGGGGAGGAGCCGCCGGGCTCAGGCGCCGGCAGCGGCCTTGAGCGCGTCGACGCGGTCGGTGCGCTCCCAGGTGAACTCGGGGAGCTCGCGCCCGAAGTGCCCGTACGCCGCGGTCCGGGCGTAGATCGGCCGGAGCAGGTCGAGGTCGCGGATGATCGCCGCGGGACGGAGGTCGAAGACCTCGAGCACCGCCTTCTGGATGGTGGCGACCGGGACGACCTCGGTCCCGAAGCAGTCGACGAAGAGCCCCACCGGGTGCGCCTTGCCGATCGCGTAGGCGACCTGCACCTCGCAGCGGCGCGCCAGCCCGGCGGCGACCACGTTCTTGGCCACCCAGCGCATCGCGTACGCCGCGGAGCGGTCGACCTTCGAGGGGTCCTTGCCGGAGAACGCCCCGCCGCCGTGGCGGGCCATGCCGCCGTAGGTGTCGATGATGATCTTGCGGCCGGTGAGCCCGGCGTCGCCCATCGGGCCGCCGACCTCGAACCGGCCGGTGGGGTTCACCAGCAGCCGGTAGCCGTCGGCCGGCACGTCGAACTCGGCGAGCACCGGGTCGACGACCTGCTCGCGGATGTCCGGCGTGAGCAGCTCGTCGAGGTCGATGTGGCGGGCGTGCTGGGTGGAGACCACCACGGTGTCGACGCGGACCGGTCGGTCCTCGTCGTCGTACTCGATGGTGACCTGCGTCTTCCCGTCGGGGCGGAGGTAGGGCAGCGTGCCGTTCTTGCGGACCTCGGTCAGCCGCTCGGCGAGCCGGTGGGCGATCGTGATCGGCAGCGGCATCAGCTGCGGCGTGTCGTCGCAGGCGTAGCCGAACATCAGCCCCTGGTCGCCCGCACCCTGCCGGTCCAGCGGGTCGACGGAGTGGTCGTGGCGCTCCTCGTAGGCGTCGTCGACGCCCTGGGCGATGTCGGGCGACTGCGAGCCGATCGCGACCTGGACCCCGCACGAGCGCCCGTCGAAGCCCTTGTCGCTGTCGTCGTAGCCGATCTCCAGGATCCGCTCGCGCGCGAGGACCGCGACGTTCGCGAACGCCTCGGTGGTGACCTCGCCAGCGACGACGACGAGCCCGGTCGTGATGAGCGTCTCGACGGCGACCCGGCTCGAGGGGTCCTTGCTGAGCAGCGCGTCGAGCACGGTGTCGCTGATCTGGTCGGCGATCTTGTCCGGGTGACCCTCGGTCACGGACTCGGAGGTGAAGAGGCGTCCGGTCACGCGCGTCACCCTAGCCCGCGGTCGACGCAGATCCGGGGAGGTCCTGCCACCTGGACCGGACGCAGTCCCACACCTCGTGGGCGAGCGCACCCTTCGACCCCAGGGGCACCCGCGCGACCGGCCCGTCGACGGCCAGCACGACGGCCTGGTTCTCCTCGCTGCCGAAGACCTGGCCGCCGCTGACGTCGTTCACGACGAGCAGGTCGCACCCCTTGCGCGCGAGCTTCTCGCGCGCGTGCTCGAGGACGGAGCCGTGCTCGTCGCCGGTCTCGGCGGCGAACCCGACGACGACCGCGGGCCGGCCGGGTCCCGGGCGGGACAGCTCGGCGAGCACGTCGGGGTTCTGCACGAGGGACAGCGTCGGGGCGTCGCCGTCGGCGGTCTTCTTGATCTTGGTGGCGCTCACGCTCACGGGGCGGAAGTCCGCCGGTGCGGCCGCCATCACCACGGCGTCGGCGCCGACGGCGGCTTCCAGGACCGCGTCCCGGAGCTGCGCGGTCGACTCGACCCGCCGCAGCTCGACGCCGGCGGGGTCGGGAAGCGCCACGTTCGCCGCCACCAGGACCACCTCGGCCCCGCGGACGGCCGCGGCCCGGGCGAGCGCGAGCCCCTGCCGGCCCGACGAGCGGTTCCCGAGGTAGCGGACCGGGTCGAGCGCTTCCCGCGTGCCGCCGGCCGACACGACGACCCGCCGCCCGGAGAGGTCGGTCCACACCGCTCCCGGCTGGCGCGTCGACCGGTCGAGGACGTCGCGCGCGGTGGCGAACAGCTCGTCGGGGTCGGGGAGCCTGCCCTTGCCGGTGTCCACGCCGGTCAGCCGGCCGACGGCCGGCTCGAGGACGAGGTTCCCGCGAGCCCGGAGGGTGGCGACGTTGGCGCGGGTCGCGGGGTGCTCCCACATCTCGGTGTGCATCGCCGGTGCGAACACCACCGGGCAACGGGCGGTGAGCAGGGTGGTGGTCAGCAGGTCGTCGGCCGCGCCGCTCGCGGCCTTGGCGAGCACGTCGGCGGTCGCCGGCGCGACGACCACGAGGTCCGCCTCGCGACCGATCCGGACGTGGGGCACCTCGTGCACCGCGGTCCACACGTCCGCCGCGACCGGCTTGCCCGACAGCGCCGCCCAGGTGGGAGCGCCCACGAAGCGCAGTGCCGAGGCGGTCGGGACGACGGTCACGTCGTGCCCGGTCTCGGTCAGGCGGCGGAGCAGCTCACACGCCTTGTACGCCGCGATGCCGCCGGCGACCCCGAGGACCACCGACGGGCCCGACCGGCCCGCCAGCCGGTCGGACTGCTCGTGGCGGGACGTCGGGGCTCCCGACGTCAGGGTGCGGTCGCGCCGTCGGGACCCGCGCCCTCGCCGTCCTGGTCACCCAGGCTGAGGCCGAAGTCGACGGCGAAGTCCGAGGCCGGGGTGCCGTCGCCGAGGTCGGCGGCCGCCGCCTCCGCCTCCGGGTCGAACTCGGTGTGGGTGAGCAGGTCCTCGTTGATCTCGCGGAGCGCGATCGACAGCGGCTTCTCCTGCACGTGGGTGTCCACGAGCGGGCCGACGTACTCCAGCAGGCCCTCGCCGAGCTGGCTGTAGTAGGCGTTGATCTGCCGGGCCCGCTTGGCGGCGTAGAGGACCAGCCGGTACTTCGAGTCGGTCTTGGTCAGCAGCTCGTCGATGGGCGGGTTGGTGATGCCTTCGGCGATCGGGGTGCCAGACACGTGGGTGAGCCTCACATCAGGTTCTCGGGGAGCTGCTCGCGGCAGCGGGGGCGGCCGGGCGGGCGGTCGCGCGCGGTCAGCGCGTCGAACGTCCCGGCTCGGACACCATCAAGGTTACCAACTCCCGAGCGGCCCTCGGGACGTCGTCGTTGACGATCGTGGCGTCGAACTCGGGCTCCGCGGCCAGCTCCTCGCGGGCGGTCGCCAGCCGGCGCTGCCGCTCCTCCTCGCTCTCGGTGCCCCGCCCGACCAGCCGGCGCACGAGCTCCTCCCACGACGGCGGCCGGAGGAACACGAAGCGCGCCCGCGGCATGCTGCTGCGCACCTGCCGGGCACCCTGCAGGTCGATCTCCAGCAGCGCCGGCCGGCCCGCAGCCAGGGCAGCGTCAACGGGAGCGCGGGGCGTGCCGTAGCGCGCCCGACCGTGCACGACCGCCCACTCCAGGAGCTCGCCCGCGACGACCATGCGGTCGAACTCCGCGTCGTCGACGAACCAGTAGTGCGTCCCGTGCTCCTCGCGCGGCCGCGGCGGGCGCGTCGTCGCCGAGACCGAGATCCAGACGTCCGGGTGGTGGTCGCGGACGTACGCCGCCACCGTCCCCTTGCCGACCGCCGTCGGACCGGCGAGCACGGTCAGCCGCGGTCCCCGGGGGGCCTCGTCGACCGAGGTCACGCCTCCGCGCTGGCGCGGGCGCCGTCGACGCCGGCGGCGCTGCCGCCGAACTCGCGCTGCAGCGCCTTCATCTGGTTGACGCCGAGGCCCCGCACGCGACGGCTCTCGGAGATCCCGAGCCGCTCCATCATCTGCCGGGCGCGGACCTTGCCGAGGCCGGGCATCGCCTGGAGCAGGTCGACGACCCGCATCTTGCCGATGACGTCGTTGGACTGACCCTGCTGGAGGACGTCGAGGATCGAGCCCCCCGAGTGCTTCAGCCGACTCTTCACCTCGGCCCGCTCCCGCCTCGACGCGGCGGCCTTGTCGAGGTTCGCCTGGCGCTGTTCGGGGGTGAGCTGCGGTAGAGCCACGTCCGGCACCTCGTCTGGGTTGCGGTTCTGGGTCGCGCCGAATCTAGTGCTGGTCAGGGGCCCGCTGCAAACACCTGGCGACGACCTGTCCTGGCCAAGTCGCAGCCCCGGGCGGTCACCGCGCCACGAGCGTCGCAAAGGCGTCGGTCGCGCGTGCCGCCGCGTCGGCCAGGGCACCGGCGTCGGGGCCCGCGGCGAGCACGTCGCGGCTGATCGACGGCAGCACGTCGCGAAGGACGTCGCCGAACACCGCACGGACGGACTCGACGGTCCCGCCCTGCGCCCCGATCCCCGGCACGAGCAGCGGTCCCCCGATCGCGAGGTCCTCCGGCGTGCCGCCGATCGTGGCGCCGACCACCGCGCCGTACGACCCGAGCGGCGGTGCCGACGGTCCGGCCGCGACGGCGGCGTTGCGGCGGCGGAGCCCCTCGAGGACGGCGCCTGCGACGGTCCCGCCGTCCGGGTCACGCGCGTGCTGCACCTCGTGGCCCTCGGGGTTGGAGGTCAGCGCGAGCACGAAGACGCCGCCGCCGTGCCGGGCCGCGCGGGTGAACGCCGGCTCGAGCGCGCCGAGGCCGAGGAACGGGCTGAGCGTGACCGCGTCCACCGCGAGCGGCGAGCGCGGGTCGAGGTAGGCGTCGGCGTAGGCCTCCATCGTCGAACCCACGTCGCCGCGCTTCACGTCGAGGAGGACGAGCGCGCCCAGGGAGCGCGCGGCCGAGACCGTCTTCTCCAGGACCGCGATGCCGCGGGAGCCGTGGCGCTCGAAGAACGCGGACTGCGGCTTGAGGACCGCGACCTGCGGACCGAGCGCCTCGACCGTGGTCGCGGCGAACCGCTCGAGTCCGGCGAGGTCGTCCCCGAGCCCCCACTGTGCGAGCAGCGCCGGATGGGGGTCGATCCCGACGCAGAGCGGGCCGCGCGCCGCAGTTGCCGCGCGGAGCCGGGTGCCGAAGGGTGTCGAGGTGTCGTCGCGTGTCACCGTGCCGCCGTCCTCTCCGGCGACGACGACGTGGCCGCCAGTCCGCGCTGCAGGCGTGCCGGCCACAGCGGACCCCCGTAGACGAGCCCGGTCCACCCCTGCACGAGGGTCGCGCCGGCGGCCAGCCGCTCCCGGGCGTCCTCGACGGTGTCGATCCCGCCCGAGCCGACCAGGGTGAGCCCGGTCCCGACCCGCGCCCGGAGCAGCCGGAGGACGGCGCACGCCCGAGCGGTCAGCGGGGCTCCGCTGAGTCCGCCGGTGCCGGTGGCGGCGACCTCGGCGCTGGGTGTCCGCAGCCCGTCGCGGCTGGTGGTCGTGTTGGTCGCGATGATCCCGTCGAGGCCGGTCGCGAGCGCGAGGTCCGCCACCGCCAGGACGTCGTCGTCGGCCAGGTCGGGGGCGATCTTCACCAGCAGCGGGACGTGGCGCCCCGCCGCGTCGTCCGCGGTGCGGGCCACCGCGCGGAGCAGCGGCTCGAGCTTCTCGACGGCCTGCAGGTGGCGCAGCCCCGGGGTGTTCGGCGAGGACACGTTGACCACGAGGTAGTCGGCCCAGGGAGCGAGCAGCCGCGCGCTCCGCTCGTAGTCGCCGACCGCCTCCTCCTCGGACACGACCTTGCTCTTGCCGATGTTGATCCCGAGGACGACGTCGGAGCGGCGGCCGTCGGCGGCCCGTCGAGCGAGCCGCGCCGCGACGGCCTCGGCCCCCTCGTTGTTGAACCCCATCCGGTTGACCACCGCGCGGTCCACGGGGAGCCGGAACACCCGCGGTCGGGGGTTGCCCGGCTGTGGCCGTCCGGTGACGGTCCCCACCTCGATGGACGCGAAGCCGAGCGCGGCGAGCGCGTCGACGGCCCGGGCATTCTTGTCGAAGCCGGCGGCGAGGCCGAGCGGACCGGCGAACCGGAGGCCGAGCGCCTCGACGGTTCCGGCCGCGGCGCGCACGCGGCGGCCGTGGGGGGCGAGCGCCGGCGCGGCAGCACGCAGGCCCCGCACGCTGAGCCGGTGGACCTGTTCGGCATCCGTGCGGGTCAGGACGGTGCTGAACAACCGCTCGTACGGCGTCACCGCGCGCCCCACTCCGGTGCCGGCTCTGCCAGGCGTCGGGGTTCGCTCACGGCAGCCAGTCTCCCATCTGGTCGACACCTTGATCGAAGCTCGCGTGGCTACCCCATCGGTGCGTCCACAACTCTGGTGGCGAGCGCTGTCCTGTCCACGATCCCTGATATCATCGAACACATGTTCGAGCCATCCTGGATCGACGATCTCACTGCTAGCGAAGCGGCGGACGAGCTTGCGCGGGTTCGGGACCTGGTGGTGGCGGCGGAGGCGACGCAGTTCGCGTTGGCTGCGCACTGGGCGGACCTCCATGCGCCCGACGTGGTGGAGGACGTGTGCCGGTCCTTGCCGGGTATGCCGCGGCTGGTGCGGTCCGGGCCAGAGGGATGCCCGGAGGTCGGGGAGTACGCCGGCGCGGAGCTGGCGGTGCTGCTGGGCCGGTCGACGGCGTCGGGTGAGCAGTTGATCCGCGACGCGGTGACCGTCCGGCACCGGCACCCGGGTCTGTGGGCCGGGATCCGTGCGGGACGGGTCCGGGTGTGGCTCGCGACCCAGGTCGCCCGGCGGTGCGCCCGCGCGCACCTCCCCGCCCCGGAGGCGCGGTGGGTCGACGAGCAGACCACCCCTTACGTCACGACGCTGCCGCCGGGACGGTTCCTGGACCTGGTCGAGGCGAAGATCATCGGGGCCGACCCTGACGCCGCGCAGGAACGGGCCCGGGCGCGGGCTCTGGCCCGCTTCGTCCACGCCGGACGGACCGACGCGGACGGGCTACGGACCATCGTCGCGCGGGCGTCGGCCGGGGACGTGACCTACCTCGTCGCGGTGCTCGACCGGATCGCCCGGATCCTCACCGCCGGCGGGGACCCGCGACCGGTCGAGGTGCTCCGCGCCGACGCGCTCCGGATCGTGGCCAACCCCGCCCGAGCCTTGGCTTTGCTCACCAGTGAAGAGCTCGACGCCTCGGCGACCGGGACCGGGTCCGAGCCGGCCGTCGAACCGGCGCACGAGCTGACGGACCAGGCGTTGTTCCCCAGCGGCACCGCCGGCTGGATGCGCGACACCACCGGCGCCCTCCTGCCGGGCGCGCCCGACCCCAGCAACCTGCCCGAACGGCCGGTCACCGAAGAAGACCTCGAGCAGCTCACCGCCGCAGGAGCGACCTGCGCCGGCGCGGTCGGGGCCACGGCCGGCGGCCAGGTCGGATCACCGGTCGAGTCGCACGCCGATCCCGCCCCGCTGCGGGCGATGCTGCAGGCTCTGGCCCGGTTTGACGCCCGGCGGCTGGAGCCGCTGGTCGTCCTCCACGTCCACCTGTCCCAGTCCGCCCTGACCGGCGGCCACGGCGTGGCGCGTGTCGAGGAGCTCGGCCCGGTGGTTCTCGGCGAGTTCCGGGACTGGTTGATGCAGCCGTACAGCCCGGACCGGGTCTGTCCACGGGTACAGCTCCGCCCGGTGCTCGATGTCGACGTGGTCAGGCCGGTCGACCGGTACGAGTGGCCGGCTGCGATGAGCGACCTCACGACAGTGCGGACGCCGTACGAGGTCTTTCCCTACGGAACCCTGTCCAGCCGCAAGGCCGACGACGACCATGTCCAGCCCTTCGTCGCACCGGACGGCGGCGGACCACCCGGCCAGACCCGACTCACCAACAACGCCAAGCTCAGCCGCTTCCACCACCGTCTCAAGACCAACGGCGAATGGGCGCTTCGGCATCCCGAGCCGGGGGTCTACCTCTGGCGCACACCGCACGGTCACTGGTTCCGGCTCGACCACAGCGGCACCCACCATCTCGGCCGCGACCCCGACCTCGACACCCAGTGGCTCAACCAACCCCACGCCGCCTGAGGGCCGCTCCGCCCCGGCGGTCATGGTGCTCAGGCGCGAGACGCTCCCGGAGCACTTCCGACACCGCCGCGGACGTCCGTCATGCCCGGTCCACCCTCGTGAGCACCGCCCACTCCTGGAGCGACCGGACCCCGATGTCGCCGGCGAGCAGCGCCTCGATGCCCTGCACCGCCGCACCGAGCCCCTGCACCGTGGTGATGCACGGGATCCCGGTGACCACCGCGGCGGTCCGGATCTCGTAGCCGTCCAGCCGCGGCGACCCGCCACCCCCGCCGTGGGGGGTGTTGACGACGAGGTCAATCTCCCCGTCGAGGATCCGACCCGACGACGGTCGGCTCCCCGTCCGGCCCCGGCCCGTCGCTGTGCTTGCGGACCACCGACGCGGTGACACCGTTGCGCCGCAGCACCTCGGCGGTGCCACGGGTCGCGAGGATCTCGAAGCCGAGGTCGGCCAGCCGCTTGACCGGGAACACCATGTGGCGCTTGTCGACGTTGGCCATCGAGACGAAGACCCGGCCGGAGGTCGGCAGCGAGCCGTACGCCGCGGTCTGCGACTTGGCGAACGCAGTGCCGAAGACCGCGTCGAACCCCATGACCTCCCCGGTGGAGCGCATCTCCGGGCCGAGGACCGCGTCGACGTGGGTGCCGTCGGGGGTGCGGAACCGGTTGAACGGCAGCACCGCCTCCTTGACCGCGATCGGCGCGTCGGCCGGCAGGTCGCCGCCGTCGCCGCGCACGGGGAGCACGCCTTCCGCGCGGAGCTCGGCGACCGTGGCGCCCATCATGACCCGCGCCGCGGCCCCGGCCAGCGGCACCGCCGTGGCCTTGGAGACGAACGGCACCGTGCGCGACGCCCGGGGGTTGGCCTCGAGGACGTAGAGGACGTCGGAGGACATCGCGTACTGCACGTTGAGCAGACCGCGGACGCCGACTCCCTCCGCGATGGCGCGGGTGGACTCGCGGATCCGCTCGATCGTGCCGCGGCCGAGCGTGATCGGCGGGAGCGCGCACGCGGAGTCGCCTGAGTGGATCCCGGCCTCCTCGATGTGCTCCATGACGCCGGCGAGGTAGAGCTCCTGCCCGTCGTACAGCGCGTCGACGTCGATCTCGACCGCGTCGTCGAGGAACCGGTCGACGAGCACCGGACGCTCGTGGCTGATGAGCCCCGGTGCGGCGAGGTCGAGGTAGCTGCGGAGCGCGTCGTCGTCGTACACGATCTCCATGCCGCGGCCGCCGAGGACGTAGGACGGCCGGACCAGGACGGGGTAGCCGATCTCGGCGGCCACCGCCTTGGCCTCGGCGTACGACGACGCGGTGCCGTGCTTGGGCGCCGGGAGCCCCGCGGCGGTGAGGACACGGCCGAACGCGCCGCGCTCCTCGGCGAGGTGGATGGCCGCAGGACTCGTCCCCACGACCGGGACGCCGGCGTCGGCGAGCCCCTGCGCCAGCCCGAGCGGCGTCTGGCCGCCGAGCTGGCAGATGACCCCGGCGATCGGCCCGGCCGCGCTCTCGGCGTGGACCACCTCGAGGACGTCCTCCAGCGTGAGCGGCTCGAAGTAGAGCCGGTCGCTGGTGTCGTAGTCGGTCGAGACCGTCTCGGGGTTGCAGTTGACCATGACGGTCTCGTAGCCGGCACCGTCGGCACCGAGGGCCAGCGACGCGTGGACGCACGAGTAGTCGAACTCGATCCCCTGCCCGATCCGGTTGGGACCGCTGCCGAGGATCAGCACAGCCGGCTTCTCGCGAGGCTGGACCTCGGTCTCCTCGTCGTAGGAGGAGTAGTGGTACGGCGTGCGCGCCGCGAACTCCGCGGCGCAGGTGTCGACGGTCTTGAACACCGGACGGATCCCGAGCGCCCAGCGGACCCCTCGCACGACGTCCTCCTTGAGCCCGCGGACCGCGGCGACCTGGGCGTCGGAGAAGCCGTGGCGCTTCGCCAGCCGGAGCGTCGGGGCGTCGAGCTCGTCGGCGGCGGCGAGCTCCTCGGCCACCTCGTGGATGAGGAAGAGCTGGTCGAGGAACCACGGGTCGATGTGGGTGGCGGCGGAGAGCTGCTCGGGGGTCGCGCCGAGCCGGACGGCCTGCATGACCAGGTTCAGCCGGCCGTCGTGCGGGGTGCTGACCTGGGTGAGCAGCTCGGCCAGCAGCTCCTCAGGGGTGGGTCCGTCGTCGCCTCCCCGCACCGGGCGGAAGTCGAACGGCGCGGCCGCGCTCTCGAGGCTCCGCAGCGCCTTCTGCAGCGCCTCGGTGAAGTTGCGGCCGATCGCCATCGCCTCGCCGACCGACTTCATGTGGGTCGTGAGCACCGGGTCGGCGGTCGGGAACTTCTCGAAGGCGAACCGCGGCACCTTCACCACGACGTAGTCCAGCGTCGGCTCGAAGCTCGCCGGCGTCTCGGCGGTGATGTCGTTGCGGATCTCGTCGAGGGTGTAGCCGATCGCGACCTTCGCCGCGATCTTCGCGATCGGGAAGCCGGTCGCCTTGCTCGCCAGCGCGGAGCTGCGCGACACCCGCGGGTTCATCTCGATGACCACGACCCGCCCGTCCGCAGGGTCCACCGCGAACTGGATGTTGCAGCCGCCGGTGTCGACGCCGACCGAGCGGATGATGCCGATCGAGAGGTCGCGCAGGTGCTGGTACTCCCGGTCGGTGAGCGTCATCGCCGGCGCGACCGTGATCGAGTCGCCGGTGTGGACCCCCATCGGGTCGAGGTTCTCGATCGAGCAGACGATGACGACGTTGTCCGCACGGTCCCGCATGACCTCGAGCTCGTACTCCTTCCAGCCGAGGATCGACTCCTCGAGGAGGACCTCGGTCGTCGGGGACGCGGCGAGCCCCGCGCCGGCGATCCGCCGCAGCCCCGGCTCGTCGTACGCCATGCCCGAGCCGGTACCGCCCATCGTGAAGCTCGGCCGGACCACCATCGGCCAGCCGAGCTGGTCCGCGGCGGCCAAGCACTCGTCGAGGGTGTGGCAGACGACGCTGCGGGCGACCTCGCCGCCGAGCTCCTCGACGATCTTCTTGAACGACTCCCGGTTCTCGCCGCGGTCGATCGCGTCGATGCTCGCGCCGATGAGCTCCACGCCGTACTCCTCGAGCACGCCGCGCTCCGCGAGCGCCACCGCGGCGTTGAGCGCGGTCTGCCCGCCGAGGGTGGCCAGCAGCGCATCCGGGCGCTCCTTGGCGATGACCTTCTCGACGAACTCCGGCGTGATCGGCTCGACGTAGGTGGCGTCGGCGAACTGCGGGTCGGTCATGATCGTCGCCGGGTTGGAGTTGACCAGGACGACCCGGAGCCCCTCCTCCTTGAGGACCCGGCAGGCCTGGGTACCGGAGTAGTCGAACTCGGCGGCCTGGCCGATCACGATCGGCCCGGACCCGATGACGAGCACCGAGGCGAGGTCAGTCCGTCGTGGCACGAGCGCCCTCCATCAGGTCGCAGAAGCGGTCGAAGAGGTACGCCGCGTCGTGCGGCCCGGCGGCCGCCTCCGGGTGGTACTGCACCGAGAACGACCGCAGCCTGCCGGCCGCATCGCGCAGCTCGAGCCCCTCCACGACGTCGTCGTTGAGGCAGACGTGGCTGACCGTGGCGTCGCCGTACGGCGTGGCGGTCGGACGGTCCAGCGGGACCCCGTCCGGCCACTGGACGGCGAACCCGTGGTTGTGCGCGGTCACCTCGACGCGGCCGGTGGTGCGGTCCATCACCGGCTGGTTGATGCCGCGGTGGCCGTACTTGAGCTTGTAGGTGCTCAGCCCCAGCGCCCGGCCGAAGAGCTGGTTGCCGAAGCAGATCCCGAAGTAGGGCACCCCCTGGCCGAGGGCGTCCTGCAGGAGCGTGACCTGGTCCGTCGTCGCCGCCGGGTCGCCGGGGCCGTTGGAGTAGAAGAGCCCGTCGGGCCGCACGTCGAGGACGTCGGCGAGCGAGGACGTCGCCGGCAGCACGTGGACCTCGACCCCGCGCTGCGCAAGCATCCGTGGGGTGTTCGCCTTGATGCCGAGGTCGAGCGCGGCGACCCGGAAGCGGCGGTCGCCCACTGCCGGGACGACGTAGGGCTCCGGCGTGGTCACCTGGTCGGCCAGCTCCGCTCCCGCCATCGCGGCGGAGGACCGGACGCGGCGCAGGAGGGCTTCGGGGTCGGTCTCGGTCGTGGAGATCCCGACCCGCATCGCGCCGCGTTCTCGCAGGTGGCGGGTGAGCGCGCGGGTGTCGATCCCGGAGATCCCGACGACGCCCTGCTCGGCCAGCGCGTCCCCGAGGCCGCGCCGCGACCGCCAGCTGCTGGGCACCCGGGCGGGGTCGCGCACGACGTACCCGGCCACCCAGATCCGCCGCGACTCCGGGTCCTCGTCGTTCATGCCGGTGTTCCCGACGTGGGGAGCGGTCATGACGACGACCTGACGGTGGTACGACGGGTCGGTCAGCGTCTCCTGGTAGCCCGACATCCCGGTCGAGAACACCGCTTCGCCGAAGGTCTCCCCCGGTGCCCCGAACGAGTCGCCGCGGAAGGTCCGGCCGTCCTCGAGGACCAACAGGGCCTGGGTGGTCGGGGCGCGCAGCGGCACGCCGTACCTCCTTCTCCGCCTCCCAGGACGGATCGCCGAAGGGCCTCGGGCTCCGGGTGACCCTAACAGCGGGGAGCCCGCGGACCGGACCGGCTCCGCCATGCGGGAAGGCGGCGGGAAGGCGGCGGCAAGGCGGCGGGAAGGCGGCGGCAAGGCGGCGGGGAGGCGGCGGGGAGGCGGGCCTACTCCCCCGGGCGTACGCCGTCCTCGGCAGGCCGTCGCGGTGCCTCCCCGGGGAGGACGACACCCCGGGTCCGTACGCCGCAGCATCACCGCATGACCCTGCAGACCACCGCCCCTCGTCCCTCACCCGACGCCGGTGCGCCCGCACCCGACGGACCCGGCGGACGGGGCCGACTCGTCCTCGCCCTCAGTGCGGCCCCGAGGCGCACCCTCCTCGTGGTCCTGCTGTTCGTCGTCGTCGCCGGCTGGTTCGGAGGTCCGGTCGCCGGGGCGCTCGACTCCTCGGGCGGCTTCACCACCAGCGACGCGGACTCCGCGCGCGCCGTCGAGCGCATCCAGGCGGCGTCCGGACGTCAGTCCGGCGCCGGGATCGTGCTGCTGGTCGACGTCCCCGACGGCCTCGCGGGCGGTGCCGCCGAGGTCGGTCGGGTCGCTCAGCGGCTCGCCGAGGAGCCGGGGGTGGCCTCGGTGACGACGCCGCTCTCCGCACCTCCGGACGCGGCGCGCAGCCTGGTCTCGCGCGACGGTGACCAGGCGCTGGTGATCGGGACGCTCGCGGCGACCGCGGACGAGGAGGCGGTCGCGGAGTCCCTGCTCGAGGCCTTCGGCGACCGCGACGACGTCGCGGTCGGCGGGTCGGCGGTGATCGGGCTCCAGCTCGGCAGCACGGTCGAGGAGGACCTGGCCCGAGCCGAGCTGCTGGCCTTCCCGGTCCTGCTGGTTCTCTCGGTGCTGTTCTTCCGGGGGCGGGCCGCCGTGCTGCCGCTGGTCGTCGGGGTGACGACGGTGCTCGGCACGTTCCTGGTCATCGGCGCGGTCAACCAGGTGTTCACGATGAGCGTGTTCGCCCTCAACCTGGTCATCGGGCTGGGACTCGGCCTCGCGATCGACTACACCCTGTTCCTGGTGACCCGCTACCGCGAGGAGCTCCGGCGCCAGGGTCCGACGCCCGGCGCGGTCCTCACCACGATGCGCACCGCGGGCCGCACCGTGGTCTTCTCCGCCGCCACCGTCGCGGTCGCGCTCGCCGCGCTGACCGTGTTCCCGCTCGGCTTCATCAAGTCGATGGGGATCGCCGGTGCGGTCGTGGCGGTGGTCGCCGCGGGCGCGGCGCTGGTCATCTCGCCCGCGGTCTTCGGGCTCTGGGGGGCCAAGCTGCAGCGCAGGGCGGACCGCGAGCGCAGTGGTGACCCCGAGGACGCCGACGAGCGACGCGGCCGCTGGTACCGCCTCTCCCACGCGGTCATGCGCCGGCCGGGCGCGGTCGCCGTCGTGACCGGACTGCTGATGCTCGCGGTGGCGACCCCCGCGCTCCGCGCCGAGTGGACCCCGATCGACTCCTCGGTCATCCCTCCCGACAAGAGCTCCCGCACCGTCGCGGACAGCCTCGAGGCGGACTTCGGCGACGGTGGCCGCTCGATGACCGTCGCGGTCACGGCTCCCGACGACGCCGCCGGCGCCCGCGCGGTGACGGCGTACGCCGACCAGGTGGCCGGCCTGCCCGGTGTGGTCACGGCCGAGGCGCCCCGGCAGCTCGACGCGACGACCTGGCAGCTCGACGTCACCGCGTCGGGCGAGCCGGAGGGGGCCGCGGCGCAGGAGCTCGTGGAGCGGGTCCGCGCGGTCCCGGCGCCTCCTGGTGTCGACCCGGTCGTGGGCGGCGGAGCGGCCGAGTTCGTCGACCAGCAGGCGGCGATCGGCAGCCGGCTCCCCCTCGCGGTCGGCCTGGTGGTGGCACTGACGATGCTGGTGCTCTGGCTGATGACCGGGTCGGTGGTGCTGCCGGTGAAGGCGGTCCTCATGAACGGGCTGACCGTCGCCGCGTCGCTCGGCGTGCTCACGTTCGTCTACCAGGACGGCCGGCTCACCGACCTGCTCGGCTACACCCCCAACGGCGGCGTGGAACCCACCGACTTCCTCGTCACCGCCGCGCTGATCTTCGCCCTGTCGACCGACTACGGCGTCTTCCTGCTGGGCCGCATCAGGGAGGTGCGGGACGGCGGGCTCGGGGAGCGGGAGTCCGTCGCGGTCGGCGTCCAGCGCACCGGCGCCGTCGTCACGTCCGCGGCGATCCTGCTCGCCGTCGCGATCGGCGCCTTCAGCACCAGCTCGATCTCGTTCATCCAGCAGATCGGCGTCGCTACAGCGTTCGGGGTGCTCGTCGACGCCTTCGTGGTCCGCTCGCTGCTCGTCCCGTCGCTGATGGGGCTGCTCGGGCGCTACAACTGGTGGGCGCCGATGCCGCTGCGGCGGCTGCACGACCGGGTCGCGCTCCGTGACGGCTGAGCACGTCCCGGTGACAGGCAGGCGGCGGGGGGCCTACCGTCCGGGTGTGGAGGAGCGCCTGAGGACGGTGGGTCTCGACGTCCTGCTGTTCGTCTCGCTCGCCGCGACGATGGTCGTCGAGCTCGCCCGGAGCCCCGAGCCGGACACCGCCATCACGCCGGTGTCGGTCGCGGTGGTCACGGTCGCCGCCGCCCCCGTCCTGCTCCGCCGTCACCACCCGGCGCTGTCGCTCACGCTGGCGATGGTCGCGCTGTACGGCGTGATGGCGGTCGTCGACATCTACCAGACCGTCCCGATCCCCAGCATGGTGGCGGGCTACAGCCTGGCGCTGGTGAGCACCCGCCGGCAGACCGTCCTCGCCGGGCTGGTGCTGGTGCCCTTCGTGGTCACGGCGATCGGCGTCTTCGGGCACGAGATGCTGCTGACCGCCGAGCTGCCGAAGAACCTCGCCTTCGTCGCGGCGCCGCTCCTGCTCGGCTCCGCGGTCCGGGAGCGGCGCGCGACCACCGAGGCGCTCGTGCAACGAGCCGAGGAGGCCGAGCGGAGCCGCGAGGAGGAGGCGCTGCGCCGGGTGGGCGAGGAGCGGCTCCGCATCGCTCGGGAGGTCCACGACGTGGTCGCCCACGCGATGGTGGCGATCAACGTGCAGGCCGGTGTCGGCGCTCACCTGCTCGAGCGGGACCCCGACCAGGCCAAGCAGACGCTGCTGGACATCAAGCGGGTCAGCGGGCACGCGCTCAGCGACCTGCGCGACACCCTCGGCGACCTGCGGTCCCCGACCGACGAGACCGCAGCCGCCCCGGTGCAGCCCCACCGGGGCCTGCAGGAGCTCGAGGGGCTCGGGGCGAGCCTGCGGTCGGCCGGTCTCGAGGTGGACCTCCGCATCGACCCGGCGACCGGGACGCTGCCCGTGGCGCTGACCGCCACCGGCTACCGGATCGTCCAGGAGGCGCTCACCAACGTGGTGCGCCACGCCCACGGCGCGCGCGCCCGGGTCGACGTCGCCCGGCTCGACGACCGGGTGGTGATCGACGTCAGCGACGACGGCGCCGGCGTGCCCGGCCGTCCCGGGAGCGAGCACCCCGGCACGCGCACCCAGGGCAGCGGCAACGGCCTCAAGGGGATGCAGGAGCGGGCCCTGGCCCTGGGTGGCACCTTCGTGTCCGGCCCCGACCCCGACGGCGGCTGGCGGGTCACGGCGACGTTGCCCGTGGGCGTCCCGGCGGGGAGCGGCACCGGGCCGCGATGACGGTCCGACCGTGACGATCCGGGTGCTGGTCGCCGACGACCAGACGCTGGTGCGGGCGGGGTTCCGGGCGCTCCTCGACTCCGAGCCGGACATCGAGGTGGTCGGTGAGGCGGTGGACGGCGAGGACGCCGTCCGGATGGCGGTGCTCACCAGACCCGACGTGCTGCTCATGGACATCCGGATGCCGCGGCTCGACGGGCTGGCGGCGACGGCCCGCATCGTCGCCGACCCGGCGACGGCGGGGACCCGGGTGCTGGTCCTCACGACGTTCGAGCTCGACGAGTACGTCTTCGGGGCGCTGCGTGCCGGCGCCTCCGGGTTCCTGCTCAAGGACGTCGAACCGGTCGCGCTCCTCGAGGCGGTCCGGGTGGTCGCCGACGGTCAGGCGCTGCTGGCGCCACGGGTGACGCGACGTCTCATCGACGCCTTCGTCAACCGGCCACCGGCCGCGGAGGCCGCCGGGGGCGGCGGCGCGGCCGGCAGCCGGGCCGACGCCCTCGCCGCGCTCACCCCGCGCGAGCGCGAGGTCCTCACGCTGGTGGGTCGTGGCATGACCAACCAGGAGATTGCCGTGCACCTGGTGCTGTCGCCGCTCACCGCGAAGACCCACGTGTCCCGGCTCTTCGTCAAGCTCGGCGTCCGGGACCGCGCGCAGCTCGTCGTGCTGGCCTACGAGACGGGACTGGTCGGCTCCTCGTGAGGGTCAGCAGAGCGCGCCGTCGAGGACGGTCGGTCGGCCGCGGAGGAAGGTCGCGACGACCCGGCCGGGGAGCTTCCGCCCGGCGTACGGGTTGTTGCGCGACAGGCTGGCGGTCCCGGTCGGGTCCACCACCCGGCTCGCTGCCGGGTCGAGGAGGACCAGGTTCGCCGGCTGCCCGGCAGTGAGCAGGCCGCCGTGGTGCGCGACCCGGCCGATGCGCGCGGGCGCGACCGACATCCGGTCCGCGACCCCGGCCCAGTCGAGCAGGCCGGTGTCCACCATCGTCTCCTGCACCACCGACAGCGCGGTCTCGAGCCCGAGCATCCCGGACGCCGCGGCCGCCCACTCGCAGTCCTTGTCCTCGTGCGGGTGCGGCGCGTGGTCGGTGGCCACCACGTCGATGGTCCCGTCGGCGAGCCCGGCCCGGAGCGCCTCGACGTCCGCGGCGCTGCGCAGCGGTGGGTTCACCTTGTAGAGCGGGTCGTAGGTGGCGGCGAGCTCGTCGGTGAGCAGGAGGTGGTGCGGCGTCACCTCGGCGGTGACGTTCCACCCCTTGCCCTTCGCCCAGCGGATGATCTCCACCGAGCCGGCGGTCGAGACGTGGCAGACGTGCAGCCGGCTTCCCACGTGCGCGGCGAGCAGGCAGTCGCGGGCGATGACCGCCTCCTCGGCGACCGCGGGCCAGCCCCGCAGGCCCAGCCGGCCGGACAGCTCCCCCTCGTTCATCTGCGCGTCCTCGGTGAGCCGGGGCTCCTGCGCGTGCTGGGCGACGACGCCGTCGAACGCCTTGACGTACTCCAGCGCCCGGCGCATGAGCACCGGGTCGGAGACGCACTTGCCGTCGTCGGAGAACACCCGCACCCGCGCCGCGGAGTCGGCCATCGCCCCGAGCTCGGCCAGCTGGGCCCCTGCGAGGCCGACGGTCACCGCGCCCACGGGGAGCACGTCGCAGTGACCGGCCGCCTGCCCCAGCCGCCACACCTGCTCGACGACTCCGGCGGTGTCGGCGACGGGGTCGGTGTTGGCCATCGCGTGCACCGCCGTGTAGCCGCCCAGCGCCGCGGCCCGCGTCCCGGTCTCGACGGTCTCGGCGTCCTCGCGCCCGGGCTCGCGCAGGTGGGTGTGGAGGTCGACGAGACCCGGCAGCAGGACGAGCCCGTCGGCGTCGAGGTTCCGACCCGAGCCGGGGTCGGCCACGACGGGCCCGATCTCGTCGATGAGGCCGTCCCGGACGACGAGGTCGACCGGGTCCCCGCCGTACGGTCGCGCTCCTCGCAGGACGGTCCGCGAGCTGCTCACGCGTCGGCTCCCTCGTCCGGGCCGGTCCCCTGCATCCCGCCGAGCAGGAGGTAGAGCACGGCCATCCGTACCGCGACGCCGTTGGTGACCTGCTCGACGATCACCGAGCGGCTCGAGTCGGCGACGTCGGCGGTGATCTCCATGCCGCGGACCATCGGGCCGGGGTGCATGACGATCGTGTGGTCCTGCAGCTGCGCCATCCGGCGCGAGTCGAGGCCGTAGCGGCGCGAGTACTCCCGCACCGTCGGGAAGTAGCCGCCGGCCATCCGCTCCCGCTGCACCCGCAGCATCATCACGACGTCGGCCTTGGGGAGCACGGCGTCGAGGTCGTAGGAGGTCTCGACGTCCCAGCCGTCGACGCCGACCGGGAGCAAGGTCGGCGGCCCCACGAGCGTGACCTCCGCGCCGAGCGTCCGCAGCAGCAGGGCGTTGCTCCGGGCCACCCGGCTGTGGAGGACGTCGCCGACGATCGCGACCCGGCGGCCGTCGAGCCCGCTGCCCGCGCTGCCGACGTGGCGCCACATCGTGAACGCGTCGAGGAGCGCCTGCGTCGGGTGCTCGTGGGTGCCGTCGCCGGCGTTGATGACGTGCGACCGGGTCCAGCCGGTGTGGGCGAGCCGGTGGGGCGCCCCGCTCGCGCCGTGGCGGATGACGATCGCGTCGGCGCCCATCGCCTCGAGGGTCAGCGCGGTGTCCTTGAGGCTCTCGCCCTTGCTCACGCTGGAGCCCTTCGCCGCGAAGTTGATGACGTCGGCGGAGAGGCGCTTCGCGGCCGCCTCGAAGGAGATCCGGGTCCGGGTGCTGTCCTCGAAGAACAGGTTCACCACGGTCCGGCCGCGCAGCGCCGGCAGCTTCTTGATCGGCCGGTCGGCGAGGCTGCGCAGCTCGTCGGCGGTGCGCAGGACCAGCTCGGCGTCGTCGCGGGTCAGGTCCGCCGCACTCAGCAGGTGGCGCTTCACAAGGCCGCTCCTGCCCGGAGGGCACCGTCGGCCACGCCGTGCACCTGAGGGACCTCCCCCGGTGGGGCGTCCGGCGGCGGCGAGGTGATCGTCACCCCGTCGGCGCCGTCGATCTCCGACAGCCGCACGGTGACGGTCTCGGCGAGCGAGGTCGGCAGGTTCTTGCCGACGAAGTCCGCGCGGACCGGCAGGTCGCGGTGGCCGCGGTCGACCAGCACCGCGAGCCGCACCGAGCGCGGCCGGCCGAGGTCGTTCAGGGCGTCGAGGGCGGCCCGGATCGTCCGGCCGGAGAAGAGGACGTCGTCGACGAGCACCACGACCTTGTCGTCGACCCCGCCGGTCGGGATGTCGGTGTGGTGCAGCGCCCGGGGCGGTCGCAGCCGCAGGTCGTCGCGGTACATCGTCACGTCGAGCGCACCCACCGGCACCTCGGCGCCCTCGACCTCGGCGATGCGGGCGCCGATCCGCTGCGCCAGCGGGACCCCGCCGGTCGGGATGCCGAGGAGCACCAGGTCGTGGCTGCCCTTGTTGGCTTCGAGGACCTCGTGCGCGATGCGGGTGAGCGCTCGCCCGATGTCACGGTCGTCGAGGACCGTGCGGCCCAGGGCCGCCGTACGGCCGGGCGTCGGGGCTGTCGGGGGCTGGCCAGGAGCAGGCATGGTCCCGGACCTCCTTCTCCGCCTCACGGGACGGCTCGTTAAAGGACGTCGATCGCCGTCACCCTAACCCCGGCGGGCTCCTCAGCCGAGCTGCGAGAGCGCGTCGCGGACGCCGCCGTGGAAGGTCGGGTAGGCGAAGAGCTGGTTCCCCAGCACGCTGACCGGCACCCGCCCGTGGATCGCGGTCGTGAGCATCGACAGGACCTCGCCGCCGCGCGGTCCGACCGAGGTGGCGCCGACGAGCTGGTCGTCGACCGCGACGAGCTTGATCAGCCCCTGGTTGCCGGCCTTGTGGATGTGCCCACGCGTGGTCTCGGGGACCTGCACCTCCGCGGTGCGGACGTCGAGCCCGGCGTCGCGTGCCTGCTTCTCGGTCATCCCCACGGACCCGACCTCGGGGTCGGTGAACGTCACCCGGGGCACCGCCCGGTAGTCGGCTGCAGGTCCGCCCTCGCCGAGGATGTCGCGGACGGCGACGCCGGACTGGTACATCGACACGTGGGTGTACTGCCCCTTGCCGGTGATGTCGCCGAGCGCCCACAGGCCCTCCACGACCTCGCCGTCGCGGGTCACGCGGAGCCATTCGTCGGTCTCCACGCTGCGCCCGCTGCCGTCGACGCCGACCGTGTCGAGACCGATGTCGGCGACCTCGCTGGTCCGGCCGACCGCGACGAGCAGCTTCTCGGTCTCGACCTCCTGGTCACCGGCCCGGAGGGTGAAGCGCCCGTCGTCGTACGACACCGAGGACACCTGGACGCCGGTCAGCACGTTGATCCCCTCCTCGGCGAACACCGCGGTCATCAGCTCGCTGACCGCGGGCTCCTCGTTGAGCATGATCCGGGGGGCGCCCTCGACCACGGTGACCCGGACGCCGAACCGGGCGAACACCTGCGCCAGCTCGCAGCCGATCGCGCCGCCACCCACGACCGCGAGCGACGCGGGCAGGTCGGTGACCTTCACGGCCTCGCGGTTGGTCCAGTACGGCAGGCCGGCGAGCCCGTCGACGGGGGGGACGGCGGGTCGGGTGCCGGTGTTGAGGACGACGCCGCGACGGGCGCGGAACACCCGGCCCTCGACGTCGACCGTGCGCGGCCCGGTCAGCCGGCCGACGCCGTGCACAACGGTGGCACCGGCCTTCTCCAGCCGCTCCACCGCGATCGTGTCGTCCCAGTCGGCGGTGGCCTCGTCCCGGATCCGCGCCGCGACGGGCGCCCACGAGGGCTCGGTCGTGCTGACGCCGGCGAGCTGCTGGACCCGCCGTGACTCCGCGAGGGTGTCGGCGGCCCGGATCATCATCTTGCTGGGGACGCAGCCGTAGTAGGGGCACTCCCCGCCGACCAGGTGCTTGTCGACGGCCAGGACGTCGAGCCCGGAGCTGGCCAGCTTGTTGGCCGCCGCCTCCCCGCCGGGACCGAGCCCCAGCACCACCACGTCGACGTCCGTCACGGACCCGTCAGGTTGAGTCGCCATGCCGCTCAGCCTGCCAGGCGCCCCGCGGCCGCGCTCCTCCCCATCTCGGGGGGACTACCCGCTCAGTCCCTGGACGAGCGCGACGACCCCCGCCAGCGCCGACATCGACAGCACGGCCGGGCGGGTCCGACCTCGGTCGACGACGGGTCGCCGCGGACCCGAGGCGAGGAACCCGAGGTCGGAGGGGACGACGGCCAGCAGCAGGACGGCGAGGAAGGTCCCGGGGACCAGCCCCGCGACCGCCCAGACCAGGCGTCGGTCGACCGGCGCCGGTTCGCGTCCGACGATGAGGACCGACAGCACGAGGCCGGCCGCGACCGCCGGACCGGGCACGAAGACCGGGTCCAGGACCGCCAGCACCGGGACTGCGAGCAGGCTCATCCCGAACCCCGCCGCAGGCGACTCAGCCCGCGGCCTCCGCCGTCTTGTGCCGTTGGACCGCGGACAGCACGCCGTTGACGAACGCGGGGGACTCGTCGGTCGAGAGCTCACGGACCATGGCCACGGCCTCGCTCATCGCGACGGCGTCCGGCACCCCCTCGGCGTACAGCAGCTCGAAGACGCCGAGCCGCAGGACGTTGCGGTCGACCGACGGCATCCGCTCGAGGCTCCACCCCTGGGAGTACGTCGTGAGCAGCTGGTCGATCTGTTCCTGGTGCTCGCGGACGCCGCGCACGAGCTCGACGGAGTAGTCGCCGATGGGTGGATCCTGCGCCGCGAGGCGCTCCTCGAGCGTCCCGTCGAGGGGCAGGCCGCGGACCTCGCTCTCGAAGAGGACGTCGAGCGCGCGCTTGCGGGCCTTGGTGCGGGCCGCCACTGCCGGCCGGTCAGCTCGTGACGCGGCCGAGGTAGCTGCTGTCGCGCGTGTCGACCTTCACCCGCTCGCCGTTCGTGATGAAGAGCGGGACCTGGATCTCGTGGCCGGTCTCGAGCCGCGCCGGCTTCGTCCCGCCGGTGGAGCGGTCGCCCTGCAGCCCGGGCTCGGTGTACTCGACCTGCAGCTCGACCGACGCCGGGAGCTCGACGTACAGCACGCGTCCGTCGTTGGTCGCGACGATCGCCTCCTGCTGCTCGAGGAGGAAGTTGGTGGCGTCGCCGACGATCTCCGGCGCGATCTCGAGCTGGTCGAAGGTGCCGGTGTCCATGAAGACGAAGCTCGACCCGTCGTTGTAGAGGTACTGCATCGTCCGCTTGTCGACGTTGGCGACCTCGACCTTGACGTCGGCGTTGAAGGTCTTGTCGACGGTCTTGCCGGACTCGATGTTCTTGAGCTTGGTCCGGACCACGGCGCCGCCCTTGCCGGGCTTGTGGTGCTGGAACCAGATGACCTGCCACAGCTGCCCGTCGAGGTTGAGCACCATGCCGTTCTTCAGGTCGTTCGTCGTCGCCATGCAGAGGTCCGTTCCGGGTCGGGGGCCCGCGGAGCCGCGGGGGATGAGGGGCGGGTCGACCGCCGAGCAGCCGCCCAGTCTACTGACCGCGCCGGGCCGTCCTGACCACCGTTTGCAGGCCCCTGCGCCGGGTACGTCGGCACCAAGCACCCCGATCTCCAGAGGAGAAAACACGCATGGCAACGAACACCGTCTCGAGGGCGCTCCACGACGTCGGCCTCGCCGCCTGGTTCGGCGGCACGCTGGCCAACGCAGTCGCTCTCAACCCGGCGGCCGCCGAGGCCGGCCTGTCCAGCCGCACCGGCGCCGTCGCCAACGTCGGCTGGGACCGGTGGACCCCGGTGAACGCCGCCGCGATCGCCGCCCACCTCGTGGGCAGCGTGGGCCAGCTCAGCGGCAACGCCGGCCGGGTCAAGGCCCAGCAGGGCGTCGGCGAGATGGCGGTCGCGAAGACCGTCGTCACCGCTGCCGCGCTGGGCGTCACCGCCTACAGCCGGGTGCTGGGCAAGAAGGTCTCCCAGCGCACCGACGTCCCCGCGGCGTCGGGCACCGACCCGACCGCGAGCACGCCGGACGACGTCGCGGCCGCCCAGAGGCAGCTCAAGGCGCTGCAGTGGGCGATCCCGGCGCTGACCGGGGCGCTGCTGGTCATCAGCGCGTACGCCGGTGAGCAGCAGCGGGCCTCCGAGGTCCACAAGGGCGTGCTGCAGCGCATCACGCCCGGAGCCTGACCGACCCGCTCGTGGAGCCTGCGACGCGCCTGCCGCGTCGCAGGCTCCACGTGCGTCCGGCCCCCGGGAGGTCGCGGTGAGCAGGTCGGAGCGGCTGCTGCTGCTCGCCGACACCCACGTGCCGAAGCGGGGGCGGGACCTGCCCGCGGAGGTGTGGCAGGCCGTCGACGCAGCCGACGTGGTCCTGCACGCGGGCGACTGGGTCGACGTGGCGCTGCTCGACGCGCTCGAGGCCAGGGCGCGGCGGCTCGTGGGTGTCCACGGCAACAACGACGGCCCGCCGCTCCGTGCCCGGCTGCCCGAGGTGGCCCGGGAGGTGATCGAAGGGGTGGCCTTCGCGGTCGTTCACGAGACCGGCGACTCCGGCGGCCGGGAGGCCCGGTGCAGCGCGGCACACCCCGACGTGGACGTGCTGGTGTTCGGCCACAGCCACATCCCGTGGGACACCACGACCGCCACCGGGCTGCGGCTGCTCAACCCCGGCTCGCCGACCGACCGGCGACGCCAGCCGTTCTGCACGTACATGACCCTCGAGGTCGCTGACGGTCGGGTCGGGGACGTGGTGCTCCACCGGCTGCCGCCGCGCCCACCCCGGTCGAGCCGCCCCTCGTGACCGGTCGAGCCGCCCCTCGTGACCGGTCGAGCCGCCCACCATGGAGGGCGGCTCGGCGGGGGGACGGGGCGAGGGGGTGCACCGAATCCGTCAGAACTGTCGGTGGCGTCCTGCACCCTGCTCGACATGGACGACGACTCCCTCGCCACCGTGATTCTCTTCCCGCTCGACCGGGTGCGAGCCCGCGCCTCGGAGGCGCCCGCATCAGCCCTGGCCGCGGAGCCGGCCTCGCCGGAGGACTACTGGGCGCACGTCCAGCGGCTCGCGGCGCAACGGCGTGACCTGCAACGGGGCCTGCAGCGCGGCCTGGGCACCGGCGCGGGATGACCCGGCCTGCGCGGCTACCGACCGCTGGAGGCGGGGCTGACGGACGCGAAGGACGCCTGGAGCCACTCCTCCGGCGGCCCCGCGAGCACGGCCGGTCGCGCCATGCCGTCGAGGACCACGAACCGGAGGAGGTCGCCGCGGGACTTCTTGTCCACCCGCATCGTCTCCAGCAGCTCCGGCCATGTGGCGCCGCCGTAGGTCGTCGGCAGCCCCACGGACGCCAACGTCGCGCGGTGCCGCTCGGCGGTGTCCCCGTCGAGGCGACCGGCGAGCCGCGCCAGCTCGGCGACGAAGACCATCCCGACCGCCACCGCCTCGCCGTGGCGCATCCGGTAGTGCTCCGCGCGCTCGATCGCGTGACCCAGGGTGTGGCCGTAGTTCAGCGCCTCGCGGCCCGGGTGACCCGCCGAGCCGCCGCTCTCCTTGAGGTCGGCGGAGACGACCTCGGCCTTGACCCTGACCGCTCGGGTGACGAGCTCGGCCAGCTCGGCCGTCCCCGGGGTCGTCGCCGCAGCCCGCGACCCCTCCACGAGGTCGAGGATCGCAGGGTCGGCGATGAAGCCGCACTTGACCACCTCGGCCAGACCGCTCACGAGCTCGGCGTGCGGGAGGGTCTCGAGCGTCCGCAGCCCGCAGAGCACTCCCGCGGGCTCGTGGAACGCGCCGACGAGGTTCTTGCCCTCCGCGGTGTTGAGGCCGGTCTTGCCCCCGACGGCCGCGTCGACCATCGCCAGCAAGGTGGTGGGGACGTGGACGACCCTCACCCCCCGCAGCCAGGTCGCCGCGACGAACCCGCCCATGTCGGTGGTCGCACCGCCGCCGACGGTGACGACCGCATCGCTCCGGGTGAAGCCGGCGCGGCCGAGAGCGGCCCAGCAGGTCGCGGCCACCGAGGCGTCCTTGGCGGCCTCGCCGTCCGGGACGTCGAGCGCGAGCACGTGGTAGCCCGCGTCGTCGAGCAGCCGGCGGACCGGAAGGACGTGGTCGGCCAACGCCGGCGGGGCCAGGAGCGCAGTCCGCCGCACGCCCGGTCCGAGCATCGCCGGCAGCCGGTCGAGCACCTCCTCGCCGATGACCACGTCGTAGGGACCGGCCTGGCTCTGCGGTCCCCCGACCGTCACGGTCGTGGTGGCGCTCACGCCGGCGTCTCCAGGGACTCGACGGCACGCCGGACCTCGTCGGCCACCACCTCGGCCGGCTTTCCGTCCGTGCTCACCTCGATCGTCGCCACGGACCGGTAGACCGGCAGCCGCTCGTCGAGCAGCTGCTTGATCCGGGACCGCACGTTGCCCAGCAGCAGCGGCCGTCCGGCGCCGAGACCGACCCGCCGAGTGGCGTCGGCCAGGCCGACCTCGAGGAAAGCCACCGTGTGTCCGACGAGCGCTGCGCGGGTGCGCTCGTCGAGGACGGCTCCGCCACCGAGGGCCAGGACGCCGCGGTGCTCGGTCAGCGCCGTGGTCACTGCCTCGTGCTCGCGCTCGCGGAACCACTCCTCGCCCTCGTCGACGAAGAGGTCCGAGATCGACCGGCCCTGGACCGCCTCGACATCGGTGTCGGAGTCCCGCAGCGGGACGTGCCACGCCTCGCGCGAGCAGCTGTCCGACCGTCGACTTCCCGGCGCCCATCGGCCCGACGAGGACCACCCGCGGTCGGTCGCCGCTCACCGGAACCTCAGGCCGGCGAGGTAGCCCTCGACGTTGCGCCGGGTCTCCTGGACCGCGTCGCCGCCGAACTTCTCGAGGACTGCCTCGGCGAGGACCAGTGCCACCATCGCCTCCGCGACGATGCCTGCCGCCGGGACCGCGCAGACGTCGGAGCGCTGGTGGTGGGCGACGGCGGCCTCGCCGGTCGCGACGTCCACGGTGCGCAGCGCCCGGGGCACGGTCGCGATCGGCTTCATCGCGGCGCGCACCCGGAGCACCTCGCCCGTGGTCATGCCGCCCTCGGTCCCACCGGAGCGGCCCGAGGTCCGCCGGATCCCGTCCGGCGTGCTGACGATCTCGTCGTGCGCCCGGCTGCCGGGGTCGGCGGCGAGGGCGAACCCGTCACCGACCTCGACGCCCTTGATCGCCTGGATCCCCATGAGCGCCGCGGCCAGTCGCGCGTCGAGCCGGCGGTCCCAGTGGACATGCGACCCGAGGCCGGGTGGCAGGCCGTGGACGGCGACCTCGACGACGCCGCCGAGCGTGTCGCCGTCCTTGTGGGCCTGGTCGATCGCGGCGACCATCGCAGCGCTCGCCGCCGGGTCCAGGCAGCGGACCGGGTCGGCGTCGAGGCGCTCCTCGTCAGCCGGGACGGGGACCGAGCCGTAAGGGGCGGTCGCTCCGCCGATCCGCACGACGTGCGAGACCAGCGCCGCGCCGGTCGCCTGCTGCAGGAACGCCCGGGCGACGGCTCCGAGCGCGACGCGGGCGGCGGTCTCGCGGGCCGACGCGCGCTCGAGGACCGGTCGCGCCTCGTCGAAGTCGTACTTCTGCATCCCGACGAGGTCGGCGTGGCCCGGGCGGGGCCTGGTCAGCGGCGCGTTGCGCGCCGCACCCGCGAGCTCGGCGGGGTCCACCGGGTCCGCGCTCATCACCGTCTGCCACTTCGGCCACTCGCTGTTCCCGATGCGCAACGCCACCGGGCCGCCCTGGGTCTCCCCGTGCCGGATCCCGCCGATGACCTCGAGCGCGTCCTGCTCGAACTTCATCCGGGCGCCACGGCCGTAACCGAGGCGCCGCCGGGCCATCGCCGCGGAGATGTCGTCGGAGGTGACGCGGACATGTGCGGGGACGCCCTCGAGGATCGCGGCGAGGGCCGGTCCGTGGGACTCCCCCGCGGTCAGCCACCGCAGCATGGCTGCAGTCTCCCACGGCAGCACCCACCAGCCGGGCCGGGCTCGGAGTGCCGGACCCTAGAGACGTCCCAGGTACACCTCGGCGAGCGACCCGCCGAACGCGACGCCGACCAGCGCTCCGAGCAGCATGAACGGGCCGAAGGGGTACGCGCCGCGGTCGACGACCCGCGCTGCGGCGAGCGCGAGCCCCGCAATGCCGCCGATGAAGAAGCCCGCGTAGATCCCCAGCGCCAGCTGCCCCCAGCCGAGGAGGCCGAGGGCGAGCCCGAGGACCCCGGCAAGCCGGACGTCGCCGAACCCCATGCCCCGCGGGTAGACCCGCCACAGCAGCCAGAACGTCCCGCGCGCCAGCACCAGCCCCATGAGCCCGCGGACCAGGCTCGGCCAGTCGTCCTCGAGCCCGGCTGCGGCCAACGCGAGCAGCCCGACGACGACGTACGACGGGGCGATCACCTTCGTGGGCAGCAGCCGCGTGCGCCAGTCGACCACCGCGAGTGCGACGCCGACCGGGACCAGCACGAGCAGCGGCAGCAGGGTCCAGTCCCAGCCCATCGCCGACCCCAGGACGCCGGCAGCGAGCCCGGAGGCGAGCGCCGCTCGGACGGCGAGCCCGGGCAAGGCGGCGATCGCGGCGTACGGCTCCTTCGGCCGCTGCACGGTGGCGACCGGGGTCGGGCCGGCACCCACGACGAGGTCGTCCTCCGCCGCCGGCCCCGGTCCGACCGGCGGGCCGGCCGGACCCGACGAGGACGGGAGCGGTACGGGTTCCGGGATCCGCCCGATCAGGGTCGGTACGCCGAGGCCGGCGACGGCACCGAGGACGGCGGTGACCGCCGCGGTGTCGAGCGCCCAGGTCATGCAGGCAGGGTAGGTGAGCCGCGGCCCGTCAGCGGGCGTTCTCCCCAGGTCGCGGCGTCGAGCGGGCGGACAGCGCCGCCTCCCCGGCGGCCCGCATCGCTGCCAGCGGAGCCGCGGCGGCGCCGGTCATCAGCTCGACCTGGCGCGCCGCCTGGTGGACGAGCAGGTCCAGCCCGCCGACCAGCGGCACCCCGAGGTCGAGAGCGCGCGCCGCAAGCGGGGTCGGCCACGGGTCGTAACGGACCTCGAAGACCACCCCTGCTGAGGACACGAGCCCGAGCACCGCCTCGTCCTGAGCCGCCGCCGGGACCGTCGACACCAGCACGTCGGCGGGCAGCGGGGCGGTCGGCGGCAGGGTCCCGACGTCGAGCCGGGGAGCCCGGGGGTGCCGACCGACGACCGCCAGGGTCTCCGCGACCCGAGCCGGGTCGCGGACCAGCAGTGTCGCCTCGGTGCACCCGCGGCCGGCGAGCGCGAGGAGCACCGACGCCGCCGTGGCCCCGCCGCCGAGGACGACCGCGCGCCGGAGCGGACCCGGGTGCCGCTCGTCGAGGGCCGCCTCGGCGCCCGGGACGTCGGTGTTGTGGCCGACTCGCCGGCGGCCCTCGAGGACCAGGGTGTTCGCCGCCTGCGCCTGCTCCGCCTGCGCGGTCAGCTCGTCGACCAGCGGGACGACGGTCCGCTTCAGCGGCATCGTCAGCGACAACCCCCGCCAAGCGCCGTCGAGCCCGTCGAGGACTTCCGCCAGCTCCGGCTCCCGGACGTCGAGCGCCTCGTAGGTCCAGTCGAGCCCCAGCTCGGCGTACGCCGCCCGGTGCAGCACCGGCGAGAGGGAGTGCGCGACCGGGTGGCCCAGCACCGCACACCGCCGCGGGCCGCCCCGAGCGGGATCGGTCAACAGCGGTCCGAACCGGCGCAGTACTCGTCGAGCTCCTGCCGGAACTGCAGGAACTCGTCGTAGTCCCCGGTGAACTTCGTCTCGCCGGTGTCGAGGTTGACCGTGGCGTAGTAGAGCCACGGCCCGTTCGGCGGGTTCGCAGCCGCCTCGATCGCCTTGTCGCCCGGGGACTCGATCGGTCCCGGCGGGAGACCCGGGTAGCGCCGGGTGTTGTACGGCGAGTCGACGTTCAGCTGCTCCTCGGTGAGCTGCAACCCAAGGTCGCGACCGAGCGCGTAGTTGACGGTGGCGTCGATCTGCAGCAGGCCCCCGGTCTCGTCGGTCTCGAGGCGGTTGTAGATGACTCGCGCCACCTTGCCGCGGTCCGCATCGCGGTTGGCCTCCGCCTCGACCAGGCTCGCGACGACCATCAGCTCGCCCGGGGTGTAGCCCAGCCGGGCGGCGCTCGCCTCGAGGTCGGCCTCCTCCGCGGCCTGCCGCCACCGGTCCACCATCGCGCGCAGCACGTCGGCCGCTCCGGCGTCGGGTCGGAACGTGTACGTCGCCGGGAACAGGTAGCCCTCGGGGTTGCCGCGGGCGTACCGCGGGAGCCCGATCGCCCCGGGCTGCTCCAGCGCCCGCTGGAACGCCCGAAGCGGCAGGTCGGTCCCCTTCGCGAGCGTCCGGAGGGTGTCCTCCACCCGGAGGCCCTCGGGGACTGTCACCGAGCTCTGCACGAGGTTCTCCGGGTTGATGAGCACCGCGAGGGCGTCATCGGCCGCCATCCGCTTGCGGAGCTGGTAGAACCCGACCTGGATGCCGCGGGACTCGGGCTCCTGGGCCGCCGCGTCGACGAAGGCCTCGGCGCTCTTGACGACACCCTCCGCCTGGAGGTTCCGGCCGATCGTGCTGGCGACGTCGCCCTCCCCCACCTCGAAGACCACCGACCCGCGGCCCGGCCCCGCATAGTCCTCCGGCCCGCCCCCGAAGAGTCCGCGGACCCGGTCCAGCCCGATCGCCACCAGCACGGCGCCGCCACCCACGAAGAGCGCGACGACGAGGAACGCCACCACGGTGGTCACCCACCGGCCGCGCCGCGTGAGCTGCACCGGGGGCTCGACCGGAGCGTGGTCGTCGTCGTCGAAGAGCGAGGGCGGCAGGGGGTCCTCCTCGGCCCGGTACACGGAGCCCGGCGGATCGCTGGTCACGGTCGTCCCCGTTCGGCTGGGAGGATGCCCGGCGCCGCGGCAGCGGGTTCAGGCCTCGGTCGCTGGCGGCACCAGCTCACCGGGCGGTCGGCCGGTGCCGCGCTCGGTGTCCAGGGCATTCTGCAACATCACGACCGCTGCTGCCTGGTCGACCACGGCGCGGCGCTGCTTGCCCGTGCGTCCCTGGCTGCGGAGCACCGCCTCCGCCGTGACGGTGGTGAGCCGCTCGTCCAGCAGCCGTACGGCGACACCGTCGGCGGCCAGGGCGTCGGCCAGCTCCTCGGCGAACGCCCGTGCCTTGGCCGCCGCCGGCCCTTCCCGTCCCGAGAGCGACCGTGGCAGCCCCACCACGACCTCGCGCGCGTCGAGCTCCGCCGCGACCGCGCGCAGCCGGACGAGGTCACCCCGGCCGCGCGCGACCGTCTCGACCGGGGTGGCCAGCAGCCCGGACGGGTCGCTCGCCGCGACGCCGATCCGCACGTCGCCTGGGTCGATGCCCAGGCGGACGCCGGACCTCACCCGGCGCGGACGTGCTCGCGCACGTCGCGCAGCGCCTGGTCCGCACCGTCCACGCTGGCGCCGCCGCCCTGCGCGACGTCGTCCTTGCCGCCGCCGCTCCCCCCGAGCGCCGACGAGGCGACCTTGACCAGCGCGTTCGCCGACAACCCTCGCGACCTCGCCGCGTCGTTGACGGCCACGACCACCGCCGGCTTGCCCGCTGCTGACCCGATGATCGCCACCACCCCGGGACGACCTTGCGGCAGCCGGCCCCGGACGTCGAGCGCGAGCCGCCGTACGTCGGCCGCGCCGGCGCCGTCGGCGCGGTGCCCGACGAAGGCGACCTCGCCGAGGTCCTCGGCCCGCGCGGCCAGGTCGCCGGCCGCGGAGAGCAGCTGGCCGACCCGGACCCGCTCGATCTCCTTCTCGGCCGCCCGGAGGCGCTCGACCAGGTCGTTGACCCGCTCGGGCAGCTCCTCGGGCCGCGCCTTGAGCGCCTCGCTGAGCTGCGCGACCAGGACGTGCTCACGTGCCAGGAAGCGGTAGGCGTCGCTGCCCACCAGCGCCTCGACCCGGCGCACCCCGGCGCCGATCGACGACTCGCCGAGCAGCTTGACGACGCCGAGCTGGGCGGAGCGGCGCGTGTGGGTGCCACCGCAGAGCTCGCGCGCCCAGTCGCCGACGGAGACGACCCGGACCAGGTCGCCGTACTTCTCCCCGAACAGCGCCATCGCTCCGGAGGCGACGGCCTCGGCCTGGCTCATGTACTCCGCCTCGACCGGCAGGTCGTCGACGACGAGCTGGTTGACCCGCGCCTCGACGTCGGCGAGGACCGAGGCGGGGACCGCCCCGGTCGCGGAGAAGTCGAAGCGGAACCGGCCCGGCGCGTTCTCCGAGCCTGCCTGCGTGGCGGTGTCCCCGAGCGCCTCACGGAACGCTTTGTGGACCATGTGGGTCGCGGTGTGCGCGCGGCTGATCGACCGGCGACGCTCGGTGTCGACGACGGCGTGCGCCGACTCCCCGACGACGACCTCACCAGAGAGCACCCGGGCCTGGTGGACGACGAGCCCGGTGACCGGCGACTGCACGTCGCGGACCTCGACACGGGCTCCGTTCGCCAGCTCGATGACGCCCTGGTCGGCGAGCTGGCCGCCGCCCTCGGCGTAGAACGGCGTCCGGTCGAGGACCAGCTCGACCTCGTCGCCCTCCGCGCGCGGCGCGGGTCGTGCCGGCGCCGGTGACGATGCCGCGGACGGTCGCGTCGGAGACCACCTCGTCGTAGCCGGTGAACTCCACCGCGGCGCCGAGGCTGTCCGCGACCTCGCGGTACGCCGACGCGTCGCCGTGCTTGGCCTTCTTGGACCGGGCGTCGGCCTTCGCGCGCTCCCGCTGCTCGCTCATGAGCCGGCGGAACCCCACCTCGTCGACGCGGAGCCCCTGCTCCGCCGCCATCTCGAGGGTCAGGTCGATCGGGAACCCGTAGGTGTCGTGCAAGGAGAAGGCCTGGGTCCCGGTCAGCGCCGCGGTGCCGGCGGCCCGCGCCTCCCGCGCTGCGAGGTCGAAGATCTGCGTCCCGGCGCGGAGCGTCTGGCGGAACGCGTCCTCCTCGGCGTAGGCGACCGACGAGATGCGGTCCCAGTCGCGCGCCAGCTCGGGGTAGGACGCCGCCATCCGGTCCCGGCTGACCGGCAGCAGCTCGGGGAGCACCCGGTCCTCGACGCCGAGCAGCCGCATCGACCGGACCGCCCGCCGCAGCAGCCGCCGCAGCACGTAGCCGCGGCCCTCGTTGCCGGGGGTGATCCCGTCGCCGATGAGCATGAGCGCGCTGCGGACGTGGTCGGCCACGACCCGGAACCGGACGTCGTCCTGGTGGGCCCGGGTGTCACCGCCCGCGCCGTCGGGCCCGGCCGCGCCGTACCGGCGCCCCGAGAGCTCGCTGGCCTTCTCGATGACCGGGAACATCTCGTCGATCTCGTACATGTTCTGCTTGCCCTGGAGCAGGTAGGCGACCCGCTCGAGCCCCATCCCGGTGTCGATGTTCTTGCGCGGGAGCGGCGCCAAGACGTCGAAGTCCTCCTTCGACCGGACCGCGCTCAGCTCCTCCTGCATGAAGACGAGGTTCCAGATCTCCAGGAACCGGTCCTCGTCCACGACCGGACCGCCGTCCGGGCCGTGCTCCGGGCCGCGGTCGACGTAGATCTCCGAGCACGGGCCGCCGGGACCCGGCACGCCCATCGACCAGTAGTTGTCGAGGCGGCCGCGTCGCTGGATTCGCTCGGCCGGGAGCCCCGCCACCGACTGCCAGAGCCCGAACGACTCGTCGTCGTCGTGCAGGACGGTCACCCAGACCGTGTCCGCGTCGAAGCCGTAGCCGCCGTGGTCCCGGGGCCCGGTGACGAGCTCCCAGGCGTGGCGGATCGCGCCTTCCTTGAAGTAGTCGCCGAACGAGAAGTTGCCGTTCATCTGGAAGAACGTGCCGTGGCGTGTGGTCTTGCCGACCTCGTCGATGTCGAGGGTCCGCACGCACTTCTGGACGCTGACCGCTCGGTCGTACGGCGGCGCCTCCTGGCCGAGGAAGTAGGGCTTGAACGGCACCATGCCGGCGTTGACGAACAGCAGGTTGGGATCGTCGAGGAGCAGCGGGGCCGAGGGCACGTGGGTGTGCCCGCGGCCCTCGAAGTGTGCGATGAACCGTCGCCGGATCTCCGCGGTGTCCATCAGTGGTCGTCCCTGCTCTCGTGGTCGCTGTGCTCGGTTCCGGGCTCGGGTCGCTGCGCGGCACGGTGCGCGGTGGTCTGGTCGGCTGCGGGACCGCCGGTGGGGAGCGCCAGGACCGTCCCGCCGTCGGCGCCGAGCGCGAGGCGGTCGAGGAGCTCGGTCTCCTTCTCGGCGATCCCGGCCTTGAGCTCGTCGCGCACGACCCGGGCGCCCGCGAACCAGCCGGTGAGCCGGTCGTGGACGCCGTCGTAGCTGAGCGCCTCCGCGACCCGCCGGACCTTCGACGTGGCGTAGACGCCGGCGGCGCCGCCGGCGAGGAACCACACGGCCCTCACGCGACGTGCTCCCCTGTCGGTCGCTCCTCCACCGACCGGGGCACCGACCGGGGCACCGACCGGGGCACCGACCGGGGCACCCGCCGGGCCTCCCTGAGCTCCCGCCTGCGGTCGCGCCGTGACCGTCGGCGCGCCACCGTCGCCTCCGCTGCCGCCCGGTCGAGGACGTCCGGGGAGAGCGCGCGGCGGACGCCGTGGCCGAGGGCGGCGGCGCCGACGGCGACCCGGGTGGCCACCGCGGCCGACGAGGAGCCGCCACGCCGGGTGGCGGCGCGGACCAGCTTCTCCTCGAGCAACGCGGCCGCTCCGCGGGTGGCGCTCCGGTCCTGCGGCACGGTCCGGAGGTCGCTCCGCGCCGCGCTCCGTGCGTCGTCCCCGGAGTCGAGCGAGGTGATGACGAACTCCCGCTCCGTCCGCGACGCGAGCTGCGCGGACCGTGCCGTCGCGCGGTCCGCGGCGGAGCGCGCCTCGACGACCTCGTGGCCGAGGGCGTCCAGTCGGCGGCCGAGGGCGGCGACGTCGGCGCGCGCGGCGACGAGCTCCTGCTCGAGCCGCGCACGGCGTGAACGCTCCGCGGCGGCCGCGCGCCGGACCACCAGCAGCACGGCGAGCAGGGCCACGACGCCGCAGCCGAGCACCGCCGTGACCACGGTCGTGGTCGTCGCTCCCATGAGGCGTGACCCTACCGTGCGGGGTCCTCGGCCGCCGGGTCGATTCCCGCCTCCTCGGAGGGTCCGACGCCCGCCGTCGAGGTCCCCCTGACGTAGGCGCGGAGCCGCTCGTGCCGCTCCCCTGCCGCCGCCTCGGCGCCCAGTGCCGTCGGCTGGTAGTACCGGGCGTCGCCGACCACGTCGGGGGCGTACTGCTGGGGTGCGATGCCGAAGGGCTCGTCGTGGACGTAGGTGTACGCCGCGCCGTGACGCAGCCGTCCCGCCCCGGCGTAGTGGGCGTCGCGCAGGTGGACCGGGACGGTGCCGACCTTCCCGGCCCGTACGTCGGCGAGCGCGGCGTCGACCGCCCGGATGACCGCGTTGGACTTCGGGGCGAGCGCGAGGGCGATGACCGCCTGGGCGAGCGTCAGCCGGCCCTCGGGGAGCCCGATGAGCTGCACCGCCTGGGCGGCCGCGACCGCTGTCTGCAGCGCCGTGGGGTCGGCGAGCCCGATGTCCTCGCTCGCCAGGATGACCAGCCGCCGGGCGATGAAGCGGGGGTCCTCCCCCGCCTCGAGCATCCGGGCCAGGTAGTGCAGTGCCGCATCGGCGTCGGAGCCCCGCACCGATTTGATGAAGGCGCTGATGACGTCGTAGTGCTGGTCGCCCTGCCGGTCGTAGCGCACCGCGGCCCGGTCGACGGCCTGCTCGGCGGTCGCGAGGTCGAGGACCCCCCGCCCGGTGGTCGCGGCCACCCCGGCCGCGGCCTCGAGGTAGGTCAGCGCGCGTCGTGCGTCGCCACCGGCGAGCCGGACGAGGTGGTCGAGGGCGTCGTCGGCCACCTCGAGCGAGCCGCCGAGTCCCGCTCGTCGCGGACCGCGGTCTCGCAGACGGCGCGGACGTCGTCGTCGGTGAGGGGCTCGAGGGTCAGCAGCAGCGACCGCGAGAGCAGCGGGGAGGTGACGCTGAAGAACGGGTTCTCCGTGGTGGCCGCGACCAGCGAGACCCAGCGGTTCTCGACGCCGGGCAGGAGGGCGTCCTGCTGGGCCTTGCTGAACCGGTGCACCTCGTCGATGAACAGCACCGACTCCTCGCCGGTGCCGGCCAACCGCCGCCGGGCGGTGTCGATGGCCGCGCGGACCTCCTTGACCCCGGCGGACACCGCGGACACCTCCAGGAAGTGCCGCGACGTCTGGCCGCTGACAATCGCGGCGATCGTGGTCTTGCCGGTGCCCGGCGGGCCCCACAGCACCAGGGACATCGGCTGGTCACCCTCGACGAGCCGCCGCAGCGGTGACCCGGGGCTCAGCAGGTGTCGCTGCCCGACCAGCTCGTCCAGGGTCCGCGGCCGCATCCTGACCGCCAACGGACCTGTGGGGCCGACCCGCCCGGCCAGCGAGCTGCCGCTCTCGCTGCCGGCGTCGGCGAGGGCGTCGCCCGACCGGCCCGCGGGGGCCGCGTCGTACTCGAACAGCCCCTCCACACCGGCGACTCTAGCCGCGACAGCCGCTCAGAGGTGGCTGAGCGCCTCGTCGAGCATCCGGGGGAACGCCCCGACCGACAGCGACAGGTGCCCCTCACCCTCCTGGAGGCGGAGTCTCGACCCCGGGAGGTGCGCCGAGAGCCACTGCGCGTGTGCGGCCGGGACCATGAGGTCGGCCGTCCCCTGCCAGACGTACGTCGGGACGGCGTGCTCGGCCAGGGCCGACAGGTCGTAGCCCCAGGGTCGGGTGAAGGCGAGGTCGTCGTCGAGCCAGCCGTCGACCGATGCCGCGCCTCCCTGCAGTCCCGCGAGCAGGTCGGCGCCCAGCTCGCTGGTGAGGACGGCCCGGTCGACCGGCGGCAGCAACGACGACAGCTCCTCGATCACCTCCTCGACGGTCGCGCCGAGCATGGCCTCGCGGTGCTTCAGCAGGTACGGCCGGAGCGCGTCCTCCCCCTGCAGCGCAAGGCCGAACTCGTCGAGGTTGTCCTGGCCCATCCCGGCCAGCCACTCCTCGAGGTCGTCCTGATACGGCCGCACCCCGCACACGCAGAGCACCGCTGCGACCCGCTCCGGCAGGAGGGCCCCGGTGGCCAGCGCGTGCGGACCGCCTCCCGAGCCGCCGCCGGTCAGGCACCGGTCGGCGCCGAGGTGGTCGAGGACGGCGTCGATGTCGGCGGCGACGTCCGCGACGGTGCGGCCCGGGTGGCGGGTCGACCGGCCGGCGCCGGCCCGGCTGTAGGTGACCAGGCGGAGGCCTCGCTCCGCGGTCGCCCGCTGCATCCGCCGGGGCTGGTGCACCCAGCCCGGGGTCCCGTGGTGCCAGACGAACGGGACCCCGTCGGCGGGTCCGGAGACCCCGATCTCGAGCTCCCGGCCGTCCGGCAGCGACAGGAGTGAGACCTCACTCCCGTCGGTCACTGGCCGGTCTTCCCGCCCTCGGTGTGACGGACGGCTGTCGTCGTGGTGCCCGCCATGCTCGTGTCGATGGACGCCGAGCGGCGACGGTGGGTCTCCAGGTCGTTGAAGTCCGGCAGGAAGCCCGGCGCCTGGAGCTCGGGGTGCGGCTCCTTCCCCGGGAGCCGGTTGCCGCGCTCGTCACAGCCCAGGACGTCGAGCGTCACCGGGACCGGGCTCGGGTCGTCGATCTCCCCGGCGAAGTGGCAGGCGACCTTGTGCCGCGGACCGATCTGCAGCAGCGGCGGCTCCTGGTTGGCGCAGATCTCCTGCGCCCGCCAGCACCGGGTGCGGAAGCGGCACCCCGACGGCGGGTTGATCGGGCTCGGCACGTCGCCCTCGAGCCTGATCCGCTGCCGCCGACCTCCGATCGCCGCCTGCTTGATGTCGGGCACCGCCGAGAGCAGGGCCTGCGTGTACGGGTGGTGCGGGTGGTTGTACAGCGTGTCCCGATCGGCGAGCTCGACGATCTTGCCGAGGTACATGACCGCGACCTCGGGACAGAAGTGCCGCACGATCGCGAGGTCGTGGGCGATGAAGAGGAAGGCGATGCCGAACTCGCGCTGCACGTCCTGGAGCAGGTTGACCACCTGCGCCTGGATCGAGACGTCGAGCGCCGACACCGGCTCGTCGGCCACCAGCAGCTTCGGCTGCAGGGCCAGTGCGCGGGCGATGCCGATGCGCTGGCGCTGGCCGCCGGAGAACTCGTTGGGGTAGCGGTTGTAGTGCTCCGGGTTGAGGCCGACGACCTCGAGCAGCTCACGGACCCGGTCCAGGACCTTGTTCTTCGGGACGACGTTGTGCACCTCCAGCGGGGTGCCGACGATCGTGCCGACCGTGTGCCGCGGGTTCAGCGAGCTGTAGGGGTCCTGGAAGATCATCTGGATCTCGCTGCGCAACGGCAGCATCTGCTTGTTGGTCAGCTTCGCGAGGTCCTGGCCCTCAAAGTTGATCTGGCCCTCGGACACGTCGTAGAGGCGGGTCAGCAACCTCCCGGTGGTCGACTTGCCGCAGCCGGACTCGCCGACGAGGCCGAGCGACCCGCCCCGCGGCACAGTGAAGGAGACCCCGTCGACGGCCTGGACGTGGGCGACCGTGCGCCGCACCAGCCCCGAGGACTTGACCGGGAACCACTTCTTGAGGTTGACGACCTCGATGATCGGGCTGCCGTCACCGACCGTGGTCCGCGCCGGCTGGGGCTGGGTCTGGGTCATCGTGTCGTCCCGTCGTCGTCCGTCCCAGCGGCGGCCTCCCGGATGGCGTGACCGGCGGTGTCGTCACCCATCTCCGGCAGCACCTCGGTGTCGTAGACCGCGTCCGGGTTGCTGATGTGGCAGCGCTTGAGGTGGCCCGGTCCACGCCGCCCCGGCTCGAGGGCCGGCAGCACCGTGTAGCAGAGGTCGCCCGGCACCTTGTCCTTGTGCTCGCACCGGGGGTGGAACGGGCAGCCGTCCGGAGGGGTGAGCAGGCTCGGCGGGTTGCCGGGGATCGGGATCAGCTTCTGGCTCGTGTCAGCCGTGACGTCGGGAACACTGGAGAGCAGTCCCCAGGTGTAGGGCATCTCCGGATGGGTGAGCAGCTCCTTGGTGGGGCCCTTCTCCACCGCGCGGCCGGCGTACATCACCAGCACCTCGTCGGCCATCTCGGCGATGACCCCGAGGTCGTGGGTGATGATGATGATCGCGGAGTTGAACTCGCGCTGCAGGTCCTGGAGCAGGTCGAGGATCTGGGCCTGGACCGTGACGTCGAGCGCGGTCGTCGGCTCGTCGGCGATGAGCAGCTTCGGGTCGTTGACCAGCGACATCGCGATCATCGCGCGCTGGCGCATCCCGCCGGAGAACTGGTGGGGGAAGTCGTCGACGCGGGACCGTGCCTGGGGGATGCCGACCCGGTCGAGCATCTCGATCGCGCGCTTCTTGGCCTCGCCCTTGGACACGTCGTGGTGGATCCGGTAGGCCTCGATGATCTGCCGGCCGATCGAGTAGAACGGGTGCAGCGCGGTTAGCGGGTCCTGGAAGATCATCGCGACCTCGCGGCCCCGGAGCTTGCGCAGCGTGGTCTCGTCGGCTCCGACGACCTCCTGCCCGCCGACCTTGACCGAGCCCTCGAGCCGCGTCGCCTTGGCGTCGTGCAGCCCCAGCACCGCCATCGACGAGACGCTCTTGCCGGAGCCGGACTCCCCCACGATGCCGAGGGTCTGGCCCTGGTCGACGCTGTAGGTCAGGTCGCTGACCGCCTGCACCAGCCCGTTGTACGTCGGGAAGCGCACCGTCAGGTTGTTGACCTGGAGGAAGGGCTCGTGGCCTGACCGGACACCGGTGGCTGGGGCGTCCGCGGTGAGGAAGCCGCTCACGAGACCCGCACCCGGGGGTCGAGAACGCCGTAGAGCAGGTCGACGACGAGGTTCGCGGTCACGACCAGCACCGACGCGACGAGGACGGTCGCGGTGATGACCGGGAAGTCGAGCGGGTTGCGGAGCGCTCGGATCCCCCAGTTCCCGATCCCGTCGATGTCGAAGATCGTCTCGGTGAAGACCGTGCCGCCCAGCAGCGTGGCGAAGTCGAGGCCGAAGATCGTGATGACCGGGACGATCGCGGCGCGCAGCGCGTGCTGGAAGATCACCCGCTCCTTGCGCACGCCCTTCGCGGTCGCGGTGCGGATGTAGTCCTCACCGAGCGTCTCCACCATCTGCCCGCGGCTGAAGCGGGCGTACTGCGTGGAGTTGGCGACCCCGATCACGAGCCACGGCAGCAGCAGGTGGCCGAACCAGGTCGCGGGGTTCTCCGTCAGCGGCACGTAGGAGGTGTCGGGGAAGATCCGCCACTGGAGACTCAGGAAGATCCACGCGATGAGCGCGAACACGTAGTACGGGATCGAGGAGACCACCAGGCTGCTCCCGACCAGCAGCCGGTCGCTCACCGTGCCTCGGAACCGGGCTGCCAGCGAGCCGAGGAAGACACCGAGGACCAGGTAGATGCCGGCGCCGCCGACCGCCAGCGACAGCGTCGCCGGGTACTTGTCGACGAGGTCCTTCGTGACCGGTTCGCGGGTGCTGAACGAGTACCCGAGGCACGGGGCCTCGCAGTTGAACTTCGCCCCGAGCTGGACCTCCCGGTCGACGAAGAGTCCTCCGACGAACACCGCGTACTGGTGGGCGACGTTGTCGTTCAGACCCATCTGCTCGGTGAGGATCTCCAGCTTCTCGGGCGTGCAGCGACCGTTCAGGTCACAGAAGGGCCGCGCAGGGTCACTGGGGCCGAGGAAGAACAGCGCGAAGACGAACATCGACGTCAGGGTGACGACGAGCAGCGCCGTGAGCACACGGCGGACGATGAAAGCGGCCACGACCGGGACCTCGGATCTGGGCTGGCGGGACGAGGGGGGCGACGGGTGCCGCGATGGGGTGGGCTCGATGTCGAGCCCACCCCATCACATCAGGCTGGTTCCCGGAACGCCTGCCGGCTCAGCGGTGAGTCGGAGAGGCGGACCGGGTCCGGATCACTGCGTGATCCAGATGTTCTTCCAGGTCGGCTGGCCGAACACGTTGTCGTTGAAGTGACCGTTGATCTTCGAACCGTGCGCCATCGCGACACCGGTGTAGAAGGTCGTGACGATCGGGTAGTACGTCTCGGTCACGTACTGGTCGAGCTCGTTCCAGGCCGCGGGCTGCTCCTCGAGCGGCAGCTCGAAGATCGCTGCGATCCGGTCGTCGACGTCCTTCTCGGAGAAGGCCGACAGGTTGCTGCCGAAGCCCTCCGCCTTGAGGTTCGTCGAGCCCAGCACCGGCGGGAACCACGAGGCGCCGGAGTTCCAGTCCGAGCACCAACCGGACGCCCGGTAGTTGACCTCGCTGTTGATGTCGTCACGAGCCTCGACGTACTTGGCCTCGGTCGTGGGGATCGGGGTCGCCTTGAAGCCGGCCTCGGTCAGCGACTTGACCAGCGCGTCCTTGGACTGGGTGTTCAGGTCGCTGTCGGTGCGCCACAGGAACTTGACCTCGAACCCGAGGTTTCCGGAGTCCTCCAGGAGCTGGCGTGCCTTGGCGGTGTCGGTCTCGAACTCGGCGACGTCGGGGATCGCGTCGTACTCCTCACGCCCGGGGACACCCGGAGGCATGAGGTTGTTCGTCGGGATCGCCGTGACGCCCTCGATGTAGCCCGCGGCCAGGTTGATGGCCTTGTAGGGGTAGGCGTAGCCGAGCGCCTTGCGGACCTCGATGTCCTTGACCTTGCGGTAGTCGAATGCCGAGTAGTAGGTGCAGGGCGAGCCGCCGAGGACCAGGCGCTCCGGGGCGTCGGTCTTGAACTTGCGGTAGTCCTGCGCCAGCACGTCCGAGCGCGTCATCATCGTCTGCGCGGCGCCGGTGTCGTTGAGCAGCAGCTGGTCGATCTTCTGCAGCGGCACCTGGGTCTTGAACGCGTAGCCGTCCGGGTACTGGGTGCGGCCCGGGTCGGTCGCCGCGTCCCACTCCTCGTTGCGCACCAGCGTGAGCGACTTGGCCGGGGTGTACTGGTCGAACTTGTACGGGCCGGTCGCCAGCGGGCTACGACGGTACTCCTGCGGGTCGGAGGCGTCCTCCGGGATCGCGCTCATCGCCGCGAACGCACCCCAGTAGGGCATGTCCGGGAACGGCCGGGCCATCTGAATGGTGATCGTGCTGCCCTCGATCGTGTAGCACTCACACGAGTCCATCTTCTTGTCCGTGTACGGACCCTGGTACGTGTCCCCGTTGAGGAAGTAGTCGTTGGAGTACGCCGCGCCGGTCGGGAAGGTGGTCCGGTCGAAGGAGCGGTCGATGCCGAAGCCGACGTCCTCGGCGGTGACCGGGTCGCCGTTCTCGTACCTCACACCGTCACGGATGGTGAACGTCCCACTCCGTGTAGTCCTCGTTCGGGGTCCCGAGGTCGGTCGCCAGGTCCGGGACGAGGACCATGTTCTTGGTCTCCTCGTCGTAGACGTACTGGGTGAGCGACCGGACAACGAGACCGGACAGCAGCGAGCCGCTGTCGGTGTAGTAGGCCTCTGTCGGGTCGAGGGTGGTGGTCAGCAGGATCTGGTCCTGGACGTCGACCGTGCCGCCCTCCTGGGCGCCCTCGATCTCGACCGGCCCCTCCCGCTCGGGGTCTTTCGCGTCGCCGACGTCACCGAGGTTCTCGACGTCGATGTCCCCGCTGTTGTCGGAGCCCGGGTTGTCCGAGCCTCCGCCACCGCAGGCAGCCAGTCCGAGGACCGCCGCTGCGCTCAGCGTGGCGAGTGGTTTCTTGAACCGCATCTGCTAGTCCACCCTTTCCGTGGTTGGTGCAGTCCCTCCGACGACTGTTGTCACCGGCGAGTTCGTGGGTCGAACGCGTCACGGACCGAGTCGCCGAGGAGGTTGAGCGTCAGAGTCAGCAACGCCACCGCGACGACGGGGGTCCAGAGGTAGAGGGGGTACAGGTCGTAGTACGTCGTCGCCTGGGCGATCGTCCGCCCGAGCGAGGGCACCCCGGTGAGCCCCAGTCCCAGGAACGACAGGCCGGCCTCGGCGGCGACGAACGCCGGCATCGACAGCGACGTCGCGACGACGATCGGGGCGACCAGGTTCGGCAGCAGCTCCTTGAACAGGATGCGCCGGGTTGGGACGCCGATGACCTGGGCGGCCTGGACGAACTCGCGCTCCCGCAGCGAGAGGACCTGCCCCCGGATCAGGCGGGCGAGCCCCATCCAGCCGAAGACGACGAGGATCCCGACGAGCGCGATGACCTGCGCGCGGGCCAGCGAGTCCAGGTCGCTGCCGAACCGCGAGATGATGATCGGCGCCATCGCGAGCGCACCGAGGATGAACGGGAACGACAGCAGCAGGTCGATCACGAAGGACAGCACGCGGTCGAGCCAGCCGCGGGAGAAGCCGGCGACGAGGCCGAGCGTGACCCCGATCAGCGTGCTGGCCACGGTGGCCGCGAACGCGACGCCGAGCGACGTCCGGAGGCCGAAGAGCAGCACCGCGAGATTGTCGACCGCGGTCTGCGGTGCGATGCCGAGCGGGTGCTCCCACGTGAAGCCGTTGAACGGCGGACCGATCGCCGGGTAGCCGTCGCTCTCCAGCACCGTCGCCGGGTCGAGGCTCTCGGCGTTCGAGGCGTCAGCGACGAGCCCGAGGGCACCAGTGATCACCGGCGCGAGCAGCGCCAGCAGCAGCAGCATCAGGACGGTGAACGCGCAGACGACAGCCAGCTTGTCCTTGCGGAGCCGCTCGAACGCGATCTGTGTCGGTGACCGGCCGGCGACCGCCTTGACCTCCGTGGCGCCCACCGGGGGCGCGTCGGCGATCTCGGTAGCGCTGAGGCCCATGGTCACCTTTCGTCGGTCGGTGGTGGTCGTCCGCTGGTCACCGGTCGGGACGCCGTGGGGCAGGGCAGATCCGGCGGATCGCCCCGACCATATGCTGAGCCCGGTCTGATTACGGTTGAGGAGAGGTAACGATCCGGTCTCAGGCCTCGGCGGCCTCGGACCCGTCGGTCGCCCGCTCGACAGCCGGAGGCGACGCCGGAGGCAGTGCCGGCGACTGGGCGTCGACCCCGGCCTCCGTGCGCTGCTCGGCGGTGATCGGAGCCGGCGCCCCGGTCAGCGGGTCGTAGCCGCCGCCGCTCTTGGGGAAGGCGATCACGTCCCGGATCGATGCGGCTCCGCTGAGCAGCGCGCAGATGCGGTCGAGCCCGACGGCGATCCCGCCATGGGGCGGCGCGCCGTACTTGAACGCCTCGAGCAGGAACCCGAACTTCTCGTGCGCCTGCTCCTCGCTGAGCCCCATGACCGCGAAGACCCGCCGCTGGACGTCCTCGCGGTGGATCCGGATGGAGCCACCGCCCAGCTCGTTGCCGTTGCAGACGATGTCGTAGGCGTAGGCCAGGGCACTGCCGGGGTCGGTGTCGAAGCTGTCGGCGTACTCCGGCTTGGGGCCGGTGAACGCGTGGTGGACCGCGGTCCAGGCGCCGCCGCCGACCGCGACGTCCCCGCTGGCCACCGCCTCGGCGCTGGGCTCGAACATCGGGGCGTCGACGACCCAGGTGAAGGCGAAGGCGCTCTCGTCGATGAGGCCGCACCGCCGCCCGATCTCCAGCCGAGCGGCGCCGAGCAACGCGCGGCTGGACTTGGTCGCGCCGGCACCGAAGAACACGCAGTCCCCCGGCACCGCGCCGACGTGGGCGGCGAGCCCCGCCTTCTCCTCCTCGGTGAGGTTCTTGGCCACGGGGCCGGTCAGCTCGCCGTCCTCCTGGACCAGCACGTAGGCCAGCCCGCGGGCGCCGCGCTGCTTGGCCCAGTCCTGCCAGGCGTCGAGCTGCTTGCGCGGCTGGCTCGCGCCGCCGGGCATCACCACGGCCCCGACGTACTCGGCCTGGAAGACGCGGAACGGCGTGTCGCGGAAGTAGTCGGTGCACTCGACGAGCTCGTTGCCCATCCGCAGGTCGGGCTTGTCCGATCCGTAGCGCTGCATCGCGTCCGCGTAGGTCATCCGCGGGAACGGGGTCCGGACCTCGTGGCCGACGAGCGCCCACATCGCCGCCAGCACGTCCTCCATCAGCGCGATGACGTCGTCCTGGTCGGCGAAGGACATCTCGATGTCGAGCTGGGTGAACTCCGGCTGCCGGTCGGCGCGGAAGTCCTCGTCGCGGTAGCAGCGGGCGATCTGGTAGTAGCGCTCGAGGCCGCCGACCATCAGCAGCTGCTTGAACAGCTGCGGGCTCTGCGGGAGCGCGTACCAGCTCCCGGGCCGCAGCCGCGCCGGCACCAGGAAGTCGCGCGCGCCCTCCGGCGTGGAGCGGGTGAGCGTCGGGGTCTCGACCTCGACGAAGCGGTGCCGGTCGAGGACCTCGCGGGCGGCCCGGTTCACCTGGCTGCGCAGCCGGAGGGCGGCGGCGGGCCCGGAGCGGCGCAGGTCGAGGTAGCGGTAGGCGAGCCGCACCTCCTCGCTCACCTCGCCCCCCTGACCCGCGTGGCCGGCGTCGTCGATCGGGAAGGGCAGCGGTGCGGCGGGGTTCAGCACCTCGACGTCGGTCGCCACGACCTCGACGTCGCCGGTCGGGAGCGCCTCGTTCTGGTTGCCCGTGGGCCGCTCGCGGACCTGGCCCGCCACCTTCAGGCAGTACTCCGCGCGGAGCTGGGACGCCACCTCCTCGTCGCGGACGACGACCTGCACGACGCCGCTGGCGTCGCGCAGGTCGAGGAAGGCGACCCCGCCGTGGTCGCGGCGACGGGCCACCCAGCCGGCGAGCGTCACGTCGCTGCCGGCGTGCTCGGCTCGTAGCGTGCCGGCCTCGTGCGTGCGGATCACCGTGGAGCTCCTTCGTCATCGGTCGTGTGCTCGAACGTGCTGAGCACCTGGGGTGTCAGGTCGTGGGCGGGGGGCAGCCACGACGCGGGATCGGCGGCGGACTGGTCGCCGGAGCGGATGTCCTTGACCTGGTGACCCTCCCCCGTGTCCGGGAACCAGACCCAGGGGATCCCGCGGCGTTCGGCGTAGCGGATCTGCCTGCCGTACTTCTGAGGGCTCGCCGCGACCTCGGTGGGGACACCCCGGCCGCGCAGCTGCTGGGCGACCGCGTCGCTGGTGCTGCGGGTCTCCTCGTCCGCGAGCGCGACCAGCACCGCGCTGGGCACCGGGCGGCTCGCGGCGAGGACGCCGTCGGCGAGCAGCGGGACCAGCGTGCGCGAGATCCCGAACGACACCCCGACGCCGGGGTACGTCGTGCGGCCGTCGGAGGCGAGTGCGTCGTAGCGCCCGCCACCGCCCACGGACTTCAGTCTCTCGTACCCGGCCATGAAGATCTCCACGACCGTGCCGGTGTAGTAGTCCAGGCCGCGGGCGATGCGCAGGTTGGCCTCGACCGTGACGTGCCGGCGTCCGGCCGCGCTGCACCCGTCCACCACTGCAGAGAGCTCGGCGAGTCCCTCCTCCAGCAGGTCGTCCTCGACCCCGGTCGCCCGCACCTTCTCGACGAAGGAGCTGTCGGGCACCCGGATCGTGGCCAGCTCCAGGCACTGCTGTGCCTGCTGCGGCGTCGCCCCCGCTCCGCTCACCAGCAGGTCGGCCACCTGGCCGGGCGGGAGCTTGTCGAGCCTGTCGATCGTGCGGATCGCCGTCGTCACGTCCGGCAACCCGATGCCGCGGTAGAAGCCCTGGATCAGCTTGCGGTTGTTGAACTGGAAGCTCACCGGCGGGATCGGCAGCGCGTCGAGCGCCTCGACCATCACCCGCATCACCTCGACGTCGTGGTGGAACGGCAGCACGTCCTTGCCGACGATGTCCACGTCGGCCTGGGTGAACTGCCGGTACCGGCCCTCCTGGGGACGCTCCCCGCGCCATGCCGGCTGGACCTGGTAGCGACGGAAGGGGAACTCCAGCTTCCCGGCGTGCTCGAGCACGTAGCGGGCGAACGGCACCGTGAGGTCGAAGTGCAGGCCCAACCCCGCGTCGCCCTCGTCGTCGCCCGCGTGCAGGCGGCGCAGGACGTAGACCTCCTTGTCGATCTCGCCGCCCTTCGCCAACCGGTCGAGCGGCTCCACGACCCGGGTCTCGATGTTGGCGAAGCCGTGCAGCTCGAAGGTGCGGGTCAGCGTCGCGACGACCTCCCGCTCGACGTGCCGCTCGGCGGGGAGCAGCTCGGGGAAGCCGCTGAGTGGGGTGGGCCTGGCCATCACAGCCCCCGGCTCGGCGCAGCGGCCGACGGTTGGCCCGGCTGCTGGAGCGGGAGCAGGAAGGGGTTCGTCGCCCGCTCCCGCCCGATGCTCGTCTGCTCCCCGTGGCCGGGCAGCACGACGACGTCGTCGGGCAGCGTCAGCACCTTGTCGGTGAGGCTGCGGAGCATCTGCGCGTGGTCGCCGCCGGGCAGGTCGGTGCGGCCGATCGAGCCGGCGAACAGCAGGTCGCCCGAGAACAGCACCTCGCTCACGTCGGCGACGCCGGGGTCCCCGGGGTTGGCGTACGGCGTGCGGAAGGTGATCGACCCCGGAGTGTGCCCTGGGGTGTGGTCGACGGTCAGCCGCAGTCCCGCGAGCTCGAGGACGTCGCCGTCCACGGTCTCGGCGACCGTGTCGGGCTCGGCGAACTCGTAGCGGCCGCCGAGCAGCATCCCCGCGGTCTCCGGCGAGATCCCCGCCATGGGGTCGGACAGGAGGTGCCGGTCGGCGGGGTGGACGTACGCCGTCGCGTCGTGGGCCCCCGCGACCGGCGCGACGCACCACATGTGGTCGATGTGGCCGTGCGTGACCAGCACTGCGACCGGCTTGAGGCGGTGCTCACCGACGACCTGGGCCACGCCGGGGGCGGCGTCCTTGCCGGGGTCGATGACGAGGCACTCCGCACCGGCGCCGGTCGCGACGACGTAGCAGTTGGTCCCCCACGGTCCGGCGGGGAAGCCGGCGATGAGCACGTCGTCACTCCTGGGTCCTGGGGTCGTCGAGCAGGGAGCCGACGGGCGCGTCCGCGCCGGGCGTCCTGGCGGGGCCCGGCCTCGGGCACGGCTCGCGCAGCCTACCGAGCCCGGACCCGCTGGCCCCACCGAGATCCGCGGCGGTCGTGCGCTGCGCGAACGGCGGGGACGGGGGTGACTAGCATGGCGGGCACGGGCGTGACCTGCCTGCCCCCCGCACGCGGTCGGAGCGACGAGCCGGCCGCCGACCGAAGGTGACCCGTCGTGAACAGCTCCTCGGCTGACCCGAGCGCCGAACCCACCCCGCTCCCCGACTCCTCGACGGGCACCCCTGACGAGGCCGAGGCGGGCGAGCCCGCGCCGGAGGTCGAGCTCCAGGTCGCCCCCGAGCCGCACGACGAATCGGAGCCCGAGGCGCAGGTCCAGCCCGAACCACAGATCCAGCCCGAACCACAGATCCCCGAGCCACAGGTCCAGCCCGAGCCACAGGTCCAGCCCGAACCACAGGTCCAGCCCGAGCCACAGGTCCAGCCCGAGCCACAGGTCCAGGCCGAGCCACAGGTCCAGCCCGAGGCGGCGATCACGGTCACCGCTCCGCCGCTCGCCGGACCCCGCCCGGGACCACGTCCGGGGCCACGTCCCGGCCCTCGTCCTGGCCCTCGCCCGGAACCGTCGGCCCGTCCGGGCCCCGGAGGCGGAAGTGGTGGCCGTCGCCGGCCAGGTCGGGGCGGCCGGCCGGCCGGCGGAGCGGCGGCGACCCTCACGGTCGAGCCCGTCCCCCACCCGGACGAGCAGGCGGTCGTCGACGAGGCGCGCGCCTGGGGTCGGGTCGACGAGAACGGCGCGGTGTTCGTGCGGACCGCCGAGGGTGAGCGACAGGTCGGCGAGTGGCCGGGCGGCGACCCCGACGAGGTGGTGACCCACTTCGCCCGCAAGTACGCCGCCCTGCTCTTCGAGGTGGAGCTCCTCGAGCAGCGGGTCCGCTCCGGGTCGGTGTCCCCCGAGGACGCGACCGGTGCCCTCAAGCAGGTGCGGGCGGCCGTCACCGACGCCCAGGTCGTCGGCGACCTCGCGGGCCTCGGGGCGAGGCTCGAGGCGCTCCGCGTCCTGGTCGCCGAGCAGCGCGAGCGGCGGCGCGCCGAGCGGGCGGAGCGTCTCGCCGCAGCCCAGGTCGACAAGGAGCGCCTGGTCCTCGAGGCCGAGCGGTTGGGAGCCTCCGACGACTGGCGGGCCGGCGCCGACCGGCTGCGGGCCCTGCTCGACGAGTGGAAGACGCTGCCGCGGCTGGACAAGCCGACCGACGACGCCCTGTGGCGCCGGTTCTCGACCGCGAGGACGACCTACACCCGGCGCCGCAAGGCCCACTTCGCCGAGCTGAACGAGGTGCGCGAGTCGGCCCGGGTCGTGAAGGAGAAGCTGGTCAAGGAGGCCGAGGCGCTCGCCGGATCCACGGAGTGGGGGCCCACGTCAGGTGCCTACCGCGAGCTCATGCGCCGGTGGAAAGCGGCCGGGCCGGCCCCGAAGGACGTCGACGACCAGCTGTGGGCACGGTTCCGCGCCGCCCAGGACACCTTCTTCGGCGCCCGGGACGCGGCGACCGCCGCGACCGAGGCGGAGTTCGCGGAGAACGCCGTGAAGAAGGAAGCGCTCCTCGCCGAGGCGGAGGCGCTGCTCCCGGTGCGTGACGTCGCGGCGACCAAGGCGGCGTTCCGCGACCTGGCCGAGCGTTGGGACGCGGCCGGCAAGGTCCCTCGCGAGCGGATCAAGGAGCTCGAGGGTCGGATGCGGAAGGTCGAGCAGGCGATCCGCGGCGTCGAGGAGGACGCCTGGCGCCGGTCGAACCCGGAGGCGCGGGCGCGCGCGGCTGCCGCGGTCGCCCAGATCGAGGCGTCGATCGCCGACCTCGAGTCCAAGCGCCAGGCGGCGCTCGCCTCGGGCAACGACCGGAAGGCGGCAGAGCACCAGGCGGCGATCGAGGCGAGGACCGGGTGGCTCACCGAGGCACGTCGCGCCTTCGAGGAGTTCTCGGCCTGATCCGAGTCGGCGCTCGCGGACACCCGGACCCCGGCGAGTCGGCGCTCGACGGACACCCGGACCCCGGCGAGTCGGCGCTCGCGGACACCCGGACCCCGGCGAGTCGGCGCTCACGGACACCCGGACCCCCGGCTCGGCGCTGACGGGGACACCCGTACCCCGGCGAGTCGGCGCTCGCGGACACGGCCGTCAATCGAACGGCGGTGGCGCACCGACCCGACCTCGCGCCTGTCTCAGTGCTCGCTGGAGCACCGACCCGGCGTCGGCCGACGGACCGTACACGTTGCCTCGTCGGAAGACCTCGATCAGCCAACCGAAGTCATGTGAGAGCCGGGTCCGGCGTACGTCGTCGGCGAGCGCGTTGTCGGCGGCGTGCCAACGTTCGCCGTCGTACTCCGCGCCGAAGGACAGCTCTCTGACTCCAAGGTCGATCCGGTAGAGCTCCGAGCCGTCGTCACGCAGCACCGGGATCTGGAGCTCGGGCGGCGGCAGGTCGGGACACTGCAGCCAGTGGAAGCGAAGGCCGGACTCGCCACAGCTCTCCGAGCGCCTGTCCCCCATGGGGACCACCCACCTCAGCTGCACCACACCGCGCTGGCGGCGGAACCGCTCCACCCCTGCGATCAGCTCCGCCTTCGGGAAGGCGCCGTGACGCAGCAGCGCGTCAACACCTCCGAGCGCGACGATGGGCGGGGCGAATCGTCCCAGGTCCCAGGCGGTCCGCAACGGCGTGGTCACCCACAGGCGATCGGTCAGCGGCGCGACGTCGTCGGGGACGAAGAGTCGCTCTCCACTCGCCACGAGCGGGTTGCGGAGCCTTCCTGCTCCTGACCACCGGAACACCGAGACCGGAGTCCGCTCACGGTGTGCGTTCGGTCGGTGCACGCCGGTCCAGAGCCAGCACGCCGACCAGTCCGTCACGACCGACCCCGGCGGGGTCACCAGCGAGAGGGCCTGGGTCCTCAGGCCATGTGACTCGGGCAATTGCGCGGCGGCATACACCCCGCGCAACACACGACGGATGAGCGCTGCCTCGACGAGCTTCGCGAGCGCTCGCTTGTCGACACCTGCGCGTTGTGCCTCGGCGGAGGTGAAGGGACGATCCAAGGGCAGCGAGCAGCGCTCGTCGAGCAGCGGGAGAGTGGTCCAGGTGGCAGCCCGGTTCATGGGACGACCTTCGTCGCGTCGGAGCCGTGGCGGTCGGGACGCCGGCGCAGTCTGTGGAGGATCTCGGGTTGCCGCGCTTGGGGACGAATGTCGGTCCGCAGCGCCGGCTCGCCGCGTCCCGACGTCCCGCAGCGCCGGCTCGCCGCGTCCCGACGTCCCGCAGCGCCGGCTCGCCGCGTCCCGACGTCCCGCAGCGCCGGCTCGCCGCGTCCCGACGTCCCGCAGCGCCGGCTCGCCGCGTCCCGACGTCCCGCAGCGCCGGCTCGGCGGAGGGTGAGGAGGTCAGCCGGTGACGCGGTGGGCGTCGAAGACACCCTCGATCGCACGCACCGCCCGCAGGACGTGGCCGAGGTGCTTGGGGTCGGCCATCTCGACGGTGAAGCGGCTCTTGGCGACCCGGTCCCGGCCGATGTTCAGCGACGCCTGCGAGATGTTGACGTGCAGCTCGGAGAGCACCCGGCTGATGTCGGTGAGCAGTCCGCCGCGGTCGAGCGCCTCGACCTGGATGTTCACCATGAACAGCGACTGCGCGGTGGGCGCCCACTCCACCTCGACGACCCGCTCGGGCTGGCCGCGCAACGACGCCGCGTTGGTGCAGTCGACGCGGTGGACCGACACCCCTGACCCCCGCGTCACGAACCCGAGGATCTCGTCGCCCGGCATCGGCGTACAGCACTTGGACAGCTTGACCAGCACGTCGCTGACCTCGGGGTCGTTGTCCCCGCTGCTCTTGACCAGGACGCCGGGGTCCCCGCTGAGCGGTCGGCGCTGGGCCCGGCGGCCAGTGATCTGGACGCCCTCGGCGAGGTCCTCGGTCGCACCCTCGTCGCCGCCGAAGAGGTCGATGACCCGGCGGACGACCGTCTGCGCACCGACGTTGCTCTCCCCCACCGCGGCGTACAGCGCGGTGACGTCGGCGAGCCGCAGATCGGCGGCGACCGCGGAGAGCGTCTCGTGGGTGAGCACCCGCTTGAGCGGCACGCCCTCCTTGCGGAGCAGCTTGGCGATCTGCTCCTTGCCGCGCTCGACCGCCTCCTCGCGACGCTCCTTGGTGAACCACTGCCGGATCTTGCTGCGGGCGCGGGGGGAGGTGACGAAGTTGAGCCAGTCACGGCTCGGGCCCGCGGTCGGCGCCTTGGAGGTGAACACCTCGACGACGTCACCGTTCTCCAGGGTCGACTCCAGCGGGACCAGCCGCCCGTTGACCCGCGCCCCGATCGTCCGGTGGCCGACCTCGGTGTGGATCGCGTAGGCGAAGTCCACCGGCGTCGATCCGGCCGGCAGCGCGAGGACGTCGCCGCGCGGGGTGAAGACGTAGACCTCGGTCGAGTTGATCTCGAAGCGCAGCGACTCCAGGAACTCGCCGGGGTCCTCGGTGTCCTGCTGCCAGTCGAGGAGCTGGCGCACCCAGGCCATGTCGCCGGGCGCGCCGTTGGTCCCCGACCCGTCGGTGGCGCGGCGGTCGGTCACCGGCTCGGGCCGGCCGCTGCGCATGTCCTCCTTGTACTTCCAGTGCGCCGCGATCCCGTACTCCGCGCGCCGGTGCATGCCGTAGGTGCGGATCTGCATCTCGACCGGCTTGCCGTCCAGCCCGATGACCGTGGTGTGCAGCGACTGGTACATGTTGAACTTCGGCATCGCGACGAAGTCCTTGAAGCGGCCCGGCACCGGGTTCCACCGGCCGTGGATGACCCCGAGCGCCGCGTAGCAGTCGCGGTCCTCGTCGACGAGGATGCGGATCCCGACGAGGTCGTAGATGTCGGAGAGCTCGCGACCCCGCACGATCATCTTCTGGTAGATCGAGTAGTAGTGCTTGGGCCGGCCGGTGACCGTGGCCTTGATCCGCGCCGACTTGAGGTCCTGCTCGACCTGGGCGATCACCCGCTGCAGGTAGTTGTCGCGTGACGGGGAGCGGTCGGCGACCAGGCGGACGATCTCGTCGTACATCTTCGGGTGCAGGGTCCCGAACGCGAGGTCCTCGAGCTCCCACTTCAGCGTGTTCATGCCCAGCCGGTGCGCGAGCGGCGCGTAGATCTCGAGCGTCTCCCGGGCCTTCTTCTCCTGGGTCGACTGCTTCAGGTAGCGCAGCGTCCGCATGTTGTGGAGGCGGTCGGCGAGCTTGATGACGAGCACCCGGATGTCGCGGCTCATCGCCACGATCATCTTGCGGATCGTCTCGCCCTCGGTGTGCTCGCCGTAGGTGACCTTGTCGAGCTTCGTGACGCCGTCGACCAGCCGCGCCACCTCCTCGCCGAAGTCCTTGCGCACCAGGTCCAGCGTGTACGGCGTGTCCTCGACGGTGTCGTGGAGCAGGGCGGCCACGAGGGTCGCCTCGGTCATGCCGAGCTCGGCGAGGATGGTGGCGACGGCCAGCGGGTGGGTGATGTAGGGCTCGCCGCTCTTGCGGGTCTGGGTGCCGTGCATCCGCTCCGCGGTGAGGTAGGCCCGCTCGATGAGCGCCAGGTCGGCCTTGGGGTGGTTGACCCGCACCACCCGGAAGAGCGGCTCGAGGACCGGGTTCGTCGCGTTCTTGGTGCCGATGCGCGCCAGCCGGTTGCGCATCCGCCGGGAGTTGCCGCCCTCCGGCGGGTACGGCGATGTGGCGGGGCTCGACGCGGTGGCCGGCGCGGTGGCCGGTGCCGGGCAGTGTCCGGTGCGGTGTCCGGTGTCGTCCCGGCGGCGGGTACGACCGGCGTGGACCCCTCGTCGGCCTCCTCGGACGGAGTCGTCGTGACCGGCGCGGGGGCAGGGGCGACCGACACGCGGCCTGTTGCCGACGGCTCGACCACCGCCGTTCTCCCTTCCCGAGGTCCCACTCAAGTCTAGGGCGGTCGCGGACCGCGCGCGGACGGAGTGTCACGACGGTCACGAGACCGCCACCACAGCCGGGTCAGGCGTCAGGGTCAGCGCACCACCTGGACGGCGACGACCGTCATCCCCGGAAGGGCGGCACGGCCGTCGAGGAAGGCCAGCTCGAGGAGGACCGAGACCGCGGTCACCGTGCCACCGCAGGCCTCCACGAGCGTCCGCGCCGCAGCAGCCGTGCCGCCGGTGGCGAGCACGTCGTCGACGACGAGCACCCGGTCCCCCGGCTCGACGGCGTCGCGGTGGATCTCGAGCACCGCCTCGCCGTACTCCAGGGCGTAGGAGACCCGGTGGGTGTCCGCAGGCAGCTTGCCGGCCTTGCGGACCGGGACGAACCCGGTGCCGAGCGCCAGCGCGACCGGCGCGCCGAAGATGAAGCCCCGAGCCTCCAGCCCGACGACCTTGTCGACCGCGGGAGACCCGTCCGGGCTCCGGCCGGGCTCGGCCAGCGCGTCGACGACCGCGCGGAACCCGGCCGGGTCGGCGAGCAGCGGCGAGACGTCCTTGAAGACGACCCCCGGCGCCGGGAAGTCCGCGACGTCGCGGACCAGCCGCCCCAGGAGTGCCGCGAGGTCAGCAGCCACGTGGCGCCGTCCGGGTCGCGGGTCGGTCCGCTACCGCTTGCCGCGCTGCGACCGCGGCCGGCGCGTGGGTTGCGGGCGACCCGCGGACGAGCTGTCCGACACCGGTCGGCCGGGCGCCGGCCGCTCGCCGGCGGTCAGCCGTCCCGCTGCACCCGAGGGGACCGCACGCCCGTCCGGCGAGGTGAAGCCGTCGGCCTCCTCCGCGTCGCGCACGTCGAGCGCGGTCGACCCGCCGCTCCGCCGGCCGCGGGTCCCGTCGAGGTCCCCGTCGTCGCCGGCGTCGGCGCCCGGGTCGTCGTGGACCGGCATGTCCTCGACGTAGGCCGGGACGTTCGCGAAGCGGTCGGCCTCACGCCGGGAGCGGTGCTTCTCGGCGCGTGCGTCCACCGCCTTGACCTTGGCCTCGCGCATCTTCAGCTGCACCAGCAGCGGCGTCGCGATGAAGATCGAGGAGTAGGCGCCGGCGGCCATGCCGACGAACAGCGCGAGGGCGAGGTCCTTGAGCGCCCCCGAGCCGATGAGGAACGTGCCGGCGTACAGCAGCGCGCCGACCGGCAGCAGCGCCACGATCGAGGTGTTGATCGACCGCACGAGGGTCTGGTTGACCGCGAGGTTCGCCGCCTCGGCGTACGTCGCGTGGCTGCGCGCGAGGTCCTTGGTGTTCTCGCGGACCTTGTCGAACACCACGACGGTGTCGTAGAGCGAGAACCCGAGGATCGTCAGCACCCCGGTCACGGTCGCCGGGGTCACCTCGAAGCCGGAGAGCGCGTAGACGCCGATGGTGATGACGACGTCGTGGACGAGCGCGACGATCGCCGCGACCGACATCTTCCACTCGCGGAAGTAGCCCCAGATCAGCAGGACGACGAGGACCAGGAAGACGACGAGCCCCTGGAGCGCGCGGGAGGCGACCTGCTCGCCCCACGAGGGCCCGATCTGCTGGGAGCTGATGTCCGCGTCGACGTCGACCCCGACCGCCTCGGCGATCCGCGTGGTGACCTCGCGGTTCTCCTCGGTCGTCAGCGGCTCGGTCGTGACGCGCACCGAGTCGTTCCCCGAGGTGTTGACCGTCGGCTCGTCGGCGTTGGGGAAGCCGGTGCTGATGACGGCCTCGCGGACGTCCTGGACGGCGGAGAGGTCGGCGTTGCCCGCCCCCACCGCGACCTTGTACTCCACGCCACCCTCGAACTCGATGCCGAGGTTCAGGCCCTTGACCGTGAGGCCCAGCACGGCGACCAGGACGATGACCCCGGACAGCGCGTACCAGAGCAGCTTCCGGCCCACGAAGTCGATCGAGACCTGCCCGGTGTAGAGGGCGTGCCCCGTGCGGGACAGCTTGCTCATCGCGTCGCTCCTTCGGCGGTCCGTCGCACGCCCGCCACCACTGCGGGCCGGCCGAGCCTTTCGACGCCGACGTGCTCGGGTGAGAGGCCGGACATCTTGTGGCCGCGCGAGAAGAAGGGGAACCGCGCCAGCCAGGTGACCATCGGCTTGGTGAAGAGGAAGAACACCAGCAGGTCGATGAGCGTGCTCACGCCGAGCGCGAACGCGAAGCCCTTCACGACGCCGATCGCGAAGATGTAGAGCACGACCGCCGCCAGCAGCGACACCGCGTCGGCGGCCAGGCAGGTCGCCCGGGCCCGGACCCACCCGGTCTCGACGGCCACCCGCAGCGACTTGCCCTCCCGCAGCTCGTCGCGGAGCCGCTCGAAGTACACGATGAAGGAGTCCGCGGTGATACCCACCGCCACGATCAGCCCGGCGATGCCCGGCAGCGTGAGCGTGAAGCCGGCGGCCTCGCTGAGCGCCAGGACCGCGGCGTACGTCGTCGCGCCGGCGATCGCCAGCGAGGCGAGGACCACGATGCCGAGCCCGCGGTAGTAGAGCAGGCAGTAGACCATCACCAGCACGAGCCCGATGCCGCCGGCCCACAGACCCGCGGACAGCTGGTCCTCGGCCAGCGTCGGCCCCTCCTCGGCGACCTCGTTCACCTCGAACTGCAGCGGCAGGGCGCCGTACTTGAGGCTGTTGGCCAGCGACCGGGAGGACGCGGCGGTGAAGTCGCCGCTGATCTGCGCGTTCCCGTCGGTGATCGCGGACGTGACCTGAGGAGCGGACAGCACCACCCCGTCCAGGACGATCGCGAACAGCTCGCCGGTGCCGGCGAGCCGGCGCGTGACGTCGGAGAAGGTCGTCGTCGCCTCGCCGTTGAAGTCGAGGTCGACGACGTACTCCGCCTGGCCCTGCGGGATGCCGTAGCTGGCGTCGTTGAGTTGCGTGCCCTCGATGATCGACGGGGACAGGAGGTACTTGGCGCCGTCCTCGTCGCAGGCCAGCAGCGGCCGGCTGGGGTTGTCGGCGACGTCGTCGGCCTGCGAGCAGGTGAACTCCTGGAACCGCTGGCTCCAGCGGGCGTCCGGTGCCTGGGCCCAGGCCCGGAGCTCCTCGATGGAGGAGTCGTCGGACACCTGCTCCGGGGCCTCGGGGGCGCCGGACGGGTCGGGCGACGGTGTCGCGGCACCCGACGCCCGCTGCAGTCCCTCGGAGACCGCCCGGCCCTGCGGGGTGGCGTCCTCGGCGGCGCCCGCCTGCGGAGCCTTGGGCACCGGCAACGGGAGCGTGTTCGGAGTGCCGTTGGCCGGGCTCCCGGTGGCGACGAGACGGAACCGGAGCTGTGCCTGCTGCTGGACGGTCTCGACGAGGTCGTCCCGGTTCTGCCCGGGGATCTCCACGACGATGTTGCGGTCGCCCTGCTTGGCGACTTCGGACTCCGCGACGCCGGAGGCGTTCACCCGGCTGTCGATGATGTCGACGGCCTGGGTCATCTTGTCCTGGGTGATCGCCTCACCGGTGGCGGTCGACGCCGACAGCGTGATCCGGGTGCCGCCCTGCAGGTCGAGCCCCAGCTTCGGCGCCCAGACGCCGTTGACCGCCAGTCCGACGTACATCACCAGCACGGCGAGCGCGAAGAGGATCAGCGTGCGTCCGGGACGGGACGCTTTCCGGGCCATGTGGTGCCTCTCAGTGCTTGGTGAGGTCGGTCGGGGGGTCGGTGTCGCGGTCGACCAGGCCGGCCTCGGTCGACCCGGTCGTCCCGGCAGCTCCCGTCGTCCCGTCGTCGGCCGGCACGAGGATCCGCGCGACAGCACCACGAGCGACCCGCACCCGGACACCCGGGCTGAGCTCGACCCCGAGGAACTCGCCCTCGGCGGGCAGCTCGGCGACGGTGGCCACCAGGCCCGACCCGAGCAGCACTTCGTCGCCCACGCCGAGCCCGCGCTGGAGCCGGTCGAGCTCGAGTGCCCGCCGCCGTTGCGGCCGGATCAGGAGCAACCAGAACACGAGCGCGATGAGCAAGAAGGGGACCAGGGATCCCAGCGCCTCCACGGCGATCCTTCCGTCGGTCCAGCGGGCGGGTGTGGTGCGAGTGACGAACGGCTGAGTCTAACCGTCGATGCTGAACGCAGGCCGCGATCCCGACGTTCCGGGCGCGTGCTCATCGGGCGGCGGGACGGCTCAGCCGTCGAAGAGCGTCGGGGACGTGACGCCCTGCGGCGGGACCAGCCCGAGGTGCGCCCAGGCGTCGGCGGTCGCGATCCGTCCCCGCGGCGTCCGTGCGAGGAAGCCCGAACGGACGAGGAAGGGCTCCGCCACCTCCTCGACGGTCTCCCGCTCCTCGCCGACGGCGACCGCGAGGGTCCCCAGGCCGACCGGGCCGCCGCCGAACCGGGTGCACAGCGCCTTGAGGACCGCCCGGTCCAGCCGGTCCAGCCCCAGCTCGTCCACCTCGTAGAGCTCGAGCGCCCGACGGGCCGTGGGGAGGTCGCAGACCCCGTTGCCGCGGACCTGTGCGTAGTCGCGGACGCGCCGCAGCAGCCGGTTCGCGATCCGCGGCGTGCCGCGGCTGCGGGTGGCGATCTCCACGGCGCCGTCGTCGGTGAGGACCGCGTCGAGCAGTCCGGCGCTGCGGCGGACGATCCGCTCGAGGTCGCGGGGGTCGTAGAACTCGAGGTGGGCGGTGAAGCCGAAGCGGTCGCGGAGCGGACCCGGCAGCAGCCCGGCCCGGGTGGTGGCGCCGACGAGGGTGAACGGCGGCAGCTCGAGCGGGATCGCGGTGGCGCCCGGCCCCTTCCCGACGACGACGTCGACCCGGAAGTCCTCCATCGCCATGTAGAGCATCTCCTCGGCCGGACGTGCCATCCGGTGGATCTCGTCGACGAACAGCACGTCGTTCTCGTTGAGGCCCGAGAGGATCGCCGCGAGGTCGCCGGCATGGGTGATCGCCGGTCCGCTCGTCAGCCGCAGCGGGGCCGCCATCTCCGAGGCGATGATCATCGCGAGCGTCGTCTTGCCGAGTCCCGGCGGACCGCTCAGCAGCACGTGGTCCGGCGCCCGCCCACGGGCCCGCGCGGCCTGGAGGACCAGCGCGAGCTGCTCGCGGACGCGGTCCTGCCCGATGAGCTCGTCGAGCAGCTTCGGGCGCAGGGCCGCCTCGACGGCGCGGTCGTCCCCGGTGGCCTCCCCGTCGACGAGGGACCGGCTCTCGGCGTACGCCGTCTCCGCAGCGAGCAGCGCACGCTCCTGCGCGCTGCCCTCGGCGACCGGCTCGGGTCCGCTCACGGTCGGCTCACGGTCGGCTCAGCACCTGCAACGCCGCCCGCAGCAGCGCCCCGACGTCGGGAGCGGTGCCGTCGGTGTCGTTCTGGGGCGCGACCGCGGTAACCGCCTTGTCGGCCTCCTTGGCCGACCACCCCAGCCCGACGAGGCCGTCGCGCACCTGGGCACGCCACGCCGGCTCCGCACCGGGGGCGGCGGAGGGGAGGCTCGACGTGCCGACGGGCGGCCCGATCCGGTCCTTGAGCTCGAGGATGATCCGCTGGGCGCCCTTCTGCCCGATCCCCGGGACCCGCGTCAGCGTCGCCACGTCCTCCTGGGACACCGCGCGGCGCAGGTCGTCCGGCGAGAGCACCGCGAGCACCGCCTGCGCGAGCTTGGGGCCGACCCCGCTGGCGGTCTGGACGAGCTCGAAGACCGTCTTCTCGTCCTCGTCGAGGAAGCCGAACACCGTGAGGGAGTCCTCCCGCACGACCATCGCCGTCGGGAGCAGCGCCTGGCTCCCCCGCCGGAGCGTGGCGAGCGTGGCCGGTGTGCAGTTGACCTCGAGCCCCACGCCCCCGACGTCGACGACGGCGGAGGTCAGCCCCACCGAGGCGACCTCGCCCCGCACGAACGCGATCACGACCTGCTCCTCACCGCCGCCGCAGCGGCTCTGATCCTCGCCTGTCCCCCGCCGCGCCAGACCTGGCAGATCGCGAGCGCGAGCGCGTCCGCGGCGTCGGCCGGGGACGGCAGCTCCGGCAGCCGCAGCACCCGGGCGACCATCGCCTGCACCTGCGCCTTGTCGGCCCGGCCGCTCCCGGTGACCGCGGCCTTCACCTCGCTGGGGGTGTGGAGGACGACCGGGATCCCGCGCCGCGCCGCGGCCACCATCGCCAGGCCGCTGACCTGGGCGGTGCCCATGACCGTGCGGACGTTGTGCTGGCTGAAGACCCGCTCGACCGCCACCACGTCCGGCCGGTGCAGCTCGAGCCACTGCTCCAGGCCGGCGTCGAGGAGCCGGAGCCGCTCGGCGACGTCGAGGTCGGCGCCGGTGCGCAGGACGTCCACCGAGACCAGCGAGAGCCGGGTGCCCGTCGCGCCGTCGACGACGCCGACCCCGCACCGCGTGAGCCCGGGGTCGACTCCCAGCACCCGCACCTGACCGGCCTCCTCGCAGCGCCACCGCCCCGTCGCTCTGTCAGGCGGTCCGAACGTGTGTTCGCCAACCTAGGTCACCGGAGCGGCGCGCGGCCGGGAGCCACGCCGGGCAGCCGACCGGGGCGCCGCAGGCCGCTCAGGCGTCGAGGGTCTCGAGCACCTCGTCGGGGATGTCGAAGTTGCCGAAGACGTTCTGGACGTCGTCGAGGTCCTCGAGCGCCTCGACCAGCCGGACCACCCGGGTGGCCTGGTCGGCGTCGAGCGAGACCTCCATCGACGGCACGAACTGGGCCTCGGCCGCGTCGTAGTCCAGTCCCGCGTCCTGCAGCGCGCGCCGTACGGCGAGCAGGTCGCCGGGCTCGCAGCGCACCTCGAAGGCGTCGCCGAGGTCCTCGACCTCCTCGGCGCCGGCGTCCAGGGTCGCCTCGAGGACGTCGTCCTCGGTCACCTCACGCCCGCCCTGCTGCTTGGCGAGCTCCACGACGCCCTTGCGGGTGAAGAGGTAGGCCACCGAGCCGGGGTCGGCCAGCGAGCCGCCGTTGCGCGAGGTCGCCGTGCGGACCTCCATGGCCGCCCGGTTGCGGTTGTCGGTGAGGCACTCGATGAGCAGCGCGACGCCGCCGGGGCCGTAGCCCTCGTACATGATCGTCTGGTACTCCGCGCCGCCGGCCTCGGCGCCGGAGCCCCGCTTGACCGCGCGGTCGATGTTGTCGTTGGGGACCGAGGACTTCTTGGCCTTCTGGATCGCGTCGTACAGCGTCGGGTTGCCGCCCGGGTCGCCGCCGCCCATCCGGGCCGCGACCTCGATGTTCTTGATGAGCTTGGCGAAGAGCTTGCCGCGCCGGGCGTCGATCACGGCCTTCTTGTGCTTGGTCGTCGCCCACTTGGAGTGCCCGGACATGCGCGTCCTCCGTCTGCTCTGCGGTCAGTTCGTGCGGCCGTGCCGGTCAGCGGAGGCCTCGCGCACCACGTCGAGGAAGAGTGCGTGGAGGCGCGGGTCGCCGGTCACCTCGGGGTGGAACGACGTGGCGACCAGGTGCCCCTGCCGGACCGCGACGATCCTACCGGCGGCCTCCCCCGCGGCCTCGCCGGGCGCCACCCGGGCCAGCACCTCGACGCCCGGCCCGATCTCCTCGACCCACGGTGCGCGGATGAACATGGCGTGGAACGGCGCGTCGAGGGCCGTCACGTCGACGTCGCCCTCGAAGGAGTCGACCTGGCGGCCGAAGGCGTTGCGGCGCACGACGACGTCGAGACCGCCGATGGTCTCCTGACCCGCCACGCCGTCCTCGATCCGGTCGGCCAGCAGGATCATGCCGGCGCAGGTGCCGAACATCGGCAACCCGTCCTTGGCCGCCTGGCGCAGCGGCTCGAGCAGGTCGAAGATCCGGGCCAGCTTCGCCATCGTCGTCGACTCGCCGCCCGGCACGACCAGCCCGTCGACCTCCAGGAGCTCCTCGGCGCGGCGGACGGTGCGGGCCTCGACGCCCAGACGCCGCAGGATCGCCACGTGCTCCCGGACGTCCCCCTGGAGCGCGAGGACGCCGATCACGACCGGAACGACCGGGACGACCGGACCGATCGAGGTGTCCGCGTCGAGGCGGGTCACCAGCCCCGCTCGGCGAGCCGGTGCGGCTCGGGCAGCTGCTCGACGTTGATGCCGACCATGGCCTCGCCGAGACCGCGCGAGACCTTCGCGACGACGTCGGGGTCGTCGTGGAACGTGGTGGCCTTGACGATCGCCTCCGCGCGCTGCGCCGGGTTGCCGGACTTGAAGATGCCCGAGCCGACGAAGACGCCCTCGGCGCCGAGCTGCATCATCATCGCGGCGTCCGCGGGGGTGGCGATGCCGCCGGCGGTGAAGAGCACGACGGGGAGCTTGCCGGCCTCGGCGACCTCCCGCACCAGCGGGTACGGCGCCTGGAGCTCCTTGGCGGCGACGTAGAGCTCGTCGGTCTCCATCGTCTGCAGCCGGCGCAGCTCACGACGGATCGTGCGCATGTGGGTGACGGCGTTCGAGACGTCGCCGGTGCCGGCCTCCCCCTTCGAGCGGATCATCGCCGCACCCTCGGTGATGCGCCGCAGCGCCTCCCCGAGGTTCGTCGCGCCGCAGACGAAGGGGACGGTGAACGCCCACTTGTCGATGTGGTTGGCGTAGTCGGCCGGGGTGAGGACCTCGGACTCGTCGATGTAGTCGACGCCGAGGCTCTGCAGCACCTGCGCCTCGGCGAAGTGCCCGATCCGCGCCTTGGCCATCACCGGGATCGACACCGCCTCGATGATCCCGTCGATCATGTCGGGGTCGCTCATCCGCGAGACGCCACCCTGCGCCCGGATGTCGGCCGGCACGCGCTCGAGGGCCATGACCGCGACCGCACCGGCGTCCTCGGCGATCTTCGCCTGGTCCGCGGTGACGACGTCCATGATCACGCCGCCCTTGAGCATCTCGGCCATGCCCCGCTTGACCCCCGACGTGCCCGTGTGCGCCTCGTGGCCGGGCTGGTCGGCCAGGTGGTTCCGCGGCTGCGCGAAGGGGGCGGCGGTGTCGGTGGGGCCGGTCGGGTCAGTCACGTCTGGTCTCTTCACACTCGAGGGCCGGACGCCACGGGTGCGGCGTCCGGGAGGCGGCGGGGTGCCGCCAGTCTACGCCGCGGCGTCCCCGGGGGACGAACTCCGAGCACCCCGTCGTACACCTCCTCGACCCGGCTCGACACCCGCGACCAGTCGTAGGCCGCGGACGCGGCGACGGCACGCGCGGCGACCTCGCGGCGCAGTCCGGGGTCCGCGAGCACCCGGTCCACGGCAGCGGCGAGGGCGGCCGGGTCGCCGGTGGCGAACAGCACACCGCAGCGGCCGTCCTCGAGCACGTCGCGGAACGGCAGGAGGTCGCTGGCGACCACCGTCGCACCCGCCGCCATCGCCTCGGCGAGGACGATGCCGAAGCTCTCCCCGCCGATGTTCGGCGCGACCAGGACGTCGGCGCGGGCGAGCAGCGCGGCCTTCGCCCGGTCGTCGACGGCGCCGGAGAAGGTGACCCGGTCGGCGACCTCGGCCGGCACCGGCGGCGGCGTCCCCGGGCCGACGACGGTCAGCCGGACGCCGCGGTGGCGCGCGGCGACGGCGGGCAGGGCGTCGAGCAGCACGCGCAGCCCCTTCCGCGGCTCGTCGAGGCGCCCCACGAACAGCAGCTCCGGGGACGGGCGTGGCGTCCGGCCCGTCCGCGCGGGGACGAACGACCGGTGGTCGATCCCGTTGGGGACCACGACCGGCTCGACCGGCAGGTAGCGGGTGAGCGTCCGCCCCGCGGCCTCCGAGACCGCGACGTGGGCCGCGATCTTCCGCAGCCCGGGCCGGAGGAAGGTCGCCGCCGAGGTGCCGAGCGCCCAGCCCCGGTCCTGGGCGGTGTGGAAGGTCGCAACGACCGGCGGCGTCGCCGCCCAGAGGGCCAGCACCGAGAGGCTCGGGGTCGCCGGTTCGTGGACGTGGACGAGGTCGAACCGCCCCGCGGCGAGCCAGCGGCGCACCCGCGCCGCGGTGACCGGGCCGAACGAGACCCGCGCCACCGACCCGTTGTGCGGCACCGGGACGGCGCGCCCGGTCGTGGTGACGTACGCCGGGAGCGGCGTGCTCCCACCGACGCGGCGTCCCCCGGGGGCGAGCACGGCGACCTCGTGCCCGCGGCCGGCGAGGCTCGAGGCAAGGCCGAGGACGTGGTTCTGCACGCCGCCGGGGACGTCGAGGGAGTAGGGGCACACCAGCCCGACCCGCAGCCGGTGGCGCCGGGCGTCCGGGGGCAGGCTGTCGGTGGTCACTGGGCGGTCACCGGATGGTCACCGGGCGGTCCTCGGCCTCGGAGAACACCCGCTGCAGCATGTGCCAGTCCTGCGGGTAGCCGCGGATCGCGGTCGTGAAGGCGTCGGCGACCTCCTGGGTCGCGCGCCGCAGCCCCTCCATCCCGGGCCCGACCTCGACCTCCTGGTGGAACCTGATCTCCATGTCGCGGCCGACGTAGGCGCAGGTCGTGGGCACGAGCGCCGCACCGGTCGTCCGCGCGAGCAGCGCGGGTCCGACGGGCATCCGCGCCGGCCGGCCGCAGAGCTCGACCTCGAGGGCGCTGCGGCTGAGGTCGCGGTCGGCCAGCAGGCAGACGAACCCGCCCTCGCGCAGCCGCTCCTCGAGCGCGGGCAGCGGCGACCCGGCGCCGGTCAGCGGCAGGATCTGGATGCCGAGCGTGGCCCGGTAGCGGACGAACTCCTCGTAGAGCCGCTCGGGGCGCAGCCGCTCCGCCACCGTCGTCACCGGCATCCCGGTGGCGCCGGCCCAGGCGCCGGCCCAGTCCCAGTTCCCGGTGTGGGGCAGCGCGGCGACGACGCCGCGCCCCGCGGCGTACGGCTCCCGGAGCCGCTCCTCGTGGACGGTGCGGGTCCGCGCCACCAGGTCCTCGATCGGCCAGGACGGCAGCCGGAAGGCCTCGCACCAGTAGCGCAGGTAGGAGCGCATCCCGGCCCGGGTGAGCCGGTCGAGGGCGGCCTCGTCGAGGTCGGGGCACACCTGAGCGAGGTTCGCGCGGAGCCGGCGCACCCCGCGGCCGTCGCGGCGGTACGCCTGGTCGGCGAGCCGGTCGAAGAACGCGCGGGCCTGCGGCTCCGGCAGTCGGCGCACGACCCGCCAACCGGCGAGGAAGCCGGTGGTCACCGCGTGCTGGGAGGACGCCGCCGCGGCCCGGCGCAGCGCGCTCAGGGGACCGGACCGCTGGGTGCGGCGTGGGCGAGGGCCTGCTGCCGGACGACCAGCACCCGTTGCACGACGGTCACCGTGCTCGCCACCGCCAGCACCCCGAGCGTGACCGGGATCGCCCACAGCGCTCGTGGGCCGGCGCCGAGCATGTTGACGAGGTCGGCCGCACCGGTGACCACGAGGATCGAGACCAGGCGGTCGGCGCGCTCGGCGATCCCGACCTTGGCCTCCATCCCCAGCGCCTCTGCGCGGGCCCGGGCGTAGGAGGTCACCGAGCCCATCGTCAGGTTGTAGATCGCGAGCGCGACGAGCGCCGGCTCGTCGCCGGGGCCGACGTAGTACATCGCCAGCCCGCCGAAGATCGCCGCGTCGCCGATCCGGTCGAGCGTGGAGTCGAGGAACGCGCCGAAGGGGCTGACCCGGCCGGACTGGCGTGCCATCGCGCCGTCGATCATGTCGGAGAAGACGAAGGCGGTGATGAACAGGACGCCGGCGAGCAGCTGACCCTGCGGGAAGAAGATCACCGCACCCGCGACGACGCCGAGCGTGCCGACGACCGTCACCGCGTCCGGGCTCACGCCGAGGCGGAGCAGCAACCGGACGACCGGGGCGAAGAGCGCGGTCCAGGTCGCGCGGAAGCGTTCCAGCATGGCGGCCTCAGGCTAACCGCTGGGCCCCCTGCTCGCCTGCCACGCGTCCGCGAGCAGACGCCAGGTGTCGCCGAGCAGCTGCGGCAGCGTCTTGGTGCGGCCGATGATCGGCATGAAGTTGGCGTCGCCGCCCCAGCGGGGGACGACGTGCTGGTGGAGGTGCGCGGCGATGCCGGCTCCGGCGACGGCCCCCTGGTTCATCCCGATGTTGAAGCCGTGGGCGCCGCTGACGGTCCGGATGACCCGCATCGCCTCCTGCGTCAGCGCCGCGACCTCGGAGGTCTCGGGCTCGGTGAGGTCGGGGTAGTCCGCGACGTGGCGGTAGGGGCAGACCATGAGGTGGCCCGAGCTGTAGGGGTACAGGTTCAGCACGACGTACGCCGTGACGCCGCGGTGCACCACCAGCCCGGCCTCGTCCTCCAGCTCCGGGATCCGGCAGAACGGGCACTCCTGGGCGCTGCCGTCCACCGGCTTGTTCTCCCCGGCGATGTAGGCCATCCGGTGCGGGGTCCAGAGCCGCTCGAGGCCGTCGGGCTCGCCCACGCCCGGCTGCTGCAGGTGCTCGCCGTCCGGCGCGGTCACCGGGTCAGACCTGTCGGCGGTCGGCCACCGCCGCGGCGATGCGGTCGATCGCCTCCTCGACCGGTACGCCGTTGTCCTGCCGGCCGTCGCGGTAGCGGAAGGACACCGCCCCGCTCTCCACGTCGGCGTCGCCGGCGAGCACCATGAACGGCACCTTCTGGAGCTGGGCGTTGCGGATCTTCTTCTGCATCCGGTCGTCGGAGGAGTCGACCTCGACCCGCAGCCCCGCCCGTCGCATCCGGGTGGCGACGTCGGCGAGGTAGTCGTCGTGGCGGTCGGCGACCGGGATCCCCGTCACCTGCACCGGCGCGAGCCAGGGCGGGAACGCCCCGGCGTAGTGCTCGACGAGGACGCCGAGGAACCGCTCGATCGAGCCGAACTTCGCCGAGTGGATCATCACCGGCCGCTGCCGCGAGCCGTCGGCCGCGACGTACTCGAGCTCGAACCCGCGCGGCTGGTTGAAGTCGTACTGGATCGTCGACATCTGCCAGGTCCGCCCGATGGCGTCCCGGGCCTGCACCGAGATCTTCGGCCCGTAGTACGCCGCGCCGCCGGGGTCCGGGACGAGCTCGAGCCCGGAGGCCGCCGCGACGTCGGCGAGCACCCGGGTCGCGACCTCCCACTCGTCGTCGCTGCCGACGAACTTGTCGGGCTTGGAGTCGTCGCGGGTCGACAGCTCGAGGTAGAAGTCGTCGAGCCCGAAGTCCTTCAGCAGGCTCAGCACGAAGTCGAGCAGGTGGCGGATCTCGTCCGGGGCCTGCTCCGGGGTCACGTAGGAGTGCGAGTCGTCCTGCGTCATGCCGCGGACACGGGTCAGGCCGTGCACGACCCCGGACTTCTCGAAGCGGTAGACCGACCCGAACTCGAACAGCCGTAGCGGGAGCTCGCGGTAGGAGCGCTGCCGCGACCGGTAGATCAGGTTGTGCATCGGGCAGTTCATCGCCTTGAGGCGGTAGGCGCCGCCCTCGACCTCGAGCGGCGGGAACATGCCGTCGGCGTAGTACGGCAGGTGCCCGGAGGTGTGGAACAGCCCCTCCTTGGCGATGTGCGGCGTCCCGACGTAATCGAAGCCCTCCTCGATGTGGCGACGCCGGACGTAGTCCTCCATCTCGCGCTTGACGACCCCGCCCTTGGGGTGGAAGACCGCCAGCCCGGAGCCGATCTCGTCGGGGAAGCTGTAGAGGTCCAGCTCGCGCCCGAGCCGGCGGTGGTCGCGGCGCTCGGCCTCCTCGAGCCGGTGCAGGTAGGCCTCGAGCGCCTCCTTCGACTCCCACGCAGTGCCGTAGATCCGCTGCAGCTGGGGGTTCTGCTCGCTGCCGCGCCAGTACGCCGCCGCGGTCCGCATCAGCTTGAAGGCGGGGATGCGCTTGGTGGTCGGCAGGTGAGGTCCTCGGCAGAGGTCCTTCCACGCGAGCTCGTCCCCGCGGCGCAGGTTGTCGTAGATCGTGAGCTCACCGGCCCCGACCTCCACGCCGGCGCCCTCGGCGTCCTGCGCGCCGCCCTTCAGCCCGATGAGCTCGAGCTTGTAGGGCTCCTCGGCGAGCTCGACGCGGGCCTCGTCGTCGGTGACCACCCGGCGGGAGAACCGCTGGTTCTCCTTGATGATCTTGCGCATCCGGGTCTCGAGCTTCTCGAGGTCCTCGGGGCGGAACGGCTCGGGGACGTCGAAGTCGTAGTAGAACCCGTTCTCGACCGGCGGCCCGATGCCGAGCCGCGCCTGCGGGTACAGGTCCTGGACCGCCTGCGCGAGCACGTGCGCCGTGGAGTGGCGCAGCACCGCGCGGCCGTCGGGGGTGTCGACGGCGACCCCTTCGACCTCGTCACCGTCCTGCAGCTCCGCGGCGAGGTCCCTGAGCTCGCCGCCGACCCGGGCCACCACGACGTCGGGGCGCTCGGCGTACAGCTCCCAGATCCGCGTCCCGGTCGTGACCGCACGCTCGTCCCGCTCTCCGGCGTCGACGAGGGTCACCTTGATCTCGGGCACGGGGATCCTTCGAGGGTCGGGGTCGGGCGGACGTCCGATCCTAACGACGGCGCCCCCGAGGCCGCCCTCCGGTTTCCCAAGGGATGCAGGCGAGCTGTCACTCCCCACGGGTCACAACCCGTGGGGAGTGCGAGTACGCCGTGGGGAGTCGCCGGGAGCCGGCGTTCCCTGCGACCCGGGTCAGGGCAGCGGGGTGAAGGCGAGCCCGAGGCGTGCCCGGCCGTTCCACTTGAGGGAGTCGCTGCCCCACCACACCCCGGACGGGGTGGCGACGAGCGCCTTGCCACCCATCCGCGCGGGGGCCGGCGGTGCCCAGGCCGTGATGGCCTTGCCCGTCGCCGGGTTGATGGCGACGACGCCCCTGCGTGCCATGGCCGGGGCGCCCGTACGCCGGTCGCCGATGGGCTTCGACGCGAACCCGTCCGGGTTGTCCATGTACTGGAAGTGCCCCTGGGCGTAGACCGCCGCGCCGGTGTCCTGGACGGTCCAGATGCTGTCGCCGCCGGAGTAGTTCATCCACACGGCCTGCTGGGGGTCCGCCAAGGAGAAGCGGGCGACGGCGTCGCAGACGCTCGAGCCGGCGTTGTGGGCATCGGTGTCCCAGGCGTGCCAGACGTCGCCGGGCAGCGGGATCTTGCCGGTCGCGGTGACGTTGAAGTGGCGACCGTCCGGCGACCAGTCGACGCCCTGCAGGTTGGCGGTGCGGCGTGCGTCGCCCTCCGTGGTGGCGCTGCACTCCTTCGCGAAGCCCGGGTAGTACCAGGGGTCGATGGCCGTCTCGCGCGTCGAGGTCGGCAGGGTGAGCATGACGAACGCTCTCCGGGCCCGGCTCACACCGTCGACGGTCACCGTCGTGAAGTTGCCGGTGGCGATCAGGCGGCGACCGTCCGGGGACACCGACGTGCGGAACACCGCCGTCCCGGCGCCCCGCGCACCCGGGATCGGCTCGGTGAAGACGGCGTCGATCTCCCAGGTGTTGGCGCCCGTGTTGGTGTCGACCGCTGCCAGCCGCTTCCCCGTCGTCCCGGCCACGACCAGCCTGCGCTCGCCGCGGATCGTCGCGACCTCGAGGTCGTTCACCTGCCCTGCCTTGAAGTAGGGCTTGAAGCGGGTGTCGACCGCGCCGGATGCTGTCAGCTTCACCAGCCCGGCTCGGGCGGTGCCGTCGACCTGGGTGAAGTCACCGCCGACGAAGACCCCGCCGCCCGGAGCCGGCTCGATGGCCCAGACCGGGCCGTCGAACCGCGGCTTGAACGTCCGGTCGAGGACACCCGTGGCTGTGGTGAACGACATCAGGTTGCCCAGGCCCCGCAGCACCTCCCCCTGCTGGGTCACGGTGTCGAAGAGCCCACCCGCGTACGTCCGGGCGCCGGCGACGGCGATCGCGTTGACGCGTGGCCTCGCGATGTCCGAGGGCACGAGCTCGGGCGTGTACTTGACCGCGGCTTGCGCCGCGACCGTGGGGTGTGGGACTGCGCCCTGAGCGACCGCAGGCAGGAAGAGGAGGCTGCCCCCAGCAGCAGCAAGAGCCGTGCGGACAGCAAAAGACGAACCCATGACGATGTGACCCCCGAAGTGAACTGACGACGACCCCCCGGTCGTTGCAACGATTCTACGGGTGTCAGGTAATGCCGGCCGCCACCGCCGTTCACGGCCGTGAAGACGACAGGAGCCGGTCACCCCGAGGGGTGACCGGCTCCGGATCAGATCGTTTCGCTGCGCCCTGGGACTGCGGTCAGAGCACCGGGGCGAACGCGAAGCCGTAGCGCGGCTGGCCCCCGAAGCGCTTGGAGTCGTTGCCGACGTAGAGACCCGCGCTGGTGACAAGGAGGCCCTTGCCGCCCTGCTTGAAGCCCGTGGCGGCCGGGTCCCAGGGAAGCGCACGGCCCGAGTCCGCGTCGATGGCGGCGAGGCCGAGCCGCCTGACTGCGGGGTAGCCCGGCTGCCCGTTGCCGCCGCGATCCCCGGTGCCCTGGGACGCGAAGCCGTCCTGGTTGTCGAACCACTGGAAGTGACCCGAGGCGTACACGGCGCTGCCGGTGTCCTGGACGCGCCAGACGCTGTCACCACCGGTGTAGTTGATCCACTGGGGCGCGTCGTCCCCCGTCGGACCCGAGTCGAAGCGGCCGACCGCGTCGCAGACCGTCGACTGGGCCTGCTTCTCCGGCAGGTCCCAGTAGTGCCACACGTCGCCGGGCTTCGAGATCTGACCCGTCGCCGCGACGCTGACGTACTCCCCGTTGGGGGAGAAGTCGACACCCTGCAGGTAGGCGATCCGTCGGGACGCGGTGGACGAGCAGTCCTTCGCGAAGGGCGCGTAGTACCAGTCGTCGACGGTCGCGCCGCCTGCGCCGAGGTTCAGCATGACGAACCGGGACCGAGCCTGGCCGCCGACCGTACGGAAGTCGCCCACTACGGCGAGGCGCTGGTGGACCGGGTCGTGGGCGAAGCGGTACACCGCGATGCCTGTCCCCCACGAACCCGGGATCTTGTCCGTGAACACGGCATGCCGTAGGTGTCCCGCTTGCCCGTGACGGGGTTCAGCGACACCAGCCCCTTGCCGGGGCCGCCGGCGAACAACCGCTCTGTCCCACCGACGTTGACCAGCATCAGGTCGTTGATTTTCCCGGACGGCGCCTTGAAGGTCGTGATGAGCTCACCGGTGGTCGCGTCGAGCTTGGCGAGACCGCTGCGGGCGACGCCGTTGGCGAGCGTGAAGTCACCGCCGACGTACAGCGCGTTGTTCGCGGCGTCGAGCTCGAGGTCGTTGACCAACCCGTTGACCGAGGCCTGGAACGTGCTGGAGAAGGTGCCGTTGGTCGAGCTGAAGGCCGCAAGGTTCGCGCAGCCCGCTGCGCGGCGTACTGCCCTGGGTCATCGTGTCGAAGAGCCCGCCGACGTAAGTGGTCCCGCCGCCGACGGCAAGCGCGTCGATGTGCGGCGCAGGCGTCGCCGCGACGAGCTGCGGGAACACCGCCGACGAGCGCGTCGCCACGAGCCCGATCGCGGGTCGCCGCGTCGGCGACGGTCGGCACCAGGGCCGGGACAAGAGCAAGGGCTGTGGCCGCGACAGCAGCGCGGACAGCAGAGAACGAACGCATGAAAGTAAAACCCCCGAATAGACTGTTTCCGACCCCCCGGTCGACGCCCGAGTGTACCTTGTGAGGCCCACCGCGACCAAATGCGGAAGACCGCGCTGACCTCGGCGAATGCGACTCGTGACGTAGGTCCCGAGCGTGACCGAGCGTCGATCACTGAACTGTGAGCCCGGGCGCGGGCTGACGGCTTCCGCTGCGGGGCGGGCCGTCGGTGGGCGATACTGGGTTCGAACCAGTGACCTCTTCGGTGTGAACGAAGCGCGCTACCACTGCGCCAATCGCCCGCTGCGCTCCTCGCGCCGTGGTACGGCCGGGAGCCTACAACATGCCTCCGACGACCGGGCCGGTCAGGGCGGCGTCGGGCAGCGGTCCGGTCGCTGAAGGCTCTCCCGAAGCCTCGACTGGTCCCGGAGGGACCTGCGACCCGTGCCGTCTGGCAGGGGGGTCGGTCCGGGGTGACCATCTCGGCCTAGTCCGGTGAGGTCAATCGGGTCCCGGGATCGCCGATTCACGCTCCGCAGGGGATTCCACCGTTGCAGTCTGTGGACTCGGACGAACACCTGGGGTAAAGACATCCCGGGACAGGGAGTCCGCGGCGGTACCGCACTGGGAGGTGCGGCCGGCGAAGCCAAGGGAATGGCGCGCACTTGCCAAGGGAGAGGCAGACCGATGGACTTCAACGTGATCAAGAGCAACACCCCGACGCTCGTCTCGCAGGTGCTCCTGCTCGAGCTCGTGGACCCCTCCGGCGCCGTGGCGCCGCTGGAGACCGAGCTCAGCTATGACCCCGCAGACCCGCTCGCCGTCTCGGCGACCTTCTCGACCGTCGCGGGACGCGTCCGCTGGACGTTCGGTCGTGATCTGCTCATCGAGGGGCTCCTCGAGCCCGTCGGTGACGGTGACGTCCACGTCTGGCCGTGCGTCGACAACGACGGCAACAGCGTCGTCATCATCGAGCTCTGCTCCCCCGACGGCGAGGCGCTCGTCCAGGGCCGCACCGCCGACATCACGGCGTTCGTCGAGCGGATGACCGGGTCGGTCGCCCCGGGCGCCGAGAGCGCTCTGGTCGATGTCGACGCCGCGATCAGCGCGATCTTCGCCGCCGAGACCGCCTGACACCTCCTGTCAGGGGTCGAGCTGCTCGGCTTCGCGCTCTGCCCACGTCGCTGCGGCCGCCCGGGTCACCGGGCCGGCCGCACCGAGGTCCCGACCGTCGCACCGGGACACCGCTTGTACGTCGCGGGTCGTCGAGGCCAGAAAGACCTCGTCGGCCCGTGCGAGCACCTCGGCCGGCTCGTCGACCTCCCGCACGTCGCACCACTCCAGCAGCAGCCCCCGGGTGATCCCCGCGAGACACCCCGAGACGAGCGACGGCGTCCTCAGCTCCCCGTCGACGACGTAGAAGACGTTGGACCCCGTCCCCTCGCACACGTGACCGGCGGTGTTGGTGAACAGCGCCTCGTCGGCGCTCCTCTCCCGGGCCCAGGCGAGAGCGACCACGTTCTCGGCGTACGACGTGGTCTTGAGGCCGGCGACGGCTCCCCGCTCGTTGCGCGGCCACGGCACGGTCACGACGGTCGCCGACTCCGGTTGGCGGTCCATCGGCGCAGCCACCACGACGACGGTCGGCGCGCCCTCTCCCCTGCCCGACCCGAGCGGCGCGCGGCCGGCGGTATAGGTGATCCGCAGCCGGCCCAGCGGCAGGTGCTCGGCCGCGAGGACCTCCTCGGCGGCGTGCCGGATCCCGTCGAGGTCGGGGTCGGGGAGGCCGAGACCGCGCGCCGACTCCGCGAGCCGCTGCAGGTGACGGGTCAGCGCGAACGGCCGGCCCTGGGTGACCTTGACCGCCTCGAAGACCCCGTCCCCCACGGTGAACCCGTGGTCGAGGACGCTGACCACGGCCGACGCCGGGTCGTCGAGCACCGTGCCGTTCGCCCACACCCGCATGCGCCCACCGTAGGAGGAGGCGCACGCATGGAGGCGCGCGGTCGTCGCCGGGACTGTCCGACGCGCGGGGGCCAGAGTTTGCCGAACCTGCGGGGTCGGCTATCGTCGTGTCTCGCACGACCGACCGATCACCGGTCGGGCGTCGCAGGCGGACGTAGCTCAGTTGGTAGAGCGCAACCTTGCCAAGGTTGAGGTCGCGAGTTCGAGCCTCGTCGTCCGCTCGGAGAAGGGACGCTGTCCAGCCAGGTTGGTCCCCTCCTTGGTGGAGTGGCCGAGAGGCGAGGCAACGGACTGCAAATCCGTGTACACGGGTTCAAATCCCGTCTCCACCTCGAACAACCGAGCCTCCGGGCTCAGCACGGGCGATTGGCGCAGTGGTAGCGCGCTTCCTTGACACGGAAGAGGTCACTGGTTCAAACCCAGTATCGCCCACCAAGAAACCGCAGGTCAGAGGCCCTTTTCACAATCGCATCTGAGGCGGGGAACATTCGGGAACAAGGAGCGGCCAGTTTTGGCCGCTCCTTGTTCATTGGCACGTCACAAACGCCCGCCCGTCGGACGAGATCACGCAGCCCCCGCAACGCCCGCTGCTGCGGCGCTTGCGATGCTGGCCTCGCTGCCCCCGAGCGCGGCGAGTGCCTGGTCGAGGAGCCGCTGGATCGACGTCGCTGATCGATGTGCACTCACTGTCGATCTTCGCCGCGCCCTTCTGGATGGTGCCGGCGATCTTCTTCACCGCGTCGATCTTCTCCAGCTGCGTCAACGCCTCGGCGATCTTCTCCTCCGCGGTCTCGACCTCCGCGGAACCGGTGCGGAGCGATGCCGTGATGGCGACGGTCCGGAGCAGCATCACGACGGTGCGCAGGAGCTCCGGGTCGTCCTCGTCCGGGTTGAACGCGATCACGACGCGCCGGGACCCCAGCACGCGGATCGACTGCCCGCCGTTCTGGTCGGTCGTCCGCACGACTCCGATGGAGGCGCGGCGTCCCGATTGCGCTCGGCCTCGTCGAGGTACGCGCCCCAGCCGGAGCGCGGGGAGTCCGTCATCTCCAGCACGACGCGGCCCGGCTGACCGCTGACACTGAGCACGCCGTCGCCCTTCTTGCTGCGCGGCAGCAGACCCGTCTTGGTCGTGGTGTCGTCGTACTCGTCCCCGAGGCCGGCGGCGATGCCGCGCATGAGGTCGTGGATCTGCTCCTCGAACGAGCTGCCCTTGATGGGCGTGACCTTGGCCAGGGTGGTCTTCGCCTCCTGAACCTTGAGCGCCGTGGTCAGCTCGTCGACCTTGGCCGCGAGGGCAACGTGGTTCTTCTCGATCTTCTCGGAGACCTTCTCCTGCTGCTGGGCCAGCGCGGCGGCGTGCTTGGCCATCGGAGACGTCGGGTCGGCAGGGTCGAACTGCTTGGCCGCCTTCTCCAGCAGCTCGTTGGTGCCGGTGCGGACCTGCGTCTCCAGGTTCGACCCGAACTTGTCGAGCAACGGCTGCAGGCGGTCGAGCAACTCGGGGTTGTCGCCACCGAAGATCCGGCGCGTCTCGGCGAGCAGCTCCTTCTTGGCGCTGTCCACTGCAGTGGTGATCTCCTTGCGGTTCACCTCGTCGGCCTCCGTGATGGCCTTCTTCGCGTCCGCGGCCACCTTGCTGACGACCTCCGACGCCTCCTTCGCCGCGCGCTCGGTGAGCTCGGCCGCCTTCAGGGACGCCTCGGCGGTCTTCTCGCCGACGTCCTTGACCATGCCCTCGATCGCCCGGGACTCGGCGGTCTGGGCGGTTGCCGCCAGGACCCGAGCACCCAGCACCATCGCCTCCGTAGCGAAGGTGGTCACGTCAGCGTTGCTCAGTGCTCCGACGTCGTCGATGACCGGACCGCGCTGGCCAGTCGTCCACCGCTGGGCCTCGCGGATCACGGTGATGTCCTCGATCTCGAGCTCCTCGATGACGACCTTGCTGCCGGTCTCGTCGAAGTGGGCCCCGTACGTCTTCTCGTTCATGTCCTTGCCTCGTTCCTCTCGGGTCGTCGCTTGCCGGCGACCGGTGACTCGAGGATCGGAGCGCGATCCCAGGAGTGCGCAACAATGCCCTGTTTAGGGGGCTAAACAGATGTACGTCCCCCGAACAGGCAGATTGCCCTACCTTGTCTGAGTCGGCAGATCGAAGAGAGGAGGAACTCGTGACTCACTTGCTCACGTTGCAGGACATCGCCCAGTTGGCCGGCGTGACCCGCCAGGCAGTCACCAACTGGCGCCGCCGGACGACCGTCCGCGGGGAGTTCCTCCCGTTCCCGGCGGCTGCCATTACGAGAGATGGAGTCGACTTCTTCGACCGCGAGCAGATCCTTGACTGGCTGGAGAGAACGGGACGCGGACGCAACCTTGAGTCACGCATCGAGGCTCCGTCACTCTCGGTCCCCGATGCCGTCACTCTCAACGATGCGGTGACGATGCTTGCGCTCCGGTCTGCTGTCGGCGATGACCTGGGTCAGCGATCCGGTCCCGAGCTCATCGCTCTTGCCGAGGAGATCGACCCGGATGACCGGTTCCTTCTGGCCGAAGCGCGAGCGATCAGTGAGGATCGAGCGCTCGCGTCGTACGTCGATGAACTGGTCGAAGGGTCCTACGGTCCGGCGGATGCCCTGAGACGCCTATATGAGACTCGGTTGGCCCGCTGGGGCGCTGAACGAGGCCTGACGGACGAACTCCTCGGCCTTCTGAAGACGATCGCCGATGCCTGTGGCGAGCACCTGGGGATGGGTGACGTCGCGATCGAGCTCCGCATCGACCCCCGGGCGCGGGCCATCGCCAGCGGGTTCGCCGGCGTCCGCGCCGGCGTCGATCCTCAAGACCGAGCCATGGTCCGCCATCTGCTCATCGAGGGGATTGACCGCGTGGATGCGGCCTGGCCGCTCGTGCGCGTGATCTCGGCTGTCGGCCGCAGCGACCAGGAAGCTCTCGAGATCGCCGATACCGTCGCGCTGGAGCTGGGCCCGAACGACATAGCGGTTCTGCTGGGCCCCAGCTCGGCATTGTGCGATCCGCTGCGCGGGGAGATGGCGCGTGCCCGTTCACAGACCTTGGAGATGGGCCGCTTGGTCGCCGCCTTTCGCCTCCCGCGCGGCATGTGGCGTGAAGCGCACCGACAGAGTGTCGCGATCTGGATCCTCAGGGGCGGTGTCAACGCTGACCGACTCGTCGTCGCCGACCTCACCTCGGAGCCGATCGACGCCGGCGACATCGTGTCGGACATCGTGGCCGCGCTGGACCAGAGCTCCGCACGCGCCTTCCGGTACGGCCGATCGATCCTCCAGCAGGAAGCTCGAGGCAGGTCGTCTGTCGTCGCTGCTGGCATTCGGGCCGTGCAACTGATCGCGTCAGGCTTGCCCGGTGCGCGTGACCGCGTCAACGAGGCGACCCTCGTCACCCGGGACGACCTCACCGGTTTCGACGTGCTGGTGACGCGAGCGCCGGCCGCCATCGTCACGACGCCGCGCTCCCTCGGCGAGATGGTCGAGTCGCGCAGGATCGAACTGCTCAACGGCTGCCGGCTCGATGTGGCGGACGCGGAGCCAACCGGGACTATCGGCGTTCTCTCCGCTGATCCGGCAAGCGATCGTCTCCAGATCGACCCGCTCGTGGCCGAGCGGCGCTACCCGCACGCGCGACGGACCCAGCCTGGAGACGTGGTCTTCACCGACCGGCCTCGCCCTGCCGCGATCGTCGACCAGGTCGGCGGCTCCATCATCATGGTCGGCAGCCGAGGTCTCCGCCTCCCGCAGGGAGTCGGCATCGGCCCGCGGGCACTCGCCGAGGTCATCAATCAACTTCCAGACGACGCTGGCGAATGGCGCACCTGGAGCATTCCGCACCTCGCCGACGACCAGATCGAGCGTCGTGGAGGAGACGCTGGCCGGCGCCGTGGCCCACCTCGCCGAGCTTCGGCGCCGCGAGGCAGCCACACACGACATCATCACCAATCTGATCCAGGGCGTCGCCACCGGCGGCATCGCGATCAGTCCATCCACCACGAAGAAGGCAGGCTGACATGCCACCGCGCAAGAAGACGGACCCGACGGCACCGTCGACGATGAAGGAGCTCAAGGACACCCTCTGGAAGGCCGCCGACAAGCTCCGTGGCTCGCTGTCGGCGAGCCAGTACAAGGACGTCATCCTCGGCCTGGTCTTCCTCAAGTACGTCTCGGACGCCTACGACGAGCGTCGCGAGGCGATCCGCGCCGACCTGCTCGCCGAGGGCTACGACGACGAGCAGATCGCCGACCTGATCGACGACCCCGAGGAGTACCAGGGCTACGGCGTCTTCGTCGTCCCGCCGGAGGCGCGTGGGCCTACCTGGCCGAGAACGCCAAGGGCAAGCCCGCCGTCGGTGACGAGCCGGCCAAGACCATCGGCGCGCTCGATCGACGACGCGATGGACGCCGTCATGCAGGCCAACCCGACGCCTCGCCGGCACGCTGCCGCGGCATCTACAACCGCGACAACATCGACCAGCGCCGCCTCGGCGAGCTGGTCGACCTGTTCAACAACGCGCGCTTCAGCCGCCAGGGCGAGCACCGAGCCCGCGACCTGATGGGCGAGGTCTACGAGTACTTCCTCGGCGCCTTCGCCCGCGCCGAGGGCAAGCGCGGCGGCGAGTTCTTCACGCCGCCGTCAGCGTCGTCAAGGTGATCGTCGAGGTGCTGGAGCCGCACCAGCGGCCGGGTCTACGACCCGTGCTGCGGCTCGGGCGGCATGTTCGTCCAGACCGAGAAGTTCATCCACGAGCACGACGGCGACCCGAAGGACATCGCCGTCTTCGGCCAGGAGGCCAACGAGGAGACCTGGCGCCTGGCCAAGATGAACCTCGCCATCCACGGCATCGACAACAAGGGCCTCGGCGCCCGCTGGGGCGACACCTTCGCCCGCGACCAGCACGCCGACGTCCAGATGGACTTCGTGATGGCCAACCCGCCCTTCAACATCAAGGACTGGGCGCGCAACGTCGAGGACCCGCGCTGGAAGTACGGCGTCCCGCCGGCCAACAACGCCAACTACGCCTGGATCCAGCACATCCTGTCCAAGCTCGCCCCGGGCGGGAAGGCCGGCGTCGTCATGGCCAACGGCTCGATGTCGTCGAACTCCAACGGCGAGGGCGACATCCGCGCCCAGATCGTCGAGGCCGACCTGGTCTCGTGCATGGTGGCGCTGCCGACCCAGCTCTTCCGCAGCACCGGCATCCCGGTCTGCCTCTGGTTCTTCGCCAAGGACAAGACCAAGGGCAAGCAGGGCTCGATCGACCGGTCGGGCAGGTGCTCTTCATCGACGCCCGCGAGCTCGGCTACATGGTCGACCGTGCCGAGCGCGACCTGTCCGACGAGGACATCAAGCGGATCGGCGACACCTTCCACGCCTGGCGTGGGACGAAGTCCGCGACGACGGCGAGTACGCCGACGTCCCCGGCTTCTGCAAGTCGGTGACGCTCGCCGAGATCAAGGCGGCCGACTACGCGCTGACCCCGGGCCGGTACGTCGGCGCCGCCGAGGTCGAGGACGACGGCGAGGCCGATCGACGCCAAGATCGAGCGACTCACCGCAGAACTTCTCGCCGCCTTCGACGAGTCCGCGCGGCTGGAGACGGTCGTTCGCGAGCAGTTGGAGCGGCTCGATGCGTGAGTCGACGCGAACTGGCGGTCGCGAGGCACTGGCGGTCATCGGGGCGGATAGCGCTCAGCGTAGGACGCCGGACTCCTGACGAGGATTCACGCGATCGCTGCCGGACGTCGCTGCTTGGCGTGCATGCCGCAAGACGATCGGACCTCGAGCGGTGACATCGACTGCGGCATCCGAGTACGTCCGAGCGAAGCATGCGAGTCACGATGCCGACGCTCGAGCCGCGTGCCAGGTGGGACGTTCGACTCCTCGGCGACGATCGCGTCACGGCGCGGTGACGTGTTCGCCGTCGAGTCGCGTCGGTCGGATCGCCGTGCTGGATCGCCGATACGGCTGCTCGCCGACAGACTCACGTTGCTGGCGTGCGTGACGCTCGGTCCTCGATCCGCAGCTACCTGCGCTACGTCCTGATGCACGAGCAGCGACAGCGTGCGTCGGTTCGACAGGCAGACTGCACATGGCGCGATCGTACAGCCTGAGGCCATGGCGTTGATGGTCCGACTGCCATCGTGTCGGAGCAGGAGGCGATCGCCGAGGTGCTGGGGGCGCTCGACGACAAGATCGCCGCCAACGAGCGCGTCGATCGGCTCGCTGGACGAGCTGGTCGTGCGCACTTCCGAGCGTGCAGCCGTTGACGGTGCGCGACGTGCCGCTGTCGTCGCTGGCGCGGTTCGTGAACGGGCGAGCCTTCACCAAGGGACGCCACGGGCACGCGGCCGTGTCGTCGTGCGGATCGCCGAACTGAACTCCGGATCGGTGCGGATCGACGGTCTGCAACGACATCGACGTTGCCGACGACGCACGGTGCACGCCCGGGCGATCTGCTGTTCGCGCTGGTCGGGCTCGCTGACCGTCGCTCGCTGGTACCGGCCCGAGGCGATCGTGCAACCAGCACATCTTCAAGGTCGATCCCGGCTCGAGCGATGCCGATGTGGCTGGTCAATCAGGCTGTGCACGCGAAGCTGGCCGAGTTCAAGGCGATCGCGGCCGACAAGGCGACCACGATGGGGCACATCCAGCGACGCCACCTCGATGAGCCCGTGCGCTTCCCGAGCTCGGAGCGATGTCGACGACTGGACGAGTTCGATGACAGGTCTGCTGGGATCGGCCGCTCGCGGCCGAGAACGAGAACCTGCAGGCTCGCCAGCGACCCGCGACGAACTGCTGCCGCTGCTGATGTCGGGGAAGGTCCGCGTCAAGGACGCCGAGAAGACTGTCGAAGGAGGTGCTGTGATGGTCAGCGAAGCCGAGTGGGAAGAGCAGATGCGCTCGACGCGCTCGTCGTTCCACGGAGTGGCAGCCCGACGCCGGGCAAGGCCGATCGCGCCCGGCGCCGAGGGCGGCCGTGAGTCCTGGGACGACATCGTCCTGCCGGCCGGACTGCTCGACGCGCTGCGCAAGCTCAACCCGACGGTGCCGGGTGAGTACCTCGAACAGGCGCTGGCCGAGATCCGTCGCGCCGAAGTCGCAGGACGCGATCGCGGAGAACTTCCGGCTGCACCAGATCCTGGTCGACGGCTACCGGGGGATCACCTACATCGACTCCGACGGCGTCGAGCAGAACCCGACGATCCGGTTCGTCAGCCACAACGTCGACGACAACGAGTTCCTCGCCGTCAACCAGGTCACGATCCGCTCGGCCGAGGTCGAGCGACGCTTCGACGTCGTGCTCTACCTCAACGGCCTGCCGGTCGTCGATCGTCGAGCTCAAGAAGGCCGGCGCCGAGCAGGCCGACGTCGCCGTCGGCGCACGCGCAGCTGGCGACGTACCTGCGCGAGTTCCCGATGGCGTTCCGGTTCGTGCGTGCTCACGATCATCAGCGACGGCATCACCGCCCGCTACGGCACGCCGTTCACGCCGCTCGAACCACTACTCGCCGTGGAACGTCGACGACGACGGCCGGCCGTGCCGTCCGGCGTCGGTCACCGACGACGGCAGCCTGTGCGCACTCGAGCTGGAGTACCTGATCGACGGGCGTCTGCAACCAGGAGCGGTTCCTGCAGCTCCAGCGCAACTTCGTCGCCTTCGACGAGGGCGCCGACGGCTACGCCAAGCGGATCGCCAAGCCGCACCAGTACTTCGCCGTCACCAAGGCCGTCGGCTCCACGGTCGCACGCCGTCGAGACCAACGGCAAGGCCGGCGTCGTCTGGCACACCCAGGGCTCGGGCAAGTCGATGGAGATGGAGCTCTACGCCCACGCTGGTCGCGCCGCCAGCCCAAGCTGAAGAACCCGACCCTCGTCGTGGTCACCGACCGCACCGAGCTCGACAGCCAGCTCTTCGAGGCGTTCAACCGCTCCCAGCTGCTGGCCGAGAGCCCCGATCAACGTCACGCAGCCGCGACGCAGCTGCGCGAGGAACTCATCCAACCGAATCACCGGCGGCATCTACTTCACGACGCTGCAGAAGTTCGGCCTCACCGACGAGGAACGGACGCCGGCCTCGACCACCCGCTGCTCACCGACCGGCGCAACATCATCGTGATCGTCGACGAGGCGCACCGCAGCCACTACGACGACCTCGACGGCTACGCCCGCCACATCCGCGACGCGCTGCCCAACGCCGCCTTCATCGCCTTCACCGGCACGCCGATCTCGTTCGCCGACCGCAACACCCAGGAGGTGTTCGGCGACGTCATCGACACCTACGACCTCACCCGTGCCGTCGACGACGGCGCCACGGTGCCGGTCTACTTCGAGCCGCGCCTGATCGCGGTCAAGCTCGCCGGCGACGTCACCGAAGAGGACCTCGACGCCGCCGCCGACGAAGCGACCACCGGGCTCGACGAGGTCGAGCGCGAGCGGATCGAGAAGTCCGTCGCCGTCATCAACGCCGTCTACGGCGCCCCCGCGCGGCTCGAGGCGCTGGCCGCACGACATCCTCGAGCACTGGGAGAAGCGCTCGGCCGCGATGCGTCCGTTCATCGAGTCACCGGGCAAGGCGTTCATCGTCGGCGCCACCCGCGAGATCTGCGCCAACCTCTACGAGGAGATCGTCAAGCTGCGGCCCGACTGGCACGACGACGCCGTCGACAAGGGCGTCATCAAGGTCGTCTACTCCGGCTCCGCGTCGGACACCGGAGCCGGTCGCCAAGCACGTGCGCCGCGAGGCGCAGAACAAGGTCATCCAGAAGCGGCTCAAGGACGCCGACGACCCGCTCCAGATCGTCATCGTCAAGGACATGATGCTCACCGGCTTCGACGCGCCGCCGCTGCACACGCTCTACCTCGACCGACCGCTCAAGGGCGCACTGCTCATGCAGACCCTCGCCCGCGTCAACCGCACCTTCCGCGGCAAGCCGGACGGCCTGCTCGTCGCCTACGCGCCGCTCGTCGAGAACCTCAGCAAGGCGCTCGCCGAGTACACCGAGACCGACCAGGCCAAGAAGCCGGTCGGCCGCAACGTCGACGAGGCCGCCGTGCTGGCACGTCAGCTGATCGCCTCGCTCGACGAGATCTGCGCCGGCTACCCGTGGCGCACAGCAGCTCATGGGTGACGCCAGGAGCTGGATCAAGGCCGCGGTCGGCCTCACCAACTACCTGCGCTCGCCCGGCGACGCCGGGCAACCAGCCGCCGAGGGCGAGACGAGACGCTCGGCGACCGGTTCCGCAAGCTCGCCAACCAGCTCGCGCGCGCCTGGGCGCTGGCTGCCGGTTCGCAGACCCTCGACGACCTGCGCACCGACGGCGAAGTTCTACGAGGAGGTCCGCGTCTGGATGGGCAAGTTCGACGCCCAGGAGCGCCAGGCCGCAGGGCAGCCCGGTCCCCGAGGAGATCCAGCGGCTGCTCGTCCAGCCTCGTCGCCACGTCGACCGAGCACGGGCGAGATCGTCGACATCTACGAGGCCGCCGGGCATGCCCAAGCCGTCGCTCTCCGACCTCGGGCCCGAGTTCACCGCCAAGGCGCATGCAGGCCGAGAACCCCCACCTGGCGATCGAGGCGCTGCGCGACCTGCTGACCGAGGAGATCGACCAAGGTCGACCCGGCACAACCTCGTGCGCCAGCGCGCGTTCTCCGAGAAGCTCCGCGAGCTGATGAACAAGTACACCAACCAGCAGCTCACCTCCGCCGAGGTCATCGCCGAGCTGATCGAGCTGGCCAAGGAGGTCGCGGCCGAGGGCAGACCGGGGCGCGCACTTCGCGCCGCCGCTCGACTGCAGACGAGCTCGCCTTCTACGACGCCGTCGCCACCAACGAGTCCGCCGTCGAGGTCCAGGGCGAGGACGTCCTCGCCCAGATCGCCCGCGAACTGGTCGCGGTGATGCGGCGCGACATCAAGACCGACTGGACGGTCCGCGACGACGTACGCGCCAAGCTGCGGTCGTCGATCAAGCGGCTGCTCGTCAAGTACAAGTACCCGCCGGACAAGCAGCCCGAGGCGATCCGCCTCGTCATCGAGCAGATGGAGACCATGGCGCCGCGGATGGTCGCGTAACCCGGTCGAGCACCCGGGTGTTGGCTGCCACCGTCTTCCTGAGAAGGAGCGCTGAGGCCTCAGCTTCAGCGTCACTGAGGGATTGCCGGCTGCACGGCGCCGCGATCGCAACTCCGCTGATCCAGGACACTGAGGACAGCAGGGATCGACTCGTCATAGTCGTCCGTTGACGATCTTTGAGGGCGACTGACGAGCTGAAGCCGCCCATTCCGAAACTCCTCAACAGCCTTCAAACCGAGCGGCACCCATGCTACGAAGGTCCGTAGATCGGTCCGCCCTCGGGGCGGGCCGAGCGTCATTTCCAGGCTAGTTGACGTGCAGTTACGGGCGGTGACAGGCATGCACGGCGGGGTCAAGTTCTACCGGGGCTCGGCCGCCGCAGCACGCTCGTACGTGGAGGCCGACCGGTCCCGCGTCGACGACTACTACCTCGCCGAGGGGACGGGCCTGGCCACCCTGTTCGTGGCCTCACCAATCACCTCACCATCGGCTCATGAGGTCGGGTCATTGGACGGGCCGGCGTACGAACGGTGGGTCGCTGGCTACCACGTGGAGACCGGCCAGCCGAAGGGACGTCTGCGCCACGACCAGCACGGCCTGCGGTTCGTCGAGATCGTCGTCAATGGCCCCAAGACGTGGTCGCTGGCTGCCTCACTGCACCCGCAGGTCGCCGCCGCCTACGACGCAGCCCAAGACCGTGCGGCGGTCGAGATCATCGAATGGCTGGCCGCCCACGCGACCACCCGGGTCGGACCCAGGGGTCGGCAGGTCCAGGTCCCTGTTGAGCAGCTCGAGGCCGCGGTGGTGCGGCACCACACCTCCCGCGCCGGCGATCCCCACCGCCACCTCCACCTTCAGATCAACGCTCGCGTGTTCGCGGCCGGGAACTGGCGCGGCCTGCACTCGGTCGGAGTCGTGGACAGCATCGAAGCGCTCAACGGCATCGGACACGCCGCCGTCGTGTGCGACCCACAGTTCCGGCACACGCTCGCCGCGCACGGCTACACCCTCGACCCTGCGTCCGGTGAGATCATCCAGCTCGCGCCGTACGCCGGCTCGTTCAGTGCGCGTGCCTCACAGATCACCCGCAACATCGACAGGTACGAAGCACAGTGGCGCAGCGAGCACCCGGGCGAGGCACCCGGCCGCAGCCTTCGGCGCACGTGGGACCGCCGCGCGTGGGCCGACGCCCGGCCGGACAAGGTCGTCCCGCAGGACGGCACACAGCTCTCGCAACGCTGGTCGGATGAGCTGCTCGAGCTCGGGTTCGTCCCACCTCAGTCCCCCGGCCGCTCCACAGGCGGCTCGGACCGCAACCTGGGTACGCCGATCGGTCGCATCCACCGCGACGCTGTCGCCGAGCTCGTGGTGAGCAGGTTGGGGTCCCGCCGGTCGAGCTGGAACGCCGCGGACATACGCGGCGAGGTCGAGCGAATCGTCGCGTCCGTCGACGTCGTGACCCCAGCCGCGGTGCGACGCGAGCTGGTCGAGGACCTCATCGACCGCACCCTCATCCGGTGCATCCCCCTCCTGGCGCGCGACGACATCGCCGAGCACATCCGATCCCTGTCCTCACCCGAGGTGCTCCACGTCGAGGCCGACCTGGTCACCCGGCTCGTGGCACGGGCCGAGCACCCTTCCTTCTCGAGACCGGTCGGGGCACTCGTCGGGCGCCGTGCCCTCGACCAGTCCCAACGCCAGGTGGTTGCTGCGCTGACCGGCACCGGCCGACTCGTGGTGGTCGAGGGCGCCGCCGGTGCGGGCAAGACCACCACGTTGGCCGCTGCCCGAGAGCTGCTGCACGCGCAAGACCGCCGGCTGGTGGTCGTCACCCCGACGATGAAGGCGGCCCGTGTCGCGCAGGACCAGGTCGGCGCCAGCGCCTCTTCTGCCGCGTGGCTCGTCCACCAGCACGGGTTCCGGTGGGACACCGACGGCCACTGGTCCCGCGTCGAGTCGCAACCCGTCGAACGCTCACGGCTTCTCCCGGGCGACCTCCTCCTCGTCGACGAAGCCGGCATGCTCGACCAGGACACCGCCCTCGCCCTGCTCACGATCGCCGACGAAGCCGGCGCACGCCTCGCGCTCGTTGGCGACCGGCACCAGCTGCCCGCCGTGGGCCGTGGCGGCGTCCTCGACCACGCCGCGCGCTGGGCACCTCCCGACGGCCACGTGGCGCTGGACGCCGTCCATCGGTTCAGCGACCCCGAGTACGCCGACCTCTCGCTCCTCATGCGCACCGGCAAGGAGGCCGGTGAGGTCTTCGACCGCCTGGTCGAACGCGGCCAGATCGTCGTGCACGCAACTGAGGTGGAACGCCTCGCCGTCCTCACCGCGGCCGGGAGCAGCGGCGACACAGTCATCGCCGACACCCGCGACCAGGTCACCGCCCTCAACGCGTCTATACGGGACCACCGTCGCGCCGCCGGCGCCGTCAAGGACGGGGTTGAGCTGGTCACCAGGTCCGGCACACCTCTCGGGCTGGGCGACCACATCACCACCCGCCGCAACGACCGCGAGCTCGACGTGGCCAACCGGGATCGTTGGAGGGTCGTTGGGATCGACGACGACGGCAACCTGAGCGTGCATGGCGACAGCGGCGGCCGGACGCTTCCGCGAACCTACGTGCGGGAGCATGTCGAGCTCGCCTACGCCACCACCGTTCACGGCGCTCAGGGCGACACCGTCGAGTCCGCGCATCTCCTGGTCGGCGATGCGACGGGCGCGGCCGCGGCGTACGTCGGTATGACCCGGGGCCGCCACCACAACACCGCCCACCTCGTCGCCGACACCGTCGACGAGGC